>NZ_BBRA01000001.1:1466837-1816682 GCF_000975035.1 Demequina flava | reverse complement strand
GCTCGAACCTGACCTTGTCAAATCGCCTTGTCGGCGAGTTGTCAGTGTCTGACTCGACCCACTGCAGCACTCTGGCGCAGGCGCTTTAGCGTCTGCATCAGTTGGCTGAGTGAGCTGTCTAGAGGTGCCGCTGGGACCAAGTGCTTGGTCTTCCGCGGCGCTTCCGTCCTTGGCAGCGAGAAGAACATTACGGCCATATGAACACCCAAGTCAAATCGCCCTCACGGCGCCCACATCTCGACCGTAGTGCCTGGTAAATCCCTGGGTGAGGTGTCCCGTTGGCCTCAATATGACCGGGTCCGCTCAAAAATTGTTTCAAGTTTTTTTCGGCACTTTCTCAGCTCCGGATGTGGTAGCGCGAACAGTCCCCGTTCGCCGTTGGAGCATCTGCCGTGGTCAGTCTTGCTGTGGACCCCTCTCAAGGAGCTCCACGAACTGAACTTCGGACAGGATCGGCACGCCGAGTTGCTCCGCTTTGTCTGCCTTGGATCCTGCGTTGGCTCCGGCAACCACGTAGTCAGTCTTCTTGGATACCGAGCCAGAGGCCTTGCCCCCGCGCGAGATGATCGCTTCCTTGACGGAGTCGCGGGTGAATTGTTCAAGCGAGCCGGTAGCGACAATCGTCAGGCCTTCCAAGGTGCGCCCGACCGTCGAGTCCCGTTCATCCTCCATGCGCACTCCGGCTGCCGCCCATTGATCGACGATGTCTTGGTGCCACGCGACGTCGAACCAGCGCGTGACAGAGGCAGCAATGGTGGGGCCCACCCCATCCACATCCGCCAACTGCGCCTCGGTCGCCTCGCGAATGCTCGGCAGTGATCCAAAGGCCGTCGCGAGCGCGCGCGAAGCCGTGGGCCCCACGTGGCGCATGCTGAGGGAGACAATGACGCGCCACAGTGGCTGTCGCTTCGCGGACTCAAGGTTTTCGAGCAGCCGCAAGCCATTGGTGGAGACGTCCCCGGCCTTGCGTTCGATGCCGTCCTTCTTAGAGTCGGACTCCAACGTGAAGAGGGGGACGCGAGCCAAGTCAGCCTCCGTCAACGAGAACAACCCGGCTTCATTGCTCAGCACACCTGCGTCGACCAAGGCGGCAGCGGCCTTCTCCCCCAGGACTTCGACGTCGAGCGCTCCGCGCGATCCGATGAAGGCAATGCGGTCGATGATCTGCGCCGGGCAATTCTGAGAGTTGGGACAGCGCAGGTCCTTGTCTCCCTCTTTTTGTTCAACGAGCTCGGTGCCGCATGAAGGGCAACCCTGCGGCATCTCCCAGTCCTGCTCGTCTCCAGTGCGGGCAGCAACGACCGGCCCCACGATTTCGGGGATCACGTCGCCGGCCTTGCGCAGCACGACCGTGTCGCCGATCTTGACGCCCTTGCGCTTGACCTCGTGGCGGTTGTGCAGGGTCGCGTAAGTGACGGTCGACCCTGCAACGGTGACCGGGGTCATCACGCCGTACGGGGTGACACGACCAGTCCGCCCAACATCAACGCGGATGTCTTCAAGCTTGGTGTGGACTTCCTCAGGTGGGAACTTGTACGCCACCGCCCACCGCGGTGCGCGACTCGTCGAGCCCAACTGCCCCTGGACCACACGCGAGTTCACCTTGAGAACGGCGCCGTCGATCTCGTGGACCATCGAATGCCGCTTGTCCTCGAGTTCCGCAAGGAACCTTTCAATGGCCTCAACGCCACTCAAGGTGCGCGTGTGCTCACTCACCGGCAATCCCCACCCGGCCAGTACGGAATAGATGCCGGCCTGGGTCTCAGCCCTGGCATCGGCCCCTGCCTGTCCCCACTCGAGCGCACCCAAGGCATAGGTCGTCACGGCCAGGGGTCGTGTCGCGGTCACCTCTGGGTCCTTTTGGCGTAGGGAACCGGCGGCCGTGTTGCGCGGGTTGGCATACGGCGGCTTGCCCTGTTCGAGAAGCCGGGCATTGAGTTCTTCGAACGCCGCCAAGGGCAGGTAGACCTCGCCCCGGATCTCGACGATGTCGGGAATGTGATCGCCGCTGAGGGTCTCAGGGATGTCGGACATGGTGCGCACGTTCGCGGTCACGTCCTCACCTGTAGTGCCGTCGCCACGCGTCACCCCGCGCACCAACTGCCCGTTCTCATATGTCAATGAGATTGAAAGCCCGTCGATCTTGGGCTCGCACACCACCTCTTGAGTGCCCACTTCGCGTTCCAGGCGCGCGAACCACGCTTCCACGTCCTCAATAGAGAAGGCGTTGTCGAGGCTCATCATGCGTTCGCGGTGTTGCACCGAGGCGAAGCCGGTCTCGCCACGGGCGGCCCCAACCGTCTGGGTGGGCGAGTCGGGCTCAGCGAGCTCCGGGTGGGCATCCTCGAGATCGTGCAACTCACGCTCAAGCGCGTCATAGGCAGCGTCGGAGATCGTGGGCGCGTCATCGCCGTAGTAGCGGGCGCGGTGCTCCTCGATCTCTTGGACGAGTTCCTGGTGACGGGCGCGGGGGTCAGTCGTCTCACTCACGGTCCTATCTCACCATGAGTCACCGACACGGGCCGATGCTTGGGTGACGTCGGCATGGATCGTGTCGGCTGTGCTCACTAGGGTGGGCCCATGCTTAAGCAGAATTGGATCGTGACGGTGGGCGCCGTGGCCGGCGCTGTTGGTCTGGCGGGGTGCGCTTGGAGCGGCTCGGACCCCGCTCCCGCAGTCACTGTGCGCACCACTGCCACCACAACGATCACCGCTTCTCCGGAGCCCACCTCCTCACCATCGCCCTCGGCCGAGGCTGATCATGCCCACAGCCACGGTGAAGATGACGCGTTTGCACGCCCACTCTGGCTAGGTCAGATCCCACTCGAGATTGGTGACTACGACCTCGGAGTGCAAACAGACACCCCTGAAGAGCTACGGGATCGGCAGTTCGAGCCACGCGAATGGCTCCCCGCCCCCGACGGCGAGGAGTGGTTCGCGGAGATTGGTCCCGTTCCCGCGGACGTCGCGGAGCGCTCATCGTGGGTTGAAGGCTGCCCCACGCCCATGAACGAACTGGCGTACATCGTCATGCCGTTCTGGGGATTCGATGGCGAAGTCCACACCGGGGAAATGATCATCAGCGCTGACCATGCAGAGGATGTCGCGGGCGCCTTCGAGAAAGTCTTCGCATCCCAGTTCCCCATCGAGGAGATGAGGGTGATCTCGCTCGAGGAACACCTGTCCCCCACGACTGGCGACCACAACATCACCTCTTCCTTCACGTGCAGGCGCGTGGTCGCGGCGGAGGACTACTGGTCCGAGCACGCCTCCGGGCTCGCCGTTGACATCAACCCCTTCCACAATCCCTTTATTAAGGGCGATGCCCTGTTCCCCGAACTGTCCGAGGCCTACCTGGATCGCGGGTGGGACCGTCCGGGCATGATTCACGACCCGTCGGTGGTGTACGACGCGTTCGAGGAGATCGGCTGGGCGTGGGGCGGCCATTGGGAAGGCCGCGAGGACTGGATGCACTTCTCCGCCAACGGCGGGTAAGTCACACTGGGAACATGAGCACTGTTCCTACTGCCACACAGATCGAAGCGGCCGCAGCCGCGATTGCGCCACACGTGCGCCGCACGCCGATCATCGAGGTCCCCGGCGACACCCTTGGCATCGACGCGACGCTCGTCTTCAAACTCGAGTATCTGCAAGTCACTGGCGCATTCAAGGCACGCGGTGCCGTGCACTACGTCGCCACTCAGCCGGTATCCGACGCGGGCGTGGTCGCCGCATCCGGTGGCAACCACGGCGCAGCTGTGGCCTACGCGGCCCACCGCTTCGGCCATGACGCGCACATCTTTGTCCCCACAACGGCCAACCCCGCCAAGGTCGAGCGCTTGGTGAGTTTGGAGGCCAACGTTCACAGCATCGGCCTCACCTACGGCGATGCGGCCGATGCTGCGGCTGAGTACCTCGCAGAGCACGACGCGACCTCGATTGCAGCCTTCGATGACCCGATCGTGATGGCCGGTGCGGCCACGGTTGCCCGTGAGTTTGAGGCCGATGCTGGCCACCTCGATGCCATGATGCTCGCCGTCGGCGGTGGCGGACTTGCCGGAGGCGCGGCCGCGTGGTGCGGGGACCGGATCCCGATCGTGGGGTGCGAAACCGTTGGCACCGCTTCATACGCAGCGGCGGTCGAGGCTGGCGCGCCGGTCACCGTGCCGGTCAGCGGTGTGGCTGCAGACCACCTGGGGGCACGGCGCATTGGCGATACTCCATGGGCCGCACTGAGTGGAGCCCACGCTGAGTCGATCGTCGTCACCGACGATGAGGTGCTGGATGCACAGGCCCGGCTGTGGCGATTGTTGCGTGTGGTGGTCGAGCCCGGCGTGGCCGCACCGTTTGCCGCGCTGCACACTGGTCGATGGAAGCCTGAGCCTGGCGCGCGCATCGGCGTGGTGTTGTGCGGTGCGAATGTCGTGGTGCCGGGGCTTGGCGCTCAGGCTTCTCGGTCCGAGAGTTAGCCGAGCAGTCGTCTAGCCAGCGCTCATGAGCTTGTCGATGAGCCGGTGCATGCGGCGGGTGCGGGTCTCCGGCTTTACCGCGGTCGTCAGTTGAGCAATCGCGAGAAAGCGGTCCTGAGCGGATTGCGCCGCGAAGCGCTCTGTCGCGCCCGGCACCGCTGCCAAGGCTTGTGCCAGGTCATCGGGAACCACGGCATCGGCTGATCCCGCGTATGCCCGCTCCCACCGCCCGTCTTCTTGGGCCAAGGCCACTTGACGTTCTCCACCTGATCGCACGCGGCCAGCTTCCCTCAGGCGCGCAATGTGCTCGACATTGCGACGCGACCATAGGGACCGGGGACGGCGCGGAGTGAAGCGCTGCATGAAGGTCGTCGCATCCCGGGAGCGCCGCTGCCCGTCGATCCACCCGCTACACAGCGCCTCATCGAGTGCCTGTGCATAGGTGAGCGAAGTGGGCTCCGTGACGCCCTTTTTGGCAAGCACCAGCCACACGCCGTTACTGGAGCTGTCATTGGCGACGAGCCACTCGTGCCACGCGCGCTCATCAGCCACGGTCATCTCTTCTAGGTCCACGCGCCCATCATCACAGACCCCACTGACACTGGCGCAGCGCCTCGTCGCCGGCGTGAGAGGATCCTGCGCATGGCACTTGTGAGTGATCGCGTCCGCGAGCGCGTGGTGGAGCAGTTTGGGCCGTCATCGTCACGGATGGTCAGTGCGCTGGAGCGGCTCACGATCGAGGGTCATACGGACCCCGAGCGTGTCCACGCGGCGGTCTCGATCGCCTCCCGTGGCAATGCTGCGATGTTCGACGATGCCATCGAGCACGCCTCCGAAGATTGGCGCGACCTCCTCGACCGCGCAGGACTTGCGGACAGTGACTGGAAGCAGCAGATTCGCCAGACGTTCGGGCCTGCCTAGCAGCACGTGAGGGCGGCGTTCCCAACTTGGTACAAAGTCGTCACACACCGGCAACACCACGTCTCTATGGTGTCGACTATGACGCTGATGAGCCTTGTAGTACGCGCCCCCTTCGCGCTGATTGACGGAGACCTGCGGCCCGCGGCGGTCGCGGTGGCCGGCGACGTCATTGTCGACATCGCTGCCTTCAATGACGAGTTCGATGCTGCTAGCGACATCACGCTGAACGACACTGAGGTGCTTGTCTTGGCCGACGCTGTGAGCGCCACCGGCGGAGCAGCGCGTCGCGGCATTCGCGTTGGCGCGCGGGCGGATCTGGTGGCGTGGGGACGTTCGGCGCTCGATGTCGACGCGACCACCCGCGCGGTCACAACTGAGAATTTGGCGGTTCCCGCCACTTAATCCCCAAGGTCCTAGAGACGCAGGTGCGCGAGGGGACTAACGTGGTCTCTGTGACTGCACCGATCGATCCCACGACCACCTCCGCCTGGGCCGAGCTCACCGCTCACAAGGACGGATTCGCCCCTGATCTCCGCGGCTGGTTTGCAGCCGATGCTGGTCGCGTCGAGCGACTGTCATTCCCCATGGCGGACCTGCACGTTGATCTGTCCAAGAACCTCGTGACGGACGACATCCTCTCCTCGCTCGTGAAACTTGCCGAGGAGACCGGCGTCGCCGAGCGCTACAAGGCGATGCTCGCGGGCGAGCACATCAACACCACGGAGGACCGCGCCGTTCTGCACACTGCGTTGCGACGTCCGGCCGACGCGGAGCCTTCGTTGACCGTTGACGGCCAGGACATCGATGGCGACGTCCAGGAAGTTTTGGGCAAGGTTTCCGCATTTGCCGAGCGTGTGCGCTCGGGTGAATGGTCCGGCATCACCGGCAAGCGCGTCGAGACGGTTGTCAACATCGGCATCGGCGGCTCCGACCTGGGGCCTGTCATGGTCTACGAGGCGCTCGAGCCCTACGCGACCGCCGGCATCAGCGCACGCTTTGTCTCGAACATCGACCCCACAGACATGGGCCAAAAGCTCAAGGGACTCGACCCCGAGACCACGCTGTTCATCGTGGCGTCCAAGACGTTCACCACGCTCGAGACGCTCACCAATGCACGCCTGGCACGCACCTGGCTGTGGGAGAAGCTCTCGCAGGCAGGCGTCGACGTCGCATCAGACGACGCCAAGTCCGAGGCCGTCGCGCACCACTTCGTCGCCGTCTCCACCGCTTTGGACAAGGTCGCGGACTTCGGGATCGACACCACCAATGCATTCGGGTTCTGGGACTGGGTGGGCGGCCGCTACAGCGTGGACTCCGCTATTGGACTGTCGTTGGCGATCACCCTGGGACCGGACGTCTTTGGCGACCTACTCGACGGCTTCCATTCCGTGGACCGTCACGTCGCGGAGACTCCCCTCGAGGAGAACGTCCCGGTCCTCATGGGGCTGCTGAACGTTTGGTACGTGAACTTCCTGGGCGCGCAGTCGCACGCCGTACTGCCGTATGCGCAGCAACTGCACCGTTTCCCGGCGTATCTCCAGCAGCTCACCATGGAGTCCAACGGCAAGTCCGTGCGTTGGGACGGCTCTCCTGTCACGACCGAGACCGGCGAGGTCTTCTGGGGCGAGCCCGGCACCAACGGCCAGCACGCGTTCTACCAGCTGATCCACCAGGGCACCAAGCTCATCCCCGCGGACTTCATTTCCGTGGTGAACCCTGCGTACGACTTGAAGGACGGCGATCAGGACGTCCACAGCCTCTTCTTGGCGAACTTCCTCGCGCAGACCAAGGCGCTCGCCTTCGGCAAGACCGCTGAAGAGGTCGAGGCTGAGGGCACCACGGGGGCCCTGGTCGCTGCACGCACCTTCGCAGGCAACCGGCCCACCACGTCGATTTTTGCGCCGTCGCTGACCCCTCAGGTGCTCGGCCAGCTCATCGGCCTGTACGAGCACATCACCTTCACGCAGGGTGTGATCTGGGGTATCAACTCCTTCGATCAGTGGGGCGTGGAACTGGGCAAGAAGCTCGCGCTCGAGATCGCCCCCGCCATTGAGGGCGACGACGACGCGCTGAACGGTCAGGACGCCTCGACGCAGGCACTCATCGCCTACTACCGCGCGCACCGCTCGTAACAACCGTCACCAACGCGCCCCTTCTCCCCTGGCCGTACATACTCGGCGGGGAAAGGGGCGCGTTGGCTTTCTGGCCGTGAAGTTTCGTTGAACTGGCCGGACCAATCGACAGCCCAGGAGGCACATTCGTGACAACCAAGACCATCGTGATCACCGGAGCCAGCGACGGAATCGGCGCTGGCGCCGCTCGGCAGCTGACCGACATCGGCCACAACGTCGTCGTCGTGGGCCGCTCCCCGGAGAAGACTCAAGAAGTCGCCACCGACCTGGGCGTTCCCTTCCACGTCGCTGACTTCGCCCACCTCGACCAGGTGCGGACGTTGGCACAGGAACTGCTGGACGCGTATCCCCGCATCGACGTCCTTGCGAATAACGCCGGCGGAACCTTCACGCAGAAATTCACGGAGGACCACCACGACCTCACCATGCAGGTCAATCACTTGGCGCCATTCCTGTTGACGACGCTCGTCATGGACCGGCTCATTGAGTCCAACGCGTCGGTGATCCAGACGTCGAGCATCGCCCACCGCGCGTGGGGAAACATCGACGTCGACGACCTCTCAAACAAGCGCAAGTGGTCCGCACAGAAGTCCTATGGCGACGCCAAACTTGCCAATGTTCTCTTCACCAAGGAACTGGACCGGCGCTACCGCGACCAGGGCCTCTCCGCGGTGTCCTTTCACCCCGGGGCCATCGCGACAAACTTCGCCTCAGAGGGCTCGGGGCCATTCCGTTTCGCGTACCACTCGCTGTTCAGCAAGCTCTTCGAGGGCGTCGACGCGGGGGCCTCGCGCCTCACGTGGCTCGCCGATGGCGAACCCGGCGTCACCTGGGAGCGCGGCGGGTACTACGCCAAGAACGCCCCCGGGAAGCTCCACGACCGGGCTGATGACCCAGAGTTGGCCAGTGCGCTGTGGGACCGCAGCGAGCAACTCCTCGCTCCCGCCTAACCATTCGCGAGCACTCGCCGCAACACAGATAAGGGACCCAGCCACACGGCTGGGTCCCTTATCTATTCAAGGCAACTCGGGCATCGGCCCGATGCTGTTTAGACCATGTCGAAAGTGTCAGGGTCGGGGCCCTGGCGGCCATTAGCACCCTGGTCGAGAGCGTCGATACGGGCGATCTGCTCCTCCGTGAGGCCAAAGTCGAAGAGCCCCATGTTTTCCTCCATACGCTCGCGGCGCATGGACTTGGGGAAGATGATGTCGCCGCGCTGCAGGTGCCAGCGCAGGATGACCTGTGAGGGAGCACGGTCAACATCCCGGGCGATCTCCGCGATTGTCTCGTCATTCAAGACAGCACCCTGACCCAGTGGGCCCCATGCCTCCACCGCGATCGCGTGCTCGTGGGAAGCGATGCGGGCGGATTCGTTGCGGAAGTACGGGTGAACCTCGATCTGGTTGACGACCGGAGCAACGCCGGTGGCATCCATGATCTGCTCAAGGTGGTCCGGCTGGAAGTTGGACACACCCACGGAGCTGAGGCGGCCGTCCTCGAGCAGTTCGAGCATGGCCTTCCAGGTGGACACAAAGTCGCCGTCGTAGCGGGTCGGAAGGGGCCAGTGGATCAGGAACAAGTCGAGGCGGTCCAGGCGCAACTTCTCGAGCGTCTCGTCGAAACTACGCAGAACGTCATCGCGCAAGTGGTTGCTGTTGGTCAGCTTGGACGTGACGTAGAACTCATCACGGGCGATGCCTGAGTTCGCGATCGCCTCGCCGACCTCCGCCTCGTTGCGATAGCCCTGAGCCGTGTCGATGTGCCGGTAGCCCACGTCGATTGCGGTGCCAACGGTCTCGACCGCATCCTTGGGGTCCACCAGATACGTTCCGAAGCCGAGCTGCGGGATGGTCGTGCCGTCGTTGAGCGTCACTGAATCAGTCATAGTGAGAGAACGTCCCGGGGGCGCATGTGATTCCGTGCCTGGCTCAAGAGCTCAAGCCGCGGGGCGCCGTCAGTTGTGCGGGACCCGCACCGTGATCGCGCCTGGCTGGATGGAGAACGCCACCTCGGCACACTCGCCGACGTCATCGCCATCGAGTTCGAGGACTCGCGGCTCGCCCAGAGAGACCGCCACCTCGCTCACGCGCTGGTGTTCGACAGACTCGCTACTTTCCGCCTCATCCTGCCCCATCACCATGCGCTTCACACCGTTGTCCCACACCATGGAACGCATCGTGTCGAGCCATCCGCCCACACCATCTGCGCTCAGCACCAGCAAATCGAGTTCGCCGTCGTCCGGCACTGCGTCTGGAAGCAGGGTCACGCCGCCGGTGAGGGTGCCGCAGTTTCCGACGATCAGGGTGTGCGCGCTGGTGTTCGAGGACGCAGCGCCGTCGATCGCAAAGTCGACCTCAACCACATCGCTCTCGGAAAAGGCCCGCCCCAGAGACTCCACGTAGGCAAGCCAGCCCACTTTGTCCTTCAGATCCTCGTTGGTCTCAGTGATCATGTGCGCGTCGATACCGACACCAGCCATGACGGTGAAGGCGTACCTGTGCTCGGTGGCTTCGATCGCCCCCATCGCCCAGCCCACGTCGATTGATCTCGTGTGACCATGCAACGCGACCTCGAGTGCCGCCGCGAGATCACCCACGGGGATCTCGAGATTGCGCGCGAGGAGGTTCCCGGTGCCAAGCGGAACCACGGCGAGCGAGGCATCCGAGCCGTTTTCCGCAAGGCAGCCAGCCACTGCGCGAACCGTGCCATCGCCGCCGGCGGCGATCACAACGGTCGCGCCCGCATCCAGCGCTTCTTGCGCCATGCCGTGGCCAGGGTCGTCCACGCTGGTTTCGTACCAGGTGATTCGAGGCTCGTCACCTTCGGAATCAAGGGACGCGAGCGCGTCCTCAATGCTGTCCTTGCTGGTCTTCGACGGATTGACGACGATTCCGACATGCACGGTGGTATTCACAGGCTCAGCATAAGCACACCGAGGCGGGCCGATGCTGTTGTTGCCTTACGTATCGATCTCACCCGTGATGGCGACGTGCGTCCAGCCCCCGACCCACACGTCCCCACCCTCCGCGGTGATTGTGACGTGTCCAGCTCTACCCAGCATCGTCCCTTGGCGTGCGGTGTAAGGCGCGCACAGCCGGTCGCTCTCGAGGAGCCACTGAGCGAGCGAGGCATTGAAGCTTCCGGTGATGGGGTCTTCGCGCAGGGGTCCATCGGTGTCGTTGAAGAAGGTCCGTACCTCGACATCCGCGGGGCCGGCGGCATCGTGGCGGGCGGCGATCCCCACCATGCGCAGGCCCGGCTGAGGTGCGCCGTCGGGGCTGACTGCAAGCACCTCGTCGACGTTGCCCAGCCACAGTGCAATCCACCCGGGACCGTTGTCGGCCCAGGCGGCGTCCACCACGGTGCTCGGGTCGATGTTGAGGAGCGCGCACGCCGCAGCCAGCTCCTCCGTCGCGACGGGGCCGGAGCGGATGCGGGGTGGCGCGGCGAAGGCGAGGTTGTCGCCGTCGACACGCACCGGCACCAGGCCGGCTCCGCACTCCTGGACGACCGTGCCTGGCGTCTGCGACACTCCTCTGGCATCCAGCCAAGCGCGGGCAGTGCCAAGGGTGGGGTGGCCAGCGAACGGAAGCTCGTTGGTGAGGGAGAAGATGCGCACCCGGTAGTCAGCGCCCGGCTCCGTCGGGTCGAGCACGAAGGTGCACTCCGAAAGGTTGGTCCACGCGGAGATGCGCGCCATTTCCTGGGTCGTGAGCCCGTCCGCCCCGAGCACAACCGCCACGGGATTACCGGTGTACGGATCTGTGCCGAAGACGTCGACTTGACGGAAAGGGCGCGGTGTCATGGGCCGACTCTATTGGAGGGCGCAGCGTCCACTCCAGTGCGAAGCGGCACCTGAGTGCTTACGCGCCGCGGCCCTGGTCATTATTATTTGCGATAACCGCCGAAAATGTACGGCCACGAGCGCTCGACCTTCAAAAACCCGCCGTGTATGTACGGCCAGGGGGAAGGGGTTAGAGCTGGCCCTTGCGGGCACCGGCCCAGATGTCGATCCCGGCGTCCACGGCGAGCTCGTCAATCGCGGAGAGCTCGGAATCTGTGAAGTCCATTGCGGTCAGCGCGCCAACATTGGATTCGAGTTGACTGACCGAGGACGCTCCCATCACGATCGAGGTCAGCCGCGGGTCGCGCAGCGTCCACGCGAGCGCCATCTGTGCCAGTGACTGCCCGCGCGCGGCCGCAATATCGTTCAGGCCACGGAGACGCTCCACCACCTCGTCGGTGAGCCAGTCCGGGTTCAAAGACTTGCCCGCCGCGGCTCGCGAGTCATCGGGGACCCCGCCCAAGTACTTGTCGGTCAGCATGCCTTGGGCCAGAGCGGTGAAGGCAATCACACCGGCCCCGACCTCGTCCGCAGCGTCGAGTAGGCCCTCATTCTCGACCCATCGATTGAGCATGTTGTAGCTCGGCTGGTGAATGAGCAGCGGCGTCCCGAGATCCCGCAAGAGCGCAGCCATCTCACGGGTCCGGTCCGCGTCGTACGACGAGATTCCAACGTACAGCGCCTTCCCCGCCCGCACTGCGGCGTCCAAGGCTGTCGCGGTTTCCTCGAGAGGCGTGGTGGAGTCAAAGCGATGTGAGTAAAAGATGTCGACGTAGTCGAGACCCAGGCGCGTCAGTGACTGATCGAGGCTTGCGGTCACGTACTTGCGACCGCCACCGCCCTGCCCGTACGGACCTGGCCACATGTCCCATCCCGCTTTGGTCGACACCACGATTTCGTCGCGGTAGGGCGCCAAGTCCTCCTGCATGATCCGGCCAAAGTTGACCTCTGAAGCGCCGTAGGGCGGGCCATAGTTGTTGGCGAGGTCAAAGTGCGTGACGCCAAGATCAAAGGCGCGGCGAACAATGTCGCGCTGACGCTGGATCGGCACGTCATCGCCAAAGTTGTGCCACAGCCCCAGGCTCAGGACGGGCAAGTCGAGCCCGGAGCGGCCGGTCCGTCGGTACTGCATCGAACCGTCGTAGCGAGCAGGGTCGGCAACGTACGTCATGAGATGTCCTTCGCGAGTTGTCACGGATGGATCCGGCGGCCCCACCGGGGCGCCTACCCAGTCCACTATGCCTGGTGGAAGCGGCTTCCGCATCGGCCCGATGCCGTGGTTCCGTCACCGAAGAAGTACGGCCAGGAGCGCGGGGACGCCGAAAGCCCGCCGTGTATGTACGTCCAGGGGAAAATGGGGGCGGGGGTTTGCGTGGTCAGGCGGAGTCGCGGATGACTAGCTTGGTAGGGAGTTCTGTCTCGCGCGGCTTGGTCTCGTCGCCTGCCAGGACGGCGAGCAGGATGTCCGCCATCTCCTCCCCCATGGCCTCTGAAGGCTGGCGGATTGTGGTGAGCGGGACTTCGCAGACTTGGGCGCTCGGTGAGTCGTCGTAGCCCACCATCGCGAGATCGTCGGGGACGCTTATGCCACGTTCCAGGAAGATAGGCTGAGCGCCAGAGGCCATGAGGTCCGAGGCGATGAACACGCCATCGAACTCGGCGCCGGCGGCGAGCAGTTCACGAGCCGCACGAGTCCCGCTAAGCATTGTGTAATCGCCGTGGACAACGGGACCTGGCTCAAGGCCGGCCTCGCTCAGCGCTTGGTTCCACCCTTCCAGGCGGTCCATGCCACTTTGCATCGTCATGGGACCGGTGATGGTGGCGATCTTGGTACGACCGGCTTCGATGAGATGACGCGTTGCGGTGGCGGCACCTGCCACGTTGTCGACGTCCACGATGTAGCCGCTAAGCCCATCGAGCGCGGGCCGGCCACCGATCACCATGGGCAGCATGTCACCGATCTCGCGAACAAACACGTCTGACGTGTGGTGCGACACGACGGCCACGCCATCGACGACGCCGCCGGCGAGGTAACGCAGCATCTTCGCCTCGGGGCCCTTCGAGGCGATCATCAAGTTGAGAAGATAATCCGACTGCTCGAGGCGGCGGTTGATGCCGCCCACGATCGATGCGAAGTAGACATCGCCGAAGAACCGAGTCGTGTCTTCGGGCACGACGAGCGCGATCGCATGAGACTGCTGCGAGGCAAGCGAGCGGGCGGCTCGGTTGGGCACGTAGCCCAGCTCAGCGATTGCCGCTTGGACCGCGTCCCGACTCGCGGGATTAACGGTCGGAGATCCATTCACCACGCGAGACACTGTTGCGCGGGATACCCCAGCCATCGCCGCCACGGCCTCCAAGGTGGGAGCCGTAGGCCGCATCTGCGAGGCCTTGGTCCGGCCGGAGGTCCGGCGCGAGGCAGCGGTGATGCTGCCGTCGCGCCGGCCCTCCGTTGGACCGGCACTAGCGATGGGAGTCAAGGTGCTATCCCTTGACGGCACCAGCCATGATGCCTGCCACGAGCTGACGTCCAGTGAAGATGAACATGATCAGCAGCGGCACGGTAGCCAGCAGAGCGCCGGCGAGCACCAGGGAGTAGTCCACGAAGTAGTTCGCCTGCAGCAGCGACAGCGCTACGGGCAGCGTGGGGTTGGACTGGTCGAGCACAATTAGCGGCCACAGGAAGTTGTTCCACGCGGTCACGAAGGTGAACAGGAACAGCATTGCGGCTGCCGGGCGTGCGGCGGGTATTGCGACGTTCCAGAAGGTACGGAGCATGTTGCACCCATCGACCCTAGCGGCCTCGATAAGTTCCGTCGGGAGCGACTGTTGCAGATACTGCGTCATCCAGAACACACCGAACGCAGTCACCAGCGCGGGCAGAATCACTGCACCGAGCGAACCGGTCCAACCAAACTCCGCCATCAGGATGTACAGCGGGACGATTCCCAGCTGGACGGGGACGGCCATGGTCGCAATCACTGCGACAAACAGCGGGCCATTGCCCTTGAAGCGGAGCTTGGCGAATGCGAATCCGGCCAACGTGGACAGGACAACTGTCGAGATCGACACCGTGGTGGACACGATGATCGAGTTCCACAGTGCCTTCCAGAAGTTCACGGCCGGGTTCTGAATCACCGTCATCGCATTGTCGATGAAGTTGCCGCCAGGCAGCCACGACATGTTGGGGTCGCGAACCGTGGTGGCGTCTCCCGAACCGATCAGGAACGACCAGTAGAACGGGAAGAACGAAGCGAGGAGCACCACCGCGAGTGCGGTGTAGGTGAACCAGGTGGGCCGGTTGAGATGCACCATCGAGGTGCGCTTGAACATAGCCATGTCTTATTCCCCGCCCTTGTCGGAAGAGATGAACTTTCGTGTCAGGTAGAAGTTGAGCAAACCGAACACGAGGATGATGAGGAACAACAGCCAGGCAATGGCGGAGGCGCGACCGAAGTTCAGCTCTCCCCAACCGGTGTTGTACATGTACATGGTGATCGTGAGCCACTGCTGGTCAGCGCCACCGTTACCAGCGGAGTCGAACATCCGCGGCTCATCGAAGATCTGCAGTCCACCGATGGTGGAGGTGATAATCACGAAGATGAAGGTGGGGCGGATCTGCGGCAGCGTCACCGAGAAGAAGCGGCGGGCCTTGCCAGCGCCGTCGAGCGCGGCGGCCTCATAAAGCTCACGTGGAATTGCCTGCATCGCCGCAAGCAAGATCAGCGTGTTGTAACCGATCCACCTGAAGTTCACCATCGAGGCAATCGCGACGTGGGAAGGAATCACGTCCTTGTGCCACTGCACGGGATCAATTCCCACCAGGCCTAGCCAGTGGTTGATCAGACCGTACGAGTCTGCGTAGAGCTGCGAGAAGATCAGCGCAACGGCGACGGGCATCATGACGTAAGGAACCAGCACGCCCATGCGCCAGAATGTGCGCGCCTTGAGGTGGTGGTCAAGCATTGCTGCAATGAATGTCGCGATGATCAACTGTGGGATCGACGACAGGATGAAGATCGAGAAGGTGTTGCGCAGGGAAACCCAGAACTTGCGGTCATTGAGCACGTACTCGAAGTTTCCGAGTCCGATGTACTCACCGGAGTTGCGGATCGTGTCCCAATCCATCAGCGAAATGACCGCTGTATAGATGATGGGGAAGAGCCCAAAGATGGTGAAGACGACGAAGAACGGCGCGATGTACAGGTAAGGCGACGCCTTGACGTCCCACCTGCTGAGGCGCTGACGCCAAACTGAGTCAGCCCGAGACTTGGTGAGTTCCGTGGATGCCATGAGGTTCCTTCTAACGACTGAGTTGCCGAGTGTGGGGGTGGTGAACCCGGGCCGCCTCCCTTGCGGAAGGCGGCCCGGGCCTCACTTAAGCGGCTTTAGCCAATCGACTCGATGTCGGAGACTGCCTTGTCCCACGAGGCTGCCGGGTCGTCGGTGCCGTCTTCAACGCGGGTGAGTGCGTTGTTGATGGCGTCGTTGACCTGGAAGTAGTACTCACCCTTGTAGGGCGAAGGCACAACAGCCTGGGCGCGGTCGGCGAAGATTTCACCGATAGGTGCGTCGTTGAAGAACGCGTTGACGGCGCCGGTCACAGCCGGGTCGTCGTATGCAGCGACCTGCGAGGGGTAGGTGCCGGCGTTGGCGAATGCCTTAGCCTGCTGCTCGGGAGCGGTCAGCCACTCGGCCAGAGCCGTTGCAGCCTCGATGTTCTCGCCGTTGCCGGGAACGGTCAACCAGGAACCGCCCCAGTTACCGCCACCGTTGGGGTAAACGTTCGCGAGGTTCCAGTCGTCGGTCTCGGTCGCGTTGCCCTCGATCACACCGAGCATCCACGGCGGGCACAGCATCGTGGCGTACGCGCCGTTGGACAGACCAGCGAACCAGTCTTCAGTCCACTGACCGAAGTGCGAGGACTGCGTCGCGGACGCGGCCATCAGCTGGTCGTAGTTGGCCTTGACCTCGGCGTTGTCCAGTGCGATGACCTCGCCGGACTCGGGGTCTTCGTAGGCCACGTCGAGCTGGTTGGTCATGCCCTGCCAGATACCCGAAGCCGAGTCGAAGAACGCGGCGCCGCCGGAGCCCTCAACGTAGTCGTCACCGACTGCGAAGAAGTTGTCCCAGTCACCGTCCAGCAGCGCAGCAACCTCGTCGGGGCTGCTGGGAAGGCCAGCCTCCTCGAACAGCGAGGCGCGGTAGCAAACACCCTGCGGGCCGGTGTCGGTGCCGTAGCCGATGAGGCGGCCGTCGGCGTCGGTGGCGCCAGCCTCGACGTAGTCGACCCAACGGCCTTCAACGTCTGCGCTGGACATGTCCGTGAGGAGGTCCGAGTACTGCATAACCTCGGGCATCCAGTCGACCTCAACCATTTCCACGTCAGCGAGGCCGCCGGGGCCAAGCTTGGTGAAGAAGTTCTCGCGGGCGTCACCGGACTCGGCCTTGCGGTCGTAGGTGATGGTGACGTTCGGGTTGAGCTCCATGTACTCCTCGATGAGGTCGTACTCGTACTCAGCGTCGTTCTCCGCGTTGGAGAAGCCGGGCGTGTTGAAGGTCGCGAGGGTCAGCGAGACTGGGTCGCCGCTTCCCTCTGCCTCATCCGAGGCCTCGGCGGTTGCGCCGCCGGTGCTCTCGTCGGTGGTGTCGCCGTCGTCTGACGAGCATGCCGCCATGGTGAGGGCGAAGATCGCGGTGCCAGCTGCTGCGCTGAGCACCTTCTTGCGTCGTGTGAAGCTCACGTTCACTCCTTTGTGAGAAGGGTTGTCGGGCCCGGCGAGAGCGCTCTCTCCAACGGTGAGAGCGCTTTCACGAGCTGGTTTCACGCTACGACCGAGAAATGTGGATGTCAACGCAAAACCAGTCATAGAAACGTTTCGATATCGAACCGTTACGAACCGTGATGTTTCGTGATCATTTCGTGGGCGTCATGCGATTCACCCGCCCTCATGCGCGATGAAGGCACCCGCCAGCGCGGATCGTCAACACAGGGAGGAAGGCCCGCAATCGGACCCAAAAGAGAGCGCGTGCTTAGACGTCGCGGGCGGCGAGCGTCGCCTGGCCCAGCACACGCGTGCCGTCGTAAACGACGAGCGACTGCCCCGCTGCGACCCCGCGCATCGGCGTGTCGAGCTCGACCATCAAGCGGTCTCCGGAGCGCACCACCGTGCCAGGCGTGGTCGCGCCGTGAGCACGCACCTGAGCCTCACATTGCGTGGGTATGTCCGCCGGGACGTCCGGTGCGAGCCAAACAGACTCATCCCCTACCAGGGTGGATACCGACAGCAGCGTCTCAGGGCCCACGGTGACGACATTGCGCTGGGTGTCGACGCCGGTGACATAGCGCGGCGCCCCATCCGGAGCCGGGCGCCCGATTCCGAGCCCCTTGCGCTGGCCCACTGTGTACGCGTACGCGCCGTCGTGCGAACCGACCACGGAGCCGGACTCATCCTGAATCTCGCCGGGCTTCTCCCCTAGCTCGCGCTGGAGGAAGCCCTTGGTGTCACCGTCCGCGACAAAGCAGATGTCGTAGGAGTCGGGCTTATTCGACACTCCAAGGCCCCGGGCCGCGGCCTCCGCACGCACCTCTGCCTTGGACGCCATGTCCCCGAGCGGGAACATCGACTGCGCGACCTTCTCAGGCCCCATGACCGCCAGCACGTACGACTGATCCTTGAGGGGGTCGCGAGCGCGGTGCAGTTCACGCACGCCATCGTCGCGAATCTCGATGCGTGCGTAGTGACCGGTCGCAACCGCATCAAAGTCCAGCGCCGCCGCACGCTCAAGCAAGGTGTCGAACTTGATGTGCTCGTTGCAGCGCACGCACGGATTAGGAGTGCGGCCAGCGGCGTATTCGGACAGGAAGTCCTTCACGACGGTGTCGTGAAACTCGTCGGAGAGGTCCCATACGTAGTACGGGATACCGAGCTTGTCGGCCGCGCGGCGAGCGTCGTTGCTGTCCTCGATCGAGCAGCACCCGCGAGAGCCAGACCGGAATTGATCGCGATTGCGGCTCAGCGCCATGTGGACACCGACAACATCGTGCCCGGCCTCGACGGCGCGCGCAGCGGCGACGGCAGAGTCAACTCCGCCGGACAGGGCAGCGAGCACGCGCATGATGAGGACCTTTCAGATTGATTGCCCATCCATGGTACGCGTCTTGTAGCGGGCCGATGCCGGGGTCCAGCTACGCGAGCAAACGCGCCTTGAGCGTGGCGAGGGTGTCCTCGTCGCCTCCGTTGTCGAGGTACCAGGCGTGAGTGCCGCCTGCGCCTTCCCAGCGATCGAGCACGACCTCGATGGCGTGCGCCGGCGCCGCGAACACCTCGGGCGGAACGGAACTCAAGGCCGCCTGAGCGAACTCGGTGGACAGGCCGCGCATCATGCGCGCGATGACGGCTTCCATGTGCGGACCCGTGGCGCAATAGTCAGCCACGATGCGTTCGCGATCTACCCCCAGAAGCGACAGAACCAGCGCGGCCAAGACGCCGGTGCGGTCCTTGCCTACGGAACAGTGGAACAGCACTGGTAGTTCGTCGGAAGCGAGTTCATGAACCGCGGAGACCAAGGCCCGCGCGGCGGCTCCCTCGGTCATGTGGAGGTAGAGCGCCTCGAGCGACTCAAGTGTGGCCCGTGCCTGCTCTCCCGTGAGATTGGCCTCATCCAAGATCTCGAGATCCACGATGCGACTCTCGGCGGCGAGCCCGTGAGGGCGGCCCTTTTCCTGTGCACCGCGCAGGTCAAGCACTGTTGCCGGCGGCCACGGATTGAGGCCTTCGGGCGCGCTATCGCCTTCAGCCGGCGCGTCTGAGCGGTAATAAACGCCAGCACGCAGGCCCGGCGCGGCATCGGCCATATCCCTCACATTGGCCAGGCACGAACCCTCTGTGGTCATGAATTGCTCCCCTTCACGCGGTGGCACTCACCCTAGCGCGCGACAACCTCGTGCCTCGTGCGGGAACGTGCTCGCGAGGATGGCGCCGACGCGTACAACCTGGAAGAATCCGGTGCCATGCGCCGTCCCCTCATCGCCACCGTCCTGACCGCTGGCATCGTGCTCACCTCCGTAGCTTGCTCGTCCCCGAGCGACCCAACCACCGCGAAGGACCCCCTGCGCGATGAGCAGTGGAGTCTCGACGCGATCCGGATCCCCGAGGTCTGGTCACAGGGCTACACCGGCGAGGACATCGTGATCGCCGTCGTCGATACAGGCGTCGACACCACGCACCCCGATCTGCGCCACCACAGCGTCGACGGCTACGACTTCGTCGATGATGATGACGACCCCAAGGACGAGAACGGTCACGGCACCCACGTCGCCGGAATCGCCGCCGCAGCCGCGAATGACAAGGGGATCATCGGTGCCGCCCCGAACGCCAAGATCATGCCCCTGCGCGTGCTGGACGCCTCCGGCGCGGGTGGCAATGAGGACATCGCCGCCGCAATCGACTGGGCCGTCGAGAACGACGCTGACGTTATCAATCTCTCGCTGGACGAGACCGGGCTGCTCGGTCGCATCGAGAAGGGTGGCGTCATCAACGACTCGATTTCCGCGGCCTTCGAGGCGGGCGTGCTCGTCGTCGCCGCGTCAGGCAACTCCGCAGAGGTGGGACAGCAGTACCAGCTCGACACCGAGGTGTTGGTTGTCAACGCCTCGAACGAGCTAGAACTGCCCGCGATCTACACGAACTCCGGCGACTTCCGCGCGGTATCTGCCCCCGGATCGCGCATTGTCTCCTCAGTGCCGACCTACCCCACCACGATCTTTGCGGAAGGATCCGACGGCTACGAGACCCTGTCCGGAACCTCGATGGCGTCGCCGCTGGTCGCGGGATCGGTCGCGCTACTCCTGTCCGCGGGCGTGCCCCACGATCAGGTCTTTGGGCTTCTGACGGACACGGCGATCAACCACTGGGAGTCCGAGCGGCTCGACGCCGGCATCGTGGACATCGCCGCGGCACTCAACGAGGCCGTCGCGCAGGGCCTTACGGACGGGTAATCCCGCTATCGCGGACTTCGACGACGCCACCGGGCTCGTCGATGAGGCGCGCGGTCGCCTGTGCCGCGGCGTCGACGTGCACCACGTCGGGGCCTGACGGCGCCCGCTCGGCCCACGTACCGGGCCCATAGAACTGACCGTAGCGCACGACTTGTCCGTGCACTCCAAGAACCGCGGCTTCCAGGTAGTCGATGGCTCGCTGGGCCTGGCGCGGTAGCGAGAACGCGACCGACTGGGCGACGACGCGCGCGTCGACAGCCGTGGCCGCGGCCACCAGATTGTCCGTGCCGATGGTGCGAATCCGCCCCAGCGCGCGCACCTTGAACAGCAGCGCCAGTTTGGAATCTGGCAGGTCAGTCACCTGGTGCATGACGAGGTCCGGCCGATGCTTGCTTACGACCGCACGCACGGCGTCAGCATCCAGGATGTCGACCTGGATACCGGTGGCGCCCGCCGCATTAATCCCGTCAACGTGCGCGGCGGTGCGTGTCAGCCCAATCACCTCGTGGCCGCCATCTTGCAGAAGCGGAATCAGTCGCGACCCGATCACGCCGGAGGCACCAGCAAGCACAATGCGCATGCGCCCACGCTAGTGGCCGCGTGAACTAACCGCGCGGGATGCGTCGCGCTCGTTCCACGGCCTCGGGAAGTACGGCGAGCAGGGCGTCGATGTCCGCGGCCGTGGTGGTGTGCCCCAGGGAGAACCGCATCGTCGAGGCTGCGTCGGCGGGCGAATAGCCCATCGCCATCAGTACATGCGAAGACTGGTGGACTCCCGCCGAGCAGGCCGCGCCGGTGGACGACTGAATCCCATGACTGTCGAGCATGAACATCAGCGCGTCGGGGTCGGCGCCGGGAAAGCACAGGTGAATATTGCCCGGAAGCCGTCCCGGTCCCAGCGGCGCCCCGGTGAGCGTCACATCGGGAACGGCCCCACGGATCCTGGCCACGGCATCGGCCTGAAGCGCCCGCAACCGTGCGGCCTCGTCCTCAACCTCCGCCACAGCGTCTGCAATCGCGACTGATCCCGCAGCAAACCCCGCGGCATCCAACGTGCCAGAGCGCACCTGGCGCTCCTGTCCCCCGCCGTGCGAGACGGGCGTCATGCGCACGTCACGGCGCACCACAAGTGCGCCCACGCCCACCGGTCCCCCGGCCTTGTGGGCACTGAGCGACAGTGCAGTGACGCCGCTGTCGGAAAAAGACACCGGCACATGGCCCACGGCCTGAACGGCGTCGGTGTGCATCGGAATTGCGTGGTCGGCCGCGAGCGCGGCGATCTGCGCGACCGGCTGGATTGTGCCGATCTCATTGTTGGCCCACATCACAGAGATCAGTGCGGTGCGCTCGGATTTCTCAGCGAGCTCACTACGCAGCCACTCCACATCGACCACTCCGGCGCGGTCGACCGGAATGAGCACGAGTTCCGCGCCGTGGTGAGCGGCTAGCCATTCGGCTGGCTCGAGGACGGCGTGGTGTTCGACTGCGGAGACAAGAATGCGGGTGCGCGCCGGATCCCCGTCGTGGCGGTCCCAGAACAGGCCCTTGATCGCGAGGTTGTCAGCCTCCGTCCCGCCAGAGGTCCACACAATCTCCGACGGCGCAGCATCCACGGCGGATGCCAGCCGCTCCCGCGCATCGTCAACCACCGATCGCGCCTTGCGACCAGCCGCATGCGAGGCCGAAGGGTTGCCCACGAGCCCTGCCAACCGCGCTTGTTCACGCGCGGCGGCCTCAGTCATGGGCGTCGTGGCCGCGTGATCGAGGTAGTGGGTGTCCATGCGTCGCAAGTGTACGGAACGGCCATTAGCGTGGTGGCATGGAAATACCTGGTTCGCCCGAGCTTCATCAGCTGGCTTTGATGGCCCTCGATCACGGTGCTGCGTCCGCTGAGAACGGCCCCGTGATCCCCTTCACTGTGGAGGAAGATTCCGAAGGCAAGCGCAGCGTGACGCGCTTTGATGCCGGGACGCTCGAGGCCAGCGTGGCGACCGCACACGACCACGCCGGCGAGTCGGAGGCGGCACGGATCGCGTTGTGCTTCGACGGCTTCGTCACGCTCGACGACGGTCGCTTTGACGCCGTGTGGGTGATCGCTCAAGACCGCTCTGAGGAGCAGGCCCTGACGTTCTATCAGCGCTACAGCACCGCACACTCCGCACAGGGCTACACGGTCATCGGTAACGCTGGGTACGGCGGCGAGAACGACCCGATCTTCGGCACCGACGAAGCCTAACCCCGGACATAGAAAGGGCCGATGCCGTGGCGACCACAGCATCGGCCCTCCCTTAAGGGTCGCGTTAGCCAGCCGAGCAGGCTTCACCGTTCAGGGTGAACTCGGAGACGTCAACTGCGCCGTCGGGGGAGCTTCCGACGAAGCCGATGGTCACGGACCGGCCGGGCTTGATGGCGCCGTTCCAGTGCATCGAATCGACTGTCACCGCGGAGCCATCCTGGTTCCAGGTTCCAGCCCAGCCGTTGGTCACGGCCTCACCGGCGCCGAAGTCGAAGCCCAACTCCCAGCCGCTGATGGCCTCATCCCCCGTGTTGGTGATCCACAACTGCGAGATGAACCCGCCGGGCCACTGACCGTTGATGTCATAGGACACCGAGCAGGTGGGCTCCGGAGTGAACAGGTCCAGCCCAATCAGAACGGGGTCGTGGTCTGACGTGCGGTACATGTCAGGTGCGTACAGGCTCTCGATCTGCGCGGCCGACTTGAAGTCGGTGTTGTAGTCGAGCACGCCCGGTTCGTCGGCGTTGATGTGCATGTGCGCGGCGTCGCTCACCTGCTCCACCATCGATGCGGAGCCAAACGCGTAGTCGAGAGAGCCCCACTGGCCGTCGAACACGTAGGAGTAGTCCTGAGCGAGGTCCACGTAGCCTGCATCGCGCAGTACGTCGATGGGGTCTTCCTGGGCGTAGGAGTTCAGGTCGCCCATGATGATGACGTCCTCGTCCACCACACCGGTGGGTGAGGTGTCGAGCCAGTCCACGAGGGCCTCGGCACCCAGGCGGCGGGTCTCGTTCCAGCAGGCTGCGCCATCGCCCAGGTCGGAGTCGGGGCCACTGTCCGCGCAGCTGCCCTTGGACTTCCAGTGGTTGGCGACTGCGGTGAAGGTCTCCCCCGTTGCCACCTCCTCGAAGGTCTGGGCCAGTGAGGGGCGGTTGCGGTCGTCGTCAAAGCGCTCGTCGACACTGGAGTCCAGCACCGCGAAGTCGCCGGCCTCGGCCACAGCAGCAGAGTCGTACAGGAGTCCCACGCGGATCACGTCGGTCCCGATGACCCCGGAGTCGACGTAGGTCCACGTCGTGGTGCCGGTGGCGGTGTTCATCGCGTCGGCAAGCACTGCAAGCGGCTCAGCGCCGGGGGTGTTCTCCATCTCCATGATCCCGACAACGTCAGCGTCGAGCTCGGACAGCGCGGCCACCAGCTTGGTGGTCTGACGCTCGAGCTCCTCGGCGGTGTCAGCGCCGCGGCAGTACTGCTTGTTGCCCTCAGGTCCGCAGATCTGGCCTGAGCCGTCGATCGTGGTGAAGAAGTTGAGCACGTTGAAGCTGGCGACCTGGAGTGATCCGCCGACGGCAGGGGCCTCCGTGGGGCGGCTGTTGCTGGCCTGGAAATCGGGCGTGGGAGCGTCGGCGCTCTGCGGGCGCACACGCCACGCGTTGCCCGATGCGGAGTTGCCGGCCCAGGTGTACGTCATCACACCGGTGAGGTCGATGACCGTGTCGCCGCCGCGGAGCGTGTTGTCCGCACTAAGGGGTGCACCGCCACGTCCCATCGGGTCGGCGTTTTGGAGGTTCAGCGCGTCGTCGACCTTGATGCGCGCGAGGTCGTTGCTTGCCTGCAGCTCGGCAGCCTCGGCCCCTGGCTCAACGACCGCGGTGGGCTGATCGAGCTTGCCGATACCCGACACCGAGACCTCGTTGAAGCGTCCCAGCAGGTACATCTCCGTCACGGTGAGCTCGTCGGGGAACGTGACGAACATGCCTTCGTAGCGCTCCGCGTAGTCCGCGTCGGGGAACGGGAGTGTCACGTCCGTCGGCGTGACCGAAGCGCCCGTTCCTACGTTTGTGACGGTCGCGAAACTCATCTGAGTCTGGCCCTGGTACTCGGAGACCTCACCGGTCACCGAGACCTCATCGCCCAGCGCGACTTCATTGGCGCCCGCGTTGAAGACGAAGATCGCCTCGGAGGTGGCGGGGTCATCGTCGTGCTCGCCATCGCGGCTCTGCACGTAGAAACCGCGCAGCGCGCCGGCGGCCGAGTCGCCTTCGTAGTCAGCGACAACGACACCTTCCACTGTCACGTCCTGGCCGACGTACTCGGAGGTGTCGGTCGTGCCCTGGACGGTTCCGATCGGCAGCTGCGTTGCGTCGCCGCCGTCTCCGCCATCACCCCCATCGCCGCCATCTCCGCCGTCACCCGGGTCCGTCGTCCCCTCGGGCCCGCACACCGACTCGTGAGTGCCGAGTCCGTCCACGGTGTTCGACGCGAGCGACTCCCACTGGGATGCGTCATAGGTCGTGGCTCCCTCGCAGACGTCGGCATCACGCCGTAGCGTCACGTTCTGACCCCATGACGGCCGCTCCCCAACGACGCCCAGCGTGTCGATGATCGCGCCGTCCTTCACGAGCGTGACCGCGTCATCGCCGTTCCACTGGACGGAGCCGGTGGTCTGGTCCGCGAGCGCAGCGACGTCATTGGTGCTGGAGGTTGTCGAACTCGCGAGGACGTACACGTCGCCGGCGGCGAGCGTCCCAGTCAGATCGATGCTGGACGAGGGGCTCGTCACGCCGTTCTGGTACGGCTCGATTGCGTAGGCAGTCAGATCCACCTCTGAATCGGTGCCGTTGTAGATCTCAATGGCCTTGTTGAAGCCGGATCCTTCGACGTACTCGGAGACAATCAGGTCTTCGGAAAAGGCCGTGCCATCAGCAGCGCTGGCGGGGGCCGCGACGAGTGCGCCCACCCCCAACAGCGACGCCATTGTCACAGCACTGGTCACCACACGCATAGAAAACTCCCTGGTAGTTGAGGTCCTTCCACGCTAACCGCGTTGGCTCTCAGATTCGCGGCGAAACGGACAAATCGCCATGAACGTGCCGTGACGATTCCGTGACGCGGCCCCTAGGCTGAGAGGAAGCTACGACGAAGGAGACCCCATGGCTACCTGGTTCATCACCGGCTGCTCAACCGGCATCGGCCGGGCAGCGGCGGAAGCGGCTGCTGCCGATGGCGACACCGTCATCGCGACCGCCCGCAACACCGACACCCTCGATGACCTTGTGGCGCAGTATCCGGACACCGTCGTCGCCGTGCCGCTGGACGTCACCGACCGCGAAAGCATCGACGCCGCGGTCGCCACCGCCATCGCGCACGGCCCCATCGACGTTCTCGTCAACAACGCGGGAATCGGGTACTTCTCAACCATTGAGGAGTCCAATCCGGCCGATGCTCGGGCTGTGATGGACACGAATTTCTGGGGTTCCGCTGACGTCACCACGGCATTGCTGCCGCACCTGCGCGAGCAGCGAGCCGGGCACATCATCACCATCTCGTCGATTGCTGGGGTGCGCGGCTCTGCGGGCATGGGCTACTACTGCGCGTCGAAGTGGGCAATCTCAGGCTTCATGGAGTCGCTCGCCAAGGAGGTCGCGCACCTGGGCATTCGGGTGTCGGTCATTGAGCCGGGACCTGTCCTGTCGCAGTGGATTCCCTCAGGCGCGAAGGTGCGCGACATTCACCCGGACTACGCGGAGGTCATGGAGCCGTATTGGGAGCGGATCGACCGCCTCCCCGGCAACCAACCCGGCGACCCTCACGCGCTCGCGCGAGTACTGCTCCAGATCGCGGACCTTGAGGCTCCGCCGCTGCACTTGCTGGCCGGACGGCACGCGCTCACCCAAGGTGCCGCGAAGGCGAAGGCTCTCGCGGACGAGGTTCAGCAGTGGGAGCAACTGGGGTTGTCGATCGACATCCGCGCCTAGCGCACTGGCGCGGGCTAAGACATCGCGACGACGCGGAACCCGACGTTGCTGGCCGAGGAGTCAGGCGTGTTCTGGCTGCGCGAGTCAGTGCGGTAACGCCAGCAATAGGAGTCGTGGCACAGGAATGAACCGCCGCGAGTGACGCGCGCCTGCCCAGCCGCCGGACCCCGCGGGTCAAGCTTCAGTGACTCGCGGTAGTAGTTCGGCGAGAACCAGTCGGCGCACCACTCCCACACGTTTCCGGTGGGCTCGTAGAGGCCAAAGTCGTTGGCGGGAAAAGACTTCACGGGGCAGGTGCCGATGAAGCCGTCGTCACCGGTGTCGTTGCCCGGGAACTGTCCCTGGAACACATTCATGCGGTGCTGACCGCCGGGCTCGCGCTCGTCGCCCCACGGGAAGTGGTGGCCCTCACGTCCGCCGCGAGCGGCTCGCTCCCACTGCGCCTCGGTGGGCAACGAGACGCCAGCCCACTGCGCGTAGGCCTGGGCGTCGAACCAGCTCACGTGCACCACAGGGTGGTCGCCCATGTCGTCAATCGAGGACCCGGGGCCAAACGGGCTATTCCAGAATGCGCCCTGGACGTCTCGCCACCAGGGCACCTCCGCGACTGCGGGGGTGGGCGGGAAGTCGTCAGGCAAGAGCCCCGCGAAAACGAACGACGAGCCGAACTGCTCGGCCGTGGTCTGGTGCCCGGTCGCCTCGACAAAGCGCGCGAACTGCGCGTTCGTCACCGTGGTGGCGGAAATCTGGAAGGACGGCAACGTCACCTGGTGGATGGGACCCTCACCGTCGGCGCCGTAGCCCTGAGGATCTTCCGTCCCCATCGCAAACGTGCCACCGGGGATCTCACACCACTCGTGCGCCCCTGCGGATACACCAGCGGACCCTGCGCCGAGGCCTAGCGAGATGGGCTGAGGCCCCGAGTGCTCGTGGCCTTCTCCACCTTCGCGGCCGGGCGCGCAGCATGCATCCATGAGGTTCCCGCTAGCTGGCGCGGTGTTCCTTGATGCGCTCAATCGCCTGTGGGATGACGTCGAAGAGATTGCCCACGACACCGAAGTCGGAGATCTCGAAGATGGGGGCGTCCGGGTCCATGTTGATCGACACGATGGTGCCCGAGGCCTGCATGCCGCCACGGTGGTGCACCGCACCGGAAATGCCGCACGCGACATACAGCGCGGGCGTCACGGTGGTGCCGGTCTGGCCCACCATGTGCTCGTGGCTGATCCAGCCCTCGTCGGTGGCGTCGCGGGAAGCTCCCACGGCACCACCCAGCACCTCGGCCAGGTCGCTCACGAGCGAGTAGTCGCCGTTGGTGCCGCGTCCACCGGACACGACAACCGGAGCCTCTGCCAGGGGCGCGCTGTCGCTCTGCTCGACGGGCTCCACCGCCACCACGCGCTCGCGCGTCTCGGGAAGGTCCACGGACACCTCGACGACCGTCGCAGCCCCGGCGGACTCGGCCGGGGTGGCCTGCGTGGTGTTGGGGCGCACGCCCACGATCGCCTTGTCGGCATTGATCCGGGTGCGCACGTCCCACGTGGCGGCAAACACAGTCTGGAAGGTCTCGACCTTGCCGTCGACGAGCTCGGCACCCGCGGCGTCAACCACGACGCCGGCTCCGGTCGCGAGCGCAAGACGCGTCGCCACCTCCTTGGTGACGAACGTCGAAATCATGATCACGGCGTCGGCGTCCTCGGACGCCGCTCCCACGGCGACCGCGGCGCGGGAGGCGACCCGAGCATCGGCCGCATCGACGACGCGCACCTCGCTGGCGCCGTACTCGCCCAGCTGGTCCGCGGCATCGGCGCTAGGGGTCTCCCCCAGCCACACGGCCACGGGAGTGCCGAGCGAGCGGGCGAGCGTGAGCGCCTCAAGCGCGGGCCGGGTGACAGCGCCGTCGCGGTGGTCAATGAGTACTGCGACGGTCGTCATGCCAGTCCCTTCTCGATGAGGAAGTCTGCGAGTTGCGTGCCGGCGTCGCCGGTGTCGGTGACCTTGACGCGGTCGGCACGCGGCGGGCGCGGCGAAGCGTCCACCACCGTGGTGCGTGAGGCTCCTGCCCCCACCTCCGCGGGGTCAAGACCCAGGTCGCCGAGCGTCCACACGGTCACCGGCGCCTTGCGCGCGGCCATGATGAGTTTGAAGTTGGGGAAGCGCGGCTTGTTGGCCTCATCCGTCACAGAGACGACGGCGGGCAGTGGCGCCGCGAGTGTCTCGTGGGCATCAGCCAGGTGGCGCTCAATGGTCGCCTCGCCGTCGCTGACGGAGAGGGCCGATGCCAGGGTCAACTGGGACCAGTCGAGTTCCGCCGCGAGCGCGGTCGGCAGCATCGAGGTCAGGCCGTCCAGGGCCGCCATACCGGTGATGACGAGGTCCAGCGGGGCCTCCTCGTGCACCTTGCGCACGGCAGCCGCGATCACCTTTGCGGTTCCGAAGACGTCCGAGCCGGCGATCGCCTCGTCGGAGACATGCAGAGCGTGGTTGACGCCCAGCTGCAGGGCCTTACGGACCGCCGCCACAGCATCGGGCCCACCAACGGTGAGGGCGTAGACCTCTCCCTCGCCAGCGGCCTCGACGAGCTGGAGAGCTGCCTCAACGGCGTTCTCGTCGAGCTCGTTCATGGTGCCGTCTTCCGCCGAGCGCGTGACGCGACCGTCGGTGAAAGAACGCTGGGATTGGAGGTCGGGGGTGTGCTTGACCGTGACCAGAATTCGCATGGGTGTCAGCCTAGCGCGGTCTGCTCTCAGCCCTAGGCGGAGTCGCGCCCATGTCCCGCTGTGCCCGTACAAATGTGGGTCATTGAAACCTACCAACGATCGGTATTGTCCTGACAACGGACCCTTCCGGAACCAATGAAGAGAACCGGAATGACATGAGGAAGTTCGGGCCGATGCTCGCCAGGGGCCCTCACTGCAGCAGCCGCACCAAGGTTGCGCGACCAATGGCTATCTCGCGTACTCCGGCAGTCACAGTGTCGATCGGCGTTGGTTCACGGGCCAGATTGCGAGCGGCGTGTGGGCGAAGCGCAATGACAACGGATGCGCTACCTCAGTTAGCCAGCGCATCCGGCGGTGAGCAACCAGCCAAGGCACGCCCTGGCGCTGCACTGCCATGCCTACCGTCCCGATTCACAACAGAACGCACGCGCAGGCTCGGCATGAGAGGCGCAAGGCGCACTCACGACTCGTCGCTCGGAGCAACGGCACAGCAGTATGCGCCTCTGTTGCCCGCGATCAAGGAATGCCTCAGGCGGGAGGACGTCGATTTCGACGACAACGCTGACAACTTTATGGACTTCGTGGGACCCTCACAAGAACTCTTCCTGCGATCGGAGCAGCAGGTAGATTGCATGGCGGAGGCCGGCGTTGGCAGCTACTAGGAGATTCACTTCACTATGACTCGTTTTCGTTCAACTGGTGTGACCGTGGCGTTGGTCGCTGCAATTGGGGCCCCGCTGTTAGCTGCCGGAGTGTGGGTGTTTGCGGCGTCGGAGGAGTCGCCGCTCCAGGCGGCCACTCCGGCAGCACCGCTGGCGGGGACGGTGGAGACTGCGCAGCGCTCGGGTGAAACCAACGTGAGTGTCAAGGTTCAATACGCCACCGCCCTGTCCCCCACAACCCAGGCGAGTGGGACCGTCACGGCTATGCACGCATCGGCCGGAAGTAACGTTTCCCACGGCGACCTTTTGATGGTTGTGGATGCCGCTGAGGTGTTTGCGTACGCGGCGGATGCGCCCTTGTTTAGGGACGTATCGCGCGGTAATGACGGCACGGACGTGGCTATCGCCCAGCAACTTCTCATTGACTTGGGGTATCTCGAGGGCGAGGCCGACGGCGATGCGGGCTATGTCACCGAGCAAGCGATCAAGGAGTTCAACGAAGAACACGGCTATGGCAAGAACAACACGGTTATGTCGCGTGCTGCGGTGGTGTGGACTGGCCCCTCGAGCGCGACCGTCGACGAGATGAGCGTCGCTGTGGGCGACAGCGTCTCCCCCGGCACCGCGGTATTCAGCACCAGGGCGTCGATGAGCGCGATCGAGGTGACCGAGCCACCGACCATGAGCGCAGACGGTCCGCTGGTGTTGGACGTGGGCGGCGCGGTTGTCGACTACGAGGCCGGTTCCGGCTACGTCACCGCGCCTGAGTCGGTTGCGCTCATCGCAGACGCGCTGGGAGACCTGGGTGAAGGAGTGGGGATCACGCGCTTGGCAACACCTACGGAGGTCGCATCGGTTCCGGCACCGGCTGTGGTGACCGATGATGCTGGCCGCACCTGCGTCTTCCCCGACCTTACTGGCGACGCGGTCCCGATCACACCGCTGGGGGGCACCTTGGGCACAGTGGATGTTGACCTTTCGCTGGCGGGTGAGCCGCTGTTGCTGAATCCCCGGGAGGTCCGGGAGGACATCGCATGCGGCTAACGGCGCGCGAGATCTCATTCACGTACCCGAGCGGCGACCACGAAGTCCTGTCTCAGGTCACGTTTGACATCCCTGACGGCGCGTCGGCGGCGATCATTGGCCCGTCAGGATCAGGTAAGACGACGCTACTGTCCCTCATGGGGCACCTGTTGCCGTTGCAATCGGGCAGCATTCAGGCCGTTGACGCTGAGGGAGCGGAGCACTCGCTTGCCGACACCGCATCATGGGTGTTGCAAACCGTGTCACTGCTGCCCGACCGTAGCGCGGCAGACAACGTCATGATTGGTGCCTACTCCGATGGCGCCAGCAGGGCCGATGCTCGGGCCAGGGCGCGCGACTACCTCGCCCAGGTGGGGCTCGCCGGCCGTGAGGACGAGCCAGCGCGGATCCTGTCCGGTGGCGAGGCTCAACGCGTGGCGATCGCCCGTGCAATGGCCTCACACAGGCCCATCATCCTGGCTGACGAACCCACCGGGCAGCTCGATGCCACGACCTCGGCGAGCGTGCTGGAAGCCATGATCGGCGCGCACGGCCAACGGACCGTGGTCATCGTCACCCACGACCCGGCGGTTGCGCAGCGGTGCGACCTGGTGCTGGAACTGCGCGACGGACGCATCGTGGGCCACTCGGGTGCGCGCGTATGAGCCCCGCCTCTTCTCGTCGGCGAACCTGGCCCCTATCGCTGGCTGCCCGAGAGGGCCACGCCACGGCACGCACCGGACGGTGGACATCCGCGATCGTCGTCATCGCCACCACATGGCTGATTGCCGCCCCCGCCATTGCGGATGCCCTGGGCGTGACCCGGCTCATGGAAGCAGAACAGGACTGGATCGACGCCGGTGGGCACGTCTACGTCGTCACCGGCGCCACCGTGGACGGCGACCAACTCCCCATCCCCACGTCCGTGTGTGAATCCCTGGCGAGCTACGACGGCGTCGAGGCGTCTTTTGCCCTGGAACGCTCCGGCGCCACCGGTGCACTCGCCTCGGTCCCAGGCGGACGTGCCAGCGTATACTCCGCGACCTCAGGGTCGCTGCCATTCCTCGGCGTTGATGGGGACCCTCGCGGCATTGCGATCCTGTCCACTGGTTTCAGCGAGCGCACCGGCGTCCTGGACGACGAGACCATAGAAGTCATCCGGCAAGCCACTGACTCGACACCCAGCGCACGCACGGGCCTGGTCTCCTCACGCGTCGCGGATACCGCACCCATGGGCGACGAATTCGATGGCGCACTGCTGGTGCCATCCCTCCTGGGAGACACCGCGGACGTGTGCTACGTCGCCACCGACGCCGCACGCCACCAAGCAGTCGGAGACATCCTGCCCGGAGCCCTCGCCTACGACGGCCGCTCCGCCGTCGCCGCCGACCGCCTCTACTCCAACGAATTCACCGTCGACTACGCCACCGCCTACGAAGACCGCCCCCTGCGGTGGCTGTGGATAGCGTCGGCCCTCGCGCTCGGACTCATGTGGGCACTCGTCCAGTGGTTCCGCCGCTCCCACACCGCCATCTACGCCACCTTCGGAGTCCGCACCCCCGCACGTCTGACCATGCAGTTCAGTGAATGGGCCCTTCTCGCTCTTGCCGGCGCCGCCGCCGGCTGGGCACTCGGCATTACCGGAGCGCTCGCCTTGGGTGCCCGCACCAACCCCGCCCTCACCATCGTCAGCGCCCACACCGCACTCACCCTCGTCGGCGCGACCCTCATCGTCATCACGGTCGCCCTCAAACCGACCGGGACGCTCTTGAATGCCTTGAAGGACCGGTAGGAACGGGCCAATATTTCACGGCCGAACGCGCAATGCGAACGCGTCCGAGAGATTCTCGCGATGCTTGCCGTTCGTCCAGCTGTCGCTGAAAAAGTGACTCCGGGGCGCCGGAACCATGGCATTAACGCGCATACGCGCACCTATCACGGAGAACCTCCCTTGACACTCAATATGAGCAGCGATACGGTCATGCCGCTAGAGAATCTACGAGAATTGCAGATACTCCAGGGGAGGAAATGAAATGCGCAAAATGATTGCCACTCTAATCACGGCCGGATTCGTCACCGTAGCACTCGCTGGCCCTGCACACGCGGGCTCACACACATGGAACTACGAGAAGTCTCACTGGCATGGCAGCACTAACCACGGCCAATACTCCCTTTCGGGCCAATCGGCAATGAGGGCCTTCACCAAGCACTCGGACTGGGCAGACCTCCGTGTCACCGTCCGTTGGACGCAAAATGGCCAGACCGTCTATCAGGGTCCAGCGATTAACGATGATGTCGTGAGCATTACGACCACGCGAATCTCTTCCCACTACTCAGAGTGGTAGGCCGTTCAATGGGTACTTCCGTTGGGCATTCAGCGATCCCGGCCCTGATTGTGATGTCGGCAGTATTGGCCACAGCGGGTTGCGCAGAGGGAAACCCTCTCGAGGATCCAACTGCAGAGGGACAGTCATACTCGCAGCGATTGGAGTCGTATCTCGAGGAGGCGGAATCGGGCGGGGCCAGTGAGACTCAAATTAGCAATCTACGTGAGGCCCAGGAAGCGGGCGAAGTGCCCTACGAGACAATGCGCGCAGCTATCCAAAGAGCCGTCGAATGCATGACGGAGGCGGGCTTGGCCGCCTCCATCGTAGATGAGACGCGTGCGTCGGGGCTGGAGATCCCGATGTACCGCGCCTCGCACGGCGACGAGATTGACACAAAGACAGGTTGGGAATTGATCCGAACCTGTGAAGAGAGCGAGTCGTACTGGCTAAGCGCCGCATATCAGCAGCAACCGCGAGCCCGCGAACTGCTAGTCGGATTCGTGCAGTCGAAAGAAGAAGAGCTGCGCGAGTGTTTGAGTGAGAATGGCGTAGAAACCGACGACAACTCAGACGGCTGGGATCTAGCCACACTTGCACTGGAGCACATGGGCGCCGAACAGGACGGCTTTGACTGCTTGGGAGCTGTCGGCATCGACGGCTTGTAGATTCTTCGCGAGCAAGCCCGCGCGGCACAGGCCTAAGTGAAGCCTCAAGCCCAATTCCCGAAGGTTCGCAATTGCGCAACGCGTGCTAGCGTGTCAGACGCCGACCAACTATAGACTTGCAATTCATCTCGGGGGAGATATGAACTACAGGGCCACGCTCCAAAAAGTTGGGATTGCCACAGCAATTGCGCTTGCGGGAGCGACGACAATTGCGACGCCAGCAAGTGCCTACCACACCACATCGCCGCTTTACGCAAGCGATGGATCGATATACCTCAACGCAACGTGGGGACACCTAAGTTATGGGCATCGGTCTGCGTACGCCTATGGAGACAAAGACGATTACCATCTCGCCCTCTCTGGTCGGTGGACCGAACACGGGTCAACTGGATGGACTAGTTTCAAATGGAACAGCAGCGTTCACGGCGGCTATGTGTCTGTTTCTGCGTACGTTTGTGACGCAGTGAGACTGCGTTACTGATGAGGCGGCGCAAATGGGCTGTCATGACGCCTGCGGGAGACCAGTAACGCGAACGCCGATTGTGCCGTCGTTCGTGGCGTGCGCAATCGGAATAGCAGCGCTCGCGGGGTGTGCCACTCAGGAGGACAGTGGAGTGGACGGCACATTCGATAATCTTGTCGACGAGGCACTAGAAGATGCCCAATCGAGCGGGGCGGCACAATCCCAAGTCGCCCTACTCACCGAGGCTCAGGAACGTGGCGAAATGCCAGTCGAGTCTGCCCGTGCCGCCGTCGAAGCGACCGTCGAGTGCTTTAACATCGCAGGCCTGAACGGAGAAGTCGTCGAGTCCACGGGTCGCGACGGGGTCGTCATTCCTGGCTACTCCGTCAGCGTTGTGGGTTCATGGGGACCTGAGCACGACGCCGCCGCAAACGACTGCGAGCTCCTGCACAGCGCGTGGGTCGACAAGGTCTATCAACTGCAACCCTCCGTCCAGGTGGCACGTGAGCAGTACGTCGAGAGCATCGCCGACGAACTCCGTGCTTGCCTCGAGGACGCGGGATACGAGACGGAACCGGATGCCACCGGAATCGAACTCTCCGCGCAAGCAGGCGACGTGGCGAGCGCGACGCGTGGTGAAGTGGACTGCCTGCGTACGACGGGCGCCCTGTAGCGGCACCTCGCGCACCCAGCCAGCTGCGGGTTTCCGCCCCCGCACACCTCGGGAACGTCGCGCACGCGCGAAGCGTTAGGCCTGAGCCGCCTAGCGATTGGAGTCGCACGTGTCCGACCTTCTCCTCGATTCCCAGGTAGATGCCTTTATTGCCAATGACCTTAATGGCCTCGCGGGCTTTGATGAGACGGCGTTCCGCGACCTCTTCGCACCGCTGCGGGCCACGGCAAGCCAACTTCCGCAGGACGCATTTCCGGACGACGGCGTTGTTCCCTACATCGCCGTGGTCGCAGACAGCCTGATCGACCCCGCAGTGCGCGTGCCACTCATGCGCCTTCCCGGCTCCACCGCGGAGGGCATTCTGGACCGCAACCACGGCGATGAAGGCCTGACCCCCTACGGCGACCGGCCCGAGCTCGACGTGCCCCAAGCATCGGCCTATCTCCTTGTGAATGTGCAGCGCGGCGACGAGTTCCGCGACGCGGCACCCCTGGACGCCACCACTCAGATCGCGGACCGCGAGCGCACACCCCTCACAATCGCAGAGGGCTTGTCGATCATGGCCGCGCATCCACAGTTCCTCAAGAAGAACCACTGCTTCATGCTCGCGGGTTCCACGCGTGGCGACAAGCGCGTGCCTGCGATCTGGATTTCGCAGAAGGCACCCAAGTTGGGCTGGTGCTTCGACAAGGTCCCGCACTCGTGGCTTGGCATCGCATCCGCGTCGCAGCGTGTGGCTGCCTGACACTTCGATTCAATCGCCAGCGGCAAGCGAAACGCTCACATTGCCCCTGGTCAGAACTTACAAGATCGGCACAATAGACACATGACCATTGATGGAGTCGTCCCTTCCCCTACTCCCCACCGCCTTGGCGTGCACACCGTGGACGGCGGTGCAGTCGTCGGCGTCTACGCAGGTAATGCGACCGCGGTCGACCTGTGCCTGTTCGACAACGAGGACAACGAGACCCGCGTCGCGCTGCACGGCCCCACTGCGGGCGTGTGGCATGCGTTCGTTCCGGGCATTGGCGAGGGCCAGCGCTACGGCTTCCGCGCCGACGGACCCTGGGCGCCCAAGAAGGGGCACCGCTACAACTCGAACAAGCTGCTCATTGACCCTTACGCCCGGGGCCTTGAGGGCGACCTCGTTCCGATGACCGACGACTCCGCTCACGCGCTGCTGTCGAACCGCGATGAGGCCGACACCGCTCCCTTGGTACCGAAGTCCGTGGTGACGGCAGAGCCCGGCGGGTCGTGGCAGACGCCTCACCCGCGCATTCCGTGGGCGGACACCGTCATTTACGAACTGCACGTCAAGGGCTTCACCCAGCAGATGCAGGACATCCCCAAGCACCTCCGCGGTACATACGCCGGACTCGCTCACCCCGCGTCGATCGAATACCTGACGAATCTTGGCGTCACGACCGTGGAACTTCTGCCGGTTCACGCGTTCGCGTCCGAGCCGCACCTGGACCAAGCGGGCCTCAGCAACTACTGGGGATACTCGACGATGGGCTTCTTCGCGCCCCACTCTCCCTACGCGACTGAGGAAGCGCGGTCCAAGGGTGCGCAGGGTGTGCTGGATGAGTTCGTCGGAATGGTCGACCTGCTTCACCAGGCCGGACTCGAAGTCATCCTCGACGTGGTCTACAACCACACGGCCGAGGCTGGCTGGGGCGACCGCGTCCTGTCCTGGCGTGGACTGGACAACCAGGGGTACTACCGCAGCCAGCCCAACTCTCCCGGCCACTACGACGACACCACAGGTACTGGCAACACCCTCGATTTCCAAAACTCACGCGTGGTCCAGATGGCGATGGACTCGTTGCGGTACTGGACGCAGGAAGTCGGCGTCGATGGCTTCCGCTTTGACCTCGCGGCGACGCTGGGCCGCACGGGTCACGGATTCTCCACGCGCCACCCCTTCCTGGTCGCGGCCACGATGGACTCGCTCGTGGGCGGCACCAAGCTCATTGCGGAACCCTGGGATGTGGGCATGGGCGGCTGGCAGGTCGGAAACTTCCCCGCGCCCATGGCCGAATGGAACGACCGCTTCCGCGACAAAATGCGCACGTTTTGGCTCCGCGACTCTGCGCGCGGCGGACGCAACCACCCCACCGCACCCGAGCTCGCGACGCGCCTGGCTGGCTCTGCCGACCTGTTCGGCCACACCGATCCGCCGCTGATGCGCGGGCCCATCGCATCGGTCAACTTCGTGACGTGCCACGACGGCTTCACGCTTCACGATCTCACCGCCTACAACGGCAAGCACAACGAGGCCAATGGCGAAGACAACCGGGACGGCACGGACAATAACCGGTCGTGGAACCACGGCATCGAGGGCCACACCGACGAGGTGGAAGTCAACATGTTCCGCCGTCGGTCCATGCGGAACCTGCTCGGTTCTGTCCTGCTGAGCGCGGGAACGCCCATGGTGCTCGCGGGAGACGAGTTCGGCAACACCCAACACGGCAATAACAACGCCTACTGCCAAGACAACGAGATCTCCTGGCTGGACTGGCAGCTTGCGCCGTGGCAGGCGGATCTACGCGTGAGCGTTCAACACCTCATCGCACTACGCCGCGAGAACCGTGTGCTGCGGCCGTCGGAGTTCTACGAGGGCCACGACATCAACCCCGACGACGACCGGCCGCGCGCTGACTCCGCTTGGTTCACGGCGGACGGCGAGCCCGAGTCCGAGGAGTGGTGGGAAGACCCCGGCACGCGCGTGGTTCAGTTCATGCGCTCCCTGTCGGAAGAGGGCGAGGCCGATGCTCTCATCGTCATCAACGGCAGCCGCGACGCGGTCGAGATCACGATCCCCGCAGACGAAGGCGGCGCCTGGGAGTTGGTGTGGGACTCGGCCTGGGACTCCCCTGTCGGCATTCCCGTCGAGACGTTCCAGCCCGGCGATAAGCAGTCGATCGAGGAACTGACGACCCAGGTCTACCTGTCTCGTTAACAGGGCCGATGCTTGGGTGAGGTCTGAGCGGACCCCACCCAAGCATCGACTCTTCCCTTCACGCGCGGCGATAGAGTCTGTGACCGTGACCAGCCCCGCGAAACGCAAACCGACCATCCGCGACGTCGCGGCGACCGCAGGAGTCTCCCGCGGCACGGTCTCGCGCGTACTGAACGGCGGCCACTGGGTTTCGCCCGATGCGCGCGAGAAGGTCGAGGCCGCAATGCAGGCCACGGGCTACCACGCCAATCACCACGCCCGCTCGCTCGCCACCGGCCGCGCGGACTCGATCGCTTTCCTCCTCACCGAGCCGCAACACTTGCTGGTTGCGGACCCCACGTTCGCGATCCTGTTGCGCGGAGCCGCGGAAGCGCTTGCGAAGAAGGGCAAGACGCTCGTGCTGCTGGTGGCCGGCAGTGAAGCAGAGCGCGCCAACGTGGCTCAGTTCGTGGGAGCAGGGCACGTCGATGGCGTGCTGCTTATCTCGTCTCACGAGGCAGACCCGCTCATCGACACCCTCATCGAGACCGGCGTGCCGACGGTGGCCTGCGGCATCCCCCTCGGACACGAAGACCAGGTCCCGACGGTTTCCGTTGATGAAGTGGGCTCCGCGCGTATCGCCACGGAACACTTGAGGTCCCTGGGCCGCACTCGAATCGCGCACATCACGGGTCCCGAGGACACGCCCGGTGGACGATTCCGCCGCGTCGGTTACCGCGACGCCCTGGGAAAGCTCCACGACCCAGACCTAGAAGAGGCGGGCGACTTCTCGCGCGAATCTGGGCGGGAGGCCATGGCGCGCTTGCTCGATCGCGCACCTGACGTCGACGCCGTGTTCGCTGCCTCCGACCGGATGGCGGCAGGTGCCATTGTGGAGTTGCGAGAACGGGGCAAGCGCGTGCCCGAGGATGTAGCGGTAGTCGGGTTCGATGACTCCGGGCTCGCCGCCAACTTCGAACCGCCCATGACGACTATGCACCAGCCCTTCGACGACATCTCCGCCGCGATGGTGGAACTGGTGCTCGCTGCATCTTCTGGCCGTGAAGCGGACTCGGTCACTCTGCCCGCCTCGCTGGTGGTCCGCGCCAGCGCATAGCTCTGCGCTCGACCCTCACCCAGCATTGGCCCGTCTCCACCCTCACCGCGGACGCGGAACACGGCATTTACCTGCCGCGAGCGCGTAATTGACCCGAGTCGCGGCTACACAGCGAGCGCTGTTCACTGTAGGTTCGACGTATGGCCTTCCCAGGAGAATTGTCGGTCGGACGCATTCCAGTGGTGGGCGTGGGGCCCTCCCTCGAAGAGGGACGCTGGGCTGCCCGCGCCGTAGTCGGTGAAGCGGTGCCCATTTGGGCCACGATCTTTCGCGAAGGACACGATTCCGAGGGCGCCACAGTCGTCGTGACACGCCCCGACGGCAAGCGCGACAGCGTCCCGATGCCCCTCAAGGACTTCGGCAACGCGCAATACGAAACCACCTACATCCCGTACCTCGAAGGCATGCACACCTTCAGGGTCGAGGCGTGGTCTGACCCGTACGCCACGTGGGCACATGCCGCCGAGCTGAAGGTCGCCGCCGGCGTGGATGTGCAACTCATGCTGGACGAAGGCGTCGACGTCCTGACGCGCGCCCTCGCTGTGCGCCGCAAGGCCGCACGCAAGGACCTCCTGAATGCGGCTGTCGCGGCCCTCAAGAACGTCAAGCTTCCGCCCGAGCGACGCCTCGCGCCTGCGATCAGCGACGACGTCAAGGAAGAACTCACGGAGCGTCCATTGCGTGAGTGGGTCACCCCCTCACGCGAGTATCCCCTGCTGGTCCAGCGAGAAAAGGCCCTGGTCAGCGCCTGGTACGAGATCTTCCCCAGGTCGGAGGGCGCCAAGCTCAGCAAGCGCACCGGCGAGTGGAAGACGGGCACGTTCACAACCGCCGCGAAGCGCCTGCCAGCGATCGCCGAGATGGGCTTCGACGTCGTGTACCTCACGCCGATCCACCCCATCGGCCTCACCCACCGCAAGGGCCGCAACAACTCGCTTCAGGCCGAGCCCACCGACCCCGGAAGCCCGTATGCCATCGGCGCCGCGGAGGGCGGCCACGACGCGATCCACCCGGAACTTGGGACGATGCGGCAGTTCAAGTCGTTCGTGAAGGCTGCAGCTGACAACGGGCTCGAGGTGGCGCTTGATCTCGCGCTGCAGTGCTCGCCAGACCACCCGTGGGTCACTGAGCACCCAGAGTGGTTCACGACGCGCCTCGATGGCACGATCGCTTACGCCGAGAACCCTCCCAAGAAGTATCAGGACATCTATCCGCTGAACTTCGACAACGACCCCGAAGGTGTCTACCAAGCCGTACGCGAAGTTGTCCAGGTGTGGATCGATGCGGGCGTCACGCTGTTCCGCGTTGACAATCCCCACACCAAACCGTTGACGTTCTGGGAGCGACTGCTCGCGGACGTCGCCCGGACCCATCCCGAGGTCATCTTCTTGTCGGAAGCCTTCACCAGGCCCGCCATGATGCACACTCTCGCGCGCATCGGCTTCCACCAGTCCTACACGTACTTCACATGGCGCCCCACCGCAGAGGAAATGGGTGAGTACCTCGAGGAGGTCTCGGGCGAATCCAGCTACTACATGCGCCCCAACTTCTGGCCCACCACGCACGACATCCTCACGCCGGACATGCAGGCCGGGGGCGCGCCGCTCTATCAAGCCCGTGCCGTCCTCGCAGGTACGGGAGCCCCGTCATACGGGATCTACACCGGCTACGAACTCGTGGAGAACGTTCCGCGGCCAGGCGTAGAAGAGCAGATCGACAACGAGAAGTACGAGTTCAAGCAACGCGACTGGTCGCGGGCAGAGGCACTCGGCGTCAAGGACGTGATCACCAAGGTCAATGCCGCCCGCAAGCGTCACGTGTCACTACGCCGCCTGCGCGGACTCACGGTGCACACTTCGTCAAACCCGCAGATCCTGGCCTACTCGAGACACGTGCCTGCCGAGGAATCACCGACGGGCAAGGCGGACACCGTGCTCGTGGTTGTCAGCTTCGCGCCCCACGAGGTACACGACGCAATCATTCGCCTCGACATGGAGTCGATCGACCTGACCGACGATGCCCGTATGGTCGTGGATGACGCACTCACCGAACAGACCTTTACCTGGGGCAAGGAGTTTTACGTGAAGTTGGATCCCGCAGACACTATGGCGCACGTCGCGCAGGTGCGGATTCCATGACTCACACTCAGCACCCCCACACACCAATCGAGAGGCGGTAGCGCATGGCAGCCAAGGACTTCGATCCGGGAGTGCTTGCCGAGATCGCGGCAGGAACCCATCACGAGCCACACGCCGTCCTGGGACCGCACGCCGGTGTCGATGGACAGACCATCCGGGTGCTCCGGCCGCTCGCAACGAGCGTGCGGATCGAGACCCTGGACGGCACGTTCGCTGCGGAGCACGAGCATGAAGGCGTCTGGCGCGCTGACATCCCCGGTGAAACCGCTCCCGACTACCGCGTTCTCGTCACCTATGACGGCGAGGAGGCGAGGCAAGACGACCCCTACCGCTTCATGCCGAGCCTGGGTGAACTGGACCTCCATCTGATCCGCGAGGGTCGCCACGAGCGCCTGTGGGCCGTGCTTGGTGCCAATGTGCAGACGTACGCCTCTGTCTTGGGCGATGTCACCGGAACATCGTTCGCGGTATGGGCCCCCAACGCCCGCGCAATCCGCCTGGTCGGTGACTTCAATCACTGGCAAGGTTCCGGCCACGCAATGCGCTCGCTGGGCGCCTCCGGTGTCTGGGAGCTGTTTGTCCCCGACATCGGCGATGGCACGCGCTACAAGTTTGAGATCCTCGGCAAGGACGGCACGTGGCGGCAGAAGGCCGACCCCATGGCTCGCCGCGCGGAGGTCCCGCCACAGACCGCATCCGTCGTCACCAATTCCACGTACTCCTGGAATGACGACCGCTGGATCACTCGGCGTGCCCAAACCGAAGCGCACCGCGCGCCCATGAGCGTCTACGAAATCCACCTTGGGTCCTGGAAGCAAGGGCTCGGGTACCGCGACATGGCCACGGAGTTGGTCAACTACGTCAAGGAGATGAACTTCACGCACGTGGAGTTCATGCCTGTCATGGAACACCCGTTCGGCGGTTCCTGGGGATACCAAGTCTCCGGCTACTACTCCCCCACGGCGCGCTTCGGCACACCCGACGAGCTCCGCCATCTCATCGACACGCTCCACCAAGCCGGCATCGGTGTGATTCTGGACTGGGTTCCGGGCCACTTCCCCAAGGACGAGTGGGCGCTTGGCCGCTTCGATGGCACGCCGCTGTACGAGCACCCGGACCCACTGCGAGGTGAACAGCCCGACTGGGGCACGTACATCTTTGACTTTGGCCGCCCCGAGGTCCGCAACTTCCTCGTGGCGAACGCCGTGTACTGGCTCGATGAGTTCCACATTGACGGACTGCGCGTCGACGCCGTGGCCTCGATGCTCTACCTCGACTATTCGCGCCAGGCAGGTCAGTGGCGTCCCAACGTGCACGGTGGCCGCGAAAACCTCGACGCCATCGCCTTCCTCCAAGAGGCCAACGCCACGGCGTACCGCACCAACCCTGGCATTGTCATGATCGCCGAGGAGTCCACAGCGTGGCCGGGCGTCACCCAGCCCACGTCAGCGGGCGGTCTGGGCTTTGGCCTCAAGTGGAACATGGGCTGGATGAACGACACCCTGCGGTACTTGGGCGAGGAGACCATCAACCGGTCTTACCACCACCACAGCGCAACGTTCTCCCTGATGTATGCCTTCTCCGAGCAGTTCATGCTGCCCCTCAGTCACGACGAGGTGGTGCACGGCAAGGGCTCGCTCATGGACCGCATGCCCGGCGACCACTGGCAAAAGGTGGCCGGCCTCCGGTCGCTGCTGGCGTACCAGTGGGCGCATCCTGGCAAGCAGTTGCTGTTCATGGGCTGCGAGATTGGCCAGGAGGCGGAGTGGTCCGAGGGACGTTCCCTGGACTGGTGGCACCTCGATGACCCACTGCACGCGGGCCTCAAGGACCTCGTACGGGACCTCAACGCGATGTACCTCGACGTGCCCGCCTTGTGGGAGCGCGATTCCGACCCGCAGGGCTTCACGTGGATCGACGCGGACGACTCTGACCGCAACGTCCTCACGTTCCTGCGGTGGGACTCGCGCGGCGAGCCTGTGGCCGTTGCGATCAACTTCGCGGGAGTTCCCCACGAGAACTACCGGCTAGGGCTGCCCTCGGGCGGCGTCTGGGACGAGATTCTCAACACCGACTCGGAGCTGTACGGCGGATCTGGAGTGGGCAACCTGGGCCAGGTCGAGTCGCAGGCGCGACGCGTCGGCGACTGGGAGCAGTCGGCAATCGTGCGCCTGCCCCCGCTCGGTGCGGTCTTCTTCCGCCCCCACCGCGACTAGTCCTCTCAGCACAAAAGAAAAGAGCCCGGCGGCGATCTCTACGGATCGCCGGCGGGCTCTTTCTCGTGCTTGGGTTTAGAAGAGGGCTGTGGAGAGCGCGCGACGCGCCTCAGCCACGCGGGGATCAGCGACGCCCACAACGTCGAACAGCTCGACAAGGCGCACACGAATCTTCTCGCGGTCCTCGCTCGGCGCCGTCTTCACAGCATCAATGAGGCGCACAAAGGCATCCTCAACCTGACCACCAAGGATGTCCATGTCTGCCACGGCCATCTGAGCGTCGAGGTCGCCAGGCGCATCCGCAGCGGCCTTGCGCACCGCGGCCAGGTCGGCATCCTTGGTGCGCTCCATGAGGGCCACCTGTGAGCGACCCGCCTTCGCGTCGGCGTCCTTGGGGTTTTCCTTCAAAGCGCGCTCATACGCGTCGATCGCGGCCGCATAGTCCTCGCGTTCGATGGCGTCGTAGGCCTCCTGGTGCAGCGGAGGCAGCGGCTCTGGCTCCGGCTCCGCCTCGGGCTCGGCATTGTCGGAAGTCGCGGCCCGACCAGTCACGCCGTTCTGAGCCGCGATCTCGAGCACCTGGTCAAGCACGCCGGTGATCTGCTCGTCGTCGGGAGCGCCCTGGAACAGCGGCGCGGGACGTGCTGCGATGAGGGCCAACGTCGTAGGCACGGCGCTGATCTGCAGCGCCTGAGCGATCTGACCGTTCTTGTCGATGTCGCACTGACCCAGGAGCAGTCGACCGTCGTAGCGAGCAAGCAGCCCGCGCATGCGGTCAACAAGTTCCTTGGACGCCGGCGAGGCCGACGACAGGAACACGATGACGATCGGGACCTCGGAGGAGGTCTGTGCCAAGTCGTTGAGGTTGGCGTCAGTCACCTCCACCACGGAGACGGCCGATGCTCCGGCAGTTGGGGCCGCACCCTCAGTTGGGGCGGGCTCCTGGGCAGCCTTCGCGGCCGCTGCGAGTTGGGAAAGGTCAGGCGCGCCGCGCAGGGGCACCTCAGGGTTCTGTGCAGTCATCGTTCCTCGAAAATCGGGGGTTCGGGGTCAGCCAGCAGAGATGCTGATGAGGTTGTGGTCAGCAGCCACGACCGCGGGCTGGTCCTCAGAGTCCGCAGCCGGGATGTACATCACGAGGGTATCCAGGTAGTCGTACACGGCCACCTCTTCGATATCGCCATCCACGAGCGACTGCTGGGCGTCGGAGATCTCCACGATGCCGTCGTCGACCGAGAAGGACGACTCGACGGTCAGTGGCGTGAAGACCAGCGCGCCGCCTTCGGCAGTGCTCATGACGAAGGTGTTGTCGAGGTCGCCCTCGATCGAGTCCTCGTACTCACCGTCGGCTTCAGAGGCCGCATCGGTGAGCGTCTCGCGAGCTGCGAAGAGTTGATCACGGTAGGAGTCGGGGGCAAAGGTCTCCTCGAACTCCGAGTCCGTTCCCTCGCGCAGCAACTCGAGGTAGTTGTCAATCGCTTCCTCGGGAGTCATCTGCAGGCCCTCGGCGCTGACCGTGAGTTGCTGTGCGCCCTCAGTCGTGCCGTTCATCGCGGGGATGGCGGCACCGGGAATCATGTGTGACCACTGTCGCAACTGATAGTCATCGTCGATGCTCTCTTGCACCCACATCATGACAACGGGCGTGGAGTCTTCGCCTGCGGGTTCGGTCACGGCGGCCATGGTGCGTGGCCAGCCCTCCGCGCCCACCGTGTAGACGGCCTGGGTCGCTTGCGGCAAGTCGTCGGGCGACGGCCCGTCACCATCGTCCTCAAGCGTGTATTGCGCGTCGCGGATTGTCACTGCTGGTCCGCCCACGCGATCGGTGAGCAGCTCAGCGTCGTCCTCGCTGTCCGCCGCCTCAAGCTCGGCGTGAGTTTCCTCAGCGATGCGATCCGACTGCGGTTCCAGCACAGCGGCCTTGAGCGGCAGTTCCGGGTTCTCCGTGACGGGGGCAGGAACCTCCGCGACACAACCGGTGAGCAGAAGTAGGGCCGATGCGCCGGTTACCCCGGCAACGAAACGTGCGTTCATGAGCGGCCTCCTTCGTCCTCGGGGGACCGTTCTGGTGATGGTGGGGTCTCCGCCGATGCGGCGGAATCGGTCGACTTAGCGGATTCGGTCGACGTCGCAGAGCTCGGCGACGCCGGCTCTTCATCAAGCGATGCGTCGGGCAAGAGTTCGCCGTTCTCACGGCGAGCGCGACGGGAGCCAGGCTCGCTGGTCTCGTCAGCATCGGCCCCACGCGAAGCGCGCCGCGCCTCGAGCTTTGCCTGGACCGGGCGCGTGTCGATGAAACGGAAGATCAGGGCGATCAGACCAACGAGGGTAAGGCCGGCACCCCACCAAATCAGCGGCGTGATCCAGCCGTCGTTGACCTCACGCGACAGGCGCATGTCGGTCTGCGTCAACGGCGAGCCGTCGCGACTGGCGATAATCAGCGTCTCTCCGACAGGAACATCTGCGGCGGAGACGGCCACACGGTCAACACCGTTCCACTGCTCGCGCCAGTGGTCCGCAGAGGTCTCAGCCAAAATATCGACAGGCTCCGCGTCCTCAGCCGCCTCGTCATCACCAGACGGTGACGGCGATGGGCTGGGCTCTTCAGAGGCGCTCGCCGAGGCAGACGGCGATGCCGAAGGGCTCGCGGTCGGTTCCGGCTCAACCGCTTCGTACGCGGTGGTCGACAGTGTCTCCCACTGGGGAAGTCCTGTGACCTCCGTGGCCTCGTGCTCAGCCAGCCACGCGTCGGCGTCCGCTGGGCGTGCCGTGAGAGCGACGATGTCGCCCTCGCCGGTGACTCCCAGCCGCGACTGAGCGGCGAACTCGACCATTGCTGGCGAGTAGACCACGACAGGCGTGTCGACATCGGCAGTAGCCAGCACATCACGCGGTGGCCGCTGCGCGTCGGCAATCAGGCCCGCGATCAGCAGAAGCACTCCCAGTACTCCTGCTGCGAGGGCAGCCGTCCTTAAAGTCACTCGTTCCTCCTTGGGTTCTGTCTTCACTTTAGGAGACTTCTGGCGTTTGGCCCACTTCACCACTTTGTCGGTCACGTTTCGGGCCACTACTCTGGAGGTCGACTACGCGCGTATTCACCCCTACCGCGTATAGAGGAGATGAGATGCCGGAAGAGAACTTGGCTTTCCCCGTCGCGATGCGCGGCTACGACCGTGAAGCGGTTGCCGCACACGTGGCGCGACTTGAGGACTCCCTCAAGGAGGCACGGGAAGCCGCTCAGCAGGCGCAGCAAGAGTCCGCGTCCACGCGCGGCGCGCTCGAGGACGCCCAGAAGTCACTCCGCGAGGCGGAGCAGCCTACCTACAAGGGGCTGGGTGCCCGCGTCGAGCAACTTCTGCGTTCCGCCGAGGAGCAGTCCTCTGACGTTGTCCAGCGCGCCAATACCCACGCGCAGGACACTGTCGCTCGTGCCAACGTGGCAGCGCAGCAGCTCCGGGCACGTGCGGACAACGAAGTGGCCGAGATTCTCGCTCAGAGCCGTCGCGAGGCAGAAGAGATTCGCACCGCTGCAGAGTCGGAGGCAGGCGGCACCCGCGAGGCCGCGGAGCGCCAGGCGGCCGAGACCGTCGAGCGCGCGCGCCGCGACGCCGAGCGCGTCAAGGCCGGCATCGACTCCGAAATCGCCGAACTCAAGGCCGGGGCCGACCGCGAGGTCCACACCCTGCGCGCAACCGCCGAGCGTGAGACCACAGAACTACGCGTAAACGCCCAGCGCGAAGCGACCGAGGCCGTTGAAGCGGCTCGGGCCGAGGCTGAGGCCGCGATTGTCGCCGCCAAGGATGAGTCGGCGAGCCTGCGTGAGGACGCAGAGAAGGCCCTCGAGGAGGCGCGGCTCGAAGCCAAGCGCCTGCACGGTGAGGCTCAGGACGCGCGTGCGGCGGCTGATGCCGAGGCCTCAGACATTCGCATCTCCGCCGATTCCGACGCAGCGAACATGCGGAACGAGGCGCAGCAGTTCCTGACTCAGTCACATCGCGACATTGAAGTTGCCCGCCGCGAAGCCGATGCCGAGGTCCGCGACCTCCGTGCAGAGGCACAGCGCGAGGTTGACTCGCTGCGAGCTGACACCGACGAGTACGACGAGGCTGCCCGCGCCGACGCCGAGGACTACGCGCACGAAACGCGCTCCGAGGCCGATAACTACAAGGCGACAACCGAGGCTGGCGCCGACGAGTACGCGACGCGCCTGCGCAACGAGGGCGACGCAGCGCTTGCTGCGGCCCATGCCGCCGCTGCAGAGCACCGCGCCCAGGTCGAGCGTGAAGCTGACGACTATGACCGCACCACCCGCTCCGCTGCGGACGAGTACGACACCGCGACCCGAGCATCGGCCGATGAGTACGACCAGGCCACGCGCACCGAGGCCGACGACTACCGCAACGCCACCCAGAACGAGGCGGACGAGTACAAGACCACGACTCAGGTGGCTGCAGACGAGTACGCGGCACATACCCGCTCCGACGCTGATGACTACTCGGCCGCGACGCGGTCCGAAGCCGACGACTACAAGGCAGCGACGCAGGGCGAGGCGGACCAGTACGCCACGGAGACGCGTGCGGACGCCGACACGTACTCCGACCAAACCAGGACCGCCGCCGACACCTACGGCAGCGAGACTCGCGCCCAGGCCGATGCCGACGCCGACGAGGTCCGCCAGGAAGCCGACGCTTACGACGAGGCGCAGCGCTCCGAGGCCGACGAGTACCGCCGTGTCACCATCGCGGAGGCTGACGGATACGAAACGACGACGCGCGAGCAGGCAGACGCGTACTCCGAGGCAACGCGTGCGGAGGCTGACGACTACAAGGCAGCCACCCAGGCGGACGCTGACGAGTACTCGGCGACCACGCGCAAGGATGCCGACGACTACGCGGTTGCCACCAAGGAAGCAGCAGAGACCGCCTCGCGCCAGGTGCGTAAGGACGCGGACCTCTACGACCAGGCCGCCCGCAAGGACGCCGACAACTACGCTTCCGCGACTCGTACTGCAGCCGACGACGACGCCGCACAGGCCCGTCTGGAGGCCGACGACTACGACGCCACGACCCGCGGCGATGCCGATACGTACTCCGAGACCGCACGCCGTGAAGCTGATGCCTACGCGGTGTCGACTCGCGAAGGCGCGGACCGTGATGCGGCCAAGACCGCGCAGGTTGCGACCGATGACGCGGAAGAGCGCGTCGCAGCCGCACGCCAAGAGGCGAACCACATCGTCACCACTGCGCAGCGCGACGCCGACAAGGCACGCGCAGAGGGTCACCAGGACGCGGAGGCCGCCCACGAGGAGGCACGCCGCTCTCGCGAGGACCTGCAGATCGAGATCGCGCAGCGTCGCGAGGCGGCCGAGCAGGAGCTCACGGCACGTCACGAAGAAGCCAAGGCGGAAACGGCCGCAATGGTCGAGGATGCGCGCGTGCGTGCCGATGAGGCCGAGGAGCGCCTGTCCGATGCCCTCGAGCGTGCCGATGCCGTCCGCCGCGACGCCGAGGTCCACTCGCAGACGCTGCTCAGCAACGCCCGCACCAACGCCGACGAGATTGTGTCGGAGTCGCGCGAGCACGCAGAGGCCATCATCTCCGAGGCCGTCTCCGACGCCGAGCGCGAGCGCACCAACGCCCAGCAGGAGGTGGACGAGCTCAACCGTCAGCGCGAGTCGATCACCTCATACCTCGACGACCTGCGCGGTCTACTGAGCGCGGATCCCGTCGCTGGCCTGGCGAAGGCAACCGCGTTGAAGGATGAGCACGAGGCCGCGGAAGCGGATGCCGAAGAACCCGCAAGTTCGACGAACTAATCGGCTCCGCTGATGTCCGAGTCGAGCGACGCCAGGGTGCGCAGGGCGGAGGCGCTCGAACGCGCTCAGGCCGCACAATCCAGGCAGGCGGAGGCCCTCGTCGCTCAGTTTGTCGACGACGCCAACGCAGCGGGAATCGAGCCTACCGACCTGTCGGCGCGCTCATACGACGGGAAGACCCGCTATCGCACCAATGTGCGCGGCTGGTACCTCAAGCGTGATCGCGCCATTGGGGTCGGCACCGATGGCAAGTTCTACATCCTGAGCGCTCCGAAGTCGCTCAAGGGTCGGTTCAGCGGAGTGACGCTCGAGCCTTCTCCCCCGCCGCTGGAAGTGGGCAAGGGCGGTCGCGACGGCGAGTCAATGCCTATGGCCGATGCTTTGGCCAAGCGGCTTGCTGGCGGCACCACGTGGGGCCAGCAGTGACGGCCCGCCCGTAAGGTCTTAACGCAGCAGTGGCGCGAGGGCCTCTGCGACGGCCTCCGGTGCTTCCAGACCAGCCAGGTGTCCGACTCCCTCGATCACGATAGGCGTCACGCCGAGGGCCTCAGCCATGGTGTCGATGTCTGCACGCGCCACGATGCCGTCGTTTTCTCCCGCGATCACGACCGCAGGTCCGTCGACATTGCGCAGGACCTCGGTGCGGTCGGGCCGGTCCGCCATCGCGCGCTGCCCCCAAGCGATGCCGTCGCCGCCATGGCGCGCAATGTTCGCGCTGACCCAGTCAACGAGCTCCTCGCGCTGAGGACCTTCCAGGCCTACCAGTGGCTCGGCCATGGCGCGCGGGTCCGTTGCGCCGGGAGCGCCCGTGTGAGCGTCAGCGATGCTGAGCCGCTTGGCCTTGCCCTCTTCCGTGTCCGCCACCGACTTTGTGGCGATCAGGCCAAGCCCGGCCACGGCATCGGGGTGACGCTCGGCCACGGCCATGGCTACGTAGCCACCCATGGAACAGCCCACCCAGATCGCGGCGTCCTCACCGGTCGCTTCGCGCATCGCTAGGACTGCCGCATCGGCAATGAGTTCCAGGCTGGGGTCTTCGTCCGTGAGCGGCATCTGGCCGATGCCCGGCATGTCGAACGTAATCACGTCACCGCGGACATCGGGGCCGAGGACGGCCAGGAGACCCTCCCACTGCGCGCGGTCGACAGGGAAAGCGTTGAGGAAGACTATTGGGGCGGACATGGGGCGCCTCCTTGCGGAACCTACGGGACGTGCGTGGGCAACGGAGCGCGGTCGGGAGCAACCTGCTCGACGATCCGGTCCAGCACCAGTCTGACGTACTTCTCCCCAACCCACAGGTGTTTCGCGCCGTCAACGGCAACAAGATCGAGTTGGGTGAGTGGAGTGAAGCGCTCGCGGGCCTCATCCGGTTGCAGGAAATCGTCGAGTTCGGGGACCAGGGCGGTCACCGGTTTGCCGCTGTCGGCCCAGGTGCGCATGTCGTCCTCGTCCGCGCGATGAAGCGGAGGCGACAGCAAGATGGCTCCCTCGACGTCGAGCGGTGCGCCGTACTTGAGCGCCAACTCGGTGCCGAACGACCAACCCACAATCCAGCGGTTCGGCAATCCGCGGGCGACGGCGAAGTCCACGGCGGCCCGAACATCGGCTGCCTCCCCAATTCCCTCCTCAAACTGCCCGTCACTGGTGCCGCGTGGCGACGACGTGCCCCGGGTGTTGAAGCGCAGCACCGCGACGTCCGCGAGCTCCGGGAGTCGCCACGCCGCCTTGCGGTAGATGTGAGAGTCCATGAAGCCGCCGTGCGTCGGCAGCGGGTGCAGGGTGATCAAGGTGGCCTTCGCGGGCCGTCCCTCGGGCAGAGCGAGCTCGCCCACGAGTTCAAGCCCATCGTCGGTGCGCAGCACGATCTCCTCGCGCAGTGCGGGCAGCACCGTCATCGACCGAATCTCGTCTCCGCTTGTCGCGTCGCTCACGCAGTCCTCCCAAAGGTGTTCCAACAACGGGTGTGCCAGTGCCGGCGATCCCTGGCCGCAGCATCGGCCCCAAACAGGCCGTCAGCGGCCCAGGCGACCAGGTGCGCCGCGAACGGGGCAATCTCCTGGTGGCATCCCGGGCAGATGTACGTCTTCTCGCTGGGACGCGGCACGGCGACGATGAATTCCTCGCCACCGGGCCCGGTTTCCCGACGCCCGCCCACCGATCCTGCCAGTCGCTCGACGTCCAACTCCTCATGCGGCTGGCCGTACGGGCGCTTGCGCGATCGGCGGGACTTCGGCATACCTGAGAGTCTACGTGCGTCAGCCAGTGCACAAAAAGGCGCCGGCCTCCGCGTGGAGACCGACGCCTTTCAGTGCCGTATCGGCGCTAGAAGGTACGCGGAGGGGTCGGCGCGAGGTCGGCGTCGACGGGAGGCAGCGAACGACGGCGCAGCAACTCGACGTACCAGTAGGCCGAGTCCTTCCAGCGGCGCTCAAGGGTGTCGTAGTCGACTCGCACAATGCCGAAGCGCTTGTTGTAGCCCTGGGCCCATTCAAAGTTGTCCATGAGGGACCACGCCATGTAGCCGCGGACGTCCGCGCCCTCGTGGATCGCATCGAGCACGGCGCCAATGTGACCGTGGGCGTAGCGGGTGCGGTTGATGTCGCGCACGCGTCCGTCCTCGTCCACGACGTCGTCCCAGGCGGAGCCGTTCTCGGTGACGTAGATGGGCTTGCCGGTCTCGCGGTGAATCTTCAGAATGTGCGCGGTCAGCGCGGAGGGGTCGACGTTCCACCCCATCGCGGTGAGCTCGCCCACCGGAGGCATGAACTCGATCTCTTCGTCGCCCGGCCAGGCCGTTCCCGCTCCGGCCTTGTGGCCGTCCGCGAGCGTGGCGACGTCAGACTCAGCCTTGCCCTTGTTCGGGTTGTGGCGCACCAGGTGCGAGGCGTAGTAGTTGACACCAAACCAGTCCACGGCGCCCTTCATCTCGTCCTCGTCGCCATCGTGCACGAAGCCCCAGTCCGTCAGCTGCGCCGTGTTGGGACGCAGCACCTCGGGGTAGCCGCCCTGAATAAACGGCTGGTGGAACATGGTGTTGGCCAGGGCATCGATGTGGGCCGATGCTGCGAGGTCCTTGGGATTAGAAGGGTCCCAGGGGCGGGGGGTGTGGCAGTTGTTGACGTACCCAATCTGCGGCGCGTCGTTGATGGCCTTCATGGCGCGGTACGCACGGGCGTGGGCCAGGTTCAGGTGGTGTGCCGCGGTCAACGCCTCGACGGGGTCCGTGTGGCCGGGTGCGTGGGCTCCTGCGCCGTAGCCGACGAAGGACGCAACCCAGGGCTCGTTGAAGGTGACCCACATGTCGACGTCGTCGGCGAACTCCTCGTACATGCGGACCGCGTAGGTCACGAAGTCGTCCACGATCTCGCGGTTCACCCAGCCGCCCTTGTCCTGGAGTTCCTGCGGGAGGTCCCAGTGGTAGAGCGTGATGAGGGGCTTGATGCCTTCCTTTTTCAGGCGCGCGATGAGGTTGCGGTAGAAAGCGATGCCCTCTTCGTTGAACTCGCCGGTGCCGGTCGGCTGCACGCGGGGCCACGCGATCGAGAAGCGGTAGGCCTGCAGGCCCATCTCGACCATCATGTCGACGTCTTCCTCCCAGCGGTGGAAGTGGTCGCACGCAACGTCGCCGTTGTCGCCATTGGTGACCATGCCAGGAGTGGCGCAGAAGGTGTCCCAGATTGAGGTGCCGCGGCCGCCTTCGTGGGCGCCGCCTTCGATCTGGTAGGACGCGGTGGCCGCGCCGAACAGGAAATCCTCGGGGAAGGTAGATGGCTTCTTTGTCATGCCACCAGTGTAAACGAAACGTTTCGGCTTTTTCTACCGCTTGGTCAGAAGAGTCGCGTGCTGGGGTCCTCTGCGCCGCGCATGGCGTCATAGTCGAGAAGAACGCACCGAATGCCCCGGTCCTGCGCTAGCACGCGCGCCTGAGGCTTGATCTCTTGGGCCGCAAAGACGCCCTCGACGGGACTGAGCAGCGGGTCGCGGTTCATGAGCTCGAGGTAGCGGGTCAGCTGCTCGACGCCATCGATCTCGCCGCGACGCTTGATCTCGACGGCGACTGATCCGCCCGCGGGAGACTTGGCGAGAATGTCGACGGGCCCAATGGCCGTCATGTATTCGCGCCGGACGAGGGTGTGCCCCTCCCCCAAAATCGCAATCTGCTCTGCAAGCAGTTCCTGCAGGTGAGCCTCGACGCCGTCCTTGATCAGCCCCGGGTCAACGCCGAGGTCGTGCTCCGTGTCGGCGAGCACCTCGTAGATCTCAATCTCGAGGCGATCATCGGTCTTGTCGTGCTGGACGGTCCAGACCTGAGTGACGCCAGCCTCGACCTGGGCTTGTGAAGGTTCGGCATCGCGCGTGGTGCACGGGGGGCTCATCCAGTTCAGCGGCTTGTATGAGCCGCCATCGGAGTGAAGCAACACTGAGCCGTCGGCCTTGAGCATGATCGCCCTGGTCGCCAACGGCAAATGCGCGCTGAGCCGCCCGGAATACCGGGCGGCGCAGCGCGCAATGACGACGCGCACGAACTAGTCCTCGTCGGTGACGACGGAGTCCGCAACGATCGTGATGGTGTTGTGGTCGAAGGAGACGAAGCCGCCGGTCACAGGAAACTCCTGGCGACCGGACTCGCTCGTGACCTTGACGGTCCCGGCCTTCAAGATCGACAGGACGGGCTCGTGGTTCGCGAGCAAACCAATCTCGCCCTCAACCGAGGGAGCAATCACGCGGCTCGCCGTCCCGGACCACACTGTGTGGTCCGGGGCGACGATGTCGACAGTTAGAGCGTCGGCCATGGTTAGCCGATCTCCTTCTGGATCTTGTTCCACGACTTGTCGAGGTCCTCAAGACCACCGATGTTGAAGAACGCCTGCTCAGCGATGTGGTCGTACTTGCCGTCCACGATTCCACCGAATGCGTCGATGGTCTCTGACAGCGGAACCGTCGAGCCCTCAACACCGGTGAACTGCTTGGCCATGTAGGTGTTCTGCGACAGGAACTGCTGGATCTTACGCGCACGGGCAACGATGATCTTGTCCTCTTCGGACAGCTCGTCGACACCCAGAATCGCGATGATGTCCTGGAGTTCCTTGTTGCGCTGGAGGATCGCCTTGACGTCCGATGCGACCGAGTAGTGCTGAGCACCGACGTAACGCGGGTCAAGAATGCGCGAGGTCGACGTCAGTGGGTCGATTGCCGGGTACAGACCGCGCGAAGCAATCTCACGCGACAGCTCGGTCGTGGCGTCCAAGTGGGCGAACGTCGTGGCCGGGGCGGGGTCGGTGTAGTCGTCAGCCGGGACGTAGATAGCCTGCAGCGACGTAATAGAGTGACCACGGGTCGACGTAATGCGCTCCTGGAGCTGACCCATCTCGTCAGCCAGGGTGGGCTGGTAGCCCACGGCCGAAGGCATGCGGCCCAGCAGGGTCGACACCTCGGAACCAGCCTGAGTGAAGCGGAAGATGTTGTCGATGAACAGCAGCACGTCCTGCTTCTGCACGTCGCGGAAGTACTCCGCCATCGTCAGAGCAGACAGCGCGACACGAAGACGCGTGCCCGGCGGCTCATCCATCTGGCCGAAGACCAGTGCGGTCTGCTTGATAACGCCAGACTCGGTCATCTCCTCGATGAGGTCGTTGCCCTCACGGGTACGCTCACCAACACCAGCGAACACCGACACACCGTCGTGGTTGTTCGCCACGCGGTAAATCATTTCCTGGATCAGAACGGTCTTACCGACACCGGCACCACCGAACAGACCAATCTTTCCACCCTGCACGTAGGGCGTAAGGAGGTCGATCGACTTAATGCCGGTCTCGAACATCTGAGTCTTGGACTCGAGCTGGTCGAAGGCCGGGGGCTTGCGGTGGATGGGCCACCGCTCGTTGATCTCGATGGTCTCGCCCTCGGTGCCGTTGAGAATCTCACCGGTCACGTTGAACACGTGGCCCTTGGTGACATCGCCCACGGGGACGGAGATGGGAGCGCCGGTGTCGCGTACCTGTGCGCCACGGACGAGGCCGTCAGTCGGCTTCAGTGCCACGGCACGCACCATGCTGTCACCGAGGTGCTGTGCAACCTCGAGCGTCATGTGGAGGATGCCCTCGTCTTCGCCCTGCGCGGTCAGGTCGATGTCGACCTCAAGCGCGTGGTAGACGTCGGGGATCGCGTCCGCGGGGAACTCGATGTCGACGACCGGGCCGATGACGCGTGCGACACGACCGATGACGGGCTTGTTGGCCTCGTCGTTCGTGTTTGCCGGCGCCTTCTCAGCGTCGGTCTTAGCGGTGGGAGTCATGAGTATGCCTTCCGGTCACGAGGCCCCGAGCGCGTCGGCGCCCGAGACAATCTCGCTGATTTCCTGTGTGATCTCGGCCTGGCGCGCCGAGTTGGCGAGCCGGGTGTACTGACGAATGATGTCCTCGGCGTTGCTGACTGCCGTGTTCATCGCGCGCTGGCGGTTGGCCAGCTCGGAGGCTGCTGCTTGCAGCATGCAGGCGTTGATGCGGGACTCGATGTAGCGAGGGAGCAAAGCGTCGAGAACTTCCTCGGCACCGGGCTCGAACTCGTACAGCGGTTCAACATCATCGCCGGGCTCAGCAACTCCCTCAACAACTGCGAGGGGAAGCAGGCGGATGACGCGAGGTTCCTGCGACACCATGGAGCTGAAGTGCGTGTAGACGATCCGCAGTTCCGACACGCCGCCTTCTTCGACGGGTGCGCGGAAGGCGCGGTACAACTCGTTCGCGACTTCCTTGGCCGTGTCGAAGGTTGGAGAGTCGGACTCACCGGTCCACTCGCCGCCCAACTCACGCTTGCGGAACTTGAAGTATCCGACGGCGCGGCGACCGAGTCCGTAAGGCACCACGGTCTTTCCACGCTTGGTCAGACGCTCGGTGAGACGCTCAGTCTCGCGAAGCACGTTGGCCGAGTACGCACCCGCCATACCGCGGTCAGCGGTGATGACAAGTACGGCCACGCGGTCGGTGTCGGTGCGCTCCGAGGTGAGCGGGTGGTCCACCTTGGAGTGCGTCGCGACGGCACTAATGGCACGTGTGATGGCGTGCGAGTACGGCCCAGCGGCGGTCACGCGGTCGCGAGCCTTACCGATGCGCGAAGCTGCAATCAGCTCCATCGCACGGAAGATCTTCTTAAGCGACTGCGTTGACCGGATCCGCTGCCGGTAAACGCGCTGCTGTCCACCCATCAGTGCCTACTTCTTCTTCTTTGCGACGATCTGCTCCTGCTCTTCGGAAGCTTCACCGCCACCCTCGATGGAAGCATCCGTGGTGAGCTCGGTGCCTTCAGTCTCGAGGAAGGTCGACACGAAGTCGTCGATCTCCTTGTGCAGCGTCTCCTCGGCCTCATCCGAGAGCTTGCCGGTGTCGGCGATCTCGGAGAGCACGTCGGTACCGCGGCGCAGGTGGTCGATCATCTCGCGCTCAAAGCGCAGGACATCGGTCACCGGGATCTTGTCGAGCTTGCCCTTGGTTCCGGCCCAGATCGATACGACCTGCTCCTCGACGGGGTACGGCGTGTACTGGGCCTGCTTGAGCAACTCCATCAGACGCGCACCACGGGTGAGCTGCTGGCGCGAAGCTGCGTCAAGGTCGGACGCGAACATCGCGAAGGCTTCGAGAGAGCGGTACTGCGCCAGGTCGATCTTCAAGGTTCCGGAGACCTTCTTCATGGCCTTGACCTGAGCCGCACCACCCACACGCGACACTGAAATACCGACGTCGATAGCGGGGCGCTGGTTCGCGTTGAACAGGTCCGACTGGAGGAAGATCTGACCGTCGGTGATCGAAATCACGTTGGTCGGAATGAAGGCGGAGACGTCGTTGGCCTTGGTCTCAATAACCGGCAGACCGGTCATCGATCCAGCGCCCATCTCGTCCGACAGCTTCGCGCAACGCTCGAGCAGACGCGAGTGCAAGTAGAAGACGTCGCCGGGGTAAGCCTCACGGCCCGGCGGACGGCGCAGCAGCAGCGACACAGCACGGTAGGCCTCAGCCTGCTTGGACAGGTCATCGAAGATGATCAGGACATGCTTGCCCTGGTACATCCAGTGCTGACCGATCGCGGAACCCGTGTAGGGAGCGAGGTACTTGAAGCCGGCAGGGTCGGATGCAGGAGCCGCGACGATCGTCGTGTACTCGAGTGCTCCACCCTCTTCGAGGGCGCCACGCACGGAGGCGATGGTCGAACCCTTCTGGCCGACTGCAACGTAGATGCAACGGACCTGCTTCTCGGGGTCGCCCGACTCCCAGTTTTCCTTCTGGTTAAGAATCGTGTCGATCGCGATAGCGGTCTTACCCGTCTGGCGGTCACCAATGATCAGCTGTCGCTGGCCACGGCCGATCGGGATCATCGCGTCAATCGACTTCAGACCAGTCTGCAGCGGTTCGTGAACAGACTTACGCGCCATCACGCCAGGAGCCTGGAGCTCCAGCGCACGGCGGCCGTCGGTCTCGATCTCGCCCAGGCCGTCAATTGCGTTACCCAGCGGGTCAACAACGCGGCCGAGGTAGCCGTCACCCACGGGCACGGACAAGACCTCGCCGGTGCGGTGCACCTTCTGGCCCTCTTCGATACCGGTGAATTCACCAAGCACCACGACACCGATTTCGCGGACGTCAAGGTTCAGTGCGAGGCCGAGCGTGCCGTCTTCAAAACGCAGCAGCTCGTTCGCCATGCAGCCGGGCAAACCTTCGACATTTGCAATGCCGTCGGCGGCCAGGGTCACACGACCCACCTCTTCACGCACGACGCCGGAAGGCTCGTACGACTTCACATAGTTGTCGAGGGCAGCCCGAATCTCGTCGGGACTGATCGTCAACTCAGCCATGTTTCTCTCCTGTCACTGCCGCGTATGCGGCGGTCGTCTGTGCTAGCCGACGAGTCGTCGTCGTGCGTCGTCGAGCTTGTTGAAGATGGTGCCGTCCACCACTTCAGAGCCGACCTGAACTCGGATGCCGCCCAGGACCTCGGGGTCCACAGCGACGTTGATCTGGATCTCGCGGCCGTAGGCCTTGGCCAGGATGGAGGCGAGCCGCTCACGCTGCGCTGCCGAGAGTTCGGTAGCTGCCGTCACGGATGCGACTGTGCGCCCGCGGCGCTGAGCCGCCTGCTCTAGGAGCAATTTGATCGCTGGCACCAGGCGACGTGCACGCGGCACTCCAACGACTCGCTCAAGAAGAGCTGCTGTCGTGGGGTGCAACTTGCCACCGAGGGTGTCCTCGAGCAGGCCAAGGCGCTGGTCCTTGGTTGCCGAGCGATTGCTCATCGCCGTCAATAGGTCGCGGTTTCCCTCAAGAATGCGCTCAACACGGAACAGCTCGTCTTCGACGCGCTGCAGCGTGCCTGCATTATCCGAGTAGGCAAACAGCGCCATCTCGCCAGCGTCCTCAATGGACTCAGCGAGGTCCTGCTCCTCCGACCAACGTGCCTCCGCGAACTCCTTAACGGTGTCCACTGCACGCTGATCGAGCGAGCCGAACAGCTGCGCGACCAGTGAAGCCTTGTCCGTGCCCGGACGGGCGGGGTCGGTCATGGCCCGACGCAGCGAGCCCGACGTGTCGAGCGCATCCACCACCATGAAGAGGTGCTGTGCGATCGTGATCCCGTCCTCGCCGGCCGCGGTGGCTACGGGGTCGAATCCCCGCAACACTGCGTCGTGCGAGGCCTTACTGGTTCCGCGCATTGGCGCTATCCCTCCGCCTTCTGCTGGCTGACCTGGGCGTCGAGGTCATCGAGGAAGCCGTCGATGATGCGCTGCTGACGAGCGTCGTCGGTGAGGGACTCACCCACGATGCGCGATGCGAGCTCGGCGGCAAGGCTGCCGACCTCGGTTCGCAGCGATACAACTGCTTGCTGACGCTCGGCCTCGACCTGCTTGTGAGCCGTCTCGACGATGCGCTTGGCGTCGTCGGCGGCCCGCGAGTGGCTGTCGGTCACGATTTGGCTTGCTTCGGAGCGCGCGTCCTCACGGATGCGTGCTGCCTCAGCGCGGGCCTCAGTCAGCTGTGCGGTGTACTCCTCGAGCGCCGCCGCTGCCTCGGCCTGTGCCTCCTCGGCCTTCTTCAGACCACCTTCGATCTTGTCGGCGCGCTCGTCGAGAACGACCTGCATTTTGGGCAGGAGGTACTTCATGAACACGACGACGATGATCACGAAGATGATCGTCGACCACAGGATGTCGTACGGGGCCGGCACCAGAGGGTTCTGTGTAGTCTCCTCTGCTGCGATGACCACTTGGCTGAGTGAGGTCATGGCTTAGGTGAAGAGGAAGCCGGTGACCAGACCGAGCAGCGCAAGAACCTCGACGAACGCAACACCAATGAACATGGTGGCGCGCAGCTGGCCGGCGACCTCAGGCTGGCGGGACATGCCCTCAATGGTCTTACCGATCAGGATTCCCAGACCGATGCCGGGACCGGTGGCCGCGAGGCCGTAACCGATGGTCGCGACGTTGCCCGAGACCTCCGCGAGAGTGGTGACGTCCACTGTGTTTCCTTCCTTATGTGCGCCACCTGTCTGGCGACGCACCCTTTGGGTGGGGGTTGAGTGTTTAGTGCTCTTCCTCAATCGCCATGTTGATGTACACGGACGACAGCATGACGAACACATATGCCTGCAGCGCTGCGACGAAGATCTCGAAGAGCGTGAAGGCGAAACCTGCCGCGAAGGTGACGGTGCTCATTGCCTTCATGGCACCGGCAGCTTCGAAGAAGAAGTACTGGGTTGCTGCGAAGCACAGCACCAGCAAGAGGTGACCCGCCATCATGTTGGCTGCGAGTCGCAGTGCCAACGTGGCCGGGCGCAAGATGAAGACCTGCAAGAACTCAATGGGAGTGAGCAGGATGTAGATGCCCTTGGGAACTCCCGCGGGGAACAGGCTGGTCTTGAGGTAGCCGCCGAGTCCGTGCGTCTTCACACCCACGCCGAGGTACAGGAAGTACACCCAGATGGCCATCACGATCGGCAGGCCGATCAGGGATGTACCAGCCATATTGATAAACGGTATGACGCCTGTGATGTTGAAGGCGAAGATCGCTAAGAAGAGCGTCGTGAGGAACGGCAGGAATCGCTTGGCGTTCTCCTGAGTCATGATCTGTTCGACGATCTGCACGCGAACAAAGTCGAGGAGCATCTCGAACACGCCCTGGCCACGCCCTGGAATGAGCTTGGCCTTACGGACGACGAGCCACACCAGCAGGATCAGAACGGCAGCGGCAATGACGCGCGCCAGTTCGATGCGGTTGAACTCGAAGATGGTGCCTTCGAACAGCAAAGCCGGAGGGTAGAACTCGCCCACGGTCGGTGCGTGGAAGCCGTCAGAGCTAAAGAGCCATCCGAAGAAGCCGGTCGACGAGCTGTCATCGGCTGCAAGCTCGGCCGCGGCCGTCGTTGCCGCGCCCAGGGCTAGATTCGCCACAGAGATTCTCCTGGTGTTGTAGCACGCGCGGGCGGAATGTGCCGTGCACGCCGGGGACCGTGATGCGTAGGAATCCTAACGCATCTGAGGGACTAGTTCGAACCGCCTTCGACGTAAGGGATGCGCGCTTTGCGGATCACCCAGAAGTCGATTGCAAGGGTTCCAAGGACTCCTACAAGCATGAAGCCTGCGAACAGGCCCTTGTGGAAGCCCTCGATGCCCTGCAAAACAAGCAAGGCGACGATGATGATGAGCATTTTTGCCAAGAAGGATCCGCCCACGTAGGCACCGAGCATGTGCGCGGGCTTATCGTGAGCGAGAACCATGGCGCCCTGCGTCGTGAGACCGGCAAGCGCGGCAATTGCGACGCCGACCTCCGCAGCGACAAGGCCCGAGCCGCCACCAACGATGAGACCGACGGGAACAGCGATAATCGCGAGGGCGATGATGCCGATCACCGTGAACCGCAGAGCGCGGCGGTAGGTGCGGGATTCCTCGGTCATTCACTGCTCCTGGGCGTTGGGGTCGTGACGTCGACCGGTTCGTCCTCCACCCCGGCGTCGTCTCGCGCATGCCCCTCAGGGGTGAGACGTTGAAGTGGTTTTGCACTGCGACCGGCCGCACGATAGTACCCCGAGAAGCGCCGCCTCACGGCAGGAGAGAAGGTGAAGAACAGCACAAAGATGAGCCCGCCGCCCATGAGGAACAACGACCATGCCAGCGGGAGAAAGACCAGAGACACCGTGCCGAACGACAACAGTGCGGTCCACAGATACAGAACGAAGACTGCCCAGCGATGTGAATGCCCTGCTCTCAGCAACACGTGGTGCAGATGGTGGGCATCGGGCATAAAGGGGCTCTTGCCCTTGAGAGTGCGGCGCACGACGGCCAGGGTCATGTCGAGCAGAGGGATCGCCACCACCATGAGCGGCAACACAATGGGGATGAAAGCGGGGACTGAGACGCGCTGCGAGACAACGGAAGGGTCGATCTGCCCCGTCACGATGATCGCGGCACCAGCAATGGTAAGGCCGAGCACCATCGATCCCGAGTCGCCCATGAAGATGCGGGCCGGATGCATGTTGTGCGGCAGAAATCCCAAGCACGCACCGACCAGGACCGCGAGAATCACCGACGCCAGTGACGAGTAATCCCCAGGCGATGCCTCGCGCGCCAGCACATACGTGTATGTCAGGAACGCGGCGCCGCCGATTGCAATCAGCCCTGCGGCAAGACCATCAAGACCATCGACAAAGTTCACCGCGTTCATCGCGACGACCACCACAATGACGGTCGCGGCCAGGGACAGATAAGAACTTCCGATCGTCAGCCCCGCAATCGGGACGGTGACCAGCTGCACGCCAGACCACGCCATGACCAAGGCCGCAAGTATCTGCCCTGCTAGCTTGGCCATCCAGTCCAGGTCCCAGATGTCATCGGCCATGCCGAGCGCGCACACCATTGCCGCGCCAGCGAGCACTCCCCAGGCCGCAGGACTGGACTCGAACACCGGTGATAGGAACGGAATGTTTGCTGCGATCGCGATCCCGGCCGCGAGTCCCAAGAAGATGGCAATACCGCCCAGCCTCGCCGTGGGCTTGCGGTGAACGTCCCGCTCGCGCACGGCCGTCACAGCTCCAACCCGGAATGCGAAGTGCCTCATCGCCGGGGTCGCGGCGTATGTCACCAGCGCCGCGATCACCAGCAGGGTGAGGTAGACCTTCACCCGTCGGTCTCCTGAGCCTCGGGAGCGAAGGCCTCAGCGCCTACGATCTCAACCAAGCGATCACGACTCACTCCCCCATCGCGCACCACGCGCAAACCAGCGGGGTCGGTCGCGTCCACGATGGTCGAAGCGGTTCCCAAGGGGCTATCTCCCCCATCGAGGTACACCGCCACGGACTCGCCCAACTGCTCTTGGGCCGCCGATGCTGTGGTCGCCGCAGGCTGTCCGGTCTTGTTGGCGCTCGTGACAGCGAGCGGACCCGTGCGCTTCAGCAGAGCCAGCGCAGCGGGGTGGTCGGGCATGCGCAACGCCACCGTGCCATGCGTGTCACCGAGGTCCCACGCGAGGGAAGGCTGAGCGTGCACGATGACGGTCAGTGCCCCCGGCCACAGCTCTTCCATGAGCGCAGTGGCCGTCGCGGGTACATCCATGCCAAGGCCGGCAACCGTACGGATGTCAGGAATCAACACTGGCGGCGGCATCTGCCGCCCGCGGCCCTTCGCCGCGAGAACTGCCGCCACAGCATCGGCCCTAAAAGCATCGGCGCCAACGCCGTAAACGGTGTCTGTGGGCAAAACAATGACTGCGCCACGGCTGACGGCGTCGACAGCGGCGTCGAGACTGGGACCCCATGTAGCGGGGTCAGAGCAGGCAAGAATCACAGGGCTAGTCTGTCAGACCCCGTCGCGTGTGACGATGAGGCAACGGTCGCGACCGGTCAGGTCTTGCTCGGTGCGCGGTCCGGTCCAGAACTCTGAACGGTCGGCGTAGTCGCGGAGAGCCTCGCCCTGAACATCGGCGTGCTCCATGATCAGCACACCGCCCACGGCCAACAGGCGGGCCGCCTCGTCGACGATCGCACGTGGGACGTCCAAGCCGTCCTCTCCCAGGCCAAAGAGCGCCTCAGGCGGGTCATAGTCGCGGACCTCAGGGTCGCGCGGCACGGCGTCCGGCGGGATGTACGGAGGGTTGGTGACGACCACGTCTGCGCAGCGTTCGAAGAGGTGCAGGCAGCGGCGGGCGTCGGCCATCTGGATGCTCACACGCTCGCGCACCTCTGCCGGCTGCATACGGGCGTTGAGGCGTAGATACACCGTCGCGGCCTCGGATGCCTCGACGAGGGTCACCTTGGCGTGGGTAACCTCTGCCGCAACCGACAGCCCAATCGCGCCAGAACCCGCGCAAAGATCGATGACGCGCACGAAGCCGTCGCGGCCAGGCTTGGCTGCCCGCGCCGCATCAATCGCGTGCTGGGCGACGGTTTCAGTTTCCGGTCGAGGCACGAAAACGCCCGAGCCCACCTGCAAGGTCAGGTCGCGGAAGTATGCGGTGCCGAGAATGTGTTGGAGCGGCTCGCGCGCTTCACGCCTGGTGACACGCGCCTCAAGGCGGTCCAAGTCCAGGGGGTCATCCTCTGGCCACACATCGTCGCGGGCGGCCGCGGTACGCACGTCTCCCGGCTCCCAGCCGAACGTATGCGCCATCAGTGCCACGGCATCGGCCTGGGGAGACGGAACTCCGGCAGCCCCAAGGCGTTGCGAGATTTCGCGCAGGCGCGCGCCAACGGTAGGCACCTCTAGTCCTCGTGCGCGGCCAGTCGCGCAGCCTCGTCAGCGTCAATCGCCGACTGCACGACGGGCTGAAGATCTCCCGCCAGGACGTGGTCCAGGTTGTAGGCCTTGTAACCGGTGCGGTGATCCGCGATCCGGTTCTCGGGGTAGTTGTAGGTACGGATGCGCTCGGAACGGTCCACGGTGCGCACCTGAGACTTGCGCATGTCCTGGGCCTCTGCCTCCGCGGCTTCCTTCTGCGCCGCGAGCAGGCGGGCACGCAGAATGCGCATCGCCGACTCCTTGTTCTGGAGCTGGCTCTTCTCGTTCTGGCAACTCACCACGATGCCCGTGGGGATGTGCGTCAGGCGCACGGCCGAGTCCGTCGTGTTGACCGATTGTCCGCCAGGCCCCGATGAACGGTAAACGTCGACGCGGACCTCGTTCATGTCCAGCTCGACGTCCTCGACGGTCTCCGCCTCGGGGTACACGAGCACGCCCGCGGCTGACGTGTGGATGCGGCCCTGCGACTCAGTGGCAGGCACGCGCTGGACGCGGTGCACGCCGCCCTCGTACTTCAGGTGCGCCCAAACGCCGTCTTCCGGCTCAGGGTTGCCCTTGTACTTCATGGCGACGGAGATGTCCTTAAAGCCGCCCATGTCCGTCTCGGTGGCTTCGAGAATCTCTGCCTTCCAGCCCTTGGATTCCGCGTACTTGAGGTACATCTTGAGCAAGTCGCCAGCGAATAGCGCGGATTCCTCGCCGCCCTCGCCGGACTTGATCTCCATGATCACGTCGCGGGCGTCGTCAGGGTCGCGGGGAATGAGGATCTGTCGAAGTTCCTCTGTGGCCTCGTCGGCCACCTTCTGGAGCGCGGGGATCTCGTCGGCGAAGTCGGGATCGGCCTCAGCCATCTCCTGAGCCGCTTCGAGATCGTCGTGGGCCGCGGCCCAGGCACGATGTGCGGCGACGACGCGACCGAGCTCCGCGAACCGACGGCCCAGCGTGCGCGAACGTCCCGTGTCAGCGTGGACTGCGGGGTCGGCGAGCTGGCGCTCGATGTCGGAATACTCGTCCAGCAGAGGCTGGACAGCTGCGAAGGCTTCGGCCACGTCGTCGTACGTGTATTTCCGGCGTTACTTCTTGTTGCCGTAGCGCTTTTCGAAGCGCGCGACGCGACCACCGGTGTCCATGATCTTCTGCTTGCCCGTGTAGAACGGGTGGCAAGCCGAGCAGACCTCGACGTGAACAGCGCCGCTCTTGACCGTCGAGTTGGTCTCGAACGTGTTACCGCAGGTGCACGTGACAGTGGTGGCCACGTACTCGGGGTGGATGTCCTTCTTCATGATCTCCCTTTAGAGGTGCCTCCGGGTCCTTGCACGGATTTCGTGGTCGGTGAACCGGACGGCCAGCGTTCTATTGTGCCACGGTCGTCAAGGGCCTACCAACTGTCGCCGTGACTACCTGCCGGTTCGCCGCTCCGGGGTGCCCGCAGCATCGGCCCTCCGCCGCCCCTCCCCTGCGCGCCTACGGCCTACGCAACCTCTCCCCTGCGCGCTGGCAGGTCGCTAGTGCCCAAAACAAGCCCTTTTGGGCACTCAACACCTGCTCAGAGCACGCGCCTCATCCACAGATTGGCACGGGACCCAGTATCGCGGGTCCGGCTGCGGTTGGCTGGCGAGGTGCGAATACTCACCGACCTCACACCGGTCTCTGGCTCGCTCCCGGACTTCGTCGCGGCCAACGCCCACTCCTTTACGCGGGAGGAGCTCCTTCGTCACTGGTCGCGGCGGCAACTCGATGCGGGGATCAGAGCCGAGACCGTGACACGACTGCTCACCGGCGTGTACTGCGGGACCACGCACGCGACCGATCCTGTCGTCTTGGGCGAAGCGCTAACCCTGTGGCAACCGCGCGGCTACGTCACGGGTGTTGCGGCGCTGCATCTCCACGCGCCGAGTCTGCCCCCGCCCACAACGTACGACCTCGTCGTCCCCGACGGTCACCGGCTCACTGCACCGAATTGGGTTCGCGTGCGTCAGACAGGCCGAGTCACACTCGCGACCGCACCGTGCGGCGTGCGATGTGTGGCGCCCGCGCGTGCGCTCCTCGATGCGTGGAGGTATGCGGCGCCTGCGGCTCGTCGCCCCATTCTCTGGGAGGCGCTCTGGACCCGCGTGTGTACCTGGAAGCAACTGCACGGCGAGCTCGAGCGGACGCCGCGGGTGAGCGGGAGGCGAGACCTCGGCCGCATTCTGGCTTGGTTTGGGGAGGGCGCTACGTCTCCCCTTGAGGTGCGCGCGAAGCACGAGACCTTCGCCGATGCACGCTTCCGCGAGTTTGAATGGCAGGCATCCGTCACGTTGCCCACGCGCCGGTTGAGACCCGACATGCTGCATCGCAGGGCCATGGTCGCAGTCGAGTTGGATGGCGATCGCTATCACTCGACACGAGCCGCGCGTGATGCAGATCGCGAGCGCCGCACCAATCTGACCGCCGCCGGGTACGCCGTGTTGGGCTTCGGGTGGCGCGACGTCGTGAACCGACCGGAGTGGTGCCGCGAACGGGTGCTCAAGACTGTTGCGGGCCGGTTCTCGCCTCCTGGCAGGTCCTGAATGCCCAAAACGGCCGTATTTGGGCACTCAGGCCCTGCCAGCGCGCATCGGGGGCGCGGCGCGCGGGCGAGGAGGCGGAAGCACGGGTGGGGCGAGGGCACCCGGGGGGTGCGCACCAGGGGCGCGGGCGGGCGCGGACGGGCGCGGACGGCAGTGCGAGCCCGGAACGCAGGAAAGCCCCGGTCCCACCTTGCGATGGTCCCGGGGCTCCTGCGTGCCGTGAAGCGAGCGACTACTTGCTGGTCAGCTCGTTGTCGTCGTCCTTACCAGGCGTGGTCTTCATCACCTGCATGAGGAACTCGGCGTTGGTCTTGTTCTCCTTGAGCTTGCCCAGGAGCAGCTCGGTCGCAGCGACGGGCTCAAGCGCGGACAGCACGCGGCGAAGCTTCCACATGACCTTGAGTTCTTCGTTGGTGACGAGGATTTCCTCGCGGCGCGTACCGGACGAGTTGACGTCGACTGCAGGGAAGATGCGGCGGTCTGCGAGCTGACGCGACAGGCGCAGCTCCATGTTGCCGGTGCCCTTGAACTCCTCGAAGATGACCTCGTCCATCTTGGAGCCGGTGTCCACAAGCGCGGTCGCGAGAATGGTGAGCGAGCCACCGTGCTCGATGTTGCGTGCGGCACCAAAGAACTTCTTGGGCGGGTACAGCGCTGCGGAGTCCACACCACCGGAGAGGATACGGCCCGATGCTGGGGCAGCAAGGTTATAAGCACGGCCCAGGCGGGTGATGCCGTCGAGCAGCACCACAACGTCCTGACCCAGTTCCACGAGACGCTTGGCGCGCTCAATGGCGAGCTCGGCTACCTGCGTGTGGTCGCCTGCGGGACGGTCGAAAGTCGAGGCGATGACCTCACCCTTGACCGAACGCTGGAAGTCCGTCACTTCCTCGGGACGCTCGTCCACGAGCACGACCATGAGGTGAACCTCAGGGTTGTTCGCGCTGATCGCGTTGGCGATCGACTGCATCACGAGAGTCTTACCGGCCTTGGGAGGCGAGACAATCAGGCCGCGCTGCCCCTTACCGATCGGGGCGACAATGTCGATGACCCGGTTGGTGATGTGACGGGGCTCAGTCTCCAGGTGGAGGCGCTCCTGCGGGTACAGAGGCGTGAGGTCGGAGAACTCCTTGCGGCTGCGCGCCTCTTCAGGAGTGACACCGTTGACGGTGTCGATGCGGGCAAGCGCGTTGAACTTCTGACGCTGGCCACGCTCACCCGGACGCGGAGGACGGACGGCACCGGTGACAGCGTCACCCTTGCGCAGACCGTACTTGCGGACCTGGTTCATCGACACGTAGACATCAGTCTTGCCGGCGAGGTAGCCGGTGGTGCGGATGAAGGCGTAGTTGTCGAGGACATCGACGATGCCGCCGACGGGAGAGAGCTCCTCGTCCTCGCGAACCTCGTCCTCGTCCTGGCGTCCGCCGCCGGCGTTGTTGTTGCTGTTGTCTCCGCGCTCGTCGCGGTTGCGTCCGCGCCCACGGCCACGGCCACGGCGGCGACGACCACCACGGTCATCGTCATCGTTGTTATTGCGGTCGTTGTTGTTGCGGTTGCGGTCGTTGTTGTTGCCCTCGCCGCGGTCGTTGTTCTGAGAGCGCTGCTGGTCGCCGCCCTTATCGCCACGCTGCTGGTCCGCGTTCTTGCGGTCGCCGCGCTGCTGGTCGCTCTTGCCGCCGTCGGACTTGTCGCCCGCGCTGTCGCCGTCCTTGCCGCCGCTGGCGAGCTGAACTGCTTCAGCCGCACGACGGGCACGGTCAGAGCGGTCGCCTCCGGCGCCGTTGTCGCCGTTCTTCCCGCCCTGCTGTGCGTTGCCGCCTTGCTGAGAGTTTCCGCCCTTGCGAGCGCCGCCCTGCTGAGCAGCATCCCCGGCCGGGGCATCGTTGGCAGGTGCGTCGGACTTCGAAGCGCGCGTGTTCTGGCGAGCAGGCTTGTCAGCCTGTGCCGCCGGGGCGTCGCTCGAACCTGCGTCGGCAGGCTGCTTGTCCTTTGCGGGCGCTTCCTTTGCAGGTGCGTCGCCCTTGTTGTTGGAGGCGGGTGCAGCCTTTGCAGGCGCAACACCGCCATTCTGAATAGCCTGAATAAGGTCGCCCTTGCGCATCTTCTTCACGCCCGAGACGCCCAATTCGGACGCGAGAGCCTGGAGTTGCGGCAGTTTCATGGCGCTGAGAGCCGCGCTGTTGTCTGCTGCGGCCGCGGTGGTGTCGGTCACGCTGATCCTTCCCTCGCACGAGCCAGGGTGGCTCTTGATCGAGTGCGAGAATCCCGTCAAAGGCGCCGGGGTATGCGCGTACGCCATCGTCCGCGGACGCCTGAGAGCCTAGGGATTGCTATCCGCCGGGGCCCTGATGCCGACCGGGGGAAGCAAGACCACCCTACCACCGCAATCGAACGGCCCTCAACACGCGCTGTGCCCCCGGCCAACACGCGCTGTGCCCCCGGCGCACGGGGGGTCCTAGCCCTATAAACCGCGTGAATCCTCAGGCGCGGAAGCAGTGTCAGGGCCGTCGGCCAAAGCAGTGTCTGCGTGCACGTCGTCACCCTGGGATGCCTTGGGGTCCTCGGCGTCCAGCGGCTCGTCGACGCCGGGGAGGCGCTTGGGCAGGAGCCAGTGCACAAGAATCAGCGCCACGACTGGCACCAGCACCATCACCAAGCTGGTGAGTTGGAGCGCTTGCGCGAACGGTTCCCTGATTGCTTCGGTCACCACAGCGGCCTGGTCGGGGTCGAGAACCAACGAGCCACGTGCGGACGGCGACGACGAGGTGTTTTGTGACGCTTCGAGGGCATCCTTCACCTCGTCTGCGGTGTATCCCGAGGCCTCGAGGTCATCGCTGGCGAGCCCACGCAGGAACAGCGTGCCCACCAGGGTGAACACCACGGGACCAAGCGAGTAGAACGTCTGGCCCAGGCCGGACTTCACGCCCGCGATCGACCCACCGAGTTCCCGGGGAGCAAAACCCATCATGAGGTTTGCCTCAGGCGTTTGCGACAACGCGTTACCCACGGACAGTGTGATGAAGGCAACCACGACCATGCACAGCGGCGAATCCACCTGCAGGGCCGCAAAGATCAGCGCGGTGAGCGTCAGCACGCTGAGGCCGATCATCATCGTCTTGCGGCTGCCGCGAATCACGGTCGACCGACCAGCCCAGTTGGCGGCGAATGCCTGCAGGACCGCCGCCGGGATGAACAACAGCCCGACAATCGCTGCGGAGCGTCCCTCAACCACCACCAGGTAGTACGACACCAACAGCGTGAAGCCGCCATTGAAGAAGTTGAAGACAGCGCCGCCGACCACACCGGCGTTGAAAGGCTTACGCGTGAACAGGCAAAGGTCCAGAGCGGGCTGCTCGACGCGACGTTCCACAGCAATGAAGACGATCGCGCCCACAACTCCAAGGCCAAGCGGAATCAGCGAACCAGCGTTGATGCCGTCCTGAAGCTTCGAGAAGCCGAAGACAAGCCCGACGAGCGTGATGGCCGCGATGAGAATGCCGGGTACATCGAGACGACGCCCGGCCGCCTTGGGGATGGTGTCGAAGAAGCGCCACGCCATGAACGCGGTCAACAGGGCAAAACCTGCGAAGACCAGGAAGCCGATGCGCCATCCTGCCCAGGTCGACGCCAATCCAGCGATCGCGGGCATAGGCGCACACGAGGCGAAGGACACTGCCAAGTACATGCCGATGCCGCGGGGGCGCTGCTCGGGTGGAAACGATAAGTTGACGATTGTGAGTGACAGGCCGAGCAGGAAGGCGAACCCCCACACCCACGACCGTCCGGGCAATCACCAGCATCGCGAAGTCCGGCGCAAGCGCCACGCCGACCTTACCGACTGCTGTGACCAGCGCACCGATGATGAACATCCGCTTCTTGCCCATGATGTCGCCGAGCACGCCTGCGCCCAGGATTGTGGCGGCGAGCATGAGAGTCATGAGGGATGCAATGAAGGAAGTCCGAGATCCGCTGAACTCGAGGTCGCTACGGATATCCGAGATACTCGCGGAGAAGATCGCCGGGTCTGAGCCAGTGATCGCGAACCCAACGCCACAGCCGAGCAGCATCAACCATTGCTTGGCCGTGAACTTCTCTTTCACCGCCGATGCAGTGTCAGTCACGTTTCCTCCTGCGGGCTCACGCCCTGCCTGACGGCGGGAATTGCTGAAAAGCGCGGCCCCGTGAGCTCTTCGGCACAGGCCAACGACCTGGTGATTCGGCCAGCCTGGCGCCGGCATCGTCCCCGATCCTGCGGAAACCTCGCATTCACGTTCGGGCTGAAATGTCGACGCCGTCCGAGTGTGCGTTTGCCGCTGTCACAGGCGAGCAATAGCCTTCGAAGTGACGGGGCCACCGCTGGCCTCGCGCGCAACGACGAGAGGACGTGTGGCCCATGACATTGGGACCCATCGAGATCGCGGTGATCGGCTTTGAGAACGGCAAGTTCAATGGCGAGATCGTCTCGCAGTTGAACACGCTGGTCGAGGCCGGCACGATCTCCATCATTGACGGAGTCTTCGTACGCCGCGACAGCGAAGACGGCGTCGAGTACGTGGAACTGGACCAGGTTGGCGAGGACAACGAGGCTTCCCGCTTGGCGGACGTCCTCGACCGCGTCGAGGGCCTCGTGTCCGAAGAGGACGTGGAAGAACTCGCCGCAGAGCTCCCCGTCGGCGGTGCAGCGGCAATGCTGGTCTTCGAGCACACGTGGATGAAGCCTTTGCGCGACGCCATCGGTGCCGCGGGCGGCGAACTGATCGACACCATCCGCGTTCCCGGACCGGTGGTGCAGGAAGTGCTCGAGGAGATCGCGGCACTCGAGAGCGAGGAGAACTGACATGCCACGTCGCGTAGGACGTCCAGGACTGATCGGCACGATGGCACGCACCGCCGTCATCTCGGGCACGGCCACCGCCGTCTCGGGCAACGTGGCGCGTCGCCAGTCCGGCCGCGCACAGTCACAGCAGCAGGCGCAGTACGAAGAGCAGCAGCGCCAGGCTCAGATTCAGGCGCATGAGCAGCAACTCGCGCAGATCCAGGCCCAGCAGGCCGCCGCTCCCGCACCGGCAGCACCCCCCGCCGCCGGTGGTGGCGACGACCTCATGGCACAGCTCGGCAAGCTCGCCGACATGAAGGCAGCCGGCATTCTCTCGGATGCAGAGTTCTCGGCAGCCAAGGCGAAGTTGCTCGGTTGACCACGGTGAGGGCCGATGCCCGGGTCACCCCAACATCGGCCCTCACCTACCGTTTTTCTTGAGGCTGGGGCGCATGCCCGAGGGACTAGCGGTACCGCTCGCGATCAACCTGGTCGCGGTTTTCGTCGGCGCCCTTGTCGGCACGATCCCTGCCGGTGAAGACGAGCACACCGACCTTGTCGGGGTCTTCACCTTGGCGGCGGCGTGATCACTGCGGACGTGCTCCTAGGCCGCCCGTCTTCCATCATGTACGTCGGTCCACCCAACGCCGTCGCGGGTCTTGCGGGCGCATTTACCTACACGGTGACCGACGCATACCTTCCCGAGTGGTGGGTCGTGGTGGCCGCGATCGCGGTGACGCTCGGGGTGCGCCTGATGGGGCCTCTGTTCCACGTCACCATTCCGCAGCCCCGCCGCGCGGCGCATCAGCTCAAAAAGAAGCGCGAGACTGAGCGGCGCGAGCGCGAGCGCTCCCTGCGCCGCCCACGTCACCGCGGTAAGACTCAGGATCGAAATCACGAGCCACCCTCATTCGACTAGTCCCGTCACGGAATCACTTTTGCCGACGACCGAGCAAAAGTCGTTCGAGATGTGGGCCCTTAAGCGCCTTTTCCGGTAGCATCAACGCATGATTGATCCCCGGGGACAGGAGACCTTGTCGGGCTCCGCCCAGTCGGAGATCTTCCAGATCCTGCGCGACGGCAAGCCGCGAACCCGCTCGGAACTGGCCACTTTGACCGGTCTGGCCCGGTCAACTGTTGCCGCGCGTGTTGACGCGCTGCTCACTGCTGGGCTCATCCAGTCCGTGGCTCACGCCGCGTCGACAGGTGGCAGGCCCTCACGTCAGTTTGCTTTTGACGGCACCCGTCACGGAGTGCTTGGCGTCGACATTGGCGCCACACACGCGCACATCGGCATTTCCGACCTGCGCGGCGAACTCCTGGTCGACACCTGGGAGTCGCTCCCCGTGGCCGACGGCCCCGAGGCCGTCCTCGGATGGGTCATCGAGGCCGGAACTGCAATGGTCAAGGAGCACACGAGCGACACCTTCCTGCGCGCGATTGGCGTGGGCCTCCCCGGTCCCGTCGAACACGCCACAGGCCGTCCCGTCGACCCGCCGATCATGCCTGGCTGGGACCGCTTCGACGTGCCCGGCTGCCTGACTGAAGCATTCGGTGTCCCCGCACTTGTGGACAACGACGTCAACGTCATGGCCATGGGTGAGCGCAATGAGCACTGGCCCGACGTCGACGACATGTTGTTCGTGAAGGTCTCCACTGGAATTGGCGCAGGCCTCTTCACCGGGGGCCGCGTCCACCGCGGCGCACAGGGCATCGCCGGAGACATCGGCCACGTCTTTGTGCCCGGCAAAGAAGATGTGCAATGCCGCTGCGGCTCGGTCGGCTGCCTTGAAGCCGTTGCTGCCGGCCCAGCGATCGCCGCACACCTGCGCGAGGCCGGCGTCGACGTGGACACACCGCAGGACGTCATTGCCGCAGTCCTGGGCGGCAACATCCAAGCAGTCCGGGAAGTGCGCGAGGCCGGCCGCCTCATCGGCCAGGTCCTCACCACCGCGGTCAGCCTGACCAATCCAGCGGTCATTGTCCTGGGCGGCCCCATCGCGGCAGCTGGCGATCACCTCCTTGCGGGAGCGCGCGAAGTGATCTACACGCGCTCCACTCCCCTGGCGACCGGCAGCCTGCAGATCGTCAAGACCCGCGGCGGCGACAAGGCCGCTGTTGCTGGAGCCTGCTCAATGGCCATCCAGCACGCGCTGTCCGTCGACAGCGTCGAAGCGCTCATCCGCGACGTCGCGCTCTAGCCCCGCGTCAACGCCACGCTCGCACGGCGCCCCAGACGCTCACTGCCGCTCCTCAGAGCGCAACCACACGCCTGGATGCGGGCGTACGGACCCCAGACACAGCATCGGCCCGCTCCCCAGGGGTGAGGGGGAACGGGCCGATGCTGTGGTTGCGGCGTTCAGTCCTTGGAACTGAAAGCGGAGTCGAATGCCGCATCTGGCGCGTCGAATGCGAGTCGACGCACGAATTCGAGACCCTCGGGTGCACCGACGAGTCGATCCATTCCGGCGTCCTCCCACTCAACGGAGAGCGGTCCGTCGTACTGAATGGCGTTCAGCATGCGGAAGGCGTCCTCCCACGGCACATCGCCGTGGCCGGTGGAGATGAAGTCCCAGCCACGACGCGGGTCTGCCCAGGCAAGGTGCGAGCCCAAGCGACCGTTGCGGCCGTTGAGACGCTTCTTGGTGTCCTTGCAGTGCACGTGGTAGATCCGGTCCTGGAAGTCCCACAGGAAGCTCACCGGGTCCAGGTCCTGCCACACCATGTGGCTGGGGTCCCAGTTGAGGCCGAAGGACTCGCGGTGACCAATGGCCTCAAGCGTGCGCTTAGCGGTCCAGTAGTCGTAGGCGATCTCCGAGGGGTGGACCTCGAGTGCGAAGCGCACTCCCACTTCCTCGAAGACGTCCATGATCGGGTTCCAGCGGTCAGCGAAGTCCTGGTAGCCAGCCTCGATCATGTCGTCCGGAACGGGCGGGAACATCGCGAGGGTCTTCCAGATGGAGGAGCCGGTGAAGCCCACCACGGTCTTGACACCCAACTTGGATGCCATGCGTGCGGTGTCCTTGATGACCTCGGCAGCGCGCTGGCGCACGCCTTCGGGGTCACCGTCGCCCCACACCTCAGGCGCCAGGATCTCCTGGTGACGGCGGTCGATGGGGTCATCGCACACCGCCTGCCCGGTGAGGTGGTTAGAGATCGCCACGATGCTGAGGCCGTGCTTGGCCATCAGGTCGAGGCGGCCCTGGACGTACTCGGCGTCGTCCCAGCGGGTGACGTCGAGGTGGTCGCCCCAGCAGGCCAGCTCGAGGCCGTCATAGCCCCAGCCGGAGGCGAGTGAGGCCACTTCCTCCAAGGGCAGGTCGGCCCACTGGCCGGTGAATAGGGAAATCTGTCGCGCCATTGCGTTTCCTCTCGTAAGTCGCGTTTGTGGGGACGAATTGTTAGTTGGCGGCCGTCGGCGTCCAGGCGCTGCCAGCTCCTGCGGAGCGCTCGACTGCGTCGAGTACACGCTGGACCTGGTAGCCGTCCTCGAACGACGGGCGCGGCTGCTGACCTGACGCAATGGCCTCGACGAGGTCCTTTGCCTGGTGAGCGAAGCCGTGCTCGTAGCCGATCATGTGGCCGGGGGGCCACCACGCAGCCATGTAGGGGTGGTCCGCCTCGGTGACGTAGATGCGGCGGAAACCCTGCTCGTTCGAAGGCGCAGTCGCGTCGTAGTACTGCACGGCGTTCATGTCCTCGAGGTTGAACAAGATCGATCCCTTGTCGCCGGAAACCTCGACCTGGAGCATGTTCTTGCGACCGGTCGCGAAGCGCGTGGCCTCGAACAGTCCCAAAGCTCCGGAGTCGAAGCGGCCAGTGAAAGCGGCAAAGTCGTCAACGGTCACGGGTCCAGTGCCCTCACCAGCGGAGCCGGAAAGGCCCTGCCCCTCGCCCATCGTGGGACGTTCTTTAACGAACGTCTCCATGACGCCGGAGACGTCGGTCAGGGAGTGACCGGTGATGTACTGCGCGAGGTCAACGGCGTGTGCACCGATGTCGCCCAGCGAGCCGGAGCCGGCCTTTGACTTGTCCAGGCGCCACGTGAGCGGTGCCTGAGGGTCGGAGAGCCAGTCCTGAAGGTACTGCGCGCGAACCTGACGGATGGTGCCGACAGCTCCGCGGGCGACGAGGTCACGCGCGAACGTTGCGGCGGGGACACGGCGGTAGGTGAAGCCCACCATCGCGTAGACACCCTTGTCTGCAGCAGTTGCTGCGGCGGCTGCCATGCGGCGGGCCTCGTCAACGGTGTTGGCTAGTGGCTTTTCGCACAGGACGTGCTTGCCTGCTTCGAGAGCCGCGATGGCCATGTCGCAGTGCAAATCGCCGGGGGTCACGATGTCGACGATGTCGATGTCGTCGCGATTGATCGTGGCTTCAAAGTCTTCGCTTGCTTCAGCCCAGCCCCACTTGTCGGCGAGCTGAGCGTTCTTGTCGGGGTTGCGTCCCACCATGACAGCCATTTCGGGCTGGAGGGGGAGGTCAAAAAAGCGCGGCGCTACGCGCCAGCCCTGGGAGTGCGTTGCCCCCATGAAGCCGTTGCCGATCATCGCCACGCGTGCTGTTGTCGTCATGCTGAGCACTCTTTCGTCGAGATTCGAATCTGTCGCTACCGGAAGGGCCGGGGCGCGCTTGCACGCGCCCCGGCCTTACCGCTTCTTAGGACTCGAAGCCGTACTCGATGTACTGGTCGACGTTGTCAGCCGTCACGACCGGAGCGTCCAGCACCACGCGGGTGGGGATTCCGGGCGAAACGAGGCTCTCCATGTCGCCACCCTGTGCGAGCAGGCGGGCGAGCGAGATGCCGTCCGCAGCCTGGGTCGAGGGGTAAATGACGGTCGCCTGGAGGACGGTGTCACCTGCCTGGATGTCCTCCATAGCGTTCAGCGAACCAGCGCCGCCAACCATGAAGAACTCGTCGCGGCCAGCCTCATCGATGGCTGCCAGGACGCCAATGCCCTGGTCGTCATCGTGGTTCCAGATGGCGTCGAACTCGGGGTTCGCCGACAGCAGCTGGGCCGTCACTTCCTGGCCACCTGCAATGGTGAAGTCCGCGGCGACGCGAGCTGCAACGGTGATGCCGCACTCTTCGAGCGCGTGGTTGAAGCCCTCGGTACGGTCCTGCGTGAGCGGGAGCGAGTCGATACCGGCGATCTCACCAACGATGGCCGACGACGGGTCGTCGACGTTCTCGCAGATGTAACGACCGGCGGACACGCCCATGCCGTAGTTGTCGCCCAGGACGGTGACGCGGGCTGCGTCGGTCGAGGAGAACTCGCGGTCCACGTTGATGACGGGCACGCCCGCCTCCATGGCGCCAAGAGCAGCCTCGGTCAGTGCGGCACCATCGGTAGGCAGCAGCACGATGACGTCGACGCCGTCGTTGACGAACGTCTCCACCTGGCTGATCTGCAGTGCAGCGTCGTTGGTTCCCTCAGCAACGCGCAGGTCGACGTCGTCGTAGGACTCAGCCTCTGCGATAGCGGCCGAGTTAATGGCACCCAACCAGCCGTGGTCGGCTGCGGGGCCCGAGAAGCCGATGACAACGGTCTCGCCGGACTCGACGGCGCCGGAGTCTCCCGAGTCGGTGTCGTCTTCCATGGCCTCGGTGGTGGTGCTGTCGGTGCTCTCCTCCGAGCTGTCGTCGCTGTCGGAGCTGCAGGCGGTGAGCAGGGCTACGGTGGCGATGGCCGCCGTACCAGCTGCGAGCATCCTCCTGCGTGTGGAGCGGGGTGCGTTCATGGCTTCCTCCTGATGTGGATCACTGTCGTCTTTGCCAGCGATGCGGCTCACTCAGGGCCCCGAAGATCGCTCTCACAGGGTCTCGTGATGTCCACACTGACAAGCGTCACGCTAACACCATTCCGCAACTCTCGGGCAACTTTTGTTCGTTAATCGTCATAACAGTTTGGCAACGGCCGATACTGGTCCGGCCTGGGAACGGGGCGCAAACGGGGAGGTAAACCCTTATTTCACGGGCTCCCCTACGTGCCTCGCGACTCTCAGATTCACTCAGATACGCCTTGCGGCGACATATGGGGGACGTGTTATGTTCGCTACGTGATCAAAGACGACCACCCCGAGTCACTTCTAGAGGTCCGGGGCCTCATCAAGACATTTGGAAGCACCCGTGCGCTGCAGGGTGTCACTCTCGACGTACGCCCGGGGGAGGTGCACTGCGTTCTAGGGCAGAACGGTGCTGGCAAGTCCACTCTTATTAAGACCCTCTCAGGGGCACATCAGCCCGACGAAGGCGATATTCGTTGGAATGGCAAGAAGGTCACTATTGACAATCCCGTTGCAGCGCTCGAGTTGGGCATCGCCACGATGTATCAGGAGCTCGACGTTGTCGACGGCCTGTCGATCGCGGAGAACATCTTCCTCGGCCACGAGAAGGCGACGGGCGGCATCCTCAACCGACGCGAGGCGAACAAGACCACGCGCGCGTTGATGGAGAGGCTGGGTCACCCCCAGCTGTCACCCACCCGCGAGGTGGGAACCCTCTCCCCCGCCAATCAGCAGATTGTGTCGATGGCCCGCGCGCTGTCGCACGACATTCAGCTGATGATTATGGATGAGCCGTCAGCCGTGCTGGATACCGAAGAGGTCGACAACCTCTTCCGCGTGGTTGAGGAACTCACTCGGCAGGGCATCGCAGTCATCTACATCTCGCACCGCCTCGAGGAGATCGAACGCATCGGCGACCGCATCACCGTGCTCAAGGACGGCAAGTCGGTCGCATCGAACCTCGCAGTGTCCGAGACGCCCACGCGCGAACTCATCTCCCTGATGACCGGCCGTGACGTAGAGAACGTGTTCCCCGAGCGTCCGGGCATCGCAGCCGACGCTCCCGTGGTGCTCGAGGTCGAAGACCTCGCGCTGGCGGGCAAGTTTTCAGACGTCTCGCTCAACATCCGTGCAGGCGAGGTGGTCGGCATCGCCGGCCTCGTCGGCTCCGGACGCTCCGAGATCATGGAAACGATCGCGGGTCACCGCAAGTCAACGCATGGCAAGGTGCGCGTTAACGGTGCCGTCTTGCGCCCCGGCTCCGTGAAGCAAGCCGTCAACGCAGACATGGGTCTGGCGCCTGAAGAGCGCAAGAGCCAAGGGCTGCTCCTCGAAGAGCCGATCTATCGCAACGCCACCCTGTCGACGTTCGCGCGTTTCGCCAAGGGCCCCCTCCTCGATGAAGCCGCCGAGCGTGAGGCCACTGCGCAGCAGATGATCGACCTGGAACTGCGTCCCGCAGAGCCCAACCGCATCACCCGCACGCTGTCAGGCGGTAATCAGCAGAAGATCATGCTGGCGCGCTGGCTCATCCACGGCACCAACGTATTGCTGCTCGACGAGCCCACCCGCGGTGTGGACGTGGGCGCCCGCGTCGAGATTTACGCACTCATTCGCAAGTTGGCTGAAGCCGGCACCGCAATTCTTGTCGTCTCCTCGGAGATCGACGAGGTGCTCGGCCTTGCTGACCGCGTTCTTGTTTTGGCCGATGGCCGTGTCCTTGATGAAAGACCCACCTCCGAGATCGACGAGCACGGTGTGCTCGACCTCGTCATGAAGGGAAGTGCCGCGTGAGCGAGCAGACCACCACCCCAGCGTCCCCGGTGACCGCTGAGCAACCCACGGGCGATGGAGCCCAGCAGAGCACAATGAAGCGGATGCTGCACTCTTCAGCCGGCCGCAACATCGGCCTGATCATCGCCCTTGCGGTTCTTATCGTCATCGGTGCCGCCACTGCGGGCGAGAACTTCATGAACTACGACAACTTCCTGGTGATCGCGCGCCTCGCGTCGATCATCGGCGTGCTGTCGATTGGTGTCACCTTCGTCATCACGGCCGGCGGCATCGACCTGTCCGTCGGTTCGGTTCTGGGCCTGTCCTCGGTTGTTGCCTCGGTCGGTGCTATCCAAACCGCAGCAGAGGGATTCTGGCCGTTGATGGTGTTTGTGGCCATCGCCGTCGGTGTCCTGGCGGGGCTGACCAACGGCTTCATCATCGCGTACGGCAAGGTGGTGGCCTTCATGGCCACCCTGGCGATGCTGGTGGCAGCCCGCGGACTCGCAGAGCTCATCTCCCAGCGCCAGACGCAGATCGTCACCAACGACGGCTTCTTGGACTTCTTCCGCAGCGACTTCCTCGGGGTTTCGTGGGTCGTGTGGATCTTTGTCCTCGTAGCGCTGGCCGGCTGGTTCCTGCTGAACCGCACCACCTTCGGTCGCCGCACGGTTGCCATCGGTGGAAACGCCACGGCTGCTCGTCTCGCCGGTGTGAACGTCCGTCGCCACACCGTGTACCTGTACATGATCGCGGGTGCGTGTGCCGGAATCGCCGCCACGATGATGCTGTCGCGCACCACTGCCGGAACGTCGACGCACGGCCTGCTCTACGAGCTGGATGCGATCGCCGCGGTCGTGGTCGGTGGAACCCTGCTGATCGGTGGACGCGGAACGATCGGCGGCACCGTGCTCGGTGTGCTGCTGTTCGCTACCCTCACCAACGTCTTCACGCAGAACAACCTGTCGACGTCGGTCCAGCTCGTGGCCAAGGGCGTCATCATCGTGGTCGCCGTGATGCTCCAGCAGCGCTTCGCGAACCGCGAGGGCTCATCTAGTTCGCCGTAGCCCGGCAACCAGCGTACGAAGGCCCCCGCTCTCTTGTCCTTGGATCGGGGGCCTTCGTCGCGTCTACGACGGGCTACGAGTCGGAAGCTTCCCAAGCTTCGCAAGAGGATCCATTGAAGCGTCCTTGAGCCCCGGGTCGAGCAAGAAGGCGCAATCCACGCCCGACCCCGTTGTCTACGGACTCGTCAGCTGCGCGGCTCCCCTTCGAACGGTGGCTCGTCTTCGCTCTCGGTAGTGCCCTCCATCGGCATTGCGCCCACACCGCCCATTGCGGCATCGGCCGTCATTGCGGGCACGGCACCCGTTGAAGCTGGCGGTTCCTCGACCTCGTCGATCGGGGCCGCGAACTGCGCCTCGTACAGGTGCGCGTACGCACCCTTGGCGGCGACCAGTTGTTCGTGAGTGCCCTGCTCGACGATGTCTCCGTGTTCCATCACCAGGATCAGGTCGGCGTCACGAATCGTGGACAGTCGGTGCGCAATCACAAAGCTGGTGCGGTCCTTGCGAAGGTCCTCCATCGCGTGCTGGACAAGCAGCTCTGTACGGGTGTCGACAGAACTCGTAGCCTCGTCGAGGATGAGGACACTGGGACGGGCGACGAAGGCGCGCGCAATGGTGATCAGCTGTCGCTCACCTACCGAGACGTTCGTGGCGTCGTCATCAATGACCGTGTCGTAGCCGTCTGGCAGCGAGTGCACAAAGCGGTCAACGTAGGCGGCCCGCGCTGCGTCGAGGATCTCCTCTTCGGTCGCGTCGGGACGGCCGTAGGCGATGTTGTCGCGGATGGTCCCGCCGAACAGCCACGCGTCCTGGAGCACCATGCCGGTGCGCGAGCGCAGATCGTCACGCGTCATGTGCGCAATGTTGGTTCCGTCGAGGGTGATGCGACCGCCATCGAGTTCATAGAAGCGCATGATGAGGTTGACCAACGTGGTCTTGCCCGCACCGGTAGGGCCAACGATCGCGACAGTCTTGCCGGGCTCCGCCGTGAGCGACAACCCCGTGATGAGCGGCTTGTCTTCCTCATAGGAGAAGCGCACGTCCTCAAACTGAAGCCGGCCCTGGAAGTGCTCGGGAGTCTCCGCTGGCTCGTGGTCCTCGCTCTGGTCGTCCGCGTCGACGAACTCGAAGACGCGTTCCGCGCTTGCGACTCCCGACTGCAGCAGGTTGAACATTGAGCCCAACTGGCTCAGCGGCTGCTGGAACTGACGCGAGTACTGGATGAAGGCCTGCACATCTCCGATGGGGAGCGACCCCCCGGCGACCATGACCCCACCGACGACCGCGACCGCGACGTAGACCAGGTTTCCCACGAACATCGCCGCGGGCATGATGATGCCGGAGATGAATTGTGCGCCAAAGCTCGCTTGGTAGAGCTCCTCGTTCTTGGCGTCGAACTCGCTTTGAGTCTTGGCCTGACGACCAAACACCTTGACCAGTGAGTGGCCGGTGTAGGTCTCTTCGATCTGGCCGTTGAGTTCGCCCGTGTGCTTCCACTGCGCCACGAACTTCACCTGGGACCGCTTGGCGACCTGCGCGACGATCAGGAGCGTGAGCGGAATCGACACCACCGCGATCAACGCGAGCAGCGGCGAGATCCACACCATCATCACCAGCACACCGATCACCGTGAGCACGGAGGTGAAGAGCTGGCTCAGCGTCTGCTGAAGGGTCTGCGAGACGTTATCGATGTCGTTGGTGACGCGGCTGAGCAGTTCGCCGCGTGTGTGCCGGTCGAAGTAGCTGAGCGGCAAGCGGTGCACCTTCTCTTCCACTCGCTGGCGGAGACGGTAGACCGTGCGCTGCGTCACAGCGTTGAGGATCCAGCCTTGCGCGAGCGCAAGGATGCCTGAGAAGACGTAGATGACGACGACCATCCACAAGGTGCGGTGGAGCTCCCCGAAGTCGATTCCTGTTCCGGTCACGAACCCTTCGAAGATGACGGTCGTGGCGTTTCCGAGAATCTTGGGGCCGATGACCGACAGCGCGACCGACGCGGCTCCTAGCGCGATGACGAGGTAGACCCACCACCGGTCCGGGGCAAGCTGGCCGAAGAGCCGCTTGAGCGATGGCCCAAAGTTCATCGCCTTCTCTGCAGGCATGGCAGCCGCGGGGCCGTGGCCCGGACCGCCGCCGGGGCGAGGCCGTGGCGCGGTGGCGGTCGAGGACGTCTTCTGCTCGCTCATCACGCCTCCTCCACCCGTAGCTGGGTACTGACAATCTCTTGGTACGTCTCCGACGTCTTCAGGAGCTCGTCGTGCGTTCCGCGAGCGATGATCTCGCCGTCCTCGAGCACGAGGATTTGGTCTGCCTCCACAATGCTTGAGACACGTTGGGCGACCACGATCACCGTCGCATCAGTTGCAGCCTCGCCGAGCGCCGCGCGCAGACGCGCATCGGTAGCCGTGTCGAGCGCGCTGAAGGAGTCGTCGAACAGGAGCACCTGCGGCTTGCGCACCAGCGCGCGAGCGATCGACAGGCGTTGGCGCTGACCACCAGAGACGGTGGTTCCGCCTTGTGCGATAGGGCTGTCGAGGCCGTCCGGCATAGCCGCGACGAAGTCGTCACCTTGTGCCACGCGAAGCGCTTCCCACAGCTCTTCCTCGGTCGCGTCCTCGGCGCCGTAGCGCAGGTTCGAGGCCACGGTCCCTGAGAACAGATAGGGACGCTGCGGCACCAAGCCCATGCGCGCCCACAGCGGCTCCATTGCGGTCTCACGCACATCGACGCCATCGACCTTTACGGCGCCGCTCGTCGCGTCATACAACCGCGGTACCAGCCCCACCAGCGTGGACTTGCCCGCGCCTGTCGAGCCAATGATCGCGGTCGTGGTGCCTGGCGTGGCAGTGAAGGAAATGTGCTTGAGCACGGGCTCCTCGGCGCCCGGATAAGCGAAGCTCACATCGTCGAACTCGACCGTGCCTGCAGTGACGCGCGTGCTCGCTGGCTCCTCCGACTCGTGCACGGACGTCTCCGTATCGAGCACCTCGCTGATGCGGTCTGCGGACACCGCCGCGCGCGGTACCAGGACGAACAGGAACGTCGCCATCATCACGGCCATGAGAATCTGAATGATGTAGGTCAGGAATGCGGTCAGCGCACCAACCTCCATCTGACCGTTCTCCACGCGCTCGGCGCCAAACCACAGCACGGCTACCGACGAGATGTTCATCACGAGCATGACGATCGGGAACATGGCGGCCATCAGGCGCCCGGCCTTGTAGGCGGACTCGGTTACCGCGGCGTTGGCATCGGCAAAGCGGTCGCGCTCCTGCGGCTCGCGCACAAAGGCACGCACCACCCGAATACCCGTGAGCTGTTCGCGCATGACCCGGTTGATGACGTCGATGCGCTTCTGCATGCGCTGGAAGTGCGGCACCATGCGCCAAATGATGAGGATCACCGCGATGAGCAGGACGGGGATTGCGATCGCGAGAATTCCCGCGAGCGCCACGTCTTGGTGCAGCGCCATGAAGACGCCACCAATGGCCATGAATGGTGCTGTCACGAGCAGCGTGCAACTCATCAGCACGAGCATTTGCACCTGCTGCACGTCGTTCGTGGAGCGGGTGATCAGGCTGGGGGCACCAAAGCGCTGCACCTCGGCCTCGGAGTACGTTCCTACTCGCGCGAAGATCTGCCCACGCAGGTCACGGCCCACGGCCATGGCAACCTTCGCACCGAAGTACACGGCAGCGATGGCGCAAGCGATCTGTACAAAGGACAGCAGCAGCATGATGCCGCCCACACTCCAGATGTGATCGATGTCCCCCGTGGCGACGCCGTTATCGATGATGTCGGCGTTCAGGCTCGGCAGGTAGAGGTTCGCTATGGACGAGCCCAGCTGAAACAACACGACGCCGAGCAGCGGCTGCCAGTACGGCTTCATCGATGCGACGAGAAGCCCCCACAGCGTTCCTTCGCGGGGCTCGCGGGCCGTGCTTTGCTCGTGATCCGCCAACGCGGTCATGGGTCTCCTCACACCTCTGGGGCGCCTCACGGCGCACGCGGGCCGCTTTGGCCGCCCGACCGTTTCACACTAATACCCAGGGCTGACATTGGCGGACGTATCCGCTGACAGTGAAGACCTCTTTAGCCGGCCGATGCTGGGATGGCCCGTGCGAACATCACACCCGGGGCATCGGGAACCGCGGAGAAGCCCACACGCGGATAGAACGCCAGCGCGCCTTCGTTCGCGGGGTCGACCCCCAGGTGCACGCCCGCGCTGCCGCGGTCACGCAGGAGCTCTACCGCGGCCTCGATCAGTTGGCGACCGGCCCCGCGGCCTTGCGCCTGGGGCAGCAGGTCAATGTGAAGGTGAGCGGGATAGTCCTCCGTCAGCGGCGTCGTCATGCGCTCGGCATCAGTCGCTGCGCGCAGCAACGTCTCGTCGGCTTCGGTGCGCAGCGGGTGGGAGTCGGCGACGCTGGGCCACCAGGTCGCACTAAACCATTCCTGGAACGCGTCCGTATCCGACGTCCCCAGGCAGTAACCCACCGCTCCGGCGCCCTCGTCCCACACCAAGGCGAAGCCGCCCGGACCATCGAGATACGGGAGCGCATAGACATCGGCAAGTGCGGCATCGTCCCCATAGACGCCAGTGGCGTCGGAACCTGCGGCGCCTGTCAGCAGGCAGATCCGCGCAATTGCGTCACGGTCATCTGCAGTCGCGTGACGAATCGTCACCGAGCAGCCCAGTCCAATCCACGCTCGATGAGACCGTGAACGTCCGGCCGGTCGAGCACGTCAAGCGTGTGCCCCAAGGTCGTGGCGAAGATGCGGCCCTTGCCCCACTGGCGCGTCCATGCCACGGGCATGGTGACGGGCTCGTCCCACTCATCCTCGGCATCGGGGCTGAGCACCGAGGTCAGGAGGACGCGGTTGTGGGGGTCGGTCAGGACCCAGTAGTGCTCCGTCGTGATGTCAAAGGCTTCCATCCCGGACGTGATGGGGTGCTGAGCACCCTCCGCCGTGGGGGTGACGGTGTAGCTCCGGTACGGCTCAACGTCGGTACGCCCACGGTCCACGCCTGCGGGCGGGTGTGCGGCGAACTGGGCGCCGGTGAGGTGCAAGTACTCGGCAGAGTTGCGATACGAGTCAATGAGGCCGCCGTGCCATCCGGTCAAACCTGCTCCGGCAGCAACGGCTGCGCGCAGGCCGGCAACTTCATCGACGGTCGCGGATCCCATGGTGACGGACTGCACGATGAGGTCGTAGCGCGCCATCGCGGAGGCGTCGGCATACACCTCAGGGGTGTCCTCAATGTCAAGACTGAATCCCAAGTTTTCCAGCACGGGTATGAACTTCTCGGTGGAAGCCACCGGATCATGTCCTGGCCAACCGCCACGGACAATCAAGCAAAGCCTGCTCATGCGCGTCCCTTCGCCTCGATGCGAGCTTGGGCCCAATGATAGCCGCGTTCTAGGGCCGCACCAGGGCTGTTTGCTGGAATGTGATGGAGTCGTCACACACGACGTGTCGTCGCACCGGGAACCGGCTTGACTGAGTGCACGATGCGCCAGTTTTCGCCGCCGATTCCGCGTGCCCACTGGGGCATTCCGTCACCGAGTCCGGCCGCTGCGAGATCGCGCCCCAGCACCAAGACAGAGGGCCCGGCTCCCGAGACAACGGTAGCCAGGCCCTGTTCGCGAAGATGCGACAGCATCTCCATAGCGGCGGGCATGACGTCGGCTCGGTAGTTCTGGTGCAGGCGGTCCTCGGTGGCAGCAAAGAGCTGGTCGTTGTGACCGGCAAGAGCACTCACCAGGAGCGCTGCCCGGCCCACGTTGAATGCCGCGTCCTTGTGCGGAACCTGAGCGGGCAGCACCGACCGCGCCTGCTTGGTGGGCAAGACGGATCCAGGCACCAGCACCGCGGTTTCGAGGTCTGCTGCCGTCTGCAGGGTGACGGCGTGAGGCAACGCGCCGTCCATCCACGCGACCGTCGTCCCACCCCAGATGGCGGGGGCGGCGTTGTCGGGGTGGCCTTCAAAGCCGGTGGCGATCTCGAGAGCGACCTCTGGCGACAGCGCCTCGGGTTCAGCGATCAGGCCACGGGCTGCGGAGATTCCTGCCACGACCGCGGCTGCCGAGGAACCGAGACCGCGGCCGTGGGGGATCCGGTTGTTCGCACGAATTTCTAGGCCGGTCTGCGAGGCGCCGACGTGGTCGAGCGCGGCACGTAGCGCGCGCACCACCAGGTGCGACTCATCGCGGGGAAGCGTCTCCGCACCCTCGCCCTCGATCGACAACGTGACGTCGGCTGACGCGACGGCTCGCACCTCGATCTCGTCGACCAGCCCCAGGGCCAGACCCAACGAATCGAAACCCGGACCGATGTTTCCCGCAGTCGCGGGAACGGTCACCATCACATGGTCAGCGCCTAGACGCATGGTTACAGACCCAATGCCTTCGCTGCCGCTGCGACGTCCACGGGGATGACCTCAGGGTTGACATCGCGACCCGCGAGGGCCGTGGCGGTGTCCTTCAGCCCGTTACCGGTGACGGTGCAGGTAATCGTGGCGCCTTGGGGTACTTCTCCGAGGGCCGATGCTGCGAGCAGTCCCGCAATGGGCGCGGCTGAGGCCGGCTCAACAAAGACGCCGACGTCGGCGGCCAAACGCGCCTGGGCATTGAGGATCTGCGCGTCGGAGACGGCGCGGATCCAGCCGCCGGACTCATCGCGAGCGGCGATGGCCTTGTCCCACGAGGCTGGCTTGCCGATGCGGATCGCGGTTGCGACGGTCTCGGGGTCCTTGATGGGGCCGCCGTGCACGAACGGCGCGGCGCCCTCGGCCTGCACACCCCAAATGCGCGGAGTGCGCGTGGCGATGCCCGCCTCCGCGTACTCCTGGAAGCCCATCCAGTACGCGGAGATGTTGCCGGCGTTGCCGACGGGAAGCATGTGAATGTCGGGAGCGTCGCCAAGCTGGTCGACGATCTCGAACGCCGCAGTCTTTTGTCCCTGGAGGCGGTACGGGTTCACCGAGTTCACGAGCGCGACCGGGTAGTCCTCCGACAGCGTGCGCACAATGTCGAGGCACTCGTCGAAGTTGCCGTCGACCTGGACCAGCTTGGCGCCGTGCACGATTGCCTGCGCCATCTTGCCGGCCGCGATCTTGCCCTCGGGAATCATGACGACGCAGTTGAGGCCCGCGTGGGCGGCATAGGCGGCCGCGGAGGCCGACGTATTGCCGGTCGAGGCGCATACGACCGTGTGGTCGCCGTCCTTGACGACCTGCGTGATGGCCGAGGTCATGCCGCGGTCCTTGAAGGAACCCGTGGGGTTCATGCCCTCGTACTTGACGTAGACGTTCGCGCCCACCTCCTCGGAGATCGAGGCGGCGTGGACGAGCGGAGTGCCGCCCTCTCCCAGCGAGACGATGCGGTCGCCCTCATCGAACGGCAAGCGGTCCAGGTATTCGCGAACAATGCCGCGCCACACGTGAGCCATTACTCTCCCTCAATCCTCAGGACAGACAGCACTTCTCCGACAGCGTCCATGTCGCGGACCTCGTCAACCGTGGCACGCAGCGCAGACTCCTGAGCGCGGTGCGTCGAGATGATGAGTGAGGCGCGCTCGGCGTCCGGGACCTGCAGGACAGAGCCGATGCCCACGCCGTGGCTAGCGAAAACCTCTGCCACCCGGGACAGTACGCCAGGCTGGTCAAAGACGCTCATGCGCACCGCGTAGCGCGTGTGCGCACCGTCGATAGGCAGCAGGTCGCGGCTCGCGTAATTCGACTCGCGGGGGCCGCGGCCTCCGCCGGCGACGTGACGGGCGACAGAGACGATGTCTCCCAAGACGGCCGATGCTGTGGGAGCCCCACCGGCACCCTGGCCGTAGAACATGAGTTCACCGGCGGCCTCGGCCTCGACGAACACGGCATTGAACGCACCGCGCACGGAGGCAAGGGGGTGGGTGTTGGGAAGCAGCGCCGGGTAAACACGGACAGACACACCGGACTCGGTCTGCTCCGCGATCGCCAGCAGCTTGATGACGTGGTTCGTCTCCGCTGCTGCCGCGATGTCGTCCGCGGTGATCTCGGTGATGCCCTCGCAGTAGACATCGTCCATCGCCACGCGCTGGTGGAACGCGAGAGAAGCCAGGATGGCTGCCTTTGCTGCGGCGTCGTGGCCGCCCACGTCTGCGGTGGGGTCCGCCTCGGCGTAACCCAGACGCTGCGCCTCGGCGACAACCTCGCTGTAGTCGAGGCCCTTGGTCGTCATCTCGTCGAGCACATAGTTGGTGGTGCCGTTCACGATGCCCAGAATGCGCGTGACAGTGTCGCCGGCGAGCGACTCACGCACGGGGCGCACCAGTGGGATCGCTCCCGCGACGGCGGCCTCGAAGTAGAGGTCGGTGCCCGCGGCATCGGCGGCTTCGTACAGTTCAGCGCCGTGCGTCGCGAGCAGCGCCTTGTTCGCCGTCACCACGGCCTTGCCCGCGGTGAGGGCGCGCAGAATCATGCTGCGCGCGGGCTCCAGCCCACCCATGAGTTCGACCACGACATCGGCGGAGTCGATGAGCGCCTCAGAGTCACTCGTGAGCGCATCCGTGGGGACCACGGCGTCTCGAGTGACAGAGGTGTCGCGGACATACACGCCAGCGATCTCGACATCGGCGCCTACGCGGGCGCTGAGGTCGGTCTGCTGCTCGGTGAGGAGCCGGACCACTTGGGTGCCGACGGTCCCACATCCGAGGATGGCGATTTTCACGGGGCTGTTGGGGCTGGACACGGCGCTTACTCTATCGGAGCCCTAGCCTTCACAGCATCGGCCCTCCTTCATGCGACAGTGACACCTGTGACGACCAACCCGACCACGGCATCGGCCCCCTCCACGCTGTGGGCTCGCTTTCGCAGGATCTGGTCGCTGCTGTGGGCCTTCGCGATCACCAATCTCATCTCGCTGACCTTCGCAATCGGACTGTTTATTGCCATGGCGGTCACGGACTATGTCGAGCTACCCATCCCGCGCTACGACGCCCTACTGATCGCCGGGATCGCCATCACCGTTGTCATGTGGGCGACCGGGATGGAGACGCTGCGCGAGGTCGGCGTGGTGCTGCTGTTCCACCTCCTCGGTTTGATCATGGAGATTTTCAAGGTTCAGGCAGGATCGTGGACATATCCGGACGAGGGCACACTGATGATCGCGGGCGTGCCCCTGTACTCGGGCTTCATGTATGCCGCGGTGGGCTCGTACATCTGCCAGGCGTGGCGGCGCTTTGACCTGCGCGTCACTGGTTACCGCGCGGTGCCGCTGACGATTCTGGCGGTTGCCGCCTACCTCAACTTCTTTATGCACCACTGGGTCTGGGACCTCCGGTGGATCATCGCCGCGCTCTTTGTCGCGGTCATGTGGCGCACCTGGGTCCACTACACGGTGAAAGATCTGCGACTGCGCATGCCGCTGGCGCTCGCGTTCGTGCTGATCGCGTTCTTCCTGTGGATCGCGGAAAACATGGGGACCTTCCTGGGCGCGTGGCAATACCCGGACCAAGAGTCCTTCTGGCAGGCAGTCCACATGGGCAAACTCGGCTCGTGGGCGCTGCTGGTGACGCTCAGCTTCGTCATCATCGCCACCCTCAAGCAATACGAGGGGCGCCTCTACGGCCACCCCGGCGACCACGCAAGCGTGACCCGGACACCCTGACCCGGCCCTGGCACGGGCCCGCCCCAATGTTCTAGGGTCGTGGGGATATGAGTTCTCAAGCGCGAGTCACAATGGTCTGCACCGGCAACATCTGCCGCTCCCCCGCGATGCACTACTACGCACGCGACCGGTGGGGCGTGGCTGCGGAGGTGAATAGCGCCGGCATCTACGCCGAGATCGGGCTTGACGCCCCTCAACCCATCCGCGCCGCAGCAGTACGCCACGGCCTCACCATCCCGCGGCACCGGCCCACGCAGTTGGACTACGGAATCCTGTCGCGTGCCGACCTCGTCCTCGTCGCGACGCAGCAACATGCGGGCTGGATCGAGCAAGAGTGGGGAGAGCGGGCGCCTCACGTATTTGGCCTCAAGGAAGCGGTGGAATTGGCGGGCCGGGCCGATGCTCCGGTTGGGGCCACGCCCGAGGCTCGGCTTGAGGCGATGGCAGCAACGCTCGATCACGCGCGGCTTGAGCAGCCTGCTCCCCTTCGCAGCCTCGATGACCCCTGGGGACACGATCAGGAGACGTTCGACCGCGTCATGGACGAGATCGTAGACGACATCGATGTCCTGACCGAGTGGGCTGGGCTCGCGGACCGTTAAGCACCCAGACATGGGAACGGCGCCCGGACTAGGTGCTGAGGGGTGTACCTAGTCCGGACGCCTTGGCCCGGTACAACTATGTGTGACGAGGGATCAGTGTCCTACCGCGAGCGGCGGGACCGAGCCAGAGTCGCCACCGTCGGGGCGGTGCGGATCATCTGAGTCGACCTCGTCCTGCTCGAGGACGTCCCGGTCCTCGTCGGTCTCGAGTTTGTCGCTTTCGTCCTGGGCATCGAACGGAGTGTGCTCGCCTGAACTGCGCTCGGCCTCGATCTCGTCCGCGAGATGCTTGAGGGCCTCGGTTCCTTCGTGGTGAGTCTCTGACATGGTGGTCTCCTTCCACTGGCGAGCGCCGGAAGCGCCCGTACTAGTGGAACGCGGGAGGCTCCCTCAGATAGTTCTCAGGAACTTGGGGTCAGTCGCGGCGGGAGTTGTCCGCTGGCGTGGTGAGCCCCACAAACCGGGGATCATCCTCAACGTGGTCCTCGCGCGTCTCAGCGTCGTCGGCTGGGGTGTCATCGTCTGGCACGGTTACCGTGCGGCCGCTCTCGCGTTCGGCCACGACCTCCTCGGCAATTTCCTTAAGCGCGTCGGTGCCTTCACGCGTTTGCTTGTCTTCGGTGTGTGACATGAGATGTCTCCTTCCCTCGACGGCGGTCAAACCGCCTGTGCGTGTCAGTCACGTCAACAGAGGGAAGGGTCACATTGTTCCGAGCCGCCGAGACGGCGACTCGCACCGCTAATGGGAGGCGACGTCCCAGTCGAGAAGGTCGGCGATGGTGTCGCGACGCACGAGGAGTCGCGACTGTCCGTCCTTGACCGCCACCACCGCGGGACGTAGGGCGTTGTTGTAGTTCGAGGCCATCGAGCGGCCGTACGCTCCGGTCGCGGGAACAGCCAGCAAGTCGCCGCGCGCGATGTCTCCCGGGAGCTCCACGTCGCGGACGATGATGTCGCCGGACTCGCAGTGCTTACCCACCACGCGCGACAGCGCGGCCGGCGCCGCCGACTCACGCGAAGCAATCGCTGCGGAGTACTCAGCGCCGTACATGATGGTGCGCGGGTTATCGCTCATGCCGCCGTCAACGGCGACGTACTGACGTGTGCCGCCGTCGTCGAGGGACACCTGCTTGACGACTCCGACGGAGTACAACGACATGCCAGCAGGGCCGGCAATCGCGCGACCGGGCTCGATCGAGAAGTGGGGCCAGTCGCCGTCGTGGTCCCCCATAACCGAGGCGACGGCGTCTGCAATGGCAACCGCAGCATCGGCTGGATCCAAGGCCTCTGCACCCGGCGTGTACGCAATCGCGTAGCCACCGCCCAGGTCAACCTCTGGCAGGTCCGCGCCGGTGGCCTCAGTGAACTGGGCGCGTAGCCTCAGCATGCGGTCTGCGGACTCGCGGAAGGCATCTATCGACAGGATCTGGCTGCCGATGTGGGTATGGATGCCGAGCAAGTTGAGGTGAGGCGCGTCGTGGCACGCGTGCAGGGCTTCGAGCGCGGCGCCGGTCGCCAGTGACAGCCCAAACTTCTGGTCCTCGTGGCTGGTCGCGATGTACTCGTGACCGCCCGCGTGCACACCTGTCGTGACGCGCACCAGGACCGGCGCCTGCACTCCAAGTGATTCCGCTAACTCATTGATGACGTCGATCTCAGTGAAGGAGTCGACGATGATGCGGCCCACACCCACCTCGAGCGCCCGGGTCAGCTCGTCGATCTGCTTGTTGTTGCCGTGCAGCCCGATGCGGTCCGCGGGCATGCCGCCACGCAGCGCGACCTCGAGCTCCCCGAGGCTCGCCACGTCGATGGACAGCCCGTCCTCATGCATCCAGCCGGCGACCTGCGACGACAGGAACGCCTTAGACGCGTAGAACACGTCCATCTGCGCGCCGTGGCGCTGGAAGGCTGCGCCGAAGTGGTCGCGGAAGGCCGATGCTCGGGCTCGGAAGTCGAGCTCGTCGACCACATAGAGCGGGGTTCCGTGTTCGGCGGCGAGGTCTCGCACATCGATACCTGCCACTGACAGGGCACCGTCGGAGCCACGCTCCACGGTCTGGGACCAGGGAGTCGTCGTCATGGGTTGTTACATCCTCTCGGGCGCGGAGACTCCGAGCAGGGCCAGTCCGTTCTGGAAGACCTGGCGCACGGCATCGTTGAGCCACAGGCGCGTGCGGTGAAGATCAGTGATCTCCTCGTCGCCCTGAGGCGTCACGCGCGTGCGGTCGTACCAGCCGTGATAGACGCCGGCCAGCTCTTCGAGGTAGCGGGCGATGCGGTGCTGCTCACGGAACTCGACTGCCTGGGTCACGGCACGTGGGAACTCGCCGAGCACGCCAAGAAGCTTCGCTTCCCACTCGTGCTCGAGCAGGCTGGCGTCGAAGCCGTCCTCGCGGTTGATGCCGTACTCGGCGGCGTTGCGCGCCACCGACGAGGCACGTGCGTGCGCGTACTGGACGTAGAACACGGGGTTCGCGTTGGTCGACGACGACAGCAGGTCGAGGTCGATGTCGATGGTGCTGTCTGCGCTGGAGCGGGTGAGTGAATAGCGGGCGGCGTCAACGCCGACGGCGTCCACCAGGTCCTCCATCGTCACGACGTTGCCGGCGCGCTTGGACATGCGCACTGGGGCGCCATCCTTCACGAGGTTCACCATCTGGCCGATGATGACCTCGACGATCTCGGGCGCATAGCCCAGCGCCGCTGCGGCAGCCTTGAGGCGAGCGATGTAGCCGTGGTGGTCGGCGCCCAGCAGGTAGATGCAGAGGTCAGCGCCACGCTCAGCCTTGTCGCGAATGTACGCGATGTCGCCAGCGATGTACGCGGCGTTTCCGTCCGACTTGATGACGACGCGGTCCTTGTCGTCGCCGTGCTCGGTGCTACGCAGCCACCAGGCTCCCTCGGACTCGTACAGCGCACCGGACTTCTTGAGTTCCTTGAGCGCGTGGTCGACCTTGCCGGTCTTGTGGAGCTCGTCCTCGTGGAAGAAGACATCGAACTCGACGCCGAAGTTGACGAGCGATTCCTTGATCTCGTTGAACATCAGGCGCACGCCACGCAGACGGAAGAATTCGATGGCCTCATCTCGCGGGAGCTCAAGCGGATCGGGGTCCGCGTTCTCCATCGCCTCGATCATGACCTCGTTCGCGATGTCCTGGATGTACTGGCCGCCGTAGCCGTTCTCGGGGGTGTCCTCCCCCGCCACGACTGCGTACAGCGAGGCGGCGAAGTTGTCGATCTGCGAGCCGTGGTCGTTGAAGTAGTACTCACGCACCACGTTGGCGCCATGGAACTCCATGAGGCGGGCCAGGGAGTCTCCGACCGCTGCCCAGCGGGTGCCGCCGAGGTGGATGGGGCCGGTGGGGTTGGCGGAGACAAACTCGATATTGACGGTCTTGCCCGTCAGCGACTCGCCGCGGCCGTAGTCCTCGCCGTAGTCGACGATGCCGCGGGCAAGCTCACCCGCAGCACCCTTGGCCAGGCGAATGTTAATGAAGCCAGGCCCGGCGACCTCAGCCGAGTCGATGCCGTCGATGTCGACAAGGCGCTCGACAAGGGTGTCGGCAAACTCACGCGGGTTGGTGCCGGCCTTCTTGGCGAGCTGCATCGCGATGTTGGTCGCCCAATCACCGTGCTCACGCTGGCGCGGACGCTCGACGCGCAGGTCCTCAGGCACGTCAAACGGGGACAGCTGGAAGTCGGAGTCGTCGATGCCCTCAAGCAGAGCGGCGCGGATCTGTGCGGCAAGTTCCTCAGGAGTCACCATGGCAGTCTATCGGCGTGTGAGGTGGGGCGTGCCGCATCGAGCCGATGCTGGGGTCAGCGTGAGCCGAGCCCACCTTTGAGCTTCAAGGCGGTGGCGAAAGACGGCACCGTCGGAAGCTCTGGCAAGACCACTGCCTGGTAGGCGTGGTAGACGTCTGGCTTGCCCGGCCACACAGTGCCCGCGGGCCGGTTTTCTGGGTCGAGCTCGTGATGCCACGAGCCCCGCTCGTGGTCGATGAGGTGCGCGTCGGCATACGCCCACCACTCACGTTCGGCGTCCCGATAGGCCGGGTCGCCCGTGAGCGCGTGGAGCACGGACGCCGTGGCCGTGGCTTCGGCGAGCACCCAGTGCATCCGCTCGCGCACGACGGGAACGCCGTCCCAATCGGTGGTGTACACAAAGCCCAGAGCACCGTCGACATCCCAACCGTCCGCGACGGCACGCACGTAGAGCGCAACTGCAGCATCGCGCAAACCTTCTGGAGCATCGGCCCTCAAAGTCAGCGACACCGCAACCAAGAGGCGCGCCCACTCCAGACCGTGCCCCACCGTTGCCCCGTAGGGGCGGAACGGGTGCGCGGGCTGATCGCGGTTGAGCTCCAGGAGCGGACGCCACTGCTCGTCGAAGTGCTCAGGGATGCGCCACTGATTGTCGCGAGCCCAGTCCGCGACGCGGGCTGCGATGCGGCCGGCACGTTCATGCCAGATGTGGTCGCCGGTCACGTCACCGGCGGCGAGGTACGCCTCCACTGTGTGCATGTTGGCGTTGACGCCGCGGTAGGGGTCCAGGACCGACCACTGCGCGTCCCATTCCTCGAGGGACAGCCCCTGGTCCTCATCCCAGAACCGCGCCTCGGAGACCGCGAGCGCGTCTGTGAGAAGGCTCTGTGCCCCCTCGATGCCGGCCGCGGTTGCTGAGCTTGCGGCCAGAACGACGAATGCGTGCCCGTATGCCTGCTTGGTGGTGACAACAGGACCGCTGTCGTTGACAGAGGCGAACCACCCGCCATGGGCGTCGTCGTGAAATGCGCCCTTGAGCGATGCGACGCCGTGAGCTGCAGCGCCGAGGAGCGCGTCCCGACTCACATCGCCGGGGTGATCGTGCTCGCCGGCCAAGAGCCCGAGCGCGGCGACGTGCGTCATCCGGCAGGTGATCCACAGTTCACTGCCTCGATCTGCATCAACGCTGCCATCAGTGGTCAGGTACCCGAAGCCCTGCTCGGTGCGTGCCTTCGGCACCCAGTTCAGGAGTTCAGAGCGCTGCAACGCAAGATAGCTAGGACTACCGGGAACGTGGGTCATGACTTCTCCTCATACAAAGCGCGGCACGAGTACCGCGGGCCAGGACGGGGAGGTTGTCGCGCATGTCTCCTCCACCGGCCTGGCGCCGGGTTTTCGCGGTCCTACTGTTGAACTCACTACCAGATTCGGTGTTGCTGAACTCCTTCTGTCAATCCGGCGAGGGGGCCCGCAGGATTGTCGTTGACGCCAGTCTTGTGCGTCCCGATCAGGTCAGTGTCCAAAACCACGGTCGATCCATCAGGGTTCTCGAAATCTGCCGACGGGTAGTAGGCAGGACGCAGGTCAGGACCCGAGATCACAGCTTGCCGCGATGCCGCGAAGCCCGCGGGGAGCTCGAGCTTGAGGTAAACCTCGTCTCCATTCTCCTCGATCGCAAAGCCGAGCATCGAGTCGCCGTCCAGAGCGATGGGATCTGTCTCGTGCCGATAGGCCTGTGCGCGAGCTGCGTAGACGTTGCGCTCGATTTGGACCGGGCGCGCGATGCCGTGGTAGCGCTCATGGTCGCTGGCTTCGAGGTCGATTGCCGCCATGAACACTTCCCAACTCGGATCCATTGCGTCGTAACCCGACGTTCCAAAGCTTGCCTGTTCGAACTGCGACGTGCCTGGCGTGTAGGCGTCTTCTAGGGATCCTGCGAGGAAGATGTTCGCGATAAAGCGGTCGTCGCCACCGGTGATGGCAGCAAAGCCCGCCACCTGGGTGCTGTGAGGCACGTGATAGGGCGTGGGCCTCTCCATGACGGGCTCCAGTCGGACGGCACCGGCGATCAAGTTATTGATGTAAGCGCCACCCTGGCTGACAACCTCGAGCGCAGCAGCGGACCCAAAGATGTTGTGGTCGATGAGGTGCGGACCGTGGGAGACCTCAATGAACACATCGCGGGTGTTGCGGTACAGAACGTTGCGGGACATCCGCGTGCCCTGAGTTTGCCAGTCGAGCCATACGCCCAAGGTGCAGTCGTTGATGCGGTTGTGCTCGATCACAGTGTCGAGTGCAGCATGGAACTTGATTCCGCCAATTTCGTGACCGAAGAACTCTCGCTTGAGGGCAATCCGTTCAATGTGGTTGTCGGAGATCGTCGAGAATGCGCAACCCATATGCCCAACGACGCCGGCCTGCCCACAGTCGAAGATGTGGTTGCGGCGAACGATGTGTGAACCGATGCTCTCGCGGTCCCAGCCAATCCGGATTGCCTGAAATACCGTCTCGATTTGGTAGAGGTAGCCGGGCTTGTCGCCACGCTCAGTGAAGAAGTGATGCCCAGTGGACCCTTCCTTCCCCAACGAGATCCCGACACACTTCGCATCGTGAATCTCGTTATCCTCGATGACCCAGCCCTTTGCCCAATTAGGCCCAATTAAGCCGGGCTGGTCCGCCGTAGGCGGCGCCCAAGGCGACGCTGACTGCGCGAGCTCAAATCCGCGGACGGTGATGTAATCCATGTGGTGCTCGACGGGTGAAAAGACCGAGCGGCGAACGTTGATCTCGGTGAGTTCGCTGTTTGGGTCCACTTCTCCAAAGTTTGCCCACACTACGGTCTCGTCGTCACCGACCTCGGCGAACCAGAACCGACCCGTGCTACCAGCCTCTGGCCGCGTCACCGCAACTCCGGACCAGCCGTCCACTGTCGTGTCGCGGGCCGTCGGATGCAGTACATCGTCCAGGACATCCGCTTCGTAGAGGCTCGCGCCGTTGACATAGACATCGCCGAGATGACGGTGAGGTGAGTCTTGAGTCGGATACAGGGCCCAGTCTCCAATGACCTCTTCGTTGAAAGGGTTGAACTCGCCAAAGAGCGCATTGGGGACCGATACCTTCCAAGCCCCCTCTCCCACGGGCTCCCAGTCGGTCACCACTTCGGAACCCTTGATAGCGACACGCTCGCCGCGCGCAGCGGTGTAGGTGATCCGCCGGGTCTCACTCAGCCCAGCACGCTGGGGGCGTACCCACTCGCGATAGACACCTTCGTGAACAATGACGGTGTCCCCCGGCATCGCAACCGCCGCGGCGTGATTGATGGTGAGGAAGGGTGCGTCCGCAGAGCCATCGGCACGGTCGGACCCGCTCTTTGATACGTGCAGTTCAGTGGCCATAAGTTCCATGGCTCCTTTCAAAAGGTCAATGATTAGAAGATGTCAGGTCGCCTTAAGACCCGCTACTTGCCGAAGCCGGCGGTCATACCTGCGAGCAGCTGGCGGCGACCAAGGATGTACAGCGCGATCACCGGGAGACTCGACAACACCACCGCTGCAACCACCGCGGGAACGTTGATCGTGAACAGGCCCTGGTACGTGGTGAGCGCGAGCGGAAGGACCCGCTTGTCTTCGCTCTGCGTCAAGATCAGGGGGAACAGGAATCCGTTCCACACGTTCAGGCCGCTGTAGATCGCTACCGTGACGATCGCCGGACGCGCCAACGGAAGTGCCACTGACAACATGGCCTTCCACTCACTCGCGCCATCGATCCGCGCCGCCTCAAACAGCGAGCGCGGGATATCGCGCAGGAAGTTCACGAGGATGAGCACCGCAATCGGCAATCCAAACGCCGCGGACGGCAAAATGATGGCGATGAGGCTGTCGTACAGGCCCATCTCCACGATCAACAGGTAGATCGGGATGATGGTGGCCTGCAACGGAATGGCGAGGCCCAGCAGCAGGACGCTGAATGTCGCCTTCGAGATTCCCTGTCCGTTGCGGGCGATCGCATATGCCGCCAGGAACCCACACGCGACAATCAGGGCTGTTGCAAAGACCGTCACGATCGCGGAGTTGGCAAGGTATCGCCAGAAGTCGTTCTCCAGCACCAGCGCGTAGTTGTCGAGCGTGGGGTCAGAAGGAAACGCCAACGGCTTGTCGGTGAAGAACGTCGCCTGGGTCCTGAAGCTTGTCAAGACGAGCCAGTACAACGGGATCGCGACGATCGCGAGCCACACAAACGACAGGATCCCGCCCGCCACATTGGGCTTCTTGCGAGTCACCCGGGCCGGCTGGCTGCGAATGATCTTTACGGAGGAAGACTTCCGAGTCTTGGTGTCGGCCATGCCGTCACTCACCTTCCGCCTGGCTCTCCATGCGGGAGAAGCCTGACAATCGTGTAATGGTCAGTGACAGGGTCATGCCGACGACGGCAAGAACGACCGCGATGGCTGAGGCAAGGCCCATCTGGTTGGCCACGAATCCGGTTTGGTACATCGCCAGCGGCAGGATGCGCGTTGCGTCGCCGGGTCCACCCTGAGTCAAGATCCAGATGACGTCGAAGTACGTGAGCGCACCCACCAACATCAGCATCGACGAGGTCACGATCGTGTACTTCATCTGCGGAACCGTGATCGAGAAGAACTGGCGCACGCGGCCAGCGCCGTCCAGCGCAGCTGCCTCATACATCGACTGAGAGATCTGCCGTGCTCCACCTTGGTAAAGCAACGTGTGGAACGGGATGAACTGCCACGCGATGATCAAAGTCACCGTGATGAAGGCGAGGTTGGGGTCGCCCAACCAGTTCTGGTCGAGGAACGGAATCGCACCACTCGAGAAGAGCCCGAAGTTGGGATCCAGGAGGTTGCGCCAGGCAATCGCGATGGCGGCCGACGACAGAAGCAACGGCACAAAGTAGATGACCGCGAGGATCTCTCGATAGCGCTCACGTCCCGCGAGGAACACACCCAACAACATGGAGATCGGGGTCTGGATGATCCACGACAGCACCATCAAGCCGACGGTCAGCCAGATCGAGTGTGCGATCGAGGAGTCCGTGACGACCGTCGCCCAGTTGTCGAGGCCGACCCATTCCGGGGTGCCGAGACCGTTCCACTTTGTGAAACTCAGCCCCAGCGCAATGAACAGCGGAACGATGGCAAAGAACCCGAACATCACCAGTGCGGGAACACTCAGGGAGGCCGGCGGGCCGACGCGGTACTTCTTCGCGGCGGCCCGCCGGGTTGCGAGGACTGTCATCCCTGCTGAGCCACCTCATTGAGGTTGGCAGCGAACTCCTCAGGCGTGATTTCCAGGAGGAAGACCTTCTCAAGGTTGTTGAGCAGTGCGTCTGCCTGGACCGCGTCGAGCGCCTGATCCCACGAGAGCTGGAAGTTGCCGGCGTCCTCGGCGCTGGAGTAGACGAACTCGTTCCACTCAGGCGCAGAAGTCTCGGCGAGCTTGTCCTCAAGGCCCGAGATCGGAGGAACGGCCCCGGTGTCCATCAGGTCATCGATGTAATCATCCGACATCACACCGTGGAGCAGCCAGTCAGTCGCAGTAGCCTTTTCCTCGTCCGTGGAGTCAGCGGTGATCGAGAAGTACGACGACAGGTTGCCGGTCACGTTGGAGGCATCGCCTGCGCCTCCCTCAACCGCAGGGAAGGTCGACCAGGTCATGTCACCGGAAGTCACGAAGTCTTCAGCGGCAGTCAGGTAGGTGCCGGAATATGCCCAGGCGCCCTGCAGCTGCATAGCCGCCTTGCCGGTGTAAACGAGCGCTTCGGCTGCGCCCTGGTTCGCGTCAACTGCCGAGAAGCCGTCGACGAATCCGCCGGCTTCCACGAGGTCCTGAATCATGCTTGCGGCCTCGATGATCGCGGGGTCCATCCACGCGTCAGGCTCACCGGCGACAACAGCGTCGAAGACCTCGGGGCCGCCGACGCGGTCCGTAAGGTACGCGATCCACATCAGGTAGGGCCACTTGCTCGCGCCACCGATGGAGACCGGCGCGACGCCCGCTTCCTGTAGGACGGGGACGGCTGCCATGAGTTCATCCCACGTCGTGGGCACAGCCACGCCTGCGTCATCCAGGACCGGCTGGTTGATGTAGAAGACCACCGGCTGAACGCCGTTGAGGGGGACACCATAGATCTCGCCGTCGACGGTGCCACCAGATAGGACGGCTGGGAAGATGCGGTCACGCAGCTCAGGCTCGGCGTCAAGTGCCGCTTGAAGCGACTCGACAGCGCCTTCGTTGACATATTCGGCCAGACCGCCGCCGCCCCAACCTGAGAAGATGGCGGGTCCTTCGCCAGCGCTCACCGCAGTGCGGAGCTTCTGCTTGTAGGGGTCGTTCTCGAAGACCTGCATCTCGAGTTCGCCGTTGCCGGCGGAGTTCCAGTCAGCGATCGACGCCTCAAGGACTGAGTCGGTGCCTGCTGTGACCCAGATGGTCGCGGATCCAGCGCTGGCTTCGCTACCGCCACCAGCCGTTGCGCTGCTGTCAGTCTCGTCACTGTCGCCGCTGCTTCCGCAGGCTGCCAGCGTCAGCGCGAGTCCGCTCGTTGCTGCCACCAGGCCAAGGGTTCGTTTGCCCTTCATGAACATGTACTGCTCCTCACATCATCGTGATCTCGAGTTAGAACGCCGAGCGATCTTTCGAAAAGTCTTCGCAAGTTTGCGCAACGTTGTTCGCAATGTACGACGTGTAGCAAGAACCTGTCAAGCGCAGCGGGCGAAGTCCACAAGGTCGTGGCCGATTCGTAACGTTGCCAGTACCTTCCGTAAGGGAGAGCAAGGGGGCATTCACAATGACGTCAGAGGCCACAGAGAAGCGCCGCCCGACACTCAAAGACATTGCGGACCAAGCGGGCGTCTCGGTGCCTACCGTGTCGAAGGTCGTCAAGGGCCGCGCGGACGTCAGCCCCGAAACTCGAGCGAGAATCTCCGCAATCTTGCGTGAACACGACTACGTCCCACGCACCGCACCCGCAACCTCTTCCCAACGCACCATCGTGGTTGCCTTTGACGCACTCGACAACGCCAACAACCTCGCGCTCCTTCGCGGAGTCCTCGAACACGCTCAGCATGCGGGCGTTCACGTGGTGACAAAACTCACTCCCAGCCGGTCCGAGGGGGAATGGTCCCAGGCGCTTGTGAGCGCAGACCACCTTGGAGTCATCCTGGTCACGTCCCGTCTTGACAAGGAACAGCAAGAGGCGCTCAGCGACGCGCACATCCCACTTGTGGTCATTGACCCCGTCAACACGCCGGCCGACGGGATTCCGTCAGTGGGCGTGAACAGTTTTACTGGCGGATACGCAGCGACGAAGCACCTGATCGACCTTGGCCACGAACGCATCGCGTTCATTGGCGGAAGGGCGAGCGAGTGCGCGGATGCGCGCCGTGCCGGTTACTACCACGCGCTGCGGGAGGCAGGCATCGAAGTACCCGGCACCTATGACCAGCCGGGAAACTTCCTGTTCGAGGACGGCCAGGTTGCGGGCCGCAAGCTCTTGGATATGCCTGAAGCCCCAACTGCGATCTTCGCGTCCAATGACCTTGAAGCGCTCGGTGTATTGGATATCGCGCACCTCAAGGGCATTCGTGTTCCTTCGGAACTATCCGTTGTGGGATTCGACGACAGCATGCAGGCCATTTCCGCGGCCCCCCACCTCACAACTGTCCGGCAGCCGTTCGACGAGATCGGTGCCACTGCTGCGCGACTTCTGCTGCAGTCGATCGGGAACGAACCTCTGTCGAGCAAGCGACTGGAGTTGGCAACAGAGCTCATCGTGCGCGACTCCACCGCGCCGCCTGCTTCAACCGCCTAGAGACCCAGCTCAGCCTGCACGTACTTGGGCAGCGCGGCCTTGACGATCTCGTAAGCACCCAACAGCGCCTCGCGGGAGACCAGCCGCGGTATGCAGTCGTCGTCAAGCGCTATGGACACCCACAGCCGCTTGTTGGCGTAGTAGCCGGGATTGATGCCTTCGTACTCCTGCACAAGAGCAGCGTTGTCGTCCGGGTCGCCCTTGAGCGTCAGTATTGGCCGCCCGCCGGAGTCAGTCCCCACGCGCCCGAAGTGCTTGCCGGCGACCTGCAGGGTTTGGGACCCCCAGTCGGGATGCGGCACCACATCCGTGCCCGGTAAGGCCTCAAGCGTTTCGAGGATCCATGGGTCTACATCCGGCATCGTCGTCATGCCTGTCACGCTAAACCATCCCTCCTGCCGCGCAGCAGGTGCTGAATGCCCAAAACTGGCCCATTTGGGCACTGGGCACCTGCTGGGGTCCGGCTCTACAGCTCGATCCGCTCTCCGCGCTCCACGAGCGTGAGGCGATCGGCCTGGTCATGGTCCGTGAACCACGCCACGAAGTCCTCGCGCGGCTGCGAGAAGTGCGCCCAGTCCTCGACGTGCACGGGAACCAGGGCCGCCTCAGGCCACAGGGAGCCGATGCTGGCCGTGCGTTCCGCATCGACCGTCAGCAGGGCATCGCCAAGCCGGTCAATACGGGCGGCGCCGGCAAATACCAGCGCAAGCGCGACATCCGGGAAACGCTGTGCGACCTGCTCGACGACACTCACCTCTGAGTTGTCGCCGGAGATGTAGACGGTGGGGTGGCCAGGCGCCTCTAGGACGAAGCCGGTGACGTCCCCGAGGTGCGGGGCAACGTCGTCAGGACCGTGTTGCGCGGGCACCGCCGTCACCGTGATGGTCTCGCCGCCGCCCAGCAAGTCGGTGCTCTCCCACGCCTCAAGGCCCATCGCGCGCCCAAGGCGCTGAGCGCCACTCGGAGTCGTCAGCACTTGCTGGACCTCGGTGAGGATCGCGCGGCCGGCGATGTCGAGATTGTCGTCGTGCTCATCGTGGCTGAGGAGCACCGCGTCCAGCGGCCACAGGTCCTGCGGGTCCACCGCCGGGCCGGCGGTCTTGGCGAGATTGCCATACTCCCCCGGCGGGTCGAACGTGGGGTCAGTCAGGAGGCGCTGACCGGCGTATTCGATGACGACAGTGGGTCCGCCGATGAGGGTCAAAGCAACAGGGTTGTCCATGCACTCAGTCAAGCACCTCGACGGCTGTCACCACGCATTGGACCGGGAAGGACTCGGCGCATACATCGGTCCACACCGCGATTGCGTCGCCGGCCTCGATGTCGCTCGCGGCCTTGGCGCTCCCGCCGACCGGAACCTCGTCACCTACGACAAACGTGGTGCCCTCGAAGTACTCGTAGCCCACGTCCGGCACAAACGAGATGGCGACGTCGCCGTCCTGGGCAGCCACAGCATCGGCCGTCCCCACCGCTTCCGGGTCCGACTCCGGCAACGGCGAGCCACAAGCCGCAAGCGCAACTGCAATGGGAACCAGCCACGTCCGTCTCATAACTCGGACCTTACCGCCGGTGAGGCGTCTCACAACTGCGCTCGAGCCGTGTCCAGACACAGCAATGGCGGGTGCGCCCCGAGAGGAGTAGCGCACCCGCCATTGGTGAACGGAACTATCAGGAGCCCCAACCGTGCCCCTGACGCTTCTTATTCGTAGAGGACCGCAGCAATCTCTGGGTCGTCGATGTTGTCAGCGTTGTACCAGTAGAAGCCGGTGTCGATCGTGGAGGGAAGGGTCTCACCATTCATCGCCTCAACTGCTGCCTTCACAGTCTCGTAGCCGATTCCGACGGGGTTCTGCGTGATGGCGCCGTACATGGAACCGTCACGGATGGCGTCCATCTGAGCCTGACCGGAGTCAAAGCCGACGACGATCAGCTGGTCAGCCGGGAGCGCGAGCTCCTTGACGGCCTGGACAACACCGATCGCGGAGCCCTCATTCGAACCGTAGATTCCGTCGAGCTCCGGGTTTGCGCTGATGATCGCCTTGGCGAGGTCAGCAGACTCTGCCTGGTCACCGCCGCCGTACTGGGTGTCAACGATCTCGACATCGGGAGCGTTCTGCTCGATGTACTCGATGAAGCCATCGCGACGGTCCACACCGGTGACGCTGGTCTGGTCGTGAACGATCAGGGCGACTTCACCCTCTCCGCCAATGGCTTCCACCATCTGCTTGGCGGCTTCGGCTGCAGCAGCCTTGTTGTCAGTCGATGCGGTCGTCACCGGGATGTCGCTGTCGACACCGGAGTCGAACGCCACCACGGGGATATCCGATGACTGTGCCTGCTCGAGCAGCGGCCCAGCGGCCTGCGAGTCAAGCGCGGCAAAGCCGATGGCGTCGGGGTCGCGGTCAAGGGCGGTCTGCAGCATCTGGATCTGCTGGTCGACGTCAGCTTCGGTGTCGGGGCCTTCGAACGTGATTTCCACGCCGAACTCCTCGGCGGCCTGGTCTGCGCCTGCGTTCACGGCCTGCCAGAACTGGTGCTGGAAGCCCTTCGAGACGATCGCGACGTATGGCATCTCTTCGCTGGTCGCAGCGCTTGAGTCCGCCTCGGCACTCATCGTGTCGTCGCTACCTTCATCCGAGGATGAGCAACCGACGAGCGCGAACGACATCGCGGCCACACCGGCAGCGAATCCTGTGAGGTGATTCTTCTTCATTATTGCTCCTTTGCAATGGGTGTAAATATGGGGTGAAAGTTGAGGTTCAGTGCGCGTTATGCGGCCTTGCGGCGACGCAGCATGTCGACATAGACCGCTGCAAGAATGACGATGCCGACTGCGACGGACTGCCACTCCTGTGGGACGGAAATGATGCGCAGGCCGTTGGTGAGCACCGCCATGATGAGCGCACCCACGACCGTTCCGATGATGGATCCCTTACCGCCCGCGAGCGAGGTTCCACCGATCACGACGGCGGCAATCGCCTCAAGCTCGAGGCCAAGGCCACCGGTGGGCTGTGCCGAACTCAGTCGCGATGCGGCCAACACGCCAGCCAGTCCGACGAAGAGACCGGATACCGTGTAGATGATGACCTTCCACTTGCGCACGTTCACTCCGGACAACTGAGTGGCGGCCTCGTTGCTACCAATGGAGAAGGTGTAACGACCGAGGACCGTCTTGGACAGCAGGAACCACGCCACCACCATCGCCGCAATAAAGAATGCGACGCCTAGCGGGAAGCGCGTGCCAGGGATGATCGGCAGGTTCATGATGTCGCCGAAGGCTGGCGTGTCATTGAAGTAGATGGGGCGGGTCCCAGAGATCACCAGCGACAGTCCGGAAGCGATCAGCATCATGCCCAAAGTGGCGATAAACGGGGGGATCCCGAGAATCGACACGTTGATGCCGTTGATGAATCCGATCAACGCTCCAAAGGCGATTGCGGCAAGCACACCGAGCCAGATGGGCCAGCCCCAGTAGGTGAGGAACACACCCGTCATGACGCCGCACAGGATCATGCCGGTTCCGATGGACAGGTCAATACCACCGGTGATGATCACGAACGTCGTGCCGAGCGCCAGGATGCCGGTCACCGTTGCGGCGGTCAGAATGCTGATCAGGTTGTTCGCGGTCAGGAAGTGAGGGCTCAGGAACGAGAACACCGCGATGATCACAATGAGGCTCGCGAAGGCGAGCAGTTGCTGGATCGAGCCCCGCGCTGACTGCTTGAGGTGATCGAATCGCGAGGGTTCCGTGGAAGATGCCTGATCGTTCTTCGTTGCGGTCTGCGTCATCATGCCACCGCCTCAGTGGTCGCGTGGGTCGCGTATTCCATGAGTGTCTCCTGGGTTGCGTCTTCGTTAGGTACGGTCGCGGTCAGGCGGCCGTCAGCCATCACCGCGATGCGGTGAGCAAGTCTGATGAGTTCGGGAAGGTCGGATGAAATGACGATGATGGCTTTGCCCTCATCTGCGAGCTGTTGCAACAAGCCATAGATTTCTTCTTTGGCGCCAACGTCGATTCCGCGTGTGGGCTCATCAAAGATAAGGATGTCGCTGTGGTGTTCGAGCCACTTCGCGATCGCGATCTTTTGCTGGTTTCCGCCCGAGAGGTTGCGCACAACCTGCGTCGTCGACGGCGTCTTGATGCGGAGCGCCTCAACGTGCTCGCGAGCCGCCTTGTCCATGCGCCGCATGTCGACCACGGGCCCGCGAGTGAACCACTTAAGCGACGGTAACGCGATGTTCTCGCGCACATCACGCTCGACCAGCACACCGAGGCCCTTGCGGTCTTCAGACAGATAGCCGATGCCGAGGTCGGCTGCCGTAGCCGGGTTCGGGATCCGCTTGGCGGTGCCGTTGACCTCGATCGTTCCGCTGGTCATGGGATCTGCACCGATGATGGCTCTAGCCAGCTCGGTGCGACCTGCGCCCATGAGGCCGGAGAAGCCGAGAATCTCGCCGCGCCTGGCCTCAAACGAGATGTCCTTTAGCAGCGTCGCGGTGCTCAGACCGTCGACGCGCAGCGCGACGTCACCCACCTTGGCAGGCGGCTGCGGACGCTGCTCGACCTTGATCTCCCGTCCCACCATGAGCGCCACGATCTGAGAGTTCGATGTCTCAGCCATCGAGGCGGCACCGGCGTTCTCACCATCCCGCAACACAGCGATCGAGTCCGCGATCTGAGGCAGTTCAGGGAGGCGGTGGGAGATGTAGATCACGCCGGTCTCGGGGCTGATGAAGCGGCGGATGAGGTCAAACAGCGTCGCAACCTCAGCGTCGTTCAACGCCGCCGTCGGCTCGTCCATGATCAGGACTTTGGCGTCGTAGCTGAGGGCCTTCGCGATCTCCACCATCTGTTGCTGTGCGACCGACAGCGACCCCACAAGTGCATCGGGATTGAGTTTCAAGTCCAACCGCTGGAGGAGTTCAACAGTCTGGGTGCGCAGCTCCTTGTCCGAGAGCACGAATCCTGCTCGGCGCGGCTCGCGACCAATGAAGATGTTCTCCGCGACGGTGAGGTCAGGCATCAGGTTCAGTTCCTGGTGAATGATGCTGATTCCGAGTTCCTGCGCATGCTTGGGCGAGGACGGCTCGAAGGCTTCGCCGTTGAGTTCAAACTTTCCGGTGTCCGGCGTGTAGATACCGGACAGCAATTTCATGAGCGTGGACTTGCCTGCGCCGTTTTCACCAACCAACGCGAGCACTTCGCCGTGCTTCACGGTGAGGTCGACATTGCCCAAAGCTTGAACGCCGGGGAAGGCCTTGCTGGCACCTCGAACAGCCAATAGTGGTGCATGATCTTCACGCGCGCCGTTCATTGGTGTCGTCGTTGACATCCGTACTCCTCATTGAGTTCGATCCTGGGGACGGACCGCGTCGAAGCGATCCAAGAAATCGATTCATCGCACCATAGGGAAGCAATCTTGACCGTGTCAAGTGAGACTTCACGATGCGAGATCTTCGTAACGCGGTTGTGACCTATGGCACGCGCAGCTATGCCCGAGTATTCGACCCGAACACAAACTGGAATGCCGCACAAGGAACGCATGAGCTGGGCGATCGTGGGCGCAGGGACACTCTGCCCTTTGAGGCAAAATTCCTTGCCGTTGGCTTGGGTAGCGAACTCAAGCGTGAGTCACCACGGCTGCTTCGTCGCCGCGTTCCCAGTGTGCGTAGATCACCGAGTCGCGCGGCGTGAACTCTCGCGCACGACCAACCGCGTCGGCAGGACCTCGTGGCACGGTGTTCCACTCACGTCGCCACGGATGCGGTCTGTCAGCAGGCGGGCGGCACGGGCCCCAATCTCGTATGCGGGTTGTTCCACGACCGACATCGGCGGTGCCATGAGCGGCGCCCACGGTGTGTCATCGAACGTCAGGACGCCCATGTCAACCCCCGGGCGCAACCCCCGCCGCCCCAGTTCAGCCAGTACTCCCAGAGCCATCTGCTCGTTGGAAATGAACAGCGAGTCAAGCTCAGGGTGGCCGTCAAGAAGTTCCGCAGCCGCAGCCGCACCACCCTCGCGGTCGTAGGTCCCGTGCGCGATGGTTGCGGGCACCCCCGCCTCCTCAACTGCGTCGCGATAGCCATCGGCACGCCACCACGCGGTCTCAATATCCCGCGGGCCCCCGCAGCAGCCAGGCCTTTCCCAGCCAGCCTCCAACAAATGTGCGGTGGCTTCCCGGGCGCCGGTGCGAGAGTCAGTGGTAATGGAGTCCACCTTGTCGCCGAGATGACGGTCGATCGCCACGACGGGAATCCCACTGTCAACCACGAGGGAGACATCGGCGTCTTGACTGTGTGGGGCGATCACCACGCCTGCGACGCGCTGTGCCTCCGCGATGTCGAGATACATCGCCTCCTTGGCGGAGTCCTCGTCTGAATTGCATAGCAAGACCGACAGCCCCGCCTCCCGAGCGACGTCCTCGACTCCGCGCGTGATTGCAGTGCAGAAGTTGTTGCCCACGTCAGGGATGATCAGGGCAACCACATCGGTGGATTGCCGGCGCAAACTGCGCGCGACGCGATTAGGGCGATACCCCAGGGCTTCCGCGGCTTCACGAACACGGTCGAGGTATTCCTGCGTCACCGTAGGGTCGCCGTTGAGCGCTCGAGACACCGTGGAAGGTGCGACGCCAGCCGCACGCGCGACGTCCACTATCTTCACCATACGAAAACCCCTCACGCGTGCGTCGTTGCCAGCAGGTACATCCTAGGGGCCGCCTCGCAAACCCATGGCAAGGCCCCCAGGAATCGATTTTCACTGTACCCAATCGAGACGGTTTAGCGAATCCCAGCCATGCCGCTACGGCCTCGCGCGGGACGGTCGAGGCGGGACAGTTAGGCAGTCAGCTTGGACGAGCGCCGCATGACGAGTTCGGGCTGGAACACGACGTGCTCACGAGTAGCGCCCGCCTCGAGTTCGCGCTCCTTGAGTAGGAGCTCCACTGCAGTAGAGCCGATGCTGTGGCGCGGCTGACGTACCGACCTGATCGGGGATGGAAGTTGCTGGGGACTCCACCTTTGCCAGGCAAGCCGGGCACAAGGACAGCTGCCGAGTATCCATCTAGGGTCCGCGCGTTTCGCGCGGCCCAGCAGGTCCTCAGTGTCCAAAAATGGCCTGATAGAGCACTGGGCACCTGCTAGCGCACACGAGTGCGCATGGGAGCGCGCAAAGGGCACGAGCATCGGGCCGGCCACCGGAGCGCGCGCACCGCAGCCACCAGACAGCAACAAGCCCACCTGCCCCTGGTCCACACACAGCCCAGGGACGGGCGGGCTTGTTTTCGTTTGCTGCTAACGGTCGACGCGCGCGCCCCCACCTGCAGCAAGCTTGTGCACCTCGGCCTTGGTGGCCATGGTGGTGTCGCCAGGGGTCGTCATCGCGAGAGCGCCGTGCGCGGCGCCAAGGTCGACGGCACGCTGAAGGGTCTCGCCTTCGAGGATTCCGTGGACCAGGCCGGAAGCGAAGGAGTCTCCCCCACCCACGCGGTCGAGAATCTCGAGCCCATCGCGCTGAGTGGAACGCACCACGCCGGTGTCGCGCGACCAGGCCAGCGCTCCCCAGTCGTTGACGGTGGCGGTCTTCACGCCGCGCATCGTCGTCGCGATCACCTGGAAGTTCGGGAACGCCTCCGCAGCAGTCTCGATCATCGAGGCGAAACCAGACACGTCCAACTCTGCAAGCGACTCATCAACGCCGGGAACCTCGAAACCGAGTGATGCCGTGAAGTCCTCCTCGTTACCGATCATCACATCCACGTGCGGAGCGATGGCCCGGTTGACCTCCTGCGCCTTCTCGATTCCGCCGATCGCCTTCCACAGCGACGGACGGTAGTTGAGGTCGTAGGACACGACGGTTCCGTGACGGTGAGCTGCCTCGACGGCGGCAATCACGGTCTCCGCGGCCGTGTCAGACAGAGCGGCGTAGATGCCGCCAGTGTGCAGCCACCGAACACCCAGCTCGCCAAAGAGGTGGTCAAAGTCCACGTCCTCGGCGGTCAGCTGCGACGCAGCCGTGTGACCACGATCGGACACGCCCACCGCTCCGCGCACACCGAAACCGCGCTCGGTGAAGTTCAAACCGTTGCGCACGCCACGACCGATGCCGTCGTAGTCCTTCCACACCAGGTTGGATGTGTCGACGCCGCCGGCAAGGATGAGGTTCTCGACCAGGTGGCCTACCTCGTTGTCCGCGAGCGCGGTCACGATCCCGGTGCGGTACCCGAAGGCACGGGACAGCCCACGCGAGACGTTGTACTCACCGCCGCCCTCCCACGCCGTGAAGGACCGCGCAGTGCGAATGCGCCCCTCACCCGGATCCAGGCGCAGCATGACCTCGCCCAGCGACACCGCGTCAAAGCGGCACTGCGCCGCGCTCTTGACGTTCAGAACAGACATCTCAGGCCTCCTTACCTAGCAGCGCCACGGCCTCGGCCACGAGCGACTGCACTTCATCGAACTTTCCACTTCGCACCGGGTCCCTGGGCACCATCCACGAGCCGCCAACGGCGTGAACAGCCGGGATGGACAGGTACTCGTGCAGGTTCTTAGGGCCGATGCCGCCGGTAGGTACAAATGTCACGTCACCAAAGGGGGCGGCAAGGGCCTTCAGGGCTGGCGCACCGCCGGAGGTTCCAGCCGGGAAGAACTTCACCGTGGTGACGCCCAGCTCGAGTGCGGCCATGACCTCGGACGCCGTCACGGCACCGGGCAACGCGAGCACACCGCGCTCGTGGCAGCGCTCCACCACCGCTCGCGACAGGCCCGGCGACACCACGTAGGACGCACCAGCATCCACCGCGGCGTCAACCTGAGCGGCGTTCAGCACCGTACCCGCCCCCACCAGCATGTCGCCCCGCGCGGACATGGCAGCAATAGCGTCGGCCGCTGCGGCCGTGCGGAAGGTCACTTCGGCGACCGGAAGCCCCCCGGCGACCAAAGCATCGGCCAGGCCGCCCGCATCCTTCGCGTCGTCGAGCACCACGACGGGCACCAGACGGTGCACGCCCAGGGCCTCGTGAACCCCGCGCCCGCTCCCGTCTGCATCCCTCGTTGTGGCTGAACCCTCACCGTTGATTGCTTCCACCACGACTCCTTGTCCGAGTTGACCGTCTCACCATTGAAACAAATGAATGCGCTTTCATGCGCTGGTCTCCACTGTCCCACGTACCCGCCTTTCAGGCAAGTGGGCCCTGCCCGCAGACGCCGAAAGCGCGCTAGAATCTTGCCCACGGCTGGGTCAGATCGCTGAGCCGTGGCCGTGAAACCGCATTCACGCAGCGTACTTAGACACTCCGGGAGGTTCCTGTGACGACGTTGCGAGATGTGGCACGCGCAGCCGGAGTCTCCGCCGCGACAGCTTCCCGCGCACTCAGCGCGCCCGACAGCGTTTCCCCGGCCAAGCGCCAACGCGTCGAGGACGCCGTTGCCGATCTGGGATACCAACCCAACCGGTCCGCGCAGGCATTGGCCTCTGGCCGACACCAGCACTTTGGTCTTGTCCTACCGGACCTCGCTAACCCATCATTCGCGGCTATCGCCAAAGGCGTGCAAGAGGGCGCGCGCCGTGACGGATACGCCGTGCTTGTGGCCGACACGGATGAGGATCCCCGTGCTGAGCGCGCGATGGTGCGTGACCTCCAGCCGAGCGTCGAGGGCCTCATTCTGTGCTCACCCAGAATGACCGACGATGAGATCCGAGAGTGCGCCGACTCCGGACCAGTCGTCCTGGTGAACCGCGAGGTTGACGAGCTGGCGTCGGTGACATTTGACTCCGGCAGCGGAGTATCGCAGGCGCTGCGTCACCTGAGAGCGCTCGGCCACAAGAGCGTCGCCTACGTCGGCGGACCCGCCGCCTCATGGTCAGACGCACAACGACGCCTCGCGCTGGCAGACGCAAGCGATATCGAGGTCTCCGACGTGGGCCCGCATCGCCCGCTCTACCAAGGTGGCGTCGCCGCGGCGGACCTCGCGCTCGCCACAGGGTCGACCGCGATCCTTTGCTACAACGACCTTCTCGCGCTCGGCGTCTCGTCTCGACTGCGTGCACGCGGACTGAGCATCCCTACGGACGTCTCCGTGGTGGGATTCGACGACATCAGCGCCGCGACCTACGTCGAGCCGCAGCTCACAACGGTGGCGATTCCGCTGACGCGTGCAGGCCAGGAGGCCACCTCGCTTCTGTCGCAGGTGCGCGCAGGCACGGCCGAACACCAGCAGTTGCGCCTGCCCGTCGATCTCGTGGTTCGCGATTCAAGCGGGCCAGCACCTATTTCCTAGCACTCAGGCCGGCCCAGCTTGCACCCGATTCGCAAGCACGGCGCGCCCCTTGGCTGCTGGTAACCTTGACCCTCGCGGGTCCGCCCGCATTGCCCCCGTAGCTCAGCGGATAGAGCGCCGGTTTCCGGTACCGAAGGTCGCAGGTTCGATTCCTGTCGGGGGCACGTTGCATGCTCGCGACACATACGCTGAGGGGCACACTGAAAGGTGTGGATCCCCTCAGCGTTGTCGGGCAGGCAGACTCCCGATCGCGCAGGACTATCCGCGCTTGATCAACTTCGGAATCACCACGACGAGCACGGCACCCGCGAGCGCTTCCGCCGCTGCGAAGCCCGGGGTATCGACCACATCGCCCAGCACGCGCCGCACTCCCTTATCGAGCAAGCGCCGCTTGCCCGAGAACTGAGGATCTTCCCCCGACTGTGCGAGAGAGACGATGCCGTGGTTGAGCATCGCCAGGCCTGCCGTGCGGGTCATGGTGATCACCAGGCGTGAAGGGTTCATGGCGACAGTCTGACACTACGAGGAAGACCGCGCTACGCGTCCAACGTGGGACGCAACTGCTCCATCTCGTCATCCGTGAGCGTGATCTCGCTCGCACCCGCGGAGTCAAGAATTGAGCTGGGACGCGATGCTCCGGGAATCGGGATGACGTGATCGCCCAAACCCAACTCCCAAGCCAACACGACCTGCTGCGCTGAGATACCCCGAGCATCGGCCACATGCTGGAACGGCAGGAACCGCGTGCCCACGTCTCCGGCCTTGCCGATTCCGCCCAGCGGGCTCCACGGGATGAACGCCACGCCAAGTTCGCCGCACAACTCGAGCTCGTCGTAGCTCGAAACGAACGCTGGCGAGAACTGGTTTTGGACCGAGGTCAGGCGGCCGCCGAGGACGTCGTGCGCCTCGCGAATCTGCTCCACGTTCGCGTTGGAGACACCCGCCATCTCGATGACTCCCTCGTCGAGGAGTTCAGCGAAGGCGCCCACGGAGTCCGCGTAAGGAACGCGAGGGTCGGGGCGGTGGAATTGATGCAGGCCGATGCTGTCGCGGCCCAAGCGCTGCGCCGTGGCCTTGGCAGCTTGCTTGAGGTAGGCGGGGTCGCCGTTGATGGCCCACGTTCCGTCGCCGGGCCGGACGTGACCAGCCTTAGAGGCGACGAGGACCTCGGACTTGTGGTGCGGGTAGCTGACGAGTGCGCGGGCGATGAGCGCCTCGTTGTGGCCGGCCTCACCGGGGTGCTGGTGATAAGCGTCGGCGGTATCGATCAGAGTGACACCGGCGTCGAGCGCGGCGTGGATCGTGGCGATTGACCGGGCCTCATCTGGCCGGCCCTCGATCGACATGGGCATGCCGCCTAGTCCGATCGCTCCGACTGTCCGCTTGCCCAGCTGACGCTGCTCCATGGCCGCTCCTCACGCATTTTCTCTCATGCGAACGTACCCGGCGGCGGCCCATTGCTCAAACCCGCGGAATGCTACAGGTCTTGTACGGCGTCTCCGACCAGCTCCGCGTCGAAGCCGCCGTCGTCGAGTTGCTGCGCATCGCACCCGCCGAAGGTGCCGTCGTCGAACTCCCATGCGATCGAGATCACACCGTCTTCATCGGGCCCAGATACGTCGCCCCTGGCGATCTCCGGCAGCCCGGCCTCAACGGCCATCTCCTCGCACACTGCGATCGCGTCCTGTTCCACCGTGGAAACGTCCGAACCGAGGAAGAACCACAGGATCGCGCCAATGATCACCACGAGTGCGACAGCGAACGCGCCGAGCAGCGGCCCCCAACTGCGCGGAGCCTCCCCGTTCCCAGAAACTTCAGTCATGCCTGACAGACTACGGGCGCTCACGGGGAAGGTTCCCTACGATGGCGGCATGGAGACTGTCGAAGACTTGCGATATTCGCCCCGTGTGGGGCTGGCACTGGGTGGCGGCGGGGCCTTGGGTGCCGCGCATGTGGGCGTCCTCCAGGTGCTTCACGAGCGGGCAATTGTTCCCAGCATCATCGTGGGCACCTCTGCCGGTTCGATTGCCGGCGGCGCCACCGCGCTCGGAATCGACCCACATGACCTCGAACGGCGCATCCTGCGCTGGGGCTGGTCGACGTTTGGCACGTGGACTCCCAAGCCTGGCTTAGGGCTCTTGACGGCCGATGCGCTTCACCAGCGGATCCGCAACGTCACCGGCGGAGATGTTCAGATCGAAGACCTTCCGATTCGCTTCGCGGCGGTCGCGACGGATACTGACTCCCGTGAGGCCGTCGTCGTGGATCACGGCTCGCTGTCCGCAGCGGTGGCGGCGTCGATCGCCGTTCCGGGGGTCTTCCGTCCCGTCGAGATCGAGGGCCGGCAGCTCCTTGACGGCGGACTCGTCCAAAACCTCCCGATTGAGGCGGCACTTGGGCTCGGTGCCGAACATGTCATCGCGGTCAGGGTCGCGCCCGAATGGGACCTGCCTGGATTTGAAACGAGCTTCGACGTCCATGAATACGAGATCCGCTCGGACGTCACCGTGCTCAGCCCCAAGCTCGCCAATCGTTCCCAGTGGCAGGTACGAGACCTGCAGACCATGGTGAGACTAGGGCGCGAGGCGGCCGAGTGGGAGTTCTCGGACTACCCAGTCGTGAACGAACGTCCGGAACCGCCGCAGCCCACGCCCGAGGAGCTTGAGTCATCGGAGGCGCCTACGCTCGACATCACGCCAGATCAGCCGGAAGGTGTGGAAATGCCTCATGAACGGCACGGTTTCGGATCTTTCCTGCATCGGCATTGAGACCGCGCATGAGCACTGGATCAGCATCCAGTGCGGCCGCACCGTGATCGGCCAGCCCCTTCACGTACGGAAGCGAGGCATGCACGAGCGCCTGGGTCGCAGTCGATCCCACTGCCGCGGGCATGTTGGCGACGCAGTACAGCTGTGAGCCACTGACCTCGAAGACCGGGTCCCGGTGCGTCGTGGGACGCGAGTCCTCGACGCACCCGCCTTGATCGATCGCGATGTCGACCAGCACGGATCCGGGCTTCATCGACTCGATCATCGCATGCGTCACCACGACGGGCGCGGGACGTCCCGGCACCAGCACGGCGCCAATCACCACGTCCGCCTGTGCCACCTGCTCCCCCACGGCTTGCGGTGTCGACTCAACTGTTGTGACCGCGTCTCCGAACCGCTCCTCGAGCGCTGCCAACCGGTCGGTCGCGATATCCATCACAACAGCATCGGCCCCCGCATCGATCACTCTCTCCAACGCCGCGGTGCCCGCGACCCCGGCGCCAATGACCACAACACGCGCAGGTGGCACCCCTGGCGCCCCCGCAAGGAGGAGTCCGCGGCCACCGTAGGGGCTGAGGAGGTGGTGCGCGCCCTCGAGCGCTCCCACCGCGCCAGCGATCGCGCTCATGGGAGTGAGGATGGGCAGTGCACCGTCATCTGTCTGAACGGTGTCGTAGGAAATCGCCGTCGTGCCCGCTTTGCACAGCGCGGTGGCAAGTGGCTCGTTCGCGGCGAGGTGCAGGAATGTGAAGAGGATCGAGTCACTCAGCAGGTCGAACTCGCTGGGCTGGGGCTCCTTCACCTTGAGCACAAGGTCCGCGCCCCACGCAGAGGCCGCGTCGGGCACCAACTGGGCGCCCACTGCGGCAAAGTCCGCGTCTGGGATCCCGGCCGACGCGCCTGCGCCCACCTGAATTGCCACCTGATGGCCAGCATCGGTCAATTCCTTGACCGCCTCAGCAGTCAGGGCGACACGTGTCTCGTTGCTCTTTACTTCCCTGGGGACGCCGATTCGCATGCCCCACCTCCTCGTGAGTCGAGCCGGCGCACATTCCAAGGGTGGTAAATGACGCCCGGTAACACCAGCGTGCCAAATGATGCGTTGTCGCGCCTGGTAGCCGCGACCGACACGCCCGTGGCCGTGTGCAACCCCGCACGTTGAATACTCCCCTCCCGCGTTCCAGTAGGGCATCTGGGTCACATTCTTGGAGAAAAGTGACGCTAGAGCCCTACTGGGGTGGGGGCCTGCGAGTGTGCGGCGGGCGCGGCGCTCTGGGGGCGGGCGACGAACTCAACGAACCGAAGCACCCGACAACGACAAAGGGCCGCACCCCGTCTGGGATGCGGCCCTTCGTGTGTGTTGTCTGAGGCGCGCTAGTCGCGCGTGTTGAGGTACGGCTTGCTGTTCCAGTAGTTCTCGCCGTACACGCCCAGGGCGTCTGTGCCGGGCTCGTACTCCCAGTGCCACGGCTCCCACTTGCTGGACTTAGCCCAGGATGGGTTGACCCAGCCCCAGGTGCGGCCGTTGGCCTCAAGCCACGCCTTGGAGTAGCCGGTGTCGTCGCTTCCGCACAGGTCGATCGCGAGGCCCCAGCCGTGCACCGACTTGCCGGGTGTTGCGGCGAGGTAGCCGCGGCTGGCCTTCGTGGCGTACTGCTGCGAGAGGCTGCGGTAGCCGTTGCCGACGCACAGGTCGCGGCCAAACTCGAGCTTGTACGCTGCGTTGAGTTCTGCGAGCGCTACGGCGGCATCGTTGCGCAGTTCCGCGCCGTTGACGTCGCACAGCGAGTCCGCGGTGAGCTGGCCGTTGTAGCCCTCAGCGCCGTCAGACGGGTTGCAGTCGGGCAAGTAGGGCGATGCAGAGTAGGTGCCGGAGACAGCGAGCGCCGCGCCATTGCCGTCAACTTCTGGCAACGGCAGCTGACGCTCTTCGAGGCTCTGGGTACCGATGATGACGCGCGATGAGGTGGAAGCCTCACCACTCGCGGCCACTGCGACGTTCTCGGTGGGCTCGGTCGCTCCGGCATACGGCGAGATGGTGCCGACTGCTGGGTAAACGATCATTGTGAGCGCAAAACCTGCAAGCACGGACGAGCGTGCGAGGAACTTGCGACGACGGTGGGTGGTCCTGACTTGTGTGACTTCGGTGGCCTCAATACGACGGGTGCGTCGCGACTGATGGTGCGTCGCGGACGCGCCAGCATGCTTGCTCACACGAGCCTCCGTACTTTTCGATTGCCATCGTTCTCGACCGCCCCACCCGGTCCAAGATAGCCACGAGTTTAACCAAACCGTTACCTATTTGGCTACCCCTGGGGATGACGCCTTTGTCACAGTGTCGAAACGATCCGACAGGCAGGCGTTTTCCACCTAACGCTCAGCACCACCGGCAGGTTCCGTCGTTTCCTCGCGCGCCATCGCGTCCCGGACCTCGCCCACCAAGATCTCGATAATGTCCTCGAGGTGGATCAGGCCAAGCTCGTTCTCGTCGTCACGAACAACCGCGATGTGGGCCCCCGTCTGCCTCATGGTGGCCAGCACCGACTCCACTTGGTCATCGGCTGCTACCTGGGGCAATGCTCGGACGCGCCACTCCTGGATGGGTTCTTCACGCTCGCCGGGCCGCGCGAAAAGCGTGTCCTTCATGTGGAGATAGCCCACGAATCCGCCGTCGCCACGCACCGGCAACCGGGAGAAGCCAGTCTCCGCCACCATCGCCTCGACGCCCTCAACGCTCGCGCCGGGGGCCAGGGACTGGACCTCGTCAACGGGGATCATCACTTCGCCCGCCGTGCGGTCGGAAAACTCGATAGCGCCCGCCAGGAGACCCTCGGCATCGTGCAGCGTGCCCTCCTCGGAGGAGCGCTCAACAATGGAGTGAACCTCATCGGCGGTGAAGGCGCTTGTGACTTCGTCCCGCGGCTCGATCCCGCCCATCCGCAGCACACCATTGGCGAGCCAGTTCAGCGCCACGATGATGGGGTGCAGGACCTTGGACAGCCACACCAGCGGCGGCCCCAACAGCAGCGCCGCGCGGTCCGGAGTCGAGACTGCCGCGTTCTTGGGCACCATCTCCCCTACGACCACGTGAAGCCCCACGATGATGACGAGCGCAATGATCATGGCCACAACGTGGGCCGCGCCTTCCGGCATCCCCCACGCCTGCATCGGCCCTTCCAAGGCATGGGCCAGCGCTGGTTCCGCCACCACACCGAGCGACACCGAACACACGGTGATGCCCAGCTGGGCGCACGCCAGCATGTCGGACACGTTCTCCATGGCCCACAGGACCGTCTTGGCAGAGCGCGACCCTGCCTCCGCCCGCGGTTCGATCGAGCTGCGCCGCGCAGAGATCACAGCGAACTCCGCGCCCACAAAGAACGCGTTGGCGAGGAGCAACCCCACCACGAGCACCACCATCGACCCGCTCACGAGGACTCACCTCGACTCGCGACGTCTTCGAGCCGGACCCGGTCAATGCGCCTGCCGGCCATCCGCTCAATCCTGACCCGAACATCGGCCGTCTCCACGGTGTCGCCCACGCGAGCCACCCGGCCCAGGCGCGCCATCACGAAACCGCCCAGGGTCTCGTACGCGGGAGACTCGGGGATCTCGAGGCCAGCGACCTCCATGACCTCGTCAGGACGCAGTTCGCCGGGGACCACCCAGGCACCCGTGGGCATCCGGTGGGAATCCGTGCGGCGAGGGTCGTGCTCATCGGCGACCTCTCCCACCAGCTCTTCCACGACATCCTCGAGAGTCACCAGGCCCGCGGTGCCGCCGTACTCGTCCTCGACGATCGCGCACTGCATGCCGTGTCCGCGCAACTCCAGCAGCAGCGGTCGCATGGACAGCGTCTCCGGGACGCGTGGCGCACCAGCCATCAACTGCTCGACGGTCGTCGACTCGCGGTCCAAGAACGGCACGGAGATCGCCGCACGCAGGTGCACAAGCCCAATCACGTCATCAAGCCCGTCACCAATCACCGGGAAACGGGAGTGCCCCGTCGCACGCGCGAGCATCAGCACGTCTGCGGCGCTATCGGAGCCGCCAAGGGAATGAAGGCGAGTGCGGTCGGTCATGACGTCGATCGCCGTGAGCGCATCAAGATCAATGGTGTTCTTCAGCAGCAAGGCGGTCGAGGGGTCGAGTGTGCCTGCCTCAGCCGACCGGCGGACCAGCGCTGCGAGTTCCTGCGGAGACCGTCCTCCTGACAGTTCCTCGCGCGGCTCGATTCCAAAGGCGCGCAGAATCGCGTTCGCGGTCTTGTTGAGAACAGTGATGACCGGGCCGAGTGCAGACGTGAACGCCATGTTGAGCGGCGCCGCGATCCGGGCCGTGCGCATGGGGTCCGCGAGCGCGGCGTTCTTGGGCACGAGTTCGCCAAAGACCATCGAGAACGCGTTGACAAGAATGAGCGATGTGATGCCGGCTATCACGCCCACCGCCGAGCGGCCCAGTGCGGTCGATTCCAGCGGGATGCTCAGCAGTTCGACGATCGCGGGCTGGGCGGTGTAGCCGAGCAGAATCGTGGTCAGCGTGATCCCGACCTGAGCACCAGAGAGTTGCGTGGACAGTCGCTTGAGAGCACGCACGACGCGCTTGCCGCGCTTACCTTTGTCATCGACGTGAGCGGGGTCGAGCGCTACCAGCGAGAATTCGGACGCGACAAAGATTGCTGTGCCGGCGGTCAACACCACGCCGGCTCCTACCAAGAGCCACGCGGTCAGCATCCGCGACGCCGATCGTCGTCCATAGTGTGGCCAGCATAGCGACGCCGGATAGCATCGGGCAGGCCCCTACGGTTACGAAAGGACTCGGATGGACGCCCCCGCGATTGAGATCCGCTCGCTCACCAAGAAGTTTGGCGCGATTACGGCAGTGGACGACCTCACGTTTACGGCGCAGCCCGGACGCGTGACCGGGTTCTTGGGGCCCAACGGGGCCGGCAAGTCGACGACCCTGCGCGCCTTGGTCGGACTCGTCGAGCCGACCTCCGGCGCAGCGCTGATCGATGGGCGCCCCTACGCTCAGCTCGACCGGCCGGCGCAGTGGGTCGGAGCCCACTTCGAAGGCGCCTTCCACCCGGGCCGCACCGCTCGCGATCACCTCAAGGTGTACTCGTCGCAAGCGGGCGTTGAGGAGGGCCGATGCTCGGAGGTCTTGGAACTCGTAGGCCTCAGTGACGCTGCGGGTCGCCGAGTAGGCGGGTTCTCGATGGGCATGAAGCAAAGGCTGGGGCTGGCAACGGCACTGCTGGGCAACCCACGAGTCTTGATCCTCGACGAGTCCGCCAACGGTTTGGACCCGGCGGGGGTTCAGTGGCTCCGCGCGTTCTTGCGTGCGTTCGCGGCAAATGGTGGAACCGTGCTGCTCAGCTCCCACCTGCTCAGCGAAGTTGAGCTCACGGTGGACGATGTCGTGATTGTCGCGGGCGGCGCACTGCGCCACGCCTCATCCATTTCCGACTTGCGCGGCATGACCGATGCCTCCGTCACCCTCGCCAGCCCCCACGCCGACCGGCTCGCGTCCTTCCTTACGGACCGTTTCCCTGGCTCCGCAAACCTGACCGACCCCACCCATGCGCGCATCACCGGCGCGACCGCCGCGCAGGTGGGCGCCGCAGCCTTTGCGGATGGGCTTGAAGTTCACGGTCTCGAGGACTCGCGGGAGAGCCTCGAGACCGTCTTCCTCCGCCTCACTTCCCAGGAGGTTGCCGCATGAGCGCCGCGATCCGCGCAGAGGTGCGCAAGCTCCTCACGACCCGCCTGTGGTGGGTCCTGGCACTGTCGCTCGCGCTGGGCGTCATCTTCATGGTTGCCGTCATCGTGTTCAGCTTCGCGTTCGCGGAGGAACTCGGCGCCACGGGTGCAGATCAGCCAGACGCGTCAGGCATGGACCCCGAGATGTTGGCAACGATGGTCTACAGCCTGCCGGTCTCCTTCGGATACGTCTTCCCCGCCGTGCTCGGGGCGCTCAGCCTGACCTCGGAGTACCGCCACCGCACCATCGACACCACGTTGCTGATGGATCCGCGCCGTGGCCGTCTGATCGCCGCGAAGCTGATCGCAATCGTTCCCTTTGGGTTGCTCTACGGCGTTCTTGCAATGAGTGCCGGCGTGGTCGTGGGCGGCGCTGGCCTGGCGCTCACCGACAGCGCCACATTCCTCACGAGCGCATCCATGTGGGGCTCGATCGCCATGGGCGTTGTTGCGCTCGCGGTGTGGGCCGTCGTGGGTGTGGGCCTCGGCGCGGCGATCCCGAATCAGGTGATGGTGATCGTCCTGCTCGTGGGCTGGACCCAGTTGGCGGAGCCGATCCTTCGCCTGGCATTGGGCCTCATCGAGCCGTTGCAGGGCGTTGCCGCATACCTGCCGGGCGCCGCTGGCGATGCGATGGTCGGGGCAAGCTTCTACTCGGCCATGGAAGCCGGTAATCTGCTCGCTCCGTGGGCTGGATTCGCAGTTTTGCTGGCGTACGGACTTATCGCTGGGGTCATCGGTTGGTTGCGAATGACCCGCCGCGACGTGGGTTAGCCAAAGGTAGGGCAATGCCTTCACCAAGGTGCGCAAGACCTCGGCAAAACCTTGCGCGGACGTCCCAATCGGCACCTCGGAGCGTCTACTCTTGAAGACGGAAGAAACACTGACGTATCTGACGCACTGGCGCCAAGAAAGTGAGCGGCCTCGACGTGTCCACCGACACCAGCGCATCTGACGCCGACCGCATGACCGTAAACCGTAACGAAGGGGCTCCCACTGTGGCATCGCTCCTGCGTAGCGGCCAGCAAGCGGACCCGGCTCCCTCCTCAACGAGCGACGAACCCCAAGCTCAAGTCGAGGACTCGGCCCCTAGCCCGGGCTCCCACGAAACGAGCCACCGCCCGGCGCCACCCAACATCACGCCAGCCTCCACTGACGTGTCGGCTTCACAGGTACGTCCGGCCGATGCTGGCGCGGCTTCCGCTCCGGCCGCACCTTCCGCTCCCGCGGGGATTGCCCCGAAGAAGGCCGCCTCGTCCGAGCCCTCGCCTATAGCCGAGGCCCCCACCCCGGATCCCGCTGACGCGGCGTCTGCACCCACGCCGCCCGACGTATCGGCCAAGGAGTCTGCCGCTGACGGCGAGCAGGCACCTACGCAGCCCATCGCGACTGCGCAGGCCCCCACCGCGGCATACCTTCAGAAGGACGATCACCAGGCGCTCGCTGCCAAGGACGTCGAGCACGGCGTGACACGCCTTCGCGGCCCCGCAGCCCGCGTGGTCTCCAACATGGAGGCCAGCCTTGAGGTCCCCACGGCCACCTCGGTCCGGACTATCCCCGCGAAGCTAATCATGGACAACCGCACGGTGATCAACAATCACCTGACGCGCACCCGTGGCGGCAAGGTGAGCTTCACCCACCTCATCGGCTACGCAATCGTCGAGGCGCTGGCTCAGTTGCCAGCCATGAACGTTGCGTACGCGCAGGACGAGGGCAAGCCCGCGGTCCGCACGCCCGAGCAGGTCAACTTCGGTCTGGCCATTGACCTCGCAAAGGACGACGGCTCTCGTCAGCTTCTGGTGCCCAACATCAAGGGCGCCGACGACATGAACTTCGCGTCGTTCTGGTCCGCCTACGAGGACGTCGTCAAGCGTGCCCGCACCGGCGCACTGCAGGCGAGCGACTTCAAAGACACCACGATCACGCTCACCAACCCGGGCACCATCGGTACGGTCCACTCCGTGCCGCGCCTGATGCAGGGCCAGGGCTCGATCATTGGCGTGGGCGCGATGGATTACCCCGCTGAGTACCAGGGCGCGTCCTCTGAGACCGTGGCCCGCCTCGGCGTCTCCAAGGTCATGACGCTCACGTCGACCTACGACCACCGCGTCATCCAGGGCGCCCAGTCCGGCGAGTTCCTCGCGCTGGTGCACCGCAAGCTCCTGGGACTGGACGGTTTCTACGACCGCGTGTTCGTGGCGCTGCGTGTGCCCTACGAGCCCGTGCGCTGGGTTCAGGACGCCGCGACCAATGAGGCAGCGGAGGCCGCAAAGCCCGCCCGCATCGCAGAACTCATTCACTCCTACCGCTCGCGCGGCCACCTCATGGCAGACGTGGACCCCCTGTCCACGCGCCTGCGCAAGCACCCTGACCTCGACGTGCAGACGCACGGCCTCACCCTGTGGGACCTCGACCGGGTCTACGCCACCGCCGAGTTCGGCGGGCGCGACAAGTGGAAGATGCGCGAGGTCCTTGGCCGTCTGCGCGATGCCTACTGCCGCACCGTGGGTGTCGAGTACATGCACATCGCGGACCGCAAGCAGCGCGCCTGGCTCCAGGAGCGTCTCGAGGTGGACTACACGAAGCCCACCCGCGAAGAGCACCTGCGGATCCTGCGCCGCCTGAACGCCGCTGAGGCATTCGAGGCCTTCCTCCAGACCAAGTACGTGGGCCAGAAGCGCTTCTCGCTCGAAGGCGGCGAGTCCCTGATTCCGCTGCTGGATGCCGTCATGTCCTCGGCCGCCGAGTCCGGCATCCAAGAGGTCTGCATCGGTATGGCGCACCGCGGACGCCTCAACGTGCTCGCAAACCTTGCCGGTAAGTCGTACTCGCAGATCTTTTCCGAGTTCGACGGCACGGCCATTCCAGGATCGGTTCAGGGCTCCGGCGATGTGAAGTACCACCTCGGTACCGAGGGCGTCTTCACTGCGGAGTCCGGCGCGACCACGGATGTGTACCTCGCTGCGAACCCCTCGCACCTCGAGGCCGTTAACCCGGTCCTTGAGGGAATCGTGCGCGCCAAGCTCGACGCTCTGGGCGCCGACCCCGCCACCGACGGCTACCCCGTCCTGCCGATCCTCGTCCACGGTGACGCGGCATTCGCGGGCCAGGGCATCGTCATGGAGACTCTGAACCTGTCGGGCCTGCGCGGCTACAAGACCGGCGGAACCGTCCACGTCATCATCAACAACCAGGTGGGCTTCACCACCGGCCCCGGTGACTCGCGTTCCACGCGCTACTGCACGGACATCGCCAAGGGCTACCAGATCCCGATTTTCCACGTGAACGGCGACGACCCCGAGGCCTGTGCACGCACCGCGCGCTTGGCTTTCGAGTACCGCGAGCAGTTCGGCCGCGACGTCATCATTGACATGGTCTGCTACCGCCGCCGCGGTCACAACGAGGGTGACGACCCCTCGATGACCCAGCCGCGCATGTACGACCTCATCGAGGCCAAGCGTTCGGTCCGTCACCTGTACACCGAGGCCCTCATCCGCCGTGGCGACATCACGACAGAGGAAGCAGAGTCGGTGTCTCAGGACTACCTCGCTCAGCTCGAGCGCGTCTTCCTCGAAACCCGCGAAGGCTTCCAGGGCACGGACACCGAGAACATCTCCGGTCTGGAACTGCCCTCGAGCCAGTCTTCCGACGCCGGCGTCATGGTCGGCTGGCAGACAGCCGTGTCGAAGAGCCAGGTGGAACGCATTGGTCGCGCCCACACCCGTCCTCCCGAAGGCTTCGCTGTTCACTCCAAGCTCGCCAAGCTGTTGGAGCGTCGCGAGCTCATGAGCCGTGAAGGCGGGATCGACTGGGGCTACGGCGAACTGCTCGCGTTCGGATCGTTGCTCCAGGAGGGCACCCCCGTGCGCTTGGCCGGTCAGGATGCCCGCCGCGGCACCTTCGTCCAGCGCCACGCCGTATTCCACGACCGCGCCACCGGCGCCGAGTGGACGCCGCTGCTGTACCTGAACTCCGATCAGGCACGCATGCACCTCATCGACTCCTCGCTCAGCGAGTACGCCTGCCTCGGCTTCGAGTACGGCTACTCCGTGGAACGTCCCGACGCCCTGGTGCTGTGGGAAGCGCAGTTTGGCGACTTCGTCAATGGCGCGCAGACCATCATCGACGAGTTCATCTCCTCTTCTGAGCAGAAGTGGGGACAGTCGTCATCAGTCGTCCTGCTCCTGCCCCACGGCTATGAGGGCCAGGGCCCCGACCACTCGTCTGCGCGCGTCGAGCGCTTCCTGCAGATGTGTGCCGAGGACAACATGATCGCGGCCATGCCGTCGACCCCGGCCAGTTACTTCCACCTGCTGCGTCGCCAGGCCTACGACCGGCCGCGCCGCCCCATGGTGGTCTTCACCCCCAAGTCGATGCTCCGCCTGCGTGCGGCCCAGTCAAGTGTCGAAGACTTCACGACCGGAACATTCGAGCCGGTCGTTGCCGATCCGATCGACCCAGCCGGAGTCGACCGCGTCCTCGTGTGCGCTGGCAAGGTCTACTACGACCTGGCAGCCGAACGCGAGAAGACCGGCGACACCTCGACGGCGATCCTCCGCCTTGAGCAGCTCTACCCAGTGGACGCGGACGCCCTCAACGGTGCGCTCGAACCGTTCGGCAACGCTGAAGTGGTGTGGGTCCAGGAAGAGCCACGCAACCAGGGTGCATGGAGCTACCTGGCGCACGCACTCCCCCACGTCATCGGACGCGAAGTTCGCGGTGTCACGCGACCTGCATCTGCATCCCCGGCATCGGGCCTCAGCTCGCGCCACAAGGAAGAGCAGGCTGAACTGGTGCAGCGGGCGTTCAACCGATGAAGAACATCTTCTTCGTTGGCGACGAACTCGTAGCCGGCCACGGCGACCCCAAGGCCCTGGGCTGGGCGGGTCGCGTGGCCGCACGCACGTTGCCGCTGGGAAGGAATCTACGCTTCCACACGCTCGCCGTTCCCGGCGAGACCACGGCTGAGCTGTCGAGCCGCTGGGATGAGGAAGCACTGCGCCGCGTTGGCCCAGACGGGCTGAAGGAAGCCGAAAACTACGTGCTGTTCGCCATTGGCCGGCACGACGTCGCCAAGGGCGTGTCCCCGACCATGACGCGACTGCACCTGGCAAACACCCTGGACCGAGCATCGGCCCTAGGCTTCACCACCATGGTGGCCGGGCCCCCGCCCGTCACCGCAAGTGATGCTCAGGCTGTCGCCGAGTATGCGGCGCTGTGTGACGAGGCGGCCGCACGCCGTGCGGTTCCGTTCATTGACATGTACGGCCCGCTCGCTCGCCATGATCAGTGGGCCACCGACATGGCTTCCACCGGGGGCGATGTGCCGCAGCAGGCCGGCTATGGCCTCATGGCGTGGCTCGTGCTGCACTCAACGTGGCACGACTGGCTGGGCCTTGACCCTGCCGCCGGCGATCGGGGCTAACGGCCTCAGTTGCCCGCGGAGACCGACGTGTCTTCTCGCACCGCAGCAAGCGTATAGCCCGAGCCGCGGACGGTCACAACGGGCACGTCCGCATCAATCGCGGCCGCCCGGAACGCCTCCCGGAGGCGACCAATTCCAACGCGAACGCGCGCGGCGGAGGTGGGCTCACCCGAGGACCGGCATTCGGACGCAAGTTCCTCCGCGCTGACGACCCTTGGGTACGCGTCAGCTAGGTACGTCAGCATCTCAAGCAAAGCCGGGCTCAGGCGGATGCGCTCACCGTGCCACACCGCCACGCAGGCATCGCGATCAATCGTGATGCCCGCCGCCCGGTGCACGTCGCGAACCTCTCCAGCGCTGTGGTGCACAGCAGCGACTGCTTGCGCCAGGCGCTGCGGGCTGACGGGCAGGAGTAGCGACTCCACATCCCCCGCACGCGAGCTCGCGGGCAACTCGCTCGCCTGGCGTGACACGGCCACGACCACGGGAGTGTTGCCAATCCCGCTCATCACCTCGACGAGTTGGTCGATGTCCGCATCGGCGCAACCGGGCCCAATCAAGACCGCAGTGACCTGCGGCTCACGGCCCAACTGCACCAGTGCATCGACTCCAGAGTCCGCATACTTGACGGCCACGCCATGGTGGAGAAACTCTGCGTGACGCCCGCGAAGGTGAGTCTTGCGGTCAATACCGAGGGCCACCACAGTGGCAGGCCACTGCACGCGGGTAGCCCCCGCGATCATCCAAAGCGTCCGCTGATGTAGTCCTCGGTGCGCTTGTCGTGAGGGGACTCGAAGATCGTGGCGGTGTCTCCGAACTCGACCAGGACGCCGGTGCGGTCGCCGGTGGTGTCACTGGCTTCTGCCGTGAAGAATGCCGTGCGGTCGGCAACACGAGCTGCCTGCTGCATGTTGTGCGTGACGATCACGATCGTGTAGTCCTTGCGCAGCTCCTGCATGAGGTCCTCGATACGCAGGGTTGCGATCGGGTCCAGGGCCGAGCAAGGCTCGTCCATCAGGATGACCTCGGGCTGGACTGCAATCGTGCGCGCGATGCACAGACGCTGCTGCTGACCACCGGAGAGTCCGAAGGCCGACTGCTTCAGCTTGTCCTTGACCTCGTCCCACAGAGCGGCCTTCGTGAGCGCCTCCTCGACCAGGTCGTCCATCGACTCGACCTTCATGCCGTTGACGCGCGGGCCATAGGCGATGTTGTCGTAGATCGACTTCGGGAACGGGTTGGGCTTCTGGAACACCATTCCGATGCGGCGGCGAACCTCGATCGCGTCCACGTCCGGCCCGTAGATGTCCTCACCGTGATAGGTGATGGAGCCCTCGACGCGGGCGCCCTCAATGAGGTCGTTCATGCGGTTGAACGAGCGCAGCACCGTGGACTTACCGCAACCCGAGGGGCCAATCAGCGCGGTGATCTCGTTGCGCTTGCAACCAAAGTTCACATCGTGGACGGCACGGAAATCGTCGTAGAAGATGCTCACCGAGTCGCAGTCAATGACCGGCACTTCGAGCGAAGGCAGTGCGGAGCCGTGAACAATCGTGTTCGTGGAGCCAACGGTCTGGCTGGCCCGGGCGTTGTCAGTTGAGGCGTTCACATTGAACCTTTCTGGGCTACCAGCGCTTCTGGTAACGGTTACGGATAACGATGGCCAGGGCGTTCATCGCCAGGAGCATGACCAGCAACAACACGCTGGCGGCTGCGGCGAGTTCGTGGAACCCAGCCTGTGGACGTGAGGTCCAGTTGAAGATCTGAATGGGCATCGTGGTGTAGCCACTGGTGATGCCGTTGGGGTCGAAGCTCAGGAATACGAGCCCGCCAAGGAGCAGCAGTGGCGCAGCCTCTCCGAGTGCACGTGACAGGGCGAGGATCGATCCCGTGGCGATGCCAGGCACCGCGGCGGGAAGCGTGTTGCGCCACACCGTCTGCAGTGGAGTCGCACCGACGGCGAGTGAGCCCTGGCGAATCTCCGCGGGCACAGCTCGCAGCGACTCGCGAGTCGCGATAATCACGACCGGGAGGATCAGCATGGACAAAGCCAATGCTCCGACCCACACCTGGTTCTTGTTGGAGACTCCCATGAGCCCCATAGCGCCCAGCGTCAGCATGCCGTAGATCACGGCGGGAATTGCCGCGAGGTTCTGCACATTGACCTCGATCAAGCGGCTGAACCAGTGGTGACGGTTCGCGAACTCCTCCATGTGGATGGCAGCCGCGACGCCCAGGGGGATCGTCATGACGGCAGTCGTTCCAATGACCCACAGCGAGCCGAGGATTGCGGGGCGTGCACCTGCTTCTTCAGGATCCGAGGCGGGGTACTCCGTGAACAGGCGCGAGTCCAGTCGGTTCCAGCCATCCACGATGGTGGTGACGATCAGCACGGCAAGGAAGACAAGGGCAAACAGAATCGCGAGCCACAAGATGATGAGGAAGACGATCGACTTAGGGCTGCTCTCGCCACCCTTGGCGCGGCCACGGACGGTCTTGTGAACCGCCTCCTGCATGGACTTCGGCGACATTAGTAGGCCTCCCGGAAGCGGCGGACGATCCAGATACTGATCATGTTGATCAGCAGCGTGATCAGGAACAGCAATAGACCAACCGCGAAGAGTGTGTTGTATTCAAGTGAGCCCACGCGCGAGTCTCCAAGCGCCGCGTTGGCGATGAAGCCCGTCATGGTCTGACCAGCTTCAAGCGGCCCGCCAACGATGCGCGCCTGTTGTCCAGCTGCGAGCGCCACGATCATGGTCTCGCCCACGGCGCGGGAAATTCCGAGCACGATGGCGGCGATGATGCCCGACAGTGCGGCGGGAAAGACGACCTTGAGGGACGTCTGGCGGCGGTTAGCTCCCAGTGCGGCCGAACCCTGGCGCAGGCTGTTCGGCACTGCGGACATCGCGTCCTCACTGATGGAGGCGATCGTGGGAATGATCATGATGCCCATGACAAAGCCAGCGGAGAGGACTGAGAACGACCCCGTGTCGAGGTTGAGCCAGTCACGAAAGACGGTGGCCTGAATGAACTGAACTGCGAAGTATCCGTACACGACGGTCGGAATACCTGCGAGGACCTCGAGAACAGGCTTGAGGATCTTGCGGGTGCGCTTGTGTGCGAACTCCGACATGAAGATTGCGGCACCGAGGCCAAGGGGGATCGCGAAGAACAACGCGATGACGGTGGTCCATGCAGTGGCCGTAACCAGCGGGACCACGCCGAAGGAGGCGTCGGCGAAACGGGGTGCCCAGCGGGTTCCGAAGAGGAACTCGTTGATCGGCACTTCCGAGAAAAATTCGATAGAGGGAACAATCAGCGCGACCAAGATGCCGAGCGTGATGGCAATGGTCAGCGCGGCAGCGACGCGGAAGATCGCGCGGGCTGCGGTGTCCCACGGGCGCGGTTTGCGCGTGAGGTCGAGGTGCGCCACTTCAGTCGTGGCAGGTGCTGATGTCAAGGGAATGACCGCCTTACACAGTCGAACTGGGGGCGGCCTCAATCGAGGCCGCCCCCAGCAATGACGGACTAGCCGACGAGCGAAGCGAGCTCCGACTCAGCGGTCTCGATCTGGTCGTCGGTCAGCGGCACGAAGAGTGCCGACTGTGCGATCTCGCCAGAGTTGCTGACGTAGTAGTCGATGAAGTCCTGGAGCTCAGGCTTCTCGGCGTAGTTCGCGTTGTTCACGTAGATGAACAGCGGGCGTCCCAGCGGCGAGTAAGAACCGTCCTGAACGGTCTCGGTCGAGGGGTAGACGCAGCCTTCGCCGCCGTCGATCTCGACACCCTTGATGATGTCGGGGTTCTCCTCGAGGTAGCTGAGGCCGAAGTAGCCGAGGCCACCGAGCTCACCGGACACACCCTGGATGGTGACGTTGTCGTCTTCCGAGGGGCTGTAGTCGGTGCGGCTTGCGCCCTCTTCACCGTTGATGACGTCGGTGAAGTAGTCGAAGGTACCCGAGTCAGTGCCGGCACCGTAGAGGGTAAGGGGCTCGTCGGGGAACGAAGAGTCGACGTCCGACCAGGACATGACTTCGCCCTCGGACTCAGGCGACCAGATGGTGTGCAGCTGCTCGACGGTCAGGCACTGTGCCCAGTCGTTCTCGGGGTTAACCACAACGGACAGACCGTCGTTGGCGATGATGATCTCGGTGAACTCAACACCTGCAGCTGCGCACTCGGCTGCTTCTTCGTCCTTGATCGGACGCGAAGCGTCGGAGATGTCGGTCTCGTCTGCACAGAATGCAGCGAAGCCACCACCGGTACCGGAGGTTGCGACGGTGACCTGAACCTCAGGCTGAACGTCGCGGTAGGCGTCTGCTGCAGCCTCGGTCAGAGGTGCAACCGTCGACGAGCCGTCAGCGGCGATGGTGCCGGTCAGGCCCGCGTCGCCACCTTCTGCGCTCGCAGCGGCGGTGCTTTCGGTCGTGGTCTCCTCGGCGCTCGAGGCATCGTCGGAGGAGCTGCCGCATGCGGCGAGCAGGAGGGCAGCGGAAACTGCGAGGGCTCCTGCAGGGGCGAACTTCTGAAACTTGATGGTCACTCTCGGTCCTTTCGTCGGCGCTTGTGCACCGCAGAGGGGATACGTATCGGCTTTGCACCGAACGAAAGCGAGCGTATTGAGCCCAAACAAACTATTGGTGAACGGAAGGTGGCCGTCACCTGAAACATTGAAATCCCTGCTCAGGCCGTGCGTGATCTTGGGGTCAATGGCGTGTCAGAGGGTTGCCATTGAGGCAGGGGAACATCCCAATTGCCACCCTTAGGTGACGAAAAGGTAAACAGATCCGTGCGCGCCCGTAATGGCGCGCAGCCGGGACCTAGGCGATCACACCGGCATTCTTCAGCGTCACCGTGAGGTCATGCGGACGCGAAGAGATGGCGACAGCATCGTCCACCGCGACCACACCGTCGCGCACGAGCGCGAAGAGGTGCTGGTCGAAGGTCTGCATCTTGTAGTACTCGCCCTCGGCAATGAGGTCAGTGATGGGCGGCTGGCTGGCGGGTTCAACAATCGCCTCAGCGGTGCGGCCGTGGTTGACCATGACCTCCGCGGCGAGTGTACGGCCCGAGCCATCGGCCTTGCGGACCAGTCGCTGCGACACGATGCCGCGCAGGGTCTGGGCCAACGTCGATCGCACCTGGCTCTGCTCGTGCGGCGTGAAGAAGTCGACGATGCGGTTGATTGTGTCCTGCGCGTCCACGGTGTGGAGCGTCGCGAGCACGAGGTGGCCGGTCTCTGCGGCGGAGAGCGCGGCGCGCACTGTCTCGATGTCGCGCATCTCGCCGACCATGATGACGTCGGGGTCCTGACGCATCGCGCCACGCAGTGCGTTGGTGAAGTCCAGGGTGTCCGAGCGCACCTCGCGCTGGGAGATGATTGCCTTCTTGTCCTGGTGGAGAACCTCGATGGGGTCCTCGATCGTGATGATGTTGACCTCGCGGTACGTGTTGATGAGGTCCACCATCGACGCCAGCGTGGTTGTCTTTCCCGATCCGGTCGGGCCGGTCACCAGCACCAGGCCGCGCGGCTCAAGTGCGAGGTCGGCGATCACCTGTGGAAGGCCTAGGTCTTCCCAGGGCTGTGCGCCCACTGCGACTCGGCGGAAGACCAGGCAGTCAGTGCCGCGCGCCACGTACGCGTTGACGCGGAAGCGGCCCACGCCGGACAAGGAGAAGGCGAAGTCGGCCTCATGTGTGTCACGAAACTGCGCAACCAGGTCCTCGGGGAGCACCTGCGCGACCATGTTGCGGGTGTCGGCCGGTGTCAGCGGCGGCACCTGGAGCTTGCGCAAACGTCCGTCAACGCGCACGCGCGGCGCCGAGCCAACCTTGCAGTGAAGGTCGGAGCCGCCGGTGCTCGCGAGGGCGTGCAGGAACGGGATGACTGAAACTGGCTGTTCGCTCACGGAAACTCCATCGGCACTTAGCGGGCGTGTCTTGAGGTGAGCGTAGCGCCCCTGGACCTAGGCAGGAACATGAGTGTGGGAAGATAGGGGGTCACGATGTCACCTGTTCAAGAAAGGGGAAGCCGATGAGCAAGCGAGGCCGCAAGCGCAAGGCGCGCGCCAAGGGCGCCGCAAACCACGGCAAGCGTCCCAACGCCTGAGACGCCCCCGCACAGGGGAAAGCCCGCATCGGTGTGACCGATGCGGGCTTTTGTCGTTTCTAGGGCCGATGCTGTGGGGACGGCCGTACCCCCAGTGCCGCTAGCCGTCCTGTCGGACAGCGCGAAGGGACTCGAGGACGCGAATACGCAGTTCCTCGGGAGCCTTCTCGCCACCCGTGCGAGCTGTAAGCGCCTTGATCTTTTCCTTGATCTGGTGCTCTGCCTCGCATGGCGGACATGACTTCAGGTGAGCGCCGATGCGCTGAACCTCTTCTTCGGGTAGTTCTTCATCGATGTACTCGAAGAGGCGGTCAAGCGCGTCGCTGCAATCTGCTCCAGCCATGTCACACCTCCTTACCTGTAGTACTGGCGGCGCGCTTGTCGCTAAATCCACGCTCCGCTCCATAATCCGCAAGCTTGTCTCGCAGTAACTTTCTGCCTCGGTGTAGTCGCGACATCACGGTGCCGACAGGCGTGTCCATGATTTCGGCGATCTCCTTGTAGGCAAACCCTTCAACGTCTGACAGATACACAGCCATGCGGAAGTCGTCGGGAAGCTCGGCGAGAGCCGTCTTGACTTCCGTGTCACCAATACCGTCAAGAGCCTGCTGCTCAGCGGAGGCCAGACCAGAGCTGGTGTGCTCCGCAGCGGCAGCAAGCTGCCAGTCCTCAACCTGCTCCGCATCGGAGCGCTTGGGCTCCCGCTGCTTCTTGCGATAGGTGTTGATGAAGGCGTTGGTCTGAATCCGGTACAGCCACGCCTTGAGGTTTGTGCCCGGCGTGAACTTGTCTTGCGCCTTGAATGCCTTGGCGTACGTCTCCTGGACGAGGTCCTCCGCATCTGCACCATTGCGCGTCATGCGCAATGCCGCGGCGAAGAGCTGATCCATATACGACAGCGCCTCAGCCTCGAAATCCAGGTCCTCTGTGCTCATGCGCACTGAGCCTACTTCACGTCCGCGGGACTGCGCGGACGCGCTCCGTACCGCTGTCACTGTCGTCATGTGAGGTTGAACGCGCAACTATTGGCGCACATTCCCACATCAGGACCTGACGACCACCCGTTGGACTTGGTAGGTTGAGTTCATGCTCCGAGTACTCGCCCGCCCCCTGCTCGCCACGTGGTTCGTCTACGGAGGTGTGCAGTCGTATCTTGAGCCCGAGAAGCGTGCCGAGCGCGCCGCGCCCGTCGTGGAGCCTGCCATGGCCGAAGCCGGCATCGAAGGTGTCTCCACCACGGACCTCGTGAAGTGGCACGGTGTGGCCACGGTGGCCGCGGCATCGGTCCTTGCACTGTCCCGCACCCCGCGTACCGCCGGACTGGTGCTCGCGGGCCTGACCGCCGCGACTGTCGTCGCAGGCCGTCCCTTCTGGCTGGAAAAGGACGAGGAGAAGAAGGAGCAGGAGACTGAGTTCTTCCTGCGCAACGTCTCCCTCTTGGGCGGAACCCTGCTCGCTGCGACGGCTGGCCACAACCCGCGTCGCAAGGAGAAGGCCAAAGCCAAGAAGGCCAAGGCGAAGGAAAAGAAGGCCGGCAAGACCACTGTCGAAGCAAAGAAGACTCGTCGCGGCGCCGCCGTCACGGCGTCCAAGAAGTGACGCCTCAGCCTCCACACGGAACCGGTCCCGGCGAAGTCTGGCGGGCCCCGCGCGCAGCAGGACCAATTGACGCCACGGTTGACGTTCCTGGCTCTAAGTCCCTGACAAACCGTTTTCTGCCGCTGGCAGCGATGGCCGATGCTCCGGTCACCATCCGCGGTGGCCTCCGCTCGCGCGACAGCGACCTCATGATCGCGGCCCTGCGCGAGCTGGGCATCGAAATCGATGACTCCGGTCCTCAGTGGGTCGTCACTCCTGGGCCGATTCGCGGCGGCGGACACGTCTTCACTGGGCTCGCGGGCACCGTCATGCGGTTTGTACCGCCGCTGGTGTTGCTAGCCGATGCTCCGGTCACCTTCGATGGCGACGCCGAGGCCCGGGTGCGGCCCATGGGTCCCCTCCTCGACGCGCTGCGCGCTTTGGGTGCCGGTGTCGACGACGACGGGCGCGGGACCCTGCCCTTCACCGTGACTCCCCCCACCGCGATTCCCACCTCCGTGGACGTCGACTCGTCGGCAAGTTCGCAGTTCGTGACCGCCTTGCTCATCGTCGCGCCGCGGCTTCCCGAAGGTCTCACGGTGCGCCACACGGGCGAAACCCTCCCGAGCCTGCCCCACATCGACATGACATGCGCCACGCTCCGCGACGCGGGCGTGCGGGTGGACCAGCCCGACGAGCGCACCTGGGTGGTGCACCCGGGCGCGATCTCCTTGGGGGACGTCCGGGTCGAGCCAGATCTGTCCAACGCCGGTCCCTTCATTGCCGCTGCCCTGGTCGCCGGTGGAACGGTACGGATCCCGGGCTGGCCCGCGTCGACCACGCAACCTGGAGCGCTGTTCCCTGACATCCTCGAGTCGATGGGCGCGACCTGCACGCTGGATGGCGATGTGCTGTCTGTCACCGCGCCCGGCGTCGTCAATGGTGGCATCGAGGGCATCGATGCCGACCTCTCCCCTGCTGGCGAGATCACGCCCACGATTGCGGCCCTATGCGCGCTTGCCTCATCGCCATCTGTCCTGTCGGGCATCGGGCACCTGCGAGGCCACGAGACTGACCGTTTGAAGGCGATCTCGACTGAGGTCGACCGCATCGGCGGCCGCTGCCTCGCAACCGACGACTCCTTGAAGTTTGACGGCCTTCCGGTCGGCGGCCTCAGCGGCGCTGCCATGGAGAGCTATCACGACCACCGCATGGCGACGTTTGCGGCGATCATCGGCTTGGTGGTCGACGACATCGACATCGTGCACGTCGGCACCACGGCGAAGACCATGCCGGACTTCCCGCAGATGTGGAAGGACATGCTCAGCGCGTGAGCGACTGGAGCCGCTACGACGAATCCGACGCCAAGGTGCGGCCGGGCAAGGGTTCGCGCCCGCGATCCAAGCGCCGGCCCAAGCACGAGGACGCGATCCCCGGCACCGTCGTCGGCGTCGACCGCGGCCGCTTCTCGACCGTCCTTGACGACGAGACTCCCGTCACCGCCGTCAAAGCTCGTGAGCTAGGACGACGCGGGCTCGTCGTGGGCGACCGGGTCGCCCTCGTGGGGGATGTCACCGGGGCCGACGGCACGCTCGCGCGGATCGTCAGGCGCAGCCCCCGCACCACCGAGCTACGCCGCACCGCCGATGACACCGACCCCACCGAGCGCGTCGTTGTCGCCAATGCGCACCAGCTCGGCATCGTCACAGCTTTGGCGGATCCCGCCCCCAATCCGCGCATGGTGGACCGCTGCCTCGTCGCGGCTCTCGACGCGGGCATGGACGCCATCCTGATTCTCACCAAGGGCGACCTCGGATCCGCAGACGAACTGCGTGCGGCGTACGAACCGCTCGGAGTTACGGTCCTGGTGACCACGATGCACACGGAGCCCGAGGGCACCCAACGTATCGACGGCATCGGCCCGCTGCGTGACCTGCTGGTCGACCGCGAAAGCGTGCTCGTGGGGTACTCCGGCGTCGGCAAGTCGACCCTCGTCAATGCTCTGGTTCCCGATGCCCATCGCGCCATTGGCCACGTGAACGACGTCACCGGGCGTGGACGGCACACCTCCACGTCGGCCATTGCACTCGACCTGCCCGACGGCGGGCGCATCATCGACACACCGGGTGTGCGGACCTTCGGGCTGGCCCACGTCGATCCCGATCACTTCATCGCGGCGTTCCCGGATGTTGCGGAGGCCGCAGCCGAGCGTTGTCCTCGTGGGTGCACACATGAGTCCCCAGAAGCGGGCTGTGAACTGGATGCATGGGCACACACCGACGCTCAACGCGCGCGAGTCGAGTCGATTCGGCGCTTGCTCGCAACGCGAGCCGAGGCCGACGCCACCTACTAGCCTGGCCCCATGACTTCCAGTCTTTACGCCGACGACCTCGCGCTCGCGCTCACCATCGCCGCCGCCGTCGACTCCCTCACGCTCAGGAACTTCGGGTCGGAGAACCTCACGGTCGAGACCAAGCCAGACGACACTCCCGTCACCGCGATTGATCGCGCGGCGGAACGGCTCGTTCGTGACATGTTGGCGGAGGAACGTCCGGCCGATGCTGTGCTTGGCGAGGAGTACGGCAGCGTGGGTGACGCTCGGCGACAGTGGGTCGTGGATCCGATCGACGGCACCAAGAATTATATTCGCAACGTTCCTGTGTGGGCCACGTTGATCGCTCTCGTCGTCGATGGGGAGCCCGTGGTCGGCGTCGTGAGTGCGCCTGCCCTGCAACGACGCTGGTTCGCGGCGCAAGGCGACGGAGCATGGCTTGGATTCAACACCCGCGAGGCCACACGGCTTCACGTGTCCTCCGTGAACAAGCTTGAACAGGCGTCGCTGTCGTACTCGTCCCTCAGCGGCTGGGAAGAACGCGGCCTGTTGCCGGCGTTCGTGGACCTGACGCGATCACTGTGGCGCACGCGCGCCTTTGGAGACTTCTGGAGCTACATGATGGTGGCTGAGGGAGCGGTGGACCTAGCCTGCGAGCCTGAACTTGCGCTGCACGATATGGCCGCTCTTGTGCCCATCGTGACCGAAGCCGGCGGAGTATTCACTTCGCTCGCCGGCGAGCCAGGGCCGTTCGGTGGCGATGCGATTGCCTCGAATGGGCACCTGCACTCCGAGGCCTTGCGCGCGCTGACTACGGGCGCGGAATAGCGGCGAACTCGCTGACGTCCCACCACAGGACGTCGCGCTGCGCCAAAGACTCAGCCGCAACCTCATTGCCGCCGAGTGCCGCCGCCGCATCCTCTGCAGCAGCAAGTTCGTCAACAAACGCGCACACGACGTCTTCGGAAGCAATCTTTCCGGTGACAGACACGGCAGCGGGGTGATCTCCCGACAGTTCACGGACCTCTGCCCGCGAGCAGTCGGCGACCAGGACGACGCGAACTGGGGCGAGGTTGTCCTGCAGTGAGGCGTACGCCGCTTCGTCGCGCACCTGCTCCGCGAGTTCTTCTTCATCAGCCAGCGAGGAGATTTCGAGCAACCTCCCCGTGACTGCATACGCGCGCTCGGCGGTCAGGTCGCCGCGGAGGCAACCGTCGAGATCGTCGAACGAGGCTGGGATGTACACGCGCATGACTTCAGTGTGTCAGCACAGAGGCATCAGCGGCGGGTGTGCGCGCCGACGGCGGTGTAGTCACTTCTGTCTCGACCGCGCTCGCGAGAGCGTCGAAGGCCTTTGCTAGACGCGAGCGCGGCGAGAGCTCTCTCACCAGTTGCCCGGCCAACGTGGCGGAATCAGCCGCTTTGGCGTCCCACGGAAGCATCCACGCCCGGTCAACGCCAGCGAACCGTGTCAACGCATCCGCGAGCGCTTGTTGCGGCTGGGGTCCCGCGACATCCGCACGAACGCGATTCATGACGACCATGGGATCCGCGTTGTGGGACTCGAGCATCTCCAGTCCGTGGATGAGGCGCTGCACGCCAAGCGGCTCCGCTGTCCCCACTGCCACAACGCGGTCCGCAGCTACCAACGCGCTCAAGGTTGCACCATTGCGCTGAGGAGCATGCGTGTCATACGTCAGCTCTTCATCGTGCTCGATTCCAAACCCAGCATCGATCACGACCCAATCGAAGCATCGGCCCGCCGCCTCCCAGACCACGTCGAGCGCAGCGGCCGGAAGTTCATGCCACCTCTGCGGCCGGCTTATGCCTGTGAGCGCCTGGAGGTTCGGTGCGATCGGGGTTGCATGCGCATACACGTCGGCATCGCTCACTGCTCCCGAGCGCGCCGCCCTCGCAAGCCCCGCGAGTCCGGGTGCCTCGTCGAGGAGCCCGCAGGCCTGCGAGATGGCACCTCCATACGTGTCGGCATCGATGACGACTGTGGAGTGGCCGCGGTGCGCGAGTGCCGCGGCCAGGTTCAAGGCGACCGTGGTGCGGCCTGGTGCGCCGGTGGGGCCCCACACGGTCAGGACCCGGCCGCGTGTGGGCTGAGCGCCATCTGCTACCGACACCTCCCGTGCTGGCGGGATCGGCGGAGCGGCGGACGCCACTGCAGCGAGGTGTGACGCGCATGCAGATGGCTCGGGAGTGGTGATGACGTCGGTCACTCCCAGGAGGCGCAGACGCGCCGCCGCATCTGGTGACTCGGCGATGCCGACAATGCTCACCCAGTGACGAAGGTCTGCCACCACGTCGCGCGTCAGATGTGGCTGCTCGGAGATCAACACCAGCGCACCCACACCCGCCTCGGCGGCAGCGGCGGCTTCTGCCAAGTCTGCGCACCGTGCGGCCACCGCCAACCCCGGGTGCGCATCAATCGCGGCGGCAAGTGCCGTCTCTGCGCGCGTCCGCACGGCCATCAGGACAGCGGTCGCGGCCATGTCAGCGACTCCCCAAGCCAACGACGGCGATCGTGCCGCCCCCAGAAACGGCGCCTAGGAAGGCGCCCACATCCGCGGTGGGAACCGCCACATGGACGGTGTCTTCCCTCGTGGCAAACGCCCCATCTCCGCGGTCGACCGCGGCGACAGTCAGGCCCTCGGCGATCACGACAGTCGCGCGCTCGTCGTCGCTCTCCTTGCTCACCCAGACGTCCACAATCGATCCTGGTTCGATGCCCTCGGCCAACGGCACTCCCGTGACGACAGCAATGGGGCGCACGTCAGCATCGGCCGCCTCCACAAGAGCGCCGTGTGGGACCAGCTCCCCCGCCGCGACGGTGCGCGAGACCACCATCCCCCACGGCTCAGACCCCTCAACGGCGACGTACGCTTCGCCAGGTACACGGCCTTGGGCCACGTCGACGGAACTCTCGCTCAGCACTGTGCCCGGCGTGAGCGTGTCGCGCGCGGCGTAATACGAGACGGAGTCATCCGTGGCCTTCACCGTGAGACCGACGGCGACAACCGCGATGGCGATCAGCAATAAGCCGACCAACAAGCGCGGATCCGACCAACTTGGTCTCTTGAGCCGTCCCGCCACGGCATGGTCGTCAGCCATCATTGCCCCCTGTGTATTGCGTGTGCGCATCGCTAGCATGCACCGCATCGCAAAGCACGACAACCCCCTGTGGATAAGGGCAAGACGTCACATCTGCGTGCGACAATGACGACATGTCACCACGGTTCTTGAAGCTCGAAGACGTTCAGGAGATTCTCAACATCTCCTCGCAGCAGGCCTACTCCCTGGTGCGTAGCGGCGACCTTCCGGCAATTCAGGTCGGCGGCCGCGGTATTTGGCGCATCGAAGCGGCCGAACTCGAGTCGTACATCCAGCGTCAATACGATGCTTCCAAGGCCAAGGCCCACGAGGAAGCCTGAGCCTCACCCCACCGTCGTGCAGCGCTGAATCGACGACAGCGGGATACTCACGAGTTCACCGTCGTCGCTGCGCACCTCGCACACGTCCTGGCCAACGCCCGCCAGCACCCCCTGAACCACCCCCGAGCGCACCGACACCTGCACTCGCGATCGGTCCCGCGCGATTCCACGCAACGCACTCGCGAACGTCAGCCTGCGGTCAACAATGCCTGCGTGCGCGGCCTGCGCGGCAAGCCCGCGACACATGTCGACAGCGGCCACGGGAATCACGTGCTCCCGCCCGCCCTCTGCTGAAACCAGCATCCACTGGGACGCCGCGTCCAGGAGCACACCGCTGATCCGTTCACCGTCACTGCACATGACGGTGACGGGTGACCCGACGGTCGCCAACAGGCGCGACCCGAACGTGACCTCCGCTCGCGCGGCGCGTGCCCGGTCGCGCACCTCACCCCGCCATTGCTCGGTTTCACTGGCTCGCGCCTGAGACTCGAGGTCGGCAAATAGCTGCTCCCATCGCATGCGCACACGCTAGCGCTGTCCACAGAAGCGCGCCCATCTTTGGACAGCGGGGGAACATTCGTATAGATCTAGTGTCATCAAACAGCATCAAAGCAGAAAGAAGAACGCTATGAATCCTCAAATATCGCAAGCCTGGCCAGTCCGAATATGTGCCGCAATGGCCGTCTTGTCAGTCCCAGCACTCACCACCGCGCTGGCGTGGGCCGCATTGCACCTCTGGCACGCCATCTCCACTGAGCAGCCGACGCTGAGCGACGTCGTCCTGCTTGCCGCGTGCGCCACAGGGGTCGCGGTCGGATCGTCGCTGACATGGTCCGCGGTCTCGATGGCACTGCGAGCCGGCTCGGCCCGCGCACGCGGACTGGGGTCACGGTGGGCACCGCCGCTGTGGCGACGCATCGTGGCCACAGCGCTTGGCGCGGCCGTCGCGGGAACAGCAGCCGCCCCAGCGATGGCTACGACGGAGGCAGACCCAGCATCGGCCGGCTGGCTATCGACGCCCGTGGCGAGCACGCAGGTTGAGACGGGTCCGCAGACGGATGCGGGCGCTGACTCGCGACGCGAATCCCCTCACACAATCCCCGCCTCGACATCGGGCGCGCCCGACACAGCACCCACCGAGTCGCCCGCGCCGACAACCGACGAGACCGTCACAGTCGAGACAGGCGACACCCTGTGGGACATCACGGCGCAGGCGCTTCCACAAGACGCCACGCCTGCCCAGATCGCCCAATCGTGGCCGGATCTTCACGCAGCCAACAAAGACGCGGTGGGAAAGAACCCTGACCTCATCCACGCAGGCACCGAACTCACCATCCCGAAGGAGTGGCAGTCATGAGCGCAGTCCCCGTCACCGCGACGCCGTACGTCCGCACACCTGCGCGCAATCTAGGCAACCCGGCAGCGCTCGCGTGCACGGTCGCCAAGGCCGTCACAGAGTCAGTCCTGGGCGGATCCGAACTGTCGGCAGTCAATCGCTGGCTTGAGCCTCAGCTGCGCCGGAGACTTGAACGCCAGCGTTCGCTCACCCGTCGAGCCGGCCGGCCGCCGGTCACCGCCCACGTTCGCCGCGCCCGCGTGGAACGGGTCAGCAATGGCGCCGCAGAGGTCGCGCTCGTGGTGGACGTCGCCGGACGAAGCCGTGCGGTCGCGATGCGCCTTGAAGTGGTGCACCAGCGGTGGCTCACCACCGCCATCGACGTCCTCTAGGCGTTAGTCCTCGTTCTTCCCGTGGCACATCTTGTACTTCTTGCCGGAGCCACAGGGGCACGGGGCGTTCTTGGCAGTGCCGGGGAACGTTGTGCCGTCGTCGGCGGCCTTCGTCGCACCACCACCGGCGGGCTTCTTCACCGTGGCAGAACCATCCTCGGACGGACCCGAGTAGGTGAGAGCTCCCATCTGGGACTGCATCATCGCGCCGGGAGTACCAGTGGCGGTCGACACGGAGCGGCGGTGCTGCTGCTGGGCCGGAGCGGCGGCGGCGGCGGTCTTGGCCGCGGAATCCGCCGTCACAGGTGCGGTTTGCTGCGCCGGCTCGCGCTTCTCGACGCGGTACAGCACCTGAAGTGACTGCTCCTTCACGCCATCGAGCATTGCCTGGAAGAGTTGATACCCCTCGCGCTGGTACTCAGTGAGAGGGTCGCGCTGGCCCATCGACCGCAGGCCGATGCCTTCCTTGAGGTAGTCCATCTCGTAGAGGTGCTCACGCCACTTGGCGTCGAGAACCTGGAGCACGACCTGGCGCTCAGCCTTGCGAGTAATCTCCTCGCCGAGGCGCTCCTCGACCGCGTCGTACTGCACCTTGGCGTCAGCGATGAGCTCACGCTCCAGGAAGCCGGTCGTGAGGCGGTCGATCCCGCCCACTTCCTCGATAATCTCTTCCTCGGTCAGGGAGACCGGGTAGATCGTGCGAAGGTCCTTCCACAGGGCCTCGAGATCCCACTCGTCGGGGTTGCCGACCTGGGTGGTCGAGCGCACGTAAGCACCCACGACATCCTCGATGAAGATCGGCACCTGCGTTCCGAAGTCCTCGCCGTCGAGCACCCGGCGGCGCTCGCCGTACACGACGGTGCGCTGCGAGCTCATCACGTCGTCGTACTTGAGGATGTTCTTGCGGATTTCGGCGTTGCGGCCCTCGAGCTGTGCCTGAGCGCTGCGGACACCGCGCGTGAGGACCTTCGACTCGATGGGCATGTCGTCGGGGATCGCCGACGAGTTCATCATGTTTGCCGCAAGTCCCGACTGGAACATGCGCATCAGGTCGTCCTCAAGGGACAGGTAGAACCGCGACTCACCCGGGTCGCCCTGGCGACCGGAACGTCCACGCAGCTGATTGTCGATGCGGCGCGACTCGTGGCGCTCGGTGCCCAGCACGTACAGACCGCCGGCTTCGAGGACCTCGTCGTGCTCCGTGCCGACATCGTCCTGCGCCTGCTGCAGAACTTCGTTCCACACGCGCTCGTAGTCCTCGGGATTCTCCTGCGGGTCAATTCCGCGGGCGTTCATCTCCTGCACCGCACGGAACTCGGGGTTACCGCCCAGCATGATGTCTGTACCGCGGCCCGCCATGTTCGTCGCGACCGTCACCGCGCCCTTACGACCGGCCTCAGCGACAACTTCAGCCTCTTGGGCGTGCTGCTTCGCGTTCAGCACCGAGTGCTTGATTCCGCGCTTGCGCAGCTCCTTGGACAGGCGCTCGGACTTCTCGACGGACACGGTGCCGACCAGCACTGGCTGGCCGTTCTCGTTGCGCTCAAGGATGTCCGCGATGACGGCGTCAAACTTGGCCTGCTCCGTCTTGTACAGGAGATCAGCCTTGTCGGCGCGCACCATAGGCTTGTTCGTCGGGATTGGCACAACGCCCATGCCGTAGGTGCTGTTGAGCTCGGCGGCTTCCGTCTGTGCCGTACCGGTCATACCTGCCAGCTTGTTGTACTGGCGGAAGTAGTTCTGGAGCGTGATCGAGGCGTAGGTCTGGTTTTCGGCCTTGATCTGCACGCCCTCTTTCGCCTCGATGGCCTGGTGCAGGCCTTCCGAGTAGCGGCGTCCCTTCAACAGACGACCGGTGTGCTCATCGACGATGTCGACGTCGCCGTCCTGGACCACGTAGTCGCGGTCGCGGCGGAACAGTTCCTTCGCCTTCACCGCGTTGTTCAGGAAGCCGATCAGCGGCGTGTTCTCGGGCTCGTAGAGGTTCTCAATGCCGAGCGCGGCCTCAACCTTCTCGATTCCGGGCTCGAGCATGCCGACGGTGCGCTTCTTCTCTTCGACCTCATAGTCCTCGTCGACCACCAGGTCACGAGCAATACGTGAGAACTCCGTGTACCAGCGACCGTGGTCAGCGGATGCGGGGCCCGAGATGATCAGCGGGGTACGCGCCTCATCAATGAGGATCGAGTCGACCTCATCGACGATCGCGTAGTTGTAGCCGCGGTGCACGAGCTGACCGGGATCCAGGGCCATGTTGTCGCGCAGGTGGTCAAAGCCGAACTCATTGTTAGTGCCGTAGGTGATGTCCGCTGCGTACTGCTTGCGGCGGTCCTCGGCGGCCATGCCGGACAGGATGCAACCGGTCTCGAGGCCAAGGAAGCGGAACACGCGTCCCATCAGTTCTGACTGGTACGAGGCCAAGTAGTCGTTGACCGTAACGATATGGACGCCCTTGTCCTCAAGCGCGTTGAGGTAGGCGGGGAGGGTGGCGACCAGGGTCTTACCTTCACCGGTCTTCATCTCGGCGATGTCGCCGCCGTGGAGGGCGGCTCCACCCATGATCTGGACGTCGAAGTGACGCATGCCGAGCGTGCGGCGCGACGCTTCGCGAACCGCGGCGAAGGCCTCTGGCATGAGCGACTCGAGGGACTCGCCCTGCTCGACGCGCTCCTTGAACTCGTCGGTGAGGCCGCGAAGCTCCTCATCCGTCATCTCCTCGTAGGCACTCTCCAGCGCATTGGTGAGAGTGACCACCTTGTTAAGGCGGCGAAGGATGCGTCCCTCGCCTGTCCGGACGATGCGGTCGATGACAGACACGTAATGACTCCTCAAGTCTTCAGTCAGATCCGCATCCCATCGTAGGCGCTAGAGCCAGCCCGGCTATCCGCGTCTCGCTGAGGGCGCAAAGGCCCCCGCGGGCCGCACGCCGGCGATGGCTCCGGCGTGCGGCCGGGGTTGCTAGACCTGAGCGCTGTCGAGCACGGGCGCGGCAGCAGAATCGGTTTCGAGGTGGATGACGCCGTAGGTCCAACCGCGGCGGCGGTAGACGGCGGACGGGAGGTCAGACTCCTCGTCGTGGAAGAGGTAGAAGTCGTGGCCGACCAATTCCATCTGATCGATCGCGTCGGACACCGACATGGGCGCCCCGGAGTGAGTCTTTGAACGGATCACGATGGGGGTGTCGTCGATTGCCACTTCGCGGGTGTGGCCCTCGGGTGCACCCTCCCACTCCTGGACAGACTCCAGAGGGTCGGGTTCAGGAGCCGACGGCGCGGACTCCAAGCTGGCGAGGTCCGACGACACGACTTCGTGAAGCGAGGGCTTGTGGTTGTGACGCTTGGAGTGGCGCTCACGGCGCTTGCGCAGTTGCTCGAGGATGCGCACCTGTGCGCGCTCGAGGGCAATCATGCGATCGTCAGCGTCGGCCTCTGCACGCAGAATTCCGCCGGGTCCGTGGAGCGTGATCTCGACGCGTTCACGGTTGCCAGACAGGTGCGGATTGCGCTCATGGACGACGTGGACTTCAGCACGGTTCATGCGGGGGGCCATTTCTTCGACCTTCTCCATACGTTCGAAGATGGTCGTGCGCAATTCTTCAGAGACCTTAGTGTGGCGTCCGACAACGGCGATGTCCATGATGAAGCTCCTTCGCAGTGCAATGTGGGCTGGGGGGTCTGTCTCCGCCCAGCCTGGGGTGATCTCGCGGCGGCGCCTTCCGCGCCTGCAGGCATCACCTCCCTGACTCGAAGGTGCGGCACGTTGTCGTGCCGACTGCTCCCACCCTAGCCCGCGATGAGTGATCGCGCGAGGACCTTAGGCACATGCCAACACCAACGCCCCCACCACCCGCACGTGGCGTTCGCGTAGAGCCAAGACACACGCCGCGAGTGTCGCTCCCGTCGTGATCACGTCGTCGACCAATATGACGTCGTGGGCCGGTGAGCGACGCACCTGGACGGCGCCCTGCGTGGAACGCCAACGCTGCCTAGCAGACGCGCCTCGCGACTCACCCCGGCCCACCGTGAGCGCACGCACCATCGGCATTCCGCCCGCACGCGCAGCCGCAGTCGCGAGCCGGCCTGTCAGGTCAGCCCCGCGCCGACGCACCGATCCTGGCCGCGACGGCACCGGAACCACCGCGACACGGTCGAGCCCAAGGGTGCGCGCTTGGCGGCCCATAGCATCGGCGAAGAAGGCGTCGAGATCGCGCCGCCCGCCGTCCTTCCACGCGGCAACCGCCTCGTGTTGCTCGCCTGTCAGCGGCACGATCGCCCACACCGGAAGCAGGGCCCCGTTGTCGACCATCAAGCGCGGCGCGTCCTCTTCGCACCGCAACGGCGCCTCCCACCATGGGGCGGCGCACTCGTCGCAGATTCGCTCGTCGAAGGCGCCACAGCCAGCGCACTCGACGGGCACGAGGCAGCGCGCAAGATCTCGCCCCGCACGCGCCAACGGGTGAGGCAGCCACCACGGAGAACGGTCCATAGCACCAGCGAATACCAAGGGAGCAGGCGCGGGCTATTGATACGGGCCGATGCTCGAGTAACGGGGCCTTCGCGCCCACCTGGGGACGAGGGCAAGCAGGCTACGAACTACCCCGCGTAGGCCAGGTCGGATACCCCTTCGAGGGCCACGGTCCACGAGGTTCCCGAGCGCTCTTCGACGGTGCCGTCAGCGCCAGTGGCCACCAGGGATGTCACACCGGTACGGGCCGACAGCCCGGTGGCCTCGCGCACGGCGGCAAGCGTGGACGTCTCGCCGCCCACGCCGACAGTCCATAGCGGCGATGCGGTGCCCTCGACCGCTTCGCCCAGAACCGCGAATGACAGGTCGTCAAGCCACGTGATCTCAATTCCCGAGCCCACACCGGCGCCCACTGCGATGGGTTCACCCAACGCAATAGGCACGCCGCTTTCGTCCCGCACAACGGCCGCCACCTCGAGGATGGGCTGACCTCCCGAACGTGACTGCACGGCAATCATGGTTCCGCTTCGCGACAGGGCCATCGCATTGATCGCCCGGCCCGCCAACCACTGATCTCCAAGCTCCACGGATTCGCCGCCGCTGACCGCGATGGTCAACGGACCGCCTAACCGTGAGGCGACCCACAGGTGGCCATACGGATCAAAACTGGGATCCACAGCATCGGCCGACGCCACGGCCAAGGTGGCCTCAATGGTTCCCGTCGCGCCGTCGGTTGCGGAGGGATCGATGAGCCCGTCCCAGCCGCCCGACAACGCGTTCGTGAGATACACGCCGTCATTGGCGACGTAGGCGGCCTGTGCGCCCGAATAGTCGCGCGCGACTCCGTTGGCGCCCTCGGGCAAGAGCCCAATCTCTGCGGGCGTGACCCTGACATCGGTGCCGTCCCACAGCCCCAAACGTCCATCCGTCACGATCGCCGCATAGCGGTCGGGGATGGGCGGCGACTCCAGGGTCACTTCCACATCGTCCGCGATGGGAAGTCCGCCAATGCGCACGTCCACTTCGGTGACATCGGGCAGGGTGGTCAGGGTCAAGGTCAGTTGCTCATCCGCGAGCGCACGTTCCGTCAGCGTCCCCGCCGACTGGGCCGTGAGGTCGACGGTCGCGACTCCGTCGGTCACGACGACGGACTCCACCGCGAGCGCTGCTGTCGCCGGGAAGCCGGTCTCCACGGCATCGGCCAACCATCCGGACGGCCCTTCGATGAGTTCGCGCGCGGCGGCCGTGGCTGCGAAGTTGTCGGGTAGCCACCGCAGCTCATACGCTGCGGTCGACAGGTCGGGCGTCGCAAATGTGAGCGGCACCGGGCGGTAGAAACTGTCGAAGTTCGCCTCGGAGATGACGACGCCGTCGGCGAGCTCGGCGATGCGCCACTGGCCGTTCTCCTCGACAATCGAGAACTCAAGCTGGGCGACTTCTCCCTCGGTGGCGTCCACGAGCCGGCCGGAGTCATCGACTGTCGACCCCAGGGGCACCTCATACGTGACGGTGCCCGCGCCCTCGTCGAACTCGGGAGCAACGGAACCGGAGTCATAGACCGTGACCTGGGCGCTCGGGTCCCAACTCGCGGCCGCCTCTGAGGTCAGGAACTCTCGTGCGATCGAGAAGTCGGTTGCGACGCCTCCCGCCGAGGCCGTCAGGAATCCGGTCACGATCGCGGCTGGATCATCCTGCGGAGCGGGGCCCTGGACGATGGGCTCGAACGGCTCGACGGGTTCGACGTCACCGTTGCCCTCCGCGACCGGCCCCTCTGAGGGAATGGACGCGCATGCTGTCAGCGACAGCAATGCGGCTGTTGCGACGACTGACATTGTTCGCCTCATTCGTCACCGTCCTCGTTGCGGGTCGTTGCTTCGTGCTCGGGCGCCATCACTTCGTTGTCAAAGCCTGCCGCAATGAAGTCCACTTCGGGACCCACCTCCTCGAAGGCTCCTTGGCGCATGACCAGCGGCAGCGGCTGGTTTGTGCCGATCCCCTCGTGAGTGCGCGGCAGCAAGAGCCGGAAACTCGCTCCCTGGCCCGGCGATCCCCACACTTCCAGTTCACCGCCATGCAGCTGCGCATCCTCGAGAGCAATCGACAGGCCGAGCCCCGTTCCGCCGAGCGTGCGCGCTCGCGCAGAGTCAGCCCGCCAGAATCGATCAAAGACGCGGTCCACCTGTTGCGGGGTGAGCCCTACGCCAAAGTCCCGGACTACGACCGCAGTGGAACGCCGGTCCGAGCGCACGGAGACGTCGACCCGGGTGTCCTGAGCGTGTTCGACGGCGTTCGACAACAGATTGCGCACAATGCGGCCCACACGCGGGCGATCAATCGACGCGGTGTGTGCACCCTCTGCGATCCTCAGCCTGATGGGCACGCCCATATCCGCAGCCACCGGAAGCATCGCCTCGACTTCATCACGCACCAGGTCGGCCACGTCCATCGACTCGAATTCAAGCTGGGCCGAGCCCGCGTCGATGCGGGAGATCTCGAGCAAGTCCGCCAACAGCGCCTCGAAGCGGTCGAGCTGCGCGCTGAGCAACTCCGAAGAGCGCGCCACCGCAGGCGGGAAGTCTGCACGTGAGTCGTACAGGACGTCCGATGCCATGCGGATGGTGGTCAGTGGCGTGCGCAGTTCATGGGAGACGTCGGATACAAACCGGCGTTGCAAGCGCGACATGCGTTCCATCCGGGTGATCTGGCGCTGGAGCGATTCCGCCATCTCGTTGAACGTCTGGGCGAGCGTGGCCATCTCGTCGTGGCCGCGCACAGTCATGCGTTCGCTCAGGCGTCCCTCCGCCAGGCGGGCGGCCACGCGGGACGCGCGACGCACCGGTCGCACTGCCTGTGTCGTGACAAACCAGGTCATGGCCAGTACTAGCAAGACCAGGACCACGCCACCGAGAGCGAGGACGCGCTGGATGAGTTCGAGTGTGGCTTGTTCGTCGGCCATCGAGTACACGAAATACAACTCGTACGGACCAGCAATACCGAGGTCCAGACTCGAGCCCACGACAATGCCAGGAGTGTCCGTACCTGGCAGTTCCACAAACTGCCACGGTTGTGCGACACCGCTGTCGACGGCCTCACGCATCTCTGGGGACACGGCAAAACGCAGGTCAGTCGAGGACTCACCGACCGTCAGCGGCACCGACGACGTGTTGTCGGGGCTACGCATCATCACGAGACCACGGTTGTCGCCGCCCAGGGTGCTCAACTCGATCAGCAGCTCGTAGACGAACGTCTGCATCTCCGCGGGGTTGGCCGCGGTCGTCGTTTCCGCGCGCTGCTGCGCGATCGTCGCGTCACGGGCACTCTCTGACAGGACCCGCTCGACTCGGTCATCGACAAGTCCGTCACGAATCTCGCTTGTGACATAGGCGCCCAGCGCGAGGACCGCACCGATGCCGACAACAAGAGTCGACGTGATGATGCGTAGGGAAAGGGAGCGTGACCAGCGCCGTGCCGCCGACCGCAGCGGGGCGACGATGGCGCCCGCAACAGATCGGGTGGCCTCAGTCACGACTGATGCGCGCCTGCTTTATACCCCACTCCACGCACCGTCTGAATGATCTCGGGGTGCTCGGGGTCCTGCTCGATCTTGGCGCGCAGGCGCTGAATGTGGACATTCACGAGGCGGGTGTCCGCCGCGTGACGGTAGCCCCACACATCTTCCAAGAGCACCTCGCGAGTGAAGACCTGCCCTGGCGCACGCGCCAGGGTCACCAGGACATCGAACTCGAGCGGGGTGAGAGGAATGACGGCGCCATCGCGAGTCACGCGGTGGCCGGTGACGTCGATCTCGAGGTCCCCTATGCGGACCGTGGCCGGCACGGCATTGTCGTTGCGACGCAGACGAGCACGCACGCGTGCAATCAGTTCACGTGGCTTGAATGGCTTAGGAATGTAGTCGTCGGCCCCAGACTCGAGGCCCAGCACGACGTCCACAGTGTCTGACTTCGCGGTCAGCATGATGATCGGTACGCCAGACTCGGCACGGATCTCCCGGCAGATGTCGATGCCCGAACGTCCGGGCAGCATGAGGTCGAGCAAGATCACGTCAGGGTTCGAGTCTCGGTATGCCTGCACAGCTTGATCCCCGTGATCACAGAACACAGGGTCAAAGCCGTCTCCGCGAAGGACGATTCCCGTCATCTCCGCGACTGCAGGATCATCATCGACCACCAGGATGCGCGCCGTCATACAGTCATCTTGCCATGCTCAGGGCGCGTCACTGTGGAACCAGACGCTGAGCGTGCGCGGCATGGCAGGATGGGGCCGCACGGCATTCAAGGAGGGCACATGACGGAGCAACACCGCGGCGATACGTCACCGCAGTGGCCAGGGGCGGCGCCACAGCAACCATCGAGTGGTGACACACCCGCGTGGAACGCTCCGCCCACTGCTCCCCCTACGTCACCGGCGCCTGGCACCGCAGCCGCGCCAGCATCGGCCGGAGCCCCGCAATATGGAGCGCCGCAGCAGCCCGCCATCCCCACCTACCGGTCCTGGCAGCCTGGAATTATCCCGCTGCGTCCGCTGTCCTTTGGCGACTTTCTCGCCGTGCCATTCAAGGCAATGCGGTTCGCCCGCGCCACGGTGATTGGCGCCCCGGTCTTGTTCAGCCTCATCTCCATGGCCCTGTTGGCCGCGATGATGTGGTCAATGTTCTCGAGCTCCACGTTGGGCGTCCTGGACCCCACGGCGACGGGCACTTTCACTGGCGGCACGATCGTTCTGGGTGTCATCGCTCTTGTCGCGGCGCTCGCAACCGACGTGTTGTCGACGGCATTCATTGCCCCGGGTGTCGCCCGCGCGGTGCTCGGCGAGAAGCTCTCCATGGGACAGGCGTGGCCGCTCGTGCGGCGCCGCCTGGGCTCACTGATCGGACTGTTCTTCCTGATGGGCGCCCTCGTCGTGTTGGCCATGCTGGTCGCGATGTCACCATTCCTCTTGCTCTTGGCGGGAGACAGCACCCTCGGCGGCCTTGGAGTGGCCATCGGTATCGCACTCCTGCTAGCGCTGATCCCCGTAGGCCTTGCTGTCACGGTCGCGCAGGGAGTTGCCCGCGCGATCATCGTTCTCGAGAACGTGTCGATGGCCACTGCGCTCAAGCGACTGCCCGGACTCATGCGCGGCCGGATCTGGTGGTCGCTGCTGATCGTGTTTGTGGGCGCGCTGTTGATCGGTATCGCGACGTCCATCCTTCAGTCCATCGGGCAGTTCGGCTTCATGTTCCTGGCGTTCGCGCTCCCAGAGTCTGAACTGGTCGCGATCATCGGCATCATGTTGCTGTTCGGGGTGATCTACACACTCGCCACCGCCATCACGTACGCCTACCTCGGTTCCGTCTACACGCTGATCTACATCGACGTGCGCATGCGCCACGAAGGCTTCGACATGGACTTGGCACGTGCCGCTGAGGCGCGCGCCGCGCAACGGTATTGAGTCAATGCGCCTGAGCATTCCCGTCGATCCCGACGCTGATGAAGCCAGCCGGTGGGCAGAGGATGAGCTAGCAAAGCCGGAGTACGCCGAGCAGGGCCCGTCCTTGCTCGACCGCTTCTACGCCTGGCTCGAGGAGCTGCTGTCCTTCACTGACGGTGTGACCGCAGGCATGCCGCCCATGGCGGTCCTGATCGGGATCGTGCTCGCAGCGGGCGTGGTTGCCCTGATCGTATGGCTCGTGATGGGACCGCTGCAGCGCAGCCGCCGCTCGGCCGCTGGCGCGGCGCTGGACCCCGACGATGCACGCAGCGCAAACCAGATGCGGGAGGCCGCCCAACAAGCCGCCGCCCGTGCCGACTGGGATACCGCCGTCATGGAGATGTTCCGCGCAATCGCCCGCGGTGCCCACGAACGCGGAATCATCGACCTGTCCGAAGGCATGACCGCCCACGAGGCAGCCGAGGCCATCGCTCGCGCGACGGTCGACGGCGCAGTTGCGGTCACCGTGGGCGCTGACTTCGACACCGTGCGCTACAGCACCGGAGGGCTCACGGAAGCCGCATGGTTGCGCGCACGCGAGGCTGACTCGCACCTAGCCCGAGCCGCGCGCGTCACGGCGGTGGGCGCATGACCGCGACTTCGACCGCATCGCCAACGGGCAGTTCCCCGGAGTACACGTCCGCGCAGGTGCGCCCAGGAGCCGCGGCCCAGGTGCGGCAGCATCCCCTCATCACAGCGGCGGTCGTGCTCCTCATCATCGCCGTCACCCTGCTGGTGTGGGGCAACGAGCCCGAGGACACGACGGCGTTGTCGCCTTATAACGCGGGGCCGGAAGGCGCGCGGGCGGCCGCTCAGATCCTCGGGGACCAGGGCGTGAACGTGCGCTACGTCAGCACCCTCGCCGCCACGTCAACCGCCGCAGCGGATTCGACGACCCTCGTCATCGCTTCCCCCGACTTCCTTGGGCGTGATCAGGTCGAAGCGATCCTCGACTACCCCGGTGACATCGTGTTCCTGGGTTCCTCGCGCGCTGTGTCGCAAGTGGCCGGGCTCGGCACGGACAGCGGTGGAGACTACGTCGAACCGACCGCCATCGCAGCAGGGTGCTCCGATCCGGATGCGCAGGCGGCCCAGGAAGTGACGGTGTCCGTGGGCGCTATCGCCGATGCGGGCGGCAGCGGTGTGGAAACCTGCTTCACGACCCCCGACGGTTACAGCGCCTACGTCACTGCGAACGACGGCGACCGCACGGTCCGCGTCATCGCCTCGACGGACATCGTCACCAACGCCCATCTTGCAGAACAAGGCCACGCGGCGCTCACGCTACGAGCCCTCGGTCATCAGCCATCCATCGTCTGGTACGTCGGCAACCTGTACGACCTCTCCCTGCCCACGTGGGCAGGCGACGGTGAGGCGCCCGAGGACTTCGAGGTCTCGCCCGATGCCCTCCCGCCGTGGTTTGGCCCGCTCGTCTTTATGGCCTTCCTCACCGTGCTCGTGGCCGGCCTGTGGCAGGGCCGCCGGTTCGGGCGCCTCGTCCCAGAGCCACTGCCCGTGATCGTCCCCGCAGCGGAAGCTGTGCGCGGTCGCGCCCGTCTGTACCGCCGCGCCGGAGACGTTCCCCACGCCTGCGCGGCGCTGCGAGCGCAAACTGCAACACGCATCGGCCGCCGCCTCGGGGTGCCCCGCTCGGGGAACGCCGATGCCCTCATCGACGCCATCCACCGGGCCACCGGACGCCGCCGCGAGGACGTCGCCCGGCTCTTGGCCGGCCCACTGCCACAAAAGTCCACTGACATGATGACCATGATCAAGGAGCTCGACTCCCTGGAAAGCGAGGTTCACCGACCGTGACCGAGACCCCCGAGCCCACTGTCCCGAACGGCAATGACGCCCAGACCCAGGCGACCACGGCTGCCCAGACGCCCCCAGCATCGGCCCCCGTCAGCGACTCCCCGTCGCCACAGGCCGTCGATGCTCGCGACGCACTTGGCCGTGTCCGCACCGAAGTCTCACGCGCCGTCGTGGGTCAGGATCAGATTGTCACCGGCCTGATCATTGCTCTCCTTTGCCGCGGACACGTCCTCCTCGAGGGTGTGCCGGGTGTCGCGAAGACCCTGATGGTCCGCACCCTGGGGCGGTCGCTTGACCTCGACTTCTCGCGCGTGCAGTTCACGCCGGACCTCATGCCGGGCGATGTGACCGGATCACTGATCTACGATGCGCGCACGGCCGCGTTCTCCTTCCGCGAGGGCCCCATCTTCACGAACCTCATGCTCGCGGACGAGATCAACCGCACGCCCCCCAAGACGCAGTCGGCGCTACTGGAGGCCATGGAAGAGCGCCAGGTGACTGTTGACGGCGAGGCACGCGAACTGCCCGATCCGTTCCTCGTGATCGCGACGCAGAACCCCATCGAATACGCGGGCACCTACCCGCTGCCCGAGGCGCAACTGGACCGCTTCCTGCTGAAGTTGCCCGTCGACCTCCCTGCGCGCGACGCCGAGGTTGACATTGTCCGCCGCCACGCCCAGGGGTTCAGCCCACGGGACCTGGCCGCCGCGGGGGTGAACGCGGTGGCAGGCTCGGGGGACCTTGAGAAGGCCCGCCAGGCCGCCCAAGGCGTTGCTGTGTCCGACGAGGTCGCGGCGTACATCGTCGACGTGTGCCGCGCGACGCGCGAGTCCGCATCTGTCGCCGTGGGAGCTTCGCCGCGTGGTGCGACCGCGCTCATGAACACCTCCCGTGCGTGGGCGTGGATGCGTGGCGGCACCTTCGTCACACCGGATGACGTCAAGACCCTCGCGCACTGGACGCTCGCGCACCGCATTCAGCTGCGTCCAGAGGCCGAGCTCGAAGGCGTCAACGCGACTTCTATCCTGTCCTCCGTCCTGGCCGCCGTTCCCGTCCCCCGCTGAGCCATGTACATCACAGGTTGGACGGTGCTGGCAACGGCGCTGGGTGCAATCCCGGCGCTGTGGGTGCACACCCGCACGTTCGCGTGGGTGTGGGTCATCACGGTGCTCGTGATCGCCCTGATCGACGTCTGGATGGCGCCGTCGCCCACGAAGGTGGGACTGCGCCGGCGACCCGTGGGCTCGGTGCGGCTGACCGAGAGCACGTCGTCCGTAGTCGACATCGCCAACCTGTCCAACCGACGAATCCGCGGTGCGGTGCGCGACGCGTGGCAGCCCTCTGCCGGAGCCACCAACGACCGGCACCGGCTCACGTTGGCAAAGGGGGCGTCCACCCGCATCACCACCGTCTTGCGGCCGACTCGCCGAGGAGACCGCCGTGCCGACCGCGTGACGATTCGCACGGAAGGGCCGCTGCGGCTCGCCGGTCGCCAGCGCTCTCTCGACCTGCCGGGCATGGTGCGGGTGCTGCCGGAGTTTGCGTCGCGCCGCCACCTGCCCTCGCGCGTGGCTCGATTGCGCGAGCTCGATGGTGAAACCGCCATCCAGATCAAGGGCGCCGGTAGCGAGTTCGACTCGCTGCGCGAATACGTGGTCGGTGACGACGTCCGCACAATCGATTGGCGTGCCAGTGCGCGCCGCGCGGACGTCATGGTGCGCACGTTCCGCCCCGAGCGCGACCGCAGGGTCGTGACCATTCTCGAGACCGGTCGCACCAGCGCGGTGCGCGTGGGCGACGCCCCACGCCTCGACTCCGCAATGGAAGGCGCCCTACTCCTCACGGCGCTCGCCACCCGCGCGGGGGACCGCGTGCAGGTCTCGGCCTTCGATCGCACCGAACGCGCCCGCGCCCTCGGGGTCAGTGGCCCGGCCGTCATGCCCCAGCTTGCCGAGGCGCTTGCCACGGTGGACCCCTCGCTCGTGGAGCCGGATTGGCCGGCCGTGGTGCGCCTGGTGCAGGAGCGGACAAGCCAGCGGGCGCTCGTGGTGCTGCTGACCGCCGTGGATTCAACCTCGGTCGACTCCGGCCTCGTGGAAGCGGTCGAGGCTTTGAGTGCGCGGCACGTGGTGTTGGTGGCCTCTGTCGAGGACCCCGTCGAGTCGGCGATGCTGACCGACCGCGAGGACACCGCTGCGCTGTATGGCGCCGCTGCGGCTGGCCGCGCATCGCTTGAGCGCGAAGCCGTGACGAACCGCTTGCGTCAGATTGGTGCGGAGGTCCTGTCAGCCGCGCCAGACGATCTGGCGCCGGACGTGGCTGACCGCTACCTCGCGCTCAAGGCATCAGGCCGGCTCTAAGGGCCGATGCTTCGGTGACTTAAGCGGCGACGTCCACCTTCGCAGTGGCAAAGTCCCCGTCGGAGTCTCCCGTAGCCCCGGTCGACACGGCGTGGCGGCCAAAGACGAAGATGTAGATCCAGAACGCCGCGCACGCGATGACTCCGATCGCGACCTTCACCGCCCACGGGATCCCCGAACCGGTGATGTAGCCCTCGATCAGCCCTGAAATCAACAGGACGACGGCCAGCCCAATCGCCACGGCGAAGGCAGCCCTGCCCTCTTGAGCCAATGCTGTCCCGCGTTTGCGTCCGCCCGGCGCGAGCATCGTCCAAAACAACCGCAACCCCGTGCCCGCAGCGACGAAGACCGCAGAGAGCTCAAGCAGGCCGTGCGGGCTGATGAGCTGCAGGAAGACCGGCAGCAACCCGGCCTCCGTCATGATTGCGGCGCCCGCACCCAGTTGGAGAATTGTGTTGTACATCAGGTACGCCGGATAGAAACCTGTGATGCCCAGCGCGATGCACTGCGCGGCAATGAACCAGTTATTGGTCCACACCCGCGCCGCGAACGACGTTGAGTCGTACTCCACGTAATAGTTCGCGTACTCAAACTGCGCCATCTGCGCGCGCTGCTCGGGAGGGCCGGCCAGGGCCATCGCCTCAGGGTTGGACAGCATCCACCATGCGCAGATCGCCGAGCCCAGCACCACAGCGAGCGTGACGCCGATCCCCCACCACCGGACGCGGAACATCGCCGCCGGCAACGTGATCGTGGCGAAATGCCGGATGGTGCCGGTGGAACTCGTGTGAGCACCCGTGAGCCACACGCGTGCCGAGGACAGCAGGATGGACAGGCGCGCAATCAAGCCAGGGTCAGGCGCGGCCGACTTCACTGCGGCCAAGTCTGCAGCCGTAGCTTGGTAGAGGCGAGTGAACTCGTCGGCCTCCGCCCCTGTCAGTTTCCGTTGCTTCGACAGCGCACGCAGGCGGGCCCACCGCGCATCGCGGGCTCGGGAAAAGGAGTCGACATCCACGCCGCTACGATGCCATAGACGAGCCGACTTAGGGGGCATGACTGTGGACGACGACGAGATTCTCATTGGCGAAGGTGTCGCAATCGACACGGCCGCCGCTCCCGTCACGCTCCGTATGCTCTCCGGCGGACTCGATGCGCTGGTCTACGGACTCTTCACGTTCTCGCTCATGGGCGCGGTCCTCAACACCATCGGCGGCGCACTGAACAGCGCGGCCCAGGGCGCCGTCGTCATCGGCTTGCTCGTCATCTGCCTTGTGCTAATCCCCGCTCTCGTGGAGACGCTGTCGCGCGGTTCCTCTGTGGGACGCATCGCGGTGGGCCTGCGGATCGTGCGTGACGACGGCGGCCCGGCCTCCTTCCGCCACTCGTTTATCCGGGCGTTCACGGCAATCGCCGAGGTCTACATGACGCTGGGCGTGATCGCGATTACGACCTCCACGCTCTCGGCACGCGGCAAGCGGCTGGGCGACATGCTCGCCGGCACCTACTCAATGCGTGTCCGAGGGGCCCCCAAGCCGTTGCCCCCGATTCAGATGCCGGCCCAGCTGGCGCCGTGGGCCAACGCCGCGGACATCCGCCGCCTACCAGACGGCTTGGCACTCACCTGCCGCACGTTCATCGCTCGAGCACCCGGATTGCGCCCCGACGCCCGCGCCCGGCTCGGCAACGAGTTGTTCGCGAGTCTTCGCGAGTACGTGTCGCCGGCTCCCCCGGCGGATGCGCACCCGGAGTACGTCATCGCAGCCGTGCTCGCCGAGCGCGGCGCACGCGAGTTCGTCATCGAGCAACGCCGCCAAGGGCGCATCGCGCGCGAAGACCAGCGCGTCAGCACCCTGCCGTACGGCCTGCCTGACGCCTAGGCCTCACCCTCCTGGTGAGGCAACCGACGCATCGGGCCGATGCCTGGGCGACCTCTTCCGCGAGGTCACCCAGGAGCGTGGCTTAGTAGCGGTAGTGATCGGCCTTGAAGGGTCCGTGCTGTGGGATTCCGAGGTAGTCGGCCTGGTCCTCAGTGAGCTCTGACAGCTTCACGCCGAGCGCGTCGAGGTGGGTGCGCGCGACCTTTTCGTCGAGCACCTTGGGCAGACGGTGCACGCCGAGCTGATACGCGTCGAGGTTGTTCCACAGCTCGATCTGCGCGAGCACCTGGTTCGCGAACGAGGTCGACATCACGAACGACGGGTGGCCGGTGGCGTTGCCGAGGTTCAGCAGCCGTCCCTCGGACAGGATGATGACGCTGTGACCGTCCGCGAACGTCCACTCGTCGACCTGTGGCTTGATGGGCTGGTGCTTGGCGCCCGAGCGAGCCAGGCCCGCCATATCAATCTCGTTGTCGAAGTGGCCCACGTTGCCGACGATGGCCTTGTCCTTCATCGCGGCCATGTGGTCAACGCGAATGATGTCCTTGTTGCCAGTCGTCGTGATGAAGAAGTCGGCGCGCTCGACGACGTCCTCGATGCGGGCGACCTCGTAGCCGTCCATGACCGCCTGAAGCGCGCAGATGGGGTCAATTTCGGAGACCACGACGCGCGCGCCCTGGCCGCGTAGGGCCTCGGCGGCTCCCTTGCCCACGTCGCCGTAACCGGCGACGAAGGCCACCTTGCCGCCCATGAGGACGTCCGTGGCGCGGTTGATGCCGTCGGGCAGTGAGTGACGAATGCCGTAGCGGTTGTCGAACTTGGACTTGGTGACCGAGTCGTTGACGTTGATCGCGGGGAACAGCAGGTCTCCGCGGGCGTGCATCTGGTCCAGGCGGTGAACGCCGGTGGTGGTCTCCTCGCTGACGCCGACGATTCCGGCAGCCATGCGGGTGAAGCGCGTGGGGTCTACTGCCAGGGAGCGACGGATGATCTTGCGCATCCCCTCGACCTCGACGTTGTAGGACGGGTCGTCCTCGTCCACCGGAGCGGGAACGGAGCCGGACTTCTCAGCCTTGACGCCCTCGTGGACAAGCAGAGTGGCGTCGCCGCCGTCGTCGAGGATGATCGTGGGGCCGTCGTGGCCCTCCCACGTGAGGATCTTGTTGGTGTACTCCCAGTAGTCGTCGATGCTCTCGCCCTTAATGGCGAACACCGGCACCCCGGCGGGAGCGGAGTAGGTACCCTCGCCTACGACGATCGCAGCAGCGGCATCGTCCTGCGTGGAGAAGATGTTGCACGATGCCCAGCGGACCTCGGCGCCCAGCGCGGTCAGCGTCTCGATGAGCACCGCGGTCTGCGTGGTCATGTGCAGCGACCCAGCGATGCGGGCGCCCTTGAGAGGCTGCGCGTCGGCGAACTCGCTGCGCAGGCCCGTGAGGCCCGGCATCTCAATTTCCGCCAAGCGGATTTGGTGGCGGCCGGTCTCTGCGAGGGCGAGGTCGGCAATGACGTAGTCGAGCTGTGTCACTCGGGGATCTCCTTGATGGCGTGTCTGAGGTCGGGTTCGATAAATATCAGGCGTGCGGCGGGAACGGCGGAGCGGATCCGCGCCTCGACATCGTCGATGTCTGCCGCAATGGTCTCGATGGTGCTGTGCTCCGCGACGCCCACCTTGGCGGCGATCATCACGTCATCGGGACCCAAGTGCATTGTGCGCAGGTGGATGATATCGGTCAGCCGCGACTGGGCGAAGGCGTCGCGAATCTGCGCGAGGTCCTCGCGCGTCACCGACTCCCCCATGAGGAGCGACTTCGTTTCGCGAGCCAGAATGATGGCATTCGTGATGAGGAGCAGGCCAATCATCGCGGTGCCGACGGCGTCCCACAGACCGTCGCCTGTGATCAGCGTCATGGAGACACCGAAGAAGGCGAACACGAGGCCCACGAGCGCGGCGCTGTCTTCAAGCAAGATCACGGGAATCTCAGGTGAACGGGAGCGACGGATATACGTGAACCAGCCAAGATTTCCCCGGTTCTGGTTAGCTTCGCGGATCGCCGTGCGAAGTGACAGTCCTTCAAGCACCATCGCCATGAGCAAGACCACGAGGGGCACCCATGCCCATGAATCGATGGGCTCGGGGTCGTGCCACTTCTCCCACGCCTCGTACAGGGAAAACAGTCCACCGAGCGAGAACAGCATGACGGCGACCAGGAACGCGTAGTAGTAGCGGTTGCGGGCGTAGCCAAAGGGGTGGGTGTCATCGGCGGCGCGCGTCGCCGCGCGTTTGCCCACCAGCAGCAGAAACTGGTTTCCGGAGTCGACGACCGAGTGGATGGCCTCGGCCAGCATCGAGGACGCCCCCGTGAGGGCCCACGCACCGAACTTGGTGACGCCAATACCGAGGTTGGCGCTGAGTGCCGCCAGGATGGCTTTAGTGCCGCCCTCCGCAGACATGTCAGGCCTCGCGAATCACGGCCAGCAGCGCATCTCGCTGGCGCTCCATCACCTCGGGGTCGGCAGCTTCGACATTGAGCCTCAGCAGCGGCTCGGTGTTGGAGGCACGGACGTTGGCCCACCAGCGCGGCTCGCTGTCCCAGTGGCTCAGCGTCAGCCCGTCCATCTCGTCGACTGCCACGCCGTCGCCTGCGAAGGTTTCCCGCACGCGCTGCGTCGCCGCAGCGGCATCCGCCACGGTCGAGTTGATTTCACCACTAGCCGTGTACGGGTCGTGGATCGCAAGGAGTTCGCTCAGGGGCTTGTCCTGCGCTCCGAGAGCGGCGAGGACGTGCATCGCGGCCAGCATGCCGGAGTCCGCATAGAAGAAGTCGCGGAAGTAGAAGTGCGCCGAGTGCTCGCCGCCAAAGACCGCGTTCAGCTCTGCCATCTGCGCCTTGATGAACGAGTGGCCGACCCGCGAGCGCGCCGGAATCGCGCCTGCCGCTTCGAGCTGCTCGGGCACCGCGCGAGAGGAGATCAGGTTGTGAATCACCGTCGCCTGGCGCCCGGCTTCGCGTTCGCGTGCAGTTTCGCGCAGGCCCACCAAGGCGGTGATGGCCGATGCTGGGACCACCTCGCCACGCTCGTCCACAGCGAAGCAGCGATCTGCGTCGCCGTCGAAGGCGAGGCCGATGTCGGCGCCATGTTCGCGCACGGCGGCCTGCAGGTCGACGAGGTTCGCGGGATCAAGCGGGTTGGCCTCGTGGTTGGGGAACGTACCGTCCAGCTCGAAGTACAGCGGCACGATCTCGAGCGGGAGCGCCTCAAGCCCCGCTGCGTTGCCCAAGACGGCGGGCACGGTGTAGCCGCCCATCGCGTTGGCGGCGTCGACGACGACCTTGAGGGGCCGAACATTTTCAAGCGGTACGAGCGAGCGCAGAAAACTGGCGTAGTCGCCCACGGTGTCGCGCTCGCTGAAGGCGCCCACGGCATCGGCCTGCGGCACTCCGTCAGCGAGGTAGCGGGAGGCGAGCGAACGAACCTCGCCGAGACCCGAGTTCTCCCCCACTGCTCGCGCCCGTGAGCGGCACATCTTCATGCCGTTGTAGGCGGCCGGGTTATGCGAGGCGGTGACCATCACGCCTGGCAGATCGAGGACTCCGGAGGCGTGGTAGAGACCGTCTGTAGAGCACAGCCCGATCGACACCACGTCGACGCCGCGCGCGTTCAGGCCCGCGGCAATCGCCTGTGCCAAGCCCGGCCCCGAATCACGCATGTCGTGACCAATGACGACCTGCGACTCACCATCGGGAAGCACCACAGCATCGGCGAATGCGGCGCCAATGGCCGTCGCAACCTCGTGCGTGAGATTGTCGCCCACGATCCCGCGGACGTCGTATGCCTTGATCAGGCCGGACAGGTCAGGTGCGTCGTTCACGCACCCAGGCTAGCCGGTCAGGCGTCGCCGGACACCACACGGAGGTGACCACGACGCGGCTCCGACGCAACGGGAGCCGCAGTCGGGGGCTGGGGGGCCAGCGGTGCCGGCGGGCGCCCGGCCTCACGCACGGCGCGCGCCAACGCGTCGAGATCGTCCGGGCTTGGCCCGGGGTCAACGAGGTCTTGGTGAATGTGGACGACGTCCCAGCCGCGCGGAGCCGTGAACCGCTCGGCGTGATCGGCGCACAAATCGTAACTATGCGGCTCGGCCTGCGCAGCCATCTGGCCCACCACCACCGTGGAGTCCTCATAGACATACGTGAGGGTCGCCGCGGCCGGTGAGGCGCAGCTGGTGCGGGAGCACTGACGGGAAGACTTCACGACTCGGACGGTACCTCCTCGCCTAGGCGCGTGTGGCGCAGGCGCGCCGGACCCCACGCGGTAGCCTCACATTCATGGTGCGACGCGACCGTCATGGACATGGACTGAGGGCTCCCCTCCTGCCCTATGACGCACCCGCGTGGCGCTCCCGTTCAGACGTCTTCGACGACGCCGTCCGGGGAGCCGTCGAACGCCTTGAGCCGAGCTGGGGCCGAGCCTGGGGCAAGTTGGAGTTCGGCACCGAGGACGTACCGCCATCCGACCCCACGCCGTGGGAGGACGGGGTGCCGCTCGCGCGGCTGTTTCCCGCGGATATGGGCCATCCAGCCCGCATCGTGCTGTACCGCCGCCCCATGGAGCAGCGGGCCGAGGGCGCCGAGCTGGAGGCATGGGTTCGCGACGTCATTGCAGAGAACCTCGCGCACCTCGTGGGGCGCACGCCCGAAGAGATTGACCCGGAGTACGGGTCCGGCGCTTGAGCCGTCCCGGCTAGGGCGTTCCTGCGTAGGGGCCGGCCTCGAGCGTGACCTCCTGCGGGAGGCGTTCAAGCGCCCGTGGGGTGAGGGCAGTCATGAAGCCTCCGTCCCGAACGGACACGGCCCAGGTGACGGCCGATGCGCTGGTCACCTGGGTGCCCGCCGGCACATCCAGAGGGAAGACGGCCGCTGAGTCCGCGAACACGCGCTCATCAAGGACGGTGGCGCCCGACTGATCAGTGAGCACCAGCCGGTCCGACGTCGCGCTCGCAGCCACCACAGTGAGGTCCCCGTCGGGAGCCACGACCGCACGCTCGGTCGCGTCGCCGACGGACTGAGCGGGAACCCAGGCCAGATCTCCGGCGCTCAGGTCCGAGTCCTCGATGTCGTAGACGGTCCTCGCGATCGTTGCCGCTGCCACTGGCACGTCCGACGAGACGAAGACGGCGCCCGCGTCACCGGCCGGGATGGTGACGTCCGTGACAAGTCCGGCCTCGAGATTGAGCGTCTCGCCGTCGAGCCACTCGCGGCGACCATCTTCGTCGACCATCGCGAGGCTCACGGAGGCGTCCTCGGGCGCGACGAGGCGTAGCGCGGCGGGAGCGTCGGCATCGGATGGCCCCGCCACGGGAACGGCGAGTTCTGTTCCGAAGGCCGATGCCGTGGCCCAGTCGCTACCCGCGGCGGTAAATCCGTCCAGGCGTGAGTCCTGCAACGCGGCAGTGATTCCCACACCGCCTGCCTGGATGCGCATCGCTAGTGTCGGCATCTCTGGCTCGATGCTCTCGACGAGCACGGAGACTTGGGAGTGCGGACCCACCACGGTCGTGAACGACTCCTGGCCATCAAGGCTGACCGGTCCGTACAGGGTGATCGACACCCGGACGGTTGCGGCGGAGGGGTTGGCCAGCACTGCCCGAGCGCTGGAACCCAGCGCCGTCGATCCGGCAACGATCCACTGGTCCTGGCGCGGCGGAGCGCAGGTCAGTCCCGCGAGGGACGCGATGTCACCGGTACCCACTCGCTCTAGCGACGTGGCCACGGTGGCGTCGACGGCACTGCCCTCGCCGATGTCTTCCGATGGCTCAGGAGAGACCGACAGGGCGCGGTCTTCAGATCCGGAGTCGAGGTCGCTGTCGCCGCTGGCGACTTCTCCGACGGGAATCTCGAGCGGGCCGGGACAGACGGCAGGCTGGTCCGAGGGGCTGACGGCGAGCGTCGTGGCGACCGGATCAGGGCCGGACTCGGTAGACGGGAGGTCGATGACCGACACCCCCACGACGGCGACGGCCGCGAGTGCAACGGGGATAGCCGCGGTCCACTTCATGCGCGGGCCTCCCTAAAGAGTCGTGTCGGTAGCGGGATGGAACCCAGCAATGCCCATGCGAGTGCAATGAGTCCGGCCCACCACCACGCGGTGTGCATGGCGTCGTCGTAGGTGACGACAAGGGTCCCTTCACCGTCGACTGCGAAGGCCACACGTCCCAATGGGTCTTCGACGCGCTCCAGTGCGGCTCCGTTGAGCGTGGCGTGCCACTTCTCGTCGGCCGATGCTGCCATCACGACAGTGCCGGTCACCGGCGCCTCGAGGTCGAGCTCGCCTCCGGTACGCCCCATCGGGACCACGCTCACGGCTCCGTCAGCCTCGACCCACATGCGCGCGACCGGGGCATCGGACTCGGAACGCGCGACCTTCCATGTCGTTCCGCGGTCCGAGGATCCCAATAGTTGCAGCGCGTCGGATTGGGCGAGCGCGCTGGCAGCACGCTCCGCACCTGGGGCGGCAACGATGACGCCAATGCCCCACTCAGCGAGGTCATCCGGCGCACCCTCGGCGCCGCCAATGACTCCCGCGACGGCCTCGTTGAGCGCCGCGACGGTGACGACCGGCGTGCCCGTCGTCCGCGCTGCGGGCCGGCCGTCGCCCACGAGCTCGCCCGCGGTGCTCAGGACCTCAGTTCCGTCGGTCGACATCACCGTGCCGGTGATGGCGTCTCCCGAGTCCGACAACACGAGAACGCGCTGCCGAGTGGGCTGGTCGAGTTCGAGGGCGGCCACAAGCGGGATGACGTCCGTCGAGACCGAGCTCACGCCATCGCGATCGCTCGTGGGCCAGGCGACGGCGATGCCGTGTCCTGCCACGATCACGCCGACAGCCGATGCCGCCACGATCTGCACCGTGCGGGTCGCCGTGCGTGCGCGGCCTTCGCCGCGGTCCCACCAACCGCGGGAGGCACCCGCGACCGTGATCAGTACGCCCATCAGCGTCACGGAGAGGCCGGGCCCCGCCCAGCCGTTGGCGGCTCCGGTACCGAGTCCGTCATCGGGCGACACCACCGTCGACGCGGACAGTTGCGCAATGGCAACGCCGACAATCGCGACGGCAACCCCCACGGACGACAGCACCCAGCGGCGGCCTACGACGGTGGCGATTGCGGCGGCTCCGAGGGCCACCGGTACGACGAGCATCGACGTCCACGTCAGCCACTCCGGCGCGGCGGTAGCCGCCGCGGACAGCAACAGGTCGAGGGGGGAGGCCGCAGAGTTCAGGGATGGCCCCGGCTCGCGAGCGAGCACACTCCAGGCGTCAGCTGTGACGGTTCCTTGCGCGATGACCGCGAACAGTCCAGGGAGCGCCACTGCGAGCGGGGGAAGAGCCATCGCCCACATGCGCTTACGCACTGACCGGGCGAGCGCGCCAAGCAAGGCGCAGCCGACGACGACGGGGATCACCATCAGGGGGGCGGCAATCACGACGACCGTCAGTGCAACCGCAGCCCCTGCCGCCGCGCTCGGAGACGCGGTGGGACGCTCGGGGAACTCGTCGCCTTCGCCAATGCGCTCACCGGCGTGCCAGCCGCCTCCACGCATCACACCAAAGACGACCCATGGCAGTGCCAGGTGCACCAGCACGGCGGCTACGCGACCGTCGTCCCCAGCGATGACCGCAACTGGCGCTAGTGCGTATACCAGGGCAGACAGCGCGCGCACGGTGCGGGACCGGGTCAGCGTTCCCGTCGCGGCCCACGCGCCAAGTGCCGCCCACAAAGGAGCAAGACCCATGACCACCACGAGCCCAACGGCAAGCCCGCCGGGGAAGAACGCCAACGGCAACAGCACAAGCGACAAGCCACCGTCGATGGAAGGGGCGCCGAGCGCCTGCTCAGTCCACCCGCTGAGACCGCGCTGCCACAAGTCGTGCCAACCCAAGTCTGTGATCCCGAGGGCGTCGGAGGCGAGCATGCGTCCCGTCACAGCGCCCGCGAACCAATCCGGATGCCGCATCACGGAAACGGCTGCGGCAACGACGGCGACGAGGATCAGCGTTGAACGGCGCCGGCGCGCGGCGGTCGCCAGTTCCGCGCGAATGAGTTCTGGCGGTGTGGACGCGGCACGCCAGCTCTCGTAGGCGCCCCACTCGCGAGACCGCGTCTCATGACGCACCTGCCGCGGACTCGCCAGCAACGGACGCTCAATCGCGCGGGCGGCGGCGCCCCGCAAGCCTGCTCGGCGGACTCGCATGCGCGCCCCGGGCACGCGATGAAGTGTCGCCAACACGCGAAACGGCACCAAAGCATCGGCCGCCGCCATACGAGGATCGTTTTGCGCGATACGCAGCAATACCCGGCCCAGCGAGGACACCACCGACCCCAGCACGAGCGGGAGGATCATCAACCACGGGCCATGCACCAGCGCTTGGAACCACTCCGATGCACGCCGGGCGCTGTAGGTCGACACCCGGCTTGCGTGACCGCCGCGCACACCGTGCAGTCGGTGCTGGGCGTGCCGAACCTTCGCTCGTGGAACCACAACGACGTCCCACTGAGCGCGCCAGGCCCGACGGCAGAAGTCCGCGCTGTCCGACCAACCGCGATACGCGGGGTCGAGACCGCCGAGCTCGTCCCACAGCTCCCGGCGCACGAGCGCGCCGGCCATGGATACGGACAGGACATCATCGAGATCGTCGTACTGCCCTTGATCGACGTCTCCCTCTTCTACGAGGTTGAGTCGCCGCGCGCCCCAACGAGTCATGGTGGCCCCCATCCCGATCAGCCGGGTGGGGTCGTCCCATTGCACCTGGCTGGCACCGATCACGCCGGCGCGATGGCGCTTGCGAGCGGTGGCGAGCTGAAGGCCGAGGGCCCCGGGAAGTGGCGCGGAGTCGTCGTGAAGCAACCACAGCAGTTCTCCGGGCGCGGCCGGGTACTGCGAGATCGCAGCGTCAACGGCGCGGGAAAAGTCAGGAGCGTCTGAGTGATGAACCGTGATGGCCGGGGACGGCAGGTTCTCGGGGGCGGCAGCTCCGCCCACCATCACCAAATCGATGGAGTCGGGTGCGGGGTCTTGAGCGACAACGGAATTGAGCACTGCGGCGAGGCGGGCTTGGAGCCCGTCACTGACCACGACCGCGCGCACAGCGAGGCGCGCTGGACTCATGCCCTTCCCACGCAGTCCTACTGGTTAGACAGCGCGACGCTTAAGCTTGCGCCGCTCGCGCTCCGACAATCCTCCCCAGATGCCGAAGCGCTCATCGTTCTCGAGCGCGTAGTCCAAGCACTCAGACCGCACCTCGCACGATGCGCAGACCTTCTTGGCCTCACGCGTCGAGCCGCCCTTCTCGGGAAAAAAGGCTTCGGGGTCCGTCTGAGCGCACAGTGCGCGCTCCTGCCATCCCAGTGGGCCGTCATCGTCAACACCATCAAAGATGTCAACGACCGACGCGAGCGTCGGCGACGGCTGACCTGCGTCAGAGGGCACTGAGCCTTCGTAGATATTCCACATAGGCATCCTCCGATCACCGCGGCAGATGTGTCTGCCTGACAAGAATTACACCGTTGTCATCCTTGCCCGTCAAGTCGAGAGTAGCGCGATCACCGAAGGAATCCCAGTCCCCAGGCAAGATGCATGGTCGCTAGGACCACAGGCATGCGAACAAAGCCCTTCCATCCGGTGCGCGGCACCAGTGTCACAGATGCGAACAACACCCCTGCCAGATACACAAGTGGAAGGGCCCATCCGGCCAGCAAGATGACACTTCCGGACACCAATCCGAGCACGCCCATCATGATTCCAAGAGCCACGGCGACGGTAGCGGCGGGCGCTGCAAGATATCTGAGAGATCTTGTCTCGGGATATCGCCGAATGACCTCGCGGCGCCACTTTCCGGTCAAGAAGAACTGGCGCGCGAGCGTCTTCCACGTGGGTCGTGGGCTGTACGGGACCTGCATCGCCGGCACAAACCAGACGGTGTAGCCGGCGGTACGTAGCCGAAAGTTCAGTTCCCAGTCCTGCGCGCGCACAAAGTGAGGGTCGTACATCCCGACGTCCTCGATCGCCTCGCGCCGGAAGCTCCCCAGATAGACAGACTCCGTGCGCCCAGCCACGCCACCTTGACGGTGTCCAGCACCACCCAGGCCCCACGCAGAGGACATTGCCACCGCGACGGCACTTTGGAATGGCGTGGTTCCCGCCGGCACCATGCGTCCACCGACGTTTGCCGCTCCGGTCTCACGCAGCGCGTCCACCGCGGCGGCCACATAGCCGCGAGGCATCTGTGCGTGGCCGTCCATGCGGACGATGACGTCGTGGCGCGCGGCTCGGATCGCGGCATTGAGACCATCGGGCGTCTTGCCCGAAGGATTGTCGACGACCGTCACGTGCGGGTCATCGGCCAGATCGGCCGCGATGCGCTCCGTGCCGTCCTCCGACGGGCCCACAGCCAACACCACTTCCATCTCACCGTCGTAGCCGGTGCGCAGGATGGCGGCGACAGCGTCGGCAAGGTGGTCGGCCTCGTTCAGGACGGGGACAACCACACTCACGGGCACGCGCGGGGGCAACTGCGGCAGGTCTTTCACCCCAGTGACTGTAACCGAGGCACCCGCTGGAGCCAGCATCGACCCTCTCCACTGCTTCACCCGCGGGGCCCGTCTAGACTCGCTAGACACCACCTCATTCACGGTCGCAGGAGGGACGATGACCGCAGCGCATCCCACCAGGCATGCTACACGGACCGCCTCCGGGCGCGTGTTCATGATCATCCTGGTCGCCATCGCCGCAGTGACTGGGTTCGGCGTGGTGTACGCCACCACCGTGAGCGCGCAAATCGAAGGCTCGATCACCACTCACGACGTCAATCCGCTCGTGCCCGAGATCGATGTGGAGATCGCCGACACCGGCGCAATGAATGTCTTGCTCATCGGCTCCGATGTGCGCGACGGGGAGAACGCGGTCATTGGTGGCGATGTCGCGGACGGAATGCGCTCCGACGCCACCATCGTTGCCCACATCGCCGGCGACCGCTCACGCGTGGACATGGTGTCGATTCCGCGCGACATGCAGGTCGAGATCCCGGACTGCACCCTCCTGGACGGAACCGTGGTCGCGGGCGGCTACGGCGACTTCAACGTGGCGTTCTCAAACGGCGGCCGCGAGGGCAACGTCGCTGAGGCCGCCGCATGCACCATCAACACCGTGCAGCAAACGGCTCAGATCCCGATCGACCACTGGGCCGTGATCGACTTCGCGGGCTTCGAGGACATGGTCGATGCCCTGGGCGGCGTGGAGATGTACGTTCCCGAGCGCATCGTGTCGGAAAAGGCCGGCGTCGACCTGGAGCCCGGATGGCAAACCCTCAACGGCGAAGAGGCGCTGGGATACGCCCGCCTGCGCACGGCTGAGGTGGGCGACGTGTCCGGCAGCGACTTGCAGCGCATCGAGCGCCAACAGCAGCTCCTCGAGGCGATCGTGCACACGGTGTTCGAGCAGAACCTGCTCACCGATGCTGCCGCTCTGACCCACTTCCTCAAGGCGGCCTCGGAGTCCCTCACCACCGACCCTGAACTTGGCCAGACGGACTTCATCCTGTCGCTCGCGTACAGCTTGCGGGGATTGAGCGAGGACGACATCACGTTTGCCACTGTGCCGTGGGAGTACACCGAGGACCGCCTGAATGTGGTGGCCACAGACGATGCTGAGGTCATGTTTAGCGAGATTCGTGCCGATACTCCTCTTACGTTGGACGCTGACGGCGATGCGACCTCGGAGTGGGATGCGACACCGACTCCCGCTCCGAGCACCGAGTAGAATGGCCACCTAACTCGTTCGGGCTGGTCCGCGCGGGGAACAGTCGCGTGCGCTGGGGCGTTACCGACGCGAGAACTATCGTCAGCGCGTGAAGCGCGCCACAGGAGGATCCACTTGAGCACTCGCACCACTCGGTCGCGCGCCCGTCACGGAGCGCGTAAGCCCAGCCGCGGGTTCCTCGTTGGTTTCCTCTCCACAGTGACTGCCGTGGCCGGCTTCGGCCTGGTCTTCGGCTCCGCGTACTGGGCCAACACCCAGAACGCCATCGACCGCTACGACGTTGCGGAACTGGCCAGCGGCACAGAAGGCACGGTCGAAGAGGCCTACGTACCCACTGACTTCGCGGCCGATCAAGCCGTGAACATCGTCCTCATCGGAACCGACGAGCGCAACGACGAGAACGCCGACATCGGCGGCGATGTCGCGGACGGCATGCGCGGCGACACCACGATGGTTCTGCACGTCTCCGCCGACCGCGAGCGCATCGACGTGGTGTCGATCCCCCGCGACTCGCGCGTCCAGATCTCCGACTGCCAGCTGTACGACGGTTCCACCGTCAAGGGCTGGACCGCCAAGTTCAACGTGGCGCTTGCCAACGGCGGCATCAACGGCGACCGCGGCGAGGCTGCCGCGTGCGTGATGCGTACCATCAACGACCTCACTGGCGTCGACACCAACGGCCACTTCGTGATGGTCGACTTCGCAGGCTTCGAAGACATGGTGGACGCCATGGACGGCGTGCCGATGTGCATCGAGCAGGACATGAGCTCGCCAAAGGCCAACCTCGAGCTCGCCGCCGGACCGCAGGTTCTGGACGGCGAGACCGCACTGGCGTTTGCCCGTGCCCGCACCGGTACTGGACTGGGCGGGGACGGTTCCGACTTGTCGCGCATTGACCGCCAGCAAGAACTGCTCACCAATCTTGCGACCAAGACCTTGAACAGCAACGTGCTCACCGACCTGCCCAAGCTCACGCAGCTCCTCAAGGCGGGCGCCGAGTCCGTCTCAATGGACGCGCAGCTGGGAAAGATCGACAACCTGGTGGGCTTTGCGAACTCGCTGCGCAGCTTTGATGCAGCCAACCTAAACTTCGTGACCGTGCCGTGGCGCTACGCAGGCGACGGCTCCGGTGACGTGCTGTGGGACGAGCCCGCCGCGACCGAGATGTGGGAGCAGCTCGCCAATGACGAGCCCCTCACCGTCGTGACTGGCGTGGAGCCCTCCGCGTCGCCGAGCCCCAGCACGGGAACCGGGGACACCATGGCTGACGATCCCCAGGCCCAGTCCTCCGACACCGCACACGAAGTGAGCAATGTCGTGACGGCCGCGACGCCGTCCCCCGCGCTCACACCAGTGTCCGCGACGGAGACCGAGTCGATGGTCACCGACTCCGCTGAGATGAGCGGCCTCAACACCGACGCAGACAGCGAGATCCTCGCCGACTGCATGGTGGCAATTCAGTAGGTGACATCGACCCCGCGCCTGAGAATCAGGACGAGGGCCGATGCCCGGGTTACCTTAGGCGCCCACTCCCCCGTCGGCTGCGGCTGAAGCAATAGTGGCCTTGGGGCTACGTGTCAGACAGCAGTCCGCGGGGCACACGTCCTGCCACGGTCCAATGTCGGTGAGCGCTTCGCGCTGACGCGGCTGTCCACCGTCGACAACGTGGCGCTCCTCGACCAGGTCAATCAGGCCCGACACAAACTGCGGGTCAACACCCACCGTGGGAACGCGCACCATAGCCAGGCCGCGCTCCTCGCAGGTCTCCAGTGCCTCGTTGTCGAGATCCCAGGCGACTTCCATGTGGTCAGACACAAAGCCGATGGGCGACACGACAAGGCCGGAGACGGAGTCGTCGAGTGCGTTGATCGCGTCGTTGATGTCGGGCTCGAGCCACGGCGTGCGGGGGTCACCGGAGCGTGACTGGAACACGAGGGTCCAGGGCACATCAGGGAACTCGTCGGCGACGGCATCCATCACGAGCGCAGAAACCGCGCGCTGCTGCTCGACGTACCAACCGCCGCCGGCGTACCACTCGTCACCGCCATCGGTGGGAACGGGCGTGCCATCGGGGCGTGTCTCGCGAGGTCCGGAGCCGTCGGCAGCCACAGAGGGAATCGAGTGCGTCGCGAACATAACGTGCGCGTTCTCGCTCTTGCCTGCGACTTGGAGTTCGCGCAGCCCCGACCGGACTGCATCGATGTTGGGCTTCACGAAGCCAGGGTGATCGAAGTACTGCCGCACCTTGTCCAGCCGCAGGTCATCGGTCAGGCCGGTCTCGTCAAGGGCCGTCGCGAGGTCTTCGCGGTAGGCGCGGCAGCCCGAGTACGACGAGAAGGCGGTGGTGACGAGGACGAGCACCTTGCGGTGGCCATCGGCGTGAAGTTCCTTGAGCACATCCGCGAAGTACGGGGCCCAGAAGCGATTTCCCCAGTACACCGGGAGCTCGAGGCCGCGCTTGGCGATCTCGGTCTCCAGTGCTGTCTTGAGGTCGCGGTTCTGCTGATTGATGGGGCTAATGCCACCAAAGTGGCGATAGTGGTGGGCGACCTCTTCGAGGCGCTCATCGGGCACTCCGCGGCCGCGCGTGACGTTGCGCAGGTACGGGATGACGTCGTCTTGTCCCTCTGGCCCGCCAAAGCCGGCAAGCAGGATGCAGTCATAGGTCTCGGCGTCGAGTGCGCGCTGCGCGGCGGCCAGCGTGGGCTGTGCGTCGGTCACGATGCCAGCACCTCCACAGCCTCCGCGGTCTCAATCCTCCGGCCCGTGTAGAACGGCACTTCTTCGCGGACGTGGCGGCGCGCTTCGGTGTCGCGCAGGGCTCGCATCATGTCGACGAGGTCGAGCACGTCGTCAGCTTCCATGGGCAGGAGCCATTCGTAGTCACCCAGGGCGAAGGCGCTGACGGTATTCGCAACGACGCCCTTGTAGGCGGCGCCCTTCATGCCGTGGTCGCGCAACATCGCGGAGCGCTCCGCTTCGGGCAGCAGGTACCAGTCGTACGAGCGCACAAACGGGTAGACGGTCATCCAGTCGCGGGCGCGCTCGCCCCGCAGGAAGCCCGGCACGTGAGCCTTGTTGAATTCCGCAGGACGGTGGACGCCGGCGGCAGACCACGTCAGCTTGGTGTCGGCGAGCAGTTCCGTCGCGCGGAGCTCACGCAGTGCGAGCTGCAGGTCGGCGAGGTCGGGGCCGTGGAGCCACAGCATGACGGTGCCGTCGGCACGCATGCCAGAGACGTCGTAGATGCCGCGCAGGACCACGTCATGCTCGGTCAATTCTTCAACTGCTGCATCAAAGTGTTCGACGACTTCTGCGAGCTCCTCATCGGGAGCATCCAGGAAACCATCGAGGACGGAGAACAGGGTGAATCCATGCGGCTGATCGCTCATGTCTCCATTGTCACCCGCAGCGGCGCGCGGCGGAAATCGCACACCGCGAATTCACCTTGCCAGCAGGGCCGATGCTGGGGTTCAGCCCCGTGAAGCGGGTCACGTGTGGGACTTTGGTCCCGGGTGGAAATGCCCGGAATCACTCGCCCAACGTCGAGCGCGCGTCGTCGTCCACGATCGCCGCCAGCCCCGAGAAGCCTGCCGCCGCTCCGACGAGGTGCAGACCGGGCGCCGGTTCACGGTCGCCTGCGCGTGTGGGAGCGGCGTCGTGCCACGTCACCTGCACGAGGTCCCGCACCTGCTTGTCGTGGAGCTTCACGCCCAGCAGCCGCGAGGCATCGGCCACCGCGTACCCGCTGAGGTCCTCGCGAGAACTGACGTTGTAGGACAGGCGCACCAGGTTGCGCGTGGGAGCCTCGCGCGCCACCCACGCCCATTTCGCGTTGGCATGCGTGAGCGCCTTAGCGCGCGTCACATCTCCCACGGCCAGGACGCCGGACCCACGCGGCTGCGAATCGAGCTCGGGAGCGTCAAGCGACAATGTCACCAGCGCAACCTGCTTATCGGGAGCTCGCTCAAGTTGCGGCACCAGGGCTGCAGCAACCGGTCGGGGCGCTGCGACGACAACCTCGTCCGCACTCCACTTTTCGGTCTCGGTGTAGACCTCCCACTGCGAATCCTTCCGGGTGAGCGCGGTGACCACCTGCTCGGTCTCGATCCGCACCCCGTGAGCCCGGGCATCGGCCGCAAGTGCCTGGGTGAGCACGAAGATCCCGCCGTCGATACCCATCACTGCGGAACCCGCTGGGGCAACCGACCTGCGATGCGCGGCCGCTCGCACGAGCCCCATCTCGGAGACCTCGGCGGCGAATCCCGACGCCGCGGCATCGATCCGCAGGTCATCGACCGGACGGGAGAAGATCCCGCTCACGACCGGCTGGATGAGTCGGTCCACCGCGGCGTCGCCGAGGCGGCGCCGGGCAACCTTGCCCAAGGAGTCATCGGGAGCGACGTCCTCCGGAGGCATGAAGCGCTCGACGGCGGCACGCAACGCGCCGGACAAGCCCAGAGCCTTGATCACGTCCGGGGCAAGCGACGACGTCGGCACGCCGAGCCAACCGGCCTTCGGCATCGCAAACGACCGCTCTTCACTGACAATCCACGCAGGCCCGCCCGCCGGCGTCACCAGCCGTTCGCCCAGGCCCAGCTCCCGCGCTAGTTCCTCGACGTAACCGCCACGGGTCGCGAAAGACTCGGCGCCGGCGTCCATGTCGAGCCCGTCGACGCGGATACGCGAAACCCGGCCGCCTGGCTCGTCCTCTGCTTCGAGGATGCGCACGTCGTGACCGGCCTTCGCCAGGCGGCGTGCGGCAAGCAGACCCGCCGGGCCCGCGCCGATCACGAGCCAATTGCGGCGCTCAGCCACGCTCGTGCACCTGCTCCACGACGCGCTTTACCACTGCCGGGTCCGCGTGCGGCGGCATCCCGTGGCCAAGGTTGACGACGTGACCGGGCGCCTCGCTGCCTCGATCAAGGACCTGCTGTACGTGTCGTTCCAGGGCGTCCGCGGGCGCGCCGAGCATTGCGGGGTCGATGTTGCCCTGCAGCGGGAACCGTCCTCCCGTGGCGCGGACGGCCTGGTCCAAGGGAGTCCGGTAGTCGACGCCCAGCGCCGTCGCACCCGCGGCACCCATGGGGTCGAGCAAGTGGCCGGCATTGGCGGCAAAGTGAATGCGCGGCACGTCGAGGTCAGCCACGGCCATGAGCGCCGCACGGGACCCGCCTGCACACTTCTCGACGTAGGTTGCCTCCGACAGGGAGCCAGCCCACGAGTCGAACAACTGCACCGCGGAGGCACCGGCCAACACCTGCGCGCGCAGGAACAGGCCTGCCGCGCGTGAGGTCCAGGAGACGAGTGCCTCCCACACCTCGGGCTGCGCCCACATCAACTCCCGGGCGGCCATGTGGTCGCGCGAGGGGCGGCCCTGCACCATGTACGCGGCCAGGGTGAAGGGTGCACCGGCAAAGCCAATGAGTGGCGTCTCGCCCAACTGCGCGACGGTGAGCTGCACGGCCTCACGGATAGGCTCCAGGCCCTGGTCAAAGGCTCCCCCATCGCCGGTGTCACCGAGTGCTGGAAGTGCTTCGACATCGGCCATAGAACGGATGGGCCGGTCAAAGACGGGTCCAACCCCAGGCTCAATCTCGACGCCCACACCCGCGATCCGCATCGGCACCACGATGTCGGAGAAGAAGATCGCCGCGTCAACGCCGTAGCGACGGACCGGCTGCATCGTGATTTCCGCCGCGAGCGCCGGGGTAAGACACGACTCCAGCATGGTGGTGCCCTCGCGCACCTCGAGGTACTCCGGCAGCGACCGGCCGGCCTGGCGCATAAACCACACCGGACGGTGAGACGGCTGCTCGCCGCGCAAGGCTGCGATCAGCGCAGAGGCGGCTGTGGTGCCCGAGGCGAGGGGGTGGGTGGACGGAAGTGACGAACCGGTCATACATCGATTCTGCCTTGAACCGCGCGCATGTCAGAATAGAGGGGTGGTATTGATGTCACTCGTCGCCAGTCACCACAACCGCGATCTCACCGTCCTGGAGCAACTCAGTGTTGGTTCAGAGTCGTTGGGAAGCGCGATCGTGGAGGGCACATCCCCCATCAGCGGTGCCGTGGTTCTGCCCACGTGCAACCGCTTCGAGGTGTACCTCGAAGCGGATGACGCCGATGCGGGCCGCCAAGCGGTGATCGATGCGCTCGTCGAAACCACGTCTTTGGACCGCGACGCGATCGCCCAGGCGCTTGCCACTTACGAAGGCGATGACGCCGTCCACCACCTCATGTCCGTCGCGACGGGCCTCGAGTCCATGGTCGTGGGAGAACGCGAGATTTCCGGCCAGGTGCGGCGCGCACACATCGACGCGCAGGCCGGCCAGCATGTCTCCCCGCGTCTGGACCGGCTGTTCCAGTCGGCGTTGCGCACATCCCGTGTCGTCGCGTCGTCTACCGGACTGGGTACCTCTGGGCGCTCAGTCGTGTCGGTGGCCTTCGACCTCGCCAGCGCGACAGTGAACTGGAACGGCGCCAAGGCGCTCGTCATTGGCACCGGCGCACTTGCCGAGACGGGCGTGGGCTCGCTCCTGGCGCGCGGTGTCGACATTGTTGGCGTGTATTCGCCGTCCGGTCGCGGCGCCGAGTTCGGTGCCCGTCACGGCATTGAGTCGCTCGACGGTGAAGGACTCCGCGAAGCGCTCGGCTCCGTCGACGTGGTGCTCGCATGTTCCGGCGGCGAGTCGATCGTCCTCACCCCCACCATGGTGTCCTCCGCACGCGGCGACGCCACCCGCGACCTCACGCTCGTGGACCTTGCGCTTCACCGCGATGTAGCGCCCGGCGTCGAGCAAATGCGCGGCGTGCACGTCATCAACCTCGAGTCCGTGGGAACGCAAGCTCCTGAGGAGTCGGTGTCCTCCATCGAGGCGGCACGCGCCATCGTCGCGCACGCAGTTGCCCGGTTTGGCGACGGGGAGAGCGCCCGCACCCTCGATCCCGCAGTGGTCGCCCTGCGCGAGCACGTCTTCGGGATTCTCGAAAAGGAACTGGGGCGCGTGCGCCCGGCAGCCGGGTCCTCCGAAGCAGCAGTCGCTGAGGCCGATGCCGTGGAACAGTCCCTGCGCCGCTTTGCCAAGACGTTGCTCCACACGCCTACGGTGCGTGCGCGTGAGCTTGCCCAGGCTGGCGAGGAAGACCGCTACCTGGGAGCAATCCGCGCGCTTTACGGCATCGACGTGGACATGCCGCAGGACGCCTGCCCGGCAGACGAGATCGACTCCCCTTGGCCAACCTCCCACGGCACCGCCTGACGTTCGCGGACTGCATCCGCGACCGGAGCATCGGCCCTCCTGGCACAACCCCGCTGGTACCAGCTCGCGCGTGAGCGACGAGCGCCACCGGCCCTGTCGATTAACCTGACGTCGACGTTGCTTTAATGCCCTCTCGTGGTTTAGGTTAGGTGAGCCTCACCGCGCACCTTGACGTGCGCCACAACCACTGACATTGGAGCACGATGCCTCGGCGCGCCCTGATCGCGATTGCCGCCGCCGCGGTGTTGGCCGTCGCCATCGCGCTCTCGCTCGCCATCGGCTCCCGCACCATCGACCTGGCCACGGTGTGGCAGTCGCTCGTCGACTTCAACCCGGACGACCCCGAGCAGTTGATCGTGCGCGATCTGCGCGTCTCGCGAACCGTCATCGGGATCATCGCCGGTGCCGCACTCGGCATTGCTGGCGCGCTCATGCAGGCGCTCACGCGCAACCCCTTTGCAGACCCGGGTCTGCTCGGCATCAATGCGGGCGCTTCGCTCGCGGTCGTGATTGGTCTGACCGCAGGCCTCACCGGCTTCGCGGCACAGGTGCCGCTCGCGTTCGTGGGCGCCGGAATCGCGGCTGCCCTCGTCTACGCCATCGGCGCTCGTGGTGCGGCAGCCGGCGCGCCCGTGCGCCTGGCGCTCGCCGGTGTTGCGCTGACCGCCCTGATCACGTCGATCATCAACGCCGTTCTCCTCGTCGACGACGCCACCCTCGACCAGTACCGCCTATGGGTTGCGGGCTCACTCACGGGACGTCAAAGCGAAGACGTCGCAACTTTGGTCCCCATCGTCGTCATTGCGGTGGCCGTGGCGCTGCTGGTGTCCCGCCAACTGCAGGCCGTCGGACTTGGCGAAGACGCCGCTCGCGCCCTCGGCATCAACATCTCCGTCATTCGCGCCATCATCATCGTCGTGGTCACACTGCTCGCCGCATCTGCCACGGCGGCTGCCGGGCCCATCGTCTTCGTCGGACTCGCCGTGCCACATCTCGCCCGCGCCCTGGTTGGCGCTTCCTTGCCGTGGCTGCTCGTCGTGAGCGGACTTGGCGGTGCCGCGCTCGTTCTAGTCTGTGACGTCATCGGTCGCGTCGTCGCGCGCCCCTCCGAAATTGGCGTCGGCATTACGACCGCGTTCATCGGTGGACTGATCTTCGCGCTCATGGCCCGCCGCATGAAGGTGGTGGAGCTGTGACCACCAAGACCCTTCGCATGGGCGCCCTCGGCATCACGACGCACCGCCGGACCTTCGTGGTCGGCCTCGTCATGACCGCCGCGCTCTTCGGAGTCTTCCTCTTTGCGCTGTCGGTCGGCAAGGCGGACATCACCGTCATCGACTCCCTTAAGGCAGCGGTCGGGATCCCCGTTGGCTCCCCTGGCGACTTCATCGTGGGCCAGGTGCGTGCGCCGCGTGCGTTCACCGCAATCCTCGTGGGCGCCACGCTCGGGCTGTCCGGCGCGATCCTGCAATCGCTGACCCGTAACCCCCTCGCGTCCCCCGACTTCATCGGCATCACGATGGGCGCTGGCACCGGCGCCATTCTCACGATGTTCTTGGTCGCGACCACGTCGCTGTGGATCATCGCCGCCGGCGCCACCGTGGGTGCGCTCGTGACGGCGGCCATCATCTTGGCGCTGTCGTGGCGCCGCGGCATTGTTCCGCTCCGGCTCATCCTCGCGGGAATCGGCATCGGCTTTGTCGCCCAGTCCACCACGCAGTACCTGCTCACCCGCATGGACGTCCACGACGCCGGCACCGCGCTGGGATGGCTCGTCGGTTCCACCACCGGGCGGACGTGGACGCACGTCACTGTCTCCGCCACAGTGCTCGCCGTGCTCGTTCCGATCATCCTGTGGAACGGCCGCGCGCTGAGGACCATGGAGATGGGCGAGGACACCGCCCGCGCCCTTGGTATCCCCGTGACCGCATCGCGTGCGATTCTCGCCGTCAGTTCGGTGTTGCTCGCCGCGGCCGCGACCGCCGTCACCGGCCCCATCGGATTCATTGCACTCGTCGCCCCAGCACTAGCACTACGCCTCACGCGCAGCGCTGGCGTCACCCTCATCCCATCGGCGCTCATGGGAGCACTGTTGCTCCTCGTCGCCGACCAAATGTCCCAACTGATGCCCGCCGATCTGCAATTCCCCGTGGGTATCTTCACCGCCGCCATTGGCGCCCCGTACCTGCTGTGGCTGGTGTGGCGCGCATCCAGAGGAGGTCCCTCATGAGCAGACTCGAGGCCAAGCAAGCCTTCATTGGCTACGGCGACCAGCCCATCGTCCGCGGCGTCAACGTCTCCGTCCCTGACGGCAAGATCACCGCGATCGTGGGCCCCAACGGCTGTGGCAAGTCGACGCTCCTGCGGGCCCTCGTCCGGCTGCTGCCGCCCACGTCCGGGTCCGTCATCCTCGATGGCGTCAACATCCACACGGTGGGTACCCGCGAAGTCGCCCGCCGCATCGGCCTCCTTCCCCAGGCACCCAACGCGCCCGCTGGCATCACGGTCAAAGAACTCGTCGCTCGCGGCCGCACGCCCCATCAGAAGGTGCTGCGCCCATGGTCCAGCACGGATGAGACGGCTGTCCTCAGTGCCCTGCACTCGACGAACCTCACGTCGATTCAAGACTCAGTGGTCGACGAGCTCTCCGGCGGACAGCGCCAGCGCGCGTGGATCGCGATGTCCCTCGCACAGGACACGCCGCTCATGCTCCTGGATGAGCCCACCACGTACCTGGACATCTCTCACCAGTACGAGGTCCTCGACCTCCTGCACCGGCTCAACCAGCGTCAGGCCCGCACTATCGTCATGGTGGTCCACGACCTGCACCAAGCGGCCCGCTACGCGCACCACGTCATCGCCATGAGCGACGGCGAAGTCGCCGCGGCAGGCGACCCCACCGAGGTCTTCACCGAGGACCTCATCCGCGACGTCTTCCACCTCGATGCGCGCGTGCTCCCGGACCCCGTGACCGGCACGCCCATCGTCGTCCCCGCCCACGGTCCAGGAGGCACCAAATGAGCGTCACGTCCCCTCAGTTGCGTTCCGCCGCCGCCCTCGTGGCCGCTGTCCCCGGCCTGGTCGCGCGCGTCACAACGGTCGACGGCGACGCCATCGTGGTCGGCGCGCACGAGGACGCCCACCTGTGCTCGGATGCGTTCCGCGAGCTCGTCCTCGAACACCATGCCCGCAGTGAAGACTTCGCCCGCGCACTCATGGTCGACGGCATCGACCCCACCACCGGCTTTGCGCACCGCGACGGTGTGCGCTGGTTCGTCTCGCCCATGCCCGCCAAACCCACCGTCGCCTGCCTGCGCGCGTCGGGGCACACTGCGGCCCCCCTCCAGGCTCTGGTGCGCGATGACGCAGACCTCGGGCTCTCCGTCGTCGCACTGCGCGATCAGTCCGGCACCCACACCTCCCAGCAGCTCGATGAGGCCGCCACCGCGGCCTACGGAGCCTGCCTCGTCGAGCACCTCGTGCTCACCACCCATTCGTCCTGACCCTTCAAGACCCCACTACTCAAGGAGAACCCCATGAAGCTGCGCACCTCGCGCCGCCTGGCCGCCGTGTCGATGACCGCGGTTGCCGCACTCACCCTCGCGGCATGCTCGTCGTCGGACTCGTCCGAGACTGAAGAGTCCGCAGAAGCCACCGCCGCCGCCACTGACGAAGCAGAGGCTTCCGAGTCGGCAGGCTTCCCCGTGACTCTTGACACCACCATGGGTGAGGTCACCATCGAGTCCGAGCCACAGAGCATCGTGACGCTCGGCTCTCACGAGCACGAGTACCTCTACGCGCTGGGCGTCGCCCCGGTCGCCGTGCCTGTCTCCTGGCAGGGCTACGACAACGGCACCGGCCCCTGGGCCGAAGAGGACCGCATCGCAGCTGGCGCTGAGCCCGAGACCTTCGAGCCCGGCGCAACCACCTATGACGCCGAAGCTATCGCGGCCTTCTCCCCCGACCTGATCGTCGCGACCTACCCGGGCCACACCATGACGCAGGAAGAGTACGACCTGCTGTCCGGCATCGCCCCTGTGGTGACCCGTCCTGCAACGGACTCCGAGGGCAACGAGACCGTCGAGTGGGGCGTGTCCCTGGCCGACGAGCTCACCCTCCTCGCGCAGGCCACCGGCACCACCGACAAGGCCGAAGAGATCATCGCCGACATCGACGCACAGTTCACCGAGGTCCGCGAAGCGCACCCCGAGTGGGAAGGCCTCACCTCGCAGGTCGGCGGTTACTACGAGGGCCAGGCGTACGTGTACGCGGCCAACGACACCCGCAACCAGTTCCTCGCGAACCTCGGCCTCAACACCTCCTCGATCGAGGGCGCCGATGAGGCATGGCTGCAGATCAGCGCCGAGCAGCTCGACGTCCTGGGCGACCTCGACTCGGTCGTGTGGCAGGTCGCCACTGACCCGAGCGCAGTGGATTCCCTCCAGGAGCTGCCGCTGTTCGACTCGCTGAACACCACGGAGACCGGCGGCAACGTCTGGCTCACCGACCCGACCCTCGAGGGCGCTTTCTTCGCGAACTCCCCCTCGGCAATTGAGTACTCGCTTGCGGCGTTCGTGCCGATGCTCGAGCAGGCTCTCGATGGCGACCCCGCCACCGAGGTCGTCGAGTACGCCGACGCCACCGCAGGTTCCTAACCACTTGGGAGGCGCCGGCTTCGCTCGGCGCCTCCCGCCCAAGGGATCGATGCCCCGCTCCGGCAACCACAGCATCGGCCCTCCCCCCAGCAGTGAAGGAGTGACCATGACCGACTCGTACCGCGTGAGCGTCGTTGACGCCCGTGACCTGTCACCCAACCTCCGCCGCGTCACCCTCGCCGGCGACTCCTTGCGCGAGTGGGAAAGCACCGGCAAACCCGATGAGTTTGTCCACATCCACATTCCCGGCCCCGATGCTGCGGACGGCTGGGAGGACGATCACGTCATCGCCCGGCACTACACGATCCGCCGCTGGGATCCGGCAGCGCAGACCATGCTGGTCGACGTGGTCACGCACGGTCATGGCCTGGGTGCGTCCTGGGCGCGCGACTGTCAGGTGGGCCAGGTTGTCGCGGTGAGCGGCGCCCGCGGCTACTACGGTCCACCCGAGGGCACCACCAAGCGCATGCTGTTCGCCGACGCGACCGGCATCCCTGCAGTGGCGCGCATCCTCGAGGAAGCCTCGGAGGACGAGTCATTTCAGGTGTTCATCGAGGTGCTCGACGCCGCCGATGAGATCGAGCTGGCTTCCGCCGCAGACGTTGACGTCACCTGGGTCGTGGCCGGCAACGGCCGGGCCCTGTGCGAGATCGTGGCGCGCATGGAGAGCCTCGACGAGCCCAGCGACGACACCTACATCTGGGTCGCGTGTGAGACCAGCGCCTCGCGCGCCGCACGCAAGCACATCCGCACCTACTGGATGCGTCACCACAGCTTCTACCGGATCGTCGGCTACTGGCATTTCAACCAGGAAGAACGCCTCAAGAAGTGGCTCGCCATGACGCCCGAGCAGCAGGCCCGCTACGCGGAAATCTGGGACGAGTCCCGTCCCGATGAGGTCAACTGGATCGAGCTCGAGCCCTTCCTGCAAGAGGTGGGGCTGTAACCAGCAGCACAAGACAAAAGGCGAGGGCCAATGCCGCGGTAACGCTGGCATCGGCCCTCGCCTTTGTACGTGGCTCAGGCGGGGTGCTACAGGTCGAGCCTCTCGAGCATGTCGGTCACCAGCGCGGCGACCGCGGAACGCTCCGAGCGCTCCAGAGTGACGTGGGCGAAGAGGTCGTGGCCCTTGAGCGCCTCGATCACCGCGGCGATGCCGTCGTGGCGTCCCACGCGCAGGTTGTCGCGCTGGGCAACATCGTGCGTGAGGATGACGCGCGAGTCCTGGCCAATGCGGCTCAGCATCGTCAGCAGCACGTTGCGCTCGAGCGACTGCGCCTCGTCCACAATCACGAAGGCGTCGTGGAGCGAGCGGCCGCGGATGTGAGTCAGCGGCAGGACCTCGAGCATTCCGCGGGCCATGACCTCCTCAACAACCTCTGAGGACACCATTGCGCCGAGCGTGTCGAAGACCGCCTGAGCCCAGGGGTTCATCTTCTCGGTCTCGGAACCGGGCAGGTAGCCCAGGTCCTGGCCGCCCACGGCGTACAGCGGGCGGAAGACCATGATCTTCTTGTGCTGACGGCGCTCCATGACTGCTTCCAGGCCCGCGCACAGCGCCAGGGCGCTCTTGCCGGTTCCGGCCCGGCCACCCATGGACACGATCCCGACCGTCTCATCGAGCAGCAGGTCGATCGCGATGCGCTGCTCCGCCGAGCGCCCGTGGACTCCGAAAACCTCCTGGTCGCCGCGGACCAGTCGCACACCGCCACGGTCATCGACGCGACCAAGCGCCGAGCCGCGCGGGGACTGAATGACCAGTCCGGTGTGGACGGGAAGGGTGGCGAGGTCCTCGCCGCATTCCGCCGCTTCAAGCGCAGGCAAGCGCTCGGCGTCGTACAGCTCCGACATCTTCTCGTCGGCGAGCTGAATCTCTCGCATTCCGGTCCAGCCAGAGTCAACAGCGAGTTCCGCCTTGTACTCCTCGGCCTCGATACCCAGCGCGGACGCCTTCACGCGCATCGGCAGGTCCTTCGAGACCACGACGACCTGGTGTCCCTCTGCCTTGAGGTTGGCTGCGACCGTCAGGATGCGGGTGTCGTTGTCGCCCAGGCGGAAGCCACTGGGTAGCACCGACTGGTCCGTGTGATTGAGCTCGACGCGGAGCGTGCCGCCGGTCTCATTCGCGGGTACGGGTTCGTCGAGTTTGCCGTGCTTGACGCGCATCTCGTCGAGCATCCTCAGCGCCGAGCGGGCAAAGTATCCCAACTCGGGGTGGTGGCGCTTGGCCTCCAACTCCGTGATCACCACCACCGGGAGCACGACGCTGTGTTCGGCGAAGCGCTTCAGCGCTCGTGGATCCGAGAGGAGGACGGAGGTGTCCAACACAAAGGTGCGGAGCTCGGTCTTCATCTCAGCGTTGATGGAGGGGGTGGTGTCAGTCTCGATCGTGGTCACGTAGCGCTCCCGGGGTCAGGCCGCGGAGCGCCGATCGCTCCACGGCGATCGATGTCATTCCCGCACTTGGACAGTGCAGGTGAGTTGGTTTCCCACGTGTGTGACGCTACGCCTGCCTACGGGTGTGTCGAGCGCGACACGCCACATTTCATCTGTTCGTCACACGCCCGGGCGCGGGGGTACGGGGGGCGCGCTTCAGTAGGGGGTTTGAGTCACATTTCGCCCAAAAGTGACCCAAACCCCCTACTGGGGCAGGGACGATGCTGGGGCTGGCTGAGGGCCGATGCTGCGGCTGGGCTCTCGCCTCAGCGGCCTAGTCTGCGCTCGCGCTGGGAGTAGGCACGCAATGCGCGCAAGAAGTCCACGTGACGGAAGTCCGGCCAGTAGGCATCGCAGAAGTAGAACTCGGTGTGTGCGGACTGCCACAGGAGGAAGCCGGATAGCCGCTGCTCGCCCGATGTCCGGATGAGCAGGTCAGGATCCGGCTGGCCCTTTGTGTACAGGTGCGCGCCGATGTGCTCGACAGAGAACGTGGACGCCAGGTCCTCAAGCGACTTGCCCGCGACATCGCCTTCGCGCAGGTAGGCACGCACGGCATCGGCGATCTCGTGGCGGCCTCCGTAGCCAACCGCCACGTTCACGTGCAAACCGGTGTTGGCCTCAGAAGTCTTCACCGCCGCCTCCAGGCGGTCCGCGGTCTCTCGCGGCAGCAGTTCCGACGACCCCACGTGCTGAATGCGCCAGCGGCCGTCCGCGGCTAGGCGCTCGGTCGCGGTGCAGATGATGTCGAGCAGGGGTTCGAGCTCTTCTGGCGGGCGTGAGAGGTTATCGGTGGAGAGCATCCACAGCGTCACGACCTCGACTCCGGCATCGGAGGACCATTCAAGGAGGTCGGAAATCTTGTCAGCTCCGCGACGGTGGCCGTCAGCGGCCGATATGCCCGACTGCTTTGCCCAGCGGCGGTTTCCATCGAGAATGACGCCAATGTGACGTGGGACGTTTCCGTCGCTACGCAGATCCCGCTCAATGTCGCGTTCATACTTGCGATACAGCAGATCGCGCAGGCCCACGTGCTGTCCTCTCCATCGGCGAATCCGGCTGGGACTACGGTACCCCGACGGGATAACCTACGGTATCGTAGGTTTATGGCAGAGAACCTCCCCGACCCGGCTAAGCCGCTGCTGCGTGGATGGCTTCACTTGGGGGCCGCGCCCCTCGCTCTAGTCGCCGGCATGGTGCTCGTAGTGTTCGCCCCCACGCTCGAAGGCCGCATCTCTACGGCGATCTTCACGCTCACCGCAGTGCAACTCTTCGGCACCTCGGCGGTCTACCACCGCGGCAACTGGTCACCTAAGGCCACCGCAGTTCTGCGGCGCATGGACCACGCCAACATCTTCCTCATCATTGCGGGTACCTACACGCCGCTGACCGTGCTGCTGCTCGACGGCACCACGCGCACCATCGTGCTCATCGTGGTGTGGACTGGCGCTTTGGTCGGCATGCTGTTGCGCATCTTCTGGCTGAGTGCACCGAGATGGCTCTACGTCCCGCTCTACGTGGCTCTGGGATGGGTGGCCGTGGGCTTCATTGGCCCGTTCTACCAAGCGGGTGGAGCCGCGGTCGTCACCCTGATTATCATCGGCGGCCTGTGCTACACCGTGGGCGCAGTGATCTACGGCTTCAAGTGGCCTCGCGGATCAACCAAGTACTTCGGGTTCCACGAGATCTTTCACGCGTTAACGATCGCGGGGTTCCTGTGCCACTTCGCCGCCATCACCCTTGTGGTCTTCAACGTCTGACTCAAGCATCGATCCGGCCGAGCCTTCAGATTCCATCGCCTGAACCGCACCGTCCGCGCCGGCATCCACCGCAGCGGACTCGTGTGGAGGGTGGGTGCGCACCTTGCGTAGGTGCTTGGACAGCGACAGGAAAAGTACGATCGCGGCACCTACCAGCAGGAATGTCGCCACAAACGCTGCGAACCCGGGTCCTCCGGCAAAACTGGTCACAATGAGCCTCCTCGTAGTGAACTATCCTGCCTCATCATGAGCGATGCACAGCACCAGCAGCCCATCGAGGAAGAGACCTCGGGCGCCACTCCCCGGCTCTCAAAGGCCGGCTGGGCATGGGTGATCGCTGGGCTTGCGGCCTTGACCGCGGTGACGGCGTGGTTCGCGCTCGGCCAGGCGGACCAGGATGCGCGCTGGAAGACGGTGGGTTACGACATCCAATCCCCCACTGAGGCGGAGATCACGTTTGACGTCCACGTCTACGCCGACGAGCCCGTCGAATGCGTGGTGCGCGCCATGACCACGAGCTTCGCGGAGGTGGGCATCGCGTCGCACACCGTCGACCCCGACGATGGCCGCACCCAGCGCATCACGCTTCCCATCACCACGGTGGAAGAAGCAACGACCGCCGAGGTCAACTACTGCGCCATCGTCGAGTAAACCCCGGCATCGGCCCGGCAGTCTTTCCGTTTACCGACACCTGTTGTTATCCTGGCCAGTCACGTCCACAAAGGAGGATCTCGTGACCGAGACGACCGGCACCTGGCTGACCCAGGAGGCATTCGACCGCCTGAAGGCCGAGTATGACCACCTCGTTGGAGAGGGCCGCGCCGCCATCGCCAAGGAGATCGATGAGCGCCGCCAGGAAGGCGACCTCAAGGAAAACGGTGGCTACCACGCCGCCCGCGAGGAGCAGGCAAAGCAGGAAGCGCGCATCGAGCAGTTGCGCCACATCCTGGAAAACGCGACCGTTGGCGAAGCCAATGAGACGAGCTCGATCACCTCGGGCACCGTTGTCACCGCTGAGGTCGCTGGCCGCGAAATGCGCTTCCTCGTTGGCTCCCGCGAGGTTGCTGGCGGCACGGACATCGACGTGTTCTCAGCGCAGTCGCCTCTGGGAGAGGCCCTAATGGGCAAGACCGAGGGCGACTCTACGAGTTACACCGCCCCCAACGGCAACGACATCACTGTCAAGGTCATCAAGGTGGAGCCCTTCAACGGCTGACCACTTTCGCGACCGACCACGGCCCGCCCGGCACTCACTGCCCGGCGGGCCGTGGTGTGTCGAGGGGTGCGGCTCCTTACTCCTGGCGCGAGTAGGTCTTACCCGGTGACACGTCTCCAAGGAGTTCGGGGATCGTCACGAGGGCATACCCGTCTGCGAGGAGCTCGTCGATGATTTCTTCGTATGCGTCACGCGTGGACGCGTACAGGTCGTGGGACAGCACAATGGCGCCGTTCGTGGCCTGCTTCGCGACGCGATCAGCGATGACCTCCGCGTGCCGATCCTTCCAATCCTGAGGATCCACGCTCCACAGAATCTGCGCCATCCCCAGGTCCTTGGCGACGGCGGCGACAGTTCCGTTAGTTGCCCCGTACGGCGGACGCATCAGGGCGGGACGCTCGCCGGTGACGTCCTCGATGCGGTCGCTTGTGCGGGACAGTTCAGAGCTCACGGGCTTCTTGCCCAGCGACGGAAGCCGCGGGTGGCCCATGGTGTGATTTCCGACCGCATGCCCCTCGGCTGCCATCCGCTCCACAATCTCCGGGTAGTCATCGACGCGGGTGCCGAGCACAAAGAAGGTGGCGCGTGCGCCCTTGTCCGCAAGGAGGTCCAAGAGGTCCGCGGTCTCGGGTACCGGGCCGTCATCGAAGGTGAGGGCAATGCACTTCTCGGCGGTGCAGTCGACCGAAGGCCCGGCGGTGTTGGGCTCAGGTGGGGGCTCCGGCAGCGACACGGGAGCCGCGGACTGGGCGGCCGGCGCGGAGGCGACCAACGCCCTCGTCGCGGCGACCGATAGGTCCGCGGGTGCGAGCGCATCGCGGGCTCTCGACGCAGCATCCCCGAACACCCGCGACGGGGCGAGCACAACGGCTCCCGTAGAGGACACGCCAGCTTCGACGACCCGGATGGGCAGCCTCGCGCCATACTCGCGTGAGACCTCGACTGCGGGGCCCGTCGCGACAGTTGTGGCTGCGGCCAACGTCACCGACTCGGTGGTCTCCGTCGCGTCCGCAAACGCCAGACTCCCCGCCGTCACGACGAGTGCCAGGCTCATGCCTGCGGCCCCGCGAAGCCATCGTGCTGTCATGTCGTAAAACCCTTGAGCTGTGAAGTGAACGCAGATACGTTACCTGAGCGCGAAGGGCCCACATGACCGCCCGTCACAACCGCTGAAGAGCCACCGCAATCTCCATGTGCGCGGTGTGCGGGAACATGTCGAAAACCCGCACATCCGTCACCCTGTAATCGGGCATAAGTGCAAGGTCAGCGGCCAGGGTCGGCAGGTGACAACTGGAGTACACAATCGTCTGCGCCCCCGACCCATTGAGCCACTCCGAGAGCCCCGCCCCCAAGCCTCGCCGCGGTGGATTGACCACGATCGCCTCGGCGCCGCTTGCCTGAGCGCTAGCCCAGGCCACAGCATCGGCCGCTGCAAATCGCACGTCACCCATCCCCGCCACACCGCGCGCGTGCGCCTCATCCCGAGATCGCTCGGCGGCCTCAATCGCCGGCGCAGAGATCTCGATTCCCACGACCGCCCGGCCCGGCGCCGCGCAATGCAATGCGAAGCCGCCCACGCCGCAATACAGGTCCCATAGCGAGCCTGGTGCCGCAGCGTCGATCCACGCCGTCACCTGGCCGTACAGCTGGCGCGCCACCGCCGTGTTGGTCTGAAAGAAGGCGCGTGGGCCCAGGTGGAGTTCGACATCCCCCATGGGCATCGTCAGCGATTCCGCGTCTGTGAGCACAATCTCGCGTTCCCCTTCGAGGACCGCGCGATGCTCCGGCAGGACATTCAGCGTCACGACCTGGATACTCCGCGCCCGCTCCAGCAACCACGGCAGGTGCTTGCGCACACGGGTTCCCGCCTCGGTGGACCTGGCGACAAAGCGCACCATGGCAGTTCCGTCGGCCGATGCCGTGACCAGCACGTATTTCACCTCTCCCGACCGCGTGGGGACGTCGTAGGGCTGCCAGCGCACTCGGGTGATGAACGTCGCAAGGAGCGGCAACAGGTCGGTAATCGCGGGCGGGTAGAGGCCGCACTCGCGAAGATCGATTCCCGCCCCGGCCTCGTCAAGGATCCCAAGCGTCGGCGCATCGGCCGTTCCGGCAACGACCATCTTGGCCTTGTTGCGAAACTCAGACTCGGCGCTGGCGCACGGGTCGTGCCACCGTGCGCCAGGGGCATGGTCGTCGAGGGCCGCGTGGGCCCGCGCGACCTTGTCAGCCAGTTGCGTGGCGTACGGGGTCTCGATCAGGGAGCATGACCGGCACCGGCCCGCATCCCAGTAGTCGCATTGCATGGCTCTAGCGCGGCGGCTGGTCCTCGTCGTTGCTGCCGCTGTCGGACCCGCCTGCGTCCGGGGCGTCAGGGTTGGCCGAGTCGTGACGCTTGCCACGGATCCGGATTGTGCCGGTCGTGGGGCGAGGTTCCCCGATCTCGTTCGTGCCAGCGGCACCGCTGCGCTGAGCGGCCTCGGTTGCCGCTGTCGCCTCGGAGGGCTCGGGGGCATCGCCGTTGGACATGGTGTCGTGTTGGCGGACGCGAATCTCACCGGTCCGCGTCATCTTCTCGCGAGCGCGCCGCACGGCGTCTCGGGAACGTTCGGCAAAAACCGGCACTTGCGACGTGATGGGCGGCACGGACTCTTCATCCGGTTTGTACGTCGCGCTCAAGCCGCGCGTGAAGGCGTAGATGAAGGACACGATCGGCACGGCGATGATCGCACCCACCAGGCCGAGCGTCAGGGTTCCGGCGGTGATCGTCAGCAGCACCACGAGCGGGTGCAGCGACAGCGCCTTGCCGAACAGCCACGGGTACAGGACGTTGCCCTCGAGCTGCTGAACAAGCAGCACCGCGCCCAACATCAGCAGGGCGGTGGTCCAACCGCCGTCGACCAGCGCCACCAGGGACGCGATCGCACCAGACAGCGTGGCGCCGAACATCGGGATGAAGGAGAACAGGAAGACCAGGATGGCGATCGGGAATGCGAGCGGCACACCAAGGATCCACGCTGCAAGACCAATACCGACGGCATCGACGAACGCCACAAAGACTGTGGTCTGCGTGTAACGGCGCAGGGTGCTCCATGCGTGCAGGCCGGCGGTGTCCACGCGCTCCTCAACGGTATCGGGCAGTGCCTTTACCGACCACAGCCACAGGTTGCGACCGTCACGCAGGAAGAAGAACATCGAGATCAGCGCGATCACGGCTCCGGCAAGCAAGCCGCCGATGGTGGCCGCGGCACCCAGTGCGCCCGAGGCAACACCGCTGGCGTTGTCCGTCAGCCAGCTTTGCGCCTGGCCCACGACGTTATCGATCTGCTCCTGGTTGATCCCGAGGGGGCCCTCCGAGAGCCAATCCATGAACGTCTCGAAGCCCTCGACGGCAGCCACGCGCAAGTCGTCGAAGCCGGCGATGATCGAGGTCGACGCCGCGCCAAGCAGGAAGCCGACGATTCCCAGCAAGCCAAGCAACGTAAAGAAGGCGCCCAATCCACGCGGAATTCCGATGCGATTGAGGTAGTACACAACCCGCTCGAGCGGTGCGGCAATCAGGAGCGCGATGATGAGCGGAATGAAGAGAGTGGGTAGCGCCGTGAAGACCCAGAAGAATCCGCCGACCACGATGCCGACAATGATGAGGCGCCACGCCCACGCCGCCGTCACACGCAAAGTGAACGGCACGCGCGCGTCTGCGTCAGCGTGAGAATTACTCGGCGGTGGCGTATCTGCAGGTGCCAACTTGGGTTCGGCCATGGGGTGAGCCTAACGCGCAGGAGGTACACACAGGAATGATGCTCGCCGAAGGCGCGCAACCGCGCCACACTAGGGGCAGGAACAGACGGGCCCGCGCCAGCGTTGAGCCTGATCATAAGGAGGCACCATGATCTTCGGATTCGATAAGCAACACATGATTGCGCCAGACGAGGCCCTTCCAGGCCACGAGCAGCCAATCGAGGTCACGAACCGCCACACGGTTCTCGGCACGCCCTTGGTTGGCCCGTGGCCAGAGGGCCTTGAGGTCATCTACTTCGCAATGGGCTGTTTCTGGGGCACCGAACGCGTGTTCTGGCAGACGGAGGGCGTGTACTCGACCGCTGCCGGCTACATGGGCGGCTGGACCAAGAACCCCACGTACGAAGAGACGTGCACCGCTAAGACCGGTCACGCCGAGGCCGTGCAAGTGGTCTACGACCCCACCAAGGTCGACGTCGAGACCCTGCTCGCCGCGTTCTGGGAGAACCACGACCCCACAACGCTCAACCGCCAGGGCGGGGACATCGGTACGCAATACCGGAGCGCGATCTTCGCGACCGAGGATGCCCAGCTCCACGCAGCCGAGGCCTCCCGCGACCGGTACCAGGGGGCCCTCGACGAGAAGGGCTTCGGAAAGATCACCACGCAGATCGAGCGCGCGCAGTTCGCAGGCGACGGAATCTTCTACTACGCCGAGGACTACCACCAGGGATACCTGCACAAGAACCCGGGCGGCTACTGCAACCACGGCTTCTGCCAGGTGAGCTACGCCGACGCGTAGATCTCAAGGCGACGGGCCGATGCTGGGGTAACCCTGGCATCGGCCCTTTCCTATTTCTGGCTTGCCACCCAACGCTGGTTCGTGATCGCACACACGAGGACGGTCACCGCCATCACCCACACCAGTGCCCACGCTGCGAGCGCGTCATGGCCCAGCCACACGACGAGCGGTCCGGCGAGTCCCGCGATGGCGAGCAGGCGTGAGCGGCGACGTGCCAAGCGGCCTCCGGTGCGTCGCGCGACTATGCCATGTGTCGCCGCTGCGCCGAGGAGGTAAACCGCGAGCGCACCCGCGAGGATCGCGCCAAACTTGGGATCAAGACCTGCCGTGGGTTCAGCGACCACTTCGCCCAGAACCGCCGACATCGCGACCAGGCACAGGGACGTCACGAGGTGCGCAATCCACTGCAGACGCACTGGGATCGCTCCCTCTGGTAGGAGAGCGACGCCAGCGCTGCCGTGGTTCACGGCGACTGTCCATAGCGCCACGATCAGCGTGAATCCACCGAGCCATGCCACGGCGAGTGCGGCGTCCCAGTCCGTTTCAGACGCCGCCGTCACTACCTGGATGAGCCCCTCGCCGAGCAGGATGAGCGTGAACAGTCCGAACCGCTCGGACAAATGCTCGCCATCGGCTCGCAGCGCGACGATCGAGGACGGCAGGTCTCGAACTCGTCGATCGATCTGCTCTCGGCGCGTGACTACGCGGGGGTGTTCCCGGACCCATGCGCCTCGCTCGCGCTCCAAACCCTCGAGCCGCTCTTCGAACTGCTCTTCTTGGCGTTCGATCCGCGCGGTGTAGCGATCGAGCCGGCGCTGGGCACCCTCGATGGACTTGTTGGCTGGACGTCGCAGGAGCTGAATGAGGTCGATCGTGAGCCCCACGGTCCACAGGATGTACTTGGCTTCGCCATCGACCCACAGCGACACAATCCACGGCAGGACGCCCGTGGCCGCTTGGATGACCGGAAGGTCGACCACGACCGCTGCACCATGCCAGGGACGTGCGGCCGCGACGCGCCCCACGATGTATGCGATCGCGAAGGCCTCGGCGTGGTCACCGTGAATCTGGGGTACGGACGCGACCATGACGGAGAGCACGATCATCCCTAGGAGGAATGTCGGAAGCCGTGCTTGATCGCCACGGATGTTGCCGTACGCCGTGAAGCACGTCCAAATCATCCAAAAGGCGCCAAAGGCAACTGCAAAGAGCCACATGCTCTGCCAGCCATGCCCGGCCTCGAGCAGGTGCGCGAGGAGGCCGGCGCCCGCGACCACCACGAGATCGAAGAAGAGCTCCGGCCAGGTCGCGTGCCTCGCGCCGAACGCGGGGTCCTCGGGGGCATCCTCTGCTGTATCCGGTGAACCGATGCTGGGATCGGGTTCAGGATCGCCGTTGGCAGTGCCCTCAGGACTTGTCACCCAGCACCTCCACAGGTCGCGGTACTAGCCCACGATAGAGCGCGCGAACTGGAGTTGACGCGCGAGCTGGTGCACGGCGCCACCCTCGTGACCGTTGTCCGGCCACACGTCCATGTGCTTGGGAGGTGTAGTTGCGGCGTGGGCGCCGTACCAGTTGAAGGCGGCGTAGCCCGTGGATGGCGGGCACACCTGGTCGCGCAGCGCCACTGAACTCAGGAGTGGCGCGGTCGCCCGCTTGGCGTGGTTGACACCGTCAAAGTAGGACAGCGTCTCGAGGACCTTGGAGCGGTCAGGGCGCTGGACCGAGAGGTAGCGCACGATCTCGCCGTAGGGGAACTCGTCCGTGATCTCGAGTGCTCGCTCAAAGTGGCACAGGAACGGGACATCCGCCATGACTCCCGCGAGCCCTTCGGCCAGGCCTGCGACCGCGAGTGCGACGCCGCCGCCCTGGGACGCGCCAGAGAAGATCACGCGTGACTCGTCGACCCCTGGGAGCGACCGGGCAGCGTCCACCGCCCGCACGGCGTCGGTGTAGACGCGGCGGTAGTAATACTCGACCGGGTCCTCGATGCCTCGCGTCATGAAGCCCGGGGAGCTCGGACCGGTACCCACGGGGTCGGGGGTGTCGCCGCCGTTGCCCCATGCCGAGCCCTGTCCACGCGTGTCGAGGAAGAAGTGCGCAAACCCGGCGGTGGCCCAGAATGTGCGCTCGAGCGCGTGCCCGCGGCCGCCCCCATATCCCGCGATCTCAACGATGCACGGCAGCGGGTCGCTCGCGCCCCGTGGCCGCGAGTACCAGCCGCGAATGGGCTGACCGTCGAACCCCGGGAAGATCACATCGCGGATGGCTACCTGGGGAAGATTCCACCCGGCATCGGCAAGCATCACATCGGAGTCGAGGCTACGAGCCTGCGCGAGTGTTTGGCGCCAGAACTCGTCGAAGTACTCGGGCTCGCGAACATCGGGCCTGTAGGTCTCGAGGTCGGACAGCGGAAGGTCGAACTGGGGCATCATCGCCTCGTGTGTCAGAGCGTGAACAGCGGTCGCAGGACACGCTACAACGACAAGGGCCCCGCAGCGAAGACGCTGCGGGGCCCTTGTGGAAAGTAGAACTGGTTGTCAGTCGCGACCTTGAAGGAGGGCGATGATGCGCAGGAACTCGGTGTACATCCACACGAGCGTCACGACCAGGCCAAAAGCTGCGGTCCACTCGTAGCGGGCGGGAAGGCCTCGCTTGACACCGTTCTCGATGAAGTCGAAGTCGGCGATCAGTGACACGCAGGCGAGGATCACGGCGAATGCGCCGATGAACACGCCCAGTGGGAGGCCCATGATCTCGTACTCAGAGCGGACGCCCCACGGGGAGTCGGTTGCGCCGAAAAGCATGAGGCCCACGTTAACCAGCGAGAACAGCAGGTAAGAGATACCGCCAATGATGAGGAACTTCTGCATCTTGGGCGTGTAGCGAATCTTGCCGGAGCGGTACAGCGTGAGGCAGACCGCGAACGTCACGCCGGTGGCGAGCAGAGCCTGTAGGCCTGCGCCAGGGGCGTCGAATGCGGTCTCCACGTACTGCGACAGCGATCCAAGGAAGTAACCCTCGACGCCCGCGTAGATGATCGCCATCACGGGGGGCGTGGTCTTCTTGAATGCCAGCACCAGGCCGAGGACCATTCCGGCGATACCGGAGATCATCAGTCCTGCGAAGGAGAAGAACATGTAGCCGGGGGCTGCGCACAGGAAGGCGAGGATGATCATCATCGCCGTCTTCGAGATGACGCCCTCGTAGCCCATGCGGCCGGTGTCCATCGGGGTCGCGGACGGCGCGTTGAACTGCTGGTTGAGATCGGCGGCCGTGACCGATGATCCGTCAGGGTTGATCGTGGCGCCAGGCTTGAACGCGCTATTGGAACCGCTAAATACGGGGCTGGACATGGTCCTCCTCGAATGGAATGAAGTCTGCCTCAGCATACAAGTCGCATGCGCCCACTTGGCATCCTTCTCAGGGTGGATTCGCTCAGGGCGTGAACGTTCGGGAGGACCGCAACGATCCCGCCGATCGGACGGGCTGATGCACTGCTGAGGTGCTCTGGTGGTGCTGGAGTACTGAGGTGGCGCCGAGCGAGCGCGGAAGGGTGCCCCCGGCGGGGTTCGAACCCGCACTGGGCCGATTTTAAGTCGGCTGCCTCTGCCAGTTGGGCTACGGGGGCTGGAGCTCGAGTCAGGCCCGGGCGGCTGCGGAGAACGCGATGCCGTCCAAGATGTCGTGCTCGCTGGTGATGACCTCGTCAAGTGTGCCACCCGCTGCGCTCACCTCAGCCTGCACACGGCGAATGACCTCGCGCCACACGAGCGCACCAGCGCCAATGACGTCAACGCGGCCAGGATGCATGAACGGCATTGCTTCCCGGTCCGAGCGAGTCGCGGCAAGGAGCTGGTCGCAAGACTCGATCGCCTCGTCGACGCTGAGGCGCGCGCCGTTGATCTCTTCGCGGTCGTACTCGGGAAGGTCGAGGGCGTTCGCCGTCACGGTGGTGATGGTGCCTGCAAGTCCCACGAGCGTGCGGGTCTGGGCGACGGGGACGTCCGCCATCGCGGCGTCCAGCGCGGCCTTCACATCGGCCACTGCGCCGTCAATCTCTGCCGCGGTGGGCGGATCGGACTGCAGGTGGCGCTCAGTCATGCGCACGCAGCCCACATTCATGGAGTGAGCGCCGGCGGGACCGTTCTCGCCGAGAACCAGCTCAGTTGAACCGCCGCCAAGGTCAACGACCAGGTACGGCGGAACCAGGTCATCGGCGACGACCGACACAGCGCCGCGAAAACTCAGTGCCGCTTCCTCTTCCCCGGAGATCACCTCGGGCTCAACGCCCAGGCGCTCCTTGACACCCGCGATGAACTCGTCGCGGTTCGACGCGTCACGGGTCGCGGACGTGGCGACGAAGCGGATCGACTCCACCTCGTGCTCACGGCACAGGGCCGCGTACTCCGCGGTTGCCTCGAGGGTGCGCTCGAGCGCTTCTGGCGCAAACTGACCAGTGCGGTCCACGCCCTGGCCCAAGCGCACGACCTTCATGAGGCGCACGACATCGGTTAGCGACGTGCCATCTGCGGCGACGTCAGCAATCAGCAGGCGGATCGAGTTTGTGCCGCAATCAACGGCAGCGACGCGGGTCATTCGGTCTCCTCCACACTCGGGCAGGTGCAACGGTCAGGGGTCCACGCATGCGAGATGCGCTCAAGGGCCTCATCCCCCAGCGGGTTCACTCCAGGGCCGGCGGCCAACGAATGGCCTACCAAGACATGGAGGCATTTCACGCGGTCGGGCATTCCACCGGCGCTAATGCCGTGAATCTCGGGGACATCCTCAAGGGCGTAGCGCTCCTCGAGGTAGCGCTCATGGGCGGCGCGGTAGGCGGCGGCCAGTTCCTCGTCCTCGCCCAGCTTCTCGGTCATCTCTTTCATGACGCCATTGGCCTCAAGCGTCGACACTGCCGACACGGCCTCAGGGTGGGTCAAGTAGTACTGGGTGGGAAAGGGTGTGCCATCCGGCAAGCGCGGTGCGGTGTGCACCACAGTGGGCTTTCCACACACGCAGCGGGCGGCAATGGCGACCACGCCTCGCGGTTCACGGCCCAACTGGGAGCGCAGGGCGGCAATGTCGGCGTCGGTCACGTCGGGGCTTGTCACCCTCCGAAGTCTACGTCGGTCAGACGCTCGTTTTCGTCGCTGTCCGCGCTGGGAGAAGTTTCCGCGTCCTCGGACTCCACGACATTCGCGGCTTCCTCAGCCCCGTCGGTCATCGACTCCCACAGGGTGTCGTACCAGGGACGCAGGGGGTCCGCGGCGGTTTCGCGCGCTTCCGCTTCCGCCTGTAGCGCGGGGTCCTCGATGACCTCGGGGTCCAGGACGCGGTACGGGGTCTCCCCCGGGAACACGTAGTAAAGCCGCTCGCGAGCCTGCGCAACCAAATACGCGGGGTCGTCCCAACGGGCGACCTCGGCATTCAAGTCATCGACTTCCGCCTGGGCGACCTCGGCATCGGCCCTCAAACCCTCAAGCATGGCTTGCTGGTCAAGGTAGGCGCGGACGGCCGGCGCCACCACCGCGAAGGCGAGGATCAATACGCCGACAATGACGGCCGTGCGCCACGTCAACATGCTGGCGAACGAACCCTGCGGGCTCGACGCGTCGATCTTGGGAGCCGCCGGCGTGGAACGACCGGGCCCGGTGGACCCGCCGCGAGCCGTGCCGCGCGAACTGCGGCTCGTAGACGAGGTCGAGCCACTCCTGCGCTTGGCGTCGCTGGCAGGGCGCGACGAGGCGCGATGCGTACCAGGGCGACGGGGAGAACTCACCGGCTCATTCTCCCAGCACGCGGCACACGGTTTGCTCAGCGCCCCGCCGCGAGTCGTGTGATTGTCGTCACGTCAGGCCGCCGCAATGGAGCGCTGGCCGCCATCCACGCCCAAACATGGCGGCCGGTGCTCCATTTCGGGCGCGGTGCGGCGGCGAGGGACGGCGGTGCGCCGGCGAGGCAAGGAGGCGCGGCGGCAAGCGAACGCGGCAGACTCAACACCAGACCGCCCCCAGAAACGCGACAGGGCCGCACCCCCAAAGGGATACGGCCCTGTTGCGTTGACAGGTCCAGCCGCGAGGGCCGGTCCTGCGGGTCAGGCGTTACAGCGAGTAGCTACGCGGGAACGCGGACTTGCCGGCGTACTTCGCGGCGTCGTCCAGCTCTTCTTCGATGCGCAGCAGCTGGTTGTATTTAGCGATGCGCTCGCCACGTGCGGGAGCACCGGTCTTGATCTGGCCGGTGTTGAGGGCCACCACGAGGTCCGCAATGGTGACGTCCTCGGTCTCGCCCGAACGGTGCGACACCATCGAGGTGAAGCCAGCGCGGGTCGCGAGCGACACAGCGTCGATGGTCTCGGTGAGCGAGCCGATCTGGTTGAGCTTCACGAGCAGCGAGTTGGCCGACTTCTCGTCGATGCCGCGCTGCAGGCGGGTGGGGTTGGTGACGAACAGGTCGTCGCCGACGATCTGCGTCTTGTCGCCGATGCGAGCGGTCAGGGTGGTCCAGCCCTCCCAGTCGTCCTCGTCCAGCGGGTCTTCGATCGAGACCAGCGGGTACGCGTCGACGAGCTCGGCGTAGAACTCCGTCATCTCCTCGGCGGTCTTCTTGCCGCCTTCCCAGTTGTAGACACCGTCTTCGTAGAACTCGGTGGCAGCAACGTCGAGCGCAAGTGCGACATCTTCGCCGGGCTTGAGGCCGGCCTTCTCGATGGCGACCAGGATCAGGTCCAGGGCTGCACGGTTCGACTCAAGGTTGGGGGCAAAGCCACCCTCGTCGCCCAGGCCGGTGGCCAGGCCGCGCTCCTTGAGCACGCTCTTCAGTGCGTGGTAGACCTCTGCGCCGTAGCGGTAGGCCTCACGGAAGGTGGGGGCACCCACGGGAGCGATCATGAACTCCTGGATGTCAACGTTGGAGTCGGCGTGCGATCCACCGTTGAGGATGTTCATCATCGGCACGGGCAGCAGGTGCGCGTTGGGACCGCCGATGTAGCGGAACAGTGCGAGGTCAGCCGAGTCAGCAGCGGCCTTCGCCACGGCCAGCGAGACACCGAGAATGGCGTTCGCGCCCAGCTTGCCCTTGTTGTCGGTGCCGTCGAGCTCGAGCATGGTCTGGTCGATCAGGCGCTGCTCGGTGGCGTCGAGTCCGACGATCTCGGGTGCGATGTCGTCGATGACCGCGTCCACGGCCTCCTCGACACCCTTGCCCAGGTAACGGCTCTTGTCGCCGTCGCGACGCTCGACGGCCTCGAAGGCTCCGGTCGATGCGCCCGAGGGGACCGCAGCGCGCGCGAACGTTCCGTCCTCCAGCGCGACCTCGACCTCAACGGTGGGGTTTCCGCGCGAGTCAAGAATCTCGCGTGCTCCAATAGCCTCAATGCTGGCCATGATGCTCCTTCAGTTGTGTGTGGTGTTCTCTTCGTGAGTCTAGCGATGGCACACACGGGGTGCGCCCTGACAAACGTCCTACGTGGGTGAACCTTCGGTGGCGGCCGATGCTGGGGTGACGGCCGATGCTGCGGTCGCCTCGCGCTCTGCCTCGCGGGCCGCGGCTTCGTAGTTTCGTACGGCTTTGCGGAGTGCACCTTCGGCGTCAACGCCCTCGGCCTGGGCACGTGCAACCAGGTCGAGAAGCTGGTGACCGATATCGACTCCGGCTTCGTCTTGCACCTGCAGCCCGGCCTTGCTCGCCCGGCTGATCACCTTCTGTGCCCGCTGCAACGCGGGCTGGTCGACCGGAATCCCGTCCATGACGGACTCACGGCCCTTGGTTTCCTTCTTGATCTTCTCCCACCGGGCGTGGACCTCGGCAGCCGAGCCAGCATCGGCCCGTTGCCCCGATTCATCGGGGAAAACATGGGGGTGGCGCTCCATCAACTTGTCCGCGACGCCATTGGCGACATCGTCGATGTCGAAGGGGTCGCTGGGGTGTTCCTGCGCGACGCGAGAGTGGAAGACCACCTGCAGGAGGACGTCTCCGAGTTCCTCACGCATGTCCGCGCGGGTGCCTGATTCGACCGCCTCGGCCAGTTCATAGGCCTCTTCGAGGGCGTGCTTGATCAGCGTTTCGTGCGTCTGTTCGGCGTCCCAGGGACAACCGCCAGGGGACCGTAGCCGGTCCATAACCTCTACCAGTCGGGTGAGGCCATCACTCACTGGCGATCCAGTCCTCGTCGGGCTCCACGAAGGCGTTGACGCCGGTGAACTCAGTCAGCCACAGGCGGTCGCCGGAGTTCAGGCGGTTGGTCGCTGCGGGTGCGACAAGGTTGAGAGTGTTGACCAGTTCCGGCTCCGAGAAGTCGCCGGTGCGCGGCGAGGACACGGAGTTTTCCGTCAGATCAGCGGCCATGGTGCTGAGCTGTTCGCCGGTCTGATCGAGTAGGGCAAACGCGCCAAGGAGGTACGCGGCCTCGAGTCCGTCGATGAGGTCTTCGCTCGGTGCTCCCTCGACGCCCTCGGTCGCCTTGAGCTCTTCGCCCAGCCCCTCGACGAAATCGCGCGAATACCCAATGCCGAGAGCGTCAACGTTCTCGAGCATCGGCTCCCGCATCACCTCAAGAGTGATGACACCGCGGCGAGTGATGTTCACGTGGCCCTCTTGGGTCCACGCGTCATAGAGCTCAGACACACGCTCGTTGGAGATCGTGGTGGAGTCGTACTCGATCGCGGAAGAGGCGGCGCCGTCCTGTCCAGGCACGGTGCAACCGGTAAGAACAATCGCGGAGCCCGCCAGGGCGCCGACAGCGGCACGTCGTCGTCGGGGGAACGTCATGGCACTCATCCTACTGGGGCCACGGAGGTGGCCGTGATGACCTGTCGCACCCAGTCCAGAACCTCGACGCCCTCGACTGGTTTGCCGCCGATGCGAGCGGTCATGGGGGCCGGAATCAGCACCTGGCGGACGGCCGGCTTGATAAGCGAGCCCGGGTAGAGGCGGTTGATGCGCATCGCGGCGGAGTCGGGAAGTTCGAGCGGGCTGAAGCGGACGAACTTGCCCTGCGCGACCACGTCAGTGATGCCGGTCTCGCGGATTTCGGTGCGCAGGCGGGCCACGTGGAAGAGGTTGTCGACGGGCTCGGGCAGGTTGCCGTAACGGTCGCGCAGTTCCTCTGCGACGGTGTCGAGTTCCTCGGCCGAGCCCGCCTGGGCGATCTTGCGGTATGCCTCGAGGCGCAGTCGTTCATGCTCGATGTACTGCGTCGGGATGTGGGCGTCGATCGGCAAATCGATCGTCATGGGCGCGCGCTCTTCTTCGCCTTCGCCGCGGAACGACGCGACAGCCTCTCCCACCATGCGGATATAGAGGTCAAAGCCCACGCCCTCGATGTGTCCGGACTGCTCCCCGCCCAGCAGGTTTCCAGCGCCGCGAATCTCGAGGTCCTTCATGGCAACGGCCATACCGGCGCCCAGGTCGGTGTTCGCGGCGATGGTCTGCAGGCGGTCGTGTGCGGTCTCCGTGAGGGTGCGGTCCGGTGGGTAGAGGAAGTACGCGTAAGCGCGTTCGCGGCCACGGCCCACACGTCCGCGGAGCTGGTGGAGTTGGCTGAGGCCAAATTTGTCCGCGCGCTCCACGATCAGGGTGTTGGCGTTGGAGATGTCCAGGCCGGTCTCGACGATCGTGGTGCAGACCAAGACGTCATACTGCTTGTCGTAGTAATCGACAATGACCTGCTCGAGCTGCTTCTCGCTCATCTGGCCGTGGGCGACGGCGATGCGCGCCTCGGGGACGAGCTCGCTAAGGCGGCGTGCCTCGCTATTGATGGTCTTGACCGAGTTGTGGATGTAGAAGACCTGGCCGTCGCGCAGGAGTTCGCGGCGGATCGCGGCCGAGACCTGCGGGTTTTCCTGAGGTCCTACGTACGTGAGGATCGGGTGGCGCTCCTCCGGCGGGGTCGCGAGGGTCGACATTTCGCGAATGCCTGTCACGGCCATCTCCAGCGTGCGCGGGATGGGGGTGGCGGACATCGCGAGGACGTCGACGTCCGTGCGCATGGCCTTGAGGGTTTCCTTGTGCTCAACGCCAAAGCGCTGCTCCTCATCCACGATCACAAGGCCCAGCTGCTTGAAGCGGACGGAGCCGGTGATGAGGCGGTGGGTGCCGATGACCAGGTCGACGGAGCCGTCAGACAGGCCCGCGATGATCTCCTTGGCTTCCTTGTCGCTCTGGAAGCGCGACAGTGCCTTGACAGCGACGGGGAACTGCGCGAACCGCTCCGTGAAGGTGTCGACGTGCTGCTTGACCAGCAGGGTCGTGGGGCACAGCACCGCGACCTGGGTGCCGTCCTGAATGGCCTTGAAGGCTGCGCGCACCGCGATCTCGGTTTTGCCGAAGCCCACATCGCCACACACCAGGCGATCCATGGGCACCGAGCGCTCCATGTCGCCCTTGACCTCGTCGATCGTGGACAACTGGTCCGGGGTCTCGACGAACGGGAAGGACTCCTCGAGCTCGCGCTGCCATGGGGTGTCCTGCGAGAACTCGCGACCCGTGGTGGCCATGCGCGCGGAGTACAGGCGGATGAGTTCCGCCGCGATCTCCTTGACCGCCTTGCGGGCGCGCGTCTTGGTCTTGGCCCAGTCCGAGCCGCCCATCTTGTTGACGCTGGGCGCCTCTCCCCCGACGTACTTGGTGACCTGGTCGAGCTGGTCCGTGGGGACAGACAGCCGGTCGGCGGGGCCGTTGCGCTTGGATGGCGCGTACTCGATGACGAGGTACTCGCGTTCGATTCCGCGGACCTGGCGCTTGGTGAGCTCGACAAACCGGCCGACGCCGTGGGCCTCGTGGACCACGAAGTCACCCGTGCGCAGCTGCAGTGGGTCGACGGCGTTGCGGCGGCGGCTTGGGACCTTGACCTTGGGGCCGGCTGCGACGGCTGCGCGGCCGGTCAGGTCGGCCTCATGCATGACAAGGACCTGGTCTGGCTCCGCCGAGAAGCCGGCGCCGGTGATTTGTGGGACCACCGAGACGACGCCCGCGACGGGGTCGTAGTTTTCCTGCACGCGGGCCGGGATGTCCGCTTCCGCGAGTTGTTCTTGGAGCCGATGCGCGGATCCAGTTCCCGCAGCCGTCACCACGACGTTCCATCCCTCACCCAGGCGAGCCTTCAGCAAGGCGAGCGCCTCGCGAAGGCGACCCCGGTGGTCCTCCAGGTCTCGCAGGGAGGTGACTTCAGCATCGGCCCCACCAAAGGGACCGACCGTCGTGACGGCGAGGCCGCGCTCCTCAGCGGAAGTTTGCAGCTGCTCCAGCGTGAGGAAGGACCCCTCGGTGGGCTCGAGCGGTGAATCGGCACCGGCCGCGGCCGAGACCCAGGCGGCGGCGAGGAATTCGTCCGCGGTGCGCGAGAGGTCCTCCGCGCGGCGGGCGAGGCGCTCGGGCTCGATGAGGATGACGCGGGTGTCGCGCGGGAGTACTTCCGGAAGCGCCTGAAGGCGATCGACGAGGAGCGGAATGAGGGACTCCATGCCCTCGACCGCGTGCCCGTCCGCAATGCGGGTGAGCATGTCGGCGGCAGCAGGCACTTGCTCGGTGAGGGAGGCGGCGCGCGTGCGGACGTCCTCGGTGAGCAGGAGTTCGCGGCACGGCGGCGCCCATAGTCGGTTAACTGACTCAAGCGAGCGCTGGTCCGCGATCGAGAAGGAGCGAATGGCGTCCACCTCGTCGCCAAAGAACTCGATGCGCACCGGGTGCGGGTCCGTGGGAGCGAAGACGTCGACGATGCCGCCTCGGACTGCGAACTCGCCGCGGCGCTCCACCATGTCCACGCGCGTGTAGGCGGCGCCTGCGAGCTTCTCTGTGAGTTCCGTGAGGTCGTGGCTCTCCCCTACCGCGACGTGCACCGGTTCGAGGTCCGCAAGCCCTGCCACCAGTGGTTGGAGGAGCGCGCGGATGGGTGCGACGACGACTTCAAGCGGCGGGAGTCCTGCCTCTTCCTTGACGATCTCGGGGTGCGCGAGGCGGCGCAGAGTCGCGAGGCGGCGGGCGACGGTGTCCGAGCGCGGGCTGAGGCGCTCGTGAGGGAGGGTCTCCCATGCGGGCAGGACGGAGATGGTGGCGGGGTCGCGGAAGGCGCTAAGGGCGGCGGCGAAGGTGTCGGCGTCACCACCGGAGGCGGTCACGACCAGGAGCGGGCCATCGGACTGCGCTGCGCCCACGATTGCTGGCGCTGCCGCTGGAGGTGCCACCAGGTGCCCGCCCTCGTTGAGTGAGGGCAGGGTCAGGTGTTGCAGCAGGGCGCTGAGGGGCTGGTTCACACTGTCTCCAGGCATGCCAATAGACCGGAATCTCCGGCGTGACCAGTCTACGGACGAGCGGTGACATCGTGTTGCGGGCTTCCTTCGCGCCGCGTGGGGCGGGCCGATGCTGCGGGGGCGGTGCTCTTAGGTTTCCAGCGCCTGGGGCTACGTCGACCCCTGAAATACCTGGGGGTTTGCCGTGGATCGCTTCCGTGTCAGACTCCTATGGTTGAGTGTTTCTATGGCAATCGAGGCGAAGGAAATCGCGCAACTGTGCTCCCTTGTGAGCGAGCTCGCCGCGCGCGATTCCGAGAGCCTCTCGCGCGAGCAGATTCTCGACGTTCACGAAGCGGCGATGACTTTGGAACGTGCCGCCGGTGCGCTGAGCGCGCGGATCGCGGGCCAGATCGCGCGGCTATCGGCACCTAACGATCGGGATGGCGGCTTGGCGCGCCGCGAAGGCTTCGGCGACGCGGGAAAGATGATTGCGAAGCGGTCCGGCGGCACAGTGCCGCGCGCGAAGCGGGTCATTGACGCAGGCGATGCGTTCACTCCCACTCCGGTCGCGCCCGTGCCCGCGCCCGGTCAATCAGGCACGCTCACTGCCGAGCCGGTCTCGCGACCCAAGTATCCGCGCGTGGCTGCGGCATCGGTCGCCGGTGAGCTGTCTTCGGATGCCGCGGGGTACATCGTGGGGGCACTCAACCGTGTCACGGACCTGTTACCCGCGCAGGACCTCGTAGACCTCGAATCCACTCTTGTCGACAAGGCACGTGGGCTCACCGCGGATGAGGTCCGCAGGCTGGTCGCGAAGGCTGCGGCGCGGATTGACCGCGTGGGACGCGAGAAGCGCGAGCGTCAGCAGCACGCGGAGAGGTACTTCGCATGGAAGGAGGACCACAATGGCATGGTCCGATTCCACGGTCAGATGGATGCAGTGAGTGCAGCGCCAATTCTGACCGCCATTGAACAGACTGTGACTCGCGACTTCCGCATCCGCCGCAACCAGGATCCCGCCGAAGCGGATACGCGCACGGTGGGACAGATGCGCGCCGACGCACTCAGTGGGCTGGCGCGCCACGCGCTCGGCTGCACCCAGATGGACCGCTCGGGGATTCGCACTTCAATCGTGGTGCGCATGGATGTTGCCGACCTGTCGCGGCCCGGCGGTGTCGGCACAGTGGACGGAATCGATACGCCTGTCTCCGTGTCCGAGCTCCGCCGCCTGGCTGGCGATGCCGGAGTGATCCCGGAAGTCTTGGGCGGCGACAGCGAAGTGCTGGACCTTGGGCGCGAGGTACGAATGTTCACGCGTGCTCAGCGAGTTGCACTGCTCGAGCGCGATGGTGGCTGCGCGAAGTGCCACGCCCCGCCAGAACACTGCGAGGCACATCACATCTCGTGGTGGTCTCACGGAGGCGGATCGAATCTCGACAACGGAGTCATGCTCTGCACCCGGTGCCATCACGACATCCATCGATATGGCTGGGAAATTGTCGCGACAGCAACATCCGTGACGTTCATTCCGCCCCCCGCGGCGGATCCTCGTGGGGAGCCAATTGAAGGTGGAATCAGCGCTATCGACATTGGCGGCTGGGAGCCGATGATGAGACGCGTTGACCTCGACGATGGGGACCAGTGTGTCTTGAGCCAGGATCAATGGGACCAGTGGGTCCGCGATCGAGAATTCCGGGATGACGAGCTCATCCGACAATGGGAAGCCGAAGCGCGCGGCGTTGTACCCGCCGGTGCCGCATTGCACGCGAGCGCCAGAACCTAGACTTGTCGGCATGACCGACGCGCGCGCCGAAGCGGAGCGGCTGCTGCGCCGCTTCGCCTCCGACACCAATCTGCTCATTGCGGGCCGACCGATGCGCGTCGAAGGTTCGGGTCCAGTCGCAGATGCGCTCCGGGCGATGCTGGTGGCCATGGGTGCGCGAGTGGCGGCCGGCATTCCCGACGGCCCGCCCAGCAACGACTCACGTGGCGACGATGACGCGTCCGAGATTGTGGCCTTTGACGTCGCGTCGGGTGCCATCACACTAGGCGGGCACGCAACGGGGCATCGTGGCGACGCAGCCGGGCGCCTCGACTTTGCGGCCGCTCACATGCCCGTGTCGACCGCGATCGCCGCAGAATTCGCCGCGCGAGGCACCGTGAGCGGGCTTTCGATCGGCGTCTCGATGACGCTCGAGCCCAAGACCGCGAACCTCGCACTCTTGCTCGCGAGCGCAGGTGCCGATGTCGCGGTCTACGCACATCCCGACGAGACCGACCCCGCCGTCGCACAAGCGCTCCGGGACCGCGGCGTGCCCGTCGACGCCGATCCAGACTTCACGCCCGCCCAGGAACGCGAGGCTGCGCTGCGCTTCATCGACCGGGGATTCGACGTACTGGTCGACGATGGCTCGCACGTGACGCGCCTGGCACACGAGGAGCGTCCGGACCAGGTCAAGCGCTGGATCGGCGCGACCGAAGAGACGACGAGCGGATTAACGCCGCTGCGCACGATGCACGCGGCCGGACTGCTCGGCACCGGCGTGGTGGCCGTCAACGACGCCATCACGAAGACCGGCTTCGACAACCGCTACGGCACCGGCCAGAGTTGCGTCCTCGCCATCGCCGATCTCCTCGATGCCGCTGGAGTGAGCGTCCGCGATCAGCCGGCGGTCGTGATCGGCTACGGACCCGTGGGAGTTGGCGTTGCTGCTCACCTGAGGGCTCTCGGCGCTGAGGTTCGCGTCAGCGAGATCGATCCCGCCCGGGCGCTACTCGCCCTCCACGATGGCTACGAAGTGGGGCCGGCCGATGCTCTGGGCGCCGGGGCACTCGTCGTCTCGGCTACGGGGTGGCGGGGAACGGTGGGTCCGGAGCTCGTTGACCGGGCGGCAGCCGTTGCCGTCGCGGGCGGAGTTCCCGGCGAGATCTCGTGGGATGGAGAGCTCGGACCCGTGCGCGATGTCGATGGCGGTGGCGGTGGCGCTGGCGCTGGCGCCACCGTCCCACACGTCGAGCGCACCACCACCGGCACCCTGATCCTGGATCGCGGCGGCTGCATCAATGTCACTGCCGCAGAGGGCAATCCCATCGAGATCATGGATCTGTCGTTCGCCACCCAGCTCGCGGCAATCGCAGAGGTTGTCGATTCCCGTCCTGGCGTTGGCGTTCACCCGCTGAGCCAAGCCGCCGTCGACCACGTCGCCGCAACCGCCGCGCGCGTACGTGGGGTGACGCTTGAGCCTCGAAGTAACCCAGCATCGGCCCCCGAAACCGACTGGCGATCGCCGCGCTACGCCGCCGGCCGCACTCACACTTCCGACAACCCTGTCCGCACCAAGGAGTCTTCATGAGCACGTTCCCCGTCACGCTGTATTCGGCGGACCTAGTGCTGCCCATCACCGCCCCACCGATTCTGGACGGAGCCATCGCAGTGCGCGGAGAGCGCATCCTGCATGTTGGCGAGCGCGCGTGGGTCGAGGCGTCGCTTGAGGAGCGCGGCCTGCCCGTCAACCATGTGCGCTGGCCCGGCGTGCTCATGCCAGGGCTCGTCAATGCCCACACGCACCTGCAGTACACCGGCATGGCCGAGGTCGCCTCTCGCATTTACAACGGCTTTGAGGACTGGGTCACCGGCTTCAATCCCGTCTACCAGCGCGGTCACGACTGGGCCGCCGCAGCAGCCGACGGCGCTCAGCAGATGATCACCGCAGGCGTCACGGCCGCCGCGGACATCGTCACCGACCCCGAGGCCGCCACCGCGCTGCACGATGCGGGGCTCGCAGGCATCGCGTACTGGGAAGTCATCGACTGGAGCAACGACGACTGGCGCGAGCACGGCCGCGCCGAGGTCGAGGCCGCGCTGGACTCCATGCCCGACCGCCCCGGATCCGGGCTTAGCCCCCACGCGCCGTACTCGCTTGAGATCGTGCCGCTGCTGGAGATTCCCGACATCGTCCGCGAGCGCGGCCGCCGCATCCACATTCACCTCGGCGAGTCCGGCATTGAGCGAGAGTTCGAGGCCGAGCATCTGGGCCCCTGGCAGTCGCAGGGACTGGGCAGCCTGAGGGAACTTCGTCAGGCCGGATTCGGTACCTCGGCGACGGACTACGTCGACCACCTCGGCGTGCTCGGACCCGACTGCCACGTGGCCCACGGCGTCTACATGTCTGCACGCGACCGCGCCATTTTGCGTGCCCGCGGCACCACAGTGGCGCTGTGCGCGCGGTCGAACGAGATCATCGGCCTCGACAATCCCCCCGTCGCCGCGTATCTGCGGGAGGGCAGCCCCATCGCCATCGGCACGGACTCACTGTCCTCATCGCCGTCGCTGGACCCCATGGGCGAGATCGCCACTCTCATGCGCATCGCGCGCAGCCAGGGCTACTCGCACGATGACCTCGGCGAACGACTGCTGACCGCGGCCACGCTAGGTGGCGCACACGCGATGGGTATTGATGAGGGCCCGCGCCGCACCGGCTATCTCGCGGTGGGCGCCATGGCCGACCTCGCATTTTTCGACGTGCCCGTGACATCCGTCGAGGACACCATCATGGCGCTGACCGAGACCGGCGATGGGCGTGCCGCCGCAACCGTCACCGCCGGCCGCGTCCGCCACACCACCGAGCGCTTCCGCAGCGAGACCGGGGTGACGTCGTGAGCGAGACCCCGGCCACGGCATCGGCCCTTGACCTGGAACCGCACCCTGAGGGCGGCTGGTTCAAGCGCATGTGGACGGGAACCGTGCCCGTCGACACCGCCGGTGGCATCCGCCCCGCCGCGACGTGCATCCACTACCTGCTGACACCGGGCGAGCGTTCGGCCTGGCACGTCGTCACATCCGATGAACTGTGGCTGTGGCACGGGCCCGGCACGCTCGAGCTTCACTTTGGTGGCGATGGGGACAGTCCGGCCGATGCCGTGACCACCGTGCGTTTGGGCCCAGACCTGGCAGCTGGGCATGTTCCGATGGCCGTGGTTCCGGCGGGTGTGTGGCAGGCGGCAGACCTCGGCGGCGAGCAGGAAGTGCTCGTCAGTTGCGTCGTGAGCCCCGGTTTTGACTTCGCAGACTGGGCACTAGCCGAGTCAACGTAGAATGGCCCCCGCACGGGAGCGATCAATGGCGACCCCGCTCCGATTCCCATCTCTCACAGATAAATCTGGAGTCCGCATGACTGTTCGCACCCTGAGCCGCGCCGGCATCACCGCCGTCGCGCTTTCCGCGCTGGCACTGGCCGGCTGCTCGTCGTCGTCCGACACTGAGACCTCGTCGACCCCCGAGTCGTCCGAGTCCACCTCCGCTGCCGCCACCACCGAAGCCATGGAGTCGGCATCGCTGGAGACGGTCACCGAAGGCAAGCTGACCATCGCGACCGGCGAGCCCGCCTACGACCCGTGGATGCTCGAGGACGACCCCAGCAACGGTGAGGGTTTCGAGTCGGCAGTGGCATACGCCGTCGCCAACGAGCTCGGCTACGCCGCAGAAGACGTCGAGTGGGTGCGCACCTCCTTCGAGACCGCGATCGCTCCTGGTGCGAAGAACTGGGACATGAACATCCAGCAGTTCTCGATCACCGAAGAGCGCCGCAACGCCGTCGACTTCTCCTCGCCGTACTACACGACCTCGCAGGCCATCGTCGCGGACGCTGACTCCGAGCTCGCCTCGGCCACTGCGATCGCTGACCTCGCCGGCTACCGCATCGGCGTTCCTTCGGGCACGACCAGTTACAACATCGCCGCCGAGTACATCGGTGAAGACGACCTCGCTGTGTTCAACTCGGCAGAGGACACCGTCGCTGCGTTCTCCTCGGGCCAGATCGAGGCGTTCATCACGGACCTGCCCTCCGCCTTCTACCTGTCGGCCGCTGTGCTCGACAACGGCGAGATCATTGGTCAGTTCCCCTCCGAGGGCGATGGCGACGAGTTCGCCTTCGTGCTTCCCAAGGACTCCCCCAACACCGAGTCCGTCTCGGCTGCTGTGGCCGTCCTGGCTGAGGACGGCACCCTTGCTGCCCTCGAGACAGAGTGGCTGTCCGACGCCGTCGACGTTCCGGTCCTGAACTAACTCTCGGGCCCTGAGCCCACGCCGATCCTGCCGCTCGCGGGATCGACTAACCCGTGCTGGGCGGTCGGTTCGCACTACTCTGGTGCGAACCGACCGCCACCGCACACGTAAAGGCTGATTGATGAGCGACGGAACGCCCACAGCGCATGAGCCGAGCCTGCTTGAGCTCGAACGGCGGGCCTACCGGAAGCGTTCCACGTGGCGCTCCGTCGGCATTGCCGCAGGATCCACCCTCATCTTCGCCACCGTCGCGACCCTCCTCGTCGTCAACACCCCTGGTTGGGAAGCGGTCAAGGAGAGTTTCTTCAACTGGGAAATCGGTAAGGAAAGCTTCCCCGACATTCTCAAGGGCCTGTGGCTCAACATCCAGGCCCTCTTCTTCGCCGGCATCGGTGTCGCCATCTTCGGCACCACGCTCGCCATTGTCCGCTCGCTGCGCGGCCCGGTGTTTTTCCCGCTGCGCATGCTCGCGACGATCTACGTGGACCTCTTCCGCGGTGTCCCGGTCCTGATCGTCCTGTACTTGGTTGGCTTTGGTATTCCGGCCCTTGGGATCTTCCCGCCGCTGAGCGCGGCCGTCTGGGGAACCATTGCCATCGGCCTGTGCTACTCCGCATACGTCGCCGAGGTCCTGCGCGCCGGCATGGAGGCCGTCAACCCCTCGCAGCGCGTCGCCGCCCGCTCCCTTGGCCTCACCCACGGCAAGACCCTCCGTATGGTCGTCATCCCGCAGGGTGTGCGCAAGGTGATCCCCGCGCTCATGAACGACTTTGTGTCGATGCAGAAGGATGTGGGGCTCATCTCGGTGCTGGGTGCCGTTGACGCCATTCGTGCCGCCCAGATCGACGCCGCAACCACCTACAACTTCACGCCGTATGTGGTGGCCGCGATGCTCTTTATCGCGATCTCGCTTCCGCTGACGCGTCTCACCGACTACGTCGCAGCCCGAATGAACAAGCGCGAGCAGATCGGCGGTGTGGTGTGAGCGTCCTCGAGGTTCGCGATGTGTGGAAGGCGTTCGGCGACAACACCGTGCTGAAGGGCGTGGACCTCACGCTTGAAGAGCACGATGTCGTGGTGCTGATCGGGGCCTCCGGCTCCGGCAAGTCCACCTTGCTGCGCACCATCAACCTCATTGAGCGCATCGACGACGGGCAGCTCATCCTGTCCGGAGACGACATCTCCGACCCCGGCGTCGACATGGACAAGGTCCGCGCGCGCATCGGCGTCGTGTTCCAGCAGTTCAACCTGTTCCCGCACATGCGCGTCATCGATAACGTCACGCTGGCGGCCCGCAAGGTGCACGGCGAGAATCCCGCCGCCGCCCGTGAGCGCGCGGCCGAGTTGCTCGCGAAGTTTGGCCTGGGCGACAAGCTCCGCGACTATCCCGATCGCCTCTCCGGTGGTCAGCAGCAACGCGTCGCGATTGTGCGCGCAATCCTGACCAACCCCGAGCTCTTGCTGCTGGACGAGATCACGTCCGCGCTGGACCCCATGCTGGTCGGCGAGGTCCTGGACCTGGTTCGCGGTCTCAAGGACACCGGTTCAACGATCCTCATGGCCACCCACGAGATGGCCTTCGCCCGCGAAGTCGCCGACCGTGTCGTATTCATGCACGGCGGGCGCATTCTCGAGGCAGGGTCGCCCAAGGACATCTTCGACAACCCACAGCAGCCGGAGACTCGCGAGTTCCTGGCACGCGTCACGCACCACTAACCGCGGAGGCTGGCGCTTCCGCGTCGCACAGTGCGCACACTGCACACCGCGCGACGCGGATCCCGCGCTAGCTTCCCTCGGTGCGTAGCTGATTCTCTTCCGGAAGTTCCATCTCGGTGGTCTCCGTCACGGAAGAAGGCAACGACGGCGTAATGACCGTGCCGTCTGCGCGCACGGTGCCGTGGAAGGCCGCGGCATCGGGCTCGCCGGGGATGCGCTCCCCCTGGCCGTCGAGTGGCACCTCGAGCTCGGACAACTGCGTGAGGCTGTGGCGCTCGCCGCGGACGTCCACGGTGAGACCAGGCCCTTCCTCGATGGTGAACGAGATCGACGCCTCACGCACCGTCACCTTGACGCGCGTGCCGCGCTGCGTGAGGCGGAAGGTCAGCGACTGCCAGTCCTCGGGCAGCCGCGGGTCGAACCGCAACACGTCGCCGTAATCGCGGAAGCCACCAAAGCCGTAAACCAGGGATGACCACACGCCGCCCGTGGACGCGGTGTGCACGCCGTCCGAGGCATTCGCGTGCAGATCGCCCAGGTCAACGTAGAGGCTGTCCCAGAAGTACTTGAGCGCAAGCTCGTGATAGCCAACCTCGGCCGCGATGATCGACTGCACAACGCCGGAGAGCGTCGAGTCGCCCGTCGTGATCGGGTCGTAGTACTCGAAGTCCTTGCGCTTCTCTTCGGGCGTGAAGTGCTCACCTTGCAGGAACAGCGCGAGGACAACGTCGGCCTGCTTCAAGACCTGGAAGCGGTAGATCACCAGCGGGTGGAAGTGCAGCAGCAGCGGACGCTGCTCCGGTGGCGTGTTCGCCAGATCCCACACCTCGCGCTCGTTGAAGAGTGCGTCTTGCGGGTGAATCCCGAGAAGGTCATCCCACAGCACGGCCATGCCATCGGCCGCGCGAGTCCATTCATCCACCTCATCGCTCGTGAGGTTCAGGCGCGCCATCATCTTGTCGTGCTGCTCGGGCCAGCGGTCCCGAAGTTTGTGCACGGCCGATGCTGCACAGCGCAGGTTAAACCGCGCCATGACGTTCGTGTACAGATTGTCGTTCACGACAGTCGTGTACTCGTCTGGACCGGTCACGCCGTGGATGCGGAACGACTCGCCCTTGCCTTCGACTTTGCGCCAAAAGCCCAGGTCCGCCCACATACGCGCGGTTTCGACCAGGATGTCGATGCCGTTGCGAGCCAGGAACTCGTCGTCCCCGGTGGCGCGCACGTACTTGTCGATCGCATAAGAGATGTCTGCATCGATGTGATACTGCGCGGTGCCCGCGGCGTAGTAGGCCGATGCTTCCTCGCCGTTGATGGTGCGCCACGGATAGAGAGCGCCGTGCTGGGCGAGTTCGCCCGCGCGGCGGCGTGCCGCGGGGAGCATCTGGTAGCGATAGCGCAGCGCGTTGCGAGCGATGATCGGTGAGGTGTACGTGAAGAACGGCATCACGTAAACCTCGGAGTCCCAGAAGTAGTGACCGCCGTAACCAGAACCAGTGAGCCCCTTCGCGGGAACCCCAAAGCCGTCCCCACGGGCAGCAGCCTGGGCGAGCTGGAACAGATTCCACCTCACCGCCTGCTGCGTGTCGTCGTGACCCTCGATCTCGACGTCCGAGCGGTTCCAGAAGTCCTTCATCCACTCGCGCTGCTGCTCGAACTGCTTCTCGACACCCTCTTGCCGGACGCGGTCTAGGGTGCGGTGGCAGCGGTCCGCGAGCTCGCGCGGGGGCACCAGGCGGGACGTGTGATAGCTGACGACCTTGGTCAGCGTGAAGACCTGACCTGGTTCGGCACGCGCACGGAAGACGTGCTTGGCGTAGTCCGGGTCTACCTCGTCCACCCGGTCGTACTCACCGTCGAAGTCAATGGTGTGCTCCATCGCAGCAGCGAGAGTCATCCCAGAATTCGCGGCCTTGTACCCAAGGACCACGCGGCCATCGTCGGCGTGCTGGATGCGCGGCTCCAGGACGCGGTCCTCGAGGTTGTTCGCCTTGCGGGGGTCCGCCATGCCTTCGCGGACCGGCGTCGCGCGGTACTCGTCGAGTCCTGCCTGGCGGTTAAGCAGCTGCGAAGAGACGGCGATGGGCGCGGCCTTGTCGAGCAGCTCGACCTCGTACGTCATCACGGCGAGGTGACGCTGCGAGAACGACACCATGCGCTGTGAGCGCACCCGCACACGGTTTCCGGATGGCGTGCGCCACAAAAGCTCGCGGGTGAGGATGCCCTCGCGCATGTCGAGGACGCGCTCGTATTCGATCAGGTCTGCCGTCGACAGCAACAGCGGCTCGTCGTTGACGTACAGGCGGATGATCTTGGAGTCCGGCACATTGGCGATTGTTTGTCCGGTGCGGGCGAAGCCGTAGGCCTCTTCCGCGTGCCGGATGTCCCACGTCTCGTGGAAGCCGTTGATGAACGTTCCATGGGCGTGGGCATCGTGCCCGTCCTCGACGTTGCCACGTAGCCCCAAGTAGCCGTTGGCGACGGCGAACAGCGTCTCGGTGACACCGAGGTCGTCCTTCGAGAACTCCGTCTCCACCAGGCGCCACGGATCCACCGGAAAACGGAGCCGGTCCATGTAGTCGGGGTGCAACTCGTCGAATCCGCGTGGCTGGGCGGCCTTCATCACATCAGCTCCTCAAGGTCGTTCACTACGATCTCAGCGCCGCTGTCGAGCAGCGCCTGCGCTCCTGCGCCCCGGTCTACCCCGACCACGAGAGCAAAGTCGCCTGCTGCACCGGCCTGCACACCGGAGTGAGCATCTTCGATGACCACAGCATCGGCCGTAGCGACTCCTAGGCGCTTGGCTGCCAGCTCAAACATGTCTGGCGCGGGCTTTCCGGCAATCCCCTCGGTCGCCACGGTGTTGCCGTCCACGACAACCTCGAACTGGGGCGCGAGGCCCGCGGCGGCAAGAACCTGCGGCGCGTTGCGTGAACTCGACACGACCGCGACTGGCACGCCGATCGACCGCAAGTGCTGCACCAAGCGCGCGGACCCCGGATACGGCGCCACACCCTCTGCATTCAGCACTGCCATGAACGCGTCGTTCTTCACGTTGCCGATACCGCACACGGTCTCCGCGCCTGGCGCGTCGCTCGGGTCGCCCCAGGGCAGTTCAACGCCGCGAGAGCGCAGGCAAGCGTCGACTCCGTCGTAACGCGGCTTGCCGTCGACGTAGGCGTAGTAGTCATGGTCGGTATAGGCCGGCGTGATGCCGTGACGCGTGAAGTACTCGGTGAACATGGCGGCCCAGGCCTTCATGTGCACCTCGGCCGTGGGAGTCAGCACCCCATCGAGATCAAACAGTGCGGCACCGTACGTGCGGCTGGAGGCTGGAGGAATGGTCCACTGAGCGGTCATGCTGGCTCCCTAGATTGGGGGACGGGCACGGACGGAACGCAGACGCGGTCGTCTACGGCACTACCGTTTCGATAGTAGTGACGCACCCAGGGGGGTTGTCCATTCCCGGGCAGAGATTTACACGGCGGAAACGCGCGGCCGCCGCTCACGCACGCGGCGAGTGGAACTCCTGCTGCGCCGACTCAAGCCCGTCGACGACGACGGCCTCGGCAGCATCGGCCGCGAGCGAGATCAACAGATCTAGCTCTTTACGCTCGGCCGCCGAGAATGGCTTAAGCACAAACGCGGCCGCCTCCATGCGGCCCGGCGGGCGCCCTACTCCCACGCGCACACGCACATAATCGGGACCTCCAAGGGCCTTGGTGATGTCCTTCAGACCGTTGTGGCCACCGGAGCCGCCACCACGCTTGAGCTTGACGGCGCCAAAGGGGATGTCGAGATCGTCGTGGACCACGATGACGTCCTGCGGCTCAACGGACTGATACTTCGCGAGCGCCGACACCGGGCCGCCGGAGACGTTCATGTAGGACATAGGCACCGCCACGGTCGCGGGGCCGCCGCCAATCCGGACAGTCGCGGCGCGCGTGCGGGTCTTCCTGTGGACGCCAAGCGCCGTGCCCGAACGGGAGGCCAACTCGTCGGCGACCATCTGGCCGATGTTGTGGCGGGTACCCGCGTACTCGTCGCCTGGATTTCCCAGCCCCACGATCAATGCGCTCACGTGTCAGTCCCTTTCGTTAGCCCTTAGTGTCCCGCGAAACGCAACGCGCCCGCCACCATCGGTGACGGGCGCGTTGTGAAAGAGAGGGTGCGACTTAGTTGTCGTCGCTTTCGCCCTCTGCCTCAGTGGCTTCGCCCTCGGCAGCAGCCTCAGCGGTCTCGGGCTCATCCTCAGCAGCGGTGCGCGGCACGGAGATGTGGATGATGAGCTGCTCGGGGTCGCCGGCCAGCTCGGAGCCCTTGGGCAGCTCGAGGTCGGAAGCGAGCTTCTTGTCGCCCTCTTCCATACCCTCGATGTCGACGGTGAGGTACTCGGGCAGGTGCGTGGCCTCGGCCAGGATCTGCAGCGACGAGTTCTCGAGCACGTGGATGGTTCCGGGTGCGGACTCGCCCTCGACGTGAACGGGCACGTCGACGGTGATCTTCTCGCCCTTCTTCACGATGAGCAGGTCAACGTGGTCGATGGTGCGCTTGATGGGGTTGCGCTGCACGTCCTTGGCGACGGCGAGCTGGTCCTCTTCGCCATCGATCACGATGGTGAGCAGGGCGTTGGGGTTCTTCAGCGCCATCATGGTGTCGTGGCCGGGAAGAGTAAGGTGTGCGGGTGCCTCACCGTGGCCGTAAAGAACGGCGGGGATGAGGTCGGCCATACGGGTGCGGCGTGCCGCGCCCTTCCCGAAGTCGGTACGGGTCTGAGCGGCGAGCTTGAGCTTGTCAGCCATGGGCTTCTCCTTGAGAGATTCGGTATGTGGAGCCAGGCAAGGCAGGCATCAAACATCACACCGCCGTGTCGATAACGCCAGCACCTTGAAGGTCCAGCCTCGCCATGGAACCCCGCCAGTCTACCCGACGGTCGCGCCGCCCGTTTCCCCGCAACAAACTGCCTGGAAAACCAGCGCCTGCAGTCCACAACCACACCGCGGCGGGGAATGAGCCCACACCAAGAGCGGTTGACAGTAAGCATGAGTACATCTGCATCGTCCATGAAGCAGGGCAATACAGGAGACGTCTGGGAGAAGGGTGCCCGCGCTGGGTATGCCGTCTCCGGAGTTCTCCACCTGATGCTCGGCTTCCTCATCGCGCAGATCGCTTTCAGTTCAGGAGGCGAAGAGGCCAGTTCGAGCCAAGCGCTCTCAAGCCTCAGCGACAACAGCTTCGGAATGATCATCCTGTGGGTGGCCGTGATTGCTTTCGCAGCACTTGGCCTGTGGCAGCTCGCCGACGGCCTGCGGTCGCACGACAGCGCGAAAGACCGCGTCAAGGCGCTCGCCAAGGCGGGTGTCTACCTCGTCCTCGCGTTCACGTCCGCGTCCATCGCCATGGGCTCCTCGAGCGGCGGCGGCGACTCGCAGGCGCAGGGCATCGTCGCCAAGGTGCTGGGTTGGCCCGGCGGCCAGTTCATCGTGGGCGCGATTGGAATCGGCATCCTCGTCGCTGGCGTGTTCCACGTCGTGAAGGGCCTGCGCAAAAAGTACATGGAGGACCTCAAGAGCGTGCCCAGCGGCTCGACCCGCATGGTCCACGGACTCGGCACCACCGGCTACGTCGCCAAGGGCATCGCCCTGTCCGTCGTGGGCGTCCTCTTCACCTACTCAGCGGTGACCGCGGACCCCGATGACGCAGAGGGACTCGACGGCGCCATCAAGAGCCTTCTTGACCTCCCCGGAGGCCAGATCATCGTCGCAGTCGTCGGTGTGGGATTCGCGGCCTACGGGCTGTACTCCTTCATCCGCGCCCGCTACGCCCGGATGTGACCCATGATCGGACCAGGTCCTGGAACAGTTGCGCCCACACGCTCTGAAGTGGGTCGCGGCCTTGTGCGTCGCGTCCTCTTCCCTGCCGCGATCCTGTGGGTCGCGGTCGTAGGCACGGGCTATCTGCTCGTCGACGTCATCGGAATCGACGAGTCGGCTATCAATGAGTCCGTCGTCGATATCCGCACAGATTCGCTTAACGGCATCACCACGGTTGTCTCCGAACTCGGAAACACCCAAGTCCTCATGGCGACGTGTCTGGTCATCGTCGCCTTCATATGGTGGCAGTCACGCCAGTGGTGGCTTGCTGTCGTTCCTGCCATCGCGCTCGGCGTCGAGGCACTGGTCTTTCTCACGGCCTCGCTGGTCGTGGGCCGATCGCGCCCCGAAGTCGAGCAGCTCGACCACGCTCCCCCCACGTCGAGCTTCCCGAGTGGCCACACCGGCGCATCGACGGCCGTCTACATCGCCGTCGCGTTGTGCGCCACGCGCATTCGTCACACGGGACTTCGCGTCTCGGTCCAGATCGTGTGCGTCGCCGCGCCGCTCGGCGTTGGGCTGTCGCGGGTGTACCGCGGCATGCACCACCCGACCGATGTCATCGCAGGGTTCGTCGTCGGCACCACGTGTGCGCTGATCGCCTGGAACTGGATCCCCTTGCGCGAATCGGCCGAACGCGTGGTGGGCGCCACTGACAGCGCTCCGTCAATCACGTAGCGAGCCTCACCACAGGCAGAGCGAAAGGGCCGATGCTTGGGTAACCCCAAGCATCGGCCCTCACCGTACGGCGGCTCACCGGCCGCCCAAAGTTCTCGCTAAACGTTGCCCTGGAACAGGCTCGTGACCGAACCGTCGTCGAAGACCTCGCGGATGGCGCGGGCCAGCAGCGGGGCGATCGACAGCACCGTGAGCTTGTCGAAGCGCTTTTCGTCGTCGATAGGCAAGGTGTCGGTGATGACGACCTCGGTGACGCCGGAGTCGCGCAGGCGCTCGACCGCGGGCCCGGACAGAAGTCCGTGCGTCGAGGTCACGATGACGTCCTTTGCACCGTTCTCGAACAGCGCCTCAGCGGCCTGCACGATGGTGCCGCCGGTGTCGATCATGTCGTCGACCAGCACACACGTGCGGCCTTCAACTTCACCGACGAGCTCGTGGACCTTGACCTGGTTTGGCACCGAGGGGTCGCGACGCTTGTGAATAATGGCCAGCGGGGCGCCAAGGTAGTCGGACCACTGATCCGCAAGGCGGACGCGACCGGCGTCGGGCGAGACAATCGTCAGGTTGTCCGGAGCGACGCGGGTACGCACGTACTGCGCGAGCAGCGGCATGGCCCACAGGTGGTCCACGGGGCCGTCGAAGAAGCCCTGGATCTGCGACGTGTGCAGGTCAACGGACATGATGCGGTCGGCGCCAGCGGTCTTGAACAGGTCCGCCATCAGGCGCGCGGAGATGGGCTCGCGGCCCTTGTGCTTCTTGTCCTGGCGTGCGTAGCCGTAGCAAGGCATGATCACGGTGACGCGCTTGGCGGAGGCCCGCTTGAGGGCGTCCACCATGATGAGCTGCTCCATGATCGACTCGTTGATCGGGGCCGCGTGGGACTGCAGGACGAAGGCGTCCGCTCCACGCACCGACTCACCGAAACGCACATACAACTCGCCATTGGCGAAGGTATATGCGGTCGTGGGGAGCAGTTCGATCCCCATTTCCTCGGCTACCGCCTGCGCGAGCTCCGGGTGTGCCCGGCCTCCGGCCAGGACCATCCGCTTCTCGCTCGCGTGCGAGATCTCTGAGCTCATGACTCTCCTTCGGTCTCATTGGCGGCAGCGCGCTCTGCACGAGCACCCTCCGACAAACCATCATCGTTACTGCGCAGCGCCTCGTGCGCTGCTGCGGCTGAGGGGGTGCCAGGACGGCGCTTCAGCACCCATCCTTCAACGACCTGCTGGGGCGAACTGTTGCGTCCCAGGGCGCCGGCGGGCACATCGCGGCGGATTACCGCGCCCGCGCCCGTGTATGCGCCGTCACCAATGTTGACGGGCGCGATTAGAGAGTTGTCGGAGCCAATGCGAGCGTGGCTTCCGATCGTGGAGTGGTGCTTGTCCACTCCATCGAAGTTGACGAAGATGGTGGCGGCACCGATGTTGGAATATTCGCCGATGCTCGCATCGCCTACGTAGCTGAGGTGCGGCACCTTGGAGTGGGCACCGATCGAAGCGTTCTTCGTTTCGACGAAGGCGCCGATCTTGCCGTCCGCTCCGAGGTGCGTACCGGGGCGTAGATACGAAAAAGGCCCGACAGTCGCATCTTCATCAATGATGGACTTCGAGCCGTGGGTACGGATGACGGAGGCGCCTGCCCCCACCTGCACGTCGGTGAGCGTGGTGTCGGGGCCAACCGTGGCGCCGGACGCGATCTGCGTTTCGCCGTGAAGCTGAGTGCCCGGAAGGATCGTCACGTCGGGAGCAAGGTGGACGTCCGCGTCGATCCACGTGGTGGTGGGGTCGACCACCGTCACGCCCTCGCGCATCCAGTGTTCGACGATGCGGTCGTTCATAATGCGACCCAGCTGGGCGAGTTGAACGCGGTCGTTCACTCCCTCGACCGAGCCGGCGTCCGGCGCGATGAAGGGGTGGATACGACCACCCTCGCGGCGCGCGATCGCGATGACGTCCGGCAGGTACATCTCGCCCTGAGCGTTGTTCTGGTCGAGCTGTGCGACTGCGCCGCGCAGGGCCGCTGCGTCGAACACGTAGATGCCGGAGTTAATCTCGTCGATCTCACGCTGCTCTTGCGAAGCGTCCTTGTGCTCAACGATCTCGACAACCTCGCCGCTGCCGGCGTCGCGGACGATGCGCCCGTAGCCGGTGGGGTCGTCGACCTGTGCGCTCAGTACGGTGACGGCTGCGCCTGCGTTTGCGTGGGCGTCCAGCAACTGACCGAGGAGCTCGGCGTCAACGAGCGGCACGTCGCCGCTGGTGACGACGATCGCGCCTTCAACCTGAGTGTCGAGCACCGCGGTATCGCCGACGGCGCCTGCAGCAACCTGAGCGGCCACAGCGGTGGCATCGAGAGCGGAAAGTCCGCAGTAGACGGCGCGGCCGGTCCCAGGGATCTCGTCCTGGTCAGCCAGCAGAGCGTTGGGCGCAATCTCGTGGATATGCGCCGCGACGCGCTCCTTCTCATGCCGCACCACAACAACGATCCGTTCAGGGTCAAGTTGCGCGGCGGCGGTGAGAGCGTGCCCCACGAGGGAGCGCCCTGCAATGGGGTGCAACACCTTTGGGGTGGCGGACTTCATCCGAGTGCCTGCCCCGGCCGCGAGAATCATCACGGCGGCGGGTCGAATCCGACTCACCGGACCCCCTTCACGTGGCTGCGTTGGTTGGTGAGGACCACTCTACCTGCCGTGCGAGGCCTCACGCGTCCCCAGCATCGGCCCGGATCACGCGAACCCATCGCAAGTCATCCCACCAGAGACGACAACGACGCGGCGCCCACTGCGCCCGTAGAGGGCACTGTGTGCGGCGCGTCGGCTCGTGACCGGTTCGTTGTGAGGAGAGGACAACGCACACCGGACACGACAGTGGTCACTGCGGGAGATCACCCCTTGAGGCCACCAGCTGTCATTCCGGACACCAAGAACCGCTGCGAGAACAAGAACACCAGCAGGACGGGAGTCACGGACAGCAAGGTCGCAAGCGCCAAGACCGGGAACTCCACCACCACGGACGACGAGGACGTGGGGTTAAAGGCAGGCACGTTGGCGAGCATCTCTGTGATGCGCACCTGAACCGGGTAGTCGCGCCCGTTGACCATGAAGAAGGGCAGGAAGTAGTTGTTCCAGTTCTGCACCAGCGAGAAGAACCCGACAAGCGCGATGACGGGCTTCGCCAGTGGCATGGCGACCAACCAGAACACCTTGAACTCCCCTGCGCCATCGATGCGCGCGGCGTTGAGGAGGTCCTTTGACACAGTTGTCGAGAAGTAGATGTACGTGAGGTACACCCCGAACGGGAAGAACGAGAACGGCAGAATCACCGACCACGCGGTGCCGACCAGGCCCAGCGCGCTCATCTCCAAGAAGACCGGCAACACGAGCGCGGTATTGGGAATCAGCATCACGACGAGCGTGGTGGTCAACAGCAGCGCACGACCCTTGAAGTCGATCAGAGCCAGCGCGTAGCCCGCGGGAATGGACGCCACCAAGGTGATGATGAGCGCTCCACCGGCGTACAGCGCCGAGTTGCCGATCGACTCCCAGATGATGCCGTTTTGGTAGGCCGAGAGAGACTCGAAGTTCGCCACGAGGGTGTCCCACGTTCCGACGCTGAACGGATCCTCAAGGAGGAGTTCGCGCTGAGTCTTGGTGGGAGCCAAGAGCAGCCATGCAATCGGGACAAGGAAGAACAGGGCGAAGAAGATCGCCACGGCCAGGAAGAAGATCCGGGTCAGCCATTCGCGCGGTCCGAGCTGCTTTGCTCGCGCCCAGCCATTGGCTCGAGCGCTACGGACGGCGGTGTCAGTCGCGGTCAAAGAGTCCTCCCTTGAAGACGAAGACCGATGCGAGCAGAAGCGAAACCACGAGCAGCATGATCGAGAGCGCTGCGGAGCCGTGATAGTCGCCCTGTCGGAAGGCGTAGAGATAGACGAGCTGGTTGAGCGAGTAGTCCTCGGGAACCACGCCCTTGGAAGCCTGAGACAAGACACGAGGCTCGACAAATAGCTGTGCGCCGGCTGCCAGGCACATCACTGCCATGTAGGCGATCCACTTCTTGAGCAGCGGGATCTGAACCTTCACTGCGGTGTGGAAGATGCCCGCACCGTCGACGCGCGCAGCCTCGATGACCTCGGGGTTGATGCCATTGAGTGCGCCGTACATGATGACGATCCACTGGCCGGCGCCCGTCCAGAACGCGATGATCATGAAGATCCACGGCAGGTTGCCCTGCTCGACCGTCTGAACAAAGCTGTCGAAGCCCATGGATGTCAGCAGCCCAGAGACGGGGCTGACGGCGGGGTCGAGCAGGAACAGCCACACCATGACGGAGGCCGCTCCGGCAAAAGCGCCCGGAATGTAATAGACGAAACGCGCCACCGCGCCGATCCACCGCACGGAAATCTGGTGGACGATCAGCGCCAGCAGGACCACAAAGACCGTCTGGACCACGAGCCACAGCGCCAGGAACGACGCCACATTCGTGACGGCGGGCCAGAAGCGGTAGTCGTTGAAGATCCCGATGAAGTTGTCGAATCCAGCGAATCCGGCCTCATCCGTGAATGCCAGCACCAACGCGTACAGCGCGGGTGCGAGGCCAAACACGACCAGGAGCGCCGTATAGAGGCTGATGAAGACTCGGCCCATGCGCGCCTGCTGGCGGGTTGTCTCGCTGACAGGACGCTTGCGGGACTTGGGGGTACTCCCCTGCGGCCGAGCGCCGGAGCGCTCAGCCACAGGGGTTGCGGTGGTGGTCAACGTTGACTCCAGTTAGGGGGCGTCGTAGCCCTGAACCTGTGCCTGGTTCAGGTATTCCTCTTGCCAGGCGTCGGTCACTGACGAGACAGGCTCGCCTGCGGCCAGTGCCGGGACCACGATGTTGGCATATGCGGTCTCAGCACTGAAGGAGGGGTAGCCCCATCCGCTCCAGATCGAGCCTGCAGCCTTGGTCATCGCGCCAGCGAAGTCGCCGCCGTAGAAGCCGGACTCCGACTGGGTCTCGAGCCAGGAGTCTGCAACCGACTGGTACGCGGGCAGGCCGCCTGCGTACTCGAGAGCAGCATCCGAGGCCGTGACGTACTCAAGGAAGCTCGCGACAGCGTCGAGGTTGGTGGAGTGGCTGGATCCGTACCAGACACCACCGCCGACGTTACCGGTGACCTCGTCGTCGCCTTCCCAGTAGAGCGGGTTGGCCACGCCAAGCGTGCCTGCCTCATAGGCCAGGGAGTCGGGGTTCTCGAAGAGAGCTCCGGTGTACCAGGCCGGTCCGGGCATTGCCACGATCTTGCCTGCGTACTGCTCGAGGAACTCCGCAGAGAACACGGACTCGTCGACGAGCGTGCCGTTGTCGACAAGGGTGTCGATCAGTTCGGTCATGCGCACCGAGTAGTCGTCGGAGAAGTCCGAGGTGAAGGTGTTGCCCTCGACCTGGAAGATAGGTGCCTGCGCACCGAAGTAGTAGACAAACGTTCCAACGAACGAGTCGCCCACCGAGCCAAGAATGTAGCCCGGGTGCTCCTCAGCGAGACGTTCACCGAGCTCGAGGTACTCCTCCCACGTGGTCGGAACCTCGTAGCCGAACTCATCCATGAGGGTCTGGTCGTAGTAGGTCACGACAGGTGCGAGGTCGTTACGAACTCCGTAGACCTTGCCGTCGACGGTCATGGGGTCAAGAGCGCCCTCGGTGAACCCGTCGAGGTACTCCTGGTCCATGAGGCCCTCGTTGAGGACCGCAGCGTATGCCTGGTTCCCGTTGAGTTCCGTGCCGGCCCACGAGGTGTCGTTGGTCTGCGACGAGAAGACCACATCGGGCCATCCCTCGCCAGACTGGTCGAACGACGCGATCTTGGTGCGGAAAGTGTCTGAGCCTCCGGCGTTTCCGTCGTAGGTCTCGACGTTGACGGTCAGGTCCGGGTTGTCATCCGCAAATGCCTGGGCGATGCCCTCGCGGGAAGCGTCGACCCACACAGTGATGGGTGATTCAGCGTCCTGCTCGGCAGCGGGGAAACCAAAGGCAGTGTCCTCGGACTCTGCGGAATCAGAACATCCGGCCAGGACGAGCGCGCTCATTCCCGTAGCGGCCAGCAGAACGCCCGTACGGCGCTTTGCCATGCTGTGGATGGTGGTCATGTGTCTTCCTCCATATGTCGACTTCGTTGACGACTCGCCGCGGGGACTGCCGTGACGGTGATGCCATTACATCATACGACTTAGGACTTGTCACACGCCGTTACCAAGTAGTGACCTTCGATTTCCCGCACAAAACGGCCATTCCACCCGCAGTGACGCATCCATGTCATGTGATGTATCATCTCTCTGTACGTCGGAATCAATGGCGAAGCCGAAACTGAAAGGGGCCCTACGTGAAGATCACTGGGTACCGTCACCTGACCACCGTCCGCGACTGGGGACGGCCCATCGGGGACGTCAATGGCATTATCACCTCGGGAAAGACTCCCACCGACGTGGTGATCGTCGAGACCGACGAGGGAATCGAAGGCATCTCTCTCGGCTCAGTGGCCCTCATCGAGTCCGTCTTTCCCGCGATCGAGGGGCGCGACCCGCGCGCGGTCGCGGCGCTGTACGACAGCATGCTCGCGCACACGTTCAAGGCGGGCCATCAGGGCGCAGTTTTTGGAACCATCGGAACCCTCGACACCGCACTATGGGACATCAAGGCCAAGGCAGCGGGTGAACCGCTCTGGCGACTGCTTGGCGCGGAGGACCGCCTGGTTCCCGGCTACGCGTCTGGGCTCGACTACGGGCTGACCGATGAGGAGCTCCACCACCTCTATATGGACTTCGCGGAACGCGGCTTCACGGGCGGGAAGCTCAAGGGCGGCACGTCAAGCACCGACGACGTTCGCCGTCTCGGGATCTTGTCCGATGCGCTCCAACGCAACTGCAACACTCCGGCGCTCATGCTCGACGCCAACGAGTCGTGGAACCTGAAAGAAGCAATCCGCTACATGGATCGCATCCTCGATGAAGTTGACCTCGCGTGGATTGAAGAGCCTCTTCGGCGCTGGGACTACACGGGACTTGCTCGCCTCAGTTCCACGCTGAAGTCTGCTGTTGCCAGCGGCGAGAACCTTACCGGCCTTGAGCAGTTCACGCCGCTGATCGATAGCGATGCCGTCGACATCGTGCAGGCGGGCGCCAACTGGGGCATCACGCACTTCCTGCGCGTCGCAGCCGCCGCACACTTCCACCACCTGCCGGTGTCACCCGTGGGACTTACCGCCAATCCTTCCGTGGCGCATGCGGCTGCTGCCGTGCCGAACCACATGGCCGCCGAGGTCCAGCACCTGGGCCAGCCCTTCGGAATCACGGTGGATGAAGAGGTCGCCGATGGCGGAATTGTGCTCGGGGAGGCTCCCGGGGCGGGACTCACCGTGGATGAAGTTCAAATCCAGGGGTCCGCAGTTGAGCCAGAAGAGTGGGGCGTTCACAACGGGCCACACGTTCGCGCCGCGCGCGCGGGCCGTCAACTGCTGTAGTCCGATACAGTTCCCAGGTATCCCCAGGTGTGAAAAGGTTCAACGATGACATCGCTTGATTCGCAGTCGACTCCCCCGGCTACGCCGCCGCGCCGCAGGACGGACCGGCTCGGCACTGCTGTGGTGCGTGAGATCGTCGCGACCATCGTGTCCGGCCAGATGCAACCCGGCGAGAGCCTGCCGCCTGAGCAGTACCTCACAGATCACTTTGGCGTCTCGCGCACGGTCGTTCGCGAGTCCGTCAAGCGTCTCGAGGAGAAGGGCCTCCTGCGCGCGGTCCAGGGCCGCGGAACAGAGATCCGCGAACGTACGGCGTGGAACGTCCTGGACCCCATCGTCCTTGACGTGCTGATCGAACACGACACGGCGACCGGCATCCTCGACAACTTCTCCGAGCTTCGCGCGGCCACCGAGTCCATGATGTCCGCATCGATGGCGGCGCAGGCTACCGACGAGGACGTGGAAGCGCTGGCGGCACACCTCAAGGCGATGGAGGACACCCGCGGTGACGTGGAAGCCTTCGGCGAGGCCGACCGCGCATTCCACCGTTTCATCATGCACCGCTCGGGCAACTTCCTCGCAGAAAACGTCACGCGTGCACTCATGGAGGGCGCGATGAACTCGGACCGATTCAAGCGGAATCAGACGCTGTTCGCTCACCACCACACCATCGCGGAGCACCGCGCGGTGTACGACGCGGTCGTCGCGCGCGACGCGCAGGCAGCTGGCCAAGCTATGCGCACTCACATTGAGGTCTCCTGGGCTCGCCGGCGCCCCATCAACGACGCTTAGTCAGGTTTTCGCGGGCCTTCACAAGGTCTCGTCTTTGGCCGATGCTCGGGTAACCCCAGCATCGGCCCTCCCCTACGCGCTACGGGCGCGAGCCCGACACCTGGGTTGCAGGCACATCCCAGCCGACGTTCAGCCAGGAACCGAACGCTTCGCGAATCGCTTCAAGCAGCGCGCGGTCCGCTACAGAACCCACGACAGCGACATTGCGATCGACGTTCGCGGCGCTGGCCGTCCCCACCACAGTTGTGGAAATACCTGCGTCCTCAGCGACATCCAGCGCGAACTGCAACGCCACGGTCTCGATCCGCGTTCCCGCCTCTCGACACAGTTCCACCACACGGCGGGAGGCTTCACGAGCGCCTACGTGGGCGGGGTTCCACTCCGGAGCACCCTTTTCCGTCAGAATGCCCATGTGTAGTGGCGAAGCATTGAAGACACCGATGCCCCGCTCCCGTAGCCGCCCAGCCACGTCGAGCAGGCGGCGGTCCTGCAATGTATAGGTGCAGTACGCCATCACTGAACCGACCTGCTCCTCGACCGCAACCTGCTCAAGGAGATCAAGCGTGTAACCCGTGACGCCGAAGGCACCAATCACACCCTGCTCCTGGAGGTCTCTCAGTACAGGAATCGCCTCGTCGCGAACCTGGCGGATGTCGCCTTCTTCGATGTCGTGACACTGGACGATGTCGAGGCGATCGGTACCGAGTCGCTCCAGGGAAGCATCAATCGAGCGGCGGATCGCGTCTTCAGAGAAATCCCATCCCGCTGCTTGCCGACCGCATTTGGTGGCGAGAACGTAGTCCTCGCGGGCTACGCCTCGAAGACAGCGGCCCAGCGCCGATTCGGAGCGAGTATCACCGTAGTAGGGCGACGTGTCGATCAGGTTCATGCCCGCAGTGAGGGCTGCCGCCATAGCGTCATCGAGTTGCTCAGGCGTGGTGTCGCCATAGACGTCACCGAAGGGAGCGGCGCCCAAGCTGAGTTCAGGCACGCGGATCCCCGTCGTGCCAAGTTCACGACTTTTCATCTCACACTTCCTCCGCATTCAGCCCCGGCAACCAGTGCTGTTGTGTGCTCACCGGCACCCGTCATATCGCGTGCGCTACATCGCGCGCCGTCGTGCTCAGGGGCGGCTTCCCAACTCGACGGAAATCTTCTCCGCTGCTCGCTTGACGTGAGGCGCAAGCTCATCGAGCGCTTCGGGACTGTGCTCGATCGCAAGCGTCGAGAGCGAGATCGCATAGTTGACGGCGCCTGTGTGATCACGAATCGGTGCTGCGAGGCAGGTCACTCCGGGGACGTTTTCCTCGCGCTCCGTGGTGAACCCCCGCTCACGAGACGTGCGAAGTTCACGAGCGAGCGCATCGAGGGTGGTAATTGTGACCGGCGTCCGGGGCGTGAGGCGGCAACGTTCCGCATAAGCACGGAGCGCAATGTCGTCGTAGTCGGTGAGCAGGGCCTTACCGATGGCTGTGGTGTGCAGCGGCATCGCGGAGCCCACGCGCGAGGGCATGCGGTACGGCTTGTCAGAGTCGCGCCGGGCGATGTAGATCACCTCGTCGCCGCTCAGGACTCCCAGGTGAACGGCACAGCCCGTCGCCTCCGCTAATTCGTCAATATGTGCGGTCGCGAGAGCCGAGATGTCTACTCGCTCGAGGGCCCTGCCTGCCAAGTTAAGGAAGGTGGGGCCTGGGAGGTACGGGCCCGCAGCAGTCGCGACCAAGAATCCCCGTTCAATCAACTCTCCGAGGAGCCGATGCACGGTCGCCTTCGGAAGTTCAGTCGCTTCCACAATCGCAGAGAATCGGGAAGCCCCGACCGCAGCCTCGAGAACGACCAGGGTCTTCTCGGCCGCGCTCATGGGTGCCCCGCCTGAGCTGTCGATCATGTTAGCGACCCCGTGGGGTAAGGCGTTGGAGTTGGGTGACGTGGTCGGGGTTGAGTTCGTTGATTGAGGCGACGCCGAGGAGTTTCATGGTGCGCACGATTTCTTGGCGCAGGATCGCGATGGTGCGGTCGACTCCTTCGCGTCCTCCTGCCATGAGTCCATACAGGTAGGCGCGGCCGATCATGGTGAAGTCGGCACCCATGGCCAGGGCCGCGACGATGTCGGCTCCGGACATGATGCCGGTGTCCACAATGATCTGCGCGTCCGGTCCCAGGTCCTTGCGCACCTCTGGGAGCAGGTGGAAGGGGATGGGGGCACGGTCCAGTTGGCGTCCGCCGTGGTTGGACAGCACGATCCCGTCCACGCCTAGATCGGTGACTTTGCGAGCGTCGGCGACGGTCTGGATGCCCTTGACGAACACCTGCCCGGGCCACTGATCGCGAATCCACTCCAGGTCCTCGAACGTGATGGTCGGGTCGAACAGTGCGTCCAGGAGTTCCCCGATGGTGCCGTCCCACTCCGACAGCGATGCGAACGTCAACGGTTCGGTGGTGAGGAAGTTGATCCACCACTCCGGGCGCGGAATCGCATTCAGCACCGTCTTAGGAGTGAGCTGGGGAGGGATCGTGAAGCCGTTGTAGGAGTCGCGCAAGCGTGCCCCAGCAACGGGAACATCCACAGTCACCAGAAGCGTGTCGAAGCCTGATTGGGCTGCGCGGTTGACGAGGTCCATGGACTTGTCGCGGTCTTTTTGCATATACAGCTGGAACCAGTTGCGACCATCAGGACTCATCTCCGCCACACCCTCAGGAGACGTGGTGCCGACGGTGGATAGCGAGAACGGAATCCCCGCGCTGCGTGCCGCGGACGCACCCGCGCGTTCGCCTTCGGAGTGCATCATGCGGGTAAACCCAGTCGGTGCGATCGCAAACGGAAGCGCGGAGGACCCACCAGCAATCTCCACAGACGTATCCACGGCAGACACGTCGCGCAGGATCGCGGGATGGAACTCGATATCCAAGAACGCCTGACGCGCCCGCGCCAACGACAGTTCCGCCTCGGCAGCGCCATCGGTGTAGTCGAACGCTCCCTGCGGAGTGCGACGTTTCGCAATCGAACGTAGGTCACCGATGGTGTGAGCCTTCGCAAGACGACGCGCACGACCGTCACGCTCAAACTTCTTAAAACTCATCAACGGCGCAAGATCCGCCGGCCGCGGCACACGACGCTCCAACCTCATGAGAGCTCCTCAGTCCTTCGCGGGGCGCATGCGCAGGCGCGTGACGCCGCCGTCGACATCCAAGATGGTTCCGGCGGTCGAAACCGACAGCGGGCTCGCGAGATACGCGATCGCACGCGCGACCTCTTCGGGCTCGACCATCTTGCCCGTCGCCTGGCGAGCATCGAGTGCCGCGCGTTCGGCAACAGGGTCGTCAGCCTGCTCAAGAAGCCGACCAATCCACGGAGTCGACACGGTGCCTGGGCTGACACAGTTCACCCGGATACCTTCGCGCACGTGATCGGTCGCCATCGCCAGGGTCAGCGACATGACCGCTCCCTTAGACGCGCTGTAGAGAGCGCGATCGGGAAGCCCATTCATCGCCGCGATCGAGCAGGTGTTGACGACTGCAGCATGTGACGACTGGCGCAACCACGGCAGCGCAGCCGATGTCACCCGTGCCATTCCAGTGACATTCACGTCAAACACACGCGCCCACTGGGCATCGTCGAGCCCTTCGACGGATCCCACAGCACCGATGCCTGCGTTGTTGATGAGAATGTCTACGCCGCCGAGCTCGTTCGCGACTGTTTCGATCGCTGCCGTGACTGACTCGGTGTCGGTCACGTCTGCCTCGACCGCGAGCCACGGTTCATCGACGGCCGGATTCACATCCAGAACAGCGATAGACGCTCCGCGGCTCGCGAGTTCATGTGCCGTGGCGAGCCCGATCCCCGACGCGCCGCCGGTGACGACGGCAACAAGACCTTCAAATTCGCTTGACATGGTCACGCCTGCTTCATCGTCTGACGAGCACTGCCCAGTCCGTCGATCTCAAGCTCGACGACGTCCCCGTCACGCAGGTAGGGGTTGCCCTCGATACCGAGCGCGACACCGGCAGGTGTGCCTGTGTTGATCACGTCCCCTGGGTGAAGAACCATGAACTGGCTGAGGTAGCGCACCACAGTCGACACGTCGAAGATCATGTTGGAGGTCGAGCCATTCTGGTGCTGCTGCCCGTTGACGGCAAGACGCAGACCCAGCCTCTGCGGGTCAGGAACCTCATCCGGAGTCACCAGGTAGGGGCCGAATGGGTTGAACGTCTCGCAGCTCTTGCCCTTGTCCCACTGGCCGCCGCGCTCGAGCTGGAACTCGCGCTCAGAGACATCGTGTGAAACCGCGTATCCAGCGACATAGGACAGCGGGTCCTCATCGTCTCCGATGTAGCGCGCGGTTCGACCAATGACGACACCCAATTCGACTTCCCAGTCGGTCTTGACAGACTTGCGAGGAATGAGGACCTCGTCGAAGGGCCCCACCATCGTGGACGGGTCCTTCATGAACACCACGGGCTCTTGCGGGAGCGCTGCGCCGGTCTCGGCCGCGTGATCGCTGTAGTTCAGACCAATGCACACGATCTTTCCGGGCCGTGCGATCGGAGATCCAATGCGGCTGGCGCTGACGTCCAGTGCCGAGAGCGAGCCTGCTGCGACCGCAGCGGCAACTGTTGCAAACCCATCGCGAACGAGGAATTCTCCATCGATGTCGGACGTCAAGCCCGAGATATCAAACACCTCGTCACCTACGACTACTGCCGGGACTTCTCCGCCTACATCACCAAAGCGTGCGAACCTCATTGCGCCGTCTCCCATTTCTGTCGATCTGCGTTGACACGAACTTCTCATAGTGTGCCACGAGATTCCGCTAGATGGAACAGTGGTCCGTTAGTTGGAACGGCTCGAGCGCGCATCGATGGTCGCAGTGGCCCCGGCATCACACCAGAGTCGAGGGAGACTTCACTAGTTGGGTGACCACGGCCACATGGCCGCGCGAAGGCGCCTGACGCCGGGCGCGACGTTTGACGTGACGGGAGACGGCCATCTCCAGGTGGCTCCGCCCACAGGATTCGAACCTGTACTGCAAGGCTCCAAAGGCCTGCGTGCTGCCGTTACACCAGGGCGGAATGCGTCACTTCCGGGCAGTCAAGTGACCAGTCTGCCAGGATTCGCGGCACACTAGGTACGTGACCGTCGAACCCCGCAAGACTCCGCGCGCCCGCATGACCGCTCGCGACCGCCGTGAGCAACTGCTCCTAGTCGGTCGCGGACTCTTCGCTGAGCGCGGGTTCGAGGGTACCTCAGTCGAGGAGATCGCGAGCCGCGCGGACGTGTCGAAGCCGGTCGTGTACGAACACTTCGGCGGCAAGGAAGGTCTCTACGCGGTCGTCGTTGACCGCGAAGTCGAGGCCCTGCTCGGCGCACTCACCGGGTCGCTGGCCGAGCGAGGCCACCCGCGCCAACTAGTCGAACGTGCCACGCGCGCGCTCCTCGACTACATCGAGTCTTCTCCCGACGGATTCCGGATTCTGGTGCGCGACTCCCCCGTCGCCCAGGCATCTGGAACCTTCTCATCGCTCATTGGCGATGTCGCGAACCAGGTCGAGCACCTCCTCGCGCACCAGTTCTCCAAGCGCGGGCTCCACCCAGACACCGCGCCGATCTATTCGCAGATGCTCGTCGGAATGGTGGCCCTCGCTGGCCAGCACTGGGCAGAAGTACGCGAGCCCAGCAAGGACGAAGTCGCCGCTCACATGGTCAACCTCGCATGGAACGGCCTCAGCAACTTCGAGCGTGACCCCGTCATGCCTCCCGTCGACTAACGGTCACGGCGTCGACCGCAGTCTCTGGCACGTCACCTCGCGGTTAAGTCTGGCCACCTCCCAGCGGGCTCCGGCCCCATGACTGCGCTCATACGCAAGCCGGCCCCAACGAACTGTGTCCGGTGCCTAACGAGGCCCGGGAGCCGCCGACGACTCTCGCGCAACAAGCTGAGGCACAGGTGAGTCCACCACGTAGTCGCGGCTCGTGCCGTTCTGAATACGCTCCAAGACGCTTGCCACGGCAGCAGTCCCCATTTCAAACAACGGCATTCGCACCGTGGTGAGGGGCGGCCACGTGGTTTCGGCCGTCCACGAATCGTGAATACATGCCACTGACAATTGCGTGGGCACACGAACGCCCACGCGTCGTGCCTCGACGAGCAGTCCCATGGCGGCGTTGACGTTTGCGACCACAACACCTGTAGGAGGCTCAGAAACGGCCATGACTTCAGTTAGGGCGCGCGCCCCGTCAACGTACCGATAGCCAAGGTCCGTGATAGTTGAAGCATCTGTGGGCAGGCCCGCCTCGACCATTTCTTCCTTGAATCCAGCCAGCCTGCGACGAGCTGATCCGGCCGCAGGAAGCCCCCCAATGAAGCCGATACGGGAGTGCCCTAGGCCTATCAGATGCCGGGTTGCGGCGGCGGATGCTTGAGCGTCCTCCAAGATGACGGACCCCACGTGCTGCGGGTGCACAGTGTTGACGAACACGACCGGCAGTTTCTCGTCGGACAGGGCGCTGAGCGAAGCGGGATCAACGGAGTCAGGGGTCTGCACTATCACTCCGTCGACTCGACCTTCGCCCAGTAGCGTCGCGAGCGTCGCGTCCAGTTCGGGGATAGCCTCCGCGCGAGAGAGTAAAACGGTGAAGCCGTGCGCGCTAGCCGCAGACTCGATTCCTCGTAGGAGTTCGGTAAACATCGCGTTCGTGAGATCGGGCACGATACAAGCGAGAACAGAGGTGCGTTGGAACTTCAGTGCGCGTGCGGCGAAGTTGGGTCGGTACCCCAAATCGTCGGCGATCTGGTGAATACGCGCCCGTGTATCGGCGCTCACTCGTGTGCCTTCCGCGTCACTCAGCACCCGGGACACCGCAGACACCGAGACCCCTGCTAGGCGCGCGATATCACTCAGAGTCGCCACGACTTGAGCCTAGCGGCGGGTGCACGGCGTAGGCGCGCGAACGTCAGTCGACATGGAAGACCTCACGTATGGCGGACCACCACTCCCCGTCCTCACGCCCGGGAAGGGGCCGTTGGAGCGGCTCTTGGATACTCCACCACCGTTGAGTCTCCGGGTCATCCGCAATCGCCTTCATGTCTGCCTCGTAGTCGTCTCCCACGTACTCGTAGTAGGAGAACAACAGATCGCCATGCCGGAAGATCGAGTAGTTACGAATGTTCGACCTTTCGATGCGATCGAGAACTGCGGGCCACACGGCAGCGTGGTAGCGCTCGTACTCCTCCCAGTTTTCTCTAGGAATGCCGATCACCTGTGCAACGCGCTTCACTTCACTACCTCACTCGATAGAGACTTCTCGTCACGACGGAAACCTAGCGGAAGTGCCGCGAGAGGGCCCTCACCCGTCACCGGTGACCTCCGGCAGAGTCATCCGAAAACGCACCAAGCCGCGCGGGATCAATCCGGTAGAAGCGGGCTGCCGTGCCTCCAAGCACCTGTTCGCGCTCGGAGTCCGTGAGTTCTCCGAACAAGGGAGCAAGCCCATCCCACACCCGGGTATAGCCACCCGCGAGTTGGGAGATGGGCCAATCTCCGCCGTACATGAGCCGGTCGGCCCCAAACAACTCCACGGCCCGATCGAAGAATGGCCTCACAGCGTCCGTCGTCCACGAGCCCATGTTGTCCGTGGCCGAGTACAGTCCACTCACCTTCGCGGTGACAAGTGGATTCTGGGCCGCAACCTCGATCGCAGTCCACCATGGCTCGCGGACACCTAGCCCGATGGGCGGCTTGGCGAGGTGGTCGATCACCATGCGCAGACGGGGATACCGCTGCGACAGAATCGGCACCAACTCGAGGTGGCGCGGCAGCTCAGCCACGACGTCAAGGGCCAACCCGGCTGACTCCAGTAGTGCCAGCCCCTCCCCCACGTCGTCTCGCAATAGCCAGTCTGGATCGGGCTGGTTGTGGATCAGTGAGCGCAAGCCAACCATCCGGCTATCACGGCCCCATTGATCCAGGATGGCCGCTAGCTCGTCAGGGCGTTCGAGTGGCCCGTACCCCACTATTCCCACGACGACCTCTGGGTGTGCGGAGGCAGACTCCCGCATCACCTCGGTGTCTTGGGAGTTATCCGCTGACTGCACTTGCACGGTGTGCGTCACGCCGCACGAACGAAGTTCCGGGAGTAGCTCGTCTAAGCCAATCGCGCGGTTGATCGGCGCGAGAGACTCGTCCAGCCAGGCGTACTCTGCCCGCGCGGGATCCCACACATGCTGGTGGGAGTCAATGACGGGAAAGGTCACCGTGCGCCCTTCCAGTAACTACCGTCCGGGTACTCGTATTCGGCAACTGACGCATCAAACATTTGAGCGCTATATCCCGGCTGGCTTGGAAGCCGGTAGTGACCGGACTCGACAATGCACGGGTCCACGAAGTGCTCGTGAAGGTGGTCCACGTACTCAGTCACACGGTCCTCAAGGGTGCCCGAGACACACACATAATCGAAGATGGACAAGTGTTGGACAAGTTCACACAGCCCGACGCCACCGGCGTGCGGGCACACGGGAACACCAAATTTGCTGGCCATGAGGTACACGCTCAGGATCTCGTTGACGCTTGCAAGCCTCGCCGAGTCCAACTGGCAGAAATCGATAGCTTCCGCTTGGAACATCTGCTTGAAGAGCACCCGATTCATGCCGTGCTCGCCCGTGGCCACCTTGACCGGCGCAACCTCCTTGCGGACACGCGCGTGGCCCAATACGTCATCGGGACTGGTCGGCTCCTCAATCCACAAGGGCTTGAACTCTGCCAGGGCGTTTACCCACTCAATCGCTTCTGGCACATCCCACACCTGGTTGGCATCGATCATCACGTCAACGTCCCAGCCAACAACTTCGCGGGTGATCTGCAATCGGCGAATGTCTTCGTCGCGATCTGCGCCAACCTTGAGTTTGACATGCCGGTAGCCCGCGTCGACTGCCTCCTTGAGGAGCGTGCGCATCTTGTCATCGGTGTAACCCAGCCAGCCAGCGCTGGTGGTGTAACAGGGGTATCCACCACGCTGCGCGAGTTCCTCAATACGACGTTCCCTGCCATCCTGCTTCTCCCGCAAGATCTCAATCGCTTCGTCACGCGTGAGGGCATCGGATAGATAACGCATGTCCGTGGCGTCAACGAGTTGTTCGGGGGTCATGGTGCTCAAGAGCTTCCATAGCGGAAGCCCAGCGCGACGTGCAGCGAGATCCCACACTGCATTCATGACAGCAGCCATCGCGAGGTGCACCACGCCCTTTTCGGGCCCCAACCAACGCATCTGCGAGTCAGAAGACAACTCGCGGTAGACCGCGCCGAGGTCCGCAACGAGCTCGTCAACATCGCGGCCGACGAGGGCCGCTCCGCGTTGGCGTGCCGCTTCAGCGCACAGGTCGTTTCCGCGGCCAATCGTAAACGTAAAGCCGTACCCCGCGATGTCCGGATCGTCAGTGTGCAGAACCACATAAGCAGCTGAGTAGTCGGCGTCCTTATTCATCGCGTCGGACCCGTCCTGGTCGAGCGAGGTGGGGAACCGGACGTCGTGTGCGGTCACGCGTGTAATGGTGGTCATGAACGGCCTTTCGAATGAGTTGCAAATGGTGGGATGAGTTCATCGGCGACGAGGTCATCCCAAAGTTCCGGCGGCACTTGGGTGTTGTAGCGGTCCACCGTGGACTGCGTTTGACTCTGACCGCGGGCACCGATGACGGCGCAACACACGGCTGTGTGGCTCAGGCTGTACGCAATCGCGACGTCTGGAAGCGTCACTCCGTGGCTCTCGCAGTGCGTTGCGATGCGACGTGCACGCTCGATCAGCTCAACACTCGCGGGCTCGTAGTCGTACATGGCATCCGATGGGGGCCACGGGCGGCTGAGCAGTCCCGCGTTGTACACCCCGGCTGCCACAATGCCCACCCCGCGCTCGAGCGCGAGCGGGGCGAGATCATCGAGCGCGCTCTGGTCAAGCAACGTCAGGCGCCCCGCGCACATGACGAGATCGACATCAGCTCTCCGGACCAGTTCGGCAAGAGGCGCAGCATCGTTCATTCCGCCGCCGACTGCACGCAATACGCCCTGGTCGCGCAGTTCGATAAGCGCGCCGATTCCCTCCGAACACGCGAGATCGAACTGGCCAGAAACATCAGGGTCGTGCAAGTAGGCGATATCGATGCGGTCGGTGCCTAGCCGCTCCAGCGATTCCTCGATCGAACGGAGCACACCATCGCGGCTGTAGTCCAACTCGCGACGCGCCCAGGCAGGAACGGCAAAGCCGCCGTCATCTTGGGCGGATACTGACTCAGGCGTTGGCTCCAGGAGGCGACCCACCTTGGTGGAAAGTAGGTATTCGTCGCGGGGATGGTCGCGAAGCAATGCGCCGAGCCGCTTTTCGGAGAGTCCGAGCCCATAGTGCGGCGCGGTATCGAACATACGGATGCCCGAATCCCACGCGACCTGCACCGTGTCAGCAGCTTCGCGGTCCGTGGTCTCGCGGTACAGGTTCCCCAATTGCGCTGCACCCAGACCAAGTTCGGTCATGGTGAGCCCGCGCACGCTGCGCGTGGGGAAAAGTGGCGTTGACGTCATCGTTTGCCCTCTCTAGTCAAGGAACGGGCTCGGATCGAGGCGGCATGGGCGTTTCATAGGCGGGTTGAGACCAGGCATCCGTGAGTGACGCTCCCTTGTGTCCGGACCGCGGCGACATTGCCACAATCCACGCGAACAATCGTTTGACCATGCTAGGTTCGAGCGTAGTTTGACGCAAGTCAGTCCAGCACCGCACGTAGGCTGCAGGATCTCCGCAATGAGGCAATCCGGCCACGGTGCGATGCGAGGTCGCGTCGTTCGCACTCGTAAAGCTGCGAACTTCCCAGGGCCGATGCTGGGGTTTCCCCGGGCGCGGAGTCTCACCGTGCAATATCCTCACAGGTGTCTCATCCACTCTGTGAAGGATCACCATGATTCAGGGCTTTAAAGATTTCATCACCCGCGGCAATGTCGTAGATCTCGCCGTCGGCATCGTTATCGGCACCGCGTTCGCAGCTGTCATCACGGCTGTGGTCGACGGGTTGCTCACGCCGATCATCGCCATGATCTTTGGCGAGCGCGACCTCACGCAGGTCATGACGTTCGAGATCAATAGCGCCGTGTTCAGCATCGGCCTCATTCTGGACGCGCTGTTCAAGTTCATCACCATCGCGCTGGCGATCTACTTCTTCGTGGTGGTTCCCATGAACAAGATGGCGGAGCGCCGCAAGAAGGGCGACGAGGTCGTGGAAGAAGACGGACCGACCGAGGTCGAGCTCCTCATGGAGATCCGCGACTCCCTCAAGAAGTAACCCCGTCTCTTAGTAGTGCGTGGGCCCGCTCAGCAGTGCGCTCAGCGGGCCCATGCACTCCTGACGGAATTAGAGAATGGTCGCGCCTGGCGCGGGGCCGCTCGCAGTGAGCACCGTGTGCGCCACATCCTCGGCACCGATGTGAGCCGCAATTGCGAGCGCATGCTGACGCGACCGCGCCAGTGCCGCGACCGTGGGGCCAGAGCCCGACACAATCACGCCCAGCGCCTCGGCCTCGCGAGCAGCATCCATGACGCGCGTGAGGTGTGGCGCGAGGTTCAGCGCCGCCGCCTGCAAGTCGTTGGATAGCGCCGCACCCACGCGCCGCGGGTCGCCCGACATCAGCGCGCCCATGAGTTCCTCGCTGATGCGCGGATCGTCATCCACAACGGCGCCACCCGCGACCTGGTCATCGAAGCGCCCATACACAGCGGGAGTCGACAGTCCGTCGCTTTGCGTCGCGAGTACCCAGTGAAACTGCCCTCGCGACATGGCCGGCGACAGGTCGCTTCCGCGCCCCAACCCCACAGCGGTGTGCCCGTGCAGCGAGAACGGCACGTCGGCGCCCAGTCCGGCGGCAATCTCGTCCAACTCGGTCCGCGACACAGCAGCGCCCCACGCTTCCGCGCAGGCAACCAAGGCGGCCGCAGCATCGGCGCTCCCCCCGGCCATTCCGCCAGCCACAGGTACGCCCTTCACGATGTGCAGATCGACACCAAGGTCGAGCCCATAGGACTCCCGCAGCGCAAGCGCGGCCTTGACCGCAAGATTACTGGCGTCGGTGGGCACGGAGGCAGGGTCGATGCCGAGGGTGCGCGGCGCCTCGACGGTCACCGTGATCTCGTCGTCCTCGCGGTCAGTTGCCGTGACGGTCTCGTACAGATCGACGGCCTGAAAGACCGTTGCAAGGGGGTGATAGCCGTCGTCGCCCACGGGACCCACTGCGAGTTGCAGATTGATCTTGCCGGGCGCACGTACGGTGACGGATCGGCTCATGGCGTTTACTCTTCCAGAACGAGCGCGATAGCGACTACTGGGAGGCGGAGTTCAGCGCCTCGGCGATGCGCACGAAGTCGCCGATCTCGAGCTGCTCGCCACGAGTCAGCGGCGCGATGCCAACGCTCGTGAGGGCCTCCTCAGCCGCCGCGGCGGACCCGGCAATGCCCGACAGCGCGCCACGCAAGCCCTTGCGGCGCTGCGCAAAGGCGGCGTCGATCACAGCGAAGACCTCCTCGCGAGAGGCGGTCGTCGTCGGGATGGCACGACGCTCCATGAGCACCAGAGCGGAGTCCACGCGCGGAACGGGCCAAAACACGTTGCGCTTCACGTCCCCCGCACGGCGGACGTCGCAGTACCAGCGCGCCTTGACCGAGGGGATGCCATACGTGCGCGAGCCTGGGCCGGCAGCGAGTCGGTCAGCGACCTCCGCTTGCACCATCACCAGCACGCGCTCAAGCGTGGGGAACGTCTCAAGGAAGTGCAGGATCACCGGGACGGACACGTTGTACGGCAGGTTCGCCACCAAAGCGGTGGGCGCAGTGTCCAGCGAATCCACCCGGAGGGCATCACCATGCACCACCGACATCCGCGAGGACTCGTCGGGCGCGCGCGAGGCGACAGTCTCGGGAAGAGCCGCAGCGAGCTTGGGATCGATCTCGACAGCCGTGACCGCCGCACCACTTTCCAGCAACGCGAGCGTCAGCGACCCAAGGCCGGGCCCCACCTCGACAACGTGGTCGTCAGAACCCACGCCAGCAATGCGGACGATGCGACGCACCGTCCCCGCATCAACGACGAAGTTCTGGCCCCACTTCTTGGTGGGCGAGGTACCGAGGGACTCCGCGAGTGTGCGGATGTCCGACGGGCCGAGGAGTTCGGCCACGCGTTTAGTACCAGCCGACGCTCTGCGAGTGACCCCACGCGGCGCACGGCGTGCCGTAGCGACCGGAGATGTAGGACAGGCCCCAGCTGATCTGGGTAGCAGGGTTCGTGGCCCAGTCAGCGCCGTGCGAGGCCATCTTGGAGCCAGGAAGCGACTGCGGGATGCCGTGTGCGCCCGAGGATGAGTTGTGGGCGTTGGAGTTCCAGTTGGATTCCTTGGTCCACAGCGCGTTCAGGCAGCTCCACTGGTCACCGCTCCAACCGCGGGCTGCGGCCATCTCCTGGCCGATTGCGCGGTTGGTGCCGGCGTTAGAGACACCACGCGGAATCGCGGGGGCGACGGGCTCAGTCTTGGTACCGATGGCGACGACCTCATCGACTGGCTCGTCGACGACGACGGTCATACCCTCGGAGCGCTCGACCTCGACGCCATCTTTCAGCGTGACCTCGTAGGACACCAGCGCGGTGCCGGGCTCTCCTTCGGTGACGACCTTCTCGGTGCCCTCGTCGGAGTTGGGGTCATCTTCCTTGACGGAACCGTGGTCAAGAGTCAGTTCCTCGGTCTGGGTGACGACCTGGATGTCAGTTGCGGCGGCCTCAATGGGGGCCAGCGTCTCGTTGGCGACAACGGCGGCCTCGGTCTTGCTCGGCGTCGCGAAGGCGTTCACGCCCACGGATGCAAACGAACCGACGGCGAATGCGGTCAGCGCGACTCCGGCGCCAACAGTCACAACTGTGCGGCGGCGAAAACGGGTCTTGGTGCGCGACTCACGGCGCCCACCGGGCGCAGGGGAAGTACGGCTGTAGCTCACGTGTGTGGTCCTTTCCTGCCGTTGACGGTGGTGCCATCTGAGTAACGAAACCGTAACGGCGACTGGTCCTTTATCTCACAGCATCTAGGGATTGCGCTAGTCAAAAGTCCTAGGGCGACCAACGGGCCGATGCTTGGGTTTGTTCCCGTACGGCGGTTTACCAGGGGCCGTAGAGGGACTCGGAGGTCGAGTTGATTGCCTCACACACGCGCGTCAGATCCTCGTCAAGGACGTCCGCGACGGTCCTCGCGGTGAGTGCGGCGAGTGCCGGATGGTTAGGAGTGCCGCGGTGCGGATGCGGCGTAAGGAAGGGTGAATCCGTCTCCACGAGCACGTGATCCAGCGGCGTGACCGCGAGCGCTGCACGCAGCCCGCCCGCGTTCTTGAACGTCACGGTGCCCGCAAAGGACAGGTACCAGCCGCGCTGAGCCGCGAGCTTCGCTAGCCCCGCGTCTCCAGAGAAGCAGTGGAAGACCGTGCGCTCTGGCGCGCCCTCGCGCTCCAAGACCTCGACCACCTCGGAGTGGGCATCGCGATCGTGGATCTGCATGGGCAAGTCCAGCTCTTTAGCCAGCGCGATGTGATCGCGGAACGCCTGCATCTGGGCGTCGCGACCTTCGGGTCCGGTGCGGAAGAAGTCCAGTCCGGTCTCCGAAACCACACGGATGCGGTCACCCCGCGCAAGATCCGCAATGGTCGCGAAGGCGTCGTCATACTCGCCCTTGGCAGCGAGGACGGCAGCCTCATTGGGGTGAATCGCCACTCCCCCGACCATCTGCGGATACTGAGCTACGGCATCGGCCGTCCACAGTGCCGACTCAACCTCACAGCCCACCTGGACCACACGCGTAACGCCGGCGGCGGCAGCGTCCGCCAGACGCTGCTCGACTGAGCGCGGCTCGTCGCCGGCCGGATACTCCAAGTGGCAGTGGTTGTCGACGATCGGTGCGGGAAGAGCCTCCGGTACCGGCGGCCACTGGCCGGTGCGACTCACTCGCCGTCGCCCCGCATGCGCTCGAGCTCCTCCTCGACGATGGAATCATCGAGCTTGGTGAAGATCGGCGAGGGCTGAGCAACCGGGGTTCCGGCCACGAGGGGCTTGCGCGCCCACGTGTTGGCGACGGCCTTGTAATCACCCTGAATCACGGGGTAGTGACGGTCCTCGAGATCGAGGTCAGCGACCTCATTCATCTGCGGCATGGGGGCGAAGGTGCCGGTGCCGCCCAGGGCCTCGTGGACCTTCTGCGAGCTGTGCGGCAGGAACGGCGCCATGAGCGTGTTGGCGTCGGACACCAGCTGAGCGGCCACGCCCAGCACGGTCTTCATGCGCTCGGGGTTCTCGTTCTTGAGCTTCCACGGGGCGGTATCGGCGAGGTACTTGTTGGCCTCTGCCACGACCTTCATGGTCTCGGCGATCGCGGCGCGCTGACGGTGCGAGCCAATCAACTCACCGACCTTCGCGAAGGAGCCCTCCGAGTGCGTCAGCGCATCCCGGTCAATGTCCTGAAGATCGGTGAGCTCGGGGATCTCGCCCACGTTCTTGTGCAGCAGCGTGGCGGTGCGGTTGACCAGGTTGCCCCAGCCAGCGACCAGCTCGTTGTTGGTGCGGTTCTTGAACTCCTGCCAGGTGAAGTCGCTGTCATGCGACTCGGGACCTGCGGTCGCGATGAAGTAGCGCAGGGCGTCGGGCTGGTAGCGAGCCAGCATGTCGCGCACGTAGATCACGTGACCGCGGCTGGAGGAGAACTTGGCGCTTTCCATCGTGAGGAACTCGCTGGAGACGACCTCGGTAGGAAGCTGCAAGTCGCCGAACTCACTGAGGTTGCCACCCTTGGTGCCGCGACCGTTGGCGGCAAGCAGTTCGCCGGGCCAGATCTGCGAGTGGAAAGTGATGTTGTCCTTGCCCATGAAGTAGTAGGACAGGGTCTCGGGGTCGTTCCACCACTGGCGCCACGCGTCGGGGTCGCCTTCGCGCCGTGCCCACTCGATCGAGGCGGAAAGGTAACCGATCACGGCGTCGAACCACACGTAGAGCCGCTTGTTGGAGTTTGAGGACCAGCCATCGAGCGGGACGGGGATTCCCCAATCGATGTCGCGGGTCATCGCGCGCGGACGGACATCGTCCAGGAGGTTGAGCGAGAAGTTCAGCACGTTAGGACGCCAGCCCTGGCGAGCGCCCAGCCAGTCGGTCAGGGGCTGAGCGAGCGAGGGCAGGTCGAGGAAGAAGTGCTCCGTCTCGACGAACTTGGGGGTCTCGCCGTTGATGCGGCTGACGGGGTTCTTCAGCTCCGCGGCGTCCAGCTGGTTGCCGCAGTTGTCGCACTGGTCACCGCGAGCGCCGTCGGAGTCACAGATGGGACAGGTGCCCTCGATGTAGCGGTCGGGCAAGGTCCGCCCGGTGGACGGCGAGATGGCGCCGCGGGTGGTCTGCTCGATCATGTAGCCATTGGCGTGCACGGCCTTGAACAGCGCCTGGGCCACCTTGTAGTGGTTGCCCGTGGTGGTGCGCGTGAACAGGTCGTAGCTGAGGCCAAGCGACACGAGGTCTTCAACGATGACGCGGTTGTAGCGGTCGGCGAGTTCCTGGGGGCTCACGCCCTCCTGGTCTGCCTGAACGAGGATCGGGGTGCCGTGCTCATCGGTGCCCGACACCATCAGCACATCGTGGCCCTCCATGCGCATGTAGCGGCTGAAGACGTCCGAGGGGACGCCGAATCCGGCAACGTGACCAATGTGGCGGGGTCCGTTGGCGTACGGCCAAGCGACAGCAGAGAGGATGTGTGACATGGGCTCCATCCTAGTGAAGCCCTAAACTGCCGCGAACGTGTCAACAGCCTGCGCTGGAGCGCCCACGCTGTCGGGCGTGACACGATGGGCCAATGAGTAGCCCCCGGCGTCTCCCTCGGGAGGAACCTGCTGTCCCATCTGGGTTCGGCGGACCTCGGTGGGAAGTGCCGCGATCACGGATACTCGCGAGCATCGCCACCTCTGCCCGCGCCGTCATCGTATGTGCACCCCTCGGGTGGGGAAAGACGGTTCTAGCTCGGCAGTTTGCTCATCACTTGGAGGAAACAGGCGCTGAGGTGTCCTGGCAACAGACCCACTGGAGCCCAGCGCCATCCTCGCAGGATTCCAGGGCCACTCATCGTGTCGCCGTGGTGGACGCAGTACCCGCTGGTGACCTCACCGTGAGGGAGGCTCTCGACGCGGTTGACCAACTCATCATCACGACCCGGGACGGACGCGATCTTCGTGCCGCACTCGACCTCGAAACTGAGGTCGCCTACGTCTCTGCCTCACAGTTGCTGTTCACGGAGGACGAGACACGAGAATCGCTGAGGCGTGCAGGTCTCGCAGCCTCGGGCGCCGAACTCGTCCAACGCATCAGCGGCGGTCATCCTCTTGGCACGCGCGCGATCGTGGCTGCGGCCGTCCGCCGAGGAATAGACCTGGCGAAGGTCAACCCGACAGTCGCGAGCGGCTGGGCCGCGGAAGGCATCGACATTGCCTTGACAGCACACCGTGAGGAGTTGAGCGACCTCGTTCCCGATGTCGAGGCGCTCAGTGCGCTCCTGATCGCCGAGCGTCCTTCCGTACCGCTGGCCAGCACACTCTTAGGCGGCGACGAGGCGGAGCGCGTCCTCCGGCACGCTAGTGCAGCCGGCATGATCACCGTTGACGAGGCCCGCGGTGAGGCCATCACTGTGTTGCCGTTTGTCGAGACAATCCTGCGGCGGCTGAGCCCCGGCGATGACTCAACACACAGGGCTCTGCTCGAACGCATGCTCGCCTGGTCGCGCGAGCACGGCGACGCTGTCGAAGCACTGGCTGCGGCGGCGAAGCTACGAGACGTCGACGCGATGGCTGACGGAGTCCTCGCGCGCGCGGGCGTTGAAATTATTGAGCGTGCCGACCGTACGGTGGAGCTTCTCGAGCGTTTTTCGACTGGCGAACTGTCACGCCGTCCGGTGCTGTGCCTCGTCATGGCTCTCGCGCGCGGAAGCCAACCCGGTGGACGCACCGATGGGCGGGCGTGGTTGCGCATCGCGGTCGACGCGGGAGCCCGAGCAAAAACGGCTGCGCCCGCACTCCGTTTCGAGGGTGACGCAGTGTCTCTCGTCGCCCAGCGGATGCTCGGAGAGTCGACCGAGGCGGTCATGAGTGCTCACATCGTGGCATCTCGTTCCATCGATGAGGGAGGCGAGGGGGACCTGCCCTCTCACTTGAGAGCGGCGTATCTCCAACAAGCGGCAACAACCATGTTTATCGTAGGCCAACTCGACGATGCGACGGCGTTTCTCACCGCTGGCATTCACACTGCGGGGGTGGTGCGTAGCAACGAAATGCGCACTGACCTCGCCGCGCTCCAGGCCTTAAGGGGAGAAATCCGGCACGCGCGCGAGGCTCTTGACGCCGCGGGGTTGGACGACGGGAAACCTGAGCGCCTCCTGCAACAGACGCGAGTCACCCGCACCGCGGCACGCGCCTTCGTGTTGACCGAGACCGGGGAACCAGCCGCCGCACTCGCGTTGTTGGCACACGAGAGCGCGCGTATTGGACGTTCCGAACTGTGGCCGGTGTGCGCGGAAGCGCTCCTTCTGGCCGAGGCGGCACGTTTTCCCGGCACCCTGCCCGCCACGACTGCTATCGATCGGTGGGAGGCAAACGCTTTCGTGGAGCCCTCGCCATACTGGAGGGCACGCCTGGCGGGGGCTCGGGCTCTGGTGGCCCTCGGCGCGGGAAACCGTCACCTCGCCGAGGACCTGATTGAGGAAGCTCGCTCACTCCACCATCAGCCAGTGGTAGCCCTCACGCAGGCGCGGTACTTACTTTCAGTAGGGCGGCCACACGCGGCTCTCGCGGCCCTCGACGTCGCCGGAGTGCCGACCGACGCACGCACTCTGATGGGTCGCGAACTCGTGACCGCGGTGGCCTATGCCGCAGCTGAAGACCCGGACGCCTCGCTACAGGCGGTGTCAGAGGCGGCTCGCACTTCGATGGCATTCGGAACAACGACCCCTTGGCTCCTTTTGAGCGGCGGCGAACGCAACGCCGTGTTGGAAACCGCCACGCAATTGCCGGGGCAAGAGAGCGCAGTGCTCGCACGGGCCAACAGTCTCTATCCTCTCGCGTCGCGGGCGCGCAAGCAGCAGTCCACCACATTGAGTCGCACTGAGCGCGATGTCCTCCGGCACCTAGCTACCGGCCTCGAATTGAAGGAGATCGCGCGACGCCGACACGTTTCACTCAATACGGTCCGCTCTCAAGTGCGAGCGGTGTATCGAAAGCTGGGGGTGAGTGGTCGACACGAGGCCGTCGTCCGCGCGCGCGAACTCGGCCTCGTGCGGCACTCCTCTTAGGTGCGGCGCGCGCGTCGCACCATCGTTATTCCTGCAAGCACAAGAAGTAAGACCGCACCAACGCGCCAGTCAACGACTCCCCCGGTCGCCGCGAGCCTTGGCTGGCTCTCACCGGCCGCACGGGCTCGAGCTACCACTGCACTTGAGACCTGGGCGGCGACTTCCGCAGTCACTACGGAGTCAACAGACTCCTGCGTGACGCCCGGGGTCTCGCTGGCAAGGGCGACCACATCACTAATCTCCGACGCCACGTCCTCAACAAGTTGGTCGGCAGCGGGAGTCTGGTCAATGACTGCGACGATGTCCTCGATTACGTGGGCGGGGAAATTCTCCTCGGTCACGGCTTGGGTTGGGTCCGGAGCGGTTTCGGCAGGCACCGGGTCAGAGTCAACCGGACCAAAATCAACGCCATCGGCCACCACGTCCACGATCTCCGGCAACAAGGGAGACTGCGCGACGCTCTCCTCCACGATCTCAACGACCGGTCCAAGTGCGGGAGTAGCATCTGCGACAGGGTTAGGAATCTCGGCAGGCGCGGTGGGCGCCGCATTCACGTTATCGATGGGCAAAGGGCTCACCGACACGACTGGCTCAGGGTTCGGGGACACCACTTGCTCGGGGGTTGCCGAAGCTACCGGCTCAGCACTCGGGGCCTCCGGCGTCTGGACGCTCTGTTCCCCAGCCGGCGCGTCGACGACTACCTGACTTTCGTCGTCTACCGCAATGTCGTCTGCACTGCCGGAAATCTCCACGGGCGCTCGGGAAAGCACCCCGGCAAACTCGTAGTGGTGGATCTCACCGTCATTCCGCAACTCGACGCGTCGTGCGACTATCTGACCTTCGATCAGAGTTTTCTGAGGTCCGGTGATGACCGTCGCTTCTGGCGCAAGGATCGAACCGGGGACGATTCCCGGCGAGTTGACGCGTACCGTTGCCCCCGGTTCGGTCACCAAATTCCACAGGATGTAACTAGCGAACTCGTTGTGAGCGCTCGACTGAGGGTAGGCGCCGATCGCTTCTGTCGGGAGATGTACCGTCTCACCAGCGTCCACATGCACATTGATCACCAGTGGAGTGTGGGTGGAAGGCGCGGCACCATCGAATCGCACCTTCCACCCGGTCGACGGCAGTTGTGCTGCGTCAACATCCAGCACGTTGGCAGCACCGGAGACAAGAGTGAGGGGAACCCCATTCATCGGATGCGCAACCGCGGGCAAGTCAATAGATGCCGCGCCTGCGAGCGCGCCGTTCGCCAACGCTTCAGACCACTGGGCAAATGTGTCCCACGCGCCAGCGTCGATCAGCGTGCCGTATGCATCTGCGTCCTCGACCGAGCCAAGGCTCTGCGGAGTAGCACTTTGCTCAAGCACGCGGTCTCCAAACGGGCAACCATCGTCACCGACTTCACGTACACATACGCCATCGCCTCGCGCGGCGACCTCGAGTCCGTCGAGGGAGCCCAGACGGACCTGACCACGCTTGGCGGGATCGCTTTCCTGTGGACTAATACGAATCGAACCCGTCGACGACTCGCGGTCGAAGGTGCCACCTGCTACGACTCGCACGTACTCACCATCGAGCATTGGGAGCGTGTAGTCACCGCTCCCGGCAGCTCGGTGCACCACGTTGTATGCCGCTGCGCCCGCGATAAGGTTTCCACCAGCCGCGATGGACCCCTCGATCTCATGGTTGGCCAGCACCACATCGGTCTCCGACACGATGGTGAATTGGGACGCCCCTGTCAAGGGCCCCTCGGTCTCGGCGGCGGCCTGGGGCGCGGCGATCGTCACTAGAGCGGTGGCCACAACGCTTGCGGCGGTAACCGCAGCAGCGCGTCCTGCCGGGGTACGCACAGACATTTTTCTCCTCAGTTCCTCAGATGGGGTCACACCATGAGAACGCGAGGATGAGATCACCCACGGGTGAAAGCGGGGGTGAAAAATGTCACACTCGGGAGCAAGACAAGTCAGCGGTATGTGAGTGCCGCCTCGAGTCCAAAGAACTCCTCCATGGTCTGCTCCGACTCCACCAAGGCGCTCGCCAAATCCACACCGACGTAGCGCACATGCCACGGCTCGTAGCGAATCCCCGTGATGTCGTCCTTGCCTTCGGGGTAGCGCAGGATGTAGCCGAACTCGTGGCCATGCTCCGCCAGCCACTCCCCCGCCGCCTCACTCCCAAAGCAGGCCTGAATGCGGCACGTCGACGACTGATAGGCGTCGGCGGAGAGCCCTGTCTGGTGCTCCGAATAGCCCGGACGGAGTGAGCCGCGGTCCGCCAAGGTCTGCCCCAAGTCCGCAACGTAACCGTTGTAGATGTAACGCTGCTCGCTATAGGGGCGGTAACCGTTGGATAGCGAGAACCCAGCCCCGGCATCGGCCGCCGCTTCTCGCATTGCCACCATGGCATCGGCCGCCTCAGGCGTAAGCTGTGCTCCAGAAACCGTCTCGAGGTCGCCGGGAACGTAGTCGATGGGGTCGAGTGGGCGCGCCTTGTTCACGACCACCCAGATCGAGGTGGGGTCGTCGATCGAGTGCTGACTCCAGGGGTCGTAGCTGACCTCGGGAGCAGGCCCGGCCTCGTAGGTCGCATCGGGGGCTTCAATAGGGCCGATGCTGTCGTCACCTGGTGTCTTGCCCGTTGCGCCGAGGGCGGCGGCCGGGGCGAGGGTGGCGACAGGGCTCGCGGCGAGGGCCGGGTTGAAGGCCAGTGCGCCGAGTACCGTGCTGATGCCCAACACCCCCGCGAATGCGCTGGTCCATGGGGACCGGCGCAACGGCTGGGCGGCATGGGCGGGCCCGCGACGCCTCATTTGCCCGTTCCACCTCGCGCGGCAAGAACCGCCGAATACAGTTCACGGCGCGGCACGCCGCTGGTTGTCGCGAGATCGGCGACGGCGTCCTTGGCGCGCTCGCCCGACTCGACGCGGCTGAGAACCTCGGCGACGAGCGTCTCGAGCGTGGGCGCCTCGGCAGGGCGTCCGGCAACGGTGATGACGATCTCCCCGCGCGGCGACTCGTCGGTGGCCCACTGCGCCAAGTCCGCAAGTCCCCCGCGCTTGGTCTGCTCATAGGTCTTCGTCAGTTCCCGCGACACGGCCGCCGCGCGATTGCCACCCCACGCCTGCGCCATGGCAGTCAGCGTCGCGGCAAGACGGTGCGGCGCCTCGAAGAACACCATGGTGCGCGGTTCGGCGGTGAGGGCCGCGAGCGCACTGGCCTTCTCCCCTTCTTTACGCGGCAGGAACCCCTCAAAGCAGAACCGATCGGTGGGCAGGCCGGACAATGCGAGCGCCGTCAGCACCGCGGACGGGCCCGGCAGAACGTCAACCTCCACGCCCGCAGCTGTGGCGGCCTCGACCACGCGAAAGCCGGGGTCGGACACGGTGGGCATCCCAGCATCGGACACCAGCACCACCCACGAACCCCCTGCGGCACGGTCAACCAGATCCGCGGCACGGTCGCGCTCATTGTGGTCGTGGACCGCGATTGTTTCCGCCGTGATGGTGAGGTCCAGGCGCCGAGCCAGGTCCTTCACGCGGCGGGTGTCCTCGGCCGCAATCAAGTCGGCTTGCTCGAGTGCCTCACGCAGACGCGCGGAAGCGTCGCCCACGTTCCCAATGGGGGTCGCAGCGAGGGTGAGGCGTCCGGTCATGCCACCAGCGTGGCACAGCGCCTCTGTGACCCTGTGATCGCCACCCACTAGGCTCCCCTTGTGATCGAATTCGTGTGGCGATGGCGCGTGGCCCTCATGGCATCAATCGTGGGCGTTGTCGCCGCGATCATGCGCTTTGGTTCGCTCGGCTACCCCCAGGCACTCGTCTTTGATGAGGTCTTCTATGCCCGTGGCGCATACTCCCTGGTCACCATGGGCTACGAGGGTGAATGGGGTGGCGAAAACCAGGACTTCGCCAATGGCGATCTGTCGCAGCTGAGCGCCGAGGCCGACTACGTGGTCCACCCCAACCTCGGCAAGCTGATGATCGGCTGGGGCATCCAAATGTTTGGCCCCACGCCCTACGGCTGGCGCTTCATGGCCGCCGTGGTGGGCGTCGCCACAGTAATCATGATCGCGTTCATCGCGCGCCACCTCCTGCGGTCCACGCTGTGGGGTGGTGTCGCAGGCCTATTCCTGGCTGTCGAGGGCGAACACGTCGTGCTGTCCCGCACCGCACTGCTGGACATCTTCCTCACGTTCTTCATCGTCGCGGCCATGGGGCTCCTGGTCATCGACCGCACGTCTGCACACCGACGCCTGCTTGCCGCAGCCGCGTTCGACCGAGAACGGCTGGGCCTCGGCCCAGGTTCGCTGATACCCGGACAAGGCCCCAATCTTGGTATTCGCTGGTGGCGTCTGGCTGCCATCGCCACGTTCGGGCTGTCCGTCTCGGTGAAGTGGAACGGCCTGTACTTCGCGGCGGCCTTCCTGGTGCTGTCCGTTATTTGGGACTGGTACGACCGCAAAAAGTGCGGCTGGGAAAACTGGTTTGCTGGCGGCTTCGTGCGTGCCATCCCGGCGTTTTTCGCGACCATCATCGTCGTGCCGCTGGTGTATCTCGCCTCGTGGATTCCGTGGTTCCGGTCCGAGAACTCGTGGGGACGCCACTGGGCTGAGAACAATCCCGGCGAAGGACTCACGTGGCTGCCGGATTCGCTCAACTCGCTGGTCCACTATCACGAGCAAATGCTCGAGTTCCATCGCGGCCTGGACTCCCCCCACAACTACGAGTCGAACCCGTGGGGATGGCCGCTACAGATCCGTCCTACCGCGTTCTACTTCGAGGACGTCACCGACGTGGACTGCGGAGCGGAGCGCTGCATCTCCGCCATCCACGGAATCGGCCACCCGCTCATCTGGTGGGTTGGAGCCGCGGTGCTGCTCTACGCCCTGTGGCGCATCTTCCGCCATCGCGACATGCTCGCGCTGACCGTCACCACCGGCTACCTGGCCGCATGGCTGCCGTGGCTACCGTTCGCGCACCGCACCATCTTCACCTTCTATACGGTCACGATGGCGCCCTTCCTGGTGCTGATGGTCGTGTGGGCCATGAAACGTCTGGCGCAACCCGACCACCGCAGGGGCAAGTGGTGGAAGCCAGGCGCGATCATCTGTGCCGTGTATATAGGCCTGGTGCTCATCTTGGCGGGATTCTTCTACCCGGTGTGGACCGGTGAACCCATTCCATTCGAGTACTGGCAGATGCACATGTGGCTGCCAAGCTGGGTCTAGTTCACAACGTCAAGACCGGTGGACTCCTCGGCCTGGGCTATTCCGCCAGCGTCCATGACTTCGAGGCCCTGCGCCTCCATGACAGAGAATGCTTGACTCGACCGGTTCCCCGATTGGCAGTACACGATGTACTCTTCCGTGCCATCAAGCGCGGCCACCTGGTGCTCAAAATCGGGTGATTCAAGATTGAGGTTGACGGCTCCCTCGAGGTGACCCGCCGCGAACTCTGCGGGCGTACGGACATCGACGATCACGGCGTCCTTCGTGACATCGACCGGCTCAGGTGAGGGCGAGCAGCCGCCAAGGGCGACGAGAACTGCGGCCCCCACACCAGCCCCGAGCACCTTCAGACTGCGCGTACGCATCAGTGGCTACCGTCGCATCGTTGGTCGGTCGGCACACCTGCGAGTGCTTCGTCAATGTGCTGACCACATCCCGCCCACGTCGCCTTTCCACACACACCACACGTCACTCGTGCACACATATTCTTACTCCTTCTCGAATCGCGGGCGACGCTGTCTCGTCGCCCCTTGGATACCCCCCAGGGTATTATTCTTCCATGTCAGACGCCAACTCGCGCCCCGTCATCGGCACATTCGTCGCCGGAATCGACACCCCTGTCATTAACGAGCGCGCGGTGCGCGCATCTGCCGGGATTCTCTTTCTGCTGGGGTTCCCCGCCTGGTTCTACGGCGCCATTACGGGCGACCTGCAGTTCATGCGACTATTCGGCATCCTCTTCGCCTCCGAGATGATGCTCCGCCTGTTTGTGGGCACCAGCTACACACCCTCCCTGTGGCTTGGATCGCTCCTCACCCGGCGCCAACGTCCAGAGTGGGTCGACGCCCACCCCAAGCAACTTGCGTGGTCCATTGGGCTCGGCATGGGCATGGCCGGTTGCCTCGCACTGGGGTGGCTGGGACTCCCTGCGGCGATTGCTCAAGCGATTTGTGCCGCCTGCCTCACGCTCCTGCATGTGGAGGCCGCATTCGGCGTGTGCGTGGGATGTGCGCTGTCGCAGCGCTTCTCACGTCATAAACCACAGCGCTGCTCCGGCGACACCTGCAACTACACACCGCCCACTCACCGCTAGCAGCGCGCGGTCCAGCCCGCGCGCCACCCCCAAAAGTGACGCCGAAGCTTGGGCCTTAGTGCGCGCGGCGCTCGATCAGCCTCGACAACACAATGGCGGACCGTGTCGAGTCCACCTGACCAGGCGAGCGCACGCGTTCAAGGGCACGCTCCAGGTCCTGAGTATCTTTCGCCCGCAAGGTGACCAGGGCATCGGCCTGACCCGTCACTGTGGTCGCCTCGATCACTTCTGGGATGTCCTCGAGGATCTTGGTGAGCTCGTTGGGACCCACGATGCCGCGGCAGAACAACTCGATGTACGCCTCCGTGGAATGCCCCACGGCCTCCGGGTCAGTCATCACTGTGAAGCCCCGGATGACGCCGTCCGCGACCATCCGGTCCACCCGGCGCTTGACCGCTGAGGCGGACAGCCCAATGCGTTCCCCCAGGTCCGCGTACGGTGCGCGCCCATCGTCACGTAGTAGATCAATCAACTTGCGGTCCAATGCGTCCATGCGTGCATCCTACTTGCGCAGTGCGCTCGTTTCCAGCGTGATCCTGCTAATACTCGCATGATTCACGCGCCAAAGGCCAGGTAAATGCTCCAGATCCCTGCCACCCTTGAATAAGGAGGTGACCCACCGACACGAGAAGGAGCAACACCATGGTCATGCTTGTCGACGTTCCCCGAATGACCGCCTGGATCCGCGACACCGGAGCCGAGCGCATCATTGCCGACATAGCGGCCCGCCTCGAGGCGGACTATGCGCGCTGGCCCCAGTTCGACAAGGTCGAACGAATCGCCGCGCACTCCCCCATCGGCGTGATTGAACTCATGCCGATTGCCGATGCTGATCGCTACGGCTTCAAATACGTCAACGGTCACCCCGCCAACCCGGCGCGCGGCCTGCAGACGGTCACCGCGTTTGGCGCCTACGCCGACGTTCACACCGGCTACCCGCTCTTGATCGCAGAAATGACGCTGCTGACTGCGTTGCGCACCGCTGCGACCTCCGCGATGGTTGCCAAACGCCTCGCGCGCCCCGACTCTCAGGTCATGGCGCTCATCGGCAACGGCTCGCAGAGCGAGTTCCAGGCCATGGGCATGCGCTCTGCGCTCGGCATCTCCTCACTGCGCATCTGGGACACCGACCCCGCAGCGATGGACAAGATCGAGCGCAACCTGGTGCCCCAGGGCTTCACGATCTACCGCGCCACGAGCGCCGAGGACGCGTGCCGCGGTGCAGACGTCATCACCACGGCGACCGCCGACAAGGCGCTGGCTCAGATTGTGGCCGATGCTTGGGTCAAGCCAGGCATGCACCTCAACGCAATCGGTGGAGACTGCCCAGGAAAGACCGAGCTCGACACGGCCATCCTTGACCGGGCGAGCGTCTTCGTCGAGTACGAGCCGCAGACCCGCATCGAGGGCGAGATCCAGCACGTGCCCGCCAACTTCCCAGTCACCGAGATGTGGCGTGTCATCACCGGTGAGGCCCCTGGTCGCCGCAACAGTGCCGAGATCACGGTGTTCGATTCCGTGGGCTTCGCACTCGAGGACCTGACGGCCTTGGCGCACGTGGCCGATGCCGTGGAAGGCACTGCGTATGCAGGCCAGATTGATCTGGTCGCCTCTCCCGATGACCCACGCGACCTGTTTGGCATGATCGCGACCTCGACCGAGGCATCGTTCGCCGAACCAACTGTGGGACGCATCCACGCGGCCTGATTTGCCCATCTGACCCCTCCCCCAGGAGAGGGCTGGTGCCCGAGGTATTCCGGCAGCGGCCCTCTCCTGGCACGATGGGGCCATGCACGCCGACAATTCACCGACACCCCAGGTGCCCACCGAGGTCGCCCAAGCCGCTCAAACCGTGAAGGACGAGCACCGGCCGGGCTCGCCGCCGTCGTGGGCGAACCGCTTTGTGTGGACCAGTTCCTGGAAGTTCATCGTGGTGGTGGCCGTCGCGGTCATGGCAGCCTCGATCTTCCTCGAGCTGCGCCACCTCATGGGCGTGCTGGTCATCTCCCTGTTCTTCGCACTGGCGATCATCCCGGGAGTCGAATACCTGACGCGTCGGTTCAAGATGCCGCGCGGAGCCGCCGTCGGCATCATCTTCCTGGCTGCGATGGTCGCCGTGATCTTGATGGTGGCGTTCCTGATCCCCGCGATCGTGCAGTTCGCCTCCGCCGTGGGTGCGCACTTTAATGAGTGGGTCGCCAACCTCAACTCGTGGGCGTATGACTACTTTGGCGGCGACGTTGTCGACCAGGAAGCCGCTGAAGAGGCCACGGCGCCGCTCCTCAAGGCCGTTCAGACGTGGGGCGACAACGTCCTCGGCATCGTCAGTTCCGGCCTTGGACTCGTCTTCGACGTCTTCACGATCCTCACGTTCACATTCTACTTCGCTGCGGACTTCCCCCGCCTGCTGCGCACCATCATGCGCCGCATGCCCCCGGAGCGTCAGCAGGTCGTCAGCTGGGTCGCCCGCACCTCAATCGAGCAGACCGGCGGCTACTTCTACTCGCGCCTGCTGCTGATGATGATCTGCGGCACCGGCGCGTTCTTCACGATGATCTTGGTCGGGATGCCGCTGGTGTACGCGCTCCCGATGGCGCTGTTTATGGGATTCGTATCCGAGTTCATCCCGTTCATCGGTACCTACCTTGGCGCAATCGTGCCGTCGCTCGTCATGCTGGCGGTCGAGGGCTTCGTACCCACCCTGATCCTGGTCGCCTACGTGATCGTCTACCAGCAGATCGAGAACTACATTCTCAACCCGCGTCTGTCCTCCAAGACGATGGAGCTCAACGGTGCGGTCGCCTTCGGTGGCGCGATGGCCGGTGGCGCGATCGCCGGGCCCATGGGTGCCTTCATGGCGCTGCCGGTCGCGGCGCTCATCACGTCGATTGCGAAGAACACCGGTCGCACGTACGACGTCGTCGCCGAGCTCGAATCGGTCGCTGCCCGCAAGGACGCCGCGAAGGACGCCGACCCGGACGGTTCCAACGCACCCGACTCAACCTCGCCTTCCTCCTCCCAGTAGGCACCTGGCGTCACATCTGCGCGCGGATATGGCTGCCGTGTCCTACTGAGACCCATACCGCGAGACTCAAGCACAACGGCCCCGGTCACCACCCGTGAAGGTGGCGACCGGGGCCGTTGCGCGTGAAGCGCGGAGCGTTACAGCGCCGCGAGGATGTCCACGACGAACACGAGCGTCGAGTCAGCGGGGATGGTGTCCGTGCCCTCTGAGCCGTAGCCCATCTCGGGCGGCACAACCAGAAGGACCTGGCTACCCACGGTCTGACCAGCAAGACCCTCGGTCCAGCCGGAGATCACACCAGTGAGTGCGAACTGCGCGGGCTCGCCGCGGGTCCACGATGAGTCGAACTCGGTGCCGTCTTCCCACAGCCAACCGGTGTAGTTCACGATCAATGTGTTCTCGGTTGTCACCGTCTCGCCTTCGCCCTCGATGAGGGGCTGTGCGACAAGTTCGGTGGGAGCATCGGCGTCGGGGATCTCGATGCTGGGAACGCCAGAGTCGTCAAGGGTCACGACGGGCAGCCCATCGACGGGGTCAACGGCTTCGCCCTCGGCCTGCTCCAGCGGAGTCGTGATGGACTCCACAGTGAGCGCGGTGAAGGACGACAGTTCGACGGCCTCGCCGGTCTCTTCGTCCGTCGTCTCGAAGGACTCGCCCAAGATGATCTGCGAGCCAACGGCCTGCCCGATCAGCGCGTCATACAGCGACGGGGCCACGGTGGTCTCCGACAGCTGATAGGACTGAGCGCCACCAACGGAGTACGTGTCGTAGGCGACCTCGCCGGTCTCACCGTCGTAGCCGATGTAGTTGAGGTTGACGTACATGCCGTCTTCAAGCGTTTCGCCGTCGCCCTCGGTCTCAACGCGGCTGAGCGTCGTCGACACCTCAAGCGGAGTCTCGAACTCGAGCACGGGGATGCCGTCCTCGCCCTCGGTCCACGTGATGGACTCGAGTGCAGCGATGTCAGCTTCCGTGGGCTCCGCGACAGTGTCGACACTCGCGGAGGTCGAGCTCGTGGGCTCCACGGTTGCTTCCGCGTCGCCGTCGGCGTCAGATGAGCAGGCCGTGAGACCCAGCGCAGCAATCGCTGCAATGGCCACGGCGGCAGTCTTACGAGTGGTCCTCAAAGGATGACTCCTTGTGTTCCCTCACACGAGGGTGGGTGTGGGCCGGCGCGCATGGCCGGCTTCGGTCATAGTCGAACAACCGATGGGGAACGCAAAGAGTTCCCGGTGCGGCAGACTCCTAGCATTCTGTCAGGAATGGCCCGGAGCGGTCACCACGGACTCAGCGCAGCAGGACGCGCGCATCCTCCGTGTCCCGCGGAAGCTCGTCGACGACGGCGCCAACCTCCATCGACACAAGATCGACCGGCTCGCCGATGGTGGTGAGGAAGGCCGTGTCCGCCGCGTCGCGCCCGGTGGCAATCCTCACCAATGACTGGCGCGGCGCGAGTGTGGTCGCATCCACGACCCACCACTGGCCGTCGATGAGCGCTTCCGCCACGGCATGGAAGTCCATCGGGTCAAGACCAGGCGCGTAGACCGCGGCCACACGCGCTGGAACATCGAGGGACCGCAACAACGCAACCACCAGGTGCGCAAAGTCTCGGCACACGCCTTGGCGCGCAAGCATCGTCGCAACGGCGCCGTCCGTTGGTCGCGACGAGCCCGACACGTACGCCAACTGGGTGCCCACCCACGACGCAATGTGGCGGACCAGATCGTGTCCCTCACGGCCACCGCCCTCTGCCACCGCGACCGGATGCAGCGTGTCCGATTCGCAATAGCGGCTAGGTCGCAGGTATCGCACGGCATCAAGGGCCGATGCTGTGGCGGGCTCAGGCGTGCCGTTCACCCGAGCGCGATAGGTCACCTCGATAGTCCCCTCCTGCGCGGAGAAAGTGTGCAGGCGGGTTCCGTGGGCGTCGATGAGTTCCTCGACGTCGACGTTGTAGCCGTCGTGCGTCACGCGGAGCTGTTCGTCCACGTCGTAGCCGCCAGCGACGGAGACGGCTAGAACCACCTCGGCCTCTCCGGCCGCTTCAAGCGTCAGGGCACACTGCACGTCGCGTCTCATGACCTCATCATCACACCTGGGAACGGCCTGGGGCGGAGCAAACGGACAATCCCTGAGAGCCGACCTATTCTGGTAGATTTTATCCACATCACTTGGAGGTACGCCATGGCCACCTCGACGCGTCGCGCACCCGCTACGAAGACCCAGGATGGGCATGTGTCGACGCAACCGCAGTCTCGCTCCCTGCTCAAAGCTGGCATCGCGGGCGTCACCGTTGCCCTGGCAATCGCGGGCTGCACCTCCGCCCCGTCGACACCCGTCCAGATCGACCACGCTGAGGCGCCGCCCGGAGACGTCGTAGCGCAGCCCGAGCCGGCCGACGTCATGCTGGACTCCGCCTTGTCCCATCTACCCGGGCTCGTGACAAATGCGCTCGAGGGGACGGGAGTCCCGGGCGCAGCCGTCGCCGTCGTGCACGACGATAGGACGGTATTCAGCGAGGGCTTCGGGGTCCGCGACGTCACCACGGGCCAACCCGTGACCCCGGATACCGTCTTTCAGGTCGCATCGATGTCGAAGCCCCTGTCGGCAACCGCCGTGGCTCTGGCCATTGACGAGGATCCGCGCCTGTCGTGGGACAGCCGCATCGCGGACCTTCTGCCGACCTTCTCGCTGTCAGACCCCTTCACGACCGAGCGCGCCACGATAGCGGACGCCTTTAGCCACCAGACCGGAATCCCGACCGGCCTTGGCGACGATCTGGAGGACATTGGGTACGAAGCCCAGGAAATCTTCACGCGACTGGCCGCTCACCCGCTCGAGGGGCTCCGCACGGGCTACCGGTATTCGAACTACGGACTCACTCTTGGGGCCCAAGCCGTTGCTGCGGCGCGCGACCAGGCGTGGGAGGACGTCATGAACGACCTCGTGTTTGCCCCGCTCGATATGACGGGTTCATCGAGCGTCTACAGCGACTTCATGGAGCACGACAACCGTGCAATGCTCCACAGCATCGTTGAAGGTGAGTTCGTCACGGGATCTGAGCGTGACCCCACCTCCCAGTCGCCAGCCGGAGGCGTGTCCTCGACGGTGGCCGACATTGCCACATGGATGGGCATGATTCTCGAATCAGCTGCTGGCGGCAGCGACGACGACAGGAACAGTTCCGTGACAACCGCCATGTCGGGACATGTCGTGCGGTCGCCTGCACCGCCGCTGTGGAGAACTCCCCTGTACGGGTACGGCTTCAACGTCGACACCCTCCCAAGCGGCCGGACACTCCTATCGCATTCCGGTGGGTTCGAACTAGGAGCCGCCACCAACGTGCAGTTCGTTCCCTCGCTCGACGTTGCCATTGTGACCCTCACCAACGGTGCCCCCATAGGCGTGCCGGAGGCCATTAACTCGGCGTTCGTGGACATCCTTCAGTTCGGAGACGTGACGCGTGACTGGGTGCCAACGATGCGCGAAGCCACGGCGGAGCTCACTGAGGCGGTGGGCGACCTCGTGGGCCAAGTTCGGCCCCCTGATGCAGACCCGCCACCTACGGCGGACCTCACAGGTCGGTACACGAACCCCTACTACGGCGACCTCATCGTGTCTCGGCGGTCCGACGAGTACATCGTCGCGCTGGGACCAGATGCAGTCACGGAGTCCACGTTGCTGCCATGGGACGGCGTCACCTTCGCCTATGCGCCTCGCAACGAGAACGCTCCCGACGGGTCACTGGCAAGTGCGACCTTTGCCGTCAATTCCTCAGGGACAGTAACGTCCGTTCGCCTAGACACCTTCGACACGCACGCCCTCGGAACGTGGGAGCGCGCGGACGACGCCTCTCCCGGGCAGGGTTAGGCTCAACCATCATGTCGTCGACCAGAGCACCGCGGCCCGAAATTGCGCGAAGCCGCCATCAATTGCTCGACGCCGCCGAGCGTCTGTTTGAGGTCAGCGGCCTCGAATTCTCGTTGAATGAGCTCGCTCACGAGGCCGATCTGGGAGTCGCAACGACATACAGACGCTTTCCGTCGCACGACGACGTCGTGCGCGCAATTCACGTGCGCGCACACGACGCGTTCATCGCGATCTTCGATCAACTCGAAGACGCCCCCGATGGCTGGAGTGGCGTCGTGGGCTACCTGGAACGGGCGGTTGCAACCAACAATGCTCACCCGATTTTCCCGGCCGCAGCGCGTCGCATGGCCCGCATTGACCCCTCCAATACCGCCGGCGCCGAGCTTGAGCCACTGCTGAATGCACACGTTGCACGCGCCCAAGACGAAGGCACGCTACGGCTGGACGTCACCAGCGTCGATCTCGTGTCGCTCATGAGCCAGTTGGGCGTCTTGACCGTCCTACCCGAACCTGTGCGGACTGCGATGAGCGCGCGTCAGTTGCGAATCGCGGTTGCGGGCCTCAGGGCCGAAGCCCAGCTGTGGGGCGATCTAGGAGACGTCGCGATCGAGGACATGACACGGCTCCAGGCGCTTGCTGTCGAGTCCCCGTCTTCCGGACGACTCGACGAAGGTCAGTAGGCGCGCCCCTCCGAGGCACCGAAGGGCGCACCACCGCGTCCAGTTCACCGGCGTTGAACACCATTGTGGACCCGTTTTCTGAGTACCGGAGCGCCCTGAAGCCCCTGGCATCGAGCCCCTTCTTCACTAACCGAGAAGATTCATCCACTTATGCTATTCTCGACGACAGTTGACTCGCTGAGCCCTTGCATCGGCGAAATTCGCGCATCTTTCGACAACGAGGAGTTGCAGATGAGCCGGCCCGCCAAGAAGCATCTGAGTGCCCAGAGCCCGACACGGAGCTCGCACCGGAGGCCACTCGCCACGGCCACTGCGGCCATCGCACTCCTGCTCGCCGGGTGCATCAGCGCGCCAAGCGTGGACGAGTCGACTAGCGCCGCGGACGCCCCTGACAACATCGCCGTAGCGTCATCCGTGACTGACACCGAGGTCCAGGACGCGCTTGATGCGGCGGTCAACACAGTGAACGGCGTCGGCGTCCTCGCCACGGTGGAACGCGACGGCGAGTCGTGGACCGCAACGGCCGGCTCCCGCTCCCCCGATGACGGCGCGCCCCTTACTGCAGCGGATCACGTCCGCGCCGGCGCCCCCACGGCAGCCGTTGTCGGCACGATCGTCTTGCAACTGATCGACGAGAACGCTTTGACACTCGACACGCGAGTCGACGATCTGCTGACGTCCCTTGACGCCAACGCACTCGGAGACCTCACCGTTGAGGATCTCCTGCGGATGCGCACAGGCCTGGGCGACTACACGGACTCCCCGACCTTCACCTCCGACCTCGCGGCACAGCCCACGGAAACACGCGATCCCGTAGCCCTCGCCGCATCGGCCCTAGAACTGCCCGCAGATACCACCGCGCTCTTCGATTACTCAGCCACAAACGCTCTACTCCTCGCTCTGATCGCTGAGGACGCTTCCGGAGAGAGCCTCACCGACCTCGTCGCGGAGCGGATCGCCGAGCCATTGGGGCTACAGAACACTGTCCAGCCCGCTGCCGACGAGTACGCCCTACCTCAGCCTCACCCGGCGGCGCTCGGCAGCGACGGCGTCACGGACTGGAGCGAACTGAGCGCGTCCGCATGGTGGGGCAGCGGATCATTGGTGTCGACGACCGCGGACCTCGCCACGCTGTCGCAGGCGCTCGCGGACGGCTCGCTTCTGAGCCCGGACGTCGCAGCAGCGCGCCTCGATGGTGCCGAGGACGTCGCTCGGTCAATGCCCAACACGCACTACGGTCTCGCACTCGCAACGTACGGGCCGTTGATTGGCCACAGCGGCACGGTCGCAGGATTCAGTACCTTCCTCGCAACGGACCCCGAGACGGACACCACGATCGTCGTCACAGCGAACTCCGACTCTCGTGACGGCAGCGCCCCAGCGAGTACTGTCGCATCTGCCATCATCGCCGCGCTGTACGACGGGCTCGATGTCGCCGCCGCCCTCCCTGGCCGGGGAATCCAGGAAGTGCGAGAGCTCCCGGCGGGCACCCTCTCCCCGGAAAGCGCCACTGCCCCAGAAGCCCAAGGCGCACAACAGCCGTCAGACACAACCCTGCCAGCGAAGCACGACGAGCCGAGCGGCGAGGATGCCGCACCGGAGGCTACCGTCACCGTACTCCCAGCGACCGACACCCCCACCATGACCCTTGGGTCCGGTTCCAACGCTGCCGACAGCCTGATCTTCAAGAATGAGGAGATCGCCAATGGCACCTACAGTCGACTCGCCCCGGATGCCGACGAGCTCCTCAATTGCGTCGTGAGCGACCCAGGTTGCGGCCATACCTCACTACCCGCGTGGGGCGAGGACGCCGGTTACCCATACTCAGAGGACGCCCCAGACGTATCCGGCCAGATCCAACTGGTGGACTTCGACGGTGACGGGTGGCCCGAGATCTTTGGCGTCGGTGCCGCGTACAGCGAGATCTGGAGCTACCGTCCGATGTCCGACCAATGCACCGAGGACGGCGCCGAGTGTGGCCAGTTCACACCGTTCGACATGCACGCCTTCTTTGGACTGTTTGGCGAGGAAACATCCGTCGGAGACGTGACGACGCAGGGCTGGATTACTGGGCGCACTACCGACGGCATTGGATCTCTACGGGTAGGCGACTTCGACGGCGATGGGCGCGACGAACTCGCGGGGCGCAGCCCCAAAGCCCCGGGAACGATCAAGCTCATCGACTGGGATCCGGCATCGCAGACCATGAAGATTCACGCGGTCGACACCGCTGCCTATCACCAGTCCGGCACCATGTACGCCGGCGACTTTGACGGCGATGGAACGGATGAGTACCTCGTGCTCGACGGCGAGCACAGCACGCGCGTCCAGTGGAGCAAGAGCCACGCGGTGTCAAAGCACAACTTTACGACCCCGCCCACCGGCGGTATTCACGGCACGTTCGCCGTGTCGCACGTGAGCGGAATGGATCGCCTGGTCGCATCCGCCTACGACAGGCTTGTGTCCTTTGAACTCGAAAGTGGAGAAACCTGGCGAGAGCATGGCCTGACGTCGGTCGGGTCGATTCCCGCCACCACTGTCGCGCGCGGCCTGGTCAACGCCACCTACGCCCGCGACCTCAATGGAGACGGCATCGACGAGTACGTCGTTCACCTTCACGAAGGCCCACGGCTCGGCTCGGCATTCGCTGTCATCCAAACAGCCGCATCGTCGCCCACCGGGAATGAGCGGCACTGGGTCACGACAACACCCATCGCTGTTCAACCCGGGCACATTAGGTTCGCCGACCTGAACGGCAACGGAGTGGTCTCACTGATCGCAGCCACTTTTCGCGACGAACTGTCCACCACGATCGCCCACCTCGATCTCGCCCGAGACGCCGTTCCGTCGACACTCACCGACACTGGTGTGGGTACCAACTTCAGAGGCTCTGCTTGGCCACTGAGCCGGACCTGGGCCGCAGACACCGGTAACGACCTGATGATCACAATGCATGAGACTGGGGTGCGCATCCTCGAGCACGACGGCACTAAGTACGTCTCCGCGCACGCAGCCGCCCCCGCCTGGTCACCCGCGGAGCAGGTCGCTTACGAGGCAATCTCGCTTCACGTGAGCCAGCATGGCACCACCGACCTCCGCAACCGCTTTGTCGATACTCACCTCCACAACCACGACATCACGGCACTGCAAAACCTCCGTTTCCGGGATGTCCCGGCGGCTGCCGGCAGCGGCGAAGAGGTGTTTGACGACGTCCGCCATGCATTGATCGAAGAGTTCAACGCCGCCCAAGCGCTCACCGACTACGAGACTCTCATCAAGAACGAAATGCTGACGGCCTTTTCCACCAGCGCCGGGCTCGGCCAGGCAGTCATTCAGGAGATCAGAAACACCGAACGCGCCACGTACCAGGCTCACAATGACACTGTCGACCTCATTGACGGAGTTATCGAGGGTGCCCTCACAGTCGCGACCCTAGGAAACGGGGCCGTGACACTCGCCGTAGAGAAGTTCGCAGAAGAAGGGCTTCAAACTGTCACAGCCACGGTCCAGGGCCTCGAACGCGCTGGTTATCTTAGCGGCGCCCGGTCCGCGACGGGCGTCGTGTCGTCGTTCATGAAGCACGAGGTCGACGACACCACGTATGACACCGCCGCCGTCGACGTGGCAAAGGATCTCGCTAACACCTTCGTGCAAGCCTCGACTGCCCACGACGCGGCGCTGTCATACAAACTTCAGCACTACTCCGTCATGATGGCCGCCTCGCACAACATCACCTCCCAGTTCTGGGAGATGCCTATCGCCAAGGCCACCACGTACCGGTCATCGCTCCAGCGCGAGGCTGACCTCTACACGTACTCAGTGATCCTCCCCAAGGTGACCACAACGTGGAGCTGCATCGCCGGGGGGTGGTGGCCCCGCGCCGACTGCACCAGCAACTACAACCCTCACCGAGACGCGATCTACTGGACGGGCGACCTTAAGGTGTACTTGGCGTGGCCCACAGACAAGGCGCTCAGCAAGATTGAGACCAGTTGGGGCTGGGGCGTGCCACGAAAGATGTCTGACAAGGTGCTGGCAACTCCAGATCCGTCCTGCACCACAGCGTGGACCTCGTCGTGTTCGTTTGGCTTGGACAAGCACGACTTCTACGTGGGCAAGACAGAGATAGAGATGGGCTGCCACGGTCTGCGCAAGACCACGAATATCGAGTGGCACGAAGAGGACCTGACCGGGAAGTGTTTGACTGAGAAGTACCACGGGAAGTGACGCACGCCTCCAACAGCAGCGCAAGGCCCGGCCGAGTTACCCGACCCACGCGCAGTATTCTCGCAGGATGGTCGTGACAGTCGACGCGGAGTCAACGATTCCGCCATACGAGCAGATCCGCGTTCAGGTTCGTGATGCTGTGGCATCAGGAACGCTGACGCCGGGCACTCGGTTGCCACCGGTTCGCGCGCTTGCTCAGGATCTAGGCGTCGCCGCGAACACAGTTGCACGGGCGTACCGCGAACTCGAGTCTCAGGGCGTGGTCGAGACTCGTGGCCGCAACGGAACAATTGTGTCTCCGCACGGTGATCCTCGAGAGAAGGCGGCTCAGGCGGCTGCTCTGAGCTACGTTCACCAGGTCCGCAAGCTCGGTCTCAGCGACGACGAGGCGCTTGACGCCATCCGGGCCGCTCTGCGCACATAAGCGCGATGGCGCACCTCAAAAAGCACGAAGGCCGCTCCTCGCGGAACGGCCTTCAGATGGTGGAGCTGAGGGGAATCGAACCCCTGACCTTCTCATTGCGAACGAGACGCGCTACCAACTGCGCCACAGCCCCAAGACCCCTGAGAATACCACCGCGCTAGGCGCGCACGAAAACTCTGCGCGCCCCAAACATCGGCCCTCAGACACCGCGCCATCGGTCGCGAACGCTCCGGTCATGGAATGCTGGCGCCCTTGACGGAGCGCTCAGCCCCATCGCCGCCTTGCCCGGCCCGCCGGTGGCCGTCGCCTACCGGCCAGACGATGTCGACCGCATGCACGCCACCATGTCAGCGTTCTTCGCCGTGACGTCCGTGGCGTCGATCATCACACTGCTGGCCTCACCCGGCGGCACAGCGCCCAGGCAATTCGGGATCGACCTCGTCGAGAGCGTCTCCATGATCCCGTTCCTCGCGATCGGCCTTCTGCTCGCCAAGCCCATCACCCGCGCACTCAAGCCCGCCACGGTGCACGCAGCCTCATTGGTGTTGTCCGCGTAGTCGGGCGTCACGCTCCTGCTAAACGGGATCAACGGGCTTTAGAGCGCCTCACAAGACACTCGACGCGGCACCGATACGATGACCATGACGCTTTCACTTCACAGGAGGAACCATGACCCAGCCCCGCTTTCCCGATGACCTGGGATTCGACCCGGAAACCATGACGCGCAAGGCCGTCAACGCAGCCCGCGTCATGATGGGCGTGATGGGCATCATCGGCGTGCTGATCGGTATCGCACTGCTCGTATGGCCGGGTAAGTCGCTAGGTGTGCTGGCAGTTTTCGCGGGAATCTTCTTCGCGATCACAGGAGCCGTGCGCATCTCCGTCGGCATCTTCAGCCGCGACGTCTCCTCCGGCTCACGCATCCTCAACATCATCATCGGTATCTTCCTGCTGCTGGGCGGCGTGGTCATGCTGAAGAACCTCACGACCTCCACCGAGGTCCTCACGGTCATGGTCGTGATCCTCATCGGCATCGGCTGGGTCATTGAAGGCGTAGCGACCCTGGCCCAGGCGGGACGCTCATCCGCATCGACCATGGCTTATGTGCGCGGCGCGATCGCGATCATCGCGGGCATCGTCCTCATCGCGGTCCCCACCTGGAGCGCGCTCGCGTTGGTCATCATGACCGGCATCACGATCCTGCTGCTCGGCATCGTGGGCATCGTCCAGGCATTCGTCCTGGGCAAGAACCTGCCGACCGCCGGCTCCGAGAACGAGCACCAGGTCATTAACGGCTAAGTCTTCACGCTCTTCACAGGAGGGCCGATGCTCCGGGCAACCGGGGCATCGGCCCTCCTTTTTGCTTTCCCGAGGTAGCGCAACGGCAGAGTTCACACATTCGACGCATTCCGGCAACGGCGCCGGAACCGGCGCGGCCTAACGTCAGTGACGTAGATGGCGACAGGTCTCTGCCGCCCGAAAGGGGCGCTCATGCTCGAATCCGTGGACCCGTTCATTGGCGCGGAGCCGACAGACCTGCCCGCGCCCACGGGCCTGGCCGCCACATGGTGGGCGCCCAAACCGCTCATCGGCAACACGCACCCCGGAGCCACGCACCCGCTCGGGATGGTCAGTGCGTGCGCGTACTCGGGCGGCTACCCCACCGGCTACGGACGCTACGACCTGTCCACCGAAGGCGTACCTGACACCATCCATGACGATCTCGTGGCCTCCGGCTTCACGCACTTCCAGCAATCCGGCACGGGCGCGATCCGCAAGTACTACAACTACATGCGCGTCACGCCCATGCTCGACTCTCTCGATGAGCTCGGCCGCACGTGGCGCCTCAGCGATGAAGAGGCGACCCCCGGCTGGTACCGCGCCACACTCGACTCGGGAATCACCGCGGAACTCACGGTAGGCCCCAAGAGTGCGGTGCATCGCTACACGTTCCCCCAGCACCGCGATGCCCGGGTCGTTGTCGACATGTCGATGGGCGGCCTCGCGATCCCCTACGGCGCCACTGTCCCGCTACGAGCGCACCTTGAAACGGTGGAGCCCGGGGTTGTCCAAGGCGAGATCGTCGTCGAGGGCGCCCCGCTCGCCGTCCACATCGAGTGCGACGTTGAGACCTGGCGGCAGCTGCTTTGGTACGACAGGCGCCTGATGCCCGGCGGTTCCTCCCTCGCCTTTGACCACATTCGACCAACCACCTTGCGCCCCTTCGGGTTCATGTGGGCCGGCCCTACGGAGGAGGGCCAGGAAATCGAGATCCGCATGGGGTTCTCCCTGCGGGGAGTTGAGCAGGCGCGCAAAAACCTGGAAAGGGACGATGCTGCGGCCGGCCCCGCGTTCGATCGTCGAGTTGGGGCGACGCGGGAGGCGTGGAAAGAAATCCTGGGCACCATCCGCGTCGACACCGACAACCGCGAGCGCCATGAGGTGTTTGCAACGTCGATGTATCACTCGTTTATCAAGCCGTCCTTCGCGAAGGATGAGAGCCCGTTCTGGCCCTCCAAGGGGCCGTGGGCGTTCGACATCTCGACGATGTGGGACATCTACCGCACGCAGCTGCCGTTGCTCACGACCGTGGCTCCTGAGCGGGCAGTGGAACTGGCCAATGCGCTCCTGACCATCTGCGAACAAGAGGGCAACTTCCCCATCGGCTACCGCATGGCGCGAGGTTCGGACAGGTTTGGGCGCCAAGGCAGCGCGCTCGCCCACACCTTCCTCGCGGACCTCGCGCAATTGGGTGTGGCCGGCATCGACTGGGAATGGGCGCTCGTGCACCTGACCGCCGACCTGCGCCGCACCTACGGCGAGGACTACCTGCAACACGGCGTCGCGCATCCCATCAGCCATACCCTCGATCTCGCTCACGGCTACTGGAGTACCGCGCATGTGGCGAGGCTCGTGGGCGACGATCACCTGGCGGCGGAACTTGAGGACTTGTCGCAGCGGTGGCCGCGGGCGTTCGGTGCGGACGGGATGCTGGTCGAGTCCGCGTTCTACGAGGGCAGCCGCGCCAACTATTCGTTCCGCCTCATGCACGACATGGAAAGCCGCATTGCGCTCACCGGCTCAGACGAGGACTTCGTCGCCCAGCTGGATCACTTCTTTGGGTTTGGGGCCGATGCCGTGGTTCAGCCGGGGTTGAGGCCCGGCGCTGAGGAGATGGCAGCCGGGTACGCACTGGGGCGGTTTGAGGGTCTCAACAACGAGCCCGACATGGATGCTCCGTGGGCTTATCACTACGCGGGGCGGCCTGACAGGACTGCGGAAGTCGTCCACGCGATCGTCCAGCAGCAATTCGGAACGGGCCGCGGCGGGCTTCCAGGCAACGATGACTCCGGCGGACTGTCCAGTTGGTACGTGTGGGCCTCCTTGGGGCTGTTCCCTGTCGCGGGCCAGTCGCTGTTCCTGCTGCACCCGCCGTCATTCCACTACGCGACGATCGCGGTCGCCGGCGGCATGCTCAGCGTCGACACGTCTGGGTTCGCCGAACCCGCTCACGGCGGGCCGGTGCAGTACGTCCAGGGCGCGAGCTTCAACGGACGCCCGCTGGAAGGCGCGTGGCTCACCGCCGCCCAGGTCGCCGAGGGCGGCCGCCTACATTTCTCGCTGGGACCGGAGCCCAGCGACTGGGGGACCGAGCATCGGCCCCCGTCGTGGAACCCACCTACTGGAGGTTGAATCATGATGGCTACCCCTGACCGCCGCCTCGTCATTGTGGTGCGCGCCGATCCCGTCATTTGTGGTCACTCCGGCGAGGCACGCAATCTCGCCGAAGTCGCCCTCACTCGCGGCTTCACGGACGTGCGCATCGTCACGTGGCCGCTGGACCGCCTCGAGGAGACCGGACTACCTCTGAAACCCCTCGACACGGTGATGCCGTACTCCCCTGGGATCACCGTTGAGCGGCCGGACCCCGTGGGTGGATACAAGATCCCCGATGGGCGCTACCTCGCGGGACTCACGGGACGTCTCATTGAACTGTTCACCGACGGCGTTCCCACCGTGTGCCTCTCGCTCTACCTGTCCCCTCACACGATCGCCGTGGCCGATGCCGTGGACGCGGCACGCCGCACGGGGTTGCCGGTGAACGTCACGACCATCGCGGAGGCAGTGGGGTCAGACGTCACCGACGTTGTGCGCGCGTGCGTCGAGGAGGATCGCTTTGGCGCGGCGGCCCACGTTCTCGCAAGCTACCTGAGCCAAGACCACTGTGTGGCGGTGTCGCAGTACACCAAGGAGGTCATTGTCGAGGCGGCCGCGGCCATCGATGCGCGCCACGGCACCACCTTCGCGGCCCAGTGCGAGGCGCGCGTGGGAATCTCGTATCCCGCGATCGACACCACCGCCTACTTGGAGCTCGACCCCGAGGAGACGGCACGGGTCTTGTCCGCGCGAGACCTCAGCGCAGACGGCTACGTGCTGTTCCTGTCCCGGCTCGGCACCGCCAAGGGCGTCGACGACCTCATCGATGGCTTTGCGGCATCCATGTCCCAGCACAGCCAAGAACTCGTGATCGCGGGGCGCGGCCCTGACGCGGCGGCGCTACGCAAGTATGCGGCTGCGTCCCCGGCGGCACCGCGCATCCGCTTCCTCGACGACGTCGGCGATGAGGAAAAGCCGCACCTGATGTCCGCGTGTTCGGCATACGTGTTGCCGTCCAAGCCCCGCCCGGAATTCACGGAGACCTTCGGGATCGCGCTCGTCGAAGAGATGCTGGCCGGAGGCGGGCCCGTGATCACATGTGCGACAGGCGGGATCCCCGAGGCAGTCGGGTCGACGGCGATGTTGGTGCCGACCGATGCTCCTCGCGCGATCGCTGGTGCCCTCGACGAGGCGATCCTCGGGATGAGTGCCACCCAACTCGCCTCTCACCGGCGGCGAGCGCGGGACTACGCGATGATGTGCGACCGCGAGCGAGTGTTCGATGCCTTGATGGCGCGAGTGGCGCTCAGCACCGAGATCGCGAGTTAGCCAGCGCGTCGGCGGCGAGCGAGGATTGCATCCAGCGCGGCCGTCGTCGTCGCGGCTTCAGGCTGCTCGCCATCCACCACGGATGAGGCAACGGTGCCGGCGGTTCCACCTGAGGTCGCGGCTCCAGTGGACGACGTTGCTGCCGTGGCCGACTCGTCTCGCTGCTGTCCCCAACGCTTGGCACGCGCCATGGCGGCGTCGTAGTCCTCGGTTGAGATGGGACGCGCCTCACGCTGACGCACGGTGGACTTCAAGGTGTAGGACGGCGCGGGCATTTCGCGGGGCGACCATGCGGCGGACTCTTCCACCGACGGAGCCTGAGCGACCTGCTCACCCAACTCCGCCTTAGGCTCGGGCGCGGGAGCCGCGAGAGGAGCCAAGTCTTCGGTCGTAATGACGCGGATGGCCTGCGTGGCCACATCGGAGGGCTGGGCCTCGTGGCCGGCAGCACGCTCGCGCGACACGACTCGCAGGGCCTGAGTGGCCGTTGCAGCAGCTTCCACTTCACGGGCAATCAGCATGAGGCGCTCGTCAGCCTTGCGCTGCGCAGAGGCTGCGCGCGCTCCGGCACCGACGATGCCCACAAATCCTGCAATGGCGACGGCGCCCACAAGGGCCGAGGCTCCTGCGAAAGCAACAAAACCCCATGCAACCAGCGCGATCACCAGAGCACCGCCGGACACGACAATGCGGCGGCGGGCCTGCGCCGAACGCTCAGCGAGAACGCGGGCACGGTCGCGGCGCACACGAAGGCGCTCACGCTGGGCATAGACGGCTGCCTGATCGAGCGGTCCGACAGGACGCGACTGGGTCTCCGTGCGCTCCGAAATCCGCTCGGCCCGTGTGGCACCGGTCTTGAGCAGCGGCACCGAGCCAGAATCGGTCGACGGCCGCGATGCAAACTTCTCTAGACGCTCAGCGGAGGACTTCACAACACGCATTTGCGCGCTGTAGCGGTCCTCTGTACGCACGAGGGCATAGTCGCCACGCTCTTTGATGCGTTGTGGCAGGACATAGGCGACAACGAGGCCGAGCGCGATGATCGCGAGCAGTCCGAGTGGCACCATGGGCACGACGGTACGGCCGCCAAGCCGTTCACAGCGGCAGGCGCGCGGCGTGTCAGTTCTGTTCCTCCCAATATCGGCCAATGCGCGGTGCACCTTGAGTCCGAGCGAAGATTCGGTGGTCCCGCCAGGCCCCATCGATGTACAGATACGAGCGCCTGAGACCTTCGTCCGAAAAGCCCAATTTGTCCGCTACCGCGATCGACTTTGCGTTTTCTGGGCGCACGGCGATCTCGAGCCGATGGAGTCCGCGGTCAAACGCCATGGTCGACAACATGGCCACAGCAGTGGGGACAATCCCGCGACCGGCGTAGTCGCGATCGATCCAGTAGCCGATCGAACCGCCTCGCTCCGCTCCCCACTGGATTCCAAAAATGGTCACGCGCGCGACCAACTTCTTGTCGACCTCGACCACCGCCGGATAGCCACTGTCGTCACGCCATTGGCGCCGGTCGCGGCGCACTACCGACGCGAAGCTCGCGGTCACGGGCGGGGACCCTGGCGGGTTGGTGGCCTCCCACGGCTTTAGCCACGACCTATTGCGTGCTCGCAGATCGAGCCACGCATTCTCATCTGACCGGCGCAGCGGCCGCACACTGATGGGGCCGCGCTTGAGTGTGGTCAGACGCATCGGTCACCACCGCGAGCAGTGCACGCGCATGCCGGGTTCCACCTCGGTGGTGTCTGGGCCGGTCCAGGCCAGAGCATCGGCCTGTGCCAGAGACGCCAGGGACAGCTGACCGTCGTCCAGGGGCACCGCGATTCGGCCCTCATCGGTGCGAGTCAGAGTCACCGGCACTGCATTGACAGACCCCTCGAGAGTGCTCCAGCCCTGCCCCACCGTCGCGACGAGCGCGTCGCGCTCGCGCTGGTGGAAACCGCACATGTCACGCAGTGCAGGCCGGACGACGGCCTCGAACGCCACCGCAGCTGCGGCGGGCGATCCGGGCAGCGACACCACGGGAATGTGGCGCGTGCCAATGTCAATCGACCCCAGTCCCAGGCGCTTGCCCGGGTTCAAGGCAACGTCTGCGACGTCGAACTCGCCCAAGCGCCGCATCACGGAAGCAACTGTGTCCCGTGTCCCCTGGGACAGGCCGCCGGTGGTGAGCAGAACATCGGCCCTGACCAGTTGATCCTCGAGCGCCGCACGCAGTCGCAGCGGATCATCGGGGACCGGGCCCACACGGAAGGCCTGTGCGCCGGCGTCGCGAACCAAGCCCGCCATGAGGTGCGAGTCCGCGTCCGGTACGCCTCCGCCAGGACGGCGCGCGCCAGGATCGATCAGTTCGTCTCCCACGGCCACGATGACGACCCGCGGCACCGGGTGCACCTTGAGGCGTGGACGCCCAAGGCCGGCGGCAGCTGCCACCTGCCGGGCACCCAAGCGGGTCCCGGCGGACACAAGCATCTCTCCGGCTCGCACATCGGATCCCGCGCCCCGCACGTACTGCCCGGCGACCACCTCACCCGTAATCGCGACCCGCGCCACACCCCCGTCGGTGTGATCGGACGGGACCACGGCATCGGCCCCACGCGGAAGCGGTGCACCAGAAGGAACGCGCGCCGCCGTTCCGGGCACGTGCGTGCGGGGAGAACGGTCGTCAAACGACACGTCGTGGGAGACCACCAAGCTGGGCCCTCCAGCAACATCCGTCGCGGTCACCGCGTAGCCATCGCATGCCGCCACAGGAATCTCAGGGATGTCGCGCATGGCCACGACGTCCTCGGCAAGCGTGCCGCCAACGGCATCGGCGATCAAAACATCGAGGACGGGGTTACGGCCGAGCGCAGCGTGCACAACACGCTTATAGTCGGCGAGGCTGTGGACGGTCACGGTTCGCATTGTCCTGGGTCTGGGTGAGCGAGGCAAGCGAGCCACACCACCGTCCACAATGTGAGGCGCGTGTCACAATCCGTTCACGATTTACTGCCACAATGGAAGGCATGACCTCGCAGTCGAGCCATGCCAGAGCACAGGCGCCTGAAGATGCCAAGGCGCACCTTCGGGCATCAGTCCGTAAGGCACGCGCCCACCGCTCCATCAGGCGCAACGAAGAGCTCGCCGAGGCCCTCCGGGATCAGGTGCTGCAACTACCGTCCGTCGACAACGCCCAGTGCGTGTCGGTCTACGCCTCGCGACCCCACGAGCCCGGAACCTTGCCCCTCATCTCCGCGCTGCACGACCGCGGTGTCCGCGTCCTCATCCCTTGCCTGGGCGATGGCCTGCAGCGCGGCTGGGGCGAATACAACGGCGCCGACGATCTGATTGAGCGTGCCCCCGGGCGCCCGCCCGAGCCTTCGGGCAACTTCCTTCCCAGTGAGGCATTGGAGCAGGCCGATGTCGTGGTGGTGCCCGCGTTGGCCGTGGACCTGGTGGGCACCCGCCTAGGCCAGGGCGGCGGTTGGTATGACCGCGCATTGACTTACGCACGGCCCGATGCCCCCGTCGTGGCGCTGACATTCACCTCGGAGTTTCACTCCGACGGGACAGTGCTTCCTCGCGAGCCGCACGACCGCCCGGTCAACGCCGTGATCACGCCGCAAGGCATCACCTCACTTCCCGCGTAGAATACGCGCATGCCCACGTACTCGTATGCCTGTCGCGCCTGCGACCACCGCTTTGACGAGGTGCAGTCGATTCACGACGACGCGCTCGTCGCCTGCCCTGTTTGCTCTGGTGAACTCCGCCGTGTCTTCGGCACAGTCGGCGTGACGTTTAAGGGCTCGGGCTTCTACCGCACGGACTCACGCGCTGCCGCGAAGTCCTCATCGAGTTCAAGCGACTCCAAGAAGTAGCCACACCCGCTGGGCGGTGGCGCTGGGATGCGCTCGCGGCGCCTCCAGTGCTTACCAGTGCGGCGGCTTCTCCCTCAGGATGTCGTCTTCGCGCGACCCCGAGTAGCCATCGCCCCAACCGGCGTCCTCGTCTTCCCAAGCACGCGTCGGGATCAGCGGCCGGTCTGCGCCTTTCGACGACGCCTCTGACGTCGCCGTCGACGCGGTGTCATCGGAAGCTTCCTCAGGGGTGTCTTCGTGTTCGCCCGCGTCCTTGTCCTGCGCGGACTCCTCCGTATCGACGTCTTCAGGCTCGGCGGGGGCCGGGGTGTCGGGGCTGTCAGGTGTGCCGGCGCTCGGAGCGGCCTCAGGCGCTTCCTGGTCCGGGTCGGGGAACTGCAGGTCCAGTTCGATCTCCTCGATCACCAGCTCGTTGGCGGGCGGGGACGGGACTGGCTCAGGCTCAGGCTCAGGCTCGACCGTATCTTCGATCACCACAGCATCGGCCGGTTCCGTCTCACGCGCCTCGGGCTCAAGCGCGGAGGTAACCGCAGCATCGGCCCCTTCTTCATCCGAGAACTTCGGCGCCGACGCGGCATCGATCGCCGACTCCACCATGATCGTGGACAGCCCCAGCGTCATGGGCTCGGGTTCGGGGCGCAGCGGCGCTTCGTCCTCCAAGTTGAACACCTGCGGCGCGTCGACCTCGGCGACATCAAACTCGAAACTGTCCTGCACGATGACGGGGTCGGGCGCGTTCTCCGGCAGTGCCGCGCGCACCTGCGCTGCCGCCGAGTCCGGGTCCATGAAGACATCAAGCGTCCACAGGGGCACCACGACCCAGCCGAGCTTCTCCAACTGAGAACGCTGCCAACGCACCCGGTCGCGCAGCGACACAGAGCCGGCCGTCGATGCCTCATCGGTCACAATCGCGACCGCAAACTCCGGGTTCTTCTTGCCTCCCACGACCATCGGGATGGCGTCAGCGGACTTGCCATAGCGCACGTGGACCGGGTAGCCCTCGTGGCGGAGGCGCTGAGCGACATCAGCGAGAAGCCAATCGCTGGGCGCGGGCTCGGGACGCTCGGGGGTAACCGGATCGGTCTCTGCGGCGCGCAGGAGTTCGCGCAGGTCGTCGACACCGGGCGTGGTGTGCTCGTCTCCCGCAACTGCAGCGAGGTTCTCATCTGTCAGTGCAGTGAAGACAGTGACGTCGCAGCGGGAGGCGACCAGCGCCTGGACGAGTGCTTCCCTACCCCAGGGCTCGGAGAGCGCGCCGAGGTGGCTTGGAGCGACTCCGTCGGCATCAGGAGCAAAGCCCACCGTGAGAATCGCTTCGTCGCAGCGGAATCCAGCCGCCTCACCCATCGCCTCGACCGAAACCGCCGCTGCGAGCCGCGCGGACCGGGCCTCCAGTTCCGAGCGAACCACGTCGGCATGCGCCAACGAACCAGCGATCACCACGCGCGAGCGGTGCACATCAGACTTGAACTGCGCCTCGACATAGTCGGCAACCGCGCGCACTTCCGCCGCGGTGGTGTCCACGACGTCCACACCCTCGCGCGGATCGCCAGACGCCTCCACGGAGTTCACGACGAGGCGGCCCTGACCACCCGCAGCGGGCTGCGTCGGGAGCGCACGTCCGTAGGCGACGTCGCTGAGCAAAGCGCTGACGCGTGGATCGCGCGGCTGACCGGTGGCGTGAACGGTGACTTGCGGCAGGAGCGTCGCCAGGCCGGCAACAGCCGAGCGAGTGGCTGCGTGGGCATCGCCCACCACCACGACCTGCTTGGCGCGTGCCAGCGTCGGCACCAACTCCGCGAGCGCCAGCGATTCACCGGCGACCACGATGGCCACATCAATCGACAGCGACGGCGGCGCAAGGTGCGAGACTTGCTCCGCCTTGGCCAGGACGACAGGACGTAGCGCCGTCACCAACGGCGCAAAGTCGCGCCAAAGTTCCTGGTACGAGGCATCTCGGCCCTCGACAAGTGCAGCGAAGAGGTCGCGTGCCATGTCCGGGTGACGGGCAATCGCGCTTCGGCGGCGCTCCGCGGCGGCACGCATCAGCGGGCCAATGCGCGCGGCAGAGAACTCCGCGTCACGGTTGCGGAACTCCTCGACCGCGGTGCCGATAGCTCCGTACTCGGTGAGCGAGGGGTCGGTGGCAACAATCGCGTCGAACGCGGCCGCCCACCAGGCGAACTCGAGGTCGCGGCGAATCTGCGCACCGCTCGCACCGCGCTCACGCAGGTCTGCCACCAGTGCCGCGAACCCGCCGGCTTCGACATCAACATCAACGTCGGTGACTTCCGAGGACTCGAGCGAGCCGGGCACGCCAAGCGCGAGCCGGTCCAGACGCTCTGCGAGCTCGTCCCACGGGTGTTCGACCAGGTCGTCAATGTCGGTGATGGCGGTGACGACACCTGAGATCGCGTCCCACTCGTGCTGGCCGCGCTCGACTCGGTCGATGAAGATGTCGTAGTCATCCGGCACCACTGGCCACCCACCTGCGGAGCAATGCGAGCGCCAGCGCAACGCGAGTTCGTGTGCACGTACCAAGTCCTCGTGGAGAGTCTCCTTTCCACGTCCAGGACGTAGGAGCTCAACGGCGCGGCGAACGAGCGCGCGGCGGTCACGACGCGGCAGGTCGACGTGGCGGGAGGACCCATGCGGGGCGGTGGCGGAGACGAGGTCGTGCAGGCTGCGGTGGAACACGGCCGGCGAGAAGATCTCGAGAATCTGGCGCAGGTCGGCAAACATCGAGACCTGGTCAGCCCACACCTCAAAGCTAGGAGCCTCATCGACGCCGGTTTCATGCGCGGCGATCGCGGCCTCGGACCGCAGTTTGGGAAGCGTGCGGCCCAGGAAGGACGAGAGCGCCTCATCGAGTCGAGGTCCGTCCTCCGGATCGGCATGGCCGGTCCACCAAGGCTCCACATCGCCATCGACGGGGCTGGCCGCGGCCGCTTCGGCTTCTTTCTCGACCTTGTCCTCATCGGTCTCGCTCGGAGCGAGTGCGCGCGCGATCGCTGCTGACACGGATGCGAAGCCATGGTCGACGACAACTCCACCGGCGTCCGAGCCGAGCCTGGTCGTGGTCTGCGGCGCCGGAGTGGCGGTGGTGATGCGCACAATCGCCTGCACGGCCTCGAAGGCGCTGACGCCCCACGGCCGGTACGTGCGGTGAAGAGCGTCAAAGCGACGGTGGAGCGCCGAGCGGGCACGCACAAGCGCCTCGCCAGAGGTCCGCAGCGCCTGGTCATCCACTTGCGGAGTGCCCATCGTGATGGCCTCGAGCAGCCGCGAGCGCGCTCGCATGTTCCACGCCGCCTCAGTGCCGTCCACGACAATGTCGCCCGCACCCAGGTCCGCCATGCGGCGGCCGACGGCCTTGAGCGCCTCGTCCTGACCACCCACGATCGCCACGGTGCGGCCTGAGGCCGCACCATCGGCACCGATTGCCGCCGCAATGCCCACAGCATCGGCCCCAGGGGGAGCCTGAAGGAACACATCCCGGCCTGTCGCGATCAAATCCAGTGCGGCGAATGTGCCGTCGTCGAGATTGCCTACGCCGCGCTCACCGAACGGGTCACGGTCACCACGGGGAAAGGCCGGCAGCGGCTCGCCGAGAGTCGCGAGCGCATCCCGGTCGCCCGCTGCCGCGGCCAAGATGGGCGAGGCGGAGATGACCGCATCGAGGTCGTCCAGGTCGTCGAGGAGTCGCTGCTCGGGATCGTCGTATGCGCCCAAGATGAGCCGGTTGCGGATCTCAAGCGTCTCACCCAAGAGGTCCTTGCGCTCGCCGATCGCGTCCCACAGCGGGCGAGGATCAAAGTCGCGACCCGGGGTGATCTTGGGAAGCACGGGAGCGGCGTCCCAGCCTTCCTGGGCGGCGCGCTCGCGCAACAGGGACACGATCACGGGGTTCACCCAGATCTCATCGCGAAGCGTGATGTGCAGGTCGCGTTCGCGATAGCGGTCCAGTTCGACGGCACGCAGGAGAACGGGCATCTCGACATCGCGGTTGGCCTCGCGCCAGCACGCGGTTCCCACGGCCATGGCGGCGGTCCATGCCCCGGTGGCGGCCTTGACGCGTTCGGCCTCGGTGATGATGGCGCGGCCCTTGACGAGGGCGTCGTGGCTGATCGAGTCGTCGCGCACGAGCGATGTCAGCGCGGTGGGCCTCGCCGCAAACAACTGCGCGAGTCCGGAGGGGTGCGAGTGCCTCAAATCGATGAGGTCAGATTGCGTCGCAACGACGTCCCGCAACGGGGACACGGTGGCGCGAGCCTGAAGCTGCTCTCGCCACTCTTGAAGCGCGTCCGCCACTAGGGAACGCCCGATGTAGTCCACCACTGTCCTACGGTACCCATGCCCGACACTCAGACGGTCCCACCACGCCGTGACGCCCGCCCGCGGCCCCCTGAAACGACAACAGTGCGCGCCGACTTGTACAGCCGACACGCACCGCTACGAATTGTGGGGCACCGTATGGCGCCGCGTCAACTCCCGGATCGAGAAACCCGGGACGGGCCGATGCTGGGGTGGCTTCCGTACGGAACCCACCCCAGCATCGGCCGGTATTGCTAGTTCACTGCGTCCGTGAGCGTCACCGCGTAGAGCGCTGAGTGGACGCGGTCGCGCAGGCCGATGGCCATTCCGACTGGGTCCTCGTCGTACGCGGCCTTGGTGTTCTTGACCGAGCCGCTCGCGAAGGGCGCCAGCATCAGGTCGTTGCCGTAACGGGCCGCGAGCGCGGGGTCCATCCAGCCACCCAGCACGGCGTCCGTCGAGACGACGCCCTCGAAGCCCCACTCGCCGCGTAGCAGTTCCTGCAGGAGCTGCTCGTTACCGCCGGCCCACGAGCCACCAATGTTGATGAAGGAGCTCATTGCGCCGGTCGGGTTCGAGTCCTTCACGGCGATCTCGAAGGGCTTGAAGTACAGCTCACGCATGGCCTGCTCAGAGGCGAACACGTTGAGACCGGTGCGGGCGTTGACTTCCTGCTCGTTAAGCGCGAAGTGCTTGATGAACGTCAGGACGTCCTTGGACTCGGCGCCGTTGACCATGCCTGCTGCCATGCGACCGGAGATGACCGGGTCCTCCGAGTAGTACTCGAAGTCGCGGCCGCCATAAGGCGAACGGTGCAGGTTCATGCCGGGGGCGTACCAGCCCTGCACGCCGTAAGCGTTGGCCTCGGTGCCCACCGACTCACCCACAGCGAATGCGAGGTCGTCGTTCCACGTCGATGCGATGACGATCTCCGTGGGGTACGCGGCGGCCTCGAGCGGGCTGAACAGCGAGTTCAGTCCTGCGGGACTGTCGAGCATGACGATCGACGGAATGCCCAGACGCTCGATCTCGGGGGTCAGGTAGGCGCCAGTCGAGAAGATCTCGATCTGCTCGTCAATCGTCATCTGGTCGAGGAAGGCGTCCCACTGCGGGTCTTCGAAGTCGAGGCCCTTGAGGTCGGCGAGCACGAGCCCGTTGTCCGCCTCGGTCGTGGGACCCTCGCCCGCGGTGGGCTCAAACTCCGGGTCCATGCGGGCCAGGACCTCGTCCGATGCCGTGAAGTCAGCGCCGTCCATCGTCGGGTACGTGCCGGACCAGTCGTTGCGCGACAGGTAGGTGAGGTCACCTTCGGCGTACTCGAAGCGGTTCTCGTAAGTGGTTCCGGTGTCGGCATCGGTGGCGTAAACCACGGTTGCGTCCACGGTGTGGCTTGACTGTGTCACGGGCGAGTGCACGTCCGTGCTGACCGAGATCTCGTAGTCTCCGGCGTCCAGAGCGTAAGCGCCCTGGCTGGAGTCCCACGACGCCATGTCGCGCACGTCGTACTCGACGGTCACGGTCTCGGAGGCCCCTGGTTCCAGGCTTCCGGTCTTGGCGTATCCCGCGAGCTCAATCGCGGACTTCTCGATGCCACCGGGCGTGTAGGGAGCCGAGTAGTAGACCTGGACCACGTCCTTGCCGGCCACGTCACCGTCATTGGTCACGGTGACATCGACGGACACGCTGTCCTCGGTGATGACGGGCTCAGCGGCTTCCCATGTGAAGTCCGTGTAGCTCAATCCATATCCGAAGGGGTACTGCACGGCCGCGTTGTAACCGGCTTCATCATCGACGTAACGGGTCTCGTAGTAGCGGTAGCCCACGTAGATGCCCTCGTTGTAGTTGAGGAAGCCGCGGTTGACGTTGTCGTACGTGAAGTCGCCGAAGGTCTCGGTCGCAGGCGCCGAGGAGACGTCGTACGCATAGGTGTCCGTGAGGTGACCCGAGGGGTTCACGTCCCCGTCGAGAACCTTGGCCAGTGACACGTTGCCACGCGGTCCAGGGGTTCCGATCCAGACGGCTCCGGTGATCTCCTCGTACTCATCGATGAAGCCGAGTTCGAGCTGGTTGCCTGCGTTGACGACCACGATGACGTCGCCAAACGTGTCCGTCACGGTGTCGAACAGCGCGCGCTGATTGTCGGACAGGCGCAGGTCCTCGGCGGTCATGTCTGACCCTTCAGTTCCTGCACTGCCGATCACTACGAGCGCGGTGTCGCCGTATTCCTTGGCCTGTGCCATGACGTCGTCAGTGAGGTAGTCCGGGGCGGGCTCGTCCTCGGATCCGCCCAAGAACGCGCCGGCTATCTGCACGAACGCGTTCGACGAACCGCTGCTCTCCTCCGCGCCAGCGTCCTCCATCGTGGACTTCAGTTCCGTGTTGTAAGCGATGCCCTGGTCTTCGAGGGCGTCGTAGAGCCCTGGGGCCTCGCCGGTGTTCGATCCGCCCGAGCCACCGCCGCCGAGCTTCACGTTGAAGGACGCGAAACTGAAGACGTTCAAAGACGGCTCAGCCAGCGGCAGGGCGCCGTCGTTCTTGAGCAACACAATTCCCTCGTCAGACACGCTCTCCGCGACCACGGCGGCGTCCTCACGTGCTGCCACGCCGGCCTCGGTGTCGGTGTCGAGGCGAAGGGACGTGAGCCGCATGACATCGCCGGCATACGGTGCGGCGAGCGCGACGATGCCGATCACTGCGGCGCCGGTGATACCCCAGCCGATTGCGCGGCGACGACGGTGCGCCACCTTGCGGTTGATGCGGGCGCGGCGCTTGTCCTCGCGGCGCTCGGCGCGGGTCATCGATGCTCGTGCTTCCTTGCGGTCTGCCTTGACCTGCTTCTTGGCGTCCTTCGCCGCGGCCTTGTCAGAAGCCTTGGCGGCCTTGCGCGCCTCGGGCTCCATGGCAGCCAGTTCGGCCTTGCGAGCCTTCTTCGCCTCGCGTGCGGCAGCGGCCGATTCAACGGCGTCTGCCTTGATTTCCTTACGGGATGCCATCGGTCAGCCCTCCTTTGGTACTGGGTGGTGATGGTGGTGAACGGTGCGTGCACGCCGTCGGTGGGCACGCCATGAAGAAAGCAGGTCGCGGGAGCCTCGCCAGAACGAGCCATCGACCATGGTGAGAAGACCATCGAGCATCGCGTCATCCATGCGACCGGCACTCATGCGTGCGACCGAACGGAACGGCAGATCGAGCACGAAGTGCGTGTTGTTGGCGGCATTGACGCGCCCAAGCGCCATGAGGACCCGGGCCGATGCTGTGACCCCGCCGTGCAGGACGGAGGCAAAGCCGCCGCGGCCTTGGCACTGGGCGATGATGCTGGCGCGCGTGAGTGGTTCGCTGCGCGACCAATCGCGGGGCGGCAGGGGGCGGCCCAGCAGGTCCCCAAACTGGCCGGGGGTGACGTCTGCAACGTGGCCCGTGGCGTAGGGAGCGAGGGCGCGCTCCACCTGGGGCAAAGGCTGGCCATCGATGTGTAGGGCCGCGGCCAGGAGGATGTCGCGCGAGGAGGCCCCGGCCAGCACGGTGTACGTCCCGCCCACCGTGCGCCACTGGCGCTCTTGCGTGTCGTAGACGCTGAAGGCGTGCTCGCGCAACGGAATCTCGACGGTGGCGCTCTCCCCCTGCTCGAGCGTGACCGTGGCGAAGCCCGCGAGCTCGCGCGCCGCGCGAATCTCACCCTCGGCCTTGTCTGGCGCCTCGACGTACAACTGGACCACCTCAGTCCCAGCCAGGTATCCACTGTTGCGGACCTTGATCGCAGCAACCCGAGCATCGGCCCGGAAGTCGCTGTACTCGAATTGGGTGTAACTCAGCCCGTGGCCGAACGGGTAGCGCACGGGTGCGCCGACCTTGTCGTAGTACCGGTAGCCCACGTAGATCGACTCGCGGTGCTCTGCCGTCGCCTCAAACTCTGCGAAGTGAGCCGCGGACGGGACGTCGTCGTAGGTCAGCGGGTAGGACTCGGCGAGTCTTCCGCCGGGGTTCGCCGCACCTGTAAGCAGATCGGCGATCGCGCGTCCGCCACCCTGCCCGCCCAGGTAACCGTGAAGGATTGCGTCAACGTCATCTGCGAAGGGCAGCTCGACGGGCGCGCCGCCGGCGAGCACGACAACGATCCGAGTGTTGAGGGCGAGGAGGTCGTTGACAAGGTCGAGCTGGTTGGCGGCCAGGCGCATGTGCGCGCGATCCACGCCCTCGGCCTCCGCGGACTCGTCGAGCCCGAGAAAGACGAGCACGGTGTCGGCCTTGCGAGCCAGATCAAGCGCGCGGCGGCGCTTCGTCGTCGACCTGCCGTCGCGGCGGCTGAAGCCGGGCTCGAAGCCAACAATGTCGAGGTCCGTCGCGCGCAGCGACTCAAGGGGGCTGTCGACGCGGGTGGGCTTCACGAGCGAGCTGCCTGCGCCTTGGTAGCGGGGCGTCTCGGCAAAGTCGCCGATGACCGCGATGCGACCGGACTCGACGCCGAGCGGCAAGGCGGCGTTGTCGTTGCGCAAGAGGACTGCGCTGCGGCGGGCGGCTTCGACGGCGAGTTCGTGGTGGCGGTCGTGCATGGCCCGTTGCGCGGCGTCTGCCATCGGGCTCGTCGCGCCGACTCGGGCGGCGAGGGTCAAGACCTCATCAACGCGCTGGTCGAGCACAGACTCGTTGAGGTCGCCGGCCTCGATCGCGGCGACGATCTCCTGATCCGTCACTCCATCGGCCGACGGCATCTCGAGCGCATTGCCGGCGACGAGCCCCGCAAGGCGGTCGTTGTTGCCGCCCCAATCGGTGACCACCAGGCCATCGAATCCCCACTGCTGACGCAGGATGTCATCGAGGAGTTCGCGGTGCTCGTTCGCATAGGTGCCGTTGACCTTGTTGTACGAGCTCATGACAGTCCAGGGCTCGCCCTCTATCACGGCGATGCGGAAGCCCTCGAGGTGAATCTCGTGAAGCGCGCGCTCATCGACGACCTCGTCAATCGACATGCGATGCGTCTCCTGAGCGTTCACCGCGAAGTGCTTGGCGCTGGCTCCCACGCCCTGCGACTGGATACCGCGAATCATCGCCGCCGCGAGCGCTCCAGAGAGGTAGGGGTCCTCGGAGAAGTACTCGAAGTTGCGGCCCGCGAGCGGGTTGCGCTTGATGTTGAGACCGGGTCCGAGGAGGACGCCCACCTCTTCTGCGGCGGCCTCGGCACCGAGGGCCTCGCCGATGCGCTGCGCGAGTGTGAGGTCCCACGTGTTGGCAATGCCCGCGGCGGTGGGAAAGCACGTCGCAGGCAGGGAGGCATTCAGTCCGAGGTGGTCGGCGGCGCCGCCCTGCTTGCGCAGACCGTGAGGCCCATCGGTGAGCATGATCGAGGGCACGCGCGGCTGATCGAGCGACTCCGTGTTCCAGAAGTTCGCGCCCGACATCAGTGACGCCTTTTGCGTCAGCGTCATCTCGCTGGTCAAGCGTCGTCGGTTGTCTGCGGTGTCCATCAGCCGTACCCTAGGCTCAAGTTCCACCGGGTGGTGGAAATGTCAGACGACGATAACAGACCTCCACCACTTGGTGGAAATTTTGTGATCGAGACCACAACCGGGAGGGCCGGATGGCGGAGGACACAGTAGATTCACCGCGCAGCAGCGGCTATGCGACGGGGCGCGCCACAAAGCAATCCATCGTCGAAAGCGCGGCCGAGGCGTTCGCCGTCACGGGCTTCCACGGCACGTCCCTGCGGGCCATCGCGCGCGAGGCCGGCGTCGACCACTCAACGCTGCTGCACCACTTCGGCAATAAGACTGCGCTGCTGCTGGCCGTGATCGAGTGGCACGACAAGCGCAGCATGCCCCAGGAGCTGCCCGGCGAAATCACCGTCGAGTTTGTCGCCGACGCGATCGTCGACACCGCGCGACGCAATGAAGACGCACCTGGGCTCATGCAGCTGCTATCCCTCCTGTCTGCGGAGGCCGCGACAGACGGGCATCCCGCCCGCGAGTCCATGCAGCAACGACACGAGCTTCTCAAGACCTTGATCGCCTTCACGATCCGCCGCCAGGCGAGTGAGGGCGACGCGCCGGTTGACCCGATGGACCCCGACGAGCGCGCTGCGCTCATCATCGCCACCTGGGACGGGATGCAGCTCTACAACGGGCTCCACCCAGGCGAGCTGGACATCCCTGGGCATGTGCGCGCAATGCTGCGCGAGGCGTTCCGGCTCGATCAGTAGTCCACCGGAGAGTCGGTGCGCCTGGGCAGATTCGAACTGCCGACACCCGCTTTAGGAGAGCGGTGCTCTATCCCCTGAGCTACAGGCGCTGGGGGCACCGATAAGGGTACCCGCATTGGCTCCGTATGCGCTCATACGCCGCCATCGACCGCACGCGCGCACACGGAGCCCCGGGAGGCCTGAGCGAGGAGAGGGGGAAACCTCGCACCAGGCACTTCTTCAGTCGTCTCTGGAGATCACCAACGGTGAGCGACGTGCTGCGCAATCCGCTCGTCGTAGATGCGCTTGAGTTCGGCCAGCGTGGCCTCGTCGAGACCCGGGAGAGATCCGGCTGCGGCGTTGTCGCGCGCCTGCTGCGGGCGCGACGCGCCAGGGATCACGGTGGCGGCGCCCACGGCGATGATCCACGCCAGCGAGAGCTGAGCCGTAGTCCAACCCTCGGGAGTCACTGCGGCGACCTCGCGGGCAGCCTCAACGCCAACCTCGAACGGAACACCTGCGAAGGTCTCGCCAATCTCCATTTTGGAACCGTCACGGTTCCACGTGCGGTGGTCCTCGGGCGCAAACGTCGTGTGCTCGTCGTACTTTCCGGACAACAGGCCCGATGCCAGGGGCACGCGGGCAATAATGCCGACGCCTGCCGCATTGGCAGCGGGCAGGACACGGTCCAGGGGCTTGCGACGGAAGACGTTAAGGATGATCTGGATGGTCGCCAGGTCAGGCTCCTCGAGCGCACGCATGGCCTCGTCGGTCGTCTCGACGGACACGCCCCACTTCGCGATGCGCCCCTCGGCCACGAGCGTGCGCAGGTCGTCGTACATCTGCGGAATGTCGAAGGCCGCGGTGGGCGGGCAGTGCAACTGCACCAGGTCGAGAGTCTCAACGCCGAGGTTCTCGCGCGAGCTGTCAGTCCAGCGACGGTAGTTGTCGAGGTTGTAGGCCTCGGGCACGTGGGGATCGGCGAGGCGGCCCATTTTGGTCGCCACCATGATGCCGGCGTCCTTGCGGTCCGCCAAGAACGCGCCAACGGCCCGCTCGGAGCGACCGGTGCCGTACACATCGGCCGTGTCAAAGAACGTGACGCCAGAGTCCGCCGCGGCGTGGAGGACCTCCTGGGCGGTGTCGTCTCCGACCTCGGCCCAGTCACCCCCGAGCTGCCAACACCCCTGGCCAATAGCGGATACGGAACGGCCCAGACGGCTCACATCGTTGCTACGCATGAGTTCACTCTAACCGTCGCCGCGCTTCAACTTCGAATCGTTTCGCAGCCGCCCGTGAGGGATCCCGACGCCAGGCTGCGCCTCGGCTGCCCGGCTTGACCGAGCATCGGCCCGGCTAGGAACATCGAACCTAGGCTGGCAGCCCCTGGAAACGACAACGGCCGCCGCTCCCCGAGGGGAGCGGCGGCCGCGGTGAAACGTGAGTGGCGCTTAGCCGGTCACGCGAACGTACGTGGGGTTCGACTGCCAGATCGAACGGAACTGGATCGACTTGCCGGGGCGCGGCGCGTCAATCTGCAGGTTCGGTCCGGCGTAGATGCCGACGTGACCCGGCGTGACGATGATGTCGCCAGGCTGCGGGCTCGACACGACGGTGCCGACGTTGTAGTACGCACCGGACGAGCGGGGCAGCGAAATGCCGAGCTGGCCGTAGACGTACGAGGTAAAGCCCGAGCAGTCGAAGCCGGACGGCGACGAGCCACCCGAGACGTAGGGCACGCCTACGTACTTGGAAGCCTCAGCGATAACGGCGGATCCGGAGATCGCTGCCGACACCGATGCCGAGTTCGACACGGTGCGCGTCGAGTTCGACGTGGAAGTCGACTCTGACGAGGTGGAGGTCGACGTCGAGTTCGACGTGGTCTCTACGGGGTCAGGGGTGACGACGGGCTCGGGGTTAGCCGAGTACTCCACATCCGGGGTGTCAACGCTGTAGTCAGCATCATCCGCGGCGGTCACGGTGGCCGCGATGTCTGCCGCGGCGGCGGTCTCCTCGAGCAGCTCGGCGGTGGCCGAGTTGTTGGCGGGAGTAGTGGTGACGTCCTGTGTGACGAGAGCGGCCGCAGCGGCTCCCGTGAGGGGCACTACGACAAGTGCGGCGCCAGCTGTAGCTGCCACGGCACGCGTCTTAGCGCGCATGTATCCATACCTCAAGATGCTGTGTTCCTTCCGCGCGTCGTAAATCTCATGGCGCGTCGTTGTTCCTGGCCTTCCTGCTGTCCCGGAGGGAACTCCGAGTGCCATCCAACAGGGACCTGACGAGGTCAATTCCTCTGGTTACTAGTGAACCATGTTACCTAATCGTGACGATTCGCCAAGTCGGAAACTCCAAAGATGTGCCTCGCGGCCACATCAGTGAGCTCCAAGGTGTCCCCGGCGACGGTGACAGTCACCCCCTGGGACCCCTCCTCGACCGCAACCGTCGCTCCTGGCACGAGTCCAAATCGCACGGCTTCATCGAGGAACCCCTCGGCGGCCTGCGGACCCTCGCCGATCCTCGTAAGTAATATTTGTCCCAAATTTTGGTGTGCGGCCGTTTCGAGCGAAATTTCGCCTTCTGCTGTCGGTGCGACACGCATGCCGAGCTCATCCAAACCCGGGATGGGGTTGCCATAGGGCGACCGGGTCGGGTCTCCGAGCATCTCGACCAAGCGCCGCTCAACGCGGTCGCTCATGACGTGCTCCCACCGGCAGGCTTCGTCGTGCACATAGGGGAGGTCGAGACCAATGACATCTGTCAGGAGCAGCTCGGCCAGGCGGTGCTTGCGCATGACCCGCATCGCGAGCTCGCGGCCATGGTCCGTGAGTTCCAGGTGACGGTCGGGAGCAAGGACGACGAGGCCGTCGCGCTCCATGCGTGCGACCGTTTGCGACACCGTTGGCCCGGAGTGGTCGAGTTGCTCAGCGATACGTGCCCGCATGGGCACCACACCGTCTTCAATCAACTCGTAGATGGTCCGCAGATACATCTCCGTGGTGTCGATCAGGTCACTCATCCGGCTAGACGCCCCATTCCTCGATACTCCCAGCCCGCGTCGATCCACTCTTGGGATGGAAGGCAGTTACGCCCATCGATCACGCGCGGTGTCGCCACAATACTCTTGAGGTCTGACGGGTTCAGCGCGCGGAACTGCTTCCACTCCGTTGCCACGATGACGAGTTCCGCCTTGCGGCACGCCTCGAGCGGGTCGTCGACGTAATTCAACGTGGGCCAAATCTTCGCAGCGTTCTCGTTCGCCTCGGGGTCGTGAACGACTACCTCGGCACCCCGCAGGTGAAGCGTCCCGGCCACGTCAAGCGCCGGCGAATCCCGAATGTCGTCGCTATCGGGCTTGAAAGCCGCGCCGAGGACCGCGATGCGCACGCCGTCCAGGCCTCCCACCAAGCGCTCCGCGAGCGTCACAGCGTGCTCACGCCGGCGCAGGTTCACGCCGTCGACCTCACGCAGGAATGCGAGTGCCTGGTCGACGCCCAGTTCGTTGGCGCGCGCCTGGAACGCGCGGATGTCCTTCGGAAGGCACCCGCCACCAAAGCCCAGCCCTGCTCCCAGGAACTTCCGGCCGATGCGCTCATCGTGACCGATGGCATCGGCCAGGTCCCGCACATCCGCGCCCGTGGCTTCGCATACCTCTGCGATGGCGTTAATGAAAGAGATCTTGGTGGCAAGGAACGCGTTGGCACTCACCTTCACCAGTTCCGACGTCGCATAGTCAGTGACGAGGAAAGGCGTGTCGCGCTCGAGCATGGCGGCGTAGACACGGCGAGCGACTTCCTCGATGCGGCCAGGGCGCGCGCGGTCGACTCCCAGGACCAAGCGGTCTGGCTGAAGCGTGTCCTTCACCGCGAATCCCTCGCGCAAGAACTCGGGGTTCCAACCCAGGTCGACGTCGGAGCCCGCTGGTGCGACATCGCGCACGCGCTGCGCGAGACGCTCGGCGGTACCGACGGGGACAGTGGACTTGCCAAGAATGACCGCCGGGCGGGTCAGCAGGGGTCCAAGCGTCTCGATGACGGACTCCACCTGCGAGACGTCTGCGGCGTACCCGCCGCTCACCTGGGGTGTGCCAACTCCAATGAAGAAGACATCGGCGAACTCAGCAGCCGTCTCCACGTCGGTGGTGAAGCGAAGGCGACCGGAGTCGACGTGCTTGCGCAGCAGTTCGGGAAGGTGCGGCTCATAGAACGGCACCTCGCCGCGCGACAGGCGTGCGATCTTGTCTGGGTCGATATCGACGCCAATGACCTCATGGCCAAGTTCGGCCATGCCCGCAGCATGGGTAGCGCCCAAGTATCCGGTGCCGAAAACGGCAATGCGTTCGCTCATATCGCCACCCTAGTGCGGGTGCGTTAACGGCCGTTCACCTTCCATCGGGGTGCGCGCGATCACGGCGCCCCCGTCGGCCGCAACCGTCAGATCACCATCGGAATGTGGCACGAACGCCGCCTGCCCGCGCTCCAGGTGGAGCGTGTGCTCACCGACCTGAAGCGTGGCGGTTCCCCGAAAGCACAGGACGATCCGAGGCGCGGGTGCGACCGCCACCTTGCCGTCGTTGACAATCGTGAGCGCAAACTCCTCCGCAGTGGTCACCAGATGCCGCGCGGCACCATCGGCACGCACTACCGGCACCTGCGGAGCACAAGGCTTAGGGTCGAGCAGTTTCAACAGGAGTGGAACGTTGACCTGCTTGGGCGTGAGCCCTGCGCGCACCACGTTGTCGGAGTTGGCCATGATTTCAAGGCCCATGCCCGATTGGTACGAGTGGAGCACACCGGCGCCAACAAAAACGGCGTCGCCGGGCGCCAACTGCACGCAGTTCATTCCCAGAGCGACAATTGCTCCCGGGTCACCTGGGAAGTGGCTCAGGGCGTTTGCCGCAGCAGCCAACGAGCTTCCCGGCTCTGCCGCGCCCCCTAATTCCGCGAGCGCTGTAAGAGTTTCATCGTCCACGCCCCCAGTGAGCGCGCCGCGAATGAAGTCCCGGACCTCGCCCTCGTTCTCCAGTGCTGATGCGAGTCCAGCGGCGCGGCTGGTACCGAGCGCTCGCAAGTCTGCGGCAGTGTCCGCGACCTCGCGCACTCCCGCGAGGACCACCATCGGCGTCACCGCGACGACCATCTCCGGCTTATGGAACGGGTCGACGAACTGATGCGGCAGGCCGCCTGTCCCCCGCTGCTCGAGCGCAAAACCGTGACGGGCCTGCGCGAGTGTGGGGTGGACTTGCAGCGACAACGGCTTGTCGATCGCAAGGATCTTCAGCAGATACGGGAGCCGAGCGCCCCACCGCTTCGACGCTTCATGACCGAGCATTGCCTCTTCATCACGAGCGATCAGCTCGTCCAAGGCAACGGATTCGCGTCCCACCGAGCCCGACGGGGCTGACGTGTGCGCACCCCACCAAGCCTCAGCGACCGGACCGCCTGGGGGCTTGACTCCCAGCAGCTGCGGGATGTCCTCGTGGGTCCCCCACGCGTAGTCGCGAAGGACGGGGCTGATCAGATGCACAGGCGCAAGTCTGCCAGGTGCGCTCCCAGTACGCTGAACCCATGTCGAGCGATCTCACGATTCCCGCTGAACTTTTGCCCCGCGACGGCCGTTTCGGTTCCGGTCCGTCCAAGGTGCGCGACGCCCAGGTCCAGGCAGTTGTGGACGCGCAGCCGCACATCCTTGGCACGTCACACCGTCAGATGCCTGTGCGGTCGCTCGTGGGCGACGTGCGACGCATGGTTGCCGAGCTCTACTCACTCCCGGATGGCTACGAGGTCATTCTCGGCAACGGCGGGTCCACGTCCTTCTGGGACGCAGCAGCATTTTCGCTCGTCGAGTCCAAGGCTCAGCACTGCACCTTCGGAGAGTTCGGCTCCAAGTTTGCCCAGGTAACCGCAAGTGCTCCTCACCTCGAGGAATCGGAGGTGCGTGAAGCGTCGGCCGGATCCGTCGCACTGCCCGAGGCCCGCGATGGAGTCGACGTCTACGCGTGGCCCCACAACGAGACCTCGACGGGTGCCATGGCGCCCGTTCGCCGTCCCCAGGGAATCCAAGAGGCGCTCACGGTGGTCGATGGCACGTCCGCCGCAGGTGGCCTCTTCCTGGACCCCCGCGAGACGGACGTCTATTACTTTGCGCCACAGAAGAGCTTCGGCGCCGACGGTGGCATCTGGTTCGCGCTCGTCTCCCACGCAGCCATCGACCGCATCGCGCGCGTCACGAGCTCCGGCCGCTACATCCCAGCGACGCTCAACCTGCAGACTGCCGTCGACAACTCACGCAAGGACCAGACCTACAACACCCCGGCGCTAGCGCCTCTGGTGATGATGCGCGCCCAGCTCGAGTGGATGCTCGACGGCGGCGGCATGGATTTCGTCACGAGCCGCACCGACGAGTCTTCGCGCCGCATCTACGAATGGGCCGCGCAGTCACCACGCGTTCAGGCCTTCGTGACTGAAACCGAGTACCGCTCGCGCGTTGTCGCCACCATCGATGTGGACGAGTCCATCGATGCCAGCGCCATCACGTCCGCACTGCGGGCTCAAGGCGTGGTCGATATTGATCCATATCGCAAGCTTGGACGGAACCAGATTCGGGTGGGACTGTTCCCCGCCGTGGATCCCGATGACGTCACAGCACTGACCCGCAGCATCGACTACGTGATGGAGAACCTGGCCACATGACCGGATCGCAGGAGAAGCCCGCAGCCACTCGCCGCACCCCGCTCGTAATTCTCCTGTTAGCCGCCATCCCGGTTGCAGTGGTCGCCACGACCGGCGCCGCTGCGGGTCTGTGGTGGACAGACGCTTCGCCTTCGCCCGCCGCCGCGCAAGGCTTGAGCCTTGAGCAGGCCGGTGTTGTGAGTCCGGCCGATGCTGGGGTTCAGCCGGAGCCATCGTCTCCAGGGAGCGGCGATGGGGATCAGGCGGGCAGCGCCTCCGGGAGTGCCGCCCAAGGCGAGTCCGCAGGCGGTTCCGTTAGGCCCTCGCAAGCCCCCGTCATTGAGCCTCTTGAAGCACAGACGGGTTCCGTCGATTTCGCGGCCAAGACTCCAGATGTCACGGTGTCGCTGCCGCCGGAGCCCTCACCCGAGCCGGTCGCGCCAGCGCCCGAAGTCTCTGGTAGTCACGGCGGCTCTACAGGCTCTCCTTCTTCTTCGGGAAGCGGTTCGGGGTCGTCGGGCGGGTCTGCCCAGTCCGGCGGGACGTCGTCGGGCGGCACTGACACGCCGAGCAAGCCCGCGCCGGCGCCCGCGAAGCAGACCCCAGCCGATTTTTGCGCCTCCCCGTCCGTATCCACAGGCGCCTCGAGCGCCCAAGGGCTCCTGTCCGCCGCCAATGCAGAGCGCGCCCGTCTGGGAATCCGGGGGTTGTCGTGGTCCGGCTCTCTCGCGAGCGCCGCGCAGTCCTGGTCGCAGTCGATGGCCGCGAAGGACTCCGCGACAGACGCGACCATTGACGCCCTTGCCCACAACCCGTCGCGCCCCGCGGGCGGTGAAAATGTCGCAGTGAGTTACAGCTCCGCTGGCCAGTCCCAGGGGGCTGCCGCGGCCACTGCGCACTCGGGATGGGTGAAGTCTTACGGACACTGCATGAATATGCTCAACCCTGCATATTCAGTCATGGGCGCAGGGATGGCCTCCACGGACGACGGCACCACCTGGTACTCGACCGCTAACTTCCAGTAGGCGCGTCGCCCGCACCTTGGCGGGCTACGGCGTACTCGACGTTGACTTACCGGCTTCCTCAACGGGCCGCGGCGGAATCCACGCCGCTAGCGCCCCAGAGGTCGCCACGCCTACTCCGCCAATAATCCACAGGCTCCACGGCAATGAGACCGCCACGAGGGCGCTCACTGCGGCGGGACCAATCACGCCGCCTAGGTCTTGAAGGATCATCCACACGCCGATGAATGCGTCGCGCCCCACCTTCGGTGCCACGTCGTTGCCGAGCGTCATCAGGATGCCCGACCCCCACCCGTTGCCCAGACCCAGCACCATGGCGGCGACAGCGACGCCCGCGACCGTCTCCGTGAACGGCAGGGCGATCAGTCCAAGCGCGATGAGCATGGTCGAGGGCACGGCGGTCCATGCACGTCCCCACCGGTCCGCGACAATGCCCGCCGGGTAGAACAGCAGCATGTCCACGCCCGCCGACAGCGCGAAGATTAAGGACACGGTCGAATCCGAGGCACCGACGTGCTCGGCCCACAACGGGATAGCCGCGACCCGGACGGTGCGCACAGCCCCTGTCAGCATGACTGCCATGCCGAGAGTCGCGAGCACACGCGTGTTGGCGCGGACGACGTCCTTGATGGAGGCGTGTGGCCGGGGTTCGGCGCTCGCCCGTGAATGCCAGCCCGGCGATGCCCACAGTGCTGCCATGCCGACCACGACCGTCAGGGCCGCGAACGCATACGCAGCCGACAGACCCCACACTGCGATGACGCCCGCACCGATCAGCGGCCCTATGAAGTGCGAGATCCTCCACGTGCCAGCAAGTGAGGTGAGGGCCCTAGCGCGATAGTGAGTCGGAACGGTTTCGGAGAGCTGTCCCTGACGGGCGACGTGATAGGCGGCGTGGCCCGCGCCGGCCAGCATGACACCGGCCACGAGCGCGACGAAGTCCGTCGACAGCCAGCACACGATTGCGCCTGCGGCGAGACCCGCGAGACCCACCATCGCTGCGCGAGCACACCCAAGGCTTGTGGTGAGGCGGCCACCCATGGACGAGCCGATCATCCGACCGACCGAGTAGAGCATGACGACAGCGGCCGCCCAGGCCGCGGAATGGTCGAGTGCGACCACGGAAAGTGCAAACAGCGGAAGCATGGCACCCAGGCCGATCTCCGCGAGGAAGGCAGGGATGTACGTCCCGCGCGCGATCACCCACACTCGTTGCTTGCGTGTGGGCACATCGCGACCGGTGTCAGCCAGCGTGATCCTCAGCTGAGGCTGCGGCATCGGCCACCACGGGAGGCTCGATATGGTCGCCCTGCGGGCCGGCGCCGGCCTTGACTGCTTCGGGAGCCTCCTCGCCCTTAGGCGCCTGGGTCTCCTCTGCCGGCGCATCCTTCGCCTCAGCTGCCTCGGGCTCCTCAGGGGAGCCCGCCTTGTCCTCGGGCTCGGGCGTGGACTCAGCCTGCGCTGCGGGCTCGGGCTCGGGCTCCTCGACAGGGTCAGGCGTGGCCATGTCCATTGACGTCACGGCGTCGGTGTCGAAGACGGGCTCGGTATCCGGCCAGCGAGTGCTTTGGCGCTCCACATCAGTCTGGGAGTGTGCTCCACATCCGTGGTCAACGGAAACGACAGTGCCGTCCGATGGCGACCACTCGTTTGCGCATGCCCCGAAGGTGGTGCGCATGGACCCGGTCAGCGGCACAAAAAAAGCGCAGGTTGAGCACGGCGACGTCGAGGCCACGGCGCTCGAGGCACTGGGGCCGTGCGAGCCGCGGTACCACCGCTTAGCGGCGGAGTCCCGCCCGAGCGGCGCGAGCACACGCTCGCGGCCCAAACCCAGTTCCCAAATCTCAGCAGCGTCCTCGTCCTCACCATGAGCTTCGTAACCGGGCTCAAGACGCGGGTCTTCCTCGATCTTGGGCATGACCATCGACGGCTCGAGGTCGCCCGGGCGGATGCGGTCGGCCCAAGGAATCCACGCCGGCGCAAGCAGCGCGTCATCGGCAGGCACCAAGTGCGCCTCGCAGATTGCGGCTTCGCGACCCCGGGGAGCACGCGACACAGTTACGGCCCAAACCCATCCGCGGTAGCCGGGCATCGTGCACGCGAACTGGTGAGTGATCAGGCGGTCTTCAATGCGAACCGTCCCGAGGTGGTCGCCAACCCACTCCTCGCCATCGGCTACCTCGATCGCGGTCTGACGCGCGACGTCGACGGCCTTGTCCAGCACAGCATCCATCGGCATGGGCTTACGCCTCCAGTTGATCGGCGACGGCGCGCAGCACAGAAGCGACCTTCTGTCCGCGCGCGGCGTCGGGGTAGTGCCCCTTGCGTAGCGAGTTTGAGACACCGTCGAGCATCTTGATGAGGTCTTCGACGATGACCGTCATCTCGTCGGGCTTCTTGCGCAGCCCCTGCGACACGGTCTTGACCGGGTCAAGCAGGGTGACGGAGAGGGCGGAAGGACCACGGCGGCCGTCGGCAACCGAGTACTCGACGCGCGCGCCATTGCGGGGCGACGTCACGCCTTCGGGCAACGCCGAGGCGTGAAGGAAGACTTCGGCGCCGTCATCGCCGGCGATGAAGCCGAAACCCTTGTCTGTGTCAAAGAACTTCACACGACCGGTGGGCACATCTACCTCGCTGAATCTCAGTGCGTCGCTTGTTCGACGCCCCTCCAGTCTAACCGCCTGCCCTGACACGTTCGGCGAGCCTGATCACGGCAGTTTGCCTCCACGGCCGCTAAGGGAGGACACTGGAAGAAGCACGACTTCCCTAGGTCCCCGAAGTGAGGTGGCGACGTGCCGGTTCCCCAGTGGCTGGTGCCTGCCTTTCAGCGCAGTGCAGTAGCCGCAGGTGCAAGTGTCGAGCCCGTGCTCATCGCTGGTGCCGCCGACCATCTCATTGAGCGTTGGACAGCTCCCGACCGCCGTTTTCACAGCATCAGTCACTTGATTGACCTTTTGCAGCGCGTCGACGAGCTCCAGCAAGAGGCGGCTCGCCCTCACCTCGTCCGACTCGCAGCCTGGTACCACGGAGCAATCTTCGATGCTGCCGAGCGTGCGGCCTCCGTCCGCCACCCGGGCGAGAATGAAGCAGCAAGCGCAGAGTATGCGCGCGAAGAGCTGACGCGCCTGCGAGTACCGGAGAAAGCCGTCGAGACTGTCGTCGCGCTCGTCCAGGGCCTCGAACGCCACAGCCCCGTAGGCTCCGATTCAGACGCTGCGGTGCTCTCGGATGCGGACCTCGCGATCCTGGCAACCGAGCCTCAGCGTTATCGCACCTACATTCGCCAAGTGCGCGACGAGTATGCGCACGTCGGCGACCTCGAGTACCTGGAGACTCGTCAGCGCATCCTTGAGCGGCTCATGGCCCGCGACCACATCTATGTGTCGCCGTTGGCCCGCGGCTGGGAGCGCCAAGCACGCGAGAACGTAACCGCAGAACTCACCCGCCTCAAGCGCGACATCGCGGCAGTTCAGGCCGCATAAGGCCCGCAGCCCTGTCCCCAGGGCACGTGTTCCGGTCGTTTCTCCCCAGTTCCTTTCCCGACGGGCCGATGCTGCGGTCACCCCTTCTAGCGTCGAGGTGCACTTCACCTCTACTCACGTTGGGAGACAACGATGACGCAGTACAACGTCGACGCGAACCAGGTCGCCACCGCCGCAACCCAGGCACACGCCTCAGGCGACGTCATTCGCACCGAAGTCACCGCCATGATGGTTCACCTCACATCCCTCGAAGGGACGTGGCAAGGCGGTGCCGCAACGGCCTTCGCGGGAGTACTCGACCAATGGCGCGCTGCGCAGGCGCAGGTCGAAATTGCGCTCGAGTCGCTGTCGACTGCCCTCAATCAGGCCGCCGAACACTACGCCGGTGCAGAGGACGCGGCCGCGCGCCTGTTTAGCGGTAGTTAGCGCGCGCTGACGTATCCTCGCCAGATGACGATCCTGATCGACCCGCCTCTGTGGCCGCGACATGGCCGGGTGTGGGGACACATGGTCTCGGATCTCAGCCTTGACGAGCTACACGCCTTCGCCCGGACCGCAGGTTTGCCTGAGCGCGCGTTCGACCTCGACCACTACGACGTGCCGGAGGATATGCACCCGGCGCTGATCGCTCAGGGCGCTGTGCTGGTCGACGGCCGGGAACTGGTCATGCGGCTGCGTGCTTCTGGGTTGCGAGTGACGAGCGCGCAGCGCCACGCCGCCTCGTAGTCCTCGCACACACGGCTTGGCGAGCAATACCGACCACCGCCAGCCAGCATCGGCCCTTCACCGGACATGCACGAAGGCCCCCAGGAAATTCCTGGGGGCCTTCGTGTGTAGCTAGCGCGTGCGGTGACGCGCGGCGTGGACTTAGAAGCCCATGCCGCCCATGTCGCCGCCACCGGCCGGCATAGCCGGCTCGGGCTCGGGAATGTCCGCGACGACGACCTCGGTCGTCAGGAACAGACCCGCGATGGACGCAGCGTTCTGCAGCGCGGAGCGCGTGACCTTCACCGGGTCGTTGACGCCAGCGGCCAGCAGGTCCTCGTACTCGCCAGTTGCGGCGTTGAGGCCGTGACCGACAGGCAGACCCTTGACCTTCTCCACGACAACGCCGCCTTCGAGGCCAGCGTTGACGGCGATCTGGCGCAGCGGCGCGGTGATCGCGAACTCGACGATGCGAGCGCCAGTGGCCTCGTCACCAACGAGCTCGAGCGAGGGCAGACCAGCGGTGCCGGCCTGGATGAGAGCCACGCCACCACCGGCGACGATTCCCTCTTCCACAGCAGCCTTCGCGTTGCGGACTGCGTCCTCGATGCGGTGCTTGCGCTCCTTGAGCTCGACCTCGGTGGCCGCGCCCGCCTTAATGACGGCAACGCCACCTGCGAGCTTGGCGAGGCGCTCCTGGAGCTTCTCGCGGTCGTAGTCCGAGTCCGAGTTCTCGATCTCGGCGCGAATCTGGTTCACGCGACCCTCGACCTGGTCCTCGGTTCCAGCGCCATCAACGATGGTGGTCTCGTCCTTGGTGACGACGACCTTGCGAGCCTGGCCGAGCAGTTCGAGACCAGCGGTCTCGAGCGACAGGCCAACAGCCTCGGAGATGACCTGGCCACCGGTGAGGACGGCCATGTCCTGCAGCATCGCCTTGCGACGGTCGCCAAAGCCGGGAGCCTTGACTGCCACAACCTTGAGGTTGCCGCGCAGCTTGTTGACCACGAGAGCCGCGAGGGCTTCGCCGTCCACGTCCTCGGCAACGATCGTCAGAGGCTTGCCAGCCTGCATGATCTTCTCAAGCAGGGGCAGGAGGTCCTTGAGCGAGGAGATCTTCGACTCAACGAGGAGCACGTAGGAGTCCTCGAGGACTGCTTCCTGGCGCTCAGCGTCGGTGACGAAGTAGGGGTTCAGGTAGCCCTTGTCGAAGCGCATACCCTCGGTGAGCTCCAGCTCCAGACCGAACTGGTAAGCCTCCTCGACGGTGATGACGCCTTCCTTGCCGACCTTGTCCATCGCCTCGGCGATGAGCTCACCGATGGCGGGGTCGCCAGCGGAGATGCCTGCGGTAGCAGCGATCTGCTCCTTGGTCTCGATCTCCTTGGCGGAGGCGAGGAGCTGCTCGGTGACGACTGCGACAGCCTTCTCGATGCCCTTCTTCAGAGCGATCGGGTTGGCGCCAGCCGAGACGTTGCGCAGGCCCTCACGCACGAGTGCCTGGGCCAGAACGGTTGCGGTGGTGGTGCCGTCGCCAGCGACGTCATCCGTCTTCTTGGCAACTTCCTTGACCAGCTCTGCGCCGATCTTCTCGTAAGGCTCGGAGAGCTCGATCTCCTTGGCGATGGAAACACCATCGTTGGTGATCGTGGGTGCGCCCCACTTCTTTTCGAGCACGACGTTGCGGCCCTTGGGGCCGAGGGTGACCTTGACGGCGTCAGCGAGAGCATTCATGCCCCGCTCCATGCCGCGACGGGCCTCCTCATCGAAGGCAATCTGCTTTGCCATGGGTATAGTTCCTCTTTCGATGATGGTGGCTTCGAGCCGCCCGCGACGGACGGCGCCGATCGAATCGTTCACGTCACGAAACGACCGGTCACCTCGACTGCGAAGCCGAACTTTTTAGCACTCTCGGATAGGGAGTGCTAATGAGATTCTGGCACTCTCCCCTGCCGAGTGCAAACCGATGTTGCGTGATGTTCACTCATGTTCGCCGCGGGCGCACTTGCCGCCGGCCATGCGGATGTCTGAACCCCAGCATCGGCCCTCACAAATGGCGCGATGCGTGGAGTAAGCGTGGGGTTAGCCCGGGTCGGAGGCGAGCAGCACTTCGATCTCAGCGCCGCCCGGGGTGCCGCCGCCCTCGACTGCATCAATGCCAAGGACGTCCGCGACATCCTGTGCGGTGTCGGCGAAGGAGTCGTCCGAGTACGTCACGGTGTTCACGCCACCGGGGATCAACGTCGACGAGATGTTGTTCGCGGCAAGGTTCGTGTAGCCAGCCGCTTCGAGCTCTGCGGCCTCTCCACCTGCCAGGCCCTGAATGCCCGAACCATTGCGGACGTGGACCTGAGCGTCGTAAAGGATGACGGGCTCGGGCTCTTCCGTCTCAGTTGGTGTGGGGCTCGGCGAGGGAGGCGGCGACGCGCTCTCGGAAGGAGTCACCGACGGCGTGGCCGATGGGGAGACACTCTCGCTGGGCTCAGGCGATGCCGTGACGGTCGCAGTCGGCGACGCGTCATCATCTCCACTGCCGCTGTTCCACAGCAGGAACGCGATCAGGTAGGCGACTGCGCCAGCGATCAGGAATGCGAACAGCGGCGGCAGGACTTTGCTCCACCACGGGCGGGGCGCGCGATGCACGCCGACGGGTCCCGTCTGTGCGGCGAGTTCGTCGAACTCGTCCGGCTCATACACTTGCGCATCCTTCGCCACGGGTCACACCCTAACCTGCGTGCGGCGCATTCCATGCGCGCGTTGAACGGCCTTGTTGCCTTGCCGCGCGCATCCGGCGCAGCCGCTTCACCAGCATGGGGTCAAACTCCAAGGCAGCTTGCTGATCCAGCAACGACCCGAGCACCTGGTAGTACTGCGTGGCGCTCAGAGAGAATTGCGTGCGGATGGCATCCTCTTTGGCCCCCGCGAGAGACCACCATTGACGTTCAAAGCGCAGGATGGCACGGTCGCGGTCGGTGAGCTCGCGCATGTGCGTCGCACTCTCCATAGTCACCTCCGCTGTTGTCACGTGCCGTCCGGCCTGTGTGCCCCAGCGTAATCGGGAACTACAGCGATGTCATTCAGCCGCACCGCCTGAGACCTACGGGCCGCGACCACAGCATCGGCCCTCACTACAGTGGGCGAGATGAGCAAAACTTGGCGCGACCACTGTCACACGTCATGGGCCGATGCCCTGGAACCGGTAGCAGGGACGCTGACCGCAATCGAGGCCCGCCTTGACCTCGAGACTCAGGCTGGACGGCCGTGGCTCCCGCATCCAGATGCGGTAATGCGCGCCTTCGAGACGCCGGTGGACGATGTGCGCGTGCTGATAGTCGGACAGGATCCGTACCCAACGCCCGGGGATGCAGTGGGCTTGAGCTTTTCGGTCGCCACAGACCGGCCGATGCCGCGGTCACTGACGAATATTGCTCGCGAGCTGCGTGACGACACCGGTGAAGCGTTGGCTTCGGGAGACCTCAGCGCCTGGCAAGCGCAGGGGGTCATGCTGCTCAACCGGGTTTTGACCGTGGGCGAGGGCGACGCCGGGTCTCACCGCGGGATGGGTTGGGAGCAGGTCACTGACCACGCGATCCGCACCCTCGCTGCGCGCGGCGGTCCGCTGGTCGCGGTCTTATGGGGCAAAGATGCTCAACGGCTGGCGCCGCTACTGGGCGACGTTCCAGTGATCGCAAGTCCGCACCCGAGTCCGCTGAGTGCACGGCGCGGGTTCTTTGGTTCGCGGCCGTTCTCGCGTGTGAATGCGGAACTCATCGCTCAAGGCGGCGAGCCGCTGTCCTGGGGCACAAGTGCGTAAGTTCCTAGTTGGGGCAGATCCTGTTGGCTGTCCCGATCGCGACTTGCTTCTCCACCACTTCGATGTACACCTCAGTGGACACGCCCCCCTTGTTCGGATTCGCGTAAAGCCGCACGATCGGCCATTCATCACACGAGTATCCGGGGGCGGCGATCCAGTCGCCATTAGTGCGCGCGGCGGTCGGAGTCCAATCAGGGAACGGCGTCTCGGCCAGGTCGATCACGAAGATCGCGTTCTCAGAGGTTGTGTCAACGTCGTATTTTGCCCAGCCACGACGTGTGCCAGGGTTACCCCAGTCGACGTCGTCAACCTCGGTCACCGAGCATTCAGCACCCGTGGGCAGGCCCTGGGCGTCGATACTGGTGCAGTACACGGGGGCAGAAGTCGCAGGCGCAGTCCACGTCGTGTCAATCCACCAGCCGTCCGCGAGGAGTAGAACCGAGCTCACGAGTGAGGTGTCGAACGACGACGTCGAAACTGTGTTGGTGCCCGCAGTCTTGGTCCACGTAGCCTGAGCAAGCGCGGTGCCGGCCGCGTCCACGACGACAATCGTGCCCAGAGTGCCTGTGCATTCAGTAGGCACTCCCGTGACCTGCAATTGCGTCTGTGACGACGAGCTCTGAGACGCCGTAATCCCGATCACTTGATCGGTGCACGCGTTCGCGGTGAACGTCGAGACACCTGACTGATTGACGTCCAATTGGGCTGCGGAGGCAAGCGAGATCTGCCCAATCGTTATCAGCGCCACGACGAACGCCGCAACGGCCAACACGACGCGGAGCGACATGAGGCGCGTCATGCGCGGTCCTCGGCATCCGTAGGGTGTTCTGCTGACTCCAGGTCCGGGCACCGACGCGAGGGCCACATGACGAGGCCGAGCGCGAGCAGGAGGAAGCTTGCCCACACGGACGGGCTCCGCAGCACCGTGGCCCAGGTTCCGACCGAGTCGATGTGGAACTTCGCGACGCCGAGCACGTCCTCGTTGGTGGGATGGAACGGGTCGACGAAGTCGTTGTTGTCGCCCTGGATTTCCCATCCGTTGACGCCGTCACCACCAATGATGCGGTGGATGATCTTTGCGTCGCCCAAGTCCTCGGTGGTGTAGATCACCACGTCGCCGATCTCGGGCTCATCGGCGCGGGCCACAACCACGTCACCGGTGTAATACGTGGGCTCCATCGAGTGGCCGTTGACCACGATGGCGGTTGTGCCGCCGCCGAGACTCGTGGGCCAGATGAAGTAGGCGAGCGTAAGGACGACCACCCAGGCAAGCACGCTTTTGAGCACGCGAGAGCGCCGGACGGCCGTGGGGCCTCCGGTCTCCTGCGTCTCGAGCGTGCTTGCCATGGGTGCGTGAGTCTTAGTTGATCGAGACTGCGGCTTCGTACACGGCCTCGGCGTCGATCGTTGCGGCTGGCGTCAAGGACACGGCGCCAGTGGCATCGGCGATGCCGGTTGCTGTACCAATCTGCGTGTCGACGTCATTCAGCACGTACACGTTGATCTCCTCGCCTGCACAGGCAGAAGCGATACCACTCACCTCGATGCTGTCGACCGTGAAGCCGCCTGCGCCGAAGCTCGTCTCGTATGCAACGAAGACCGCGTCGTCGCAGTCCGTCGAGTCGCTCACGCCGACCAGCGGCGAGTCCTCGTTGACGGTCAGCTGCGCGGCAGAAGCCAGCGACAGGCCAGCGATGCCGACGATGCCGAGCGCCACGGCTGCGTACTTGCGGGCGTTGATCTTGTTTTCAGCCATCTTGATCTTCCTTATGTTCTGTTAACGACTACGTCGTTGTTTCGGGTGCGCAGGCGCGCTCGAGTATGGAGCACGCCTGCGCGGGGTTGGTCACGGCCATTTCGCATCGCGAAGTGTGGCCTGGCTCACATTGAGACGCCCAACGAGGGGGACTATGACGCGGTCTTTGTGAGATTTATTACAGCCGGCGTGGCGTGACCTACATCTCAGCAACGCCGGGCCTTAGTTCTGCGTTCCTGAACGTCGACAACTTCTCGTAACGTTTTGGTAACGTCAGCGCCCGGTGCCCGCGGTACCGCGGGCGTAAGCCGATGCCGCCTCAGGTTGCGGCAGTGAGAGGAGAGCTGGCAACGGGACTCGAACCCGTAACCCCCGTATTACAAGTACGGTGCGCTACCAATTGCGCCATGCCAGCACACGGCGCTCAGGCGCCGTGGTGAACCAGGATACCGATGTCGCGCAGCGGTGAGGAACCGCCAGGCCACCTGGGCACCCCACACACGCACGTGGCCCCCGGCGCTGATGCGCCAGGGGCCACGTGTGTGGGAAGAGGGTTAGAAGCTCTCGATGTACGTGCGCAGCTGACCGGGCTCGAAGTAAGGAACCTCGGACTGCTCAAGCACCTTGCCCTCGTCAAAGCTCTGACCGGGCTCGGCGATACGCAGCGTCGGCGTGCCGGGCACACCATCCTGCGAGGACTGGTCCGTTGCGGCAATAACCCACTTGCGGTAGTCACCGTTCTCGATCTGCGCGGCAACATCCTCAGGAACACCGGCGGCCACGGCGATCTGCGAGATCTGCTCGTCGCTCAGACCTTCGGTGCCCTCGGCGGGCTGGCTCTCGAACAAGGCGTTCGAGAAGTCGAGGAACGCGCTAGGCGCCTCCTCGGCGACGGTCGCGACGGCGTTGGCCGCGCGGCTCGAGTACTCGGTGCCGTTGGAGAAGCGGTCCAGGATAGAGATGGGGTGGTAGTACACCTCAACCTCGCCTGCTTCGCGCATCGCGTCGAGGTCTTCCGCGTTAACGTCCTCAAACTGGCCACAGATGGGGCACATGTAGTCGAGGTAGATGTCCAAGCGCGGCTGGTCCTCAGGCAGGTCCTCTCCCACGACGCCGCTTGTGCCGACCGGGATGCCGCCAGTGACATCGGAAGCGGCGGGCTTTGCGAGGTCTTCAGAGTCCAGACCAGGCACCTGACCCGACTGAATGATGAACCACACGACTCCACCGAAGATGAGGATGACAACGGCGGACACGGCCGCGATGATCACGCCGGTGCGGCGCTCCTCAGCCTTCACCTGGGCCTGGGCGTTTGCCCGAGCCTGTGCGGCCTTGCTGTTGCTTGGTTGTGGCTTCTTCTTGGCCATGGGGATTCCTTTACCTCAGGGTCAGTTATCGATCTCGACTGGCTCATCCGCAACCGGCGCTGGGGCCAGCCACGAGTCCAGGGAGAAACGGGAACGGGGCCAGATGAACAGGAACAGCCCCAGGGCTATGAATCCTGCTCGCTCTAGCAAGTGCATCGGATAGTTCGTAGCGCCTTCTTCAACATCACCGCCGCCGCCAAAGCAGCCGCAGTCAATCGACAGGCCCTGTGACCAGGCCCAAATGACGCCAAACGTGAAGCCGGCCATCATCAGCAACCATGCTCCTGCGGCCCAGCGCGTCCACAGGCCCATCAGGAGCCACAGAGCGAGCGCCAACTCGGCGAAGGGAAGCATGGTGCCAACAAACGGCACGATCTCCTCTGGCAGGAGACGGTATGCGCGCACCGCGATGATGGACTGCGGGATGTCCTGCAGTTTGGGGATCGCAGCGAAGATGAGAATCCCCGCCATAGCCAGTCGCACCAGCAAAGATAGCCAGGGCTGGACGGCACGGAACCTGTCCGCAAACGTCATCGATCGCACTCCCTCACCCACGTTGCGGCGCCTCCCGCGAGCGCGCCGTTGATGCCCCAACGTACATGCTGGCGCCGGTGTTCCCATCAATCACTGTGGATATCAGGGTCGATGCGCTAATCAAGCGGAGCACCCGGGGCCGGCCACCACCAGGGCTCGGTCAGCAGGTACACCGAAAGGCACACCACCGCGACCAACAGGAATGACACCACAACCCACGCGACGATGGGTCCTCGCGATGGCGCGATGCCAGCAGCCAGGCGGTGTGCTCCTTCGCGCGACAACTCGCTCCACGGCCCCCACCACATGGTCGCGGCAGCAGCGATTCCGCCGACCATCAACACCGCGCCCTGAGCCCACACCTGGGCGTCCGGACTGGTGCCTGCAACGAGTTGCGAGTCGACGAGCCACCACCCAAGAGTCGTCACGCCCAGAGCGACCGCCGCCGCCAACAGAATCGAGGGCAACTGCTCCCCCGCCGCACGCAGCAGGTGCCACGGCAGGCCAAGGGTGTGGAGCGCGGCATCGCCGCGGCGTTGCCCCTTGCGCGCCCGTGCACCGGCCAGCGCGAGCGCTCGGCGCTGCACGGCCCGGGCCACGATCATGGTCACTGCAATCGCGGCGAACGCAATAAAAGGGGCAAGGGCAGCGGCCGATGCTGTGGCCACCGTGATCGCGGCAATCATGAGTTTGCGCCGTGGAGCCCGGGGCAAGATCTCACCTGAGGGCTCGGCCTTGTCGTAGTCGTCGGCGGGAGAACCGGCTCCGGTGTCGACAGCGCTCGACGCGGGAACGACCATGTCTTCGACACCGTCGTCGTCAGCCTCGGTGCCGAACGCCGCGGCATCAAACGTCTCCGGGCTCGTCGCCCCCATCACCGATGTCGCCGCCACCGCTTCCACCGCAGTCGGAGGCACCTCATCGGCGACCGGAAGAACCACGGTCGCGCCGCGAAGCGCGGCCACCACGTCACGCGGCCCGGGCCGAGCGTCGACCTTTCGCCCCAACGCAGCCCTCACAGCATCGGCCCCTGGAACGTCGGGCAGCACCACGGTGGTTTCCAAGGTGCGAGAAATCGCGCCCGTGCCAGACCCGAACGGAGCCTTGCCGGTCATCGCGAAAGCAACGGAGGCGGCCCACGCCCAACGGTCGGCATCGGCACCGGGCTCTTGCCCGTCGATGACCTCGGGCGCGACATACCCCGCGGTGCCGGACACCAGGCCGTCGCGCGTCAGACGGTTGTCAGTGGTCTTGTGGGCCAGCCCAAAGTCAATGAGCACCGGACCGTCCGGGGAAATCATGATGTTGGAGGGGGTCACGTCACGGTGAACTGCACCGGTCGCGTGCACCGCTTCAAGGGCCGATGCTGTCCGGTCGGCAAACGCTGCCAACTCGTCCCCCCGCATCGGACCGTGATCTTGAATGTGATCCCACAGGCTCACTCCGGGGATGTACTCGAAGACCACGAAGGTCTCGTCACCGTCGAGCTCTGCGTCGAGAATTGCCGGAATAGCGGGGTGTGCGATGGACTGGAGCGCTCGCACTTCACGGGCCAGACGCTCCACCGCGACGGCGTCCGCACTCGAGTCCACCAGCTTAAGGGCAGCCTCCGAGCCCGCCCCGTCGAGGACCTTGTAGACCGCACCAGAACCGCCGCGCCCCAATTGGTCGACAATGCGGTAGCCGCCGATCTCCTCGCCCACGTCGCGCACCACTGAAGCCATGGCACTCACGGTACAGCCAGGGAGGTTGGATGAGGACCTTCTGATATGAGAAGATGTGGTCGATCACTCCAGACCTTGGGGAGATCAGTGTCATTGTGGACACCACACCGGCACTCTTCACCACGGATCGTCTGGCACGTACCTGCCAGTGAAGGGACCTCTCATGGCCACTGTTACTTACGACAAGGCTTCGCGAATCTACCCGGGCACCGAACGCCCAGCAGTTGACTCGCTTGAACTCGACATCGCTGACGGCGAATTCCTCGTCCTCGTCGGCCCCTCCGGTTGCGGAAAGTCGACCTCCCTGCGCATGCTCGCAGGACTCGAGGACATCGACGCCGGCTCCATCTGGGTTGGCGACCGCGACGTCACGCACGTTCAGCCCAAGGACCGCGACATCGCAATGGTGTTCCAGTCTTACGCGCTGTACCCCCACATGTCAGTGGCCGACAACATGGGCTTCGCCCTGAAGATCGCCAAGGTCGACAAGTCAGACATCCGCGAGCGCGTTGAAGCCGCCGCGAAGATTCTTGACCTCACCGAGTACCTGGACCGCAAGCCCAAGGCACTCTCCGGTGGTCAGCGTCAGCGTGTCGCCATGGGTCGCGCCATCGTGCGTCAGCCCCAGGTGTTCCTCATGGATGAGCCGCTGTCGAACCTTGACGCCAAGCTGCGTGTCCAGACCCGTACCCAGATCGCCGCACTGCAGCGCCGCCTGGGCACCACCACCGTGTACGTCACGCACGACCAGGTTGAGGCACTGACCATGGGTGACCGCATCGCGGTCCTCAAGGACGGTCTGCTCCAGCAGGTTGGCACCCCGCGCGACATGTACGACGCTCCCGCGAACGTGTTCGTCGCCGGGTTCATCGGCTCTCCCGCCATGAACATCGGTACCTACGCGGTCAACGGCGACTTCGCCCAGATCGGCACCAGCCAGGTTGCGCTGAACCGCGAGGCCATTGCCGGCCTCAAGGCTGAGGACAACAACCGCGTCGTCGTGGGCTACCGCCCCGAGTCGCTCGACCGCGTGTCGCCCAACACTGATGGCGCCATCGCGATCCAGGTCGACGTTGTCGAGGAGCTCGGCTCCGACGCATACGTCTACGGCTCGATTCCCTCCGACGCTCCCGGCGCCGCTGACATCCACTTCGATGCTGGCGACTCCGAGGTCATCGTGCGCATCGACCCCCGCGACGTCCCCAAGAAGGGTGACACCGTGTGGGTCAAGATCCGCGAGGGCGAGCAGCACGTGTTCTCGTCGGCCTCTGGCGACCGCCTGTCGGCCGCAGTGCACACCGACAAGGCACTGTAACTCTTCACACTGACGAGCGGCGGTCCGGGCAACCGGGCTGCCGCTCGTTTTTTGTGCCCGGGCACTCTTCGACCCCCGTCCCCAGCCAGCGCGCCTACGATGGCACTATGCCCTTGAAGATCACCGGAGCGGTCAGCCCTGAACTCCTCGACCTCCCGTGGTCGATCCCCCTGGAAACATGGCCGGAGGACACCCTCGCCGCTCTCCCCCGAGGAATCTCGCGCCACGTGGTGCGGTTTGTGCGATTCAGTGGGCGTGTGCTCGCGGTCAAAGAGACCGTGGGTCCCATGGCGCAGCGCGAGTTCACGATGCTGAAGGAACTTGGGAAGATGGGTGCCCCGTGTGTGGTGCCGTTTGCGGTGGTTGACGGTCGTGTCGATGCGGTCGGCGAGCCGCTGCCGGCGGCTCTTGTGACCGAGCACCTCCAGTTCTCGCTCCCCTACCGCGCGCTGTTTAGCCAGGCGCTGCGAGACGACACCATGGACAGGCTCATCGATGCGCTGGCCGTCCTCTTGGTGCGCCTGCACCTGCTGGGCTTCTATTGGGGCGACGTTTCGCTTTCCAACGCCCTGTTCCGCCGCGATGCCGAGGCGTTCTCCGCCTATTTGGTTGACGCGGAAACCGGAGATATCCACGCGCACCTCACCGAGGGTCAACGCCGCTACGACATCGACCTGGCCCGCACCAACATCATTGGCGAGATGTTCGACCTCCAAGCCGCGGAGGAACTGGACGACAGTGTCGATCCGCTCCTCTTGGGCGACCGCATCGAGGAACGCTACAAGGAACTGTGGGCGATGCTCACGGGCAAGGAGACCTTCACGGACAACGTCCGCTATCACCTGGCGGAACGCGTCAAGGCGCTCAACGAACTCGGGTTCGATGTGGCCGAACTCGATATGACCCAAACGGAAGACGGCCGAGAACTCTCGATCCGCCCCAAGGTCGTCGACGCCGGCCACCACTCGCGCCGCCTGTTGCGCCTCACCGGTCTGGACGTCCAAGAGAATCAGGCCCGTCGTTTGCTGAACGACCTCGATGAGTTCCGGGTCGTCACCGCGCGCGAAGACGACGAAGTTCTTGCCGCGCACGAGTGGCTAGACCGCAACTTCGAGCCGACCGTGCGTGCCGTTCCCCGCGACTTCCGTCGCAAGCTCGAGCCGGCGCAGGTGTACCACGAGGTCCTTGACCACCGCTGGTTCCTCGCGAAGAAGAAGCCCAACGTCACCATGCCCGAGGCGGCCGCGTCCTACGTCAAGAACGTGCTACCCGCGCGCCCCGATGAGGAGGCCGTGCTGGGTCAGGAGATTGGCGCACTACCGGACGCGGAGTCGGAGGCTCCAACGGAGACCCGCGCCATCCGTGCGTGGCAGTCGTTTCCGCGTACTACCAAGCCCGCTCCGAAGGACTAGCGGCAGAGCCCCGTCCCGCGGAGGACGGGGTGTGACCGCGCGCCGAACGGGCTACGAGCGCTCCGCGGCCTGCTTCGCCTCATACAGCGCGATCGACGCGGCGACGGAGGCGTTGAGCGACTCCGTGTCACCGGCGATGGGGATCGACACGATCTGGTCGCAGGTTTCTCGCACCAGGCGCGACAGGCCAGCACCCTCGGCACCCGCAACGATCACGAGGGGCCCGTCGATAAGTTCCGACTCGCCAATCATCGTGTCCGCGTTGGCGTCGAGGCCAATCACGAAAATGCCCGCCTTCTTGTACGCCTCGAGTGCGCGGACCAGGTTCGTGGCGCGAGCGACCGTCAGACGTGCTGCAGCTCCAGCCGAGACCTTCCACGCCGCAACGGTGACACCCGCTGCACGGCGCTCAGGTACGAGCACTCCGGTCGCACTGAATGCCGCAGCGGAGCGCATCACCGCACCGAGGTTGCGTGGGTCCTGGATGCCATCGAGAGCGACGATGAGCGTACGTCCACCGGACTCGAGAAGGTCTTCTGGCGCCGCGTACTTGTAAGGCGGCACCTCGAGGGCGACGCCCTGGTGCGGGCTGCCTCCGGCGAGGGCGTCGAGCGCACCCTTGGCTACCTCACGCACCTCGATGGACTCCTGCACCGCGAGCGAGACGATCTCCGTGATGCGGTCGTCGGCGTCAATGCGGTTGTAGACGTGCAGGGTCTGGCCGTGGAGTCCGGAGCGCAATGCCTCGAGGACGCTGTTACGGCCAATGACGAGCTCGTGCGACGTCGAGGTGCGGTCCTGAGGTCCCGAACGGCGCTGCTGGGGACGTTTTGCGGCGTCCGCCTCGGCTCGCTTCTTGGCCTTGTACGCCTTGTGGTTGGGGCGCTCGTCCGCCTTGGGCGTGGGGCCCTTGCCTTCGAGCGCGCGCCGTCCGTGACCGCCGGTGCCGGTGGTCGCCCCCTTCTTTGAGGTGGGCTTACGCGTGGCGCCGCGGCGCTGAGAATTTCCTGCCATGAGACAAGGGTAGTCGCCTGCGCCTAGGACGCAGTGTCACGGGTGGACTTGTGCTCAGTCCTGGAGGGACCAGCGGGCGCCGTCAGCGCCGTCTTCAATCACGATCCCGGCCTTGCCGAGGCGATCGCGGATCTCGTCCGCTGTCGCCCAGTCCTTCGCGGCGCGAGCGGCCGCGCGTGCGTCAATGTCGGAGCGCACGAGTGAGTCCAGTGCGGTCATGGCCGCAGAACCGCCGGTGTCTCCGCGTGCCCAGCACTCCGAGGCTGGGTCGAGGCCCAGCACATCGAGCATGGCGCGGACTGTCAGGAGCGCGGAGGTAACGGCGTCGTCGTCCTCTGAGGTCAGCGCAGCATTACCCGAGCGCACCGTCTCGTGAACAATCGCGAGCGCACGGGGCACGGAGAGATCGTCTTCCATGGCCTCGACGAAGCCCTCGGGAAGCTCGGATGCGCGCACCTGTTCAACGGTCAGCGCGCCCACCCGATCGGAAGCACGCTGCACAAAGCCCGCGAGGCGTCCCCACGTAGCGGTGGCGTCCTCCATGGTCTTCTCGGAGTACTCGAGCATTGACCGGTAGTGCACCTGTGCGAGCGCGAGGCGCAGCGCTGCCGCCGGATAGCGCGACAAAACATCGGACACCAGCAGCCCGTTACCCAGCGACTTCGACATCTTGGCGCCGGACTGCGTCACCCATGCGGAGTGCATCCACACGTTGGCGAAGTCGTAGCCGGCTCCGTGGGACTGGGCTTGCTCGTTCTCGTGGTGCGGGAAGCGCAGGTCCAGCCCTCCACCGTGAATGTCAAAGGCATCACCGAGGAAGCGTCGCGCCATGGCCGAGCACTCGATGTGCCAGCCCGGACGGCCTCGTCCCCATGGTGAGTCCCACGATGCGGTGGCAGGTTCGCCTTCCTTGGCGGCCTTCCACAGGGCGAAGTCACGGGGGTCGCGCTTATCGTCAGCGGGAGCATCGGGGGCTGGCGTCAGGTCGTCGAGAGCCTGGCGGGTGAGCGCCCCGTATTCTGCGAACGACCGGACATCGAAGTAAACAGAGCCACCCAGCTCATACGCGTGACCACGCTCAATGAGCCGCTCAATGAGCGCTTCAATCTCCGGGATGTGCCCGGTCGCGCGCGGCTCAGCTGCCGGTGGCAAGACGCCCACGGCCGCATACGCCGCCTGAAATTCACGCTCGTGACGGAGGGCCCACGCCCACCACGGAACCCCAGCATCGGCCGCCTTGGCCAAAGTCTTGTCGTCAATGTCGGTGACATTGCGCACCATGGTGACCTCAAGGCCGGTGCGCTCAAGCCAGCGGTGCAGCACGTCAAAGGCGACGGCGCTACGAAGGTGGCCAACATGGGGTGAACTCTGAACGGTAGGCCCACACAGGTAGATTCCGACCTTCCCGGGCTCAAGCGGCGTGAACGCGCGCTCGGTGCGGGTGGCGGTGTCAAACAGGTGCAGAGTCACGCGTGTCAGGCTACCGGTCTTGTGCGGGCACGACCAGCGCCGTTGCGATGGCGGCCACTCCCTCGCCGCGACCGGTGAGTCCCAGTCCGTCGGTGGTGGTGGCGGACACCGTGACAGGGGCACCGGCGGCTTCCGACAAAACGGACTCCGCCTCGCCACGGCGTGGGGACAGCTTGGGACGATTGCCGAGCACCTGAATCGCGATGTTACCGATCTCAAACCCTGCAGCGCGGACCCGGTACACGGTCTCAGCCAGCAGGGCCGTTCCTGCTGCGCCGGCCCACTCGGGACGGTCGGTACCAAAGTTGGAGCCCAGGTCACCTAGTCCCGTCGCGCTTAGCAACGCATCGCACGCGGCGTGCGCGGCGACATCGCCGTCAGAGTGCCCCGACAGCGGCGCTTCACCTGGCCACTCAAGACCTGCAAGCGCGAGCGTCCCTTCGCCGCCGAAGGCATGCACGTCGACACCAATACCTGTGCGCGGAATCATCTGTCCTCCATTTGGCTCGCGATGTGCAGGGCGACCGCGAGGTCCAAAGGCCGAGTGACCTTAAAGCCACGCTCATCGCCGTCGACCTCAACAACTCGCAGGCCAGCGGCTCTGGCAAGTTGGGCATCGTCCGTTGCCCCGGTGATGCCACTGGCATGGGCGGCACGGGCCACCGCCAGGGTGAATACTTGGGGGGTTTGGACCGCTCGTAGCGCGTCACGGTTAGCGGTGGCGCCTAGTGTTCCATCGGCCGATGCTTGGACCAAGGTATCGACGACCGGCACCACGGGTACGGCACCGTCAGCGCCGTCGCGGATCGCTTGGATGGCTGCGGTCATGACGTGGGCGGGCTGGAAAGCACGAGCGGCGTCGTGGATCAGGACGATCTCGGTGGAGTCCGGGACCGCCGCCAGACCGGCGGCGACGGACTCCTGCCGTTCACCGCCACCGACGACAACTAGCGCCGATGGCACAGCTTCGCGGAAAGCCTCCACGTGGGTGCGCGGAGCCGTCACGATCACGGTGTCAGCGATATGGCTGACGGTCTCGACGGCCCACGCCACCAGCGGACGCCCCTGAACAGGGACGAGCGCCTTAGGGACGCTTGCCCCCAGGCGGGTTCCCGAACCCGCGGCGGTCACGACCGCCGCGATGGTCACGAAGCGAGGACCTCGTCCAAGCGGGCTTCAGCGGTATCCTCGTCGCACTTTTCGGCGAGAGCGAGTTCGCTCACGAGGATCTGGCGTGCCTTGTGCAGCATGCGCTTCTCACCCGCGGACAGGCCCTTGTCGGTGTCGCGACGCGACAGGTCGCGGACAACCTCAGCCACGCGGATCACGTCACCGGAAGCGAGCTTCTCGACGTTGGCCTTGTAGCGACGCGACCAGTTGGTGGGCTCCTCCACATATGGCTCACGCAAGACATCGAAGACCTTTTCCAGGCCTTCCTTGTCGACGACGTCCCTGACGCCGACCAAGTCGACGTTCTCTGCGGGGACTTCAATGGTCAGGTCACCCTGCGCGACCTTAAGCTTGAGGTACGTCTTCTCCTCGCCCTTAATGGTGCGCTTCTTGATGTCCTGGATCTTCGCCGCACCGTGGTGCGGGTAGACGACGGTCTCGCCGACGGCAAAGTTCATGGTGGAGTGAGCTCCTTCGTGTCGGAGACGATTCTACCATCGGCTCATTCCCATTAACAGGGGCATTGTTATTGAGGGCGTAACGACGCGCTGTTCCGCCCATTCGCGTCAGACCAGTATCCTGGTCCCGACCCCCGTTCTCGCGAAAGGCTCGAAGCGCAGTGAAGCACACCGTTCCCGCCCGCATTGCCGCGGCCTCCGTGGCCGCCATCGCCCTTGCAGGGTGCTCCTACGTCAACCCGATCACGACTCAGGAGAACTACGCAGCGTCCGACGGCACGCAGCTGATCGTGGGTGACGTGGAGGCGCTGAACCTCATCGTCATCACCGAAGCGCTCGACAGCCCCGCGACCCTGATTGGCACGCTCCACAACGGTTCTGCCGAGGATGCAGTCGTCACTGTCACCTTCGACGCGATGACCACCACCGACGTTGAGGTGCCCGCTGGCGAAAGCGTCAAGCTTGGTCCTGAAGAGGGCGATGTTGAGGTGTCCGGCACCTCGACCGTCCAGCCCGGACTGGTTGTCGAGACGGTCTTCCAGGACCAGGGCGCCGGCACCTACATCACTGACGTTCCAGTCCTCGATGGCACGCTGCCGGAGTACACCCACTTGATCGACGAGATCGGCTAAACACAGTCTTTACATAGCGAAATCCCCCTGGTTCACTGACGTGATCCAGGGGGATTTTTGCTGTTCAGCGCTACTGCGCGTTTAGCCGAAGCGGCCCGAGATGTAGTCCTCAGTGGCCTTTTCCGACGGCGTCGAGAACATCGTCGTGGTGTCATTCATTTCGATGAGCTTGCCGGGCTTGCCGGTGCCCGCGATGTTGAAGAACGCGGTGGTGTCCGAGACACGCGCGGCCTGCTGCATGTTGTGCGTCACGATGACGATCGTGTACTGGTCCTTGAGGTCCGTAATAAGGTCCTCGATGGCCAGCGTCGAAATGGGGTCCAGTGCCGAGCAAGGCTCGTCCATCAGCAGGATGTCCGGCTTGATGGCGATCGCACGCGCAATGCACAGGCGCTGCTGCTGACCACCAGAGAGCGATGAGCCAGGTTTATTGAGGCGGTCCTTGACCTCGTCCCACAGGTTGGCACCGCGCAGCGAGGACTCCACGAGGTCGTCCGCGTCGGAGTTGGAAACTCGCTTGTTGTTCAAGCGGTAGCCCGCCAGCACGTTTTCCGCGATCGACATGGTCGGGAACGGGTTAGGACGCTGGAAGACCATCCCGACGTGGCGGCGCACCGTGACGGGGTCGACGTCCTTGCCGTAAAGGTCGACGCCGTCGATGAGGACCTCACCCTCCACGCGGCCGCCGGGAATGACCTCATGCATCCGGTTCAGGGTGCGAAGGAAGGTCGACTTACCGCAACCGGACGGACCGATAAAGGCGGTGACGGCCTTGGGCTCGATCGACAGCGAGACGTCCTCCACAGCCAGGAACTGGCTGTAGTAGACGTTCAAGTTGTTGATGTCGATGCGCTTTGACACTGCATGGCTCCGATCTGGCGCGGCTAGCGGCCGCTCTTCGGGGAGAAATATCTGGCAACAAGTCGAGCCACAAGGTTGAGGCCCATAACGATCACGATCAGGACAAGCGCGGCGGCCCAAGCACGGTACTCCGCGATGTCAGCAACACAGGTGTCCGTGGTGCAGGGGAGCTCGCCCTTTTCGTACTCGGTGATGATGTAGACGGGCAGCGACATCATGCGGCCGTCAAAGAGATTCCAGTTCATGGAGTCCGCGACGCCGACGGCCACGAGCAGCGGTGCGGTCTCGCCGATCACGCGCGCGATGGCGAGCGTCACACCCGTCGTGATTCCTGCGATGGAGGTGCGCAGCACGACCTTGGTGATCGTAAGCCACTTCGGCACGCCAAGTGCGTAGGACGCCTCGCGCAGCTCGTTGGGAACCAGCTGCAGCATCTCTTCGCTGGAGCGCACCACCACAGGAATCATCAGGATCGACAGCGCGACAGCGCCCACGATGCCCAGCTTGGTGCCTGGCCCCATGAGCACTGCGAACAGCGAGTAGGCGAACAGACCGGCCACGATCGAAGGGATGCCCGTCATGACGTCAACGAAGAAGCGGATGCCCTTCTTGACTGCGCCGTGCCCGTATTCCACAAGGTAGATCGCGGTGAGAAGACCCACCGGCACCGAGATGATGGTGGCCGCGAGCGTCATCATGAGCGAGCCGACCATTGCGTGCGCGATGCCGCCGAACGGAGCTTCAGCACCGTAGATGCCGCGCATGGACTGGTTCAGGAACTCAAAGTTGAATCCACTGTCTGGGTACGTGTCCGAGATGAAGAACCGGTCGATGCCGTTGACGACAACGGTCAGGAGAAGCCACACCAGCGGGATGATCGCGAGCAAGAACGCGACATACATCGCGGTGGTCATCGCGCGGTCCTTTGCCCGGCGCGAGGGGGAGATCTCCCCGAATGGAGTCGTCGTGGTGGTAGCCATCAGTTCGCTCCCGAGAATTCGCTACGACGCGAGACAACCCACCGCGCCAGCATGTTGACCACCAGCGTGATCACGAACAGCGCGAGGCCCATCGCCACAAGGGAAGACACACCCATGGCGTTCGCTTCGGGGAACTGCAGCGCGATGTAACCGGCCACGGTGTTGTGCTGGTTGGGCTGCAGGATGTACGGCGAGAGGGTGAGCCCGGGGCTGATGATCATGAGCACCGCCATAGTCTCTCCGAGCGCGCGACCCAAGCCCAGCATCGTCGCTCCGACCATGCCGGAACGGGCGAAGGGGAACACGGACATCTTGACCATTTCCCACCGCGTGGCTCCCATGGCGAGGGCGGCCTCTTCGTGCAAGACCGGAGTCTGCAGGAAGACCTCGCGCGTGACTGCCGTGATGATCGGAAGGATCATGATGGCCAGCACGATTCCGGCAGACATCGCGACGCGACCGGTGAAGATCTCGCCGGACTCCGGTGCCGCAAACAGTGGGATGAAACCGAGGTAGTCCGCCAAGAATTGGTAGAACGGGTTGAGGAACGGCACCAGGACGGCCACTCCCCACAAGCCGTAGACCACCGAAGGCACGGCGGCCAGCAGGTCGATCAGGTACCCGAGCGTCTGCGCGAGCCGGCGCGGCGCATAGTGCGAGATAAACAGTGCGATCCCGATGGAGATGGGCGTCGCGATGACCAGTGCGATGAGCGACATCAGCACCGTGCCGTAGATCAGGTAGCCGATGATCTCCATCAGCGACTGACCGTCCTCCGGCTTGATGAAGGACACTTCTTGGCCCAAGTCCTCGGGCGACGCAATGAACGCGGGCCAGGCCTCAACCAGGAGGAACGTGGCTACCGCTGCGAGCGTGACGAGGATGAGGACACCAGCACCGGTCGACATGCCCTTGAAGATGCCGTTGGCGCGCGCACCTGGATGCGTACCGTAGTCGTTGCCTGCCGGCTGAGAGCCGGTGGACGACGGGGTCGTGGTCACGGTCAGGTCTCCCTTAGGTCTGTGATCACTGGACTGGCGGCTGCGCCCACCTTATCGGCCGCGAGCGTCGCGGGGCGTGGCATGCGCGTCACTAGTTCGACGCAATCTCGTCGACGATGGCGGTGATGCGGTCGGACAGCTCAGCAGTCAACGGGGCTGAACCGGCGGCCGCCGCCGCGACATTCTGACCGTCCGCTGAGGCCACAAACTTTTCGAACTCAGTGAGCAGTTCACGCTCGTTGGGGTCGGTGTATTCGGAGCACACGATGTGATAACTCACCAGCGTCAGCGGGTAGGCCGATGCATCGGTCGTGGTGCGGTCAATGGCATAAGCCAGGTCGTTCTCACCATTCGCGTTGTCCATGACGGGCGAGGCAGCCACGATGTTCGCTGCGGCCTCAGGCGAGAACGGGACGTACTCGTCGCCGACCTTCAGCGCGGCAGTTCCGAGGCCACCCGAACGCGAGGCGTCCGCATAGCCCACCGAGTACTCGCTGGAGCGAATCTGGTCGATCTGCGCGGAAGTACCGTCCCCACCCACACGCTGGGCGTCTGTCGCAGGGAACTCCTTCGAAGCCTCGTGCGGCCAGGCATCGCCTGCTGCCTGCTCGAGGTAGTCCGTGAAGTTCTCGGTGGTGCCCGAACTGTCTGAGCGTGGGACCACAGTGATGGTCTGTGCGGGAAGGTCCACGCCCTCGTTTTGAGCGGCGATGGCCTCGTCGTCCCACGAGGAAATGTCACCGTTGAAGATCTCGGCGATGGTGATCGCGTCCATGTTCAGCGACTCGACGCCGGGAATGTTGAAGATGACGGCGACCGGGGAAATGTACATCGGGAGGTGGTACGCGCCGCCGTCACCAGCGCATCGGTCCGCTGCGATCTCATACTCTTCGTCGCTCAGCAGCCCATCGGAACCGGCGAAAGGAACAGCACCCGAGAGGAACTGTTCGATACCGCCGCCCGAACCGACCGGGTCGTAACCGACGTTCACGTCCGGGTTGTTGCTCTGGAAGGCTGCGCGCCACGCATCCATTCCCGCCTCCTGGGCGGAAGAGCCGGCACCCTGCAGGTTTCCCGCGAGGTCTGACTCCACTTGCGACGCCTCTAGAGCGGCCTCGTTCGTTGGCGTACAGGCCGCAAGCAACACGGCGACCGTCGCAGCGGTGGCCGTGGCCCCCACGCGGATCTTGAACGTCACAGAATCAGTCCTCAGGTGTCGATGCGGCACTGTCCACCGCGGCGCGCTGCCGTGGCTATACCAAGGTAGGAATCCAAGGTAACGCGATACGATCGCAAAACTGAACTTCAGGTGAACAATCGGTGAACAGGAGCGGAGCCGCTCCCGCAACACAAGCGTCTAATCCTCGAAGGTGTAGCCCACTCCGCGCACGGTCTGAATGAGCACCGGGTGCGACGGATCCGCCTCGATACGCCCACGCAAACGCTTGATGTGGACATCAAGCGTCTTGGTGTCGCCGAAGTAGTCAGCACCCCACACGCGGTCGATGATCACCTGGCGAGGCAGCACGCGGCCAGAGTTCTGAGCCAACAGGTACAGCAGCGCAAACTCCTTGGGCGGGAGGTTCTGGACGTCGTCCCCGCGGGCCACTGACAAGCGCTCGGGGTCCATCGTGATGCCGGCCACGGTCAGGCGCTCAGGCTCATCGGGAATGTCCGTTGACGCCGCGCCGTGGCGACGCAACACCGCGCGGACACGGGCCACGAGCTCTCGAGCGCTGTACGGCTTGGTGACGTAGTCGTCGGCTCCCAGTTCGAGGCCGATGATCTTGTCCACCTGGTCGTCCTTGGCCGTCACCATGATGATCGGCACGTTAGAGCGCTCACGGATCTCGCGGAACACCTCGGTGCCGGACATGCGCGGAAGCATGAGGTCAAGGAGCACCACATCCGCTCCGTCGCGGATGAACGCGTCGAGCCCCTGCTGGCCGTTTTCTGCGAGCAGGACGTCGAATCCCTCGCGTCGCAGCAGGTACTTCAGGGAGTCGCGGTACGACTCCTCGTCTTCAACGACGAGAATTCTCGCCTCGGTCATTGCTCCTCCTGGTGGATGGTGAGACGAACAGTAAAGGTGGAGCCGACGGTGGGCTTTGACCACACCTCCACGACTCCGGAGTGCTGCAGGACAACGTGCTTGACGATGGACAGGCCCAGACCCGTTCCACCGGTTTCGCGCGACCGTGCCGGGTCTGCACGGAAGAACCGCTCGAAGATGCGTTCCTGGTTCTCTTTCGAGATACCGATTCCCGCGTCGATCACTTTGAGGACTGCGACGTCCGTGTCTGGTTCTCGCGAGAGCGTCACGGTCACGTGCGATCCGAGATCGGAGTAGTTGATGGCGTTGTCGACGAGGTTTCGCAAGGCCATCACAAGAAGGTCGTGGTCACCCATGACGGTCGGCGCAGCTGAAATATCAGCGACCACCGTCACCTTCCGGGCCTCGGCGGAGATTTGTGCGCCCTCGACCACTTCTTCGACGACCTCAGCCAGCGGCACAACCTCATGGTCGATGACCGATTCGCCGCCCTGAATGCGCGAGATTTCGATGATCTCCTGGACCAGCTTGGTCAAACGCCGCGCTTCCCTGCGGATCTTCTTGGCGAAGTCCTCGACCATCTCCGTGTCGTCGGCGTTGCCCTCGATAGTCTCGGCCAAGAGCGACAACGCCCCCACCGGGGTCTTGAGCTCGTGGGACACGTTCACGGCGAACTCACGGCGGGTTTGCTCTGCGGCGCGCATTTCCGTGTTGTCGTTCGCAATCGCCAGCGCCAGGTCGCCGTTGAGCGGAGTAACACGGACGTGAACGATGGTGGACACTCCGAGCACGCCGCGACTGACTTCGACCTCGTCTTCGACGACCTGCTCCGCGGCCCATGCGGCCTCCGCAAGATCGGCGACACCGGGGTGGAGGGCACCGTCCGGGCGGGTGACGCCAAGGGCCGATGCCGTGTGGTTTGAGAACGCTGCGCGGCGATCGCGACGCACAATGATGCTGCCCGACTGCAACGCGGACAGCACCTCTCGCGTGCGATGAGGGATCACGGTGCCGCCACCGTCGTCGTTTGCGCGGCGCTTAGCGAGCGCCAACACGAGCGCCATGACGGTTGCACCCACCACGACACCAATGGCTGCGGCGAGCCACATCTCGGGGGTCATGTGGTCACAGTAACGAGGCGAGGACGAGTTCACCCAATGTTTCCCATTGGTCACGCGATGTTTACTGGTTCGGAAGCACTTTCTTTCGTACTGGCCCGCGAGCGGTGCCACACTAGGGACGATGCATACCGCCTAAGGAGAGTCATGCGTACGCTTTTCACTGCAGAGATGTCGGAATTGGCCGGCGATCTGATCACTATGAGCCGCCACGTCGAGTCCGCGATCACCCGCGCCTCGGAGGCCCTGCTCGAGCAGAACGTCGAACTGGCCCAGAAGGTCATTGCCGACGACGTCAAGCTCGACGAACTCGAAGCCACCGTCGACGAGCGCTGCGTGCTCCTCATCGCCCAGCAGCAGCCCGTGGGCCTTGACCTGCGCACGATCATCTCGTCGCTGCGCATTTCCTCGTCGCTCGAGCGCATGGGTGACCTCGCTCAGCACATCGCGGAGGCCGCACGCCGTGCCTACCCCGGGAGCGCCATCCCCGCGGAGCACGTCGAGATCATCCGCGGGATGACCGAGGCCGCCAAGCGCGCCGCCAACGAGACCGTGGCACTCCTTGAGAGCCGCGACCTCAACACGGCCGCCGGCATCGTGTCCGACGACGATGAACTCGACCAGCTTCACGCGAAGTCGTACCAGACCCTGTTGGAGTCCGGCTATACCGGCTCCGTCCAGGAGACGCTGGACATCGCGCTTCTGGCTCGCTTCTTCGAGCGCTTCGGCGACCACGCTGTGGCCGTCTCGCGCCAGATCGTGTACTTGGTGACCGGTGACCACACGGGATCGCGGGCTCACTTCTAAGCCCAACCCCGGCATCGGCCCTACGACAAAGGCGCCCATCTCCACTCAGGAGATGGGCGCCTTTGCTGTACTACGAGCGTTAAGCCTTACTTCTTGCCCTGGTTCGCGACGGCCTGAATCGCGGCCGCTGCGGCGTCTGCATCGAGGTACGTTCCGCCAGCCTTCACGGGCTTGAGAGTCTCCTCGTCCAGTTCGTACACCAGCGGGATACCGGTGGGCACGTTGACACCCACGATGTCGTCGTCGGCGATGCCGTCGAGGTGCTTGATGATCGCACGCAGCGAGTTGCCGTGCGCGGCGACCATGACGGTCTTGCCGGCCTTGAGGTCGGGCACAATCTCGCCCTCCCAGTACGGCAGCGCGCGCTCGAGGACGTCCTTGAGGCACTCGGTCTCCGGGACAGGCTCGCCTGCGTAGCGCGGGTCGCCGGCCTGGCCGTACTCGTTGCCCTCAGAGATGACCGGCGGCGGCACGTCGTACGAGCGACGCCAGGTCATGAACTGCTCCTCGCCGAACTGCTCGAGGGTCTCGGCCTTGTTCTTACCCTGGAGGTCGCCGTAGTGGCGCTCGTTGAGGCGCCAGTCGCGCTTGACGGGAATCCAGTGACGGTCGGCGGCGTCCAGCGCGAGGTTCGCCGTCATGATGGCGCGACGCAGCAGCGAGGTGTGAAGGACGTCGGGCAGCACGCCCTCAGCCTTCAGCAGTTCGCCGCCGCGCTTGGCCTCGCCCCAACCCTTCTCGTTGAGTTCGACGTCCACCCAGCCGGTGAACAGGTTCTTCGCGTTCCACTCGCTCTCGCCGTGGCGGAGCAGGATCAGTGTGTAGGTCATGCCTTCAGCCTATCGCCGTTCCGGTGGCGACCGCGTGGGACTTTGGGGCCGATGCTGGAGTTCAGCCAGTCGTCACATTCGGGTGGGCGATGACGAATGCCGGGCTCGGCATGGGGGCCGATGCGTACGTCAGTTCAGCGACCTCGCCCACCTCTGCTTCGGGAGCCAGCGCCAAGACATCCGGGAGCGGCACAGTACGGACCTCGTGGCCGCGTTCGGCGCCCACGTGTAACCGGTCGTCAATGATCGCAAAGTGGCGTGGCCAGTGGCCGGCATCAACCGCACCGCGGTAGTTGGCGTGCCCCTCGGGACTGAGGTCGTGGAGCGCGATGACGTCGGCGCCCCGCACACCCACCAACAGCAGGTCGTCGTGCAACACGATGTGCGACGGGAAGTTCGCGTCCGCTGACGTCGGCGTGACGGTCGTGGCGGGCTGGTCGGCGATGGTCTCTGCGGTGCCGCTGGAAGCGTCCCATCGCAGTGTTGCGACCCGCGACGTCAGCTCGCACGCGACATACAGGTGCTCGCCCTTGACGACGAAGTGGCGGGGGCCGGACCCGCCAGGAAGCGTGGCGGCGATTCCGTGGTCGTCCAGCAGGCCATCTGCGCGGATTGCGTAGCGACGCAACTCGTCGGTGCCGAGGTCAGCGACCAGCACGTGGTGTCCGCCGGGGCCAAAGCCCGCAAAGTGCGCGTGAGGCGCCTCCTGCCGATCGGCATTGGGACCGGAGCCCGTGTGTGCGAAGCGCTGGGCGGAGCCGTCACCGAGGAGCCTGCCATCCTCGCTCAAGCGCACCACCGCGAGATCACCAGAGCCGTAGTGGCTGATGTAGAGCGTGCGGGAATCGGGCGCCATCAGAACGTGGCACGCGGACGAGCCACCGGTCACGAGCGACTGCAACACCTGGGGCGCATCCGGATGGGCGACGTCGATCACGTGGACGGCAGACGCGTCCTCTTCTGAGACCGCGTAGAGCAGCGGCAGGCTTGGATGACCCACCATGAACGAAGGCGCCGGCAGTTCTAAGGCAAGTGAGGCATCGGCCGGGTTCTGTCGCCACAGCCCCTCGCCCACTCCAGTCGGCGTCCCCAAGCCAGCTTCCGGGTAAGTCCCCCACCACACGGTGTCGTTCATCTTCTTCTCCTGCAGGTCACGGGCGCGGGCACCGAGGGAGCCGCGCGTACGACGACGGCCCCGAACCCTTAAGGCCCGGAGCCGTCGCTTCTACGGTGAAACTCACGAAGCGTTCAGTAAACGCGACGCGTCAATTAGTTGGCCTGGTTGTAGGCCTCACGCACCTTGGCGGAAATTCGGCCACGCTCGGATACGTCAAAACCGTTCTTCTTGGCCCACTCACGGATCTTTGCCGTGTCCTCACGGCGACCGCGGCTGGCGCCTCGACGCGTCGACGTCTTGCGCGCCACAGCAATCCACGGCTGGAATGCCTCGCGCAGTTCAGCCGCGTGCGCATCATTCACGTCAATCTCGTAGCTGGTGCCGTCAAGCGCGAAATTAATGGTGTGCGAAGCATCGCCGCCATCAATATCATCGACGAGAACAACCTGAACCTTCTGTGCCATCGGGTTTCCTTATCTCTCGGGGTATCCTAAGAATCACACGCCGGGATTCAATAGTCAATGCGGGCACAAATGGGGGGTGAAACGTTCAGCCTTGAAGAATCGGAGCCCGATTCCACGAGAAAGGGTTTCCCTTCAGGCCCCTGAGGACGCGTGTGGGGTGGTTTCGCTCGCGGCAGTCCCGCCGCCGGCTTCAGCGTCGGTGGCCGAGGCGTTGCTCGGCGCCCGCTGAGCGTCCACATCCGCGGTGGTCGCAGCCGCTTCCTCAGCATCGATCTGTGCCAACGCGGCACGCTCGTTGCGGTCCGCGCGCACCACTGCTCGCATGGCGAACCAGAAGATCAGCGCGACGCCGATCGAGGGAATCACGCCAATGGCGACTTGCTGCCAGAGCTCCATTAGTCCTCGCTTGGCTTCACGAGGGGGAACGTGATGGTTTCGCGGATTCCGAGGCCCGTCAGCGCCATGAGCAGGCGGTCCATGCCCATGCCCATGCCGCCTGCAGGCGGCATCGCGTACTCCATGGCAGTGAGGAAGTCCTCGTCGAGCGGCATCGCTTCATCATCGCCCTGCGCAGCCATGCGCGCCTGCTGCTCGAAGCGTTCGCGCTGGATAACAGGGTCAACGAGCTCCGAATACGCGGTGGCGAGCTCGAAGCCACGGACGTAGAGGTCCCATTTTTCAACGATGCCGTCGATGCTGCGGTGGTCGCGCGTGAGCGGGCTGGTCTCCACGGGAAAGTCGCGCACAAAGGTGGGGGCGGTGAGGTCGTTGCCCACGTAGTGCTCCCACAGTTCCTCGACGAGTTTGCCGTGGTTGACGCGCTTGGGGTCAACGGACAGGTCCACCTTGTCGCACCACGCCAGCAGTTGCTCGACGCTGGTCTGCGGGGTGACGTCCTCGCCCATGGCCTCCGACAGCGACCCATACATCGTGAGCTCATCCCAGTCGCCGCCGAGGTCGTACTCCTCGCCGTCAGCCAGGGTCACGGTTGTCGAACCAAAAACGTCAGTCGCAGCACCTTGGATCAGGTCCTGCGTCAGCGCTGCCATCGTGTTGTAGTCGCCGTAAGCCTCATAGGCTTCAAGCATCGAGAACTCCGGCGAGTGCGAGGAATCCGCGCCCTCATTGCGGAAATTTCGGTTGATCTCGAATACCTTTTCCACGCCACCGACAACGGCCCGCTTCAAGAAAAGTTCGGGCGCGATGCGCATGTAGAGGTCGATGTCATACGCATTCATGTGCGTCACAAACGGGCGTGCAGCCGCGCCGCCGTGTTGCGTCTGCAACATGGGCGTTTCGATTTCGATGAATCCGCGGGAATGGAGCGACTCGCGAAGCGAACGCATCACGTGGGCGCGGTTGCGGACGGTGTCGCGTGCGACCGGGCGCGCAATCAAGTCCACATAGCGCTGGCGCACGCGTGATTCCTCGGACAGTTCCTTGTGCAGCACGGGAAGGGGGCGCAGAGCCTTGGCGGCGATTTCCCAGTCCGAGGCAAACACGGACACTTCACCACGGCGCGACTTAATCGCGCGGCCCTTGGCAAAGAGGTGATCGCCCAAGTCGACATCGGCCTTGAACGCCGCGAGCGAGTCCTCGCCAACCTCGGCCAGCGACAGCATGATCTGAAGGCGCTCGCCGGCACCGTCCTGGATCGCCGCAAAGCACAGCTTGCCTGTGTTGCGAATGAACACCACGCGACCGGCCACGGCGACGACGTCCTGCGTCTCTTCGCCGGTCTCGAGGCGGTCGTACTCCGCCTTCACATCGGCAATCTCGTGGGTGCGTGCGACAGCGACCGGGTAAGCCTGGCCGCCCGCCGCGATGAGGCGGTCGCGCTTCTCGCGGCGCACCTTCATCTGCTCGGGGATGTCCTGCTCGGGCGTGGGGGTCTGGTCAGTCACGCCTTCTAGGTTACCTGGGCGCTCCCGCCCTCACGTCACGTCCTACGTGGCGCCGCGGCGCGCGCTCAGTCGAGGTCGAGCCCCAGGTCGATAATGGGGCTCGAGTGCGTCAGCGCACCCACCGACATGTAGTCCACGCCGGTCATGGCGACCTCGCGGGCGTTGTCGAGGGTGAGCCCGCCGGTTGCCTCCAGCCGGACGCGGCCCGTCTCGCTCTCGGAATCGCGAATGGCGGCGACGAGGTCTGTCATGGCTACGGGCGGCATGTTGTCGATCATGAGGAAGCGCGCGCCGGCGTCGATGGCCTCCCACGCTTGCTCCGGCGACTCGACCTCCACCTGGACGGGGACCTCGGGGAAGCGAGCCCCAATCGCCTCGATTGCTCCCGTGACCGAGCCAGCGGCGGCAATGTGGTTGTCCTTCACCATCGCGCAGTCGTACAGCCCGATGCGCTTGTTCACTCCCCCGCCGCAGCGCACCGCGTACTTCTCTAGTTCGCGCAGTCCGGGGGTGGTCTTGCGGGTGTCGAGGACCGATGCTGTGGTTCCGTCGAGCGCATGGGTCCACGCCCGCGTGTGGGTGGCAACGCCCGATGCTCGGGACAAGAAGTTGAGCATGGTGCGTTCCGCGATCAGCACCACGTGACCGGGGCCGGCGATTTCGGCGACCGTCGTGCCGGGTTCGCACGAGTCACCGTCAGCGGCGAGCAAGGTCACAACCGGGCGCGCCAGATTGAGGTGGTCCGCCACTTGGGTGAGCGTCTCCGCGATCACCGGCAGGCCCGCGATGACCCCAGCCTCACGCATGGCGATACGGCCGGTGACCCTGGCATCGGCCCCGATGGTGGATTGCGTCGTCACGTCGCGGCCGGGCTCTGGCCCGAGGTCCTCTTCCAAGGCTTGCGCGACGGCTCCGGCGAGCCACGACGCGGACAGGGGGCGGCGCTGATCAAGATCCTCAGGATGCATCACGGGATCTAGCGTAGAACGAGTCCGCGCTTGGCGGACCACCCTGCCGCCCCGCGCACTATCCCAGGTCTAGGGGAGCGTGGAGGAGCTCGAGCCGACCGTCGCCATCCAGGTGCGCGGCCACCCGCACCTTCCAGCGCGCATCGTCGGTGTCGGGGAAGTCTTCGCGAACGTGTCCGCCGCGCGTTTCCTCACGCTCGAGGGCGCTTTCCACTAGGACCGATGCCGTGGCCAAGACGTTCGTGCTTTCCCACTCGGCGATCTGGGGCTCTCCTGAGGGAGCCTCCTCGTGGTGGTAGCGCTTGCGGATGCCCGCGAGGCGTTCCGCAGCGCGCGTGAGGCCCGCTTTCTCGCGGATGGGGCCCGCACCGCGCTGCGCGATCTTCTGCACCTGCGCGCGGCCGGTGGCGGGCAGGAGCGCGGATGGTCCAGGGCGCTCGACGGGGTCGTGCTGGCGCACGGTGCCCTCGGCGACGGTTGCCGCCGCGTCCTTGGCCGCACGATGTGCGAACACCAAGCCTTCGAGGAGCGAGTTGGATGCGAGTCGGTTGGCTCCGTGCACACCGGTGCAGGCGGCCTCGCCAACGGCGTAGAGGCCCGGCTGGGTCGAGCGACCACGAAGGTCCGTCAGGATCCCGCCCGAGTGATAGTGCTGAGCGGGGGCGACGGGGATCAGATCGTGGGCCATGTCGACGCCCTGCTCCTCTAAGCGTTCCCAGATGGTCGGGAAGCGCTCACGCAGGTATGAGCCGCCCAGGTGGCGGCAGTCAAGGAAGGCGCTGTCGGAGTCTTCCTCATCCATCATCGCCACAATCCCCCGACTGACGACGTCCCGCGGGGCGAGCTCAGCCATGGGGTGGCGGTCCACCATGAAGCGCTTGCCATCGCTGTTGAGAAGGTACGCACCTTCGCCGCGCACAGCCTCCGAGATGAGGGTCTGCTGGCCGCGGGCGGCGGCGCCCTGCCACAGCACGGTGGGGTGGAACTGGACGAACTCGAGGTCCGCGACAGCAGCTCCGGCACGGAGCGCAGACGCGAGCCCGTCACCAGTCGAAGACGTGGGGTTGGTCGACGCTCGGAACACCTGGCCGATGCCGCCGGTTGCCATGATCACCGACTTCGCCACGGCAGCGCCCACACCGTCTCGCGAACCTTCGCCGATGATGTGCAGCGTGACGCCGCATACCGGTCCGGGCTGTCCATCCGCGTTGGGCGCAGCAGTCAGGAGATCGACGACCATCGCGTGCTCTATGACCTCGATGCCGGGGTCGTTGCGAACCGCCTCAAGCTGGGCGATTAAGGCACGGGAGATCTCCGCGCCCGTCGCGTCGCCGCCAGCGTGCGCGATGCGGTCGCGGTGATGGCCACCCTCTCGCGTCAAGGTGATCCCGCCGTCGGGGCCGGTGTCGAAGTTCGCGCCGCGACCTACGAGGTCGCGGACTCGGTCCGGTCCTTCGGTCACGAGCGCCCGGACGGATGCTTCCGAGCACAGCCCCGCGCCGGCGGTGAGGGTGTCGTCGAAATGCTGTTGAGGCGTGTCCTCGGGGTCAAGGGCTGCGGCAATCCCGCCCTGCGCCCACACGGTCGATCCCGAGCTCAAGATGCCCTTGGTCACCACGAGCACGCGGTCAACCTTGCTGCGCAGTTCCAGCGCGGCGGTCAGTCCCGCAATCCCTGAGCCAACGACAATCACGTCAGCGCTGATAGTCCATCCGGGCTCGGGGGCAGCAAGGCGCCTCACGAAGGAAGTCATGGAGCCAACCTAGCGGGACCGGGCATCAGGACTTGAATGCGTCCCAACCCTTGTCGTGGAAATCGTGAACGGGGACTCCAGAGCGCTCAAGGCCGTAGCCATCGGGCACGGAGCCGGGGTCGTCGCACTCCTGCAGAATCTTGTTGTCACCGTCGACGAACACGACGTGCGGTTCAAACTTTCGCGCCTCGTCGTCAGCGAGCATGCCGTACCCGATGATGATGACAAGGTCACCCGGGTTCACCAGGTGCGCTGCCGCGCCGTTGATACAGATCTGTCCGCTGCCAGGCTCACCCGGGATGGCGTAGGTCGTCAGGCGCGCGCCATTGGTGACATCCACGATGTCGACCTGCTGGCCCGGCAGGATGTCCGCGTGCTCCAGAAGAGTCGCGTCGATCGTGATGGAACCCACGTAGTGCAGATCCGCCTGGGTCACGGTCGCCCGGTGGATCTTCGACATCATCATGGGCCGTTGCAACGAGGTCACGGCGTTTCTCCTTCCGCGGCATCGGGAGGGCCGATGCGCGTGGTCACGTTATCGATGAGGCGGGTGCGGCCTACTCGGGCTGCCACCGCGATCACCACTTCTCCACGGTAGTCGCCTGTCGCCTCGGTGGCGTCCGCGGGATCGAGTGCAGCGAAGTAGTCAACGTCCACGCCGTCCGCGTATTCCAACGCCGCCCGTCCTTGGGCGACGACCTCGTCCACGCTGGCCCCGGCATCGGCCCATGTCTGTGCCTCAAAGAGCGTGCGCGACAGAACCAAGGAGCGTTCGCGCTCGGCCTGCGACAAGAAGACGTTGCGCGAGGACCGCGCAAGCCCGTCGTCGTCACGGACAGTCGCGGCCGTTGCGATCTCCACGGGGAAGTTCAAGTCGCGCACCAGCGCGCGCACCGCGATGACCTGCTGGGCATCCTTGGCGCCAAAGACTGCGACGTCAGGCTCGGTGAGGTGCAGGAGCTTGGCCACGACCGTCACCACGCCATCGAAGTGGCCCGGGCGCGCGGCGCCTTCAAGCACACGCCCAACGACACCCGCGGACACGGACACGGTGGGCTCGCCGCCGGGGTACATCTCGGACTCCGACGGGGCGAACACCACATCGACGCCAAGCGGCTCCAACAGCGCGCAATCGGCGTCAAGGTCGCGTGGATAGCGCTCAAAGTCCTCGGGCTCGTCGAACTGCAGCGGGTTCACAAAGACAGTCACGACGACCTGGTCGGCGAGCTCTTGCGCCCGTCGCACCAGGGCGAGGTGCCCCTCGTGAAGGGCGCCCATGGTCATGACGACGGCGCGGCGGGAGCCGCGCGGCACCGCGTCCATCTCAGCGGCTGTGCGGGCGATGATCATGGGTCCACCCCAAGCGTCGCGATGACGTCGGCGTAGGCAGCAGGGCCGATGCGGCCGCCACTGAGCGCCAAATCTGCCGTTGTGCGGGCCATGGCTCGGTAGGCCTGCAGGATCTCGGGTTGGTCTGCCAGGGCAGCCAGGTGCGCGGCGATGGTGCCGGCGTCGCCGCGAACGACGGGCCCGGTCAGCGTGGTCACGGCCCCAGGAGCGTCCCCGAGCGCACCGTCAATGGAGGCGTGGACGAGCGGCCCCAGGACCCGGTCCGGGCGCTCGATGTCGAGGCGCGCAAGCTGGCCCGCCGCCTGGCTCACGGCCGTCACCACGTGGTTCGCGCCATGGACGAGCGCCGCGTGATAGGCCGGGCGGTCGGCATCGTCGAGAACGAACGGCTCGCCGCCCATTTCCACAACGAGGGCCTGAGCGATCGGCAGCACCGGGGCGGCGGCGCTGACCGCGAAGGCCGCGCCGGTCATGCGTGTCAGGTCGAGCGACGTGCCCGTAAAGGTCATGGCGGGATGGATCGCGAGCGTCATGACGCCTTTCGCGGACGCATCCGCGAGCGCCTCCGTCCCCCACCTACCAGACGCGTGGATGGCGATCTGGCCCGGACGCCACACGCCGAGGGCCGCGAGGCCGGCTGCGACGGCAGCGATCGAATCGTCCGGCACCGTGAGCAGGACAACGTCTGCGCGCTCGACGACCTCTTGCGGCTCAAGCACTGGAACCCCTGGAAGCAGGGCGTCGATGCGTGTCAGCGAATCTTCCGATACGCCTGTGGCGCCAACGATCTCGTGCTCGGCGGCTCGTAGCGCGGCTGCCAGCACAGCTCCCACCCGGCCGGCGCCGATCACGCCGACCTTCAAACGTCCCGGGGGTGTCATGCGGGCTCGCTTGGTGTGGCGGGGCTCGGTGTTGTGGTGCTGGGTGCAGGGCTCGTTTCGGTGACCGGATCCGCAGCCGCCTCGGGAGTGGCATCTTCCGTGCCGTCCGCGGCAAGGCCCACGGCGCTCATCCACTGCTCGGGCGTTTGGTGCTTGCGCCCCTCCGCTGCCCGCTGGGCCTGCGCGGCCAACAGGGCCTCGGCATCGGCCGTATCGAGATGCCTGGCGATGGGTTTCACCGGCCCGTTCGTGGAGTGGATGTGCACGTCGGCCACGCCGCGCTTGCGCTGCAGCGGCCCCTCTTCGAGCGAGAGCGACTGGGTGCGCTCGTGCGGCACAACGTAGACGTATCGCACCAAGGCACCACTGCGGATGAGAAGTGCCCGCTCGGTCGCCCGCACTCCGCGGTGCTTCCACTGCCATGGGTCAAAGAGCCGCGCGCGGCGCGTCGAGGGGGTGAAGCCGCCGTCCGCACCCGTGCCTGACAACGCACGCGACACGGTGCCGGCCGGATCGGGGTCGCCAAGATCGGGCAACACGAGCCACAGCGCGGTCAAGGCGTCTTGGCGCGAACCCACCGGGAGGAGAGTCGACACTGCTTCTTGGTCATCCTGATAGCCGGCGACGTTGATCGTGACGCGCCACCAGTCCTTCTTCCGCCACAGCAGCGACTGCTGGAGTTGAACGGCCTGGACGCGCCCTGGGGGGACCGTCTGCCGGCGGGTCTCGAGCATGCCGTGGCGCAGGCGGATGCCGTCCTCGGACAGCGCGGCGATGAAGCCGAAGCCTCGCGACAGCTCGTTCCAGAAGAACCCGAACAGGGCCAACAGCGCGGGGACCATGGTGAAGAGACTGGTTCCGAATGAAGCGATCACCCGGCCCACATCAAGGTTAAGGAAGAACACGCCCGCACCGGCGAAGAGGGGAATGGACATGATCCATACAAAGGGCCACGACAACACGATCGACATCAGCAGTCGCTTGAGCGGTACGCGATAGACCTCACGCTCGGGCGCTGCCTGAGTCTCCGTCACGCCGACCGGCCGCGACACGACGTCCCGCAACGATCCGTGGGCGGGCACCGCGCCAACGTTTCCGTCGGTGTCCACCTCAGCCACGGCATCGGCCCCCGCCACCACCGCATCGACGGTGGCCTCGCGACCTTCCGCCTTCGCGCGCTTCATCCCCGCGGCCAGGGCGAGCAGCTCGTTGCGCATAGCCTCCGCGTCACCCAGGCGCACAAAGTCGAGCGAGACGCCGGAGTTCTCGCCTCCAGCGACCTCGACCTTGAGCGACGCGAACCCAAAGATCCGCGCCATCAGCGGCTGCACCACGTCAACCGCTTGGACGCGGTCAAGGCGAGCCTGCTTGTGCTGCCTGAAGATGATGCCCTTGCGCTGCTCGATCGAGTCGTCAGACAGTCGGTACTGGTTGACGCGCCATTGCAGGAAGCCAATTCCGATCGCGATCGCCACGATGACGGCGGCGAGGATCAGGACCCAGATGATCGACCCCATCAACCAGTGAGCGCCCTCCTGGAGTTCTGGGTCCACACCGGTCCACTGAGGTGCGTAGTTGTACAAAAAGATTGAGCCGACCACACCGAAGACGGCCCAGCCACCCAACAGCGGTGAGACCGGGTGCAGGCGCGTCCACTCCCGCGGAGCGCGGTAGACGATCGGCGGGGACTGCGTGCTCACAGGCCCGCCAGTTGCGCCTCGCCGCGCGATGCCAGGCGGTCGCGCAGGCGTTCGGCCTCGTCGCGCGGCACGCCATTAATGGCGGCATCGGACCCCGGAGAAGCGGTGTGAAGCTGGACCTTTGCGATCCCGAAAGCACGGTCGAGCGGACCCGACTCCACCTCGACGTATTGCATGCGGCCATAGGGAACCACCGTCGTCGCGCGCCACATCCGGCCACGCTTAATGACGAGGTCCTCGTCACGCTCCATCCACGCGTGGGCCGTGACCTGGCGGACGACGACCCAGCTCCCCCACACCGCGGGAATGACAATCGCCACAAGGCCGGCAAAGACCCACGGAGACGTGAACACACCCACGACAAGGAGCACCACCGCAGGGACGGCCAAGCCAATACCGAGGCTGATGAGCCGCGCGTTGATGAGCTTGCGCGACACGTACGTCCAGGCAGCGTCATCAGCAGGGATCGAAGTCATGGCACCAGTGTGCCAGGTGGCCGCAGAGCTTCTAAGCGGGACTTGTCTCCGAGCGGTCCTCGTCGTCATCACTGTGACGGCACCACAACTCGCCGATCCAGCCGGCGATCATGAGCACGGCTGCGGCAGCCGCGGCGATCAGTGCGGAGATGATGACCTCACGGCGCGGGCCGTGCGACCAGGCGTCCAGGAGGCCCAGGGCGTACCCGCCATAGCCGCCCACAAGGACAGCGCCCACGTAACCCGCGGCCTGCGCGAAGATGGCGGTGCGGACGGCACGCAGCGGCGAGAGGTCGGGGCGCTTGCCCTTCAGAAACTGGCGCACCTGCCACGCGAACCACAACACGCATGCGGCCGCCACAAGCGACACCAGCCAAGCGCTCCACGGCACCACTGGTGGTGTAGTTCCGGACGTATCGACCATGCGCACCAGGAGCCAGGTCAGCGCAAGTGACACTAGCCCCACGACAGTGAGCCGCTGCCAGGTCAGGGGTGACACTGAAGGCTCCTAGGTGGCCGACGGAGGCTGGGGCCAGCGGTCGTGCACGAGTGTCACGCGATCCGTACCCGCCTCGCGGGCGAGGTCCACCACCGAGCCGTGGGGCGCGAGCGTGGCGTCTGCCTCCATCGAGCTCCATGGCAGCAGCACAAAGGGGCGCACATGCGCGCGAGGGTGCGGCAGCGTGAGATCTGGGGCCGAGGCCACCACACCGTTGTACTCGACGATGTCGAGGTCAAGAGTTCGGTTGCCCGAGGGGTCCGAACGATCGCGACCGTGCACCATCTCGATGCCCTGGCATGCGGCGAGCAGTTCGCGAGGCGCAAGCGACGTGTGCAGACGAACGACGGCGTTGAGGTAGTCGGGCTGTTCGCGGCCCGCTTCCGGGGTGGAGCGGACCAGGGCCGATGCTGCACGCACCTCAACCCCATTGACTCGGTGAAGATCGGAAACGGCCTGGCGCAAGGTGGGCTCGACGTCGCCGAGGTTGCCTCCGAGCGCGATCAGGGCAGGCACCGGCTGCGCGGGACGCTGATCAAGCACGTCCCTCACGGGGCCGGCGCCCGGGTCAAAAGGGTCGTCGGATGCACCTGCCGATGAGCCGATCCGCTTGTCCGCCCACAGCGCGCCATCGCGCAGGTCGCGGCGGATGCATACGGACACGTCGTGGAACTCGACGTGCAACGGTGCTTGCGGCTTGTGAACCGTGACATCGACGCACTGGACGCCGTCGAACTCGAGCGCAACCCTCGCGATGCGTTCTGCGACGGCCTCGATGAGTTTGACCGGCTCGCCTGCGAGCACGTCGGCAGTGGCATCTGCCAGGTCTGAATAGTTCACGGTGCGGGCGAGATCATCACCAGCGCCCGCGGTTCGGGTGTTCACGTGGACGACAACGTCGGCGAAGAAGAGCTGACCGGATTCGCGTTCACGATCGAACACACCGTGGTGTCCAGTGACGCGGATGCCTTTGACCGCAACCTGGTCGAGTTCGATGCCGTCCTTGAGATACGGGCGCGTGTGCACTGTCATGACCCTGAGTCTTGCGTGTTCAGGGCGTTCTGCCAAGTAGCCACGACCGCGATTGCGTCGGAGGCGGCACGGGCATCGTGGACCCTCACTCCCCAGACGCCCTCTCGGGCACACATCGCCGTGATCGCAGTGGTCGCGTGGTCGCGCTCCTGAGGCGAGGGCGCCGGTGCGGGAAGGTCGTCACCAAAGCGCTCAAACTCATCGGGCGTAATGGCCACACCCAGGAAGCGCTTGCGCGAGGCACCGATGAGAACGCGCGCGTCTCCAGCCCACCCCGTGATGTCCGCCAGGAGCGGCCAGTTACTCTCCGCAACCTTCGAAAAGCCCAGGCCGGGGTCAAGAATGATCCGGTCCTCTGCGACGCCGGCCACCGTGAGTTCCTCGATGCGGGCTGCGAGTTCATCGCGCACCTCAGCGACCACGTCGTCGTAGGTGTCCAGCGCATCCATGCGGGTGGAGTGCGCGCGCCAATGCATCGCGACGTAGTCACAATCCAAGCCAGCGATGGTGGGAGCCATGTCGGGGTCTGCGAGCCCGCCGGAGACATCGTTGACCAGCAAGGCCCCAGCCTCAACCGCGGCGCGTGCCGTGGCCGCGCGCATCGTGTCGACGGATACGGCAATGCCTTCTTGGGACAGTGCCGTAACCACCGGAACCACGCGCTCGAGTTCCACCTCAGGCGAGACACGCTCTGCCCCGGGCCGGGTCGATTCCCCGCCCACGTCCACGAGGCGAGCCCCATCCTTGGCGAGCTGGATGCCCTGGGCGATCGCGGCATCGGCCGAATCCCAGTTCCCGCCGTCGCTAAAGGAATCGGGGGTCACGTTGAGTATGCCCATGACGAGCGTCACGGCAGCCTACTTTCCGACGATGAGGCTCATGGCCTCCGCGCGGGTGGCGGCGTCGCGCATGATGCCGCGGACAGCTGACGTGACGGTCCGTGAGCCGGGCTTGCGCACACCACGCATCGACATGCACAGGTGTTCGGCCTCGACCACGACGATCACGCCGCGGGCGCCAATGTGTTCCACAAGGGCGTCGGCGACCTGCGTCGTGAGGCGCTCCTGAACCTGCGGCCGGCGGGCGTACATGTCCACCAAGCGAGCCAACTTACTGAGTCCCGTAATGCGGCCGTCTTCGCCTGGGATGTACGCCACGTGCGCCACGCCGTGGAAGGGCACCAGGTGGTGCTCGCACATGGAGTACAGCTCGATGTCCTTGACGAGGATCATCTCCTCGTGGCCGAGCTCAAACACGGTGCTCAGGATGTCCGCGGGATCCAGCTGGAGCCCGCCGAAGAACTCCTCGTAGGCACGGGCCACGCGAGCTGGGGTGTCCTTCAGCCCGTCGCGGTCAGGGTCCTCCCCGATCGCGATGAGGAGTTCACGCACCGCGTCACGAGCGCGAACATGGTCCACGCCAGGGGCCGATGCGGAAACGGGTTCCGCGTCGATCGGGTCGTGGGCGCCGTGGTCGGTCACTTCTTGTCGCCTTCGTCGGGCGTGTCACCGGCCGTCGGCTCGGTGGGGAGGTCCGATGCGGCGTCCGGTCCGGCGGTCGCGGGATCGGGCGTTTCCGAAGGAACCGAATCGGCCGATGCTGGTGAAACCGTGCTCTCCGTCACTCCCTCTGGCGCCGGAGCATCCTCAGTACCGATCAGGTCCTGTGGCTCTTCCTTGGGAGGCGCGGGAGCCGTCACGGGCTTCTTGCGAGGCGCGGACTTGGGAGCCCAGTCACCGGATACCCAGTGCTTGCGCTTCGGGATGCGCTTGACCTTCGCGAAGATCTCCGCGAGGGCTTTCTCGCCCAGCGTCTCCTTTTCAAGGAGTTCCTTGGCGAGCTCATCGAGGATGCCGCGGTTGGCCTGGAGAGCCTTCGTGGCCTCCTCCATCGCGCGGTCCATGAGGCCGCGCACCTCGGCGTCAACGATCGCAGCCGAAGACTCCGAGTAGTCGCGCCCGTGGCCCATGTCGCGGCCCATGAATACCTCGCCAGAGCTGTTCGCCAGGCGCACCGAGCCGATGTCCGTGGACATGCCGTACTCGGTCACCATCTGGCGAGCGGTCTCGGTCGCCTGCTGGATGTCGTTGCTGGCACCCGTGGAGGGATCGCCGAAAACGAGCTCCTCAGCAACACGGCCGCCCATCGCGTACGCGAGGTTGTCGAGCAACTGGTTACGCGTCTTGGAGTAGCGGTCCTCTTGCGGCATCACCATCGTGTAGCCGAGCGCACGGCCGCGAGGAAGGATCGTCACCTTCGTCACAGGGTCGGTGAAGTTCATCGCCGCGGCCACCAGTGCGTGACCACCCTCGTGATAGGCGGTGACCGTCTTGTCGTGGTCATTCATGACGCGCGTGCGCTTTTGCGGACCTGCAATGACGCGGTCAATCGCCTCATCAAGTTCGTGGTGACCGATGAGTTGAGCGTCCTTGCGTGCAGTGAGCAGCGCAGCCTCGTTGAGGACGTTCGCGAGGTCAGCACCGGTGAATCCGGGAGTGCGACGGGCGAACTCTTCAAGGTCGACGTCGGGCGCCATTGGCTTGCCCTTGGAGTGCACTTCGAGGACCTTCAGGCGGCCCTTGAGGTCTGGCCCGTCCACGCCAACCTGGCGGTCAAAGCGGCCAGGACGCAGCAGCGCGGGGTCAAGGATGTCGGGACGGTTGGTCGCGGCGATGATGATGACGTTGGTGGTGCCACCGAAGCCGTCCATCTCGACGAGCATCTGGTTCAGCGTCTGCTCGCGCTCATCGTGACCGCCACCCATACCAGCGCCGCGGTGGCGACCCACTGCGTCGATCTCATCGACAAAGATGATCGCGGGGGCATTCTTCTTGGCCTGCTCGAAGAGGTCGCGCACACGGCTGGCGCCCACACCCACGAACATCTCAACAAAGTCGGATCCCGAGATGTGGAAGAACGGCACGCCGGCCTCGCCAGCGACGGCGCGGGCAAGCAGCGTCTTACCGGTTCCGGGAGGGCCGTACAGCAGTACGCCCTTGGGAATCTTGGCGCCCACGGCCTGGAACTTGTCCGGAGTCTCGAGGAACTCCTGAATCTCACGGAGCTCGTCAACGGCCTCGTCAACACCGGCTACGTCGTCGAACTTCACAGTCGGGGTGTCCGGCGTCACCAGCGACGCCTTCGACTTGCCGAACTGCATCATCTTTCCGCCGCCGCCCTGCATGGACGACATCAGGAACCAGAACAGACCCACCAGCAGCAGAATCGGCAGGAACGTGAAGAGCATCGTCGTCCAGATGGACGTCTGCGGCACCTCGGAGTTGTACCCCTGCTCGGGGTCTGCCGCGGAGATGGCGTCGACGACTTCCTCGCCCTGCGGTGCGACGTAGAAGAACTCGACGCGGGCGGGATAGTCAGCCCACTCTTCGGGGGCATCCTCGGGGAGCTCATCGACCCAGTCCTCGCTGAGGACGAGTTCGACACGTTGATCGCCATCGACGATCTTGGCTTGTTCAACCAAGCCGGTGTCGAGGACCGCGAGGCCCTGTGAGGTGTCGATGCGCTCAACGCTGGGAGCGAATAGACCGGAAATCAACCATCCGAGCAGGACTGCAAGCAGGACCAGTGGGACGATTCGGCGCAGGCTGAAGGCTTTCTTCATGGTGCTAGAAGCCTACGCGAGTGTCGCGCGCACGAGGCCCACGTTCGCTGAAGGCGTGCGCACTGCTCCCCTCCCGGCTCTCTCCCCATCGGTTTGACACAACCATGTGACGCACGGGACCCCTGGGGCGCGTGTTACGCACCACTGGTATCGACAGCGCACACGTGTCACATCCTTGTGTCAAAACGATCGGGTTCTGCTCAATTACGACCGCCCTCAAGCGCCGCGAGCACTTTGCGCACCTCAGCGACGACCTTCTCCGGGCGATAGACAGCATCCGCAAACGTAAACCTCACCACCGGAACGCCCTGCGCCAACAGCGCTCGATCCCTATCCCGGTCCGTCTGGAACTGACGTTCACCGGAGTGGTATTGCCGCCCATCGCACTCCACTACGACGCGGCCCTCGACGAGAAAGTCGACGCGGCCCACCCGCGGAAACGTCACCTGAGATTGCACAGCGAAGCCAGCATCCCGCAGGCAAGTTCTTGTGAACGTTTCCGCGATAGAACCCGCTCGCGGATCTGCCTGCGCCCGAATGAACGCGGCGGTCCGTGCGGGAGTGATCGAAAGTCGCTCCAGATCACCGCCTTGGATCTGTCCTCGCTCAAGCGCCGCGTCAACCAACGCCAGTTGGCTCACCTGGTCCAGGCATCGACTCGCAACGTCGATCGCCCGGAGTACGGGCACCCGCCAAGGACCTGGCTCATGGTTACTGAACCGGTGAACAACGGTCGCCTCCCTTACAGCGGAGCGCGCATACCTTCCGCCGCGAGCGGAGTTGACCTCGAGATGCACGTGCTCGGGTGCCTCCAAGAGAGGAAGCGACCACGCGGCGGCGGCACTCACGCATGTCAACCGCGCACGGAAGTAGCAGGCCAGAGCTTGCTCTGCTGAAGTGCCGGGGAGAACGAATAGTCCACGATGGGGGCGTTCGATCCTGTGGTCCTGAAGCGCACGGGCGAGTTCCGACCCCGCAACGCCACGCTGTTCGAGCGTCGCGCGGTGTGCAACTCCGCCGAAGCCACGGAGCGCAGCAACCGGGTCCATACGCCCACGGTGGACGCAAGCACGGGGCTACGGGTGATCCTGCCGGGCAGTTGTGGACGAGCGCCCCTCAGAGCCGCGATGGGGACGCCTCCATCCAGTTGCTTTGACACAACGGTGTGAAGGGATTGCCTGATGTGGCGCGTGGTGCGTCACACCAGTCGCGTGCGCCTCAGCCGTCACACACTTGTGTCAAACCGATCGGAGGGGGTCGGTAGAGCGGTTAGCGCCCGCCGCCGGGAAGCGACTACTCGCCGCCGTAGACTTGGGGCTTGAGGATGGCCACGAACGGTAGCGTGCGGTACTTCTCCGCGTAGTCGAGGCCGTAGCCGACCACGAAGTCGGAGGGGATGTCGAAGCCGATGTACTTCACATCAACGTCGACCTGCACGGCCTCAGGCTTACGCAGGAGCGCGGCCACCTCAACCGACTTGGCACCGCGCGAACGCAGGTTTCCAAGCAGCCAGTGGAGCGTGATGCCGGAGTCGATGATGTCCTCGACGATCAGCACGTCACGACCAGTAAGGTCGGTGTCGAGGTCCTTCAAGATGCGCACGACGCCCGAGGACTTGGTGCCCGAGCCGTACGACGACACCGCCATCCAGTCCATTTGGTACGACGGCGGCAAACGGCGGGCGAGGTCCGCCATCACCATCACGGCCCCCTTGAGCACACCCACAAGCAGCACCTCGCGACCGGCGTAGTCACGACGAATCTGCTCGGCCATGTCATCAAGTTTGCGCGAGATGTCGTTCTCGCTGACGATGACCTTGGTGAAGTCGTCCATATCGAACTGGGCTTCCACGGTGTTGCCTCCAGGCGGGGTAATGGTATTTACCAGGGCCGATGCTTCAGGGCCGGTCGTGTGAACGTTGAGTGGGGTGCGAGATGACAAGCCTGCCATATTCGCGGCGGGCTTCGTAGCCTCCCGGGAGCGAGACGGCACCCTGTCCTCGGTAGCCAATCACGAGCTGATCGATCGCGCTCACGTGGGCCGCGGTGAGAGGGCCGGCGCCTTGAGCTTCGGCCATCATCTTGATCATCCGCGAGCGGATCGCGTCCGGCATTGCGGCGAGGGAGTCGCATGTCCACTGCTTCTCGCCGGCCCCGGGCGTACCGATCGCGAAGCGCGTCTGCCGATCGAGTTCGTCCGCGTCCGCCTGCAACAGCGCTGCCGAGCGCGCCAAGCCGGAGACCACGCCAGGGCCCAGGACATCGACCAACTGTGGCATGACCTGCGTGCGCAGCGCCGAGCGGCGGGGCCCGTCGGTCACAGTGTTGGTGGGATCGTGCCAGGGGTCCAAGCCCAATGCCTGACACGCGGCCAGGGTGTCCTTGCGCCGCAGAGACAGCAAGGGGCGCACGATGCGTCCGCGCCGCGCCGGGATTCCCGACAGTGCGCGGGCGCCTGATCCGCGCGCCAGCGCCAACAGGACGGTCTCCGCCTGGTCGTCCATGGTGTGCCCGGTCAACAGTTGCGGGTTGAGGCCACCCTCGGCATCGATGCGTGCGTTAAGTGCGTGATATCGGGCGGTCCGCGCGGCGGACTCAAGGCCCCCTTCGCGACCCACTGTGACGCGCTCGATGAAGACGGTGTGGACGCCCGCACGCCGTACCTGTGCGGCCGCGCGCTCGGCGATTTCAGCGGAGTTTGGCTGCAGGCCGTGGTCGACGATGATCGCGCCGGTGAGGTACCCGTCTTTGCGGCCCGCGAACCCGGCTGCGGCCGCGAGCGCGAGCGAGTCAGGTCCTCCAGAGCAGGCGACCCAAATACGGGTGCCGATGTCACAGACGTCGAGGGACTCCCGCACCGCGTTGCGCACCGCGGCGACAGAGGGGTGTGGGCCCGTCATGCACAGCCTCGCGCACCGGGCGCCACGTCAACCTTCACAGCCACATTGTGCCAAAGCAATGAGAAATTCGTCCAAAGCCGCCTTGGGCTGCGCCTGCCCGTAGGGCATCCCGTCCAGCAAGGTGGCGTATGCGAGCCAGCGACCGTCCGCTGTCTGGACCGCGCCGGCCAGCGTCGTCACGCCCGTCAGCGATCCGGTCTTGGCCCGCATCTGACCCGCGGCGTCGGTGTCGTGGAACCTGCCGTCCAGGGTGCCTTCGAGCGCGGCGATGGGGAGCCAGTCCAAGACCTCAGCAGTGGCTTCGTTCGCAAACGCGCCACGGACGGTCTCGGTCAGATGGAGCGGCGAGATGCGGTTGTTCTCAGAGAACCCCGCCCCGTCGTACAGCTCAAGCCCGGTCACATCGACGCCGAGCCCCGCCAACTGTTCGGTCGTTGCCTCAGCAGCACCCTCAGCAGTCGTGGGCTTGCCCATCTCGCCGGCATGCACCAGCGACACGATCTCGGAGACCGTGTTGTCCGACTCCTGTTCCAGCAGCGTCACCACCTGATCGAGCGGAGCGCTCTCGACACTGGCAACCACGTCCGCGCCCGACCCCACCTTCGCTCGGGTCGCATCGCCAGATTCCACGCCGCGCTCGGCGAGCCGTTCGACGAAGACGTCACCGGCCGCGAGCGACGGGTCTTCGAATCGTGGCGCGAAGTGCTCATCGGTCATCCGCGCCACGTTCACCGCGAGCCCGCTGGCCGCCGCAACGTAGCCAAGGTCGAGGGCGTACTGCGGCCACTCAGGGTTGACGGCTGGAGCCTCAAACTCGGAATCGTCCACCGTCACGCGCACCGGACCCGACTCCAAGGTGTCTGCACCGACCCCCGCAACCACGGCATCGGCCAGATCCGCCATGCCGGCCCACCCGTTAGGTGTGTCCTCAGTCCCGCCGTGGCCAGCATCGGCCGCAAGCATCATGTCTCCCCCGGCAATCAGGGTGAGCGTGCGGCTCGACGCGTCCCACGCCACCGACGTCGTCATGGTGAACTCCGGTCCCAGGCCCGCGACGGCGGCAACGCCAGTCAGCAACTTGGTCGTCGACGCCGGAACCTGAGGGTCAGCCGCATCGAGGTCTACGAGGGTCTCGCCAGTCAGCAGATCAATCACTGACACGTTGGTGGACTCGCCGGTGCGGTCATCGTCACGAAGGTCTTGCGCGAGGGATTGAAGGGCCGATGCTGCCGGTAGCGGCGCGGTCTCGTTCATTTCGGATACGGCCGATGCTCGGGGCGCCTCGGTCGTGACAGCTTGGGCAGTCTTGAACGGGGCTGGCTCAACCGGGACGGGCTGGTTCGTGATCCACCCAGGGACCACGTCGTAGGCGTCTGCCACGGCATAGCCGCCTACTCCCGCGACCACGACTACCGGAACGACAATCGAGGCTGTTATTCTTCCGCGCACACGTGAACCCTTCTTCATGGGCCACACTAGTACCCAGCACACTGATCAACGACGCTAGGAATGCTATGGAATTCGACGTCACCATCGAGATCCCCAAGGGTTCACGAAACAAGTACGAAGTGGACCACCACACTGGTCGCATCATGCTCGACCGCATGCTCTTCACCTCGACGCGTTACCCCGATGACTACGGCTTCATTGACGGCACGCTCGGCGAGGACGGCGACCCGCTGGACGCTCTCGTGCTGCTCGAAGAACCCACGTTCCCCGGCTGCCAGATCCGTTGCCGCGCGCTCGGCATGTTCCGCATGCGCGACGAGGCCGGCGGCGATGACAAGGTGCTGTGCGTGCCCGTGGGCGACCAGCGTCAGACGTGGCGCCGCGAGCTCGACGACGTCTCCGACTTCCACCGTCTTGAGGTGCAGCACTTCTTCGAGGTCTACAAGGACCTCGAGCCCGGCAAGTCCGTCGAGGGCGCCCACTGGGTGTCGCGCGACGAGGCCGAGGAAGAGATCCGCGGTTCCTTCGAGCGCGCCAAGGGCACGCCCTTCGCTCACATGAACCCGCTGGTGCCGCCGCAGAACCACTAATTCGCTCAAGCGTCGACGTCGACGCAGAAGAGCCCCCGCACCTGACATGAGGTGCGGGGGCTCTTTGCGTTGAGTCTGAAGTTACGGGCGGCCGACGTACGGCATCATGTCGCCCACGGCCCAGTTGTACATCGAGCGCGTCGTGGCGGTTTTGCCGGGAACGGTCGCCTCCATCACGCGGCCTGCGCCGATGTAGATCGCGACGTGGTAGATCCGTGAGGAGTCCTTACCCGAGCCCCAGAACACCAGGTCGCCCGGGCGGATCTGCGAGTACGGAATTAGCGACACGTTCTGGTACTGCGACCGCGAGGTCCGCGAGATGTAGTGGCCTGCTTGACCCCACGCGGCACTGGTCAGACCGGAGCAGTCGTACGCCGGGCCATTGCCGCCCCACTGGTAGGCGGCGCCGATCTTGGTCTGCGCCCACGCCGCAGCCGATGCGCCCTGTGAGGCACTCGAGTTCCACGCGTTGTCGGGCTCCGGCTCCGGCTTGGAGGTCTGGGTGGGCTTGGGCTCCGAGGTCTGAGTCTCGGTGGGCTCAGGGTCCGGCGTGGACGTCTCCGTAGGCTCTGGCTCCGACGTCTCCGTGGGCTCAGGGTCGGACGTCTGCGTGGGGCGCGATGTCGACGTCTCGGAAGGCTTGGGCGTCGACGTGGCTGATGTGGACGGCTTAGGAGTCGATGTCGTGTTCGAGGTCTCGCTGGCGCCGCTCGAGGACTCCTGCTCCGCGCGCTCGGCCTCGAGTTGCGCCTGCTCGGCCTCGAATGCGGCCTGGGCCTGGGCCTCGCGCTCGGCGGCGAGCCCGTTCTGGCGCTCCTGCTCGAGCTGCTCAGTCACGCCGCGCATCTCGGCGAGGCGGGTGATGGCCGCGCCACGGGCCACGGCGGCATCGGACACAGCTTGGTCAGCGGCCGCGCGGGAGGACTCGGCCTTACCTAGTGCCTCTTCGGCCAGCTGTTCAGCGGCGGCGGCCTTGTCGGCAGCGGCCTCCGCGCGGGCGCGCATGGTCTCGGCAACGAGCTCGGCTGCCCGCACTTCCTGGACGGTCACGTCGGCCTCGGCACTGGCACGGTCGATCGCTTCGTGGCGTGCGACAACATCATTGAAGCCGTCGGACTGCGTGATGGCTTCGAGCTCACTCATGGAGCCGGCGTTGCGGTAAGACGACATGGCGGCGCCGGCCAGGCCCCGACGAGCAATCGCCAGTTCCTCTTCAGCTGCCTTTGCTGTCGCCTCGGCGGCCGTCCACTCTTCTTGTGCAGTCGCGGCTGCCTCTTGCGCCACGAGGTAGTCCTCAGCGGCAATGAGTGCGGCGACTTCTGCTTCTGCCAACGCGTCTTCGAGGCTCGCCACGGCGGCGTCGAGCTGAGCGACCGACATTGCAGCATCGTTCGCGGCGGCTCGGGCGGCGGAGATCTCGTCCTCACCGGGATAGTCCGCGGCACGCGCCGACTGGGTGGGGAACGCAGTCAGAGCAGCTACAGCGAGGGCAATCACTATTACGGGTGCGGCAATGCGCGCAGCGCGCGTGCGCACATCAAGTGCAGAAGCCATCGGTCTCGCTCTCATCGCGGACGTTGCCGCCCAGACATCGTTTTGTCACATGTGTCACATGCGACTCATCTGTCAAATGATAAACACGAGCACCGCATCTGCGCTACCCCCAAGTGACACTGTTCACACGCATTGCTGGCGAGCCACGGCGTGTCGCGATACTAAAACGTGCCCTAGTGTGGTGCTCGGTATGGATGACGACGGCATCGAATCTGACGCGTGGGCTGCCGATCAAGGCCCTGGCCCTGGCGCGCCCATTCCCGCATCAGCTGCATGGCGCGAGGGGGATCACCCCGGTCGCAGGCTGTTCTTTGACCTCGGCGACTTGCCGCTTGAGGCGGACCCCATGGGAGTCCTCCCGGACGTGCGCGTGGCATACGAGACCTGGGGCGAGCTCAATGCCGCTCGCGACAACGCCGTGTACATCGCACACGCACTTACCGGCGACAGTCACGTCTTTGGCCCCGCCGAGCCCGGCCACCACACCGGCGGCTGGTGGAACGCGATGGTGGGCCCGGGCAAGCCGATCGACCCGGCCCGCCACTACATCGTCTCGGCGAACGTCGTAGGCGGATGCCAGGGAACCACCGGACCGGCATCGGCCCACCCAGAAGATGGCGAGCCGTGGGGCTCCCGCTTCCCGTACGTGACGATGCGCGACATGGTCAATGCGGAGATCCGCCTCGCGGACCACTTGGGAATTGACCGCTGGCGGCTCATCGCAGGTCCGTCCATGGGCGGTATGCGCGCAATCGAGTGGACCGTGATGGCGCCAGGTCGCGTCGGAGCGATCGCCCCCGTCGGGTCCACCGCCGCCACGAGCGCAGACCAGATCGCCTGGTCAACGGCCCAACTCGCAGCCATCGCCGCCGACCCCAAGTTCCGCGACGGCGACTACTACGGTGCGGCCGATGACGACGGTCCCCACGTCGGCATGGGAGTCGCGCGCATGATCGCGCACACCACGTACCGCTCCGAGAGCGAACTTCAGGAGCGTTTTGGTCGCAAGTACCAAGAGGGCGGAGACCCGCTGGGCAAGGGCGGCATGTTCGCCATCCAGAGTTACCTCCAGCACCACGCACGCAAACTCGCGCGCCGCTTCGATGCGAACACTTACATGCGTCTCGCGCAGGCAATCCAGTCCCACGACGTGGGCCGGGACCGCGGCGGTGTCGAGACAGCCTTGGCGCAGTACACGGACCCCGCATTGGTGGTCGCCGTGGACTCGGACCGGCTCTACCCGCTGAAGAACTCGCAGCGCCTCGACGCGGCGATGTCAGGCTCGCTCGGCGTGAAGGTCGTCCACTCCCCCGTGGGTCACGACGGCTTCCTGGTCGAGTCCGGTCAGCTCAACGCCTTCATGGCAGAGTTCGAGAGCCGGCTGTAACGCCAGAGAACGGCTACGCGTCCGGCGCGTAACCCATAAAGATCATCGAGCAGGCCATGCCGCCCACCTCGTCGTCGCCCTCGGCGATTTCGGTGTTGTCTCGCGCCGCCACCGGCACACACCCCACGCCCGCGACCTCGAAGGCGGGGTCGATGAGGTTGGGGTACTGCCCCTCGTTGCCGGCCCAGGTCTCGACGACCTCGGCGGGCAGCTGGTCGGAGCGCGACACGTTTTCGCCTGCGTAGTCGTAGTCGCCACAGTCGGCGGGCAGGTCCTGGCGCGGCACATCGACTGCTCCGGGCAGGAGCGCCGCTCGTGCCACCGCGTACTCGTCCAGGCACGAGGATCCGTCGAGCCTGTCCACGCCCGACTCCAGGCGCAGGGCGTTGACCGCGGCGAAGACCTCGTCCTCAAACTCCCCCGCCGGCGGCAATTGAACCGTCGACGAACTGACGGTGCAGCCGCTCAGGGCGACGGCGAGAGCGAGGACAGGGACGATGCGTTTGGCAAGCACGCACCCAGGGTACGGTCTGCGACTGGGTCAGTCGCGCATCGGCCCGATGCGCTGGGCTAGCAACTGCGCGAGGTGCAGCCCGCGTTCCCCGGCCAAGTCCTCTGCCTGAGTACGGCAACTCACGCCATCCGCGATGTAGATGCTGCCTTCCGGGGCGTTGCGCAGCGCGGGCAGCAACGAGTTCTCCGCGACGGCAACCGACGTGTCGTAGTGCCCCTTCTCGGTGCCCCAGTTGCCGGCGAGACCGCAGCAGCCGGAGGTCTCGGTGACGGTGGCGCCAGCGGCAGCGAGAAGCTCGCGATCGGCGCCAAAACCGGTCACGGAGTACTGGTGGCAGTGCGGCTGGACAACCGCCGTGACGTCGTCGAGGCGCGGCACTTCCCAGTCCTTGCGCGGCTTGACCTGCGCCTTCCCGGCGAGCACCTCCGCCAACGTGAATGTCCCGGCCGCGACCGCACGGGCTCGCGGGTCCTCGGGAAGCAGCTCCACGAGGTCACTCCGTAGCACCGCTGTGCACGAGGGCTCGATGCCAATGATCGGAATGCCGTTGACCGCGACCGGCCCCAGCACGCCCAGCAGCGAGTCGAGGTGCTTGCGCGCCGCATCCAGCTGGCCGGTCGAGATCCACGTCACGCCGCAACACGCCGACTGTTCGGGAACCACGACCTCGAAGCCTGCGTCCTCGAGGACCGCGATGATCGCCTCGGGGATCTCGGAGTCGAGCCCGTCGGTGAACGAGTCCGCCCACAGCACCACACGGCGCTCCACGTTGGTGACGTCGGATTCACGGTGCGACTTCGCGGCCTTGGACCGGCGGAACGGGGTCGCAGAGAATGTCGGGAGGTGCCGGCGAGTGTCCATGCCTGCCACCGATACAGCGATGCGCTGTATCCAGGCTGGCTTCAGGAGCGCGTTGACTACGCGGGGGGCAATGCCGACCACCTTGAGCCAACGGGGCAACCAGCCGATGCTGTAGTGAGCAACGGGCCGAACTTTGCCTTTGTAGGTGCGGTGAAGCGCTTCCGCCTTGTACGCGGCCATGTCGATCCCGGAGGGGCAGTCGGTCGAGCACGCCTTGCAGCTCAGGCACAGATCGAGACTCTCGCGCACTTCCGGAGCGGCAATTCCGCCAATGAGTTGCCCGTTGATCGCCTCCTGCAGCACCCGGGCGCGTCCGCGCGTGACGTCCTTCTCGTCCTTGGTCGCGGCGTAGGACGGGCACATGAATCCGGTGCCCGTGCCAATCGCGTCCGCGCGGCACTTGCCGACGCCGGTGCAGCGGTGCAGCGCCTCGGTCATGTCGCCGTGGTCGTGCAGGAACGCGAAACCGTCGGTCGCAGGGACCGCCGGTGCGGCGGGACGGCGCAGGTCCGCGTCAAGCGGCGCGGGATCCACGATGATGCCCGGATTGAGCGCGTCGCCTGGATCAAAGAGCGCCTTGACCTGCCCAAAGAGATCGATCGCCTCCTGGGAGTACATATGGTGGAGCAGCTCGCCGCGGGCACGCCCGTCGCCGTGCTCGCCGGAGAGCGACCCGCCGTGGCTCGTGACGAGCGCGGCCGCGTCCTCCATGAATGCGCGCATCGGTCGCCCGTCGTCCTGCAGGGGAATGTCGAGGCGCACGTGAATGCACCCGTCACCAAAGTGCCCGAACGGCTGCCCGGTCACGCCATGGCTGTCCATGAGGACGTCAAAGTCGCGCAGATACTGTCCCAGGCGCTCGGGCGGCACTGCCGCGTCTTCCCAACCCGGCCAGCACTCCTTGTTATCGACGCTGCGTCCCGCGAGCCCCGCTCCGTCGGCACGAATGGCCCACAACTGCGCGGCCTCACGAGGATCGGCGACGACGGTGACCGACCCAGTCCCAGCATCGGCCGAAATCTTGGCGAGAATCTCCTGCGCCTCATCCTCCGTGTCCGCCCCGACCTCCACAAAGAGCCAGCCGGCCCCGGGCGGCAAGTCGGGAATGGCCGAGTCGCCCTTCGCCGCACGAATGCGCTCGACCAGGCGGGCGTCCAACCCCTCCACCGCGTGAGGCCCATGGGCCATGATCGGCATCACGGCATCGGCCGCGGAAGGCATATCTGGATAGCCAAACGCGACCGTGATGCGCACCGGCGCGATCGGCACCAGGTTCACAGTCGCTTCTAGGGTGGTCGCGAGCGTTCCCTCGGTACCGACAAGGAACTTCGCAAGGTCGCCGCCAAGTTCTGGCAAGAGGTGCTGCATCGAGTAGCCCGACACCTGCCGGTCAAAGCGACCGAACTCCTGGCGAATCAGGGCGAGGTTGGCGCGGATGAGGTCGTCGAGCCCGTCGATTGCTGCGGTGCCCTTGCGCGTCGCGTCGATGCGCGTGCCGTTTCCGGTGACGGCGTCGAGTGCAATGACGTTGTCCGCGGTCTTGCCATAGGCGACCGCGTGCGGGCCGCAAGCGTTGTTGCCGATCAGTCCGCCCAGCGTCGCGCGCGTCGTGGTCGACGGGTCCGGGCCAAAACGCAAGCCGTGGGGCGCCGCAACCTTCTGGAGCTCGGAGAGCACAAGGCCGGGCTGGACGCGGGCCGTACGGGCTTCTGCGTCGATGTCGAGGACGCGGTTCATGTACCGACTCGTGTCAATCACGACAGACGGGCCGATGCTGTTGCCGGCTACCGAGGTTCCGCCACCTCGCATGGTGATGGGAGCATCGGCCTGGCTCGCGGCAGCGAGAGCTGCAATGAGGTCGTCGGAGTCGCGCGGGAAGACAACTACCTGGGGCGGTACCCGGTAGTTCGATGCGTCCGTCGAGTACTCCGCGCGGCGGCGGGGCGAGTCGTCGACATCGCCAGCCACGGCAGCGCGCAAGTGTGCGGCAAGGTCGGTGGTCTCAGGCGCGATCGTCACGTCCGTCATTGTTCCACTTGTTGGAGACAGGTCGTGTGGACCTGTCGCGGTGCTGCGAGAAGGATGCCGCGCCGGCTCGGATCGCCGTCACTTTTGAGATCGCTGTGGATAACTCGTCCGCCTTGGTGTGACTTTTGTCACATCATCACCGTACTGTCACATTGGCAACATTTGCCACTCAATCAAGTTGACGATGTGAGAAATGTCACTAGCGTCAGGGGCGGCCGAGGCGCTGAGGGGGCGTCGCTGGGATGCCCAGCCTCGGGTGGGAGGAACCAATGAAACTGCGCACACGCGCGGCTGCGCTCGCATGCGCCGCCGCACTCGCGCTCGTGGGGTTGGCCGCACCGGCGGCCCACGCGGGCAACGATCAGTCCGACGAGGACACAACACAGTGGGTGACGTGGGAGATCCCGGCGCCCGGATGCCCCACGTTCGATGCCGCGGAGGGCACGGACGTATGGACGTCCCCGACGGCAACGCCTTGGGTGAACTACGACGCATACGGCTCCCCGGCATGCGCCGACGATCACGAGACGGCGATGTGGCCGCAAGCGCTCGTGGGCGAAGGCACGCACACCCAGGTTGGGACGCTCACGCAGTGCACCTGGTACCAGGTTGATAAGTACGAGGGGCGCGCATCCGACATCAACGCGGTACTCGCGGACGACACTCTCACGCACGGCGAAGACGGCGGCATCACCACCGCGTGGTACTTCCACTACACCGGTGGCCCCACTTGTGGCACCGCCACCGAAGAGCCCGCTGAGGTCGAGCTCACACTGACCTATATCCCTGCGTGTGAGCCCGACTCCAGCAACACGTGGGTCGTGGCAAATGCGAGCGACCAGGACGTGCCGTTTGTCCTCAAGTACCAAGACGGCGACGAGTGGAACACCGTCGGCGAGGACACTGCGCCCGCCGGGGATCAGGCTGAGATCAAGACGCCCCGCGAAGACGTCGACGCCAAGATCACGTGGGGCGACGACGAGTCGCTTGAGCGAGGCGAGGCCAAGGCCTCCTCCGGCGAGGACCTCGACGGCGACAACTGCCTCGAAACTGTCGTGGCGCCAACCCCCACATGGGCAGAGGGCTGCCTCGCGGGAGACGGCGCCTGGCAGTTCGACGCCAATGCCGAAGGCATTGACTGGGCACAGTCCGCCGTGTTCGGAGGCGCCTACACGATTGAGGTCGCGCCACAGGAAGGGTTCACCTTCCCCGCGGACGCGGTGACTTCATGGACGGCCTACGACACGGAGCAAACTTGCGTCGTCACGCCCCCCGCTCCCACGTTTGAGGACCCGTGCGGCCCCGACAACATCGCGGTTCAGGCCCCCGTGTTCCCCGGGGTCGAGTGGTCCACGAATGTGGTCGACGGCGTCGCGACGGCCACCGCCACGCCTGCCGACGGCTACGAGTTCGCGGAAGAAGTTCAGTCTGAATGGACGCAGACGGACACCGGCGAGGACTGCCCCACACGCATCTTCGAGGAGGCAAGCCTTGACGGAACCCTCATCGGGAACCTGTGCCTGGGGGACGTGCCCTATTTCACGTACGACGTGACGGTGAACGACCCAAACGGCCTGGTCGACGACTCCGCACTGCCGAGCATTACGTTCCTGCCTGATGCCGATGAAGAGTTCTACCCCGATGGCGTCACACCGATCGAGCCACTCACCATCGACCTGCCCACAATGGCCGGCGAACTGCTCTGGCCTGGCGCGTCCCTGGACTCAGAGAGCAACCCCGCGGGCTGGCCGGGCTGGGCTCTCATCGGTGACGAGTGGACCGCGGTCGCTGACGACAACTGGGGCTGGACTCGCGACGGCGATGTGCTGATTGAAGTGAACCCTGAGATCACGGTGACAGCCGCTTACCCCGAGGCGACCGCTGACTGCGCGAACGCTCCGGAAGCCGACGACGAAGTCGTGACGGCAAGTCGCGTCCTCAGCGCTGGTCCCGTCGTCGTGACGGGCGCTGCGCCCGCCGCTGTTCCCGTGCGCGGCGAGGTGACGTACACGGGCTGATTTCACGTCCAACGCCGCCCCACACGGCACCGAGAACGCTCGGTCCCCACAGCAACGTTGCTGTGGGGACCGAGCGTTTCTGTATGTCTGATGAGGGACCCGTAACGCCCGTCAACTACTCTCAATTCCGCGAATACCATAACCAAAGGTCACAGTTCTGCAACTGCGAGTGTGATTTTCACCACTCTCGTCTCATTGGTTTACTTCTGTCACTTCTGTCACATCGTCCCGTTGCGAGTGTGAGAAACCTCACTAGCGTGAGTTGTGTGTCGAGGCGCTGAGGGGTGCCAATGGGGGTACCAGCCTCGACGAGGAGGCAATGATGCAACTCAAGACCAAGATCATCGCGGTGTTCGCAGCGGTCGCCCTTTCCATCGTTGGATGGGCCGTTCCCGCTACCGCCGCAGATTACTCCGGCATGAGGGTTCTCCAGTCCCTCTACAAGGAGGTCGAGGCTGAGGGGCTCGCCGAAAATGACGAAGGCGGGGGGGACGGCGGCGATCCGCCAGCCGACGAAGCCAAGTCTGTCCCGGCTCAGGAGGACGCGCTCGAACCCGTCGTCGAAGAGACCACCAAGGCTCCCGAGCCTAAGGTCGCAGAAACTACTGCGGAGGAAGCCCCCGAGAAGGACGAGGCTCCCGCGAAGGAAGAGAAGAACGACCCGGCGCCCAAGGTCGAGGAGACCACCGAGGCCCCAGCCCCCGAGCAGAAGGACGAAGTTCCCGCGACGGAGGACGATGGCGAGGATGAGCTCGCGCTTCAGCGCTCATCTGCACCTGAGACGCAGACTCTGAAGGTCGAAGCACCCGCGTACCCATTGGGAAGTGGCACGACCCACTCAGGGAATGTGCAGGTGGGGGACCTTGAAGACCTGTACCCGGACCTCGAGCTCTATTGCTACGACAAGGACCGGTCCACCGGCCACGGCGACATCGTGAAGAGCACACCTTCAGCGGAGAAAGACTCAATCCTCCTCAAGCCTGCGCCGGAAGACTACGAGTACCTCATCCTGGCAGTGAAGGGTGGGAACGGCTACGTCCTTTACACCAACCCCGAAACCGGTGTGCTTTACCAGACGCCGGATCGCGACGGCAAGAAGAACGCTGACGTCTCGCACTGGATCATCTGCAAGGTGAAGGTCGAGGAGCCCAAGTTTGAGTGTGTCGTGACGTCCGACCACGGCTCAACCGACACTGCCGAACCCGTCAGCGCTTTCCGCTACGGAAACGACGATGACGACGACAAGATCGACTGTGAAGGCACCATCGAGATCTGCAAGAAGAAGGACGGCGACTACAAGCAGTCCACACTCGAATGGGAACTCAAGAAGAACAACGGTCGCTGGTACATCGACTTCGATGGCGACCGAGACTACGACAAGATCCCGCCGTTGACAGTCAACTACAGCGAGAACGACTCCGTCTCATTCGACGGCCGCAACTGGGACCAAGCGTTCTACGACAACGGATGCGAGGAGCCCAAGTTTGAGTGTGTCGTGACGTCCGACCACGGCTCAACCGACACTGCCGAACCCGTCAGCGCTTTCCGCTACGGAAACGACGATGACGACGACAAGATCGACTGTGAAGGCACCATCGAGATCTGCAAGAAGAAG
>NZ_BBRA01000001.1:1363081-1466623 GCF_000975035.1 Demequina flava | reverse complement strand
GAGCAGATGTGTGGTCCAGGCACCTGGTACCAACTCGACCGCTACCTACTCGAATCCAAGGATGAGCTAGATCACCTGATCGGCCTCATGGAAAACGGTCTGGGCTGGCACAACGGGAAGCCCGGAGATCAAAGCCCCCACCACATCTATAACAACAAGCACTACTTCTTCAGCACCTCCAATGGAGAGGACTGCACCAACACTGGTCAACTCGAGGTCTGCGTTCCCGATAGCTCAACCGCATCCGGCTACGCCCAAGGCGCTCTGAACTGGAACTACACCCTGACTGCAGAAGGTGTGGAGTCCCACACCACCGACCCATCGGTCCTCGCCGATGTTCTGCACCCGGCGTTCGTCGTCAACGATCACAACGGAATCGAGCACCACTCCTATGACGCCCACGACGACTGGGATCCAGCCTTTTACAGCAACAACTGTGCCGGACTGACGGAGATCTGTGTGCCGTTGGATCACCAGCAGGACAACGGCAACGACGCACCTGCGCTTGCGCAAGCCTCATTCGCGGCGGAATCCTCGACCACTGCAGTAAACCCGTGGAAGATCATCGAAGTCACCGAGCAAGAACGTGCCGATGACTACCCCAATGCCCCCACTCCTGACCACCGTGGATGGTGTGACTACGAGATCTTCGTGTGCTGGGAAATCACAGGTGACCCGTACGAGCTGTTCGATGAAGAACAACTCCTCGTGCAGTACAAGTACCAAAACCCCGACGGAACGGTCACCTTCTACAGCCTGACCGACTGCTTCTTCGACACGCCCCGATGCGGTGACGACGTCCGCTACCAGTTGGACCTCTACTCCATCGAAAGCAAGAGCGATCACGAACTACTCGACGAGCTGCTCACCTCTGGAACTCTCGGCCTTAACGACAACGGTAGCCCCGAGGACTCCCGGATCTACAAGAGCCACATGTTCGTGAAGCAGGCCGGTCAAGACTGCACTAACAGCGGATCCGTCCCGGTCTGCGTACCCCACGATTACGCAGCTTCGGGGTACGTGCCCGGAAGCATCGACTGGACTTATACACAGGACGCCGAAGGCAACGAGTCCTACACCACTGACCCCGCGGAACTGGAGGGCTACCTCCACGCAGGATTCGACATCCTGACCCACGGAGACGAGCCCGACACTCACGCAACCATCGCAGCAACATGGAACGGCGAAGGCACATTCGAGGCATACCTCGAGAACCTGTGCCAAACCGACGTTGAGATCTGTGTTCCCGTCGACTACAACGGCAACGACAACACCGAACTCGCCGCCAAGTTCGCTGAGACACCAAGTGTTCCGACCAACCCGTGGATGGTGAAGACGGTCAGCGAGCAAGAGCGTGCTGACGACTACCCGAACGCGCAGGAGCCCAACAAGAACGGGTACTGCGACTTCGAAATCTACGTGTGCTGGGAGATCACCGGTGGAGTCGACCTCTTGGCTCTCACCGGCCCCGAAGGCGAGAGGAACTCGGTCTTCAAGGCCAACTTCACGCCCGACGCCCAACAGTTCATCGGCTGGGGAAACAGCTTCGACGCCCTCAAGGCACTCGAAGACTGCGCACCCACACCCGTGTGTGGCGACATGACAGCCTTCCAACTTGACCTCTACAAGATCGTCAGTGACTCCGAGTACGCGACGCTGCTCGAGCTCATCGACAACGGCCTAGGCATGGATGGCAATAAGTACGGCGACCACACCATCTACGGCGACGACCACCTCATCATTAGGCAAGACGGCGAGGACTGCACTAACAGTGGAACCGTCCCGGTCTGCGTGCCCCACGACGACGCCGCTTCCGGATACGTGCCCGGAAGCATCGAATGGACCTACACAAAGACTGCCGACGGCACCGAGTCCTACACCACCGACCCAGAGGAACTGGAGGGCTACCTCCACGCAGGTTTCGATGTCCTGACCCACGAAGAACCTCCCGTCACCTTCGAAACCATCGCAGCAACATGGAACGGCGAAGGCACATTCGAGGCGTACCTCGCGAACCTGTGCCAAACCGACGTTGAAATCTGTGTTCCCGTCGACTACGACGACGACAACAACACTGAGGTCTCCGCCAGGGTCGTTGGGACACCAGGTGTTCCGACCAACCCGTGGATGGTGATCACGGTCAGCGAACAAGAACGTGCTGACAACTACCCGAACGCGCACGAGCCCAACAAGAACGGGTACTGCGACTTCGAAATCTACGTGTGCTGGGAAATCACCGGCGGAGTCGACCTCCTGGCCGTCACCGGACCCGAGGGGGAGAGGTTGCGTGTGCAAGAAGCAAACTTCGATCCCAAGCAACAGTTCATCGGCTGGGGCGACAGCTTCAACGCGCTCAAGGCTCTAGAAGACTGCGCACCCACACCACTATGTGGCGAAATGACGGCCTTCCAACTCGATAAGTACGAGATTCTCAGTGACGACGACTACTCCACATTGACAAGTGTCATCGCCAACGGCCTAGGTCTGGACAATGGTCGCGCTGAGGACCGAAGCATCTACGTCACTCACCTCGTCATCAAGCAGAACGGAGAGGACTGCACCAACAGCGGAAACGTCCCGGTCTGCGTGCCCCACGATGACGCAGCATCCGGATACGTGCCCGGCACCATCGAGTGGACTTACACCAAGACCGCCGATGGCACCGAGTCCTACACCACAAACCCAGAGGAGCTGGCGGGCTATCTGCACGCAGGATTCGACATCCTGACCCACGAAGACCCGCCGGTCACCTTCGAAACCATCGCAGCAACATGGAGCGGCGAAGGCACATTCGTGGACTTCCTCCGGAACAAGTGCGCTGGCCCCGACGAGTATTGCCCGATCGTGCTTGAGGGCGATGCAAACGAGTGGGTTGCGCTCGAGCTCTACCCGTGGGAGAAGGCAAAGTTCGTGCACTACAAGGCCTGGACGGGCGACCCTGAGGACTGCTTCAAGCCCACAGGACGGGTCGACGTCTGCGTACCTACGCATCACGGCGACGGATGGACAGAGTTGACCATCCCGTGGAAGGCGTACTGGGGAGGCGAGAACGGCTGGTCCTTCTACAAGACCCTGTTCGGCCTGCCTGTGGCAGCCTTCGACAGCGGCGACTCTGTGTTCGGCTTCCCCTGGCTGCTGTCGCTAGAGGACACCAACGTCATCGTGCCCCCAATTACATCGGAGCACTATGGAGTCGCAGTTGACCACCCGGGCGTGAACTGGACGCCACTCAACCAGGCCATCTACGGCACGGGATGTGACCCCGTCGACGAAATCATCGATGTCGACCTCGTGCACGTGACCTGTGAGAACCCCGAGGGCGGTGCAATCGACGCGGCGTACCGCGTTGCGACCGGCAACGGAAACGTGCAGATTCGCCTCTTCCGCATGGTCGAGGGAGAGAAGGTTTACCTCAACGTCGACGGCACCCCAGCCGCTGAGGGATCTATGCCAATCCTCCAGGAGATCATTGAGGGCGCGGGCCAGCACGACTTCGGGGTGAGCGGGCTGACACACGGAGAGTACGGATTCGAAACCGTAAGCGCCGTAAACCAACTGACCTATGGTGCGACGTTCACCATCGAGCGGCCCGAGGAAGAGTGCGCGACACTCAACCCCGACATTTTGAGTGGCATCTGCATTGACGGGATTCCGTACATGGACTTCACGATCGTTGTGGAGGACAAGTTCGAGGAGGTCAACCTCGAAGAGGGCGCAGTGATGACCCTCTCGGATGACACTGGAACGGAAGCTCCGTACTCGCACATCATGGACACCATCCCGCTGGCGAAGGCCACCCAGGACGGAATCACCTACTCGTATGACGAGTCGACCATGACGCACACCTGGACCGGCGAAGTGTTGTGGCCGGGAGCTTCGGTTGATCCTCAGGGATGGCCTGGATGGGCCTTTGACGAGGCAACTGGCACCTACGTCAATGTGGGTGACGACAACTTCGGGTGGACTCGCGACGGCATGAACGTGCACGTCAAGGTCAACCCGGAAGCCGAGTTCGAGGCTGACGTCTACCCATCCGAGCAGCCCGACTGCCCGAATCCGCCTACTTACGACATCTGTGAGTGGGACGAGGAGAGGGGCGTGCCGGTTCAGACCACGCTCTACGGCATCGCTCCAGAGGACGCAATCCTGTGGAACGGTGGCGCGGAGTGCACGCCAGTAGAGATCTGCGTCCTACTTGAAGGGGACCCCGAGACCGGCGAGTACGGATCCATGGTCATCATGGCTTCCGAACTCAATGAAGAGATCCACCAGATGTGGAACCCCGAAGCTGAGGTCCAAGGTGGCTGCCGCGAGGCTCAGGAACCGGCACTCGATGGTTCGCTCTTCACGTCGGTATGCCTCGCAGACTCGCCGTGGTTGGACTACGAGGTCGAACTGTACGACCCCGACAACCAGTACGAGGGCGACGGCACAGTGACTATCACGTTCATCAACCCCGACGGCGAGGACTACGTGCTCACGGACGACTCACTGATGCTGACCGCGGAAGGCACGCTCGCGGGTCGGACCTTGTGGCCCGGTGCGAGCGTCGAGGCAGTTGGTGGCGGAGCAGTCGATCCTTACGACGCCAGCACGTTCGTACCCACCGGCTGGCCCGGATGGCACCAGGATCTTGATGGCAACTGGTTCGAAGACGCTAGCCCGCAGGACAACTTCGGTTGGACCCGCAATGGTGTCGACGTCCGCATCGAGGTCAACCCAGAGTTGATCGTCACACTCAACTACCCGCCAGCTACTCCGGATTGCGCCGGCAACCCCCCGGAGAACCCGACGCTTGAGGGTTCGTTCCTCAGCAGCGTCTGTGTCGCGGATTCGCCGTGGCTGACCTACGACGTTGAACTCAAGGATCCCGACGAGGTCTCGACCGACGACGGTATGGCAACCATCACGTTCGTTCACCCCACGGATGCGAGCCAGAACGTCGTTGTGGAGGTGCCGATCGGTAGCGGATACGTCATGTGGCCTGGAGCCTCAGTTGAACCCGCCGAGGGCTACACCGAGGCTGACATCGACCCGACGAACCCTGACACCTTTGTTCCCACCGGGTGGCCCGGTTGGGCACAAGATGCCTCGGGTGAGTGGATCGAGATCGGACTGGACAACTTCGGTTGGACGCGCTTCGGCATCGAGGTTCGCCTCGACGTCAACCCGTCCACCTCGTTGACAGTCAACTACCCGCCGCCGACGCCGACCTGCGTATCGGCTCCGGCACAGAACGTGAGCGCCGAGGCACCCGCCGCGACTGCGGTCGCTGCCACGGTGATCACCTACACCGGCTGATTCCCCCTCAGCCGCTCCAAGGGCGCCCGTCCTGCGAATCTCAGTTTCGCGGGGCGGGCGTCGCTCTTTGTCCGCTTGCCCGAGCATCCCCTGGCAGTTCAGTTCCATAGCGGCTGCACGACAACTCTGCGCCACGGCGGATAGACATGGAGTCGGCTGCCTAAGCGAGCTAGGAGAGCCCCTCTACCCGCGCGAAGCCGATGCTCACAGGGCACACCGGACGCCGCAACGGGGAGCCACGGGCACGTTGGCTTCGTCAGGAAGCGAAATGAGCGAGGAACCGACTTTGCGAGCGCGACGATCAGGCGCTTGTGACGGGAGCGGCGTCCTCAGAAATATAGACAGGCGTTCCCAGGGGAAGTCCGTAGTCGTTGACGAGCTCAGTGATCACGTCGTTCTCCATACGGATGCAGCCGGAGGACACGTACTCGCCAATGGAGTCAGGGTCATTCGTGCCGTGCATGCCGATGATGGCCTCGCCACCGTTGAACGTCTCGAGCACGGGCGAGTATCCCGACAGGCCGTAGGCGTACGGGCCGTAGGGACCGTCGTCTGTGGGCGGTTGGAGCAACTCGCGAATGTAGTACACGCCGCCGGGTGTGGGCCGCTCGTCCGTGCCGACACCGATCGGCGTCGACACCACTGCATCGTTGCCTTCGTACACGGTCAGCGTGAAGTCATCGAGGCCAATCTCCACGCGGTAGTCCGTAGAGGTCAGCGTGACGGAGTCAGCCGGGATCCAGCCCGTCGACTCATTGGGCCGAATCGGCAGGTACACCTCGAGCCACCCGTCCTCGACGGACTTCACGAGGAAAGTGAGTGGAGTCGAGTCCGGCACGGACAGCACGTCGTCAGCATTGATCTCCTGCTGCACGCCACCGTCGACTCCGTCGTAAACCGTGATGGCACCGTCAACAGCAGTCGCGATGGTCGATTGCTGGACCACCTGCGGAATTTCGACCTCAGGCGATCCGGTAGGACCTGTTGCAGAGATGGACGGCTGCGGTTGGGGCTGCGCGGTGTCCGAGACCTCGGGCTCAGGGTCACCACTGCAGCCGGCCAGCACCAATGCTGCGAGGCCAGCGATTGCCAGCCCGCGCATCGGCCCAATCCAGGCACTCACAGGACCACCCCACCCCTCGCGAAACATCTCCTCGAAGTCTATCGAGGGCCTTTCTCGCGCGCGAGCGCGCGCGGGCATCGACGCACGGCCGTAATATAGGCGCACCTCACCAGGGAGAACACGATGTCGCCAGATAGCGCGCACGACGCAGACCGCCTCGAAATGCGCGTGCGCAACGGAGTGGCAGCTATCTCCAATCCGGCGTCGCTCAAGGGGCTCATCGCAGCTCTCGGCGGCACTGCCGTACTGCTCCTTCCTGGCTTAGCCACCGCGGTCGTAGCCCTCGCACTCGGAGCGTCGATCGCGGCCTCGGGAATCCTGGACCTGATGTCCGTCTTCACCGGTAAACACCGGTTGCGGAAGCGCAACAACCGCGTGTGGGCCTTCATCCGCGGAATCGTCTCCTTGGCGTTTTGCGCGTTCACTCTCTACCTTGCGATTGTCACCGCGCAGGGCGCTGAGATTGGCCTTGAACTCCTCGTCGCGATCGCCGGAATGTATGTCATGTTCCGCGGGGCGTTCTACGGCGTCGCCTCCGCGGTCCGGCGCAACGTGACCCACCGACTCCTTCGAGTCACCGGCGCGATTACGGCAACGGCCTTCGGTGCGATCGCTTTCGCCGCCCCTGGGACCGTTAGTTCATCGGTCATCTCAGGGCTGGCGGTCTTGGCGATCGTGCTGGGACTTGTCCTCGTGACGTGGGGCCTGCGGCGCACCGAGGGCGCCATCCCCACCCAGGCTGACCCGTACACGAACACTCTCCCCGAAATTTTGTGGGACTCGATCAAGAACTCAGACATCGGCCGCGAGCGCCGCGAGGAACTGGCTCAGGGCCTCTACTACGAGTCACCCGCCCGCCTCGCGAAGCGCACTGCGTGGTGGGTCATGCTCGTGCTGTCGGTGGCGATTGCGACTTTTGCGGTCCTCGCCGACTCAACCGCGGTCGTGATCGGCGCCATGCTGGTCGCGCCCCTCATGGTACCAATATTGGGCCTCGCTGGCGCGATCATCAACGGCTGGCGGCGCCGCGCAATTGACTCGCTGATTCTCGTCACGCTGGGGGTCCTCGCGTCGATCACGCTGTCCTATGGCCTCGCGGCATGGGCACCCGTCGCCGTCGCGTTTGATACCAACTCTCAAATCGTCTCCCGCGTCGACCCAAGCATGGTCGACATGCTCATCGCTATCGCGGCCGGAGCGGCGGGAGCATTCGCCACGGTCGATAAGCGCGTATCCGCCTCGATCGCTGGCGTCGCTATCGCCGTCGCTCTAGTTCCTCCCCTGTCGGTCGTGGGTGTCACGCTCGGTGCGGGCAGGTTCGAAGATGCCGCAGGAGCGATGCTGCTGTTTTTGACCAACTTCGTGGCAATCGTGCTGTCGGCATGCGCGGTGTTTGTCCTCACCGGATTCGCGCGCCCGGCCGTCCTCCAGTCGCGCGCATCAGGCATCCTGACAACGGTCATCCCCTTTGTCGCGCTTGCCGCGCTAGTGCTGGTGCCGTTGATGTTCACGTCGCAGGGACTCCTCGCGACCGCGGCAGTCCAGAATCAGGCTCGCGAGGTCGTGGAAGGCTGGCTCGGGGAGGACAGCGCGCTTGAGATCCAGGACATCCGAGTGGACTCCGACGGGGTTACAGTCGCTCTCGCGGGCCCAGGGCAACCTCCGTCCGCGGTTCTGCTTCAGAAGGACTTTGCGGACGTGCTGCCGACCACAGTCGCCATCACGATCGAGCACACGCCCGTTGAGGTGACGAGTGTCGAGGCTCCTCGGAACTGACACTCGCCCGGGTGCCGCCTGGGCGGTCTGGTCAGGGCCAGGAGGCCTCGGGCATGAGCCGATGCTCGATGTTGTTACGTAGTCGACCGCACTCTAGCGACGCAGGTCGCTTCGACGACGAGGAGGCGCAATGACAACCGACCGTGAACAGGCAGTCCTGACGGACGTTCCCACAGAGCTCTTCATCGGCGGCCAGTGGCGTGCCGCATCGGATGGCGGAACGCTTGACGTCCAGGACCCGTCGACGGGCAAGACGCTCGCCACCATCGCATCGGCCACGGTCGACGACGGCACAGCAGCGCTGGACGCGACCGTGGATGCTTTCCCCGACTGGTCCGCGACGCCCGCCCGCGAGCGCAGCGAGGTTCTGCACCGCGCATTCGACCTCGTGACGGAGCACGCAGACGATCTCGCGTTGCTCATGACTCTGGAGATGGGCAAGCCACTCGAGCAGTCACGCGGCGAGGTCACGTATGGCGCAGAGTTCTTGCGGTGGTTCTCCGAAGAGGCCGTCCGCACGGCCGGGCGCTACGGGGCGACCCCCGAGGGCACCGGCCGCATGATCGTCACCCAGCATCCCGTGGGGCCGTGCTACTTCGTCACGCCCTGGAACTTCCCGCTCGCGATGGCCACGCGCAAGATTGCCCCTGCCCTGGCCGCGGGCTGCACCGTCGTCATCAAGCCCGCTTCGCTCACTCCGCTCACCACCTTGAGGTTCGTCGAGCTCCTTCGCCAAGCAGGGCTTCCCGATGGCGTCGTCAACGTCGTGACGACCGCGCATTCCTCGCAGGTTTCGGAGCCCATCATCCGCGATCCCCGGTTGCGCAAACTGTCTTTCACAGGGTCGACCAAGGTCGGCGCATCCCTGCTGGAGCAGGCGGCTCCGGGCATCCTGCGCACCTCGATGGAGCTCGGTGGAAACGCGCCCTTCGTGGTGTTCGACGACGCCAACCTCGACGCGGCGGTCGAGGGCGCAATGGCAGCGAAGTTCCGCAACATCGGGCAGGCGTGCACGGCCGCCAACCGCTTCATCGTGCACGCCTCGGTGGCAGAAGAGTTTGGCGCGCGCGTGACGGACAAGGTGAAGGGCATGCGGATCGGGCGCGGCACCGAGGATGGCGTCGACATCGGGCCTCTCATCAACGAGGCTGCGGTGGATAAGGCCGCTGCTCTGGTCACCGATGCCGTCCAGCGGGGTGCCCGGGTTCTCACCGGCGGGAACGTCGTGGCCGGCGACGGCACCTTCTACGAGCCAACGGTCCTGGCCGATGTCCAGGCTGGGTCGGACATCCTCCACGAAGAGATCTTTGGGCCAGTCCTGGCTATCGCCACGTTCGACACGGAAGAGGAAGCCGTGCGTCTCGCTAACGACACCGAGTACGGGCTGGTCTCCTACGTCTTCACCGAGTCGCTCGCGCGCGGCCAGCGCATGATCGACCAGCTCGCGACCGGAATGATGGGCCTCAACGTGGGCGTCGTCTCGAACGCAGCCGCGCCTTTCGGAGGCTGGAAGATGTCGGGCCTAGGCCGCGAAGGCGGCGCCGAAGGTATCCACGAGTACCTCGAGACCAAGTACACGCTGACGCCCTAGCAACCCGAGCATCGGCCCGACTTGGATCAGCGGGACCGGCGCCGGCCAAACACGACGTGACCAAGCGGCACCATCGAGGCGATCATCAGCACGTAGCCGAGCCACTCGGTGATGCCGTGCACGAGCGCGCCCGAGACCAGCAGCGCGCCAAAGATCATCGCCGAGATCAGGCGCCGTCCTGTGCGTTCGAGCCTCACCATCGCCGACTCGATCTTGGGCGCCACGACTCCGATGCGCCCCTCTTCGACCCGCTGGAGTGCGCCGTCCAGCCGGCGCGGGAGGCGCCACGCGATTCCGACCATGTCGACGGCGTCTTTTGCGAGGTCGCCTGCCAGGTGGGTGCTTTCCTCGCGCAGCATCTTCGCGGCGTACGGCTCTACCGAGTCCCACACATTGAAGGCGGGGTCTAGACCGGTACAGACGCCGGAGGTCAGCGAGATCGACCGGATGAGCATGAGGAAGTCCTCAGGCATCTGGAACGGCAGCTCGACGAGAAGGTCGGCGAACTCCATCGCGAATTCCTGCAACATCTCGGGGTCAGCATCGCGCAATTCCGTAACGGCCATGCCGCCAAAACGCGCGAAGACCTTCGTCATGGCGCGCTCGAGCTCATAGGTGTCGGCGCCCTCGAGGATGACGCCGGCCTCGTCCATCGCCCCAACCATCGCCTGCCCGTCGCGGGCGGCCGAGGCCATGAAGAGCGCCCGAATCGCCTTGCGCAGATGCTCCGGCACCGAACCCATCATCCCGAAATCGATGAATGCGATAGTCCAAGATTCGGGGGCCGATGCTGGCCCGGGCGAGACAAAGAGGTTACCTGGGTGGGGGTCGGCATGGAAGTAGCCGAACTCGAAGAACTGGTCGAACATGATCGACGCGAACGCGCTGGCGGCCTCGGCGGGGTCGATACCCGCCTTGCGCAACGCCACGCGGTCGGTGACCTTCATGCCCGAGACGTCCTCGAGCGTGAGTACCTGGCGCGTGGTGCGCTCCCACACCACCTGCGGGACGCGCACTCGGGCATTGTCGGCGAACAGTTCCGCGAACCGCTCCGCTGCAGCAGCCTCGTGCAGGTAGTCGATCTCTTGGCGGCTGATGCGGGCGAACTCATCGACGAGGGAGGGCATGTCAACGCGACGGTTCACGACACGCAAGCGGCTGAGCCACCCCGCGACCCGGCGCATTGCCGACACGTCCACGTCCACGACCGCGCCGATGCCCGGGCGCTGGATCTTGACGATGGCCTTGTCGAAGCCGAGTTCGGCGGCATCGGCGCTGCTCAGGCGAACCTTGTAGGCCTGCCCTAGCGAGGCGGCTGCGACGGGGTCGGTGTCGAAGTCCGCGAAGGCGGACTCAACGGAGATCCCGAGTTCGGTCTCAGCAAGCGTCCGCATCTGCTCGAACTCGACGGCGGGAACCTCGTCCTGAAGCCCCTGCAATTGCTGGGTGATCTGCGGCGGCAACACGTCCAAGCGCGTGGACATGAACTGCCCCAGCTTGATCATCAGCCCGCCGAGCTCCACGGCAAGATCGCGGAACTGACCCGCGAAGCGCTCCATGCGGGCGCTACGACTGCGGTCGCCGATCCGGCCAAGGCCGATAATCGGCAACGCCACGTCGTACCACCAGATGGACAGCAAGTGGCGCGCGAAAAACCGCGTGATGCGGCGGTAGCGGGCGCGCCCTTGAGTGGTGTCAGACATCAACTCTCCTCGGCCCCACCGGGACCGACGAGTGTCCGTCAGTCCTCAGCGAGGATTGAGTAAATGGTACGTCGTGCCTGCTCCAAGACCTCAGTCGTACGGCGCTGCTGTTCCTTGGTGCCGCTGGTCGCGACCTGACCGGCCGCCTGTGCGAGATCAAAGCCAGCCTTGGAGAGATTGGACCATTGGCCCGCCTCGGGCTCGTCCTCGGCCGCCCAGGGGGCCGATGCTGCGGCGGCTTCCGCTTGAGCGGTCGCCTCCTCGGTGAGGGTGTAGACCTTGCGGTCCTTGACGGTCTCGGTGGTCACGAGGCCCTCATCCGCAAGCTGCTGGAGCGTGGGGTAGACAGAGCCGGCGGAGGGCTTCCACCGTCCGTCGGTGCGCTCCTCGATCTCACGCATGATCTGGTAGCCGTGCATGGGGTCCTCGCTCAGAAGAGCAAGCACGGCCGCGCGCACGTCGCCGCGTCCCATGCGGGGCGCGACCTTCTTCTCGAATCCAGCGCGCACCTGCTGCATCGCTTCCCACATGGCATCGGCGGGGTTCACGCCTCGGCTTGAACGGTGTCCAGTAGTCATGATGACCTCCTCATCTGCATCGCGAACGATAGTCAGCGATACGTAGCGATATATCTCTATGGAACCACTGCTGCGGTCCGTTCGCAACTGTTCCCCAGCATCGGCCCTCCGTCGCGGCCAGGGCCGGGAAGATGTGCGGCAGCGAGGCTGTTGACCCATGTGACAACCGCTACAGGGAGGTTTCTCATGGCACCCCAGGAATGGTCAGACAAGCGCGAGCGCCAGTACGAGCACGTTAAGGAGTCCGCGTTGGATCGCGGCGAGTCCGAGGACACCGCTGAGGAAATTGCGGCCCGGACGGTCAACAAGGAACGCGCTCGCTCAGGCGAGGCTGAGGAAGCCTCGAAGACGTCCACTGAGGACATGTCCAGCGGCGAACGTGGCGGCCAGCGCTCCCACAGCGGCGCGCAGGGGCGCACCAAGGACCAGCTCTACGAAGAGGCCAAGCGCAAGGGCGTCGATGGTCGCTCGCAGATGGACAAGGACGAACTCAAGGACGCGGTGGACGACTAAACCGTCACACCACCGGCCCCTCGATGAGGTGAATCCAGTTGCCGGCCGGGTCCTTGAACCAGGCCATGCTCGGCATCGCGCCCTCCGGGTCACGCGCGATCCCGTCCTCGCCCGTCCACTCGAGCTGCTCGAGAACAACGCCACGCGACTGAAGGGTGGCGACGGTCTCGCCAATGTCCTCCACCGGGAACATCAGGACCGTGTGGCTGGCCGGTGCGTGGTCCTCCTTCTCGTAAATCAGTGCCTGCGCGCCGTGGGAGAAGGTGACAGTCACCATCGCTCCCGTGGCTCCGTCCGGCTCGTTGAGTTCTGCGTTGAGGCCCAGCGTGTTGGCGTAGAAGGCGGCAGCGTCGCGCGCCGAGTCCACGGAGAACGCGGTCACGGCGGCGCTGTGTGCAAGATCGGCCATGGGGCCCCTCCTTAGGTTGTGGCTTAGGTTGCGGCGTCCGGCAGCGGCATCGCCTCGTGCACCTCGATAGTGCATCCGCCGGGCATGTTGAGGTGCGGGTGAACCTTGGCGAGATCGAGTGCCGCGTCCATCGAGTCCGCGTTGAGAATCGAGTAGCCAGCGACCTCTCGGGTGGAGTCCTGCACCCCGCCTGGAGTGACGTGCTGGCCTCCGCCGAGCGGGACGCCCAGGTCCTCGAGGTCGTCGCCCACCTTCTGCGCCCAGGCGTACCAGGCGTCCATCATGGCTTTGCCTTCCTCGGCCGACGGCGGTGCCATATCTGTGGGCATGGGTGGTGCGTGATAGATGAATACATAGCGGGGCATGATTGCCCTCCTCGTCATTGAGGTTCCGGCGCGCCATCCGCGTCGGAGGCACCGCGCGCGGCGCCTCTTTCCATCATCGTCCTGTTCGCCAGGGTGCGCGCGCTGGGGCGGGCCTCACACGCGGTCCGCCATGGCCATCAGCGCATCCAGGTCACCGTGAACCTCTAGCCCGGCCGCCTCGCCCGTGCCTTCGAACTGCACCCGGCCATCGGGCGCGATCAGCTCGACGTGAATGCGGGCATCGAGCGTCTCCTCGACCCGGCGGTGCATCTCCGTCCGCACCGGGGCGTGCAGCAGGCCACCGCCGCGACGCTCCGCCCGGATCTTCAGGAGCCGCCCCGTCTTGGACCGCAGTGTCCAGGTGACGTAGGCATCGTCGATCTCAAGTTGGTCCGTGCTGGCGCCCGTGTAAGTCGCGAAACGGTGGAGCGCGCCGCCGTTGCGGCCGGGGATGCGCAGGCCCACGATGAAACCGCGGAAGCTTCGCTTTCCCCACGGAATGGTGGCGATCGAGGCGAGGAGGCTCACCCCTGGAGTGTCGAAGTGGTTGGTCTGCATCCACACGTAGGCGGACGGAAAGGCGCGCCCCCAGTCCTTCTCCAAATACCCGCGCCCGCCATCGAAGTTCAGCTCGCGATCACCCAGCGTCAAAGTCCCCTCGAGCCCATGGTCGAAGGATAGGTGCCCGTGATAGCACTCCATCACCGGCACCCAGCCGTAGGGGCCCATGATCCCCGGCGACGTTGGCGTGACCGGCCACGGGTCCAGCGGCGTCGTGAAGCGGACTGTGCCCTTGAGGCGCGAGCCGGGGAGGTCGACGGCGATCCCCCTGTCGCTAAAGCGCTGAGCCGCCACTGCGACGTTGAATCGCTGGGTGTCCGCGCTGAAGTTGGTGGCCGGATACCTCTCGTACCAGGACTCCCCCGTGGCGCCGTCGAGCACTTGCACAAAGGCTTCATCCGAGCGGCCCTCACCGCCCTTGAAGATGCCGGGGATCACGGCGATCCGGTGCTCGCGGTCGGCCGACACGAGCTTGACGTACCAGCCCTCGAAGAAGCCCACGTTGCCCTGGTAGTCACCGTGGTAGCCCGCGGGGTGGCGAGTCGCGGCGAGAGTGCGTGCCGTGCGTGTGACCGCGTGCGCGGAGCGCGTCATGCCAGATCCGATGCCCATTTGTTCAGAGTAGCTACCGCGTGGGCGGCACGCGATGGCAGCCTGGCGCGGGCCTCGCGCGGGTGCAGCACCCCACGCGGCACTCGCCGCAGGCCCGTTAGCATTCACCTATGGCACCTACCGACCCAATCCAGGACGCACCCATTGGCGACGACGGCATCCGCCTAGGGCAGTTTCTTCAGCTCGCCGGGCTCGTGGACTCCGGCGGAGAGGCCAAGGAGGCCATCCGCGAGGGCGACGTGCGCGTCAACGGGGAGGTCGACCTGCGCCGCGGACGTCAGCTCCAGGTCGGCGACGTGGTGACCTGCGGCGACCGCCAGGTGCGCGTCAGCCGCTAGCGACCGGCGCTTTCGCTGGCCGCTTCGCTGAGCCCAAAGCGCACCTCCGCTGGGGGGATGGCGGTGAAGCCCACCATGGCGGCTCGTGAAAACTCTGCGGTGAGCAGGATCAGGTCTGCGTAATCGTGCGGCGACGGCGAGACCCGGTTCGGGTGGCCGCAGCTTCTTCACCGAGGCAGCGAGGCACCGGGGCCGGGACGCCGCGAGGTAACGACGCCGCGACGCCGCGTGGAGATGCCACCGGATGCCACTTGGCCAGGGACGAGAAAAGGCCCGGCCCCCACAGGGGGAACCGGGCCTGATGGAGCCGCCTAGGAGAATCGAACTCCTGACCTATTCATTACGAGTGAATCGCTCTACCGACTGAGCTAAGGCGGCTTACACCCCGAGGGGTGCGAGTAGACATACTAGCGCGTCAGCACTCAGTTCCCGAATCCGGCATCACGCCATCCACGAGGAACCCATCGACGTTGTCGATCACGCACTGGTTGGAGCGCCCGTACGCGGTGTGCCCCTCGCCGTCGTACACGAGGAGTTCGGCATCAAGGCGGTCCGCGAGGGACTCAGCCCACACCAATGGGGTGGCGGGGTCGTTGGTGGTGCCGATGACCAGCATCTGCGGCGCGGAGGCCGCGTTGTCCAGCGAGGTGATGACGTCGTCGGCGACCCACGGCCACCCTTCACAGCCGGCGCTTGCGGCGAACCACCAGCCGAACGTGGGCGAGGCATCCACCATCAGTGCGCGGAACTCCTCGACGTCCTCGTACGACCACGGCTCTTCTTCACCGGCATCGAGGCAACCGATCGCGGTGAAAGCCCAGGTCGCATTCGCGGTGTACGAGCCAGTGGCGCCGTCGCGGTCCAGGTAGAAGTTCGCGAGTGTGTACATCACAGACCCGGTCCCCGACTGGACGAGCTCCGTCAGCGCGGTGTTGAGCAGACCCCAAGAGGCCTCGTCGTACAGCGTCACGACAATGCCGTAGACCATGAGGTTGCCGTTGAGCTCCCACGCCTCGCCGGTCTCAAACGGGTCTTCGAGGGCCTGCGCCATGAGGTCGGAGATGTGCTGGCGCTTGTCCTCGACGGAGCCCTCAAGCGCGCAGTCGTCGCGGGTGTCACACCACACCAGGAAGTTCGTCAGCGCCTGTTCAAAGCCCTCGGCCTGACCGATCGACTGCTCCTCACCGGGGAGCAGGAAGTCGACGGCGCCGTCGAGAACGAGGCGGCCCACGTTGTCGGGGAACAGTTCCGCGTAGGTCGCGCCCAGCTGGGTGCCATACGAAAAGCCCAGGTAGTGGAGTTCTTCATCGCCAAGGATCTCCCGCAGCAGGTCCATGTCGCGGGCGGCCGATGCCGTGTCCACGTTCTCGACCACGGCACCGGAGTCGGCGGCGCACTCGGCAGCGAAGGCCTCGGTGCGGGTGGCCCAGTCGTCGAGGTCGCTTTGCGATGTCAGCGGGTAGTCGGGGATGTAATACGCGTCGATGACCTCATCAGAGCCGCACATCACGGGAGTGGACTGCCCTACACCGCGCGGGTCAAAGCCCACCACGTCATAGGCGCCCAAGAGGTCTTCGCCGGCGGTGGTCACGAAGTACTCAGTGAAGTCGAGCCCGGACCCACCAGGGCCGCCAGGGTTGATCAGCAGCGAGCCAATCCGCGCTCCCGCGTCGCGAGCCACGGAACGGTTGATCTCGAGGTCCATGGTGTCGCCGTCGGGCTCGGACCAGTCAACCGGCACCTGAACCGTGGCGCATTCGAGGGACCCGCACGCTCCCCACGCGACCTGCTGCGAGTAGATGTCGCCAGTGGCTTCCGTCGGCTCACTGCCGCTTGCGGAAGGGGCAGCCGAGGAGGACTCATCTACCGTGACCTGCTCTTTGTCGGGCGTGCACCCCGCCACCACCAGGGCCGATGCTGCGATGACAGCGAGCGCAGAGCGCATGCGAGTGACCATGTTTCCTACCCTACGCGGCGGTTCGCGGCCGCAGCGCGAGCGCCATGGCCTCAAGCGCGAGAACGGGTGAGACATTGCCCGCGAGCCGCTCTCGCGTCACTCCGAGCGCATCGAGGCACCTCATGGTGTCAGCGAGCGTGGTGCGCTCGGCCAGCCCAGCGATGTGTGCCCGGTGCGATGCGTTCACGAGAGGCACGCCCGCGCCGACCTGGACGCACGCAACATCTCGGTACAGCGACAGCAGGTCCACGATCGCGCGGTCCAAGACGTCGCGCTTGTGGCGCGTGGCACGGCGCTTCTGGTCTTCTTCCAGCTGCTTAACCTGCGAGCGCAGGGCGGGCGGCAGGCGCCCGCCGTCATCTGCACCCAAGGTGCGGAGTAAGTCGTTTCGCTCCTCGACGTTGCGCTCCTCGGTCGCAGCGGCGGCATCCTCCTCAGCGACCTTTACGAGGTCGGCGGCGGCCAGCACGGCGTCCCCTACTCCGCGGATCTCGGTCGCGAGCGCCAACACCTGGGCGCGACGAGCACGGGCATCGCCGTCACGCGCGAGGCGGCGCGCAACGCCAATATGGCTTTGCGCCGCGTACGCACACTCGCGGGCCAGCTCCGGATCGACTCCATCGCGATCGACGAGCAGTTGCGCCACCACTTCCGGGTCTGGAACACGCAGGCTGACATGCCGGGAGCGCGAGCGGATCGTCACCATGACGTCCTCGGCCGACGGCGCGCACAGAATCCACACCGTCCGCGCGGGCGGTTCCTCGATCGACTTGAGTAATAGGTTCGAGGTTCGCTCCGTCATGCGGTCTGCATCCTCGACGAGCATCACTCGCCAACGCCCCTGACTGGGCGATGTCTGCGCCGTGGCCACGAGGTCGCGGACCTCGTCGATACCGATCGTCACCTTCTCGGTGGCGAGGACAGTGACATCCGCGTGGGCTCCACTCATCGCCGTCACGCACGCGCGGCACTCACCACAGCCGCCCTGCAAGCATTGCAGCGCGGCGGCGAAGGCCCGCCCCGCGACGGAACGCCCCGACCCCGGTGGCCCCGTCACGAGCCACGCATGCGTCATGGCCTCAGGCCGTTCGACCGCAGACCTCAACGGCGCAATCGCGTCCTCTTGGCCTACAAGGTCATCCCACACGGTCACGGGGTGCCCCACGGTTCAAGTCCACGTGGCCCCGCGGGCAACCCAGGCAGACCGGCCTTGGTAAGAGCCTCGTCGACGGCGACGCGCACCGCCTCAGCGACCTCGTCGATGGACTGGGCGGCGTCGACGACCACGTAGCGATCTGCATCGCGACGCGCAAGGTCCAAGAACGCCTGGCGAATGAGCGCCTTGTACTCCCCTGTCTCCCGCTCCACGCGGTCGAGCTCGCGGTCCAGCCGGCCCTCCCCTGGCTCCATGTCGAGCAAGACGGTCAGGTGTGGCACCAGTCCCTCGGTCGCCCACGTCGAGATGCGCTCGACCTCTTCACCGAGCCCCCGCGCACCGCCTTGATAGACGATCGACGAGTCCAGATAGCGGTCCTGCACCACGACGGCACCGCGGTCCAGCGCAGGGCGCACCTTGGTTGCGATGTGGTGGGCGCGGTCAGCCGCGTACAGCAGCGCCTCCGCACGCGGTGCGACGTGCCCACCGTGCATGATCGCCTGCCGAAGTTGCTGACCTAGGTCGGTGCCGCCGGGTTCGCGGGTCACCACCACCTCGCGCTCGCCCCGAAGAGCTTCCGCCAACCGGTCAATCTGCGTGGACTTTCCCACGCCATCGCCACCTTCAAACACCACGAAGAACCCGCTCATGCGACCAACCTACCCGCGACCCCCGACACCACGCGCCCCTCCACGGCGCCTCGTGACCGAGGGAACCCAAGCATCGGCCCGTTCAACCTGTGCAACACCCCACATGCCTCTTCCGTAATCGCTATGGGCAGGAGCACAATAGGCACCGAGGGAGTTGGGCGATGGCGATACGCGCGCGGGTCGTAGCAACAGCGGCACTGGCCGCGTCGTTGCTGTGCTCATGCGCCGCGCCCCCCGAAGCTCCCACGGCCGTGTTCGTCGGGGACTCGTTCACGGAGGGCTACGCCCTTGGACCGGCCGATGCTGGCGAGCGTTGGCCAACAGTCCTCGCCGAGACTTTGGGCTGGGAAGAGATCAACGCTGGGTGCGCGGGCGCCGGTTATACGCGCCAAGGCAGCGTCTGCCTCACGACGTTCCGCGAGCAGTTGCCGGTCCACATCGAGGCTGAGCCCGACATCATCGTGTTGTCCGGCGGCCTTAACGATGTTGAGTCGTCCGGGGAGGAAGTTCAGGCCGCAGTGCGCGCCACGTACCTGTCAGTACGCGACACCTACCCCGAGGCAACCATCTACGCGGTGGCGGGGAACGCTCCCAACGCAGCCACGGCATCGGCCCTTGATGACATCAACGCTGCCGTCGCGACGGCGGCCGAGGAAATCGACGCGGTGTTCGTCGACATCGGCGATCCTCTCCAAGACCGCCCCGACCTGCTCGCGAGCGACGGCTTCCACCCCAATGCGGAGGGACACCACGTCATCGCGGAGCTGACCTCCAACGTGATCGCTGGCGACTGACTACTTCTCGTTCGGGTAGACCAGGCCAATCTGCGCGCGGATCTCGTCGAGGATCGTCATGATCTCGAGGCTCTGGTCAAGCGTGTGCAGCGGCGACTCGGTGAGGCCTGCCGCGACACAGCGAGCGACCTCGGCGGCCTCGTACTGGAAGCCGTTGTCGACAGTTCCGTCGAGCTCGATCACGGTGCCGTCCATGAGAGTCACGCGGTAGGTCGTGGGGCTGTAGAAGACGCCGTCGATCGTGATGCAGCCCTCGGTGCCGGCGATCTGCGCAACGTTGCCGCTCTTGGCTTCCATGCTTGTCGCCAGGACTGCCTGCGCGTTCGGGTAGTCGAAGATCATGCCGACCTGGCCGTCAACGCCGGTGTCACGCAGACGTCCGCGGGCCGTGACGCGGTCCGGCACGCCCAAGATGTCGTGCGCGAAGGAGACCGGGTAGACGCCGAGGTCAAGAAGTGCACCGCCGGCGAGTTCCGGGCGGACCATGCGCTCAACGTGCGTGAGCTTCTGGCCGTGGTCTGCCTCAAGCGAGACGACGTCGCCAATCACACCGCGCTTGATGAGGTCACGAATGACGTGCATGTGGGGCAGGTGCGGGGTCCACATCGCCTCCATGACGAAGACGCCCTTAGCGCGAGCCGCCTCGACGACCTGCTTGGCCTGAGCGAGGTTCTGCGTGAACGACTTCTCGACGAGCACGTGCTTGCCTGCGTTGATCGCGAGGAGCGCGGGCTCGTGGTGGTTCGAGTGAGTGGTGGCGACGTAGACGATGCCGATGTCGGGGTCCGCGACGAGTTCCGCGTAGGAGCCGTACGCGCGCTCGATGCCCTTCTCCTGAGCGAAGGCCTGCGCGTTGGCGGCGCTAGAGGCCGACGCGACGGCGAGCACCTCGGACTGCGTGTGATCGGTGACCGCATCCGTGAGCTTGCGGGCAATGCCGCCAGCCCCGAGGATCCCCCATCGGTAAGCAGGCGCCTCCATGGGATCGGGGGCGGTTGCTGCGTCGCGGATGATGTCCTGGATCTTCGCGTTGTCGCTCATGCGGCCAGCCTAGTGGGCTTGGTGGAACCTGCGACAAATCCGGGCGACTACTCGAACGTCACCTCGCCGACGTACTCCACCCTCGTGATCGCACCCGCAGATCCACTCTCATACGCTTCGCGGATGTCGTCATCCAGGGCGGAGAGCCCCAGATCGCCGAGCATCGCCACGACACCATACGTCTCGCCTACCTCGAGCGCGGCAATATCGGCGCAATCGCTCCAGTGCTCGAAGTCGAGCGTCGCAGCGTTGCCCGTGTTGCCGTAGAAGACGTTGTGGCTCGCGACCGCGACTCCGTCCTGATCTAGAAACACCAATTGCGCATCCATGGATCCGGTGATCACCTCGCTGGACTCCGGCACCTCAATTTCCATGACGCGTTGGTTCTTGAGTTCGTCAAGCGGCAGTGCGGCGGGGAGTACACCAACGAGCGACCTTCGCTCGCTAGCGTCGTCGCCAGCGAACGGCAGTATGGGTTCGTCAAGGAGGCGCCCGCCCGGACGCGCGCATTGGTAGTACTGGCCCCCGACGAATCCCACGCCCGCCTCGCGCAGCGGCTCACCGTCGGCCTCCAGCGCATCGCGCAGCGCCGCGTCGAACGACGCCACCGGCTCCAGCATGCTCCGCTGTAGCGCCTCATACTCGAGTTCGCTGGGCTCAATCGGGTCTAACACCATGGGGTCCTCGGGCGCGCCGTCGCCGTACTGGACCGACGTGCCGTCCAGGCCCACTGCATCGACAAAGGTCGCCAGGGGCTCGCCGTCCTCCGACTTAATCTGGACCAGCGTGTGTAACTCGAGTTGCCCGGCTGGCACTGGGACGTCGGCTTGATCATCAAAGTCGCCAGAAATATTCACTGCGCACGACACATGATCTGGGACCGATGTGAGCGACACAGACGACATTCCGTCTTGCGCCGCAGCCTCAGCGAGAAAGTCGGGGCGGTCACCACCCCACCACCCCTCGGCGTCCCAGCCCCCCATCTCCGAGACCACGCGCTCGCCAGCCGTCACGAACGCCGTCGCGGCGACCTGGTAGAGCGCGTCTGAATCCCAACTCACGTCGAACTGGACCGCAAGAAGCTCGGGACGCTCAATCAGATCCTCCGGCACGGCGAGATTCACGACTCCGCCTGGCTCCAACTCCTCCGCATCCACCTCGTTATCGCCCCACTCGAGCAGGTACGGCGTGGCGTCAACGTGGATGCCGAGATCCTGCACTTCCGCGGACGCGATCGTCACCCCCGGCTCGGCCCACGGAACGTAGGGCTCGAATCCCTCCTCGTAGCAGGTGAGTCCTCGAAAGTCCGGAGGCACGGGTGGCACATCCGCGGACACCACGCCATCAGCGACCTGCATGGCGGGTAGCGGAGGCTCGGGCGCCAGCATCCACGCGCCCGCGCCCACAGCCACGACCCCGACCAGCCCCATCGCGCCCGCGCCGCGCACCCGGCGCCCGCGTGCACGGCGGGCGGCGTCCGCAACCCCGGCCGCATTCCCAACGCGGTCACCAGACGCATCAGCCCGCGCCTCTGCCTCGCGCCACAGCGCGTCACCCAGATCACTCATCTGCTGCCCCGGCGTCGACCAGCGTCACCGTCCCCATGACCTCGCGGGCTGCGATGTCCCACACTGCGGGTTGCGGCAGATCGGTCGGCACCCATCGCTCGTCCCACACCTGCGTTTGGCCCACAACGGTGTACGCCTCTCCTGCCACCAGGCCGGAGACGTCGTCGCATGGCTCCCAGTCCACGAACTCCCAGGTTCCTCCGTAGCCGCGGCCGGTGAACACAGCGTTGGTCAGCCCCGCGATGGCCCCCGTGGAATCGAGGAAGAAAACGCGCGCCTGCGCCGAGATCCCCGAGCTGCGCGCACCTTCCTCGATCGTCACAGTCCCGCCGTCGACAGCTCCGAAAGGCACCTCAGACGGCAGTGGAGGCAGTAGCGTGACGCCGTCCGCGACCGCAAAGTCCGTCACCTCGTAGACGGGCTCCTCGAGGAGCATGGAGTCCGGGGCCGGGCAGATGGCTTGGCGCACAAGTCCCTGCTGAGCCTCACCCAATGGCTCGCCTTCCTGCGCGATCAGATCCCGGAGCACGGCCTCCCCTGACGGAACCGGCTCCAGTTCCGCACGCTCTGCCAGGACTGTTTCCCGCTCCTCATCCGGCACGGGCTCCGCGGTACGCACGGGTGAGGCGTCCGGCGGGGTGTCAAAGTCGACCGTTGTGCCGTCAATTCCGTTGGAGTCGACCCACGTCGCGAGCGGCACTCCCGCCTCGTCCTTGATCTGCACCAGGGTGTGGACCGATGCCGGCCCGGGCGGGATGGGTCGCGCGGTCTGGGAAGAGCCGTAGCCACAGATTCCGGTTTGCATGATCGAGGTCCGCACGGCACGGGATGTGTCTGTTTGAGGGTCGTACGTGGACTCCGCGGGGAACGTCGGCCCGCTGTCTGCGTCCAAGATGCCCGCCTCCCACGAGGACAGCGGCGTCATCACCCGCTCGCCTGACACAAGGATCGCGGTGGCGTCCACTTGGTACAGGGCCTCACCGCGCCACGAGATGTCGAACTCCACCCCCGCAATGTCCGGGATCACCTCGAAACTGCCGGACTCGTCGAACACGATCGCCGTTCCGGGGTCCACCTCAACGGCGTCCTCGCTGCCGTCCGACGGGTCGATCTCAAACAGGCGCGCAGTCACCTCGAGCCCCATCTCCCGCACGTCCTCGGAAGAGATCGTCACGCCCTGAGCTGCCCACGGCACGTAGGGGTCCGGGCGAACGTTCGAGCACGTCTCCCCGCGGAAGTCAGATGGAATGGGCGGGACATCCGCGACCACCGCATCGGCCACCTGCATGGCGGGAACCGGCGGCTCGGGCGCAAGGGCCCACGCTGTGCCGCCGGCAGCGACCACAGCGACGAGCGCAGCACTCGTCCCCGTCACCAGGCGTCGCCCGCGCCGTCGCACCGCGTCGCGAGCGACGTCCCCCGCCACTTCCGGAGCAAGCCCATGCCGGACCACATCACCGTGCTCCGTGGCATGGGATCCGAGCGCGTCACCCAGCTCACTCATCGGCGCGGGCCACCCACAACGTCGACAAATTCCACGTCATCCGGAGGCAACCCCAACACGGGGGCCAGCACCGAGCGCCCGTGCGCAATATCAGCCTCGACCCGACGGGTCGGGCAACGCATCGAGCGCGCAATACGCTCTGGAGCCATTCCCTCGACTTCCGCCAACACCACGGCGACGCGCACGCGCGCTTCCATCGTGGATAGGGCCGATGCCAGGGCCGGGTTCACGCCATCCCTTGCCTCTGGGGACGGCGCCTCTGGGGAGGGAGCCTCGGCAACCTCCGGGTACGCGATGGCGGCGGCGGGTTCGACCGTCGGTGCCTCCGGGTCGTTCGGCACGGAAACGTCCGTTGCCGCCGAGTCCGCGGACGGCGGCGCCCAGGCAGCCCACGGGTCTTCGTCAGCTGATGACGTGGACGGTTCGACATTCTCGGTCAGGGGCGCGCTGGGAACATCGGAGGCCTCCCCGGACGCGACCGTGCGCGGTTCGCCATCGGACGAGGGTTCCGCAGGCGGCGCTTCAGAATCCTCATTCTCGGATTTCCGACAATGGCGTGCGGCGAGGCGCCCCATCTGCGCACGGGCTGCCTGCTCAGCTACGTCAACGCTCCGAGGGGGCCGCAGGACGCCGAACGCCGATGTGAGCCCGTCACGCACCAACTGCGCGGCATCATCCTCAGACCCGGTGAGCAACCATCCGAACGCGCCTAGACGCGCCCCAGCCTCATCGAGCACGTCCTCGATCAGCACCTGTCGGTCACTCACACGGCACCCCCTTGTGAACGCATCCTAAGGACACACCACCGGGGGCGCGCAAGTTCCGTCCGGGAACCGCGCGTCGACTCGGGCTACTTCTTCTTGGGCGCAGCCTTCTTCGCAGCAGGCTTCTTCGCGGCGGGCTTCTTGGCCGCCGGCTTACGCGTGGTCTTCTTCTTGGCGGGACCCTTGGCGCGCTTGTCAGCGATGAGCTCGAAAGCCCGCTCCTCAGTCAGAGCCTCGACATCCTCGGACTTCGGGATCGTCGCGTTGACCTCGCCGTCCGTGACGTAGGGACCAAAGCGGCCGTCCTTGACGACCACAGGCTTGCCGGAAACGGGGTCTGCGCCGAACTCCTTCAGCGGCGGCTTCGCCGTGCGACCACGACCGCGCTTGGGCTGCGCATAGATCGCAAGCGCCTCGTCGAGCGTGATCGACAGCAGCTGCTCTTCGGACTCAATCGTGCGCGAGTCCGTACCCTTCTTCAGGTACGGGCCGTAGCGACCATTCTGCGCGGTGATGGATTCACCGGACTCGGGGTCTTCGCCCACAACGCGCGGCAGCGACATCAGGCGCACGGCGTCCTCAAGCGACACAGTCTCGAGGTCCATGCTCTTGAACAACGAGGCGGTCTTGGGCTTGCCCTTGGCGTCCTCGGGCAGCTGCTCCGTCACGTAGGGGCCGAAGCGGCCGGCCTTCGCGACAATCGTGGTTCCCAGGGCAGGGTGCTCACCCAGGATGCGCTCGTCGCCACCCTGGTTCGACAGCAACTCCTCCGCCTTGGCAACCGTGAGGTCGCCTGGCGGCAATTCTTCGGGAATCGATGCGGTCTGCTTCTCCTCGTCGACCACGCGCTCCACGAACGGGCCGTAGCGGCCGTTGTGCGCGGTGATGCCGTCGCCGATCTCGAAGGTGTTGACGGCGCGAGCGTTGATCTCACCCATGTTGTCGAGCAGCTCGCGCAAGCCCTCCTGCTGAGCGTCGGCGCCGCCAAAGTAGAACTCCTGCAGCCAGTCGCGCATGGATCGCGAGCCGGAGGCGATCGAGTCCAGCCCGGCTTCCATCTCTGCCGTGAAGCCGTAGTCCACGAGCGTCGGGAAGTGCGTCTCCAGCAGCGTGATGATATTGAAGGCGAGCCAGGTCGGAACCAGCACGCGCTTGTCGACGCGGACGTAGCCGCGGTCGATGATGACGTCCACGGTCGCCGCGTAGGTCGACGGACGGCCGAGCTTGCGGTCCTCGAGCTCCTTAATCATGGAGCCCTGCGTGAAGCGCGGCGGCGGGTTCGTGGTGTGAGTCAGCGGCTCGAGCTCGGAGGCATCCATGCCGTCGCCCTTGGTGACCTGCGGCAGGCGCGAGTCACCGTCGGCGGGCTGCTTGCCGTCCTCGTCCTCGTAGCGGGCCTTTTCCGTGGACTCGATGTAGAGGGCACGGAAGCCGGGCGCGGTGAGGATGGTGCCGGACTTGGTGAACTCCACCGCATGCCCAGCCGAGGACTTTGCCCCGATAGTGATCGTCGACGTCGTACCCACAGCATCGGCCATCTGCGAAGCCAAGGTGCGCTTCCAGATCATCTCGTACATACGGAACTCGTCGCCGCGAAGCTGGGCGCGCAACGATTCCGGGGTGCGGAACTTGTCACCTGCGGGGCGGATCGCCTCGTGTGCCTCCTGGGCGTTCGAGTCGCCGGAAGAGTACACACGGGGCGACGTCGGCACGGCGTCGGAGCCAAACAGTTCAATGGCCTGCGAACGTGCGGCCTTGGTCGCCTCAGCGGACAGCGCTGGTGAGTCCGAACGCATATAGGTGATGAAACCCTGCTGGTACAGACCCTGAGCCACGGACATCGCCTGGCGGGCTCCGAGGCCCAGCTTGCGCGAGGCCTCCTGGATCAGCGAAGACGTAATGAAGGGCGCGGCCGGGCGCTTCTTGTACGGCTTGGACGTGACGTCCTGCACCGAGAAGTCGGCATTGGCCAGCCCCGCAGCGAGCGCTCCAGCCTCTCCAGCGGTGACGTGGTGCGCCTTGTCTGTCGTCAGCACGCCGCGGTCGTCGAAGTCCTTACCCGAGGCGACGCGCTTGCCGTCAACCTTGGCGAGGCGAGAGACAAAGGAAACCCCAGCATCGGCCCCCTGCGTGGCAGTGAAGCGGGCGGTGAGGTCCCAATACTCAGCGACCTGGAACGCCATACGCTCCCGCTCGCGGTCCACGACAAGGCGCAGCGCAACGGACTGGACACGGCCCGCAGAGGAGCCCTGTCCCACCTTGCGGCGCATGACGTCGGACATGTCCCAGCCGTACAGGCGGTCCAAGATGCGACGCGTCTCCTGCGCCTCGACCATCTCCATGTCGACCTCGCGGGGAGCGGCCAAAGCACGCTCAATACCTTCGCGGGTGATCTCGTGGAAGGCCAGGCGCTTCACGGGGACCTTGGGCTTCAGGACCTCGAGCAGGTGCCACGCGATGGCCTCTCCCTCGCGGTCTTCATCTGTTGCGAGGTAGAGCTCGTCGGCATCCTTCAGGCGTCGCTTAATCTCGGCGACAGTCTTCTTGGCCCGGGGCGACACCTGGTAGTACGGCTCGAAGTCGCCCTCGATGTTGACGCCGTACTTGCCGAACGGTCCCTTCTTGACCTCGGCAGGCATCTCCTTGGGCTCGGGGATGTCACGGATGTGTCCCACAGAAGACAGCACCTCATAGTCGTCTCCCAGGTAGCCGCCGATCGTGCCTGCCTTGGTGGGCGACTCGACGATGACGAGCTTGTGGGCCATATGGGTGTCCTGCCTTCGGGTAAAAGTGGGGTTGCGGCCTGCCAGATCGGTACGGCCGAGACGCTCACAGAATACATAGGGAAATCGCGGTGTCCAGCGGGACTAGTGGGCCGGCCGTAGGCCGGAGAGCTTCTGAGGCCGTCCGTGTTCACCCTGCCGCCAGGTGGACGTGACACGATGGAAGCATGACGACCGACGCCGTTTCACCGCTCATGCGCACCATCGCCGACGAGCACATTCGTCCCCGGTTCCGCGCCCTCACCGACAGCCAGATCAACACCAAGGAAGGTCCTAGCGACCTAGTCACGATCGCGGATGTCGAGGCCGAGCGAGCCATCACTCCCCTGCTCCAGGAGATCGAGGACATCCCCGTTGTGGGCGAGGAGGCCACCGCCGACAACCCCGCGCTCCCCGATATCTTGGCGGACGCGGATGCGGCGTGGACAGTCGACCCCGTGGACGGCACCTGGAACTTTGCCCACGGCCGCGAGGACTACGCGGTCATGGTCGCTCACGTCCTGAACGGAAATCCGCACGCGGGCTGGATCTTGCACCCGGAGACCGGCGACATGATCGACGGCGTCATTGGTGGCGGTGCGCAGGTCACCAACCTGCAGGGCTTGTCCCGCCCGCTGCATGCTTCCAAGGGTCCGGTGCGGCCGCTCAATGCCCTGCGCGGCATGGTCGTCACCCGCTTCACACCCGATGGCCTGCGCGAGCAGGTCGAGGCTATGCTGCCGAACCTGGGCGGCGCGACAGAACCGCGCATGTGCGCAGGGTGGGACTACTGGGACCTGCTCAACGGAGACGTCGACTTCCTGCTGTACTCCCGCGCCAAGCCGTGGGACCACGCCCCCGGCGCCGCAATCTGTATCGCTGCCGGGTTTGAAGCCCGCTACATCGACGACGGCGCGCCCTACCGACCTGGGGTTCCCGGGCGCCCGTTCCTGGTGACGCGCCCAGGTGAGTTCGAAGTCCTGGTCGAGGGCCTCGCCGCCGGCTCCTAGGGCCGATGCTGGGGTTCCGTTAGCGCGTCAGGAATCCGTCCCGGACGAGGTCGCGAACCGCTGGCACCAGCCCGCCGATCATCTCGCCTGGCGGTACGTCTAGCAATGCCGCGAGCGCATGCGCGATCTGGCCAGCGGTGAGCTCGCCGTCGCATGCACCGACGAGTCCCGCGAGGGCGGTGTCGGCCTTAATGGAGCGGCCAAGCCCGCCTCCCTGGCGGATGAGAATGTGCTCGGGCTCATGCTGCAGGGGGCGGCCGTAGGTTTCCTTGGTGACGTCGGGTGCCACGGTGAAGGCGGTGTCGAGAACCTCCTGATCGCTCGCTCCCGCCAACCAGTCGCTTGCGGCCAGGACGTCGATCAAGTGCGGGCCTAGCGGCGACTGCAAGGCACCCTCGTGCTCTTCGAGACGCCGCAGGGTTGGCGACCCGAGCATCGGCCGTCTAAGCAGGACCGCACCAAAACCGATGCCCTCCACCCCCTCAGCATCGAATCCAGCGAGGTACGCCTCGTACGCGGCGTAGAAACGGGCCTCGTCGCGCTCGCGGGTGATCCCGGCGTCGCGTAGCCAGGTCTCGGCGTACTCGGCGGGGTCCAGGACATCCCGCTGGATCACCCAGGCGTCCAGCGGCACCTCGGAGGCGTCGAGCCACTGTTCCCAACGCTCAGTCCAGTCGTCGCGAATCAGCCAGTTGCCGAGGAACTGAGCGACGCCGCCGGGGTTGAGGTGCGCGCCAACGCCCGTCGCAAGTGCCGCAACCACGCCATCCCACTCCAGGCCTCCGTCGCGGTACTCGAACTGCGGTGTGCCGGGCGGGCTGATAACGAAGGGCGGGTTGGAGACGATGAGGTCGAACTGCTCCCCCGCTACCGGTTCGAGCAGACTGCCCTCGCGGATGTCCCAGGCGGCGCCCGGGGGCTGATTGAGAGCCTCGTTGAAGGCCGCGAATGCCGTCGCACGGCGGGAGATATCGGTCGCGACGACCTGCTGAGAGTGCTGGGAGGCGTGAAGCGCCTGGATGCCGCAGCCAGTGCCCAGGTCCAAGGTGCGGCCCACAGGCGTGCGCATCGTGATCGAGGCGAGCGTGGACGATGCTCCGCCCACCCCCAGCACGTGATCCTCGCGCACCGCGCGACCCGTGATGGACTCGCCCTGGTCGTGGGCAACCCACCACGTCAGCTCACCGTCCTCCGTTGTCGCGCTCGTGGGGCGTAGGTCGACGAGGGCGCGGATCTCGTCGGTTGCGGCGTCGCCGGATGCTTCGACCAATCCGGTCGCGAGCGCGCCGTCGGTACCGAGGGTGGGGAGCGCTGCATCGACGTCCTCTCGCGGCACTGCATCGCCCAGAATGAAGAGCCTGCTGAGGATCGCGATGCGTTCACGCCCCGCCGCCCGGGCAGCGATCGTGGCAGGCAGAAGCTGCTCCCGTCCAAAGGCGCGCATCGCGCGCTCACCGAGCGTGTCCTGGACCGTGTCGACAGTCCACCCGTCGAGATCGTCGCGCAATTGGCTCGCGGCTTCAGGGGTGAGGTGCGGAGGCGTGGCGTTCACGTCGTTCAGGTTATCCGCCTCGGTGTCCGCGGTCAGGCCAGAACAGGCCCGGTGAGCAACGCGCGATAGAAGTCGACGCCGCGCTCCAACGAGGCGATCTCGACGTTCTCGTTGGGGCCGTGGATAGCCTCACGCTGCTTCTTATCCATCGCCAATGGCGAGAACCGATAGACCGCCGGCGCAATGCGCGCGACGTGCCGAGCATCGGACGCCGCCATCATCACGTACGGCACCGTGACCGCATCCGGGTAGGAAGCGCCCACTGCGTCAACAAGCGCCGTCCAGCGCACATCATCACCGGTAGGCGACACGGGCGACGGCTCTGAACTTTCAACGATCAGCACCTTCACGCGCTCGTCGTCGATTGCCTCCTCGAGGTGCGCGACCGTCTCGGCGACAGTCGAGCCCACAGCGATACGGCAGTTGAGCGTCGCCTTCGCTCGCGTAGCCAAGACGTTCTGCGCGGGAGAACCCTCGAGCATCGTGATCGCGGCCGTGGTGCGCACCATTGCAGCGAGCTCCGCTCCCAAGCGCGGAAGCACCCGGGCGAGTGGTCCGCGAAGGCGCTCGGCGCGGCTGAGCACCGCGCGCATCGGCCCCTTCAAATGAGGCGCAACGCCCTCAAACATCTCCACAGAAATGTCGTGCATCGACACCGGGAAGGGGTTGTCCTCTACCTCAGTCAGGGCGCGGGCGAGGATTCCCGGCGCGGACTGGCGCGGCGGCATCGAGGCGTGCCCGCCGAGCCCCTCCACAATCAGTTCGAGCGTCAGGATGCCCTTCTCGGACGCACCGATCGCGGCCATCGGGGTCGTGAGCCCCGGGAAAGCTCCGCTTGCCACGGCGCCGCCCTCGTCGAGCACGAACCACGGCTCCACCCCGCGCTCCTCAAGCAAGGCGACGGCCTCCACTGCGGATGCACCGTGCTGTTCCTCGTCCCCGCCAAACAGCAGCCACACGTCACGCGCGGGACTCCATCCCTCGGCGAGCAGTTCCTCAAGCGCCTCAAGCAACACGATGAGCGCGCCCTTGTCATCCAACGTGCCGCGACCGTGCACGCGCCCCTCCGCGATCACGCCGTCAAAGGGTGCGTGCTCCCAGCCCTCGGCCTCCCACTCCTCGGGCACCGGCACCACATCCTGGTGCGCCATCAGCACGATGGGTCGCTCAGAGGTAGCGCCGGGCACACGCATGAGCAGACCGGCACGGCCCACCTGTTCGGTCTCAGCGGCCGCGAAGACTCCCGGATAGAGGTCGCGCAGCGCTGCGCGGTGGCTGGCGAACGTCTCCTCTTCCTCGTCGGTGAGGGCGCGGGGACTATCGGGAGCGATCGTGGGGATGCGGACCACGGTGGCTAGATGCTCGGCGATGCGCCGGGCGCGCTCGCTCGGGGCCGGGGGTGTTTGTCGGGCCGATGCTCGCTTGCGCTTCATTGCTCCCTCTCCTCACGTACGGGGCTGGGCGTGGATGCGGGAGTCTCCGCAGCATCGGCCGGATCCGCCTGCAGATCAATGCCCGCTTCCGCCACCAACGTATCGCCGCTGCCGCTGAATGCGACCTTGGGGACGACGAAGAGGAAGATCGTGGCCACGATCGCCGTGCCGCCGCAGATGGCCCACACGCCGATGTAGCCGGACATGGACCCGGCGGTGGACTCGGTGCCGTCGAGCGCGACTGTGGCACCGCTCGCGAGCGCGAGTGCGAACGCGGAGGACGCGAAGGCTCCACCGATGGTTTTGGTCGTGTTGGTCAGGCCGGTGGCGACGCCGGTGTGTTCGGGCGGCGCGGCGGCGGCCGCTGCTGCCGGGAGGGCTGCGACGAGCGCGCCCGACCCCAGACCGGCCACGACCATGCACGCGACGACCTGCGTCACGTTGTCGTGGAACGGGATAAGAGCGAGGTAGCCGATCGAGACTAGAGACGAGGCTCCAATCAGCACGCTGCGCGGACTGAACCGGGCGGAGATGCGCGCAAAGAGTCCCGCTCCAATGAGCAGCGAGAAGACGTAAGCGCCAATGAGGTACGAGGCGGTCGCGGAGTTCAGGCCGAGTCCGTAGCCGACCGCATCCGGGTCGGTGCGGGCGAAGGTCGACAGCGGGCCCTGGGCTCCCAGGACGCTCACGCCGAACAGGGTGGAGGTCACGATGACGGGCCACAGCGCGGGGTTGCGCATCATCTCCATGTCGACGAGCGGGTGCTCCTGGCGCTGCTCGACCTTCACGAAGACGAACAGCAATGCGATACCGATGGCGACCATGCCAACGACCCACAGGGTGATGCCATCCAGACGGACCAGCGACAGGCCGCCCATGATGGCCAGCAGTGCGATGGTGAGGACTGAGGTACCGAACGAGTCGATGGTGCCGCCGCCGCGCACACCCGTGTCAGGAACCTTGAAGAGGACGACGAGCAGCGCGATGGTCACCATGACGGCGGGGACCAGGAGCGCGCCCCACAGGGGCAGGATGGCGCCGGCCTGGCCGCCCAGCAGTGCGCCGCCAATTGCGCCTGCTTGGAGCGCCACCACAATCACGCCGGCGCCCTTGCGGGTCAGCGCGGCGGTGTCGGGTTGTTGACGAGCGCGCCAGAAGATGATGGCGACATTCAGTGGGAGCCACACCACGTAGAAGCCTTGGAGCGCCCAAGCAGCCACGAAGAGCGGGAAGCTTGGCGCAAACGCGATCAGGTAGCTGGCGATCATCGTGATGATCAGCGAGGCGATGAGCACCTTGCGGTGGCCAATCATGTCGCCCAGGCGCGCGAGCACCGGCACCACGATGGCGCTCAGCAGCAGCTGCGCAGCCTCGAACCAGTTGATATCCGCATCGTTAATGCCGAGATGCCGAGCGATATCGGTGAACAGAGGCGTGTAGTACCCCTGCAGGACTCCGGACGTGGCTTCAACCACCACGAGCGCGCCGACAATGCCGCCGGCGAGGGCTCCTTTGCGTGCCATCACACCGAAAGTATGGACGCGCTGTGTGTCCGGGACGTTGCGTACCGGAAACTTGTGGCCACACTGTGACCCGTGGGTGTCGCCTTCGCCCGTGCCCCGCAGCCGGCGCCGGTGCCCACCAGTACGCATGTGCCGTGCCCTAAATGGAGCACCAACCGCCACGAACGCTTGTCGATGGCGGCTCGCGCTCCATGTGAGCGCATCAGTCAGACGGCTATGCGCCCTACTGCGCTTCTGCAGCCACCTCGTCCGCCTCGTCCTCAATGCCGGCCGCGTGCGCCCGGCGTGAAGAGATGCCGACCGTCACCACGGCGATGGCTCCCGCGACGATGGCGATGCCCCAGCGCAGTGCGTCGTTGGCACCGTCGCCGTACGTCACCATCACGACCGCGGGAGCGATCAGCAGCGCCACCAGGTTCATCACCTTGATCAGCGGGTTAATCGCCGGGCCGGCGGTGTCCTTGAAGGGGTCGCCGATGGTGTCACCGATGACGGTCGCCTCGTGCGCCGGGGAATTCTTACCGCCGTGGTGGCCGTCCTCGACGATCTTCTTGGCGTTGTCCCACGCACCGCCGGAGTTGGACAGGAACACGGCCATCAGCACACCCGTACCGATCGACCCTGCGAGGAATCCAGCGAGCGCGCCCGGCCCGAGCGCAAAGCCCACAAACACCGGAGCCATCGCGGCCAACAAACCCGGAGTCGCGAGCTCGCGCAACGAGTCACGAGTACAGATGTCGACCACGCGGCCGTACTCGGGACGGACCTCGCCGGTCATGATGCCGGGGTTCTCGCGGAACTGGCGGCGGACCTCGTACACGATGGCGCCGGCAGCGCGGGTCACGGCGTCGATCGCGAGCCCGGAGAACAGGAAGACCGTTGCGCCACCGATGATGATGCCGACGAGCGTGAGCGGGTTGATGACCTCATAGGAGAAGTCGGCCACCGCGCTGCCAGCCTCGAGCATCGCCTTCGCGACAGCGTCGGAGTAGGACCCGAACAGCGCCGTCGCCGCGAGGACCGCGGTCGCAATCGCGATGCCCTTCGTCACGGCCTTCGTCGTGTTGCCAACCGCGTCGAGGTCGGTCAGGATCTGCGCCGCCTCTTCGTCGACCTCGCCGCTCATCTCTGCGATGCCCTGCGCGTTGTCGCTGACAGGACCGAACGTATCCATCGCCACGATCACGCCCACCGTGGTCAGTAGTCCGCAGCCCGCGAGCGCCACCAAGAACAGCGCCATCGCGACCGACCCGCCCGCCACGAAGAACAGCACCACGATGGCTCCCGCAATCACGGTTGCGGTGTAGACGGCGGACTCGAGTCCCAGGCCGATGCCGGATAGAACCACCGTCGCAGCTCCAGTCTTGGAGGTGGCTGCCACCCGCTTCGTCGGCTTCTTTGCGGTGTCGGTGAAGAATCCGGTCAGCCACAAGATGGCGCCGGCCAGGCCGATTCCGACAAAGACCGCGACGGTCGCCATGATGCGCGGGTCGCCGGTCTCGTTCTCGATGGTGGAACCGGTGAACTCTGCAAAGGAGTCGGGCAGGTAGACGAACGCGGCAATGGCGGACAGGACCGCGCCAATGGCGGCCGCGGAGTAGAAGCCACGGTTGATCGCCGCCAGGCCGGACTCTCCCTTGCGCACCTTCGTGATGAACACACCGATGGCCGCCACGAACGCGCCGACGGCCGTCACGATGAGCGGGAAGACCAGGCCCTGCTCTCCCATCGCCGCCTTGCCAAGGATCAGCGCCGCGACCAGCGTCACGGCATAGGACTCGAACAGGTCGGCTGCCATGCCGGCACAGTCGCCGACGTTGTCTCCCACATTGTCCGCAATCGTCGCGGCATTGCGCGGATCGTCCTCAGGAATATGCTGCTCGACCTTGCCGACCAAGTCAGCCCCAACATCTGCCGCCTTGGTGAAGATTCCGCCTCCCACGCGCATGAACATTGCGAGCAAGGCTGCGCCAAAGCCGAATCCCTCAAGCACCGCCGCCGCATCACCCCGGTAGAACAGCACCACGGCGGAGGCGCCGAGCAGTCCTAGGCCGACCACCGACATCCCCACAGCACCGCCGGTCCGGAATGCAATGCGCGCGCCCTCGGCCCGACCACCGGGCTTGGTCGCCGCCGTTGCCACGCGCACATTCGCCCGCACCGCCAGCCACATCCCCATGTAGCCGATCGCCGCGGAGAAGCCCGCGCCCAGAAGGAAGAAGACCGACCGTCCCACGCGAACGCCCGCATCGCCAGGAAGCAAAAACAGCAAAGCGAAGACGACGACGGCGAACAGCACCAACGTGCGGAACTGTCGGCTCAGGTATGCCGATGCCCCTTCTTGCACCGCGCCGGCGATATCGCGCATGCGTTCGCTGCCGTCGGGAGCCTTCAAGACTTGTTGTCGAAGGGCGAAGGAAAATATGAGGGCCGCAACCGCAATGGCCGCGATGACACCCACGATGAGGAGGTTGTTAGACCCCACCTCAACTTCTGTGCTGACCAGCGTGTGCATCCGTCCTCCTTGACGACGCTCACGTAGCAGGCACGCCTTTGTGCCTCCTACCAGGATTAAGGCCACTGTAAGGGACTATAGAAATCGCGGCACGGTGAGACCCAACGTTTTAGCGGTGCCGTGCGTCGACATAGTGAACCGACCAAACCTGGAAGGCACCCGGAGGAACTCATGGCCCAGTGGCGGGACACTATGGAACAGCTGGTGCGTGATCGCGAACGCGCCCTGCTGTCCTACGCGTACCTGGTGTGCGGCGATGCGGTGCAGGCGCAGGACCTTGTGCAAGACGCGCTGGTGAGGACGTTTAGCCGCGAGCGGCGCGGACTCACTGCGGTCAAGGCCGAGGGCTATGTCCGGCGCGCGATCATGTCGTCCTTCGTGGACCAGTACCGGCGCCAACAGCGCTGGCAGCGAGTCCAGCACTTGTTCCGTCCCGAGGCGATCGCTCCCGATCGTTTTGGCCAAGTCGAGGCAGGGTCCGATGTCGTGGACGCCTTGGCAACGCTTCCTCCCCGGGTCCGGGCCTGCGTGGTCCTGCGGTTCTTCGATGACTTGACGGTGCCGCAGATCGCTCGCCAACTGGGGTTGGCCGAGGGCACCATCAAGCGCTACCTGAGCGACGGGATGGGCCAGCTAGAACTGGCGCTGGGCCCGTTGGAGGATGCGGACTCTGCCGACTCTGAGTCCGCTCCTGCGAGTGGAAGGAACCGATCATGAGGCTGTCCGATGCGATGCGAGGTGCTGCGGATCGCGCACCTGTCGATGAGGCGCGGGTTTCCACGGCCGATGCTGCACGCAGGGTGACGCGAAGCCGTCGCCTTCACACGGGGGCCAATGCCCTGGTGGGGGCTGGCGCGGTGGCCGTGTTGGGGATGGCGTTCATTGGGCCGGTGGGGTCGATGAACGACTCTGCGGCGGACTTCGAGAGCGCGGGCGCTGCCGATGAGGCGCGCGAAGAGTCCGCGATGGGTGGTGCGACGACCGAGTCTCTCGACTCCGCCGCGGATTCCATGGTTGCTGAGCAGTGGATGTGCGGGTCTCAGTTCCGGCCCGATGACGGCGCGTGGTCCTACGGCGACACCTCGGGAGTGACGTACGAGGTGGGCGAGGTGGGCGCCAGCACGTCCGGCGGGGAGGGCGAGTACTTCGTGTCGGAGACCATCACGGCGAACCGTCCTGTCGATCTCCTGAGTGGTAGCGACTACGTCATCACGTGGGACGGCATGGTCGTGGGCCGCTACATCGAGCACTCGCCGATTCAGTACGGCCCAGCCGATGAGCCGATGCTGCCCGACGGTGCCGCGTACGAGCGTCTTGACCCCGGCAGCGACTTCTCCACACTCGAGCAGCAGATTGTTGTGGGCGCGGTCAACTGCTGGGACGGTGCGCCGCTGCCTGCAGGCACCTACGAGGTCCACCTGGCGAAGACGCTGGCGTACCCGGCCGACGACGCCGCGGCTACCGATCCGTCGGCAGGTCCCGGCGCAGAGCCGGGGTCCAGCGCGACCCCCGCACCCTCGGACACCCCTGACGTCATCGAGACCGAAGAATCCGGCGATGCCGCGACCGCTGGCCCCGCGGAGGAACTTCCCGGGCCAGAGAGGAACTGGGAGGCGTTCCGTGTCGCAGGAGGCCCCGTCACGCTGACGATCGACGGCGAGAAGGTCGACGATCCGTTTAGTGACTACCTCACTCCACTTGAGCCGATGCTCGAGCCTTCACAGCCCGGCACGCCGGTGGAACCGGCCCCGCTTCCCGACAATGCGCTCACGCCGGACATCGTCCGTGACTTGTACGCCGCATCAGCCGTGGGCGACGCGTGGGACATGGAGGCGGGCTCGCATCGCTGGCTCATGAATGACAGCGGCGGCGAGGCCTACTCGCACTTCGGGTGCACCTGGGGCGGAATGGAAGGTCAGAACTTCCCCGAGTCGAGTTCGACGATGGAGTTGCTGGACTTCGATGTCGCCGCACCCAAGTCACTGTCGGTCAGTTACGGATTCGTCGTGGATGGCAACCCGGAGGTGCGCTCGACGGTCACGAACGTGTCCGAGTACGACATCTACGACTATTGGGGATCGGCCCAGCCGCAGCTCTACTTGGTGCGTGACGGAGTCATCGTCGCTGAGGGCTACCCGATCGGCTTAAACGAGCCCGACGCCGTGATCATGGAAGACGACGCCGAGGCGCTCATCTGGCCAGCTCCGGACGCTCAGCGGCTAGATGCGGGACAGTCGGTCGCGGGTGATTACCTCTGGCGCGACATCACCCGCTGCGACACCGACAACGGGCGCGCCGCGGGAGTCGAGGCAGGTGTGTACACGCTGCTCGCATCGACATCGCTCACGGTCAACGACTATGCCTCCTCGGGTGAGCCCACTCTCTTCGACAGCCCCGGCGACACCGCCGACAGTGAGGCAAGGGCGCTCGCCCGTGAGTCGCTCGATGTCACCGAGCCAGCGACCGCTATCGCGCCCATCGAGGACTACACGTGGGTGGACCTGCAACTGTGGACGTCGCTGGGCACCATCACCGTCACCGGCTGACACTCCGCCCAGGCCGGGACACGTCACGGCGGCGCGGCCCACTGCGGGCCCGCCGTCGCTGACGCATGGCCGGCACTCAGCCCACTTCCGCCGGCAGCCTCAACTCTCACGAGAGCCCCGTCGACCCTGCAGGTCACAACGGTGACGCCGTTATGGGACGCCGATTCCGCCACGACCGCGCAGACCGCAGCCGTATCCGCGAAACCGGAGGCGGCGTGCTCGCGGGCCACCATCGAACCCGCGAGCGCCGCCTGATCCGCACCAACCCTGGCTTGCGCTCGCGCGACCAGTGCCTGCGACCCCAGCACCATGACGGCTGTCGCCGCCATGACTACGCACACGACGGCCACCATGAGTACGGAGGTGCTCCCAGCATCGGGCCTATTGCCCGCGCGCGCCACCGGAACGCTCATGGTTCCGCTCTCGCGGTGACCCGAGCATCGGCCGTAGGAAGCCATGAAACCGACTCAACGGAGACGGTCACCGTCACCCATACGCCGCTACGTGACACGGCGAGATGAGCCCCAGGAGCCGCAGCGCTCACGGCTTCATGCGCGGACGTGTCTCCCTCCACGGCGGCCGTGCGAGCAGCCATCGACGCGAGGTCGCTCGCCTGGAGGCGATGCCCGCCCCAGGCGAGCGCCGCGAGCGCCAGTCCCATCACGATCACCACGACGGGAAGTACGAGCGCGAACTCGGTCGTCACGGAACCACGGTCGCCGCGGGCGTGAACCTTCATCCGAACGCGGACCGGATCACGCCGAGCAGCATTTCGCGTACCTCCTCGGACCTGATGATCGCGATCAGCAGGCCCGCGAATGCCGCGGCCGCGACCGTCACGAGCGCGTACTCCGTGGTCGCCATTCCTTCGTCGCCCTTGAGTTCTAGCCGGCTCCTCCACCACTGCATTGCTCTCCCTTCTGCGTCCGGTGCTTCCGGGCGCAGAACCACGATGCGCCGGATTCCTCGGCCACAGCATGGGTCGCCACACATCTGTGGAACCGGCGACCCTCGGGGCGACCTGGGGACATAGGAGGGGGTTTGTGGATTCCAAAGACTAACCCGTGGTTGGCAACGGTCCGCCTCCGACGTTAGTGTGGCGACGTGCGACGTCCGCACACGCCGTGCAAATACTGCAACCAGGGGGGTTCATGGCGCACCGCAGACGACTCGTCCTTCGCGGCGGCACCGTTGTCGATGGGCTACGCCAATGCACGCGCGCCGCAGATGTGGCGATCGAGGGCGAGCGCATCACCGCGGTCGGCCACGTAGATAGCCACCCCCGCGACACCATCATTGACTGCACCGGCCGGCTCATCATGCCCGGCTTCATCGATGCCCACGCCCACTTCGAGGGCGGGATCTTCGACCGCGACGTCCAGCGCGCCACCCTTCGCCAGGGCATCACCTCCGTGATCGCGGGACAGGACGGGGTTTCCTACGTCCCTGGAGACAGCGCCTGGGCTAGCCAATACTTCGCGGCGATCAATGGGCCCCACCCCCACCTTCCAGAGCCGCGAGTGCGCGACGCTCTCAAGACATACGACGGCACCACGGCCGTCAACGTGGGACTCCTAGTTCCGGCGGGAAACGTCCGTCACGCCGTCATGGAGATGGACACCGGTCGCGCAACGTCCCGCGAACTCACGCAAATGAAGCGCATGGTCCGCGATGGGCTCACCGACGGCGCGCTGGGTCTATCCACCGGACTGGATTACGTGCCTGGCCTCTTCGCCGATGCGGAAGAGATTGCCCGGCTGTGTGAACCTGTCGCGGCCGCAGGAGCCGTCTATGTCACCCATATGCGCGGCGGCTACGAGGCCAACAGCGAGTTCGGGGTACGCGAAGTTGCCCGAATTCTTGAGCGCTCTGGAGTGCGCGGACACATCTCGCACTTTCACGTGGCCGCCCAAGAGGGCCGCCGCCTCTTGTCTGACCTCGCGGCGGCCGGGCACGACGTCACCTTCGACATGTACCCCTACACACGCGGGTGCACGTTGCTGGCCATGCCGCTGCTACCTCCGGAGTACTCGGCGCTCGGGGTCGATGAAGCCGTGGAGCGCTTGCAGACCACTCGCGAACGTCAGCGCCTGCTCAAGGACTGGTTCCCCCAGGTGGCCCAAAAGGCGAGCCTGGGCCCCGCCTGGCCGTCCATGATCACGATCGCCCACGCGCCACACCTGGACTGGATGTGGACGGAGGGGCTCACTCTCGAGGAGATCGCCCGGCGCAGCGGCAACACCGTGGTGGACACGGTGCTGGACCTGCTGATCGAACTGCGCCTCGAAGTATCGGCGGTGATGGCGGTGCGCGATCAGCGGCCCGATGCCGACTTGGCCAAGCTGTTCTCTCACGAGAGCTTCATCGCCGGCTCGGACGGGATTGTGCTGGGAGGGTCGCCACACCCGCGCGCGTTCGGAGCATTCGCGAGGCTTCTGAGTTTCTTCGTGGGCCGCTCTTTCACATGGGCCGGAGCGGCGACGCACCTGTCGGGCCGAACGGCGCAGCGGTTCGGGCTCGGCGACCGGGGAGCCGTCAGGCCGGGCTGGATCGCCGACATTGCGGTCGTGGACCCCACCACCGTGCGCGACGAAGCGACATACGAGAACCCCCGCGCCCTCGCCACCGGAATCGACGATGTGCTCGTCGCGGGAGTTCCGGTCCTGGCCGGCGGGGAGTTGACCGAGGAAACACCCGGTCGCGGGCTGCGCAGGCAGGGAGCCGCACGATGACTCAGTCCGTGACCCGCGGCGCGGAGATCCTCACGCGCCTTGCCGAAGGTCCCCAACCAATTTCCGCGCTTGCGGACGACTTTGGCGTGCACCGCACCACGATGTACCGAGAACTGCGTTCCCTCGAGGATGCCGGGCTGTTGCGACGTGACGTGCGCGGCAGCTACCGCTTGGGCGTGCGCCTCATCGCGCTCGCGCAGGCCGCGCTCGATCAGATCGACCTGCGCGACGTCGCCCGCCCCACGGTCGACGCGCTTCACGCCCAGGTTGGCGGCACCGTGCACCTGGCCGCATTGATGGACAACGCGATCGTCTACGTCGACAAGCGCCACGATCCCCGCGGCATTCGCCTCTACTCACAGGTGGGCCGCGCAGTCATTCCGCAATGCACGGCGTCCGGCAAGGCGATCCTGTCGGAACTTGACCGTGCCGGCCGCAACCGCATTCTCAATGGCGTCACCTGGCAAGCCTTCACGCCCACCACGATCACGTCGCGCCGCGAACTGGACGCACAGCTGGTCACCGTCGGCGAGAATGGGTGGGCCGTCGACGACGGCGAGTTCGAGTCATTTGTCACGTGCCTGGCAGTGCCGATCATCGCCTCGCACGGAGTGGTCGGCGCACTCTCCGTCACAACACCTCGCGACTCCGGTGGCACGGACTCGCTCCTGCGCCACCGCCCCGCTCTCACGGCCGCTGCCACACGCATCGGCTCTGCCCTGTAACCCCAACCACTCACCAGGAGGACACCCATGGCAAAGAAGGCCGTACTCATCGAGAACGCCCCCAAGCCCGCCGGTCCCTACAGCCACGGCGTTGTTGCCGGAGGCTTCCTCTACACCGCGGGCTTTGGCCCCCAGGACCCTGCCACCGGCGAGGTCGTCACCGGCGGCGTCTACGAACAGACCCACCAGGTGCTCACCAATGTCGAGGCCGTGCTCGCAGCCCACGGCGCCACGCTGGACGACGTCGTGAAGGTGACCACTCACCTCGAGCGCCTGGACCGCGACTTCGCCGAGTACAACCGCGCATATGGGGAACGCTTCAACGAGCCCTACCCCGTGCGCACGACGGTCGGCTCCGATCTGGCGAACATCTTGGTCGAGATCGACGTCGTCGCATACATCGGCGACAAGTAGGCGCCCGCCATGGCATTGATCGACCGGGCTACCGTGCTGGGTAGCGACAAGTCTCTGCCGCCGTGGGCCGCCGGGCTCACGGTGGACGAGTTCTTGTCCCGCCGCCCCACGGTCGATCAATGCTGGACTCCCCTGCTCCTCATTGATCGTGCGCGCCTCAGCCACAACATCGGCTTCCTCTCCCAGTGGGTCAACGAGCGAGCACTGGAGCTCATGCCCCATGGCAAGACCTCCATGTCGCCCGGATTATGGCGGGAGCAGATCGACGCCGGCGCGAGCGGCATCACTGTGGCGACGCCCTGGCAGGCGCGGATTGCCGTGGAGGCCGGCTTTTCGACGGTGATGCTTGCCCATCAGGCGGCCGATGCCGGCACGGCTCGGTGGGTCGCCGACCAGCAGTCGGGCTGGACAGAGGTCATCACCTGGGTCGATTCGCCTTCCGGAATCGCGTTGATGGCCGATGCCGGGGTCGCCGCGGGCACGGAGGTTCCCGTTCTCGTCGAGTTGGGGCGTCCGGGCGGACGTACCGGTACGCGCACTGTCGAGCAGGCTCGCGCGCTGGTGGCGCTCGTCCGCGAGTCGCCGGGGGTGCGCCTGGCTGGCGTCGCCGGCTACGAGGGCGCGATCACTCGTGGCCGCTCGGCCGAGGCTCTGAACACCGTGCGCGACTACGTCGCTGACCTTGTCTCGCTGGCAGTTGAGGCTCGAGACGCCGGCGCCGCGGGCAACTCCGACGGCCGGGGCCTGATCGTCACTGCAGGCGGATCCGCGTACCCCGACGCCGTGGCCGACGCGCTTGCCCCGGCAGTCGCGAAAGGGCTCCGCGGCGTCCTCCGGTGCGGCGCGTACGTGCTGCACGACGAGGGCCACTACTTGGAGATGTCGCCGTTCGACCACACCCGACATGAAAGCGGATTGCTTCCCGCCGCACGAGCCCATGCGCGGGTGACGTCGGTGCCTGAACCGGGCCTGGCGTTGCTGGACGCTGGTAAACGCGATGTGCCATACGACGAGGGCCTCCCCACACCCGTGGCGATCCTGCGCACGGGGGGCCAGCGCGACGGACTCGCCAACGCCCACATCGACGCCCTCAACGATCAGCACACGTTCCTGCGCGCGCCTGACGCCGCACTGGCCGTGGGCGACCGCATTGAACTCGCCCTGTCCCACCCGTGCACGATGACGGACAAGTGGCGACTCATCCCGGTCGTCGACGACCTGGCGCGCGGGGCCGACGCTGTCATTGTGGATCTGCTTCCCACCTCTCTTTAAGCCACGGTCACACACTGCCTCAGGCCTCTCCGGGAAGTTGAGGCAGGGACACACTCGCCAACACGGCAAGCACCATCGGCACAATCCCGACGAGAATGAACGCTGGCAGCAGACACATTGTGAGCGGAAGCGAAAGCGTCACGCCGAGTTGCCCGGCCGCTTGCTGCGCATCCCGCCGCGAGCGCCGGAGCGCACCCTCGGTCGCCGACCGCAAGGCGGGCACGGCCGATGCCCCGCAACGATGAGGTGCCCGCAGCGCCCGCTCGACCTGCCCACACAACGACTGCCCCGGTCCGCGCGCCACGGAGCCCGGTCGCAAAGGGCGCCAACGCCGTGTGCGCTGCGCAGGCCTGTCCCACGCCTCGTCCCAGGCCGCCCCTGTGCTGAGCGAAGCACCCGCACGCACCATCGCGTCTCCTTCCACGCCATCCACGACGCCCCCGACGGCTCGGACCGCACCGGGCACATCCATCCCGCTCGACAATGCCGCTTCCACCAGCGCGAGCGCCAAGGCCGGCGGAACGTCCTCGGAGTCCGGCGTGGCGGCGCCGAGCAACGCGCGGGTCCAGCGGCGCCCGCACCACGTGAGGATGGCCGCGAGCGCGAGCAGAACCCAGCCAATGGGCGTCGAAACCAGGACATCAATCGCGCGAGGATCAAGTAGAGCGGCGAGACCCACCCCCGCGAGCGGCAGCCACGCCAGCACGCGCGCACTCATCTTGGGGCCTGCCAATGCCGCCTCGCACGCGTCGCGGGCCTCTTCTCGATCGCGCTCGACCTCGAGAACCCGCTTCAGCACGGCGGCGAGTGGAACCCCGCAGTCGCGGGCCAGCGTCGCGGCAGCCCGCACCGCCGCGACCGTGCCAGCTTGCGTGCCCGCGAGTTCGGGCATCCCGTTGTCGTCGAGGCCAATCCCCGCCTCCGCCCATGCCACCTGCGGAGGGAGGCCCGAGGCCAACAGCGCCACCGCATCGGCCAATTGCGCGTCAACATCGGTCTCTTTACGCGGCATCGGCAACTTCCCATCCGCCCATGGCCGCCACGAGGGTGCTCCATCCCGGTCCCTGACGCCAACCACGTGCCGTCCAACCGACAGCCTCAACCGCGCTCAGGCCCGCGGTCCCCATCTCCATCACCGCGATGCTGGACAGGCGGCGCGCGCCACGTACCCGTTCCACATGCAGCACCACGTCGAACGCGATCGCCGCTTGGACCTCGACGGTCCGCTGGTCCATCCCGGCTAGCGCCCCGAGCGCCACCAACCGCGCTGGGGCGTCCTGCGGTGAGTTCGCATGCAACGTGGCGAAGCCGCCACGGTGACCCGTGTTGAACGCCGTCAGCACGTCTCGCACTTCTGGACCGCGGCACTCGCCCAGCACCACCCGGTCGGGGCGCATGCGCAAAGCCTCGCGGACCAGCGTCGGCATGCTGATGGCACCGGAGCCCTCAATGTTGGCCCGTCGTTCGACGAGCCGGACCACGTGCGGATGTCTCGGCTGCAGCTCGCCCGCCTCTTCGATGATGAGGATGCGCTCGCGTGGCTCAACCTCGGACAGGAGGGATGCGAGGAGGGTCGTCTTGCCGGAGCCCGTTGCTCCCGTGATGAGCGCGGAGCACCGTCGGCGTACCAACTCCCGCACCAGAGGCACCGCGGGTGCACTGATCATCCCGCCCACCGCGAGGTCGTCCAGCGACAATGCCGAGGTCCGCACGCGTCGCAACGAGATAGCCGCGCAGTCCTGCGCGACGGGAGGCAGAGCGGCGTGCAGTCGGGTGCCGTCGGGAAGCCGGGCGTCGACCAGGGGACTCGCATCGTCAAGCCTGCGACCTCCGGCGCTCGCCATGGTGACTGCCAATGCCCGCACAGCCGCAGCATCGGCCAGGTCCACGCTTTGCGATTCAAGCCCACGTCCCCGATCAACCCACGCCTTCCCCGGCTCATTGACCAGAACATCAGTCACGCCGGGCATGCCCAACACGGGTCCCAGGGGCCCGGCCCAGGCAGAGTGATGAGTGCTCATGCCTCAAGATTTGCCTGCATGTCACCTGCCCGCGGTCGCCGCACGCGCATCTCGGGACATACCTTCCGATCAGGGGCGCTGGGGACGACGCCGCGACACTGAACAGACGTGCACCCCGCGGCCCTGGCATCGTGTCGGTGGTGCCAGATAGGCTGTGCGGACTAGGAGGTGCCTATGCCCCGCAAGAAGCCCGCACCGCGGTCCGCCGCATTCTTTGATCTCGACAAGACAATCATCGCGACCAGCTCGTCGATGGCGTTCTCCCGCCCGTTTTACGACGGCGGCTTGATCACGCGATCCGGAGCGTTGCGTTCGGCATACTCACAGTTCCTGTTCCTCGTAGGCTCGGCTGACGAACGACAGACCACGCGTCTTCGCGACTCGCTCTCCGACATCATCAAGGGGTGGGAAGTCGCCAAGGTCAAGGAGATCGTGAAGGAGACGGTCCACGAGCACATCGACCCGGTCGTGTTCGCTGAGGCCGTCGAGCTCATCAAGCGGCACCAGGCCAATGGGCGCGACGTCGTCATCGTGTCGGCATCCGTGCGCGACATAGTTGAGCCCATTGCTGAGGTCCTTGGGGCCGATGCCGTGATTGCCTCAGAACTAGAGGTCAAGAAGGGCTTTTACACCGGTGAGATCACGTCCTACGCCTACGGCGAGGCCAAGGCTGAAGGCATGCGCGACCTGGCTGCCAAGCGTGGCTACGACCTGCGACGTTCCTACGCATACTCGGACTCCATCACCGACGCCCCCATGCTCGACGCCGTGGGACACGGCTTTACGGTCAACGCGGATCGCGCACTGCGCAGGGCCGCGATGGAACACGGATGGGGCAACCTTCACTTCAAGAAGCCCGTCGGCCTCCACGCAGGACCACCCACGAAATCCCTGCTGTTTGGTGTCCTGGCAGTCGCGGCGATCGTCACCGGAGTGGTGTTGCTGACGCGCGGCGTGTCCAACTCCGACCCCGCGTGACAAATCGCACGCAACGTTTTTTGCGCGGCGTGCGTCTAATGTCCTGAAGGCCCACACCAGGCGTTATCCACAGGCGCCTGAACGTGGGGCGTACAGGAGCGCCGTGAGCGATACACACCGGACATATCCGGCACGTATCCTTATGCCTCACACCACACGGCAAGACGGGGCGCGCGCATGCGCCGGGAGGATAGGCAAGCGATGAACAAGGCCCTCATGGTGGTCGGAGCCGTCGCGATCGCCGGAGCCTCTGCGGCCGTGGGTTGGTACGGCGTGAAGTACTTGTTCGCACCTGACGAGACCGATGCATCGGCTGGCGGAGAGCCCGCCGGAGCCACCGTTCCCCTGACGTTCGACTTGTCCCAGGTCGCCGCTGAGGGTGCCGACCTGTTCACCCCGCCCGCGTGCGGCGAGGAGTGGACGGCGCAGGCCACGCGCGGCAATCACGTCATGCCGGTCGTCGATGTCGCCACCGATGACGACGGCGCTTCCGTGCATGTCGCCTTCACCTCAGACCTCGAAGGCGTGACGGCGTTCCTTGCACAGGAGGGCCAAGTGATCGTGACTCGCGACGACGTCGTGGTCACTCCCGACTGGGGCACCGAGTTTGCGCCCGAACTCTTCGTCACGACCGAGGATCACGACACCGCGCCTGGCGCCACGCTGCAAATGTCTGGAGCTTCGCTGTGCGACGTGGCCGGTGACCTCGACGCGATTCTGGGCGACTTCGACTGGGAGAACGCGACCGAGGACGAGATCGCCGCTCAGTATGAGAAGGCCGCGGAATTTGAGCAGGAGAACCAGGCTCTGCCCGCAGGGGAGTACAAGGTCTACGCGTGGACGCCCATCATCGTGGGCGAGCAGGCAGCCGTGGCGCGCAAGCTCGCCGAGGAGGGCATCACCGACCTCGCGCTCCTGCAGTACACAGCGGGCTACTCACCGCTCGCGGATGACCCCGCAATCCAGCCCTATTGCAGTGAGAATGAGACGCCGGACGGCGGTACTGAACTCTTGTGCGACGTGCCACAGGACGTGCTGATGGAGCTACTCGAGCGGGATGTGCCGGAGTCTTACATCGTCGACGACGAGCCGGTCGTCGCGATCTCGGAAGCCTTCACCTTCACGGTCAATTAAGCGCAAGCACCAGCGAGGCGGACTCATGCTGATTGCGATCGACGACCTCACCCGGCCAGAGGTCCATGCGCTACTCACCGCACACCTCGACGCGATGCACTCAACCTCACCGGCAGACTCGGTGCACGCTTTGCCGATCGAATCGCTGCGCGAGACGAACGTCACTGTGCGGACGGCCTGGAAGGGCCCGACACTATTGGGCATCGGGGCACTCAAAGAACTCGACCCTACGCATGGTGAGATCAAATCAATGAAGACGGCAACCGAAGCCCTAGGCAAGGGCGTCGCCACTGCCATCCTCAACGAACTCCTGGCAACTGCCGTAGCGCGCGGCTACGCTGCGGTGAGCTTAGAAACCGGGACGGACACGAATTTCTATCCCGCGCATCGGCTCTATTCACGACACGGGTTCCTCGACTGCGAACCCTTCGCGGGCTACTCCGTCGACCCGCACAGTAGATTCATGACGCTCAGCCTCGACGCTGACTGATGCCCGGGTCGCCACCGGTCAAGAGGTGAGCCCTCAGCCAGTCTTGCGGCGGAAGTCCTTCTGGGCGTGGGCCTCGCCGTTGCCGTGGAGCGCATCCGTCCCCGACTGCGGTCCAGTGCCCGGGCGCTGAGTCTGCCCGTCGAATCCCGCGAAGCGGCCCATGACCTCTTGCGCGTCGCCGTCCTTCATGGCGTCGAGGAACTCCTGTGCTTCCTCATCGCGCATCATCTTGGCGAGCTTGCCGTGATGGAAGATCGCCACCTCGCCATTGGTGCGAGCTCGGTAGTCGTATCCCTCTGGTGTGCTCATGCAAATCATCGTCACACGGATGGGGCCCGGGCGCGCGGTGAGCCATCGTGGCCGCGCGGTGAGCACCGGCCTAACACTCCTGCTAGCGGCTCCGTGAGCAACGCCGAAACCGGCGAAATCACTCGAAACGTTGCATGCCCGAAGCCTCGATTGCGCTTCTACCAGGGCACCTAACAAACCCCTGGTCGAGAGTTTACGAAACTTTCCTAACAAACTAGAGTGAGCGCATGGTCAACGATGCCCAAACTATCGAGAACTTGTCCACCGAGACGCGGTCGTTCCCGCCGTCTCCCGACTTCGCTGCCCAGGCCAACGCCCAGGCAGATCTCTACACCCAGGCCGCGGCAGACCGCCTCGGTTTCTGGAGTGACCAGGCACAACACCTGCACTGGGACACGCCTTTCACTGAAACCCTCGACTGGTCCAACGCCCCTGTGGCGCGCTGGTTCGCAGACGGCACCCTGAACGCCTGCGACAACGCTGTGGACCGCCACGTTCGCGAGGGCCGCGGCGACCGCGTCGCCTTCTACTTCGAGGGCGAGCCGGGCGACACCCGCACCCTCACGTACGCAGACATGCAGCGCGAGGTCTCGAAGGCCGCCAATGCCCTCGAGTCACTTGGCCTCACCAAGGGCGACCGCGTCGCCATCTACCTGCCCCAAATCCCCGAAGCTGTCGTATCGATGCTTGCTTGCGCGCGCATCGGCGCGATTCACTCGGTCGTGTTCGGTGGCTTCTCCTCCGATAGCCTGCGTCAGCGCATCGACGATGCCGAGGCCAAGCTGGTCATCACGGCCGACGGTGGTAACCGCCGCGGTTCGCACCTTGCCCTAAAGCCGCTGGTCGACGCCGCGTTGGCGCCGTCGGAGGCCAATCCCACGGAAGCGGAGTCGGTCGAGCACGTCCTGACCATCAAGCGCACCGGACAGGACACGGACTGGACCGAAGGTCGCGACATCTGGTGGCACGACGTCGTCGAGCCAGCCTCAGACGAGCACACGCCCGTCATGGTCGAGGCCGAGCACCCGCTGTTCATCCTCTACACCTCCGGCACCACCGGCAGTCCCAAGGGCCTGTTCCACACCACCGGCGGTTACCTCACCGGCGCGAGCTACACGCACCGCGTCGTGTTCGACCTCAAGCCGGACACGGACGTCTACTGGTGCTCCGCGGACGTGGGCTGGATCACCGGCCACTCGTACATCGTCTACGGCCCCATGATTAACGGCGCTACCCAGGTGCTGTACGAAGGCGTCCCGAACGCTCCGCACGAGGGTCGCTGGTGGGAGATCATCGAGAAGTACAAGGTCTCGATCTTCTACACCGCGCCCACCGCGATCCGCATGTTCATGAAGTGGGGCGAGGCGATCCCGAACAAGTTCGACCTGTCCTCGCTACGACTGCTCGGATCGGTGGGAGAGCCCATCAACCCCGAAGCATGGATGTGGTACCGCCGTGTCATCGGTGGCGACAAGTGCCCGATCGTGGACACCTGGTGGCAGACGGAGACCGGTTCGATCATGATCGCTCCCCTGCCGGGAGTCACGGCGACCAAGCCGGGATCTGCTCAGGTGGCACTTCCTGGCGTTTCCGCTGCAGTGATCGACGACGACGGCAACGAGGTTGGCCCCGGTCGCGGCGGCTACCTCGTCCTTGACCAGCCGTGGCCATCGATGCTGCGTGGCGTCTGGGGCGACCAAGAGCGCTACCAGGAGACCTACTGGAGCCGCTTCAAGGGCCTGTACTTCGCGGGTGACGGCGCCAAGCGTGACGATGACGGCGACATCTGGCTCATGGGCCGCGTCGACGACGTCATGAACGTGTCCGGCCACCGCCTGTCGACCACGGAGATTGAGTCCGCGCTGGTCGCTCACCCCTGGGTCGTTGAGGCCGCGGTCGTGGGCGCAAAGGACGAGACCACCGGCCAGGCCGTTGCCGCGTTCGTCGTGATCGGCGACGACTCCGACGGCGCAAACCACTCCAACCACGAGATCGCTCAGGAACTGCGCGAGCAGGTCAAGCGCGAGATCGGTGCACTGGCCAAGCCGCGCACCGTGCTCGTGGTCAAGGAAGTCCCGAAGACGCGCTCGGGCAAGATCATGCGGCGCCTGCTCCGTGATGTCGCAGAGCACCGCGAGGTAGGGGACGTCACCACACTGGCAGATGCCACCGTGATGGCGGCTATCCGCGACGGAATGGAGTCCGGTCAGGCCGACGACGACTGACCCGCACCTCACGAGACAGCGCCGGCTCCCCTTCTCCTCAGGGGGTGCCGGCGCTGTGCTGTGTGCGGCTCCCGCCTCATGCCGGGGAGAGCCGATGCTGTGGTCACGGGTATCTCTGGCGTCACCACTGCATCGGCCCGCCGAAAAGCTACGGCCAGGGCCGCGCGAAGCCCGAAACCCCGCCGTGTATGTACGGCCAGGGGAAAAGGGGGGGTTAGGCGTAGGGGAGGTCGTCAGTCTCGTCCAGCACGTGCTTGGACAGGAATGAGAAGACCGCCTCGTACCAAACAACCGCGTGCTGGGGCTTGAGGATCCAGTGGTTCTCGTCCGGGAAGTACAGGAAGCGGTGATCCATGTCGCCGTTGTCGTCCACGAAGTGCTCGGCGAGCTCGGCCCACAGACGTAGCCCCTCCCCGATCGGCACGCGGTAGTCCTTGTCGCCGTGAATGACCAGCACCGGCGACGAGATGTCCTTCACGGAGCGGTGCGGCGAGTGCTCAATCATGGCCTCGGGCGTGAAGATCGACTGCCAGTAGTCCGCGTGGTCCGTGGTGGGACCGAACTGGTCGAGCGCCCACAGGCTGGCGTGTGTGACGACGGCATCGAAGCGGTCCGTGTGGCCGGCGACCCAGTTGGCCATGTAGCCGCCGAAGGAGCCGCCCATCGCCGCAGTGCGGGACTCGTCGACTTCCGGGCGCGCCTCGACGGCATCGGTGATCGACATGAGGTCCGTGAACGGCTTGTGGCCCCACGAGTTCCATCCGCGCGCGATGAAGTCCAGCCCGTAGCCGGTGGACAGCGCGGGGTCAGGGAGTAGCACGGCGTAGCCACGCTCGACCGCGAGCGCCGGCGTCCAGCGCCACGACCACGCGTTCCAGGAGTTCAGCGGGCCGCCGTGGATCCACAGCAGGAGCGGCGCCGGGTTGTCCGCGGATGCGTCCGGCGGGGTGAGGAGCCAGCCGCGCACGCGCGTGCCGTCCTCGGCGGTGGTGTCGACATCGGTCATCGTGGCGTTGGCGGCCGGGGCCGGTGCAGGCGTGGCCAGCTCCGTGACGGTGCCGTCGAGGTCGATGCGGACTGGGTGCGCGGGGCGCAGGAAGTTGGCGCGCAGGGCGACCATCGTGCCGGTGGCGCGGTCCACGCGCACAGAGGTGAAGGACGCATCGTCGCCCGTGACCTTCGTGACCTCGTTGGAGGTCAGGTCGATGCGGAAGATGGGTCCGCGGCCGTCATCATCAGCGGTCGCGATCAGTGCAGCGCCGTCGTGTGAGAACTGCAGCGAGCTGGCCCAGCGGTCCCAGTGCTCGGCCACGCGGCGGGCGTCAGTGCCGTCGGGGCGGGACACCCACATCTCGAGCTGCGTGGGGCCGCTCGGGTCCGACTTTGGCTGACGCACGTAGGCGAGGTACTCGCCATCCAGACTGAACACGGGTGCGCCGTAGACCACGCGAGAGTCGCTGCGCAGGGTGGTGTGCTCGCCCGTGGAGCGGTCGATGCGCACGAGGTCCACGCGCTGCGAGCGCCCCTCGGCAACGGGCAGGGTCGCCACGACCGTCGTGCCATCGGGGCTGACCGCGACGCCAGGCGTGTCGGTCCAGCGGCGGGGGTTCGGGGTGAGGTCGCCCGGGCGGGGAAGGTGCGAGGGATAGGGGCGGGCCGATGCTTCGGTCGCCTCGTTCGACCCGTCGCCGTCGCCGTCGCTTGGGGCAGGCGCGTGGGCGCTAGCCGCCTCGGGCGCCCATGCACCAAGGTCGAGGTCGAAGAGGTGCGTGTGGTCAGGGCCCAGGTCGTGGTCCCAGTGGCGGATCGGATACGAGTCGTGCCAGATGGCGTTGACCTTGCGCTTGGTGCGCTCGGCGCGCAGCTTCGCGTCCTCGTCAATGTCCGCGGCCTGCGGAAGGAGACCTGCCGCGATCACGGCGACCTCGGCATCGGCCGCTACCGCTGTCACGCCGCCCGCGCCGCCGGCCAGGGCCGTCACGGGGCGAGCCTCGCCGCCACCAGCAGGCAGCAGCCACACCTGGGCGGTGTCGTCTTCGCCGGCTCCGGGACGCGCGGAGGTGAACAGCACGTCGCCATTGGACAGGACCGAGGCACCGGCCTCACCCTTGGCCGAGCGAGTCAGGCGCACGGGGTCGCCGTCGCCGGAGGTCGGCACGCGCCACAGGGCACGCTCGTAGGTGGTCTCGTCGGCGGACAGCGTCGCGACGGTGAGGATCGCGGACTCACCGTCCGGGGACAGGGCCACCCCCTCGACGCGCGGCATAGCAATGAATGAAGTCAAGGATGAGTAGTCGCTCACCCCTCCACCGTAACCCGTGTGTACGTCTGGGCGTGGCCACCGCAGCAAACTTCAGGATAAGCAAGAACGCCGGTTCCGCCCCGCACAAACGGGACGAAACCGGCGCAATCGCGATGAGCGTTACAGCTGCGCGTAAACCTCTACGACAGCGTCGTCTGGCAGGACGTCCCAAAAGGACACCTCGTAGCGGGCGGTGCCGCCGGCCGGGACACGGTTGAGGAGATCCCAATCAGTGGTGATGACCTCGCCGGAGGCGTTGCGCGCTACCGCGATAATCTGCACGCTCTCTTGGTCTTCCACGAATGTGGACGAGACTGTCCCCTCGGCGGTCGAGCTCCAGTCGTCCGACGACAACTCGGGCTCGCTGACCGTGAACGATCCGATTTCCTGACCGGACACGTCTGTCGGCTCGTCCTCGACGATGACCTGAACGTCGGTGACCTCGGTCGTGCCGGCGTCGTAGAACGTGCCGGTGATCGCAGAGGTCGAGTCGGGAAGGATTGTCTCGTAGGCCCAGTCGTCCGCCAAGAGAACGCCGTCAGCGTCGAAGGCCTCGATCGTGATGGAGGTGTCGATCCAGGCGTAATCCGTGTTGGTGTTGTCGATCAAGACGAGGTACTCCCACGACTCGAAGTCTTCGTCGAACCAGGCGGTGACCTCGGCCAGTTCAAGTGGGGTGGCGTCGCCAGCAACGCTAGCGTCTGAGCCCGAGTCGTCGGTCTCGCCACCTGCCGAGTCGGCAGTCGAGTCATCCGTCGTGGAGTCATCTGCCGAGTCTTCGGTGGTCTCCTCCGGGGTGGGAGTTCCACCCGAGACGGAATTCGCCTCGTCCTCTGCAATCGCGTCGTCCACCGCGCCCACGACAGCAATGAGGAACACGATGATCGAAATGAGGAAGGCGACGACACTCAGAATTAGGGCCGTGATCGACAGCCCCTTGCGAGGAGCCTTCTTGATCAGCGCGATCAGACCAAAGACGAAGGCGGGAAGCGCAAAGAGCCACGATACAAAGGCGAAGGCGCCCAGGAACGACGTCAAGAGCGCGATCACACCAAGGACGAGCGCAACGATGGGCATCCAACCCGGGCCACCTCCCGAGCCTCCAGTGGGCGCACCGGGCGCAGGAGGCTGACCGCCGTACTGAGCCTGCGGCGCTGGCTGCCCGTATTGGGGGGCAGGCGGTTGTGGAGCGCCGGCAGGGGGAACAGGAGCACCAGCGGGCGGCACGGGCGCAGTACCTCCAGGCTGCTGCGCAGCAAACTGCTCGGCGGGCGCTGCCGGCGGATTCGCATTAGCGGCCGGAGGCGGGGTAGGTGCTGCGGGCGGAATCGCGCCGTTGTTGTTTCCGCTCACGGGCTTGTCCTCGGTCATGGCATCCCCTCTAAGGATTGTTGATGCGCTCACGCGCACGGCACAACTTACCAGCAGAGAAAATGTCGCAGTGGGGTATCCACAGGCAGAGCCAGACCATCACGCGCGCTCTCGCACCACCATGGCTTCCTCGAGCGTCGCGGTGGCGTGCTCTGGCTGTCCTTGAATCCCGGCATCGGCCAGCGCCTTGCTGACGGCATCGGCGTCCGAGTCGACTACGCGCACGCGAGTGCCCGCGAGAGATACAAGCAGTCCGGCGTCAGACAGCGCCGCAAAGGTCGCGCGCCAGTCATCGGTCTCGACTTCCAATGCGGCCGCGTCGCCGATGATGTCCGACTCCTGGCCTGCCGCCACCTGCTTGCCCTGAGACATCAGGACCAGCCGGTCGCACTGCTGCGCTTCCTGCATGTAGTGGGTTGTCACGAGGACCCCCACGCCAGAATCGGCCCGCTCGTGGATCGCGTCCCACAGTCGTGCGCGTGACAACGGGTCTACTCCGGAGGTCGGCTCGTCCAGGACCAGGAGCTCGGGCTCGTGCCCGAGTGCCGCGGCGAAGGCCAGTTGGCGTTGGTATCCGAGTCCGATCTGCCCCACGGGGCGGTCAGCCAAGTCCGCGAGCGCGTCCGGCATGGGGGTGGACGCGACACCGTACGCGTCGTCAACGAAGTCGAGGTTCTCCCGCGATGTGAGCGAGTCCCAAAGGCCCAATCCCTGGGGCACGTAGCCCAGGCGGGTGCGGGTCTCGATGGACGGCTCGGCGCCGAAGAGTTCGAGGTCGCCCTCACTGGCGGGCAGGAGTCCGAGAATCATGCGGATCAGCGTGGTCTTGCCTGCACCGTTGGCGCCCAGAAGGCCGACAATCTCGCCTGGCTCCACGGTCAGGGACACGTCATCCACGGCTGTGAAGTGACCAAAGGTGCGCGTCACGTGAGACGCCCTCAACAGTGGCTCAGACATGTGCAGCCTCTTTTGCCATTCCTGCGGCCACCATGGCGTCCTCCAGGTCCTCCACGCGCGGCTGACCGGCAGGCGGGTCATCGGGCGACCACTGCTTCCACACGCGTCCGCGTCGCCACGCAGTCACGCGGTCCGTAGGCGTGTCCACCGTGGTGACGTGGCCGGGCACGCGGGTCAGCACCTCGTCGGGCGCACCTTCGATGAGGGTCTCGCCGCTGTCAAGCGCGAGCACGCGCGATGCGCGCTGGGCCTCGTCCAAATACGTGGTCGCCATCACGACGGCCGCGCCCTCCGCTGTCGCGATCGAGATCATGCGCCACAGGTCGATGCGGCTGACCGGGTCTACGCCGGTGCTCGGCTCGTCGAGGATCAAGAGGTCGGGTCGGTGCAGCATTGCTAGCGAGAACGCGAGCTTCTGGCGCATGCCGCCTGACAGTTGCTTCGCCAGGCGCTTGGTCGCGCCCGTGAGCCCCGTGGCCTCGAGCAGCTCTCCTCTGCGTTGCGTGAAGTCCTTGCCCGTCACGCTCTGGGCAGAGCCCACGAAAGCGATGTTCTCGTCGACGCTGAGGTCACCCCACACGCCAGCGGCCGTAGGCATGAAGCCGATGCTGCGGCGGCCCGGCGACCTTGCCTCACCTTCCGACGGGTTCACCGCGCCAGCGAGGCAGCGCAAGGCTGTGGTCTTGCCAGCACCATCGCCGCCAACGACCGCGTGAACTTCACCTGGCACAGCGCGTAGGTCAATGTCGCGGATAGCTACGGTGTCTCCGTAGCGCACCGTAACGCCGTGCAAACCCCACTGTTCTTCGAATCCCCGCTGTGCCCCGGCATCGGCCCTACTCACTTTGAAGCCTTCTTCCCGTGAGCGCTAGGTGCCAAGTCCCGGCGGAAGCGGACGACAGCCGCCGTGAAGATCACGACCGCCATAAGCACCAGAACTCCAAAGGCCCACGAGAGAGAGTCGAAGCCCGCGCCCCGCAGCATGATTCCCTGAGAGATCTCTACCCAATAGGTCAGCGGCAAGATGTAGCCGATCCACGAAATACCAGCCGGCATTGCCTCGAGCGGGAAGATGAAACCCGACAGCAGGATCTGCGGCAACAGCATCATCATCGCCATCTGAATGGCCTGCGCCTGCGTTTGCGAGGCCGTCGAGATCAGGACGCCAAGGCCAAGGACCACGAAGAGGAAGATGGCGCCGCCGAGCGCGAGGAGCCACACGCTTCCGACGAATGGAACATCGAAGAGCCACACACCCAACACGGTGACGATGATCATGTCGAAGCAGGCGAGGATGAAGTACGGGACGATCTTGCCCATGATGACCTCGGAGGCCTTGAGCGGCATGACGGCGAGTTGCTCGATGGTCCCGTTCTGACGCTCTTTTACCAGGCCAATCGACGTGATGATGGTGCCGATAAAGGTGAGGATCAGGCCGATGAGGGCCGGCACCATGACCCACGCGGTGGTGAGGTCGGGGTTGTAGAGCACCTCGACATCGACCAGGTCGTCGGGTGCCTGCGCGAGCCCTGCCTGGGCACTCTGCGCGGCGAACAGGCTGGAGCCGTCGATGTACACCGTGGCGGGCTGGGTGGAGGTGTCGACCGCGACGTCGACGACGTTGTCCCGCAGGAGATCCTGCGCATCCTCATCGCTACTGATGTCGTCTTCGACCGCGAAGAGGTCGGGGAGCTGTCCCTCAACTTGCTCGGCGTTGTCGCCGACGACCGCCGTGGGGATCTCGTCGACCGTGAAGTTCGCCGCGTAGCCAAAAATGACCAGAAGAAGGATGGGCAGTGCGATCAGCATCGCCATTGTGCGCTTGTCGCGCCGGAGTTCGCGGAACTCCTTGAGAATCATCGCCTTCACGTGTGCCTCCCTCGCCTAAAGCGAATGATCATTCACTTTAGTTCCATCGTTGCCGCGTGGCACCCTCCTGTCAAGCGGATACCACCCCTATCCTGGCCCTATGCCCATCCGGCCGCCAGAGCACCACGATCAGCGCCGCGCACAGATCCTGAGCGCGGCGCTCACGTGCTTCTCGCGTGACGGGTTCCACGGGGCGTCGATGTCGGACATCATCGCGGAGGCGGGGGTCTCGGCAGGGACGGTGTATCGCTACTTCCCGTCGAAGGCCGAACTCACCATTGCGGCCGCCCAGTCGGTCTTCATGCCGGCCCGCAATCAGTTCTCTCACTTCACGAGTGCCGCACCACCAGCCAGGCCAACGGCAGCGATCGCGCACGTCTTCGAGGAGCTCGTCACGCGCGCCGATGCTGGCCCGCTCCGGATGACCCCGTTGATCCTTGAGGTGTGGGCCGAGGCGACTCGGGACGATGGCCTGCGGACCCCGCTCACGGAGGTCTACGACGGTATTCGCGGTGACATTCGCACCCTGGTGGCCCGCTGGCAGGATGCCGGTCACCTTGCCGCGGACGCCGATGTCGATGCCCTCACCTCCGCGCTGGCCGCGCTCATGCCGGGCCTCCTGGTGGCGCGCACGGTGGAGGGCCGGGCCGATGCTGGCGATGCCTTGATCGCCTTCGGTGAGGCGACGGGCCTCTAGTCCGCACTTCGGTGTCACCGCCCGGACCACCCGCTCGCCCGCCGCGCTCCGCGCACCACGTCCCGCATTGCGCGCTGAACAGTTGTTCAGTACCGTGCTGGGCATGGACACTCAAGCTCGTGAGCGCATCATCGAGAGTGCGCTCGCTCTCTTCGCCGAACGCGGCAACGAGGCCGTGTCCATCCGCGACATCGCGACAGCCGCAGACGTCTCACCGGCACTGATCCCTCACCACTTCGGCTCCAAGGCGGGCCTGGTCGAGGCGGTGGACGCGCGCGTCATTGGAATATTCGACCACCTCGCGGGCGCCCTTCAGGAACCCGCCAGCCTCGCGGCCACGATGGCGGACCAGTTCCCCACCGACGCTCCGCTCTTGGGTTACCTGCGCCGCAGCCTGCTCGACGGCTCCGACACCGGGCGCCGGGTCTTTCGTCAATGGTTCGAGATGACCGTTGAGCTCATGAAGGACCTCGAGCAGCAAGGCATCGTGCGCCGCAGCACGGACCCACAAACGCGTGCCGCCCTGCTCATGGCCAATGACTTATCGCTGATCTTGCTCAGCGAGCACATCGGCGACGCTCTTGAATCAGACCCCCTGTCCCCCGACGGCCTGGCTCGCTGGAGCCACGAGGCCATGGACATCTACACCCACGGCATCTTCACCACCGACCCCGAAACCGCACCAGATTCCAAGGAGAGCTCATGACTGCCACCACCACGGATCGCGGTGTCCATCTCACCGGCCTCACCAAGGTCTTCGGAGAGGGCGACGCCGCGGTGCATGCCCTCAAGGGCATTGACCTCGAAATCGCCTCGGGCGAACTGGTGGTCGTGATTGGCCCGTCGGGCTCGGGCAAGACCACGCTGTGCAACATCATTGGCGGAATCGAGACCGCCACGGACGGCACCGTCACGGTCGCCGGCGAGGACATCTCGAAGACCAAGCCCTCCAAGCTGAGCGATTTCCGTCGCGATCACGTGGGCTTCATCTTCCAGTTCTTCAACCTGATCCCCACGCTGACTGCTCGCGAGAACGTCGAGATGATTGTGGAGATGACCGGGCGCGGCGACAATACACAAGTCGCCGCGCACCTCGAGTCCGTGGGCCTGGGCGACAAGTTAGACAGCTTTCCGGCCCAGCTCAGTGGCGGCCAGCAGCAGCGCGTGGCGGTCGCTCGCGCCCTCGCCACCGACCCCGACATCCTGCTTGCCGACGAGCCCACCGGCGCGCTCGATCTGCCCACTGGCCGCCAGATCCTCGAACTCCTTCAGGAGCTCAACCGCCAGGGCAAGACCATCATCATCGTGACGCACAACCTGTCCGTAGGCCAGATCGCAGACCGCGTCATCACTGTGGTCGATGGCGACATTGAGTCGATCAAGACCAACGAGACCCCCGCCGCTGCGGCAGATGTGACCTGGTAACCCGCATGAAGGCTACGACGAAGAAAGCGTTCCGCGACCTCTGGCGATCCAAGGCGCAGGTGATTGCCGTCGCAATCACCATCATGCTCGGCGTGATGATTTACATCGCCTCTGCCGGCGCATTCCAGAACCTCTCGGCCTCCTATCAGGCCACGTACGACCGGCTGAACTTTGCCGATTGGACTGCCACGGGCGGTGACACCGACGCGATTGCGCAGGCGGCACTGGACGCCGGTGCAACCGACGCCATCACTCGCACCCAAGTCGATCCCCCCATGCTGATCGAGGAGACCAAGCTGGTGGGCCGCACCATCGGCGTGCCGACTGACGCTCACCCAAGCATCAACGACGTCGACGTCATCGATGGCGACTACCTCGACGACGGCGCGACCGACCAGGTCCTCTTGGAAAAGCACGGCGCCGAGACGTTTGACCTCGAACCGGGCGACACCATCGAGATCTTCGCCGCCACCGGCTGGGTCGAGGTCACGATTCAGGGCGTCGTCGATTCCCCTGAGTACCTCTGGCTCGCCCGGTCCAGCCAGGAAATCATCTCCGACCCGAACTCCTTCGCGGTGGTCTTCGCGCCTGAAGAGTCGGTTCAGCAGTGGTTTGGCGTGGAGCCCAACCAGACCCTCGTGGTGGTCCCCAATGGGGCCGATGCTCGGGTTGCCACGGATGCCACCCAGCCTTGGGAGACGGACACCGGAGTTGCAGTGAGCGACGCTATGACCGATGCCGGAGCATCGGCCGTCGAGTCGCAGGAGGACCAGCCCTCGAATGCAACCCTCAGCGAGGACCTCAAGGGCTTCGATCAGCTCTCCGTGGCGTTCCCCGCGCTGTTCCTCATCGCGGCTGGCGTCACATCCTGGGTGCTGCTCACGCGACGCATCCTGCAGGAAACGCCCGTCATCGGCACCATGATGGCCTCCGGCGCAAAGCGCGGACGAGTCCTCCGTCACTACGTTTTCCAGGGTCTCCTCATGGGCGGCGTCGGAGCAATCCTGGGGGTGGCGCTGGGTATCCCCGCCAACTCGGCCATGACCTCGGCGTACACCGGGTTCATCGGAGTGCCGGACACGGTGGTGCTCAACTATCCGTGGATGCTCGTCATCGGTTTCGTGTTCGGAATCACGGTCGGCATGCTGGGCGCGCTGGGGCCCGCCATCACGGCTTCGCACATTGCGCCTGCACAAGCGATGCGTCCCGCATCCAACTCCTCCACGCCTGGCGCGTACAGCCGCTGGGTGGCCCGCCAAACCTGGATTCCCGTCTCGGGACGCATGGCGCTGCGCGACATTGTGCGCTCCAAGCGCCGCACGTTCGCCACGATGATGGGCACCGTCTTGGCGCTCATCTTGGTCCTCACCTCGGTGGGCATGATGACGTCCATCCTGTCCGCCATGAACACCCAATTCGAGGACATCGAGCTAGAGGATGCGACAGCCGTGGCGCAGGCCGGAGTGGGGGCCGAAGACGCTCTCAATGACGTGGACGGTGTCGAAACGGTCGAACCGACCGTGCTCGGACAGGTCGCCATTGAGGGGCCCGATGGCAGCTACAAGACCACACTGACCGGCTACGAACCGGACACACAGATGCACTGCTTCTTCGGGCCCGACGGCGAGGGCGTGTCGCTACCCAGCGACGGCATCCTCGCAGGAGAGTTCCTTGCCGAGGAGATCGGGGTCGAGGCGGGTGACACCGTCACGATCTCTACCGATGCCGGCGAGACCGAAGTGACCCTCGTGGGATTCCTGAACGAACCCCTCGGGACGTCCGCGTACGCAACCAATGCCACAGCATCGGCCCTCCTGCCTGACGAGGGAACCGAGGCGTTTGCACTCGCCTTTGACGAGGACGCCGACCGCGACGAGGTCCGCCAGACCATCACGCAGCTTGACGGCGTGGTGGCCTACCAGGACGTCCGCGCAATCGTCGCGCAGCTCGATCAGTACCTGGGACTGTTCTGGGTCTTCATCGGCATGATGATCCTGCTCGGCACGGTGCTAGCGCTGGCCGTCATGTACGTGACGATGTCCGTCAACGTCGTGGAACGCACCAACGAGCTCGCCACCATGCGCGCCGCCGGAGTGCCGCTCCGCAAGGTGGCCGGGGCGGTGGCGACGGAAAACCTGTTGGCCACCATCATCGCGATTCCCTTTGGGCTCGTCTTGGGAGTGTGGGCAGCGGCGCAGTTCTTGGCCTCGTTCAGCGACGACCTCTTCACGCTGGAGCCGGCATGGGGCGTCTGGACGCTTCCGGCTGCGGCGGCCGGAGTGCTGTTGGCCGCGCTGATCTCTCAGTGGCCCGCGTCGCGCGCCATCAAGAAGGTCGACATCGCGCGCGTGGTGAGGGAACGCGCGGCGTAACCTCGGTCCGCCTCCTGGCAGGTGCTGAGTGCTCATTTCCCGTGATTTTGAGCACTGAGCACCTGCTGGGGCGGGCTAGAGACCGATCGCGGTCGCTGCCAGCCACGTGATCAGGACCACGGTGACCATGATGCCGAGCATGATCGCCGCGGCTTTGGCCCATCCCGCATCCCGGAGCAGGCCCCGCGCGACGAGGAGGCTCAGGCACGCGACGCCGACGCCCATGCCGAGGAGCAGCCAATACTCAGCCGCGGCATCGGGAGTGGACCCCCAGAACGCCAGGACGCGCCACACGATCGCTGCTCCGACAACGACACCCACAACGCCAATCCCCCAGGCAGCACCGCGCACGAGTTTCGCTCTATCCACGGCGTAGCTCCAAGGTTCGATCAACACACATCACAGCCCCAAGCGTAAACAATCCCACGCACGCTCCTGCCAGCACGTCGGACAGGAAGTGGTACCCCAGGTACATCCGCGTGAAGGCCACCAGTCCCGTGATGAGGACCGATGCCAGGGCCCAGATCACGAGGGCGGTGCGGCTCCGATGGCGTCGCCACAGCAGGTAGCCGGTGACAAGGACGAGCGTGGCGGCGCCGGTTGTGTGGCCCGACGGGAACGAGAACGACTGTTCAAGGCCCGGGACCGCCTGGACTTCTTCGCTTGGCCGCGCGCGGCCCACCGCTCGTTTGGCGACGCTGGTGACGACGGTAGAGAAGATCATCGCGCCCACGAGCAGTAGCGGGTCTCGCCATGAGCGCGTCCGCCAGATCCACACCCCAACCCCAACTGCCAACAAGATCGGCAGCACGATGGGCCCAAAGATGTTGGTGATGAACGTCATCACCGCGGTCAAGCCATCCGTGCGGTGATCTGCCATCCACTCAATGAGCGGCTCGTCCCACGAGACAAAGGCCTCCAGCTCAACGACTTCTTCCAAGATCTCGGCGAACGCCACGAGCGCGACCGCCGAGAGCAACAGCCCGGGCAGGAGCGCCCGCACTGCCGGGGGAAGCTTCATCCAGACGTCTCGCATCCGCCTACATTACGTCGGCGACAGGAGGGCTGATGCAGCGCGGGCCTGATCGACTGCGTCTCGCAGATTCGTCTTGGCACTCTTGCTGGTCGCGAACGGCATGCTGAACGAGGCAACGACCTTGCCGTCGACGGACAGCCGCCACGAGCTGAACGGAAAACCCAGATACCCGAACCCGCGGAGCCGCTTGTCCTGACCCGCTGTCGACGACGTCAACGACACCCGCGAACCCGCCGTCACCAGCGCACCTCGCTTCCGCCACGTCAACACCGGCGGAGCAATCGCAACCACACCGCCCGGCAATGGCCTCACATACAGAACACCAAGAATCCTGAAAGCCTGCAGCGCCCGCCACCCCACGAGGGCGAGCATCAAAGGCAACACCACCCAAGCCGCGACCTCGGAAATCCGCCACCCCACGGTGGACTCGCCAAGCCTAGGCGTGGAGTCGTATCCAATGTGTCGCAAGTAAAAGAAGCCGCAGCAAAGCACCAAGACGAGGGGTACTTGAAAGACCACCATCAGCCATGTGGCTGGCGTGTACCGAATCAGGCCCGAAACTCTGCGTGCTCTCACTCTCGCGAGCCTAGCTGCGCAAGTCGCGGCGCTGATACGCCGCCAATCCTCCAACGATCAGAACCGCTGTCGCGCCCAGCAAGACTGCAAGGTAGGACCAGGTCATGCCAATCTCGAGCGGGTTTCCGTCCGCGAAGTAGTAGAAGGGCGAGACCTTAGCCCAGTCGGCGAGGTCGGGGTTGATCGGAATGAACGAGTTGATGCCCCAGCCCAGAATTGCCACGCCGGTGCCGGCGCCCATGGCGACCGACGCGTTGCCGGTCAGGGCTCCAGCGAAGAAGCTCACCGCACCGAGCACGCACCCAAGCGCCGCGAGCAGCAGCCCAGAGGCGGCAATGTGCCCGTAGTCCATGCCGAGGTTGCCCACCGCGTTTCCTGCCGCGATGCCGGCAGCAATCGCGACGCCGATGATGGCGGACCCAGTACCAATCGCGAGCGCCTTGCGCATCGCAAAGGAGGTACGCGAGATCGGAGACGCCATCGTCACCTCGACGGTGCGGCGCTTCTCTTCTCCCGCCAGCGCGGTGCCTGCAGCGATAGCCACCACGGCAACAGCGACGGGCGCCACGATCGAGAGCATCTCGCCGTAGTACCAACCCTCTGGAGTCGACATGTCGGCGAAGCCCACCATGGCGAGCATGCCCTCCGGCATGGCGCCGAGCACATCGCCGATGGTGTCCGCGAGCGCGTTGAACATGGGTCCCACGATGAGCGTCATGAAGAACGAGCCCGCGCCAGCAACGATGAGGACCGCGCGGAGATCGGACAGAGCCTTGGAAGCGACGCCGCGCGCACTCCCGTTGCCAGCAAGCTTGGCGAGGATGGGCGCGACGCGGGGGTTGTCGAGCACGCGGGCCACTAACGGCGCGCGCACGGCACGGTCGTGAAGGTCGCGCCGCGAATAGCCCCACAACGCCAGAACAAACAGGGCGATCGTCACGCCACCGATGACGAGCATCGGCCCTACGTCCACGCCGTTGGCGAGAGGGTTGGGTCCTGAGATCCAGTACCAGGGGAAGATCTTGGCCCAGTCGGCGGCGGCCTCGAACATCGGCAGCATTCCCGCCGCGAGGAAGGACACGACGACGAACGCCACGGCGGCGCCGGAGGCCAGCGAGCGGTTGCCGGTGAGCGCACCAAGTGAGAGCGCTACAGCGCCATAGAACAGGCTCACCACCAGCATGTGCAGACCCGCTGCGGCCAGGTTGAGTCCGTCGGTGTTGGAGCCGGTGATCTGCAGCGCGAAGGCAAACGAGGCGGTCGCAAGGACGGCCGCGAGAATCGCGATCGTCGCCACAGCGAGGGACGTCGACGTGACGAGTCGGGTCCGCGAGCGCGGCAAGGCACCCAGCACATTGATGGTTCCGTTCGACTCCTCACCCGCAATGGCAGAGGCACCCATCGAGATGGCGATGCCCGCAATCACGAACGGTCCAATGAAGTTGAAGAGGTTGGACAGCATGAGCCCCTCGGGCCCACTGTCGGGACTGATGCCCAACAGCGAGAGGTACGCCTCCGGCATGGACACAAAGAGGTCAGTGGCGTCAGTGCCCAAGCCCGCATATGCCCACAGGCCCGCCCACGCGATCAAGAACAGCGACGCGACCCCAATGACCGCAGCCAGCCACTTGTCGCGAAGGGTCTTGAGGTAGACAGAGCGCAGCATTACGCGACCTCGCGTGCTGGCGCGTCGTCGTCAACCTCGTCGCCCGCAGCCTTGATCTCGTCGCGGTAGAACTCGAGGAAGATCTCGTCGAGGTCCACGGAGGCAGAAGACACAGACAGCACGTCGTTGTCGGTGGCGGCCTTCAGCAGCGGCGCCATGGAGCCCTCGAACTGCGCGGAAATAGTTGCGCCCTCTGCCGTGACGTCGCGAACGCCATCAAGCCCCTCGAAGTGGTGCGCCTCAACGGGTTCAGCGAACTCGAGCGTGATGCGACGCAGCGCCTTGTCCTGAAGCTCGGCCATCTTCTCGACGGCGATGAGGTGACCGCGACGGATAAATGCCACCCGGTCCGCCACCCGCTCCACCTCAGAAATGGTGTGGCTGGACAGGAACACGGTGCCCCCAGCATCGGCCATTTCCCTGAGCATCCCATGGAACTCGACCTGGACCAGGGGGTCCAGTCCGGTAATGGGCTCATCGAGAATGACGACTTCGGGGCTGTGCATGAAGGCCTGGATGATGCCGATCTTCTGACGGTTTCCCGAGGAGTATTCGCTCACCTTCTTAGATAGGTCCGCGCTGAGCCGTTCCGTCAGCTCGTCGACGCGCGCCCAGTCAACGCCGCCGCGGATGTTGCCGAGGTACTCGAGCGTCTGCTTGCCCGTCAGGTTGGGGTAGAGCGCCAGGTCCGCAGGCAGGAAGCCGATGCGGCGGTGAACCTCGACGGCGTCCTTGCGACTATCGAGGCCCAGCACGCGGCAGGAGCCAGAGGTGGGGCGAATCAGGTCCAGGATGGAGCGGATCGTCGTGGACTTGCCGGCGCCGTTGGGACCAAGAAAGCCGAAGATCTCGCCGGGCTCGATCGCGAAGCTGACGTCCTCGACAGCGGTGAAGTCGCCAAACTTCTTGGTGAGGTGGTCCACCTCGATGGCGGGGGTCGCGGTCATGACCGCTCCTTTCGTAGAAACTCTTGGATGCGGCGTTCGGTTTCGGGCCACTCGGACTCCCAAAAGCTCACCATTTTGTCGAGAGAGCCGATGCGGTCGGGGCGTTCCGTAGGCGCCACGGCACGGCCGGCGTCGGCCAGGGTGCGCAGCCCCGCAATGCGGTCACGCTCGGTGTTGAGGATCTTCAGCCACATGTCCTGGGGCAGGTGGTAGCGCGCTGCGCGTTGGCCTGGTGCGCGGAAACGTTCGATCATGCCGATTGCTTCCAGTTGACGGAGCTGGGTCGAGACGGACCCGGCAGACAGGTCAAGAGCTTCGGCGATGTCGGCCTGGGTCTGGTCGGCCGGTTCGCAGACCATGAGGTGGCCAAGGATCAGCCCGGCCGCGTACGTGAGTCCGCCTCGCTCCCAGTACGCCGCCACCTGGGCGACGTACTTCACGCGGGTGGCGTCCTCGCTGTGCCCGGCTCCAGCATCCGCTCTATCGCTCATGTTTCAGTTATACCTGAAACTTCTGAGATCTGGGCGGGAGTGCCCTGGCCAGGTTCTCCGAAGTGCCGGGAATTCTGTCGGCGGTGGTCCATGCGTAGCGCGCACACGGATGCCAGCGTGCGTGGTTCCAGCCCACCAAAATTGGTTACCGAAAAGTGAACCCGCGTAACTTGCAGGACTTTCTACTAGTGCGTGGCGCGCTCGCCGTGCCACGATGGGGCCATGACTCAGACGCCGCCCACCGCAGCAGCCCCCGGCGAGCACCCCGACTCGGAAGAGACGTACCCGGTGCCGACCATCTCCGCTGATCTGGATGAGGCGGATCCTGAGCCCCAAGACTTGCCCGAGGACCGCTTCCTAGACCGCGAGTTGTCGTGGCTCGCCTTCAACGAGCGCGTTCTGGAGTTAGCGGAGGATGAGGCCACGCCACTACTCGAACGGGCACGGTTCTTGGCGATCTTCGCCTCGAACCTCGACGAGTTCTTCATGGTCCGCGTCGCAGGTCTCAAGCGCCGCATCGCGGCAGGGTTCGCACTGCCTTCCGCCACTGGCATGAGCGCCACGCGCCTTGTCGACATGCTGATTGACCGTGCGCACCAGCTCATGGATCGTCACGCGAGCGTGTTCCAAGACCACATCACGCCCGCCCTTCAAGACAACGGCGTGTTTCTGGTGCGCCATGACGACCTCGGCGAGTCCGAGCAGGAGCGGTTACGCAAGCTCTTCCGGTCCGACATCTTCCCCGTGCTGACGCCACTAGCGGTTGACCCTGCACACCCGTTCCCCTATATCTCGGGACTATCGCTCAACCTCGCTGTCGAGTTGAGCGACCCAGGTACCGACAAGGAACTCTTCGCCCGCGTGAAGGTTCCAGAAACGCTGCCGCGCTTCCTGTCCGTCGACTCGGAAGGCCACGCTGCCCAGGTGACCGATGCATCGGCCCTCAGCGATGAGCCGCGCTCGTTTGTGCCACTCGAAGACGTTATCGCCGCGCACCTCGACTACCTGTTCCCGGGGATGGACGTTGTTGCGCACCACACGTTCCGCGTGACGCGCAACGAGGACGTCGAGGTCGAAGAGGACGATGCCGAGAACCTCCTGAAGGCCATGGAGAAGGAGCTGCTGCGCCGCCGGTTTGGGCCCGCGGTTCGGCTCGAGGTCGTCGATAACCTGCCGGTCAACGTTCGCGAGCGTCTGGTGCGGGAACTGGGCATCACGGACCACGACGTGTTTGAGCTGCCTGCACCTTTGGACCTCACGGGCCTCAACGTGATCGCCGATCTGGACCGGCCGCGTCTGCAGTTCCCGCCGTTCAGGCCCACGACTCACCACCAGCTCGCGCCCGTAGAAACGGCCGACGAGCAGAACATCTTCCAGGCCATTCGCCGCGGCGACGTGCTGTTGCACCACCCGTACGACTCCTTCTCCACCTCGGTGCAGGCGTTCCTTGCGCAGGCGGCCGTGGATCCCAAGGTGCTGGCGATCAAGCAGACGCTCTACCGCACCTCGGGCGACTCCCCGATCGTGGACTCGCTGATCGAAGCCGCGCGCAACGGCAAGCAGGTCGTCGCCCTTGTCGAAATCAAGGCGCGCTTTGACGAGCAGCGCAACATCTCTTGGGCGCGCAAGCTCGAGCAGGCCGGCGTGCACGTGGTGTACGGACTCGTGGGGCTCAAGACTCACTGCAAGCTGTCGCTCGTGGTGCGCCAGGAGGAGACCGGGCTGGTGCGCTACTGCCACGTCGGTACCGGCAACTACCACCCCAAGACGGCGCGCCTCTATGAGGACTACGGCCTGTTGACGAACGACCCGCAGGTGGGGGCCGACCTCACCAAGTTGTTCAACCAGCTCTCGGGCTACGCGCCCAAGGCGAAGTTCCGCCGCCTGATCGTCGCGCCTACCGGCGTGCGCATGGGGCTCATCGAGCGCATCAATGCCGAGGCCGACCGCGCCCGCAAGGGCAAGCCCGCCTGGGTCAAGATCAAGGTCAACTCGATCGTTGACGAGAAGACCATCGACGCGCTGTACCGGGCGTCGCAGGCTGGCGTTCAGGTGGATCTCGTGGTGCGTGGCATTTCCGCGGTCCGCCCAGGCGTTCCAGGCCTGAGTGAGAACATTCGAGTGCGTTCGGTGTTGGGACGGTTCCTTGAGCACTCGCGAATCTTCGCCTTCTGCAACGACGGCGAACCCGAAGTTTTCGTGGGCTCCGCCGACCTCATGCACCGCAACCTTGACCGCCGGATTGAGGCGCTGATCTCGATCGAGGTCCAGCAGCAGCGTGAACTCCTTATCGAGAATATTGACATGGCGATGTCGCCAGAGTTCTCCGCGTGGGAACTGTCCGAGGACGGAACCTACAACCGAACGCTCAACGACAGCGAGGGCGAACGCCTGCGCGACGTCCAGGAAACGTATATCAAGCGTCAGCCCAAGCGGAGGGCTAAGCGCAAGTGACGCCGTATCCCCCGGGCACCGTGATTGCCGCGGGTGCCTTGGTGTGGCGGGTCCGACGCGGCCAGCTCCAGGTACTCGCGGTTCACCGGCCCCGCTACAACGACTGGTCGTGGCCCAAGGGCAAGCTCGATCACGGCGAGACCTTGCCGGCGTGCGCGATCCGCGAAGTGGCTGAGGAGACGAGCCTCCAGGTCATTCTGGGCCAGCCACTACCGACGCTGCGTTACCCCACCGGCGGCAAAACCAAGGTTGTGAAGTACTGGGCGGCTCAGGTGGCGTCGAAGTCCTCAATCGCGGTGCCCGCGAGACCGGCCGTGAAGGCTGCATCAAAGAACGAGATTGACGACGTCCGGTGGCTCTCGATCGACGAGGCACGGGAGCGCATCACGTTCCGCGAGGACCTACGTCCGCTCGAAGTGCTGGTGGAAGCGTTCGAACGCGACCGCCTTGAGACGCGGGCCTTTGTGCTCGCACGCCACGCGCGGGCAAAGCGACGCAAGGCTTGGACCGGGCATGACCTCGTGCGGCCCCTCACCACCTCGGGCGAGGCGCGAGCGCAAGAGTTGGTTCCAATGTTCGCGGCCTTTGGCGTGACGCGGATCCACTCGTCCCCCGCAGAGCGGTGCATGGCGACCGTGCGGCCGTACTCGGAGGCGACAGGGCGTGCTGTGAAGGAGCACCTGCCGCTGACCGAACCCGCGCACGCAGAGAAGCCCCTCAAGACTGCGCAGACGTTCATGAAGCTGCTCGAAAAGCCCGGGTGCCGGGTGGTGTGTGCGCACCGTCCTACGTTGCCAACGATCGTTGAGATGCTGCGGGCAGCCACGCGGTCATCCACGCGCGGAGCCCTACCGCGCAAGAATCCGTACCTTCCGGCTGGCGGCGTGCTCGTCGCGCACGTGGCCGATACGGAATCCGGGCCCATCGTGACGGCGATCGAGACGCACCTGCTCCACGTCCACCCGTAGCGCTTCCCCTGGCGCCCTTGTCCCCTGGCCGTACATACACGGCGGGGTTCGGGGCCGATGCTGTTCCTGGCCGTCGTTTTTCGGTGCCACTGTCGGTGCCGCTGAGCGTGCCCGAGGGTGAAGAGCGGACATCGGGCCGGGAGCGCCAGTCGGCGCGAAGGCCGCTCGTGGCGGCTGGTGTTGGAGCCCGGGGCTGCCGCGACCCGATGTCCTGTTATTACTCTACGTTGGTGCGCTCTGATTTGTTCCCTGGGCCACCTCCCAGAGTCCACGCTGTGACGAAGTTGTGACTGGCGCGGCGTGAAGGACCTGCGGTCACGGGAATCAGGTTTGCCGATTCCCGTGCGGCGCCACGGCCCCGGTTCGGCTCACCGCAGGTTGTTCACGGCGTCGAGCGGAGGGTGTGCGTGGGCCGGATCAGTCGAGCCGGTCCTCGCGCCACATGCCCGCACAGCGCTCCAGCTCTTCACCGGTGCGCAGCAACTGGGCCGCACGCAGCGAGGTCTGGTGAGCACGCTTGTCGTTGTGACCGTCATCGGAGGACGCCTCGTAGGCAGCACCCGTCGCGACGACGCGGCAGAACGCGCCCGCCCGCTCAAGCGCCACGGCCAGGTCACCGGAAAAGACTCCGGACAACACGGAGTCTGCGAGCGCCTTCACTTCCTTGGGCCCCGGAGGGTCCTCGACACCAGCGATCGCGTGGCGCACATTGGCCGCCTCGACCCCGTGGTGATACGACCGCGCCACGGAGGGAGCGTCGAACTTGACCCACTCACGCAGCATGTAGATCCGCCACAAAGCCCCTGGCAGAGTGTGCGATCCTGCCTTCGACCACATCATCGCGACGGTGTCGATGCCCTCTTCGTCAACAAGGCGCACCAAGCGCGCCGTCAACTCGGGGTCTTGTGATGCACGCGCCTGGGAGACGAGTGCCGCAGCAGTCTCGTGCGCGATCAGCCCGCGGTCGGCCGGGTCAATGTCGCCCTCGATCTGCTCGGCTTCTTCCATGTCGAGCATCGCGGGGCGACGGAAGCGGGGAACGGCCAACTTAGGCGTCCTCGGTCGTCTCGGCGTCGGCGCCCAGCGACGAGCGCGCGTCGCCAGAACCGGTACCGGCGTCAGCGCCACCCTCGTCAAACGTCAGGCACACCGAGTTGATGCAGAACCGGTCACCGGTCGGCGTCTGGGGCGCGTCGGGGAACACGTGGCCCAGGTGCGAGTCGCAAGACGCGCAGCGGACCTCAGTGCGTACCATCCCGAGCGAGATGTCCTCGGACAGGACCACGGCGTCGTTCTCCGCACTGAAGAAGGATGGCCACCCGCAGTGGGCGTCGAACTTGGTGGTGGAGCGGAACAGTTCCGCGTCGCACGCGCGGCAGCGGTAGACGCCTTCGCGCTCGTTGTCGAGGAGTTCGCCGGTGAAGGGGCGCTCGGTCCCAGCCTCGCGAAGTACCTGGTATTCCTGGTCAGACAGCAGCTCGCGCCACTCGGCGTCGGTGCGCTCAATCTTGGGGGACATGAGTTTCTCCTTTTCCGTGCGCGCGCAGCCGCACGCACATTGAAAGAACCCGCCCCGGCGGCGTGCCCGAGCGTCTCGTGGACAGCTCAAGGGTACGCACTCAGCGCCACGTCCGTCCGACCGGCTGAGGGGGGGGATACGGCCAGGCCGGACGCGGCGCTCGAGAAACCAATGCGGCTCACGCCGAGGCGGGTTCTCTTTGTCAGACGCATCCATGTCCCGATTTGTTCCCGATAGTCGACCCGATGCTCGAGTTGCGGTCCGTGCGAAGCCAAAGCTGAGTCCCAAATCACCTGGCACACCACCAATTTTCACAACATCACCGTCACGAATTCCCATTTACGCAACTTCACGCTACGGTAATTCCAGCGCAGCCAAGTAAGGGCTGCCTAACCGACGTCGACGTCACCTCATCAGACCCCCCCATCTCAGGAGAATCATGTCCGTAGTTACGTCACTGCGCGTGCCGGCCCTTGCCGCCATTGCTGCGCTGACCCTCGCCGCTTGCGCTTCCGAGTCCGCCGATGAGGCTGGCTCTTCGTCGACCGCCTCCGCTGAGCCCACCACTGAGGCCACCGCGACCGCCGCAGCCGAGTCCGCTGAGACCCCCACCGAGGTCACCGTCGCGACCGCTCAGGGTGACGTCACCGTTCCGTTCAACCCGCAGACCGTCGTTGTCTTCGAGCACGGCATCCTCGACACGATTCAGACCCTGGGTGCCTCAGAGAACGTCGCCGGTGTCCCCCACCACGCGCTACCCGAGTACCTCTCCGCGGACTTCGAGACCTCCACCGAGAACACCGGCACGCTGTTCGAGCCCGACTACGAGGCCATCAATGCCGTTGAGCCCGACCTCATCATCGTGGGTGGCCGTTCCGCAGCCACGCTGCCTGAGATGGAAGAGATCGCCCCCACGATCGACCTCTCGTTCGACTGGGGAAGCGCCGCCTTCCAAGAATCATTCGTCCGCAACACCACCTCGCTCGGCCAGATCTTCGGCGCTGAAGAGGATGCCCAGGCAGCCCTCGACGAGGTGACCGCGAAAGTTCAGGCCACCGCAGCATCGGCCGCTGAGGCTGGCCCCGGCATCGTCGTCATGACCTCCGGTGGCGAGCTGTCCGCATACGGCCCCTCGGAAGAGGGTCGCTACGACTTCGTCTACAACCTGCTGGGCGTCGAGCCCGCCGCAGACCAGATTGCGATCGACTCGCACGGTGACGCGATCTCCTTCGAGTACCTCGCGGACCTCGATCCGGAGCTGCTGATCGTCCTGGACCGTGACGCCGCAATCGGCACCGAGGGCGCCGAGGCAGCTCAGGCAATCCTCGACAACGACCTGGTCAACGGCACCACCGCTGTCGCCAACGACGACGTCCTCTACGCAGACACCGCCAACTGGTACCTGTCCTTCGGCGGCCTCACTTCTGTGAACGCAATCGTTGACGAGGTCTCCTCGCTCGTCGAGTAAGACCTTGGCAATTTCTCGCACTTCTGTCGCGGCCGCTGCCCCTTGGGTAGCGGCCGCGGCTGTGCTGATCCTCGCCGTCGTCTCGGTCTTCATCGGGGTGGCACACGTCGACTTCTCGGCGCTGTGGTCTGATCCCGAGTCGCGCCAGATCTTCTTGCAGTCCCGCCTGCCGCGCACCTTCGCGATCATCCTTGCGGGGTCCGCGCTCGCCGTCGCGGGCCTGATCATGCAGCACCTCGCGCGCAACCGCTTTGTCGCGCCCTCCACCGCCGGAACGGTCGACGCCGCCGCGCTGGGCCTCCTCGCCGTCACCATCGTTGCCCCGGGCACCGCAGTCATGGGCAAGATCTTTGTCGCCTGCATCTTCGCGCTCGCCGGCACCGCGCTCTTCATCGCCCTGATCCAGCGCGTCCAGTTCAAGGACCTCGTCTTCGTACCCCTGGTGGGCATCGTCCTCGGTGGCGTCTACGCGGCCATTGGCGAGTTCTTCGCGTACCGCACCAACCTCACCCAGACCATGAGCGTGTGGATGAACGGCGACTTCTCCGGCATCATCCAAGGCCGCTACGAGACGCTGTGGCTCGCAGGCGGTGTCGCCGTCCTCGCCTACGTCTTCGCGAACTGGTTCACCGCCGCGGGCATGGGCCGCGACTTCGCCACCAACATTGGCGTGAACTTCCGCCTCGCGATGGCCGGCGGCCTCACGATCGCCGCCCTTGTCACCGCCGTCGTCGTCACGACCGTGGGCGCGATCCCCTTCTTGGGTTTGATCGTGCCCAACATCGTCACCATGATGCTCGGCGACAACCTCCGCCGCGTCCTCCCCACGACCGCGCTCATGGGCGCCGCGCTCGTGCTCGTGTGCGACATCATCGGCCGCGTCGTGATCTTCCCGTACGAGATCGCCGTCGGCGTGATCGTCGGCACCATCGGCTCGGCAGTCTTCCTGACCCTGATTTTGCGACGGAGCAACCGCTATGCCACCGCGTGAGCAACACACCATCCTCATCTCCCAGGGGGACGAGCCTGCAGACCAGGCCACCGAAGCATCGGCCCTCCCCGCCCGGGGCCTCACCACGCGCCAAAAGCGCGTCTTCGCGGGACTCGCCCTACTCCTGGTCGTCTCCGTCGCGGTCTTCCTCACGTGGGACGTGAACGGCCATTGGGACTTCGCGCTCCCGCGCCGCACCGAGCAGGTCGTGGCGCTCGCCGTGGTCGGCATCGCGATCGCCGCGTCGACCGTCGTGTTCCACACCGTGACAGCCAACCGCATCCTCACGCCATCGATCATGGGCTTCGACGCCCTGTACGTACTGGTCGCCACGGCGCTGGTCTTTCTGCTCGGCTCAACCACGGTCGCGCAGATCGACCCTCTCGTGATGTTCGGCCTCAACACCGCGCTGATGATGGGATGCGCCACCGCGCTGTATCGATGGATCCTGGGCAACGGCGAACGCGGGCTCTACACGCTGATCCTGGTGGGCGTTGTCGCCGGCACGTTTTTCATGTCGCTCACGAACTTCATGTTCCGCACCATGGACCCCAACGAGTTCGACTCGCTGATGACCACGCTGTTCGCGTCATTCAATGCGATCGACACCACGCTCCTGTGGATTGGCGGCGGGCTCCTGCTGCTCGGGGTCGTGGCGATCTTCAAGATGGCGCCGCAGCTGGACGTCCTGAGCCTGGGACGCGAGCGCGCCATCACGTTGGGGCTGGACTACCGGCGCACGGTCACGTGGCTGCTACTGATCGTGGCGCTGTTGGTCTCGGTGTCGACCGCGCTCGTGGGGCCCATCACGTTCTTGGGGCTGCTGGTCGCGAACCTGGCCTACCAACTCACCCGCACCCACCGCCACGCCGTCAACCTAGCCACGGCCTCGCTGGTCGCGATCGTGGCCCTCGTGGCCGGGCAGGCGATCCTCGAGCACGTGCTGGATCACAACGGCACCCTCGGCTCGATCATCAACGTCATTGGCGGCTTGTACTTCATTGGCCTGCTGCTCAAGGAGGCACGCGCATGATCACGATTGACTCGCTCACCAAGAGCTACGACGAGCACGTTGTCGTCAACGACGTCTCGCTCCAACTGCCCGACTCCGGCGTGACATCCCTGATTGGCCCCAACGGCGCGGGAAAGTCGACCTTGCTGTCGATGGTGTCGCGCATTTTGGGGGCCGATGCCGGGGTCGTCTCGGTCGAAGGGCTCGACGTATTCAAGGCGCCCAGTAAGGACGTGGCGAAGAAGCTGTCGATCCTGCGGCAGGACGCGCACACCACAGCGCGCATTACGGTGCGCGAGTTGGTCGAGTTTGGTCGCTACCCCCACTCGCACGGCCGCCTCACCCCCGAGTGCCACGCGGCTGTCGCGGAGGCGCTTGAGTACTGCGACCTCGTGGACCTGACCGACCGTCCCATTCACCAGCTCTCCGGCGGTCAGCGCCAGCGCGCGTATGTCGCGATGGTGCTCGCCCAGGACACTCGCTACGTGCTGCTGGACGAGCCGCTGAACAACCTCGACATGGTGCACGCGACCGGCCTCATGCAGCTGTTGCGCCGGCTCGCAGACGAGAAGGGCAAGTCGATCGTGCTCGTCCTTCACGACGTGAACTACGCCTCCGTGTACTCCGATCGCATCATCGCGATGCGCGACGGCGACGTGGTCCACGACGGCCCCCCGGAGACCGTGATCACCGAAGGCGCGCTCGGCGACGTGTACGACATGGAGTTTTCCGTCCACACCCTTGGCGGCGACCGGATCGCCGCCTACTTCCGCTAAATCGTTTGGTGAGGGCCGATGCTCGGGTCACCCTGGCATCGGCCCTCACCACTGCAAGTCAAGGAGACTTCCATGCCGCTGTCCATCACCGGGCGTGCTCACACATCGCGGCCTGCGCGGTACCTCAAGCAGCTGTGTTCGCACCTGGGCGAGAAGCTTGAGGTCACGTTCGACGCCGCGGGCGGGACCGTGCGGTTCGAGTCCGCACTCACCACGTTGACGGTCCGCGAGGGATCCCTTGAGGTTGCCATCACCGGCGCGGAGGACCTGCACGTGTTCCGATCCATGGGCATTGTTGCCGGGCACTTGGAGAAGTTTGGCGCGAAGGAGTCGCTCGCCGTGGAGTGGGACGATGCCGACGTCGAGGCTGCTTATCTCGCCAAGCGGGCGGAGATTGCCGCTCAGCGCGAGCAAGAGGTGGCCGCGGAGAAGGCTTCGCGACACGCGGAAAGCGCGTCAGAGGTCGCGAGTTAATTGTCACGCGCTGCGTTGCACAATTCGCTCCCGGCCAGCGGCGCGCCATCAAAATGCCTGGTAATTGCTTCGTAAGGCTATCCTATTCGCAACAATAGTGTTTCGTAAACCTTTCCGTAATGCGCTCGTATTTATATTCTGAACGCTGGAAACAATGACATTTCTGACTTAGAGTGAAGGCAAGATCACAGTCACTCCAAGGAGGAATCATGGCTACGACCATCAACCTGCCCATCGTCTCCGCATGTTCCGTCGAGACCTGCGGCTTCAACCACGACGGCTGCCGCGCGGGCGCCATCAACGTCTCGGGCGACCACGCTCACTGCAACACCTTCATGGACTCGGACACCAAGGCCGGCAACGCAGACGTCGCCGGCGTGGGCGCCTGCATGCGCACCGAGTGCAAGTTCAACGACGACATGGCCTGCACCGCCGAGGCGATCGAGGTGGGCGCATCCTTCGACACCGCCGACTGCCTCACCTTTGAGGCCCGCTAGCCACGACCCCCTCACCTCACGCACCACCTCACGCGCCCTGGCAGGTGCTGATTGCTCATTTCGTCCCAATTTGAGCGCTGAGCACCTGCTGGGGCGCAGTGGCGTCGCTCGGACTCCTGCGTCGTGCCGGCCGCAAGGAGCTCGCAGTTGCCGTTCTGTCGTCTCTGATCTTCGGCCTCACGCACATCATGTCGGGCATCGGCAGCGGCATGACGACCATCGTCTTCCTGGTGATCTACACGTTCTTCTTCGGCGTCGCGATGTACTTCACCCTTCGCGTCACTCGCAACACCATTTGGCCGATCCTGCTCCACGCCTCGACCGACCCGTCGATCATGCTCCGCTCGGGCGGCGTTGACGAGTCCACGGACGCCGCGGCGGAGGCTGTCGGCCTTGCGCAGATCGCCGCACTCGGCAACTTCGTGGTCGTCGGTGTCGGACTGCTGACCGTCTGGTTTATCCGCGGCCAGGTTGACCGATTCGAGCTCTTTGGACTCGGAACGACTAAAGAAGGCGTTGCCACCTCCGCAAAATAGCAACGTTCGCTTCTCACCCAAGCGCCCTGCGAATCACTAAGGGCACGTTTCCGACCGGGACCGCGCCTTAATCGACTCACGGGGCGCTTGCCGTTGCGGCACCACCCCGCTTGTGGGTGGGCGAGCACTGGCCGTAGTGCCCAGGGGCGTTGTTTGATTTCTGGGCGATAGGGAGGACCTCCGGGCAGAGTGGAACCGTCTAGTTCCTCGCTCGCCGGACTTCCCGCATCCACAGTGCATGCGGTCCTGACCAGACGCGGCTTGAACCGGCTCTCCCATGTCGATGTGGCCTCACGAGAAGCCGACCCCGCAAAGGGAGTGCTCACCAGCACCGTCGCCTGGCGCGGTGACCACGCGCCGAGGTCCGCTTAGGACCCTGTCAACTGGTTGAGCCCAAAGCCCACCATCATGAATATGGCGAAGCACAGGCCTACATTCCACACCCCGTAAGGCAAATGACCCGGCTCATCCGGTGGGAGCTTTCGGTTCGGCACAGTCGGTGCCCGCCAGGCATACACCGTCATGGCGAGCGTCAACGCAGCTCCCGCAAGAAGCGCCCACCCGACACCCGGTGAGCCGCCTTCATCGCCCAACGCCACCAGGATTGCCATCGCAGTTCCCGCAGTGGCGTAGACGGCGCCTCCAGCACGCCAATAACGTATGTGCCGCTCGCTCGGTGCAACGTTCTCAGGAGTCCTCAGCCTGAATATGGCGGAGAGCGCCCATAGGTGGACGGGCCACACCATGGCAGCTATGCCATATACGGCAAGTACCACGCCTGCAAGAATCGCGACTGCCATCGACATCCCCCCTTGACATCCGTTCGGGAAGGATAGCGCACTCGGAGTGACGGTCCATGCGGGTGGAGAGAAGCCCACCCAGCCGTCAATGCCACGCCGTGGCCTTGAAATAGTTCTTGGTACCTCTGAAGGCGGCTTGGCGGTGGACGGCCAGACCAGCAACCACTGGCACCGTCCGGTCGTGACACACTGGCGCGGTGACCACGCGCCCACCCTCACCAGGCAAGAAGCCTGTCGCGGGCATCGGCCCTCAGCAGTGGCGGGACTTCTGGACCGGGACTGTGGCGATTGCGCCGCTCATGCCGGGATCCATCGTGTTCGGACTCGCGTTTGGCGCGCTCATCACCGAGGTGGGCCTGCCGGCGTGGATGGCGCCGTACGCCTCCGCCACGGTCACCGCCGGCGCGAGCCAGATCGCGATCGTCGAGGCGCTGCGCCAGAACGCGCCCATGCTGATCGCAGTAGCAACGGCCTTGGTCATCAACGCGCGGCTGGCACTGTACTCGGCGTCCCTCGCGCCGGTCTTCGCGGCGTTCCCGAGGCGCTGGAAACTGATCCTTGCCTACCTGATGACCGACCAGTCCGCGGCCGTTTCGGTGTTCGAGGCTCCGCGCTGGCCCGATCCCGTGCGTCGCAGGTGGTTCATCCTGGGCGTCTCCGGGCCGTTCGTGACGGTGTGGATTGCGGGGACCGCGGCAGGGGCGCTCCTGGGGCCGGTGATTCCTGAGGCGTGGCAAATCGGGTTCATCGTGCCGCTGATGTTCATCGCTGTGATGGTCCCGGCGCTGCGCACGTGGCCTGCGGTGGCTGCGGCTGGAATCTCGACGGCGGTCGTCCTTATCCTCAAGGACCTGCCCTACGGCCTCAACGTGCTGATCGGCGCCCTACTCGGAATCGCCCTCGCGTCTTTCATCCCTGACAAGAAGGCCGATTCCGGGGCCGAGCCCGCAACAGACCCCACCGGGGGTGAGGGCTCATGATGACTGCCTTCATCGTTTTCACCCTGGCGGCGATCGGGACCTACCTGATCCGACTGTCGGGCATCTTCTTCCTGGGCGATGGCGAGAAGCTTCCGCCGCGCGTGCGCAAGGCACTGAGCCTCGTCGCGCCCGCCGCGATGGCGGCCATCATCGCCAACGCACTGTTCCTCGACGGTGGGCAGTGGCGCGACTTTGGCGCGTGGCACATCGCAGCGCTCGTGGCCGTGGGCGTGGCCCTGTGGAAACGGTCCATGGGCTGGACGCTTGTCGCGGGCGCGGGCGCATTCGCCGCGCTACTGATCGCCGGCCTGTAGCCCGGCGACCCGAGTGGCGCCTCGCGTCCGGGCTAGCTGACGAAGCGGAGGTTTTCCCACTTCCACTGGTACATCTTGGGAATCCACCAGAACGCGTAGATGCCGAACGTGATGATCGTCAGGAGCAGCCACCCGATCCACTTGAGGAAGATGCCCGACGCCAATCCCGTGAACTCGAGGCGGCGGCCGTCGATCGTGGAGCACTTTGCTTTCCATCGCTCCACCAAGACCACTGCGTACGGGTAGAAGATCCCAAACGTCAGGATCGTGATGGCCCATGCAAGTAGCTGCGTGCCGATGAAGCGTGCGACCCGAGGCCTGAACTGAAAGTCGCCGGGCGTGTAGACCACAGCGGCAGGCGGCTGGGGCATCGCAATGTTGTCGGTCATATGTGACTCCTGGTAGAAGTGAGGCGGGAACCTGCACACATCTCACCACGCGGCACCGACATTCCTGGGACCTCTCCACCCGTCACGCACTTCGCGCCTCCCAAAGCCGCAGGAAACCACAAAGTCAAGGGGTTGACACCACCTAAAGTCAACTGGTTGACTTCACGTCATGTCCGACAAGCTTTCCTTCACACTCCACGAGCTCACGTGGGAGCTCGACCACGCGGCAGACGCGATCCTGCGCGACAGGTATGGCGTGACCGGACCACAATTCATCTTTCTGGCCACGCTCGCAGACGTGGAACCCACCGACATGACTGGGCTCGCCGACTGCCTGGGCGTCTCGAAGGCCGCGGTCAGCAAGCGCGTGCCACCCATGGTCGAGGCCGGTTGGATTACGGCCACCGCCCAACCCGGGCCCGGTCGCCGCGTCGCGCTCGAACTCACGGACAAGGCACACACGCTCGTCGCCGACGCCGGGCAAACGCTGGACGCCGAGCTCGCGCGCATAGTCGAGCTGTCCCGCGCGCAGGGCATCGACCTGGCCGCACTCAACGACCAACTCAACACTCTCGTCGGCCTACTCCGACAGAACGGACACCACGCATGAGCGCCCCGCGCATTCTCGTTGTCATTGGCCACCCACTGCCCGGCAGCCTCAACCACGCCCTCGCTGCCAACTACGCCAAGGAAGCGCGCGAGGCCGGCGCCGCGGTCGACATCATCGACCTCGCGACCGACCCCCGCCCGGGCCACCCCGAGGCCCACGCAGACCTCCAGGCACCGCGCGACGCAGGCGACCCCGCCCTGACCCCCGTTGTCGCGGACTATGTGGAGCGCGTCCGCGCGGCCGACCACATCGCGTTCTTCTTCCCGCAGTGGTGGGGCACGTACCCCGCGGTGCTCGCGGAGTGGCTGAACCGCGTGATCCTCGCAGGCGAGTCATTCAGCTACCGCAACAAGGGCAAGGGCTGGGACAAACTCCTCACCGGCCGCACCGCACGCATCACGATGACAATGGACTCGCCGTCCGCGTGGAACCGCCTGATGTACCGCGACGCCGCCATCCGCACGCTCAAAACCGCGACGCTTTGGTACGTCGGCATCAAGACCATTGACGTCACACGCGTGGCGGAGGTCCGCGCCAGCACCCTCGCCAAGCGAGACAAGGCGATCGCCACGGCCGGAGGTCAGGGGCGGGCCGATGCCGCACTCACCCCCGCGTTGCGCGAAAGCCGCGTATCCGCGTAAGAACACAGAACGGCCGATGCTGGGGCGAGGTCCGTACGGACGTTACCCCGGCATCGGCCGGACTATGCAGTTAGGCGTGGTTCATGCCCTGGCTGCGCTGTTGCTTGTGAATCTGAGACGGGTTGGGTTGCTTAGCGTCGGGATTCTGATTCGTCGTGTCATCCGGCGCGGGACCGCCTGGGTCGCCGGGCTCGGGAGGACGGTGGTCGGCGGCGTTGTCGACGTCGACGGGCTTGTCCTGGTCGCGGGTCTCATGATCGGTCATGATCGTGCTCCCTCCTGTGGGTTCCGTCATGCAGGTCAACACGCGGGGCGCGGCCGCCATTCCGTGTGGGGATCGCAGGCGGCGGGCTGATAGCGTCGCGAGCATGAGCGATGCGGCCGCGCCTGGGGTGTTGGACTCCGGCCCGCCCGCGGCGCACTCGTCGATCTCCCGCGACCTTGCCGAGGCGTTGATCGCCTCCCAGCATCCCGACCTCGCGCACCTCGACCTCGGTGAGCGCTTTGACGGCTGGGACATGGCCGTCTTCCGGCTCGGGACGGACCTGACGATCCGACTGCCGCGGGTCGAGGCCGCCGTGGGACCGCTCGAACTCGAGGCCCGGCTCATTGCCGAGCACGGCGCCGGCTGGGACTTTCCTCACCCGCAAGTGGTGCGCATGGGCCGCCCCGAACACGGCTATCCGTGGGCGTGGAGCGTTGTCGCGTGGTTGCCCGGGCGAACGACGGATCGCGAACCGTTGCCGGCATCGGCCGGACCCGATCTTGGCCGCGCCATCGCCCAAATCCACCGCCCCGCCACACCCGGTGCGCCATACAACCCCGAGCAGTCACTGCCCATGACCGACAGGACGGCCGATGTTGACGACGCCCTGGCGACGCTCGGCAACGCGGGCGGGCGGCTCGACCTTGGAGTGGTGACGCGAATCTGGGACGAGGCCTTGGCTGCGGCGGGGCCAGGGACACCGGTGTGGTCGCATGCGGACCTGCACGGCTCGAATGTGTTGGCGCGCGACGGGAGCTTCGCGGGGATCATCGACTGGGGCAAGGCGGCCGCGTGCGACCGGGCCGTGGACCTGGGGTTCCTCTACACGGTGCTCGAGGCGGACGGGGTGGCCGATGCTGTTGCGGCATACGTCGACGCCACCGGCTGCGAGGACGACGGGTTGGTTGCGCGAGCCCAAGGCGTGGCCCTGGCCAAGTGCCTAAGGTGGGCGACGCTGGGGCGCGAACTCAACACGATCATGGCCTGGCGCGGCCTGGCGGCACTCGGGGTCGCGAGCGCCTCGTAGGATAGTGGGCCGAGGGCCTCTAGCTCAGTTGGTAGAGCAGCGGACTTTTAATCCGTAGGTCGTGGGTTCGAGCCCCACGGGGCCCACTTCACTACCGCGCCGAGTCGACCTCGGTAGATCGCGACGAGCGGAACCGCCACCACCAGTAGAGCGCCGTCACCGCGAACAGAATGATCCCGATCAGGGCCAGCCACAGCAGCGCCTCGATCAGGAAGCCGACGATGCCAAGCAGCACGGCTGCGATCAGCAGCGCAATCAGAAGTATCTTCATTCGGGCGACACTATCCCGGATCGGGGCTCCCATCCGTCACCGGACCCCGATCAGTTTGTCGTGGTCGCGATAGCGGCGGACGACATCACCACACTCGTCGCCACCACCGCCGCCGCGCTTTGAATCGCGGTACTCACGCCCTCTGCCGCCCAGCTGGCCTTTTCGAGTTCCTTGCCACGCTTTTTCAGATCACCTGACCAGGGGATCTCGCGGTGCAGCGAGTGGAGCTGACCCGATGCCGACAGCAGGGCGGCGAGGATTCCGGTGCGGGGATCGGGATCCACGCCATGGAGGTAGACCGCCTGCATTTGGGAGACCAGTTCCGGCCGGCGAGTAGTGCCACCGTCAGAGAGCTTCGTGCTCGGGAAGATGCCGAGCACCTTGCGCTTGGTCCGCACGATGTCACCGCGATAGACGATCCGGTCCAGCACCGGCCCGCGCAAACGAGGACCGATCGCGGCGAGCAGACCCTGAGCGCCCTGCGGCTTCTTCGCGATCCGGTCCCATGCCTCGCGCAACAGCGGGTCCTCGGGACCACTTCCCGTCGCCGTGACCTTGCCCGCCCGGTGCTTGCCTGCGTCCTCGATGTCGACGTGATCGTCGAGCGCGAGCTCGGCCAGCACCGCGCCACCCAGCGGGTAGTACAGCGTGCCCTCACCGGAAATCGCGCCCTTGTGCGGATTGAACAAGAGCAGCATGAGGTCGGCGGCGATCGTGGGCTGGACGGGAACGGCGGAGGTCATGCACCGATCTTCACACGGTCACGCTCGCAGCGGCATCGTCCCTCCGGCCGAATTACACCCGGTGCTCCGGGCCTGCCAACGGAACGGCAGCATCGGCCCACGCGTTAACTCCGTCACCGGGTCAGTCACCAGGGGGAATACAGCACATGCGCAGCCTCATCGGCGCCAACGGCGCGGAACTGTTCCTGCTCGTCGCCGCGTGCGCGCTCGCGATGGGGGTTGCAGCCGCGTTCGGGCACAGCCGCGGCAAGGCGCTCCGCTACGCATTATGGGCAGCGCTCATCACCATCGTCAGTGGAATCGCGGCGCTCACGCTCCTCAACCCCAGCGCTCCGGGATCCACCGGAATGCACCTTGTGAACCTCACGCCGTTCCAAGAAATCGAGCGCGGGCTCACTCACCGCGGCTCAAGCTCATGGGTCAACGTCGTCGGCAACGTGGCAATGTTCATGCCGCTAGGACTCGTTCTGGCCTGCCTGATCCCGGGCGGATTCTGGCGGCGACTCACCCTGGCCACGGCCGCAGGGCTCGCGTTCACCGTGATCATCGAGTGCCTCCAGTTCGGCATGGGGCGCGTCGCAGACATCGACGACGTCATCCTCAACACCGCCGGCGCGTTCGTTGGTGCCTTCGCAGGTGCGGCGGGCGCCACCATCGCCGCGCGCCTCTCGCGAGACGCGTAGTTCGGCTACCTGGGCGGTCTCGCGCTCCGTGCCTCGCACCTAGGATGAGAAATCGTAGGGCCGATGCTCGGCTCGCCCATCCACACACGTCACGTTCACGCGGGGAGAGTATGGCTGCCACAGTCGCCGCGCGGCCGCGCCCACCAGCGCTGGCCTGGGTGATCTTTGCGTGCGCGGCGTTCATTTACTTTGTTGCGGTAGTTCAGCGCACCGCGCTCGGCGTCGCAGGTGTCGAGGCGCTGGATCGTTTCGGCGTGGAGGCGCTGGGCCTCGCCGCGCTGTCCGTGGTGCAGATCAGCGTGTACGCGTCGCTGCAGATTCCCGCGGGCGTGCTGCTGGACAGGATTGGTCCCAAGACGATGCTGGCGGTTGGCTCGCTCGTCATGGGCGCCGGCCAGTTGATGCTGGCCTTCGCAGACACCCTCTCCCTGGCACTGGTCGCGCGCATCCTGATCGGTGCGGGCGATGCCCCGATCTTCATCGCCGCCACGCGGCTCGCGTCCGAGTGGTTCCCGCCGCGCCAAGCGCCCGTCATGGTGCAAACCACGGGAGTCCTGGGCCAGGTCGGTCAGCTCGCGACGGCAGTTCCCGTCGCGTGGCTCCTGCATGAGGCGGGATGGTCGACGACGTTCACGGTGCTCGCGACCCTCGGCATCGTCGCCGCCGGCCTCGCAATCTTCCGCGTCCGAATGCCGCACGCCGGCGAACTCGACTACGCCGTCGCCCACCCGCATTCGAACGCCCCGGCGCCCTCGATCCGCGAAGCTCTGCGCCCGCCCGGAGTGCGCCTTGCCTTTTGGACCCACTGGACAGGGCTCTTCTCCGCGAACACCGTGGCTTTACTGTGGGGCGTGCCGTTCCTGATCCAGGGACAGGGGCTGAGCGCGGCCCAGGCATCGGGTCTGCTGTCGGCCCTTGTCCTCACCAACATGGCGGCCGGGCCCATCGTCGGCACGTTAACGTCGCGGCATCCCCTCCGGCGCAGCTGGCTCGTGCTCGCCTTCGCGGCCGTCGCCATCGCGGCGTGGGCCTCCATCCTGATCCCCGCGACGCCGCGCCCGTACTGGCAGTTGCTCATCTGGATTGTGGTCCTGGGCTTTGGCGGGCCGGTGGCACTCGTGGGTATGGACTTCGCCCGCACCTTCGGCATTCCGCGCCGGCTGGGCACCGCGACAGGGTTCGCAAACATCGGCGGGTTCGCGGGCACCGTGCTTGCGGTCGCGCTGGTCGGTGCCGTCCTGCAGGCTGTCGCGCCCGGAACCTCGGACTACACGCTCGCGGACTATCGCATCGCCCTCGCGGCAATCGCGATCCCCTGGATCATGGGCATCGTCGGCGTGCTGTGGGAGCGTCGCCGCACGCGTCGCTTCATGGCCGACTCCGGCATCATCGTGCCGCCCATCCGCGAGGCCATTGCCCGCGGTCGCCGCATCTGACGTTCGCACCTAACTGTGCGGCTGTTCCCAGCCAGGTCCCAGCATCGGCCGGTGTGATGGAAATATGAACATCACCCGGACTCTCAAGATCACTGCCGTCACCGCGTCCCTGGCGTTTGTGGCGGCGTGCACCACGCCCACCTCTGCCACCACCACTGCAGCTGGCGAGGATGACTCCGTGCAGGTTACCCAGGCCTCCGCGGTGGATACCCCCGAGTTTTGGGACTCCAGCGAGCTCCACGAAATCTCGGTCGAGTACGACCAAGACGAGTACGACGCCATGATCGCCACCTACCTCGACACCGGGGACAAGGAATGGATCACCGCGGATGTCACGATCGACGGCGAGACGTTCGAGGACGCTGGCTTCAAACTCAAGGGCAACTCGAGCCTGCGCGGGACGACCGAGCAAGACGCGGAGAGCCCGCAGGACTTGCCGTGGATCATCAACCTCGACAAATTTGTCGACGGCCAGGACCTCGACGGCGCGGAAGAGTTCGTGATCCGGTCCAATACCTCGGAGACATCGCTCAACGAAGCGGTCGCACTGGACCTTCTCGATGAGACCGGTCTGGCGGCCGAGGAAGCCGTGGCCTCGACGTTCAGTGCAAACGGCTCCGACGAATCCGTGCGCCTCGTGGTCGAGAACCCAAACAACGACTGGATGGAGCGCGAACTCGGCGAGGGGTATCTGTGGAAGGCGGAGTCCGGTGGGACCTGGGACTACGTGGGCGAGGAGGGAGCCGACTACGTGGACTCGTTTGACCAAGAAGGGGGCGACGACAACTACGAGGCGCTGATCGACTTCCTTGACTTCATCAATAACGCCGACGACGAGACCTTCGCCGCGGAACTCCCGTCCTGGCTCGACGTCGACTCCTTCGCCACGTACCTCGCGTTCCAAGACGCGGTCGACAACTTCGACGACATCGAGGGGCCCGGCAATAACGGCTACCTCTACTGGGACATTGACGACGAGCAGATGACCGTCGTCAACTGGGACCTCAACCTGGCGTTCGGCGCGGTCAACAACGACGGCGGAGGCGGCGGTGTCGGTGACATCGGCGGTGAGCGTCCTGGCGCCGCCCCGGGCGCGGGCACAGCCGATGGTGTTGAGGCCGATGCTGGCGAACTCCCCGCTGGTCGCGTCGGCGGCAGCCCCGGGCAGGCCGCGGCGGACGGCGAACGACCCGGCAACGTTGACCCTGAGGCGCTTCCCGGCGGCGTACCTCCTGAAGGCGCTGCTCCAGGCGAACTCCCGGCCGACGGCGCAGACCTGACTGCCGACGGCGAGCTCCCTGTCCCCGGCGAGCGAGTCCCCGGTGCCCAGACAGACGCTGCCGCAGGCGCTGCAGGAGCGGGCGGCATGCAGGGGTCGAACATCCTGGCCGAGCGATTCCGCGAGATCGACGAGTACGCGGCGCTCATTGAGTCCGGAGTCGCGCGACTGCAGACCGAGCTCTTCGAGTCAGGCCTCGCGCAGGAGTCGCTCGACTCGTGGACTGACCTGCTAATCAAGTCCTCGGCGGACATCATCGACACCGCCACGATCGAGTCCGAGTCGGCGGACCTCAGCGAACGCTTCCCGGCCTAGCCGGCTGACCGGTGGGCGTCCTCGCATCCGCCCACCGGACCCAACTGGCTTCGGTGACGAACCTGCGGTCACACGGATCAGGTGTTGCGCGCACCGCACGGAGCGCGAGACCCGGTTCCCGTGGCCGCAGGTTCTTCACGCATCTAGCGCGGACCCTGATCGCGAAGCGCGGCGCGGCCCACTTCTATTCGGCACGCACCTCGAGATCAACGCCGGGAACGGCGGTGGAACGCAGTACCTCGAAGTGCGGTCCGGGCAAGGTGCTGTCACGCCATGGGGCCGCACCATGGACGCGCCACACCGACGCCTCGCAGGTTGGATCGGTGCACCAGGCGTGGGTACCCGGCACCGTGCCAGCGAAGAGCTTGTCCGTCCACAGCCCAAAGACGGCGTCGCCGACACCGAGATCAAGCTGTCGCGGTGCGCGCCACGCAAGTACCGGGCGGAAGGGCGCCTGGATGACGTGCCAACCGCCTCCAAAGGCGTCGACTTCGACAACTTGGCGGAGTTCGGCAACCGCAGTTGGCATTCCGTTGGGCTTGGCACCGATGACGTGGTCGTGTGCGCGTGGGGTTGCATCGAACATGATGTTTTCCTTCTGTTCCGTCCTTCCCCACGCGGGTGTCGCGCAGGGCGGATCTTCCTCCGAGGGCACCGTGTCGGAACGCGGTTGCCAGCCGGCCAGCCGGAGGGCTTGTGGCCGAACTTCTTGATCCACCATCAACTGTAGCCATAGCGCCTGACACGCGCCGGGATCGGGCGTAGCGTGGAGCGCATGGCACAGATTCCGACTCATGAACTGAACGACGGCCACCAAATTCCCGCGATCGGGTTTGGGACCTATCCGATGAAGGGCGACGACTGCGTCACCGCGGTCAAGAGCGCGCTTCACGCGGGTTACCGACTGATCGACTCAGCCGTGAACTACGGCAACGAACTTGAAGTTGGCCAGGGCATCCGGGAGTTCCTTGAAGAGACGGGCACCCCCCGTTCCGAGGTCACCGTGCAGACCAAGCTTCCGGGCCGCCACCACGACTTCGACGCGGCGGTGAACTCGATCGAAGTGTCCTTCGACAAAATGCAGCTCGAGACTCTCGACGTGGTGCTCATCCATTGGCCCAACCCCATCACGGACAAGTACCGCGACGCGTGGAAGGGCCTCATGGAAGCGCGCGACCGCGACTTTGTGCGCACCATTGGCGTATCCAACTTCACGGAGGAGCACCTCCAGCACGTCGCCGATGACACCGGAGTAGTCCCGGCCATCAACCAGATTGAACTGCACCCCTACTTCAATCAGTCGGCAATGCGCACGTTCCACGCGGAGATGGGAATCGTGACGCAGTCGTGGAGCCCGCTGGGCAAGCGTCAGGCACCCTACGACGAGACTGCCGTCAAGGCCGCTGCGGAGGCCCACGGCGTCACACCCGCGCAGGTGATCCTGCGCTGGCAGGTGCAGCTGGGAAATGTGCCGCTGCCCAAGTCGGCCACTCCCTCGCGTCAGGTGGAGAACCTCGACGTCTTCGGGTTCGAGCTCACGGGAACCGAGCTGGGTGCAATCAACGCGCTCACGCAGCCCGATGGCCGCCTATTCGGCGGAGACCCCAACACCCACGAAGAGATGTGACTCAGGCGCTGAGCGGTCCCCTGGACTGAGAGCCAGCGCTGAGCTGCCGCCACAGCTGCGCGAGTACCGCGTCGTCGACTCCGTCGTGAGGTGTCTCGGTAGAAGCCGCGGGCGTGCCGTGTACTTCGCGGTGCAGGTCCTCCATCCGTACGTCGAGGCGCTCCGCGATAGAGGCGGCGTCCGACAAACTCTCCGCGAGGTGATCGGGGACCTCCCCGTCGAACTTGTAGAAAATCTTGTGTTCGAGCGAAGCCCAGAAGTCCATCGCGATGGTGCGTATCTGCAACTCGACGGGAACCTGTACGGGCCCGGTCGATAGAAAGACCGGAATCTCGATGATCGCGTGGATGGACTTGTACCCGTTGGGTTTCGGATTTGCGATGTAGTCCTTCACCTCAATCACGCGCACGTCATCTTGGCCGATGAGGGTCTCCAGCACGCGGTAGGTGTCTTCAATGAAGGCGCACGTGATCCGAATACCGGCAATATCCGTGATCGACTCACGGATCGTTTGCGGATCTGGCGGCACGTTCTTGCGTGCCATCTTGCCGACCAAGCTGCTGGCGGTCTTGACCCGCGAACTGATGTGCTCGATCGGGTTGTATGAGTGTAGGTGAACGAACTCTTCGCGGAGGATCGTCACCTTTGTCAGCACCTCGTCGACCGCAAACTGATACTCCATCATGAGCCGCGAGAGGTCGCGCCGCAGTTGGCGCGCTTGCTCGAGGTCGTTGACTGTATCCAAAGGTATGTCGACGTCGCTCACAGTCAATGAACGGTCCGTGGGTGCCTCATGTTCCATGCTCAGCAAACCTTGAAACTCAGGCTCCAAGCCACGCCTCAGGCGCAACCTCAGACGCGCACGCCGCCGTCCTGCTCGGCTTCCATCTGCTCCACGAACTCACGCTTCGAGGACTGCCAACCATCTTCGTTCAGCCCGGTACGCCAATAGCCCGAGATGGACACCTGGTCGCGCGGAACTTCCCGCTCATTGAACAGGTAGTGGCGCAGCGGCTTGATCATGTCGGCATTGCCGTGAACGAACGCCTCCACGCGGCCCGCGGGAAAGTCCGCGGTCTGCACGGCGTAAGTCAGCGCCTCGCCGTAGCCCATCGCCCGCTCGTCACGGTGAATCCACCGGACCGCGACGTTATCCCCACCGGCCAGCGGCTGGTGCTCCGCTGCCGAGGCGACCTCAACGAATACCTCAGCCCGAGCATCGGCCGGCAACACATCAAGCGCCGCCGCGATGGCAGGCAAGGCGGACTCATCGCCCACAAGCAGGTGGACATCAGCATCCGGGGACGGCGCCCATCCGCCGCCGGGGCCCACAAACGAGACCTCATCACCAGGCTTGGCGGACGCGGCCCACGGCCCAGCAATGCCCTCGTCGCCATGGACGACGAAGTCGATCGCCATCTCTTGTGCGTCGCGGTCGAACCAACGGATCGTGTACGTCCGGGTCACGTCGCCGAACTTCAGCTTCACGTAGTGATCCGTATAGGCGAGGTCGCCGATCTCGGCGAGAGCATCGCCGGCAAAGATCACGCGCACCATCAGCGGCGAGACATTCTCGGTGCGCAGCACAGTGACGGTGCGGACAGGGCGGGGAGGGCGGTTCTGAGGAGTCATCGCATCCATCATAAGCAACAACCACGTTGCGTAAATACTTCACGACAAAACCCGGCGTAAATCGCCCGCGTGGGAGACAATCGGCGCATGAACACGCCCCGGTGGAGCCTGCGCGCGCACATCACAGACCACACGCACAAAGTCACCACGATGGAGTTGCTGTTTGACCTGGTGTACGTCTTCGGGTTCATTCAGGTGACAAGTTGGATCGCGGAGGAACACACCTGGCGCGCGACCGCCGAGGGTCTGGTCATGCTCGCCATCCTGTGGTGGGTCTGGGTGGCCTGGGCGTGGCTCGGAAATGTGATGCGCGCTGACCGCGGCCTCCCCCTAGCCGGCTTCATTGTCGCGATGGTCGCTACGTTCGGCATCGCCCTCACCATCAAGGGCATCTGGACCGCGGAAGCTGGTGGCGTCGCTCCGGTCGCGTTCGCCGTGCTGTACGCCCTCGTGCGCGTGGTCCACTCCGCGGTGTACTACTACGGCGCCAAGGACGACGACCAACTTCGCCGGCAAGTTGTGCTGTCGGCCGCCGCCTGGATCCCCGCCGCCGCCCTCTTGGTTGTGGGCGCCCTTGTGCCCCCTGAAGAGCGCCTGTGGTGGTGGGCCGGCACGGTCGCCCTCGAGATCATCGCGACGTGGGTTCTCTCAGTCCGCGGGCCGGGGTGGAAGGTCCATTCCGGCGCGCACTTTGCCGAGCGCTTCGACCTCGTCGTGATCTTGGCCCTTGGCGAGTCAGTCCTTGCGGTAGGGATTACGGCGGCGGACATGGACTTCAGCGCCGAGCTCCTCGCGATCGGGCTCCTCGGGGTCCTGGTGTCCATCTCCCTGTGGTGGCCCTACTTCACGACCGTGGGTCCCACGCTTGAGGACGCCCTCGAGGAGGCCAAACCCGATGACAAGCCGGACCTTGCCCGCGATGCGTACTCGTTCCTCCACCTGCCGCTGATCATTGGCATCATCCTGGTCGCCGCCGGCATTGAACAGGCGGTCGTGGCCCTTGAAGAGGAGAGCCCCTCCGGCGGGTCCGCGGTCTTGATCTCCGCGGGTGCGGCCGTTTTCGCCGCGACGTGCGCCGCGCTCATGCGCATTGCGGGCGGCACGTGGACGTGGCTGGCGGCCTCCGCGGTGTTCTTCGCAGCCGGCGCATTCTGGCTGCCGCTGCTCAACGCGACCGTGGCGATCATCTTGACCGTGGTCGTGCTCGCCGCGGTGGGGGGGATTACGCCTCCCGCACGGCACCGCGAGCACAAGGCGGTCGACTCCAACAACTGACTGGGCGGCCTCCCAGCAGGTGCTCAGTGCCCATTTGGGCACGAAATGGGCACTGGCGACCTGCTAGCGCGCAGTGAGGGCCGATGCTCGGGGGACCTCACCAGCCAACCTCGCCTTGGCGAGCGGGGCAGCAAAGAAGTCGTGCTCGTGCCGCGTGGACAGCCAGAACGCACGCGCAGCGGCCCGCTGAGTCGCGGCATCGGCCCGAGCCACCGCCTCCGAGGCGATCCGGCGAGCCTCCACCGTCGCCTCAGCGAACGTCTCATCGGAGTACGTGTCGAGCCACGCCCCAAACGGATGGTCCGGGGTGCGCTGCGCCGCGAGCCGTGTACCAACGTCGTGATAGACCCAATAGCAGGGCAAGATCGCCGCACACAGCACCGCGTAGTCACCGCGCGCCGCAGCCGCGAGAAGGTGGTCCGTGTAGGCGGTCGTCACGTCAGACGGGTCTGCGTCGAACAGCTCCGCGGGCGGCAAGTAGCTGCCATGGAGCTCGATTTCGATGGCGATGCAGGTGTGGGCGCCGCGCGACCAGAACGCCTGCTCGTGAGCGGTCGGGGCCAGGGCCGCGGCGGCGGACAGGACTCGCGAATAGTCGCGTAAGTAGATCGCATCCTGGGCGACGTACCAGGCAAAGGCATCCAGATCGAGCTCCCCAGAGCCCAACTGCTGCACAAAATCCAGCGCGTCAGTCTGCTCGCGAATCTCGCGGGTCTCCTCCCACCACGACTGCGCGATGGCGGGTGCATTGGTACCCCGAGCATCGGCCCGCTCCCACAATTCAGCAAAGTGAGAGATGGGCCCATGGCCCTTGCCGACGTGGAGGGCCGATGCATGGGTGAGCGACGTCGTCATCCACGCCTTTGCCTCGGCGACAGCGGTGTCCCAGCGCCCCGTGCGCACGCGGAGAGTGGCGATCGCGGACGACAGCGAGCAGCCCGTGCCGTGCGTGGCGGCGGTGTCGACCCGCGGACTCGAGAACTCGATTGGCTCAAGTTCGCAGGGCGGTACCAGCGCATCGCGTACGTCGTCGCCGGCCAGGTGCCCACCCTTGGCCAGCACGCTCACCCCCGCCGAGCACGCCAACCGTGAGGCTTGCCCCAAGACACCGTCCCAATCCTGCGCCACCGGCTCACCCAAGAGAACGGCCAGTTCAGGCACGTTCGGGGTGACCAGGTCCGCCAGGGGGAGCAGGGAGCGCAGGGCATCCTCGGCATCGGCCGTCAGCAGCCTGTCGCCGCTGGTGGCGACCATCACCGGATCGAGCACCACGACAGGCGGCTTGACCTTCTCAAGCCAAGCACGCACCACGGCAATGAGATCGGAGTCGAACAGCATGCCGATCTTCACCGCATCGATCTCGACGTCGTCGCTGACGGCGTCGAGTTGAGCGGCGAGAAACTCGGCCGGGGGTGCGTGCACGCCGCGCACGCCCTGGGTGTTCTGCGCGACCAGGGCGGTGACCACTGCCATGCCGTAGCCGCCGTGGGCCGCGATGGACTTGAGGTCCGCCTGGACGCCAGCGCCTCCGGTGGGGTCGGTGCCGGCAATCGACAGGATGCGCGGGATGCCGGTCATGCTGCGGCCTCCCATACGTTCACAAGCATCGAGGCGGCGGCGCGGGGGTCAGGGGCCGCACAGATCCACGACACCACCGCCGCTCCGGCAAAGCCGCCGCGGCGCAGGTCGGAGACGTCGTCACCCCGCACGCCGCCAATCGCGACGGTCGGCACGGACGAATGCCTGGCGAGCGCACAGGCCCGCGACGTGCCAAGGGGTGGCGGGGCATCGTCCTTGGAGGAAGTCTCACGAAGCGCACCGATTCCGATGTAGTCGGCCCCACCCAGGCACGCGGCGCTGATCTGCTGCTCGGTCGATGCGGAGACCCCGATCACCATGCCCTCGCCCACGGTCTTGCGCGCGATGTCGAGGGGCATGTCCCGCTGACCCAGGTGTACGCCGTCGATCTTGATCCCGGACTCGAGAGCCGCGAGCGCCACATCCACGCGGTCGTTCATGATGAGTGCCACATGCGGCGGGAGCACGTCCGCGATCGAGCGGGTCATGCCCAGCAGCGCACGGGCGGAAGACTCCTTGCGGCGTATCTGGACCGTCGTCACTCCCCCGGCCACGGCCTCGCGCACGGTTGTGGCGATGTCTCGCCCGCAGTCAGCGGACTGCGCGGCATCAGTGACGAGGTAGACGGACAGATCGAGTGGCGCGCGGCCCCTCACGCGGCACTCTCCTGCGCGCGCAGTTCGGCGGCGCTCAGCCCGGCCAACGAGTCCATCAACCGGGAGCGGAAGTCGCCGGGTCCGGCAGCCATGGCCGCGGCTCGCTCAGCCGCCTGGCCGTAAATGTCGCTCGCGGCGGCTGCTGCCTCGAAGGGATCGGGGTGGACTGCCACGCAGGCTGCCATCACGGCACCGAGGGCGCACCCGCCGCCCGTGATCCGAGTCAGCAAGACGCTTCCGCCGGCGATCCGTACCGTGCGGTCGGTGTCGACGATGAGGTCCACCGGCCCAGACACGGCGACGGCTCCGCCGGTGATCCGGGCAAGCTCGCGCGCGGCTACCTCGGCGTCCTCGACGTCGTCTTCGGAATCCACACCACGCCCTCCGGCACCGACGCCCGCGAGCGCGATGATCTCCGACGCGTTGCCACGAATGATGGTGGGGCGCCGCTTGAGCAGCTCGGAGGCGAGCGCGGTGCGGACGGGAAGCATCCCCACCGCCACCGGATCCAGGACCCACGGAGTGCCTGAGGCAACCGCAGCATCGGCCGCCTCCAGCATTGCTTCGCGCTGCTCGGCGTGGGGTGTGCCGATGTTGATGTGGACTGCGGAGGCCACCGAGGCAAACGGCCCGGCCTCCCCCACAATGTCGACCATCGCGGGAGTAGCCCCCAGCGACAGGGTGGTGTTGGCGACCAGTTCAACGGTCACGGCGTTGGTGAGGCTCTGGATGAGCGGGACGGCGTCGCGCACCGCCTCCAGCACGTCAGAGGACAAGGGCAAGGTTGCAGGCGTACGCGTCATGCGTGACATCCCTTCGCTAGTACGAGCTAGATCAGGTTCATCGGGTGTGTTCTCAGCCCTCGCGGGCACCCCGTGTCGTTCGTTTGCTCACCGTAGCGCGTCTGAGGGCTGGTGTGAAGTGCCTGTTACCAGCCCACTCACCCCTTGGGTTTCCAACCGTTCGGTTTTGTTGTTATCGTGGTGCTCTAGACGCACACCACACGCACCACCTGGGTGCGACAGCTCAAGGAGGAGCCATGACCGACACCGCACACGGAGTGACCCAGCAGGCACTCGACATCACCTCTCGCCTCCCCCGATCCGAGAAGATTCGCCTGATCTCCGGCAAGGACTTCTGGAACTCGGAAGCCCTCGACTCCGCTGGCATCGCCTCCTTCATGCTCACTGACGGCCCGCACGGTCTTCGCAAGCAGGCTGGCGACGCCGACAACCTCGGCGTCGCGGATTCGGTGCCCGCTACCTGCTTCCCCACCGCATCGGCCCTGGGCTCCACCTGGGACATGCCGCTGCTCGAAGAGGTCGGCGCAGCACTGGGTCGTGAGAGCCGCATCGAAGAGGTGGGCGTGCTCCTGGGCCCCGGCCTCAACATCAAGCGCCACCCCGCCGGCGGTCGCTCCTTCGAGTACTTTTCCGAGGACCCCTACGTGTCCGGCAAGGCCGCCGCAGCGCTGGTGCGCGGCATCCAGTCCGAGGGCGTGGGCGCATGCCTCAAGCACTTCGCCGCCAACAGCCAGGAGCACCGCCGCATGTCGTCGGACTCTGTGGTCGACGAGCGGACGCTGCGCGAGATCTACCTCACCGGCTTCGAGATCGCCGTCAAGGAAGCTCAGCCGTGGACCATCATGTGCGCGTACAACCTCGTCAACGGCATCCACGCCGGCGAGCACCGCGAGCTCCTCACGGACATCCTGCGCGACGAGTGGGGCTTCGACGGCCTCGTCATGACCGACTGGATGGCGACCTTCGACCGCCCCGCCGGCGTTCACGCTGGGCTCGACCTCGAAATGCCGGGCTCGCACGGAAGCTGGGACAAGCGGACCGATGCTGCGGTGGAGTCGGGCGACCTGAGCGAGGGTGACCTCGACATTGCCTGCGCGCGCGTGATCACCTTGGCGCTCAAGGTTGCAGCCGAGCGGGCCTCGCGTCCGTCTGTCGACGTTGCCGCGGCTCACGACGCGCACCACGCGTTGGCACGCAAGGCCGCCGCCACCGGCGCCACGCTGCTCACTAACGACGGCATCCTCCCGCTGGCCCCCAAGGGTCGCGTCGCGCTGATCGGTGCGTTCGCCGACAAGCCCCGCTTCCAGGGCGGCGGGTCCGCGAACGTGAACCCCACGCGTCTGGACACCGTGCGCGGCACCCTCGTTGAACGCCTGGGCGCTGACGGCGAGGTCATCTACGCTCCCGGCTACGACGCCACGACCGGAGAGGCCACCGACGCACAGGTCGCCGAGGCTCTCACCGCAGCCGAGTCCGCAGACACGGTCGTCCTCATGGTGGGACTGCCCATGTCCTACGAGTCCGAGGGCTACGACCGCGATCACCTGAACATTCCGCCGGCACACACCCGCCTGGTGCAGGCGCTCACCGCCCGCCACGACCGCGTCGTCGTGGTCTCCGTGGGCGGTGCACCCGTCGAGATGCCTTGGGCTGACACCTCCAACGCCTTGCTCCAGGCATACCTGGGCGGCCAGGCCGGCGGTGGCGCGATCACCGACATCCTGGTGGGCGATGTTGAGCCCGGCGGACGCCTCGCGGAGTCGATCCCCGTCGCGGCGACCGACCTCGCGGCTCACGCCAACTTCGGCATCCACGACACCCAGGTGCAGTACCGCGAGAACCTCTACGTGGGTTACCGCTTCCACGACACCTTTGGCGTTCCCGCGCGCTTCGCGTTCGGCTACGGCCTGGGATACACGACCTTCGAGCTCGGCGACGCCAAGGTCACAGGTCGTGGCAAGGACCGCACCGTGACTGTTCCTGTCACGAACACCGGCGACCGTCCCGGCTCCACCGTTGTCCAGGTATACGTTCACGACGTCGAGTCCACCCTGCACAGGCCCGAGCAGGAACTCAAGGGCTACGCAAAGGTCACCCTTGAAGCCGGACAGAGGGCCGATGCCGTGATCGAGTTGAACGAGCGCGCGTGGGCCGTGTGGGACGTCGCCACCCACGATTGGGCTGTCGAGGCAGGCGAGTTCGAGGTGCGCGTGGGGCTGTCCTCAACGGACATCCGTGCGACTTCGACCGTGCAGATCTCCTCCCATGACACCGTCACCCCGGTGCCCGCACCGTCCTCGGCCATTGCCACGGACTCCGAGTTCACCGCACTGCTGGGCCGCCCCATCCCCGAGCCAGCAGCGGTGTTCCCCTTCCACTACGACTCCACGGTCACGGACCTGCAGCAGACCGCCATGGGACGCCAGGTCCGCAAGGCTCTCTTGAAGCAGGTGAGCAAGACCCTGCCGATGGACGAGGAGAAGGCCGGCGAGTGGGCGGAAATGCTCGATGCAGTCGTGGCCGGCATGCCAATTCGCTCGCTCGTGCTGGTGTCCGAGGGCCGGCTGTCCTTCTCGGCACTCGACAAGCTCATCGGCACTCTCAACGCCACCGCGCTCAAGACCAAGCGGGGCTAAGACCGTCTGACCCACAGCCACCGACGGCGCCCAGTAGGCTCGGCCGATGTGACCGTCATCCGAACGTGGACCTTAGCGCGTATTGTGCTCGCCCTCGCGATGCTGGGGGCCGTCGGGTGGTTGATGGCAGACGGGCTCGCCGACGGCGACTTCGTGTGGTGGAACTTCTTCAATTTCTTCACGATCCAGACCAATCTGATCGGCGTGGCCACGCTTGCCATTGCTGCCCGCTTCACCGGTCGCGAGCGCCCTGCCTGGGTGGAGTGGCTGCGGCTGTCCGCGACCACGTATCTCGTGATCGTGGCGATCGTGTACTGGGTCCTGCTGTTCCCGGAAGCCGGGCCTCCCGACAACCCCATCGCGGACTACACGCTTCACGCGGTGTCCGCGGTTGCCATCGCCGCTGACTGGCTGGTGGAGGGGCCGCGGCGGCGCCTTGCCTTCACACGGGTGTGGGTGGTGCTTCTGTACCCCGCCGCGTGGATCGCGATGGCGCTGATCCGCGGAGCCACTGACGGCTGGGTGCCGTACTTCTTCCTTGACCCGGCAAACGGCTATGCGTCGATCGTGGTGACGATTGTCATGATCCTGCTTGCCGGTTTGGTCCTTGCTGCGGTTCTGTTTTTGGCCACGCGGTGGCGCGCGCTCGGTCCGGATGCTGGCACGAATATCAGCAGGTAGTGCCGCAGTCCACTAGCGTGGGCATCTAAGAGGAGGCGAGCGCACGGACCAACCCCCCGAGTGCGCAGGTCATGTCTGAAAAGACGGTAGATCACACCGAGAACAGTCCATCTCGTGAGCCAATGTCACGCAAGAGTCTCGCCACGTGGGTTTTCTGGCCCTCAGCGATCATCATCCTGAGCTTCGTCGCCTTTGCGATCATCGCGCCTGAGTTGGCCGAGTCAGCATTTGCTGCGATCCAGAGCACGATTATTAACGCGTTTGGTTGGTACTACGTCCTCATCGCGGCGGTCTTCGTGGGCTTTGCTCTTGTGATGGGCTTCAGCCGCTTCGGCAACATCGTGCTGGGCAAGGACTCGGACAAGCCGCAGTTCTCGATGTTCTCGTGGTTCGCTCTCCTTTTCGCCGCCGGCATGGGAATCGGGTTGGTGTTCTACGGCGTCTCCGAGCCACTCGCGCACTTTGCGGATCCGCGTCCCGGGGTCACCGGCACTCCAGAGCACTTGGCCCAACAGTCCATGGCTCAAACATTCCTCCACTGGGGCGTCCACGCGTGGGCGATCTACATCGTGGTTGGCCTTGGAATCGCGTATGCGGTCCACCGCCGCGGCCGCCCGGTGTCGATTCGGTACGCACTCGAGCCGCTGCTGGGCAAGCGAGTCAAAGGGTTCTGGGGCAACCTCATCGATGTCACCGCAGTGGTCGGCACCCTCTTCGGAGTCGCCACCTCGCTGGGCCTGGGAGTCATGCAGATCTCCGCGGGGCTCGAAGCTGTCGACATTGCCGAGCCCTCGACGTCGACGCAGATATGGCTCATTGTCGCCATCACGATCGTCACGATCTTCTCGCTCGTGACCGGTTTGCAACGCGGCATGAAGTGGCTATCGAACATCAACTTGGCCCTTGCCTTGTTCCTATTGCTGTTCGTCCTGTTTGCCGGTCCTACTGAGTTCCTGATGCGCGAGTTCGTACAGTCCATGGGTCTGTACATCCAGGAGTTTGTGGGCCTGAGCTTTAACGTTTCGGCCTTCCAGGGTGAGGCTGGCGAGCAGTGGCAGGCAGCCTGGACCACCTTCTATTGGGGCTGGTGGATCTCCTGGGCACCGTTCGTCGGCGTCTTCATCGCCCGCGTCTCGAAGGGCCGCACGGTGCGTGAATTTGTGTGGGGCGTGCTGCTGGTTCCTACCGTCATCACGTTCCTGTGGTTCTCCGTCATGGGAGGTACCGCGCTCTATCAGGAGCTCTACAGCGGTGGTGGTCTCGTGGGCCCCAATGGCGAGGTCGATTACAACGGTTCGCTCTTCCTCATGCTCGAGACCCTGCCTGGCTCCACGGCACTTGTCCTGGGTGCAATCGTGTTGATTGCCGTGTTCTTCGTCACCAGTTCCGACTCCGGATCGCTGGTGCTGTCGATGCTCACGACGGGTGGAGACGAGTCGCCCAAGCGGTGGATCCGCATTTTCTGGGCCTGCACCACGGCACTGGTCGCGATCGCTCTGCTGCTGTCTGGCGGATTGTCTGCGCTACAGACCGCGGCCATCATTACTGCCTTGCCGTTCTCCCTGGTGATGATCGGTATCTGTCTGTCGACAGTGAAGGCCTTCAGGCGCGAGCACCGGCTTTACCTTGCGGCCAACCGCGCCGAGTTCATGGATCAGGTGCGCGACACCATCTCCGGTGAGTACGGGCTCGAATCCACGGACGCCGATATCGACATCGAAGGTGCGCGCACGCGCTGGCCCAAGTGGATGCATTTGGGTCCTGAGCAGCGCTACACGGAACACAACCCCAAGCATCCCGAGCGCCATCGCAAGCACGACAAACTGCGCACGTATGACACGCCGCCTAGCGACGAGACGCCCGACTACGAGCAGCACTCGACCGACGAGATCATCCTCCCGCCTGAGGAGCGCTGACCTCACGAAGAGTGAGCACAAAAGTGCCGGGATCCATACGGATCCCGGCACTTTTTTGCGCCGAAGCGGCCGCGGGGCGCGCTAGTGCGCGGGTACTAGCTAGCGAGGGCCAGCACCACTGGCTGACCCGGCCGCACCTGCGCGGCCAACGAGAGCGAGGCTGCATCCAGCACGCCCATGACCGGATACCCGCCTGTCGTGGGATGGTCCGCGAGGAAAATCACCGGCTGCCCGCCCGGCGGCACCTGCACCGCGCCAGCCACCAAACCCTCGCTCGCCAGTTCTCCCTCGCGCGCCCACGCCAGTGCGGGGCCGGTCAGTCGCAGGCCAATGCGGTTGGAGTCGGCCGATGCTGTGAACACTCGCGTTTCCAGGTCACCTGTATCTCGAATCCAGTCGGCACGAGGCCCGGGTTCGAGCGTGAGGGTCACCTGTTCGTGAGGTCCCGGGACGCGGTCGGGTTCCGCGAATGGTCCCGCGAAGAGATCCTGAGCAGCTGCGGCGGACGCACCGATCTCGAGCCGGTCGCCTGCCCGCAAGGGGTCGCTACCCAGCCCTGAAAGGGTGTCGGTGGCCCGGCTTCCCAAGTGCGCGGGCACGTCAACGCCGCCGCGCACCGCAATGTAGTTGCGCATGCCGGAGATGGCAGCGCCGACCTCGAGTACCTGACCCGCGCCGAGTCGCACTGGCCGGCCCCGTGGTGCAGGGACGTCGCCCACGAAGACATCCGCCTGAGCTCCCGTCACCGCGATGACCGCGCCTTCGTGGGCGCGGAGGACGGCACCTGTGAGGGTGGTTTCGAGCACTGCGTCCCTCACACGGTTGCCGACCAGCAGGTTTGCCACGCGCGCGGCCCTCGGATCGCACGCACCCGACGGCGAGACCCCAAGGTGCGCATAGCCATGCCGTCCGGAGTCTTGAACGGTGAGCAAAGCGCCAGGGTCGAGAACTTCGATCATGGGACGAACCTGACCCGCGTTCCGGGCTCGAGGAGTGCGGGCGGGGTGCGGTCCACATCCCACAGCACCGCGTCCCGCACGGTTCCGACAATCTGCCAGCCACCGGGCGAGGAGCGCGGATAGACGCCGGCGTACGGCCCAGCAAGCCCCACGGACCCAGCAGGGACCGAGGTGCGCGGCTCACTGCGGCGAGGCACGGCGCGGCCTTCGCCCAGCCCGGACAGGTACGCGAATCCAGGGGCGAATCCGCAAAACGCGACCTCGAAATGAGTGGAGGAGATCGTGTCGACGGCTTCGGCAGCGCTCATGTTCCACACCGAGGCAACATCGGCCAGGTCAGGTCCGTCGAAATCCACCGCGAGGTTCACGATGGGGCCGGTGGCGACCTCATGCGCAGACAGGTCCCACGAGCTCACGAGGGAGGCCACCGTCTCGCGATCCGCGCGGTCGAGGCCACTGACCATGACTGTGCGGGCCGCTGGCACGATCTCGACGGCGGCGAACTCACCTTCGGAACGCGCATCGCGTAGGCGTTCCGCGAGATCGGGTACCACCGCGGAGTCGTCGACCTCTGCGATCACGGCACGCGAGCCCAAGGGCCTCACCTGCGCCTTCATGACACGAAGCTCCTCACCTGCACTCGGGCATCGGCCAGCGCCGCGCGCACCGCTCGAGCAATCTCCACCGCACCGGGGGTATCGCCATGGACACACAGCGACTGCGCCGTCACGGTGACGGGCGCGCCTTCGATGTCAGCAATCTCCCGGGCTAAGGCGACGTCGATTGCCCGGGTGACCACGGCATCGGCCCGCTCCAATACTGCTCCCGGTCGCGAGCGCGGTGCGAGTGACCCGTCAGCCAAATAAGCGCGATCGGCGAAGGCCTCAGTGACGGGCGTGCACCCCGCCTCCGCGGCGCGGGCTAGGAGCTCAGAGCCCGGCAGCCCAAGAACGGGGCGCAGCCCTGCCATCGCGACGCCCTCGACAATGGCCGAGGCCTGATCTGGGTCGCGGACCGCACGGTTGTACAGCGCACCGTGCGGCTTGACGTAGGCGACTAAGCCGCCAGCCGCGCGCGCGAACGCTTCGAGCGCACCGATTTGGTAGGCGACCTCGGCCGCAAGCTCGTCGTGTGGCACGTCCATGGCTCGGCGCCCGAAGCCGGCAAGGTCGCGATACGACACGTGCGCACCGATCGTCACGCCTCGCTCGACGGCCCATTCACAGACGCGACGCATCGTCGCCGGGTCACCCGCGTGGAAGCCGCACGCAACATTGGCGCTTGTCACGACGTCAAGCAGACCGGCGTCGTCGGTGAGGCCCCAGCGACCAAACCCCTCGCCAAGGTCGGCGTTCAGATCGATCACAGCGCTCATGACTCCAATCTAGTCGCGCACTCCATCGCGCAACACAAGCCGCGGGGGCAGATTGAAACGCCCTCGTAGACCCCGCAACAAGGGACCGTGGTCACAGAAGTGAGGCGAATCTCGATCGTAATGTGATCTACATCACACCCGGAGGAGCCATGTCCATGCCGTACCTCTCGACCGCAGAGTCCCAACCCATCGCCCGCACCTCGCAGCGCCACCGCGACATCGCGTACGCATCCCATGCGGTCGCGCACCACGTGCAAACTCTGGACTGGCTCGTGCGTGTCATGCGCGACGTGGACCTCGACCCGGCGGGGAAAGCTGTGTGCGCTTCTGTCGCCGAGTCCATCAACCATCAGCACTTGGCGCTGGCCACGTGGCTTGAGGCTCGCGGATACGGGCCCGTTGATACCCCTCGGGCGTCACCCGGAGTGGCCAAGTCGCTGGGCGCGATCGAGGCAAGCGAGCGCGGCGCGACCGTCATGCTGCACCTCGAAGGACTCCTCATGCTGTCGATTGCGCAGGCGTTGACCTTTAGCCGCATGGCAGCTCCCGGAGAATTGCGTTCGATCGCCTCCGACCAGGTCGCAGCGCACACGCACTTGCTCAACCAAGTGCGCACCTGCGACTGGAACTGAGCTTCACGCCACCTTGATGGCGATCTCTACCGGCCCCTCCAGACCTTCAGGACCCTCGACGGGAGCCTCGGTGTAGGACTCGTACCAGCACTCCCACACGTCCTGGCCGTGATGATTGCTGCGCGCCAGGTCGAGCCCCTGGTTCCTGGCCCACTCCATGAGTTCGCGGGTCAGCCCACCGATCCACGCATACGCCCCGTATTGGCGAGCCACCGCATACATCCCGACCGGGGTGTCGGTGACGCGAAGGGGATCGGGAACCGCGGCATCGGCCGGAACAACGAACGCAACCCCCACCGCGAAGGGCTCCGTGCGTGACACTGCGGCGTAGCGGAGCACTCCAGCACCCTGGACGTCGATGCCGGCCTGGGTCAACTGGGCATGAATGCGATCCATGGCAGGCCCTACTCGCTCGCCGATAGTGTCCAGCGTGACATCCACGGGCGCACCCGCGAGCCTCACCGCCCCCCGGCGCTCGACGTTGAACTGAGCCATATCGTCACCCTACTGGCGGGGCCCGACACGCGCTCTATCAGGCAGGTCGCTAGCGATACTCCGGGTTGGGGTGGTCGAAGGTCTTGCCGTCCGCCCACTCGTCTCCTGAATTGCCGCCCTGCGGGAACCCGCCGGCGGACTTCAGCCAAGCGGCCGTGTGCATCAAGTTCCACGTCATGAAGGTGGTGTTGCGGCGCGTGAAGTCACTCTCGGGTCCGCCGGAGTCCTCATCCAGGTAGGACGGACCGGGACCAATCTCGCCCAGCCAGGCGGCATCGGCCTGCGGCGGGACAACGTAGCCAAGGTGCTGAAGCGAGTACAGCGTGTTCATCGCGATGTGCTTCGCGCCGTCCTCGTTACCGGTCGTGATCACTCCGGCGGTGCGGCCGTAGTAGAGGTACTGGCCGCGGTCGTTCTTCTCACCGCTTAAGCCGTACAGCCGCTCGATGAGGCGCGACGCCACAGACGACCGCTCCCCCAGCCAGATAGGCGTTCCGATCACCAGGATGTCGGCGTCAAGGATGCGCTTGGCGAGGTCTGGCCAATCGTCGCGGTCGCGGTTACCACCGGGAACGTCTTCCGTCATGTCCGGATAGACGCCGGGAGCAATCTGATAGTCGACGGCGCGGATCAGGTCCACGCTCACGCCCTGGGCCTCCATGATGGCAATCGAGTTGTCCATCAGGCCCTGCGTGTGGCTGAGTTCCGGCGATGGCTTCAGCGTGCAGTTGACGAAGACTGCCTTGAGATTGGAAAAATCGGTCTGCGATGCGGTCATCGGTGACACCTCCTGTTGCTCAGGGTGACACGGCGGGCCGCATTTGTATTCCCGTTAGTCGACGTCGACCACGCCGGGAGCGCGCACGTAGGACTGCTCCCACTCCATCTTTTCGCGGTTCAGCAGCATCAAGGTGACGCCCCACAGGCCCAGGTCGTCGGCAAAGCCAATGATCGGGAACAGCAACTCTGGGAAGAGGTCAATGGGCGAGATCGTGTAGATCACGGTCGCGATCGCCGTGAACCACGTCATGCCGCTCACCTTGTGTTCGCCACGACGCACCGCCTGGAAGAACTTCCACCACGACATGTCGGTCACCTCCCTGGGCCGCCGAGTGCGGCCGCGTGTCCACCCAAGATAACGCCGGGGTGGGTCACACTTCTTCCCGGCCGCTCTC
>NZ_BBRA01000001.1:887183-1362811 GCF_000975035.1 Demequina flava | reverse complement strand
GGCTTCATGCCGGTCTCGTCGAGGAGCTGGTTGCGCAGCTCGTCGTCGGTGAAGGTCAGTGCACCGCAATCGGTGTGGTGGATGAGGATGATCTCGCGCGTGCCGAGCTTGCGCTGGGAGATCACGAGCGAGCGGATCATATCATCGGTGATCACGCCGCCAGCGTTACGCATGATGTGCGCGTCACCGACCTCGAGACCCAGTAGCGCGAAGACGTCCAGGCGCGAGTCCATGCACGCCACGACGGCGAGTTGGCGGCGGGGCGGAAGCGGCCGGTCCGGGGCGTAGTGAGCGGCGTAGGCCTTGTTGTTCTCGATGAGTTCGTCAGCGATCGGCACGAGCAATCACAACCTTTCGATACCAGGGCGGAAATCCTGGCCCCCATGCTAGAGGTCGCGGTACGGTTTGCTTAACCGAAGCCGTACAGCTGCAGGCGTTGTGTGCCGTTCTGTTGCTGTGCGGCTTCGGGCTATCCGGGCCACCCCGCCCCCTCGAACTAGGCACCTCATGTCCACGCGAGGCCCCCACCAGCCCTCACGAGGCAGCTCATGTACACGACGGCCGTCGTGCCCGACCTCCCGAGTGACATCTGTGCACCCTCGTGTGCGGCGAGGCAGACAACCAGCCGTGCCAGGTGCGAGACACTAGAGAGATGATCCCCGCAGAGCTGCTGGCCGCCGCCCAAGAAACGTCCGAGTCCACTCCCTGGGCCACCGCGTTCCTGTGGGTGGCTGGCGCCATTGCCGTGAGTTACTTTGGCCGGCAGGTCTACAAGGACAAGAAGGCCAAGGACGAGCGCGAAGCCGCGGAAGTCGCCGCAGAAGAAGCCGCCGCTGCAGAGTCGACAACGGTGAGCGACTCCGACGACGCCACCGAAGCAGGCGAGGACGAGTACAAGCCCAAGGCTTAGCTCACACCAGCCCACCACGGGCCGCGCCTCGAAAGGCGCCCGCACACAACGAAATGGGCCGACGCCAGGTCACCCCGGCATCGGCCCATCTCTATGCGCAGTCGCGTCCTAGCGACCGCCAGCGCGCTTCTTGTTCCACACGTCGAAGGCGACAGCGAGCAGAAGCACCAGGCCCTTCACAACCTGCTGGATCGACTGCTCCACGCCCATGAGCTGCATGCCGTTGGACATCACGGCCATGATCAGACCACCGACGATGGCGCCGGTCACACGACCCACACCACCGGTCACGGCAGCACCACCGATGAACGATGCGGCAATCGCGTCGAGCTCGAAGAGGTTTCCGGCCGCGGGCTGAGCGCCGTTGGTACGGGAGGAGAAGATCACACCTGCCACACCGGCGAGGAGGCCCATGTTGAGCATGATGCCGAAGTTGACCCACTTGACCTTCACACCCGACAGCGTCGCAGCGGTCAGGTTTCCACCGATCGCGTAGACGTGGCGACCGAAGACGGTGCGCGTGGTCACGATCGTGTAGACGATGATCAGGATCGCAAGGATGATCAGCACGTTGGGCAGACCGCGGTAGTTGGCGAGCTGCCATGCGAACCACATCACCACTGCGGCGACGGCGATGAGTTTCAGCAGGAACAGCGGGAAGGCTCCCACGGTCTGCTTGTAGGCAATCGCCGCCTTGCGGGCACGGAACTGCTGCACGAAGTACGCGGCAACGGCCACGCCGAAGACCACGAGCGTAAAGACGTCGAACCCGTCACCGCCAAGCAATCCATTTTGGAAGCCGGTGGCGATCTTTGAGTACTCCGAGGGGAACGGCGACAGCGAGATATTGTCCAACACGCGGAACGTGAGACCCCGGAACAGCAACATGCCGGCCAGGGTCGTAATGAACGCCGGGATGCCAACGAAGGCCACCCAGAATCCCTGCCACGCACCGGCCAGGACTCCCACCAGGATTCCGGCGATGACGCCGACCCACCAGGGCATGCCTTCCTTGATGACAAGGACCGCGGACACTGCTCCCGCAAGCGCGGCCACCGATCCGACCGACAGGTCGATGTGCCCGCCGATAATCACGATGACCATGCCGATCGCGAGGACCAGGATGTAGGAGTACTGCAGGACGATGTTCGTCAGGTTGGTCGGGCTCAGCAACACGCCATCAGTCAGGATCGCGAACAGCGCCACGATCGCGATGAAGGCGACGAAAATGCCGCTTTGACGAAGGTTGCGCGTCATCAATTCGCGCACATTGGCGATTCCAGTCATCGGTCGGTCTCCTTGGCGTCCGCGTCGTTGTCAGACGCCGTTTCCTTGTCTTGAGTCATGAGAGTCATCAGGGCCTCTGGTGTGGCCTCGGAGACATCGAGGCAGCCCGTGATGCGGCCGAAGGCCAGGGTGTAGATGCGATCGCAGGTTCCCAGCAGCTCGGGAAGTTCGGACGAGATGACGACCACGCCCTTGCCCTGGGCAGCCAGGTCATTGACGATCGTGTAGATCTCGTACTTTGCACCGACGTCGATACCGCGTGTGGGCTCGTCGAGGATCATCACGTCCGCATCGGTGTACATCCACTTCGACAGCACGACCTTCTGCTGGTTTCCTCCTGAGAGGTTGCCGGCGAGCTGGAGTACTGACGGAGTCTTGATGTTCATGTTGTTGCGGTACGCCTCGGCCACGCTGAGTTCTTCGTGACCGTTGATGAATCCGCGGCTGGACAGCTTCTTGAGGGCTGCCGCCGAGATGTTGCGGCTGATGTTGTCGATCAGGTTGAGGCCGTACTTCTTGCGGTCCTCGGTCGCATACGCGATGCCGTTGTCGATGGCCTCGGATACTGACCGGGTCTGGATCTCTTCGCCGCGCTTGTACACGCGTCCCGTAGTGCCACGGCCGTAGGTGCGCCCAAAGATGCTCATCGCAAGTTCGGTACGTCCCGCACCCATCAGTCCAGCGATTCCGACGACCTCGCCGGCCTTCACGTGGAAGTGCGCGTGGTCGACCATGACGCGGTCGGGCTGCGTGGGGTGGTGAACCGTCCAGTCCTCGACGCGGAAGAGCTCCTCGCCAATCTCGTGGTCGATGCGTGGCGGGTAGCGGTGCTCGAGGTCTCGGCCCACCATGCCGCGAATGATGCGGTCCTGGGTGGAGTCCTCTTCCGACATGTCAATCGTCTCGATGGTCTGGCCATCGCGAATGATCGTGGTGCGGTCAGCGACCCACTCGATCTCTCCCAGCTTGTGGGAAATCATGATCGAGGTGATGCCTTCCTTCTGCAGGTCCTTCAGGAGCTGCAGAAGGTGCTCGGAGTCCGAGTCGTTGAGGGCTGCGGTGGGCTCATCCAGAATGAGAAGGCGCACATCCTTGGACAGCGCCTTCGCGATCTCAATGAGCTGTTGCTTGCCCACACCCAGCTGGCCCACGGGGGTCACCGGGTTTTCGTGCAATCCGACGCGGTCCATCAGGTCCTGGGCCTTGTGGTTGGCCTCGTTCCAGTCGATGAGACCGAAACGGCCGCGCACCTCGTTGCCGAGGAAGATGTTCTCCGCAACCGTGAGGTGGGGAACCAGCGCGAGCTCCTGGTGAATGATCACCACGCCCGCGTCTTCCGAGTCGTTGATCGACCCGTAGCGCGCTTCCGCGCCGTCAAAGTAGATGTCGCCGGTATAGGTGCCGTGCGGGTAGACGCCCGACAGAACCTTCATCAGCGTGGATTTTCCTGCGCCGTTCTCGCCGCAGATCGCGTGAATCTCGCCTTCGCGGACTGTGAGATTCACGTCCGAGAGCGCTTTCACTCCCGGGAATTCCTTGGAGATGTCGCGCATCTCCAGAATGTTCGTAGCCATCGTTCCTCTCCAGGGCCGGTGCGAGGGTCAATGCGTGGCGCCAGCGCGCAGTGGCTGGCGCCACGCATCTGATGAGTCAGTGTTCGGGGAGGTTACTCCGCGACGCCTGCCTCGACCTCTTCAGCGGTCCAGTAGCCGGAGTCGACCAAGAGGGACTGGATGTTGTCCGCGTAGACGATGTCCGACTCGAGCAGGTACGAGGGAACGACCTTCACGCCGTTGTCGTAGGTCTCGGTGTCGTTCGCCTCAGGCTCGCCTCCGGAGAGGTAGTCGTCGGTGGCGGTGATGGCCTGTGCGGCCAGCTTGCGGGTGTCCTTGAAGATCGTGGCGGACTGGATGTCGTCAGCGATCAGCTTCACAGATGCGATCTCAGCGTCCTGACCAGTCACGACGGGCAGGCCGTCAGCGATGCTGGGGCCGTAACCGGCGTTCTGCAGGGCGGTGATGATGCCGCGCGAGATGCCGTCGTAAGGCGACAGCACACCGTGGAGCTCAAGGTCGGATCCGGTGTAGGTGGACGTGAGCAGGTCCTCCATGCGCTTCTGCGCAGTTTCCTGCTGCCAGCGCAGGGTGTTGGTCTGCTCGATGTCGGTCTGGCCCGAAGGAACCGTGATGGTCTCGTCGTCCAGGTAGGGCTGGAGGGTGTCAATTGCGCCCTGCCAGAAGAAGTGAGCGTTGTTGTCGTCCAGCGAACCGGCGAACAGCTCAACGTTGAACGGACCGGCGGCGTCGCCCTCGGAACCGTCCTGGTTGAGCAGACCCAGACCCACCAGCAGCGAGGTGGCCTGCTGGACACCCACGTTGTAGTTGTCGAAGGTCACGTAGAAGTCGACGTTCTCCGAGTCACGGATCAGGCGGTCATAGGCAATGACGGGGATGTCTGCGGCGGCGGCAGCTTCGAGCTGCGATGCCAGCGCGGTGCCGTCGATCGAGGCGATGATCAGTGCCTCGGCACCGTTGGTGATCATCTGGTCGATCTGGTTGGCCTGGGTGGGGATGTCGTCGTTTGCGAACTGCAGGTCAACTTCGTAGCCGAGCTCTTCGAGACCGCTCTGCACGGCGTCGCCGTCAGCGATCCAGCGCTCTGAGGTCTGGGTGGGCATTGCAACGCCCACGAGGCCACCTTCGACGACCGGCTCTGAGCCACCGGTAGCAGCTGCGGAAGTCTCGTCAGTGCTTTCGCCGGCGCCACCGCCGGAGCATGCAGCCAGCGTGAGGGCCATACCTGCCGACGCAACGCCGACTAGGAACTTCTTCACCATGTTCTCCTCCTCGAGACACGGTCCGCATCGTTACGAACCGTCGTGGTGAGTTCAGTATGTTCACGTTCACATCACATGTCAACCGGAATGGGTCACAGTGCGATAACGGCTCGGTAACAGCTCGCGGCAGCGGCCCCCGTTGACAGTCCCACTCGGCTCACGCTGTGCCCCCACAAACGCAACAAAGTGCCGGAAGATCACCACAGCATCGGCCCTCTCCCCGCATACCAGGAAGCGGCCAAAGTGCAATCTACCAGCACTTCGTCACAGCGAAACGTCAGGTCAGCGGCCGCGCCAGAACACGCCACCGAGCGCCAAGTCACGCTCGACCGAGTCAATCGTCGTGGACTCGTCAATCGACACCAGCTCCACGCCCGTCATGCGCGCAAAGTCGCGCCACGTGGTCATCGACGTCTGAGATGACATCACCGTGTGGTGTGCACCGCCCGCCGCCATCCAGGCGGTCGTCGCGGTGCGGAAGTCAGGCTTGGAACGCCACACCGCGTGGCCCACCGGAAGCTTGGGCATGGGCGCGGGCAGGTCCACGCGCTCCACGTCAGCGGCGACCATGCGGAAGCGATCGCGCATGTCGGACAGCGCGACGACCATGGCTGGCCCGGCATCGGCCGTAAAGACCAGGCGCGCCGGATCCTCCTTGCCGCCAATGCCCAGCGGGTGCACCTCAAGGCGCGGGCGCGAAGAAGTGAGCGACGGGCTCACCTCGAGCATGTGGGCGCCGAGCGACAATTCCTCGCCCTCGACCAGGTGGTAGGTGTAATCCTCCATGAGGCTCGCACCCCCGGGGCGGCCCGCACCCATCACTGCGGCGATGCGCACGAGCATCGCGGTCTTCCAGTCGCCCTCCGCGCCAAAGCCGTAACCGTCGGCCATGAGGCGCTGGACCGCGAGGCCCGGAAGTTGCTTGAGCCCGCCGAGGTCCTCAAAGCTGTCGGTGAACGCGTGGAAGCCGCCCTCGACCAGGAACGCGCGCAGGCCAGCCTCGATCGCGGCCGCATCGCGCAGACTCTGGTGGCGGTCGCCATCGGGCAGGAGTTCGGCTGCGACGTCGTACTGGTCGACGTATTCGGCGATGAGCGCATCAACCTGCGCTTCGGTGACCTCGTCGACCTTGGCCGCGAGCTCGTTCACGCCCCACGTGTTGACCTGGGCGCCGAAGACGGCCTCGGCCTCGGTCTTGTCGCCCTCAGTGACGGCCACGAAGCGCATGTTGTCGCCAAAGCGCGCGACCTTCATGTTCTTGGCGGCCAGGCGGCCCGCCGCAGCGCGAGACCACTCACCCACCCGCTCCTGAACCGCGCCGTGCGAGGCGTGGCCCACCACCGTGGTGCGCGGAATGTCCAGGCGCGTCTCGATATAGGCGTACTCGCGGTCGCCGTGGGCAGCCTGGTTGAGGTTCATGAAGTCGAAGTCGATCTTGTCCCACGGCAGCTCGACGTTCGCCTGCGTGTGTAGGTGCAGCAGCGGCTTGGTCAGCGCCTGCAGACCAGCGATCCACATCTTCGCGGGGCTGAACGTGTGCATCCACGTGATGACGCCAACGACATTTTCCGCGGCGTTGGCCTCAAGCATGACCTGCTCAATGGATGCGCGGTCCTTGAGCACCGGCTTCCACGTCACGGTCACAGGGACGGCCGATGCTTGCTCCAGGTGAGCGACAACCTCCTGCGATTGCTGGGCCACCTGGGCCAAGACTTCCTCGCCGTACAGCTCTTGGCTTCCGGTGAGGAACCACACCTCGTAGGTAGCGAGGTCGGGGACGATCGAGGTGGTCATGCTGATGCTCCTTCTGCGCCGGCGACCTTGCCGGGCTGTCCGTAGACGTTCTGATAGCGGTCAAAGAGTGAGTCGATCGCGTCCGGTGCGATCGGGACGAGGTCACCGCCCTGGCGGGCAATGTGCACGGTGCGGGCCACGTCTTCACACATGACGGCGGCCTTGACCGCGTCTTTCGCGTCCTTGCCGATCGTGAAGACGCCGTGGTTGGCCATGAGAACGGCACGGGAGCGGTGGTCGGCAAGTGTCGCGACGATTCCACGGCCAATCGAGTCATCGCCGATGATCGCGAAGGGGCCCACGGGGATGTCTCCGCCGAACTCGTCGGCCATCGCGGTGATGACGCAAGGAATGGGTTCGTTGCGCGCTGCCCATGCGGTCGCGTACGTGGAGTGGGTGTGAACGACGCCGCCGACGTGCCCCATGTGGCGGTACACGTAAGCGTGCGCCGCCGTGTCCGAGCTGGGGGACCGCTCCGAGCCACGCGTGCCCGGGATCACGTTGCCGTCGAGGTCGCATACGACCATGGCGTCGGCACTGAGATCCTCGTAACCGACGCCCGAGGGCTTGATGACGAACAGATCGTGTCCGGGCACGCGACCCGAGACATTTCCTGCCGTCCACGCTACCAGGTCATAGCGAGTCAACTCACTGTGGAGGTTGCTCACTCGCTGACGGAGGCCCAAGACGGCTTCCTCGATGGCTTCGATGTCCACACTGCTACTCACAGCGAACGCTCCTCTCGCGCGGAACGTGCGGCACGCCTCGTTGCGGCCACTCTATGTTCACGTTCACATCTGACAGGAGCGTATCACGAGGCATGCCTCAAGTGCCCACTACTTTCCCGGCCTGCCGCCCGCTTGCAGGGAGCGCGTGGCGCGCGGAGTGGGTGAGTCCGCTAGTTGCGGACGGGCGCGGTGGAGGAACGCACCAAGAGCTCGGGGTCAATGAGCTCAGGGGAATCGGTGGCACCGTCTAGCCGCGCCACAATCGCCTCAACGGCTACGCGGCCTACCGCTTCAAAGTCCTGCCGCACAGTCGTGAGCGGTGGTAGCGAGTGCCGAGACTCGGGGTTGTCATCGAATCCGACGACCGACATGTCGCCGGGAACCGCAATCCCCCGGTCGCTCAGTGCGTGGATCAGGCCAAGAGCCATCTGGTCGTTAGCGCAGAAGACTGCGGTGGCAGAGGCGTCGATCTCGAGACCGGCCTGGTAGCCGGAGTCCGCGGTCCAGTCACCCTCGATCGCGGGAAGTTCCCCCGCAACGTCCGACCCCACGAAGGCCTCGTACGCAGACTTACGCACCCGCGCCTCGCCATAGGTCATGGGCCCACTCACGTGCTGGATGCGCGCGTGCCCGAGTTCCCGGAGGTGGTCCAGCACCATGCGCACACCATGCTCCTGATCGATGGACACGGCGAGGTCAACCTCGCGGTCACCGGCCAGCAGGTGGACGACCGGAACGCCAAGGGCGTGATCGGCACTTTCCTCGCCCACGACCGCCTCCTGCGCGACAACCGCGAGCGCATCAACGCCGCGCCCCAGCAGGAAGTCAACAGCGCGGTCCATGTCTTCGCGCGACGGCGCGGCGCTGGTCATCAGCGTCGACATTCCGGCATCGCGGGCCGCCAGCTCGATGGAGTGCAGAGTGGACAGCGGGCCAATCTCCGCCGTAGCCGGACCGATCATGCCGATGGTCTGGGTGCGTCCCGTGACAAGTGCGCGGGCGGCGAGGTTACGGCGATATCCGAGCTCCTCGATGGCGTCGAGAACGCGTTGGCGCGTGGCGGGCCGGAGGCTCGGATGGTTGTTCAGCACGCGCGAAACGGTCTGGTGAGAGACCCCAGCGCGCGCAGCAACGTCGTGCATGCTCGGCCCGCGTCCTTGCTTCGCCATTGAGGTTCCCCTTTCGCGATTGACACTGTAGCGGGACGGTTGTGAAAAGTGGAACGACGCTATCCTGTGACCGGTCCCAGTAGAGCGTACTACCCGACTTGGGCCGCGCATGGTAACGTTCACATCTAGTAGGACACCGCGGTAGAACTGGAGTTCACGTGCCTCACCCGCACAGCGCAATGCAGCGCGTCACACCACCGAGTGCGCTCGGTGATCTCCGGGTGCGCGCTCTTCTCCCCCGCACCGCCGCCCCCGCCCCGCACGCGTGCCTCACCCGCGCGCCGTTCCGCCCCTCTTCTTGGAGCCCCCGATGACCGACATCACCTCAGAGTTCACCGCCGCGTACGGCCGCGCACCCGAGGGCGTCTGGTCCGCTCCCGGGCGCGTCAACCTCATCGGTGAGCACACTGACTACAACAAAGGCTTTGTTCTCCCCTTCGCGATCAACTTCCGCACGCAGGCCGCTGTCGCCCGCCGCGACGACCGCGAAATCCACTTGCGTTCCACCTTTGCCGAGGGCGAGGTCGTGGCATCCCTCGACTCCCTGTCCCCGGACACCATGGACGGCTGGTCCGCATACGTCTTGGGTGTGGCATGGGCTGCGGCCGATGCCGGGGTCGCCATCGACGCTGCGTTCGGCTTGGACATCCTGGTCGACTCGCGGGTTCCGGTGGGCGCGGGGCTGAGTTCCTCCGCGGCCCTCGAGTGCGCGGCCGGCGCCGCGTTCAACGAGCTGTGGGACTGGAACCTGGGAGACGTTGCCCTCGCTCGCCTGGGGCGTGTGGCCGAGAACACCGCCGTGGGCGCACCCACCGGACTGCTCGACCAAGCAGCGTCGATGCTGGGGCAAGAGGACCACGTCGTAGTTCTCGACTGCCTCACCGAGGAAGCACGCGCCGTCCCGCTGCACTTGCGCGAAGAAGGCCTCGGCATTCTCGTGATGAACTCGAACGTCGATCACGAGCACGCCACCGGCGGCTACGGCGACCGCTTCCGCTCGTGCGCCGAAGGGGCCCGCATCCTCGACGTGGAATCCCTGCGAGAGATCACCGCAGATGACCTTCCCCGCGCCCAGGAGCTCCTCGACGAGGAAGCCTTCCGACGCGTGCGGCACGTCGTCACCGAAAACGAGCGGGTGCTCGCAACCGTGGCGGCCCTCGAGAAGGACGGGCCGCGCAGCATCGGGCAACTCCTCGATGCCTCGCAGGCCTCCATGCGGGACGATTTCGAAATCACCGTGCCCGAAATCGACACCGCGTGCGACACCGCAGTGGCGGCCGGGGCCATCGGTGCCCGCATGACCGGAGGTGGCTTTGGCGGCTCCGCCATTGCGCTGGTGCCACTGGAGCAGGCAGACCAGATTGCCGATGCCGTGCGCGCTAGGCTTTCGGAAGCCGGAATGCGTGAGCCGACGATCTTCGCGGTTGTCCCCTCCGAGGGAGCCCGCCGCGACCGTTGAGCCGCGCACCCCACTGAACCCGAACATCGGCCCTTCGCCGACTGCCGAGACGAGATGAGGCAACTGTGAGCTGGATGGTGACTGGAGGCGCGGGATACATCGGCGCCCACGTGGTGCGTGCGCTGCGCGATGGCGGGATCGATGCTGTGGTGCTGGATGACCTCTCCAGCGGATTCGAGGCCTTTGTCCCCGAGGGCGTGCCCTTCGTGCAGGCCTCGATCCTCGACACCGCAACTGTCGAGGCGGCGATGCGCGAGCACGGTGTGCGCGGCGTCATCCACTGCGCTGGCTACAAGTACGCGGGCGAGTCCGTGAAGTACCCGCTGCACACCTACCGCCAGAACGTCGAGGGCACCGTGTGCCTGCTCGAGGCGATGGCCGGGGCGGGCGTCACCCAGCTCGTGTTCTCGTCTTCCGCAGGCGTCTACGGCACCCCCGACGCGGAGGTCGTCACCGAGGGCACGGCGACCACGCCCGAGTCGCCCTACGGCGAGTCCAAGCTCATTGGCGAATGGCTGATCCGCGACCAGGTCCGCGCCACGGCCGGCTCCGATGCCCCGCTCCGCGCGACCTCCTTGCGCTACTTCAATGTCGTCGGCTCCGGCACGGACGAGGTCTACGACGCCTCACCCCACAACCTGTTCCCCAAGGTCATCCGCGCCATCAAGGGCGGCCAGGCACCGCTGGTCTTCGGCGACGATTACGACACCCCCGACGGCACGTGCGTGCGCGACTACGTCCACGTCCAGGACCTCGCCCACTCCCACGTCGCGGCGGCCAGGATGCTCGACGCTGGCCGGCCGCTGGAGCCCGTCTACAACCTGGGTTCCGGCGACGGCACCTCGGTCAAGGAGATCGTGGGCTCGCTGCTTGAGGCTGCCGGCTCGGACCTGGAGCCGATCGTGAAGGACCGCCGGCCCGGCGACCCCGACCGCATCGTGGCGCGCGGCGAGAAGGCCGCCGATGACATCGAGTGGAAGATGGCTCACAGCATCGAGGAGATGGCCTCAAGCGCCTGGTCGGCAGCGCCGGACGCCTCATAGCGCCCACGCGCCCCAGTCCCCACCCCTCAGTTCAGTCAACACTCGCGACAATGGGACATGAGGGCCCGCACAGCCGCCGTATCGGGCGCCTATGTCCTACTGTCGAGCCCGGGTGGCTTCAAGAGCGCTACGCGATGATCGCGTCCGCCTGAATTTCCACCACCGCGCGCGGGTCCGCGAGCGCCGTCACCTCAACGAGGGTCGAGACAGGAAGAATCCCGCCAAAGGCCCGCCGGTGCGCGCGTGAAATCGCAGGCGTTTGCTCAATATCGACCACAAAGACCACCGTCCTGACCACGTGGTGAAGGCTCGCCCCCGCCTCCTCTAGCGCCCGCTCGATCCTGGCCAAAGCATCGGCCGTCTGCCCCTCAGGACCCTCATCGAGGGCCTCAGGACCGGCAATAGTGCCGGCGACCATCACCATGGACCCCACACGCACGGCGCGGGAGTAACCGTGGGAGTCCTCCCACTGCCCGCCGGAGCTGATGTTCTGTCGCATCCCCTCACGTTACCTAGGCTGGTGCCATGGAGCCGTTCAGCATGTCCCACGACACACAGGTCAAGGTCTTTCACGTGGAGGACAACGGCGCGACCGTGGTCGTCACGTCCACCGACACCGCGCAGCCCGATCGCCCCGCACAGGTGGCCTACGAGCAGTGCGAGAACGAGGAAGAGTCGACCGCCGTCCTCAACAAGTTCGTCTTCGACCTGCAGCGCCAGGGATGGGTGCTCGACGAGCCCGCATAGCGGCCGTCCGGGCCCTAGCCCCAGCCGAGCGCATGAAGCCGCTCGTCATCAATCCCAAAGTGGTGCGCGATCTCGTGGACCACGGTGATGGCGACCTCCTCGCGCACGTGATCCGCGTCGTCACAGTGGCGCAGCGTGGGACCGCGGTAGATGAAGATGCGGTCAGGGAGATCGACCATGCCCCAGTCGCTTCCCCTGTCGGTCAGCGCGACGCCGTCGTACAGGCCCAGCAAGTCCTCGCCGCCCTCGGGTTCGGCCTCGATGAGCACCACGACGTTGTCGACCATCGCGAGCAGCTGCTCGGGAATCGCGTCCAAAGCGTCGTCGACGGCCGTCTCGAAGTCCTCATCTGACATCTCCACCATGGCCGCAATTGTGGCGCAGCAAGCGCGACACACCCCCTCCCCACGCCGCTGGGTTGGAGCACTGCCATTTACCCCGTAAGATAGACGGGTCAACGGCTCTCGTGAGAGCCGCGGACGGCGCCCCCATCGTCTAGCGGCCTAGGACGCCGCCCTTTCACGGCGGTAGCACGGGTTCGAATCCCGTTGGGGGTACAAGGTGGGATCAGAAATGGTCTACACTACTAGTCGGTCCTCTTCGGATGGCCGACGCAAGGCCCTGTAGCGCAGTTGGTTAGCGCGCCGCCCTGTCACGGCGGAGGTCGCGGGTTCAAGTCCCGTCAGGGTCGCGGTGCGATTGCCCCTTTTCATATGGAGAGGGGCTTTCTCGCTAGCGGGCGGAAGTTCGCAAGGCTCTGTAGCTCAGTTGGTAGAGCGTTCGACTGAAAATCGAAAGGTCACCGGATCGACGCCGGTCGGAGCCACCACTTAAGAGGCCCTCGGGAGACCGGGGGCCTTTTGCTTTGCCCGCGCAAGCCTCAAGCGCTTGCATCCCAGTGCCGATAGACGGTTCACTAGGGGAAACGGCTTAAGGAGGCCCCATGTCCAGGTCAGGTTTCGGCAAGACGCTGATCAACACGCTGCTGGGAGCAATCGCCGGCCAGTGGATCGCGACCATTCGGGCTGAGACCGAGATCATCAAGGTTGAGTTCAAGGCGAAGTCCCGTGAACTCGGCATTGGTGCCGCATTCGTGCTGGTGGCCGCGGTGTTCGGTTTCTTCCTCACATTTGTGCTGATCGTTGCGGCGATCGCTGGCTTGTCCAACGCGATGCCCGTCTGGGGCGCGGCGCTCATTGTCGCCGGCGTGCTGCTGTTCTTCGTCATCCTCTTTGGATGGTGGGGCAGCTACAAGATCAAGCGCAACAAGGACATTGTCCCGACCGCGTCGATCGAGCGCATCAAGGACTCGTTCTAAGTCTTCACTGCAGCGGGCGCCTCTTCGGGGCGCCCGCTGTGCTGTGTCTAGGGGGCCGATGCTGGGGATCAGGGCCGATGCTGGCTTCCCTTGGCAAGCGGCCCACCTTTGGGCGTGGTCGTCCTAGACGGCAGAGCCCTTAATCTCGGGCACGGTCTCCGGTCGCGGCTTCGGGCGGCGCTGCGCAAGCCACACGCCGGCGAACACTACGCCGGCGCCCACGACCTCGTACCAACGAAGGCGCTCTCCTAGAACGAGCACGCCGAGCGCGGTCGCGACGACAGGAACGCAGTACGTCACCGACGCCGCAGTGGTGGCGCCAGCGGCCTTCACGACCTTCCAGAACCACACGTAGGCGAATGACGTGCCCGTCACGCCGAGCGCGATCAATGCCCACAGGGACACCGAGTTCAGGGCAATTGCGTCCGTGCTGGGTGCCGGCGTTGCCAGTGCGACAGGCGCCAGCATGAGCGCGGACACGGTGATTTGCATGCTCGACAGCGCCATGGGCGAGTCTTGTACCCGGCTGAGGAGCACGCGCGACAGGGTCGACCCGATGCCGTAGCAAGCCGTCGCCCCCATCATGAGGGCGGCTCCCATGAGTGGGAAGTCGTCTACTCGCCACGCGCCCAGCAGGATCGCGATGCCGAAGGCGCCCATGACGAGGCCGACGAGTTGGATTCGCGTGACGCGCTCTGCGGGGATGAGAAGCGCGACAAACAGTGCGGTCCACAACGGCGTTGTCGCGTTGAGCAGGCTCGCGAGGATTGACGAGATGTGTTGCTGCGCGGCGGGGATCAAGACGAGTGGAATCGCCGACATGAACGCCGCGACGAGCGCGATTGCTCCGAGCTTCTTCCAGCTCAGACGTGGGATGCTGCCTGTCACCACGACCATGACGATCAGCGTGAGCGCGCCGAACAACACGCGCCCAAAGGCGACCTGCGTGGGCGCGAACTCGCGCAAGGCGATCTCGATGAAGAGGAAGCTGCAGCCCCACGCAGCCGAGACCCCCAAGAAGTACGGAAGCCAACTGCGCAAGGGGACTTCCGAAACCCCCGTCACGCGGTGCGCTCGAACACGGCAGGGTTCTCCACGAGGCGTGCAGTCTCATCGGAGCCGCGGACCTCGACGCCCTCAAGCCGGAGCATCTGCGCCTTGATACCGGTGCCGCCAAACCCATACGAGCCCAGCTTGCCGCCAGCCTGGACCACGCGGTGGCAGGGCACAAAGATCCCGACGCGGTTGCGTGCGCAAGCGGTCCCGACCGCGCGCGAAGCCCGCGGGCGTCCCGTCATCTCGGCGAGCTCCGCATAGGACACGACCGCGCCGCCTGGGACGTCTCGCAAGTGCGTCCACACGTCCACAAGAAACTCGGAGCCCTCCAACACCACCGGAACCGACGTGATCGCGTCGGCATCGCCATCGAGCCACGCAATCACGGCATCGGCGATATCCGGCTGCTCCCCCACTTCCCAGCCCAACCCCGCGCTGGCTGAAGGCAGCTGACGGGCGACCTCGGGCATCGGCCCCATGCCTGCGGCATGCACCGCTCCGTCCGCATCCGCGAATACGGTCAAGTCCCCCACCGGTGTCTCGTAAGTCGCCACCGTCAACGTCGCCCTCGTCATGATCGACAGCGTACGCCGTGGCACTGACGCCCGAGATGCCGCACGGATCCCATACGCTGGACGGACACCAATCTTGAGGAGCAATTGTGAGCACTGCCCAGCACCCCACCGTGACTCGCGCCGCAAATGGCGCCCCTTCCGTCGACTTCGCCGGCGCTGAGCAGGGCGAGGGCCTCGCGGTCGTCGTGCTCGAAGGCGGAGACGGCGCGCCCGTTGTCGAGGGTCAGCACATCACCGTGCACTACACCGGATGGCTGTGGGATGGCGCGCAGTTCGACTCGTCATGGGACCGCGGCGAGTCCATCACGTTCCCCATTGCCCACGGCACGCTCATTGATGGCTGGGTCGACGGCATCGTCGGTCAGCCCGTGGGCTCCAAGCTGCTGCTCGTGGTGCCGCCCGAGTCCGGCTACGGCTTCGCGGACATGGGACCGATCCCCGCGGGCTCAACGCTCGTCTTCGTGATCGACGTGCTCGAGGCCCGCTAGGGGCTTACTGCCTGGCTTCTGGGCGCTCCCTCTGTGGGGCGTCCGGAAGCGCGCAGGTTAAGAGACTGCCTGCTCCTGGGCCTTTGCCAGGAGTTCCTGAACCTCGACCTCGCGGAAGCGTCGGTGACCACCGAGGGTGCGGATCGACGAGAGCTTGCCCACCTTGGCCCAACGCGTGACCGTCTTGGGGTCAACGCGGAAGATTGCAGCGACCTCGCTTGGGGTCAGCAACTTCTCAGGCTCATGCATGGTGTCAGTGGTCATAATTCGGTTCCCTCAGATCGGTAGGCGACCCCTCGTCGAGCCGCTTTCACAGATTGAGAGGGCCGCGCGTAGCCTCTATGACGCGGGTTTGGGCAAGATTTCCGAATTGTGCCTAGCCCAGGGGGTCGCGAGGAGGTGCAGAACCGTTGTAAAGTACCGCTTAAGACTCAGCACGCCGGGCCCGCTTAGGCGTGTGCCCGCGACGAGTAGAAGGGACGGCGTTCATGGGGCGTGGCCGTCAGAAGGCTAAGGACGCGAAGATCGCGCGTCAGCTCAAGTACTCGAACCACGGCGCGGATCTACGCGACCTGGAGCGAGAGTTGATCAGCGGCTCTGAGCCGCCTCGACGCTCGCCCGAGCCTGCACCCGTTGACGAGTCAGACGAGTACGTCGACCGTTGGGCCGAGGACGAGCGCTAAAAGTCGCACCCCTGCTTCATACGCCGCTCTACCGTCCTTTTCGCGTACTTCACCCTGCCGTTCATGGCTGGTGGGTCGCTCGTGCGCGCAAAGCCCCGGAGCGAAAGTGATACCGCAGACCGGTAGCGCAGCGCCGAGCGACTAGTAGCCGCGCGGAGCGTATGAGCGTCGGGCGTCGAAGGCTGCTCAGGCCTTGTAGGCGCCGCTGAGGTAGACGGCGCCGCCGTCGACACCCTTGGCACCGCGGACGACATCAGCGCTGATGGCGCGGTCGTCGTCTGACACGATCTCTCCGAGCGTCCACGCGGGAACACCAGCGGCAGCGGAGGCGGCGATCAGGCCGTCGGCCTCGTCCGGCGACACCACTGCGACCATGCCAACACCCATGTTGAGCGTTGACTCCAGGTCGTTCCATGGCACGGAGCCGGCACCCTGGACCACGGAGAACACCGCGGGCAGATCCCAGGCGTCGCGAGCGACGGTCGCGGCAAGCCCCTGAGGCAGCACACGCGCCACGTTTGCAGCCAGTCCCCCACCGGTGACGTGCGAGAACGCGCGCAGGCCGGGGGTGGACTCGGCGAGCGCCACACACAACTGGGCGTAGATGCGCGTCGGTTCGAGAAGTTCTTCGCCCACGGTGCGGCCCAACTCGTCAATCGACGTGTTGAGCGACCAGCCGGCGTGCGACACCACGCGGCGCACAAGCGAGTATCCGTTGGAGTGCAGTCCAGACGATGCCATCGCGACCACGACGTCGCCGGACTGCACACGCTCGGCACCCAGGACGGCATCGGCCTCGACAACGCCCACGGCCGCGCCGGCGACGTCGTAGTCATCAGCGTCCATCACGCCCGGGTGCTCGGCGGTCTCGCCACCGACCAGCGCGGTTCCGGCCATTTCGCAGCCCTCAGCGATCCCGCGCACAATGTCGGCGATGCGCTCAGGCACCACCTTGCCGCACGCGATGTAGTCGGTCATGACGAGGGGCTTGGCGCCGCACACCACGATGTCGTCGACGACCATGGCGACCAGGTCCTGGCCAATGGTGTCGTGGACGTCCAGCGCGCGGGCAATCACGATTTTGGTGCCGACGCCGTCGGTTGAGGAGGCGAGCAGCGGGCGCTCGTACGACTTCAGCGCTGACGCGTCGAACAGCCCCGCGAACGCACCCACGCCGCCAAGAACCTCAGGCCCGTGCGTGCGTGCGATGGCGTCCTTCATGAGCTCGACCGCGCGGTCGCCAGCCTCGGTATCGACTCCGGCGCCGGCGTAAGTGATGGGCTCGCTGGGCTGCGTCACGAAGTAACCTCCACGGGCTGGTTGACCAGCAGGTGCTTGGCGTTAATAGGCGGTTCGATGGGGTACTCGCCGGTGAAGCAGGCGGTGCACAAACGCTCCTCGGCCTGCTCGGTCGCGGCGATCATGCCCTCGACGGAAATGTAGGACAGCGAGTCTGCGCCAAGGTGGTCGCGGATCTCGTTGACAGACATCCGCACACCAATGAGCTCATCGCGCGTGGGGAAGTCGATGCCGTAGAAGCATGGCCACTGAATGGGCGGCGAGGAGATGCGCAGGTGCACCTCGGCCGCGCCGGACTCGCGCAGCATTGCGACGACGGCGCGCTGAGTGTTGCCGCGCACGATCGAGTCGTCGACAACGACCAGGCGCTTGCCCTCGATCTGCTCGCGCAAAGGGTTGAGCTTCAATCGAATACCGAGCTGACGCAACGTCTGGGACGGCTGAATAAACGTGCGACCCACGTAGGCGTTCTTCACGAGACCCTGGCCAAAGGGGATCCCGGAGCCTTGCGCGTAGCCCACGGCGGCAGGGGTGCCGGACTCGGGGGTCGGCATGACCATGTCCGCCTCGACCGGCGCCTCGCGCGCAAGCTGGCGACCCATCTCCACGCGAGCGGCCTGAAGCGACCGTCCGTTGATGTGGGTGTCGGGGCGTGCAAGGTAGACGTACTCGAAGACGCAGCCCTTTGGCTTGGCCTTCGCGAAGTGCCGCGAGTGCACGCCGGACGCATCGATGGTGAGGAACTCGCCTGGCTCCACCTCGCGCTCGAAGATGGCGCCGACGATGTCCAGCGCGGCAGTCTCGGAGGCAACCACCCAGCCGCCGGAAGGCACGCGCCCCAGCACGAGCGGTCGCACGCCCTGCGGATCACGCGCGGCATACAGCGTCTCCTCGTCCATGAAGGCGAGGCAGTAGGCACCCTCAACGTGGGGCAGCAGTTCGAGGGCGGTCTCGGTGACGGTCTCGTAGCGGTCCCAGCCCAGCAGGGCCGTCAGGATCGCGGTGTCCGTGGCGCCCCCGTGCTCAAGCGACGCGCGGCGGTCAGCGCCCAGGCGCTCGGTCACGAGGTCGAGCAAGGTGTGGGTGTTCGTCAGGTTACCGTTGTGGCCAAGTGCGACGGTTCCGTGCTTGGTGGGTCCAAGCGTGGGCTGGGCGTTGGCCCAGGTCGAGGCGCCGGTGGTCGAGTAGCGCGCGTGGCCTACAGCGATGTGGCCCCGCAGAGCGGACAGCGACCCCTCGTCGAAGACCTGTGAGACGAGTCCCATGTCCTTGTAGACCAGGATCTTGTCGCCTGAAGAACTGGCGATGCCCGCCGATTCTTGGCCGCGGTGCTGAAGCGCATAGAGACCGAAGTATGTGAGCTTGGAGACTTCCTCTTCAGGTGCGTAGATGCCGAAGACGCCGCAGGCATCCTGCGGTCCTCTGTCCTGGGGGTCCAGCTCGTGGGTCAGCATGCCGTCGCCGCGGGGCATCAGCGATCCTCCTGAGGGAAGCGGGGGTTCACAGGAGTAGTGTCCCACACGGCCGATGCGCCGCCGCCCTTCTCAACGACGGGCATCGGCCGCGGGAGTCTTTAGGTGCCGGACTGGCTCAATAACGCGCGGACCTCGTCGCGCATCTGGCCAAGCCGGTCGGGGTCAGGCGCCGCCGAGAGCAGCGTCTTGGTGTAGTCGTGTTGGGGGTTGAGGATGACTTCATCCGAGGGTCCTCGCTCCACGACATCGCCGCGGTACATCACCATGATTTCGTCGGAGAAGTGCCGCGCGGTCGCGAGGTCGTGGGTGATGTAGAGGACACCCAGGTTCTCTTCACGCTGCAGTCGCGCCAACAGATTCAGCACGCCAAGGCGAATCGACACATCGAGCATCGAGACGGGCTCGTCAGCAATAAGGAATCGGCTTCCCGGAGCCAGGGCACGCGCAATCGCGACGCGCTGACGCTGCCCGCCGGAGAGTTCGTGAGGTCGGCGCCCCACAATGTCTTCTGCGGGTGCGAGGTTGACGCGCTCGAGCAGTTCGACAACCCGCTCGTGCACGCTCTGGCCCTCGGCAACCGCGTTGTGCAGCCTGATGGGCCGCTCGAGGTGGTGCTCGATCGTGTGAAACGGGTTGAGCGACGCGAAGGGGTCTTGGAAGACCATCTGCACGTCCTTGCGGTAGCGCTTGAGCGCGCGGCCGTAGCGAGGCACCCGCTTGCCATCGATCAAGACTTCGCCGGAGGTCGGCTTCTCCAATTGGAGGATCGTCTTCGCGATCGTGGACTTGCCCGATCCGGACTCGCCCACCAGCGCGATGGTCTTGCCGGGCTCAAGCGTGAAGGACACATCGTTCACGGCGCGTAGGGTGCGGTGCGCGCCACGCACCTTGTATTCCTTGACGACGTTGCGAAACTCCAAGCTGGCATTGTCCGTGGTCGCGTCAGTAGTCGCCTCAGACATCACTGGTCCTCTCCGCCGCGCACAAACGCGCCGCGCTCGCCGCGCAGGCTCGGGAACGAGCTGAGCAGGCGCTTCGTGTAGTCGTGCTGGGCGTTGTGATAGATCTCGTCCGCAGTCCCGCGCTCCACGATCTGCCCCTCGAGCATCACGGCCACGCGGTCGGAGATCTCGAGCAGCATGGGGAGGTCGTGGGTGATGAAGATGACAGCGAATCCGAAGATCTCTCGCAGCCGCATGATTTCGCGGATGATCTCTCGTTGCACGACCACATCCAGCGCGGTCGTGGGCTCGTCCATGATCATCAGTTGCGGTTCCAACGCCAGCGCCATCGCGATCATGACGCGCTGACGCATACCGCCGGAGAGCTCGTGCGGATAGGAGTTGATGCGGTCAGCATCGACGCCGACCATCGTCAGCAACTCCCGCGCGCGCTCCTCCATCGCTTGCTTCTCCATGCCGGGACGGTGCGTGGTGAAGACGTCGAAGAGTTGCTTGCGGATCTTGATGACCGGGTTGAGCGAGTTCATCGCACCCTGGAACACCATCGAGATCTTGTCCCAGCGGAACGCGCGCAGCCCGTCGCCATCGAGCGCGAGAACGTCGATGTCGCCATCCTCACGGTCGTGGAACGTCACCCCGCCGTCCGTCATGAGCGCGGGCGCCTTGAGCAGCCGGTTGAGCCCGTACGCGAGGGTGGTCTTGCCGCAGCCGGACTCCCCTGCCAGGCCGAGGATCTCGCCGCGGTAGATGGTGAGATCGACCCCGCGCACGGCCTTCACGACGGGTTCCACTTCGTACTCGATGTGGACGTTCCTGGCGGTCACCACGGGTTCGGGGAGGGCCGATGCTGGGGTCGCCTCAGCGTCCCCGGCCTCACTCACGCGGGTGTCGCCTTCGGTTGCCCCGTCAGCCACGGCATCGGCCGTTGTGCTGTCTGTCACGATGCCGCCTCCTTCTTGAGTTCAACCTTTGCTGCCTTCTTCTCCGCACGCCGTTCCTTCTTGGCCTTGCGCAAGCGGCGGGCCTCGAGCGGTGCGGAGCGGAGCTTGGGGTTGATGACCTCGTCGATTGCGAAGTTGATCAGGGCGAGCGAACAGCCCACTAGCGCGACCATCAGGCCCGGTGGCACGAACCACCACCACGCACCGCGGGTCAAGGCGCCGCCGGCCTGCGCCTCGTTGAGGATGGTGCCCCAGGAAATGGACCCCGTGGGGCCAAGTCCCAGGTAGGACAGTCCGGCCTCGCCGAGGATCGCGAAGATCACGCCGAACAGAAACTGGCCGGTCAGCAGCGGCAGCAGGTTGGGGAGAATCTCCACGCCGATGACGCGGAACGGGTTCTCTCCGGCGATGCGCGACGCGGACACGTAATCGCGGTTGCGCAGCGACTGGGCTTGGGATCTGAGCACCACTGCGGCGCCCGCCCACCCCGTGATGCCGAGGATCACCGCCACGAGCAATCCGGACCGACCGGGCACCAGCGAGGAGATGACGATGGTCAGCGGCAGGCCGGGGATGACCAGCATGACGCCGATGATGAGGGTGAGGACCTCGTCGGTCACGCCACCCACGTAGCCGGCGACAACTCCGAACATGATGGACAACACGACGGCGATCAGACCGGCGACCACACCCACCATCAAAGAGGTGCGTGCACCCGTCGCGAGCTGGGAGAACATGTCGTACCCAAGCGACGTGGTGCCGAGCCAGTGCGTCGCATCCGGGGGGATCAGCACGGGGTTGTCGGAGTCCCGCGGGTCGAACTGCGTGATCATGGGGCCCAGAATCGCGAACAGGATGATCAGCGAGAGCATCACGGCACCAATGACGAACTTGCCATTGACGTGACGCTTGGGCTTGGTGACCTTGTGAGTCTGGACAGGCTCGACGTCCTGCGTGGGAGCCTCGGTTGCGGGATTAGACATTCTGGCGCGCCCTCGGGTCGATGAGTCCGTAGATCATGTCGGTGATGAACATCGCCACCAGCACGGTCAGAGTGATGACGAGGAACACCCCTTGCATGAGTGCGTAGTCGTTGGCGCGGACGGCCGTAATCATGAGCTTGCCAATACCGGGATAGGAGAACACCGTTTCCATCACGACGAAGCCACCGACCACGAAGCCCAGCGCCACGCCGAACCCGGCGATCGAGGGAAGCATCGCGTTGCGGGCTGCGTAGGTGGTCATGATGCGGCGCTTCTTGAGGCCCTTCGCCTCCGCGGTGGTGACGTAGTCCTCACCCATGGTGGAGACCATCATGTTGCGCATTCCGAGGAGCCAACCGCCGACCGAGGAGATGACGATCGTGATGGCCGGAAGGATCGCGTGGTAGAGCACGGACCCCACAAACTCCCAGCTCCATTCGGGGCCGTTGAACATGAATACGTTGTAGCCGCCGATGATCGGGAACCACTGGTTTTGCACGGAGAAGAAGTAGATGAGCACCATCGCGACCCAGAAGTAGGGCAGCGATTGCAGGAGCGTCGTCGAGGGGACCACGTGGTCAACCCAGGTGCCACGCTTCCAGCCGGTGAACATTCCGGCGCCGATTCCGATCGTGAAGGAAATGATCGTGGCGACGCCCACCAAGCCGATCGACCACGGCAGCGCGGATCCGATCAGCTCAGTCACCGGTGTCGGATAGAACGACACCGAGGTTCCGAGGTCCCCGCTGAACAGCTGCTCCCAGTAGTCGAGATACTGCTGCCACAGCGACGCCTCGGGATTGCCGAAGAGGCGCCTAATGGACTCCAACTGCGCTTCGGTGACATCTCCGTTGCGACTCATCTTCGCGATCAGGATGCTGGCAGGGTCGCCAGGCAACATGCGCGGAAGAAAGAAGTTCAGGGATATCGCCGCCCAGAGGGTGACTGCGTAGATGACCAGTCGTCGGCCGACGTATCTCACAGTCGGGCCTCCCAGGTCTGCAGCCACGCACAGGTGCGCGTTCGGTCCATCAGGCGCCTCTCCATTCCAGGGGTGTTACTCGGTGCCGCCGAGGTTCGACAGCACAACTCCGGCGCCGCCTGAAGCCCAAGCCGGCGGGAACGCGTACAGGTTGTCTTCCGTGGGCCAGCCGGTGTAGTCGGTCTGGTTGTAGAAGGTCTGCGTGGCGTTGATCACGATCGGGATGTAGGGCAGGTCCCGGGTGATTTCTTCCTGGATGGTGGCGTAAGCGGCTATCTTCGTGGCCTCGTCGATGGTCGATGCTGCGACCTGGATCTGCTCGTCAACGGTCTCGTTGGAGTAGCGCGAGAAGTTCCAGTCACCGGGCTCGAGCGCGGTGCCGGCTGGCGTGGTGGCGTCGCCACCGAACCAGTCCTTGTAGATCTGGAACGGGTCGGGCACCGAGGTACCGATGACGCCACCCATGATCAGTTCGAAGTCACCGTTGGTACGGCCGTCAGCGAACTCGTTCCACGACACGGTGGACGCGGTCACCTTGATGCCGGCCTCAGCGGCCTGCTCCTGGATGAGCTGGGCGGCGTTGTTGTAGTCCGTCCAGCCGTCGACCGAGGTCAGCGACATTTCGATCGCCTCGCCGTCCTTGCCGTAGAAGCCGTCCGCGTCAGCGGTGTAGCCGGCCTCTTCGAGGATGGCCTGGGCTTCTTCGATCTCGGGCGACTGGGGGCTCTCGGCAGAAACATCAGGCGAGATCCACTGGTCGTCACGACCCAGCAGCGCGAACGTGGGCGAGGCGGTGCCGGTCAGACCGACGAATGCCTTGTCCTTGATCGCGCTGCGGTCGATTGCGAGGTTGAGCGCCTGACGCACTGCGACGTCGGTCTGGTCACCCTCACAACCGAGGTCGGCGTTCGAGCAGGTGTACAGCACCGTCGGGTCCTGCGGGGTGTTGATGTAGCCCAGGCCCGCGTCCTCCATGCCTTGCGGCTCGGGCACGAACATGCCGACCCAGTCGATCTGGCCGGTGCGCAGCAGGTCCTCGGCGGACTGGTTGCCGTCGATACCGATGTAGCGGACGTTCGTCAGGTTTGGCTCGCCGCCCCAGTAGTCGGGGTTCGCGACGCCGGTGTAGTTCGCATCAGAGATCGAAGCGATCGTGTACGGACCGGTGCCGACCGGCTCGATGTTGGGGAACGACAGCGGATCCTCGTCGAGGTTGGCCCACACGTGCTCGGGGATCATCCAGGTCAGGCCCAGGAGCGACAGCTCGTTGGTGTACTGCGGCTCGTCGAAGCTGAGGATGACCGTCGTGTCATCGGTGGCCTCGGCGCTGGCGATGTAGTCCGGTGCGGCAATGTCGTTCGTGAAGGCGTAGATCACGTCGTCTGTGGTGAAGGCTTCGCCGTCGTTCCAGGTGACGCCCTCGCGGATCGTGATCGTGAGCTGCGTGCCGTCCGCGTTCCACTCGAACGACTCACCCAGCAGGGGCAGCGGCTCCCCCGAGCCTGCCTTGTTGTAGTAGAAGAGCGACTCATACACACCGCCGAGTGCAAGGTGCTGGACCTCGGGCACGAACGGGTTGAAGGTCTGGTTGAGCGGGGTCTGCGCGCCAGCCCAGACCACGAGCTCGCGGTCAGTTGCGACGCCCTCGCCTGCGGCGGCACCGGCCGTGGAGTCAGCAGAGGTTGTCGGGTCAGCGCTCATCTCGTCGTCGCCGCCTTCGCTGTCGGAGCAGCCCGCCACGATCAGCGAGAGGCCCGCGACCATCGAGGCTGCAGCGACAACGCGCTTGCGTCCCATGGTTCGGATCATCATTGGTCCTTTCGGAAGGTCGCCGAGTGACAACTCCGTCACACGACTATGTGTGCTGACGCTCCCCCGAATGAAGGAGCGCTGGCGTGACTATAGCCAGCACCCAACGCTAAGGATCAAGTTCCGTGACATAAATGAGACATCGTGACGTTTCGACTGCTATTTGTTGCGGCTTCCACCAGGGACGATGCCATTGTTTGGTTGGAAGAATCGACAATCAAGCGCGGTGCGCGAGCCATTCTTCGGGGTTTGTTGGAACATTCCGTTTATTGCACGTTTTCGCAATTAAAGGCATGGGAGTGGGGCCGATGCCCGGGTCGCCTCAGCGACGCACGGCGCGCCAGGGTTTGCCCTTAGCCGCGCCAAGAACGAGAGGGGACCGTGGGTGGCGCGGCCTACGTCAGGTGAGCGTCAGTCGTCACTGTCTGAAGCATCGGCCCGCTGCGACTCCTTGAGGCGCTTGGGCGTGGAGCGGTCAAGCCACACCGCGGCCAGGCCCCCGAGAACTCCGCCCAGGATCGCGCAACCCGCCCCGATCAGCATTGCGACCGTGAACGTGCCGACGGCCGTGGTGTTGGGCAGGACCAGCGCGATCACGACACCGATGACGAGACCGAGCACCACACCCGTGCCCACGACGCGGCCAAAGCGCGGTGCCAGCCGGAACTGGGCGGGCACGGCATCGTGCTTGGCGTCCTCGACGTTGCGGGGCTGTTCGGGAGTGTTCTGCTCGGTCACGGCACCAGTGTACGAGTCGCGATCAACCCTTCGTGGATCCGGCCAGGAGGCCGCGGACAAAGTAGCGCTGCAGCGAGAAGAACACGATCAGCGGAATGATCATCGAGATGAACGCCGCAGGCGGCACCAGGTACGCGTACTGGCCATAGTCACCGGCCAGGTTGGAGATCGGATAGGTCAGCGGGTAGGTGTCCGCGCTTCCGAACACGGCGGAGACCAGCAGGTCGTTCCATACCCACAGGAACTGGAAGATCGCCAGCGACGCCACCGCGGGTAGCGACAGCGGGATGATGATGCGGAAGAACATCTGCGTGTGGCTCGCGCCGTCCACACGGGCGGCCTCGAGGACCTCGCGCGGAATATGCGACACAAAGTTGTGCAGCAGGAAGACCGATAGCGGTAGCGCGAAGATCGTGTGCGCAATCCACACGCCTCCGAACTCTCCAGCCAGTCCAAGGTTCTCCGGTCCCAACAGGCGCAGCAGCGGAATGAGGGCCAACTGCAGTGGCACCACCTGGAGCGCGAAGATCAGCACAAACAGGAAGCTCGAGCCCTTGAACGGAATCCACGCGAACGCGTAGGCCGCCATCAGACCCAGCACCACCGGGAAGACCACGGACGGGACCGTCACGACGATCGAGTTGAAGACGTATTCGATCAGTGGCGGCGCCGTGGAGTTGTCGCCAAAGGAGTCGAAGAGCACCTGGTTGAAGTTCTGGAAGGTGAGACCACCATCGGCCATCACCGTCCACCACGCGTCGGTGCGATAGCGGTCGCCCGGGATGAGCGAGGTCATGAACAGTGCGACCGTCGGAATGGTCCAGGCGACAGCGATGATGATCGCCGCTGCCGTTGCCCATGGACTCGTCAGGTTCTTCTTCGCCTTGGCCGAGCGCGTGAGGCTCTTGCCCTTCGTCGGCTTCGTGTCGTCGACGGGATGCTGGGGAGGCATGGTGACACTCATCAGCGGGCCTCCTTCACCTTGTTGAGGGATCTGACGTTGTAGATGACCACCGGAATCACGAAGACGAAGAGGATGACCGCGAGCGCGGCACCCAGGGCCTCACGGCCCTCCACGAAGCTCAGGACGTACATGCGGTTGGCCACGATGTCGGTGTTGTCTCGCCCCTGAGTGACGGTGCGGACAATGTCGTAGACCTTCAACGCCATGATCGTGATCGTTGTGAGAACCACGACGATCGTGCTGCGGATGGACGGCACGGTGATGCGCCAGAAGCGCTGCCAAGCGCTAGCGCCGTCCAGGGACGCCGCCTCGTTCATTTCCTGAGGAACGCCCTTGATCGCGGCGGACAGGATCACCATGGCGAATCCTGTCTGGATCCACACCAGGATGACGATCAGCCAGAAGGTATTCCACGGATCGTCACGCAGGAAGTTGTACGGGTCAAGGCCCACGAGCTCACGCAGGGCATTGAGCATTCCTGTTTGCTCGCCGACCTGGTTGTAGTCGTACATGATGTTGCCCCAGATAACCGAGGCGCCCACGAGCGAGATAGCCATGGGCATGAACACCAGCGACTTGAGTACCTTTTCGCCCTTGGCGCGGTCAATGAAGACCGCGTAGGCGAGACCGAAGCCGGTCGACATCAGCGGCACCAAGATCATCCACACAAAGGTGTTCAGGATGGTGCGCAGGGTCGAGGGGTCTGAGAACGCGAAGCGGTAGTTGTCGAGTCCGACGAACTGCATCGTTGTGGTGAAGATGCCTGTGTCGGGGTCGGGCTCGTTGGTGATCTCGTTGAACGACAACCACGTGGTGTCGAGCGCCGGGTAGACGAGGCCGACGCCGAGCAGCACCAGCACGGGCGCCACCAGCACGACGAGTTGGACCTTGTCGCGGGTGCGTCCCTTGATGAGGTCCGCGCCGAACATCACGATCGCGATGATCGCAATGAAGGCGATGATCGCGATCATCCCGAACAGCAGGTTCTGGCCCTGAGAAGCCCAGAAGTCGGTTCCCAGGTCGGTCGCTGTTCTCAACGGAGAACTGACCGCTCCGTGCTCTGTCGACAGCATCGTCGACCCCTTTCAGCTCGCAGAGGGTAAAGCGGGCCCGGTGGGGCCACGCGGTTAGCGCGACCCCACCGGGTTGAGCAATGCGGGTTTACGGCCAGGCGTTGTCGATGTTCGACAGCACCGTCGACAGATCCGTTCCGCTCACATAGTCGTTCATACCAGTCCAGAACGCCGAAGCGCCAACTTCAGCTGGCATGAGGTCCGATGCGTCGAAGCGGAAGATCGTGTCCTCGCCCTGGAGAATCTCGATCGAGGCCTGTCCGATGGGGCTGGACGCGTTGGCCGGGTCGAGACCCTTGTTGGCCGAGATGACGCCTCCAATAGAGACGCGCTCGTTGGCCCAGGTGTCCGAGGACAGGTACGCCTGCAGCGCGGCCGTCTCGGGGTTCTCGTTGAACGCCGCGACGAACTCGCCACCACCGGTGACGGCAGAGCCATCATCAGCATTGACGTTCGGGGTCAGGAAGGCCCAGATGTCGCCGTCCTCTGCAACGGTCGTGCCCTCTGGCCACTGTGCCTCGTAGAACGAAGCCTGGTGGTGCAGCGAGCAGTTGCTGTCGAGAATCTGCAGTCCGGCCTCCTGGAAGGAGGTGTCCACGATCGATGCTGCGTCACCCAGACCACCGTTGATGAAGTCGGGGTTCGTAGCGATCTCACCGAAGGACTCGAAGGCCTGCGTGATCTCGTCAGACTGGAAGGTCAGGTCGCCTGCGACCCACTGGTCATAGGCCTCGGGGCCCTGCTGGCGAAGGACGAGGTCCTCGATCCAGTCAGTACCAGCCCAACCGGTCGCCGTTCCAGACTCGAAGCCGATGCACCAAGGCTTGTACGCGTCGCCGGAGCCACCGTTGTCAGCCATGGTCTGGGTGAGAGTCATCATCTCGTCCCAGGTGGTCGGGACTTCGTAGCCGTTCTCTTCGAACTCACTTGGCGAGTACCAGACCCAGCCCTTGACCGAAGCCATCAGCGGAGCTGCGTAGAAAGTCGTACCGACCGTTCCGTAGTTCTTCCAGTCCTCAGACCAGAACTCATCCACGTTTGCGGACACGGCATCAGGAGCAGCAACCACGGCGCCCGTACCGACCACGCGCTGGAGCAGTCCAGGCTGGGGGATGATCGCGAGGTCAGGCGGGTTACCGCCCTCGACGCGAACGTTGATTTCAGTCTCGAACTCGTCGGAACCGTTGTAGGTCACGTCGATGCCGGTGCAGTCCTCGAACGGCACGATCGACTCGGTCAGTTGTTCGGCCTCGACACCGGAGATCGTGCCGTAAAGCTCAACCTCACCGCCGTCGAAGGTGCCGTAGTCAGCGAAGTCCTCGCATCCAGCAGCCATCTCGCCGCCGGTGTCTTCGCTCTCCATCGCATCGTCCGTCGCGGCTGAGGTCGACTCCTCGTCAGAGCCATCACTCGAACAGCCCGCCAGGACGAGTCCGGCAGCCGTCAGTGCGGCCACCGTTCCAATCATTGTGCGTTTCATGCCGTAGCACCCCTTCTCCTCATTGAGCTGGGCCGTAACTCCGAAGCCGGGGTCACGGCGGCGTCCGCTTGCAGGTCCGTACACCGTTTACGCAAACGCTTACATTTAACCTACGGAGCGTTTCGCGGGACTGTCTACTTATGCGGGGCGGATGTCACCGAATCGTGACATTTCCAGGGTGCACGCTGACAACTGGTCAGGCGTTGCCGGCGCATTCAGTCCAGCGGAAGGAGAGCAGAAAGGTCCGAGCGCTCCCCTGACGCGTCGACATCGCCGGCGGCCACGGCATCGGCCCACGTGACTGCACCCGTCACCAAACTGAGCCACACCTCAGGCTTCACCTCGACCACCGCGGGCGGCGTACCGCGCCTGTGCGTCGCGCCTTCGATGCACTGGGTGGCCCCGAATGGCGGCACGCGCACCTCGACGGAGTTGCCAGGCGCGCGAGCTGTAAGTTCTTCGAGCGAGTAGCGGACCGCGGTCGCGACCGTTGCGCGGTCAACCTTGGGCTGAGCGTCCTGTGCGGTCGCGGCGGCCGGCGCATGGAGGTCGCGTTCTCTATGCGACGCGCTCCAATTGCGCACGGCGGCGCGTCCGACCTCTGGCTTGATCCGACGTCGAGCAGGCATAGCACCAGGGTGGCACATGTTGCCCGTCAAGAACTCGCGGCCACACGGATCAGGTTGGCCGGTGCATGCGGGGTCACCAGGACCTGATCCGCTCACCGCAGTTCCTTCACGCGGTGAGCTCGAGACGGGCGCGTAGCCCCGGCGCGCCTTAAGCGAAGCGCTTGGGAAGCGGCGCCTCCCAGGCCTCGCGCAGTTCCGCCAATGGCAGGTCAAACTGACCCTGGACCTCGATGGACTCCTCAGGCACTGTGTAGCCGATGCGCACGGCGGGAACGCCGCGGGCCTCGAGCATCGCGGTGAAGCGAGGCTCGTCCTCGCGGATGATCCCGACGAGCACGCGGCCCTGGGTCTCGGAAAACAACGCCTGGGCGGGAGTCACGCCGTCACGCTCGCACAGCTCGTCGAGCACCACGCGGGCACCAACGCCGTAACGCAGCGAAGCCTGAGCCAGCGCGGCAGCCAGGCCGCCGTCGCCGATCTCGCGGGCAGCGTCGGCCAGGCCGTCGCGCGACGCGGCCACCATGACCTCGGCGAGGGTCTTCTCCGCCTCGATGTCGACAGCCGGCGGCAGCCCACCCAAGTGGCCTTGGACCTGCGCGTAGCGCGAGCCGTTCAGGTCCGCGTCGGTCGAGCCAAGCACGTACAGAATCAGCCCGTCCTGGCGCCAGCCTGCAGGCGTCACGCGCTCCACATCATCGAAGATGCCGAGCATGCCGACGATTGCGGTCGGGTTGATCGACGAGTCGATGCGTCCGGGCTCACCGGTGCCGTTGTACAGCGACACGTTGCCGCCGGTGACGGGAACGCCGAGTTCCTTGCAGACGTCGGCGAGACCACGGATGGCCTCGACGAACTGCCACATGGCGTCGGGGTCCTCGGGAGAACCGAAGTTCAGTCCGTCGGTGATTGCGGTCGGGGTCGCACCTGCCACAGCCACCGCGCGGTACGCCGCGACGACGGACTGGCGCGCACCCTCGTAGGGGTCGAGCTTGGTGAACAAGTCGTTGGACCGCGTCGCAATCGCGACGCCACGGCCAGTCTCCTCGTCCACGCGCACCACGCCCACGCCATCGGGGCGGGCCATCGCGGTGTTGCCCTGCACGTAGCGGTCGTACTGGTTGGTGATCCACGAACGGTCCGCCATGTTCGGCGAGGTCAGCAGCTCGAGAACCGAGGCGCGCAACGCATCACCGTCGGCCGGGAGATCTGCCGCAAAAGCATCGGCCTGAAGCCCGTCCATCCACGCGGGGCGCGCGTAAGGCCGGTCGTAGGTGGGGCCCTCGTGGGCCACCGTGCGGGGGTCAACGTCGACGATGCGCACACCGTGGTGGTCGATGGTCAGGCGACCGGAGTCGTTGACCTCGCCAACGACCGACGACTCGACGTCCCACTTCGACGTGATGGCCATAAACGCCTCGAGCTTGTCCGGCGTCACGACCGCCATCATGCGCTCCTGCGACTCCGACATGAGGATCTCGCCGGCGTTCAGGGTGGGGTCGCGCAGCAGGACATCGTCAAGCCACACGTGCATGCCGCCGGTGCCGTTGCTCGCGAGCTCCGAGGTCGCGCACGAGATGCCCGCGGCGCCAAGGTCCTGAATACCCTCGACCACGTCCGCGTGGAAGAGCTCAAGGCAGCACTCGATGAGCACCTTCTCCATGAACGGGTCGCCCACCTGGACAGAGGGGCGCTTCGCGGGAACGCCGTCCTCGAACGTCTCGGAGGCCAAGATCGACGCGCCACCGATGCCGTCGCCACCCGTGCGTGCACCGAACAGCACGACCTTGTTGCCGGGGCCATGTGCGGAAGCGAGGTGGATGTCCTCGTGCTTCATGACACCCACGCACAGCGCATTCACCAGGGGGTTTCCCTGGAACGAGGGATCAAAGATGGAGCCGCCGCCGATGTTGGGCAGGCCCAGCGAGTTGCCGTACGAGCCCACGCCGCTCACCACGCCGTGCACGACGCGCGAAGTGTCGGGGTGGTCGATGTCGCCAAAGCGCAGCTCGTCCATCGCGGCCACGGGACGGGCACCCATCGCCAGAATGTCGCGCACGATGCCGCCCACGCCGGTTGCGGCGCCCTGGTGCGGCTCCACATACGAGGGGTGGTTGTGCGACTCAACCTTGAAGGTGACCGCCCAGTTGTCGCCAATGTCCACGACGCCGGCGTTCTCGCCCATGCCGACCATGAGGCGTTCCTTCATCTCCGGCGTGGTCTTCTCGCCGAACTGCTTCAGGTGCACCTTGGATGACTTGTACGAGCAGTGCTCCGACCACATCACGGAGTACATCGCCAGCTCGGCAGCGGTGGGACGGCGGCCCAGCAGCTCCACGATGCGGTCGTACTCATCAGGCTTGAGTCCCAGTTCCGCGAAAGGCATCTCCTGGTCGGGAGTTGCGGTGGCGTCCTCAACGGTGTCGAGGGTCTGGCTGGCGGGTGCGTCGGTCATGTCATCCCTTGGGTGTGCGGCCGGTACGCACGAATCCTACCGGCGCGCGCGGTGGGCGGCGTCGCGGGGTGGGCTCCGGCTCACTGCGCAGGGGGCACGGACATCGGGCCGAGGCCCGGGTCACGCTCCGTACCGAAGTGCCGACAATCTGGTCAGGGCGAGGACGAGGCCTGCGGGAGTTGGAGCAACTGGCGTCGCGTTTATCGGCGCTTCGGAACAAGACGGACGTTGACGTCGGGCCTACGAATCCGCCAGCGCTGGAAGGTCCCACGTCGCCGCGAAGCCTTCGAGATAAGCATCAAGATGAGGACCGGCGTCAATGGAGTCCCCGCTGGTCCACACGGCCACGCCATCGATGTCCTCGCCGTTCCACGAGAATGAGGGACCCTCCGGATCAAACACCCTCGTCACACCAAAGCCGTAGTCAGCCACGCGAGTCACATCGTCGGGGTTGAGCTGCGCGATTGCCTCGCTCAGAATGCCATCGCTACCAACCGACCAGTGATAGCGGTAGAGAATCCGCCCGCCGTCGCGCATAAGGAAGGGGTCATCGGCGGCGTCACAGTAGACGAGGTCAGCAGTCGCGCCTACGCGTGGAGTCAGGTGGAAGCGACACAGTGTCCAGCCCGGAGATGACGAGTACATGTCGGATTCGACAGAGGTCACGTACCAGGCACCGAAGTCACCAGCCGCGGTCTCATAGGGCATCAGGCCACCCTCGATCGGATACGCCCGCACATCCTGGCCATCAGGGCCCACCGACTGCACCTCAAGCGAATCGATGTCGATAGGAGCTATTCCTTCAAAGTACGGCGGTGCTCCGCCCATGATCGTTGGCACCCGCGGATCAGCATCAGTGTCGTCGAACGCGGGCCATGTCATGTCGCCTTGATAGCCGACCCATCCCGGGGCCGAGAATGGGATCGGCAGGAGGTCGTCACTCGTGTCCCCCGCCCAACGACCGGGGTAGTCATCATGCGGCCACCCCAACCCGGATGGGTTCGCGATGCTCTCCGACTCGAGGTGCGCAGTCCATTCAGTGAGCGACCCGGTTGTATCGGCGCTGCTCGCAGGCTCCGGAGACGGACCCGTTGAGTCCGAACTTGAGTTGACCGACAGTTCGGGCCGTGGCTCGGACGAGGACGTAGCGGGTTCTGTCGTCGCGTCAGACTTCACAGGCTGAGAGCATCCCGAAACCGCGAGGAGCACACCCAGTCCGAGCGCAATTGATACCCGTCGTCCCACTGTGGATTCCCCTCGTAGCGACCTTCACCTGCAGGACCCACGCTACATGCGAGAACTTGGGGGCAGCCTCGGAGTTTGGGCTCCGGCTCACCGCAGAGTGTTCTCGGGCATCGGGCCGATGCCCGGGTCACGCTCCGTACCAAAGTGCCGACGTCGCGGGTTGGGGGCTGGCGCAGCGTGCGGGGCAGTTGAGGGTGCGGTCGGAATCATCGGCATTTCGACACAGCGCGGGGGTACGAGTGGCGGTGCGGGCGGCGTCGCGGTGCAGGGCTAGCGGCGAGAAAGCCGGCGGGCCTCGGCGAGAAGGTCTGCGTGGGATGCTCCCGGCGCTTCGATGTGCAACAGCTCTGTCCCTTCCCATTCGACGCGCGCGACAAGCGGCAGCATGTCGACGGCGTGAGACAGGTCCTCGGGCGCAGCGCCGCGGTCAACCCACAGCACGTGTGTGAACCCGGAGCGACGGGAGGTCCCGCAGTCCAGGATGCCGCCGTCGTCGATCGGCGTTGGCGGGGTGGCGACGTCCCCGCGGGCATTGCGGCGCCCAGGCAGCGAGTCGTCATCAACCTCGACCGCGGGAGAGAAGTCCTCGGCGTCACCCAAGCCACGGGCAACCTGATCGAGGACCTCGGGGGTCTCGTCACTTTCTTGCACCATTGCCATACCTGTCTCATCGACCAGTTCGCCTCAGCGCATGAGGCATATGTTCCATCAGACCCCATTTCACGCACTTTGTGAAGACATCTCCCGCCACTGTCCCCGTAGAGTTGCGTCATGGATTGGCTCTTGACCACTGCCCTGATCATCGCGCTGGTCGGCGCCGCGCTCCTCGCGATCAACCTCCAGGCCACCCGTCGCCGGGTGTACCGGCTTGAGCACCAGCTCGCCGGCCACGACGCACCCGAGGTCCCACTCGAGCGAGACTCAACCGCAGCCTCGGCCGAGGCTGGCTCACCTGACGAACGCGAGCGCGAGATTCTGACGTGGCCGGGTTTTGGCGACGCGACGCGCGAGCTCGCGCAGACGGTGGTCGACGATGGCTTTGAGCCCGATGTCGTGGTCGCCGTGGCGCGCGGTGGGCTGCCGATCGGCGGCGCGATCTCATACGCGCTCGGCATCAAGGGCGTCGGCACGCTCAATGTCGAGTTCTATACGGGCATTGATGAGCGCCTCGACAAGCCCGTTCTGCTCCCGCCCCTGCTGGACACGGCGGCGATGGACGGCATGAAGGTGCTGGTCGCCGACGACGTCGCGGACACCGGCGAGACCCTCGCGCTCGTGAAGAACCTGATGAAGCAGCACGCCTCCGAGGTTCGTACGGTCGTGCTGTACGCGAAGTCCCGCTCGGTGATTGACCCCGATTACGTGTGGAAGCGCACTGACGGCTGGATCACGTTCCCGTGGTCCGCCCTCCCGCCCGTGACTGCCGACGGAATCCACCCGGAAACGGGCCGCTAGTCCTGCTGCGCGAGCTGAATGAGGTTTCCGCAGGTGTCGTCGAGGATGGCAGTGGTGACCGGACCCATCGCGGTCGGCGGCTGAGTAAACGACACGCCTAGGTCGACGAGGCGCGCGTACTCCGCCTCGACGTCATCGACCGCAAAGGAGGTGGCGGGGATTCCGTCGGCGACCAGCCCCTCCTGATACGGCGCGACGATCGGGTGTCCGGCAGGTTCAAGCAGTAGCTCAAACCCCTGCTCACCCGGGTTCGCGACCGTTAGCCAGCGGTTGCCGCCACCCAGGTCCATGTCATGGCGCTCCTCGAAGCCGAGCACGCGGGTGTAGAAGTCCTTGGCACGGTCTTGGTCGGTGACGAAGACGGATGCGAGGTGGATGCGGATCATGAGGTGCTCCTGTCTGGCCACCGCTGCGGGATCTCCCGTAGCGGCGCCGTGTTGAGGGTGTGAAACGTGTAGCGGCCTTCACGCCTGCGCTCCACGAGACCAGCCTCATCGAGCACCGCGAGGTGCTGCGAGATTGCCTGCCGGGTGAGCGTCAGCGCGTGGTCAGAGCGAAGGCGGTTCATGAGCTCAAACAGGGTCTGCTCATCCCGCTGCGCGAGGGCATCCATGATGGCGCGCCGCGCTGGGGCGGTGAGTGCATCAAAGATGTCGGTCATGCCTTCGACAATAGGCAAGCGCACGCTTGCATGCAAGTGGAGACTTGCCTATCGACCTCTGCCGGCGGTAACGCCTTGATACCGTGCCCGGATGGGGAGCACCGATGCGCCACGCGCACTGACCGTCGTGGCAACGGCGGCCGCAATCGCACTGACGTCCTGGTTGGCGAGCTCACAAGAGCAGGACGCGCGCGAACGTGAGGGCACCCAAGCGCTCATCGCCATGCCCGTCGGCACGCACGACACTGCTGTGATCGACCGCAACGAAGAAGCGGAGTGGAGCGCAAGCGACTGGGGGCGCGTGATCTCTCAGGACGCTCTCGACGCGTTCCTTGTGGAAGCCAATGGCGAGGGCGCTCAGGCCGCAACGATCGCCCGCTCGGGCCAAGAGGTTTGGGTCCAACGGGCCGATGCTGCGGACCAGGCAGGCGAGAACGCCCGGGTTGATCTTGGCGAAGCGGCCGGGGTCGATGGCGAGTGGGACTGGTCAGCGGTCGTCGCCGAGGGCGGCGCACCGGGTGCGGGCGAAGTGACGTTGCCGGCTACAACCGCTCAGGAACTTGGGCTCCGGCTCGGGGACGACATCACCGTGGGGTACGAAGCCACGAATGTCGAGGCCGCGATCGGGCCCCGCACCATCAGCGCTCTCACCTACGACGTCCCCGTGGGACAAGCGGTGTCTAACGCAGCCGTCGTGTTCTTGTCCCCGAACGATCCCGGGTTGGCGCAGATCCGCGAAGACGCGACCATGGACACCTCTGGCGAGCAGATTGCGCCGCTGACAACCGACGTGGTGTGGCAGAACGCCACCACAGCGACAAACGAGACCTTCTACGAGGAGCGCACGACTTCATTCGAGTCCGATGCCGCCCTCCGTGCTCTGTGGATCGGGGCACTTGCCGGCGTGGGCGCGCTCGCCCTCGTGACCATCGCGGCATTCGCGGCACGGCCCAAGACGCCCCAGGCCGCGAGCGCCGAGGACATACCTGGATGGTGGGCGCGCCGCACGTGGGGTGACATAGGCGCCATGGGCGCTCTGGCTGGAGCGGCGATAGGAATCGGCGCAACTCAGCTGACCTACATAAGCGCGAACCGCGACCTCGTGGAACCCCTTCCGATCGGCTTTCCGGTGGCTCCGCTGATGCCGCTGGCACTCCTCGCGCTCGCGGCGCTCATCAGTTTCCTGTCGCTCACGCAAGTCCAACGCATCATGAAGGCCAAGCAAGGGCACAGCGGCAGAACCCACCCCAGCCCTCACGCCGGCGACGGCTCCGCTACCCCGGTCACGACAGCATCGGCCCGCCTAGACTGACCCGGTACCCCACAGCGAACGGACCCCGCCATGACTGACTTTGCCGGCCACTTGACCCCCACTGAGGCGTGGGAACTCCTCGAGTCCAACCCTGATGCGCGCCTTGTCGACGTGCGTACCGCCGCAGAGTGGCAGTGGGTTGGTGTCGCGGACACGTCCTCGCTCGGACACGAACCCATCCTGATCGAGTGGGTGCAGTACCCGTCGATGTCGCGCAACCTCGACTTCGTCGACCAGCTCAAGGCCGCGGACATCCCCGAGGGCGCGCCTCTCGTGTTCCTGTGCCGCTCGGGACAGCGCTCGATCGGTGGCGCGACCGCTGCCACGGCCGCTGGCTTCGCTCCGTCGTACAACATCTCCGAGGGCTTCGAGGGTGCGGTTGACGCCGAGGGCCACCGCGGTGCGACCGGGTGGAAGGCCGCTGGCCTGCCCTGGAGTCAGGGATAACGGTGAGCCCGGAGGCTCAGTCTGAGTAGTGGTAGCGGCAGGCCGCGATCCGAAGTTCGTCATCGACAACCTTGTACACAAGTCGATGCTCATCGCTGATTCGACGGGACCAGTACCCAGATAGCCCGTGCTTCAGCTGCTCGGGCTTGCCAATGCCAGTGTGAGGGTCACCGTCCTCGGCACCGCGGAGAACGTCACGCACGACGGTATTGATCCGCTTGAGGGTCTTCCGATCCTGCGTCTGCCAGTACAGATAGTCCTGCCATGCGCTGTGGTCCCACACCAACTTCACTCGAGCAGCTCTCGCTCCTCGCCGATGCCCGATTCAAGGCGTTCAATCGACTGCAGGAGGCGACGGGCGTTCGCAGGGTTCTGAAGCAGGTACGCGGTCTCGCGCATCGACTCATAGTCAGCGAGAGACACAATCACCACGGGCTCGCGGCCCGCGCGCGTGATGACTACCTCTTCCCGATCGTCTGTGACCGAGTCGAGCACCGCCGCGTAGTTCTGGCGCGACTGTGAGTACGACATCGTCTTCATCTTCCACCTCCACAGGTACAAGATATTGTACGTCCTGCGGCCTGGACTTCACAAGCCTCGAGGCGGTGCGGAGGTGCCGTCACCCCACGCTGGCCGTGGGATGCGGAATCGGTGACGACTCGCAGTCTCCGAGGTCGATCTGCGGGGGCGGGTCGCCCTCAGGTCCGTCTGTGCCATCTGAACCGCTGCACATGCTCACCTCGGTGGCGACACCGTCGGGGTCGACCGTGATCCCGCCCGGGTCGTCGGCAACCAACACGACACCGGAGTAACCACAGTCCGACGCAGCGCCGGCGATCGCACCATCGTCGCCGGAGATGTACTGCGCGGTCACGATGGATCGCGTGCCGTTGAAACCCACGGGTTCGCCCTGCGAGTTCATGACCGCGGGGTTAGGCATGTTCTCGCCGGGATTCACCGGGTCCGCCATGACGATGTCTTGTTTGGAGTAGCCCGCGGGCGCCAAGAACGGCGTCACCCAGATGCCCCCGCCGTCGTCGTAGGTCGCTTCCCAGCACCGGTCGCCCCCGATGGAGTCCAACGTCACCGAACCTTCGACGCGGACCCCAATCAAGTCGTCGGCCTCGACGGGCGCCCCGCCGGCCCGTACTGGACCATCCGCGGATGCGGAAGCGCATCCGCCTAGCGCAGCAACGACACCCAAACTCAAGCAGGCAAGTACAACTTTTCGCATGTAACCCCCATTGGCGTTTCCGACACCGTAACAGGACGTTCGGGGCGTCTCGCAAGCCCAACGAGACCCCAGCATCGGCCCTCACCCAGCAGCCCCCCGGTGGCTAAATCTCGCTATCTGATCGACGTCAAAGAGATAAATGGAGCCATTTGTGGACGGGACGGGGGCGCTAGTCTGGTGCGCATGACGGACTTGCCTGAGAACCTCCGCGCCGACACCCTCGCACTCCACACCGGGATCCACCGGTCAGAGGCCAACGAGATGTCCGAGGGGCTCTTCCTCACCCAGGGATACGCCTACGAATCCGCGGAGCAGGCCCGCGATGCCTTCGCCGGCGACATCGACGTCTACATGTACTCGCGCTACGCCAACCCCACGGTGACCGCGTTTGAGGAGCGCCTCGCGGCGATTGAAGGCGCCGAGCGTTGCTTCGCGACCTCGACTGGCATGAGCGCGGTGTTCGTGTCGCTCGGGTCGATCCTCGCTGCCGGCGACCGGCTCGTGGCCGCCAAGGCCCTGTTCGGCTCCACGCTGCAGACCTTCACCAACTTCTTCGAGAAGTGGGGCATCCAGATCGACTACGTGGACGCCACCGACAACGTGGACTGGGAGCGCGCCCTCGCAACCCCCGCCAAGGCCGTCTTCATCGAGTCGCCCACTAACCCCATGCAGGACGTCATCGACATCCCGTTCGTCGCGGAGCTTTCCAAGAAGGCCGGCGCCACGTTCATCGTGGACAACGTCTTCGCGACGGTCATTGGCCAAAAGCCGTTGGAACTAGGGGCCGATGCCGTGGTCTACTCCGCGACCAAGCACATCGATGGTCAGGGCCGGGTTTTGGGCGGCGCGATCCTGGGTTCGGCCGAGTACATCGATGGGCCGGTCAAGCTCATGGTGCGCAACATGGGCGCGACCATCTCGCCGTTCAACGCATGGGTTCTGCTCAAGGGCCTCGAGACCCTTCCGGTGCGCGTGCGTCACCAGTCGGCTAATGCGCAGAACCTTGCGGCGTGGCTTGAGCAGCACCCGGGCGTCGCGTCCGCGCGCTACCCTCTGCTCCCGTCGCACCCCCAGCACGATCGCGCGCTCAAGCAGATGACTCTTGGCGGCACACTCGTCACGGTCGACCTCGCGGTGGGCGACGGCGTTGACCCCGCGGGACCCGAGGCGCAGGCCGCAGCGTTCCGCTTCATCAACGCGCTGAAGCTCTTTACCCCGTCCAACAACTTGGGCGACGCCAAGTCGATCTCGACGCACCCGGCCACCACGACGCACAACAAACTGTCTGTCGAGGGCCGCGCGGAAGTGGGGATCTTTGAGACCACGGTGCGCCTGTCCATTGGGCTCGAAGACGTCGAGGACCTGCGCGCGGACCTGGAGCAGGCGCTCGCTGCGGTGTAAATCCTGACCAGCGGCCGATGCCGTGGCTGAGACGATCTGCCACCATCCGGCGCGTTCGGTGAGGCGCGCGGTTTCCCGCCTGCCGCGTGCTAGTTTCTCGCCATGAGCGCGCGTGTGCCCCGGGGTGGGGCACAAAGCCGCTCGCAGGACACATATCTGAGTGAGGGCGGCTCCGCCCGCCCCTCGCTCCCCCTGTCTCTCCGCCTGATCTCCCTTCCCAGCTGGCCCGGCGCGCTCTTCATGGCGACCATCGCTGTGGCGTTCGTGTTCGGACTGCCCTGGCTAGCATCGGCCCTGCCTACGCAAGAGGGCATTGAAGAGCCCGCCGCGCGCACGCTCGCCGTCAACTCGCCCGGTTCCGCAACCGTCACGATCACCTTGGAAGACGGCTGGAACATTGCGGACGACTCCATCAATGGCCCCGACTCGACGTCCGTCACGCTCGTGAATGCGGGAGCCACCTTCGCCGTAACGCCGCCGCGCGCACTCGGCCCGGACGCGACACTCGACGACGTGCTCGCTGAGGCGACCGTCGCGCTGGCGGAGGACCCTTCGAGCGGGTGGGTAATCTCGGACCCGGTCCCGATCACCACGGACGCGAACGATCCAGGACAGTGCATCACCGCCTCCACCACCACCGATCTTCAGTTCACGTGCGCGGTGCTCCACGGCGGCTCGTACGCCACTTTTGAGGCGGACTCCCCCTCCGCGACATGGCCCGCACTTCAAGATGGTGTGGCCGCGATGGTCTTATCAACCACCTTCTCTCAGGGCCCCACGTGAGCATCTCCGGCGGAGTCTCGGAATCCGCACCCCAGACCGTTGCGCTCGCGACCGTGAAGCGCGCCCTGCCGCGCACTCCCACCTTTGTCGACACCCGCTCATGGGTGTTCTGGGTGGGTTGCGCAATCACCCTTTACGGCGCCATCACCTGGATGCCATTGGTGATGGGACGTCTACAAAGCCACCCCGCGACGGCTGTTTTGTCTGCGATCGCGTGGCTCATGTACGGCTTCGTCTTCATTGTGATCCTGTACCGGATGGAGCTGTTTGAGCGCCGGTCGCCCATCACGGTGTTGGGCGCGCTCGCGTGGGGCGGCCTCGCGGCCCCCGGCATGGCCGCGGTCGCGGCGCCAGCGATGCACGACATCGTCACCGCGGTAGTGCCGGTCCCCGACGAGTGGGTGGCGTCCTTCGCGGCGCCCCTTGTGGAGGAACCGCTCAAGTGGCTCGGGGTCGTGGCGCTGGCAATGATTCCCGGTGCTCGCGTGCGCTCTGCGGCCGACGGACTGTTCTACGGCGCCGTGATTGGCCTGGGCTTCCAGGTATCCGAGTCTTTCCTCTACACAGCCGTCATCAGCGCGGACGGCACTGCCACCACCGTGTTCGCGATGGTGCTGTTGCGCGGCGTTGTGGGCGGGCTGTGGAACCACCCCACCTACACAGCGATGGCCGGCGCGGGCGTGGGGTACTTCTTCAACGCGTCCGCCTCGCGTGGCCGGCGGTGGTTTGTCCTGCTCGGAACACTCGGCCTGGCCATGGCGGTCCACGGCTTCTTCGACACCCCCATCGTGAACGCCAACGTGTGGATCAGTTCGATCACCAAGGGCGTCCCGGTGCTCGTACTGTTCCTGATCGTGCTGCGCTGGGCGCACCTCAGGGAACGCCGCACCTTCGCTGGCCTTGCCGCCGAGGTGGTGCCCGACGATCTCGTCAGCCCCGCGCACTTCCGCCTCCTCGCCGCGCGTCGCACCCGTCGCGAAGTACGCCGCGAGGCTAAGCGCGCTGCCGGTCGCGCGGCCGACCGGACCTTGAAGTACTTTCAAGGGGCTCAACTCAGCCTGCTCACCGCGACGCACGAGGACGGCTGGGGGTCACCGCGCACAGAGGAACTCTCGCGCGATGTCGCCGAGCTGCGCGACGAACTCATCGAGATCTACCGCGAGGCGGGTGTGACGCGTGGCCCGGGACTCGGCCTGATCGATCGGCCCGAGCGGAGGCGCTCAACGCGCGCGCTCCAGGACTGGGCGGGCCAGACGCGCGAGCGCATCGACACCGAAGGCCTACGCACGGTCGCCCGGTCCACAGGCGAGATCGCGATCCGGAAAATCCCCAAGCGCCGCCCGCGCACGAGCGAGGTGGCTACGACCGACCAGTTCCCCACCGGTGCACAGGCGCCCACAACCGGCCTCGACGAACCCGCCGAGCCCAAGCAGGACTAGCGCGGACGGTGTCCCGCGAAGCCGCGCAGCCTCAGGGAGTTGCCAACCACGAACAGGCTGGACCCACCCATGGCCGCCGCAGCGATCATGGGGTTCAGGATGCCCAGCGCCGCCAGAGGAATCGCCGCCGTGTTGTACGCGAAGGCCCAGAAAAGGTTGCCCCTGATAGTGCCGAGCGTCCTTCGCGACAGGGCAATGGCATCGGCCGCGGCCCTGAGATCACCAGAAACAATCGTGAGGTCCGAGGCCTCCCGTGCGACATCCGTGCCCGTTCCGACCGCGAGGCCCAGGTCTGCCTGCGCAAGCGCCGGCGCGTCGTTCACGCCGTCGCCAACCATCGCCACCCGGGCACCATCGGCTTGAAGGTCGCGGATGACGTCGGCCTTGTCGCCAGGGAGAACCTCAGCGATGACGCGTTCGATCCCGACCTCACGGGCCACAGCCTGCGCCGCCCGCTCGTTGTCGCCGGTCAGCAGCACCACGTCAAGGCCCAGGTCCCGGAAGGCACGAATGGCTTCGGCAGACGATGGCTTCACGGTGTCGCTCACCATCAGCGCTGCCTCAGCACGGGCCGATGCTCGGGTCGCCAACACTGCGCCGACACCTTCCGCGGTGGCCACCGGCGAGATGCGTCCGGCGAATACCGCAGTCTGGCCGCGGGACTCCGCGTCGCTCGCGAGTGCCTCCAGTTCGTCGGGGATCACGTCGAACATGCGACGCGCGCCCACCAGGACGTCAGCGTTGCCGCCGTCCGCACCAGCGCGTTGCACCGTGGCAGCGACGCCGTGACCCGCGACCGACCGGAAGCCCTTGAGCTTGACCCGGCCCTCCCGGGAGTTGGCAATCGCCTGGGCGATCGGGTGCTCAGAGCGAGCCTCGACCGAGGCGACTGCGTTGAGCAAAGTCTCCACGGCATCGGCCCCATGATCGCGTTCCACGGCAGGGGCTTGTGCGTCGACGAGGGTCATCTTGCCCTCGGTGACCGTGCCGGTCTTGTCGAGCACGATGGTCGTGACATCGCGGGTGTCCTCGAGAGCCTCGGGGCCGCGGACGAGGACGCCGAGCTGGGCGCCTCGGCCGGTGCCGACCATGATGGCCAGCGGCGTGGCGAGACCCAGGGCGCAGGGGCAGCTGATGATGAGGACCGCGACGGCCGCCGTGAAGGCGGCGTTTCCGTCGCCGGTGATGGCCAGCCAGCTCACCAGGGTGATCAGCGCGACCGCGATCACGATGGGGACAAAGATGCGTGAAATGCGGTCAGCCAGGCGCTGCACGCGGGCACGGCCCGATTGCGCGTCGTCGACCATCTGCGCGATCTGGGCGAGCATGGTCTCGGAGCCGACCTTGGTGGCTTCAACCGTGATGGACCCGTCGGTAGCAATGGTTCCGCCCACGACCTCGGCGCCTTCTTCCGCGCGGACTGGGACCGATTCTCCGGTGATCATCGACGCATCGACGGCCGCTCCACCCTCGACGACGGTGCCGTCGGTCGCGATGGTTTCGCCGGGACGGACAATGAAGCGCATGCCCACCTCGAGCTGATCACGGTCGATCACCGTGCCGTCCTCAAGGCGAGCGGTCTTGGACTGGCGGGAACTGAGGGCGCGGATGGCGTCGCCGGCCTTGGCGGTCGAGCGCACCTCCATCCACTTGCCCAGCAGGATCAGGGTAACGATCACGCCAGCGGTCTCGTAATAGATGTGGGCACCAGGCATGGCACCCGCGGCGTGCGCGAGAACGACCACCGTCGACCACACCCACGCGGCCATCGTTCCCATCGTGACCAGGGTGTCCATGTTGGTGCTGCCGTGGCGCACACTCATGAGGGTGGACCGGTGGAACGGCCATGCGGACCACCACACAATCAGGGTCGCAAGCGCGGCCGCCAGCCACTCCCAGCCGGTGAACTGCCATCCCGGGATCATTGAGATCAGCATGAGCGGGAGGCTGAGGATCGCGGAGACGATGAAGCGGCGGCGGTAATCCGCGATGCGGGAGGCGTCGGCCTTCATGTGGGCCGCGTGCTCGTCGCCGTGGTCATCGTGGTCGCCGCCGTCACTCACGTGGGCGCCATGCTCGGCGTGCTCGCCTGCGCTTGCAGCGGACGTCGCGCGCGGCTTGGTGATCACGCCGTACCCAAAGCCCTCGATGGTCTCCCGCATCGCAGCGTCGAGCTGATCCGGGTCGATGGCGCCGTCGGAGCGCACCGTGGCGCGACGCGTGGCGTAGTTGACCACGGCGTCCTCGACGCCTGGAAGCTTTGCGAGTCCGCCCTGAATTGTCGCGGCGCAACTCGAGCAGGTCATGCCGTCCACTGCCAGGGATACCGAGGACGTCTGACTGGCAGCGCCCGGTGCCGTCGGCGCGACGGGCACCTGCACACTCTCTGAGACGTGAACTCCGTGGTCCCGGGTCATGAGGACACCGAGTACCCGGCCTCCGTGACGGCCTCGTCGATGGTGAACTCGAGGTCAGCGGCGGGCACGGTGCCGTCTGGGGTGACCTCGACGCGGCCGGACTCGTGGTCGACGGCGGCGGTCATGATGCCGTCGGAGGCCTCGAGCGCTTCGCGCACGGACGTGGCGCATCCATTACACGTCATGCCGATCACAGTGACGGTGATGAGTGGTGAGTCAGGCATGGTGAAACCTCCGTGTCGATGAACGATAACTTCACGGTAAACCTTCCACTGCACTGGAATGTCAAGGCGTTCGCCTCATGACGCTCTCGGCGCGCTCCCAAGTCGCCTCCGGCCCTTTCGGTGGAGAACCTGCGGCCCAGAGAATCGGGTTCAGCTGGCTGCGCACGTCTCTGGGAACCCGAATCGGCTCACCGCAGATCCTTCACCAGCAAGCGGGAGAAGAACGCGGGGTGAAGAGCCAGCTAGACGCGCGCGGTCATCGCGGCGAGGATCGCCTCGACCTGATCCTTCGCGTCGCCAAAGAGCATCTCCGTGTTCTCCTTGAAGAACAGTGGGTTCTGCACACCCGCGTAGCCGGTGGCCATGGACCGCTTGAACACCACGACGCTCTTCGCGTTCCACACCTCAAGCACCGGCATGCCGGCAATCGGCGAGGACGGGTCGTCCAGCGCCGCGGGGTTCACGGTGTCGTTCGCACCGATCACCAGCACCACGTCGGTGTCGGGGAAGTCGTCGTTGATTTCGTCGAGTTCGAGCACGATGTCGTAGGGCACGCGAGCCTCGGCCAGGAGCACGTTCATGTGGCCAGGAAGCCTTCCCGCCACGGGGTGCACCGCAAAGCGCACCTTGACTCCCTGTTCACGCAGGCGGGACACCAGATCAGCGACCGGGTACTGCGCCTTGGCCACGGCCATGCCGTAACCGGGCGCGATGACCACCGACTTCGCCGTCGCCAACTGGTCTGCCAACGCTGAAGCGCTGGTCTCCTGGTGCGTGCCCGTCACTTCGGCCCCACCGGAGGACGTCTCGCCACCGAATCCGCCGAGGATCACCGCGAGGAACTTCCGGTTCATGGCCTTGCACATCAGGTAGGACAGGATCGCGCCGGAGGCACCCACGAGGGCACCGGTCACGATGAGCAGGTCATTGCCGAGCATGAAGCCCGCGGCAGCCGCGGCCCAGCCCGAGTAGGAGTTGAGCATCGAGACCACGACGGGCATATCTCCACCGCCGATGGCCGCGACCAGGTGGTAGCCCAACGCGAGCGCCAGCACCGTCATCAGAATCAGCGGCCACACCGACGGAGCCGCCAGGAACCACACCATCAGCGCGGCGGATGCGACCAGGATGCCGACATTCAGCGCGTGACGCCCCGGCAAAGTGAGGGGCTTGGAGGACATCCGCGCAGAAAGCTTGAGGTACGCGACGATCGAGCCCGTGAACGTCACGGCGCCGATCAGGACACCCAGGAACACCTCGACCAGGTGCATCGCGTCGTGCCCCTCGGTCAGGTACGAGTTGTAGCCAATGAGCACCGCCGCCAGACCCACAAAGGAGTGCAGCAGAGCGATCAGCTCGGGCATCTGCGTCATCTCGACGGTCCGGGCGCGGTAGATGCCGACGGATGCGCCAATCAGCAGGACGCAGGCAATCAGCAGAAGCGTCACGCCCCAAGCACGCTCAGACTGATCCAGCGCGAGGGCAATCGTGGCGAGAATCGCGATACCCATGCCGGCCATGCCGAGCAGGTTTCCGCGGCGCGCGGTGGTCTGCTTGGACAGCCCCGCGAGCGACAGGATGAAGAGGACGGCGGCCACCAAGTAGGCGACCTGGGCGATGCTGGTGAGAGTCATCGCACTCACGCTCCCTTCTGGAACATGCCGAGCATCCGGTAGGTCACGAGAAATCCGCCGAACACGTTGATCGAGGCGACGGAGGCGGCAATGAATGCGAGCACCGTCACCACCGTGGACGACGATCCCAGCTGTAGCAGCGCACCGACGAGGATGATTCCGCTAATCGCGTTCGTCTGACTCATCAGCGGGGTGTGGAGCGAGTGGGACACGTTCGAGATCACGTAATAGCCAATGAAGACCGCGAGGATGAAGACGGTCATCATCATGAGGAACGCGGGGTTCGCGAAGCACAGCGCAATCGCGAGCAGTCCGCCCGAGACGCCCATGGTCCACGCATTGCGCTTCTTCCTGGCCGCCTCTTGGGCCGATGCTCGCTCGGCTTCCGCTTTGCGCTCCTCTTCCGACACCTCGGGTGCGGCGGCAGCGGCCCTGGCGCCAGCATCGGCCGAAACCGATACGGGAGGCGGCGGCCACATCACCTCGCCGTTCGAGGCGACGGTCATGCCGCGAACGACCTCGTCTTCCATGTCGAGCACCGCCTCGCCGTCCTTCGCGGGCGTGAGGAGCTTCATGAGGTTGACGATGTTGGTGCCGAGGAGCTGCGACGTGTGTTGCGGCATGCGGCTGGGCAGGTCGGTGTAGCCGATGATCGTCACGCCGTTGTCGGAGATGACCTTCTCGCCGGGCACGGTCAGTTCGCAGTTGCCGCCGCCGATCGCCGCCAGGTCAACGATCACGGACCCCGGCTTCATGGCCGCGACCATGTCTGCGGTGATGGTCGTGGGCGCGGAGCCGCGCACCAGCGCGGTGGTGATGACGATGTCGGCGCTGCTCGACTCCTCTGCGTAGACGTCGAGGGCGGCCGCGAGCTGCTCCTGCGTGAGTGGCTTGGCGTAGCCGTCGGAGGAGACCTCCTGCTGGGCAGCCGGGGCGTGCACAAAGGTCGCGCCCATGGACTCGATCTGCTCGGCGACCTCGGGGCGGACGTCAAAGCTGCGCACCTGAGCACCCAGGGAGACTGCGGCCCCGAGCGACGCAAGGCCGGCAACTCCGGCGCCAATGACAAAGACCGTGGCGGGGTCCGTCTTGCCCGCGGCGGTGACTTGGCCGGCGAACATCGCTCCGTACGCCTCCGCGGCCTCGATCACCGCGCGGTAGCCAGACACATTCGACATCGTGGACAGCACGTCGAGGGCCTGTGCGCGGGAGATGCGGGGTACGGCGTCCAGGGAGAGCGCGGTGACGTTGCGCTGGGCAAGGTCCGCGATCAGGTCATGGCTGGAGTGCGGGGCGAGGGTGCCAATCAGGACGCCGCCGCGCTTGAGGAGGTCTCGCTGCTGCTCGGTGGGCGGGTTGTAGGCGGCGACGATGTCCCCACCCCACACGCTGGCGGCATCCGTGACCGCGGCGCCTGCAACCAGGTAGGCCTCGTCACCGAAGTTCGCAGCCTGTCCGGCACCCGCCTCAACCAGCACCTCATAGCCGAGCTTCGTGAGCGCCTCAACCGTCTTGGGTGTCGCGGCCACCAAGGTCGAGCCCTCGGCCGTCTCCTTCGGGATGGCGATCTTCATGCGCCCTGCCTCTCGAGCTGCCACGCGCGCAGATGCGTCGTGCCGTCGTCATGTGAATCCGGACCCGCGACGCGCTCAGGCGCACGCGGCGGCGGAGGCACTTGCGCACCGTCGCCTTCGGTTCACGACTCTATCGGGAACGGCGCCGAATGCGACGGGACGATGGTCCCCGCGCCGCCCACCGGCACCCCTGGTATCTGGGCACTTCGCCGCGGGCCACTTAGTGCGCGGCGTGCTCCACGACCTGGCAGCGGTTGGGGTCGTTGCAAGAGTCGGGGTCCAGAACGTCGGCGCGAGCTCGCAGCGCCTGGAGTTCCGACTTGGCTGCTTCAAGCGAAGCGATCTGGTTCTCAATGAGCGCCAAGTGCTGGTCCAGCAGAGCGCTCGTGTGCTCGCACGTCGAGTGCCCCTCCGACTTCATGTCGAGAATCTGACGCGACTCCTTGAGCGTCAGGCCTGCGGCTTGAGCATCGCGCACGAACGTGAGGCGCTTGAGGAACTCCTCGTCGTAATCGCGGTAGCCGGACGAGGTTCGGCCAGGATCCGGCAGGAGCCCGATCGACTCGTAGTACCGAACGGTCTTGGCGGTCACGCCGGCCTTGTCTGCCAACTCACCAATGCGCATGTCTCACTCTCCCGTCAACATTCCACTTCACTGTAACCCTTTCGCCCCAGCGCCCCGTACGTCATCGGTCCGGCGCACGCCAGTAACGGACGAGAAACACTCGATTGCCACAATGCAGGCATGACCGAATCCGCTGGCAAGATGCCTCATCCGTGGCACCGCTTTGCACCGGACTCCATCGAGGTTCGGATGCTCACCGACTTGGCGGCCACCCTAAAAGTTCCTCTTGAGCCACGCGCTCTAAAGCTCCCGTCCGGGGTGCGGGCAGAGGTCGACGGTGCCGCTTCGGATGACTCCGTCCTGGTCAAAGTAGTTGCGACACAAGGAACGGTGCGGTCCGCGCACCGCAACCGGGTTCTCGCGGACATGCTGAAACTCACATGGCTACGCGCCGCCGTTGCGCCAAAGGCCCGCCTGGTCTTGTGCATTACAGAGCCCGTCGCTCCGTACTTCAGTGCAACGAGTTGGCCCGCACAGGCCGCTCACGACCTCGGCGTTGACATCTACGTTCATGGCACGGACGGCACCCGTCGACTTCACGCTGAGCAAGAACTGGACGACACACAGATTTAACACGTGGGGCGGATTCAAGAAACGTCCGGCCCTTAATGTAGCCATCAGTACGACGGACCTCCGCAGGCCAATTGGATCACTCACTCGGCCAGCAAGCTCTCCGCTCTGTTCACTCAAGGATCGAGCTCAGGAGGTTTCTATGCCTTGCCCTACCCTCATCGTCTCGGGGAATCCCCGACCGAATTCCACGACCCTCGACGTCGCCACACGCGCCACTCGCGCACTTGGCGAAGCCGCTGGTGTAGATCTCGACATCTCCGTTCTGGAGTTGTCTGACATCACGGACACCCTGCTCACGTGGCAGCACCCCGACGCTGAATCAGCCCGCCGCCGCGTAGCCGATGCACAACTCGTTGTAGTCGCGACCCCGTCATACAAGGGGACCTATACGGGCCTCCTCAAGGCATTCCTCGACGGGTATGGGCCCGCGTCACTGGCAGGCACAATCGCGGTCCCCGTTGCCGTCGCTGGCTCACCGGTACACGCGTACTCGACGCCCCTTCACACGAGCACGCTGCTCGGCGAAGTCGGTGCGCTGACTCCGTTCGCAGGCTTGGGCGTCATGGAGTCCGTAGCCCGCGACGAGAGCGCACTCGACGGCGCAATCGATGCCTGGGTCTCTCGTCACGAGCCCATCCTGCCTGTCGTCTCCGCAGCTGCCTCCGCGTAGCTCACAACACACATCTCGGGGCACCGTCGCCCTTCCTGACCTGAGGAGAACTCTCATGACTACCGTCTCTCACCGCACCACAGCATCGGCCGCCTCAAGCGGCGCTTCCCCCTCGCCCCAGTCCTTCGACCCGAATCACCTGCGTGAAGCACTTGGAGCCATGGCCACCTCAGTCACTGTTGTGACCACTCACCACGAGGGCGAGCGGTACGGATTCACCGCGAACAGCTTTACTTCCGTGTCGTCCTCTCCCCCACTCGTGGCCGTGTTCCTCGCAGAGACGGCCGACAGCTACCGGGCCTTCTGCGAAGCGGAGCGCGTGGCCATCAACATATTGGCCGAAGGGCAAGGCGACGTCGCGAGCCACTTTGCACGCAAAAACAACGACAAGTTTGGCGAAGTCGCCCTCGCCGAGGAGCACGTTGATTTGCCCGTGATCGACGGCCACATGGCCGCACTGAAAGGCCGCATCGCTCACCGAGACGACGCCGGCGACCATCTGATGCTGCTCATTGAAGTTGAAGCGGTCTGCACGAGCGAGAACGCGCCGCTGGTCTACCAAAACCGCGCCTACCGAAACCTGGTGTAGCCATGACACTCCCTCAGCACCCCGACGCGATCGTGGTCTCTGATGCCCGCAAAGCATACGGCGACGCGGAACGCCCAGTCGTCGCGCTTGGCGGCGTCGATGCCTCCATCCGTCGCGGCGACTTCGTGAGCATCATTGGACCGTCCGGATGCGGCAAGTCCACGCTCTTGCGCATGATCGCGGGACTTGAGACGGCAGACGACGGTGAAGTCTCCATCTTCGGATTGTCGACCGAGGACGCCTGCAACGCGAAGATGGTCGGCCTTGTCCCTCAAGTGCCCGCCCTGCTTCCTTGGCTGACAGTCCGCAAGAACGTCACGCTGCCGTCGCGAATCAACCCGGGTGCAGAACGACGGCGCCGACACGGGATCGGCGGAGCGCAGGTCCGAACCGAGCCGGTCGACATCGATGCGCTCCTTCAGCGCGTGGGCCTGGCCGATGCTGCACACAAGTTGCCGGCCGAGCTTTCCGGAGGAATGCGACAAAGGGCCTCCATCGTGCGTGCCTTTGGCATTCAGCCCGAGGTCCTGCTCATGGATGAACCCTTCAGCGCGCTCGACGAGTTCACGCGAGAGGCCCTGCAGGGTCAGCTCCTCGAGATCTGGCGAGACATGCAGACCACCGTCGTGTTCGTCACCCACAACGTCTCTGAGGCCGTGCGCCTCAGCGATCGAGTGATCATCATGGGGGCGAATCCTGGACGTATCACGGCAGAAGTGGAGATCAATCTACCTAGGCCGCGAGACGAGCAGCTCCTGAGTAGCGCCGAATTCCACCAGTACGAAAACCACATTCGCCAGCACCTGCAGTCTGCATGGCGCGACAACTCCCAAGCTGCGGCTTAAGTCAGGAGAAGCGAGTGACCGCTATCAACAATGCCGCCGCGCCCACCACGGATGCGACGGGCACGACGAAGTTCGCGGAGAGACAGGCCCGAGGCGGCAAGATCTCGAGCTCGGTGGCGTCCGCTGTCGCAGTCTTGAAGCCAAGCTTTTGGCTACCGGCCACCGCACTCCTCGTGGTCTTCGCGTCCCTTTGGGCCTGGACCGCGCACACCAAGCCGTTCCTCCTCCCGCCTCTGACCGCGGTCGGCGAATCGATCGTCAACGATTGGCAGTACTACGTGTCCAACGCGTGGGTCACGCTACAGGTCTCGCTTGTCGGGCTCGGCATCGCGTTCGTGACGTCGTTTTTGCTGGCGATCCTCATTAGCGAGATGCCGATCGCACGTCGCGCGATCATGCCCTACGCGGTGGTCCTCAACGTGACACCGCTGGTCGCCCTTGCACCTGCCCTAGTCGTCGCCTTCGGGTTCGGTCCCGAGCCCAAACTCATCGTGACCGCGCTGATCTGTTTCTTCCCGATCCTCATCAGCGTTTCCACGGGGCTGTTGTCAGTGGATCCCGCCGCACTCCACGTCTTCCGAACCCTGAAGGCGTCACGTTTTGAAACGCTGCGCTACCTCCGACTCCCGAGTTCGCTGCCGTACATGTTCACTGCGCTCAGAGTCGTGTTCCCGCTGTCGATCATCGGTGCCGTTGTCGCCGAGTTGAACGCCCCTGGTGCCGCCGAGGGCCTTGGCACCGCGATCAGCCTGGCGTCGTCGAACAACCAGCTCGCCGTGATCTACGCCTCGATCTTCTTCCTCGCGCTCATGGGCGCTGGACTTCTCTTCCTCGTCACCGTCGTAGAACGGCGAGTCCTTCACTGGCACGAGTCACGCCAGGGCCAGTAGCACCACCCCTCTCCCCACCACCCTGCGGGTCACCCGCACACTGCCTCCAAGGAGCACACCATGCACTACCGCCTACCCACAATCGCCCTCGCGGCGTCCACCGCACTCCTCTTGACCGGGTGCGCCACCGACTCGGAAGCCACGTCAGATACGTCGGCGATGGCAAGCGAAGCGCCAGCTACGACCTCGAGCGCTGCACCAGAAACCGAGGCAGCCGAGTTCTCGCAGGAGCGTTGCGACCTCAACACCGAGGCCGGAGAAATTACCTTCGCAACTGGTTACTACTACCAAGCATCCGTGGGAATCCTGAACGTCGTCGCAGCCAAGGAACTTGGGTACTTCGAGGATCTCTGCCTCGACGTCACGGTGCAACCGGGGACGGGCGACACCGCTCAGAACACCCAGCTCCTCGCTGCGAACACCATCCAGTTCACAGGCCTTGACGCCCAGAACATCATTCTCGCTGCGGACAACAACATCAACATTCTCGGAGTGTCGGTCTTCTCCGACGTCGGCCTCGACATTCTGATGACCCCAACCGATGTCACTGACCTCACGGAACTCGAGGGCACAACGTTGGGCCAGAAGGGGTCCCTTCCGACCACCGTCGCAGCAATGCTCTCAAACGCTGGCGTCGACATTGATGCAATCGACCAGGTGACCGTTGGCTACGACCCCTCGATCCTCCCGCGAGGTCAAGTCGACTCACTCACCGGATACATCTCAAACGAGCCCAACCTTCTCGCCGCTATGGGCGAGGACGTCACAGTGTGGCGCCCTTATGACTACGACGTGCCTTCATCCATGGGTGTGACGGCGGTGAACCCAGACTTCGCCGCGGAAAACCCCACAGCGGTTGAGGACTTCCTTCGCGCCATCACTCACGCGTACGACTACTGCGCCTCAAACGCCGAAGAGTGCGTGGGCTACGCCTCCGAGGAGTCCGGACCCGGTTACGACGTCGACCACAACATCGCCGTGTGGGAGACCGAAGTGGGCGTCGTCACAGAGTCAGCGGACCCCGAGGCAGCCTTGGGCACCGTCGATAGCGACCTCGTCGCCACCATCTACGACTTCCTCACCGAATACGAGCTCGTGACCTCGGGGCTCACCGCAGACGAGGCTCTCGACCTCTTTGACGGGTCGTTCAACGACGCCATCTACGACGGCACCGCACTCGTCTGGCCCGCGACGTCCTAACCGTCTCGCGGACCACCACTGACTTGAAGGAGGGAACCATGGGTTCCAAGGAATACGGAGTTTTCCTGCCGATCGGCAACGGAGGATGGCTCATCTCGGACACGGCACCGCACGCCGAGGCCACATACGAGCAGAACAAGAACACGGCCGTCCTCGCGGAGGAAGCCGGCATGGACTTCGCCATGGCGATGGCCAAGTGGCGCGGCTTCGGCGGCACCACGGACCACTGGGGACGGACTCTCGAGTCGATCACCATGATGGCCGGAATCGCAGAGGCCACCAGCACCATCGATATCTGGGCCACCGTCCACGCCAACCTTCAGAACCCGGCGATCGCAGCCAAGATGTTCACGACCCTCGAGCACATCGCGCCGGGTCGCGTCGGCATGAATATCGTCTCCGGTTCTTACGCCGCCGAGTTCGAGCAGATGGGCATGTGGGATGCGGCCATGACGAAGGACGAGCGCTATCGCATGGTCGATGAGTGGATCACGGCCATTAAGGCACTCTGGAACGACGGGCGCGTCGACATGGACGGCGAGTTCTTCTCGTTGACCGACTGTGAGTCTCGTCCCCAACCGAGCACGACACCCACTCTCATTAGTGCGGGCCGGTCCGAGCCTGGGCGTGCGTTCCAGGCGAAGCACTGCGACGGCGCGTTCTTGGGCGCAGACTCACCCGAAGAGCTCAGAGACCTCTCGCGGGACGTGCACGAACGGGCCGCTTCCTTCGACCGCGAGTGCAAGACCTACGCGATGCTCACCGTCGTGATGGACGAAACCGACGCCATCGCGGAGCAGCGCGCGGAGGCCTACGGCGAGGGTGTCGATCGCGAGGCGTTGACAGCCATGGCGATGTCCTGGGGAATGCCGCACGACCGTGCGCTGAGCTGGACCGCAGAGGCAAAGGGCCACGCCGCATTCCAGACTCCCTTTGTCGCGGGCTCACGAGACACGGTCGTTGAGAAGATCGAGACCATAGTCAACAAGGCAGAGCTTGACGGACTCATGCTCATCTTCCCGGACTACGAGCGAGAGCTTCCGATCTTTGGAGCCGAGGCCTTGCCACTCTTGCGAGGCAAGGACGTGCCTGCATGAGTGGCGTACCCGCACTAGCGCAGGTACCGGCAGGAGCCGCACTCGTGGCCGACGACCAAAATGGCGCCCTTGTTGTCATCGACGTCCAGCGATCGTTCGGAGATCCGGACTTCATTCGCGAATTCGGTCTTACCGATGAGGCGATGAAGGCAGTGTCAGCTGCGATCGACACCATGCAAGAGCTCGTCTCGACGGCCCGCGGCTTGGGCATCCCGGTGGTGTGGGTCGAACTCGCGTCCGACCCGACGCAGCCATGGCAAACATCGAACTGGCTGGCGGGCAACCCGATGGATGCCCCGCTCGACGCGACGTACCCGTGTGTCGAGGGCACGGTGGGCGCTGAATGGTTCCGCGTGGCACCCGAGCCAGGGGAGATCGTCGTAAAAAAGCGACGCTACTCCGGTTTTCACGGCACAGACCTCGAGAACGAACTGCGTCACGCCGGAATCACATGGCTCGTTATGGCGGGCCTCACCACAGAGTGTTGCGTCGCGACCACAGCCTTGGACGCCTTTCAAACGGGCTTCCCTGTAGTCGTGGCGTCCGATGCGACCGCCGCATACGACCTACCAGTCCACACCGCCGCGTTGCGTCAACTCAGCGACAACGCCGCCCTCATCTCGACGACTTCCGACATCGTCGAGCTGTGGCACACCACAACAGCAGCACGAAAGGTTGCCTCATGACCGGCAACATGCACCTCGCATTCGACCTCTCCTTCAGCCACACAGAAGGCCGATGGGCCCGACCAGGCTCGTGGGTCGGCACATCGTTCCCCGACGTCCGCGTCTTTCAGGAACTCGCGATGACGGCCGAGCGCGCCGGCATCGACTTGCTCTTCTTCGGAGACGGCTCGGGAATCCCCGACACCTGGCGCGGCTCGATTGACCCCGCCGTCGAGTGGGGAATCCAGTGGCCACGCCAGGACATGAGTCCATTCATCGCGGCCATGGCCGCAGTCACCGAGAACATCGGCTTTGGCCTCACCTACTCGTCGACGTTCATGCACCCGTTCTATGTCGCGCGCCTGCTCAATTCGCTCGATCACGTCACCGCTGGCCGGCTCGCGTTCAACGTAGTCGCATCGACTCGCAGCGCCGACGCGAACAACTATGGCTTCGATCAATTGATGGAACACGCCAAGCGATACGAGCGTATGGAGGAGTTCGTCAAGGTCTGCCAGGAGCTATGGGATTCGGTTGAGCCCGATGCGATCGTCGCGGACCGAGAGACCGGCAGGTTCGCGGATCCGTCCAAGGTGCATCCCATCAACCACGATGGCGAGTTCTTCAAGGTCAAGGGACCGCTGTCGAGTGTTCCAAGCCCGCAGGGCCGGCCAGTTCTCATTCAGGCCGGCAATTCACCGCGGGGCATCGCAGCGTCCGCCAAGTTCGCGGACCTCGTCTTTGGCGCAGGTTCAGGCTTGGCGTCGCAATTACGTCACCGCGATGCACTCGACGCTGCACTTACGGCCGAAGGCCGCAACCCCTCACAGGTCGGCATCCTCTGGTCCGTTCAGGCAGTCGTTGGTCGCTCGGACGACGAAGCCCGTGCACGATTGGCCGAGACGCTCGAGTTCTGGGACGAGGAAGCAGTGGGCGCGTACCTCTCTCACAACGCGGGCTACGACTTCTCCGATCTACCGGACACGATTGTCCTTGGCGAGCTCGGGGAGTTGATTCGAGCACAGCAGGCGAGCCCTGGCGGTCTGGTGGGGTCACTCCTCGAGGAGTTTGGCGCCGATTACCAGATGTCCAAGGACGAGTTCTTTGAGCGCGGGTGGCGTCACGCGACGCACTACGACCACGTCGTGTGTGGGACGGCAGAGGCTGTCGCTGACACGCTCGAGGAGAACTTCGAGGCCACAGGTAGCCGAGGAGGGTTCATGTTCTCTTCCCCGCTGTCGATGCCCGGCGGTTACACCGACATCGCTGATCTGCTCGCACCAGAACTGCGCCGTCGCGGAGCACTTGCCCCTCAATACCCCCACGGCACGCTGCGAGAGAACCTCCGGCCATGACACTGCCGCGCGAGTCCACCCTGACCGAGCAAGCGCTCGTTCTCAGTGCCTTCATCGGCGCGAGCCAGCTCACGTGGGGTGCGCTCGCGCCTGTACTACCCCTTTACGCCCGCGAGTTCGGGACCAGCATTGCGTTGCTCGGTCCCGCACTCGCGGCCTTCGCCCTGGGGCGCGCGATCATCGGCATCCCAGCGGGCATCATGATGAAGTGGTGGCGTCCGCGCCCCTACCTGTTCGTCACGGCGACCGGGCTGATCGTGACGACCGTCGCGACAGCGCTCGTGTCCTCCCCCACTCACTTGGTGGCCCTCCGGCTCATTGCAGGACTCTTCGGCGGCGCAACCATCACGATCGCGTTTGCAGTCCTCATCGCAGGCGCCCCGGCTTCTCGACGCGGCTCAGTCATCGCGACCGCAACGGTCGTGCAGCTGTCTGCGGCTGCCATCGGCTCGTTTGTCGGAGGATGGGTCGCTGACACCTGGGGCTTGCGATGGGTCTTTCCCGTCATTGTTGTTCCCCTGCTCGCGGTCATGGTCTGGGACGTGACGCGACCTGCGCGCCACTACTGGGCTGCAACACGCGGCGGTGAACCCGCGACCCAATCACGCTCCGTGGAAGTTACCGAAACGCCGCGGCGCCAGCGCTCGTCGATTGCATGGGTTATCACGGTGCTTGCCGTCGTCTCGTTTGCGGCCTTCTTTGCCCGCTTTGGTGGAGAGCAAGGCTTGATTCCTACGATGGCATACGACATCGCGAAGGTAAGTCCCACGATGCTGGGCGTCATGCTGGCCGTAGGAACGGGCCTCTCAATTGCCACGCTCGGGCCTATCGGCCGGGCTGTGAATCGCGGTGCGCGGCTGAGCGTTTTCTTGCCGGCGACAGCATTCGCAATCTTGGCAGTCATGCTCTTCCCCCTCGCCAACGAACCTTGGGTGTTTGGGGTCCTGATCGCCGCATACAGCGTGTCTTCGGCAGTCTCCGGAATGGTGCCGGCCGTTGTGACAGCGGACCGCGTGCCACGACGGCTGACTGGCACTGCGGTGGGCATCACACGGACGGCCGGCGATGCGGGCGCAGTCGTGGGCCCACTCGTCGTCCTTACCTTGTACGGTCAAGGATCCGTGTGGTGGGCACTCGCGTCCATCGGTGTCGTGCTGACACTCTCCGCGATCCTCTTCATCCCCATCGCGCGCAAGTCCGCACGTGCGCAGGACTCTGTCACTACAGCCACGGCCAACGGCGCATCGCATTCGACGCCGCAAAACCGCGAGGTTCCCGCATGACGCCGCATGGCTCTGACTCACGCCGGTGGCACACGCTCGCGACCCTATGCCTTGGCTTCTTCCTCCTCCTCGTGGATGGAACGATCGTCTCGGTGGGGACTCCCACGTTCATGGAGGCGTTCGGTATCGACGCCGCCGCCGTGCTTTGGATTACAACCGCGTACCTCTTCGCCTACGCAGTTCCATTGCTCGTTACCGGACGTCTCGGTGACCGGTACGGCCCACGCCGCCTGTACTTGGTGGGGCTTGGGACGTTCATCGCAGCCTCTGCCATCGCGGGACTCGCGCCGTCTTTCGAGGTACTGGTGGGCGCTCGAGTCCTTCAAGGGCTCGGCGCCGCCGCCATGACACCACAATCGATGGCCATCATCGCGCGGACATTCGCCGGCAAAGAGCTCCCCATCGCGATGGGCTTATGGGGAACTGTCGGAGGTGTCGCCAGCATCAGTGGTCCCCTCCTGGGTGGGGCCCTCATCGACTCCCTCGGCTGGGAATGGATATTCCTCATCAACGTGCCGGTTGGTGCGATCGCGTTCGTGACAGCGTGGCTGTGGCTACCAGTGCTTCCTCAACAAGCTCGCACAGTCCCTCTCCTCGGCATAGCCGTGACGATGATGGCGATATTGGCCGTCGTCGTGGGTATCCACGAAGGACCAGCACATCAGTGGATGCTGATCGAAGGATGGGTTCCCGCGCCTCTGCTCATCGTTGGCGGCATCGCGCTCCTGACCTGGTACTTGCGACATCAGCGCGGTGCTCCTGATGAGGTTCTCTTGCCTCTGTCACTCTTCCGGTCACGGCCGTTCACGCTCTCCGTCATCGTTGTCGCGACCACTGCATTCGCCGTCTCGGCGATCATGATCCCGGTGATGCTCTATCTCCAAGTTGACGTAGGACTCGCACCCGGGCCGTCGTCCTACGTACTGATACCGATGGGCCTGTGTGCGGCGGTGTGCGCTCCCGTCGCCGGCTCTCTGGTCAATCGCATAGGAGCAGGCCGTGTCGCCGTCCTGGGCACAGCCATGCTCGCAAGCACAGTGTGTGCGGTCACGGTGGCGGTGGGCCTCGATTCGGGACCAATCGTCATTGGCGCAGCCCTCGCCGTGTTTGGCGTGGCCAACTCATTCGTGTGGTCACCGCTCTCAGTCATCGCGATGGTCTCGATCCCGTCGGAACTGGCAGGAAGCGCTTCGGGCGTCTTCAATACCCAACGTCAGGTTGGAGCGCTCCTAGGAGCCGCGGTGACCGCAGCCATCTTGGCCGTGAACTCAGACAACATGGTGTGGACGCTCCTTCCGATGTGCGTGGTGACGATCGTCGGCGCTGTCCTCGCTCCACGCCTCGCCCGAGCATCCGCGCCAGTCCCGGACGCGCCCGGGGGCCAGACTGGACGCCGGTGGCCCTGGACCACATCCGGGGGCATCGCCGTACAGTCGGAGGCATGAGCCCCATCACAGCCACCCGCACCGAACCGCGCCGCCTGGGACTGCTCGGCGGCATCACTTGGCACAGTTCGCTGGAGTTCGAGCGCCTGCTTAACGAGGGCGTCAACACTGCCCGAGGAGGGTCGAGCGCCGCCGACCTGCTGGTGCGCAGCTACAACTTCCAGACCATCGCGGACGCCCAGGCGGCCGGGGACTGGGAAGGGTTGGGCCAGACCTTCGCCAAGGACGCGAAAGCACTCGAGGCCGCAGGCGCCGAGGCCATCCTCATCTGCGCCAACACCATGCACAAGGTTGCGCCAGCCGTCGCGAGCGCGATCGACATCCCAGTCATCCACATGCTTGACGCCACCGCAGACGCCATCGAAGCGGCCGGCCTCGACACCATCGCGCTCCTGGGCACCGGGTACACGATGCGCGATCCGTTCTACCGCGACCACATGGCCGCGCGCGGGATCACCACGATCGTTCCCGAGGAGCCCACCCTCCAAGAGGTGCACGACCTCATCTACGGCAACCTCGCGCGCGGAATCGTCCCCGAGGGTGCGGCGGCGTGGACCCGCGGTGTTTACGACGAGCTCAAGGCACGCGGAGCCCAAGGCGTCATCTCTGGTTGCACCGAGATCCCCATGGTGCTGACCGCGGACGACGTCGCCGACCCGTACTTCGACTCGATGGCGCTCCACGTCGACGCGGCCCTGCGTTTCGCCCTCACCTAACCGCCTCACCCCTTCATCCCCTGGCCGTACATACTCGGCGGGATTTCGGCGCCCAAACGTCCCTGGCCGTCACCTTTCGACGGCCACCTCACCACCCAGCGGCATCCAACACCCTCGCGGCCACCTCGAGCCGGTCGGCGCCATCGGTCGCAACAACGGCATCGTCCAGATCAAGCCTGAGCAAAGACTCCTCCAACTCAACCGTCCGCGCATACGCAAACTCGCGCCACGGGCCCTCGGGCTCCCGCACACTCAACCGAGCCATCCGCTCCGCCTCCCCCGCGCTCACACGCACGATGGAGACGGAAGCAAGGCCAGCATCGGCCTTCCCAAAGATCGTGGCGTAGCGCTCGCGATCCGCGGGGTCCTCCACCACCCGCGCAATCACCATTAGCCCGATGCCGTGGTCCCTGTAGGCAGGCGCGGCACCCGCGAGCGCGTCGAATAGCAGGCGCTGGTTGAAGGGATCGTCGGCGAGTGACGGCGAGACCTGGCACAAGGCGTCCGCGTCGATCCACGACGCTCGTGCCCCGCGCTCGCTCAGAATCTCGTGGACGGCAGCGGCCGCGGTCGACTTGCCCGCGCCCATGGTGCCGTTGATCACGAGTACTCGCGAAGGTAGATCAAGCGCCATGCAGACGGTGTCGGGATGGTCGGCGTAGTCGCCATACGGGACGATGCGGTGGTAGCCCAGGTGCTCGTACAGCCCGATCGCCTCGGGTTGCTTGAGTCCGGTTTCGAGCACGAGGCGGGTGGCACCGAGCCGCCGGCCGTCATCCTCCGCGGCGCGCATCAGCGCCTTCGCAAGTCCCGTGCCACGAGCGCCGGGCGCCACCCACAGGCGCTTGAGCTCCAGGTCACCGGGGCACAGTTCAGAGCGCGTCCCCCAGCGTGCGGCAATGGCCCCGAGAGCCTCACCGCTGCCGTTCTCGGCGACCCACACGCCGGTGCCGGTCGGAAACTCGCTCTCGAGCGTCAGTTCAGGGTCGTCGTAGCGAATCCCGAGGTCGCGCTCCTGCTCGGTCCACAGCGCGAGGACTGCGTCTTCGGCGGCGAGGCTGTGGCGAATGGTGATGTCGTGCACGTCACCAGTATCGGGGATTGGAGCGGGCCGATGCTGGCTACAGTCCCTGCCCCGCGTCCCACAAGCGTTCGGTGCGGCCGGCAAGCATGGCGTCGAGATGGGTGGCCTGGGCGTCGGTGAGGGCGGCCACGTAGTCGATGATGCCGCGGCCGGCTGCGCGACGGCGCAGTTCCACCTCGTCCACGGTGGGCAGGAGTTGCGGCTCCTCGTGCAGGATCCGCATGTAGTCCTCGGTGGCCATGTCGACGAGATCGATGAGCCTTCGCGGCGCACGCCGGGCGTCGTGATCGTCGTCGAGCCACGCGGCGAAGCCATCGACCAAGCGCTCGATCAGGCTGGCCTGTCCCCGCTGGTAGACGGCGAGATCGGGGCGGTCCAGGATGAATCGCTCGTGGAGGAACTTGAGGACGGCGACCTCGTGCCAGGCGCGCTGGTTAAGCGACACGTGACCCGAGCGGTGTGCGGGGTCCCGGTGCACCTCGACCGAGGACTGCAGGTGGCGGATCCAGTCGGTCGTGAAGCGGGCGAGCGAGCGGTCGGCGGCGAGGGAACCGTCGAAGGGCACGGTCAGCAGGCCCTCGACAACCTCCTCGGTGACGCGCTCGACGGCGGCGTCAAAGGCATCCGCGTTGGCGATCCAGGGATCGCGGTCTTCCAGCCGTCGCCAGAGCAGTTCGAGCGAGTGGCCGGGCGAGCGCGCCGTGTCCCTGAGCGTCGCCTCGTCGAGCTCGCGCAATTCCGCCAGGTCCCGGCGCCACTCGCGGAACTCTCCCGCGATGGTCGCCTGGTTGAGGAGCCCTGCGCGGTAGAAGTCGTCGAGGTCGTGCAGCGAATAGGCGATGTCGTCAGCGATGTCCATCACGGAGCACTCGAGCGTTTGCTGACCCGCCTCGATCTTGGGATAAGCGGTCAAGGCATCCCGAGCATCGTCCACATCGACCACGTACATCGAGAACTTGTCGCTGGCCGCACCGCGACGGTCGCCACCCTCGCCGCGCAACCACGGATACTTCAGCACGGCCGCGCGCACGCCACGAGTGAGGTTGAGGCCCACCCCTGCGGTGTCGTGTTCGTCGAGGCGGGTGAGGATGCGGAAGGTCTGGGCATTGCCCTCGAAGCCCTCGCGAAGCCGAAAGCGGTCACGGGCCAGGCGGTCCAGCGCACGCTCGCCGAGGTGCCCGAAAGGAGGGTGGCCAACATCGTGCGCGCTGGCGGCGGCCTGCACCACCACGGGGTCGCAGCCACCGAGCTCGCCGACTAATTGCCCGACGGGCCCCTCATCGCGATGAAGGTGCATCGCGATCGCGCGCGCCACCGCGGCAACCTTGACCGAGTGCGTGAGGCGGTTATGCACCGCGAGCCCGGCGCCGGTTTGCGAGATGACCTGCGTGACTGCAGACAGCCGCGAGAAGTACGGCGAGAAGCGGATGCGCTCAATGTCGACGCGAAAGTCGGGACGCGTCTCCGCGAGCTGGAACTCATCGAGCTCCTCGGGCGAGCGGCGTCCCGTGCGGGGGTCAGGCTGCTGAGCGGCGTCGGTCATGCCCTCCATCCTGGCGCATGACACCGGTCCGGGGCACCGTCGCTGGGGTCAGGAACTCACGGCCATGGGCTCGCGAATAGGTATCGCGACCTGCGCCCACACATCGTCGAGGGAAAGACCGAGCACCGCCGCGACCGCAGCGATAGTCGAAAAGGCTGGCGTGGCCACGCGACCAGTCTCGATCTTGCGTAGCGTCTCTGGCGACACTCCGGCGTCGAGCGCGACCTCAAGGATGGAGCGTTCAGCGCGGGCCTGCCGCAACAAGGCACCTAGGCGCTGGCCACGCTCAATCTCTTCAGCGGTAAGTGGGAGTCTGACCATGACAGCATTCTAGTACCGGTATTACATGACCGGTATAGTTATTGGAATGATTGAGATTCTGAGCACTTCCGAGGTTGATCAAGCCCGGCGTACGGGCCGCCTCGTTGGGGACATCCTTGACACACTGCGCGGCCGAGCGCGCGTAGGCACCAACCTGCTCGACATCAACCAGTGGGCCAAGGACATGATCCTCAGCGCCGGCGCCGAGTCTTGCTACGTCGACTACGCGCCGGCATTTGGCCAGGGGCCTTTCGGTCATTACATCTGCACAGCCGTCAACGATGGAGTCCTCCACGGGATGCCGCGCGACTACCGACTGGCCGACGGCGACCTGCTCACTCTTGATCTCGCGGTCAAGCTCCGGGGCATTGCGGCGGACGCGGCCATCAGCTTTGTGGTCGGGCAAGCCGGCTCACCGGAAGACCAACGAATGATCGACACCACGGAGCGCGCCCTCGCGGCGGGAATCGCCACCGCCAAGCCCGGTGCTCGCATCGGCGACCTCTCCCACGCGATAGGCGCGGTGCTCACAGCCGCTGGGTACGCGATCAACATGGAGTTTGGCGGGCACGGAATCGGCACCACCATGCACCAGGACCCGCACGTCCCGAACAACGGGCGGCCGGGGCGCGGCTACAAGCTCCAGCCCGGCCTCATGCTCGCGCTAGAGCCATGGGTGATGGCGGATACGAACCAACTCATTACCGACCCGGATGACGGGTGGACCCTACGTAGCGAGACCGGCTGCCGGACCGCCCACACCGAGCACACAATCGCGATCACGGACGACGGTGCGGAGATCCTGACGCTCCCGAGCAGACAGTCCGGCTAGATCAGGAATCGTGGGTGCGGCCTGAGCGTTCTCACAGCATGCTCAACATCGGCTTCCTGTCCTTTGGCTGGTTCTCCGGCGCTCCCGGCTCGAATGTGCGCACCGCGAGCGACCTCATGCACGACACCATCGCCCTGGCGGAGGCGGCCGAGGACGCCGGAATGGACGGCGCCTGGATCCGCATTCACCACTTTGAGCAAAACACCTCGTCGCCATTCCCGCTACTAGCCGCGATGGGCGCTCGCACAAGCCGCGTCGAACTCGGCACGGGCGTCATCAACATGCGCTACGAGAACCCGCTGTACATGGCGGAAGCTGCCGCGACCGCAGATCTGATCGCAGATGGTCGGCTCCAGCTCGGCGTGAGCCGTGGGTCACCGGAGCCCGCAGCCGACGGCCCGGGAGAGTTCGGATACCCGCTCCCCGTTGGCATGTCGCCGGCCGAGGATTCTGCGGAGCGCATCGCCCGCTTCCGCGAGGCAATCTCTGGCGCCGGGATCGCCGCACCGGGCGCGCGTGCGCACGTGCGGGCCGGCGAGAAGCTCCCCATCCAGCCCCAGTCCCCAGGTCTTAGTGACCGGATTTGGTACGGCGCGGGTGGCGAGGAGTCTGCAAAGCGAGTCGGCTCACTTGGAATGCATCTGATGTCCTCGACGCTCGTTGAGGGTGGCTCCGGCGAGCCGCTCGGCGTTGTGCAGCAGCGTCAGATCGACGCCTACCGGACGGCGTGGGCCGACGCGGGCCACGAGGGCACACCCCGCGTCTCCGTGTCCCGCTCGATCATGCCGATTTTCGACGACGCCACCCGCACCTACTTCGGCACCACGCTCGCGCGCGACGAGATGGGCGCCAACCGCGACCAGGTGGGCCAGATCGACAATTTCACCGCGACATTCGGCAAGACCTACGTGGGCGACCTCGACAAGATCGAAGCCGAACTACGCGACGACGAGGCCGTCATGAGTGCCGACACCGTGCTCGTCACGATCCCCAACCAGCTGGGCGCAGCCTTCAACCGCAACACCTTCGACGCGTTTGTCGAGCTACGCGACCGCTTGGCACCGGACCACACGGGACCCACGCCAGCATCGGCCCTTCGCGGGCGGTCGTACTAGGCCGAAGCGAGCAGCGCGTTCAGTGCGGAAGCAAAGAAGCCCAGGCCGTCGGTGCCCGTACGGCCGCCTTCACGGGAGTCCGGGCCAAAACCTGGCTCAACCGCGTGCTCGGGGTGCGGCATGAGGCCCACCACGTTGCCGCGGGCGTTGGTCACGCCGGCAATGTCGCGACGCGATCCGTTGGGGTTGCCGCCCACGTAGCGGAACGCCACGCGGCCCTCTCCCTCGAGCTCGTCGAGAGTGCGCTCATCAGCGACGTACTGGCCGTCCTGGTTCTTGAGCGGGATCGTGATCTCTTCGCCGGTGATGTACGCGTTAGTCCAGGCAGTGTCGGTGTTCTCGACGCGCAGGACCTGGTCGCGGCAGATGAAGTGCAGGTCGTTGTTCTTGATCATGGACCCGGGCAGCAGGTGCACCTCGGTCAAGACCTGGAAACCGTTGCAGATTCCGAGGACCGGCATTCCACCATTGGCGGCGTCCACGACCTCGTCCATAATGGGCGAGAAGCGCGAGATAGCGCCGGCGCGCAGGTAGTCGCCGTAGGAGAATCCACCAGGAAGCACGACCGCGTCGACGTTCTGCAGGTTGTGGTCGGTGTGGAACAGGTTGACGGGCTCGCCGCCAGCAAGGCGCACCGCGCGGGCCGCATCGCGGTCGTCAAGGGTGCCCGGAAAGGTCACCACACCGATGCGTGCCATCAGTCAACGACCTCCACGGCCACGACATCCTCGATGACGGGGTTCGACAGCATCGTCTCCGCTGCCTCACGCGCCTTGGCGAGAGTCTCCTCGGTGACGTCGCCGTCCACCGTGAGCTCGAAGCGCTTGCCCTGACGGACGGACGCGAAGCCCTCAAATCCGAGTCGGGGAAGTGCATTGCCGACTGCCTTGCCCTGAGGGTCAAGGATCTCGGGCTTGGGCATGACGTGAACGACGATCGTGGCCATGCGCCGAAGTCTACCGGTAGGCGACTACTCCCCCGAGCCTTCGACGGAGCTCGTCAGTTCCTCGTCCGTATCGCCCGTGATGAGGCAGGCCGTCTGCCGGTCTCCCTCGTCCCACGTGGTCTCCGATGGGTAGATGAGGGAGATGTAATAGCGCGACTCGGCGTACTCGACACCCACGTAGTCGGCGAAGTTCTCCAAGCACGCTTCCTCGACCGTGGTCGCGATGTTGTCGGGATATATCGTGGCGTCAATGACCTCGGCGTAGTACACCTCGCCGTGGTGGGGTTCGGAGCAGTCGACGACTGGGAGTTCGCCGATCTCGGTCTGGGTGTCCGAGGTGATGGACTCATCCACCACGCACTCGCCTGCGGCCATGTCGAAGTCAGGCTCGTCGGCGGCAAAGAGAGAACATCCAGACAGGGCCACCGCCGCAAGAGCGGCGACCAGCACGACGGGCATACGGAGACGGGTCATGGCGTTCGTCCTTCACGGTTCCTCAGCGGCCCCGCCTGCACCAGCGCTGACGGGGAAATATCAGCACCGTCAACCTAGCAAGTACTCGCCAGCCCTGCGCGCTGACTACCATGGGTCTGCCCTCCCCCACACAGATCGGTCACAGTTGTGCCTGCCTTGCTCGACCTCGCCACCACGCCGGAGATCATTGACTCCGCACTGGGTACGCTCCGCACGGTCCTGGAGTACATCGGGACCGTGGCGTTCGCGATCTCCGGTGCAGTCGCGGCAGGGCGCAAGCGCATGGACCTGGTGGGCGCCGTTGTGCTCGCGTGCATGGTCGCGATCGGCGGCGGCACGGTCCGCGACGTCATCCTCGACGTCCCCGTGTTCTGGATTGAAAGCCCCAGCTTCCTGATCGTCGGTGCTGTCACCGGCCTCGCGGTAGCGCTCCTTGCCCGCTGGCATCAGCCCGACCGTCTGGGTCGCTTCCGCATTGTGCAGGCATCCGATGCTCTTGGACTTTCCGTTTTCGTGGTCGTCGGCACTGGTGTCGGGATCGACGCAGGTGCTCCGCTGCTCATTGCCGCCACAATGGGCGTCCTGACCGGCGTGGGCGGCGGCATCATCCGCGACATGCTCGCCAACGACGTCCCTGACGTCCTGCGCAATGGCCAGTTCTATGCGACCGCCGCGCTCGCTGGCGCAGCCGTCTATGGCGTGCTGATCTGGTTTGACGTACCGCGCACCGTGGCGTTTTGGGTGCCGATCGTGGTGATCCTCGCCATCCGGCTGGCATCCATCAAGTTCGGTTGGGGCGTGCCAACAGTGGGCGGAAAGCGCGTCGACGTGGACGCACCTCATGGCCACCCCGACGTTGGCCACTACGGGGGCTAACGCACGGCTAGTGCTTGGCGAGCCTGTCGTAGGCCTCAAGGTAGCGCTGGCGCGTGCGGTCCACGACCTCTGCGGGTAGAGCCGGTGGCGGGGAGTCAGACTTCTTGTCCCAGCCGGACTCCTCAGACGTGAGCCAGTCGCGCACAAACTGCTTGTCGAAGCTGGGCTGGGCCTTGCCCGGCTCCCACGTGTCTGCTGGCCAGAAGCGGCTCGAGTCAGGCGTCAGGACCTCGTCACCCAACACGATGCGACCGTCGCCGTCGCGGCCAAACTCAAACTTTGTGTCCGCGAGGATGATGCCCTTCGCCGCGGCGATCTCGTGGGCACGCTCGTAGACGGCGAGGGTCAGGCGTCGTAGCTCTTCAGCGTCTTCCCGGCCGATGCTGGCCACCACAGCCTCAAAACTCACGTTCTCGTCGTGCTCGCCAACCTCGGCTTTGGTTGCGGGGGTGAAGATGGGTTCGGGTAGACGGGACCCGTCTTCCAGTCCCGGGGGCAGTTGGATGCCGCACACGGTGCCGGACTCGCGGTACTCGGCCAGCCCCGAACCGGTCAGATAGCCGCGCGCCACGCACTCCACAGGGAACATCGTGAGGCGCTGGCACACCATTGCGCGGCCCTCGACCTCGGCGGGCACGGGTGCTTCCACGGTGTGGTTGTCGACGATGTCGACCACACGGTCAAACCACCACATGCTGAGGCCCGTCAGAACGCCCCCCTTGCCGGGGATCTCCGTGGGAAGAACCCAGTCGTACGCGCTGATGCGGTCGGACGCGACAACAAGCACGACGTCCCCGCGAGGATGCGGATCCACCGGCTCGTAGAGGTCACGAATCTTGCCCGAGTAGATGTGCCGCCAGCCCTCGAGTTCGGGCGCGGTGGGCGGAATGACGTGGCCGGGCATCAGGCGAGCGCCTCCCGTGCATTCGCTTCGCCATCGGCGGCCTTGAGCGCGATGTCGCTGCGGTGGTGCGAGCCCGGCAGGTCAATCTTGCCGAGCGCCTCGTACGCAAGCGCCCGAGCATCGGCCAACGTCTCGCCACGACCAATGACCGACAGCACGCGACCGCCCGCGGCAACCAACTCGCCGTTTTCGTCGATCGCCGTTCCGGCATGAAGCACGTGCGCGCCGTCGATACCATCCGCGTCATCGGCGCCCGTGATCGGGTCACCCTTGCGCGCGGACTCGGGGTACCCGTGCGACGCGAGCACCACTGTCACGAAAGCGTCCTCGCTCCACACGAGGGGGTCGATCTCGTGCAGTCGCCCCTCGGCAGCAGCCAGCAGGACCCCAGCAAGCGGAGTCTCGAGCCGGGCCAGGACTGACTGCGTCTCGGGGTCACCAAAGCGCGCGTTGAATTCAACAACTCGCAGACCCTTGCTGGTCAGCGCGAGCCCGCAGTACAAGACCCCCTGGAATGGCGTGCCGCGGCGGGCCATCTCGTCGACCGTGGGCTGGGCAACGTGCGTGACGACCTCATCCACCAAGTCGATCGGAGCCCATGGCAGCGGTGTGTACGCGCCCATGCCGCCCGTGTTGAGGCCTTCGTCGCCGTCGTACGCGCGCTTAAAGTCCTGCGCCGGCTGTAGCGGGACCACCGTCGCGCCGTCGCAGATGCAGAACAGCGACACCTCAGGTCCATCGAGGAACTCCTCGATCACGATGGTGCCGTCAGCGTCCAAAATGGCCTGACCGTGCGCGGTGGCCTCGTCGAGCACCTCGGTGACCACGACGCCCTTACCCGCGGCGAGACCGTCATCCTTCACGACGTACGGGGCGCCAAACTCGGCAAGCGCGGCATCGAGCTCGTCACGGGTGGTGCACACGCGCGGCTCGGCGGTCGGCACCTTTGCGGCGGCCATCACGTCCTTCGCGAACGCCTTGGACCCTTCCAGCATCGCGGCCTCGGCGGTGGGCCCAAAGCACGGGATGCCCACTTCGCGCACGGCGTCGGCGACACCGGCTACCAGCGGCGCCTCGGGCCCCACGATGACGAGGTCAGCCCGCAGGTTCGTTGCGAGCGAGGCCACAGACGCGCCATCGTTCTGATCCGCGGTGTGGAGCTGCGCAATCTGGCCGATGCCCGGGTTGCCCGGGACTGCATGCAGTTCCGTGACAGCGGGGTCGAGGTGGAGGGAGCGGGCGATCGCGTGCTCGCGGGCTCCGGAGCCGACTATGAGTACCTTCACGCGTGCGAGTCTAGCGAGCCACTCACAACCGGGTTCCACAGGTTGCTGCGCCGGATGCCTTCTCCACACGTTCTCGCCTCCGCGGGAGGCCGGTGCTCGTTTCGTTCATTCTCGGAATTCCGAGAATGAACGAAACGAGGTCACTCATGCCGCGCAGCCGTCGTATGCACTCCGGGCGGGCCGCGACGCCAGCCCTCGAGCACATTGCGCAGGACGCCCTTCTCGACGAAGTTCTGACCGCGCTGACGCATCCCGCGCGCAGATTCATTCTGGAACTGCTCGAAGAAGTGGACGATGCCACCGCGACGCACCTCGCCCTCGCGGTAGCCGAAGCGTTTGGGATCTCACTCGCTCGCGGGTCACACCATCTCAATGTGCTCAAGAAAGCGGGCCTGGTCTCCATGGGACGCGACGGACGCGAGCGCCTGTACCGCCTAAACCCACGGGCGATTACCGTCGTCACGACATGGATCGACGATGTCACAGCCCTGTTCTAGTTACGGGCCGAGGTAGAACGTTCCGCGACCTTCGACGGAAAAGTACGGCCAGACGCAAAAACCGCCCCGATCCCCGCCGTGTATGTACGGCCAGGGGAAGGGGGCGGCTTGCGTGACGACTTAGCGAGCGTGGATGAGGTCGTGGACCTCGATGGTCTGCTCGCGGTCAGGGCCCACACCGATGGAGCTGATGCGGCAACCCGACATCGACTCAAGAGCCTTGACGTAGTTCTGCGCGTTGGCGGGCAACTCGTCGAAGCTGCGGCATCCGGAGATGTCCTCGGTCCACCCGGGGAAGTTCTCCCAGATGGGCTTCGCAGCGGCAAAGTCGGCCTGGTCCTGCGGAAGCTCGTCGTAGCGGACACCGTCCACGTCGTATGCGACACAGACAGGGATGGACTCCCAGCCGGTCAGCACGTCGAGCTTGGTGAGCACGAGGTCCGTCAGCCCGTTGATGCGCGAGGCGTAGCGGGCAATCACGGCGTCGTACCAGCCACAACGACGCGTGCGCCCGGTGGTGACACCGAACTCACCGCCGATGGTCTGCAGCTTGACACCGTCCTCGTCGAACAGCTCGGTCGGCATGGGGCCTTCGCCCACACGGGTCGTGTAGGCCTTGACGATGCCAATGACGGAGTCGATGCGCGTAGGACCCACGCCAGAACCCGTCGAAGCACCGCCGGCGGTCGCGTTGGAGGACGTGACGAACGGGTAGGTGCCGTGATCGACGTCCAGCATGGTCGCCTGGCCGCCCTCGAACAGGACGGTCTCGCCACGGTCGAGCGCCTGGTTCAGCACCAGCGAGGTGTCGGTGACCATGGGCTCGAGGCGGTCGCGGTACTGGAGCAGCTCGTCAGCAACCTCGTCCACTTCGATGGCGCGGCGGTTGTAGACCTTCACGAGCATGTGGTTCTTCTGCTCGAGCGCGCCTTCGATCTTGTCGCGCAACAGCTGCTCGTCAAACAGGTCGCCCATGCGGATACCGAGACGGTTGATCTTGTCGGCGTAGGCCGGGCCAATGCCGCGTCCGGTGGTGCCGATCTTGCGCTTGCCAAGGAAGCGCTCAGTGACATTGTCGAGCGTGCGCGCATACGGCGCAATCACGTGCGCGGCGTTGGAGATGAGCAGCTTGGACGGGTCAACCCCGCGCTCAATCAGCGCATCAATCTCACTGAACAGCACGGAGATGTCGACGACCACTCCGTTACCGATGACGGGCGTGACGTCCGGCGTCAAAATGCCCGAGGGGAGCAGGTGAAGCGCGAACTTCTGGTCGCCAATGACGACCGTGTGTCCCGCGTTGTTGCCCCCGTTGAACTTCACCACATAATCGACGCGCGAACCGAGCACGTCAGTGGCCTTCCCCTTGCCCTCGTCGCCCCACTGGGCTCCGACGATTACTACTCCGGGCATGCGCCCTCTCCCCTCACCCCGGTTCAAGCCGGGGGCTTGGTACGGCAGGTGTGTCCCGCCGTCTTATCCGACCACACAGTGACGCCTCATACGGGAGGCGACGCGCGCATCGGCCGGACGTACGTCAGCCCCGGGGTGTCTGTCCGACTCCCCGGGGCTGACGCGCCGAATGTCGGACTTAGATCTTCTTGCCGGCGGAGCCGAGCTGCTGGCAGGCCTCGACGATGCGAGACGCCATTCCAGCCTCAGCGAGCTTGCCCCATGCGCGGGGGTCGTAGGCCTTCTTGTTGCCCCACTCGCCGTCGACCTTGAGGACGCCGTCGTAGTTCTTCATCATGTGGTCGACCACGGGACGCGTGTACGCGTACTGGGTGTCGGTGTCGATGTTCATCTTGATGACACCGTGGGAGACGGCGGTCGAGATTTCCTCGGCCGTCGAGCCGGATCCACCGTGGAACACGAGGTCGAATGGCTTGTCCTTGCCGTACTTCTCAGCGGCAGCCTTCTGGATGTCACCGAGGATCTCGGGACGCAGCTTCACGGCGCCGGGCTTGTATGCGCCGTGCACGTTGCCGAAGGTCATCGCGGTCATGTAGCGACCCTTTTCGCCCAGACCGAGCTTCTCGATCGTGGCGATGCCGTCCTCAGGAGTCGAGTAGAGCTTGTCGTTGATCTCAGCCGAGTGGCCGTCCTCTTCGCCACCGACAACGCCGATTTCGATCTCGAGGATGGTCTTCGCGGCCTGCGACAGCTCCAGGAGCTCCTCGGAGATAGCGAGGTTCTCGTCCATCGGTACGGTCGAGCCGTCCCACATGTGCGAGTTGAAGATGGGCGAGCCACCGTTGGCGACCTTGTCGGCCTCGATCTTCAGCAGCGGCTTGAGCCACGAGTCGAGGTAGGTCTTGTGGCAGTGGTCGGTGTGCAGCGCAATGGTCACGCCATACGAGTCAGCGACCTCGCGAGCGTAAGCAGCGAGTGCCAGCGAGCCAACAACCTGGTCCTTGATGGTGGAACCGGAGGCGTACTGACCGCCGCCGACCGAAACCTGGATAATGCCGTCCGACTCAGCCTCCGCGAAGCCCTGAATGGCTGCGGTGATGGACGACGACGAGGTGATGTTGATCGCGGGGAACGCGTAAGAGCCGGCCTTAGCGGCGTCCAGCATCGCGGAATACGACTCAACAGTGGCGATAGCCATGTGTCTCTCCTGAAGTTGTGCGGTTGGAACCGTCGTCCATTCTGTCAGATAACGCCGCGCGGCGGTATGGGCCGCACGTCCCGGGTGCGCGAGCGAAGGTACTGAACCTCTGCTGGATTGGTCGCAAGCGCCGCTGCCCGGTCCCACGCGGCGACGGCTCCGTGCGGATCACCGGTGCGTTCCAGTAGGTCCGCACGGGCGGCATGGAACAGGTGATAGCCATCGAGACCGTCGATCTCCTCCACCTCCGCGAGCGCCGCCTCAGGTCCCTGCGCCTCGCCCACCGCGATCGCACGCGACAACCGGATGACTGGCCCGGGACTCATCCCCAGCAGGGTGTCGTAGTACCGCACGACCCGTTCCCAGTCGGTGGCGCGACGTGTGTGTTCGGCGGCGATCAGTGCCTGCATCTGCCATGGGCCCAGGCGTCGGTGGTTAAGCGCCGCCGCGAGCGCTGCATGCCCACGAGCAATAAACGACGCTTCCCACAGCGAACGGTCCTGCTCCGCGAGCCGTATGAGGCGCCCACTCGCATCAGTCCGCGCGCGCTCACGGGAGCGATGGAAGAGTTCAAGCGCCAGCAGGCCCGCGAGCTCGGGTTCGTCTGGGAGTGCGTCCGCCGCGGTGGCCGTCAGCCTGATCGCCTGGTCTGCAAGGTCACTGCGCGTCAAAGTGGCGGCGTCGCTCGAGTGCGCCACATATCCCTCGTTGAAGATGAGCCCTAAGACCGTGGCAAGCAGTTGCGCCCGCTCGGGCAGCTCGGCCGGCATCGCTAAGGGGATACGGGCCTCGCGAATCTTGCGTTTGGCACGGACGATCCGTTGCTGGACGGTGCTCTCTTGCAAGAGGAACGCCGCGGCGATCTCCTCGGTGGTTAGGCCTCCCGCGAGCCGCAGCGTCAGCACCACCTGACTTTCCCGCGACAGCGCCGGGTGGCAGCACAGCAGCATCAGGCGCAGTTGCTCGTCGCCTGCACCTGCCAAGCCTTCGTCCGCCAGACCCTCGTCCGCGATGAGGCTCGGCGGTTCCTCCTCGCCCGGGTCGACATCCCCCGCGACTGCCGTGTCGAGCACCCGAGCCTGACTCGCGAGGCGGTTGCGAGCCGCAGCGTCCCGGCGAATTCGGTCAATAGCGGCATTGCGTGCGACCACGTAAACCCACGCCGCCGGGTCGTCGGGAACCCCAGCATCGGCCGCCCAGACTGACGCCGCCTTCGCATAGGCGTCCTGCAGCCCGTCGTGCGCGACGTCCAAGTTACCAAGGCGGTCCGCAAGGAGGGCGAGCAATCGCCCGCCCTCCTCCCGGGCTACCCGGGTGAGTGCGGCATCGGCCCCTTGGCTGTCTGTCAGAACTCGTCCGTGGGGAAGACGGGGCGAACCTCGACCGCGCCGGTGCCGACGGGAAGGCGCTTGGCCCACGCGAGCGCGTCGTCGAGGGTGTCGACATCGATCAGGTAGTAGCCGCCGAGGTGTTCCTTGAGCTCTGCGAAGGGGCCATCGACGATGGTGGTCGCACCCGAATCGTGGCGGACGGTCGTGGCAGTGTCGGCGCCTTGGAGGGCCTCGCCTCCGCAGTACACGCCCGCGGCTTCCATGTCCTCGGTGTACTGAGTCCATGCGGCCATGTAGGCGTCGAAGTCAGCGTCGCCCGGCTCAGGAGAAGGCAGCGTTGGGTCAGAAGCGATGAGAAGTAGGTACTTCATGGGGAGACCTCCTGGTCGATGAGCCCGGGTGTTTCCCGAGTCTCACCCCTACGACGCGTTCAGCGCAACAGATCGACATCCCCGCGCTGAAAAACTTTCAGAAAGTCACTCAGGGCTGGGCGACCTCGGTGAGGATCGTCTCCGCCGCGGGGAGGCCGAGGGCGACTGCCTGGTCCCCCGCGGTGAGTTCCACCACCCCTGCGGCGGGCCGGCGCGCGGCGAGCGTCACCGTGGTCCCGATGTCGATTCCGACCTCGCGCAGGTGGCGAAGCAGGTCGGGGTCGTCGTCGGAGACGCGCGCGACCGTGACCACGGCGCCCTCATCGACCTGGGCCAGCGGCACCTGCGCCACAGTCGGCAGATCGCCAGCAGCAGTCGGAATGGGGTCGCCGTGAGGGTCATGCGTGGGGTGGCCGAGCTTTTCCGCGAGTCGCTCAATGAACGTGTCGGACACCGCGTGCTCGAGGACCTCGGCCTCGTCGTGGACGTCAGCCCAGTCGTAGCCCAGGTAGTCGACAAGGAAGGTTTCGACCAGCCGATGCTTGCGCACCGTGGCGAGCGCAACTCGCCTTCCCTCGTCCGTGAGTTCCACGGACCCGTAACGGGCGTGGGTCACGAGTCCACGATCGGCAAGCTTGCGAACGAGTTCAGAAACCGAAGAGGGCGACAGGCCCAACCGGCTTGCGAGCACCGAGTTTGTGACGGGGTCGTCGGACCATTCGCGGGCGTTCCAGATCGCCTTGAGGTAGTCCTCTGTGACGGTTGGTCCAGCCATCGGCCTGCCCCCTACTCGTGGTTCGAACTGTGCTGTCCGGCCCCATTGTTCCGTACCCGGCCTGCCTGCCGCCATGTGCGGAGCAGTCCGTGGCGCGGGCTGAAGACGTACACCAGCGCAAAAGCCACACCTTGGGTGACGACTACGAGCCCGCCTGAGGACGCGTCGAACCAGTAGCTCAGGTAGATCCCTATGACCGCGGTGACGGAGGACATCAACGGCGCGATCCACAGCATGTGCGTGAACTTGTCGGTCAGCAGGTACGCCGTCGCGCCGGGGATGATCAGTAGCGCCACGACCAGAATCACGCCCACGACCTGCAGCGCCACGACGCACACCACCGCAAGCAGTCCCAGCAGCAACCAGCCCAGGCGCTTGGGGTTCAGGCCGATGCCGTGGGCATGCACAGGGTCGAAGGCAAAGAGAGTGAAGTCCCGGCTCTTGAACAGCAGCACCGCGAGCGCCACGAGAGCGAGGATGCCGATCTGCCACAGGTCCGACGTCGACACTCCGAGGATGTTGCCGAAGAGGATGTGGGAGAGGTCAGTCTGGGAAGGGATCACGGAGACCAGGACCAGACCCAGCGCGAACAGCGTCGTGAAGACGATGCCGATCGCGGCGTCCTCCTTGATGCGGCTGGTGCCGCGCAGGACTCCGATGAGCACCACCGCCAGGACTCCGAACCCCAGCGCGCCCAGCGCGAAGGGCGCCCCAATCACGTAGGCGAGCACCACCCCCGGCAATACTGCGTGAGAGACGGCGTCGCCCATGAGCGACCAGCCCACCAGCACGAGCCAACACGACAGCAACGCGCAGACCACAGCCGCCATCACCGTCACGATCAGTGCGCGGACCATGAAGTCGTATTGCAACGGCTCCACGATGATGTCGATCACACTCATGCCGCACCCCCGCCCAGGGCCAAGCCGAAAGCACGCGTGAGGTTCTCCGGCTCCAGGGCACCAGCGACGTCGCCCTGATAGAGGACGCGGCGCAGAAGGAGGATCGCCTCGTCGGCCAGCGACGGGAGCGCATGAAGGTCGTGGGTGGAAACCAGTACCGTGCGACCGTCTGCCGCGAGATCACGCAGCAGCGCGATGATGGTGCGCTCCGAGCGCTTGTCCACGCCGGCGAATGGCTCGTCGAGCAGCATCAACGACGCGCCTTGGGCGATACCTCGCGCGACAAACGCCCGCTTGCGCTGCCCACCGGACAATTGCCCAATCTGGCGCCCGGCCAGGTCAGCCAACTCCACCCGCTCGAGCGCCTCTTCAACTGCCGCACGGTCCGCGCGACTTGGCCGGCGCATCGGCCCCATGAGCCCGTACCTGCCCATCATGACGACGTCCCACACTGACAGCGGGAAGTCCCAGTCCACGTCCTCGCTCTGGGGGACGTACGAGACGCGTTGGGCACGCCTGGCCTTCGCAGCATCGGCCCCATCAACTCGGATGGTGCCCATCTGCGGTGCGACCACGCCCATGATCGACTTGAACAGCGTGGATTTACCCGAGCCGTTCATGCCGATCAGTCCCGTGACCTGCCCGGGTGCGAGGGAGAGCGTGCAGCCCGTGAGCGCCGCCACCTCGCCGTATGACACGGAGACGTTGTCGATCTCGAGGGCGGGGGTGGTCATGCGGTCCCCGTCAGCCCGTCAACGATGAGGTCGACGTCGTAGCGCAGGAGGTCGAGGTACGTGGCCACGGGGCCGTCTGCCTCGGACAGCGAGTCGACGTAAAGCGTTCCGCCAAACGCGGCGCCGGTCGCGTCGACGACCTGCTGCATGGGCTTGTCAGACACGGTCGACTCGCAGAAGACGGCCGGCACCTGGTGCTCGTCGACGTACTCGATGGCGGCGGCGATCTGCTGGGGCGTGGCCTGCTGCTCGGCGTTCACCGGCCACAGGTAAACCTCCGTCAGGCCGGCATCGCGGGCGAGGTAGGAGAAGGCGCCTTCGCACGTGACGAGGGCGCGGTGGGCCTCCGGGAGGGTGTCGACGGCGGCGTCGAGGTCACCGGCGACGGCTGCGATATCGGCTTGGTAGTCGCTGGCCCGCTGCGCGTAGTCGTCTGCGTTGTCGGGGTCGAGATTCGCAAAGGCCGTCGCGATCTCGTCGACATAGAGTTGCGCGTCCGACGGGCTCATCCACGCATGAGGATTGGGCGTTCCTGCGTAGGCGTCCGAGGCGATATCGATTGGCTCCACCTGCGCGGTGACCTCGACGTGCGGCGCGTCTACGTCCTCAACGAACCGAGCGAACCATGCTTCCAAGCCCAGCCCATTGTCGAGGATCAGTTCAGCGTCTTGCGCCTTGCGAATGTCGCCCGGGGTGGGCTCATATCCGTGGATCTCGGAGCCTACTTTAGTGATGGACTCCACACGCAGGTCGTCGCCCGCGACATTGCTGGCCATGTCTGCGAGAACGGTGAAGGTAGTGAGCACCAGGGGCGCGTCAGAGGCTGGCTGAGAAGCAGCGCCGGTTTCCGACTCCGCATCAGAACTGGAGCAGCCCGCCACTCCAATTCCAGCTAGCAACACAGTGGCAAGTTGAACGCGGGCACGGGCACTCACTGGGAAGTTCGGCATGCCGAAAACTATAGTGAGGAAGCCCTAAGAATGCTAGCCGCGATTGCGACTTTCGACCCTGCGTCCACACTGGCCACTCGACCGCCCAGCACTACTAACCGGTCAACCACCCGACCCTCCGCACACCGAAGCTCGATGGAGCTTGCGCACGGTGGTTGAAAGCGCCAAGAACGGGGTCAGCCCTCGTGGCCCGCCTCGATGTCTCCGTGCTGCCCCACCCACGCGTGCATCGCGATTGCTGCCGCGGCGCCGGCGTTGATCGAGCGTGTGGAACCGTACTGCGCGATGGCGAGCGTGGCATCGGCCGCTTCCCGCACCGCATCGGTGAGCCCCACGGACTCCTGGCCGAACACCAACACGCAATCGCGCGGCAGATCGAAGGTCTCCAGCGGCACCGATCCGGGCAGGTTGTCGATCCCAATGACCGTCAGACCCTCGCCGTGCGCCCACGCCACGAACTCCTCGACCGACGGGTGGTGGCGCACGTGCTGATAGCGGTCGGTGACCATGGCGCCACGGCGGTTCCAGCGCCGCTTGCCGACAATGTGGACCTCGCGCGCCATGAATGCATTCGCAGTGCGGACCACGGAGCCAATGTTGAAGTCGTGCGCCCAGTTCTCAATCGCTACGTGAAATGTGTGACGCCGCGCATCGAGGTCGGCGACGATCGCGTCGTGACGCCAGTAGCGGTAACGGTCCACGACGTTGCGCCGGTCGCCGTTGGCAAGCAGCTCGGGGTCGAACTGCTCCCCGGTGGGCCAGGCGGCCTCGCCACCGGGATACGGGCCGATGCCGTGGCTAGGTTCCGTATCGCCCTCCCCCTCCGCGGCGCTGGCAGCCGAGGGAGCGGGGTCCGCAGCACTCACGGGCTACCGGGATTGTCGTCGTCGCGGGACTCGTCCTCCGCGGTGGAATCCGTGCGCGTCCCATCAGAGTTCCGGCCCGCCATGGCGTTCTTGCGCGTCCACCACAGCAGCGCCACGAGGACACCGATAAAGAGGACGGGAAAAAGAACTTCAAGCATGTCGCACCGTCACTAGAACTGCACTGAGGGCGCCTCGCGCGCTTCAGGGTTGACCAGCTCGAAGTACTCCTCGCGTTGGAAGTGGAACATGCCGGCCACAACCGAAGAGGGGAACACCTCGATCTTCGTGTTGAGGGCGCGCACGTTGGCGTTGTAGAAGCGCCGTCCTGCTGCGATGCGGTCCTCCGTGTTGGCCAACTCCCGTTGCAACTCCAGGAAGTTCTGGTTGGCCTTGAGGTCTGGGTAGTTCTCCGACAGCGCGAACAGGCGACCCAGCGCCTGGGTCAGCACGTTCTCCTGGGTGGCCTGCTCAGCTGGGCTGGATCCGGGCGCGGCGGCCACGGAACGAGCCTCCGTCACCTCTTCGAGCGTTGCTCGCTCATGTGTCGCATAGGCCTTGACGGTCTCGACAAGGTTGGGAATCAGATCGTGGCGGCGCTGCAGCTCGACGTCGACCTGGCGCCAACTCTCCTGCACAAGGTTTCGCACTTTGACCAGCGCGTTGTACAACACCACGCCCCACAGCACGATGACCACAACGCCAATCGCCAGCGCAACAAAGAAGGCTTCCATCAGTTCAATCCCCTCGAGTTTCGTTGAGTCTAACGACGCACTCACCCATGCGGCGGGTCCTCGCTACGAGTTGCCGTACAGCTGAGAGGCGTCTTCCACCCCGTCGCCGTCAGCGTCCACGCCGATTCCGGTATACCTGCGCCCGTTCAGAACGCCGCTCTCGGTTGCCCAGCCGGGCCCGGGCATCGGCCCACTATTTGGTTCTCCGCGACGGCCTGCACCGTAACCCAGATCGCGAAACTCCCGCAGCACGTGATCAGGAATCCTGCGAGCTATCGCCGTCACGACTCCCAGCCGGGAGGCCAGGTCTGCGGGCGCGATCCGGCCCGGGGCCCACAGGTACACGGCGGACCCTTCGATCCGGATCGAGGTGCCCACAGCATCGGCCCACAGCAGGCGTTCCACCATGCGCGGGTCCAGCACGCTGTGCGCGTAACGAAGGTCGTTACACACCACGCGCCACTGACGGTTGAAGTCGTACGACTCCACGTCGATGTCGGCGGCCCCAAGCGATGTCGCGACGGTCTGCGCGACTCCCTGCGGAATGAGGTCAAGCCGCGGCAGTGCGACGTCGAGCTCAGCGAGCACAACCTGGTGTGGCACCTTGACCGAACTGTTGCCATTGCGGTCGCGGTTGGATTCATAGACATGTACAAACGCAGCGCACTGCCGGCCGTTGAACGAGCCACTTACCAGCGTTTCCTGCCGAACCGAGGAGCCGGTTCCGAAGGGGTACTCCACGAACCGGCTGGAGTAGGCATGCGAGAGGGCTTGGTAGTCCCACCCCTGCGACGCCGCAAACTCTCGGTAAGCGTCGCGGTGGCGCGATGCCTGCCAGACGTCCCACACGAGCCAGAGCACGCCAAGGACCACGGCGGCCACTGCGAGCCCGAGAATCACGCCCTGGCCCTCAAACGTCATCACGCCTAGAAAACCGAAGGCCATAAAGGCGCACGGGATCACCCACTGCACAATCCCGCCCCTACGCATCATGGCGCAACTGTAGCCATTGCGGGGTCCACGGGATAGGGCCGATGCTCGGGTTAGCTGAGGCCCAGATCGTCCAGCCCGTACAGCGACAGGTAGGGAAGACCTTCGGCCTCGATCTTTTCGCGGGCACCAGTATCGCGGTCGACGATCACTGCAACGGCGGCGACAGTTGCCCCCGCCTCCCGGATGGCGTCGACTGCCGTGAGCACCGAGCCGCCGGTCGTGGAGGTGTCCTCGACCGCGATCACCGTGCGGCCAGCGATGTCCGGGCCTTCGATGCGGCGCTGGAGGCCGTGAGCCTTGTTTTCCTTGCGCACCACGAACGCGTCGAGATCAAGCCCGCGCGAGGCGGCGGCGTGCAGGAGCGAAGTAGCGACGGGGTCGGCACCGAGCGTCAGACCACCCACGGCGTCAACGTCGGCCGGACCGTAGCCCTCGACTTCAAGCTGGTCCAGCAACACGTGCCCCACGAGCGGCGCGGCGCGGTGGTGAAGCGTGATGCGGCGCAGGTCGACGTAGTAGTCGGCTTCTTTGCCCGAGGCGAGGGTGATGCGGCCGTGCACGACCGCGAGTTCCTTGATGAGGTCGCGCAGCTGCTCGCGCGGGGTTCCGGTCGTCATGCCGCAAATCCTACCGGCGCCCCGTTGTGACTAGCGCGAGCGCATCGAGTTCATACGCCGGGTCACGGCCGACGGGAGCATGCGCATGATGACGCCCGCGATCGCGTATTTCGCCGACGGCGTCACCACGACATCGCCGCGGCGCACAGCCGCGAGCGCGGATGACACGACCTGCTCCGCAGTTAGCCAGGTGGCGTCAGGGAACTCGTCGCGCATGTGCTCAAGCGTGGGGTGGGAGTGGAACTCCGTCTTGACCAGGCCCGGCAGAACGGCAGTGGCAGTGACGTTGGTGCCGCGCAACTGCGTTGCGAGCGCCTCCGTGAAGTCGAGGACCCAGCGCTTGTGAGCGGCATACGTCGTATTGGCAAGGTGCGCGGCGATCGACGACACGTTGAGAATCGCGCCGTGGCCGCGCTCCGCCATGGCCTTGGCCGCCGCCTGCGATAACCGAAGGGGTGCCGTGACCAGCACGTCGAGGACGGCCTTCTCCGTCTCCCAGTCACTGTCGATCACGTCTTGGCCAATGCCGTAACCGGCATTGTTGATCAGCAGGCTCACGGGGCGGTCGGGATCTGCAACACGCGCGGCAACGGAATCGAGGTCGTCAGGGTTGGAAAGGTCCGCCACCAACACTTCGACGTCGACGCCTGCAACACCCCTGATGTCTTCCGCCAGCTCGGCAAGCGCGTCTGCACTACGCGCCACCAGGACCAAATCGTGGAAGCCCGCCGCCAGTTCCCAGGCGAACTCCTTGCCCAGCCCCTTGGATGCTCCGGTGATCAATACAGTTGCCATGGCCCCAGACTACGCACACCTGAATCCACAACCGCGTCCCAGCATCGGCCCTCCGAGAGAGCCTGTGACGCTCCCGCTGTCACCTGCGACCGGTAGCGTGGAGGCCATGCGACTGGCCACGTGGAATGTGAACTCTGTCCGAGCCCGCTGCGACCGTGTCGTGGACTGGTTGGAGCGCTCCGGCACCGATGTCTTGGCGATGCAGGAGATCAAGTGCAAGCCCGAACAGTTCCCGCGCGAGGCGTTCGAGGCCGCGGGCTACGAACTCGCCATTCACGGACTCAATCAGTGGAACGGCGTCGCGATCGCTTCCCGCGTGGGTCTCGACAACATCGAGACGTCCTTTCCCGGCCAGCCGTCATTTGGCAAGCCCGGCCAGGAGGCCATTGTTGAAGCGCGCGCGATCGGTGCGACATGCGGCGGCGTCCGGGTGTGGAGCCTGTACGTCCCCAACGGCCGCGGGCTCAACGACCCGCACTACACCTACAAGTTGGCGTTCCTGGATCAGTTGCGCGAGCAGGCCGCGGGTTGGACACAGGAGGCGACCGCGCTCGTGGGCGACTTCAACGTCGCGCCGCTGGACACGGACATCTGGTCCAAGGAGGACTCCGAAGCGGAGACGCACGTTACCGACGAGGCTCGCGCCGCCTTCCACGCCTTCGCAGATGCCGGCTACACCGAACTGTCGCGCAAATTCATCCCCGACGAGAACAAGTACACCTTCTGGGACTACAAGCAGCTGCGCTTCCCCAAGAACGAAGGCATGCGCATCGACTTCATCTACGGCTCGCAGCCGCTAGTGGACCGCGCCACGAACGTGACGATCGAGCGCAATGAGCGCAAGGGCAAGGGGGCTTCCGATCACGTGCCCGTCGTGCTGGACATCGAGGCACCATGACCGACGGCGGCTTCGCGGCACCGACTCCACCCGGGCAGGCCACGCCGCGGCGTGATGCGCCTCCAGGTGGCTACCCGCCGGTGGGCGCCGGAGTGCCCGCTGAGGCCGGGAATCCCGGTGGTCCGGGCCGCCCTCCGAAGGGTGGTCCCACAAAGGGCGCGCCGCGGTGGGCGCTGTGGTTTGGCGTCATCGCCTCAGTCGTCATTTTGGTCGGAATCGTGTGGGCGGGGGTGCTCGTCTTCCTTGACTCCCGCACCGCGCCAGCAGACCCGGACGCGACAGGCGACATGCACGCCCTCAGCGTGGTCGAGGGCATGTGCATCGCCTCGGTGAGCGACGACGGTCCGATTGCCACCGTCGAGGTCGTCGCGTGTGAGAGGCCACACCATGCGCAAGTGGTGGCAGCGACGAATCTCCCCGTCGAGGTCTATCCGGGGGGTGAGGGCGTGGTCGACCAGGCCGAGGAATTTTGTGAGCCGCGCATCCCGCTCGACCTGCCCGCAGGCGCTGGCTGGACCATGTGGGTCCCGACCGCCGACTCTTGGCAGCGTGGCGACAGAACCGTCAGCTGCCTCGTCGTTGCGAATGAGGAACTGACCGAGTCCCTGATCGACGCTCCCGTAAACCAGGACGAGGACACGACGCAGACGCAGAACGCTTAGGTCGAGTTCAACCTAAGCGCGGCGTGCGATTGACGCCACGACGGCCTCGTCACCGACTGCAGCAAGCCACTCCAGCAGGTTCGCCGGAGTCGCTGGGTTCGCAGCAACGGCGGCTCGCAAGTGCGGGCATGCGAAAGCGATACGCGCTAACTCACTAGGGGCTGCGGCCGGGTCTGCTGCAACCAACGCAACATCGGCGTCGGTGCTGACCGTGGGGTGCGCCGCAGACTCAGCGTTCTTGGTGATCGCGGGCATGCCGCAGGCCAAGGTTTCGGTGGTGGGGTCCGCAGGGAGGTTGTCGTGATGAGTGTGGCGGTGAGAGTCGGAGATCATGACCGCACCGATGATGCACGGCACCAGCGGAAGCACCCAGAGGGCCGGCGGGTATGCCATTCCCTCAATGGAGGACAACACGAAGGCAGCGCCAACCGACATCACTCCGATGGAGAGGTAGAGGAGTCTCATTGACGTGGCGAGGGCCGCACTCGGCATAGTGCCGAGTGCGGCCACCACTGCGAACAGCACGCCCGTCACAGCCAGAATCAGTTCCCCACTGACCCATGACATACGCGCCCCCCTACGTGTCGCCGCCCCCTCTTTGAAGTTGAGGGGCGGCCCGCGATGGCATCGGGCCGCCCGTCAACAAGCCCAGCGTGGCACTGGCGTCTAAACCCGTAAAGCCATTACTTATACGGGCAGCAACTGTGAGGGCACGCGAGGCATGTGGCCTGCATACGGGCTCACGCCGCTATCGTGAGCCCAAGCGACCACATCGAGGAGGACCCGCCCATGTCGCAGTGCAAGACGATCGCGCTCGTCGAGGATCACGCGCTCATCTCTATGGGCTTTAGCGACTTAGTCTCCCCTGCCGACGACATCGACCTCGTCGCGTGCGTCACGACCGTCGCCGACCTTCCTGAGAGCGCCCTCGACCTCGTGGTGCTCGACCTCAGGCTCGCGGACGGCTCCTCGCCTGACAGCAATGTCGCCACCATTCTCGCCCGCAGTATCCCTGTCCTCATCTACACCGGGGCCGAGGACCGCGAGCTCATTCAGTCTGCAGCTCGTTCGGGCGCATCGGGGCTCGTCCGCAAGTCTGCGCCCCCGGAAGAACTGCTCGATGCCATCAGGGTGGCAGCCGATGGCGGATCGGTGTTCACGACGGAATGGGCAGCCGCGATCGATGCTGACGACGACCTGGTCGATGCCGGATTGAGCGACCGTGAGATGGAGGTTCTCGCGATGTACGCCGCGGGAGAGACGGCACAGACCGTTGCACACGTCCTGGGCATTTCGCGCGCGACCGTCAGTGACTACGTAGCGAGGATCCGCCGCAAATACACCGACGCAGGACGCGAGGCCAGCTCCCGCGTTGATCTGTACCGCCGCGCTAGAGAAGACGGTCTCCTGGAATGAGTCATCCGGCGTCGCTGGCATCCACGCCCGGCCCTACGAAACAGCGCTGGGGGGCGTTGTCGTCTGCCGGGTCCGCGCCCGGTGCTCACGACGCGCGACACCGCCTGCAGCGGGCCTTGTACTTCGCGTGCGGCGTGGGCGCGGTGGTGTTCGGTTTCCTCATGCTGTCTGGCGACTCGGGCATTCTGGCGACTCGCGGCCAGGTGCCTGAGTGGTTCTGGTGGGCGACGGTCCTCATCGCCGCCGCACTCCCCGCCACCTACCTGGCTACCGCCTTCGCTGCGCCGATGCGTGTGCTCCATGTGATCGCGATCATCTGCGTTGTGGGCTTCCTTGTGGTGCAGGTCGCATGGATTCCGGTGATGGACGGCCTCACCCTCGCAAACGGCGGCACCCCCTGGCTACAAGGCATCAATGCCCTCCCATCGACCTTGGCCGGTGTCGTGTTCGCGACCCGCGTGGTCTGGGTGATGCCTGCCACACAGCTGGTTCTTGTCCCTATCGTCCAACTCGCAGTGAGCGACACCGACACCATCGATGCGGTGCTGGACGGCTGCGGCGCAGTGATCTTCTGCTCGATTCTGACGGGCATGGCGCTGGCGATCGTCGAGTCCGGAGACACCCTCGACTCCGCCGCCGCCACTGCACGCCGGCTCGCGTCCGAGCGCGCCGTCGCGCATACCCGTGAGCGCGAGCTCGCGCGCATCAACGCAATCGTCCACGACGACGTGATGTCCGTGCTCCTAGCCGCAAGCCGCGTAGGTGCCACGCCCGCCGTGCAGGAGCAGGCGCAGCGGGCGCAGTCCTCGATTGCCCACATCATCGAGGTCCCAGACGCGACGAGCCGGAACTACGAAGCTGACGAACTCGTCGCAGTACTGCGATCGGTGAGTGCGACAGCCCCGCTGTCGGTCTCGTTCACGGAGAGCGTGACCGCGAGCGGCCCGGTCCCCGGAAGCGCCGTGGCGGCATTGACGGAAGCTACGGCAGAGGCGGTGAGGAATTGCTGCACGCACGCGGGACCTGAGGCCAGCATCACCATTGCTGTCGCGATTGATGCCGAGGGCGCGCGGGTGTCGATCCACGACGACGGGGTCGGGTTTAGCCCAAAGGACGTCGATCCCCGCCGGCTCGGCATCGCAGTGTCAATCACGGAGCGTATGCATACCGTGCCTCGTGGCAACGCCCAGGTGCACTCTCGTCCGGGCGACGGAACCATCGTCGAACTTGCCTGGAGCCGCCCATGACTCCCACGACCGTCGTCAAGGCCTCAGACCTCCTACCGCTGACAGGCCCGCCCGCGCGCATCATCCTGGTCCTCTTCGTCACGACGAACGCGGCCCTCGCGCTCGGGACCCTCGACCACGTCGTACGGCCGTGGCAGGCGATGCTCGCGGTCGCATTCGTGTCAGCGGCCGGGGTCCTCATCGTTCGCGATCGCCCCTACCCCTTCCCCCTCATGGACACGCTTGCAGTATTGGCTTGCCTCGCTGCGGGGTCACTTGCAGTCTTCACCAACCTCCAACCCCACGACGACCTGGGCCGCGCTACCTGGCAGCTGGGCTCGTCCACGTGGGCGCTCTTCTTCCTCACAATGCGCGGGCGGATCGGCTTTGCTTGGCTGGGCATGGGCATCATGATGCTCCAGAGCATTGAGTGGGCGGCGCGTTCAGGCAGGGGCGCCTTGAGTGGCGCGATGCTCGTCGATACCCACATCGGCATTCTGGTGGTGGGCACACTCTTTGCGGTGTCACTCAAGCGCACCGCAGAAAAGATCACTGACTTTAACCAGCGCGCGATCGTAGCGGCCGGAGAGGGGGCGGCAGCCAGTGCGGCCGCGCAGATTCGCCGGACGCGCGCCGACGAGCTCGCGCAGCTCGTGTCTCCCTTGCTCACACGAATCACGGCTGGAAAGGACCTCTCGGAGGAGGAACGGTCAGAGATGGCGCGTGCAGAAGCCCGGCTCCGTGACGGGGTCCGCGGCCATGCCATCGCTCTGCCTCCCATCGTGGATGCTGCGGAGCAGGCACGTATGCGCGGAGTGGGAGTGACTTTGCTCGACGATCGCGGCGATCCAGTACACGACGGCGACGCACTTGGCCGCATGGTTGCGGCTGTCGTATTGACGCTCGACAATGCCGACTCCGGCGACGTGACGGTACGGCTCGGGCCTGGAGGACGCGCCAGCGCGCTCACCATTCGCGCGTCCCAGGGTGAGGACGTCTACCGCCTCACCTTGGGCGAGGATGGCTATCCAATCGAGCGGTAGCCGCTCGCAGACACAACAACGGCGCCCCCACCGTGAGGTGAGAGCGCCGTTGTTAGCGTCGTGAAGGCGTTACTTCTGGATGGCCTTGGCCTTGAGGGCCTCGAACTCATCCTGCGTGATGGCGCCCGAGTCGAGCAGCTCCTTCGCCGCCTTGATCTCGCTTGCCGAGCCAGCCTCGGTCATGAGGTCCTTGGTGTATTCGACCTGTGCGGCGCGCATCTCAGCGGCCTGCGTGGCGTCGCGACGCGACATGCCCTTGCCACGTGCGATCAGGTACACCAGCGCACCGATCACGGGCAGGAAGATCACGAAGATGGTCCACAGGGTCTTGCCGAAGCCACCGAGCTCGCTGTCGCGGAACACGTCCATGATGATGCGGATGATGACGAAGAAGAACGCCACCATGACAAAGATCCACAGCGTGAAGAACAGGATGGACAGGAAGTTCTCGAAGAAATCCACTGAAATACTCCTTGTGAGGCGGAAGAAATTGTGATGTCTCCGCGCTCACGCGGGGACCGCGACACAGCCTAGTCGGAATATGTACCGAGCACTAGCCTGCGCAACGTCGGCAACGGGACCATTCCGTAGCGCAGGACGGTGTCGTGAAACTCGCGGATATCGAAGTCTTCGCGCAGTTCGGCTCGCGCGCGCACCTGCTCGATCTCACGCCGCCCCACCATGTACGCCAGCGCCTGTCCGGGCATGCCGATGTAGCGGTCAATCTCCTGGGTAATTTGATCAATGCTCAAGGGGCAATGTGCGGACATGTATTCGATCGCCTCGCGCCGGCTCCACCCCAGAGCGTGCATGCCCGTGTCGACCACGAGCCTGCACGCGCGCAGGGAATCAGCGGCGAGCATTCCGATCCGAGCCATGTCCGAGGAGTACAGACCCATCTCGTCAGCGAGCCGCTCGGTGTAGAGCCCCCAGCCCTCGAGATACGCCGTCACGCCAAAGTGCTTCAGCACCGGGTGCAGATCGTCCGCCTCCTCGTGCAGAGCGAACTGCAGGTGGTGCCCGGGAATGGCCTCGTGGAAGGCAATCGCTTCCAGTTCATACGTGGACCACTGAGCAGGGTTCGCTGCATTGAAGAAGAACTCGCCGGGCTTGCCCGAGGCACGCGACGGCGCCGAGTAGAACGCGACGGGACCCGCCTCCGTTGCGTGCGCAATGCACGGCGACTGAGGAATGGTGGCGAACCACTCGGGTGCTGCAGCCTTGGCGCGTTCGAGCGCCGCGGTCGCATCCGTCACGATGTCCTCGCCAGAGGCGTAGTGCATGGACTCGTCGTCGCGCAGGCGAGCGTAGATCTCCGCATTGTCGTCCGTGCCCAACACCGGCCCGGCAACATCGCGGTACTCCGCCTCAAGTTCATCGATCACAGCGAGGCCCAACTCGTGCACCTCAGCCGCAGACATCTCCACCGTCGTGTACGCGTGAACCAACTGCTCGTACAGCTCGCCACCGCCGTCAAGGTGCACCAAGCCTGGCTGTTCCTCGTCACGGCCACGTTCAGCGACAGCCGCCAAAGCATCGGCCGTCCGCACCAGTGCCGGCACCACGTCCGCCTCAACGGTTTCCGCCAATGACTGCTTCCACGTCTCCACATCAGCCGATGCTGTGGGCGCCGGCTGCGCCAGCAACGGTGTGGGGTTGCTCGCCAGGCTTCGCAGGGCCTCGGCGGTCTGGCGCAGGTGGAGCGCCAGCGCGGTCCTGCCCTCGAGAGCCGCCGCCTGAACGACGGCAACAAGGTCCTCCAGCATGGTCGGCATGGCCTGGAGCTTCGTGAGGTAGTGCTCGCCGTCCTCATCGGAGTTCAGCGGGAAGCGGCTCAAAAAGACTTCAGCGAGTGCAAGGACACCCATACGCGGGTTGATATCGCCCAACTCGGTGGACCATTTGAGTTGCACAGCGGAGGCCCGCGCGGTGTGGACCACCGCATCGCGGAGCGCAACCTGGGTGAGGTCGTCCTCGTCGATCGCGAGCGCGTCCGCCTGATCGGCAAACTCACGCAGGCGATCCTGCCGAGTTGCTACGCCTTCTGGGGAGACGTCCTCCCACCTCTCGAGGTTTTCCAGGGCGCCGTCCCACAGGAGCCGATTGATGTCCGTGGACTGTCGGTAGGCGTAGTACTCGTCAGCAAGTTCAGTCAGCGTCGTCACCCTTCGACTCTAACCCGATGGAGACCTATGCGGCGTTCGCGGACGCAACGGCGGACTGGCAGTTCCGGCCGAGTCACGAATGCCTCCAACTACCTCGGTGAGCGCTTGCTGGGCGGAGTACTGCGGCGCCCATCCCAGCTTGCGCCGCGCCAGATAGGTGTCCATCAATGGCGCGCCGCTACCCATATCAATCCACCCAGGGCTCACGGGTAGTACACGCGAGTTCCAGCCCGCTGACACGGCTGCACGAGCGGCGGGGACGGGCACGTTGGCCCATCGCCCTCCTGCGAGGACCCCTGCCACCTCGTCTGCTGCGAGGACACCGTCCGCCGCAATATTGAAGGCGCCTCCTGAACTATGGCGAATGGCGGCGAGGTACGCATGGCCAATGTCATCGGCGTGGACCGCTTGGAGCCGCAGACCCGTCGGCCACGGCAATACTGGCAAGCGTCCCGTGAATGCGGATCCCGGCATCCACCTGCCCAAGAAATAACGCGTCATTTGCGACCCTGCGTCACGCTGGAAGATCAGCGCAGGCCGCAGCCGGGTGACCATGACGCTGGGGTTGTCGGCCTCGAAGGCGTTCAGGACCGCCTCCACATCGGCCTTGTCGACGCTGTACTCGGACGCCGGTATGCCGTGAACGGGCCACACCTCGTCGTGCAGATCGTCGTCGTGAGCGGGCGAGTACGCGCCCACAGAGGACGCGACGATGACGTGTGGCACCCCGGCACGCCTCGCAGCGTTGAGGACGCGGGCCGTACCGGCGACGTTAGTCTTCCGCAAGAGCGCACGGTTGTGATTGGGCTGGATTGCCCACGCGAGGTGAACCACGGCATCGGCCCCTTGCATGGCGGATTCCAACGTGGACACGACCGCCTCACCGTCTGGCGCGGCGACATCCGCCGCTACCCAGTCGGCCAGGTCGTACGGCTCCGGCGGCCTAGCTCTGGGGACTCGCCGGGCCACGCCCACGACCTCAGTAACTTCGGCAGCGCCGCGAAGGGCACGCAATAGACCGGTCCCGGCGTTGCCGCTCGCACCAACGACCACGACCTTCATGACTTCTCTCCAACGTCCTTCGTAGGCGACTCGGTGGGATCAAGGACGACCTTGATGCATCCATCCTGCTTCTTCTGGAACATCTCGTACGCCGCCGCAGCATCGTCAAGCGGCACTCGGTGTGTGCGCAGGTCCAGGACGCCCAGTGGGTCCGTGGGGTCTGACGCCAGCGGAACTAGGTCCGGCATCCACCGGTGAACATTCGCTTGGCCAAACCGCAGCGTGAGCTGGCGATCGAAGATCTCCATCATCGGCAGTGGATCGACAGCGCCCCCGTAAACCCCCACCACGGAGACCGTGCCACCACGCCTTGCGAGCGAGATAGCCGTCAGCAGGGCGTCGAGACGGTCAATAGCCGCATGCTCGATCAGTGGTTCCGCCACCGCATCGGGGAGCCGACTCACCACGGCGTGGCCAGCGTGAGCAATCGGAGATCCGTGGGCCTCCATACCCACTGCATCGATCGCCCCATCGACGCCGCGCCCTGACGTGCGTTCCCGTACTGCAGCGATCACGTCGTCGGTGTCTGTAGCGTCCACCACGTCGATCCCGTGGCGTCTCGCCATGGCCAACCGCTCTGGAACAGAGTCGATGCCAATGACCTGGCTAGCCCCGCGGTAGCGCGCAATGCGCGCGGCCATCTGGCCGATCGGGCCCAATCCCACGACCGCGACGGTGCCGCCGTCAGGCACTTCGGCATACTCAACCGCCTGCCACGCGGTGGGCATGACGTCTGAGAGGTAGAGGTAGCGCTCGTCGGGTGCTCCGTCATCGGGCACTACCACTGGTCCTGCGTGGGCCTGCGGAACCCGCAGGTACTCTGCCTGGCCGCCGGGGACCGAGCCGTACATCCGGGTGTAGCCGAACAGGGCCGCGCCCTTAGCTTCCGAGGTCACCTGGGTGGTTTCACACTGCGAGTGCAGTCCCCTTCGGCACATGAAGCAGTGGCCACAAGCGATCCCGAAGGGCACCACGACCCGGTCTCCTGGAGACAATCGACTGGCGTCTTTTCCCACTTCTTCGACGATGCCCATGGACTCGTGCCCCAAGATATCCCCAGGCGACAAGTACGCACCTAGAACCGAATACAGGTGCAGGTCCGATCCACAAATTGCTGTGGAAGTAACCCGGATGATGGCATCGGTGGGCTCGAGGATCTCGGGATCGGGAACGGTCTGCACTTGGACGTCTTCACGCCCCTGCCACGTCAGCGCGCGCATGGTCGGACCGCCTTGAGATAGTCCTGCTGCGTCATGCTTCCTCCCTGGTCGCTCGACTCTGCGCCGTGCCCGTCCTTGGACAACGGAGCGCCTTATGGGAGATAACGCCGACGGCGGCGCAAGACTTCCGCCATTGCCCGATAGGGGGTGCTGTGGGATAGCACCTTGCCCTATTCGAGCACGGGCGGTCTGCGCCGCCGCCTCACACGCCGCGTGGTTAGCGACGTCGGCGCGCGGACTCGATTGCAAGGCCCATTCCGGCCAACGCCCATGCCGAGACACCGGTTGGTCATGTCATTGTGGCTACCGCCAACACCCAAGTGTGTTGCCAATGACATGCGGGCGGTGAGCACGGAACGGACCCTTCGCCGGCCGCATAAAGCGCAAAACGCCCCCGCCGCAAAAGCAGCGAGGGCGTCATCTGCGCGCCCGGAGGGATTCGAACCCCCAACCTTCTGATCCGTAGTCAGATGCTCTATCCGTTGAGCTACGGGCGCGTGACCCATCAGGGCCGAGACACGAGTATACAGGCTTTCAAGTGCCCTATGGACACTCTCCGGCACTGCCCTCGTGGCAGCGGAGACGGTGGGATTCGAACCCACGGATGGGTTACCCCATCACATCCTTAGCAGGGATGCACTTTCGGCCGCTCAGTCACGTCTCCATGAGTGGTGCGAGAACAGGGTACCGGTCGCACGGCTTAGGGAGCAAAGCGGCACCCCGCCTCCCCACCGCGACTGTCGCCAGCATCGGCCCTGAAGACCATCAGAAACACGAAAGCCGGGCCCCGAGGGACCCGGCTCGCGGTGGCATCGGCCGATGCCACGTGGGCGGAGAGTGTGGGATTCGAACCCACGGAGACGCTAAAACGCCTCAACGGTTTTCAAGACCGTCACCTTCGGCCGCTCGGTCAACTCTCCCGTAGGGCTTACACCCCAGCCGTGCCATTGTGCCAGCCCTGAGGCATTCCTGGCGAAACGACGCTCAGTTCGTAGATTTCCGCGACCTTCGCGAGGTCCGCATCGTACGTCGCAATCGTGTCGATCTGTGGGTGCGCGACGGCTGCGCCGAGGTGGAGCGCGGCAAAAGGCCTCAGGACGGCCGATGCGTGGGTTGAGATACCGACGTTCTGGTCAGAGAAGCGGATCACCGGGACCTTGGTGCGGATCTGCTCCACCACACCGAAAGCGCGGGACTTCTCCTCACGCGGATACAACTCGGCCGCTTGGCGCACTTCGGTCAAACCCAACTGGGTGGTCGCTACCTGGTCCAGCCGCGGGAGGATCCACTGACTGAACTCTTCGAAATAACGCACGCCTGGCAGGAACCTGCACAGGGCGGAGCCGTCGAGGTAGATCACGCGTCACAGGATATGCCCGAAGTGAAGCCGATGCGCACGCGCCATTGCGCGCGCACCGGCCGCTTGTGGGTCAGCTCCCCTGGAGCTGGCGCATTGCAAGCTGGACAACGGCAATGAGGGCCTGCTTGGTCGCAGACTTCTCACGGGCGTCGGTGTACATCATCGGCACGTTCTCGGGGATGCCCAAAGCCTCGCGGACATCCTCAAGCTTGTGGCGAGCAACACCGTCGAAGCAGTTCACGCACACGATGAACGGTACGCCGCGGCCCTCGAAGTAGTCCACCGCGGGGAAGCACTGCTCGAGACGCTCGGTGTCCACGAGCACGACAGCACCAATTGCGCCGCGCACCAGGTCGTCCCACATGAACAGGAAGCGGTCCTGTCCCGGCGTACCGAACAGGTACAGCCACAGCGAACCAGGCAGTGCGATACGACCGAAGTCCATCGCGACCGTCGTGGTGGTCTTGCGGTCAGTGACGCCGCCAGCGTCGTCAACTCCGATCGACTTCTCAGTCATCGCCGCCTCGGTGTTGAGGGGGTCGATGTCCGAGATCGAGCCGATGAAGGTCGTCTTACCCACGGCGAATCCGCCGGCGATAACGATCTTGACGACCGTAGGAGCAACGTGTGCGGCGCTAGGCGCGACCGCGGCGTCAGAGGGCTGCGATGCCATCAAGGACACTCTCCAGAAGACTGAGCGACAGGCCACCCGACTCGTCATGTGTCGACGAGTCTTCCACCGTGCCGCCGGTGTGAATCACAATGTATTGAGCAGTAGCAAGATCCGTCACCAGCACTCGCACCACGCCCAGCGGCAGCCGGGTGTGAGCGGAGAGCTCGGCGATGGATTGATATTGACCTGCAGCAAGCTGCAGGATCTTTTTCTTCTCCGGGGTCAGCCCCTTCAAAGTCTGTGCGTCCGAGCGTGCCTCCACGAGGGCCTCCATGGGGAGATCCTTACTGGCAGCACTGACCCGGCCACCGGTCACGGCGTAAGGCCGGACCGTGTAGGCCTCATCCTCGTAGGACTGGTCGCTCATGGAATCGCCCTACGCGCGAATCTCACCGTCGGTGGGGAGGTTCTGGCGCATTTCGGTGATCAGTTGCGGGGTCAGCGCGTTCTCGGTGCGCGACACCAGCAGCGTCATCTCATAGCCAACCAGGCCCACGTCGCAGGTGGAGTCAGCGGCCACGGCCAGCACAGAACCGTTGGACACGCTCATCAGGAACAGGAACAGTTCGTCCATCTCGATGATGGACTGACGGACCTCGCCCGCCTGGAGCTGACGTGCAGCTCCACGGGTCAAGCTCGCCATACCGGACACGACTGCGGCGAGCGTGTCGCCACCGGTCCGGTCAAGATTCTTCGACATCGCCATGAGCAGGCCGTCAGCACTAACGACAAGCGTGTGGCGGGTGCCGGGCACCGTCTGGACAAAGTTGTCCAGGAGCCATCCAAAGTTGGTGGCCTCCGTACTCAGCTCGGTCACTGGTCCTCCTTGAGGTAGCTGCTCCCCTGTGGGAGAGCCGGTAGTGGGGGTATACGTATGCATCAGCGGCTAGTGCCCTGATCCAGGATTGCTCGGGTCTTGATCCATTGCCTCAACGTCCGAGCGAGCCCGCTGAGTGCCAGAGTAGAAGGAACTGAACCGTTCGCGCACGGCATCCGCGTCACGCTCGGGGGCATCACCTGTGCCCTGGGGCTGCGGTTCGGCCTCGAGAGGCTTCACTTCGACTGGCGGAGCGCTCGCCGGACGGCGCTTCTGGAGCCCCGCCCGGGTCTTCTCAACCTTAGGACGCTCGGCTGCCAACGAGGACAGTTCCGAGAACACTGCCGACGTCATATCGGGTTCGTCATCCGCCAGAGGTTCCGGCTGGATGATCGGCTGATAACCGCCACCGGGCTCGGGCTCGGACGCCTGGAGGGCGTTCTGTCCTGCCGCTTCCCAGCCAGTGGCGCGAGCCAAGTCATCCGGGGTGAAGGACGCGGGGCTGTCACCGAAAGCGTCTGCGGCCGGTGCCTGCTGCTCTGTCGCTGGCGCAGGATCCGGCTCGAATGACTGGGGAGCGGGGGCGAATGCCTGCGGGGCAGGCTCAAACGCTTGCGGCGCAGGCTCGAAGGACGACACCGATGGCTGCGAAGGTGCCGCGGGCTGGGGCTCGGGCTCGGGCTCGAACGTCGAGGCCGACTGCGCCCACGGCTCCGGGGCCGAGCTGGCTTCGGGCTGAGGCGCAGCAGGCATGAACGATGCGCGCTGAGGCTCCTTCGTGGGGGCTTCTGACGCAGGCTCGGCGGGCGCCTGGGCCGGCTCCGCCTCGGGCGCTTGGGGCGCCGGTGCAGCGCCCGTCACGGGCGTGAAGACGGGAGCGGCCGATGCTGGGCTTTCCTGGACTGGAGGCGCAGCTTCCGCGTTGCTCTTGCCACGGCCAAACAGGCGCGAGAAGAACCCCGGCTGGTGGTCGTCCTCCACCGCGCTTTGGATAAGTGCATCCAACTGTGGCGAGTCGGCCGAGTTCGGTGCAACAGGCGCGGCCGACGCTGCGGAAGCTGGCGTTGCACTGCGCGTCCAGGGTGCTGGCGCGACTGCCGCCTCTGGTGCCGAGTACTCCTGCACTGGCTCGGGGGCCTTGGGCTGAGGCGCCGAGAACGGGAACGGGCCCTGATCTTCGGCGGGTGCCGGGGACTCAACGGCGGCCGGCTCCTCGAAGGAGGGAACCTCTGCAGATGGCGCGAAGGGCGAGGGCTCAGCCGGCATTTCTGGCTGCTGAGCGAACTCCGCCTCGGTTTCAGGCTCGTCCGCTACAAGAGCGTCCTCAGCCGCGAAGACAGGTGCGAACGGGTTAGGGGCCGGGGACTCGTCCACCGCGGGCGCGGGGTACTCCTCGTCGTCCTCAAGCGTCGGGACCACGAAAGCCTCGGCGTCGCCCTGAGTCTCCTGCTCGGTGCGTGCCCACACGGGAACCTGGGCAGGCTCTGGCGCAGAGTCGAACGGCGAAGCCTCGGCCTCAGGCGCGGAGTCAGCGGCGCCTGGGACGAAAGGTGCCTCGTCGGCAACAGCCGTGGCGTAGGGCTCCGGAGCCGGTTCATCGTCGCGGATGGCGGCGAACTGCCCCGTCGTGGCGGCATCGAACTTCGGCATGCGGAAACCTGCGACGCCAGCGGCCGCATCGGGCTCCAGGTCGTACGTGGGCTCGGGCTCAGGCTGAGGCTCAGGCGCGGCCGGAGCCTCGTCCTCGATTGCCTCCTGCGCTGGCACATACTCCGAAGCCTCAGGAGCCGATTCAGCGGCTGGCTCATCTGCCTGTGTGCTGGGCTGCGAAGGTGCGGCATCGTTGTCGCGGCCACCGAAGAAGGCGGCTGCGGAGAACGCGGCGGCTCCCGCAGCGGCGGCACCAGCGGCCGCTCCTGCACCAAATCCAGACTCGTCTTCGTTGCCTTCGCCACCGTGCGCCGGCGAATCGTCCTCGAGGCCCGGCACGGCGAAGTCGTCGACCTCGGGCTCAGACTCAACCTTGCGGCGGCTGGGCAGCGGCGACGCGCTGGCGTCCATCTCGCCCTCGGTCTCGCGGCGTGAGCGGAAGCCGCGGAACATCGATGCGCGTTCCTCGGCCGACTGCGGCGCGATCTCCGCGGCCGGTACAGATGGCATGAAGGAGTCATTAGCTTCTGCGGCGAGCGCGGACAGCTGAGCATCCGTGGCGCGGGCGGGAAGGCCCACCACCGAGGTGCGCTCGCGCTCAGCATCGGCGGCATCCGGCGCGGAACGGCGACGGCGCGTCGGCAGACCCGCGTCGCTTGAACCCTCGGTGAGTTCCTCGATATTGGCGGGCTCGGCCTGTGGGGCCGCTGCGGCGTCGGCTGCGATCAGGTCGTCGATCGAGTTGCCGTCGCCAGCAGGGGCAGCCGTGCCACGCGTCGGCATGTCGTCGCCACCGCGGCCGGTCAGGCTCGCGCCCTCTTCCATCGCGGCGGGGGCGTAGGCGGCTCCAGCAAGCGCGGCCGGCGCTGCAGCACCGGTCGGCGGTGCAACGGAACGGGCAGGCTCGGGTGCACTTGAGGACTGAGCGGGGGCCGATGCTGGCGCGGGCGCCGAGTCACCGGGCAGTTCCGCTTCGGTCACGAAGAGCGAGGCGGGCAGCAGGACGGTGGCGACCGTCCCTTCGCCCTCTTGCGAGGCGATCTGCACGGAAGCACCCACGCGGCGAGCAATACGACCAACCACGAACAGGCCCAGTCGCTGGGCTCCCAGGATCTCCGATGCCGCAGTCGAACCCACGCGGCCGTTGGCCTGGGCGAGCTCGGACTCGGTCATGCCGATGCCCCCGTCGATCACCTCAACGACGTAGTGGTCGTCCTGGCGGGAGGTGCGCACGACGACGGGCGAACCGGGGTCGGAGAACACGGTCGCGTTCTCGAGCAGCTCCGCGAACAGGTGGGCGGTGCTCAGCGCGGCGTGACCAAGCATGGCGGGGTCATCGTGAAGGTCAAGGTCGACGCGCTCGTACAGCTCGATCTCCGACGATGCCGTACGCACCACGTCGGACAGCGGCATGGGGCGGCGCAGACGACGTCCGGTGTCGATGCCTGCAAGCACCAGGAGCGACTCGGAGTTTCGGCGCATTCGCGTCGCGAGGTGGTCCAGCGCGAACAGTTTGGTCAGCGTGTCGGGGTCATCCTCGGTGCGCTCCATGTCATCGATCGAGGCGAGCTGACGGTTCAGCAGCACCTGGTCGCGACGGGCGACGTTAACGAACATCTCCGAGATGGAGCCACGCAGAGCGGCCTGCTCGGCTGCGATCGACAGGGTGGTCGCGTTGACCGAGTTGAAGGCTTCTGCCAGACGTCCCACTTCGTCCTGCGACTCCACAGGAATCTGCACTTCGGACACGTCGACGTCTTCACCAGGAACAGCGACTCGCTCCACCAGTCGCGGCAACTCGGTACGCACTGCGGTTGCAGTCGTGGTCAGGCGGCGCATCGGGCCAACGATGCGGCGTGCGATTAGAAGTGCGACTAGCAGCGACAGGCCGATGATGACGATAGCCGCGATGGCGGTCACAACCGTCTGGAGCACGGCGGAGTTACGTGCCGACGAGGCGGTGCCCTCGACCTCGCCCCACATCTCGGTACGCAGGTCGGTGTAGACCGCGGCTTCCGCGTCAACCTGTGCGGGCCAGTCGGCATCACGCAAACCCACCAGCGATGCATCAAGACCGGTGAGGACCTGGGTTCGCACGGATACGAAGGAATCCGCGGTGCCGTCGACGTCGCCAGCGGAGGCGCCATAGCCGGGAACCTCGGGAGCGCCCTCAATTCCGGAGTTTGCCTGCTGTGACGAGTCAAGCGCGATGTCGGTTCGCGTGGTCATCGTACGGACCTGGGCTTCTTCACCAGGGAGGAAGGTTCCCGCGCGAATCAGGCGCTGCGTCACGGTCTCTTCAAAGAGCATCGACTCCAGTAGGAGGTCGAGGTCTCCGTACGCCTGGAGACGGGACACGATGTCGGGGTTACCCATCGTCACACTGACCACGGCGGTGCTTCGCACGGTGGCGTCGATCACGCCCGTGTAGTAGTTCGTGAGGAACGAGACGTTACCGGTCGAGTTCATGACCGACTGGCGCACCTGCGGGAGGTCTGCGAGCGCCTCTTCGGCCTCTGCCAGCACGGCGATTGCCTGCTCGTTCTCAGCGTTCACCTGGAGCAGTGAAGAGTCGACACCCAGCTGCTGAACCGAAGAGTTCACGGCGGCCTGGGATGTCTGCAAGTCAGCAAGGTAGGTCTGCGGCTCGGTAAACAGCGCCGTTGCCAGCGTGGCCTCGTTGTTCACACGGAAGGCAAGAGCTGCCAGCGGGACGGAGAGGTCGTACTCCTCGGGCAGGGATTCGGACAGCGCGTCGATCTGCTCGGCCGCCGCTGCGTAGCCGTCCTGCATGCCGGCAATCTCGTCCTCGGCGGGGAAGGTCACCCACCCGCCAGACTCTTCGGTCGGGGCGCCGATCGTGACGGATCGCTGAGCTAGGAGGTAGTCGCCGGAGTCCGAGCGGCCGATCGCGGAGTTGATCTCCGCAGTGATCTCCTCAACGGAGGGCCCCTCCGCGGTGACCTCGGGCTCTGCTGCGAGCGCGTCCAGGTCCGCCTGAATGTCTTCCAGTGCGGTGTCGGTCGACGCGTAGCCATCGCTCAACTTGTTCTGGCCGTCCTGCAAGGAGTGCACAAAGTTGGTCGAGTTCCAGCGCTCTGCCTGGAAGTCGTCCTGCACGGCGTGGATCGAGGTGAGGACGTCGAGCACTCGCTCAGCGTCGCGAGCTTGGCTCAGCGACTGCGCAGACTGGGCAACGATGAAGCCCGCAGCGAGGATGAGGACAAGAATCGGCACGGCAACAACAGCAAGCACCTTGCCGCGAATACCAAATCTGTCGAGCATCTACCCTCACCCTCACGAGCCATCACCACCCGCACTCCGCGGATGAGCCCTGACGACGTCACTGCCGTCCTGGCTCTCACAGTTATCGGCGCGTCCGCCGCAAACCTTGACCGGTGATGAGGCCTAGTTGTGAGGACACGCTATAACGTGACCCACAAGACACGAAACCCTGGGAGTCCGGTGTGATCATTTCCACTCAGTCAGACGCCGTTTCAAACGGGACGTTGGCACTTTCCGAGGCGAGTGATCCACAGCCCGGAGACTTCGACGTTGTGATCAACGTTGCCGGTGCTGGAGTCAATCGCGCCGACCTCTTGCAGGCCGCGGGCCACTATCCCCCGCCCCCCGGAGCCCCCTCATGGCCAGGCCTCGAGGTGAGCGGCACCGTGGCAAGCGTCGGCGCCAAGGTGAGCAAGCATCGGCCCGGCGACAGAGTGGTCGCACTGCTCGCAGGTGGGGGTTACGCCGAGCAGGTCGCGGTTCACGAAGATCTCGCGCTCGCGCTTCCCGAAGGACTGGACCTGGTCGCGGCGGGCGGTCTCATGGAGGCGGCCTGCACGGTGTGGTCGAACCTTCAGGCGGCCGATGCTCGGGCCGGGCAGTCGATGTTGGTGCACGGGGGCTCGGGCGGAGTGGGCAGCCTCGCGATCCAGATCGGGAAGGCACGGGGCTTGAAGGTTGTTTCGACCGCTGGCGGCCCCGAGCGAGCCGCGCGATGCCAAGAACTTGGCGCGGATCTCGCGCTTGACTACCGCAGCGATGACGTCGTAGCGCGCATCCAGGAGGGCGGCCGGGTCGACATTGTTCTTGACGTCCTGGGGGCGGGAGCGCTCGACGCGAACCTCCGCTGCCTCGCCACGGGCGGCGCGCTCGTGATCATCGGGCTGCAGCGGGGTGCGCGCGGCGAGATTAACCTGGGCAGGATGCTGGCGTCCCGGCTCCGGGTGATCGGCACCACGCTGCGGTCTCGGCCCCATGACGAGAAGGCCGCGATCGTGGAGGCGGTCCGTCAACACGTCTGGCCACTCGTGCCCGGACACGTGTCACCGGTGATTCACACGACCTACCCGTTGGCGCAGGCGCAAGAGGCGCACGACGCGCTCGCCGCGGGGGACGTCTTCGGAAAGCTAGTACTGACGCCCTAACGGGGCTGGAGGTCAGGCGAGGTTGCCTGCCGCTAGCGACGACGCGAGTGATGGCGTGACGGGCAGGCGCGGGATGAGCGTCGCCTGCAGTGCGTGATAGACGTCCACCTTGCCCGGCCACACAGTGCCGGCAACCTCGAGCTGGGGATCCAGTTCGTGCCACCACGAGCCGCCCTCAAGATCGAGATGGTGGTCACCCACAAAGTCCCACCACTCCTGGTAGTTCTCCGCGTACACGGGCATCTTGGTCGCGCGCCACAGCACTGCGGAGGCCGCTACCGCCTCAGCGCTCACCCAGTGCATGCGCTCGCGGACCACGGGCTCGCCCTCCCAGTTCACGGTATAGACGAAGCCGCGCTGGCCGTCGACGTTCCAGCCGTCGCGGGCTGAGGCATCGTAGAGCGACTTCGCGGCGGGCATCATCCACTCGGGCGCACCGAGTCCGCGCTGCTGCAGCGCGATCGACAACTGGACCGTGAGCCGTGCCCACTCGAATCCGTGCCCGATCGTCGCGCCGAACGGGCGGAACGGGTGTTTGGGGTCCTCCTCGTTGTAACCCAGGAGCACGTCGCCGTCGGAGGTGAAGTGCTCGGGTAGGCGCCACTCGTGGGCGGGGGCCAGGCTATTCATAACGCGCTCCACAATGCGGGTCGCGCGGTCCAGCCAGACCCGGTCACCCGTGACATCCGCGGCGGCCAGGAAGGCTTCGACCATGTGCATCGTCGAGTTCAGGCCGCGGTAGTCCTCGAGGTCTGCCCAATCGCGGGCGAAGTCCTCACGCGTTGTGCCGGCGTCCTCGTCCCAGAAGCGGGTTTCGATGACCTCGAGCGCCTCGTCGAGGAGGTCACGCGCCTCGGGGCGGCCCGCTGCCGTTGCGGACGAGGCCGCCAGCACCACGAACGCGTGGGCGTAGGCCTGCTTGTGGTCATTGGTGGGGCCGTCAGCACCGACAGCGGCGAACCAGCCACCGTGCTCGTCATCCCGCAGTCGCGAGCGCAACGCGTCGATGCCGTGGTCCACGAGGGCGGCGGCGCCGGGGCGGCCCATCAGAGTTGCCAGGGAGTAGCAGTGCGTCATGCGGCACGTGATCCACAGTTCCGCGTCCGCGTCGTCAGCGAGAGCGCCCTGTGCGTCCAGGCCGCCGAAGCCGCCGCGGGGGTGCCGGCTGCCTCGCCCAAAGTCGAGGAGCCGCGAGCCTTCCGACTCGAGCCAGCGGTGATGTGCAGGAGTCGTCAGCCACGTCATGGCGCCACCATAGCGACGCGGTGCACCTGGGGGCTAGAGAACCGCCAGGCGTTGGGGGTCAATCATGCGGTCCAACACCGTCAGCAACCCGTCATCGTCCACTGAGGCCACGACTTCATCGGCCGCCTCCATGACTTCACGGGGGGCGCTACCCATCGCGGCAGATTGACCCGCCCACCTCAGCATGTCGATGTCGTTGTTCCCGTCGCCGACGGCCACCGTGTGGTCGGGATAGATCCCGAGCTTGCGGCGCAGCGCTTCGAGGGCCGAGGCTTTGGTCACCCCGGGCGGGGTGAGGTCGAGCCACGCTGAGTACCCGACGGCGTAGGTCACATCGTTGAGGCCAATGCGGTGAACTAAGTCATCGAAATGACTTACATCTGCACCCGGTGCCCGAATCACGACGCGCGTTGCCTCCTCATGAGAAAGCTCGTCGAAGTCGTCGACCACCCGCTGCCGCCCCACGAGCTCCCCCATCGGGAACTCGCGGCTGACGCGGAATCCCACGCCCAGGTCCTCCACGGCGAAGAATGCGTCAGGCATCTCCGCACGGATGAGCTCCAGAGCCGCCCGCGGGTTGAATGTCACCGTCTCGACAATGTCGTAGCCACCGGGAGTGGCGGGGTTCAAGCGAATCGTGACGGCGCCGTTGGAGCACACCGCCCAACCGCGACGGATCCCCAGTTGCTCTGCAACCGGCAGGGTCGCGACGATGTTGCGTCCCGTCGACAGGATCACGTGATTGCGGCACATCCGCACCTGCTCGATCGCTCGCACAATCGATGGGGAGATCTCCCCTCCCCAGTGCATCACGGTGCCGTCAATGTCGAGGCCTAGAAGCCTCCACGTGTCGGGACCGAGCGGCGGATTCATGTCTTCGAGGGCCGGACTCATGACTCGAGCCTACGACGGCCCAGTGACAACTTGGTGACGCTGGCGCGCAACTCAAGCCAGCATCGGCTCTACTTGACGGGCGTGAGAACCTCACGGCCGCCCAAGTACGGGCGCAGCAACTCAGGCACGTAGACCGAGCCGTCTGCCTGCTGGTGGTTCTCCAGCAGTGCGACCAGCCACCGGGTGGTACCGATGGTGCCGTTGATCGTGGCGACGGGCGTGGTGCCCTTATCCACGCGCTCACGGATCGCGAGGCGGCGTGCCTGATACGTGGTGCAGTTCGAGGTCGAGGTGACCTCCATCCAGCGCTCCTGGCTGGGGAGCCACGCCTCGCAGTCGAACTTGCGCGCGGCGGAAGAACCCAAGTCGCCTGCCGCAGTGTCAATCACGCGATAGGGCAACTCAAGGGCGTTGAGCATCTCCTCCTCGATGGACAGGAAGCGCTCGTGCTCCGCCGCCGCATCCTCCGCATGGGCGTAAGAGAACATCTCCACCTTGTGGAACTGGTGCACACGGATGATGCCGCGGGTATCGCGACCGGCCGACCCGGCCTCGCGGCGGTAGCAGGCGCTCCAGCCGGCATAGCGGAGGGGGCCGTCGCTGAGGTCGATGATCTCGTCCGAGTGGTAGCCGGCCAGCGCGACCTCGGAGGTGCCCACGAGGTACAGCTCGTCGCGCTCCAGGAAGTAGATCTCATCGGAGTGCTGGCCAAGGAAGCCGGTGCCGGCCATCGTCTCGGGGCGCACCAGGGTGGGCGTAATCATGGGACTGAAGCCACGCTCGGCGGCAAGGTTCATCGCGGCGTTGAGGATCGCCAACTCAAGCTGGGCACCCACGCCGGTGAGGAAGTAGAAGCGCGCGCCGGAGACCTTTGCTCCGCGCTCCATGTCGATGGCTTTGAGGCCTTCGCCGATCGCCAGGTGGTCCTGCACCTCGATGCCCTCGGCTACGAAGTCGCGCGGTGTGCCTTCGTGACGCAGGACCGTGAAGTTGTCCTCGCCACCGGAGGGCACACCCAGCTCGGGGACGTTACCCAAGGACCGGGCAAGCTCGACCGCCCGCTTGGCTGCAGCATCGGCCGTCGCTTGAAGGCTCTTCACCTCAGCTGCAAGCTCCCTGGTGTGCGCGAGAAGCTGTTGCTTCTCATCGCCCTGCGCCTGCGCGACCTGCTTGCCCAGCGACTTCTGTTCGGCGCGCTTGGCCTCAAACTCGGTCAGCGCAGCACGCTGCTCTGAGTCCGCTTCGAGCACCTGGTCCACGACAGCGGGGTCGTCGCCGCGAGCACGCTGGCTGGCTCGGACAACATCGGGCTCGGCACGCAGAAGCTTCAGGTCAATCATGTGCGCGAGTCTAACGGGCGCGCGGTAGGTAGGCTCCTGTCATGGCTTGGTCAATTTCACTCGGTGCGCTTGCGCTCGTAATCGCAATCGCTGCACTGACCTTGGCCGTCTCCGTCGTGCGCCGGATCGGCAGCCGCGACCCGCTATCGGTGCCGCCGTTTTGGCGTAGCGTGCTGCGCATCAAGCCCATCTCGGCGGCCGCGGCAGAGCACGCCGGCGCGCTCGAGGGGCGAGAGCGCCAAGTCGTCGCCTTCGTCGTGAATCCCTCAAAAACGGGCGTACACGATCTGCGCGAACGCGTCATGCGCGCGTGCTCGGAGCGCTACCTGCCCGAGCCGCTGTGGCTGCAGACCACCATTGAGGATCCGGGAACCGGTCAAGCGAAGGCCGCGATGGCGCAGGGGGCCGATGTCGTGGTCGCCGTGGGCGGCGATGGCACCGTCCGGGCCGTCGCGGACGCGCTCGTGGGGTCCAACGTCGCGATGGGGATTGTTCCCATGGGCACGGGCAATCTCTTTGCCCGCAACCTCGACCTGCCCCTTGGCGACACGTCCGCTCAACTGCGCACGGTTCTCGAGGGCCACAACGAGCGTGTCGACGTCGGGTACATGGACGTTGAGCGGGCCTTTCCGGGGCACGGCGAAGACGGTCGCCACATGTTCCTTGTCATGGCTGGGGCCGGCATCGACGCCGAGATGGTCGCAGGGGCGGACGCGACGTTGAAAAAGCGCGTGGGCTGGCTCGCCTACTTCTTTGCCGCCGTCGAGCACCTGGGCGACAAGCGCATGAAGGCATCCGTCGCCATCAACGACGACGAGCCCGTGACCACGGAAATGCGGACCGTTCTGATGGCCAACGCGGGTCGCTTGCCCGGTGGCCTCCAACTCATCCCGAACGCGTCCATCACCGATGGTGAACTCGACATCGCAACTCTGGACGCGCGCGGCGGGCTCGTGGGTTGGACCGAGTTGTTTGGATCCGTCGTGGCTCAAGGCGCCGGCATCAAGCAGACCGAAGTGCTGCACGCGTGGCGGACCTCGCGCATCGACCACGCGCGTGCCAAGAGCGTCAGTGTGGAGATGGAAATACCGCAGCGCGTCCAGGTGGACGGCGAGTCACTCGGAATGGCGATTCGCATCCGCGGGCACGTCGAGCCCGCATCGCTCACGGTGCGTATCCCGGTCGACTGACCCGGCCCGCTAAGCCGTTCCGTTTCGCAGTCCTTCGACCCAGTTGCGGGCCTGCTCGAACGCTTCCTCGCCCGTGCCAACGCTCACCGGCGTCACATCGCCGTCGACCTTGGGGTACGACCCCAGGAACCGCACCACAGGACAGGTGCGCTTGAGGCCAATCAGGGCCTCCGCCACACGTGCCTCGCGAATGTGTCCCAGAGCGTCAATCGAGAACGAGTACTCACCCGGCCGGTCGCCGATGGGGCGCGACTCGATACGCGACAGATTCACCCCGCGCACCGCGAACTGCTCGAGCATTTCCAGCAACGCGCCGGAGCTGTCTTCCGGCAAGTGCACCACGAGGGTGGTCTTATCTGCGCCCGTGGGCTCCCCGGTAGCGCCAGCACGCCCGACTTTGACGAAGCGCGTCGCTGCGGAGACGTTGTCCGCGACGTGGTCAGCGATAACGGCGAGCCCGAGCGCCTCCCCCGTTCCTGGGGGCGCCAACGCCGCGTTGAAGCCGAGGGTCTCCAAGGGAACATCGATATCCGCGAGCGCTTGGGCAGCGGCCGCGTTGGACGTCGACGGGATGAACTGCGCTGAGGGCAGCGTCGCATGCGCCCAGCGGCGCACCTGCGCCCACGCGTGTGAGTGCGCGGAAACCCCGGTGATGTCGTCGAGTTCTGTGCCGGGCCGCACCAACAGCTCGAAGGCAATTGGCAGCACGACCTCGCCCATGATCATGAGCGCCTCGCCGTGAGCGAGGGTGTCGAGTGTGGCGGTGACGCCGCCCTCAACGGTGTTCTCGATTGCGACGACCGCGTAGTCGACGTCGCCCGACCGGACCGCGCCCAGCGCACTGACCACGTCCACGCATGGAACGTACTCGGCCTCGCTGGGGTCCACCATGGCGCGAAGCGCTGCCTCGGTGAAGGTTCCTGCGGGACCCAGATATGCGTACCTGGGGGCTGAAGTCACTGATCGTCCTTCGGTTGAGATGGAGCGGCGTCGGTGCCGGCCGTGGGTGCGTCCGCGCTGGAGGAAGACTGGCGCTTAGCTCGCCGGCCCACACCGCCAACCGAGTCGCGGACCCGGCGCGCATTGATCGCCACCATCACGTCACGATACCTGGTGAGTTTGGCGCGTCCGCCACCTTGGGTTGCGGACCGCGGCACATGCCCAAGGGCGCACTCCACTTCCGTGACCGTGAGCCCTGCCTTCAAAACATCGAGGATCATGCCGACCTCGAGACCGGATCCGCGCGCCAGCGGGATCGAGGCCTCAAGCGCCTCGCGGGTGAGGCACCGGATGGGCGCGAGCGGCTCTTCCGGAGTCCAGTTCGTGGCCTGATGAACAGCGCGGCGGGCCGCCTTCGACGAAGCGCCCTCGACGCGCGGCTCGCCTTCTGCCCGAGCCACCGCGAGGTCAGCGACCTGCTCGGTGACTGCTGCGACCAGCGGAGCGGCACCTACCGCGTGGTGACCGATAGATCCAGGAAGAAGAAGGATGGAGCGCGGCTTCGCGCCAGCCTCGTCACGCATGGCAATCACCGATGCACCAGTTTCGATCGAGGCGGTCCGCCCGCGGAAGTGAGAGTGCCGGACAACGACGGCGCCAGCCTTCCGCGCAAGTTCCTGAGTGTTGTCCGTTGACGCATCGTCGACGACCAGCACGAGGTCCACGCCTGGAATTGCGCGGGCAGCTCTCACGGTGGCCGCGATGCGGCGGGCGCGGTTGTGCGCGACGATCAGGGCGGCGGCGACATGGAGGTCTTCGGGCGCTTGCACGGCTATGCGCCGGGAACGCGGTGGACGCTTAATACGACGCGTGCGAGTGCCGGTGCCCTTTGATGGGGCCGATGCTCGGGTTCCCTTAGTCGGGGCGTCCGTCTTGGCAGGTGTGCTGGCAGGCTCGGGACGCGCACCGTCCTCAGGCGACGGCGACCCCTCGCTCGCTACGTGATCAGCCACAGCACAAGCCTAGCGCCGACACCGGCGGGTTTTGTCGAAACTTGGTGATTCCGTGAACAGCATGTGACTGGCGCGCTCCTCCCGTTGTCACGACAGCGACAGTGGTGGAAGAGTGGGCCTATGCATGAGCGCGCAGGCACACCCGCCCAGTCCCAGGATCTCATCGACGTCGACTCCTTGCTCGGCGACTACTACGACCGAGTTCCGGATCCACAGATCGCCGAGCAGCGCGTGGTGTTCGGCACGTCCGGTCACCGCGGCAGTGCCGCTGACACGGCGTTCAACGAGGCGCACATTGTGGCCACCACGGCCGCGATTGTGGAATACCGCGCCTCACAAGGCACCGATGGCCCACTCTTCCTTGGCATCGACACGCACGCCCTGTCAGGTCCCGCGATGGAGACCGCGATCGAGGTGCTTGCCGCGGCGGAAATCGATACCCGGGTCGATGCTCGGGGCGGCTTCACGCCCACCCCCGCCGTGAGCCGCGCGATCCTGGTCGCCAACGGCGCCGCATCTCCCACGGGGCTACGCACGTCTGGTGCGGGACTGGCCGACGGCATCGTCGTCACGCCCTCCCACAACCCCCCTCGCGACGGCGGGTTCAAGTACAACCCGCCCCACGGCGGCCCTGCCGGTTCTGACGCCACGAGCTGGATCGCGGCACGGGCGAACGAGATCCTGACAGGCGGCGCATGGAAGCACGTCAAGCGCGTCCCGTACGAGCGTGCCAAGCGCGCCACGTGCGTGCAGCCCTACGACTTCATGGCGGCTTACGTCGCCGAACTACCGTCCGTCCTCAACCTGGACGCGATCCGCGATGGTGGCGTGCGCATCGGCGCTGATCCCCTCGGTGGGGCTGCTGTCGAGTACTGGGGCGCAATTGCTGAGGAGCACCGCCTCGACCTCACAGTCGTCAACCCCAACGTCGACCCGCGGTGGAGCTTCATGACGCTGGACTGGGACGGCAAGATCCGCATGGACTGCAGTTCGCCCTACGCGATGGCCAGCTTGCGCACCCTCATGGACGGTGGCGACGCTCCCTATGACATCGCTACCGGCAATGACGCAGACGCCGACCGCCACGGCATCGTGACGCGCGACGGTTCCCTCATGAACCCCAATCACTACCTGGCAGCCGCGATCAGTTACCTTCACGGCGGCGCCCGTCCACAGTGGCCGGCCGATGCTCGGATTGGCAAGACGCTCGTCTCCAGTTCGCTCATCGAGAGGGTGGCGAAGAGCCTGGGCAAGCAGGTCGAAGAGGTCCCAGTGGGATTCAAGTGGTTTGTGCCAGGGCTGCTCAGTGGAGATGTCACCTTTGGTGGCGAGGAGTCGGCTGGCGCGTCCTTCCTCACTCACGATGGCCGCGTGTGGACCACCGACAAGGACGGGCTCATCATGTGTCTGCTCGCATCCGAGATGCTGGGCACCACAGGCAAGACCCCATCCCAGATCCATGCAGGTCTAGTCGAGGATCAGGGTCAGAGTTGGTACGCCCGCCTCGATGCCACCGCCACGAAGGCGCAGAAGGAGACGTTGAAGAACCTCTCCCCCAAGCAGGTGCGTGCCACCGAACTGGCGGGCCAGGAGATTACCGGCAAGTTGACCGAGGCTCCGGGCAACGGCGCGGCCATCGGCGGGCTCAAGGTCACCACGGCCGACGCCTGGTTCGCCGCTCGCCCCTCAGGGACCGAAGACGTCTACAAGATCTACGCGGAGTCCTTTGTGTCCGCAGAGCACCTCGAGCAGGTCAAGGACGCGGCCACCAAGGTCGTGTCGGAGGCCCTCGACAACTAAGCCTGGTTCCACGTGGAACGACCGCGGCCCCCAAGCGTGAAGCTTGGGGGCCGCGGTCGTTGTCGCAATGAAGCGTTGACGTGAACCGCCACTCAGCTGCGCCGGCGGCGGGCGATCAGCACGAGGAACACACCAGCGAGAAGCACGGCGAGCGCGGTGACAGCCGCCCACCAGCTCTCGTAACCAGTAATCGGCAGCACCGGCGGTGCGTCGAACTGGTTGTAGGCCGTCACCGTGACCGACGAGGCCGCAGCGATCGTGACCCGTGCCTCGTTGTCGGCGTCGCCAGCGGGCGTCAGACGCGTGTCGTCGGCTCCACCGTTGTCGGTCTCCGTGACGAGGCACTCAGATCCGGCGGCGATACCGTCAATGGTCGCGGTCATGCCAGCTTCTTCGCTGAGCGTGAGAGTGCCGTCCCATGTGACGACGGGATCGCGGTCCTCACGCTCCCACGTGCACAGCACGTCGAAGACATACGGACCGCTCGCGTCATCCACGCCGTCGCCGACGAGCTCCTTGACGAGGTCAAGCGAGCCCACGTCGTAGACGTTGGTGAAGCCCACCATGTTCGTCGTGTCGGGGTTGTCCGTCGTCAGGACTACCGTCCCCGCGACGCCATCTGCGGTGGTCTCCACGACATCGGCTGTTGCCGTCGTCACCAAGGTGCCCGCAGCATCGGCCGTATCGACCTCTGTCACCGTGCACGTCGAGGTAGCGGGGATGTCCGTGAAACTCACGGACTCACCGTCGTTGAGCAACGCCACCATGGGACGCAGGGGGCCGTGGCCGTCGGCGTACACAGTGTGCTCGTCTGGACCACCCTCGTCGTAGGTGCATCGCACCCACACCAAGTAGGGGCCAAGATCAGGCACGTTGCCGTCGGCATCCGTCACAACCGGATCAACCGTCTTAGTCACATCGATGGACGCGAACGCCTCGAAGTGGTTCTCGACGGTGACAGTTGCGGCTGCTTGGTCGCCGTCCTCGACGATGTCGACGGTCGCAGACTTCACATCGGGCGTGCCCGGGGTGAAGAACACTGAGTCGGCGCCACCGTCCTCGGTCTCCGTCACCTCACAGGTCGACGGCGCGAGGATGTTGGTGATGGTCGCAGTCAGCGGCTCATCACCTCCCAGCGTGACATCGCCCTCGTAGCTGACGACGCCGTATGCGTCCGAGTAGCACTGAACGTGCAACACGAACGGTCCATCGCCGCGCTCCACCGCGCCGTCACCTGTCAGTTCCTTGGTGAGATCAAGCGAGCCCACCGGGTAGATGTTGGTGAAGGTCACCTCGTTCTTCGAGAACAAACCGGCGTCGTTCAGCGTGATCGACGTCTCGGTGCCGTCGGCCGCAGGCCCTGGCTGCGAATGGGCGGGCTGCGCAATGACCGTAGTGGACGAAGCGCCTGCCTGATCCGTCTCCGTCACCACACACTCTGTGCCCGTGGGTAGCTCCGTGAGGGTCATGGTCTCGCCATGCGCCAACTCGAACTCCATCGGGTCACCGTCAGCAAACTCCGCCGCCGTGATCTCACGCTCGAATGGCGTGCCCTCGGCGTAGGTACACACCACATCTACCGTAACCGGCGCGATGTCCGGGACATCTCCCTCGGGGTTCAGGATGGGTCCGTCGACAATCTTCTCGACGACCAACTCCGTTGGAGTCTCGAAGCGGTTAAGCGCCACCACCTCGACCGGTGTGTCAGCAGTCGTGACGGTCACCTCCGCCGTCGTGGTCATTTGGCCATCAATCCAGATTATGTCCGCGCCGCCGGTGCCGGTCTCCTCAATGTCACACACGGAGCCCACCGGAATCGCCGGAATAGTTGCTTCAAGCGGATCTCCGGAGAGTGTCACGTCACCGTCAAAGGTCACAACGTCAGGCTGGCCCGTCCTGGGGTAGACACAGACGACATGGAATTCAAAGGGGCCAGCCGTGTGCTCGTCTGCGCCCGGACCCTCAACCTGCTTCGTGAGCAAGAGCGAGCCCATTTCGTACTGGTTTGTGAACTCAACACTGTTGGTGGTCTCGCCCTGCGCCGCGTCGGGAGTCAGAACAAAGTCGTCAGTCTCCGTCCCGCTTGCCGACATCTCAGCAACAAGGTCCGTCTCCCAAGAGACATCGGTGGCGGCAGCACTCGCCGTTGCCCACTCCTGAACGTTGCACGTCGCGCCTGCGGGCAGCCCGGTCAAGGTCTTAGTCTCGTCGTGCCGCAGGAAGAACACCATAGGCGTCGCCGTTCCGTCATCGTCTGCCTGCACAGGAGTGCCGTCGAAGGCAAAGCAGGAAACGAACATGCCGAACGGCCCAGCATCGCTGGGGTCTGCCTGACCACCTCCCTGTGTACCGATGACGAACTTGCTGACATCAAGCGACGCCAGAGGGTAGTCATTCGTCAAGGTCACGACAGGGCTTCCGTTGCTACTCGCCTCAGATTCTGGAACCACAACTGCCGTGTCCGCCATCGACGTCCACTGACCGTTGTTGCCCTCTTCCATCGTGCATTCCGAGCCAACCGGAAGGTTGTCGACCTCGTACGGGGTGTTCGCCGAGACCGTGACCGTGTCGCGGTAGATCTCCTCGCCGAGCGAGGTGCACACCACCGTGACCTCGAAGGTCTCAGGGGCGTACTGATCCGCGCCATCGCCCGTGGTTTCCTTCACGAAAGACATTGGGCCCGTGGCGAGCGCGATACCCACCTTGTTGCCTTCTGTGGGAACGATGTCTTGAGGGTTGTCCTCTGCCGTCGTGGCGCCGGTGGCGACCGAGTTGTACGCGATGGGGTTCTCCACCCCGGCGGTCTCCGGGTACGCGGGTGTTATGGACTGCGCATCGACAGACACCACCTGCGTTGGCAGCATCGGGTTGTCCTCAGGGAACGTAGCAACCACCTTGAGTGCGGTCACCGACGAGTAGTCTCCGCCAAAGTCCGCGACAGGCTGCCAGTCGGCCGGCAGACAGGTCACACCACCGGGGGTGAGGTCGTCGTCGCAAATATCCGCATCCGTCGTTGCGAACACCTCGATACTCGCTCCGGACACAGTCACGGGAGTCCCATCTGCCTCGAGCCACTGGCTCGAGAGCTCGGGGTCGGTCAAGATCGGCGTCCACTGCGAGCCGCGGTCCAAGTCGCCCACCACCGTCGTGTCACCAGGGGTCGGAAGGCGGTCGATCGCGACCAACTGACTCAGCGGCACGTTGCCCGAGTTCTGGAGCACCAATCGCCACGTCTCGTAGTCTCCTGGGGCCGTCAGCGGAGCACACGGCGGTCCATAAAAGCCAGCGGTCAGAGTTCCCGTTCCCGGGGCACACTCCGTGCCGGCAACAGTAGAAATGACACCCAGGGAGTCGTCATCAGCCTTCACGAACTTGCCAGAACGAATCGCGCCGCCTGAGGCAACGGAGTTGGTGGCATCGGTCGAGCACTCTGTCGCCGTGCCGCCGGTATCCGTGGAGTTACAGGTGTCGATTGGCCTGTCGCCCTCGACAGTGGCGGTGTTGGTGAAGTTCGTGTTGGCCGGGTAGCCAGCCTGAGTCACCATGGAAATCGTGATCGTGTAGCTCTCGCCCACGGAAAGTGCGCTCCCGTCAGGGAAGCTAAACGTGATCTCAGTAGGAGCTCCCTCCGGGTCTTCAACGATCACGAGTCCGTCATCGGTCGAGACCGGAAGCTCGGTCCATGGAGCCGGAAGTGGGTCCCCCGCAGAGGAATCCAAGGTGAATGAGTAGGGGCTCTCTCCGTTCGTCTCCGGCAACGGGTTGATCAGCAGAATCGGATCACCATCGCCGTCGACTGGAAGCGTGTCGGTGAACACCGGATTGAAGATCGGAGTGTCGCCGTCATTGATAAAAGTGAGGCTGAACTCGGTCACGCCAGCAGCTGCAAGAGCCGAGTCATGGGGCGACTTTTCCACGGCCACAGATGTCAACGAGTGAGCGTAGATCACGTCGGCCGTCGTGGGGTCCGCATCTTCCGTGACCTGTCCGCCTGACGTGATCGCCGCGGCGATAGTGCCCTCGACGGTGTTCTCCCAGTGGCCTGCGGCCGCTTCTGGGCCATTTTCGGCAGGCGCCGGCAGATTCCCATCGAGGTCCGTCGGTGGCGCGTCGCCCGTCAACATGGTTTCGCGGCGTTGCACGACTATCGGAATCTCTTGAAGGGGATTCCACGGGTCTTCCCACGCATCTGTCGAGGAGAAGACCAGTGCGAGTCCTTGGACGTCGGTGGGGGCAAGGCCAGCCGGCAGTTCCGGTGTCGCGCCAGCCGGGCCTGCTGCGAATGCGTCTGCGAGGAGCGCATCAGCGTCACACCCACCGGACGTCAGGGCACCGTTTAGCGCACCCGTGAAGGTAGTGCCAGAGCAGGCGTAGACCTGGACCTGTTCGATGGGCTGCTCAAGAGAGAAGCTGTCGTCAAAGCGCACGAACTCGTACGCATTCCAGAAGCTGGGATCCACATCGATCACAGTCATCGAGTTGGGGCGCGCTCCCAACGTCGGTTGCGCACTCAACGTCATGAGGAACTCTTCGCGCGCAGGCTCGGTCTCGGTGTATTCCGGTCCCTGGTCCGTGGCATTGGCACCGAATGTCTTGTCTACGACGATGCCGATATCGAATGTCTCGAGCAGGACATCATCCTCGACGGCCTCTGTGGGAGTGTCCTCGGTCGCGGGGTTTCGCGCAGCGTCTTCGACGGAAACGACGCCGTCGTTGTTGGCAGTAGCTCCGTTGTAGAACTGTTCGTTGTCAGCGAGAGCCTGGTCGTTGCGGAAACGGTCCGTCTCACGCAGTTGAAGCAACGCGGAAATACCGCCCACGGCCTGCGGCTCGATCCGTCCCTTGAACGTGATTGAAAAGCCCGTCGTGTTCGCGAGGTCCGTAGCGGTCCACGATGGGACGTCATCTGGATAGATAACGAGTGGGTCTAAGACGGTTCCAAAAACCACGTCGATCGGGTCACCGTCGATGTCGTACCTCACGACCTCTGCCTCGGTGGCGCCCGCGGGCCAGGTCACCTGGTCAATCGCGAGGATGTTGAACACATCGCCCATGAGGATCTCGGAATCGTCCGCGGCAGGGTGCACCGGGATGTCCTCGATAGTCATCGAGTCAACAAAGGCCTCACCGGAGTCGTTCGTAGCCGACAGCGTGATGCGCGTCTTCGGGTACGCCGTGAGGTCCGTGTTCTCAGGCGGGATGCCGACAGGGCCGCCGTCCCACGTCTTCGAACCTGTCACACCGAGATCGACATCAAGGATGTCGATGATGTCGCTGTTCGACGACTCCGCATCAGGGATTGAAGTGTCGATGTAGTCAGCCACGCCCGTGGCGCTGTTCCTGACGATTCCGGCGTCCGCGGTGTTGTACAGGTCGTATCCGGTCACGGGGTCACCGGGGTTGTCGGCGTCCACATACGTGGAGCGAGTCCAGTCACGGAGCTCAAAGACCAGGGAGACGGGGCGCGGATCGATCGACCGGGCGACTCCGGATCCGATAGGAGGAGCGTCGGCAGCGCCTCGAGCGTCGGTGTACTCGACGAAGACAATCTGCACGCCAACCGTGGTCGCCCGCTCCGCTGCGGTGAGGTTGATGCGGTCCATCCCTCCTGCACAATCGTCCTCATGCGCGCCGTTGTCTTCGAGGTCGCCACACGGCGAGTTTTGCGGAACAACCCAGTCAGTGCCGTTGTGGATCAGCACGGCGTCAACGGCATCGTATGCAATGAGGGGATCGTTGGTCGTCGTGATCTCGCCAATCGCAACGAGATCAAAGGCATCGTAGAACGAGCCGGTGAGCGCACCGGGCGGGTCAGACTCGTCCGTCAGGGTGAAACTCTCGACACCGGACTCGCCACCGGTTGACCAGTGCAGGTTGACATTCGCGCGATCGTGCGAGCGTGCCGGGATGGTCTCTTGCGCGATGTTCTTCGTGATCGACGGGCCGCCGCCTGTGTTCGGTTCGAGGACCTCAATCTCCGCGCACGCGGGGTCAGAGTCGCCTGACTCCACACCCTCGTCTGTTGACGCAGCGGCTCCGGAACAGTTCTCGATCGTGAGCGGCCAATCGGCAGGGTCAACGTTCGACGGATCGAAGTTCATCACGACATTTGGCTGGACCGTCGTTCCCGGGGGGAAGCCCCCATCGGGGTCCGTGCCTGTGTATTCGTAGTTGAACCTCAGACCACCGACGTCTTCGGGTGCTGGATCACCGTCAATCGGTACGTTGACGGTCTGCGGACCTTGGAACGGACCTGCCAACTCGACCCATTGGGTGCCGTCCCAATACTCGATAGTGAGTGAAGCATCGGCTGGAACCGAGACGTTGGTGATTTCTGAAGGATGAAAGTAGGTCCAGAACTCGTCGTTGGGGTCTGGCGCATCGGAGCCCGAACCGGGAACCGGAGCGGGATCCTGGACCACGATCTCGTCCGCATTCGTCGACGAGTAGGGGTCATCGGTGTTGCCATCAACAGGCGCGGGCGCGGTGCCGCCGGAGAGTTCAAGCACCGCCCACTCTCCGTCCCGACCGAGAATCTGCGATGGCGCGATGGACTTGCCCGCAGTTGGGTCAAGGTGCTTGTCATACGCGAAGAGCGTGTCGTCATCGGTAGCCGTGTCCGTGGCACCTTGTTCGGTTTCACCCTCGACGGTCGCCTCGTTCACCAAGGGAGTCTGAGCAGCGGTGTCCTCGGGGTCAGTACCTACGTCGAAGCTGAAGGACGCGTCCGAGTCTGAGGTGATGCCGGAGCCGTCGGTATCGGTAAAGACGATCTCAAACGACAAAACGGCATCCGGGTCGCTTGGCGCTTGGGGAATCGCCCCATCGGCAAAGGAGAACGCGCCCTCGGTGCCGTTAGTGGTTGTGTAGGTAATGGAGGCCTCATCCGCCCCAGCCGGCCACGTCACCGCCCCGATGCTCTCGAAGCTCATCGCCGCCGAGAAGTCACCATTGCTGGGCTCGGTCACCGTCAGCGATTCAACCGGAAGGTCACCCGACACGCCGGCGCTGATCGTCGCTGTGGAACTGTCTCCGTGAAGCACCTGGTTGGGGTCGAAGGACTTGTCAGCCGCGACCTCGGGAACGTTGGTGTGGATCGTGTAGTCGGCATCGCCCGTTGAGGAGGCGGAGTCGTCATCGCGGTTTACTTCCGTGCTTGCATCATTGGCCACGACGACATCGCCGTCGACATCGCCGAGGTCCCGCTGCGTGACACCAACGTCGATGCTGCTCGTGGCGTCTGCGGCAATCAGCGGCGCAGTGCCGTCGTCCGAGTAGGTGACGCGAACGCCACGTACGTCCTCGGCAGTCACGCCGGTCAGGTCGACGGTGATGGGCCCACCACCGGACACATCGATTGCCGATCCCACTGGCACCCAGGCCCCATTCACGTACACCTCAACCTGTGCGGTATCCGCACCCGCCGGAATGTCCGTCAAGGTGATGGAACTGAGTTGAAGTGAGTCGAAGGGGTTCGGCGATGCGGACGGGTCCACGGGGTCGGACACGACCATGCTCTCGGCGCCACCGTTGGAATTGTTGGTCGAGTCGATACTGATCGTTGTCTCAGTCCCGGGGGTGGCGATGTCCTCGGCTGGATCAAACGACTTCGTCGTCGAGGTATCGAGTTCCAGCGGCACCTCAATGGTGACATCGGCGCTGCCCGAGGCATCCGAGGTGTCGGGGTTGCTTGCGAAGATCGTCGCGGTGTTCGTGATGGGAGTCTCGGCGTCGTCGAAGCTCACGTCATCGGGCACCGTAACCGGAATGCTGATGGTTGCGGTGGTGCCGCCAAGCATGCCGGATCCGCCATCGGCGCTGGTAAAATCGGTCATGAACTCAACCGTGGCGCTATTCGCGCCCGTGTCGTGGCTCGCGGTGATGCTGTTGCCCGTCGATGTCACGATGGGGTCGCCAGCAACTTCGAACGGTGCGGGGACGACGTCTACCACCTGAGCGTCGAAACAGCCGGAGTTCAGCACGGGGTACGAGCACTGGACGGTGATCGTGTAGTTGAACGTCTCCCCGGGAACAACGGGGTCGGTTGGACCAGTCTTCACCAAGGACACGTTGGCGGGCTCGGGGTCCGCTGCCGCAGTTGTTGCCATCGTCACGACACCAGTCGTGGCCATCAGACCAACTAGCGCCGTCGCCAGAGTCTTACGCATCCCCACCACTACAACTGCACCCCACTCAAATTGTCCAGTGCGCGTGCGCACACGGATCTCTCCACACGGTAGCCGACATCCGCAAGCGGGTCACGTACGTGGCAGATCCCATTGTCGGAGCCGCCAATGAATACACAATCGTCGTGAGCAACTCCCTACCTGTATGAAGCGGTCCAGCGATTGTCCTCACCCTGTGGTTGGCTTGACCTATGAAGACCACTGCCCGCGCGCTCGCGCTGTCGATCGTTTCCGTGCTGGCGCTTGCCGGCTGCATGAAGATCGACATGGACCTGACCCTCAATCCAGACGACACCATGAGCGGCTCAGTGCTCATGGCCGTCGAAGAGGGCACGGGCGAATCGCTCGGGCTCAGTGATGAAGAGTTGGCCGAGCAAATGTTCGCCGACACGGAGTCGGACTTCCCTGGCGGGACGGTCGAGGAATATAACGCTGACGGCTACATCGGCCAGAAGACCTCCTTCGAAAACCAGCCGCTTGAAGAGTTTGGTGCCACGACCGACGGCATGCAGATCTACCGCGACGAAGATGACTACGTCGTCGAAAGTGATGCACCCTTCAACGAAGGCACCGACCTCTCGCAGCTGCCCGAGACGGCAGAGGCCACCATGTCCGTGACCTTCCCCGGCACGGTCCACGAGAGCAACGGCACGCTCGAGGGCACCACGGTCACGTGGAACCTCTTCGAAATGGACGAGCCCGTCTACGCGCGCGGTTCGGCACAGAAGGACGCATCGTTCCCCGTATGGATCATCGCCGTCGTGGGTCTCGCCCTTGGAGTGCTGGTTGGCATTGTGTTGTGGCTCACCTTGCGCGGCAAGAAGTCGGATGGGGCCGATGCTGCGGTCACCGAGGGCGCACCAGTCACCGATGAGACTGGGACAGAGCAGCCTGCCGTCGGCGCCGCACCCGGCCAGCCGATCATCCCCGCACCCGCTGACCTAGCGAGCACGCAGTTCACTCCCGATACGAGCGCTGAAAGCGAGCCAGTTGAGGTCGCGCCCGTGGCACCCACTCCGGAGCTCACTGAGCCCCTCGCGGACGTCGAGCCGGTGGCGAACAGCGATGAGGCAAGCACCGACGCGGAAGGCACGGACACGCCCGGCGCCGAGAACGCGAACGATGCCGACGACGCGCCCGACAGCCCCGAGGAACCCCGAGACAAGTGACGAGGTCCGTTCGCACCCTCGCCCGCGTGGTCGGTGCGGTGGCCGTCGCAGTAGCCCTCACGGGGTGCGTCAAAGCCACCGCGGACACCACGTTCGGCGAGGATGAGACCTTCTCGCAGCGTGCGGTGGTCGCCTATGAAGACTCTGTCGCCGATGACCTGACGGAGAGGCTCGGCTTCGATGTCGACTCAGTCGTCGAGGGACTGGATGAGTCGCCGGAGTTCCTCGCTCTGCAAGAGGAGTACCCAGGTCAGATCGAGCTGGCCGATTACGACGACGGCGAACTCGAAGGCCTCGAACTCACGCTGACAGATATGCCGATCGACGCATTCGCGGAGGCCTCGGATGAGGTCCTGGGGACAGTCGGGGCCAGCGCTTCCGTGGAACTCGTCGACGGCATGTACATCGTGTCAGTCACCCAGTCCAGCGATGACGCGCTTGCACTCTTAGCGGTGGGGCCTAGCCAACTCGAGCTCGTGGAGTCCGCAGTCGACGTGCACGCCACCTTCACGTTCCCCGGACCCGTCCGCGAAGCCACCGCTGGAGAGATCTCCGGCAACACGGTCTCGCTCGGCATCGCGGACCTTGCCACGACACCTGAGATCCGCATCGTCGCAGACGCCCAAGGGTCAATTCCGTGGGGCACGATTCTCACGTGGGTCGCAGTGATCGCCGGCTTCGCAATCATCATTGGCGGCGCGACCGCACTTGTCATCCAGGACCGCCGGGCCTCCCGACGCAATGCACTACCGGATCCCACCACGGACCCGGATGCGTCAGGGCCGGGAATGCTTAGCGCCACCGCGGCCACTCCGGAAGAGCCTCCCGCACCCCGCTAACTGGCAAGCGGCCGGTCCTGCCAGGTGAGAGCATGGCGAGTGTGCTCGATCCCTACCGCTCAATTCTGAGCCGCCCCGGCGCCAAGGCCTTCGCCTTTGCAGGCTTGTTGTCGCGCCTGCCCATGTCGATGTTCAACATTTCGTTCATCCTCATGGTGCAAATCGAGTACGACTCCTACGAGATGGCCGGCCGCGTCGCCGCGATTGGCATCCTGTGCTGGGCGCTACAGACCGTGCCGACCAGCAGACTCGCGGACAAGTTCGGCCAGCGTGCAGCCATGATTCCGTTGGCGATGGCGCACACGGTGGGTGCGACGCTCGGCGTGTGGGCGGCGATGAACGGCGAACCCGAATGGGTGCTGTGGATCGCGGTGATTCTCGCGTCGTTCCAGGGACCACTGGGATCTCTGACGCGCGCACGCTGGTCGCACATGCTCGACTCGGATGAGGACATTCACACCGCGTTCGCGCTCGAGGGCGCGCTGGACGAGGTGTTGTTCATCTCTGGCCCCGCCCTTGCCACGATCCTCGCCACGACCGTGTGGTCCGGCGCCGGCATCGTCGTGTCGACCTCCGCGATGCTCATCGGACTGGCGTTCCTCCTCTCCCAGCGTTCAACCGAACCGCCGCCACGCCCCGTGCACAGCGGCGCGAGCCTCGGCCTCAAGATCCCGCCGGCCATCATCGCCGTCACCTTCGTCGCACTGGGGCTCGGCATCATGTTCGGCGCGCTCGACATCTCGATCGTCGCGTTCTCCGAGGAGATGGGCCACAAGGGCTGGTCTGGACTCGCACTCGGAGTGCTCGCATTTGGATCGTTCGCCGGCGGGCTCTACTACGGCACCCGCCACTGGAAGACTCCGCTGTGGAAGCGCCTCATCATCGGAACCGCGATGCTCGCTCTGGGCATGAGCGTCCTCACCCTCTCGGTGAATCTCCTCATGCTGGGGGCGATTGGCTTCTTCGCAGGTGTCGCGATCGCACCCACCCTGACCAATTGCGACACGGTCGTCCAGCGCGTGGTGCGCCGCGACCAGATCACCGAAGGCATGGGCTGGCTGCGCATTGGCCAGGGCGTTGGCGTGAGCTTTGGCGCGTGGGCAGGCGGCTACCTCGTCGACCACATCGACGCACAGGCGGGCCTGTTCCTCGCAGCGGGTGCCGCGATAGCGATGTTCGGCATCGCACTCATCACCGCGCCCATTGTTCGCAAGGGCACCGAACGCAAGGGTGCACCCACGGAGGACGCGGATCCGCCGAGCATGCACGCAGCGGAGGGCTGGGTGGACACTCCGCCGGTCCCGCCCAATGTGTGATGCACATCACCCCTGATAGGGGACCAAGGGCCCAGGTTTCGGGCCCCACCGCGCCATAGTCTTCAAGTGTCGTCAGGTGACGCAGAGGTCACCGACAAAGAAGTGGCTCGGGTGATCATCCGGGGACTAGGTCGCCCGAGCCGCCACACTTCCGAGCATCGGCGCCTCCCGACCCTCCCCCCGAGGCGCCGATGCCGGATCATTCCGGCCGCTCCCGCCGCCACCCACCCTGGATCCCAGCCGTAGCATCGGCCCTCTTCACAGGTAACCCACCTAGGCTGACCGGTGTGAACCTGTACTACTCGAGCGCGATGCTGACCGTCTTTGCCACGGCCGCGCTCATTCCGCTTGCGACGATCCCGCTGCTGGCCAGCACAGTGCGTCGCTACGGGCGCCTGCGCGGGTGGCCGTTGTTCGCCGCCGCCGGGTTAATCGCCTCCGCCGTCGCGCTCGCGGCGTTCACGGTCTTTCCGCTGCCCACCGAGGCGGACCTGCTGTGCAGCACCGGCGGGATCGAATCGTGGCAATGGGACATCGGTCATTCCGTGTCCGACGTGCAGCAGATCCGCGCAGCCGAGGGCACTCGCGCCGCGCTCACCTCCTTCACCTTCTTGCAGGTCATGGCGAACGTGGCCCTGTTCATGCCGTTTGGATTCTTCCTCCATCAGGCGGCGCGCTGGCCGGGCATCGCCGTGGTCGCATCGTCATTCATGGTGTCGGGGCTCATTGAGCTGTCGCAGGGCACCGGCTTCTTCGGCATCTACCCGTGCCCCTACCGCCGCTTCGACGTTGACGACATCGCCGCCAACACCACCGGCGCGCTCATCGGCGTCATCATCTCCGCGGTCGTGGGCGCGGTCTTCTCCTTCACGCGCCCTCCGCGCGATCCCGATCTGAACCCGCCGGGATACATGCGCCGCATCATTGGCGTCGGCATCGACCTGGTGGTGGGCTTCGTCGTCCTGAGCGGAGCAGAACTGGCCGCAGTCGTCGCGTGGGACGTGTTATTTGGCGGCGACCCAAGTCGCACGCCCGCGAGCGACGGCCTGACGTGGGCGGCGCGCATCACGGCCGGTGTCGTCATGGGCTTGATCATCCCCGCGATGCGGCGAGACAAGGCTTCCGCGGGCCAGGCCGTGATGTACATCGCGCCGGTGAGGGCCGATGCCGTGACCACCAGGCCGCCCGGGTGGGCCGTGTGGGTGCGAGCCTTGGTGAGGTGGGTTCCGATGATCGTGTCGCCGACCGTCGCGGGTCCGCTCATGGTCATGGCCGATGCGGCCTGCGCGATGGTGCGAGGCGACCGCCGTTCGCTCAGTGACTTGGCCTCTGGCACGGAGGTGCGATCCATTCCAGCTATCCGCGCGAGTCACACGCAGGGCACAGGTACCCTCGCCCCATGACCGCTCGTATTGCCCTCGCTACAACCGTCGAGCTCCCCGAACCGGATGCCGACGAGAGCGCCCTGATCGCCCAGCTTCCCGAGGCAGACCGTGTGGCGTGGGATGACCCCGCCGTGGACTGGTCGGCATACGGTGCCGTGGTTCTGCGGAGCACCTGGAACTACACCGCACACCTTCAGGATTTCCACGCCTGGGCCGCGCGAGTCGACGCCGTCACGGTGCTCGCCAATCCGCTCGCGACCATTCTGTGGAACACCGACAAGCGCTACCTGCGCGACCTCGCCGCGCGTGACATCGCGACTGTCCCGACCACCTTTGTTGCCCCGGGAGAGAGCCCGGCCGATGCTCCGGTCACCGGGGCGGTTGTCGTCAAGCCGGCTGTGGGTGCGGGCTCGGCGGGCGCGCGCCTGTTCCACGACGACCCCGACGGAGCCCTTGCCCACGTGGCGGCGCTTCATGAGGACGGTCTCGTGGCGATGGTGCAGCCCTACCTCGAGCAGGTCGACACCGTGGGTGAGACCGCGATGATTTATCTCAATGGACAGTTCTCGCACGCGGCGCGCAAGGCCGCGATCCTGTCGAAAGAGCAAACCAACTCCACGGGACTGTTCGCTGAGGAGGAGATCTCCGCCTGCACCGCCACGGACGCCGAGCGAGAGCTCGCGGACCGGGTCGTCGCGACCATGCCCGGCCTCACATACGCCCGGGTCGACCTCCTGCCCACGGACAACGGGCCCGTCGTACTCGAGCTGGAGCTCACGGAACCCAGCCTCTTCCTCGACACGGACTCCGAGGCCCCGGCCCGTGCGGCCGCCGCGATCCGGGCGCTGCTCAACTGACACGTCGGCGCCTGACTCCATCCGGCCCTCGACACACTGCTATGAGCCAACCCACGCCTTCGTGGCATAGCGGCTGAACTGATGCGGTTGCGCGGTCCGCCGACAACTACGTGCACGGAGACCGCAGTGAACAATGGCCTCGGGGTCGGCGTCAGGGTCATTCACCTATCCTTCGCGAGGGTGCTCGGACTTCGAAGGGCTAGATCCAGCGAACCCGCTACCGCAAGCAGCGCCCACACTCCCGCAAGAGCGATACCCCATAGAACAGGAACTGAGGGGTCGATATAGTACTTCGCAAGCACGATTGCAGCACAGGTCGCGCCTAGCGAAGCAACGCCCGCGACCAAGAGCGCTTCGATCGACAAGAGCGTCAAGACCGAGCTCGGAGAACTACCAGACATTCGGTAGACAGCAATCTCACTGGACCGCAGGCGCGCAATGATGGCGGTGAGCGCCCCGCCGAACCCGCCCAGCAAGAGGGGCAGCCACCGCGTGGCGCGATCCGCATACTCGCTGGCAGGGTTGCTCGTAGCCGTCAGTAACTCTCGGCCAATTGCAGGGTTGTTGCTGACCTCTAGTTCCGCCATCGCCACTGCCGATGCGCGTGCTGCGTCCGAAAACGCGCTGAGAATCACGACGCACTGCTCGCCCGCGATGTCGCTGTGCCGAAGCGGAAGCGTCACAGTGGACGCTGTGCCCAAGTCCCCAGGATGCGCACCCGCAAACACAGCGAGCGCGCGGTCCTCGCCCACACTCACAGCGAAAGGTTCCGTGGCGGGTTCCATCAGATTTCTACCGATGAGCAGATCCGCACTCGCAAGTTCCGGTAGAAGGGCAGCACTACTTCTCTGCGTGGGAAGGCGCCGACCCACCGGGAAGACATCCGTCTCTACATCGGGCTCAAGAAGCCCGGCTCGCCGGACGCCTCTCTGGCCAACCAACCCTTCGCAAGATTCGCGTGTGATGCTTGTCGGAGCGTCACTACTTTGGGAAGAGAAAACAAGTACGTTTCTACCTTCAGCCGCAAGGGCTTGAATGTCATCGCGCATCACGCTTGTTTCATACGCGATGTACGCGCTCGATCCCGCGCCCGCGAGCACTGCGACGGCCAGCACTACGAATAGGCGCGAACCTACACCACACACGTTGCGCAGTGCTTCGCGCGCGAGCAAACCCAACTGCCAACCGTCAGTCGACACGCGTTGCACCCCGCCTCATGCCCACCACGAACTCAGCCGAGTCGATGAGAAGAGGGTCGTGCGTCGCCACCACGATGGTGGCATCCGCGGTAAGTCCTCTCAGTAGTCCCGATATCACTTCCGTATTGCCTGCGTCGAGGTTGGCCGAAGGCTCATCCGCCAGAATGAGCCCCTTCCTCGAAGCTAGTGCTCGTGCGAATGCCACACGCTGGAGTTCCCCGCCTGACAGTGAGCGTGCTTGGGCGTCGGCAAGCGCGCCCAGGCCCACGGTGTCTAGCGCTTGCTTGGCCTGCGCGTGAGCCTCGCGCAGTGCTAAGCCTGAACTCAACGCAGCTACTGCCACATTGTCGATAACACTGCGACGACCGAGTGCGTTTGATCCCTGTGGAACCCACGCAACGCGCGAGGCATCAGGAAGGGCACGCGTGCCGTCCACAACGGACTGCATCGCAACCCGACCTGTGGTCAACCGCGCGTAGCCTGCAAGAATAGCCAGGAGTGTTGACTTGCCACTACCGGACGGTCCAACGAGCGCGGTGATTCGTCCGCCAGGGAAGCGAGCTGTGAAGTCCCTGAATACACACTCGTCCCCGAACGTCACGCCCGCGTCGGTCACCTCGACATGAACGGCATTCATCGGCACCCGGAAACGACGTCTTCGCCGAGGCTTTGCGGATCACGGGCGACGCGCGCGCCGACGAGTTCCTTAGGCACACTCACAGTGCCCAACGCGCCTGCCTCCGGGCGCGGATCGGCCAACTCGACTGGCATCCATGATGCACTGGCCGTCTCGCGCTGGAACAGGCAATAGGTCCCCGCAGGTGCCACGTAGACCGCGGTGCCGGGCACGACGCCCGTGGCGCGAGGATCGGCGAGCCGAAGCACCCCGCCCTCGAAAACCTCGACTTGACTACCCGCTTCCTGCTCGCCTGGGCGGAGACGGAGATCACCGGATTCGACAGCCTCCCTGAGCTCGACGTAAAGCGACTCAGCTTCATCTTTCGTTGGGTCGAGGTCCGAGACTGCGATCCCATAGTCACCTATTTCCAGCACAAGTGGCTCATCCTCGAGGTTCGCGAGACTGGCGCCGCTACCACTCGCGATAAAGTGCATCGATTCTGGGCGGAAGGCGACGTCCAGGACAGCCTCCCCCACTGAGACGGTCGTCCCCACCGCGGCGAGCGGCTCACCAAGTTCGGCACCTGCCTCCGGTACATACGCCACGTAACTCGGGCGGAACACGCCGTCGACCTCGGTCCCGAGCATCTCTTGGAGTGCTACAACTGCGTCGTGGTGCTCAGGACCAAACTCATCGTCAAGAGCGTCCTCGTTCAGCAGTTCAGTCGCCTTCAGGAACGCACTTAGCACGCGAACATCTGGCCCTTCGTCGCCAAGGCGCAACTCCCGATACATAGGCGAACTACCTGGCTGCGCCAGTACCGGCACTCCATCAACAGCGAACAGTTCAGTGCCAGCAAACACCGGGGCCCCTAAAGCGCCCACACCCGTGAGCACACCAGTCACTGGGCTCCACACCTGCACGGACTCCTGGCTGTCTACCGCGATGTCTACCGCGACCCGGCCATCCGAAGAAAAACTCCCCACGGTGACGACATCTGGCAAGTCGGGCGCGACACTATCCGATTCGCGCTCGCCCGCCAATGGAATTGCGATCGCGAGCGCGACAATAGGCGTTACCCACAACGCAACCAATGGCACTAGTCGCAAAGACGACCTCAAGCCGGTGTAGCGGTCGCCAATCGATCGGGTCGACATCCAACTCACCTAGACACATCTCACAGAACGACACACATGTAGCTCAGCCCAGGCACTGAGAAAGTTCAATACCCGAAGAAACCAACTGCTCTTCCATTTCTCGCATTCCCTCGGCGGGCTCAATACCGTGATTCTCCAAGCAGTCACGCAAAACCTGCGCAGACGACGATTCATTCTGAACTGCGTCAGAACTCTGCCACAGCATGTCTGTGAAACGGAGTTCGGTCGAATAGCATTCGGTGTCGATACCGTTCTCGACCGCAGCGTTCGGCACTCCGTACTCGTAGACCAAGTTACTGAACACAACGTCCTTCAGTTCATAACCTGCTGAGCTCAGGCAATCCCGGTAGCGCTGAAATGCCGACCGATACTCGTCTTCAGATACTTTGCCGTCACTTATCTCGGCCTCTTGTGCTTGCGACGCGCCGGAGACATCAAGCCCCGTCAATGCTCCGTTCGTCCCGTCAAGCGGTACGCCAGAGTTGCCAGAGGCCGAACAGCCTCCGATGGATAGAACCGCGACGGCAAGAAGTCCGCGCACGTGAAGTCGCACTGGATACCCCCTTGCACTATCGATACGACTGGAAGAAGAGATCTCCCACCGATGCACTGTGTTGAGAGGTGTATGCGGAACTGCCCACGTTCGTCGAGACAAAGTCGCCCATGTAGGCGCTGTACTTCCACCCGGTCCACGTCGATCCCCCAACGTGGGTGTAATTGACGCGTAGGCCGAGGGTTCCACAGGATCCGTATCCTGCTCCTGTCAAATAGGTGATCTGCGCATCACCCTGCGTCGATCCGCTCACTCCCGTATCGCCATTCGGACACAAATGGTAAACCGTACTCGCGGAAGCGGGTGAACTCACCGCCAATATGAGAATGAGAGACCCAAGTAATGCCACTAATCTTCTGTGCCCCATTGCACGCTCCGTTTCTCCCGGGCATGTGACCCAGTGTGGCCACGACTTCGCATGGTAGCAACCCATCCTTCGCAGTGCAAAGTCAGTAAGTTTATCCGAGACTGCACTTCATACATCCCGCCGGACATTGCGGCGGATCAGAGCCCTCACGTCTTCACCGCCCTACCCTCATCAGGGTATCCATTCGATGTTGGTGCGGCATTCCAGCGTTGACAAGTCTTCCACTCACCAAATGCACCCGAAATGTGTTGGGGAGCTCACCCGGAATCCGAGCCGAGCCTTTTCCTCGACACGGACTCCGAGGCCCCGGCCCGTGCGGCCGCCGCGATTCGCGCTCTACTTGACTAAAGCATCGGCCCTCGCCGCTTTTCCCCATCGGTTTGACACAACGCTGTGACGCACGTGCACACAGGTGCTGGTGTGACTGTCACAACCGTCACGTGCGCCACGTGGGCAACAAACTTGTGTCAAACCAATGATGGGGTTAGCGGGAAGGAATCGTGGCGCGCGGGCGTTCACGCTCTATGGCTGAACACACAACGTCGTATGTCGGCATCTACGACGCGGACGGCGGGCTTCGCGGTGAGATTTCCTATGTCGTGGGGCACATGCTGCACCGCCGCGAGTGCGCGCTGTGCGACATCACTCACTCCCCGGTGCGCCGCAAGCCAGCGTGGGACCGCATGGTCGAGACCCTCGACGGTCCCTTCACGCTGCTTCACCGCAATGAACTTGACGCCGACCTCACCGAGGCGATCAAGGGCAAGCAACTTCCGCTTGTCCTTGAGAAATGTCGCGACTCCTACGAGGTCGCGCTCGACGCCGCAGGACTCACCGCCTGCCACGTCGACATCGATGCGTTCCGCGACGCCCTGCTCGCTAACCGTTGTTCTGGGGAAGCGCCCCGTCATACGGATCCAGCAGGTACTCCGTCCCATCACAGTCCGCGATGATGAGGTTTCCGGCGAACGTGCCGCGACGAATCGCATCCGTGGGCGTGCAGCCGTAGAAGGGCACCTGCACGTTGACCTCTTCGAATGAGTCGTCGCTGAGGTCGTGGACTATCCACTCCTCGTCTTGGGCTTCGCCATCGTCGCTGTGCCAGGTGCCGTGATAGACCGCCCGCATGTCGTTGATGTCGAGCCACGCCTCGACCCCGTCGCCCTCGCCGAATCCTTGTGCGGACATGCGCTCGATGCGCGACTCAATCAATGACGGAACAAACTCTTCCTCGTCGCGCCAAAAGAGCCCAGTCGCATAGTTACTGTCGGTGAAGGATTCCCACAGTTCGAGTCCGTCCGGCTGCAGGCCGATGTACCCCACATTGACGATGTCGCCATCGACGTTGTTCACGCTGGGAACGGCGCCGTCGCCCCACTGGGACTCGGCCTCACCGCTGGGCAGGTCGAGCGCTGTCATGACCGTGGCGCCAGGCCGGCCGCCACGACGCATCCACGCCACGTCAATATCCGGGTCCCAGTGCGCGACCGACATCAGGTAGTCATTGCGCAGTTCTTCGGTGACAAGGAACAGGTCGTCAGTGGGGCTGACCAACACGAGGCTCTGGCGTTCCGCGAGCGCCTCTTCGCCGTCCCCCTCGCCCTCGCGAATCACCGTCATGTCCCACGAGCTGTCGTTGACGTCCCACAGCCATGAAGGAGCCTCATACATTGCCGGACGGTCGCCGCTGGCCTCGATGGTGGCCGGCATGACGTACTGGCTGGTATCGAGCCAAGGGGGCGCCTCACCGGACACTTCGCCCTCGGCCACTCCGTCGGTGGAATCTTCAGAACCCGTGCCCGTTTCGATGAAGCCGTACTCGCCGAGGAACCAGTACGCGCCATAGCCGGCGCCAGCGAGAATCAGAATGGTCAGAATCGCCCCGATCGGCACGCGTCCCGCATCGTCGCGCCGCCGTGTCGCCCTGTGCCCATTCATAGGGTGAGACTACGGCGCGGCCGGCCCCAGCATCGGCCCGGCACACCGCCAATGGCTTGGGTCGCGGCAGTGAATCGGCTCACACGCACTTGCGCCAACGTCTCGCCATTGCCACAGTGTGACAATGGCCCTGCCCACCCAAGAGACGACTGTGCCCAATCCGCTCACCGCGCTGACCCTGCCTGAGCTCCGCTCACGCACCAGTGCAAAGTGGCGCAAGTATGACGCGGACGTGCTGCCGCTATGGGTCGCAGAGATGGATGTTGAGCTCGCAGATCCCGTCCGGGAAGAGCTCGCACGCGCAGTGCACTCGGGGGACCTGGGATACGCATCGGGCATTGCTTACACCGAGGCGTTGGCGGAGTTTTCCGCCGAGCGGTGGGGCTGGAACGTCTCTCCCGGCCAGATGGTCACCGTGACCGATGTCATCACGGGTTACGTCGACGTCATCACGATGGTGACGGAACCTGGGTCGAAGGTCGTCGTCAATCCGCCGGTGTACCCGCCGTTCTTCTCCTATCTCAAGGCCGCCGACCGCCAGATCACCGATGCGCCGCTGGGCGCCGATCTGCGCCTGGACTTCGGCACACTCGAGGAGGCCTTCCGCGCCGCTACGGCAGATGGCAAGCCCGCTGCGTACCTGCTGTGCAGCCCTCACAACCCCACGGGCGTGGCACACACCCGCGAGGAACTGGAACGCGTCGCGGCCCTTGCCGATCAGTACGGCGTGGCAGTGGTGGTCGACGAGATCCACGCCCCCATCGTCTACTCCGACGCTGAGTTTGTGCCATACCTGTCGGTCACCGGCGGCGAGCGCGGATTCTCGATCATGGCGGCCTCGAAGGCATGGAACCTCGCTGGTATTCCGGCCGCGATCGTCATCGGTGGCACCGCGCGTCAGGCAGAACTGGCTCGCTATGCGTCCTCGACGCACCACGGGCCCACGCACTTCGGCACGCTCGCCCAAACGGCGGCGTACCGCCACGGCGGGCCTTGGCTCGATGCCCTCCTTGAGGGACTCGACACCAACCGCCGGCTACTCGGCACCCTCGTCGATGAGCACCTCGCCGGTGCGACCTATCGCGTGCCTCAGGCGACCTACCTGACGTGGATCGACTGCACGGGGCTCGAGCTGGGCGGGGACCCCTCCGCACACTTCCTCGAGCACGCCCGCGTCGCGCTGAACTCCGGCCCCACCTTCGGAGCCGGTGGCGCGGGCCACGTCCGCCTCAATATCGCCACACACGGCGAAATCATCACGGAGGCCGTGCGCCGCATGGGCGCCTCGACCCACCGGGGATAGTTGCGCTGCGGTGCGTGGCCAGAGGGCCGATGCTCGGGTCGCCTGTGTAAGAATCGTCCGGTGAACTGGGGCCAAGGAACGCTATCGCGCCGCGCGCAAGCAATGCGCGCGCTCGTCGCTGCGACCGTCGCCACGGGCGTTGCGCTCGGGTCCCACGTCCTTGGAGGCGGCTTCGCTCCCTCGCTGACGGGCCTCCTCGTGCCCTTCGCCCTGTCGCTCATCGTGTGCTGGCACCTGGGCAATCGCATGAACTCCTGGTGGCGCACCGCTCTTGGGGTGACTGCCAGCCAGGCGCTCTTCCACTCACTGTTCGTCGTCGGTTCCGGCGGGGCCATGAGCTCCTCCTCGGGCCACGCCCATCACGTCGCGCCCGGTGATCTCGTTGTCGCGGCAGGCCAGGTGAGCGCGCACGGTGCGCACGGCGGCGTCGCAATGACCGTGGCGCACATCGCTGCCGGTGTGGTCACCACCGCACTGCTGGCGCGCCTGGACTGGGCGCTCGCCCGCGCACTCGATGCCATGCGGGCGCTGCTTGCTCCTGTTCATCGCCTCACGGAACCCATCGTGGTTCCCCGTCGTCCGGGCCGCGTTGTTGCTTCCCCGCACCCGGCATTGGCCCCATGTACTAGTCCCGTCACCAGTGGCCGCGGCCTCCGCGGCCCTCCCGTCAGCGTCAGCCTCGCCGGTTAGTCCGGCCATCGCGAAGCGCCCTCTTGGCGCCCACCTATTTTGCTGACCCTTGGGGTGAAATTGCCCCTACTTGACTGGAGAATTACCTATGTTTACTGTCCCCACCCGCACCCGCCTTGGCGCTTTGGCCGCCGTGTCCGTCCTGGCACTTACGGCCTGCGCTACTGACGATTCCACCGAAGCCGGCGACGACGCGGCCGCGGCTGCCACCGAAATCTCGATCGTCGACGCCTGGACCAAGACCGCCGACGAAGGCATGACGGCCAGCTTTGGCGAGATCACCAATGACGGAGACGACGCCATCACGCTCGTCGCCGCCGCTACCGACGTGTCCGATGTCGTCGAGCTTCACGAGACGTCGGCAGACGACGAAGGCAGCATGTCGATGTCGCAGAAAGAAGGCGGATTCACGATCGAACCCGGCGAGACCCTCGTGCTCGAGCCAGGCGGCAACCACATCATGCTCATGGACGTCACCGAACCCATTGAAGCGGGCGCTGAAGTGACCGTGGAACTCGAGTTTGCATCCGGCGACACGGTCCAGATGGACACCGTGGCGAAGGACTTCTCCGGCGCTAACGAGGAGTATGTCGAGGACCACGGCGACCACGACCACGACTCGATGGAGGGCGACTCGATGGACCACGACTCGATGGAGGACGACTCCATGGACCACTCGGAGGATGACCACGACGGTCACGACCACTAGCCATGACTGAGCCCGATCACCCCTCGGGCCACGGCACCACCCGGCGGCGGCTCCTCTTCGGAGGCGCTGCCGCCGGGCTCGGCGCTGCCGTGGCCGTCACGACCGACCGCGTCGCACTCGCCGCGAGCGCACCCCAGCCCACTCCGGACACCACAGGGCTGAACGGCGCGGTCACGTACGCCTTTCATGGCGAACATCAATCAGGAATCGCGACGCCGGTGACCGCGTACGCGTCCTTCATTGCGTTGGACCTGAACACAGGGGTCGACCGTGGGGCTCTGGCGCGCCTGATGCGAGTCCTGTCTGACGATGCCGCGCGACTCATGGAGGGCCGTGGCGCCCTCGCGGATACCGAGCCCGAGTTGGCACAGACTCCCGCGGGCCTCACCGTGACGTTCGGCTTTGGGCCCCGGTTCGTGTCTGTCGCTGGGGGCGCGGCACCCTCGTGGCTTGCGCCGCTGCCCGCATTCGACATTGACGACCTGGACCCAGCGTTCAACGACGGCGATCTGCTGCTGCTCATCGCAGCCGATGATCCAGTCACTGTTGCTCACGCCGCGCGCATGCTCCTGAAAGACTCCCGCTCCTTCGCATCAGTGCGCTGGCGACAAGACGGCTTTCGCCGCGCCTATGGCTCCGAAGTCTCGGGAACCACGATGCGCAACCTCTTTGGCCAAGTCGACGGCACCACCAATCCTGAACCAGGAACGTCCGAGTTCGACGCGGCAGTGTGGAACCGCTCGGGATGGCTCGATGGCGGTACATCACTGGTGCTGCGCCGCACCCGCCTCGACCTCGACACCTGGGATGAGGTCGATCCAACTGGACGCTCATTCTCGGTAGGTCGGCGAATCTCTGACGGCGCGCCATTGACCGGGGAGCGTGAAGGCGACGAGCCGGACTTCGAAGCGACCACTGAGTCCGGGCACACCGTCATCTCCCCCGTGTCTCACATCGCGCGGGCACGCCCCGTCAACCCTGACGAGGTGATCTTCCGGCGCGGCTACAACTACGACGTCCCACCGAGCGGTGATGGCGTCTCGGAGTCAGGTTTACTGTTCGCGTCCTATCAGGCTGACGTCACTCGCCAGTTCTTGCCCATTCAGCAACGTCTGGCGGAAGCGGACCTGCTCAACACCTGGACAACCCCCATCGGATCCGCGGTGTTTGCGATCCCGCCGGGGTGCAGTGAGGGCGGCTTCATCGGGGACACCCTCCTGGGTTAAAGCCACCGTCGCAGCGGGCCCCGTCCAGGTCACGTCTCGGACACAACGAGACCTCTATCGAAACGAACGCGAACAGGGACGCTACCGTGGTGGCCATGACGACGATGGCCACTCCGGAGGCGGAGGTCGAGATCGATGACGCGCTCGTGCGCGCGCTCTTGGCCGAGCAGCACCCGGATCTTGCCCTCTTGCCACTCGGGCAACGCGCAGAGGGGTGGGACAACGTCACCTACCGCTTGGGCCCCGCCCTTGCAGTTCGCCTGCCGCGGCGCGAACTCGCCGCCCGGATCGCAGGAACGGAACTGGATTGGCTTCCCATCATTGGTGCCAACTGGACGTTTCCTGCTCCTGTGGCCCGACGCGTCGGCCAGCCTGGTCAGGGCTATCCGTGGCGTTGGGCCGTGGTCCCGTGGATTCACGGAGAGGTCGCCTTCGACGCACCCTTCTCCGTGGAGGGCGCACGCGACCTGGGCCGCGCACTTGCGCAGGTTCACCAGAGCGCTCCCGACGATGCGCCGGTCAATCCGTTCCGGTCAACGTCGCTGAGCGAGCGCACCGAGATCTTCACGACCCGCCTGCAGCTGGTCGAACGTGACTCCGACATCGTCGCCGAGCCGCTTCGCGCGATCTTCCACTCCGCCCTCGGCACACCCGCCGCTCCGCGGACGTGGACCCACCTCGATCTGCACGGTGAGAACGTCCTCACCGCAGGCGGCCGGCTCGCGGGAATCCTCGATTGGGGAGACGCCGCCGTCGGATCACCGGCCACGGACCTCGGACAGGCCGCAGTCCTCGTGGGCCGCAGCAACGTCGCGCCCATGGTCGAGGCCTACGCGGGGAGTGCGACGGTCGAAGCGGCATCCTTCATCGCCAGCTCCGCCGGACGCAAGCACGTTCGCGCCGAGGCCCTCCACTACGCCGTGACACTGGCAGCCATGGAAGACCCGCGCTACCGAAAGCCTGGCCTCAAGGCCTTGCGAGACGCCACCCGACGCTCCGGCGGGTCCGTCGGCTAGCGTGGGGTCATGGAGCCCACCTTCGCGCCCCTTGAGACCGACCGCCTGATCTTGCGCGCCATGACGCTGGATGATGCGGAAGACCTCGCAGAGCGCCGGTCGGACACCACCACCGCTCTTTACCAGGCATGGCGAGCGCCCTACCCCGTTGAACGAGCACGTGAACTGATCGCGGAGATCACCTCGCGCCCGGGCCCCGTGCCTGGTCACTGGTATCAGCTCGCCGTGGTGCGCCGTCGTGACGACAAGGTGCTCGGCGATGTGGGACTGCACCTCAGCGGCAACGGTAAGACCGCGGAGGTCGGCTTCACGCTTCACCCCTGGGCTCGCGGCCAGCACTACGCGACCGAGGCGACCGCGCGGCTGGTCGACTATGCGGTCTTTGACCTAGGGGTGCACCGCATTGAGGCATCGACGCACCCGCACAACATTGCGTCGGTTCGCGTGCTCGAACGGATTGGCTTCATGGCCGAGGGCATTCGGCGGGAGGCCTACTGGGTGGACGACGAGGTGAGCGACGACGCCATCTACGGTCTGCTCGCACGCGACTGGCGGGCGCGCCGGGAACAGGACTGACCGCAGTGGTGGACACCGCACCCCGCGCTGACGAACCGCTGTACATCTCAGACGACACCGTTCGGGCGCTCATCGACGAGCAGTTCCCGTGGTTGGCCGACCGTGAACTGGGCCGCCGCTACACGCTCGAAGACCACTTCGCGATGCGCATTGGCGACGACTACGGCGCCATCTTCCCTCGCGTTCAGGCCCACGCAGACCTCTACGGACGCGTCACCGATCTCATCGCGACACCCATGAAGGCCTGGTCATTTCCGGCCTCCGCACCGCTCGCGCGGGGCGTCGCCGGCCACGGGTTCCCGTGGGACTGGGTGATTGTGAAGTGGATCTCGTCATCGACCGTTTCGTTCGTGCCGCTGAGGGACGATGCTGTGGTTCCGTTCGCGCGGGCGCTGCGGGAAGTTCACTCCCCAGCCCCCAAGGGAACGCCGCAGAATCCTCGCACCAGCATCGGCTTGCCCGAACGTCTTGAACGATTCGCTCTGCTCGTCGAGCGCGTCGGCGAAACGGTGTCGCCCGAGAACCGCGTCCTGGATACGGCAACCATCTTGGACCGCTTCGAGTCACTCGTGGATGAACCGATCGACGTCCCGGCGACCTGGACGCACGGACGCATTGAACCGCGCTCGGTGAGCTCCGACCAGGGCGCTTTCGCGGGTCTCCTGCTGTGGCACAACTTTGGTGCGGGCGACCCGGCCGCGGACGTGGGTTGCGCACTCAATATGGTGCCTGACCATGTGCGCGACCAATTCTGGGCCGGGTATGGCCGCGCGTCCGTCAGCACGAGGCGCCGCGCCGAGGCCTTCCAGTTGTACGCCGCGCTGCGCTACATCGAGATCGACGATCCCTACCTTTTGCGCATGGCCTGGGAGCGCCTCATCGAACTGGGACTCGCCCACGAGGCGTGAGTACCACCGGGCGCTGACTGCGCCCAGTTTCCCGTCCTCAACACACCCCGCGTGCCAGACTGTCCCGCATGGACATCTACGAGACTCCGCTTCCGGGCATCGGCGTCCGGTACGAGTTCCAAGCAGAAAGCGGAGACCACGTCGGCGTGGTGGTGCGGCGAGACGGCAAGCGCGACTTCGCCTTGTACGACCGGGATGACCCGGACTCCTGCAGCGGCACCGTCGAACTGACCGAGGGCGACTCGGCCAAACTCGCCGAACTCCTCGGCGGCACATCCATCACCGCGCGCCTCGAGTCATTGCGCCACAACGTAGAAGGCCTCGCGATCGAGTGGATCACGATGCCCGCACGCGGCGGACTCACGGGCCAGACCATTGCCGATGGCCGCATCCGGACCGAGACGAGCGCCTCCGTGGTGGCCATCATCCGCGGTGAAACCGGCCTGCCCGGACCGGGCCCCGAGTTCCTTCTCGAGGCCGGGGACACCGTGCTCATCATGGGAAGCGCCAAGGCTGTCAGTCAGGCCACTCGAATTCTGACGGGTTGAGGCCGTGCTGACAGGGGTCGCGTTTGAGGTGCTTCCGGAGCCGGAAGCGTCTCACGCGGGAGAAGTGCTCATCGAGCTGGGAATCATCCTGCTCGTGCTTGCGGGGCTTGGGCGTATCGCGCACCGCATCGGCATTCCCTCGATCCCTCTCTACCTGCTCGCCGGCCTCCTCATGGGTGAAGGCGGCCTTATCCCCGTGTCCGCGGGTGAAGAATTCCTCGAGATAGGCGCGGAAATTGGCGTGGTCCTACTCCTGCTTCTGCTCGGCCTCGAGTACTCACCCCGCGATCTCCGAAATGGGCTTCGCTCCAACTGGGTTGCCGGGTTGCTCGACGGCGTCGCCAACGGAATCCCCGGGTTCGCGATGGGCCTCATCCTGGGCTGGTCGCCCACGGCCTCGTTGCTCCTGGCGGGCATCACCTACATTTCTTCCTCCGGCATCATTGCGCGCCTGCTCGACGACTTCGATCGCATCGCCAACCGCGAGACTCCCGTCCTGCTGAGCATCCTCGTCATGGAGGACATCGTGATGGCGGTGTTCCTGCCCATCACGGGCGTCGTCCTTGTGGGCGCGACGCTGCTTCAGGGCGCCGTTGCCGCGGCCATCGCGCTGAGCCTCGTCGTACTCGCCTTCGTGGTGTCGATTCGCTACTCAGAACGTGTGTCCTCGCTGGTGCATTCGCACTCGCGCGAACTCCTGCTGCTGACGGTTCTTGGCCTCACCTTCCTCGTGGCGGGACTGGCCGATGCTGTCCAGGTTTCCGCTGCCGTGGGCGCCTTCCTGTTGGGGCTCACGCTGTCGGGCCAGGTGGCCGACGACGTACGCGGCTTGCTGCCGCCGCTGCGCGACGTCTTCGGTGGACTCTTCTTTGTCTTCTTCGGAATCGGCATCGACCCACGGGACCTCATCCCCGTCCTCGTCCCCGCCTTGATCCTGGCCCTCGTCACCGCGGTCACCAAGATCGGTACTGGCATCTACGCGGCCAGGCGCAACGGCATCGGCCCTCGCGGTCAGTGGCGTACGGGCCTGTCCCTCATCCCGCGCGGAGAATTCTCGATCGTGATCGCGGGATTGGGTGTCGCCGCGGGCGTGGAGTCACAGCTGGGTCCGTTCGCAGCCGCGTATGTCCTCATACTCGCCTTCGTCGGCTCGCTCATGATGCGCTTTGCGGACAAGATCCCGATGCCCCGGTACCTCACCAAACACCCAGCCTCACTACCGGGGAGCCGGATACAGGCGCCGCCTTTCCCGCCTCCACCGCCGGGCCCGGCAAACACGGCCCCCGATCGGGGCATTTCTTGACCTGACGGGCGCGTTCCCCGCCGATTCACCAAGTCGCGGGTAACCGCCGCTTTACCTGCGCTTTCCTCGCTGAAAAATTCTTGGAAAACTGGTCACGAGCACCAATATTCGTATGTCAGGATTATCGCCGTCGCCCCATCTGAGCGGGTGATGCGCTGGCCACATCGCGCAGGTGTTGTGGCAACCGCCCGGGTCCGCCCGGACGCAGTCCCCACCCAGGCAAGCAGTCACTTCTGCCCCTTGCTCAAGGACACCTTTCGTCTCCAAGGATGTTCTGCTGTGTTGTCGCGCTACCGCGAGATTCTCTCGCTGCCCGGAGCCCGGGCCTTCGCTCTGTGGGGCCTCATTGCCCGTCTTCAGATGGGCATGACCGGCCTCGCCACGTTCCTGCTGGTGCAGATGGAGTACGACTCCTATGCCGCTGGCGGCATCATGCTGGCCGCCATCTCCGTGTCCTATGTGCTGATTGCTCCACAGGTGGCCCGGCTTGTCGACGCTCGGGGCCAGGCAGCCGTGCTGCGCTGGGGCTACGCGATCGCGATCGCAGGCCGTGTTGCCATGCTCGTAGTGGTCCTGACCGGCCAGCCACTGTGGATCGCGCTCCTGATCACCCCCACCTTCGCAGCCGGCGGCTCGCAATCGACCCTGACGCGCGCACGGTGGACCCACACGGTGAAGAACGACCGCCAGTTGGCCACGGCGTTCTCCCTGGAGTCCTCGCTCGAGCAGCTGCTGTGGATTGGCGGACCGGCGTTGTCCACAGTCCTCGCGGTGTCCGTCGCATCCTGGCTGCCCTCGGTCATCGCCGTCGTTTCGCTCGCGGTGGGCGGCTACGCATTCCTCGCGCTCAAGGCGACCGAACCCCCCGTGCGCCGCAATAGCGCCGATGCCGGACTGACCGAAGCGTCCCTCGCCGTCACCCCGGCCGCCGCCGGAGTGGGCGCGGCCCTGCCGAACGTCGACACCTCCGTGGTGCGACAGGTGCGCCGCTACCGCAATCCGTTCGCGGGCAACCTCCTGCTCACCACACCCACGGTGGCCGTTGCCGCGCTCATCTTCCTCACGCAGGGCGCGATGTTTGCGTCGATCGATGCCGCGGTCGTGGCCTTCGCGGAAGGCGCTCACGCCAAGGAGATGTCCGGGCTGGTCCTCGCCGTGTGGTCCGTCGGATCGCTCGTGGGCGGGCTGTCCTACGGTGTGATCGCGTGGCGCCGTTCGCTCGCCACGCGCTTGGTGCTCGGCGTCGCAGCGACAGGAACGTTCGCGGCCATGCTGATCTTCGCGCCGTCGTTCTTTGTCCTCAGTGGCCTGCTCTTCGGCATGGGGCTGTTCATCGCTCCGAACATGGTGATTGGCGACTCGCTTGTGCACCAGTCGGTGTCGCGCGCCCGCATGACCGAGGGCATGACCTGGACCCGCACGGGCATCGACCTGGGTGTGGCGATCGGCGCGTGGGGCGCAGGTGCCGCGATCGACGGCCACGGCGCCTCCGCGGGTTTCGCGATCACCGCCGCCGCCGGAGTCGTGGGAATCGTCACCGCCCTCGCCGCGTGGCACTACCTACGCCGCCCTGCCCGCCGCGGCACCGAGCCCACGGCCATCCCGACCACCACTATCCCCGTCGTTGTTGAGATCCCAGCCGATGCATCGACCCTCACCACCGCTCCCGAAGCGCCGTCACCGGACGACTACGCCTTCACGGGCGCGGATGTCCGGGAGCTTCGCTCCATGACGGCCGATGCTGCGGCCGCCTTGGCGGACGAGGCGGAGGAAGCCATGGAGGCAGCCAAACAGGTCATGGCTGCCGCCGAGGATGTCATCGACGACGCGCTCGACGACGCCGGTGCGTTCGACCTCGGCGAAGACTCCCGGCCCGCTGACGCACAATAGAGACATGATCAGGCCCGCAACGACGGACGATGCCGCAGCCATCGCCGCGCTCTACAACCCTTACGTGCGCGACACCGTCATCACGTTTGAGTACGACGAGGTGTCCGCCAACACCATCGCCGAGCGCATGGGCGCCATCCTCGACAAGGATCTGCCCTACCTTGTGGCGGAGGAGGACGGGGCGCCCGTGGGCTACGCGTATGCCTCGCCGTACCGTCCGCGCGCCGCCTACCTCCACACGGTCGAGACAACGATCTACCTGGGCGCGGAAGCTCGCGGACGCGGAACGGGCCGTGCGCTCTACACGGCGCTGCTAGACGCGCTTCGTAAGTCGCATGCGCACAGCGCGGTGTCGCTGATCGCGCTGCCGAACGACGCGTCTGTCGGCCTCCACCAGTCCTTGGGTTTCCGGGAAATGGGGACGCTCATGGAAGCAGGACTCAAGTTCGATCGGTGGATCGACGTCGCGTACTTTCAGCTCGACGTGTCCTGAACTCGGCGTCGCTCGTGTAGCCACGCGTCGGCGCCCGGCTCGCCCGGTGGAAACCGGCGCCCCTAAGGCGTGGTATTTCTCACAGTGATTTGACAGTTACGATGTTCTTTCACACTTCGCTGAGGGAAACACAGAAGATGCGCTTTTTCCAGGACTTTTACACACAAAATACGTATAACGGACACGTCCGAGGATGGTCAGCAATGCTGCTGGCTGCCCTCATCGCTGTGATGTTGACCACAACCGTGTCCACGACTCCTGCGGCGGCTGCGACCGCGCCCGCAGTCGAGGTCACCGCGGACGGTTCCGGCACGGTGCTTGCCGGCGAAACCACCACGCTCAGCGTGAGGGCGTCGAACCCCGGCGCCACCGATGGCTTCAACCTGGGCGTCTACCTGGACGTTCCGGTCGGCATCGAGTTCGTCGAGTCAAGCATGGGTGAGCCCACAGTGTTCGACTCCACAAGCGATCTTTCCCCCGCGATTCCGGACGGCATTGTCCGCTGGGTGTGGGAAGACGTGTCAGACCTTCCCTCCACTGCTGCCTTCAACGGCACCGTCGAGGTAGAGCCCGCTCAACCCGCAGCCGGCAACGGAACGACGGACTCCGAGATCGTCTTCCCCGTCGGTGCTCAATTCACTGTGACCGCGAACGCCGCCCTCAGCGGAGACCCCACCTACCTGCCCGTATTCGGCGGCTCCACAGGTATTGGGGATGATGCCGCCCAAGCCGCCACCGGCACCGCCACGCCCTCAGATTTCACTGCTCGCATGGTCGCACTCGAGATCAACAAGAGCGAACCCAGCCCCGAAGCAGAATTGCTCCGCGGCGTGCACGACCAGACAACCGTGTACACCGTGAGTCTGCGCAACACCACTCAGGGAGTCAGCGCTGACACGGTTGTCGTCGACTACATTCCCGCTGGCCTGGAGTTCTTGGGCTGTGGTGCGGTCGACAATTCAGTCCCCGCAGAAGACGCGACGGGGGACTACAACCCCGAATATGCCGATGCCGCGTCGCTCGCAGACACTCCTGCGGTGAGCGGCTTCTGCCCCGAGGCCTCGACCGTCGACACAGTCGCGGTCGACGCGGGCACAGCAGCCCAGTTCGGACTCACCGCCGGAGACGTGTACACCCGCGTCGAGTGGAACCTTGGCACGCTTGCTGCGGGCCAAGAGGTCGACATCCACTACGCGGCAGGAATCCCTCTCCAGGAAAACGCTCTGTTCGCGGAGGACGCCCCCTCCGCCGAGTCCGGAGAGCAGGCGGCGAACCTCGACAACAACACCGGGCCGTCGACTCGCCACGGCAGCGACAGCGAACCCACCGACGGCGATCGCTGGACCAACACGGCCGTCGCAACGTCCACCTATCAGGGCGTTGTACGCATCGACACCACCCGCTCGGTCGAGGTCGACGACTCCGAGGTGGTCCACGCGATGGACCTCGCAGTCGTGAAGTCGATTGACGACGCGGACTCCACCTTCGAGGTCGGGAACGTTGCTGACTTCACACTCACCCTGCGCGCCAGCGAGTACATGGACTCCAGCGACATTGTGCTCACGGACACGCTCCCCAACGGCCTCTGCCCGCTACTACCAGCCGGTGTATCGCTCATCGTTGAGGGTGACACTCCTCCTGCCGCGTGTGATGCGACTGGCACCGTGACCGGGGGCGAGATCGTCTCCGCCACGGCTCACGCGGACGGTACCTACACCGTCGTCCTGCGCCCCAGCGACGGCACCCTCTCTGCCAATGGCACGCACACAATCACGTATCAGGCACTCAACCGCGAGGCCTACGTCACGTCCAACGCGTTTGGTTCGACGACGTCCGGAGACGGATTCTCGAACCATGTCGAGGTGGAAGCCTCTACAGACGCCATCGAGGCGCTCGTCGATGAGTACCCGGAGACTCAGCGGGTGTGGGACGACTCGGACGCCGGGATCGCCACGGACCTCACGACCATCAGCAAAATGGTCATGCCACGAGACGAAGTCGAACAGAACCTCGCAGAGGGCGTCGACCCGTGCACGGCAGGAAGCTTTGACTCTCGCTTAGAAACGGGATTCCAGTTGGGAGACACCGTCTGTTTCGAGCTCCGCGTGGAGTTCCCCGACAGCGTCGACGTACGCGAAGCAATCGTTACTGACTACCTTCCTGCGGGAATAGCGTACGCAGGCCACACGGTTGCAACGGAGTCCACGGTCGTGATCGATGCGGAGGTCCACAATGGCCGCCGCTTTGACTGGACGCTTGGAGAAGAGGGCGCTGGCGGCGATCTCTACGTGGCACGCGGTTCGGTCTTTGTCGCACATATCTGGGCGACCGTCATGGAACCCTCTAACGGCGCAGTTCTGGACAAGCCCGCGAACCTGATGAAGTATCGCCAGCAAAATGTCACTGGCGACCTCTACTCGCTGCGCGACTTCGCTGCGGCCGAGATCACGCCCGAACTCGGGCTCGTCAAGGGCGTGGCTTCCGTCACCGGCATCGATGACCAGGCCGACCCTAGCCGCGATGCAGCGAGCTCTGCCAGCAGCAACGGTAACGACTTCAACTCCGATCGGGATGGCATCGAGGTCACCCAGAATGAGACCGTGACCTACCGCATCGACCTTTCCGGCGCTGGTTTTGACTCCGTCACCGCCGAGGTTTGGGACCTGCTGCCCCAGGGCATCAGCGCCGATGATGTGTCGGCAATCAGTGGTGGCGGCACAGTGGTGGACCCCGGCCAGTCGGGCTACCCCGACGGACTGTCGAACAGCAATGACCATCGCTCGGTGATCGTGTGGACTGATCAGAGCGTCCCGCTTGGGGGTGCGACGCTCACGTACGACGTCACCATTCCCGCGCCGCTTTCAGTGAGCACCTCGCTCACGAACACGGCATCGATCATCAGCTACGCGGCCGATATCAACATCTCCGATGACCCCGATGCACAGACGTATTTCCCTGCCGGGTCGCTCAACGAAGACAACGCCGACAAGGCCAACACCAACGGTGAAGGCACCGTCGACGATTCAGAGGTCTTCCTGCCTGACGCTTCCATCACAAAGGAGCGCACGAGTCCGACCGCCGACAACAACGACGCCGGTCAGGTGGTGCACGGCGAGTACGCCGAGTTCACGTATGCCGTGACCATTCCCGCTCACACGTCGGTCTTGAACGGAAAGCTCACCGACGCTTTTGCCGGTGCACGCAACTGGACGATCGACGAGTCCAAGACGACCGCTTCACTCGATGGCGCTTCGCTGGACACAAGCTCCACAGGGTTTGCTCTCGATCCCGCGGTGGGGGAACTTGCGTTCCCTTCGGAGTACACGAATGACACTGACGCGGATCAGGTGTTCTCGGTGACCCTCCACGCGGCGGTCGCGTCTTCGTCAAATTGGGGTCACAGCCCCAATAACGCTCGCCGCGACACCGCAACCTTCACGAGCGACTCGGCCCCCGACATCACAGATGGCGCGGACGTTCGAGTAGTCGCGCCCAACCCCAGCGTGGCCAAGGAAGCCGATGACGAAACCGTCACCGCAAGCCAGGCGGTCACCTACACGTTGGAGGCGAGCAACTCCAACAACCGGCCTACCTCCTTCGACACCGTCGTGACCGACTGCGTCCCCGTGGAACTCACCAACGTGACTCTTGACGAGATCCCCGCGGGCACGTCGGCCAGCGTTGTCACCGATGACAGCCAGTGCGAGGGATCGCTCATCACGTGGACCATTGGCGACCTCGCCGCCAGGGAGTCCATTGAGCTCAAGTACAGCGTCGTGGTAAGCCCCGAGGCTGCTGGCGGAGCGGAGTACGACAACACGGCGGTCATCAAGGGATACTCACTCGACGACGCCACCGCCGACCGCAAGGAGTTCACTCGTTCTGCTGATGCGGACATTCAGGTCATCAGCTCGGGCATCTCGAAGTTTGTCGACGAGCCCACCGCGCGCGTGGGCGAAGAGCGCGATTTCACCATCGAGGTCCGCATCCCCGCAGACGTCAACTTCTACGACTCGGCCATTATCGACACGGTTCCGGCCGGCATAAGCATCGGCGACGCGACGGTCTCTTGTGAGTACGAGGACACTGAAGGCGACTGCATGTCCTCGCTCCCCGGCAATGGCACCCCATTGGAATCCACGGGCCAGACCTACGGATGGTGGTTCGGCGACATCCGCGCAGACGGTGACATCCGCACTCTCTCCATCACCTACACGGGCACCGTGCTCGATGTCCCCTCGAATGAGGACGAAACCGAGCTCGTCAACACGGCAACCACACGATGGAACACCACTGACGTTCTCAATGGAGCCCCCGACAACGCGGGCTACACCACCACGAATACAGGATCCGAAGCGACTGCGACCGTGACCGTCGTGGAACCCGACGTGACGATCGCGAAGACCGTCAACGGCGAAGACTCAGACTCGGTTGAGCCTGGCAACACGGTCAACTACTCCATCACAGTCGCCAACGAAGGCACCGCTGCCGCCGCAGCCGTCAAGGTAGTCGACGCCGTTCCGACGGGCGTGATCGTGGACTCTGAAAGCATCACGGGTGGAGGCACTCTTACGGGCGCGGACTCAACCACCGGTGGCGGCACCATCACATGGACGGGTCTGACGCTCAACGCTAACGACGAGCGCGTGTTGACGTACACGGCGCGCCTCGCGGACTCGATCAACTTGACCGATGCCGCACTGACCAATGACGTCGATGTCACGGGATATTCGTCTCACGCGGGCGGCCCCGGTTTCGACAACGACGAGCGCCGCGACTACACCGGACCCAGCGCGGACGCTGTCGTGACCCCGGAGTTCCCGACCCCAGAGGTCACGAAGACGACCGGCGATCCGCTTGCCTACATCGGCGAAAACCACGCCTTCACCCTGGTGCTTGAGAACACCGGAAACGGCACTGGTACGGACGTCACCCTCGTGGACCTCCTTCCGGCTGGGTTTGACTACGTCGAGGACTCAGCGACGATCGAGGACGTCGTCATCAACCCTGCTGTGAACGCCGCCGATACGGGCGACATCCTCACGTGGGAACTCGCTGACATGCCGGCTGGCGCCAAGGTCACCTTGGCCTACAAGGCAGTCGCGACCACCGACGACTCATTCGATTGGACCGCGCAAAACACCGGGGCTGACGTCGACCACACCAACGAGGCGACGCTCACCATGGATGACACCTCTCAGGCGCCCGCCAACAAGGATCGCGTCTTCACAGATGAGGATGACGCAACCGTCGAGATTCACCGCGCAGACCTCGCTGTGGAAAAGTCCCACGAGGGTCAGCCCGTCGCCGGCACCTCGACCACGTGGACACTGACGGTGAGCAACTCCGTGACGAGCGACCGTGCAGTTGGGCCGATCGTCATTACCGACACGCTTCCGGACAGCGCCTCTTTCGAGGGCATCGACGGTGAAGGCTGGACTACAGACGGTCCGGACACTGACGGGGTCCTGACCCTGACGCACGCCGGTCCCGTGGAGGCCGGCGGTGAGCTGACGGTCGACATCACCGCGGCGTTCGCAGCGGACGTCGAATCCGGCACTTCCGCCGCGAACACGGCCTGTGTCGGGGCACGCACCTTCGACGTCGTTGAGTCCAACGACTGCACGACAGACACCGACACGGTCAGCACCCTCGCTGACGTCGAGCTGTCGAAGGTCGCTACCGCCACGGTGTACGTAGCCGGTAACCCCATCACGTGGGACATGACGGTCACGAACAACGGACCGTCGGTTTCGCGCTCCCCGATCGTCATCACCGACACCCTGCCCGCGAGCGTGGCCTGGGATTCGGTCACGACCTCCGGTGCCGGATGGGACTGCGACGCCGTTGATCCTGACTCCGGCGAGCTGGACTGCACGTGGACCGGTGACGCGCTCAGCGTCGACGCAGACCTGCCCGACCTGACCGTCACCGCAGAGGTCAACAGCGGCTGGACTGACACGGTATTCAACACCGCCACGGTCTTCCCCACCACGGACGAGCCCACCGAGCCCGGAACGGACAACAACACGGATACCGCCACCACCGGTGCCGTGGGCACGGAGGCCGACCTCGGCATCGACAAGACTGTCGCATCTGAGGAACTCGTCGCGGGCGACACGGGCCGTTACCGGCTTGCCATCACCAACGACGGGCCGTCCGACGCACTGAACGTCCGCATCGCTGACACCCTCCCCGAGGGCCTCACCTTTGCAGGCAACGTCACGACAGCCGATGACGACGTGTGGACGTGCGCGCCCAACGCACAAGACACTCAACAGGTCGACTGCGTCCTCACGAGTAACGCCGGAACCCTCACTGATGGCGGTTCCACGTGGCTCGAGTTCGACGTCACGATCGACTCCAGCGTCACAGCGGAGATCGTCAACAGCGCCATTGTGAGCTCGGATACCGAGGACCCCGACCTCGACAACAATGACGACTCGGTGGCACGCGGCCCGTTCGTGGAAACCAACATCGCCGTGACCAAGGAGCACGACGCGGAGGCGGTCTACCGTGCTGGCGATGAGCTGGCGTTCACGTTGACGGTCACGAACGACGGCAACGCCGATGCAGACGCGGTCACCATTGCGGACGTCCTGCCCGCAGAAATGACCTTCGTGCGCGTCGACAATGCGGAGGGCTGGACAGTCGCTGGTCCCGGCGACGACGGCGCGATCACCGCGACGTTGGACTCCTCGTTGCCGGCCGGCGATGAGGGCAACACCGCCTCGTTCGACATCGTGGTCACCGTCTCGGAGGACGCCGTTCCAACGGTGACAAACACTGCCACCGTGACGACGACAACCGCCGAAACGACGGATGAGGACAACTCCGCGAGCGACGACGTCACCGTCGACAGCCCGGACCTGGTCGTCACCAAGACCACTGCGGCGGACCGCGTCGAAGGCGGAGAGTCATTCACCTACATCCTCGACGTCGAGAACGTCGATGCCCGCGCCTTCGCCGACGGGGTCGTCGTCACCGACGTGATCGATCCCGACCTGGCCGTCACGTCTGATGTGGACAGCATCGGCGGGGACGACTGGACCTGCACGGTGACCGACGCCAGCGAGGACGGGTTTGGTGGCACGCTGACCTGCGAGCTCGCAAGCCTCGACGCTGGGGCCACCGCACCGCAGATTTCCTTCGAGGTCGCAGTGGTAGATGGCGTGGCCAAGGACCAGATCGTGAACACCGCGACGGTGGGCAGCGATGACGAGCACCCGACCAAGGTCGACGATCTCAACGAGTCCTCGACCACGGTGGACATCAAGTGGATCAACATCTCTGCTCAATCCGTCTGCATCGCGGACGTCCCGTGGTTTGAGTACCAGATTGACGCGCGCAACGTCGACGCAGGCCTGCCCATCACGGTGACCTGGTACGCGGATGCGGATGGTGACCTGGTGCCCGATGGCGAGGCGATCTCGGTGCAGACGCTTCAGGAGACCACGACGGACGGCGTGCAGGAAGGCGCCGTCTTGTGGCCAGGCGCCGCGGTGGACGCCAACGGCGTCGGCATCGCATGGCCGGGTTGGCGCCCGGTCGTCGCTGGCGAGACTCCCGAGTGGGAGAACCAGATCGTCGACGAGTCACTTCCGACGTATGAACTTCGCAACGGAGCCCTCGCGGTCGTCGAGATCAACCCTGAAACCACGGTGTCGCAGAGCTACCCGCCTGCAACCCCAGAGTGTGAAGAGCCACGACCGGTGATGCTGGAGGTCGACAAGACCGCCAACACCGACATCGTGACTCGCGGCGACTCCGTCGACTACACGCTCACCATGACCAACGCCGGCTACGGTGCCACGAATGACGTGGTGCTGTCCGACCCGATCTCGGACGACCTTCGGGTGACATCGATTGACGTCGAAGAGTCCACGGACGCAGCTATTGCAGACTGGCAGACCTGCACTGTGACGGGACGCGATGCCGATGGGTATGGCGGGGTCGTTGAGTGCGTCCTCGACGGGTACACCGGCTACGGACAGACGTCTCCCGCAATCACCATCACGGCGCAGGTGCGTGACGAGGGCCTGCCGCGCACGTTGACCAACGTCGCGACGGTGACGTGGACCGACCCCGCTGAGCCGGACTCCCCCGCCGGCACATCGAGCGACGACGCCACCGTTGCTGTGCTGGTAAACCCGGTGCAGATTCTTGCCACGACAGGAATCAGTCCCGCCGCATTGCTGTGGACCATGCTCGGCCTGTTCGCTGCAGGCGCCACGACGTTGATCGCCCGCGAGCGCGTGCTCAGGCGCTAGAGCACCGCGCACGCTTTGTTGGTGCCGACGGCCGCGAACTCCACGCGGCCGTCGGCGCCCACATCCGTTGCGCCCAGCGTGTGACTTGCGCCACAATGGGCGTGTTGCCAGTACACATGCGCGTGCGATGGCGACGTCCCGCCCATGAGGGCCTGAGGGGAGGGCAGGGACTATGCAGTTAACTGACCGTGAGCGCGGATTCACGCTTCCGGAGCTCCTGATCACCATCGTGATCATTGGAGTCCTGGCAGCCATCGCAATTCCGCTGTATTTGTCGCAGGAGTCCAAGGCCAAGGATGCTGCCGCGGAGTCCGATGCCGTGAACCTTGGCATTATGGTCCGTTCCGCATGGACGGACGGCGACGGAGTGACCGCTGTCACGCAAGTCGACGGCGAATACCTCATCAATGGCGAGACCGCGATGGGCGCGTCGCCGGGGGTGGAACTCGTGAACTTCGTTCCGGGCGACATCGAGACCTGGTGCGTTCACCTCAAGCACTCGGGCGGCGACGCTGCGGCGGACCCCGGTGTGCGATTCGATGCCGAGAACGGCTACGTCGAACGCGCCGCCTGCTGAGCGGCAACCCACTCCGCACCAGGCGTGAGACGCCGGCCCGGAGAACCCGGTCGCCCCTCAGCCGTCGCGACCGGGCTCTCGCAGGCCAACGACTCAACCAACGGTACGCCTGTTATTCACACCTCGCATGGGCGGAGCCCAGACATACAGAAGGGCCGATGCCAGGGTGACCCTGGCATCGGCCCTTCTGTATGAAACGGGTTATGCGCCGCGAACAGCCTTCGTGGCCGCGAGCATGTTCTCGAGCGAGGCGTTGGTCTCCGCGTAGCCGCGAGTCTTCAGACCGCAGTCGGGGTTGACCCACAGCTGCTTGCCAGGGATCGAGTCCTTGGCGAGCTGCAGCAGTTCAGTGACTTCCTCAGTCGACGGCACGCGCGGCGAGTGGATGTCCCAGACACCCGGGCCCACCTGACGCTCGTAGCCGTGGTCCTTAATTGCGGGCAGGACCTCCATGCGCGAGCGGGCTGCCTCAATCGAGGTGACGTCTGCGTTCAGGCCGTCAATCGCGTCGATGACCTCGCCGAACTCGGAGTAGCACAGGTGCGTGTGCACCTGGGTGTCGTCCTGAGCGCCTGAGGTTGCCAGGCGGAACGACTTCACGGACCAGTCCAGGTAAGCGGGCTGGTCGGCCTTCTTCAGGGGCAGGAGCTCGCGCAGGGCGGGCTCGTCGACCTGGATGATGCCGATGCCGGCGTTCTCCAGGTCGGTGATCTCGCCGCGGAGGGCCAGACCAACCTGGTTTGCGGTGTCTGCCAACGGCTGGTCGTCGCGAACGAACGACCACGCGAGGATCGTCACCGGACCGGTGAGCATGCCCTTGACTGGCTTCTCGGACAGCGACTGGGCGTACTCGGCCCAGCGGGTCGTCATGGGCTTGGAGCGAGCGACGTCGCCCCACAGGATCGACGGACGCGTGCAACGCGAGCCGTACGACTGGACCCAGCCGTTCTTGGTGACGTCGAAGCCCTCGAGGAGCTCGGCGAAGTACTGCACCATGTCGTTGCGCTCGGCCTCACCGTGGACCAGGACGTCCAGTCCGAGGTCCTCCTGCAGCTTCACGACCTGAGCGATTTCGTCCTTCATCGCCTGCTCGTAGTCGGCGTCGGACAGCTCGCCCTTGGCCCACGCGGCACGAGCCTTGCGGATCTCAGGGGTCTGAGGGAACGAACCGATCGTGGTGGTGGCCAGCTCCGGAAGGTTGAAGCGGGCATCCTGAGCGGCCGCGCGGATCGAGTAGTCGGTGCGCTCGAAGTCACTGTCCTTGACGGCTGCGAGAGCGTCGCGGATGTCGGCACGGTTGGTGCCGGGGTGCTCGGCGCGAGCCTTGAGCGCGGCGCGAGCCTCACCCAGTGCACCCTCGACTGCGTGGTCGCCCTGCGTGTGCGCGGTCGACAGCGTGACGACCTCAGCAACCTTCTCATCGGCGAAGGCGAGCCAGCTCAGCAGCTCCTCGCCCAGGTGCTCTTCACCCTGCAGGGTGTGGGGCACGTGGAACAGCGAGGTGGACGTGGTGATGGTGACGTTGGCGCCCAAGGCAACCAGCTCATCGGCCTTGCGCAGTGCCTCGTCGAGGTCGGTGCGCCAGATGTTGTGGCCGTCGACCACACCTGCGGCGATGGTGACGCCCTTGAGGTCGACGCCCTGGGGCACGGCGCCACGCACCAGGTCGAGGCCAATGGCGTCCACGCCGGTGTCCTTGAGGACAGGCAGCGCGTCGTCGAGGGCACCCATGGGGGCAGCGACGAACAGCGCGGGGCGCTCCTCGGCAGCCACGAGGGCGCGGTAGACCTTGGTGGCATTCGCGAGAACGTCAGCACGGTCGGCGTCGATGTCGGCGACTAAGATGGGCTCGTCGATCTGGACCCATTCCACACCGGCTGCCTTGAATGCGGCGAGCAGTTCGATGTAGACGGGAAGAAGGTCATCGAGGCGGTCGATGGGCTGGTAGCCCTCGGGTGCCTCGTCCGCAGCCTTCGACAGATACAGGAACGTGAGCGGACCGGTGATGACCGGGCGCGTGACAAAGCCGGCGTCCTTGGCCTCGATGAACTCGTCGACCCAGCGGGAGGACGAGAGCTTCAGCTCGGTGTCGGGGCCGATCTCGGGAACCAGGTAGTGGTAGTTCGAGTCGAACCACTTGGTCATCTCGAGCGGGGCCTTGTCGCCCTTGCCGCGAGCAATGGTCGAGTAGCCGGCGAGGTCGACGGAGCCGTCCTCGGCGCGCAGGTCGGCGAAACGGGTGGGGATGGCGCCGAAGGTGACGGCAGCGTCGAGCACGTGGTCGTAGAACGAGAAGTTCGACGGAATCGAGCTGTCGGCGCGGCCCAGGCCAAGTGCGGCGATGCGGTCGCGGTTCGCGGCGCGCAGGTCTGCGGCAACCTTTTCAAGGTCAGCCTCGGACGAGTTGCCCTTCCAGAACGACTCCAGCGCACGCTTGAGCTCACGCATTCGGCCGATGCGCGGGTAACCAAGAATCGTGCCGCCGGGGAAGGCGGGCGCAGGGGCAGAGGACTGAGTGATGTCAGACATAGTTCCTCAAGGAGGTGGTGGTTGCGCGGCGGGCTCGCCATTGCGCTTGGTCGACGCGCGTCTATGCGGCGCCGAGGGGTGCGGTCGCGATTCTAGCGCGATGCGGGGACAATCGCCACCTTGGTTTGAGACTGTTTGTCTACATTGTGAGACACCCTGGTAGATGCCGCTTGGGCCTGGCGAGGCACCGCCCGCGCAGTTGTCTACACCCTGAGACAATGGTGGACATGACTGAAGAGATCACACAGAAGCAGGTCACGCTCGTGCGTGAAGCCGAGGGCGTCTACGTTGCCCGCAACCCCGATGGCGCGGAGTACCGCTTTGGCTACAACGTCGACGGCGCGCTCAGCGCAGTCGACCTGTTGCTGGTCGCCATTGCCGGATGCTCCGCCACCGACCTCGACATGATGACGTCACGCCGCGCGGAGCCCTCGAAGTTCGAAGCCACCGTCAACGCAGACAAGGTTGGCGGCTCGAGCCCGGCTATTTTGCGCGACATCGACGTGGCCTTCGACGTGGCCTTCCCCGAGGGACCCGATGGCGACAAGGCGCGCGCCCGCGTCCAGTCCGCCCTTAAGTCCGCCGAGGAGAAGACCTGCACGGTCTCTCGCACCGTGGCCAATAGCGCCCGGGTGACTCTCCGCGAGGTCTAAACCGCAGCATCGGCCCTTGTGTCCCGGGCCGTGCCTGGCGTCTAGGACTGCGTTTTGCGGAGCGGGAGCTCGTCGACGAGGTCGACAGCCGCGTCATGCTTGTTGAAGGTGATGACGTGGATTCCCGGCGCGCCCGCGTCGAGTAGGTCGCGTGACAGGCGCGCCGCGTGGGCGACCCCTGCTGCCCGGGCGGCGTCGTCGTCCTCTGCCGCCTCGAGATCGGCGATGAGCTCCGCGGGAGTGGGAACGCCCGTGATCTGTGCGGCGCGATGGGCTCGCTTGGCGGTCGACAGGGGCATGACCTCGGGGATGATCGGCAGCGTGATGCCCTGCTCGCGCGCGTCGTCGACGAGCCCGCAATACTGCTGAAGGTCGTAGAACACCTGCGTAATCGCGAAGTCCGCGCCCGCGTCCTGCTTGGAGCGGAGCACGTCGAGGGCCTGCTGGCGCCACTGAGGCAGCGCATGCTGCGTGGGGAATGCCGCCACACCGATGCTCAGGTTGTCGACGCCGTGAGTCGCCGCGACCTCGCGCAAAAGGGTGACGAGTTCGTAGGCGTAGCGCAGGCCGTCCGGGTGCGGGCTCCAGTCCGTCTGGCCCTGCGGCGGGTCGCCACGGAGAGCGAGAAAGTCGCGGACGCCCTCTCCCAGGTACTCCTCGATGACCTGGATCACCTCGTCGCGAGACTGGTCTACGCAGGTGAGGTGGGCGAGTGGCGGAATCGTGTGCGACTCGGCAAGGCGCTGCACCACGCCGCGCGACGTGGACCGCGTAGTCCCCGAAGCGCCGTAGGTGATCGAGATGAAATCCGGGTCCGTGCTCGCGAGCATTCGCATGGTGGCTTCGAGGGTCGACTCGGCCGCGGGCGTGCGGGGAGGGAACAACTCATAGCTCAGCGTCGGCGAATGCGCGCTCAAAAGTTCACGGATGGTCATAGCGCTCGCCACAATAGCGGACCACTGGTGGGAGGACCGTCGGGCGTCGTCCCCAGGGGAGGGCCGATGCTCGGGTATCCCCCGGTTTGCTCGTCACCTGGTCTGGGGTCGGGGCTGCAGGTCACACTGGTCCCATGATCACGGAGACAAATGACTTGGTCCGGTGCTTTGGCTCGGGCGACGCGCTCTACGCCGAGTATCACGACCACGAGTGGGGCCAGCCGGTGCACGGCGAGGCGGAACTGTTTGAACGGATGACCCTCGAGGGGTTCCAGTCGGGCCTGTCGTGGCTGACGATTCTGCGCAAGCGGGAAGCATTTCGCGAGGCATTTGCGGGTTTCGAGCCAGCGGTGGTCGCGGCGTTTGGCGATGAGGACGTTGAGCGGCTGATGTCCGATGCCGGGATCGTTCGTAATCGCCGCAAAATTGAGGCGGCGATCACCAATGCCGGCGCGGTTGTGGCGTTGCATGAGGCGGGGCTGGCGCTCGATGAGGTCATCTGGGCGCACGCTCCTGAGGACCTGGGCGAGCCTCCCGCGACGTGGGAGGACATTCCGGCATCCACGGACGGTTCCAAGGCGCTCGCGAAGGACCTCAAGTCGCGCGGTTTCGTGTTCGTGGGGCCGACGACGATGTACGCGCTGATGCAAGCGATCGGGATGGTCGACGACCACATCGCGGGGTGCGTGGCGCGTTCGTAGCGTCGTCCCCAGGCGTGCGCCGGGACCCGGTTATTAACAGTTTGATCACTGTTGATGCTCTTTGTCAGACCCTAATGATTGAGTAGACACATGGCAATCGACACGGACGTCCTGGAGCGCGAGGTGGCGCGCTTAGTGGCTTTCGCGGGGGTCGAGGTTTCCGACCTTGATCGCGACCAGTTCGGTGCCATGCGCGAGGCGATGGGTTCTGCGCGGCGCGCGCTGGACAGTCTCAGCGCGGCCGTGGCATCGGAGCTCGCGCGCAGGTCGGCGCCAGAACTCGGGAGCGATGGACTGGCACGGAAAGAGGGGCACTCGTCGCCGGTCAAGGCCGTCGCGCGGGAGTGGGGGATGGACCTGGGCGAGGCCGGGCGGTTGATAGACGTCGGCAACGCAATCCAGCCTCGGCCGCCGACTCGTCCGGGGCCGGCAGACCTCGCTTCACCGGCCGGGACGGACGCTCCGCCTGCGCCCTCTGCCGAGCCCGCACCGCGGTATCGGCTCCTCGCACAGGCGGTGTCTGACGGCGCGGTTCCCGTTCACGCCGCAGCTGAGATCACCAGGACGCTCGATGCCGTTGCGGAGTACGCCGGCGACAAAGACGAGGCAACGTCTGCGATCGCCGTCGCGCGCGTCGAAAGGCAGGTCGTGTCGCGTGCGCGGACCATGTCACTCACGGAAGTGCGGCGGGCGTGCCGGCAGATTCGCGCGCAGCGGGCGCCTCAGGAGGCAGAGCGCCGCGAGCGCCATCAGCGTCGCGAGCGCTACGTCGCCTTCACCGAGGACGCTGACGGGATGACCACCATCTCGGGAAGGCTCGACCCCACCTCTGCAGCCCCACTCCGGGCGTGGATTGACGCACACGTGCGTAAGTCGTTCCAAGCGCGACGCCACCTGCCGTCTGGGGCCGATGACCGCACCCCAGGACAGATGCGCGCCGACGCCCTGGCGGACCTCGCCAAGCACGGACTCGGGTGCGAGGAACCGACCATGGGAGTAAAGGCCACCATCGTCGTGCGTGTGTCGAAGGAAGATCTTGACCGCGGCGTAGGGGTGGCGCAGTGCGACGACCTCGGCGGTCCCATCTCCGTGAGCGCGCTGCGGTCGCTCGCCGCCGACGCGGAGGTCCTCCCAGCAGTGCTGGGCGGGGAGAGCCTGCCGCTTGACCTAGGGCGTGCGAAACGGCACTTCACGCGCGCACAACGCATCGCACTCGCGGAAAGGGATGCAGGGTGTGCGTGGTGCCATGCGCCGCCCAGCTATTGCGACGCTCACCACGTGAGGTGGTGGAGTCGCGACGGAGGCGCGTCAGATCTTTCCAACGGGGTGCTGCTATGCACCGCGTGCCATCACCGCATTCACGACACGGGCTGGGAGGTCAAGGCCGACCGCAGTGGAGTGTGGATGATTCCGCCCGCGTCACTTGATCCCGAGAGGCGCCCGATAGTTGCGGGGCGCGCCGCGCTCGAAATCGACCTTGGAGATGCCGTGCGGCCTGGCAGCTCCCCGCCTCGAGGCGACAACGCCGATCCAGACGACACCGCTAATCCTCTCGACGCCGCCACCGATCCCAGCGACACCACTGGGCGAGGCGACCCCCGAGCGCGTAGCGCGTAGCGCGTAGGACGCAACGCGTGAAGAGTGAAGCCTGAAGCGTAGAGCTTGATGTGTGGCGCGTGGCGGACAGCGAACTAGCAGTAAGCGCGGCGGTGACGATCGCGCGCGTCTTCCAGCAACGCCTCCACGATTCGCTTGTCTGCCGGTAGCCATGCCACGTCACGCCAGCCGCCGGGCTCAAGGGTGCGCAGGAGGTCATGGTCCTCAAGCGGCCTCGGCTCCACAGCCGCGCCGTCCGCGCCAGGCAGGATGCGCGCCCACCATACTCGCATCACGAGGCGCTCAACGTCGGCGTCCCCGGGGCGCAACATCCACACGGGGGTGTCCGCGCACTGGGCCTCGACGCCGCTACCGTCATCGGGTCCGGCGAGTTCCTCGCCAATCTCGATCTCGACGCCAAGCTCTTCGCGCAACTCGCGTCGCAACGCCTGCTCGGGGGACTCACCATGCTCGACCTTGCCTCCCGGAAACTCCCACAGGCCTGCAAGCGCGGAAGGCGCCGTGCGACGCGCCGCGAGCAGGGTGCGCGGGACACCGAGGTCATCCGTAATAGCGGCCGCAACGACCAGCCGTGTCGACGATCCCACCGGGTGAACTACTCGGTCAGATCCGAGTAAGCGTCGGGATCCAACAGGTCCTGAGGCTGGTCACTGAGTTCGACCTTGAAGATCCAGCCCTCGCCATACGTGTCCGAGTTCACCAGGTCTGGAGCGTTCTCGAGCTGCTCGTTGACCTCGACGACCGCGCCGGTCACCGGCGAATAGAGCTCCGAGACCGCCTTCGTGGACTCAAGTTCACCGCACACGTCGCCGGCCTTGACGTCGTCACCCACGGACGGGGCCTCAACGTAGACGACGTCACCGAGTGCGTCCGCGGCGTAGTCGGTGATACCGACCGTCACGACGGCTCCCTGGGACGCGTCGCCGCGCACCCACTCGTGTTCGGCGGAGTACAGCAGATTGTCAGGAATGTCAGGCACGTGGCCCACCTTTCGCTCGCGACGGACCTCTCATAGTCGAGGCTACGCGCCCCGCCGGTAGAACGGTAGCGCCACCACGTCCATTGCCTCATGTCGGCCGCGCACATCTACCGCCACGGCCGTCCCTGCCTCGGCGAACTCACGACTCACGTAAGCCATGGCGATAGGCGAACCCAGCGTCGGCGAGGGGATTCCCGAGGTGACTTCACCAATCACGGCACCGGCTTCATCCACCACCGGATAGCCAGCCCGTGCCGCACGGCGGCCACGCCCCACGAGTCCAACGAGCGTGTGCGCGGTCCCCGCCTCCCTAATTCCAGCGAGAGCCTCCCGGCCCACAAAGTCACCGCGCTCGGGCCCATCGGCCCGGCCAAAGTTCACGACTCGGCCTAAACCAGCCTCAAAGGGTGAACGTTCCCGGCTCAGTTCGTTGCCGTACAGCGGCATGCCGGCTTCAAGGCGCAAGCTGTCGCGAGCTGCCAGACCGCACGGAATCAAGCCAGCATCGGCCCCCCGCTCACGCGCCAACTCCCACACATCTGCCGCGAGGTCCGCCGGCACAAACAGTTCGTATCCGTCCTCGCCGGTGTATCCCGTGCGCGCCACGAACGCGTGGTGGCCGCCCTCAAGAAGCACGTTCGCTGCCGAGTAGTACTTCAGTGCGGGCGGATCGTCCGCGCCAATCTCACACATGCTCGCCACTATGTCCGCCGAGGCCGGCCCCTGGACCGCGATCAAGGCGATGGTGTGGGTCTCATCAGCGACGTCGGCGTCGAACCCACCGCTGGTGATGCGTTCCCGCAGCTCCGCGAGCACCTCGACGCGGTTGGACGCGTTCGCGACCACCATGAAGTGCTCCCAGTCGCGGCGGTACACCACGAGGTCGTCGATCACGCCGCCATCGGGGGCGCACATCATCGTGTACTTCGCGGCCCACAACTTCATGCGGCTCATGTGGCCCACGAGGGCGTACTCGAGTGCGGCGGCGGCATCGGGGCCAGTCACCATGAGTTCGCCCATGTGCGACAGGTCGAACAGCCCCGCGGCATTGCGAACCGCCTGGTGCTCGGCCACATCGCCGCTATAGCGCAGGGGCATCTGCCACCCCGCAAAATCGACGATAGTGGCGTCAAGCGCCTGATGCTGGGCCAGGAGAGGTGTGTGCAAGTCAGTCACGATTCCAACCTACGCGATTGCTCTTGTTGCGGGGCGCACCGGCGCCGTACCGGGCTTCCGGAATGTCGAGGAGCGACCGAACCGAACCGCTCGACGCCCCTAGCCTGCGCTCGCAATGGCGAACCCTGCGACCACCAGCGCCGCGACCACCGCGACTCCAACGCAGGTCGCCACAACCGCAGTGACCAGCCGGACGCGGCGCGCCTTCGCACGCTTGTGTGATGCCTCCTGAGGAGACAGGACCTGATCGACCGCTTGACCGTGAGCGGGGTTGTCCGCGGCCTGGTCGCTGGCGGGGTCGCTGGACAGTGCTTCCTTCGCGGCAGGAGCCTCGCGTGGACGGTAGGCCGCTTCCTTCTCACCGGAGTGGACCGATGCTGAGGTGACCCCAGCACCGGCCGGAAGCTCATACCCGGGCGGCAAGGCGCTGGTCGGCGAACTGCGGCGCGCTCGCCAGGCCGGAGGGGCGATGGGGGCGGTCGCGACGTTGTCCGGGCTGGCCGCGGTGCGCGTCGTGACGTCGGGTGGAGCAGCGGGTGAGGCTGGCTCCGGCGATGGGACCGGTGCAGACGATGCGGGCGGTGAGGCCGACCCGGACCGTGCAGCACGCCGCTCCGACACGGCGGTCGCATCGTCACCGCTGGCGCTGTCGTCGGCGTCTACCCGGCGCCTGGGCGACACGACGGTCGCGTCGCCGTCCGGCTCGCCCGTACGAGCGCGTCGCGGGGAGACAACCGTCACGTCGTCCTCTGTGGCACGGCGCTTGGACACCACGGTCTCGTCGCCGTCGTCCTGGCCCGTGCGTCCGGCGCCGGCAGTCGGGACCGAGCCGTCACTCATACGCGCGTCCTCCGGTGCGAGGTCTGCGTCGTGTCATCACCTGCATCCACATGCGCGCCCCACAAGGTCCATGGCGCGACATCCACGCCGGGGGGTGTTGTGACGTCGCTCGCGTCGGCAACCACGACCGTCACGTTGTCGTTCGTCGCGAGCGCGAGGGCGGCGTCGACCAGGCGCTCGGCCGCTTCCTGGGGAGTGCCCGCGAGCGATGCAATCGCGCCGATGCTGGCGCCGCGCACCACCTTTGTCAGGCCGTCACTGGCCACCACGATCCGCGATCCGGGCACCACGGGAACGAGCCACGCATCGAAATCGGGAAGCCCGTCTCCAATCGCGCGCGTGATGATGTTGCTGTCGGGGTGCCCCTCAGCCTGTGCAGCGGTGATGCGCCCCGCGTCGACGAGCTCCTGGACGTGCGAATGGTCGCGAGTGATTTGATACGCCTGCCCGCCATGAACCAGGTACGTCCGCGAGTCGCCGACGTTGATCACCATCCACCACGGTGCGCCGGCGTACTCCACGGCGATCGCGCCCGTGAGCGTCGTTCCCGACTCTCCGCCCACGCTGCGCGCCACGGACAGGACAGCCTGTTGGGACTTCACGACCGCCTCAGCAATGCGCTCGGGGCGCACCGGAACCTCGTGGGCGAGCTCTCGGAAGACGTCGACCACCGCGTTGCTCGCGGCCGCCCCGGCCTGATGCCCGCCCATGCCATCAGCGACGATGTGGACGGCGCCCTCGCTGAGGTACGAGTCCTCGTTGCGCGCGCGTGGACCCTGATCCGTCGCGCCCGCGCCCGACGACCACATTCCGGTCGCGCTCACTGGCCGCCCTCGATATCGAGGATGCGCGCTTCAAGGTCGCCCAGAATGACGACGCCGCGGATGGGTGCCATGGTGCCTGGGGCAACCTCGGTTTCGCGACCGGCCTCGTTGCGTAGATACGTTCCGTTCGTCGATTCGAGATCCTCGATGTGCCACACCCCGTCGACACGGGTGAGGGTCGCGTGACGCTTCGACATGGTCCGCGTCGCGTCGACGATCCCCACGACGTCCTCGACGGCGGCGCTCAGTCGACCCACCGTGACCCTGTCGCCGACGAGGTCATAGGATTCGCCGCCATCAACTTCTAGCCGCGCAGTCACGCGCCGACGCGTAGCGATGACTGTGAAGTCATCGTCCTCATCACCATGTGCCGAGCCGGGCGAAGCGGGCACGATGGGCACCGCCGAGGTGGCCGGCGGCATGGTGGCGCGAATGGGAATCGGCGCCGTCGGGAGGGGGTCCACGCGTGCGGGGGCGGCCTCCGGTTCAGGTTCGGGGGCCTCCACAGGGGCCGATGCTGGGGTGAAGTCCGCGCTCGCCGTCACGTCCCGCACGGCGTCGCTCCCGGGTTCTGCGCCGGTTCCGTCTTCGATGGCGCCCTCGTGAGCCGTTGCTTCAGCTACCGGCTCTGCGGTTGGGATGACACGGGCATCGGCGCGAGCGGGCGTGGCTTCCGCGGCTTCGCTGACCTCAGTGGCCTGTGCTGCGGCCTGCGCTTCGGCCTGCACTTCGTTCTCGCGTCGAGCGGCTGCTGCCGCATCTGCCCGCGCCTGCACCAGCCAATCGGGCTCAGGCGCGCTGACTGGTTCCGTAGCCGCGTAGGACGAGACGGCGGGTGGAGAAGCAGGGCTCGGGGCAGGCGGCTGCTGCACGATCGGCGTGGCGCCGGTCGGGGCGCCCAAATACGGCGACACCGCGGGGACGGTGCCCGAGGCGGGCGGGCTCTCTGGCGAGGAGGTCGCAGGCGGTTCGGCGAGTACTTCAGGAGGCGACTCGATAGCAGGGGCCGCGCTGTCGTCGTCGACCTGCTCGTCCGCGTCCTCGTCCGATGGACCTGCCGACTCATCCGGGTCTGGCGCAGGGGCCTCCCCTATCTCTTCAGCGGGCGTGTCCTGCTCAATCGCATCTGTACTGACGGGCGCCCAACCCGGGGGTAGCGACACGGCGTCGGGCTCGACAGCTTTTGGCTCCTCTGGCACCCCAGGCACGTCCGCAGAATCTCCAGGGGGCTCTTCAACCGACGGAGGGGAAGGCACGCGCGTGTACCCGCCTGCTGGCTCTGGCTGCGCCGAGGGCTCAGGTTGCGTGGAAACCGTCTCAGCGCCGGGGGCGACATCGGCGGCACCCCACCGAGGAACCTCTTCGCCCACATCAGCGGGCTCAGTCAAAGGAGCATCAGCGTCTGCCGTTTCGACATCGGGGACAGCAGCCGGCACAGCATCGCTTGCGGGCTGTCGCGGAGATGAATCCTCCCGGGTACGCGCGGCCGCCCGGGCCGCTTCCGCCGTTCGTCCGGCCATCGAGTACGGACCCCAGCCCACGATCGATGCCCAAATCACGGGCGACACTGCGGCCACCCAACTCAGCGCCGCGGGCGCTTGAAGGCGCAACTCGATGGTTCCGGAACCGAAGATCCACAGGGCCCACCCCACGATCGTGCCCACGACCCATACGGTGCAGCCCACGACGATCAGGGTGCGCGCGAGCGATACATCGCCAGCATCGGCCGCCGCAATAATGGCACCGGCTACCGCGACTGCGCCGCCAAGGAACGCGATCCCACGGGCAAGGGCGACAGGCACAGCTGACAATCTTGCGGCTTGCGCAGCGGCAACCCAGCGCCAGATCGGAATGAACGCGAGTCCGCGAGACATGCCTACCTTCGACAGCACGCTGCCGAGCGCCAGGCCCATCCACACCAGGTTGATGAGCGCCGCGCCGGCAAGCGCCACAAGTGCGATGTACATGCTTGACTCGATCTTCTCCTTCTAGCGACCAGGACGGGTCTTGGTGCGGTTGCGCGCCCGTCCGCGGTGCGTCCCCGTGGCACTAGTGTGGTCGCTTCTCCAGTTGACGCGCTGACCCTCACTCGGCGCGGCGTGAGCGTCCGGCGTATTTGCAGTCGCATGCCACATCGAACGCAGCGAGACCCGCATGCGCATTCGCGACCACCACCCGCGCTGCGAAAGCCACTCCTGCCGGTCCTGCTCTAGGTGCTCCCAGAACTCCTCGACGTCCTCGGGTTCCACCTGTCGACCGGAGAAGGTGGCCTTGTCCGTGGACCGCGCGAGAGCCACGGCGTTTGCCGTGCCATACGCGGCTGCGACTTCCGCTCTCGTTGCCATTGGCATCGGCTCTAGCCCCGCATCGACTGCCGTGTCGAGGTACTCGTCCCAACCGCCGTGGACGGCGTGCGCCGGATCGCCGTTGCGACGCCGGCTGCGGCGGACGCCCTTCCAGATCAAGATCACGAAGATGGGCCCGAGCAGCACGAGCAATCCCACGACACTCACGGCGGCGATGCGCACGGCGGGGCCGAGCCAGGCCTTCCCCTCTTCTTCAGCCGTGGGCGGCGGCTCTTCCGAATCGACGGTGCCGCGCTGGCTCGAGGGCGGGACAATTTCCTCGGCTGTCTCAGGGTCAAGGGGTGAAGCAAACTCCGGGTCACGCTGCGTCGTCACATCCGGAGACACGGGATTGGCGTGCTGCGGGGTCACATCCACCGGCACCCACGCGCCGTCGGCGCTTTGGACCTCGACCCATGCGGACATGTTCTGGCCGCGGCATTCGCCGCCGTCGCAAGCGGGACCGGCAAAGCCCGCGGGATCCGTGTTCTCGAGACGAGCGCCCAGCACGACGCGCGATGAGAAGCCCATCTCAGAGGCGATCAGCGCCACCGCCGTCGCGAACTGTTCGTCGTCTCCCGCGGCTGCGACCAGCTCCGCGTTGTCGGCGTCACTGCCGACCTCCGCCTCACGCGCATTGAGCGCCGTGAACAGCCGGTCGATCCGGTCCCGCGAGTGCCCCGCAGCCGACGACACGAACGTGTACGACTCCAAGTCAGTAGCCCACACAGCGTCCCCATCGGGCTGTTCCAGACTGTGGCTGAGGTAGCCGCGCTCACGCAGGCGGGTGACGAGTTCCGCGAGACCGGCGCCATCGGAAGAAACCTCTTGGTTCGCCACCCAGTCACGCAAAGAATCGGGGATCAGCGCCGGGGAAACCGTTCCGGCCTGCGGGGGCTCACCCAGGTCGCTCAGTTGGCGTGGCGCCGGCACCGTCGCCTGGAGGTCGTATCCGTCTCCAGCGGTGAGTCCGCCCTCCAGGGACACCACCGCCGCGCCAGATTCGCGCTGGTAGTAGAACGAATCGACCAACTGGCTGCGACGTGCACCAGAGAACGTCACGCTCTCCAATTGACCCACGACGGGCACCCAAATTCCGCTGCCGCCGACTATCTCCACTGCGGCGTCAACGCGCTCGCCGGGTACGTCGACCTGGACCGTGGACGGCACTCGCTCAAAGCGGGAGGGCTCCACCTCTGCGGGAGCGGACGCCGTGTAAGCTTCGCCATCGAAGTACGGCAGAGTCGCGACTCGCACGCGGTCAGCGGAGCCCTCCTCCACGGTCACGGAGAACAGCACCGTGTCGTACTGGGCGGGGGCGAAGAACGAGCGGTATCCCGCCAGGGGCGTCACGGCCGAGTCCACAGTGAGTTGGGGGTCCACCACGCTGCGAGCTACCTCTCGCGGGGTCGCGGCCGAGATAGGACCTGCAATCAGCAGTCCCGCGCCGGTGGCGACGGCCACCATCGCCATCACTGCGCCCGCACCCGTCATGGCAGTCGTGGTGGTGCCGCGGACTAGCCGGACTCCGCTGGCCCCCTGGGCCCTCAGGATTGCAGCACGACGAGCCCACGCGGACCTCCACGCAAACCACGCAAGCACCAATCCGAAGGCAGCCAGCCCGACGACAAACTCGTGGCTCACGAAGACGCCCCATGGGGCCCAGGCGTAGGCGTCGGCACGAGTCGCAGGCCCGATGGCAATGACGACGGCCTGCTGGCCAGCGAGCACGATTGCCGCGCCACCCCAGCGCTGCTTCGATGTCAGCGCGACCGTTGTCGCCCACACTGACGTCAGCAAGAAGAGCGCATAGACAGGAACCAACGTCGCCCGGTACTCGCCGAGCGGAAGCGGAAGCGTCACGATGTCCATCCACCCCGTGACCGGCCCACGAACGAGCTCGATCCCAGCTTGCAGAGCAGTGTCGACGCCGCTCGTGGAACCCGGGATCGCGAGCGCGAGGCCGCCGATGGCGTACAGGGCGAGGGTGGAGAGCGAGATGCCCATGGCGCCCCATCCACGACGCGCGGCGACAACCGCGATGGCCGCGCCGCCAAGGATCGCGAGCGCCGCCACTGCCACGAATCGCATCGACTCGTACACGGGGTACAAGGTCCACGCGGCGACCGCGCCGATTGCCACCATGAAGCCGGCGTTGATCAGCGTGGGGCTCCAGCCCATCAGTGGCTGCTTCCGGGGACCTCTGCGTCGACTCATGCTGCGGACCTCGCCAGCAGGTGTCGCAGGTCATCGACGATGCCGAGGTTCAGGACGCGGGTGCGTCCAATGGCGTGCATGCCCGGTTCCGTTTCGGGATCACACACCACCGCGGCGACGGCAACATCCACCGGGAAGGCCGATGCTGCGGAACTGAGGTCAGCAAGCGGAGCTCGCGATCCGGTCACCAAGAACGCAAGCGATGTCTCCTGGGAGACCTCGACGAGCATGCGGGTCAGGCTGGGAAGCGCGACCACACTGGGTGAGGACTCCACGCCGGACAGGTCGTCCAGAAGCCGCCGGGGCGTGGTGACATTCAGTTGTGCGAGGGAGCGCACGGAGGCCTTCGCGAACTCCGGCACTTCGCCTGACACGACAACCTGCACGTCACGCCCGTCGCGGACCGCGCGCACGCCGAGCGAACCGACGGCGCTGACTGCCATCTCGAATTCGGCTTCATCGGCGTAGGACGCTTCGTTGAGGTCGAGCACAAGCGACAGCGTGGAACGACGGGTTTCCTCGAACTGGCGCACCATGAGCGTGCCGGTCTTTGCTGTTGACTTCCAGTGAATCTGCCGCTGAGCATCGCCGCGGGCGTACTCGCGCACAGCGTGGAACGAGATGTCCTCGTTGGACAGCGTGCGCGTGGCGCGGCCCTCAAGGTCGCGAATGAAGCCCATCGACGTACTTGGGATGGCGATGGTCACGGGGTGGATGTAGAGAGTCTGGATATCTGCCCAGTGAAAGCTGCGTTGCACGAGGCGGAGGGGGTCCGACCGCGAGGTCGTGGCCGGCCCCACATCGACAATTCCGCGCCGGGTGCCCGGGATGAGCAGCGGCTCGTGGTGCTCCTGGTCGCGCCGCAGCATCGGCACGTGGAAGTCGATCAGGCCGGCACCCACGGGAACGTCGACTTGCCCAGGTAGCGCGAGCCGGGAACGTTGGTTTCGCACAACGATCTCGGCTTGAGCGTCGTGGCCGGCGACCACAGCATCGTGCAAGAGCCGGAAGTCGACCTCATACGATTCGCGACCCAGGAGGAACGGCAGGGCGATCAGAAGCAGCAGCAGGCCCACGAGGGAGCCGATGAGAAACTCGCCCCAACCAAGTACCAATCCAAGCACCGCGCCGACGACCGTCCACACGATCACTGCCCAACCTGCGGGAGTTGTCACCGACGTGACGGCATCCCACGCCCGTCGCGACGCATCGGTGAACGAGCGCCCCACCTGCAGTCCCCACAATCCCAGGGAGACCCAGCGCCCACGGGATTGCTCCGCGTACTGCGTGTGGGTGCGCGTCGAGGCATGCGTGTGACCCGTACGAGTGCGGTGTGTCCTCGTATAGGTACGCGTGGTGCCCGACGGCCGGGGTGAGGCGGGAGTCATGGACTACTGAAGGTCCTGCTGAGACGGGGGAGGGGTGTCGAGAAGAATCTGGCCAATGACTGCGGTGGCTGTCACGCCATCGAACTCAGCCTCGGGGTCCAGAATCAGTCGGTGCGCCAGGACCGGCTCGGCCAGTTCCTTGACGTCGTCCGGGGTGACGTACGTGCGGCCGCGGGCAAGCGCCCACGTCCGTGCGACCCGAGACAGCGAGATAGCGCCGCGCATCGACACTCCAAGCCGCACCTGAGTCGCCGACCGCGTCGCGTCCACAATCCTCGCGATGTAATCCAGGATGAGCGGGCTGGTGTGGACCTCCCGCGACAAGGCCGTCATGGCGCTGATCGTCTGGAGTTCGGCGATCTGGGGCACCGTGACCTTCACTGGCCGACCCGCATCCAGGATCTGCAATGTCGCACCGTGGTCCGGGTAGCCCAGCGACGTACGCATCATGAAGCGGTCCAGCTGGGCTTCGGGGAGCGCGTAGGTTCCCGCTTGCTCGACCGGGTTTTGGGTCGCCACGACCATGAACGGAGACCCGGCTTCACGCGTCACGCCGTCAACCGTGACGGACCCTTCCTCCATGACCTCAAGCAGCGCGGACTGTGTCTTGGGGGAGGCACGGTTGATCTCATCTGCGAGCACCACGTTCGCAAAGATGGGGCCCGCGTGGAACTCAAAGCTGCCCTGCTTTTGGTCGAACACGGTGATACCGGTGACATCGCCGGGGAGCAGGTCCGGCGTGAACTGGATGCGGCTCGAGCTGCCACGGACCGTTTGGGCGAGGGCGCGGGCCAAGGACGTCTTGCCCGTGCCGGGCACGTCCTCGAGGAGCAGGTGACCCTCGGAGATCATCGCGGTAAAGGCGAGTTCCACCACGTGTCGTTTGCCCAACACCGCGCGCTCCACGTTGTCGCACAGCGAGGAAAAGGACGCGGCGAACCATTGCACTTGCTCGTCGGTAACAGTCATGGGTGCTCCTTGGGTGTGGCGAAGGCGGAAGGTCGAGGGGCCATGGTCAACTTCCCGCGCCTGCGTTGGGATCGGGCGCTGGTGTCGTGGGTGACGTTGTTGGAGTGGGCGTGGGCGTCGGGTTGGGCGGCAGTGGAATCTCGCTGCACGGAAGTCGGCCAGATTCCCAAGGCGTGATCCCGCTCAGCGGGCCCGAGAATGACACCCTCACAGAGGCGTATCGGCGCTCCCATGGCTCGACGGCTTGCTGGCTTCCAGAGCCTGCCTGCCACCACTGTTCGACGACCGTGGCATTGGCACCGCCGCCAGAGATCTCGACGGATGTCGTACCCGCTAGGGCGGAACAGTGAGTGAACTCAACGGCCACCGGATAGGCGCGGGAGGAATCGGCCGCGGGAATCGGGGTCGCGGGCCCGTTGCACGGCGCGTCTGCCCCAAGGAAGGTCGGGCAGTACACGGCTGCGATGTCGGGCGTGCGCCCAAAGCTCTTGTTCAGTGTGAAGTCCCGCAGCACGTTGGAGCGATCGCCGTCGTAGATATAGCGGGTCTGGAACCCACTCGGACTGCTCGACACGGAGGGGGCGTCCCAACCCGTTTCGCACTCAAACGACCGCTGCGCCGGCTCACACGTGTTGTCGATGCCGTAGCCGCCAACCTGAGGCGGACTCGGCTCTTCGAAGGTGTACACACCGTCGACCTGCGTTGTCGAGGTGCCGTAGGTCTCACCTTCCCACTGGCTCTCCGCGCACACCACGTAGTCGTACAAACGGTTGGCGTCGACCTCGACCGTGACTGCCATGGAACCACCGGACGACTGTACGGACGTGCTGCAACGTTCGCCCTCCAGGGCCACTCCGACCCATGTCTGAGAGCCCGCCCCGGCACTTGCCACGCTGCCGCTGAACGTGACGCGTGCACCGTCGGTGCTCGCCTTCCATGTCACGTCAGACACGCGCGGACCGCCAACTCCATTGGCGCTGACCGATAGCGACTCCCCCTGTGCAATCCCTGACCCGACGGGCGGAAGTTCATGCGCCGTCACCGGCGTGACCGTCACGGTCGTTGGCGCGTTTGACCCAACGAGGTAGTTATTGACCGTCTGCTGTCCACGACCCGACACGGTGTGCACGCGCTCTTCGCCACTGGCGCTGGTGAGAACCAACTGACGCGTGGACGGATCGTTCACTTGGAATACGAGGTCAGCTCGCAGTCCCTCCGTGCCCGCCTTCGACGGTGTTGACGACACCAGCGCGGGACGTGTTGGAGGTGCGTATGACCAGGCAGTCGTTGTCGCGGAGGACTTCGACGCCCCCACGTCGTTGCGCGCGACCGCCGTGTACTGGGCCTTCTGGCCGTTGGATAGGCCCGTGATCTCGCCACAGGCGCCCTGAGCGGAACACGTCGTGACTTCGGAGCCGCCGGACGTGATGGTGAACCCCGTGATCGCCGGGTATGCGGACGATGCTGCACCTGGGTCAACGGACAAGGTCACCGAGCCATCGCCGTAGGCCGCCTGGGAGATTGAGGCCGGCCCCGCGGGGAAGCCCTGGAGGTCGAGGCTGATCTGGCCCGCGCGGTCTCCCGAGCTCTGGCGGCCCTGGGCGTCGACCACCACGAAGGTCGCGTCACACACAGTGCCCGACGTCGAACCGGTCCACGAGGCACGGATCGACGTCTCCGATGCCTTCGAGAACGTCACGCCAGTGCAGGTGCCCGCCGCGTTGACGGACTCCAGCTCCAGCGGGGTTCCAGGTAGCGGATTGACCTCACCGGATCCCCCGATGACCTCGATAGTGCACGAGCTACCGTCAGCTTGCGAGCATTGCTTGACGACAGACGCGCCCTTCGGCAAAGCCGACGGAGCTGGACCCACCGTGAGCGTCAACGTCACGGGAGCGATCTCTTGCTCATCGGGCAAGGTGACCGTGACGGCGTCGGCACTGCCGGGTTGTGCGGAGTCGGCGGCCGTCACAGTGATGGTGTCGCCCGCGCGCTCAACGGTGAATTGCTCGCCCACGTAGTTCATCGCAACGCTGACCGGACGACCCGGTGCGCCCGGGGGCCAGGTCACCATGTCAGCAAGGTTGAACTGGGACGTCTGTCCGGGCGAGATCTCCAGCGCGGCGCCGGTGAGAATCGGTTGAGGAGCATTGGGGACGACGACAATTGGCACTGGCAGGAGGACAGCCTCGTCCAGCCCCTCAACGAGGACGGGGACGCGGCACGTGTCCGTGTACGGCTCGCCCTCTCCGGCGTCGTACCGAACCTCCGTTGCGCCTGCACTCACACACACGCCTTCGGCGCGCTGTCCGCTCGCTGCGATCGCGTCTGCGTCGATCGTGAATGGCGTCTCAGGTGGGAGAGCGATGAGGTCACGTATGTCGAACGTGACGGACTCCTCTTCGTTCACCTGCGGTGCCTGGAAGCCTTCGCGCAGAGCGACGCGGATCTCCTCATCGCCGGGAACGCGCAGGAACCCATAGGAGACGACTTCCTCCTGGGCGAAATTCAGTCCGCTGACTTGGAAGGGGACAAGGAGCGAATCGTCCGGGAGTGAACCCGAGATCTGCCACCCGTCGACCGCATTTCCTCCAGCATCGCCCCACAGCGCGACGGAGAGATCACTCGCGTCGCCCGCGCCCCACGCCACCTTGTCGGTCAGGACGTCAACACCGCTTGCGAAGGTCTCGCGGGTCTCGGACGTGAGGATCGTGTCGCTCACAATGGGCACATCCGCGATGGGTTCGCGCACCGACTTGAGGATGATCCGGCCAATCGAGGTCGATCCGGACTCGTTCTCCACGGTGTAGACGTAGGCACTAGTGCCGGGCTCTGTCCCAACGGACAGCGTCACCCGGCCGTCATCGACGTCGATCAAGCGCTCCTCGAGCGCAGCGAACTCGGCGGACCCCGGTTCCGCATCCGGCGCCACACTGACGAGCGCCAGCTCCCCGCCACCCAAGTCCTGATCGTTCGACGCGGGCGTGATCACCACACGGCGGTCCTCGCCCACCTGCGCCTGCACGTAGTCGGTGTAGGTCACGGGGCGGGGGTCCAACTGAGAGTCGAGCACGCCGATGGTGGCCGTCCCGACGGCCGTCGCCCCACGAGCGTCTTCTACGGTGAAGGTGAACGAGGCCTGTCCCGCGAACCCGCTCTCTGAGGTGTAGACCAACGAGCGGCCGTCAGAGGACACGCGGGCCGAGCCCGAGACCGGCTGCGTCTCAATCGCCGCGAGCGAGACGGCGTCCCCGTCAGGGTCGATTCCCGCATCATCAAACGGCAAGCGCACTTCCTGCCCAGACGCCACGCGACCGCGCATCGGCTCGGGCAACGGGGCAGCATTCGTGTCGCCGGCCGTCACGGTCACCCGGATTGTCGCCGTGTCCGCCTGCGTGGGGAAACCCAGCACGTAGGACGCGTAGTCGATGTCATAGGTACCCGGCACATCGGGAGCCAAGTAGCGCACAACGGATCCGGCCGGGAATGCGAGTCCGCCGCCCTCGCCGAGCGACACCGATGCCGCGTCGAGTGCAATGACGTTACCGGCGGGCGCGACGTCATTGTCGAGCGCCGGAATGTCCGCCTGCGTACCGGCTCGCACTGTCACAGCGTCGTCGACAACCAGCGGCGCGGTCGGCACGTCCGTTCCGAGGAGGACCACGGTGACCTCACCCGTGGTGGTGCCCGCGGGCCTGCCGGTGCCGTCGGACACGGTGTACTGCACCGTTCCCAGCGTGCCGGGCTGCCCGTCTGACGTATCTCCGCTCAGGCGCAGCGCCGCGTGGCCAACGATGTCCGCTGACAACTGCGCACCATCGGCCACATCCGTCCGTAGGTCGGACAGGAGCAAGACGGATCGGCGCGGATTGGTCACTGCGTCCAAGACGTCGATCGTGACGTCTTCCTTGGAGCGCACAAACGCGGTCAGTGGCACCGTCGATAGTTGTTCGTCGCCCTCGTCGATGACGGTGATGCGGGCCGTTCCGCGCGCCTCGGACATCCCGTCGCTCACAAGGAGCTCTACGAGATAGCTGCCCGGGTCGTCCGCCGTGAACGTGAAGCCCGCATCGCCCTGAGACGGCGCCACCTGCGCGTCGTGGTCTGGACCGACCGATGCCTCGGTCACTGAGACGGGTGCGCGAGCGCCGGTCACGTGGTCAGCAAGTGACACGCTGGCCGTCACGCCCGCAGTCACCGTCGTGGTGGCATCCGTGACACGCATCTCGGTCTCGCTCACCACGGCGACGGGGAGGTCCTTAGACTCTGTGGCGCCATGGGTGTCGGAGACCACCACGTCGATCGGGACGGCTCCGGTGTCCGTTGACGACGCATCAGTGTGCTGAAAGACCACGGTCCCGTCGGGGGCCCCGGCCACAACGCCCACGCTGGACGCCGATGCTGCGGAGGCCAAGTAGACGGGGTCACCATCGGGGTCCACCCAGCCTGTGAGCGCATCAACGGTCACGGTCCCGCCCGGCGCCACCTGCGGAGCCGGCCACTCCAGCTGGCAGTCGTCGACACCGCACCACACGGGCGGAGAGTTCTCCGATGCGTCGTGCACGGTCACCGTCACGCTGGCGGGGTCTGACAGCAGGCCGTCGCTTGTAGTGCCGTCGGTGATCGCATAGGTGAAGGTGGCCGTCCCCGTCGCCTCCGGCGCGACGCTCACCACGATCGTCTGCGCATCGTCCGCAACTGTCACGGTGCCAAAGCTGTCGTCCATCCCCTGCACCGACTCCGGGTCAACCGCCAGCACGTCCTCATTCGGGTCGTGGTCGTTGAGCAGAACCGGCAATGCAATATGGCGCCCCGCGCGTACCCCGAAGGAGTCCGCCACGGCGACAGGCGGACGCGGCTCGGTCACCTCAATTGCAACGTCGCGGTCCTCGTCAGCCGCTTGCACCACGGTGTCGTCTTCCCAGCGCTGCGAAGACGAGATGAGTAACCCAGTGCGCGTATCCCACACCCAGCCCGAGCGCCCCTCATTCAAGATCAGGCGCGCGCCGTTGGACCGCAACGTCGGCACAACGCGATCTCCTAGCGTCTGCCCAGCAAAATCAAGCTCGGACGGCGACTGACCTTCTCGCCACAAAGCTCCCGGGCCCGCGCCCTCGGGTAGCCACGCCGCCACCATGCCGCCAGCAGAAGGATCTTCCATCGGCCGCGCCGCGACGCCGAGCGCGAGGGAGTCGGCGGACCCATGCACGCGCTCGGTCACCGATCCATCCAGTGCGACAGTGACGAGGCCAAACTCATCGGCGATCACGACGGAGTCTGCGGTACCGCTCGAGCGCTGCAAGACAGCACCCTCGGCGGCGCCGGAAGCCACCGGCTCGTCAAGGTCGCTCATCCAGACCAGCGCGCTCTCCTGGTCAAGAAGCACCCAGCGCGGACCGACCCACGCAACCTGCAATTCGTCGCCCTCAGGCCCCTCGGGTAGTGCGCTCGTTCGCAGTCCCGCGCCTGTCACCGACTCCGACGTCAGCATTGCGCCCCGCTCCGCGGAGTACGCAGCCACCGCCCCTGTCGGCGACACGGCCACAGCATCGGCCCTAAATTGGGGCCTTTCCTCGCCCTCTTCCACCTCGACGTCTGCGAAGGGGTCGAGTTGTGCGGGCGTGGTGGCAGTACCTACGGACACAGCCCCCGCGAAGATCTCTCCGGCATCAGTCAGGTACGCGACGTAATCGCCGGAGTTCACCACGACGTCAGTTCCGGCCGGCGTTCCCACGGTTCCCTGAGGCGCCTCGGCGGAGATGTCGTGCGGAGCGGCGGCGCTCATCGTCGTGACGGAGCCGAGGTTGTTCGTGAAGACCAGCAGCGTGTCGTCGGCCTGCACGATGTCGCTGGGAGAGGCCACGGCCTTCACGGTGTCGAGTTCCGCGACGGACGTGTTCACGCGCGCCATGCGCTGGCCCGATGACGTCTGGAGCGCCCACACCGCAGGGCTGTCCGGGGTCACTTCTCTTTCGTCAAAACCGGGCGCGAGGAAGGCTCCAACGCCCACCACGGCCACGAGAACCCCGACGCCAATGCGCCTGGCAGTACGCCACCGCGCGGCTGTGGCTCGCCCCACCTCAGAGTCCACGGCACTCATCGGCTAACCGCCCACCATCAACACCACGGCAACAGTGACCCCCACGACGGCGGCACCCGCCACAGCCACGCCGACGACGATGCTGCGTCCCACCTTGGAAGCCTTGCGCTCACGCTGAGTGGCGGTGCCCGCCCCGGTCCCCGTTGTGCCTTCACGGCGGCGACGCGGAGAATCCACGGGCACCGTCGACCGCACGGGCTGGCGCGCATCGGCAGCAGAAGGCAGTTCGGCGGCGGACTGGGCCCACTCATCGCTGGGGGTCTCGAGCGCAGAGACAGGAACGCCCATCTCCCTCTCAACCTGTTGGAGCGCCTGCCCGAACGCCTGCGCGGAGGGATAGCGGTCCCCGGGAACCTTGCGCATTCCCCCTTCGAGTGCGCGCTGAAGGGCATCGGGGACGTCCGCGCGCTCGATATCGGTGTAGCGCGCCTTCTTGATACGCGACGTCAGCTGAGCGTCATCGCGCCGTTGACCAGGGATGTCGAACGGGCTGTGCTGCGCGAGCAACGTATACACAGTCGCCGCGAGCGCCCACACTTCCGTCGCCACGGTGCCCGATGTCCTGTGGTCGACGATCTCCGGGGCACTCCACGGCGGCGACATCGCGATGACGTCGTCCTCGCCGTGTTCGAGCGCGGAGGCCACACCGAAGTCAGACAGAACAGGTTGCCCAAAAGAGGTCAGCAGGATGTTTGACGGCTTGATATCCCGGTGGAGGAGCCCGGCGCGGTGCGCGGTCTCCACCGCGGAGGCGATCTTGATGCCGATCGACAGCACCTCCGCGACCGGGAGCGCCTCGTGCCGATAGCGGTTCGTGAGCGATGCCGGGCAGTACTCGGACACCAAGTAGGGGCGACCGTCTGCGGAGACACCTGCCTGGTAGACCGTGAGAATGCTGGGGTGGGCGCTCAGGCGCGCCATGACGTCGGCCTCCGCAGCGAGCGCAAGGGCGGCCGCCTGGTCCTCAACTTTGCTCAGGAGCACCTTGACGGCCACGAGCCTGCGCGGCATGTCCTGCTGGAAGAGGAACACATCGGAAAAGCCGCCGGAGCCGAGCGGGCGCACATACGTGAACCCGGGCAACACGGGTGGCTTCAGGGCCTGCCTTTGCGCCATGAGTCGTGCCCCCCTCCCGTCACGGCCTGCGCAGGCAGTCTTCAGCCTGCGACCTCAGTGGGAACCTGGGCCACTTTAACCGACCGATCTGAGAGCGCCAGCATTCACGCGCACGTGTGATTCATTGCACGCGTGGGGCGTGGAGGGCCGATGCTGGGGTCAGTCCTCGTACTCGTCCAGCGGTGGGCAGGAGCACACCAGGTTGCGGTCGCCATGGGCGTTGTCGATGCGTGACACCGGCGGGAAGTACTTGTCCTGGCGCAGTCCCGGCACGGGGAACGCGGCCTGTTCACGGCCGTAGGCGCGGTCCCAGGAATCCGAGACCACGGCATCGACCGTGTGGGGAGCGTGACGCAACGCAGAATCCTCAACGGCAATCTCACCGCGCTCGATCTGGGCGATCTCTTCGCGGATGGCCTTCATCGCGTCCACAAAGCGGTCAAGCTCGCGCAGGTTCTCGCTCTCGGTGGGCTCCACCATGAGCGTGCCGGGGACCGGGAACGCCATCGTGGGTGCGTGGATCCCGAAGTCGATGAGGCGCTTGGCGATGTCCTCTGCGGTCACGCCACTGGTCTTGGTGAGCGGGCGCACGTCGAGGATGCACTCGTGGGCGACAAGCCCGTTGGCACCGCGATAGAGCACCGGGAAGTCGTCCTCAAGGCGCTTGGCAACGTAGTTCGCGGCGAGTACGGCCACCTTGGTGGCGCGGCCGAGTCCCTCGTGGCCCATGAGCGCGATGTACGCCCAGGTAATAGGCAGGATTCCAGCAGAACCGAAGGGCGCCGCAGACACGGGTGCCCCGCGACGTGCCAGCTCAGCGGGACGCTGAATCGTCTGACGCAGCGCCGGCAAGTACGGCACCAAGTGCTCGGCCACTGCGACGGGACCCACGCCCGGGCCGCCACCGCCGTGCGGGATGCAGAAGGTCTTGTGCAGGTTCAGGTGCGAGACGTCGCCGCCGAAGCGTCCGGGCTTCGCGAGCCCCACGAGCGCGTTGAGGTTGGCGCCGTCGATGTACACCTGACCGCCTGCGTCGTGAACCGCGGCGCAGACCTCGCTGACCTGCTCCTCGTAGACGCCATGCGTGGAGGGGTAGGTGATCATCATGCAGGCGATCTCACCCTCGTGGGCTGCGATCTTGGCACCCAGGTCATCGAGGTCGACCCCGCCGTCATTCGCGGTAGCAACCACCACGACGCGCAAGCCAGCAAGGACCGCCGAGGCGGCGTTAGTGCCATGGGCCGATGCTGGGATCAGGCACACGTCCCGAGCCGCACCTCCGTTGTCACGGTGGTAGGAGCGGATGGCCAGCAGGCCCGCATACTCGCCCTGGGCACCCGAGTTGGGCTGCACGGACACGGCCGCATAGCCGGTGATATCGGCAAGCCATCCTTCGAGCTGGGCGATCATGTCGCGGTATCCGGCCGTCTGGTCCGACGGGGCGAAGGGGTGAATGCGCGCAAAGCCCGGCCACGAAATCGGGGCCATCTCCACTGCGGCGTTGAGCTTCATCGTGCACGAGCCCAGCGGGATCATGGTGCGGTCGAGGCTGAGGTCGCGGTCGGCGAGACGTCGCATGTAGCGCATGAGCGAGGTCTCGGAGCGGTGCTCGTGGAAGATCGGGTGCGTGAGGTAGTCGCTGCTGCGGCGCAAAGACATCGGGATCGCAACGCGGGGCGCGCTGTAGACACCGTGGCGCTGCTGCGCAGTGACGGCCTCCACCAGCGAATCAAGGATGTCGAGGCTCGTGACCTCGTCGCAGGCAATGCCGACGTTGTCAGCATCCACCCGGCGGATGTTGATGCCTTCTGCGGCGGCGCGCGCCACCACGGAGTCGGCTCCACCGCGGACCCGCACCACCACGGTGTCGAAGAAGTGCTCGTGCACCACCTCGACGCCGGCGGCTGTCAGCGCATCGGCCAACGTCACGGCTGTGTTGTGGACGGTTGTCGCGATCTCCCTCAGACCCTCCGGGCCGTGGTGGATCGCGTAAAAGCCAGAGATCACGGCCAGCAGCGCCTGCGCGGTGCAGATGTTGGACGTCGCGCGGTCGCGGCGAATGTGCTGCTCGCGCGTCTGGAGCGTGAGGCGGTAGGCGGATCGTCCGTCGGCATCGACGCTGACGCCCACAAGGCGACCCGGAAGCTGACGCTGCAGGCCCTCGCGCACGGAAATGAACGCGGCGTGGGGGCCGCCAAAGAACAACGGCACACCAAAGCGCTGCGCTGAGCCGACCGCGATATCCGCGCCGATCTCGCCCGGAGCCTTGATCATGGTCAGCGACAGCAGGTCCGCCGCGACGGTGACGAGACCGCCCGCGTCATGCGCGGAAGCGACCACGTTCTGAATCTCACGCAGCACGCCTGTGTTGCCGGGCTGCTGGAGCACAAGTCCGATCAGGTCGCTCGGAGCGGTCCACTGTGCATCAATGTCCTGGATCTCTAGGCGCAGTCCGAGCGCCTCCGCGTGGGCTTCAACGACAGCGATGGTTTGCGGCAGGCACTCGGAGTCGAGGACCATCACGCCGTCCTCGCGGCCCTTGACGGCGCGGCGCATCAGCAGCATTGCTTCCGACACGGCGGTGGCCTCGTCCAGCAGGCTCGCGCCGGCAATCGGCAGTGCGGTGAGGTCCGCGATCATGGTCTGGAAGTTCAGCATGGCCTCGAGACGGCCCTGCGAGATCTCCGCCTGATACGGCGTGTACGCCGTGTACCAGGCGGGGTTCTCCAGCACGTTGCGGCGGATCACCATGGGCGTGATGGTGTCCGAGTAGCCCTGGCCAATCATCTGAATGTTGACCTTGTTGCGCTGCGCGAAACCCTGCAATGCGTGCAGAGTCTCGTTTTCGGTGAGCGGCTCGGGCAGCACCAGCACGTCGTCCTGACGGATCGACTCGGGCACCGCCGCCTCTGCCATCGTGGTCAGCGACGGTTGGCCGACGGCGTAGAGCATGTCCTCTACAGAACCGTCGGAGGGGCCAATGTGTCGGTCAGCAAACGCAGTCACGGGCCCATTGTGTCGCATCGGCCCGCCCAGTGCCGATGCCGCCCCGCGTCCGCGGCCCTTTTCCTCATGCTTTGACCCACAGACAGGCCCGGCGCGCCGCTCCATTGAAAACCAATGGGGCGACGCGCCGGGGTGTCGCAATCCGTTCTGGCGCTGCCTGTTGGCGCCAGTGGTGGGTGTTAGTTGGTCAGGCAGCTGTCACCGTTGAGCGTCAGCGCCTCAGGGGTCTGCGCTCCATCCGCAGTGTTGCCCAGGAACCCGAAGGTCGCGGACGTGCCTGCTTCGAGGACCGTGTCCCAGTGCGGGTTGGCAACCGAGACGGTCGAGCCGTCCTCGCTGACCTCGCCGTTCCACAGTTGACGCACCGACTCATCGCCGGTGAAGGTCCAACCCACGTTCCAGCCGTCCACGTCCTTGTTCGACGTGTTCTCAACGGTGACCTGAGCGATGAAGCCACCGGGCCACTCGCCGTGGACCTCGTAGTCAACAACGCAACGGGGCTTGGCATCGACCGTGACGGGGATGCGGACCGTTGTACCGGTCTGCTTTCCGGTCAACGTGATGACCGAATCTCCCTTGGCCGCGGTCGGCACCTTGAAGGTGATGTTCGCCGTGCCGTGCTCGTCGTATGGCTCGGCCGAGATCTCGTTGACCACAGCATCGGCCCCACGGCTCTTGCCTGCGATCTCCACCGCGACCTTCTTATCGGTGACCCCGTCAGGGTCCGTCATCAGCAGCGAGCCGACATCGAAGCTGACGTTCTCGCCGACAACCAGCGAATCGGGCAGTCCTGACACCGAGACGGCATGCTGACGGTAGTCCGCGCTCAGCGAGCCGAACTCCTCGAGGTAGTCGACCATGGCCTGCAGGTCGATACGCCCGGAGTCGGTGACGTTGCTGCCCTGAGCGAGAGTGGCGAAGTTATCGCCGCCCGCGGCGAGGAAGGAGTTCGCGACAACGGTGTATTCGCCGTCTGCCGTGATCTGCTCGCCATCCAGCCACATCGACAGGATGCGCTCGCCCGCAGGAGCCTCGGGGTCATAGGTGTACTCGAAGCCGGCCGAGGTGCCCAGGCGCAGGAACGGTCGCGACGAGCCCTCGGGCTGCCACTGCTCCTCAAGGACCTGTGCAATCTGATCGCCGGTGAGAGTCATCGTGACCAAGGTGTTGGCGAAGGGCTGGACCTGAGCGGCTTCCTTGTAAGTCACCGTGGAGGGGTAATCCGAACGGTCGCCCTGCGCTGCACCGAGCAAGTCTGCACGCAGACCGCCGGGGTTCATGAAGGCGATCTCGGTTTCAAGCTCCTGAGTCGCCCACAGCTGGACGTCCGCGACCGAGTTGCCGAGCGTGGACTCCGCGCCGCGCGATGAGCCCGGGTCGGAGTCGGCAAGGCGAGCACGGTAGAGCGGGTCGTCGAGCGTGCCGAGTTCCACTGCGCCGAGCTCGTCGGCCTCTGCGACGGCCTCCGCGACCATGTCCGCCACGGCGGGGTCTTCTGGGTAGGCCGGGGCGTCCGCGCCGTCTTCCCAGAGGTCGATGATGCTGGTGTCGAGGCCAGCCACGTTGCCGTCGGCGTCGAACGAGAAGAGGAGGCGGTTGAGGTTCATGCCGTACTGACCGGCCGAGACGACGGGGCGTTCGGTGACCGTGCGGCCCTCCGACTCCCATTCAGGGACGGGCACGCGGTGGTCGTACGCGAGGTGGGTGTGGCCGGACACCACAGCGTCGATGCTGGGGTCCAGTTCGCTCAACATCTCACCAAAGTCGTTGGACGTGTCGACAGCGTCTGCGTAGGACGTCGTGGGAGCACCCTCGTGGACGAGGAGCACAATGAGTTCGGCTCCCTCATTCTCGAGAACCTCGGCCGAGCGATTCGCGGCCACGTGCTCCGTTTCGAAGTGAAGGTGCTCCACTCCCTCCGGTGTCACCAACGACGGCGTCTCATCCGTGACAGCACCAATGAAGCCGATGTCGACGGCGTCGTCGCCCTCGCCGAAGGTCTGCATCCACGTCTCGGGAAGTGCGGGGTCACCATTGAGGAGTCGCACGTTCGCACCCAGGTACTCCCACTCCGCTTCAACCATGATGCGGTCGGTCAAGTCTTCATAACCAGTGTCAAACTCGTGGTTACCGACCGCTGACACGTCGAGGCCCGCAGCGTTGAGGGCGTCGATGGTCGGCTGGTCCTGAGCGATGAACGACTCAAATGTCGAAGCTCCGACCAAGTCCCCCGCGGCCACGAAGACCGAGCTGTCGGGGTAGTCAGCTTCTAGCGTCTGCACCGCCCCTGCCAACGACGCAGCGCCGGCGCTGCCTCCGAAGGCATCGGGCAGGATGCGCCCGTGGAAGTCATTGGTACCAAGGATTTGGACGGTCGCGCCCGTGTCAGGCTCCGTCACATCAGCCGCGGCAGGAGCCGCGACGGCGGTGACCGCAAGCGCGCCAAGCGCAGCTGCTGATCCCCACCCCACTCGTGTGAGCTGTGTCATGTTTTCTCCTTATTGTCCGGGTTTGGTCACCCGCTTCGACGTTAGAGGCAAACCGGCTCAGACGCAGGCTGGGGACCAAAGATTGGCGCTCTCGTTTCCGAATCGACACCTACGCGGGTATGCGAAGATAAGGGCGTCGACAGGGGAGGTTGAGCATGGAAACCATGGCGCTCATCGCCGTCGGCATCATGCTGGGCACCACCGCCTCCCGCGTGCATCCCACTGTCAATCCGGGACTGCTGATCGCAGCTATCGCTGGAGCCATCGGCGGCCCTGCAGGCGCACACTGGTGGGGAGCAACCTTCGCGGACCCCCTCGGTGACCACATGATGGCGGGCGAGCTCGCGGGTGCCGGCGTCGGGGGCATCGTCTTTGGTGTCGCGGCCGGGCTGCTCAAGACTGCCTGGGACCGGTGGGGGCCGGGCTTGATCGAGGTCGTGCGGGACAAATGGAGCGAGGCTCAGCAGGCCCGCCAGTCAAGCGAGAACGACCAGTCGTAGTCGAGATGTCCCCGCGTCACTACGCTTGACCACCATGAAGCTAGTTGTCCAGGTGCCGTGCCTCAATGAGGAGGCGACGCTGGCCGTCGTCCTGGAATCAATCCCCACAAGCATTGAGGGAATCGACGAGATCGAGCTCCTCGTCATCGATGACGGATCCACCGACCGCACCGGCGACATCGCCCGTGAACACGGTGCTCACGTGCTCCGGCATGCCCGTCCCATGGGTCTCGCACAGTCGTTCCGCGACGGCGTCGACTACGCGCTCGCCCACGGCGCGGACATCGTGGTCAATACCGATGGCGACAATCAATACCCGCAAGAGCGCATCGGCGACCTGGTCGCGCCCATCCTGCGCGGCGATGCGGAAATCGTCATGGGCGACCGACAGACCCACAAGATCGAGCACTTCTCCGCATTTAAGAAGTCGATGCAACGCTTTGGCTCGTGGGTAGTCAACAAGGCCGCCGGAACGGACCTGCCCGATGCCGCATCCGGCTTTCGCGCCTACTCCCGGTACTCGCTGTATCGCCTCAACATCGTGACGCGCTTCAGCTATTGCATGGAGACAATTATTCAGGCGGGCAACAAGCGCCTCGCGATCGTGTCCATTCCCGTCGACACCAACCCCAAGACGCGAGAGTCCCGCCTGTTCAAGAACAGCTTCGAGCACATGCTGAAGTCTGCTCAAGCGATCATGCGGTCGTTCGTGATGTTCAGGCCGTGGACAATCTTCGCTTCGCTCGGCACCGTGCTGTTGGTCGCGGGCTTGATTCCGTTTGTCCGGTTCCTCATCCTGAGACTCATTGGCGACAGCGGCAATCACTACCAGTCACTGCTGCTGGGCACGGTGCTCCTGGTCGGGGCGTTTCTGTCGTTCGCTTTGGGGGTCCTCTCTGACCTCATGCGCACCAATCGCACGATCCAGGAGCAGGCGCTCGAGCACCTCAAGGTGCAGCACTTTGGCCCAGCCCATCCGGCAAGCGTCGCGGCACAGTCGGCAACGTCTGCGCGGTCCGCTCCCACGGCCCCCACACCGACGGCGGTGCCGTCCGCGCCATCACCCGCCCGAGCCCCGGCCAAGGAGCACAGATGATCGGCACGCTGAAGCGCTTCGCGAAGAACGCGCTCGCCAATCCCACCATTCGCAAGACGTACAACACCGCCAACCGCGCAGTGCTGGAGGCCGCAGGCTCTAGCCGCGTGGGCGCGACCCTCTACTCACTGCCGGGGTTCATGACTTTTAACCGCGAGCAATGGGCCGTGCTGTCCGGCCGTCGCGGCTACTACCGCAACCTTGGCCGCCACCGCGCGAATCACGTCGAGCTGCGGCGCAACGTTCACCGCCTCGAAAAGGGCATCCTCATGCAGCCCCGTCGCGACGTGTTTGCACGCGACTACATTGAAGAGACGGTGGAGTTTTACGAGGCCGCCGCCGCGCGCCCGGCGAGCTTCAGCAACATGGACGCGGGCGAGATGCAGTGGGCGCACGATGTCCTCGCGGAGTACTTCTCAATCGTCACCGATGGCGACGAGGGGATTGCCCGCGCCCGCGCCCGCTTCAACGGGCTTCCACCCCACGGCACGCCGTCGGACGTGCACCCGTACCCCCAGCGGATGCTCAAGCGCACTGACATCACCTACGACCAGGTCCTCGAACTGGCGCAGTCACGCCGCTCGATCCGCTGGTTCGAAGACAAGCCGGTGCCGCGCGAACTGATCGACAAGGCCCTCCTCGTCGCCCGCCAATCACCCTCCGCCTGCAACCGCCTGCCATACGAGTTCGAGGTTTTCGACGAACCCGAGCAGGTGAAGCAGGTTGCCGGCATTCCGTTCGGCGCGGCTGGTTACTCCCACCAGATCCCGACGCTCATCGTCGTCAAGGGCGACCTGTCGAACTACTTCTCGCCCCGCGACCGTCACGTGCCCTACATCGACGCCTCACTGGCGACCATGGGCTTTATCTACGCTCTAGAAACGCTGGGGCTGTCGTCGTCAGTCATCAACTGGCCCGACTTTGAGCCCCTCGAGGCCAAGATGGCGAAGACCCTCAGCCTCAAGCCTCACCAGCGCGTGATCATGTTGCTCGCGGTCGGCTACCCAGACCCGGATGCCCTGGTCGCATATTCGCAGAAGAAGGACATCGCCAACCTGCGCACCTTCCATGGACTCGAGCGCTAGCGAATCCGGCGCGGCTGCGGCGTCCCCCGCGCCAGGGGCGGAGCCCACGCAGTCGCGCAGACGGCGACCATGGTGGCGCCCCGTCATCGCCATTGCCGTCATCGGCGCCGTGGCGTGGTTCTTTGGCACCACCCTTGCCGAGAACTGGGACTCGCTCCAGGAGCAAGACCTCTCACTCGGCTGGTGGGCGGCCGGAGCCACGCTCCTGTTCGTCCTCGCCGTCGCCGTATCCGGCGCACTGTGGGGCAGGCTCGTCCACACCCTCACCCACGAGCGCATCGGCCTCAAGGAATCCATCCGCGCTCACAACCGTGCATGGCTCCTGAAGTACATCCCGGGCCAGGTCGGCTTTGTGATGTCGAAGGTGGTCTGGGGCAAGGCACGCGGACTGTCACGGCTCAAGATTCTGCTGTCGGTCGTCTACGAGAACGCCTTCCTACTCCTAGGCTCGACCGTCCCCACCATCCTGATTCTGCTCCTGGCACGCGGAGGCGACACAGCCGTCAGCGCCACCGTCTGGATCGCTGTCGCCGCGATGGTGCCCCTCGCGCTCGCGATGCACCCCGCCATCCTCAGCAAAGTCCTCACAGTCCTGGGCAAACGCACCCTCGGTCGAGCCGTGCCAGCATCGGCCCTGCTCACCACCGGCAGCGCCCTGCGCTACCAACTCGCGTTCCTGCTTCCCCGCGTCATCAACGGAGTCGGGGTCGTGGTGATCGCGGTCGCTCTCGCAGACGCCGCCCCCAGCTCATGGATTCCACTCGCGGCCGCTTACGCGCTCGCAGGCGCGGTCGGGATCATGGCCGTCTTTGTCCCGTCCGGCCTGGGTGTGCGCGAGTCCGTGTTCGTCCTGTTCGCCGCTCCATACCTCGGCACCGAGATGGCGATCCTCGTCGCACTCATCGCCCGCGTTCTCGCCACCTTTGCCGACATCATCATCGCCGCCATCTACGGCCTACTGTCGATCGGCCATCACGCCCCCAAGGAGTCATCATGAAGTCCGTCGCCATCATCGGATCCGCGTTTGCGGGCAACAAGGGCGCCGCCGCCATGCTGGAAAGCGCCGTGACGCACCTCACCGAGCGCCACCCCGACGTGGAGATCACGCACCTCAGCATGTATCCGCGCACCGACGATGAACTCAACCCTTACGAGAACGTCACCGTCATGGACGCCTCGCCGCTCCACCTCGGCGTGCTGATCAACTCCGGCGCGTTGGCATGGCGGTTCGCACCGTTCCTGCGAGAGAAGATCCGTTCATGGGTGCCCGAGGTTGGCGCGATCGCCGATGCCGACGTCCTCCTGGACCAAGGCGGCATCACCTTCGTTGACGGCCGCGAGAAGTACCTGATCTACAACGTGGCCTCGGTCCTGCCGGCCCTCAACCTAAAAACCCCCGTCGTGAAATGCGCCCAGGCGCTGGGTCCCTTCGAGGGGCGCATCAACCGATGGGCCGCCACCACCTTCCTGCCCAAGATGGCCGCGATCGTCTCCCGTGGCGCCAAGACTCAGGAACACCTCGACCTCCTTGGCCTGACAAACACGACCGCCGGCGCCGACCTCGCGTTCACCCTGGACGTGACGCAGGACGACGTGGATACGGCCGATGCCGTGGCCGGGTCATTCTTTGACTCCAGCAACGTGGTGGGCATCTCGCCCTCGCAGGTGTTGCGCGCAGCCGCTGAGGCTCGCGGCGAGGACTACGTGGGCGAGGTCGCGGCCCAGATCGACATCATCACCGAGGAGATGGGTCGCCCGGTCTACCTGGTGGCTCACTCAACTCGCCGCAGCGACGACAAGCTCCACAACAACGACTTGCCCGTATGCCGCGCGATCCTGGCACGGGTGAAGTCCCCCGAGAAGGTGTTCTTCCCGGATGGCGAGTTGTCCAGCCAGGTGCTGCGTAGCCTCATCGGCCGCTGCGACCTCTTTGTCGCGTCCCGCTTCCACGCGATGGTCTCCTCGCTCGCGATGGGCGTGCCGACGCTCGTCCTGGGCTGGTCGCACAAGTACCGCGAAGTGCTCGACATGTTTGGGCTTGCTGACTGGGCGACCGCAGCATCGGACCTTGATCTGCCCGCCTTCCGGGCCCGGGTCGCGGAGCTCGACGGGACCTCCGGCGCCATCCGGGAGGCGATCGCCGACCGCCTTCCAGGCGTCAAGGAGACCGCACTCGCACAGCTCGATGTGATTGAGGCGGCCGCGAAGGGCGACGTTCAGACGAGCGCAGTGAGGTAAACGTCACGTCACCAGGCCATGAACCTGGGACTACAGGCGCCGGCGGGAGATTGTGGGAGGCGTTAACTTGGGGGGTGAACGGACTTGCACCTCAAGTCCCCGATTCACCGAGGTACCTCCTGTGAACACGTCAGATGTCACCCCCAGCATCGCTGCGCGCGAGCGCTCCGTCGAGTCCTTCACTCGGGAGTTCCTGCGCGAACTCACCTTTACCCAGGGCATTTCTCTTGAGCGATCGTCGCTGAACGATCAGTACCAGGCTCTGGCGCGCACCGTGCGTGCGTACCTGACGACGGACTGGCTCGCCACGCTTGAGAAGGACAAGCCGGGGGGCGAGAAGGGGGTCGCCTACCTTTCTGCCGAGTACTTGATGGGCCGCCAGCTCGACAACAACCTGCTGACAGAGGACCTCGAGGGTCTGGCTCGCGAATCGATGCAGGGTTTGGGCCTGGACCTCGACGTCTTGCGTGAGGTTGAGGTGGAGCCCGGACTGGGCAACGGCGGCCTGGGTCGTCTCGCGGCGTGCTTCATCGACTCGATGGCCACCGAGAACGTCCCGTCGATCGGCTACGGCATCCGCTACGAGCACGGCATCTTCAAGCAGACCTTTGAGGATGGCCACCAAGTCGAGCACGCCGACAACTGGCTGCACCTTGGCTCGCCGTGGGAGATGCCCCACCCCGAGATGGAGGTCGAGATTGGCTTTGGCGGCACCGTTGAGGGCTATACGGACGATGCTGGCCGCGAGCGCCGTCGCTGGGTTCCCGGTTCGCACGTGGTCGGCTTGCCGTACACCTACATGGTTCCCGGATACCGCAACGGTCGCGTCAACACGCTGCGTCTGTGGAGCGCACGCGCCACGCAGTCCTTCGACCTGAAGATCTTCAACTCCGGCGACTTTGAGGACGCGGTCCGCGCCCAGACTCGCGCCGAGACCATCTCCCAGGTGCTCTACCCCGAGGACTCCACCCCTCAGGGCAAGGAACTGCGCCTGCAGCAGCAGTACTTCTTTGTCGCGTGCTCGCTGCGCGACTACATCGACCACGTTCTGCCCGAGGGCACGGACCTGGCCGAGCTGCCGAACCGCATCACGTTCCAGCTCAACGACACGCACCCCGTCATCGCGGTGCCTGAGCTGATGCGCATCCTCGTCGATGAGCGCGGCTGGGAGTGGGCCGACGCCTGGGCCCTGACCCAGAAGACCTTCGCCTACACCTGCCACACCTTGCTGCCCGAGGCCCTCGAAGTGTGGCCTGTGGAGCTGCTGGGACGCCTCCTTCCGCGGCACCTCGAGATCATTTACCGGATCAACGACGACTTCCTCGCCCAGGTGCGCGAGCAGTTCCCTCACGAGCCGCTGCGCGTGCGCCACATGTCGATCATTCAGGAAGAGCCCGTGCGCGCCGTGCGCATGGCGTTCCTCGCTACCGTCGCCGCCTTCAAGGTCAACGGTGTCGCGGCGCTGCACTCGCAGCTCCTCGCCGACAAGGTGCTCAGCGACTTCGCGGACATGTACCCGGACAAGTTCACCAACGTCACCAACGGCGTGACGCCGCGTCGCTTTGTGGCTCTGGCTAACCCCGGTCTGTCCGGCCTGATCACCGCCGCGATCGGCGAGGGATGGGTCGACGACCTGGACCGCCTGCGCGAGTTGGAGCCGCTGGCTGACGACGCCGAGTTCCGCCGCGCCTACGCCGCGATCAAGAAGGCCAACCGCGGTCGATTCGCAGACACCCTGCGCGCCCGCGACGGCCTCGAGATCGCCCAGGACGGCATGATCGACGCGATGGTCAAGCGCCTGCACGAGTACAAGCGTCAGTCCCTCAAGCTCCTGCACATCGTGTCGCTGTACGAGCGCATCACGACGGACAAGGTCGCAATCGAGGATGTGACGCCGCGCACCTTCGTGTTTGGCGCCAAGGCCGCTCCCGGCTATGTGCGCGCCAAGGAAACCATCGCGCTGATTAACCACGTAGGGGCGACGATCAACAACGACCCCGCCCTCCAGGGCCGGCTCAAGGTGGTCTTCCCTGCCAACTACAACGTGACGTTGGCAGAAAAACTGATCCCAGCATCGGACCTGTCCGAGCAAATCTCGCTTGCAGGAAAGGAAGCCTCCGGAACCGGCAACATGAAGTTCGCCCTCAACGGTGCGCTGACGATCGGTACCGATGACGGCGCGAATGTCGAGATCCGCGAACTCGTGGGCGATGACAACTTCTTCCTGTTCGGCATGGACGAGCCGGCCGTTGCCGCCCTCCAGGCATCCGGATACTCGCCTGAGAAGTACTACGCCGAGGACGAGGACCTACGCAACGCGCTCGACCTCATCGCGTCGGGTCGCTTCACGGATGGCGAGACCGGCGGCTTCGTGTCGTCCATCGTTGCCAGCCTGATTGAGCGCGACCGCTTCATGGCCCTGGCCGACTTCCGCTCGTATGTGGACGCTCAGGCTCGCGTCGAGGCCGCGTATGCCGACGAGGATGGCTGGACCCGCTCCGCGATTCTCAACACCGCGCGCACGGGCTACTTCAGCTCTGACCGCTCGATCCGCGACTACCTGCAGCGCATCTGGCGGGCGTAAGCCTCACCTGTCGTGCCGGGCACGCCTCTCCTTGGCCTCTGCCCGGCCGCGCAGTTTGTCCAACTGTCGCCGCTCCTTCTTCGTAGGCCGCCCCGCGCCGCGATCGCGCACTCCGATCGCTGCGGGGCGCTCGGCCTTGGGCGGTGGCGGCGGGCTGTGATCGATATAGGCAGCCTGAGCCACCGCCGCGCCCACACGCTTAAGCAAGAGTTGGCGCACTTCGACCTTCTTGAGCTGAGCCGGGCCGTTGGGGTGCACGAGCGTCACCTCGACGCGGTCACCTATGCGCACCGGCGTCGCGGGCTTCGCCTTGTCTCCGTTGATGCGCACGTGCCCCGCCTTGCATGCGGACGTGGCCTGCGACCGAGTCTTGGCTAACCGCACGGCCCATACCCAGGCATCGGCCCTCACCGTGGTGCGTTCGGGTGCGGGAGTCATGCGCACCAGGGTAGGCCGCCTCAAGCGTCCATCTGCCATTCACGGGAATGTCTGAGCGGCCGCACCCCGTTGACGTAGACCTGGGGCGGTGCCGCCGCCGCTGTGCAAGTCACGACGGAAGGAGCAGGACATGACCGCGCTAGTCATCACCACGAACTACGGTGTTGAGCAGGACGAGTTGCTCGCACCGCTCACGGCTCTCAAGGAGGCCGGAGTTCCCGTCACGGTGGCCGCGCCCAACGCGGACCCCATTCAGACTCTGGTTAGCGACAAGGACCCCGGCCAGACCGTGGATCCCAACGTCTCTCTCGCTGACGTGGACCCCGCCGACTACGACGTTCTCGTCGTCCCCGGCGGCACCATCAACGCCGACACCCTCCGCACCGATGAGTCGGCCGTGTCGCTCGCACAGACGTTCGCGCGCGACGGAAAGACCATCGCGTCGATCTGTCACGGCCCATGGCTCCTCGCCGAGGCCGAACTGACCGAGGGCAAGACCATGACGTCCTACCCCTCGCTCGAGACCGACCTGCGCAATGCGGGCGCCACGTGGGTCGATGAAGAGCTCGCGGAGTGCCCAGCCCACGGCTGGACGCTCCTCACCTCGCGCAACCCCGACGACCTCGACGCCTTCTCCGGCGCCGTGGTCAAGGCCGCCGCGTAACCACCTCACCTGGCCGGGCGGCACGCAACTGCCGCCCGGTCAGGCGCGCGCGCAGGGGGCTGTGGGACGTAGCCTTGATCAATGACGACGCAAACAGTCCTGGAAATCTTCGGATGGGTCGGCTCGATCCTCATCGTTGCCTCGCTGATGCAGGCACGGGTTCTCAAATTCCGGTGGATGAACTTCATCGGCGCATTCATCGCGACGATCTACAACGGGCTGATCGAGGTGTGGCCGTTCGCGTTCATGAACCTCGCGATCACGATCATCGACGCCTACTGGCTCCGCCGCCTGTACCGCGAGCGCGACGACGCCACGGTGTACCGCGCGCTTCCAGTCCAGCCCGATGACACCTACCTTCAGCACCTACTTGGCGTCCACGCGGAGGACATCACCAAGCAACGCTCGGACTTCCACGCGCTGCCTCTCGATGACGAAAAGCGCACGGTCTTCATGCTGGTCAACGGCGATGAGGCGATCGGCGTGGTCTCTCTAACCGATGCCGGCGACGGCGTGGGGCGCATTGACCTGGACTGGGTGAAAGAGCGCTTCCGCGACTTCAGCCCGGGGGAGTTCGTCTACCGTGAGTCCTCGGTTCTGGCCGATGCTGGCTTCAGCCGTGTCGAGATGCCCCACGGAGAGGGCCTCGACACCACGTACTTGGAGAAGGTGGGGTTTGTGAGAAACGGTGACCGTTGGGTGCGCGAGGTGGCCGCGTGAGTTCGTTGCCGTGCCCCTGTGGTTCAGGGGCCTCGTTTGCTGAGTGTTGCCGTCCCTTTCTGCGCGGCGAACGGTTCCCCGACACCGCCGAGCAACTCATGCGCTCGCGCTACACCGCGCATGTGCGCCGCGACCCGGCCTATGTGCTGCGCACGTGGCACCCGGATACTCGCCCGGCGCCGGAAAAGCTTGGCGACCTGTCCGCTCCGCAGTGGCGGGGGCTGGACGTGACCTCAACGGAGGACGGCGGTCCGGCCGATGCTGAAGGCGTCGTGACATTCTCGGCTCACTATGAGGATGGGGCCGGGAACCCCGCGAGCCTGCACGAGACCAGCACCTTTGTGCGGGTGGACGGCGAGTGGGTCTACCTCGAGGGGAGTCAGTTCGGGGGTTGAGGCGGGGCGCTGTCGCGCAGGGCGAAGGCGAGCGGTGGCCACAGCGGAAGCCGGGGAACCATCGTGGCTTGGACTGCGTGATAGAGGTCGGGCTTGCCCGGCCACACCGTTCCCGCGGGGACGTTCCTGGCGTCGAGTTCATGAATCCACGAGCCGGAGCCGTCGATCATGTACTCATCGATGTAGCCCCACCAGGTGGTCTCGTCTGAGGCGAAACGGGGGTCGTCGGTGGCGATACGTAGCGCCGCGGCTGCACCGACGGCCTCGGCAGCAACCCAGTGCATTCGCTGTCGCACGACTGGGCGACCTCCAAAGTCAACCGTGTACACGAACCCCGGCGCACCATCAACGGCCCAGCCGTCCCGGACCGCAGCATCGTAGAGATACTGCGCTCCGTCGAGGAGCCACTGCGACTCCGCGCCACGACCTCCAAGAAGTTCGCTGGTGTACGCCTGCACCGCGAGACGGGACCACTCGAACCAGTGGCCGACTGTCGCGCCGTACGGCCTAAATGGGTGCGCCGGTGAATCCTCGTTGTAGTCGAGCTGGGGCTCCCATTGGGGAGTGAAGTGCTCGGGCAATCTGCCGTTGAACTCATAGGCCCACGCGATGACGTTGCGAAGGATTCCGAGCGCGCGTTGCCGCCACACGTCATCCCCTGTGGCAAGCGCGACGGCAAAAAACGCTTCCGTCGTATGCATGTTCGCGTTGACTCCGCGGTAGTTCTCGCACTCGGACCACGTCCGGTCCCAGGACTCGACGACCATCCCACTTTCGTGGTCCCAAAAGTGCTGTTCAAACACCGCGATGGCTTGATCCAACAGCGGACGGGCCTCGGGGACGCCCGTGGCGCAGGCAGATGCGGTCGCGAGCAGCACGAAGGCGTGTCCGTACGCTTCCTTCGTCGAAATGACGGGTCCTTGAGGGCTCACCTTTGCGTGCCAGCCACCAAACTCGTGGTCGTAGAGCGAACCTGTCAGAGACGCCAACCCATGCGCGACAAGCGGCAATGCATGCTGATCGCCAGCCAGATGCGCCAACGAGTACACGTAGGTCATCCGGCACGTCACATACAGTTCCGTCGTGCCAGGCGGTTCAGTCGGCATGGGAACACCGCGTTCGTCGAGATAGCCCGCGCCGACCTCAATCGGGAAATTCCGCCCGAACGACAGCAGTTCGTCTTGACGCCTAAGCCACCACGCACTATCAGGCCATGGGGTCACCACAGGTGCGTGGTCCTGATCGCTCACTGCGGCGCCGCCGAGGCTGGCGTCGCCGCGAGCGCCTGGTCAATAACTTCGAGCGCTGGGATGCGATCAAGGTCTGCTCGAATCTGGCAATAGACCCGACGCACCTCCGGGTTCCGTCCCGCTTCCCCGACGACGTCAAACACGTCGAGGAGCGCGGCCGCATCGGACTGTTCGCGAACGATGGCAGCTTGGAGTTCGTCACGGCGGGGATCACTCCAGCGATCGTCCGCATCGGAAAGTTGCGCCCTTACCCAGTGCCCCCACAGCGCCAGCACCAAGGCTCCCACTCGCTGTTGGTCCGCGACTGCCATCTCGTCCAAAGCGGGCCGCACAAACGTCGCGATTCGATCGGAGGAATAGGCAACCTGGCGAGCCAAGGTGTCCTTGACCGCCGGAGAAGAGAAACGCTCGAGGAGATCCTCGCGGTACTGGTCCAGGTCAACCCCCGGAACAGATGGAAGTGTCCCGGTCGCCGCGATCATCCACTGCTCCATCAGCGAGCGCACCCGCGGTTCGCTGCAGGCATCGTGCACCCACTCAATTCCCGCAAGAAGCGCCGGGTAACTCATGACTTGGTGCGAGGCATTTAGTAGCCGCAGCTTCATCAGCTCATAGGGGACGACATCCTCGACCATCATCACGCCCGCTGACCCAAGGGGTGGACGGCCGTGAGGGAACGCGTCCTCGAGCACCCACTGAACGAAGGACTCGGAACGGACCGCACACGCGTCCTCAATGCCGAAAGCATCTGCCACTGCTTCGCGCACCGCCGGAGTTGGCGCAGGCGTGATGCGGTCCACCATCGAGGAGGGGAACGACACCTCAGCGCTGATCCACGACACGATCTCGGGGACTCGGACCCGCGCCATCCCCAGCACGGCAGCCTTAGACACCGCGCCGTTGTGAGGAATGTTGTCGCACGACACCACGGCGAACGGCGAGTGTCCTTGCCTGTGCCTTGCCGCCAAGGCATCGACGATGAGTCCCATCGCGCTGCGCGGTGACTCGCTCCCCGCCATGTCAGCCACCGCCGCTTCATCGCGGGGCACGTATTCTCCCGAGTCTGGGTCGATCCCGTAGGCACCCTCCGTGATGGTCAGCGTGACGACGCGAATCGCCGGGTCCGCGAGGGTGCTGACAAGGAGCGCTGCCCCTTCGCGGTCTCGATGACGAGTCCCGACAATGCTCCCGATAATCCGCGTGGTTTCGCGCTGTGCCGGGTCAACAATGGTCAGGGAGTACGTGCCGTCCTGCGCGGCAAGTTCATCAAGAGTCGAGCGGTCCTCTGGGCGCAGACCGATTCCCACAATGCCCCACGTGGGATCCTCCGCCAGCATGCGGTCGACATACATGGCCTGGTGTGCACGATGAAAGCCACCGACACCAATGTGCGCGATACCGGTCACCACATCTGCCGGGTCGTAGTCCGGCCCCGGAAGAAGTTCGTGTCGCGCGCTCGCAACCGCGCGATTCAAACGGTCAGTCATCGTTCTCCTTCAAGATCTGGAGTGGTCAGTACACGGTCTGCGCGGGCGGCCGTTGCCTCAACACGGGCCATGTTGGGAACGTCGACGTCCTTGACCCACGTGCGTGCCTCGCCTTCGGGGTGACCATCGCTCATACGGCGAGCGACGAGTCGCGAAACGAGCACCTCGCGCGGAACATCCAGGTACCACACCTCATCGAGGAGGGTCCGGACTTCACTCCATCCGTGGTCGTCCGCGAGCAGGTAGTTACCCTCCGTAATCACGAGGGTGCACTCCGGCGGCACGGGGATCGCGCTTCCGATAGATTCCTCGAGACTGCGGTCAAACCGGGGGGCGTAGATAGTGCCAGCGTCCCCGCGAAGGCGGTTCAGTAAGGCGACATATCCCGCTACGTCGAAGGTATCCGGCGCCCCCTTACGCTCACGCCTTCCCAGGTCCGTAAGGACTTCGTTGGATAGGTGAAACCCGTCCATGGGCACGGCCACGGCATCCGCAATGGAAGCCATCAGAGAGGCAGTAACGGTGGACTTGCCCGCTCCCGGCGGCCCAACAATGCCGACGATGACGCGCTCACCGGAGTTCGCCAAGCTCACTGCGCGCGAGCACGCTTGTGCAAGATCCATCACTGGTAGCGACGGCGATAGATGTTCCACGCTGAGCACCCTTCCGGCACACGCGTATGGGTGCCTGGCTCGAAGATAGCGACTGGATGACACCGGTGTCAATTTGGGCTATCGTGAGCGCCATCGGGATGCCGACGCCGCTGTCCGTCCCCAAGACCGAAGGAGCACTCATGACTCACCTCGACCTCGACGGCCGCCCCATTCTCGTGACCGGTGCGGCCGGCGGAATTGGCGGCGCCATCGTTCGTCACCTCACGGCGGCGAATGCCCATGTGATCGCAAGCGGCCGCTCCAGCGACAGCCTCACTCAGATCGCCGAAGAGACTGGCTGCAGCACCGTCACGTTTGATCTGACGTCCGAAGAGGAGATCGCCAATGCGCTCTCCGGCCTCGAGTTGTGGGGTGTCGTGAATTGTGGAGGCTTCGGCGGTGAGATTGCCTCGCCCACCGAGACTGATATCGACGTCTTCGACAAAGTCATGGCTGTCAATGCGCGTGGCGCGTTGCTCGTGATCAAACACGCCGCGCGACGGATGATCGAGGCTGCCAATGGCGGCTCGATCGTCAACGTCTCGAGCCAGGCCTCGCTGGTGGCTCTGCGCAATCACGTGTCGTACGGCTCGTCGAAGGCCGCCCTCGACAACATCACTCGGGTCAGCGCTCTTGAGCTCGGTCCGCACGGAATTCGCGTGAACTCGGTCCACCCCACAGTCGTGATGACAGAGATGTCAGCGTTCTACTGGGGCCGTCCGGAGATCGAAGGGCCCGCGCTCGCGCGCATGCCACTTGGGCGGTGGGCGACCGAGGACGAGATCGCCGCACCCATTGCGTTCCTGCTGAGTGACGGAGCGAGCATGATCACGGGAGCCCACTTGCCGATCGATGGTGGCTACACCTGCGTGTAGGGAGCGCCCAACGGAGGGCTAGGCACTAGCCTCTGAATCACAGCCGGAGTAACAGGAGGGGGCCGCCGCCGTGACAAGCATGAGAGACGTCGCGCTGGCAGCGGGCGTTTCCCTTAAGACGGTGTCCCGCGTTCACAACTCCGATCCGAACGTTGCGCCGGCGACGCGGGAACGCGTTGAGGCGGCCATGAAGGAGCTGGGCTACCTGCCCAACGCCCTCGCCACGACCTTTCGCCAAGGCACCTCTCCCCTGGTAGGAGTGGTAGTTCCGTCTCTCACCGATCACTTCTTCGCGAGCCTGGTGCAGGCAATCGACGCGACGGTCGCCGGCGCCGATCTCATGACCGTCGTTGCGGCCGTCGCAGACCCGAGCGACGAGCAAGACCGCGTTGAGGCGCTCCTCAACCGTCGTCTCAGCGGCCTTGTTATTGCGCCATCGTCACACGACCACTCATATCTGGCCCCGTGGACGGCACAACTTCCCATCGTGTTTGTTGATCGGCCTCCAGAGGGGCTCGATGCGGACGTTGTGCTCTCCGACGACGTTCAGGCGACTGAAAAGGCAGTGGCACACCTCGCAGCCAACGGCCACACGCACATCGGCTTCATTGGGAACGACGCAGCCATCACGACAACTCAAGAGCGACTGCGCGGCTATCGCCAAGGACTCGGGGCTGCGGGACTCGCCGAAGACCCAGAGCTGATCAAGTTCCATGGAGACGACCCCGCACTCGCGCCCACCATGGCAGAAACGATGCTCGCAGCATCCCCGCCGGCATCCGCAGTGATCTGCTCGAACGCTCGCGCAGCCATGGCATTGGGCCCACACCTTGCGAGCATTCCTATCGCGGTGATCTCATTCGGTGACTTCCCGCTTGCTGACGCACTGACCCCGAGCGTCGCCGCACTCGACCAACACCCGACCCAGATCGGGACAGAGGCAGCGCGGCGTCTGCTCGCGCGCATTGACGATCCCGATGGGGCGTATGACTCGCGTGTGACCGTGGGAACAACGCTCGTCCCACGCGACTCCAGTGCGCGAAAGGGCCCGGCCGCAGATCACGACCGGGCCCAGGACTGACTTAGCCTTCGACGGCCTCAGCAAGTTCCCGCAAGCGCGGCTGCGCGAGATTCGTGAGCTTGTCCTCACGCACATCGTGCGAAACGGACAGGCTGTCCTTCCACAGGCTGCGCCCGGCCATGGCGCCGGACGCGCCGTTCGCGACCGCAGTGCGGACCTGCTTCATGAAGGTCTCGTGATCGACACCGGCGGAGAGAACGGCCCAAGGCACTCCCGCAGCAGCCTCGGTGACGGCCGAACTCGCTTCGGCAGATCCTGGGTACTGGAGCTTCAGGACGCGCGCGCCATTGGCGACCGCAATCTTCGCACTGTCAGCGACCAACCCGGGGAATGCCGCTGCGTATTCTTCGTCAGTCTCACCCTCCAGTTGGTAGGTAAGGATCTCCACGATGAGGAGCAGGCCAGCCTGACTGCACGCTTCGGTCAGTTCCCGGATTTCGCGCACGGCGCGGTCCGACTCGTCCTGACGATCTGGGCGCAAGTACCAGAGCATCTTGGCAACATCCCCTCCGAGCTCGCGGACCCGTTCCGGCGTGACACCGTCGACGTAGCGCGTGTAGCGAATGCCGTTGACGTCCTCAAAGCCCGACGCATCCATGCCGACGACGAGCGCCGTGTCGCGCGACAAGGTGCCCTCATCAACGACGTGAGGCAACGCGACCTCAGGGTCGAGCAGAATGGCAGCTGCGTGGTTGCCGAGATAGCGAACCAGATCAGACTTCGCTTCGACGAGCTGACTTTGGCTGACAGGCGAACCGTCGCCATCGGTCATGACGGCCTTCATGCCGTTACGTTGATCAGCCGCAACGATCAGCATGCGACCTGCGGGTGTACAAATGGCGCTCATTCCCCGGCGTTCCTGGGTGGTGAGCGATGGCGCGGTGGTGAGTGTTGTAGACACAGCGATCCTCTTCTCTTGTGTTCTATTGGTGGTGGGTCAGATGTGGGGTGGGTTCGGTCCCCGCCAGGGCTGCTGACGCGAGCGCCGCGCCCAGCGCGGTGTCTTGAGAGCGGTGAGAGACTTCGACCCTCGGAAGTACCCGAGAGCGCGCATCCACGACACTGTCCATGCGCGTCCAACCTCCGGACATGAGCGTCGAGGACGGCACGGGAGCCTCACGCGCCATCGCCTGCAGTAGCAGTCGAATCTCGTCGTTGCCGTGCTCAAGAATCCGTGCAAATACCTCCGGTGGGGTGGCGCCATCTGCACGGATGACCAGCGAAAGCATGCCGTCGTCGTTGCGCGCTCCGTGGACATCAATCGCGCCGTCCGGAAGTGTCCCGCCCGGGGGAAGCCGTCGCGCGGAGTGGTCAAGAGCGGTGCGCTGATCGGAGTCGGTGACACCAAAGAGATCAAACGCTCGCCGCATCAACAGCCCTGTCTTGACCCCAGCGACGAGCACATATTGGCCGGGGACCACGTGGTTCACGTGATTAATGAAGTGCTGCGCAAGGCGGTCCCGGGCGCCTGCGCTCAACGGGGCATCCAGCACCTGCAGGATCACCTCGGCAGTACCCATGGAGACGTGATAACGGTCAGCGGGCATCTCGCCTCCTGCGCGAGCGGCCACAAGGTGGTCATGGCCTGCCACAGTCAGGTGCGCGCCAGCGATCGCGGCGGGCAACCCCTCACCGGCGACGGTTCCCCACGAGGACCCGGCCGTCATCAAGGTCGGCACAAAGTCCTGCTTCACGCCCAGGTGAGCAAGCATCGGCCCCCACGGTGCGCCGGAGTCCTGGTCAATGAAACCCGTGCGCGAAGCGAGGGACCGTTCAGCAGCGACGCGCCCGCCCAACTGCGCAACAATCCACTCCGGAAGATTCGCCCAGTGGCATCCCTCAAGGTCAAGCCCTTCGTCACGCAGGTAGAGCACCTTCATGACGGACACCTGGACGCCCAGGGGCAATCCAGTTCTCCCGGCAAACTCACGGGCAAGAGACGCGGGCATGGCGCTCAGTTGGCTCTCGCCGCGCGGGTCGAACCACGCAAGCGCGCGGCTACGGGGCACCCCATCGGGGCCGACGACGAACCCGGCTTCACCCATCCCGGTCACACCGATGGCAGAGATGCGAACCGGATCAGGCTCCACCTGAGGCGCAAGGCGAGCACACGCGCTGCGACACAGTTCAATCACTGTGTCGAGGAGTGTCCGGCCATCAAGTTCCGCTGCCCCAGCTGCACCGTGAATCCACGGCGTTGCGGCCTGTTCCACGACCAGCTCGGCGCCGTCGGCGTCGCTCACGAGCACCTTGACGCCGGTGCTGCCGAGGTCGATTCCCATGAGAAGTGGGGTGGTCACATTAGCTCCGTCGGGTCATTCGGGCAGCACACAGTGCCGCCGCGTGGGGCGAGTAAAGGAGGGGGAGTGGTGGGTACGCGCTCGGCTACGGGAGCGCGCACCCACCACAGGGAGGGGGTACTACTTGCAGGTCGAGGCGTACAGAGCCGCCTGACCTTCCTCAGTGTCGAGGCTTTCCTTGGTGACGATGGTGAAGCCGGTCTGAATCTTGGACTCAGTTGCTTCACCGTTCAGAGCTGCGAGCGCCTGCTCGACGCCCTGGTACCCAATGTCAAAGGGCTGCTGCGCAATGATGGCCTGGACCGTGCCGTCCTCGAGAGCCTCTACCTGCGCCGGGCCCGCGTCGAATCCGACAACCTGCACGTCTCCGGCAACGCCAGCTTGCTCGATGCCAGTCGCGGCACCCTCAGCGCTGTAGATGTTGGTGGCAAAGATCGCCTTGAGGTCCGGGTGGGCCTGCAGGGTGGAGGTCACGATCTGTGCGGCCTTCGCGGGCTGGTTCTGGGCATACTCAACCCCGATGTACTCGAAGTCGGCGTCCGCCTCAACAGCACCCTCGAACCCCTCGACGCGAGCGTCGGACGTCGAGATTCCTGGCTGGTTGTCGATCACGAGAACCTTGCCGCCTTCCGGCACCATCTCCTTGATCGCATCGAAAGCAGCGGCACCGCCACCGACGTTGTCGGAGGCGATCTCGCTCACGGCAAACGACGGGTCTTCGACCGTCGTGTCCACAAGCACGATCTCGCTTCCTTCAGCAGCCTCCTCGAGGGGGCGCTGCAGGGCAGAAATGTCATTCGGAGCAATCAAGATCGCGTCCGGGTCTGCCGCGGTCACCGATGCGAGCACCGGCTGCTGAAGCGCAGGGTCCCACTTCTGTGGACCCTGAACGCTCACGTCAATGCCGCCGAGGTCCTCGGCCGCAGCGAGCACTCCACACTCCATCGAGATGTAGAAGTTATCGCCGATAACTCCCTGGATGAACGAGACACTGACGGATTCCGAGGACGAAGCATCGTTGCTTCCACCTGCGGTTGCCGATGCCTCGTCAGTAGCGTCGCTCGACGATGAGCACGCAGCCAGTGCGAGGGCAAGGGTGGCTACCGAGGCAGCCTTTACAACATGCGTCTTTCGCATCGTGGTGTTTCCTTTCATTTGTGTTCTGAATTACGTCTAAAGAGCTGGCCGAACAAGGTTTTTCGTGTGGTGTTACGAGCCGCTGCGGCGCGACGCGCCTGGTCGACGTACACGGCTCCGATGAGGAACGCGCCCACGACTACCTGCTGCCAGTACGGCTCGACGCCGAGAATGACGAAGCCGTTGCGAAGCGTGGCGGGAATCAGCAAACCGATCACCGTTCCGAAGACCGAGCCAACGCCGCCAAAGAGGCTCGTGCCGCCAATCACCACTCCGGCGATGACGTCGAGGTTGGTGAGGCTGTGGCCTGCGATCGTCGTAGAGCGGAAGAAGGCCAAGTTGAGGAGGCCCGCGAGACCCGCCAACAGGCCCGCGAAGGCGTAAACCTTGATGAGTTGGCGATCGACGTTGATGCCGACTCGCCGGCAAGCTTCCGCATTGGAACCCACGGCCGAGGTGTGAAGACCGAAGCGAGTGCGGTTCAGCAGGATGATTCCGATAATGACGACCGCGGCGGAGATAATGACGAGGCTTGGAACACCGAGCACGTCGCCAAATCCGACGCTGTCAACGAGAACCTCAGGCGCAGCGCGGAGGTCGAGGCCGCCGGTCAACACCTGCGCGAGTCCCAACGCCGCCACGAATGTTCCGAGTGTGACGATCATTGGCGGGACTTTCGCCTTCGCGACCAGGACGCCGTTGAGTAGACCCCACGCGAGGCCGGCGAACAGCGCGACACAGATGCCGATTGTTGACACAAACCAGCCCTGCCCGTCGCCAATGGACTGCATGACGAGGGACGAGACCACACCGCTGAACACAAGGACGGAGCCCATGGAGAGGTCGATGCCGCCCGTGACGATAATGAACGTTGTTCCGACACCGAGGATCGCGAGAATTGACACCGAGATCGCGATATTGCGGAAGTTGGCGACGTCGAAGAAGGCTCCTGGCGCCAAAGCGGTGAAGACCGCCACGATTCCCAGCCAGACCAAGACGATCTGCATGGCTTGGGCTCGCGCCATGTGCTGAACCCGCGCAGTCATGGTGTGGACGCGACCGGGCTGTTGGTTGCCTGGACTCTGCTGAGCCGTCGTTGTTGTCGTCGCGGTCATGCTGCGGCCTCCTTGCCATCAAGGGCACCGGTCATGGCACCGACGAGTTCTTCGACGTTCGTGTCCGCGGTATTCATCACCGTGGCGCGCCGTCCATGACGGAGGACGTGAACGCGGTCTGCCACGTCGAGCACGTGCGGCATGGAGTGACTGATGAGCACCACGCCGATTCCCTTGTCACGGATGCGGCGGATCAGGTCGAGCACTCCCTTGGTCTGCACAACACCAAGAGCTGCAGTGGGCTCGTCAAAGAAGATGACCTCATTTGCCCACGCAGCGGCTCGGGCGACTGCAATCGCTTGCCTCTGCCCGCCCGACATCCCGCCCACTGGGCTCTCAAAGTCACGCACAGTCGCACCAAGGTCCGCGAACGCAGCCTGGCCCACTTCGCGCATCTGAGCGCGATCCATGAAACCCAACTTGCCGAGTACCCCTGAGCGCGGAAGTTCGCGCCCCAGATACATGTTCTGGATCGGGTCGAGGTGGTTCGCCAAGGCGAGGTCCTGGAAGACGGTTTCGATGCCCCTCACGCGGGCATCTGTGGGGGTCTCAAGAGAGATGGGCTCACCTTTGAACAGGATCTCGCCAGCATCGGGCTTGTCGGCTCCTGACAGGATGCGGACCAAGGTCGACTTGCCGGCACCGTTGTCACCAATGAGTGCGGACACTTCGCCCGGGCGGACATCAAAGTCAGCGCCTTGCAGTGCCTGAACGGATCCGAAGGACCGCGAGATTCCGCGGGCTTCGTACAGTGGGGTGCTCATGTGCGCACCTCCTTTGCGTTTGACGCTTGTGCTGGCATTTCCACTCCCTTGTCGATTGCCGTGTTGCACCGGATCACCGCGTTAGCGGCGAACCCGAGGGGATCGAGAGCGTGGCTCAGCGGGGATCTCCCCTGAGCCACGCTCGATCAAGTGGGCGGGGACCGTGATGACGGGCCCACCCTGTAGCTGGTCAGAAGGTTCAATAAGGCGCGCGAGTAGAGTGCGCGCGGCCACTTCGCCGATTCGGGCGGGCGAGTGGTCGATGACGGTCACAGCCGGCTTGAGGCTCGCCGCCATCGGGAAATCTCCAAAGGCCACCAGGGCCATGTCCGTCCGCCCAGCGACATGAAGGCCGGGCACTATGCCGAGCGACACTCGGGTGTTCGCCGAGAAGATCGCAGTCGGAGGCTCGTCGAGCGCAAAAACCTCGTCAAGGACGGAGAAGACGCGTGGCTCGTCGATGCAGTCATCCCGAATCAGCTCTGGATCGGATTCGATGCCTGCGTCACGCAAGGCGTCGAGGTAACCCTCGTGGCGGTGACGGGTGGTATCGACAACGAGTGCGTCGCTCATGAGCGCAATGCGGCGATGCCCCTGCGCAATCAGGTGCGAGGTCGCCACACGAGCGAGATCGCGGTCATTCACGATCACGGACTGGCTGCCCGGGGCACTACCTTCGCGGTCGACGAATACGACCGGCAGGCCTCGCAACGGCATACCTTGCAAGGCGTCAAGCGAACTGGGCATGACGATGAGGCCGGCGCATCGACGCTGAACGAAGTTCGAGACGATCGAACGCTCGCGCTCCAGTTCCCGATAGCTCGACGCGACGAGAACTTGGTAGCCAGCCTCCGCAAGAAGGCGTTCAATCTGAGCCACCAATGCGGCGACGAACACGTCTCCGATGCTCTCGACCACGACGCCGACTGTGCGATCCCGCCCTGCACGCAGTGACCGAGCGGTGGGATCTGGCTGATACGCAAGCGCAACCATCGAGGCGGTGACCGATGCGCGAGTTCCGTCTGCGACGCGGGGGTCATCGTTGAGAACGCGCGATGCGGTCTTGATGGATACCCCGGCATGTGCGGCGACGTCTCGTAGCGTGGCGTCCTTCATGGCAGTCATGAGCGCACCTCGCGCATCCAGGATCCGGCGCTACCTCTGAGGGCGACCGCGAGGGCGCTAGACGCGTCCCACACCATGCAAAGTTGCATCAGGCTGCCCTCTCCATCGAGAAATGTCATCGTTGTCATCAACTGCGTGGCACCCATCATGGAGGCCTATGACACCGATGTCAATCAGGAGATGACACCGATGTCATTGTTGTGATGCTTTCGTTATATTTGGACCCTGGGCTCAGGTAGGGCTACAGGTCAAGCGCCGTGCGCAGGGAGGCTACCTGCTCTTCAGCGGAGGTGCGGCCGTCGACCACCACGTGCGGGCCGACCGGCACAGACAGCTCAACTCCCGCGAGATACGCATCCAGTTCCACGAGCTTTTCTGCATCCCTGGCAGCGGCGCGACCGCGCATCCGGCGCCCCACTTCTTCGCGGTCGAGCGCGATCCACACCAGCCTCACGGGCGTATTGAGCATCGCAAGCCGCGCCTCTAGCGCTCGCCACGCCTCGGGGTCTCGACACTCGCGCGTAAACGGCGCCACTGCAACAGCGGATACACCCGCTCGCGCAGAGTCCTCGACAGCCCTGAAGACACACTCATAGCGAGCGTCGCGCGCAATGGACGCCACAGCCGGGTCCGAGTACTCGCGAGCCCCAACCAGTTCCGTCAGGACATCCATAAGTGGGTTCGTGAGTCGGTCCTGGTCCAGCAGAGCCGCGCCGAGAGACTTCGCCAGGGCAGCGCCAGTCGTAGACTTTCCGGAGGCTGGCGGACCTGCAACGAGCACAACATGAGGGTTGGGATTCACGACGCCCACCCTACGCAGGCCCGCGAGCGGGTCGGGCGATGCAGTGACGCGGACCGTCGCGTCGCGCACTGCGCGCTGGAAGTGCCACGGCCCGCTGATCACCGAGCAAGTCGGGCTCGGCCACTCGTAGCGTGCATGGGGATCAACAATCCGCCACGGGGCAACAAGGGCGCCACCGGAAACCACCCGGAAACGCCCACAAAGGACCCTGGCAAAGCAAAAGGCCCCCAGATCCCTGGGGGCCTTTTTCACGTGCGCGAGGGGGGAGTTGAACCCCCACGTCCTTTCGGACACACGGACCTGAACCGTGCGCGTCTGCCTATTCCGCCACTCGCGCGTGCCGGGTAACTTTAGCACGCTTGCGCGGCCCTATACGATTCGGTGTATGGGAGTCCTAGATCGCTTCGAAAAGGGCGTTGAAAACGTCGTGCAGGGAGCGTTCGCGCGGACCTTCAAGTCGGGTGTTAAGCCCGTGGAGCTCGCGAGCGCCGTCCGTCGTGAATGTGATGCGCGCGCCGCTGCTGTGGATCGTCACCGCACCGTCGCGCCTAATGAGTACGCCATTGCGCTGTCCGAAACCGACCACGACACGATCGAGCAGTGGGGCGACGAGGCCCTGGCGCGCGAGATCGAGGACTCGCTGCGCGACCACGCTAGCCGCCAGCAGTATTCCTTCGTGGGTGCTGTGAAGGTGGAGTTCACGCAGGACGAGTCGCTCGCGACAGGGCGCCTAGCGGTGACGAGCCGCACCACGCGCGGACCCGTCGCCCCCGCGACGGAGCGCGACCACCGCTCTCGCTACCCGCTGCTCGACATCGACGGCGCGCGCTATCACCTCACTGGCGACATGACGGTGATTGGCCGCGGCCAGGAAGCGGACATCGTTGTGGACGATACGGGCGTGTCCCGGCAGCACTGTCGCTTCGAAGTGACCGACTTCGGCACCATCCTCACGGACCTGGGCTCGACCAATGGCACGATGGTGGAGGACCAGCGCGTCAACGAGGTCACCTTGCTTGATGGCAACGTGGTCACGGTGGGGCGCACCACCATCATGTACTGGGACGGTGTCCCGGCGGACGAGGATGACTAGCCGATGAGCGAACTCTCGATCACCCTCTTGCGCTTTGGCTTCCTCATTTTGTTGTGGGCCCTCGTGCTGTCGGCGATTGGCGTGCTGCGCGCGGACCTCTACGGCACGCGCGTGACCGCTCGTGGCCGGGGTCGCGACAAACGCAAGCCCGAGCCCCGCGCGAACAAGGTTGCGGCTCCGTCCCGTTCGGCGACCGGCATCCGTACGGGTTCCATTTCCACAGGGGCCGATGCTGTGGGCCACTTGGCAGTGGTGACCGGGGCTTTGAAGGGCACCACCATCCCGCTTGGAACCGCGCCGATCCTGATTGGCCGTTCCCCCACCTGTACGTTGGTCATCGATGATGACTACTGCTCAGCCAAGCACTGCCGCATCTTCCCTGAAGAGGGCGGCTGGCGCATCGAAGACTTGGGCTCCACCAACGGCACCTTCCTCGACAATCAGCGCGTCGGTGATCCGATGCCCTTCAAGCGAGGTGACCAGGTCCGCCTGGGCGCCACGACGCTTGAGCTGAGGAGTTAAGAGTGTTCCTGTCCCTCCACTACGCCGCGCGCTCCGACGTTGGCCTGGTGCGCTCGAACAACCAGGATTCCGCGTTTGCCGGACCGCACCTGTTGGTCGTGGCAGACGGCATGGGTGGCGCCGCCGGTGGCGACATCGCGTCGTCGATCGCGGTGGGCCGACTGGCCGCATTGGACGGCGAGTCTCATGGGCCAGATGAGGCACTGGACGAGCTCAAGGAAGCCATCGCGGACGCGCACGCGGAGATCGTCGAGCGCGCAGCGAACGACCCTGAACTGTCAGGACTAGGCACAACGGTCACGGCACTCCTGCGCGCCGGATCCACGTTGTCCATGGCCCACATCGGCGACTCACGCGCTTACCTCATGCGCGACGGGGAACTCGATCAGGTCACCACGGACCACTCGTTCGTGCAGCACCTTGTCGACACCGGTCGCATTAGCGCTGCGGATGCCGAGAACCACCCCAAGCGCTCGATGTTGCTTCGCGTCCTCGGAGACGTCGATGCGGACGTTCCCGTCGACATCTCCGTCCGCGAAACGCGCGCGGGCGACCGGTGGATGCTGTGTTCAGACGGCTTGTCAGGCGTCGTGAGCCGGGAAACGCTCGAGCACACCATGGCGGAGATCGAAGACCCGGGCGACTGCGCAGACGAACTCGTGACGCTTGCTCTGGCGGGAGGCGCGCCCGACAACGTCACGTGCATCGTGGCCGACGTCGTCGACATCGATGCGACCGATGGCGTGGGTCCGTCCACTGCGACGCAAATCGTAGGGTCCGCCGCACGCGATCGTCACCGCCCCACCTCGGGCGGTAACTCCGCCGCAGGAAAGGCCGCAAAGTTGTCCGCCAAAGAAGAGGTGGACGACGACGAGGAGCCTTCCCGAGCATCGTCCCGCTGGGTCAAGATTCGCCCCTGGGTACTGCCCCTCATCGCCCTGGCTGTCGTAGTCGCGGGCACCTGGGGTGCTTATTGGTGGACTCAGCAACAGTATTACGTGGGCTCCGATGGCCTGAACATCGCCATCTACCAGGGCATCCCCGAGGACCTTCCCCTGCTCGACCTCGACACGCTCGTCGAGGACACCGGCATACCCGTCGCTAGCCTTCCGCCGTATCAACAGCAGCGCATCGAGGACAGCATTCGGGCCACCAGCTTCGAGGACGCCCGCGGGATCGTCACGTCCCTGGAAGCCACGGCCGACATTCCCGAACCCACCCCTACACCCTCGGCCTCGACAACCCCCGGTGAGGGGAGCAGCCCGGCGCCCACAGCATCGGCGCCCGCGGAGGACGCGTAAGTGGCGACCGTCGCGGTGGTGACCGCCCGTGCTGGGCGGCGCGCGGAACTCGCGCTGATGGGCCTGACGTGGGTCATCGTTGTACTCGCACGCGCCCTGGTCGACTACAACGCTGCGTACCTCGAGCTGGTCGATCTGGCAATCTACGGCGCGGTGTGGGCCGCAATGATGGTCACGGCGCACTTCGTGCTGGACAAGGTCGCACCGCACGCTGATCCTGTCCTGCTGCCCGCCGTGTTCGCACTCAACGGCGTCGGCATCGCGGAGATCCGCCGGATCGACTACGCCGAGGGCACGTCCTTTGGCGGCCAGCAGATGATCTGGGCCGTGGTCGGCGTGACCGCAATGATCGTGGCGCTGCTCCTCCTGCGCGACCACCGCAAGCTGCGCCGCTACACCTACACCGCTGGGTTCGTAGGGCTGGCCCTGTACCTGTTGCCGCTGGTGCCGGGCCTGGGCATCACGGTCAACGGCGCACGCATCTGGATCTCGGTCCTGGGGCACTCCGTCCAGCCCGGCGAGTTCGCAAAGATCGCGCTCGTCATCTTCTTTGCCGGCTACCTCGTCACCAACCGCGACACGTTGGCCCTCGCAGGACCCAAGTTCCTCGGGATGCGCTTCCCGCGGCCGCGCGACATGGGGCCGCTGTTGCTCGTGTGGGCCGCGGCCATGCTCATCATGGTTTACGAGCGCGACCTCGGTGCCTCGCTGCTGTTCTTCGGCATCTTCCTCGGAATGCTCTACATCGCCACGCAACGTCTCAGTTGGGTGCTCACCGGGATGGGCCTGTTCTTCATCGGAGGCGCCTTCGCGGCTCTCACCATTCCGCACGTCCGTGCCCGCTTTGACGCCTGGCTGCACGCGCTCGATCCCGAGGTGTACTCCTCTGGCACGTCCGAGCAGTTGGTGCGCGGCCTGTTCGGCATGGCCTCAGGGGGATTGTTTGGCACTGGGCTGGGCGAGGGACGTCCCGACCTTGTCCCCTACGCCGAATCCGACTTCATCATCGCGTCGCTCGGCGAAGAGCTGGGCCTGACCGGATTGATGGCAATCCTCACGCTCTACCTGATCATTGTCCAGCGCGCGTTCCGCACCTCGATCGGCGTGCGCGACGGCTTCGGCAAGTTGCTCGCAGGCGGCCTCGGTGTGGCCATCGCGCTGCAGGTCTTCATCGTGGTCGGCGGCGTGACGCGCGTCATCCCCCTGACCGGCCTGACGGCCCCGTTCCTCGCGTACGGAGGCTCGTCCCTGCTCGCAAACTGGCTTGTAATCGCGCTCCTTCTGCGTGTGTCCGATCTGGCCCGCCGCCCATCAGGAGAGGAGGACTGACATGAATGAACCGGTCCGGCGCGTCAGCGTCATCATCCTGCTGTTGGTCCTCACTCTCATGGCGGCGGCCTCCTGGATCCAGGTGCTCAACGCTGGCGACCTCAACCAGGACCCGCGCAACGTACGCACGCTGTACCGGGAGTACGGCAACTACCGCGGCACGTTCGTGGTCGATGGCGAATCCGTGGTGTGGTCCGAGCCCGTCGACGACCCGTACAACTACCAGCGCAGTTACTCCAACGGCGAGCTCTACGCGGCAGCGACTGGCTTCTACTCGATCGTCTACGGCCGCACGGCCCTCGAGCAGACCGAGAACGAACTGCTCAACGGCACCGCCGACTCCTTGTTCTGGACTCGCCTGGGCAACTTGTTCGCCGGTGAGCAGCAGCAGGGCGCCGCCATCGAGTTGACGTTGCGTCACTCCCTCCAGCAAGTCGCGGCGGAGCAACTCGGAGACCAACGCGGCTCCGTCGTCGCCCTCAACCCGGAGACGGGAGAGGTGCTCGCGATGGTGACGAGCCCCACCTACGACCCCGCCCTGTTGGCCAGCCACGACACCACCGAGGTTAACGAGGCCTATCAGGACCTCCTCAACCGCGAAGACAGCCCGCTCGTGAACCGTGCGATCGCCGGAGACACGTACCCACCCGGCTCAACCTTCAAGCTGATCGACTCCGCGGCAGCCCTCGAAGCTGGATACGACGAGGACACGGAGCTCTACGCTCCACAGGAACTCGAACTGCCTGGCACATCGAACACCATCGGAAACTACGGCGGCGAGGCGTGCTCGGCAGACGACCAAATGACGCTGGCCGATGCTCTACGCATCTCGTGCAATACCGCTTTCGCCGATCTCGGCATGGATTTGCAGTGGGGCCCGATTGAGCGCAAGGCCGAGGACTTTGGGTGGACCGACTCAATCGACATCCCGCTGTCCGTCACCGCCTCCCGCCTGCCTGAGGACCCCAACGAGCCGCAGACCGCCATGAGCGCGATCGGCCAGTACGACGTGCGTGCCACGCCGCTACAGATGGCGATGGTCGCATCGGGCATCGCAAATGACGGTGTGGTCATGAAGCCCTACCTGGTCGACACGGTGCGCGCCTCTGACCTCACCGTGGTCGATGTGACGGAACCCGAGGTCTACAAAGAAGCGATGACGCGTGCCGATGCCAACACGCTCACCGACATGATGGTCGGCGTCGTGGACAACGGCACGGGCACCGCCGCGCAGATCGGCGGAGTCGAGGTTGCGGGCAAGACGGGCACCGCGGAGACGGGTCAGGACACGGCCCCGCACGCATGGTTCGTGTCCTTCGCTCCTGCGGATGACCCCAAGATCGCCGTCGCCGTCATCGTTGAAAACGGCGGTTCGGTCGGAAATGAAGCGACTGGTGGCGCAGTCGCCGCACCGATTGCGCGCGCGGTCATGCAAGAAGGCATCCAGCTTGCTCAGGAGGGCGACCTATGAGCATCCACGCCGGTACAACGCTAGGCGGGCGCTACGTCCTGCGCTCCCTGCTCGCAGTGGGCGGCATGGGCGAAGTGTGGCGCGCAGAGGACACCGAGCTCGGCCGCCCAGTCGCCGTCAAGGTGCTCAAAGAACACGCAGCCGCGAACGAGACCTTCCTCAAGCGCTTCCGCAACGAGGCGCGCAACGCCGCGGGGCTCATCGACGACCGCATCGCCCAAGTCTTTGACTACGGCGACCAGGACCACACTGCGTATCTGGTCATGGAACTGGTCGAAGGCGAGCCGCTTTCCACGATCATCGAGCGCGAGAAGACGCTGCCCGAGGCACGCATCGCGACCATCCTCGCGCAGACTGCCCGCGGCCTCGACGTCGCGCACAAGGCCCACGTCATGCACCGCGACGTGAAGCCAGGCAACCTCATCGTCCGCGAAGGCGACCGGGTCAAGATCACCGACTTCGGCGTCTCGCGAAGCCACGACCAGACCACCCTGACCCAAACCGGCATGGTGATGGGCACCGCCCAGTACCTCGCACCCGAGATGGCGCTGGGTAAGCCCGCAACCCCAGCATCGGACCTCTACGCCTTGGGCATCATTGCCTACGAATGCGTGGTCGGGAAGCGTCCCTTCACCGCCGCGACGGCAGTAGACATCGCAATCGCCCACGTCAATGAAGACGTGCCGCTGCTGCCGGACACAGTGTCGCCCGAAATGGCGGCCCTCATCACGGACCTCCTTGAGAAGAACCCGCGCAAGCGCCCGCATTCGGGGAAGGACCTTGCGGAGCGTATCGAGGCACTCACGCTGTCCAATGACATGGTGTCTCCGGCCCCCTCCGGTCACGAGCCCGAACGGCCTGCGGCACCCCAGCGCTCCATGCCGCCGACCATTGCCCCCAAAGCGTTTCGACCCCGTCCTGATGTTCCCCGGGGTCGGTGACTAGACCATGCCCATCGAGAGCCCATCGCTCGCAAGTGCGACAATGTCACCCGACACGCACGAGTGACGTGGAAGACTGAAGGACATATGAACGACGAAGCGAAGATCCTGGGTGGCCGGTATGAGATCGGCGACCTCATCGGACGAGGCGGCATGGCCGAGGTGCATATCGGCTATGACACACGCCTCGGACGCACTGTTGCCATCAAGATTCTGCGCGCCGACCTCGCCCGCGACCCGTCATTCCAGACGCGGTTCCGCCGTGAGGCCCAGGCTGCTGCGGGTCTGAATCACCCGGCAATCGTTGCCGTCTACGACACGGGCGAGGAGCACACCACCGGTCCGGACGGCAATCCGCACGCGACTCCGTACATCGTCATGGAGTACGTCGAGGGCCACACGGTGCGCGACATCCTGAAGGGTGACGTCGCCGCGCCCATCGATGAGGCCATCGAGATCACCTCGGGTGTGCTGACCGCTCTCGACTACGCGCACCACGCAGGGCTCGTCCACCGCGACATCAAGCCCGCGAACGTCATGCTGACGCCCACGGGCGCGGTGAAGGTCATGGACTTCGGTATTGCCAGGGCACTGGCCGATGCTGGCAACACCATGACGCAGACGCAGGCAGTCGTGGGTACAGCTCAGTACCTGTCGCCTGAGCAGGCGCGTGGCGAGACTGTTGACGCGCGCTCGGACCTGTACTCCGCGGGTTGCCTGCTGTTTGAACTCCTCACGGGCCGCCCGCCGTTCATTGGCGACTCCCCCGTGTCCGTCGCTTACCAGCACGTGCGCGAGGAGCCGCCCGCTCCCTCGCAGTTCGCCTCCGACGTTCCCACGGAACTTGACCAGGTGGTCCTGCGCTCGCTCGCCAAGAGCCGTGACGCCCGCTACTCGACGGCACAGGAGTTCCTCTCTGACCTCCGCGCTGTCCAGGGCGGAGCGCCTGTGGACGCTACGACCGGCTCGATTCCCGTCGCGGGTGCCGTGCTGGGTGCGGGTGCCGTGGGTGCTGCAGCAGGCATGGCTGCGGCGAACATGTCGAAGGAAGAGATCGAAGACCAGCCCACGCAGGCGATGCCCGCGCAGTCGGCAGGTCCCGCTTCCGGCGCGACCGAGGTAATGCCGGCCGGCGCTCAGCAGTGGGGCACCACCGGAGCCTCGGCTTCGAGCCCCGCGGGCGGAACTGTGCCGCCACCGCAGACGTCGCCTGTGGCCGTCCAGAACGAGCAGGAGCTCGAGGACGAGGGCAACAACAAGAAGATCTTGTGGTGGTCGCTCGGTGGAGCGGCCCTGCTGGCCATCATCTTGCTGCTGTGGATTCTGCTGTCAGGTGGCGGTGACGAGGAACCCGAAACCGTGACGGCAACCATCCCCGATGTCGTGGGGCTGGAAGAAGCCGAGGCACGCTCCACGCTTGAGGACCTCGGCTTCGTGGTCGACACGCAGCAAGAGACCAGCACGGAGCAAGAGGAGGGCCTGGTCACCCGCACCGACCCCGACGTGGGCACCGAGCTGGAATGGACCACAGAGCCTGAGGCGGAAGCCCTCGCGCTGTCCGCCAGCGGCCGCGTCGCGGTCTCTGCAGACACTGGTCCTCCGACGGTCATCCTGTTCGTCTCCTCAGGTCCTGACGCCGTTGAGGTTCCTTCGGTTCGCGGCCTCACTCAGGACCGTGCGCGCCTCGAGATCGAGGACGCCGGGCTCCAAGTGGGCGACGTCGAAGAGGTCGACGACCCCGAGCTAGAGGCTGGTCGCGTCATCGAGACCGATCCCGCCGAGGGCGAAGAGGTTGCCCCTGACACCGAGATCACGCTGTTCATCTCGAGCGGCGAGGTTGAGCTTCCGGACCTGGTCGGCATGCACGAGGACGATGCTCGCTCCACACTCAACGAGCTTGGCCTCACTCCGTCGATCAACGACGTCGAGGACGACTCCGAGTCTGAGGGCACGGTCCTTGACCAGAGCCCCGGCGCGGGAACCGTTGAACAGGGCAGCACCGTCGAGTTGGACGTGGCCGTCGCGCCGTCGTTCGTGAGCGTTCCTGACGTGACCGGTCGTAGTCAGGCCGATGCCGAGCGCGAGTTGGGCACTGCAGGACTGAACTTCACGTACGGCAGCCCGCAGTACTCGGACAACATCCCGAACGGTTCCGTAATTTCGCAGAACCCGAACCCGGGGACCGAGGTCGCGCCTGACACCACGGTGACCCTGGTGCTGTCGCAGGGCGCGGAGCCGGATCCCGATCCGAACCCCACCCCCACGGGCGGCGGCGCGAACCCGTCACCAACACCGTAGCGCCACAGGCCGAGAGGCCTGGGCGCCCAAGCCAAGAGCGTGGCTCGCGCGGTGACATGCCGCACGAGCCACGCTCTTCCTGGTTTCATAAGGGAATATCGTCAGGATCAGGAGGGTTCTCATGGGCACTATGACCCCGTTGCTCACCGGCGAGACTCTTCACGAAGTCGTGTTGCGACAGATGCCTGCCGTTGACGCCGCTCTAGTTGAGCATGTCTCCCAGGCCCGTACGGCTATCCCGCACGCGGCCCCTGACTATGCACGTTTGTGGGACCACCTTGGCGCCCAATTCATCGGCGGGAAAAACCTGCGGCCACAGTTGACTCTCGCCGCGTATGTGGGCCTGAGCGGTGACGAGCCCACTCCGGCGGTCCCAGTTGCGGCTGCGATGGAGATGCTCCACACAGCCATGCTTGTCCACGACGACATTCTCGATCACGACGAAGTGCGTCGCGGGCGAGCCAATATTGCTGGACTGCGGCGGTCAGATCTTGCCGCATCGACCCTGCCTGAGGACAAGGTCGATGACCAAGTAATGGCTGCCGCCCTGCTGGGGGGCGACCTCGCAATCTCCGGCGCATATGACCTCATCATTCGCTCCGCGCTTCCCGCTCACCACCGTGTCGCGTGCCTTGACCTTGTGACGCGCGCGATTCGCGCCACGATTGCCGGCGAACTCCTCGACGTCTACGGCGACATTCTTCCCGTGGAACAGTCTGATCCCATCATGGTGTCAGCGCTGAAGACCGCCTGGTACTCCTGTGTGGTTCCACTGCTGGCAGGGGCAAAGCTCGCGGGCGCGGATCCGACGATGGAGAGCCACCTGGAGCGGCTCGGAATCGCATTGGGTGTGTCATTCCAGTTGATCGACGATGACCTAGGCGTGTTTGGCTCGGCCGACGTCATTGGCAAGTCGACCCTGTCCGACCTGCGTTCGGGCAAGCGCACCGAACTCATGCGCCTGGGCTTCGAGAGGGCCGATGCTGCCCAAAAGGCGGTTCTGGAAGCGCACCTCGGCGATCCTCACCTCACCGAGAAAGGCGCGGCACAAGTGCGCACGGTCCTGGAAGACACCGGCGCGCGCAAGGCCGCACTCCGCCTAGCTCGCCGCCGGGGCAAGGAAGCTTCACGCATTGCCGCCGAGCGCATACCTGCGCCGCTTAGCGGGTACTTGGTCCGATTGATCGATGAACTACAGGGACGCGCCTCGTGAGTCAGGTCAGCCGAGAGGTCCACCACACGAACGAGACGTCGCTCGCGCTCTATGACGAGGCGTGTCAGGCTGCAGCAGCCCAGGTGATCCGCAAGTACTCCTCCAGTTTTGGGCTCGGAGCGCGGCTGCTGACGCCCGCCATGCGCACCCACATCGCGTCGATCTACGCGATGGTGCGCGTTGCCGATGAGATCGTCGACACCTACCAAGGGGCCGATGCGGGCGAGGTCCTTGCCGGCTTCGAGGCGCAGGTGGCACGAGCCCTCGACGGCAAGTTCTGTTCGGACGTCATCGCGCACGCTTTCGGCGTCACTGCGGCGGCCGTCGGGATTGGGCACGACCTGGTCGACCCATTCTTTGAGTCCATGCGGATGGATCTCACTGAGACGGAGCACGATCAGGCCTCGTTCGACCGGTACGTCTACGGGTCCGCTGAGGTGATCGGCGAGATGTGCCTGGCCGTCTTCCTCGCCGATGGTGACGGCGATGGCGACGGCAACGGTCCCGCCTCCCCGCCCGAGGATGTCCGTGCCGGCGCCCGCGCACTGGGCTCCGCCTACCAAAAGATCAACTTCCTGCGCGATCTGGGAGCCGACCTAGCCTCGCGCGGCCGTGTCTACTTTCCGGGGCTGTCGCTGGACACCCTCACCGACGCCGACATCGCGACACTCACCCAGGGCTGCCGCGCCGACCTCACCCTCGCGAAGGCCACCCTCCCCGCCCTACCGCCGCGAGCGCACGCATCGGTCGCCTCCACCCTGGCCATCTACGAGGAGCTACTGGACCGCATCGAGGCGACCCAGGCATCGGCCCTGACCTCTACCCGCGTGAGCGTGCCGCGCCGCGTGAAGGTCTCCATCACCGCCCGCACGCTCGCCGCAGTGCGCAAGGAGCGCGCGTGAACGGTCGCGTCGTCGTCATCGGCGGCGGCGTTTCCGGCCTCGCCACCGCCGCCCTCCTGGCGCGTGGTGGCGCGGATGTCACGCTGGTCGAACAGCAAGAGCAAGTGGGCGGCCGCGCCGGACGGCTCGAGATCGACGGCTTCACCTTCGACACGGGGCCGTCGTGGTACCTGATGCGGGACGCATTCGAGCACTTCTTTGACCTGCTTGGCCGGGACGTCAACGACGAGCTCGACCTCATCGACCTCGACCCCCGCTACCGCGTGTTCTTTGAAGGACAGGGCGAGCCAGCATCGGCCCTCGATGTCAGCGCTGACGCCGCGCGCAACTGGGCCGCGTTCAACGACCTCAGCCCCGGCGATGGCGACGCGATGCGTGCCTACGCAGATGCGGCGGGGGAGCGGTACCGCCTGGCACTGGACCGGTTCCTGTACACGACCTTCGAAAAGCCCACCCGCTCGCTGGACGCCGCGACGGCCCGGCGCCTGCCTGAACTTGCCGGACTGCTGACCCGCCCGCTCGGCGACGCGATCGCGGACAAGGTTGCAGATCCACGGCTGCGCCAGATCTTGGCCTTTCACGCCGTGTTCCTTGGCTCAACGCCGGATCGCCTCCCAAGCCTGTTCTCGCTCATGAGCCACCTCGACCTCATCGAGGGCGTCAGCTACCCGCGCGGGGGCATGTACGCGGTGATCGAGGCCCTTGCCCGCGTGGCGCAGGAGGAGGGCGTTCGCATCCGGACCGGGGCGTCGGTTGAACAGATCATTGTTCATCGGGGGCGCGCAACGGGTGTGCGACTGCAGGATGGTTCAGTGCTAAGGGCCGATGCCGTGGTTTCCGGCGCAGATATGCACCACACGGAGACAGCGTTGCTTGAGCGCCAGTTCCAGTCGCGGCCCGAACGCACGTGGAGCTCGAAACGCCCAGGTATCAGCGCGCTTCTCGTCATGGCGGGCGTGGAGGGAGAACTGCCTGAACTGGAGCACCACACCCTGCTCTTCACGCGCGATTGGGAGAAGAACTTCTCGGACATCATGGACCGTGGCGCCGTGCCGCAACCGGCGTCGATCTACGTTTCACGAACGTCTGCAACCGATGACACCGCGCCCCCCGGACACGAGAACCTCGTGATGTTGGTGCCCTTCCCCGCTGATCCGGCGCTGGGCGCGGACGCGGGCTCCCGCGCGGACTTGGACCAACACATTGGGCGCTACCTCGATCAGGTCGGTCAGTGGGCGCAGATTCCCGAGCTGCGTCGCCGCACCTCGGTGAAGAAGGTGCTCACGCCGCACTACTTCGCATCCGAACTCAATGCGTGGCAGGGCGGCGCGCTGGGGCTTGAACACAGTCTGCGGCAGTCGGCGATGTTCCGTCCCGCCAACGTCTCGGGCGCGGTTCCCAACCTCCTTTACGCAGGCTCCTCGACGGTGCCGGGGATCGGCGTGCCCATCTGCCTCATCTCCGCGGAGCTCGTCGCCAAGCGACTCCTTGGCGCCACGGACGCTTCGCCACTGCAGGCGCCGTTGCCTCAGGGCTACCTTGCGCGGTCGCGACGGGGCGGCACTCTTGGCCAGATCGCGCGTGCTTTGGGCGGGAATGCGGCTGGGTCACACTCGTCTCCTGAGTCCAGGCCTGAGGCCGGCCGATGACGTCCTGGCTCTACCTCATCGCCCTCGTGGTGAGCCTCGCGGGCCTGGCAACACTCGACTGGCGTTACCGCGTGGCCGCCTTTGAGCAGCCGCGCCGCGCTCTTGTCACCGTCGGGATCGCGGTCGTGTTCTTCCTGGTCTGGGACTTGATCGGCGTGGGCCTTGGCATCTTCTTCATTGGCGACGCCGAGTACCTATCAGGCATCACGGTTGCTCCCGAGGTGCCACTTGAAGAAGTGTTCTTCCTGGTCCTCCTGACCTACCAGACCCTGCTGCTGTGGCGGGCGTTCGCCAAGCGAGGAGAGAAGGCATGACCTACGTCGTTCTCTCCGTCGTGGTTCTCGCGCTACTCGCTGTTTGTTGTCTGCCGGTGCTGCGACATCTCCCGCGGCGGCCGCTCGTGCTCACCGCGTTGGCGCTCATTGCCCTGACGGTGGTCTTCGACAACATCATTGTGGGAGTCGGGATCGTGGACTACGACGAGTCACTGATCTCCGGCGTCACGATGCCGATCGCGCCTATCGAGGACCTCGCCTACGCTCTCGGCGCTGTCCTACTGGTGCCCACGATCTGGGAACTGCTCGGCGGGTGGCGACCACGGCATCGGCCCGATGGCACCGCTGACCCTCACGGAAGTGAGACATCATGACGACCTCTCTCGTGATGTCCGTGGTCAAGTCTTCGCGGCCCATTAGCTGGATCAACACGGCTTTCCCCTTCGCCGCCGGCTACCTCATGGCAACCCGGGAAGTGGATGCCACACTCATCGTCGGCACACTGTTCTTCCTCATTCCCTACAACCTGCTGATGTACGGGATCAACGACGTCTTCGACTACGAGTCCGACCTCGCGAACCCGCGCAAGGGCGGGGTTGAAGGGGACGTGGTGCGCGACCGTGCGCAGGCCAAGCGCGTCCACCGCGCGATTCTCATCGCCTGCGCCGTCACCGTGCTGCCATTCATGGCGTGGCTGCTGTGGGTGGGAGATGTCGCAGCGGGTATCACCTTGGTACTGGTCGTGTTCGGTGTCATCGCCTACTCGGCACCGGGGTTGCGGTTCAAGGAGAAGCCGTTCCTCGACTCGCTCACCTCTGCCCTGCACTTCGCCGGTCCCCTGATCTACGCGCTCGTCCTCGCCGACGTCTCGCTCACCGCCGCGGGCGTGTGGCCGGTCTGGGCCGCTTTCGTGCTGTGGGGCATGGCGTCACATGCGTTCGGAGCCGTGCAGGATGTGCGGGCGGACCGCGCTGGCGGGATCGGTTCAGTGGCGACCGTCATCGGCGCGCGCGCAACGGTGCGGCTGGCTGTAGCGCTGTATCTCGCGGCATCGGCCATCTTGCTGTTCCTGCCCTGGCCGGGACTGCTTGCCGCGGCGCTTCCGCTTGCCTACGTTGCATCGACTTCGCGCTGGTGGAACGTCACCGACGACACGTGCGAGGCCGCCAACCGGGGCTGGCGCACGTTCCTATGGCTCAATCAGCCCGTCGGTTTCCTCGTGACGATGCTGTTAATCGTCGTGTGGAACGGCTGGCTCTGACAGCGCTCGCTTCGTGACCTAGCCCCGTACGAGGGGCGACAGGCCAGCGGACCGACCCTCGGCATCGGGCATCCCGCACACCTCAAGCCAGTTGGCCAAGAGGCGGTGACCGCCCTCGGTCAGAACGGACTCGGGGTGAAACTGCACGCCGTGGAGCGGCAGGTCCTTGTGCTTGAGGCCCATGATGATGCCGTTGTCGGTGCGCGCGGTGACCTCGAGGTCGGCCGCGACGGTGTCCTCCTCGACGGCGAGCGAGTGATAGCGCGTCGCGGTGAAGGGGGAGGGAAGCCCGACAAGAACGGAGTCTTCGTGGTGGCTGACCGCGGAGGTCTTGCCGTGCATGAGCTCCGGTGCGTGGCTCACAACGCCGCCGTACACCTCGGCAAGGGCCTGGTGCCCGAGGCAGATGCCCAGCATGGGGGTGCCGGTGCGGGCACACTCGCGGATCACGTCGTTGGAGGAGCCGGCCTCAGCAGGCGTGCCCGGTCCAGGTGACACCAGCACGCCGTCGTAGTCGTCGAGCGGACCGGCGTCCACCACGGCATCGTTGCGCACGACGGTGGTCTCTGCGCCCATCTGACGCAGGTAGCCGACGATCGTGTAGACGAACGAGTCGTAGTTGTCGATGACGAGGATGCGCGTCATGTTTCCTCCGCGATGGTCGGATCCTGAATGGGGAGGGACTCCGACACCCAGGGGAATACCCATTCAAACAGCACCAGGACCAACGCCGCTAGCACGATCAGCAGGATCAGCAGCTTCACGATGGCCGGTCCAGGCAGGTGGGACCAGATCCACGACGAGATCATGCGGGCACCTCCACGAGTTCTGCGGGCACACCATGTCCTACGGGAGCCCAGTAGTCCATCTCCCCGTACACAATCCAACGCTCGGCGGCCGAGTACAGCGGGTGGCAAGTAGTCAGGGTGATGAAGCGGTCCGTCACGCCGGCCTCCGGCTCGCGCGGAGTCGGTGCGACGACGTCGTACTCCTCAGGCTGGACGATCTCCCAGGACGTCACGGAATAGACCGCCCAGATGTCTTCGGTTTGGACGATCAGCTTGTCGCCCACTTCGAGGATGTCCACCTGATTGAACGGCTTGCCGTACGTGGTGCGGTGGGCGGCGAGCGCGAAGTTGCCCGCCTCGCCCGGCATCGCGGTCTCGGGATAGTGGCCGATTCCCAGCGGGTCCAGCACGTCGGGGCGCGTCACACCTTCGGACACGGGCTTGACGTAGTCGTCGCCCCAGCGCGGCACCATCATGGTCGCGAACGTCTCCGTGAAGTCTGGCGTGGGCGAGGTCTCGGGGTCCTCATCGGTGACCTTGAGGTCGTCCGGGATCAGCTGGACGTCGGTCGTTTCGACATCCGCCGGCGCCACAGGGTCCTCGGCCCATTCAAGGTTGTCGACGATTTCCGCTTGCTCGCGCTCACCCTGGACGTCCGTGTAGAACAGCTGCCACACCACGAACAGGCCCAGCAGCACCCCGGCGGCTATCAGCAGCTCGCCCAGGATGCCGACAACACTGACGCCAGTGCGCGTGCGCGCGTGAGAGGGCGGGTGCTCGGCGGGCTTCAGGTCTGTCGGGACACTCATCGTGCCTTTACATTACGCGACCTGTTAAGCCTTGTGGAGCGGGCGCCAAAGTGACCTCGCTAGGGCCGATGCTTGGGCTTAGGTACGCTAGTGGCAGCACCTCCCGCACATCGCGGGCACCAACGACATCGGAGTAGCAGCGTGGCCGTCTCGAAGAAGCGCGACAAGGACGTCTACAAGGCGCCCCGAAATCTGGGCAAGCCGCAGTCGGACAACCCCAAGTGGCTGGTTCCGACCGCCGTCAGCTTGCTGATCTTCGGTCTCGCCTGGATTGTCGTGTACTACATCACCGCCGCGAACTACCCGCTGCCCATCGGCAACTACAACCTGCTGATCGGCTTTGTCTTCCTGGGTGGCGGCATGGTGGTGCTGACGCGCTGGAAATAGCGCCACGCCACGGAGTTACACCCATGTAGTTATCCCCCGATGGGGATAACGGTGGGGATAACTACACCCGTGTCATTCACATATCCCCAGGGTTATCCACAGGTCATCTGGGGATAACCCTGCTCATCTACCTCGACCGGTCGCCCGAGTCGCCGTCGATGTGACGTGTGTGACAGATGTGACAATCGGGCTCGGGGAACTGTGGATAACCCCGCCCGCCATGCACAGGGGCGCACGCCGGGGACTTAGCGGCGCTGAGCTGCCTCGCGCTTGTCCACGCCCCGGAACATCGCCAGCATGATGACGAGTCCCACCACGGCACCGCCGAGGTGGCCCTCCCACGACACCCCCGACATGATGCCCAGCAGTGGAGCGCCGATGAAGATCGCGGCGATCACCACCACCTGCGTCACGGGGAGGTTCATGCGTTTGAGGATCACGCCGTAGGCCGCGATGAGGCCGAAGATGGCGCCAGAGGCACCGCCGTGAACGCCCGAGTCGGCGAGCAGCATGACGCCGGCCGAGGAACCCAGCAGGGATCCGAAGTAGAGCACCAGAAATCGCACACGCCCCAGCGCAGGCTCGAGCACCTGGCCCAGTTGCCACAGCGCGAGCATGTTGAAGAGCAAGTGCATCCAGCTGAACTGCACGAAGCCTGCCGTAATCCAGCGGTACCACTCGTTGCCGACGTCGGCGTAGGCGGCGCCCAACTCCGCGGTGTAACCCGGCCACAGACCGAGGTACCCCTCCCACGCACTGCCGATCAGCATCGGCCCAAGGATGAAGAGTCCGATGTTGACCGCCATCAACACATACGTAGCGATGGGCGGTCCCGCAGACATGGTGAAGCCCAGGCGCGACCGGATGGGCCGCGCCTGGGCTTGAGCCTGCTTCAGGCAATCCACGCAGAGCACTCCGACAGCAGCTGGCCGCTGGCACTCGGGGCACGTCGGCCGTTCGCAGCGTTGGCAACGAACGTAGGCGACGCGATCAGGGTGACGCGGGCAGGTGGGCGCGGAGCCCTGCGCGGGTGTGCTCATGTGAAGAGAGTTAGGAGATGGTCACCGCGGTGATCATGATGTCCTCGAGGGGACGGTCACGGCCGTCCGTGGCGGTTGTCGCGATCTTGTCGACGACAGCCTTCGACTCCTCGTCCGCAACCTTGCCGAACAGGGTGTGGCCCTGGTTCAGGTGCGGCGTGGCGCCCACGGTGATGAAGAACTGCGAGCCGTTGGTGCCTGCAGGCTGACCCGTGATGGGGTTCTGGCGCTTGCCAGCGTTGGCCATCGCGAGCATGTAGGGCTCGGAGAAGTTGTTGTTGGGGTGGATCTCGTCGTCGAAGGTGAAGCCGGGACCACCGGTGCCGGTGCCGAGCGGGCAGCCACCCTGGATCATGAAGCCTTCGATGATGCGGTGGAACACGAGGCCGTTGTAGAAGGGCTCGGTGCTCTTCTCGCCGGTCTGGGGGTTCGTCCACTCCTTCTCGCCAGTGGCGAGGCCCACGAAGTTCTTGACGGTTGCGGGAGCGTCATTGGGCATCAGTTCGATGCGAATGTCGCCTTCAGTTGTTTCAAGAGTTGCGATCATAGGGAACATTGTCACACGGGTATCGCGTTCAAACACAGTAGGTGACAAGATGGACGACAGGAATACACCTGGTTATTAGACGGAGGCGACTCGTGGGACGTAAGAAGAAGGAACTTCAGAACATCACCGACACCGACAAGTATCGCGCCCAGGCGCAGGACGCAGCCAAGAAGGCCAAGGCTGCGGCTAAGGATGCTTCAGGGTCGGCCAAGGCCGCCGCTAAGCGCGCGCAGGACTGGGCCGGGCCTCAGGTGCGAACCGCCAAGGAATGGGCTGGCCCCCAGGTCAAGAACGCGAAGGACTGGGCCGCCCCCAAGGCACAAACGGCCTATCACCAGGGCGCACGTAAGGCGAGCCCCTATGTCCGCCGCGCTGGCCTCAAGGCTCAGGAGTGGACCGACATTGCGCACGCCGCCATTGTTGGCGCTGCCATTCCCGCGGTGATTGGTGCCGTGGAGAGCGCTGCCGAGGAGCCCAAGAAGAAGAGCGGGTTCGGCAAGGTCGTCATCGCTGGAGCGCTGGTCGCTGCCGGCACCGCCGCGCTGGTGGTTTGGGCACGTCGCGACCCGGGCCGCGACGCCTGGGCTGGCGAGGACGACGAGTGGGAGCTTGAGACCGACCCCGACCTCACGCAAAAGGTTCGCGATGGCGTCAACAAGGCCGTCGACACCGTGACCGGTGCCGCCAAGCAGGGCGCAGACAAGGCGACCGTGCTCAGCAAGGACGCCCTTGAGAAGGCCGGCCCCACGATCGACAAGGTCAAGGAGCAGGCTGGCCCCGCGCTAGACAAGGTCAAGGCACAGACGGACGACGCAGTGAACAAGGTCAAGTCGCAGACGGACGACGCAGTGAACAAGGTGCGTTCGACGCTCGACTCCGAGACCGAGAAGGTGAAGTCCTCCGTGGACACCGCTCGCTCGCGTGCTACCAACGCTGCCGTCGACGTGATCGATGACGCCGAGGACGTGTGGGAAGACGAGGGCGGCTCGGACGAGACCGGCGAGACCCCCGCAGAGAAGAAGTCAACCGCTAAGGGCGACTCCTCGAAGAAGTCCGGCAAGTAAGCCAATTAGCGGCCTGAGCGCCGCTCAACTGACGAGGCCCCGCAGCACATATGCTGCGGGGCCTCGTTGTGTCTGAGGTCATCGGACACCCATGGAGTTGTCCGGCTGGGGCCTCCGACCCAGTGAGGTTGCTGGCGGGCGCCCCGGTCGGGCGCCCGCCAGCGGCCTCTAGAACGTCGTCACGAGCGTGTTGGACGACGAGATTAGCGCCACCACCAGGGCCATGATGATGCCGCCGATGTATGGGTTGTTCGTCTCGCGGTAGAGCTTGCGCGAGATGATCGCCGCGACGGGGAGCAACACCAGGGTTGGGAACAGCCAGATGCTGAAGATTCCGCCCAACTGGTCCGTGAGATAGCCCGTGGAGAAGAAGGTCGAGTACTGCCAAATGACCAACACCAGGGGGCCCATGGCGTTGAACAGTGCCAGGACCGCCGTGTTGACCCATTCCTTGCCGAAGAGCGTGAAGCGGCTGAAGGCATTGACGGCGATCGAGTTTCCGATGAAGTAGATCAGGAACAGCGGGATGACGTAGAGCGCGTAGCCGATCTTGTCTGCCGGGAACCACTTGACGGCCAGGACCCAGTAGCGGAAGTCCGTCTTGAAGAAGTAGTCCACGATGAAGACCACGGTGAAGGCGGCGGCAGTCGTCGCGATTCCCAGCAGGATGGTCTTGCCAGCAGCACCCCAGCCCGGAAGGACACCGAGGTCCCGCAGGGAGGTGCCTTGCTTCCGAACTCGGACCAGGTAGATCACCGTCATGAGTGCGAGCGCAACTACACCGTTGATCGCCGCCCACAACGCGATGAAGAACACCGCACCCTGCGGCCAGAAGGATGGCGCGGCATTGAACACCGTTCCAGACAGGCCTTCACGGTTGCTCAGCCACACGTAGCTCCAAGCGGAGACGATCGCGAGGAATACCAGACCGCCCCAGAACCACCCGTGTCCTGCCTTGTCGAGCGCCACGGCCTTCTTGACTTCCTTGACGCGCAACGTCGCGAAGAAGGGGGTACGCAGCAGAACCTTTGTGAAGGTCACGAGGAACATTCCAAAGCCGATCAGGCCCAGAGCGTTGAAGAACTCCTTGGTCTGCCAGACCTGGTCATCGGGGGCAATGGTGTCAGGCGCGCCAAGCGTGGTTTCGAAGAACTCGAGCATCGAGCCCACGGTCGTCGCGGAGACAGTGGACCACGGGTGAATCTCGTTGGGCGTGTACAGAACACGGACTGCCTCTTCGCCGTCGACATCCTGCGAGTAGTACTCGCCCGGCTCACGCACGTCGTCGAACGTCGAAGGATCTGCTCCGAAGTGCAAGAACGACTGCGCGTTCGGGGTCGTCGCGAAGTCCCGGGGTGGTGTGAGCGCCTCGCCCTCAGGGGAGTAACTACGGAAGAAGAACTCGTCGTACTGGTCGGCCACCAGGCCCACATCGCGGGAGCCGTAGTAGTTGAAGTACGCGTTGTCATTGGCAGAGTCCGTGTAGAACGCTTCGTTGTCGACCAGGAACGCTGCTGCGATCAAGGGCGTCTCAACCGTGTTGTCGATCCCGATGGAGAAGTTAGCGGCACGGGCTCCGTTGGAGTGACCCTCGACACCAATGCGCTCGGTGTCGACGTAGGGAAGGTCGGCGACCAGTTGCACGGCGTCGTACATGCCGGTGCCGTTGACTGCGATCTCCTCAGACGGAAGGGGATCTGAGTTGCCGTGTCCGTACATGTCGATCGAGACCACGACATAGCCGCGGCGTGCAAGCTCGGTGTAGTTCGCGTCCTGCATCTCGCGGTTGTTCCACCAGCCGTGACTCACGACGACGGCAGGGGCGGGTGTGTCCGCGGTCGCGGTGTCGGGACGGAACAGCAGCGCATTGAGCATCCGGCCGGATGACGTCTCCCACTGCATGTCCTTGATATCGACGTTGCCGCGGTCACTCTGGACCGTGGCGGCGCCGATGGCCGACACCAGACAGATGATGAGGGCAACGGCAAACCAGAATCCGTTGCGCCTGAGGACAGGGGTACTCATGAGGGTCAACTCCTTTGTTGGGGGACTAACCGTGCGCCCAAGACGCACTCTTCGCTGGGAACCTTATGGTGCTCCCGCAATACCTGGTCGCAGTTTCAGCGAAACTGCACAAACGTGCGCGCTACACCTCCTGGGAGGTGTGATTCCAGGCCACGCCGTGTGCACTTTCCAGCACATCCATGCAGGTTTGGGCCTGTTTCGCGGTCTCTTCTTCGCTCCACCCGAGCGCCGGGGCCATGGCATCTGCAACATCGCGGACCGCCTTCGCAGTCAGTCCTCCCCGGAATGCCGACGTAGTCCTGCGTTGGATCACGTCAGCCACACGGACGGCGTGTTCGACGTGGACAAGGAAACGCACTTCGGCAGTGCTGAGGTCAGTTCCTTCAATGTCCACGTCGGGCCCGGCCGCAATGAACTGCGCGACGTCGCGCGCCCGGGTGCCGTAGCGCTCGAACAATGTGTTACGCCGGCGGTCATCGAGTCCTGGGATGTTGCGATCCCGCCAGGCAGCCATCTCGCCGGGGGTTTTGGGGTAGCCCCGCCCCCCACCGATCCACTCACGCAGCGTCGAGCGCTTGCGAGTTGCGCCAAGTAGAGGCAAGACCTCATCCGTCACGCGCTCACCGAGGGCGCGGAAGGTTGTCCACTTTCCGCCCACAATGCTGATGACGTGCGCGTCACCGGAAGTCTCCTGCTCCAGGCGATAGTCACGTGACACGACTCCGGGTGCGGAGTCTTCCGCCTTGGGCAAGGGCCTGATGCCAGAGAACTTGTACACAATCTGGTCCTGCGCCACCGGAATGTCAGGGAACACCAGTCCCACGAGATCCAGGAAGTACTCCACCTCCTCCGGAGTGCAGACAGCTGGCTCGCGCGGATCAACCGGAATGTCGGTGGTGCCGATCATGACTCGCCCGTGCAGCGGGTAGATGAGCACGATGCGGCCGTCGGGGTGCTCAAAGAAGATCTCGTGACCATGGGTGGCGTCCAGCAGTTCAGGCGAGTCCACCACGATGTGCGAGCCCTTGGTGCCGCCCATGTATTCGGATGGTTGCCCGAAGGAGGCATTGGTGAGGTCAGTCCATGGTCCGCTGGCGTTGACGATCACGTCTGCCTCGATCGAACCTTCGGAGCCGGAGATTCCGTCGCGGTAGCGCACCACCCCGTCGTCGAGGCCCGTCGCCTCCACATAGTTGACCGCGTGCGCGCCCGCGTGGGCATTCACACCATCAAGAATGAGGTCCATGGCAACCCGCTCGGGCTGGCCGACCGAAGCGTCGTAGTACGTCGCAGCCCAAGAGATATCTGGCGCAAAGTCCGGGAACTTGTCCTCGAATGACGAGCGGCGCTCCATCACGTGCGCGGGCACGGAGCCGTTCCGACGCGAGTACGAGTCGTACATCATCAGGCCAAGCTTCGCCAGAATCGCGCCGCGCTCGGTGCCGCTGTTGCCCGGCTTATGGCGCAGTACACGCAATGGCGCTGCGATCGCGCCGCTCCAGGTCTTGCGCAGCGGGATCGTCGTCGCGAGTGGCTTCACGTGGTGCGGGGCGGTCATCAGCAGCGCGTTGCGTTCCCGGACTGACTCCTGGACCAGGCGCAACTCCCCGTTCTCGAGGTAACGCAAGCCGCCGTGCACCATGTGGCTCGATGCCGCCGATGCGCCGGAGGAGAAATCGTTGCGCTCGATCAGCACAACGTCGATGCCCTGCAACGCGAGGTCGCGGAAAGTCGCGGCGCCGTTGATGCCACCGCCAATCACCACTACCTGGGTCTTCTTTACGGCACCCAAGTCCAAGCGTTGTGCCACTGCGGTCGCATCGGGCACGGCCGGCGTGTCGATCATCTTTCCTCCTCGTCGGATCACTGTGGCTAGAATCTCTCCCAGTGCACCGCCGCGCAATGCGACTGCACAAACGTGCAACGGGAGGTCGCTGTGGAAGATTTCAGTTCAGAGGGCCGGCGAACGCGACAGGCGCTGAGGGCCGCACAGTTGTATTACGTGCAGGACCAGACCATGGACACGATTGCCCGCGAGCTGTCGGTCTCCCGCAGTTCCGTGTCACGTCTGCTGACCCACGCCCGCGACAGCGGCATCGTGGAGATCAACGTGTCCGCTCCAGACGACCACGTGGGCGACACCGAGAAGAGGTTGGGCGACAGGTACGGCGTCCGCGCGCACGTTGTACCCACACCGGACACGCTCACGGACGTGGAGCGACTTGAACGCGTGGCGATGAACGCGGCCCGGCTTGTGAGCGAGTTCGTGGACTCCCACATGAACGTCGGTGTCGCTTGGGGATCAACCATGAGCGTGGTCAGCCGTCACCTGGTGTCCCGACCCACTCGCCACAGCGTCATCGTCCAGATGAACGGCGCCGGAAACACTCAAAGCACGGGAATCGAGTACTCCTCAGACATCTTGCAGCGGTTCGGGCAGGCCTTTGGCGCCCGAGTCCAGCAATTTCCGGTCCCCGCGTTCTTCGACGACCCCGCTACGCGTGACGCCCTATGGCGCGAGCGGAGCATCCGCAGGCTCCTGGAGCTCCAAACACGTCTGGACATCGCCGTGTTCGGAGTGGGGTCACCGTTCTCAGAGGTGCCCAGTCACGTCTACATTGGCGGCTACCTAGGCCAGGCCGACTATCGCAGCCTCAAGGAAGACAAGGTGGTGGGAGACGTCGCCACGGTGTTCTTCCGTGCAGACGGCTCCAGCGACAACATCACGCTCAACACGCGCAGCAGCGGGCCGCGATTGGCAACACTGCGGCGCGTCCCGCGGCGCATGTGCATTGCATCGGGCGCACAAAAGTTCGCCGGCGTGAGGGGAGCCCTTGAAGGGCGCCTCGTCACCGACCTCGTCGTGGACGAAGCTCTCGCGCGCAAGCTTGCGGAGGCCCGGTGATGCACGTTCGTGCACTGCGGTGGCACGCCTCGCTCCGCACGTCGTAGTTTCACTTCAGTCCCCGAGCACAAAGGAGTCCCCCGTGGCCTACATCGTGTCCATTGATCAAGGCACCACCAGCACTCGCGCCATCATCTTCGATGAAGGCGGTCAGATTGTTGCGTCGGGGCAGTTTGAACACGAGCAACACTTCCCCGCGCCCGGCTGGGTGGAACACGACCCAGTGGAGATCTGGACCAACGTGCGCGAGGCCGTTGGGTTCGCGATGGCGAAGGCCAACATCACCCGCCATGACCTGGCCGCGGTGGGCATCACCAATCAGCGAGAGACCGTTGTCGCGTGGGACCCGACCACCGGCCAGCCCCTGCACCGCGCAATCGTGTGGCAAGACACCCGCACTCAGGGCAAGATCGACGAGCTCTCGCGCGAGCACGGTCGCGACGGGTTCGTGTCGATCACCGGTTTGCCGCTCGACGCCTACTTCTCCGCTTCAAAGTTCGCGTGGCTCCTCGACGAGATCCCCAACGGCCGGCAGTTGGCTCGCGACGGGCAACTCATGCTTGGCACCATAGACAGTTGGGTGCTGTGGAATCTCACCGGTGGGCCCGAAGGTGGCGTCCACGCCACCGACGTCACCAACGCCTCCCGAACACTCCTCATGGATCTGCGCACCTGCGAGTGGTCCCCCACCATGCTCGAACTCTTCGACATCCCCATCGAGGCGCTTCCTGAGATCCGCCCCTCGTCGGATGCGTTCGGCCGCGCTTCCGAATCCAGTCTCCTCCGCGGCGTGCCCATCACGGGCATCTTGGGCGACCAGCAGGCTGCCGCGTTCGGCCAGGCGGCGTTCGACCCCGGCCAGTCCAAGAGCACGTACGGAACGGGCAGCTTTGTGCTGGTCAACACTGGGTCCGAGCCGGTCTTCTCGGAGCACGGGCTCATCACCACGGTCGCGTACAGCCTGGAGGCCGGGCAGCCCATCTACGCGATCGAGGGCTCGATCGCGGTGACCGGCTCACTCATCCAGTGGCTGCGCGACTCGCTCGGCATCATTTCTACCGCGTCCGAGGTCGAGGCGCTCGCTTCACAAGTGCCGGACACCGGCGGCGTCGTAGTGGTTCCAGCATTCTCTGGCCTGTTGGCGCCCCATTGGAGGTCCGATGCTCGCGGCGCCATTCTCGGAATCACGAGATTCACGAATCACAGTCACATTGCTCGCGCGGCGCTTGAGTCCGTGGCGATGCAAACTCGCGACGTCCTTGGCGCGATGGCGCAGGACGTGGACAGTGAGTTGACTGAATTGAAGGTCGACGGCGGCATGGTCGCCAACGACCTTCTGATGCAGATCCAGGCCGATGCTCTGGGCATCCCAGTGGTCCGTCCAGCGGTCTCGGAAACCACCGCCCTCGGCGCGGCCTTTGCTGCCGGCCTTGCAGTGGGATTCTGGGAAGACCTCGATCAGTTGCGGCAGTTGTGGGCCGAGGATCGCCGCTGGGTTCCGCAGTCGGCGATCGAGGACCGGGACGCCGCGCAACGCCAATGGGACAAGGGCGTCGAGCGCTCGTTTGGTTGGGTCGGGGACGACGCCGGCCGCTAGTCGCGGGACGCCGTCAACACGGTTCCGGACCCTCCAGGCCCATCAATGACGTCGGACACCGCCGTCGCACCGTAAGGGTCAGTCGCCCGGACGTACCACGACCCGTCCTCGTCCCACCTGGCGTTCAGAGAAGTCGAGGCGTCCACCTGGTCAAAGCTCGCAATGACCTCGTCCGACAACACATCGACGGACACCGAGTCGGTGGTGAGCACCTTGGGCGCCACCGTGATCCCGGCCTGCGCATAAGGAATTGCGAAGTCCTGGTTCACGTCATCGAGTGCGGTGTGAACCGCGGTGTAGTCACTGAGGTAGTCGGAGTACGTGCGCACCTGGATCGACTCCGCCTCATTGTCGAAGTGCATGAGCCGCAGGTACCCCTGTCCGCCATAGGGCAGGTCCTGGTAGTCGAACAACATGGACGTGACCGTGCGGTCGTCAGCGCCGTCGCCGTCGTCGTCGAAGTGATCGAGGCGCGTGTAGGCGTCGTGATAGTGACCCGACAGCACGAACTTCACAGTGGGTTGCGTGGCAATCACCTCGTCGAAGATCTGCTGAGGCACGGGGCCCAAGCCACCAGTCGTGAGCATGTACTCGTGCAGGCTCACCACAGCCACGCGCTCCGGATACGCGCTCAACACGTCATTCATCCACTCCACCTGCTCATCGCCGGGCGCCCACCCCATGTACAGGAACAGGAAGTCGATGCCGCCCGCCGTGACCAAGTCGTAGTGGCCGCGGTTGTCGAGGTGACTCTCGCCAAACCAGGGATTGTCTGCAAAGCGGTTGTCGCCAAACCACTCGGAGAACGGCCCATAGTCATTCGTGCGGTGATCCACATCGTGGTTGCCTGCCAGAACCCCGTACGGAAGCCCCGCGTCATCGAGCGGGGTATAGGCAGCATCGGCCCTATCCCACTGCTCATCGTCGGTGGACCAGTCCACGATGTCCCCCGTGTGAATGAGGTACTGAAGGTTGATGTCCTCGCGCACGTTGAGGACGTAGTCGTGAATGGAGAGCTGCCGGTCGTAGATGTCCGGGCGGGCGTTGTAGTACTGGGTGTCCGACTCCCACGCGAGGGAGAAGTCGTACTCGGAGCGTGGGGTGTCCTCGGGGTGGTTGGGGGTCACGGCCGATGCTCGGGTTGAGTGGTCCTCGCCGGCATACCCTTCGGTGTGCTGCACCAGGCCGCGAACCTCGCCGTCGCTCTCCCACTGCGAGACGGGCACGACGGCCTCAAGCGTGATGTCCTCATCTGCAGCGGCGGTCACGTGTGCGGCTACGGGACTCCACTCACCCGAATCCGGATCCAAGAGGCTGAGGGTCACGCGGGCATCGGGCTCGGCCGTCCCGTTCCACACGAGGCGCAGCTGATCTCCCTGCGTTTCAGAGACGTCTGCGGTGAGCAGGACGTAAGGTAGCGCGCTGTCGCTGGTGGTCGACACCACCTGTGCGTCGGGGCTGGTCACCGCAGCGCGGTCGCCCGCAGCAAGTTCACGTGCCTCCGTGCGTTCGGTATCTCCAGACCAGTTCGTGGTCCCCGCGAACACCTGAATCTCATCGCCGACCGCGAGCGCCTCGCCACGGGCAAAGTCAACGTCCAGAGTGTCGCCTGACGAGTCCTCCACGGTGGCCTCGAGCACCATGTCGTTGCCGTCGCTCACGGTTGCGGCCTCCGCGACCGTGGGGTGCTCTTCCGGGACGGTGAACTCGCGCGTCACGGTGCGGACGTTCCCGGCGTCGTCGGTGGCCGTCACGGTGAGGTCGTGTGCACCTGGCGTCGCGGTGAGCGAGGAGATCTCCAGCGGGAGGCGCACCGCGCGGCCGTCAAGAGCTGCCGTGACGACGTCCACGCCGGCTTCCGCATCGGTAACGGTGGCATCGAGAGTGACCTCTCCGCGCACCACCGCGCTGTCCGCAATTGACGTCTCCACCGCGGGGGCGGTGTTGTCGACGGCCAAGTCCATGGTCACGGTGTCGCCGGCATCGTTGCGAGAGACAACCGAGTGCAGGCCGTCCGCTACGCCCGTGGTGTCCCACTCATGCGCGACCGCAGTGAAGGCATCGTCGGGGATGTCGAAGGTCGCCTCATACGTCGCGAGCGTCCGAGCGCCGTCGCCCATAGGCAACAGCTGGCCCTCGCTGTAGCCCCGGGCCGTCAGCACGCGGCCGTCCGGCAAAGCCAGGCGCGGGTTCATCGCGATGAAGTCATCATTGGCCTCGAAGTCGTCAACTTCAGGCGCGGCCTTGGTGCCGGCGACGATGCTGACGGTGACGGGCTGACCAGGACGGATATCGTCCAGTGGCAGGCGGGTCTCGACCGTTTCCACTTCGCTGTAGGTTCCCGTGTCGAACACATGCAACACGTCGTCACCCATCACGATCCCGTTCCGGAAGTACGGGTCCGTCAGGGTCGCCTCAAAGGCGAAGAAGGGCTCGTGTTCGAGTGACAGCTCCGTATCGACCTCGGCTCCGTCGATCTCAAGTCCGTGCTGCGGCGGGTAGACGTCTCCACCCACGACAAGTCGCGTCTGGCCTGCGACTACGTCCCCGCTGTGCCGGGTGAGTGCCTGGGGGAACAAGGGGACCACAAGATCCTCGCCCAGAGGCAGGCCATCGTGCCCACCCCCAATTCGCAAGGGCCCTTCATCAAGTGTCGACGTCAGGGTCACTGTGTCCGAGGTCGTCTTGTGCGTGCCGTCGGAGGCCGTGATGCGGTAGTAGATCTCACTGCGCCCAAGTGTGTCGGCGGCCCCGAGGTGCACGGTGCGGCTTCCGACCGCTTCCCCGGTCAGCGGATACACGGTGGGCTCGGGGTCGATGTCGCTCCACACCTCAATGTCCGCAGTGTGGACGAGCCCGTCGTCCCCGACCCACGCATCAATCTCCACGCCGCGCCCCTGCGTGAACAGGTGGCCGGCATCGTCCACAATCTCTGGGGCGTCGCCCGGCTCCGGCTGTGCAATGGGCGACAGGTCTGCATGCGCTTGTGACACAACACCGGGGGATGGGGTCGCGGTCCCAACGCGCTCTTGCACCCCGCCCGGCTCGACCGTGGGCTCAAAGTGAACGCCAACGCCCGTCTTGACCGCAGCATCGGCGTTGCCGTCCTCGTTGTAATACGCCTGCGCGAGCTGCACGCCAAACTTGGTCGACAACGCCACTCCCCGCAGGGAACTGTTGGACAACCCGGTCCCATCAACCATCACGAGGTTCTCGCCCTCGACCAACGAACTTCCATACGCGGCGTTGAAGTCGGCGACAGTCAGTCCGTCGTTGACGGGGTTGCGCACCCACAGCACCAGGGTGCCGCCGGGCTCGACCACTACGTCCGGCGTCAACGTCGGCCAGTGCGCGGCCCACACCGTCGTGAGGTCGACGAGCGGGCGGACGTAGCGCATGCGGAAGTCGTCCCAGGCGAGAGGTCCATCCGAGGCGTTACGGATCTCCACGTACTCGTACGCGTCACCCCCGCCCACGTTGGGGGAGTTCGCCACAATCTCGGAGACCTGCCACAGCGGATCGTGCCGGTAAGGCTCCGGCGGCGGCCAGGTCGCGGCCTGAGCGGCCGGTTGGGGGAGCCACGCCACAGCGGTGAGGGCGGCAAGAACAGTGAGGGCGATGCCTTTGACGTTCACACCACCGAGTCAACCGATTCGCCACGCGCGCCACGACCACTCAGCCCCATCGTCGCCGGACCTTCATCCAGGGTTTAGTGGAGCGTCACCGTGGTCGTGCTTTCGTCACCGGCGTGGTCACGAAAACTAGCTGTTGTGGCTGACCGGGCCGACCTTCTCGATGTAGCACGTGCCGCACAGCGACTCGTATTCCGCTGCCTGTCCGTCGATTGCGACCTGGGCGCCGTCGGACACAAAGACGCCGTCGATCAGGCGGGCGTTCATCATCGCCTTTGAGCCGCAACGGCAGATGGTCTTGAGTTCCTCAATGGAGTGCGCCAACTCAAGCAGGCGTGCAGAGCCAGGGAAGGCGCGCGTGCGGAAGTCGCTGCGGAGGCCATAGGCGAGGACGGGCACGCGCCGGGTGACGGCGATTGTGAACGCCTCGTCGACTTGGGCGGGCGTCAGGAACTGCGCCTCGTCGATGAAGATGGCGTCTGTGTCCGCGATAGGACGAACCGACTCGAGCACGTCCTCAAGCAACACGTCGCCCGCGATGATCGCGTCGACCTCACGCTCAAGGCCGATACGCGACGAGACCTTGCGGCCAGCCTTGGTGTCCACGCCGGGCTTCACGATCACCGGGGATTGCGCGCGTTCCTCATAGTTGTACGCAGCTTGCAAAAGCATTGTGGACTTGCCCGAATTCATCGCGCCATAGCGGAAGTAGAGCTTGGCCACTGGTCCTCCTCATGCCGGTCGCGCGCTCGTGCGCGTGCGAGACAGAGTAGCGGGCCAGCGGGGCTGTCTGGGCACGGCGCGACGGCGTGGCACAGTGGCAGGCATGAGACGTGACCTTCCGCTGACTCTCGGGAGCTTAGGGCCGATGCTCGCTCACCCGCGAACAGCAGCCGCCAGTAGCGCTGTGGTGGCGGTGGTCGTACTCGCCGGTTGCGGTGGTGGCAGTGACGAGACGGACACCTCGGCTCCTGCCCAAACCACCTCCTCGGGGCCTAGCTCCAACCCAGCGGTCACGGCTTCACCCACCCCGGCCCCAGCATCGGCCCTCCCGGATGCACCACTCACAGAGCCTGGCGCGGCCGTCGAGGGATCAACAGACCTTGTACTGCCGCTCGTTGCCACGGGCGCCAGCGGCGCAGAGACCGAACTCAAGATCCAGGTATCTCTCGACGAGGTCGCGGAGGGTGACATCTCCGACCTGACCGAGGTCTTGAGCGAATCCGACTACGCCGGCCTGGACGGCTGGTTCCACCCCTCATATGTGCATGTGTCGCTCGACCTCGTGGGGACGCCGGTGCCCGATGGATTCAGCCTCGATGAGTTGCCGACGTTCACGGGCATTGACACTGATGGCGGCCAGGCCGCTGCCCCGGAACTCACGGGCGCTCCGCCCTCGTGTGAGCCTGCAGATGTGGACGAGCTCGAGGCCACCGGATCGACGACCGGGTGCGCCGTCATGATGGTCAGCGAGGGAAGCACCCTCGCGGCGGTCGAGTATCGCGGCACCTTTCACGCCTCCGCCGTCGCCTACACATCCAACCCAGTCATCTGGAACGTCGCGTCTTAGCGGCGGCGCATCATGATTGCCCCGACCTCGCCTGCGGTGCAGCGCGGCCTCATTGCGCTGGTGCAGGTCTTGGCGCTTGCCGTCTGGTTTTCCGTGTCCGCGGTGGTGCCGAGCGTCCAGGCGGACTTCTCAATCAGTTCTGCCGCGGCGGTGTGGCTGACGGCAGCGGTGCAATTGGGATTTGTGACGGGGGCGGTGCTGTCGACAGTCGCCAATCTCGCCGACCGCATTCCGACCCATCTGCTGTTGGCGGCCAGTGCGGCAATTGCTGCGCTGAGCACCTCGGCCCTGGCGTGGTTTGCCGACGGGCTGGGCGTGATGATCGCGCTGCGTTTCCTCACGGGCGTCTTCCTCGCGGGGGTCTACCCGGTGGGCATGAAGTTGATGGCGTCGTGGGCGCCTCCCGCCCGGCGCGGCCTATCGATGGGTCTACTCATTGGCGCGCTGACTGTCGGCTCAGCGTTGCCGAACCTCATCGGCGGACTCGCAGACTTGCCGTGGCGGGCCACGCTCCAGGTCACCGCGCTGATTGGGCTCACGGGCGCGGCTCTCGCGTTCACGTTCATCCGGCCGGGCCCCTACCTCACGCGTTCCCGGACCCAGCTGGAGCCGGGCTACATCATCGACATGTTCCGTAACCGGCGAGCACGGCTGATCAACCTGGGGTACTTCGGCCACATGTGGGAGCTGTACGCGCTGTGGACGTGGATCCCGGTGTTTGTCCTTAACTCGTCCGCGCAGTTCTCGGGCTCCGGCCAGGTCATGGTGTTCCTCACGATGGGGCTCGGCGGACTGGCCGGTTGCCTCATTGGGGGCTGGGCCGCGGACCGGTTTGGGCGAGCTCGGGCTGCGATCGCCGCGCTCACGGTGAGTGGACTGTGTTGCGTGTTGTCTCCGGTGGCGTTTGACGCCACCGCCGTTGTGCTCACAGCGCTGTGTGCGGTGTGGGGCGCCTCCGTGATCGCCGACTCCGGTGTCTTCTCGACCGCCTTGTCCGAGTCCGTGGAAGCAGAGCACGTAGGGACGGCGCTCACCGGCCAGACGGCTATTGGCTTTGCCCTCACCGTTGCGAGCATCCAGATCGTCCCGTTGGTTGCCGCCGCGACCGATTGGAAGTACGCGCTCGTGGTCCTTGCTGCTGGCCCGGTCGTTGGAGTGCTCGCGTTGCGCGCGTTACCCCCCGAGAAGCACGAAAGCCGCCACCCGAAGGTGACGGCTTAGCGTGGAGCCTGTGGGAATCGAACCCACGACCTCCTGCTTGCAAAGCAGGCGCTCTACCAATTGAGCTAAGGCCCCTAGTGACCGGTGAGGTCAAAGGCGACGATGAACATCATCCCAGATATCTCGCTTCGTGTCACGCGCCAGCAAACCGTAACCTACGGCTACTGTTGCGACGACCACCACGATAACTGTGATTTTCTTCATCGATCTCCTTCAGTGGGCCCAGGAGGACTTGAACCTCCGACCTCTTCGTTATCAGCGAAGCGCTCTAACCGCCTGAGCTATGGGCCCCAACACGGCGACTGCCGCGGAGAGAAACCTTACCCCAACCGTGGGCCCTGTTCCAAACTGGGCCTCATGGTCGGGTCGGGGCACCTCTCTTAGTCGTCAGTGAGGGTGACGTACACGCCACCCACGATCGACGAAACGATGTTGTACAGGAACGCCACAACCGCGCTCATCGCCGTCAAAATCACGACGTTGACCACGCTCACTAGCACTGCCGCCGACATCCACTTATTGAGTGCGAAGAACTGCAACAGGTCGAGCTCCTGCTCAAGCGTGAACAGGTCGCTGATCCACTCGTTGGCGAGCTGGAACAGGCCCATGCCGTTGAGGACGTTCCACACGACGTAGACCGCGACAACGGTCATGATGCCGACCGCGACGGACAGCAAGAAGCCAATCTTCAGCGCGGACCAGGGATCGATGCGGGAAACGAGCACGCGTGCACGGCGCGTGCCATCAGGAGCGGTGGTGGCCGGTCCTGCGTCAGTAAATGTGGTGCCCGAGGTGGGCTTGGAGGCGTACTCCTTGGCCTTGCCAAGTCCCGCTCCTAGACCGGCCGTCACCGACGCGGTGAAGCCGGCGCCCTGACCCTGCTGCGCGGCTGCCGCCTGGCGTCGCGAGGTGACCGGCTGCTCGTCGGTCGCGGGCTCTGCGCCGCTCGTGGTCGGTGCCCAGGGAGCGGACGATGCTTGCTGGCGCGAGGTGGGCTGCTGAGCCGACGTGGGCTGGGCCGCGGAGGTGGGCTGTTGGCCCGTCGTGGGACGGATCGATGACCGCGTGGGCGTAGTCCCGCTCACGGGAGGCGTCGCCACCTGTGGGGGCACGCTCGTATGACGCACCTGCTGCTCTCCCGTGGCCGGGGTCGATTCCTCCTGGGGAGTGAAGGTCTGCCCGGTTCCGGGGGCGTTACGGTCGTCCGCGGTCATGCATTCTCCTCGTGATTCCAAGCGTCGTGCGCGCGTGGGCCAGCCCCCAGGGTACTTCAGGGTTCTCTCAGTCTGAAGTGTCGGCCCAGGTGTACGCCAATCGTCTCGGGAGGTTGGTCGCCTGAGTGACCCAGCATCGGCCCACTCCGAACCCACCGCCCTCCAACGACTGTGGGCCTACGTTAAGTCCGTCCCCGTCACCCTGGTTGTCGTCGTGGTGGTCCTCGTCGCCGGTGCCATCACCGGTGCGCTATGGGAGTCCGCGGAAACGTCGGGCCTGGTAGACACGTGGGGATGGGGAGAGGTCGCCTTCGAAGAGGGCTGTTGTTGGACCATCATCACAGGCATGCTGATCGCACCCACACCCTGGATGTATGTACTGATCTTGCCCATCTTTATTGTCGGTGGTGGCTACCTAGAACGTCACTACGGCGCAATCAAGATGCTGATTGTCACGATTGGCGCCCACATCGCCGCAGTCCTCATTGTGGACGGAACGTTCTGGCTCCTGCGCGACACTGGCCTGCCGTGGGTGGATGAACTGTCGCAGATCTCGGACGTGGGCTTGTCCAACGCCGGCTTCGGCTCACTGGGCGCCGTCTCCGCTGGCATGCCAGCGGTGTGGGGCCGTCGAGTGCGGCTCATCGGCTCGGTCTATACCCCGGAGGCATCCTCGATTTCGGTCTCCCCGACGGTCCGACTGAAAGCCTGATCGGTGACCTCGGTCTCGCCTTTATCAATTGGACCGTTCCGTATGCGATCCACAGGGGCGGCCACTTCGCGTGATAGTGGGTCGCCATCGTTCCTGCAGTTACCGTCATGTTCGGAACCCTCGTGAGCCAGGGCGAATAGCGGGCCCACTCAAGGCGACACGCGACAACGCAGAAGGCCGGACCCCCGTCAGGGATCCGGCCTTCTGTCACGTCAGGCGTCGTTTAGACGTCGGTGGGCTCCCACTTCGTGCCCGGCTCGCCAGCCTCGTTCGGTGCGTCGTCAGCCTCAAGGTTGGCGCGCAGCGCGGCTCCCAGGTCGGCGTCAACGTTGGTCCAGTACTGGATTGCACGCTCACGGATGTCCGCGTTCTGCACCGCACCCACGTGGCCGGTGATCTGAGCGAGGAAGCGCTCCTTCTCACCGTCGTTGAAGATGTCTCGGTACAGCGTTCCGGCCTGGCCGAAGTCGTCGTCCTCGGAGTGCAGGGTCGCAGCGGCACGAACAAGCTCGCCGTCGTTCTGCCAGTTGCCGGCGTCACCGGCACGCTCCGCGTCGGCGTGAGCGCCACCGCGTGAGTTAGGAGCGTGCACCGGGGTGTCAGGCGACGCGAAGGAGTAACGCATGGCGCCGTCCTTCGAGTACGAGTGGCCGTTGGCGTCCGCGTTGTGCGGGGCGTTGACGGGCAGGTCGGCGTGATTGGTGCCGACGCGGTAGCGGTGAGCGTCCGCGTAGGAGAAGATGCGGGCCATCAGCATCTTGTCGGGCGAGGGGCCGATGCCGGGCACAAAGTTGCTCGGTGCGAACGTGGCCTGCTCGATCTGCGCGAAGTAGTTCTCCGGGTTGCGGTTGAGCTCCATGACGCCCAGCTCGATGCGGGGGTAGTCCGCCTTCGGCCACACCTTGGTGAGGTCGAAGGGGTTGAAGCGGTAATCCTTCGCGTCGGCGTACGGCATGATCTGCACGGACACCTTCCAGCGCGGGAAGTCTCCGCCGTCGATGTGCTCGTACAGGTCGCGGATGTGGTGGTCGGCGTCCGAGCCGGCGAGCTGAGCAGCCTCGTCACCCGTCATGTTGTGGATGCCCTGCTCAGAGATGAAGTGGTACTTCACCCAGAAGCGCTCACCCTCAGCGTTGATCCACTGGTACGTGTGCGAGCCGTAGCCGTTCATCTCTCGCCACGAACGGGGCAGGCCACGGTCACCCATGAGCCAGGTCACCTGGTGAGCGGACTCGGGCTGCAGCGACCAGAAGTCCCACTGCATGTCGTTGTCGCGCAGGTGCGAGCCTGGGAGGCGCTTCTGCGAGCGAATGAAGTCGGGGAACTTGATGCCGTCGCGGATAAAGAAGACGGGGGTGTTGTTACCCACGAGGTCGTAGTTGCCCTCGGAGGTGTAGAACTTCAGAGCGAAGCCGCGGGGGTCGCGCCAGGTGTCGGGCGAACCGTGCTCGCCGGCCACGGAGGAGAAGCGCGCGAGCATCTCGGTCTCGACGCCGGGCTGGAAGAGCGCCGCGCTGGTGTACTTCGCGATCTCAGGGTTCGTCACGGTGAGCGTTCCAAAGGCGCCGCCACCCTTGGCGTGCACCACGCGCTCGGGGACACGCTCGCGGTTGAACTGCGCGAGCTTCTCGACCAGGTAGTGGTCGGTCAGCGCGGTGACGCCGTCGTTGCCGACGGTCTGCGAGTGCTGATCCGATGCGACGGGTGCACCGGAGTTAGTCGTCGTGAACTTCTCACTCATGAGATATCTCCTTCTAGTTCTCAAGCAGGGACGATGCTGGTGTTGGGAAGCGCTGCCGTCTTGCAGTTGGCGCATACTCCCCAAAAGGTGACCTCGGCCTCTGAGAGGTCGAAGCCCTGGGTCTCGTTGGGGGTCAGGCACGGCGCGTGGCCGGTGACGCAGTCGACGTCAGCAATGGCGCCGCAGGTCTTGCACACGATGTGGTGGTGGTTGTCGCCTACACGCAGTTCGAATAGTCCGGGCTGTCCGGCTGGCTCGATGCGGCGCGCGAGCCCGGCGTCGGTGATGTCGTTGAGGACGTTGTACACGGCCTGACGGGATGTATTGGGGAGCACCTGCTGCACCCGCACAAAGAGGGCATCCGCCCCCGCGTGGGGATTGTTGGCCAATGCGGTGAGCACTGCGATGCGACTGTCCGTGACGCGTAAACCAGCCTCGCGCAACATGGCGGCGGGATCGATTGTCACGGCTGTTTGCATGTGCTCAAGCCTACGCACTTTTTTGAATAGGTCAAAATAGTGAGTGCTATGCCATGCCCCCACCCGCACATGTGACCAACGGCCCGGGCGCGATGCTGGTCTCCCAAATAATCTGGGGAGATACAGATACCCCGGGAGGTATTTCATGAAACTGCTCGTCATTGGTGGCGTCGCCGCCGGAGCGTCCACCGCAGCCCGTGCCCGCAGGCTCGACGAAGACGCCGAGATCATTGTCTTCGAGCGCGGTCACCACGTGTCATTCGCCAACTGCGGACTCCCATACCACGTGGGCGAAGTCATCGCTGATCGCGACCGGCTCCTCCTACAGACCCCCGAAAGCTTGCGTGAATCACTCAACCTTGATGTCCGCGTAGGGACTGAGATTGTCTCGATTGACCGAACCGCGCAAACTGTCACGGCACGTGAAGTGGACAGTGGGCGCGAGTACACCGAGTCTTACGACTCCTTGGCTCTTTGCATGGGCGCCGAGCCCGTGCGCCCACCGCTACCCGGCATTGACCACCCGGCCGTAGACGTCCTGCGCCGCATAGGCGACATGGACCGAATCAAGTCACGGCTCGACGGTGCACTCGCCGCCCAAAGGTCAGGCTCACGCGGCACCGTGTCCGCCGTCGTCGTGGGCGCCGGGTACATCGGCCTTGAAATGGCTGAGAACTTGCACCACCGCGGCGTCAAGGTCGACGTCGTGGAGGCCGCGAACCAAATCCTTCCTCCCGTGGACCAGGACATCGCCGCCCCCGTGGACCAACACCTCCGCTCGCGCGGCATCGACCTTCACCTGTCCACCAAGGCCGCAGCATTCCAGCCGCTGTCCGACGGGGACGGCGCCGATCGCGTCTCAGTGGAACTCGACAAGGGCCAGACCCTCGCCGCTGACCTCGTCATCCTGGCCGCCGGGGTGAAGCCCGCGGTCGGCCTTGCCGTCGCCGCGGGTCTGGAGCTCGGGGACCACGGCGGGATCAAGGTGGACACCGGAATGAGGACTTCGGATGCGCACATCTGGGCCGCGGGTGACGCGGTTGAGACGCCCCACCCTGTACTTCCAGGGTCTCATCTAGCGCCACTGGCAGGGCCCGCCAACCGGCAGGCCCGGGTGGCTGCAGAGAACATCTGCGGACGCTCCACGTCCTACGACTCCACACAGGGCACCAGCATCGTCAAGGTCTTCGACATGGTTGCGGGTGGAACCGGCGCCACATCACGCCAACTCGATGCCGCTGGCATCGAGTACCGCATGGTGCACGTGCATCCCTCCGGCCACGCTGGCTACTACCCGGGCACCGCCATGATGCACATCAAGGTGCTGTTTGCCCCGGACACCGGCCGGATTCTGGGGGCCCAGGCCTGTGGATTCGACGGAGTCGACAAACGCCTCGACCTCTTTGCCATGGCTATCCGTGCGGGACTCACCGTGTTTGATCTCGAAGAACAAGAACTGGCCTATGCGCCACCCTTTGGTAGCGCGAAAGACCCGATCAACATGGCCGGCTTTGTCGCCTCCAACGTCATCCGTGGAGACCTGGAGCTCTGGTACGCCGAGGACTTCCCCCAGACCACCGTGGGCGCTCGCATTATTGATGTCCGAACCCCCGAGGAGTACGACCTCTGGCACATTCCCGGCGCCGAGTCGGTGCCCTTGGACACCTTCCGCGAGGCTGTCTCTGGATGGGACACCACCCAGCCTATGCGCGTGTATTGCGCGGTGGGATTCCGCTCGTACCTGGCACACCGCATTCTGGTGCAAAACGGGTTCACTGATGTAGCCACACTGTCCGGCGGGTCCACCACCTTCAAGCACGTACACGCCGGGGCCGAGCCCGCGGCGGAGCCACTACCCCCGATGGAGAACTACGCGGAGAAGATCTCAGTAGCCAGCGCGGTAGCGGTCGCCACGGGGAAGACACAAGACCTGGACTGCACCGGTCTGGCGTGCCCTGGTCCCATCATGCGGTTGTCTTCGACCATGAAGGAGGCGAGCGTCGGTGACGAGATCCGTGTGACCGTATCCGACCCCGGGTTTGCGCTGGATGGTCCCGCATGGGCCTCCAAGAACGGCCACACCGTGGTCTCCATGGACCCGAAGGGGTCCGGGTTCGTGGCCACGTTCCGCAAGGGAAGCTTGGCGCCTGTCGCAGCATCGGCCGTCCACGCCACACCAAAGACCTCGATGGTGGTCTTCAGCGGAGACCTCGACAAGGTACTTGCCGCTTTCATCATCGCCAACGGCGCGCTCGCCATGGGCCAGGAGGTCTCCATGTTCTTTACCTTCTGGGGCCTCAACTCACTCCGCCGCAGCGACCCGCCTGCGCGCGACAAGTCCGGCATGGAGAAGATGTTTGGTGCCATGATGCCGCAAGGTGCGGACAAGCTCACCTTGTCACAAATGCACATGGGTGGCGCTGGTACCAAGATGATCAAGAACGTGATGAAGCAGCATGACGTGCAGTCCCTGCCCGAACTCATTGCGGCGGCTCAGGCTAACGGTGCACGCCTCATCGGATGCACCATGACCATGGACCTGCTGGGAATCGCGCAGTCTGACCTTTTGGATGATGTGGAACTAGGTGGCGTGGCAACGTTCCTGGGCGAGGCTCAAGAATCCGGAACAACACTCTTTATCTAGTCATGAGGCGCGCCGGAGCTGCACGGACAGGACTTACCTCTCGTGGCTCAGGCCCACAGCCCGCGCTTGATGAGCAGGTCCTTGAGTAAATCGGCCCGGTCGGACACGATCCCGTCGACGCCCATATCGAGCAAAGTCTCCATATGCTCGACGCGATTCACCGTCCACACGTGAACCTCCTTGCCCGCCTCCTGAGCCGCCTTGACCTGACGGGGGAACAGGATCGGGAAGTTGCCGCGACGCCACGGAATCTGCAAGGCGTGAACATCGCCCAAAGTCTTCGCAGCATCGGCCCCAACCCAGGTTCCCAGCCACCACGCGATCGCTTCACGTTCAGCCGCCGGCATGCCGACGGGCTTGCTCAGTAGCGCCACTGTCTCGCGGCGCCGGTCGGCGCTGAAAGATCCAAGGCACACGCGGTCGTGCGACTTGGTGCGCTCAATCGCCTTTGCCACAGGGCCGATGCCCGAGATCCCTTTGACATCGATGTTCACCTTGACGTCGGGCCAGGTGGCGAGGACGTCCTCGAGCTTGGGGACCGGCTCAATCCCGCCAATGCGCGCTACCTTCACCGACGACCATTCGCGTTCGGCCACCAACCCAGTGGCGTCCGTGGTGCGATCGAGCGTCTCATCGTGGAGGGCGACCGCCGCGCCATCGGCAGTGCCGTGGGCATCCGTCTCGAGATAGCCGTACCCGAGGTCGACGGCCGCTTGAAAGGCCTTCATCGAATTCTCGAGGCCCTCCAAAGAGAAGCCCCGATGCGCCAGAGCTACGGGCTTGCCACCGTTGTCGAAGTAAGGATGCTTCATCCCACGACTGTATCCACGAACCTGCCCACCGCGTCGAGGTAAGCCGCCCGAGGTTCATTTTCCGACATCGTCAGATCGTGGATGGCACCAGGGACGATGAGGTGCTGGACATTTTCGCCAAGACCCGCGCTGTAGCGGCGCACGGCGTCAACATCGACAACCGTGTCCTGGCTTCCGTGGTGAGGGTTCTCGAGCCTGTCGGGTCCGCTCGTGTCGGAGGTGGCCACCAGAATCGGCACCGAGATCTCGAGCCCCTCGCTGACTCGACGTTGCGCCTGACCGGTGGCCGCAACCCAGCCGGCCGTGGCGCCCACTCCGTCTGGCCGCTTCCACGCGGTGTCAAAGTCCCAGCCCCGGTTGATTAGGCCAGTGGTGTACGGCGAGGGAGCAGGCACCACGACCTGGCGCTCACGGACGCGCGCAATACCGGGGACGATGCGCATCGCGGCCTTCTGCCACCCCGGCAGAACCAAACCGTAAAAGGGACCGTCCAAGATTAGGCCGGCCAGAGCATCGGCCGGATTGTCGTGGGCCCACACCGTCGTGGCCAAAGCCCCGGTCGAGTGAGCGTGCACCAGCAGAGGGAGGTCGCCAAGGCCGCGCTCACGAGCATCGGTGACCGCGGCTTCAGCGGCGTCCCCGATGTCCTCCCCGAGTTCACGAATGTGGCCGATGTGATGCGGCTGATTGCCCTCCCTCAGCGAACGGCCAGCCCGGCGCATGTCCACCGCGTACACGGCGCATCCATGCTTGGCGAGGTGCCCGGCGAGCTCCACGCCAAAGAAGTAGTCGTTGTATCCGTGCACCACGAGCGCGACCGCACGCGGCTTGTCGGGAACGGCAATGCTGCGGACCAAGGTTCGCTCGAGCGGTCCGTCTCCCAACCCGTCGGTCGCGCTGCGGGGCGCTCCAAGGGATGCGGACTCGTAGCCGTCGAGGATGTCGTCGTTCCAGGCAAGCGTGCTCATGACACGACACTAGCGGCGCGACCTGGCATGACGCTCAGGTGAACAATCCCCCGCGCGCCCGCCACCTACCCGCAACCTGACCCCGGCACACTGTCTCTCATGAGCTCTGACGATGACGTTCTGCCCGCCGTGGCCGATGCCCCCGGGCATCCCAACGCCGACACCGCGCCGCGCAAGCAAGTGTGGGCGTGGGCGTTGTGGGACTGGGCGACGCAGCCGTTCAACTCCGTCATCATCACGTTCGTGTTCACGGCGCTGTACCTGACGTCGGACAGCTTCATTGATCCCGAGATCGTCGCGCTAGGGGAGGACTCCCCGGAGTACCTCGATGCGTCGGCGGCGTTGGACGCGAACCTGGGGTGGGGCATCACGGCCGCTGGAATCTTGGTCGCGCTTCTCGCTCCGGTTCTAGGACAACGGGCCGATGCTGCGGGTCGCCGCAAGTCGTGGCTGGGTGTCATGACGCTGGTGCTCGTGGCGTGTGTGGGTGGCCTGTACTTCGTGGAGCCGGCGCCCGACATGTTCTGGCTGGGAGCCGGGCTGATCGCGCTGGGCTCGATCGTTGCGGAGATCGCGAACGTGAACTACTACGCGATGATGACGCAGGTGTCGACACCCAGCACCATGGGCCGGGTGTCCGGTCTGGGCTGGGGCCTGGGGTACATGGGCGGCATCGTGGCGCTCGTGATCGTGGTGGTCCTGGATACGTTCTCGTGGTTTGGCATGGACACGTCCGAGGGGATGGCCTACCGGCTCATCGCCGTGGGCTGCGCGGTGTGGACGCTGCTGTTCGCGTGGCCGCTGTTCGTCTACGTGCCCGAGTCCAAGGTCAAGCGCCGGCCCACCGTGAGCCTGTGGCGCGGGTATGCGGTGCTGGTGGGCGACCTCAAACGCCTGTGGAACGAGGCGCGCGCCACCTTGTGGTTCTTGCTCGCCTCTGCGGTGTACCGCGACGGGCTCGCCGGTGTGTTCACCTTTGGCGCGATCATCGCCGCGAAGGCCTTCGGGTTCTCCGATCAGCAGGTCATCATCTTCGGTATCGCCGCGAACCTCATTGCCGGTGTCTCCACCATGATCTTTGGCCGATTCGACGACCGCTGGGGCCCGCGCCGAGTCATTGTGTTGGCGCTGGCGACCATCGTCGTGGCCGGAATCGTGATCGTCGTCTTCTACCAGGTCGGCACCATCGTGTTCTGGATCTGCGGACTCATCCTGTCCGGGATGGTGGGGCCGGCTCAGGCCGCGTCGCGTTCGCTGCTTGCGCGGCTGTCACCGGCGGGGCGCGAGGCGGAGATGTTCGGCCTGTACGCGACCACGGGACGCGCTGCCTCATTCATGGCGCCCGCGATGTGGGCGTTGTTCATCTCGATCTTCGGTGCGACCATCTGGGGCACGGTGGGTGTGATCACGGTCGTGGCCGTGGGACTGGTCCTGCTGCTCCTCGTTCGCACTCCTGCGGACCGCGGCGTTGCGGCGCAGTCGGCCGCCGCTTCCTAGGCCCTCCGGGTCCCGAACCGCTGTACGCGAGGCGACCCCAGCATCGGCCCTGCTCCCTTGGGCCACCACCGCTGAGCCGCTCCGAAACGCCGAAACCCTGGCTGCCGCTTCAACGAAAAGCGACGGCCAGGGTTCGAGGCGGGACTCAATCCCGCCGAGTATGTACGGCTAGGGGTTAGGCGTCGGTGTCCTCCTCGGACTCCGTAGCAACCTCAGCTGCTGGGGCGGTCGCCGCGTCCGGGGTCACCGGTGCGTCGTCGTCCTCAGCCTCGGCGGCCTCGACCTCTTCTTCAACCTTGCGCTCGACGTTGCGTGCGATGCCGATGATCTTGTCGTTCTTGGCCGGCTTGGCGAAGATCACGCCCATCGTGTTGCGACCCTTCGCGGGAACCTCCGACACATTGGAGCGGACGACCTTGCCCGAGGACATGATCACGAGGACCTCATCGGTCTCATCGACCAGCAGGGATCCGACCAGGTCGCCGCGCTCATCGGTCAGCTTGCCGACCTTGACGCCCAGACCACCGCGGTGCTTCGCATCCCAGGCCGATGCTGCGGTGCGCTTGGCATAGCCGAGTTCGGTGACGACGAAGGAGTAGGGGCCGTCCGAGACGTTGACCTCGTCGCCGTCCTCGTCGGTCACCGTGCCGTCGGCATCGGTTCCCTCGGGGACGTCGGCGGGGATGACATCGAGCGCGAGGAGCTCGTCATCGTCGCGGAAACTCATTCCCTTGACGCCAGAGGTTGCACGGCCGGTGGCGCGGATCTCATCGTCGGTGGCGTGGAAGCGCACCGACTGACCCTTGCGCGACACCAACATGAGGTCGTCCTCGGGAGCGACCAGTCGTGCGGACACGAGCTCGTCGGGACGCATCTGCCCGTCCTCACCCTCGACGTCACGCAAGTTGATTGCGATGAGGCCGGCGGAGCGGTTCGAGTCGTAGTCCTCGAGGCGCGTCTTCTTCACGAGTCCGCGCTTGGTGGCCAACACCAGGTACGGCTTGTCCTCGTAAGAGCGCAGGTCCATGACCTGTGCGATCTCCTCGCCCGGCTGGAAGGCCAGCATGTTCGCGACGTGCTGACCCTTCGAGTCACGGCCGCCCTCGGGCAACTCGTAGCCCTTCACGCGGTAGACGCGGCCAAAGTTCGTGAAGAACAGCAGCCAGTGGTGCGTGGTGGTGACGAAGAAGTGCTCGACCATGTCGTCGCTACGGAGCGTGGCTCCACGAACGCCCTTGCCGCCACGCTTTTGCGCGCGGTACTGGTCAGAGCGGGTGCGCTTGGCGTAGCCGCCGCGGGTGATCGTGACGACCACTTCTTCCTGGGCGATCAGGTCCTCGACATCGACGCTGCCGTCGAATGGCGAGATCTCGGTGCGACGCTCGTCGCCGAACTTCTTCACGATCTCTGCGAGTTCGTCGGAGATGATCGTGCGCTGACGGACCTCGGAACCCAGGATGTCCTTGAGGTCCTCGATCTCTTCCATCAACTTGTTGTAGTCGGCTTCGATTTTCTGGCGTTCCAGCGCTGCCAAGCGGCGGAGCTGGAGGTTCAGGATCGCGTTCGCCTGTACCTCGTCGACGTCGAGCAACTCGATCAGGCCGGAACGGGCCTCGTCGACGGTGGGCGAGCGACGGATGAGCGCGATGACCTCGTCCAGAGCGTCGAGCGCCTTGACGTATCCGCGCAGGATGTGGGCTTCGCGCTCTGCCTCGCGCAGTCGGTAGACCGTGCGACGCTGAATGACGTCGATCTGGTGGGAAATCCAGTGGCGCACAAACGCATCGAGGGGGAGTGTGCGCGGGACGCCGTCCACCAGCGCCACCATGTTGGCGCCGAAGGTGTCCTGCAACTGGGTGTGCTTATAGAGGTTGTTGAGCACGACCTTCGCGACGGCGTCACGCTTGAGCACGATGACCAGACGCTGACCGGTGCGGCCGGAGGTCTCGTCGCGAATATCGGCGATTCCTGCGAGCTTTCCGTCCTTGACGAGTTCCGCGATCTTCAACGCGAGGTTGTCAGGGTTCACCTGGTACGGCAGCGCGGTCACAACCAGGCACTGACGTCCCTGGAGTTCCTCGACGTTCACGATGGAGCGCATCGTGATGGATCCACGACCCGTTCGGTATGCCTCGTCGATACCGCGGCGGCCCAGAATCATTGCGCCGGTGGGGAAGTCGGGGCCCTTAATGCGCGCAATCAGCGCTTCGAGGAGTTCGTCCTTCGTGGCCTCGGGGTGGTCGAGCGACCACTGCACGCCCTCGGCAACTTCGCGGAGGTTGTGTGGCGGGATGTTTGTCGCCATACCGACCGCGATACCCGCGGAACCGTTGACCAACAGGTTGGGGAAGCGAGCGGGAAGAACCACCGGCTCCTGGGTGCGACCGTCGTAGTTGTCCTGGAAGTCGACGGTTTCCTTGTCGATGTCACGGACCATCTCCATGGCGATGGGCGCCATGCGGGACTCTGTGTAACGGTGGGCAGCAGCGGGGTCGTTACCGGGGGAACCGAAGTTTCCTTGGCCGTCGGCCAGTGGGTAGCGCAGCGACCAGTCCTGCACCATGCGCACGAGGGTGTCGTAGACCGCGCTGTCACCGTGCGGGTGATAGTTACCCATCACTTCGCCGATGATGCGGGTGCACTTGGAGTACGCACGGTCAGGGCGGTAGCCGCCGTCGTACATCGCGTAGATCACGCGGCGGTGGACCGGCTTCAGACCATCGCGTACGTCCGGAAGGGCACGGCCGACGATGACGGACATGGCGTAGTCCAGGTAGGACTGCTGCATCTCCACATTGAGATCGACCTTGTCGATCTTGCCGTGGTTGTGGACCTCAGATGTCAAGGAACCTCACGTCCTTCGCGTTGCGCTGGATGAAGCTGCGGCGCGACTCAACGTCGTCGCCCATGAGAATGGAGAAGGTCTCGTCGGCAAGCGCCGCGTCCTCCATGGTGATCTGGAGCAGGGTGCGGGTCTCGGGGTTCATCGTGGTTTCCCACAATTCCGAGTAGTCCATCTCACCCAGACCCTTGTAACGCTGAATGCCGTTGTCCTTCGGGATCTTCTTGCCCGAGGCCAGGCCGTCCTTGAGTGACTGATCACGCTCGCGGTCGGTGAAGACGTACTCGTGATCCGAGTTGTTCCACTTGATCTTGTACAGCGGCGGCTGTGCGAGGTAGACATAGCCGGCCTCGATGAGCGGTCGCATGTAGCGGAACAGCACCGTCAGCAGGAGGGTGCGGATGTGCTGGCCGTCGACATCAGCGTCGGCCATCAGAACGATCTTGTGATACCTCGACTTGTCGAGCTCGAACTCGTCGCCGATGCCAGAGCCAAAGGCCGTGAACAGCGCCTGGATTTCCGTGTTGCCCAGAGCCTTGTCGAGGCGCGCGCGCTCAACGTTCAGGACCTTTCCGCGCAGCGGCAGGATCGCCTGCGTCGCGGGGTTGCGTCCACGCACGGCCGAGCCGCCTGCGGAGTCACCCTCGACCAGGTAGATCTCCGAGATGCTGGGGTCCTTTGACGAGCAGTCACGCAGCTTGCCGGGCATTCCTCCGGACTCGAGGAGCCCCTTACGCCGGGTGGCTTCGCGTGCCTTGCGGGCAGCCATGCGTGCCTGCGACGCCTGCATCGCCTTGCGAATGATTTCCTTGGCCTCGTTCGGGTGCGAGTCGAACCAGTCAGTAAGCTGCTCGCCCACGATCTTCTGGACAAAGGTTTTCGCCTCGGTGTTGCCGAGCTTGGTCTTGGTCTGACCCTCGAACTGCGGCTCGCCCAGCTTGATCGAGATAACCGCGGTCAATCCCTCACGGACGTCGTCACCGGTGAGGTTGTCGTCCTTTTCCTTCAGGAGGTTCTTGTCGCGGGCGTAACGGTTGATCAGCGACGTGAGCGCCGCGCGGAAGCCCTCTTCGTGGGTTCCACCCTCGGTGGTCGAGATCGTGTTCGCGTAGGAGAACACCGACTCCGAATAGGCGTTCGTCCACTGCATGGCGAGCTCAAGCGAGATCTTCCGCTCGGTGTCCTCGGCCTCGAGCGCGACAACGTCCTCGTGCACCCGCTCCGACTTCTTGGTGTCGTTGAGGTGGGTGACGTAGTCGATTAGACCGCCGTCGTACTTGTACGTCAGCGAGCGCGAGGTAGGAGCGTCTTCGTCGCCGCCCGTCTCCGTGTCATCCGACACCGTGACGTGGTCAGGGCGCTCGTCGATCAGCGTGATGGTCAGACCCTTGTTGAGGAATGCCATCTGCTGGAAACGCGCGCGGAGAGTCTCGAAGTCGTAGTCCGTGGTTTCGAAGATCTCGTCATCGGCCCAGAACGTCTGCTGGGTTCCCGTGATCTCGGTCGCTTCTCCCTTTTCCAGGGTTCCCTGAGGCTTGCCGCCCTCAGCGAAGGTCTGGCGCCAGACGAATCCTTGACGCTTCACTTCGGTCTCAACGCGCGAGGACAGAGCGTTCACGACGGAGATACCGACACCGTGCAAACCGCCGGAGACCGCGTAGCCGCCGCCGCCGAACTTTCCACCCGCGTGCAGGATCGTCATGACGACCTCGACGGTGGGCTTGCCCTCCGTGGGGTGCATGTCCACGGGGATACCGCGGCCGTTGTCCTCTACGCGGACGCCGCCATCTTCAAGAAGAGTGATGGTGATTTGGTCGCAATAGCCAGCCAAAGCTTCATCGACTGAGTTGTCGACTACCTCGTAGACCAGGTGGTGAAGACCACGCTCGCCGGTCGATCCGATGTACATACCGGGGCGCTTGCGGACGGCCTCGAGGCCCTCCAAGACGGTGATGTTCTCGGCACCGTACGCAGGCTGCGCCTCGGACGCGTCGTTCTGGGCCACAGATTTCGCCTTTCACGGGACTCACGCGGCCTCAGACGGGACGCGATGTATTCCGGGCTATTCTAGCGCGTTCCAGGGCCGATCTGGGAGCGCTGGGGGGGTGTTCTCACCAACTCGTGCCACTCAGATCGCAGGGCCAGCGACCCAAGACGCCCATATGACGCACTCGGGCCCACCGACAAGAGAAGTCGGTGGGCCCGAGTGGCAAGGAAGGGAGCTAGATCAATACGTCAAAGCCCTGACGCGAAAAACACCATGTTTTCCCCCCACAAGCTCTCTACGGTTACGAGGTCCGGGGTTACGCCGGTGGGCAAGCCGATGGTGTTGTAGAACTTCATAGTGGTGCCAGCCGTCGCTTCAAGATCGATAATGCTTCTATAGTCCTCGAACGCCGAGTGATCGGTCGCGATCCCAAAGGTGTCCTCGACTGTCGCTCCATCGGCCATCCAGCCAATGGTGGGGAAAGTCACCCAAGAGGAGGTGTCTCCCTCCGAAATGACTGTGGGCGTTGCCGTGCCGAGCAGCACCGCGACCTCTCCACCGTCGTAACCGTCTGTCAACTCAATGGAATCTAGTGTCAGTTCCCACTCATCACCGAGCGATTCAAAGGTCCACACGGTGCCATCTCCGATCGCGGCTGGGCTGTCGAGGCTTCCCAAATTGGAGCCGTCGTCACCCGCCTGCGCTTCCGATGCCACATCTTCGGAGGATTCTGCGTCACCGGCGTCACTAGTGTCACTAGCTTCTTCTTCCTGAGAATCCTCGTCTACCGGCTGACTTGATTCCACATCATCGACAGTAGATTCGTTGAGCGCGCTGTCTACCGCACCTACGCCCAAAGCCGTTGAAGCAAACCCGAAGATAATGGACAAAACACTCAAAATAGTGGCAATGATCGCCATCACCTTGCCGCCTGCTGTCCCCTTGAAAGACTTAATCATCGCGATGATGCCAAAAACCAACGCCACAATCGCGATCAAAATTGATCCAATTGATAGGAACGGGATCCAAGACCCCAAGATGGCAACGATACCCAAGACCAGGGCTGTTATGGCGAAGCCCTTTTTTGCTTTTTCAGTCTCGGGTGGGGGGTACTGACCCGGGGGAGATGGGGGCATGGCGGCAGGCGTGCTATCCGTGTTTTCGGTCATCGTGTTTCCTCAGCAGAAGTTCGGTCAGGGACAGAAATCTCATCGAACAGATAGGGCCGTGTCCGATATTCACTCCTAGCCCGTAGATAATCGTGGCTCGAAGTGAACAAGAGTGAGGCTAGCGAAGGTAATTTTCCCTTGTCAATGACAACATTTCTTTGAAACATCAACCATAGGTGTCACGTGGACCGCGTCCCTTGACGGTTCTGGGGCCCTTGGTCCACGACCGCGAGGTCGGACCCTTGATTTTGAGTTCGCGGACGATTTCTCGTCCGAACTCTTCATTGATGCGGTGCCTTAACTGTCCGTTCATAATCTGCAACTGCGTGGCCCACGCCGTCGATTCAGCGCGCACAGTCAGAATTCCGTCATCGAAAGTCAGCGGTTCGCACTTGTCCGCGATCTGATCCCCGACAACCTCGCGCCACCGGCCAATGACCGACGCCATCTCGATTTGCTCGCTCCACCCCATGCGCCGAAGGAGGGCGTTGACGGCATCCGACATGTCTTGGGGGTCACGCCCTGAAGTGAAAGGTTGTGAGTCTCGGCGCTTTTGCTCTTGTTGCCGCCGCGCAGCGCGCGGCGCCGTTCGGTATGCCCCACGTTGCCGGGCCGATGCTCGGGCTCGCTCCATCGCTTGCTTCGCCAACTCGCTGCCCGACTGGTGATCGACGGGATCGGCAAGCGCAGCATCGTCCCTGTTCAAGGGTGGTTCCGTGGCGTCACTGTCTTGCGGCGGGCGTTCTTCCTCAGGCATCTCGCGACACCGCGCCAGTCGTCACCGTCAACACATCGCCCTGCAGCTCGATCGGCACATCCTCAGCGACAGCTGCGGTGATGAGCACCTGGGACGCATCGACGAGCGAGGCAGCAAGGGCGCTCCGGCGACCCGAGTCGAGCTCGGCGAAGACATCATCCAAGATCAGCACCGGTTCACCATCGTCATCGGAGTCCGGGCCGTCATCGTCCGTCAGCAGCTTGTAGGAACCGAGTTTGAGCGCCAGCGCGCACGACCACGATTCCCCATGGCTGGCATATCCCTTGGCCGGCAGTTCCCCGAGGTTGATCACGAGATCGTCGCGGTGCGGGCCGGCCAGGGTGACTCCGCGATCAATTTCCTTGGGTCGCAGTTGGCGCAAAATCTCGAGTAGTCGCGCGCTGATGGCCGATGCTGTGGTCGCGTCCTCGCCCACCACGTCTTGCGTACTTGCGTAGGTGATGGAGCAGTCGCCACCTTCGGGAGCCACGGCCGCGTATGCCTCAGCTACGTATGGCGCAAGTCGCCGCACAGCTTCAAGCCGCGCTGCGATGATTTTTCCGCCCAAGTCAGCAAGCTTTTCATCCCAGATATCGAGCATCGTGAGATCGCCACGTGCATTCTTCGCGGTCTTCAGCATTGACGATCGTTGGCGCAGGACCCGGTCATAGTCACTGAGGTCGCCGCCCAACCTGGGATGCAGAGCAACGATGAGCTCATCAAGAAAACTGCGACGACCGCCAGGGTCACCTTTCACCAATGCGAGATCCTCCGGCGCAAACGTCACCGTGCGCAGCGTTCCCAGGATGTCGCGCGGCTTCGCGATTGACCGACCTATGCGCGCGGTGTTCGATTTACCAGGCACCATGGTGACTTCGAGGGCGAGCGAGCGTCCTGCTTTCTCGACGCGCCCTCGCACGATTGCACGCTCAGCACCGGCTCTAATCAGCGGGGCATCGGATGCAACCCGGTGCGAAGACAGGTGCGACAGGTACCGAACCGCCTCGACCACATTGGTCTTGCCTTGCCCGTTGCGTCCCACCAACGTGGTCACGCGGGGACCGAACTCAATATCGACCGCCTCGTACGAGCGGAAGTCGACAAGGCTCAGATGCGTGACGCGCATCGCCTAGGACTGAATGCGAATGGGGACCAGGAGGTAACGGAACTCGGTGGCAAGGTCGCCGCCCGGCTCGGACAAGCCCACGAACTCAACAGGCTTGGTGTCTTGAGTGAAGCCCAGGCGCACATACTCGCTGCCCAACGCGCTCAACCCGTCGAGCAGGTACTGGGGGTTGAAGGCGACCGTGATGTCGTCGCCCTCCAAGGTGCACTCGAGAGCTTCAGATGCTTGAGCATCGTCCGTTTGCCCGGCGTCCAAGGTGACTTCGCCCTCGGCAAAGGCCAAGCGCACCGCGGAATTGCGCTCCGTCACGAGCGCGACGCGTCGCGTTGCCTCGATGAGGTCCGTCGTCTTGACGACCGCAGTCGTGGGGCTCTCATCAGGGAAGAGTCGGCGAACCTGCGGGTAGTCGCCGTCCATGAGGAGTGATGTGGTGACGAGTCCGCCAGCTTCGAAACCGATGAGGTCAACACCCTGACCCGAGCTCAGCGCAACGGTGACGTCCCCAGCCCCAAGAGCCTTTGACGTGTCGCTGAGGGTCTTCGCGCGCACCAATGCGACCGCAGACACGTCAGCCGCGGACGGCTTCCACGTGAACTCGCGCAACGCGAGACGGTAGCGGTCGGTGGCGAGCATCGAGATGTTTGAACCTTCGATCTCCATGCGCACGCCGGTGAGGATGGGGAGAGTCTCGTCCCGCGACGCTGCAGACGTGACCTGGCTCACGGCCTGCTGCAAAGTCGCGCCGTCGAGAGTTCCGGACTGCTCCGGAAGCTCAGGGAGTTCCGGGTACTGATCGACGGGCATGGTCGCCAACGTAAACCGGGAGGCGCCGCAGGTCACGGAAACCTTGGTGCCCTCAAGCGAAAATTCAACGGGCTTGTGGGGCAGTGCGTTGGCGATCTCCTTGAGGAGACGACCCGATACGAGAACCTCGCCTGGCGCTTCGACATCGGCGGGGAATTCGCCCCGTGCTGACACTTCGTAGTCGAAGCTCGAAACCCGGACAGAACCCTCGTCATCCGCCACGATGCGGACTCCTGCGAGCACGGGAACAGGCGGGCGCGCTGGAACGGCGCGCGATGTCCAAGCAACGGCATCCGCAAGGACGTCGCGATCGACGGTGAATTTCATGGTCACTCCTCAGATTCTGTCGCACAGACTACGCCACCACAGGGGTGTGACAAGTGGTGGCACACAGGTAGCCGGTCAAGCGAGTTCGGACGATGAAGGTCCATCGTGTGGATGGGGAAATTACAAGAGTGAGTAGTTGTCATAGGGGCGGTGGAAACTGGGGAGAACTGGTGTTGTCCCTGATATTTGTGATTCTCAGGCTGTGTAGGTGCTTGGGATAGACCCACGGATGAATGACAAGAACCGGTGGATGGCCGGACCTGGCTCACAGGAAACATGTAGTTCTGCACAGATCCGTCCCTGTGAGTGCCCGTCTGTATCCACGGCCATCCACAACTTTCTCCACAGGTGTGTAGTACGCACCTATCCCGGCAAATCTGATGGGTGGAGGCGCTCAACCGCGTTGTTGTTGCTTGATGCGAGCGTGAATCTCGTTGACCTGGTTGTACATCTGACGGCGTTGAGCGATCTGGTCTTCGACCTTCTTGACGGCGTACATCACCGTGGTGTGGTCCTTGCCACCGAAGTGTTCGCCAATTTTCGGAAGCGACAGATCGGTGAGCTGACGGCAGAGGTACATCGCGATCTGACGTGCGGTGACGTATACCCGCGAGCGACTTGTGCCCGTGAGTTCCTCCATCGAGATGCCGAAGTAGTCGGCGGTGGTGCCGATGATGGATGACGCCGTGATCTCAGAGTCGTCGTCCGAGATCAGATCCTTGAGCACTACTTGAGCGAGAGAGAGATCCACGGGCTGCTTGTTGAGCGCAGCAAACGCCGTCACGCGGATGAGTGCACCCTCGAGTTCACGAATATTGCTCGTGATGTTCGATCCGATGTACTCGAGAACGTCCGGCGGTGCTTGGACATCGTCGGCTGCAGCCTTCTTGCGCAGGATGGCAATTCGCGTCTCTAGGTCTGGTGGCTGGACGTCCGTCATGAGGCCCCATTCGAACCTCGTGCGCATGCGCTCCTCGATGCCGTCAAGGTTGCGAGGACTGACATCGGACGTGATCACGACGTGCTTGCCTGCATTGTGCAGCGCGTTGAACGTGTGGAAGAACTCTTCGAGGGTCTGTTCCTTGCCCTGCAGGAACTGAATGTCGTCGATCAGCAGTACATCGACCTCGCGGTACTGGCGCTTGAAGCTCAGCGAGCGGTCATCACGGATCGAGTTGATGAAGTCGTTGGTGAATTCTTCGGAGTTGACGTACTTGACGCGCGTTTGAGGCTTGAGGTGCCGGGTGTAGTGACCGATTGCGTGGAGCAGGTGAGTCTTTCCGAGGCCGGAGTCGCCATAGATGAAGAGCGGGTTGTACGTTTTACCAGGAGACTCAGCGACTGCTAGAGCAGCTGCGTGCGCGAAACGGTTGGAAGAACCGATCACGAAAGTGTCGAACGTGTAGCGCGGGTTGAGATGGGGGTCTTCAACCTTGGGCTGTGCCCGCTGGGGCGTAGGTTCTGGACGGCTCTCCCGAATGGGCTCGTCATCATCGCTGACAATCGGCGCCGACGGAGACTTCACAGATGAGTCAACAGTGACACCGATCCGGACCGAGCGGCCTAGTGCCTCGGACAGTGCTCCCGTGAGCGGATCACGAAGAGTGGTTTCCACGTAGTTCTTGGTGAAGTCCTCAGCAACGGCAAGGAAGACGTTGTCCTCAACAATCGCCAGCGGTTTGATCAACCGGATAAAGGATTGGTGCTGAGCAGTGAGCTTGTCATCTGCGAAAAGTCGCTGAGTCGCACGCGACCAGACCGCTTCCATAGACTCAGCGTCGGTATCCCCGGCCATTGGCCCTCCTTCAGGTGTGGATATCCACACTGTTGTGCACAGCCGGTTGATACTGTGTCACGCATTCGTTACCCACGCACGGCGTGTCGATACACGCGGTGGGCTCCCGTCTGGGGGAGCCTATCTTGTTCGTCGACTCCGACCAATGCGCAGCGGCCAATTTGACCCTGGCTCCGCAGGCGCGTAACGTTAGTGCGCTGATTTGACTACATAAATTTCTACGCATGGAGTGACCCGTGAGCAAGCGGACTTACCAGCCAAACAACCGCAAGCGCGCCAAGACGCACGGCTTCCGCCTGCGCATGCGCACCCGCGCCGGACGCTCGATTCTCGCGACGCGCCGCCGCAAGGGCCGCGCGAAGCTTTCGGCGTAAGGTGCTTCCGGCCGCCTCTCGAATGACCTCGGCAGCGGACTTTAAGTCCGTGATGCGCCGGGGCACCAAGAGCGGCCGGCCCACCGTCGTCGTTTACCTTAAGCAAACCGGCAATGCGAACAGCATCGCCGGTTTCGCTGTATCCAGGGCTATAGGAGGTGCCGTGATCCGCAACCGCGTCAAGCGACGTTTGCGAGCGATCATGGCTGACGTGCTCCCTACCCTCCCTACGGGCTCCGCGGTCGTTGTTCGCGCGCTCCCCCGGTCGGCAACCACCGATTACCAGGGATTACGTGGGGATGTCGTGAGTGGTCTTGACACCTGTCAACGCAAGGCGGCGCTCGTATGACGCCTGCACAGCTGTGGAGCGCCATACTTTCGTTGCCGCAACTGGTGTTGATGGGATTGATCCGCCTCTACCAAGTGACGATCTCTCCGATTCTGGGCCCTCGGTGCAAGTACTATCCGTCGTGTTCCCACTACGGGCTCGATGCAGTGCGTGTTCATGGCGCACTCATCGGCCCGGTGCTGGCTGCGTGGCGGATTTTGCGTTGTAACCCGTGGAGTCATGGTGGGATTGACGATGTCCCCGCCAAGGGATCTCCGCTTTTCCGCCGCCGTCAAGAGACTTCCACTGAGACTGCTGTCTCACTGTCGACACCCTAAGGACGTCACTTCCGCATGTTTGACACGATCATGTATCCACTGGAGTGGTGCGTCGCCAACATCATGGTGGCGTGGCACTGGATGCTCACTGCCGTGGGCCTCCCCTCCGACTCGGGTGCCGCATGGGCATTGTCGATCGTCGGCCTCGTTGTCACGATTCGTATTCTGCTGATCCCGCTGTTTGTGAAGCAGATCAAGTCGCAGCGCGCAATGCAGCTGCTGGCGCCGGAGATGAAGGAGATCCAGGCGAAGTATCGAGGAAAGAAGGACCAGGCCTCGAAGGAGGCGATGCAGCGTGAGACGATGGCGCTGTACTCCAAGCACAAGACAAACCCGTTCTCCTCGTGCTTGCCAATCCTCGTGCAGGCCCCCATCTTCTTCGCACTGTTCCGCGTGTTGAACTATCGAATTGAGGGCGTCGATGAGGCGAAGCCCATCGGTATGCTCACCGAAGAGCTTGCCGTAGAGGCTCACGACGCGACCATTTTTGGCGCGAAACTGTCTGACAGCCTGATCGGTACCTGGGGTGATGGTGACCCTGCGGCCATCATCGTCTCAATCGTTCTGATCATCATGATGGTGGCAACCACCTTCATCACACAGCACCAGATCACGCGCAAGAACATGCCGGCATCTGCGCTCGAAGGCCCCATGGCTCAGCAGCAGAAGGTGCTGATGTACGCGCTGCCCTTCATCTTCGTCATCACGGGCCCCAATTTCCCGGTTGGTGTGTTGATCTACTGGACCACGACCAACCTGTGGACACTCGGACAGCAGTACTACGTCATCAAACGCAACCCCACTCCCGGGTCGGAAGCAGAGAAGGCGTACAAGGCTAAGCAAGCTGAAAAGGCGAAGCGCAAGGGCCAGGTTATTGAGGGCACCAGCGAAGACGTGACGACGATTGAAGCGCCGGAGCCGCGCCAACGTCAACAACCCAAGAAGTCTGGTACACGGTCACAGCGCAAGAAGGGGAGCGCTAGCCCGAACCAACAGCCCAAGGATTCGCAAGACAAGACTTCCGCCGATGAAGGCGAGAAAAAGGATGACGATGACTGATCAGGACAAGTCCGCACTCGAGGCGGAGGGCGACGTCGCCGCCGATTTCCTCGAGGAACTGCTCGACATTCTGGACATGGACGGCGATATTGATATCTCCGTTGAGGCGGGACGTGCCAAGGTCGCAATCGTGGCTGATGGCCCCAACCAGGATCTGAAGCGTCTGGTTGGCCCCGACGGTGAAGTGCTTGATGCGCTCCAGGACCTCGCGCGGCTCGCAGTGCAGTCGGACACGGGGCAGCTCAGCCGCTTCATGCTTGACATCGCAGACTTCCGCGCGGGACGCCGGGAGCGCCTCGCCGAGCAAGCGCGCGTCGCGATCGGCGAGGTGCGTGAGTCCGGCGTCAAGAAGGCTCTGGAGCCGATGAATGCGTTCGAGCGTAAGGTCGTTCACGACGTGGTGCTCGAAGCAGGTCTGGTATCCGAGTCCGAAGGTGAAGACCCGCACCGTCACGTAGTGGTTCTTCCGGCCGAGGGCTAGGGCGTTTCACGTGAAACATGGTTCATAGTTTCACGTGAAACGATGACAACAGCGACAGGAGAGCATTCTCATGGCATCCGAGGATGAAGTACCCCCAGAGCTCCGCACCCTCGTCAATGACCCATTGAACGGGTCGGCTCTCCTGCAGGACTACTTTTCTGATGCTTATCCCCGGGTGAGCGCGTTCGCCGAACTGTTGGCGGATCAAGGCGTACTGCGTGGGCTCATCGGTCCTCGAGAGTTGACTCGAGTTTGGGAGCGGCACATCCTCAACTCTGCAGCGGTGGTTCCGTTCCTAGGTGAGGGCACCATCGTCGATGTTGGTTCCGGTGCCGGCCTACCCGGTCTGGTGATTGGCGCCATGATGCCCGAGCGCCGTGTAGTACTCGTTGAGCCCATGGAGCGTCGGACTGCGTGGTTATTCCACGCGGCTGAAGAATGTGGAATCGACAACGTCGTCGTTGTTCGAGGCCGTGCCGAAGAGGTCCGTGAAAGCGTTGAAGCGGATGTGATCACCGCGAGGGCAGTGGCATCTATAGACAAGCTCGTGAAGTGGTGCCTGCCGCTGTTGAGCGACGGCGGGTCAATGGCCTTGCTTAAGGGCCGCTCTGCACCAGACGAACTCGAACGGGCGAAGTATGTGCTGCGGCGCGCGAACCTCGTGGGCGAGGTACACGAGGCGTCCACTATCGAGGGCGTAGAGCCCACGACGGTTGTGACGCTTGAGCGCGATTCTCGCTAACGGGATATGCCTTCGCTCCACCGGGGCGTCTTCGGCCTGAGCCGAGTACGACTGCGGCACCGGCGTTGTCCCCCGATTTATCCACTGCGTTGTCCACAGGCTCCTGAACGGGAAAACCGGACATTCTGTACTAGTTATCCCCAGTTCGGGGTTGTCTGTGGTGAACGCAGATCAGCGCTCCGTGCGGTTGGCGCTTGTACACAGCCACGCTGTTTCACGTGAAACAGCACGTCGCATTGGGCGGCGCTTCTCGGTTTTCGTGGCGCTACGGAAGGCGCCTTCGCGGCTGTGGTTTCCGCCGACCCCGCCACTGTCCTTTCCCAGCATGCAAGTCGTCTGCAGCCCTCCGCGCATCAAGAAGCTGGAGCGGTGGGGTAGTCCGCGCGGTGTGTTTCACGTGGAACAGTACTGACGCGTTGCCCGCGCCTATCGCCGCCTTCCGAGACGAAGCTGCCTGGGAACTCGTAGGTGGCCTCACCGTGTTTCACGTGAAACAGACGTCGAAGGCGTGCTGTCGAAGGGGTGCTGTTGGTGGTCGACGCCAAATTCGAGGCTCGTCGTGTGGGACAGGGCTGTTGCAGTGGGCGTCCGCGCTGTCTGGCTCTGCAACGAGGTACTGGAACCATGCTGGACTGCGCAGCGCCAGGGGATCCTCAGAGCGCCGCGACTGCTGTGCAGGCACGTAGATCGCAGTGGGCCCGTTCAAAGGGTTGCACAAAGCAACTTCCACAAGGCCCCGTTCCGTACGCGGCCTCCGGTGGGAGCCGGTAGAGTCGGAACCCGGAATGTAGCCGCTGGGAGACTTTGCGGTTTCACGTGAAACCACGATGCGTTGACAGGAGAGTGCGTGGATATCAACCCTCACGCGACATCACAGCCCGGCGGGGACGATGGAGACGCATTTGCTGGCCTCAACGACGATGCTGGGAGTCCCTTGGCGAACGAACTCATTGAGACGGAGCGCAAGCGGCGCGCCCTTGAAGCCGCCGAGTTCCCCATCCCTTCCTCGACACGAATCTTCGCGGTGTCGAACCAAAAGGGCGGAGTAGGGAAGACCACGACGTCGGTCAACGTTGCCGCGGCTTTGGCTCAGCGTGGTGCGAACGTGCTCGTGATCGACGCTGACCCCCAGGGGAATGCCTCGACCGCGCTCGGCGTGGAACACCACGAGGGCACGCCTTCAATCTATGACGTGTTGTTGGATGACACTCCGATGGCGCGCGTTGCACAACGGAGCAAAGACATCCCGTCACTGTGGTGCATTCCAGCGACCATTGATCTCGCTGGTGCGGATATTGAACTGGTTTCCGTGGTGCGACGTGAGTTCCGGCTGCACGATGCGCTACACGAGCTGCTCGAGGGCCCCGGGAAGAATCTCGACTACATCTTCATTGACTGCCCGCCAAGCCTGGGGCTCCTCACGCTCAACGCGATGGTCGTGGCGCAAGAGGTGTTGATTCCGATTCAGTGCGAGTACTACGCGCTTGAGGGGTTGACGCAGCTCATCAAGACCGTTGACATGGTCCGCAAGCATCTCAACAAGGGGCTGACGCTGTCGACGATCGTTCTGACGATGTATGACGCGCGAACGAACTTGGCGCGCGAGGTTGCCGGGGAAGTCCGGGGGCACTTCCCATCACAAACGCTCGAAACCACCATTCCTAGGTCAGTCCGAGTATCGGAGGCACCCAGTTTTGGGCGCACTGTGATCACTCACGACCCTCATTCAAGTGGCGCCGTCGCGTACCTCGCGGTTGCGAAGGAAATCGCTGAGCGGGGAGCACCCCATCAGCAGGAAGCAGGATCACGATGACACCCACGAAGCGAGGCCTAGGCCGAGGACTTGGTGCGCTGATCCCGGAACAGGCCCAGGAACCACAGGACGCGGGCGCTGACGCTAAGCCCGCGAGCGAGCGCCCTCACGATGTCTTCTTCACCTCGTCCACGAAGGAGCCAAAGGAAGAACTTCTCCCAGTTCCCGGTGCGCGATTCGCCCAGATCGATCCTCATGAGGTGACTCCCAACCCGCGCCAGCCGCGGGCGGTCTTTGACGAGGACGCGCTAGCCGAGCTCGTGGGCTCGATCAAGGAGATTGGTGTCCTTCAGCCCATCGTCGTGCGCGTGAAGCCCGAGGGCGGTTACGAGCTGATCATGGGCGAGCGTCGTCTACGTGCGACAAAGGAGGCGGGACTTGACCTGATTCCGGCCATCCTGCGCGACACTGACGACAACGACATGCTGCGTGACGCGCTGGTAGAGAACCTGCACCGCAGCCAACTCAATCCACTCGAAGAAGCGGCCGCCTACCAGCAGCTTCTCGAGGATTTCGATATCACGCACGAGCAGTTGGCCGAGCGCATTTCGCGATCGCGACCGCAGATCACCAACACTTTGCGCTTGCTCCGACTACCAGCTGTCGTTCAACGCCGCGTCGCCGCAGGTGTGCTGTCCGCAGGACACGCCCGTGCACTCTTGGGCCTTGAGGACCCGGCCGCGATGGAGCGGCTGGCGCAGCGCATTGTCGCGGAGGGCTTGTCTGTGCGCGCCACAGAGGAAGCCGTCGCGCTCGGTGTCGACGGTGATGAGCCCAAGAAGAAGGGGTCTGTCCGCGCAGGAGGACGAACGCCGGCACTGGATGACCTTGGAGCTCGCCTCGGCGATCGATTCGACACCCGCGTGAAGGTTCAGTTGGGCCGAGCAAAGGGCCGAATTACGATCGAGTTTGCGACGGTCGAAGATCTCAACCGGATTGTCAAGGAGATCAACCCAGCGGACCCAGGCGTTGGTGGAGTCGCGGAGCCTGACGCCACGTAGGCGCGGTCTCGACGACCTGACGAGCTTAGATAGTGCCCGTCACCACGGTGTTGTGACGGGCAAGGATCCCAATACCCGCACGCACTACAGAGCCGTGGCCGCAACGCACTTCGGTGCGAGCGACAGAACGGCTCCGGTGGCTACGAGTCGCGAGTTGAATGACGGTTGAGTGCGCCCTGGGCGACGCGCGCGTAGACCTCGGCGAGGTTCTCGTTGGAGGCGGCGATCGCTTGCGGATACAGCGAAGTCTCTGTCAGACCAGGGGTGATGTTGATATCAAGCACCTGGGGAGCGCCGTCTTCGTCAAGAATGATGTCCACGCGCGAGAGGTCTCGGAGGCGCAGTTCGCGGTGGACCGCAACCGCTGCGTCCGAAACGGTGGCGATGTCGTCATCACTGAGGCGTGCGGGGGCAAAGTACTCGACGCGGCCTGGGTTGTATCGAGCGTCGTAGTCGTAGGGGCCGTCAACGGCAATCTCAACGGGAGGCAACGCGACCGCGTCGTCTCCTGTGCCGAGAACCGAGACCGCTACCTCAGTGCCGCTGACAGCCTTTTCGATCAGCGCCGTCACGTCGTATGCGAAGCAGTGGACAAGTGCTCGGTTGAGATCGGCCCGATTGGTCACGATGGAAACACCGAGCGCCGAGCCGCCACGCGCAGGCTTGACGGCAAGCGGAAGCCCCAGTTTCCCGACAATCGCATCCATCACCTGCTCGGCGCCGACCTCGCGGAACAACGACTGGGGGAGAGTCACGTACTCGGGCGTTGGGATCGACTCGTGCTCGAGTACGGCCTTGGCGACGGACTTAACCCACGCGACGCGGGCCTCGTGGGCGCGCGTACCGACATACGGTACGTCCAGGAGCTCCAGCAGGCCCTGAAGGGACCCATCTTCGCCGCTGGAACCGTGCAGCATGGGCCACACAACGCCGTCATCCCCAAGCTTTTGCAAAGCAGGAATCAAACCCGAGTCAACATCCTGCAATGTCACCTTCGCACCGGAGGCGCGGAGCGCCTCCTGAACGCGTCGCCCAGAACGGATCGACACATCACGCTCGTGAGAGAGACCGCCGGCAAGTACCAGGACATTCATTGCTTCTCCCATCGTTAGGCGAGGTCGGGCGAGGGGAAGTCGACGGCGTCGCCATCGGCACCGCCCGACACCCCAAAGATCTTGACGGTTTCCATCTCGGCATCGACCACCGAAGCGAGGCGCCTGACGCCTTCGCGAATACGTTCCGGGGTCGGATAGCAGTAGGACAGCCGCATGTGGTCAGCCCCTTGCCCATCCGCATAGAAGGCCGTTCCGGAAACGTACGCGACTCGGGCGGTCACTGCCCGCGGCAGCATCGTCTTGGCATTGAGGCCCTCAGGAAGCTTCACCCACACGTAGAAGCCGCCATCGGGCACATTCCACGTTGCTTCGGGAAGGTGTTCCTCAAGCGCCTGGATCATGGCGTCCCGGCGCTCCCGGTACTGCACCTGGAACTTCTTGATCTGGCCCTGCCAGTCGAAGTTCTCAAGGTAGGTACGGATCGCCAGCTGTGAAGCATTCGACGGTGACAAGATCGCCGCTTCAGACGCCAACACGAGTTTCTCGCGCACGGCGTGAGGAGCCACAGCCCACCCCACGCGGTAACCAGGAGCGAAGGTCTTGGAGAAAGACCCCAGGTAAATCACGCCCTCTTCACTCATGGAGCGCATGGCGGGGAGGGGCTCGCGGTCAAAGCCCAGCAGCCCATAGGGGTTGTCCTCGAGAATGAGGACGCCGTGCCGCTTGCAGATTTCCACGATGCGCGGGCGACGCTCCTCGATGAGCGTCACGCCTCCGGGGTTGTGGAAGTTGGGCACCGTGTAGACGAACTTCACGCGCCGCCCAGCCGCAGCCAATTCGCCAAGCGTGCGGTCGAGTTCCTCGGGGATTAGCCCGTCGGCATCCATCGGCACGTGGACCACGTCTGCTTCATGCGCACGGAACACACCAAGCGCACCCACGTACGACGGTGCCTCGGCGACAACAACGTCACCGGGGTCCAAGAACACGGTGGAAACGAGATCAACCGCCTGCTGCGAGCCGGTGGTGACCACAACATCGTCCGGATGCGCATTGATGCCCTCGAGAGCCATGACGCCAGTGATCTGCTCACGCAGACCCTCGTCACCCTGGCCGCCGCCGTACTGCAGGGCAATCTCGCCCTGCTCCAGAATGAGCCGGCGCGACATCTCGGAGAGCTCATCCAATGGCAGACCGCCGATGTACGGCATTCCACCCGCGAGCGAGACGACCTCGGGACGGCTGGCGACCGCGAACAGGGCGCGAATCTCCGAGGCACGCATGTTGTGGGCGCGTGCGGCGTAGGAGTCGAACCACGGATCGAGTCGGGTGCCGTGCCGGTCGGATGAACTCATGGGCGTCAGTCTTTCATGTGTCAGCGCTACATAGACGCGAAAAGCCGGGGCCAGATGGCCCCGGCTTGGTCGCTTTTTGCTCGGGGACTTAGGCGAGGGCCTCGTCGAACAGCTCAGTCAGGGCAGGCTTGGGCTTCGCGCCGACGACGGACTTGGTGACTTCGCCACCCTTGAAGAAGGTCATCGTCGGAATCGACGTGACGCCGTAGGCCATCGCAATGTTGGGGTTGGCGTCGGTGTCGACCTTTACGACCTTGACGCGACCCGCGTACTCAGCGGCGAGCTCGTCCAGCACGGGGGCGACAGCACGGCAGGGACCGCACCACTCCGCCCAGAAGTCCACCACGACGGGAATGTCGGACTTGATGACCTCGTCCTGGAAGGAGTCTTCGGTCGCAGCCACGGGAGCGGTGGGCGCGGCGCCCGCAGGCTCCTCGACAGGGGCGGTCGTGACCGCGTCGCTGGCCTCAGCATCGGCCAGACCGTCAAGGTAGTGCTGAGCGTCCAACGCTGCTGAGCAACCCGAGCCCGCGGCCGTAATCGCCTGGCGGTAACGGTTGTCGACCAGGTCGCCACATGCGAACACGCCCTCGACGTTGGTCGCGGTGGTGCGGCCCTGGACCTGCACGTAACCCTCTTCGTCGGTGTTAACGACGCCGGTCAGCAGCTCCGAACGCGGAATGTGGCCAATCGCGACGAACATGCCTGTCGCGGGAATGGTTGACTCTTCACCGGAGATGCGGTCACGCACTCCCACGCCGGAAAGCTTGTCGTCACCTTCAAGGCCGGTGACCTCGGCGTTCCACACAAACTCGATCTTGGGGTCGTTCTTGGCGCGGTCAGCCATGATCTTCGAGGCACGGAGCTCGTCCCGACGGTGGATGACCGTCACCTTCGAGGCGAAACGGGTGAGGAACGTTGCCTCCTCCATCGCGGAGTCGCCACCACCGATGACCACAACCTCCTGGTCGCGGAAGAAGAAGCCGTCGCACGTCGCGCACCAGGAGACGCCCTTGCCGGACAGACGCTTCTCGTCGTCCAGTCCGAGCTCGCGGTAGGCGGAGCCGGTCGCGAGAATCACGGCCTTGCCCTCGTAGGTCTTGCCCAGGCCGGTCTTGACGGTCTTGACGTCGCCTTCGAGGGACATCTCGGTGACGTCATCGAACTCGATCTGGGCACCAAAGCGCTCGGCCTGGCCCTGGAGGGTCTCCATGAGCTCGGGGCCCTGAATACCGTCGACGAAGCCGGGGAAGTTCTCGACCTCGGTGGTGTTCATGAGCGCGCCGCCGGCGGTGACCGAGCCAGCGATCACCAGCGGATCAAGGCCCGCACGTGCGGCGTAGATCGCGGCGGTGTAGCCGGCAGGGCCTGAGCCCACGATGATGATGTTGCGAGTGTCGGTCACGGTACTTCCTTCACAGACGGTGTGGGGCGGTCGCTGATGCGACATGCTCGGTAACAGATGTTAGACGCGGAATCTTCCCGCACCAAGACGGCGGCCACGTGAACTACTCGGACGGAGACGGCGATGCCGTGGGATACGGCTCCGGCGAGTAGGTATACGTGGGGTAAGAGTTCTGGGGGTTGTTGTTGAGGTCAAAGTCCGGTTGGAAGGGCGACAGGACCTCTTCCCACGACACGACCACCACGATGATGACGGCGAGAATCGTGAGCGCAAGCAGTAGCGGACCTACGTTCAGGGGTGCGGTGCGGTGAGCGCGTGCGTGCGCCTTCACGTGCGCGGATTGGAGCGCTTCGTTCTTGGGCGCGAGCTTCCTGAGGCCCCCCAACACTGACTCGACGAACGATGGCGCCGGCTTTGCGTTTTGGGCCTCCACGATGGTGTCCCACGCGCGCAGCGGCTCGAGCTTTGGGTCCGGCGGCCGGTCAGGTTCAGGAACGGGGATCGCCAGTGGTTGGGCTGTGCCCACGAGGCGTGCGTGCGCAATCGCCTTGTCCGCCGCCTGCGCCGCGGCGACGGCAGTCAGGGGGGAGACAGAAATCTGGTCGGCGCTTACAAGCTCCGGCGGGTTCTCTTGAACGACGGGGGCCGATGCTGGCGCGAGATCGCCGCCAGCCTCCTCAACGCTCGCTGGAGTTGGGACGGTGGCGGTGGAGGCGGCCGATACTGGGGTTGCGGCGGTGTCAGAGGACGGCGGGGTCGTCGCGCGTGCGCTGGCACGGCGAAGTGCGCGCGGCTGTGACGGCCCAATGGCCGTCGTGATCTGGGACAGGCGCGCGGGGGCATCGCCGGCGACTACCGCGTGTGCGAGCGCCGTGGTCCCGGTGCCCAGCGACAGCGGAATGTCCGCCGCGGTTGCCTCCTTGGCCGGACGACCAGTCACCCCGGTGAGGTACATCTCCGACAGTGCCGCAGCATCGGCCTCAGGCGTAACCGCTTCAATGTGACCGTCCTGGACAGCCAGCGGACCCTCCACGCCGAGCCCCACGATGATGACTCGTCCCGCTGGAGAAACCACCAACGACGAGGCGTTCAGCGCGCCGTGTGAAACACCCAGCGCCCGGATGGCTTCGAGAGCACGCGCTGCGTCGCCGACCAGCGCGCCGACCACCTCTGGGTCGCCCTCGGAGGCGCCGAGTAGCTGGTCGCCGCGCACACCGCGCGGCCGCTCGGAGACGATGTACGTGGAGGCGCCATCGTCACCTGAGTGACGACCCGTGGAAATGATCCGTGCGAACCGTGCGTCGCGCACCTGCGCAGCCTTCACGGCACCTTGGCGAACCGCTGTGGCGGCGTCGCCGCGAACTACGTCGACGGTAACTCTCTGGGCTAGGCGAGTGTCGTCAGCGACCCAACGCTCAAGCCCAACGGGGGCGCGCTCATCGCGGCACACCAGTGTGAACCGACGTCCGAGCGTCGTGCCTGCTTCCACAGAAGGCACCCCCTTGAATTGCGTGCGTGAGCGAGTCCCATCATATTGCGCTCTTGGTCAGTTACTTGCTACCCAGGCGCCTCAGGATGGGAGTCACCGCCTCATCGAGTTCAGCGACGCGCATCGCCTTGAGCATGCCGGCGTACACGAGCAACATGACTAGCCCCGACACCACGACAAGGACGCCAGCTGTGATTACGCCGGACCATCCCGAGAGCGTGTCCGCTGACGGAGTGAAACGCAGCAGCCCCCACCCGATCGCACCCGCCACGAGCGCGGCCACGAGCGCCCGGACGTGCGTACGCAAGACAGTCGCGCCACCCCCGCCGCCTAAGCGGGTGCGGAGACCGCCGGCGCGCAAGAGCACGCCGGTCCAGTTAGATAACGCCATCCCTAGTCCGACTCCAACGGTCCACCAACGCGGATCGGTGAGCGCTTGAAACGCGTAGGCCGTCGCGACCCACACCACGGCCATGGGAATGTGCATGATGAAGATGGACCGCGCGTCTTCAAGCGCGAAGTACAGCCGCTTGATCAGCACGGTTGCGCCCAGGGGGACCAACCCAAACAACATCGCGGTCATGACTTCCGCGATCGAGGTCACCTCTTGTGAGGTGGCCGAGGGCAGCGCGATGCGGACCAGGAGCGGTGCGACCACGACCATCGCCACAGTGGCGAAGATCGTGAAGATACCTGTCAGGCGCAGAGCGCGCGAGGTCCCCGACCGCAGCGCCCGGAAGTTACCGTTGGCGGCGTGGCGCGCCATGCCGGTGTACATCGCGGTGATGAGCGAGACAGTGATGAGCGAGTGGGGCACGAGGTACAGCGACAGGGCATAGAAGTACGCCGCGTTTCCGGCCACAGGGCCGGTGCCCGCCTCCACTGCAGCGATGCCCGCTTCCGAGGCCACGCGCGTGACGATCGTGACGGCGACCTGCTCCACCAGCACAGCCAGCAACGCCCACTTGGCAATGGTGCCGACCACAGCCAGCTCGCCCTTGGGCCCGCGCCACTGCCAGCGCCAGCGATAACCGCCCTTGATCATGGGATAGATCAGGACCAGCGCCTGTGTCGCGACTCCCAAGGTTGCAAAGCCCGCGAGGAGCGCGATCCGCTCCGGCGTCCAGTCGCTGATCGAAGCGAGGTCCGCAGCCGGTGATTCCGGAACCACGGCGGATCCGTAGACGCCCAAGTAGATCAACAGTCCGCTGATGGCAACAACGTTGTTGACGGCGGGGGCCCACATGAACGGCCCGTACTGTTCGCGCGAGTTGAGGACCTCGCCCAGCAGTGTGTACAGGCAGTAGAAGAAGAGTTGCGGGATGCACCAGAACGAGAACGCGGTGGCGAGGGCGACCATCTCCGGCGGCCAATCGCTCGTGTACAGCATCACCCACACCTGCGCGGTGAGAGTGGCCACGAGCGTCACGCCGAGCGACAGAACACCGCCAATGGTGAGGATGCGGTCCACCGTGCGCTTGCCGCCTGGCCGGCCGAACGCCTTAACCAATTGCGGCACGAGCACGGCGTTGAGGACGCCTGCGGCGAGGATCGCGAACATGACATTGGGAAGCCGGTTGGCGATGTCGTAGGCGTTGGCGGCCACCGTGGTTGCGCCCAGCGCGCCCACCAGGAGTGCGTTGCGGACCAGTCCCAGTGCCCGGGAGGTGCCGGTTCCCGCCGCCATGACGAGCGTGTTGCGGCTCAGCGACTTGCGTGGAGGCGGCATGTCGGCCGCGGCGGGATTAGTCATCTCGGCCGTTCGTGCCGTCCACGTCGCGGGTGTCTCCGCGTTCGCGTTCCTCGTTGGGCTCGGCTGGCTGGTCGGATTCGTCTGTTTCGTCGACCGCGGCCGCGGGAGCGTCTGAACCCGGGATCACCACAGCATCGGTCCGGGTGTCCTTGCGCCCGCGGCGGATGGTGCGAATCACGCCCGCGATGAGCAGTAGCACCAACAGTCCGGTGAACACCAGCGTGGCGGCAGTGCCCCAGTCAGCGCGCACGCGCACGGAGTAGGTCTGGGGCTCGCCCACCACGACTCCGTCTGGTGTGATGAGTTCTGCCGTGAGCACCACGTTCGCCGAGGACACCGCGGACACGGGAACCAGGCTGGCCTGAGTTTCGTTCGCCGGAACTTCGACGGTGGGTGCCGCCTCGACCACGAGGTTGGGAGAGTTGGAGTGCACACGCACAGTCACGGTCGCGTCCCAGTCAAGGTCGTTCTCGACGGTGATGGGGACGTCGCCGTCCTGCGCCAACAGGTTCAGATCGGAGCCCGACGCGATCGTGAGGGAGCTCAGTACGTCTTGCGAGTCCTGCAGGGCGTTCGCGTAAGCAATGTCGCGACCCGAGGGCCCACTTCGTCCAATCGTCGCCACGCCGTGCACAAGGCCCGCGGCCCAAGATTCGTAGGCCGCGGTGGGCTCCGACGTTGCGGCGGCGAGTTCTTGTAACGGCACAAGTTGATCGCCGAGCGACAAGACGCGATGCGTGTCCAGATCGGCCTCGGTGTCCAAGGTCGATTCCAGGTCAACCACGGGCGCATCTGCCTCGGCCAGCGATGCCACCGATGCGGGGTTTACCCACGGGAGGTCAAACATTGCCGTGATGAGGTCCGCTGTTTCTGCTGTGCGGAGCCACGAGTCACCTGGGGCAATGAGTGCGCGTTCCTGACCCGCATCGGCGGCGAGCAAGGTCTCGGCAACGATCCTGCTCCAGTGCGCGGGCGTGCCCGGCCGGTACGTCGCGAACGCCTCAGTGAGTGCCTCGTCCGCCATCAGCGCGGGCACAGGGGTCTCGCCGCCGACAGTGACAACGGGATTGCCATCGATTGCGTCGAGTGCCTCGTCGAGGCCGACAGCGCCCTCGTCCGCCATGACGGCCACTGCGCCGGTGTTGCTCGCCATGGCCACGGACGACTCGTCGAACACAGCAAGCGGAGCGATCCACGCGGCGTCAATCGAGGAGGCGAGCGATGCCGACGGGGCGCGGCTCACGGCAAACTCGAGCAGACGCGGATCATCCGCGTGAGCGAGTGAGGCGATGTCGGGATCTCCGGCAGGTAGCCAGAAGACTTCGCGTTCCAAGAGCTGGCCGTCAAGAACGTTGGCGTTGGTGATCAGGCTGGGGTCTGCCGCCACGGCGACGCGCGGATCCGCTGCAGCCCCGAGAATCTGGGCGACGGCAGGCGCGGTACCGTCCGCCTCGACCAGCACGGACAGATCAAGTTCAGCATCCACGCCGGCGGTCCACGTCACAGGGAGGGCATCGATCTGCGCGACGTTGTCGCCCACGCGTGCCGACACCGTCATCCCGTACACGCCGGCGTCGCCCAGCGACAGGTCGTCCGTGGTCGCGGTCAACAGCTGCTGGCGTCCCGCCTCAAGGGTGACGCCCACCTCGACAGGTTCCTCGTCGTCCGCGGCGGCTTGGTCGCTCTCGCCGGAACTGTCGCCAGCGTCGCCAGCCACCTCCGAACTGTCTGCTTCAGACTCACCCTCGCCAGCATCGGCCGGGTCCGCGGGAACTGGGGCCTCAACCACCGACTCGGACTCAAAGTCTTCTGGGGTCTCGAGGAAGTCGGCAAGCGCGGAGCTCGACGTCAGCGGCTCGGTCGTGAGGGCGATGTCGAGCACGACCTCGTCCATGGCCGATGCCGTGGTGTTGTTGAGGGACGCCGTCACCTCGAGTGCGGTGTCCTCATCGATCTGGGCGGTTGCGGACGTCACCGAGGTCACGAGGCCGTCGACGTCCGCCGGAACGCGCAGGAGCGTGGGGGTCTGGATTGCGGTGGCGTACCCCTCGGGGGCGTCCACGGCGGCAATGGCGGGCGTGGCGGCTCCCGTCAGCGCCGCGACCACGATGGCGGCGCCAAAGATGCGTGCGTTCACGACTGCGCGGTGAGCAATTCGATGGCGGCCTGGGCCATCTTGCGCTCATTGGGGTAGGCCAGCCGCTGTCGCAATTCGGTCACCGAGATCCACTCGGCGACCTCCGCCTCCTGATCGGGGTCGTTCTCCGTCGTGATGATCCCGCCCTTGGCTTCGAGAAGATAGTGGTGGACCACCTTGTGCACGCGCCGGTCGTCGCCCGTGAACCAATAGTCAATGACCCCGATGGGCTGGATGATCTCCGCGTCGATGCCGGTCTCCTCGGCAACCTCACGGATCGCGGCCTCTTGCGGGGTCTCTTCGCCTTCGATGTGGCCCTTAGGCAAGCACCATTCGAGGCGTCCTGCCCGATTGCGGCGCCCAATGCAGGCCACGAAAGCCTCACCGTCTGTGACGCGAACCACAATCCCGCCGGCCGAGGTCTCGTTCGAAACCGGCAAATGCGAAGCCCGCTGCGCCGCGCTGTCCCTGCGCTGCCGCAAAGACGCACCACCAGGTGGCGGCGGCGCCGGGATGGGTCGCGGGACGGGCGGACGGGGCATGCGCCAACTCTAACGAGCGCGCCCGGGTACCGGTGGCATCCGCGCGGACCGAGCGCCACCTCGCCAACGGATCTGGGACCATAGACAACGTGAACTCGCCTGCCGTGCCCCCATACGACGTGCTCCGTCAGCGCGCCCACGCACTGTGGGAGGCATTGCCACCCGAGATCCTCGACCTTGCTGAGCGGTTTGACGCCGCCGGTCACGAGTTCGCCCTGGTCGGCGGACCTGTCCGGGATGCCTTCCTGGGGCGGTCGAGTTCCGATCTCGATTTCGCGACCTCAGCGCGCCCCGATGAGACGGAACGTGTGCTGCGAACCTGGACACGCGCGACCTGGGACGTGGGGCGCGACTTCGGCACGATCGGTGGCCGGCGGGACGATCTGATCGTCGAAATCACGACCTTCCGCGCCGACGAATACGACGGTGAGACCCGCAAGCCGGTCGTGGCCTTTGGCGACAGCCTCGACGGCGACCTTGCCCGGCGCGACTTCACGATCAACGCGATGGCCGTTCGCTTGCCGTCCAAGGAGTTCGTCGACCTCCACGGAGGGCTCGAGGACCTGGCCGGCGGCCTGCTACGTACGCCCATCGAGGCGGACATGTCCTTTGCGGATGACCCGCTGCGGATGATGCGTGCGGCGCGCTTCGCGTCCCAACTGGAGTTTGAGATTGAGCCGGGAACGTTCGCGGCAATGTCTCGGTTGGCCGACCGTATCTCGATTGTGTCCGCCGAACGTGTCCGGGACGAGCTGTGCAAACTGATGCTGGGCGCAAGCCCCCGCGCGGGACTGGGCGCCCTCGTGGACGCCGGGCTTGCGGAGCAGGTCCTGCCCGAACTCCCCGCCCTCAAGCTTGAGGTCGACGAGCATCACCACCACAAGGATGTCTACGAGCACACCCTCACGGTGGTCGAGCAGGCGATCGATCTCGAGACCGGCCCCGACGGCCCCGTCCCGGGACCCGACCTCACGCTGCGTCTTGCCGCTTTGCTGCACGACATCGGCAAGCCGCCCACCCGCCGTCTTGAGCCCGGTGGTGGAGTGAGCTTCCATCACCACGAGGTCGTGGGCGCAAAGATGACGCGCAAGCGCATGAAGGCGTTGCGGTTCGACAAGGACACCATCAGGGCCGTCTCCCACCTCGTCGAACTCCACCTGCGCTTCCACGGCTACGCCGACGCACGTTGGTCCGACTCAGCCGTGCGCCGCTACGTCACCGACGCCGGGGACCAGTTGGAACGCCTGCACCGGCTCACCCGCGCGGATGTCACGACTCGCAACCGCCGCAAGGCCGATCGCCTGTCGTTCGCCTATGACGATCTGGAAGCGCGCATCGCGGAACTGCGCGAAAAGGAAGAGATCGACTCCATCCGCCCCGATCTGGACGGCAACCAGATCATGGAGGCGCTCGGAATTGGGCCTGGACGCGAGATCGGCATGGCGTACAAGCACCTGCTCGAACTCCGGATGGAGCACGGGCCGCTTGGCGAAGAGCGTGCGCTCGAGGAACTCCGCACCTGGTGGGCCACCCAACAAAACTAGGCAGCTCATGCGCACGCCGGAGCTGTTTCCGTGCCTCACGAGGCACGTCATGCGCAAGCGTTCTCCCCTAGGTGGCGTTGAGAGCGCGCTGTCCACAGAACCGGACGGGCGCTTAGTGGTGGCAGAGGGCGCTGACTACACCTGCGGGTATGGCACTCACACACTTGCTTGACCGACTCGAAGCAATCCCGGAGTCATTCACGCTGGCCCAGCTCATGGCCCACGCGAGCCGCGGCGGGATTGAGGCGGCCGTCAAGCGCGGCGACATCGCCCGGATTCTGCCCAATCGCTACGCCGCCCGCCTGCACGCGGACTCATGGCGGACTCGATCGCACGCCGCCGCTCGGTGGGGTCCGGCGGGGTGTGCGGTCACGGGGACGGGCGCACTCTTCGACGCGGGTGTGTTGCCAGAGCCGCCGGAGACTGTCCACGTGCTCGTCCCGCATTGGCGCCACCGGCCAACTCCCTGGTGGCTGCGCGTCACGAGTTCGACCTACCGGCCCCCGGTCATACAGGAACGTCCGGATGGAACTCCGGAAGTCGACCCCGCCCTCGCGCTCATTCACGCCTACGGCTACGCGCCCGAGCGCGGCCGCGCGGAGTTGTTCTACTCCTTGGCACGCACCAACCGGATTGATGCCCATGCGGTGCGACAGCACCTTGAGCGGATGCCTCGTGTGCGTGGCCGGGCGTCGCTTCTCAAGCGGTGCGACTGGGCGGCGGACGGAGTGGAGAGCTTTCTCGAGGAACAGGGCGGTGCGCGCGTCTTGGTGGGCGCGGAGTTTGAGGGCGTGGTGCGCCAGCACCGGGTTCGCATCATGGGCGACTTGTACCGGCTCGACGCATACGACCCCGCTACGCGCACAGCGTTTGAGTTCGATGGAGCCGCGTTTCACGACCGCGCGCCTCAGCGGATGAAGGACATTCGGCGCGATGCGGCATTGGCAACGGTCGGGATCATGACCGTGCGGTTCGGCTACGCGGATGTCATGCAGCGGCCCGAGTGGTGCCGGGATGTTGCGCTGGGAACGATGGGGATGCGGCGGAAGTGGGCATCAGTTGCCTCGTGAGGGACGATGCGCGCCTTCCGTGTACATGACGTGCCTAGTTTGGAGGGGGCTGGGCGGGGGTTGGTGTGGTTGCTGGCGCTGGCACGCGCGGGGCGCGGGCGTAGATCAGACCCACCACCACGTACATCACCATCACGACCGCCATCGCGGTGCGTGAGTAGCCCGTATCCGGCAGCGTCAGACCCGCAATCACCGCGCTCGAAATGAAGGCGACGTTGAAGGCCATGTCGTACAGCGTGAAAGCACGCCCACGCATCTCATCCTCGGTGTCGCGCTGGACGATCGTGTCGACCGCAATCTTGGCGCCCTGAACAGCGAAGCTCACAATGACGGCCGAGCTCAGCAGCGCCCATGGCTCCGAGGAGATCACGAGAATCAGCTGCGCGCCGGCGCCAATCCCGAGACACAACAGGATCCACGTCTGCCGCTCCATGCGCGCGCCGATGGTCGGCGTCAGCACGGCAGCAAGACCAAAGCCGACTGCCGCGAACGCGACCACGATCGTGAAAGCGCCCAGCGCTTGCTCGGGATGATCAGGGTCGCCGAGTGCGTGGCGCGAAATCAAGATCGATGACACAAACAACATGCCGTAAAGCAGGCGCTGCGCGGACATGACGCCCAGCGCGTGAAACGGCGTACGTCGCTGATAGAGGTAGCGGACACCGTCTGCGAGCTCGCGCGTGAGGGCCTTGACCTGCTTGCCAAGATCGAGGCGCTCGAGCGGATTCTCAGGGCCGAGGTCCGTCCGCCCGATGAGCGTCGCCGCCCACGAGGCGAGTCCGAAGGCGACGGCAGAGGCCGCCAGCGCGGTGAACGCCAGTCCTGCATCGGACGCGTTGGGGACGAAGAACGTGACGATGCCGCCGACCGCGCCGCCAACCGCCGCCGCAATGGTTCCCAGGGTGGGCAGCACGGAGTTGGCCGCGAGCAGGTCGTCGCGAGGGACGATGCGCGGGAGACCGGCCGTCATGGCGGCGAGCAGGAAGCGGTTCACCGATAGCGCGAGCAGCGCGAGTACATACAGCGACCACAGCGGCCAGTTGGCGATGAGGGCGACGCAGATCCCCACGACCAGGGCCAGCCGGACAAGGTTTCCAACGAGCAGGATGCGTTGGCGCTGCCACCGGTCAATGAGGGGGCCCACGAATGGGCCGACAATCGTGAACGGCGCCAGGAGGACCGCGAAGCCTGCCGCAATCGACTCAGGAGACGTGGCGTTGGTGGGGTCAAAGAAGAAGGCCGCGGCGATGCCCACCTGGAACATGCCGTCGCCGCCTTGCGAAAGCAACCGTGCGTAGGTGAGGCGACGGAACCCAGACAGGTGCCACAAGCGACGCACGTCGCTGACAAGAGACATGGCGCAAGCCTAGGGGGTCACGCGCCTGCGACAATGGGGCCCATGGGTTTGGGTGACGCAATCGCAGTGTGCCTGCGCAAGTACGGCGACTTTTCCGGGCGTGCGCGCCGCAGCGAGTTCTGGTGGTTCTTCTTCGCGGTGCAACTGTTCGTGATCCCCGTGATGTTCATTGGGGTCTTCATCATGTCCTCGGCCTTCGTTCCGCTCGTGGAGCAGATGGCCCCCGACGGCACTCTGCCCGCGGGGGCGACCGGCGACATCAACTGGCTGCCGTTCTACCTGGGCCTTGCGCTCATGGCCGCGGTGTTCCTGGGACTGTTGTTCCCCACCCTTGCAGCGACATCTCGCCGCCTCCACGACGTAGGTCTGAGCGCCGCGTGGCTGTGGCTCTACGTCATCGGATTAGGCATTGTGCCGCTCATCATGTGCGTCTTCGAAGGCGAGGCTGGCGAGAACGACCACGGCCCCGATCCCCGGGCGGCGGTGTCGTAGGACCCGTATTCCCGCGGGCCAGGGAAGTTCACGCTCCGTGAACGGGTGTGCGCTCGCGGCGAATCCTTGACAGTGTGGAGAGATGACCACACCTCAGCGCATTGCCATTGTTGGCGGCCACGGAAAGATCGCCCAACAGCTCATCCCGATCCTTGTGGGACGCGACCGCACCGTGGTGCCGCTTGCGCGCAAGGAAGACCAACTCATCACCCTCGCGGGTATGGGTACCGTGCCCATCCGGCTCGATATCGAAAAATCCACCGAAGAGGACTTCGCCAAGGCCTTCACCGACTGTGACGCCGTGGTGTTCGCCGCTGGCGGTGGCCCCGACGGCGACATCGACCGCAAGCGCAGCGTTGATCTCGAAGGATCGCTCAAGTCCATCGCTGGCGCCAAGGCCGCCGGCGTGAAGCGGTTTGTCCAGATCTCCGCGATCGGCGTGGACAATCCGGTGCCCGATGACGTCGAGCCCGTATGGAAGGCCTACGTCGACGCCAAGCGCGACGCCGATTCCGCACTGCGCGACTCGGACCTTGACTGGACCATCATCCGTCCCGGCGGCTTGACTGACGATGCGCCCACGGGGCTCGTCACCCTCGCCCCCGAGGTGGATCGCTCGACGGTGTCGCGCGCGGACGTTGCGCATGTCGTCGCAGATTGCCTCGACCAGGACTTCACGGTCGGCAAGCAGTGGGAGCTAGTCGAAGGAAGCACACCCGTCCTGCGGGGTCTGCAAGCTGCTGCCGAGGTCTAAGCCGCGCCCCACGCCTCAACTTGAGCCAGCATCGGCCCTCTTGGTGCAGGCATGACAAAGCCCGGGCCGCCACCACACCGGCGGCCCGGGCTTTGTTGCGCTGAGCGCTCCGGGGACTTAGCGCTCCAGCTCGCCGGCGATGAACGCCTCGAGCTGTGCGCGACCCTGTGTGTCCTCCATCTGGACAGGCGGGGACTTCATGAAGTAGGTCGACGCCGACAGGATCGGGCCACCGACGCCGCGGTCCTTGGCGATCTTTGCGGCACGGATGGCGTCGATGATGATGCCGGCCGAGTTGGGTGAGTCCCACACCTCGAGCTTGTACTCCAGGTTCAGGGGAACCTCGCCGAACGCGCGACCTTCGAGGCGGACGTAGGCCCACTTGCGGTCGTCGAGCCATGCGACGTAGTCGGACGGGCCGATGTGCACGTCGCGGCCATCCTTGATGCCCTTGAGGGGGCCTTCAAGGTTGGAGGTGACAGCCTGGGTCTTGGAGATCTTCTTGGACTCGAGACGCTCGCGCTCAAGCATGTTCTTGAAGTCCATGTTGCCGCCGACGTTGAGCTGGTAGGTGCGGTCCAGGACCACGCCGCGCTGCTCGAACAGCTTGGCCATGACGCGGTGCGTGATCGTCGCGCCGACCTGCGACTTGATGTCGTCACCGACGATGGGGAGGCCTGCGTCCTCGAACTTCTTGGCCCAGACGGGGTCGGAAGCGATGAAGACGGGCAGGGCGTTCACGAATGCGACGCCCGCGTCGATGGCTGCCTGCGCGTAGTACTTGGCGGCCTCTTCGGAGCCCACGGGGAGGTAGCAGACCAGGACGTCGGCCTCGGTGTCCTTGAGGACCTGCACGATGTCTGCGGGGGTCTCGTCGGATTCGACGATGGTCTCCCTGTAGTACTTGCCCAGACCGTCAAGCGTCACGCCGCGCTGCACCTGGATGTCCGTCTTGGGGACATCGCAGATCTTGATGGTGTTGTTCTCGGAAGCCTCGGTGGCCTCGACGAGTTCCTTGCCGACCTTGAGCGAGTCGACGTCGAACGCTGCCACGAACTCGATGTCCGAGATGTGGTAGTCGCCGAACTGGACGTGCATGAGTCCCGGCACGGTCTCGTCGGCCGGAGTGTTCTTGTAGAACTCCACGCCCTGAATGAGCGACGTGGCGCAGTTTCCTACGCCAACAATGGCAACGCGAAGTGAAGCCATGATTTCTCCTTAGTTGTTGTCTCCCGCGGAAGCGGTGTGGTTGCCGGTTCCGCGGGGTGCGGACCGTTCGTTTTCAATGAGTTTGTCGAGCCACTCGACCTCGCGCTCAACGCGTTCGAGGCCGTGGCGTTGGAGCTCGGCGGTATAGGCATCGTGGCGATCGCGCTGGCGTGCCAGACCCTCTCCGACTTGTTCGAGGCGCTCTGCGAGGCGGGTGCGGCGTCCTTCGAGGATGCGCAACCGCGTGGCGGAATCCGTCTTGCCGAAGAGCGAAAAGCGGACATCAAACGCCTCGTCGTCCCACGCGGAGGCGGTGGACGATGCGAGCTCGTCCGCCAGGCGCTGGTGGCCAGACTCGGTGAGGCGGTAGGCGATGCGCGAGCGCTTTGAGCTTCCGGCGCGGACTGCCTCACCCTCAGCCTCGTCGGCCGCGATGAGGTCCGCAGTGAGCATGCGCTTGAGGCACGGGTACAAGGAGCCGTAGCTCAGTGCGCGGAACGGACCCAGCTCGCTGGCCAGTCGCTTGCGAATTTGGTACCCGTGCAGGGGCTGCTCAGCGAGCATGCCAAGGATCGCCAATGACAAGACGTCGGTCTTAGCCATGAGCCCTCCTGGGTCCGTGCACGCGCGAGTTCGCCTCTCAGTGGAGACGGGCTTCCCACCATAGCAGTTCGTTGTATCGGCGCGATACATCGAGTAAACGCGTCCCTATACTGAGTGAATGTGGTGTCTTGGCGACATTTCCGCCTGCTCGCGCGTTAGGTCAGGCATGGCGGGAGTCCGTGTGAACCAGACACGGCACCGCAGATGCCGTATCCGCGACACCGATTTCTTAGGGTTGACACTGTGACCGACAGTCCGAACACACCGAAGCGCACCTCGACGCGCGTGCCTACCGGCGCGCAGCCGAAGCGCGCGACCACAGGGGTGCAGCGCACCTCAAACGGCAAGCCGGCCAACGGCCTGCCTCCATGGGGCGCCACTGGCGTGCAAGCCACCACCAAGTCTGGCGGTGCCGGAGCCGGCAAGCCGGCGGCCTCAGGTGGCGGCAAGGGCGGCGACGGCGGTGCGGGCGGCTCGGATGACGAGAAGGGTCCGCTGGGCTGGAAGGGCTGGATCAAGCGCATCCTTCTGTGGCTCCTCATCGCGATCCTTGCGGTCACGATTGTCGGCATCGTTGCGCTGATCATCGTGTACGCGCGCCTCGAAATCCCTGAGCCCGATGACTTCGCGCAGGCGGAAGCGTCCGTCTTCTACTACGCGGATGGTGAGACAGAGATGGCGCGCCTGGGCGTCGCCGACCGCGAATCGGTCGCCATCGAGGATCTCCCGGACTACGTGCCGCAGGCCTTCGTGGCCGCCGAGGACCGCACCTTCTACACGAACTCCGGCATCAACATCCCCGGAATGCTGTCCGCGCTGTGGGACACCGTGGTGAATGACAACCCGCGCGGTGGCTCGTCAATCACGCAGCAGTACGTAGAGCGCTACTACGTGGGCGAGACCACGACGTCGATCCCGGGCAAGATCAAGGAGACGCTCCTCGCGCTCAAGATCGATTCCCAGCAGTCCAAGGACGAGGTCCTTGAGAACTACATGAACACGATCTACCTGGGCCGCGGTGCCTACGGCATTGACGCCGCTTCCCGCGAGTTCTACGACAAGCACGCCGCTGACCTCACGATCGAAGAGGCCGCCATGCTCGCCGGCATCGTTCCCGCGCCCAGCGCGTGGGACCCGGCCGTGGACCACGACAAGGCAGAAGAGCGTTGGAACTACGTGCTCTCCGGCATGGTCGACACGGAATACCTCACGCAATCCGAGCGCGACGACATCACGGAATTCCCTGAGCCCATCGACCCCTCGAACGAGGACACCTTCGGCGGCACCCAGGGCTACATCCTCCAGGCCGCGCTGGATGAGGTTGAAGCCGACACGGGCATCGGCCGTGACGAAGTGGAGTCCCAGGGCTACTCGATCATCACCACGATCAACCCGGACCACCAGCAGGCGGCGGAGGATGCCGTGGGTGAAATGCCCGACGACCACGCCGACAACCTCCAGGTGGGAGTTGTCACCGTGGAAGCCGACACCGGCGCCATCACCTCGTTGTACGGCGGCTCGGACTACCTCGAGCGCCAGCGCAACGCCGTCACGCAGGACGTCGCCCAGGCGGGGTCGACGTTCAAGCCGTTCGCCCTGGTCGGCGGGCTCGAGCGCGGAATCGCACTCAGCTCGCAGTACCTGGGCGACAACGAGATGGAATTCCCAGGGTTCGACGACCCGGTCCGCAACTTCGGTGGCGTGAGCTACGGCTGGGTCGACCTCGTGCAGGCGACTCAGGACTCGATCAACACCGCCTATGTGGGCCTCTCGCAGGACATCGGCCCCGAGGTTGTCATGGATACCGCGATCCGCGCCGGACTTCCCGAGGACACCCTGGGCCTCGAGGCCAACGCGTCGAACGTCCTCGGAACCGCATCGCCGCACGCCATCGACATGGCATCGGCCTACGCGACATTCGCTACCGGCGGCCTCAGTACCGAGCCCTACTTGGTCGCGTCCTTGACGGACCGCGAGGGCGAGGTCGCCTATGAGCGCGAGCCTGAGCCAGAGCGGGTCTTCGAAGAGGACGTGATGGCAGACACCACCTACGCGATGCAGCAGGTCGTTCAGGGTGGTTCCGGCATCACGGCCCGGGAGCTCGGTCGTCCACTGGCCGGCAAGACCGGAACCTCGAACGACAACCGCTCCGCATGGTTCGTCGCCTTCGCCCCGCAGATTGTGGGCGCGGTGAATATGTACCAGGTGGGTGAGGACGGCTCCACGGAGCAGATCACACCCTTCGGTGGCTACAGCGAGATCACCGGTGGAAGCGTCCCAGCGTCGATCTGGACCTGGATGATGGAAGACATCCTCGAGGACTACCCGGTCGAGGAATTCCCGGACCGCGCAAACGTAGGAACGGCCGTCACTCACTCACCGACCACTTCGCCGAGCCCCTCGGTGACTCCGTCCCCGACTCCGACGCCCACGCCGACCGAGACGGAAACAACGGAGCCGCCTGAGCCGGACCCCGTCCCGACGGACACCCCGGACCCGGTTCCGACCGACACCCCGGACCCACCGCAACCCTCTCCGTCCCCCAGCGTCGATAGCGGCAACTCCGGTGGCGGTGGCGGAGGCAACAACGCCGGCGCCAACCCGTCACCAGCCCCCTCGGCGAGCGCGGCGCCGTAGGGCCTGCCCGTGAGCGTCGCGGCCCTGAGCGCCATCGTCGTGATGGCGGCACTCGCAGTGAGTGCCGTCCATCGCACGAGGCGCCGCATGGGGGTCGTGGCGTGGGTGGTCAGCGCAGTGGCGTTGGCGCCAATCGTTTACGCGCCGTACGCGCCGTACGCACCCCTAGCGACCTTGCGGTTTGAGGTTTCCTCGCCAACGGCCGATGCCGTGGCCACCGGAGCGATGATCCTCGCCTGGGTCGCGGCAACAGCGGCCGTGGTGTGGGGCTGGAGGCGCGACCGCGATTCCGTCGGTGCCATGTGGCGCGCCGTGATCCTTGGATGTAGCGCAGTGTGGATCGCGCTGACGATGGCCGGGTTGCGAGACGAGGCGGGGCCGACCCCCAGCGTGATCGACTCCCCGCTCTACATGACCCATTGGGCGACTGCGATCGTCGCACTCATCTGGCTCACCGCCCTCGCGGTGAGCCGGCGGCCGCTACCGGCGCAGAGCTCGCTTGGCGCGTAGCGCCCACCCCAGCATGCGATAGCGCAGCGGCTTGAGCGCCACGTCCCACGCCGGGTCCACGTACACAATCTCGCCGAACTGCTGCTTGAACTCGCGCACACCCATCAGCGTGGGAGCACGGTCGGAACCCACGCCCATGAGGTCGTACTGCGTGATGCCCTCGGCCTTGAGCGCCGTGATGATCTCCCACTTGAGGCGAATGGCGGCGTTGGTGTTGCGTGCCTCCATGTTGCCCGCAGCGTAGGTGTCGCAGCCGGCGTTGTCGTACACGGTGGACAGCACCCAGGACACGGCGCGACCGGGCAACAGGTCACCATCGGCTCCGGTGTCGTGGCGGCGCGCGACCCACAGGCGAACGTGCTCGCCCAAACTCTCGAGCATCTCGAGGTAGACGGACGCGGGGAAGATTCCAAAGCCGTCGCGCTCGGCGGTCTCGCGATAGATCGCGTACAGCTCCTCGAACTCCTCCGGCGTGCAGTTCGACTCCTCGGTGACCGTCATCGCTTCATCCTTGAGCGTGCGCCGCGTCTTGTAGCGGCCGCGCTTGGAAAAGCTGGCGAGGATGTCGTCCTCGGACTTGGTGAGGTCAAGGATGACGGTGTGGTCGTAGGTGACCGTCTGCAGGAGCTCGTGCAGGTCGCTTGCGGGGTGCTTGGCGTGCAAGCGCACGAACGCAGCCCACGGAGCCTCCTTGCGCAGGTACGCAATCAGCGCCGCGCGCACCATGCGCTCGCGCTCAGGGGTCTGCTCGGTCAGCCAGACCGGACCGTGACGTGCCCACAGGTAACGGAAGCCGCGCCCCTCGTAAGCGCTGAGCGAGACCACTGCCACAGCATCGGCCCCCGCTTTGATCACGAGACGGCGCCAGTGCTCGCGGCCCTCGACGGCCTCGTCATAGGGGTCCCAGGCGGGTCCCTGCTCAATGGGCACGGGCTCGGAGCCAGTGCGCGCGAGCGCGAGGAAGTCGTCGGTGGAGATCTCGTCGATGTGGAGGGTGGCTGTCACAGTCACGAGGGTAGACCGCTTCCCCGTGGCCGGCGAGGCGCCTCCCCGCGCGGCCGCCTAGAAGCCGGTCTCGGTGGGCTCGGGATAGTACGTGCGGTACTTGCGAGCCAGTCGCACATCCAGCGCCCGCACCCACAGGCGCCGCTTGAGCGAGCGGTCCGCCTTGTAGCGCAGCGGGTGGGCAAGGCCGTGAGCCTTCTTGGCCGCTGTGACCTTCGCCTTGAGCGCGGGATCCAGCAGGTAGCGGCTCAGCAAGCGGAACGGCACCACGGAGTACAGCACCTGGGTTTCGGGGCTCGTGGGACCGGCCGATGCCGTGGCTGAGCTGGGAAGGCCAAGCAGGTCGTGGGCGACGGGTTCGGCGACGTTGGCTCCGGCTGCGGTCACGTAGAAGTTGTTGCGGCCGATGCGCGGGTTCATTTCGAAGAAGACGCGCTCACCTGTGCGGCTGGAGACTTTGTAGTCGAAGTTGGCAAAGCCCGTGTAGTCGGCGGCGTCAAGGAAGCGGCGGGCCTCGTCGAGCGCGTCGTGATCGAGCTCGGTGAGGATCGCTGCGGGGATGCCGAGTGTGCCGGGAGTGTGTTCCTCGAGCAGGACCTGTCCGCCGGCCAAGAGCGTTACCTCGCCTCTGGTGGAGCGGTACGCGGTGATGGAACGCATGTGGGTCTCGTCGCCGGGGACAAACTCCTGCACCAGAAACTCGCTGGGGTACTTGCGCTCCGCAAGGTGCTCGAGGACGTCAACAACCTCGGCCTCAGAGGCAAAGTGATGGATCTTGAGCTTGCCCGGGAAGTCGACCTCGAACCAATCTGCGCTTGCGGCGGGCTTGCCGATGAGTGGATACTCCAGGCCCCTGGCCTGGATCTCAGCCACGGCATCGGCCGGCGTGAGCGCGCCAGCTGCCACGGCATCGGCCGTAAATCCCACGTCCAACGTGACCGGGGTGCGAATGCCGAGGTCGTCGCATAGGCGCGCGAAGGTGGTCTTGGAGGACACCCGATCAAAGGCGTCGAGGTCACACAGCGGGATGTGCCAGCGGCTGTCGAGCTTGTCGCGGTTCTCCGCGAGCATCCGCACCGTCCAGTCAAGGTTGGTGAACAGGATGAGATCGTGATCTGGGTGCTCGCTCGCGAAGGTGTTGAGGTGGGCGACGATCGCGGACGGGTCGTCCATCCGGGGTTCGGGAATCCACTCCACGAGCGTCGAATGCTTCATGAAGGTCGTCCGCACCTTCGACATGACTTTGGGGATCCAGCCGTAGCGCTCGTGACCGGCGCGCAGGAACGCATAGACGCCAATATCCCCTCCGATGCCGAGGACGATCACAGGGCGGGAAGTGTCAGGCGCGTCAGTCACCCGGCCAGCATAGATCGTGTGCGCTGTTCGCCTACGGGAGATTCCTCACAGCCGCTAGCGCAGTGTCAGTCCGGCGGGGTATCCTGGTCTGCGCTCGTCTTCACCTACCTGGGTGAAATGCGCGCAAGCATCAACCCTCCTGCCACGGAACGTCCGTGGCCGTCATAGTCCAAAGGAGGTGGGTTACTCGATGCGTCAGTACGAAATGATGGTCATCCTCGATCCCGAGGTGGACGAGCGTACGGTTCAGCCGTCGCTCGACAAGTACCTGAACGTGGTCACGACCGACAAGGGCACCGTCGACAACATCGACATCTGGGGCCGCCGTCGTCTGGCTTACCCGATCAAGAAGAAGAACGACGGAATCTACGCGGTTGTGAACTTCACCGCTGAGTCCGCCACGGCCAAGGAGCTCGAGCGTCAGCTGGGTCTCAATGAGTCGATTCTTCGCACCAAGCTGCTGCGTCCCGACGCTAAGTAGCACCTGATCCCGACTGCAACCAAATACTCAACACGAAACTAGGGGAACCACATGGCAGGCGAAACACCCATCACCGTTGTCGGCAATCTGACGGCTGACCCGGAACTGCGATTCATCCAGTCCGGCGCCGCTGTCGTCAACTTCACGGTGGCTTCGACGCCGCGCACCTTCGACCGCCAGTCCGGCGAGTGGAAGGACGGCGACACCCTGTTCATGCGTTGCTCCCTGTGGCGCGAGGCCGCTGAGAATGTGGCCGAGTCGCTGACGAAGGGCACTCGCGTCATCGTGAGCGGCCGCCTCGTACAGCGTTCGTTTGAGTCCAATGGTGAAAAGCGCACAGTCGTTGAACTGCAGGTCGACGAGGTTGGCCCCTCGCTGCGATACGCCACCGCAAAGGTGAACCGTACGCAGCGTCAAGGTGGCGGCCAAGGCGGCGGCGGTGGCTTCGGCGGAGGTGCGCCGGCAGGCGGTTCCTCGAACGACCCGTGGGCAACTGCCCCCGCGTCCGACGAGCCCCCGTTCTAAACACTTGTAACCACTTCAGGAGCACAAGAAATGGCTAAGCCCGATATTCGCAAGCCGCGCAAGAAGGTGAACCCGCTTAAGGCGGCCAAGGTCGACAAGGTCGACTACAAGGACACCGCACTGCTGCGCAAGTTCATCTCCGACCGCGGAAAGATCCGTTCGCGCCGCGTGACCGGAGTTTCCGTCCAGGAGCAGCGTGAAATCGCGCGCGCGATCAAGGTCGCACGCGAGATGGCGCTCCTCCCCTACGCCGGCTCCGGCCGCTGATCGGGGGTCAGACATGGCAAAGCTCATCCTGACCCACGAGGTCTCAGGCCTCGGCATCGCCGGTGACGTCGTTGACGTCAAGGACGGCTACGCACGCAACTACCTGGTTCCCCGCAAGCTGGCCACCCCGTGGTCCGCTGGTGCGGAGAAGCAGATTGAGGCGATGCGCAAGTCGCAGCGCGCCAAGGAGATCGCTTCCGTCGAGGAGGCCCAGGCTGCACGCAACACCCTGCAGTCGGCCCCCGTCAAGGTGGAGGTCAAGGCTGGCAAGTCCGGCCGTCTCTTCGGTGCCGTGACCCCGGCTGACATCGCGACCGCCATTGGCGACCGCGCCAAGGTCGACAAGCGCCGCATCCACATCGGCCAGCCCATCAAGGCGCTGGGCGAGTACAACGTGGACGTGTCGCTGCACGGTGACGTCTCCGCGACCGTTGCCGTTCAGGTCGTGGCCGCGAAGTAACGCGTTTCATACAAGGCCCGGTGCCCACTTCGGTGGGAGCCGGGCCTTGTTGCGTTCGCGGGCCGATGCGCGGGTTGCCTTGGCTGGGCGCGCCCAGTTGTCCCCCGAACTGATTCTGTGGATATCTTTGCGGCCGACACGCCCATGTGCGACACGCCGAGGACTTTTCTGAATCACTTATCCCCAGCGTTCGGTTAGCCAAACTCCCTGGTACCTCACCTTTGCCTCGGGATGCTGTGGCATTATCCACATCGCCCTCCACAGGCGTTCCCGGGGCCCGTCCACAAGCTATCCACGGTTTTGGATGGTGTTGTCCACGGGTCATCCACGGGCCGAGTTGTCCACAGGGTGGCAGTGGCCCTACGTTGGCGTGTCAGTGCCTCGCGAGACACTGTTCTCACATCCCGAATCGCACGGAGGTAGCGCGCACCATGTCGGTGGAAGAACTCGAAGCATCGTACGGACCTGAGCCGACGACCTACGAGCGACTCCCCCCGCAAAACCTCGAAGCGGAGCAGTCCGTTCTCGGATCCATGCTGCTGTCCAAGGACGCCATGGCCGACGTCATCGAGATGGTCCGCGCGGACGACTTCTACAAGCCGGCCCACGAGGTCGTCTTCGACACCGCAGTGAAGCTCTACAACGCGGGTGACCCCGTTGACGCCCTCACGGTGGGCGCAGAGCTCCAGCGCATGAACGAGCTTGGGCGAATCGGGGGCGCGGAGTACCTCCACACCCTCATCTCCGTGGTGCCGTCGGCGGCGTCTGCTGGCTACTACGCCCGGCTGGTGCGCGAGCAGTCGATCCTGCGTCGCTTGGTCGAGGCCGGCACGCGCATTGCGGGCATGGGCTATGACGGCGACGGCGCGGAGATCGACGCGGTCGTGGACGGTGCGCAGGCCGAGATCTTCAAGGTCACTGAGCGCCGCAACACCCAGGACTACCTGTCAATCGGCGATGTCATGGAGCAGACGCTCGAACAGGTGGACGCCGCCTCCAGCCGCGACGGCCAAATGCTCGGCATCCCCACGGGCTTCCGTGACCTCGACGAACTCACCGGTGGCCTCCAGGCCGGCCAGATGGTGGTCATCGCCGCGCGTCCCGCCGTCGGTAAGTCCACGCTCGGACTCGACATTGCGCGATCCGCGTCGATTCACCACAATCGCGCCTCGGTGATCTTCTCGCTGGAAATGGGCCGCGAAGAAATCACCAAGCGTATGCTTGCGGCTGAGGCCAGCGTGAAGCTCTCCAAGCTCACCAAGGGCCCCATGGGTCCCAGCGACTGGGAACGCCTCGCGCAGACGGCCGCCAGCCTTGCGAAGGCACCGCTGTTCATCGACGACTCCCCCAACATGACGCTGATGGAGATCCGCGCGAAGTGCCGCCGCCTCAAGCAGCAGCACAACCTCGGACTCGTGGTCCTGGACTACCTGCAGCTGATGAGTTCGGGCCGCAAGGTGGAGTCGCGCCAGCAAGAGGTCTCCGAATTCTCGCGCGCGCTCAAGCTCCTGGCCAAGGAGATTGAGGTTCCGGTCATCGCGATCTCGCAGCTGAACCGTGGCTCCGAGCAGCGCACCGAAAAGAAGCCCATGCTCTCCGACATGCGTGAGTCCGGTGCAATTGAGCAGGACGCGGACATCGTGATCCTGCTTCACCGCGAGGACGTCTACGACCGCGACAACCGGCCCGGCGAGGCTGACTTCATCGTCGCCAAGCACCGCGCGGGACCCACCGACACCATCGCCGTGGCCTTCAAGAAGGACTACGCCCACTTCACGGATATGGCGCCCGATCTGTAGCGAGAGCTGCTGTTGAGCGCCGGCGGACGGTCCGCCGGGAGTGATTCCGCGTCCTCACGCGTTGTTGCCGGTAGATGCGACCCATCCGCTCACGCGTTCGTCACGAATGCCAGGATGAGCGAGCCGTGCCCCGGCGTCGTACCGTGTAGACACTGACCTGGGAGGACCCCATGATCCGCAAGAACCGCTTCGTGACCACCGCTGTGGTGGGCGTTGCCGCACTGTCCCTGGCCGCCTGTGCCACCGAGGCCGAACCCGGCGACGAGATGTCCGCGACCGAGGACTCCATGGAGGCCACGGCTGAAGCCACGCACGACGCAATGGAGTCCGAATCCAGCGACGACGCCATGGAGGACGACTCCATGGAAGAGGACGCGATGGAGGACGAGGGATCGGACGACGCTATGGCTGCCGATGTACCGGAAGAACTCCAGTTCACGACCGTGACGCTTGACGGAGAAGAGTTCAACGGCGAGTCGCTCGCGGGCGTCGACTCGATCCTGTGGGCCTGGGCCTCGTGGTGCCCCACCTGCCAGGCGGAGGCCCCTAAGGTCGTCGCCGCTAACGAGCAGCTCCCCGAAGGCGTGACGCTGTACGGGCTGCCGGGCCAGGCGGACATCGAGTCCTCGCAGTACTTCGTCGACACCTACGGCGTGGGTAGCTTTGACCAGATTTACGACGAGGACGGCTCCCTGTGGGCCAACTTCGGTATCGCCTACCAGCCGGCCTTTGTACTGATCAACGACGACGGCACGTTTGAGACCATTGGCGGCTCGCTCGACACCGACGGCATCCTCGAGGCCGCCGAGGAGCTCGCCTCCAAGTAGGGCGCGTTCGCCGCGTACGGCTTACACACAAGGGCCGGTATCCCACGATGGGATACCGGCCCTTGTGGTGTTCAGCGGGCCCGAACTATTGGCCGGCTGCCCGCTTGATTGAATCCAGGGTCGAGGAGTCTGCAGTGCGGATGGATGATACCGGCGCCTTCTGGGTTGTGTCGGTAGCGGAGTCGCCGCTGCCGCCCGAGCCGCCGGAACCTCCCGGCCCCCCGGGTCCGCCGTCGCTGGGCCGGGCGTCAGCGGAGCGTCGACCAGTGATGAACGCCCACACCACCGCAATGAGTGCGATCCCTGCCAGGGTCAGCAGGACAGGAGTGCCCCATGACCCGACAGCCTGTGACACGGCGGCCTGCGCGGAGATTGTGGCTTCGAGGACCGGCTCGAGGAACGTGATGCCGTAGCGCGGTAGGACCTCAGCCAGGCCAAAGACGACGACGTAGAGGCCGGCGAGCACCATGAGCACTCCGCCAATGCGCATGAGCTTCACGGTATGGCGCCGTAGCGCGGAAGCCAATCCCGAGCCCACGAGCGCCGCGGCGATGGAGACGAGCACGACCGATGTGCCCATTCCCAGTCCGTATGCGATGAACGGCGAAACCACGGCGACGGGCCCCGAGGCGTTGAGCGCCTGCGTGACGACCACCAGGAATAGCCCGATCGTGCAACTAAGCGACGCCACCGCGAACGCGGCTCCGTATCCGACCTGGGACCAGAACGTGGTGCGTGGCGCGGCCCCACTGATACGAAGGCCGGGACCGCGCATCTCACCCTTGACGGTCACGACGACACCGAGCCACACGAGCCCGGCGCCAATGACAATCGTCACGTAGGAGACGTACGGAAGGATCGAGGCCTGCAATGCGAGGCTCACGCCCCCGAAGAGCAATCCCAACAGCAGGAAGACGCCCAGGAAGCCCACGCTCATCGCGACGCCGAAGCGAATCGCACGGCGAAGGGCCGAGGCGCGGCTGACGTCGTCCTCGACGCTGCCGGTCACGATGGCGGTGATGTAGGCGGGGAGCAGCGCGAAGCCGCACGGGTTGAAGGCGGCAACAGCGCCAAGCACGAGCGCGTACGCAAGCGCAGCCGAGTCGATCATGAATCCTCCTTGGATGCCGGTGGGCACTCAAGTGTTCGAAGCCACAGGCGCCGCGGATGGGCGCCATGGCTACACGCTACCCGCGCCCGCCCAGCGCCCACTCTGCTTGCCCGGTGGACTCCTCGTCCCTCGTCCCTCGTGCGCCTCGTGCGCCTCGTGTGCCGAGCGTGCTCCGTGCACCTCCTCAACGATAATGAGAATGATTACCGATATGTGTTAGGTTTCTCGCAGTGGCAGGCGCGCTTGCGTCTGTCCTGTCCCGCCGGCACTGCGCCGGCCCATCTCGATAGAAAGGGATGGCCTTCCCCGGCCACAAACAGATGAAAAACTCTCGCACCGCAGCCCCAGCCTTGGGCCTGGTCGCGCTGCTCGCGCTCAGTGCCTGCGCATCCGACGAAGGCGAGGTGGACGCCGCCGCCTCGTCCACCCCCACCAACGAGGCAACTGATGCACATGCCTCCGACTCCGAACACCACGACGAGGCAACTGATGCCCACGACGACGGTGGAAGCGCGCAGGAAGCTGCCGCCAAGACGCCTCGCCTCGTAGCCACCTATGACGGAGGCATCGTGGTGCTCGACGCCGCTTCCCTCGAGGTCGTCGGCGATGTCGCCATTGACGGCTTCAACCGCGTCTCTCCTGCGGGCGACGGGCGCCACGTGGCCGTTTCCACCGAGGGCGGCTGGGCCATCCTCGATGCCGGAACGTGGTCACAGGGACACGGCGACCACGACCACTACTTCACGGCAGATCCGGCGCTCACCGACCTGTTCATCGAAGCCGAGACACCAGGACACGTGGTCCCCCACGATGGCCTGACCGCTCTGTGGGACGACGGCACCGGAAGTGTGACGGTCGTCGAGACCTCGGAGTGGACCGACATGGTCGAGCACGAGCACCTCCACGTGATGCGTGAGTGGACTGCCGACGAAGCGCACCACGGCGTTGCTGCTGTTGAGCAGGACGGCGACATGTGGGTGACCCGCGGCAACGATGAGGAGCGCACCGGCGCGATGTTGCTTGACGGGGAGGACGCTGAGGTCGTCGTCAGCGACGAGTGCCCTGGTGTTCACGGCGAGACCACCGTTGAGACCGCTGATGGCACGGAGTTCGTGCTGTTTGGTTGCAACGACGGCGTGCTCGTGTTCCACGGCGACCACGTGCACAAGCTGGCGACGGGTGGCGACTACGCGCGCACCGGCAATCTGCACGCCGTCGATGGCAGCGACATTGTGCTCGGCGACTTCAAGGATGACCCGGACGCAGGACTGGGCCTGGGCGAGATCACGCTCATCGACCCCGCGGCAGAGACCGTCACCGTGATTGACCCATTCCAGGGGGCCGGTGCCCTCTACACCTGGCGTGGCCAGGCTCGCGGCACTGACGGCGAGGCTCTGGTGCTGGGTACAGACGGCGTGCTGCGCACACTGGACCCGGCAACCGGCGAGCAGACCGCCGAGGCTCAGGTCATCGACGCGTGGGATGTCCCCGAAGAGTGGCAGACCGCCCACCCCTCCGTCACGGTCCTCGACGGCATGGCCTACGTGAGCGACCCCGCCACGCAGACCGTGCACGCCGTGGACTACGTGACCGGAGAGATCTGGAAGTCCGCCGAGGTTGGCTTCGCACTCAATGAGGTCACCGGCGTCACGGGCTAGTTCCTTCTCCCGTCACCGCGGGAAGCGGACCGCTCCCATCAGCCCGGTCCGCACTCCAAGGGCCGTCACCACGAACAGTGGTGGCGGCCTTCTTGGTGCCCGCCGGCATCGGGTATCGCGCCTCCTGCCCGCTCAAATGCGACTGCGCACCGTCAGCACGCCGGCGCCGGTAGCTCTTCTCGACCATCGCCACCTGGCGAGCGCGCGTGTGAGCCGAATGTGAGGGGCGCTGGGAACAATGAGAAATCGTATGAGTCATCAATGGACGGAGGGGCCGATGTTGCACTTGCCTTTCTTCAGTCATCTTGTGGCGTGCGCCCGCGCGCGTCGCGAGCTGGTGGGCTCAGACCGAGGCCTCGCCGCCACGTCACTGACCGTTGGCATCGTCTTGCTCGTGGGTGCGGCGGCTACCGTTGTCTATGTCGCGACAGACGGATTCGGCGGTGACGGCGCAGCGGCCGCGAGTCCTACGGCAGAAGCTGCGACGCCTATGGAAACTGCGGAGCCTTCATCGGAAGCGATCGTGGCACCAACGGAGCCTAGTAAGACCCCCATCAAGACGACGCAGGCCCCGGTGCCGGATCAAGACTCCGGGACACCGGCGCTGGCGATGGATGATGACGAGCCCGCACTGTCGCCCATGGAGGCGGCCTTCGCGGACGGGGATGCCGTTGTATGCACGTACACCCATAAGGCGTACGACGCGACCACGACGTTGAGATCGAAAGATGTGTTTCGAATTGAGCAACAGGCCCAGGGAGGCCTGGCCCATGTTATCCGTGGCCCCGATCGCACGCTGGTGTGGGTCGCCGGCATGACAGAGGCAATGGAGTTCGACACCGACGCCTATGAAGAGGCCGCGCCTGCTCGCTACCCCGGTTTCGAGCCAGCCGATTTTGATGACGAAGCCTTGTTTGCTGAGGGGACATGCCAGCGTGACGCTCCGGTGGACGACAGCTTGTTTGAGTTACCTGCCGATTTGCCGTCGGCTGCCGCGACACCTTAACAATCCCGAATCGTAGGAAGCGAGGAACTGGATGCCGACGACGCGTAGACGCCTCATCTCAGGACTTACAGCGGGCGTGCTCGCCTCTATAAGTGCCGTGGCTGTGACGGCCTGTGACGACGACCTTGAGGCTCAGGGCTACGGATCTGGCGGCGGGGGATCGTCCTCGCCGGAATCTCCCACGTCAGCCGCGACTGCCTCCGCCGACGAAGCCCCGCCCGACGATGATGAGGAGTTGGCTGGCCCCGACGATGGTGACGGTGAACCCGTCCAGGCGGCGTCGCCAACGAATTGCCTCGTGGGAACCTGGCTAGCCGACAACGAGAAACTCGGCGCGCTGTTCGAGGATGCTGCTGCCGGAACGGGCGCGGACGGCTCGGTCTCGGATCCGACCGGCAGTGTTTTGGTCACGTTTGGCCCCGAGGGGCACTACGGCGTCACCTATGAAACGTGGACCATGACATTGGAACAGGACGGCATGACCATCGAGCTTGTGCGCGAGGGCACTGATACCGGTCGCTACCAGGCTGCAGATGAAGGAACCGTCGAGTGGACCGAGGACACGGTGGGGTCAGTCGCCACGATGGAGAGCCCCGCAGGAACCATTGAGGTTCCTGGCGAGCCGTCCGGGGCCTCTGGAACGTTTGTATGCGAGAGCGATGTCTTGGAAATTACTGCCGAGGGGAGCGTGTCCGAGTTCGACAGGCAGTGAGAGACCGGTGCTCGCTGGCCTAGCGAGCTGGCGCTGGACACGGCGCGATCTTTCATGCGGCGACGTCGCCCACGGACGCGCCGCTCTAGTCCCGACGGCTGCATCACGCCCGACGTGACGGGCGGCCAGCCCGTGCCGTTGCGCGCGTCGTGCCTCAGCGGGAGCCTGGAGCGCGCTCATGGGTTCGCGGCCGATCCGTCAAGGCGAATCTACCCGGGGGAAGGCTCAAACTCGCCTGTCTGGGGTCCGATCGCGCCACTTTCTTCGTCCCTGATAGGGTCGATTTTTACTGAGTTGAAGGGGATCAGGAATGCTGGACGTTCTCGTGCTAGGCACAGTGAGCGCCAGCAAAGGCGGTCGCTCCTGCGCTCTCGGCGGAGCCCTCCAAAAAGGACTCCTGGCGCGGCTCGTTGTGGCGCGAGGGCATCCCGTCTCGCCAGCGTCCTTGGCCGAAGACCTATGGGGTGAGGACTTCCCGCGAGATCCCGTACATGCTCTCCAAGCAAGGGTTTCGCGCCTGCGAACGGCCATCTCCGCGGACATCGAGTTTGCGGACGGTGGGTACAGGCTGGACCCTGCGGAGGTTCACACGGACGCCGATCAATTCGAGGTGTTGCGTGAGGATGGGATTCGGCTTCTTGACTCCGGGTATGTGGCGGAGGGGGCCGAACGCCTCCATGCGGCACTCGACCTTTGGAGAGGGCCTGCGTTTTTGGGAGTGCCCGAGGTCGGAGAGGTGCGCTCGGCCGGAGTGCGCTTGGAGCGGCTCCGGATCGCAACGCGCGCGGAGCGGATCGACGCGGACCTAGCTCTTGGCAGGGGCCCTGAGGTTTTGCCCGAGCTTCATGCGCTCGTCGACGAGTCACCGTTTAACGAGCGGCACTGGGGTCAGCTCATGTCGGCCCTGTACAGCGACGGCCGTGCGAACGAGGCGCTCGATGTCTATGCACGTGCGCGCGAGGTGCTAGCGGAGGCGTTCGGTGCGGAGCCCGGCAGTGATCTCGGTTCGCTCCACGTCGGGATCTTGCGCGAGGAGCCGCCCCGGGCGCTGCTCCGACGCGCTGTGGGGCAGACCACGAGCGGCACGGGCGCACGACATGCGCCCCAGGACGTTGCCGGGCCCTCGGGCTCGCTCACGTCCAATCGGCCCGACCTGCTTGGTGGTGCGCTCCGCGAAGACCGAACAGTATTGCTTACTGGCCCAGCGGGCATAGGCAAAACCCACCTGTTGCGCACCATCAGCGCACAGCTCCAAGGCCGCCGGTTCTCGGCCCCCGTGCTCAGGGCGAGTGCCTTGAGTCAGGAAGTTCCACTGGGGATATTCGCGGGCGCGGGCGATGGAATGCCCCATGAGTGGACATCCGCCGCGGCACTCATCACTCATTTTTCGCGTCAACGGTCGAGGATGGTGTTGCTCGTGGACAACGTCGAGTTCCTTGATGACGCCTCACTTTTCGTGGTCACACAGCTGATTCGCACGACGAGGATTCCCGCGATCCTTACCTCGAGAACCCTGACTGAGGCTCCTCAGGAGATTACGGCGCTCTATGACAGCGGCGATGTGACAAGCATCGGTGTCGAGCCTCTCACGAACGAGGAAGCCGATGAACTGACTGCCCGGATCGTGAACGGTCCTGTCAGCCCCGCGGCCAGAGCCGCGATGCTCCGTGCCGCTCAGGGTAATCCGTTGCACTTGCGTGAAGTCGTTAAGGCATCGCTCGACGAGGGAAGGCTCGTGGACAACGGCACGGTCTGGGAGTTGCAGGGGGAACCTGCGTCCAGTGCTCGATTGACGCAACTTGTCGGTGAGCGGTGCCGCAGCCTGACTGCGACTGCCCGCGAAGGCGCGGCGAAGTTGGCGATCGCAGGGGAATTCCCAGATGCCGCGCTCGGGCAAGACGTGAGGCGCGAATTGGTCCGCGCCGGCATCGCTGAGTCCTCGACTCTCGGCTGGCTGCGTCTGTCGCATCCCCTCGACGCAGAGGTTCTCCGCTCTCAGCTTTCGGAGGCATTGTGGCGCGAGTTGATGGGCGAGGTGCTCGAGGTGCTGCTTGGCGAAGCGACTGCGCAGCGGCCCGTGGCGCGACGACGCGCCCACATTTTGGCGCTTGACCTCGACACCGTGATCGATGCGCACGCAACGCTCGAGGTTGCCGAGCACGCGCTCGGGACGTCGGACGAACGACTTGCGCTGCGCGCAGCGGAGTCGGTCATTGCACAGGCTCCGGATCTCGCCGACGCTTATCGGGTCGCGGGGCTTGCCGCCTCCTCTTTGGGGATGGCGGGGGACGCCGATGCGCACCTCGTCCACGCTGCGGAACGGGTGAGAAGTGACGCGGAACGCGCCTCCGTGGCTGTCGCCTGTGCGCGCCACCGTGGAATGGGTCGCCACGACGCACACGGAGCGCTGGCTGCCCTCGCCGACGCGGTGGCCCGCGTCGACGACCCAGAGGTCGCGGATCAGTTGCGGCGCGAACAGATGCGGTGGACGGCCGTCGCGGGGCTGTCCGGAGACCCCGTTGGAGCGCCGCACGAGGTCTCAGAGGCTTCAGCGGTCCTGGGTCTGATCACGGTGGGCATGTCTGGAGTGATCACGGGCCCTCTTGTGGAAGCCGAGTCCGTGCTGGCACGGCTACGGCGAGTCCCTGAGGCGACCGTCGAGCAGGTGCCGGGCGGGGCGTCCCTCATCGAACTGACCGAAGTGATGGCCCTGTCCAACACCGGCGACATGGAGGCTACTCGGCGCCGGCTGAACGCAAATATTGTTGACGCACAGGCGCGTGGGGCCGATGCGTTGGGTGCCTGGGAGTATGCGCTGGGGTTTACGGAGCTCGTCGCTGGGGATGTGACCCAGGCATACAGTTTGGCGACCGCAGCGTGCGCACACCTCCAGTGGCGTGATGTGGCAGGGCTCCTCCCCGCTGCCAGCGCGCTCGCGGGCGCGGCAGCGTCGGCGACATCGGGGAGCGACGCGGCGCACGAGCACTTCGCCGCAGTTCCTGAAGCTGCGCAGGGCGATCCAAAGGTCGTCATGCTGCGTGCGTGGGCACAGGCGTGGCAAGCAAACGCCGCTGGTGAGGCGGGTTTGGCGTCGCGGACGCTCGTCGACGCCGCACAATGGTTGCTCGCTGCTCAGCACAGCTTCTTCGCAGGGACGCTCGCGCACTGCGCCGTGCGTGTGGGCGAGAACGTGGCGGAGGCCGCCACGATCCTCGAAGCGGCGAAACATGTGGGCGGGGGCGGCCTCCTCGACTTGTTGGCAGAACACGCTGCCGCATCGGTGTCCGGCGACGTCTCTACGTTGGACTCGATAGCGAAGGACGCGCACGAGCTCGGCCTCGCCTCGAGCGCGGCCGACACGTGGCTTGCGCTTTCGCGCGTGCCCGCGAGTGGGCGTGGTGACAAACCGTCGGTGCGCGATCAGCGGTCCGCGGTCGATGAGTTGTTCTTCGCTGCGCCAGGCATGGCGCTCTGGGTGCGGGAGGACTAACCTCCCCAACGACGTGGGTGCGAAGCGAGCAGCGGTTCTCACGCTGCCCGAAGGCATGGGCCCGAGTTGCCCGGATAGCGAACCCTCGGTACTCGTCGGCTATTCACTCGGAACCGGCACGTCGTATTCCACCGATGACCCGCTATCCCGTGCGGTGGCCGTGACGGTCACGCTGTATCCGAGCTCGTTGCTCGTGAACTGCGACGAGGTGTCGTCCTCGAAGGTCAGGCCCCAGCCTGTGAACTGTGCGGGTAGAGATGCGAGGACGTCCGCTGGGGCCCGCTCGTCGGCAACGGTGACCGTGTAAAGGACGTAGGTGCCGCGGTCGAGTTTGGTGCTGTCAATGACGTCGCCAGACACCAGCGGGACTTCCGAGGGGAAGCCCTCTGGGACATCGGCAGAGGCTGTGGCATCGGAATCCTCTTCAACGGGTTCCGCCGACGTCGAGTTCACGGTGTCTGACGCGGCCTCGGTAGCTTGGGTCGTGGTACCCGCCGGGGCACTGTCGCCCTCGGCGTCAGACGAACATCCAGCTAGCACGACCGTGACTGTGATGGCACCAGCGAGCACTGCGACGCGAGCAGGCTTTTGTTTGTTGAACATGGGTCTCCTTCTTGTTAGGGATCGTGCCGACCAGGAGAGGTGGGCACCGTGCTGGGTCGTGGCAGGCGCGCTTCGCCTAGTCGGCGACAGGGATTACGGTGTAGCCCACGACGCTGTCGCTTTCGGAGTCGCCCTCGAGGATGGCGACCACGACGGACCAGTCACTCGTGGTGTATTGGCCGCCCAGAAGTGCGTCGTTCCAGTTGAGTTGTTCCCAGTCCGCGAAGTCGTTCCTCACCGCTTCTGCGACGGTCTCTGGGTCTCGGTCATCGGACACGTTGACGCTGAAGCCGCCCTCCTCGCCGTCCTCTCCGGGGATCGCGACGCCCGAGACAATGGATGTGGACACGAGCGGAACTTCATCCGGGAAACCGTCGGGGAGCGACTCGAACTCGATGTCGACCCCGCCTCCGGACATGCCCTCGACGATCTCCTCCGCCCCCTGCTCTGCCAACTGATCGGCGGCTCCGTCAATCGCACTATTGATTGGGTTGGAGCCGCAGGCGGTTAAAGATGCGGTCGCCACGACGCTTCCTGCCACTGCCATTGCCGGTGTGAGGAATCTCTTAGGTGTCATGGATGCTCCTGTTCGTGCTCTCGATGCTGCGTGATCACTCGGGTTCCAGTCGACCATCGCCCGCTCACAACCCGCTCACACTTGCGGGGCGGTACAGGGCAGACGCCACCACCCTCCTAGTGGTCATCGACCGCGTTGGCGCCCCGAGCATCGGCCCTGCGCGCGCCTAGGCTGAACGCATGGACGCGGCGACCCGGCATTGGTTGGACTACAACGCGTCGCAAGCGAGCCGCGTGTCGCCGCGCGACTTGTGTGCCACCGTCGTGGAACACGCCGGACCCGGCGAGGGGCGCACCGCTCTCGATATTGGTGCGGGAGCGCACCCCACCGGAACTAGCCGCCAGCGTCGCGACGCAGGTAGCGGATCTCCGGGAGCGGCTCGAGCTTCCCGTGCAGACCTGATCCACTCCGCGTACACGCTCCCGTGGTTGCCCGCCAACGCGCTCGCGGCGCTGTGGACGCGGATGACAGGCGCGCTCCTACCAGGGGGCATCCTTGCCGTCGACTTGTTTGGGGAGCGTGACTCGTGGGCGGGACGTCACGACGTCACCGTCCACAGCGAAGCGCAGGTGCGTGACATGTGCTCAGGGCTGGACATTCTCGACTGGGGAGGAAGAGGACGTGGACGGTTTGTCCGCAAGCGGGCCCAAGCATTGGCATGTGTTCCACGTCGTCGCGAGCCAGCATCGGCCCGACGCAAACTGACGGCCAGGGCAACTGAACCGCCCCAACCCCGCCGAGTATGTACGGCCAGGGGAAAAGGGGGCTAGAGCTCGCCCTTCTTCTGCAGCCAGTTCATGGCGACGTAGCCCAGCGGGATGCGCGCCCAGTACGTGATGAATCGGTAGATCAGCACGACGGGCGTGGCCACCGCGATCGGGACACCGGCGGACGTCAGACCACCGATGAGTGCGGCCTCGATGGCACCAATACCGCCAGGCGTCGGCACCACGGCGCCCACAGCGTTGGACAGGAAGTAGATGACGGCGACGTCCATGATCGCGAGGTTCTGGCCGAACGCCTCGAGCGTGCAGTAGAACGCGCCTACGTAGGCGAAGGTCTGGATCAAGTTGCCGGCCAGGCCTGTGAGCAAGCGGGTGGGCTGGCCAAGCACCTGCACAAGGCGCGGCCAGGTCTGGCGAATCGGCGGCATGATCTTCGCGATGACCCAGCGTCGCACCTTCGGGACGAACATGAATGCCACGATCACGGCCATCGTCACGCCGACAGCAATCAGCACGGACGTCGACGGCAGCGATGCCAGCGTGCCCTGCGAACCCGTGAAGAGTGTCAGCACGAACAGGCCGACCACGGTGACAATCACCGCGGACACCTGGACCAGGGCCACTGTGGCCACCGCGAGCGGCGTGGGAACCCTCCGCTTGGTCAGCAGGCGCAGGTTCAACGCCGCTGGCCCAATGCCGGCGGGCACAGCGAGGGCGATGTACGCCGCAGCGACCTGAGCGACAACGGTGCGCCACGGCGGCAGCTTTACCGGCGAGAACGCGATCAGCGCGAGGGCAGCGCCAATGAAGGTGAGCATGCCCCAGAACACGGCGCCACCGACCCACCACCAGTTGGCGCCCTGGAGGGCGTCGATGAGGTCCTGCGTGTTGAACCGCGTGATGATGAATGTGACCGCGATGATGGCGGCAACGAACGTGAAGATCGTGCGCCAGCCAAAGCGCGCGATGTCCTGCTGTTCGACCTCGGCATCGGGAACGAGCGTCACCAAACTCTCGCGAAGGCGGGACAACATGCCCTTGTCCTTCTTCATCGCCGCCCGGGTGTCCCGCGGCAACACGATCGCCTGCATGAGCGGCGCGACCTGCTCAACGACCTCTTCGCCCAACGCGCGGTACGCGGAGGCGGCGGCGCGCTCGGCACCCACGATGGTCGCCAGCGCCGCGAGGAGCTGCACGTTGTCGATGCGGCGAGCCAACGTCGACGTGGCGACCTCTCCCATGTCCCACGACGTGATCCACATCACGGGCGCGCCGATGCCGTCGTTGTCGCCCACGAGGATGGTGTCGGAGCTGAGCTTGCGGTGCGAGATTCCCGAGGCGTGAGCATGAGCGAGCTGGGCCCACGTCGCGTCGAGCATCTCGTCGGAGACCTCGTCCTCCGTGAACTCCGACAGCGGCCGTACAGCCGCAGGGCGTTGGTAGACGATCAGCATGGTGTCGCGGGCTTGGCTCATGCCGAGCACGCGGGCGGTACGGACGCCGGCGGTTCGGGCCGCGTGCGAAACCAGGGCTGTTGACTCGGCCGTCTGGCGAAGGCTGACCTCTGCGCGCGCGTCGAGCCCGCGGAAGCGAATCGTCTGCCACAACTTCGATGCGAAGCCGGCGGCGTGCTGATCACCGTCGAGTGCCAGCACAACGAGCTGGTGGCCCTCGACGGTCGTGACGGCGTAGACGCGCCCCGTGCGCGTGCGGCCGAGCGCAGAGGCGACGGCGTCGTCCTCTTCCAGCACGTAGTCCTCGGCCTTGTCCGAACGCACGATCCGCTTAGGCTCGAACCCAGCGCGGCGAATACCGTCAACAAGCGGCCCGCCGTACGCGCGGTCTGCCGAAGACCCCAAGAGGTACCGGAGCACCAGCCCGGTCGCACGGCCAATCAGCACGACCGTAATCGCCCCTGGCACCGTGACGATGCCGGAGATGATGCCGACCGCGGCGGAGATCCAGATCATCGGCCACGACCACGCGAGCACGCGACGCGTTGTCCGCAGTCCCGCGGCGGTGAGCATCGCGGCGACCGCGGCGAGGTACGCGGGAAGCTGGACGACCATCTCGCCCTCGGCGCCCGGGATCGACAGGCTCGCGATGAGCTCGTCGCTGCCCCACAGCAGGGTCGTGATGGCGGCGATCACGGTGACGATGAACGCGAGGATTCCCGCGCCCAGCACTTCCAGTATGCGGCGTGGCTCGCGGCGCACGCCAAGGTCGATGATGATGGCGGTGGGCACCACGACGGTGACGATGCCGGAGAAAATGTTGACCGGCGCCACGAGCAGTCGCTGGAGGACGGAGGCGATGCCCTCGACGTCTTCAGCGAACCCTGCCGTCGTGGAGGTGCCGTACGCGCCGAGGAGCAGCGTCAGCACGATTCCGAGCACCGTCACGATGAAGGCGATCATGTCCGTGAAGCGGTGCACGCGCTGCTCGGGCGCGTCGAAGACCGCGACTCCCTGCAGCGGATCTCTCTCTTCCGTCTGCGCAGGCGACTCTTGCGTCTGCTCAGATCCGGCCATGCCCAGAGTCTAGGAGCAAGCGGCCTTCTTTATGCGATACCCAGCTCGGTGAGCCACTCCTGAGGCACGACCTCTGGCCCGATGAAGGAGACCGCATCGAGCGTCCAGTGAGCGAAGATGAGCGGCGCAAGGCGGCCGGTGCGATGGAACCACCACGCAAATACCAGGCCCATCACGACATTGCCGAGCGCCATCGGCCAGCCTTGGTAGAGGTGATAGGCGCCGCGGAGCAGGGCCGATGCCACGATCGCCGCGGTCACAGACCATCCCAGATCCTTGAGCCGGGTCATGAGGTAGCCGACCACGATGGTCTCCTCGAGGACGCCAGCGACGGCCGCGGACAACAGCAAGATGGTCGCGGACCACCACGCATCCGGCAGGCCCGAGGTGTCGATCCGGACGGTCTGGCCCAGCGCTCGCGAGACGGCGTAGAGGGCCAGGCCCGGCAGGCCGATGCACGCCGCGAGCCCTAAGCCCATCGCCACATCCCGCCACCACGCCCGCGCGGGGCCGGTCAGGCCCAGCAGCGGTCGGATACGCCGCCCACCCGCGGACAACAGGTAGAGCGCGAGCGCAACTGGCATCAACAGATACGCCTGGTAGACGAGCTGTTGCACCATGTCGACCACGTCGATGTCGGAGCGCGAACGGTTGAGCTGAGCGACCTGATCGCCAATCACGGGCTCGGCCAGATAGCGCTCAATGAGCGTGAGCAGCGCGCTGATCGCGTAGTACCCCAGCGACAGCCCGAGCACGATGAGGACCTCGGCCCGCATGCGGCGCCGGCTAGGCAGGACTGTCTGGCTCACCCCGACACTGTAAGCGCAGTACGTGACTGGCCCCGAGCATCGGCCCTACGCTCGAATCATGACCACCACTGTTGTGAGCATCCGCCGCTACCCCGTCAAAGCGATGGGCGGCGAGTCGCTCGAGTCCGTCGAGATCGACGCGCGCGGGTTGGTGGGTGACCGGGCGTGGGCGGTGCGCGACGGGGATGACCGCCTGGCGTGCGGCAAGAACGGGAGCAGGTTTGTGCGCCGCGACCGCATCTTCGAGTACGCGGCCCACACCACGGCCGGGGGAGTCGAAATCGCGGGTCCGGCAGGTACGTGGTTTGCGGGGGACACCAGGGCCGATGCTGCACTCACCGCAGACTTTGACGCGGACGTGAGGGTGGCGCAGGAGAGCGACGTGCCGCACTTTGACGACAGCCCAGTGTCAGTGATCGGCACGGCCACATTGGACTGGTGCGCTCGCGAGTTAGGCGTCGATGCCGACCCCCGACGTCTCCGGGTGAACCTCGTAGTCGAGACCGAGCGCCCCTTCGAGGAAGAGGCCTGGGACGGCGAAGTGCGCATCGGCGACGTCGTCTTTCACACCATCAAGCGGGTCACCCGGTGTCGGACTATTGACCAGGAGCAGGACGGGGTGGACGGGCGCACCGCGTGGCTTAAGGCGCTGGGCGGAACGCGCGACCTGAAGGCGGCGGTCTACTTAGGGATCGACCGGCCCGGCGTGGTGAGTGTTGGCGACGGCGTCGTCACCGCGTGAGTAGCGCGTCTCAGCAGGTGCTCAGTGCCCAAAATCGCTGAAAATGAGCACTCAGCACCTGCCAGGAGTCGCTAGACGCTGAGGTAGCGCGCCACAAGTTGCTCCGCGAGGCCCACATAGGTGCCCGGCGTGAGTGCGGCCAGGCGTTCCTTGGTCTCCGCAGGCAGCTCGAGGCCGTCGACAAAGGTGCGGATCGCGCCCGCATCGATCACGTGGCCGCGCGTGAGCTCCTTGAGGCGCTCATAGGGGTTCTCCATACCGGGCACACCCGCGACGGCGGCGGCGCGCATCGCGGACTGGATGGGTTCCGCGAGCACCTCCCACGAGGCGTCGAGGTCGGCGTCCAGCGCCGCGCCATTAACACTGAGCGTGCCCAGGCCGCGCCGGACGTTGTCGATCGCGAGCAGCGAGTGGCCGAATGCGACGCCGATGTTGCGCTGCGACGTGGAGTCCGTGAGGTCGCGCTGCAGGCGGCTGGTGACGAGCGTGGAGCCCAGCGTGTCGAAGAGCGCCGCGGAGATCTCGAGGTTGGCCTCGGCATTCTCGAAGCGGATGGGATTGATCTTGTGCGGCATCGCAGACGAGCCGATCGAACCCTTCGCCGCTGCCTGCGCGAAGTAGCCCAGCGAAATGTAGGTCCATACGTCCGTCGCGAGGTTGTGCAGGATCCGGCCGTAGCGCGCGACGTCCGCGTACAGCTCGGCCTGCCAGTCGTGGCTCTCGATTTGGGTGGTCAGCGGGTTCCAGGTGAGGCCCAGGCCCTCGACGAACGTGCGCGACACTTCGACCCAGTCGGTCCCGGGGACTGCGGCGGTGTGGGCGCCGTACGTGCCGGTCGCGCCGTTGATCTTGCCCAGGTACTCCTGCTTGGCCACGCGGGTGAGCTGGCGGTTCAGGCGGTGCGCGAGCACTCCCAGCTCCTTGCCGAGCGTGGTGGGGGTCGCGGTCTGGCCGTGGGTGCGCGACAGCATGGGCTGACCGGCCGATGCTCGGGCCAGGTCCGCGATATCGCTCACCAGGGAGGCAGCGGCGGGAGCCCAGACCTGCTCGACGGCGCCCTTCACCATGAGTGCGTAGGACAGGTTGTTGATGTCTTCCGACGTGCAGGCGAAGTGGACGAGCTCGCTGAGCGGCTCGAGCGAGGTGCCCTCGATGCGGCGCTTGATGAAGTACTCGACGGCCTTGACGTCGTGGACGGTGACCTTCTCGATCTCGGCGTGCTCGGCGATGCCGGCACCGTCGAAGTCGGCTGGAATGGCGCGTAGGAGTGCGGTCTCGTCTGCGGTGAGGGCGCGGGCTCCGGGGACTGCGCCGGTCTCGCACAGGTGGATGAACCACTCAACCTCAACGTGGAGGCGGGCGCGGTTGAGCGCCGGCTCGGAGAGGTGGTTGACCAGGGGTGCCACGGCGCCGCGGTAACGGCCATCCAGCGGCGTCAGGGCCACGGCGGGCTCAATGGTCGTGAAGTCAGTCAGGGCTGCGGGGTTCCAAGAAGTCACGGCGCCATTGTTCCACGCACAGGCGCGGGTGGGCGGCGGAGTTGTCCACAGGTCGGGTTTGTGGGCTTTTGATGTCAATTGTTGGTGTTTACCGTCGCTGGCATGACCGGACACGACATGACGACCTTGGCGCCGCCACCCGCCCTCGATCTGCCCCATGGCTCCCTGAGTTTGGCCGTGAACGCATTGCAGGACGCGCGCGATGCCCTGGCCGCCGCGGGAGATGTGCAGTGGGTGTCTCTTGCGGCCGATGCGTATCAGGAACGGCTCACTGAGCTCACGGCCAAGCTCACCTCCCTCGAAGACGCGGTCTATGCGGCGCGCGCGGCGTGCTGGGGGGCCCAGAGTGCCGCGGATGCGGCTGGTCAATGAGCAGCGAGGAACAGGCCGTTCCGCTTGCGGTCTCGGGTGGGGCCGGCGGGACACAGGCGGTCACGACAGATCTCACTGCGGCCGCGGTCATTGTGGACACCTGCGCCGGTCTTCTCTCGGAGTGTTCTCTGCGTCTGCGGATCGCGCACGCGTCGCTGCTCTTCGCGCAGACTCAGGCGGTGCCGACCGTCTGGGACGACGTCAATCGTGCCAAGACCGCGGTGGAGGATGCTCGCTATGGCGTGGATTCGTGTGAGGCGCTGGATGCTGCGCTGACGGACTGCGCGGAGGGCCTCCGAGTTGTTGCAGCGGGGTATGAGGAGGCCGAGCGGGCAGCCTCGGCAGGACTGTCCTTGTGGGGCGCGGCCGGTAGGTACTTCGGGGACATTCTGGGAGCCCAGCTGTGGGTTGGGCGAGTTCTCGCGGCGGGTGCGTGGAAGACGACGCCCTTGGGTGCGTTGGGGACGATCACAGGCAAGGACCGCGTAGGGAGTGCCCTCATGCCGGACCGTGCGCCTGCCGTGACGGGGGTCGTGAACCGTGCCACCGTCACGGGGGTGCTGGGGCTCACTCGGACTCCCGTCGGGACACCCCCAATCTGGGGGCTCTCGGCCGCGCTCGGAGGGCCGAGTATGTACGACGCCGCCGCGACGGGACTTAGAGGTGTGTTTGAGGCGGGAGAGTACTGGGCCGGTGAGCCCCGGATGGAGGGCGTGGAGTTTGCAGAGCCTGTGGCCGGGCCGAGCGAACTCGCGGGGTTCGAGAGCATGATGGGCAACCTCGGTGAGGTGTCGAGCTCACCACATGGCGAGATTGCCTATGACGTCTATGGAGAAGGGGCGGATGCGAGCGTCTTCGTGTACATCCCCGGCACCGAAGACCACGGGTTGAGCGACGGGGCAACAGGCGACTGGCACGGCAACTTCACGCAGATGACGACCGACGACTTCAGCAAGGTAGACAACCTCAACGACCTGTCGCAACTCGTTGCCAACGCCCTGCTCGAAGCGGGTCTGCCGCCGGATGCTCCCATCACCCTCGTTGGTCACAGCCAGGGTGCTGCCGCCGCGGCCTCTGTTGCGGCGTGTGAGGAAGTCACCTCGCAGCTCAACATCACCAACATGGTGCTCGTCGGGTCACCACATGGAGACGTCCCCAACAATCCCGACGTTGACACAGTCGTGATCGCGAACGTCCAAGACCCGGTGCCAGGGTCGGATGGGCTTCCGGACAACGCTGCGCCCAACGTCACGTACGTCAATGCCGACCTGAGGGCGAGCTCCGACCCAGACATCGCAGCGCTTGGCGATGGGCCCATTAGTGCGCACGGGATTGAGACCTACCGTCACGTGGGCGCGAGCATGGATCTCGAAGCCGCATCGTCGGTCGTCGCCGCCCGCGAGGCCCTCACAAAATCGACTGCGGGCCGCCAGGCCACCCGGACATATGCGCGTCCCACGTTCGAAGCGCCACAGGAACCGCGACCCCAGCCAAACGTGGAACCGCGACCGGGCCCGAGCATCGGCCCGACTGTTAGTCCTTCGACCCCGTCAAGCCGTTGACAATGCCCGACACGATCGAGATGACCAGCGCGCCAATAAGGGTGAGCCAGAAGCCGCCAATCTCGAGCGTCACTTCGGGAATGTAGCCCGTGATCCAGGCCGCGAGCCAGAGGATGAACCAGTTGATCACCAGGGCAAATAGGCCGAGCGTGAGGATCGTGATCGGGAGCGAGAGGATCGACACCACCGGCTTGACGATCTGATTCATGAGCTGGAGCAACACGCCGACGCCCAGGAATACGAGGAGGCGTGTCCACCACTCATCCTCACCTCCGGTGACGACAATCTCGAGCGGAAGAAGGGTCGTGATCCACACGGCAAGAGCCATGGCAGCTGATCTCAGGACGAACTTCATGACCGCGAGTCTGCCACACCTGACATATTGGACCCCATGACTCTTCCTACTCCTCGGCCCGCCGTTGCAGCGCTACCCGCGTACATCCCCGGCGCTCGCGGACAGGCTGACCGCCTGCCCCCCATCAAACTGTCATCGAACGAGTCCCCCTGGGGACCGCTGCCATCGGTCGCAGAGGCCGTGGCGCACGCGGGCACCACGCTCAACCGCTATCCAGACATGTTCGCGGTGGAACTTCACGCCAAGATCGCGGACTTCCTGGGCGTCGCCGTCGAGCGAGTCGCGGTGGGCGGCGGCTCCGTGGCCGTCCTGCAGCACCTCCTTCAGGCCTATACCGGGGCGGGCGACGAAGTTATCTATGCGTGGCGGAGTTTCGAGGCGTACCCGATTCTTGCCCCCATCGCCGGTGCGACGGCGAAGCCCGTGCCGCTCACGGACGAAGCTCGGCACGACTTGCCTGCGATGGCTGCGGCGGTGACTGAGCAGACCCGCGTTGCGATTGTGTGTTCGCCCAACAACCCCACCGGACCAGCGATTCGCCACGATGAGTTCGAGGCGTTCATGGCGGCGGTGCCGCAGCGTGTCCTCGTGGTGCTTGATGAGGCGTACGTGGAATTCGGTCGCGACGGCGACACCGTCGACGGCCTCGCTGCGCTCGAGCGCCACCCTAACCTTGTCGTCACCCGCACCTTCTCCAAGGCCTACGGCCTCGCGGGCGCGCGCGTGGGATATGCAGTGGGCTCTGCCGAGCTGATTTCACCTGTGCGGGCCTGTGTGACGCCCTTCTCGGTGTCAACGGTCGCCCAGGTAGCGGCCGCGGCCTCGCTGGACGCGGTCGACGAGCTGCTCGAGCGAGTCGAGGGCACCGTCGTGGAACGCCCCCGCCTGCGGGATGGCTTGCGCGAGTTGGGGTGGGATGTCCCCGTTGCAGAGGGAAATTTTGTGTGGATCCCAGCCGGAGATCGGTCGATCGAGATTGCGGCCACTCTGGCCCAAGACGAGCCATCACTCCTGGTACGTCCCTTCGCGGGCGAAGGTATCCGCGTGACGATTGGCACCCCGGACGAGAACGGCGCTCTCCTTCAGGCCATGGCGCGCCTGGGCGCCTAAAGGTGCCCAAACATCGGCCCTCCCCGTGGTGCCTGTTAACGTATACGTGCCCACAGGCGCCCGTTAGCGTTGGTGGACTGTTGGTGTCCCAGGATGTAGGAGCTACGTGACCACCATCGATTACGAGGCGATTGCTCGCGAAGCAGGCCTCGAACGCGTCGGCGCACGTGCGTCGTTTGGTGCGTACTTCAAGCAGATGTGGGAACGCCGCGGCTTCGCGATCTCGCTAGCGAAGTACCGCGTCCAGGCCTCGATGAGCGACAACCGCCTTGGATTGGCGTGGATTGTTCTCTCTCCGCTGTTGAATGCTGCGCTTTACGGCACGATTTTCGGCGTCATCATGCCTCGAGACACCCGCGGTGATGAGCCGTTTATTCCGTTCCTCATCATCGGTGTCTTCATCTTCCAGTTCTTCTCGAAGTCGTTCTCAGCGGGTGCGAAATCCATCACCGGCAACGCCTCATTGGTGAGGTCGCTGAACTTCCCCCGAATGCTCCTGCCGATCGCGGAGATCATTCGCCAGGTCATCGAATTGATACCGATGATCATCGTGATGATGATCATCGTGATGGTGCTCGGGGTGCCGCCAGCCTGGAGCTGGTTCATGATCATCCCGATCATGGTCTGCATGACGATGTTCAACTTGGGTGTCGCATTGATCTCCGCGCGGCTGACGGTGCATATCCGCGACATGACGCAGATCATCCCGTTGATCACCCGCGTGATGTTCTACACCACAGGAATCTTTTACTCGCTTGAAGCCGTCTTGGCCGACCAGCCCGCTCTGCTGACTATCGCGCAACTCAACCCAGTACACGACTACGTCGCGCTAGTTCGTGACGCTGTGTTCAACAGTGGGTCTGCTCCAGCGTGGATGTGGTGGATTGCTGGTCTGGGTGGCTTCATCACCCTCGTGGTCGGCATCTTGTTCTTCTGGCGCGCGGAGGAGCGATATGGCCACGACTGAATCTGACCGGCCCGCCGACGTGACACCTGGCGCACCTACGGTGGTCGTCGACGGGCTTCACGTGAAGTACAAGACGTTCTCCTCCGGCAAGAAGGCCGCTGAGAGTCGCGCCCTACTCACCAAGCAGCGTGACGTGCGCATCGTGCACGCGCTCAAGGGAGTCTCTTTCGTGGCGCACGAGGGCGAGAGCATCGGTGTCATCGGTCACAACGGATCGGGCAAGTCGACGCTGATGCGATCGATCGCTGGCCTGATCGCGCCTGCTAAGGGCCAGGTTTTTGCGGCCAGCCGACCCGCGCTCCTCGGTGTCAACGCCGCGCTGATCCAAAGCCTATCCGGCGAGAAGAATGTCATTCTGGGAGGTCTCGCGCTCGGGCTGACTCAGAAGGAGATTGAAGCCAAGTACGACGAGATCGTGGAGTTCGCTGGCATGGAGGAATTCATCGACCTTCCGATGAAGACCTACTCCTCGGGAATGTCTGCGCGCCTGCGGTTCTCGATCGCCGTGTCCAAAGACCACCAGATCCTCCTAGTCGACGAGGCGCTAGCGGTGGGCGACAAGGGCTTTAGAAAGAAGAGCGAGCAACGTATCCGAGAGATGCGCGAGCAGGCCGGAACGGTGTTCCTGGTGAGCCACTCGATGAGTTCAATCCTGGACACGTGTGACCGCGTTATCTGGATCGACCACGGCAACCTGAAGATGGACGGCGATCCCAAGGAAGTCGTGAAGGCGTACCAAGCCTCAAAGTAGCCTTCGGCACCGATTCTTCACATTGCCGCCACCTAGAGTTCAGGTGCGTCTGTTGTCCTAAGTAGATGGCACGCGTCGCATGGGTTGAGTCCCCTCTCCAGATGATCAATGCGCTCGAGTACGCGCAAGCGACGGGCGAGGCGCTCCACATCTGCCTGCGGGCGGGCGTCCCCAAACTGGGAGACACCGGTCGGGGGCTCGTGCCGCACCTTCCCAAGCGCGTCACCATGTCGGGCCCGTGGGACTCTGCGATGCGTTCCCCGTTTGCGACCGCGAAGCGTCGACTTGTCGGTGACGTGTGCTCCGGGCAAGTGCGTGCAGTGCTGACCTACACCGGCGTGCGGGACCTGGTAATGGTGGACGACGGTTCGGCCATGTTGTCGACCGCGCGCCGGCTCGACCGGGGCGTGGCGTTGGCGCGACACGGTAAGCCGGAGAGCTTGCCGATGCGGGCCTTGGGGGCCTCGACAACATCACGGCTCGTAAACGCCATGCGGCGCCAGAGGCTCGCCCTGTTCACCGCCTACGCCAGCGCTCCCGAGGTCGCCGCGCTTGCTGCAAAGGGCCTTCGCGTCCAAGCGAACGACTACGTCTGGCTGCGCTCGGCAGACTTCGAATTTGGAACCTCTCACGACGAGCACGTGGTCGTGGGTAGCGCGCTTGCCGACGACGGATATGTGCGCCCCGAGGCATATATGGATTGGCTCCGCGCGCTCACCGCAGAAGGCCCGGTGGCCTATTTCCCGCACCGGCGTGAGACGCCAGCATCCCTCACGATGTGGGCTGCGATCCCCGGCGTTGAGCTGCGCCGCACGGGACTGCCCATTGAAGTCGTGATTGCGGCGGCAACCCATGTGAAGCGCGTGTCGACCCTGCCTTCCTCCGTGGTTGCGACACTCCCGAGCGTGTTGGCGGACGACGTCGAGTTTGCGGTGACTCCTGTCCCCGAGGCGTGGCTTACGCCCCTCGCCGATCAGCCTTTGCGGGACGTACTCGACACTGTCGTGACCAGGCGGGCGAGCATTGCCGCAGTGTAAGGGTCCTGTTGTCGCAGTAATTCCCGCCCGCGGCGGCTCCAAGGGTGTTCCAGGCAAGAATGTTGCTCGGGTTGGCGGAGTGCCGTTGGTCGCTCGGGCCATAGCGGCAGCGCAGGCGGCACCGAGCATCGACGCGGTCTACGTGTCGACCGATGACGCTGCGATCGCTGACGCTGCGCGCTCAGCCGGCGCGCTCGTCGTCGACCGCCCTAAAGCGATCGCTGGTGACCTGGCATCCAGTGAAGACGCACTGCTCCACGCGATGGACGTGATCGAGGCATCTGGCACTGAGGTGGGCACGCTTGTCTTCCTTCAAGCGACCTCTCCCTTCATCCCAGCCGATGCTTTGGAGGCTTCCGTAGGTCGCGTCACCTCGGGGGCCGAGGACTCGGTTTTCTCTGCGTACGAAACCCACGGGTTCTTGTGGGCCTTGCGTGACGGCGGCGCGGCGGGTGTCAATCATGACCCCGCGTACCGGCCACGCCGGCAGGACCGCGAGGCGCAGTTTCAGGAGTCCGGTGCCTTCTACGTGATGGATGCGGAAGGCTTCCGTGCCGCGCGTCACAGGTTCTTTGGGCGGGTAGGGCTCCAAGAGGTTCCCGCGATCAGCGGTATGGAGATCGACACTCCGGAGGAACTGGAGGCTGCGCGGGCTTTGGCACCGGTCCTAGGTGGCAGCGAGATCGGGCCCATCCGGGGGCTGATTATGGACTTCGATGGGGTCCACACGGATGACTTGGTGACTGTGTCTCAGGACGGAACCGAGTCGGTAACTGTAAGCCGCAGCGACGGCATGGGCCTCGGAATGCTGCGTGACGCAGGGCTACCAATGCTGATTCTGAGCAAGGAACGCAACCCCGTTGTTCAGGCGCGCGGCACCAAACTCGGTGTCGAAACAGTGAACGCCGTCGACGACAAGGTGAACGTCGTGCACCAATGGTGTGAACAGCGGGGAATTCGGCTGTCGGACGTTGCGTACGTCGGAAATGATGTCAATGACGTGGCCAGCATGCAGATTGTGGGTTGGCCTGTGGCAGTACCGGATGCGCACCCTGCGGCTCTCGCGGCGGCGCGAATCCACCTGACAAAAGAAGGCGGGCGCGGCGCATTGCGCGAGCTCGCTCAGATGATTCTTTCGAATTAAGGAGAAGTGCCATGGCTACATCAGTCGAGATCGGCAACCACCTCATTGGTGAGGGCCAGCCCGTGTACATGATCGCGGAGATCGGTCTCAACCACAATGGCAGCGTTGACAACGCTTTGCGTCTCATTGACGTGGCGATCGACGCGGGCTGCCAGGCGGTGAAGTTCCAGAAGCGCACGCCGGAGATCTCCACGCCGGAGCACATGAAGTCGACTCCGCGTGAGACGCCATGGGGTCAGATGACCTACCTCGAGTACCGCTACAAGGTGGAGTTCGAGCGCGAGGAGTACGCCCAGATCGACTCGTATTGCAAGGCGCGCGGCATCGACTGGTTCGCTTCGCCGTGGGACGAGCCCGCGGTTGACTTCCTTGAGTCGATGGACACCGTGGCCTACAAGATTGCGTCGGCCTCTGTGACCGACATCTCGATGCTCGAGAAGATCCGAGCGACCGGCAAGCCCGTCATCCTGTCCACCGGCATGTCGACTATGGAGCAGATCGAGCGCGCGGTCGAGGTTCTCGACCGCGACAACACGGTTATCCTGCACGCAACCTCGACGTATCCGCTGCCCGCGGACGAGGCGAACATGCTGATGATTCCCACCCTGCGCGACAAGTTCGAGCTACCCACGGGTTACTCGGGCCACGAGCCCGGTCTGCAGTTGTCGATCGCTGCCGCCGCACTTGGCGCGTGCGCCATCGAGCGCCACATCACCCTGGACCGCACCATGTGGGGCTCGGACCACGCTGCCTCGCTCGAGCCCTCGGGCCTGAAGAACTTGGTGCGCGACGTGCGCATCATTGAGCAGGGCATGGGCGATGGCGTGAAGAAGGTCTTCCCGGGTGAGCTTGCGCCTTTGAGCAAGCTTCGCCGCGTTGACGCCTGACACAACTCGCGCCGCACGGCGCCTTTGGGTCTACGCGGACTCGGACTCGTACCTCAAATGGGGGGCCCACGTCGCCCACTGTCTCCGTGGGCGAGGAGAGGTCAACCTCAGAGTTCTTCGTGGCACAGCGACACCGTCGGCGGCGCAAACCGCCTCGGCCCTTGAAGGAACGGGGTTTGCGCCGGCCGACGTTGCTGTGAAGCGCTACGACGATGAACTGAGGCGACTTGCTCGTGAGCGCCCGGATGTGGTGTTCCTCGCGACAAGGGGACCCATGGCGCGGTTGATGCTTGATGGGATAGCTCGGATGCGTGTCGGTCGTCCCGTGGTTGTGACGGGACTACCAGGCATATCGTTTCCGGCACAGCAACGTGGTCTGGACTACCGAGCCGGTGCGGACCTCATGGTTCTACACAGTCGCACGGAGGTGGAAGCCTACGCGCGCCTCGCGGAGAGTGGACCGATGCGCGGGCGCCTGTGTCTCGCAACCTTGCCGTTCATTCAGCGGGCAACGGAGCGGCCGGTACTGGAGGAACGATCCGAGGTTATTTTCGCGGCCCAAGCATTGGTGCCGGCAGCGATGGCTGATCGCGCGCGCGTTGTGAAGGCCCTCGTCGACCTCGCGCGGTCGCGACCAGACCTCACCGTCGTCATGAAAGTGCGCGCGCTCGCAGGGGAGTCTCAAACGCACCGTGAGGACATTCCTTACTCGGAAGTTCTAGACCACTTCAGCCAGGACCAGGAGTTGCCCGCGAACCTGCAAATCTCAGATCGGCCGATGGCCGGGCATCTCGAGCGTGCCGTGGGGCTGGCGAGCGTAAGTTCGACCGCGATCGTCGAGGCCATCGCCTATGGCGTGCCTACCCTCGTGCTCGATGACTTTGGGGTAGCACCTGAGCTCATTAACACCGCCTTCGTAGGGGCGGGCCTTTGGGGGTCTTTGGACGATCTACGGGCCGCGCGCTTTTACGAGGTTGAACCTGAGTGGCGTGACAACAACTATTTTCACTCGCAGGACGATCAGGATTGGCTCACCCGCCTAGACGACGTGGTTCTCCGACGAGACGCGGGGCTTTTGCAACAACTGGATGCGGGCCGAGGCTTCACGGTGCGTTGGCAGCGCGCACGCCTCGAACTTCGAGCCCTGGGTGCGGATGCGTCGCCCGAAGCGCGGGCGCTGTCCCGTGCGGCCCGCGCGGCGCGGCTGGTCCGGAGAGGGTTTAGGCGCGTCGCCGCGCCGAAAGCGGCATCATGGTGACAGCCACACCGGCCGAGGTGCGTACGGTCTCCGCCCCGCGGGGAAGCACTCGGGTACGTACTGAGATTCAGGCCCTCCGGGCGATCGCCGTGGGCGCTGTCATCGTCTATCACCTTTGGCCCGATGCACTGCCGGGCGGATACATCGGGGTCGATGTCTTCTTCGTTGTCTCGGGATTCCTCATCACCGGCCATCTCATACGAGAACACGGCAAACACGGCAACATCAACCTTCCGTCATTTTGGGGCAGGCGCATTCGGCGGCTCTTGCCGTCGGCGATTACGGTTCTCACGGCGACCGTGATCGCAGTCTTCCTCGTGGTGCCCGCCGCGTACTGGGAAAGTTTCCTGCGCGAGGTTGCTGCCTCGGCACTGATAGTCGAAAACTGGGCGCTCGCGGCGAGCGCAGTCGACTACCTCGCAGCTGACGGCGCCGCGTCGCCTGTGCAGCATTTCTGGTCACTCTCTGTAGAGGAGCAGTTCTACCTCGCATGGCCGGTGCTCTTGGTCGCGCTGTTAGCGATGGACAGGAGTGGTCATCGCATCGTGGTGCCCGCCATCGCATTCGTGGGGGTAGCTTCACTTGCGCACGCATGGGTGCTCATCGACCAGCACGACGCGGCAGCTTACTTCGTCACAACAGCACGTGCGTGGGAGTTCGCCGCTGGCGCCCTGCTTGCCGCACTCGCAATGCGGTCTCGCGATGAGGCCCGAGACCACAGGTCGAGATTGCTGGCGCAGTGGTGGCGACCCACACTCGGAATAGCTGGAATTTCAGTTCTTCTGTTTGTGTTCTGGGAATTCGATTCGGCTACGGCAGTTCCTGGGCCAGTGACGCTGGTGCCTGTGCTCGCAACAGTTGCGGTGATAGCAGCGGGGGACCGCCATGTCGGTCCTCTTGGACGTCTCTATCGGTTGCCCGGCGTTCAGTGGTTAGGTGCAGTGTCCTACACGGCGTACCTATGGCATTGGCCACTGATCGTGCTGGTTCCTTTCGCCCTGAAGCGGGATGCTGATGCGATCACGCTCGTAGCCATCTTGGTGCTCACACTCGTCATGGCAGCAGCCACGCATCGTCTCGTCGAAGAGCGACTGAGGCATGGACGCGGGCCAGTCACGTGGCGCACTTTCGTGGCTGCCGCGGCCGCCGTGGCCACCGTTGTGACAGCCGCATGGGTTCTTGCACAACGGGCTGACGACGGCGATGCGAGACCGCTTGCTGCGAACCAGGAGGCGTGCCTGGGTGCGCAATCATGGACAGAGGAACTGGACTGTTCCACGGTGGAGTGGGCCGATGTCGAGCCAGCTCGCACCGGCGTTGAGGACGACGTGTCGCCGGTATACGACGACGAGTGCCGCACATCGCCGGTCCAGAGCGAGGTCAAGACTTGTGAGTATGGTGCGAGCGAGAACACGGCCGATGCTTCGGTGGTCTTGGTTGGTGACTCTCATGCAGCCCAATGGTTTCCGGCCATCGAACAGGTCGCCCTTCAACAGAACTGGAACCTGACTGTTTACTTTAAGGCGGCCTGTCCGTTCACAGACGCCGCTAGCCAACTCGCGAACGATGACCACCGCGACAGTTGCGTGGAGTGGAACGACGAAGTTTTACAGCGCATCGCTCGGTCGAAGCCCGACCTGGTGGTGACGTCCGCGACTCGGGCGCATGAGTTCGCGGAGGACTCATCGCGATCAGAGGCGTTGGCTGTCGATGGCTATGCCGAGCGCTGGGAAAACTTGCTGGAGGTAGTTGGCTCCGTCGTAGTTCTCGAGGACACGCCACAAATGGACCAGGAGCAACTACGTTGTCTGGCTGCCTCGACAGGGCCCGAACCAGACTGCCAGCGTGACGCAACCGAGGCGCTTGCGCGGCCTGCAGTTCTCGGCGCCGCCGCCGACACGGTTTCAGAGGTGCGGTACTTGGACGTGAATCCGTCGCTGTGCGACTCCAAGTGCGCGACTGTCATATCCGGCGCGGTGGTCTACCGGGACACGAGCAGCCACATGACCGAGACGTTCGCTCGTACCCTCGCCCCGTGGCTAGGAACCCGGCTCGCGTCTACTTTGGTATCGGCAGGCTCATGACCGCCGCGATGTCGCGCGCAGTCTTGACCGAGCGCCGTGTACGTCGTCGTACCTTGCGCACGTAGTGGCGGATGCTCATCGGCAAGGTCGTGACGATTCTGCGACGCAGGCGCTTTCGGAGCGGGGGACGTTGGGGCCGCGTGAGGGGCTTCATTAGTTCGACAAGGCCAGGATCGGTAATGGTGTGCCCGCTTGCTATGGCGGGGTGCGGATGCCCTTCGAGCCTCGCGGCCAGAGCGTCGATAACACCTTGCAGGTTGGCCTCCGGCGCTGCAATCAGCGTGCCCGCGCCTTCATCCGTGCGTTCGTAGCGCGGGTAGGCGGCGTAGCAGAGTGCGAGTGGGACTAGGTTGGAGTTGGTCTCCGTGGGAAGAGCTCGTGCCACGTCCAGTGCACCGACGGTGTGGGCTTCGAGCCCGTAGATGCCGGACGCCGTTGCCAGACCCGTCGAGAAATTGCTGATCACGTGTTGCGGCTGCCACGTCTCAAGTAGCACTTCGAGCGGAAGCCGCGTGTGAATAGTTTGGAACTCCAGGCCTAGGGACCTCGCGGTTTGTGCCATCCGAGCGCTCACCGTCGCCACGGAGGACGGATGCGGCTTGAACGCGACAGTCGATGCTCCGAGGGCGTGCGCGGCGCGAACCATCTCCGCGTGTAGGTATTCCTCTTCGTCGTCCGTCAATAGCTCTAGGTCGGCAAGGTATTGACCAAGAATGAGCGCATCGGGTGCGGTCCCAAAGCTGGATGCCGCGTCGACATGCGCCGCAACGTCGCCACTGATCGCCCGAAACTCGCCAGGCCCGACGCGTATCAGCGACGGTTCAAGTTCGGCGAACAATCGTGGCGCGACATCTGGCAAGAGGTCGAGATACAAGAGCGAGTCGAGACGGTCGGCCAATGATGTCGCCAACGGAAGACGGCCGCGGCCATAGGCCATGAGGCCATCGGACACCGCTGTAATAGGGCCCGAGCCGAACGACTGTGCGAGAGCCAAGGCTGGCCTGACAAGTAGAGACTGGCTGACGACTCGCGGGTCGGGACCGATACCTAACTCGATTCGAATTCGCCCAGCGAGGTCGTCCATGGTGCTCTTGCGCGGGCGCCAGGTACGAGGGTGATGTGGCGCGATGTAGTCGTTGAGATAAGCAATTGCGTCAAAACGGTCAGCAATCGGCTTAAACCAGTCGTGTTCGTGCAGTGCGGGGGTAACTTCGGGGATGGCCGCATTGTTGGCAATAACGAGGGCTCGGCGCCCTTGCTCAAACTCGCCCGCATCCACTGCTGCGGCCATCGTCGCCGCACACATGAACGTCGGAGCGATGAACACCTGATCGGTCATGCGGCCGCCACCTCCGCCCGGAGTAGTCGCTGCACCATCATCCTGCGCGCGAAGGGCAGGCGTCGGACAGCGTACTCGAGATGCTCGGGGGGCAGTTGCTGCAGCAATCGCGTAGAGCGCCCGATTAGGTCGCGCTGGAGTTCAGGGGTAAGACGCTCGCGCTTGTCGATGTGAAAGCACACAATACGCACGGTCGCATAGACGGCCTTGCGGATCCACTCCACATTGCCGGTTGGAAGCACGAGCTCTCGAACGTCGTCGTATGCGTCTGTGAAGTGCAAGGTTGAGGGATTGCCCGCTTGGGTGAGCGCGGTCGAGTTAATAGTCTTTCGGTAAAAGTAACTCGGTTGCGACAGTGCGGCCGTTGAAGTGGCATTCATGTAGAGACGCCAAAACCACGGACGGTCGGCTGCGGTGCGGAGGTTTTCATTGAACGGGAGCCAAGAGGAGTCAATCCGAGTCAAGTCGTACGTGCCTGCCCACAAGAACGGGTAATCGACTGCACTTGAAGCACCTGCGGCACCGATTCCCGATGTCGCAGGAAGAGGCACGTCTACTGTCTGGTTAGGCACCCGTACTACGCGCCGTTCTAGCCCGGTGACCTTGACGTGCGCGGTGCGGACGAAGTCGACGTTGAGCGCTTTGATGGCATCTAGCATGCCGCGAAAGTGTTGCGGTGAGCACCAGTCGTCGGCGTCGAAGTAGGTGAGATAGCGTCCCTCGACCGCTTCGTGCGCTCGGTTCCGTGATGCGGCAACTCCGATGTTGACATCGTTGTGGAGCACGGTGAGTGACGGGATCTCCCGCTGTGCGTCGGCGATGAGTTCTGGTGTGGAGTCCGTTGAACAGTCGTCAATCAGAATGAACTGAAAACCTGGCTCGATAGTGCGACGGATGGTTTCCAGGCACGTCGGGACAAAACGTTCTGCGTTGTGAAGTGGTACAACGATGCTCAACTCAGTCATGAATGAGGGGGTTTCTCCAGGGTTTGTTAATGGAAGCCTAGAACCCATGGCGCGCACTTCACCGGTATGTGAACAGACCTTCACTCGAATGTCACCTTGCCGCGGATGCTGAGGCCGCGCGGCCGTGCTTGCACATGTAGGGGTTGCCTAGGTCGCTGTTCAGGGGTTCGTAACCCGAGTTCCGTAGATTCCCAAAGCAAGCTTGTTGCGGCGGTCACGTTGGTCGCCAGGAAGGCCACACAATCATGAGTTTCGCCACTGCCCACTCCTCCGCTCCTATTCCCGCTGGGGCCGCCCTGTTTCACATCGGATCTCCGAAGACCGCGACATCAGCCATCCAGCGGGCCGCGGATGTCGGGCGCGCGGAGTTGAGAGAGGCTGGAGTTATCTATCCGACATGTCGCCCTGGAGCCAAGAGCGCGCATCGGCACCGGGACCCGGTTCGGAGCCTCCGGGCGTACGGAGAAGGAGCTGGCGATGGCGAGGAATGGGCGGAACTAGTGCTTCAGGCGCGACCCGAGTCCGGAGCGCGAATGTTGATCTCGGATGAATGGGCCTCGACCCTTCCCTCCGCAGCAATACAGCACGCCCGCCGGACATTGGGTGCGGATGCACACATCGTGTACACGGTGAGGAACTACGGGGAGTTCCTGGTGTCCTTGTGGCAAGAAGATGTGCGGGCGGGCAAGATCACGGTAGATCTGGGGGAGTGGCTTGCCGGCCGTGACTTTTCGGAGTCAGGCACGCGGGTGCGCGGCCGAATCCCAATCGAACGCCAAGCGGACCGGCTCGGACCGTGGGTTGATGCTTTCGGCGCATCGAATGTGCACGTGATCATGACGGATCGGGCTGAGCCTCACCGCGTTGCAACTGCGTTCGGTGCGCTGCTAGGGGTGCGGCCAGCGCTCCTCTCAGCAGAATCTCCCCAGCTAGTCGCACACCGCAACCGCGGGTTGACGGCAGCAGAGGTGTCCTTTGTGCTCTCCGTGGGGCAAGCGGCGCGGGAGGCGGGAGTACCAGATGGGGTGATCAGAAGCCACCTCCATCGGGGTGCGTTCGAAAGCTTGCAGGCGTCGCGCACCCCACCAAGGGACGAAGCCCTACCTGGTGTGCCGGGCGCTCTGACAAGTCGACTGACGGATTTTGCCGAGAGGCAGTGGGATCTGTTTGAGAGTTGGGGCTTGGACATGGTTGGCGACCGCGCTGAGTTTGTGCGGGAAGCGCGAGCCGGCGCTGCTGTCGAGAAGAATGTCGTGCCGACGGACCTTGCGGTACACGTGGTGCTGGGGCTCCTAGAGGCCCGGCGTTAGTCGGCAATTGGCCATGTGAACCCGCGCGGACTCTCGCCTCTGTTGCAAACCTACGGTTCCGTAGCCTACGCTTGCGTAGGTTAGGACAAGCGGGCCCACACCCGCCGTCGTTTGCGAAGGAGTGCGGATGGACTCGACTGGCCCACTGTCGACCGACGGACTCGTCTCGATGCTCACCCACGAGGGTGTACCCGTCGAGCACGAGACCTTTTCCCGGTACGTGCAGAACCTCGATGCCGAGGAGTTGCGCCAGATGTGGCGCGCCATGACCGTGGTGCGCGCGTGGGACCTCGAAGCCACCAGCCTTCAACGCCAGGGTGAGCTGGGCCTGTGGGTGCAGTCGCTCGGCCAGGAGGGCGCGCAGATCGGTTCCGGTCGTGCGTTGCGCGACAACGATTTTGTCTTCCCGAGCTATCGCGAGCACGGCGTCGCACACCTCCAGGGCGTGGACCTTGTCGAGGTCTTGCGCATCTTCCGTGGGCTCCAGCACGGCGCGTGGACCCCGGCAGAGCACAATTTCCACCTCTACACGCTGGTGATCGGAGCACACTCGCTTCACGCCACCGGCTACGCCATGGCCAAGGCCCGCGAGCAAAAGGCCAATCCCGAGCAGGAGCCGGGCGCGGTTGTGGCCTACTTCGGCGACGGAGCAACATCTCAGGGCGACGTCAACGAGTCCCTCATCTTCGCTTCCGTTTACAACGCCCCCATCGTCTTCTTCTGCCAGAACAACCAGTACGCGATCTCGGAGTCCGTCACGCGCCAGACAAAGGTGCCACTGGCAGACCGCGGCCGCGGCGTTGGAATGCCCACCATCCGGGTCGACGGCAACGACGTTATCGCTTGCCGTGCGGTCACCGAGTGGGCCCTCGACCACGCGCGTAGCGGCAAGGGTCCCGTCTTCATTGAAGCCCTCACCTACCGCATGGGTGCCCACACCACCTCTGATGACCCCACGCGCTACCGCGACAAGGAAGAGGAGCAGTACTGGGCGGACCGCGACCCGATCGCCCGCCTCGACACCTACCTGAGCGCTCGCGGCGAACTGAGCGATGAGTTCCGCGAGGATGTCGCCCAGGAAGCCAAGGCTCTGGGCGAGCGCGCCCGCTCCACCGTGAAGTCCTGGAAGCGCCCGCCGCTGCTCGACATGTTCAAAGATGTCTATGCACTTCCGCACGCCGCCGTCGATGCAGAGCGAGTGTGGTTCGAGCGCTTCCAGGAGTCCTTCGACACCGAGGAGGCTGGACGATGACGACACTCACCATGGCGGGAGCCATCAACGCCGGCCTGCGCGCTGCGATGGAGCGTGACGACAAGGTCACTCTCATGGGAGAGGACATCGGCAAGCTCGGCGGCGTCTTCCGCGTGACGGACGGCCTCCACGCGGACTTCGGTGACGACCGCGTCATGGACTCGCCCCTGGCAGAGTCCGGAATCGTGGGCACCGCGATCGGCATGGCGATGGCTGGGTTCCGCCCGGTCATCGAGATCCAGTTCGACGGCTTCATCTTCCCTGCGTACAACCAGATCACGACGCAGCTGGCGAAGATGCACTATCGCTCGCGCGGCGACATCCAGCTACCGGTCGTGATCCGCGTCCCGTACGCCGGCGGCATTGGCGCCATCGAGCACCACTCCGAAAGCCCCGAGGCGCTCTTCGCTCACACGCCCGGCCTGCGCATCGTCTCTCCGGCCAATCCTCAGGACGCCTTCGACCTCATGCAGCAGTCCATTGCGTGCCCCGACCCGGTCATGTTCTTTGAGCCCAAGGCCCGCTACTGGGACAAGGGCGAGGTCGACACGGCGCGCGTCGCCGCTCAGCTCGACGGCGCCACCGGGCCGGCCAACGCCACCGCAGAAATGGGCAAGGCCCGGGTCGCGCGCCAAGGCAGCGACGTCACCCTGGTGGCGTATGGCCCGACCGTGCGCCTCGCGCTTCAGGCGGCAGAGGTTGCGGCAGAAGATGGCACCAACGTTGAGGTCATCGACCTGCGTTCGATCTCCCCGATGGACTCAGACGCAGTCGTGAAGTCCGCCAAGCGCACCGGCCGCGTGGTCATCACCCACGAGGCCTCGACAGCATTCGGAGTGGGAGCAGAGCTCAGCGCCCGCGTCACTGAGCAGGCCTTCTTCCACCTCCACGCCCCGGTCCTCCGTGTGGGCGGCTTCTCCACCCCCTACCCTGGTGCCACGTTCGAGCACGAGTTCTTGCCCAACATTGACCGTGTGCTCGATGCCGTTGACCGTGTCATGAAGCACTGAGGAGCCTGAGATGCCTACCTACGAGCAGTTCAATCTCCCCGATGCAGGTGAAGGCCTGACCGAAGCCGACATCGTCAACTGGCACATTGCCGAGGGCGATGCCATTGAGGTCAACCAGGCCATCGTCGAGATCGAGACCGCCAAGTCACTCGTCGAGTTGCCCAGCCCGTTCACGGGTGTTGTCACGCGCCTCATCGCTCAGGTGGGGGACACCGTCGAGGTGGGCGCGCCCATTCTCGAGGTCGACGTGGACCCTGATGGCGAGGCTCCCGCAGCGCCGGCCCCTGAGGATGCAACTCAGTCCGCTGACGCGTCCACCACAGATGCCACGTCAACAACTCACGGCGAGACGGTTCAGGTTTCGGACAACGCGCAGGCGGCCGCAGACCCCGTTCCCGCGACCGCAGGTTCTTCACGCAGCGACCAGTCCAACGATGACGACGAAGGATCCGGCGCCGTTCTCGTGGGTTACGGCGTGAAGGCCGGTTCCGCGAAGCGCCGCCCGCGCAGGGCCGATGCTCTGGATCCGATCGGCGGGGAACAAGACGCAAGCGACTATCCCGTGCTGGCGAAGCCTCCCGTACGTAAGCTCGCCAAGGAGTTGGGCCTCGACCTGACCACGGTCACGCCGTCGGGCCCCGGCGGCCTGGTGACTCGCGAGGACGTCGAGCTTCACCTCAAGGCCACCTCTGCGCAGACGCTGTCCACGTACCCGAGCGACGACCAGCCGTGGCTCGCGCAGGGCACCACGATGAACGACGGGCGCACCACGCGCGTTCCGGTCAAGTCCGTCCGCAAGCGCACCGCCGAGGCGATGGTGCACTCCGCATTCACGGCTCCACACGTTACGGAGTTCCTCACGGTCGACGTCACGGAGACTATGAATCTCGTCAAGCGACTCAAGGAAGACCGCGACTTCAAGGACGTCCGGGTCACCCCACTCCTACTCGTCGCCAAGGCGCTCTTGCTCGCCGTGCGCCGTCACCCCGAGGTCAACGCCTCGTGGGACGAGGAGACGCAGGAGATCGTCTTCAAGCACTATGTGAACCTCGGCATCGCGGCATCGACCCCTCGCGGCCTCGTCGTTCCCAACATCAAGGACGCCCACCGCTTGCCGCTCCACGCGCTCGCGATCGAGCTTCAGCACCTCACCGCAGAGGCGCGTTCGGGTTCCACGAAGCCATCCGCGATGAGCGATGGCACCATCACGATCACCAACGTTGGCGCTCTGGGAATCGACACCGGAACCCCGATCCTCAACCCGGGTGAGGCCGCGATCTTGGCCTTCGGCTCGATCCGCCAGCAGCCGTGGGTCCACGAAGGCGAGATTCAGATTCGCTGGGTCACCCAGTTGGCACTCAGCTTTGACCACAGGCTCGTCGACGGCGAACTGGGCGCACGCGTCCTCGCCGACGTCGGACGTGTCATGAACGACCCCTCTCAGGGGTTGGTCTGGGCGTAACCGCTCAGCCCCACCGCACCTCTACCGGCTGCCCCACAAAGGTGCCGTAGGCGGTGAAGGCGTGCTCGGCGTCGCGGCGATCCTGCGCGCCGAGCCGCCTGAAGGACTCGACGTCCACGACCACGGCCCCAGCGCCACCAGCGCGCTTCCAGGTCCCGACCACCTCGCCGTGTCGCAGCAGCGTCGCGCGGAACACCCCATTCTTTCCGGGCACCACCCGCGTGAAGTCGTCAGCGGACACCTGCGCCGAGCGGTCCGCATACCCCAGCAACACCTCGTCAAAGCCCGGCGCGGTGACCCACACTGCCGCCGCCTCCGCCCCATCGCCGCCACCGCGAGCAACAAGACCGGCAGCCATGAACATCGGCCCGTCCTCGGTGGCGACCTCCTCCACGGCGTCGCCTGCACCCACAAGACCAGCCCTGCAGTCCCGTACGCCCAGGCCGGTCCAGCGCGCCATATCCTTCACCGAAACGGGCCCATGGCTGCGCACAAACCGCATTGCAATTGTCGCCAGCGCTTGTTCTCGGGACAGCTCTACCTGGTCGGGAGCCCACTCGGACAGGAGCGCGAACGTCTGCTTGCCGTCTCGATGGGGAGCGATGCACGTCAGCCCCGACTGCGCCGCGAACCACAGCAGGTGATAAGCCGTCTGGCCCGCGGCGTTGACCCCGGCGTCGGTGAGTGCGCCGATGCACTCGTCTCGCGTCAGCCGCGCCCCACGCAATTCGGTCCCGAGCACCTCGAGCGTCCGCTGAGCGTCGTCGTCGGTCAGCCCGAGGTACTCGCGCCGCTTTGCTGCTCCCGCGAGCGGCTTCGCGCCCATGAGGTCAAGCATCCAGCGCGCATCCCGCGAAGGAACCAGGTGAATGGTGCCGCGCATCGGCCACGTGCGCAGCGCCTCGCCTGCCTCCAAGGCAGCCTCCACCTGGGCGAGCGTTGCGGCCTGCCCAGCCCGAGCATCGGCCGGATTCCCCGCCAACCGCATCCCCAGTGACCACAGGCCACTCGCCAGGTCCTGGGCTTGCATGGCGCCAAACCACGTCACAATCTCGTCGACGCTGTCCAGCCGCGCACCGTCCAAGAGCAGCGACCGTTGACGTAGCGCGCGAATGTCGAGGCGAGTCAGCATGACTTCACGCTAGCGGTGGCCAGTGACACGGGCCGATGCTGGGGCAAGGCTGGCTATCCGTCCACAGCCGTGCAGTGGTGTCGTGGGCGACGCGTACGCTTGTGCCGTGCCCGTCGAGACCCTCGTCACGATGACGGGAGCCGTGCGCGACATCGCCTTAGGCCTGACCGCTGGCGCCCTCATCATGATCGCCGCGATTCTGCCTGCCCGCCATGCTGCGGTCACGCGCGCCTCGCAAGTCGCGCGCATCGCCGGTGCCGTGTGGGCGCTGTCTGCGGTGGCGTACATCTTTGTCTCCTACGCGTTCATTAGGAACGATGCCGTGGAGCCCGAGCGCTTCGTGGAAGAGGTGTGGTCGTTCGCCACCACGATCCCGCTGGGGCAGGCGTACCTGCAGATGGCGATCGCGGCGCTAGTGGTGTCGGTGCTGGTCGGCTTGGTGCGCACTCCGGCCGCGGCCGCCTGGTCACTGGTGCCGTTCTTGTGGGCGCTTGGATGGCAGGCCCAGACGGGTCACGCCGCGGGTGCCACGGATCACCACTTGGCGACGTCTGCGATGTTCCTTCACCTGGCGGGATCCGCGCTGTGGATGGGTATGGTCGGCGTCCTGTTCGCCATGCGCGGGCCCTTGGGTGTGGACGCGAAGACGACCGTGATCCGTAGCTCCAAGGTCATGCTGTGGGCCGCGATCGCCCTGATCGTCTCCGGTGTGGCGAACGCGTACATCCGCATGGACTCGGTCGCGGACTTCGTCACGACAACCTACGGCTGGCTCCTCACCGCCAAGATCGCGCTGATGAGCCTCGCCGTCGCGCTCGCGGCCTGGCACCGGCGCGTGGCACTTCCGCGCCTGAGCGTTGAGCGCGTTCGCGAGCGTTTCTGGCGCGTGATGATGGTCGACGTGGGGGCCATCGCCGCCGTCATCGTGATCGCTGTCGTGATGTCCGGCACCGCCCCGCCGGTCCCGATCGTCGCGGTCGAGGAGCCCACTCCCGCGTACTTCCTCACGGGCTACGATCTCCCGCCCGCACCCAGTGCACTCAACTGGATTGTGCAGTGGCGCCTCGAGATCCTCAGTGCCTTCGTGCTAGTCGCGATGGCCGTGACGTACGTGCGCTGGGTGGTGCGGCTGCGCCGGCGTGGCGATGAGTGGCCGTGGTACCGCACGGTGTCCTTCTTGGTGGGCGTGGCGGTGCTCGTCTGGATCACCCAGGGCGCACCCACGGTCTACGGCATGGTCACGTTCTCCGGACACATGGTCGAACACATGCTGCTGGTGATGGTCGCGCCCATCCCGTTGACGCTGGGCGCCCCCGTCACGCTTGCCCTGCGCGCGCTGGCCCCCCGGAAAGACGGTACCCGCGGCCCGCGTGAATGGACGCGCGTTGTCGTGGAGTCCTCGTGGGTCAAGTTCTTCGCCAACCCCATCGTGGCTGCCGTGAACTTCGCCGGCTCCCTCGTGGTGTTCTACTACTCGCCGCTGTTCGAGTTCGCGCTGCGCAACCACGTGGGCCACTTGCTGATGGTGCTGCACTTCACCCTCGTCGGCTACCTCTTCGCGAACGCGTTAATCGGTATCGACCCCGGACCCAAGCGCCCCGGGTACCCCATGCGGGTAGTCCTCCTGTTCGCGACGATGGCGTTCCACGCCTTCTTCGGAGTGTCGTTGACGTCCTCGGAGGTGTTGCTCGCGCCCACCTGGTTTGGCCTCATGGGCCGCACGTGGGGACCGGACGCAATTACGGACCAACAGTACGGCGGCAACATCGCCTGGGGAATCGGCGAGCTACCAGTGCTGGCGCTCGCAATTGGCGTGATCATCGCGTGGCGGCTGTCGGACGAAAAGGAAGCGCGGCGTAAGGACCGCCAGGCCGATCGCGACGAGGATGCCGAGCTCAAGGCATACAACGCGATGTTGGCCCAGGTCTCGGATCGCGACAAGCGCGAGAGCGACTGACTTTATCCACAGATTTTGTCCACAGCCGTGTGAACAGTCCCTAAACAAGGAGGCACGCCTGTGGATAAGCCTGAGCAAAACTCTGGACAGAAAATCGGGTCCGGATCTGGCTTGCGTGTCGCGGCGGAGGCGAGTACGACTAGGTCTAACGAACGAACAACACGACCATGTTCCCGACGGTGTCCGCATCGAAGGGGCGGTGCATCGCGGCGCGGTTGAGCTTTGCGAGGCGAATGGCCTGCTATTTGCGCTGTTACTGCATGTGTGGTGTGAGACGTTTGGGCGATCAGGACAACGGGAGACCGGGACCTCAGGGGGCGCATCTATGCGGTCCTTGGGTCACTGCGGATGACGGCGCAGGAGTCTCGCGGCACCGGTCGCTGGCAGAGAGGTCGTTGTCCACATGGGCATCGAAGCCGCGTCGTCAACGGCGGCCATCGCGCCGGGGTTATCCCCAGGCTGTGAGAACTCTCGAGCCATGGCAAGGCCCCCCGGGCCCGAATCTCGGGGGGCCTTCGCCTTGCTCAGGCCACACGCAGGGTGTGGCCGCACCGCCAGGCTAGAAGCGCATCGGCCCTGGATAAGTGACCGACACGCCAAGTACGACCCAAGGCGCGCGGGCACTTCTCCGCGCCCGCCCCGTGTCAGCGGGGTACCTTGATCGCAACGAACCAGCTCGTCGGAGGACCACCATGGATGACACCCGCGACCCCGTACCGGACAGCGACGGCCAGTCCCTCCCGACTCGCCGCGAACTGCGCGAGGCGGAGGAGGCTGAGGCGCGCAATGACATGGGCGTCTCGGGTCCCGATGCGACGGACCCAGAGGACGGCACGCCCGCCGTTGACGGCGACCACGACCCGAGTGCCGAGCCCATCGTGGACGAGGACGCGGATCCTGATATGGCCGATGCTGGGGTTGAGCAGGGCGGCGCGCCCACCGAAGTGATGGATCCCGTTGAGGACGACGCCCCGACTGCCGTCATGGATCCCGTCGATGCGCCTGGGGACGACGCTCCCGAGACTGCGGACGGCGGCCAGGGCACAGATGGCGTGGCGGCTGACGGCACGGCGCCCGCTGATGAGCCAGTCAGTAGCGAGCGCAACTGGATGGGCGTCACGGCGTTCGTGACGGCGCTGCTGGCGCTGTCACCGGTGGCCATCATCCTGGGCCACCTGGGACTGCGCGCCGCGAAGAACGGCAAGGCCACGAACCGCTCGTTCGCTCTGGCGGGAACAATCCTGGGTTGGGTAGCGCTCGTCGCCACCGGCGTAGGGGTGTACTTCTACCTCCAGGGGCCTCCGGCCGCGCAGATCGACGTGTACGCCCAGCAGGACATTCACGCCGTGGGAGCGGAGGTGGCGACGCAGGTCGTGGCCAGCAACGCGATGCCCGTCCTGAGCGACTCTGGCACCGAGTACATGGTCGGAGACGTGACTATTGCCTCCGAACTCGAGGGCGCGCACGAGATGACACTGACCGGCGATGCGCCGGCCTCGTGGTGCCTCGATCTCACGTATGAGGGCGGCGAGAACGACGCATACTCGTACTTGCCTACCGAGGGCGTGGTCGAGGGAGCCTGCTCGTAGTGAGCGGGCCGCGGGCCGATGCTGGCGCTAGCTCAGCACGGTCCCGTCAGCCACGTGTCCGGAACCTTCGAGGGTCACGTCGCCGCGCACCACAACGTCGGCGCCAAACGTCCAGTCGCCGCGCACGGTGAAGGACGAGGCCTCCCGTAGTGACGGCGCTCCGTGGGGGAAGCGGGCATCGAACTTGGTCATGGTCTTGAAGTACGCCGAGTCGAGGTCGACCAGCGGAGCGTTCTGAACGTCCAGGCGCAGGCCGCTGTCGGGGTCCAGACGGTAAGCGTCAGAACGCAGAAGCAGCAGGTCGTTGGTCGTCTTGACCGGCAGGAAGCGCTCGCGCTCAATCGCGATGGCGGTCGCGCCCTCGAACACCTCGATCGCGGCACCCATGGCCGACTCGATCTGAAAGACCTCCGGCGAGGACGAGTCCGTCGGGTCCACCGTCTTCTTGTTGCGGATCAGCGGTAGGCCCAGCACTGCGCCGCTCTCGGTCAGCGCCGCGTACAGCGCCTCGAGGTTGAACCACAGGTTGTTGGTGTGGAAGTAGGGGTGACGGTGCTCGTCGGTGAAGTAGTGCATCTGATCCGGCGGGGTCTGGGCTGTGTCGCGCAGGATGAGCTGCTCGTCGGCGGTGCGGATCGCGAGGTGGCCGCCCTTGCGGTCGGCGGGGGTGCGGCGGCACAGTTCTGCCGCGTACGGAGCGCCCGAGGCGGCGAACCAGCCCGCGATCTCCGGACTGGGGACGGCGCCGAGGTTGTCAGAGTTGGACGCGCTCGCGTACTTGTAGCCCGCGTCAAGCAAGGCCTTCAAGACACCGGAGGCCAGCAGGGCCGTGTAGATGTCGCCGTGGCCCGGGGGGCACCACTCGAGCGATGGGTCTGCGGGCCACTCCACGGGCTCAAGGTTGTCGACGCGCACCTTGGGTTCCTTGTTCTGGAGGAAGTCCAAAGGGAGTCCGTCGACCTCGATACCCGGGTGTGCCGCGAGCGCCTCGAGGGAGTCGACGCGCGTGCGGAAGGAGTTCATGAGCACGAGCGGCAAGGGCGCGTCGTGCTGGGTACGCGCGTGGGAGACCTGCTCGGCGATGATGTCGAGGAAGGACTTGCCGTCGCGCACCGGGAGCAGGGACTTGGCGCGGTCCATGCCCATCGAGGTGCCGAGACCGCCGTTGAGCTTGATGATGGCAGTGCGGCGGAGAGCCTCGCTGGCCTCGTCCGCTGACACGTCGACGTCAGCGAGTTTGGTGGGGTCCAGCAGCGGGGTGATGGTCTCTTCGGGGATCAGGCCGGTCGCGCCCGCCTCGAGTTCCCCGTAGTAGTGCGTGAAGACGTCGATCGCGGCGGTGTCGACGCCTTCTGCACGCATCTTGTCTTGGGCTTTGAGAAGTCCTTCAGCGCTCATGCGGCCCAGCCTAGTGCCACGATGTGAACGTGAACAAGGCGTGAACGGTGCGGCGGCCCGGCGCCCCACGCGCCTGGGGCCAGTGGAGCGGGTGACGGGAATCGAACCCGCGCTATCAGCTTGGGAAGCTGAAGTTCTACCATTGAACTACACCCGCGTTGCGGCGCCAGCGGCACCGCAGACCCCTATCCTAGCGGGCCGATGCTGGGGTCAAGCAAGGCGACCAACTCACCAGTTCTGGCCCAGGGTCGGGGCCTCGTCGCGAGTCAGTTCCTGCCCGCCAGCCCGGACGGGTTAGCGCTGCGGGGTGGCCGCGATGGTGAACGATGCGGTCCTGGTCTCCCCTGGCTGGAGGAGGAACAGTCCCGCGCCGGCAACGCCGTCCTCGTCGAGATTGAAGGCGTCGTTCGCGTTGGACACGGGCTCGAAGGCGAAATAATCGCGGCCCGGCGGGATGTACAGCACCGCGTGCTCGAGAGCCGCATCCGCGGTGAAGTTCAGCGTCAACGTGTCGGGCCAGGTGATCGTCGCAAGATCCTCGCCGGTGCGACCCGTGAAGCAGTCGTCCACGAACGTCTGACCGATCTCCCGCGACTCGCGGAAGTCTGCCGCGGGACGGATCTCGCCCGCGGGCCCCGTCGCCATGCACTCTTCAAGGTCGTACGCCTTCTCGACGTTGACCTGCAGGTGAGGGTCTGCGGAGCCGGCGACCGACCGCAAGAGGTACGGGTGGTGTCCAAAGCCCGCCGGGAACGTCTCGTGAGCGTCGTTCGTGACCGAGTACGTCCAGGTGAAGTCGTCTCCGTCCAGCGCATACGTGAAACGGGCGGTGAACTCCCACGGCCAGTTGACGCCGTACAGGCCGGTTGATGAGAACTCCAAAGTGATGTGAGTCTCGGAGCGATCTGCCACGGCCCAGGGAAACTCCCATGCCGCGCCGTGGATGGCGGTGCCGTCGGGCCAGTTGGGGCGCAGCTGATACTCGCGCCCAGAGAATCGCAGGAGCCCGTTGCGGATGCGGTTGGACCACGGAACCAGTGGATAGGACGCGGTGTGATTGGTGATTTCCACGTCGTCGGGCGTAGGGCGCAGGACATCGACCCACTCGCCGTCAATGCGTACCTGGCCAAATGCGAGCGACCCACCCATCTGCGGGAGGAAGCCGATGCGCCAGCGCTCGTTCTCAATCGTCACGGTGTCCGTCATGTCCTCATTGTGTCGCATCGATTCGATTCGAGTCAGGCGACACTTCGTGAACGTTCACGCTCCGTTGGGTGAGCGGGAGGGCAGGAAACCTAGGCGTGGACCGGCTCCAACGCCGGGTCCGCGCCGTGTACACCGGGGAGTTCACTGGGCGCGCACGCGGCGCACAGGCTGCCTCGGAATATCTGAGAAGGGAGCTCCCGTTGCCCTCTACGCACGCGATGCCGCGGGGAGATTCCCCTGGTCCGCAACCGGACGGTGGCGTCGCTGCCCTGAGAGGGAGGAGCAAGAACCATGGCTATTGGTTCCGGCATTTTTCTTATCGCAGTAGGCGCCATCTTGGCTTTCGCCCTGAACGAGTCCGTTGATGCCGTCAACTTGGCCCTCGTGGGCTGGATCCTGATGGGTGCGGGTGCCGTCGGCATCATCGTGTCGCTCATCATGAACGGCCAGCGCCGCAAGTCACAGCACACGCATGTGACTGAGGAGCACGTTGACCACCACAACGTGGACTCCCGCGAACCCCGCGACGGCGTGGAGCGCTAACCCCTCGCGCCGATACCGCGAAGAAGTGCCGGGATCCCTCTAGGGTCCCGGCACTTCTTTCTTTCAGGCAGTAAAGACGCTAGGGCTGGCTCGACGCATCCTCCACCGACTGGGCGCGTAGCCGCAGTAGGGCATCGTCGCGCGCTCGGCTTTGGCTGGGGTAGGTGAACTCGAGGTGGGGCCGATGCCGGTGGTACGTGACCTCCATATTCCAGTACCGCACGGCCCAGGCCGCGGCCGCGAGCGAGACCACGATCGCGGCGATCGCGCCAATCCCGACGGCCCAGCGTGGCCCAATCTCTTCACCGATCCACCCCACAATGGGCGATCCGATCGGCGTGGAGCCCAGCAAGATCATCGAGTACAGCGCCATCACGCGCCCACGCATGCGCGGCTCAGTCGTGGTCTGCACCAACGCGTTCGCGCTCGTGAGCATCGTGAGTGCGGAAAAGCCCACGGCAACCGAGGCCACCATGTACAGCTCGAAGGTCGGCATCGCGGCCATGACAGCACTAGAAACTCCGAACAGCAGCGCCGCGCCCAGCGGGAGTCGCAGTCGGATCCGCTTGCGACGCGCGGCCAGCAACGCCCCGGCCAGCGAGCCGATCGCGAGCACGGACCCCATGAGTCCGTAATCTTCGGGGCCGCGCTCGAACGCGATGCGCGCCATCAGCGCAGACGTCATTTGGAAGTTTAGGCCAAAGGCCGCCACCGTGGAGATGACGATCATGACGACGATGATCTCCGGCCGCCCGCGCACGTAACGCAGGCCTTCCTTGACCTGTCCGGGCTCGCGGGGAGCGCGGTCCATCACCCACAGTTCGCTCTTGCGCATCAGCATGAGCGAAATCACGGTGGCCACGAAGGTCAGGCCGTTGATGATGAAGACCCAGCCGATGCCCACCCAGGCCACCGTCAGTCCGGCCACAGCGGGCCCCACGAGTCGCGCTCCGTTAAAGGCGGTTGCGTTGAGGCCCACCGCATTGGACAGGCCGTCCGGGGGCACCAGGGCGGCCACATAGGTTTGACGCGCGGGAGTGTCGATTGCGCCGACCACTCCCAGGGCGAACGCGAATCCATACACCTGCCACAACTCGGCGTGCCCGGTCAGGACCAAGGCGCCGAGACCCACTCCGAGTGCGCCCGCGACGCTCTGCGTGATGATGAGGAGCTTGCGCTGGTCGACGCGGTCAGCGAGCACGCCGGCCCACGGGCCCAGCAGCAGGAACGGCAGGAACTGCAACGCGGTCGTGATGCCGACAGCGACGCCGGAATCATCGGTGAGATGCGTCAGGACCAGCCAGTCCTGGGCGACGCGCTGCATCCACGTGCCCACGTTGGACACGAGCGCGCCGGCAAACCACAGGCGGTAGTTGTAGTAGCCCAGCGATGCGAAGGTGCGGCTCATGCGAGTCCGGGGCGATTCACGATGGGCATGCCTCTAACTTACGTCGGGATCGCCGCCCGCGTGGACGGGTGGGCAGCGTCCCGAGCGCTTCCACGCATTTGGGACAATGGCCGCTATGCCTTCCCCTCGCCTTGCTGTCCTGTTGCGCGCCGTTCTCGTGATCGCTGTGATGGCTGCGGGTGTGATTGGCATCGTGGGGGCGTGGCAGGACCAAGGTGGCGCGCCCCTGGGTGTGGTGCTTGGAACTGTTCTGTTCTTCGGCGTCTTCTCCGCCGGCGGACTCGCTGTGCGCAGGCGGTCGCGCGGCGCGTGGTGGGGTGCGCTCCTCCTGCTGTGGGTCGTGCTGATGACGCAGGCACCGGCAACCGAGTGGCTCGCGCTACCCCTGCTCGCAATGGCCGCGGCAACCGAGAGCTTCAACGCCGCGGGCATTGGCGCAGTCGCCGCGGTGGTCGTCGTGACGTTCTTGGGCGTGGGTGACCAGGGTGCCGCTGCCGTGATCATCTTCGCCTGTGCTGCCGGCGCGGCCCTGCTTGCGGGCCTGGGCTACCGGCGCCTCGTCACCGTCCCGGAGTAACGACAACCTTCCCGTGGACGTGCCCGTCGGCAATGTGTTGCAATGCGGCCGATGCTTGGGTCAGGTTCCAGCGTGAGTCCACCAGCGGGGTGAAACTTCCGTCGGCCAGGTGGTCCGCAACCAGCTGCATGTCGCTTTGGATGACCGTCGACAGGAACGTGCCGATCCGGCGGCGACGCACCTTTCCGTGCCAGTTGGCCTTGGCGACGCGAGTGATGGCACCGCCGTCTGGTCCCGGGATGCCCGAGTTCGGGAACAGGATGCCGCTTGGGGCGACGAGCTGTTCGAGGTCAAGCATTGGGACCGCCCCAACGTTGTCGAGAATGAGGTCAAACCCGCCCTCCAACGCGAGGACATCCTCCGTCGCATAGTCCACGGTGCGGTGGGCGCCCAGGGCGGCCACGGCATCGGCTACACCAGCGGAACAGACACCCGTGACATGCGCTCCGGCGCCCGCGGCGATCTGCACCGTTGCCGAGCCCACCCCGCCGCCGGCACCGATGACGAGTACTCGCTTACCTGCGAGCGGCTGGTCTTCGCCGGTGGTGGGCCACGGGTCGAGGCCCGCGCGGCGCAGGCCGTGGAGCGCGGTGAGGCCCACCATCACGGAGGCTGCCGCCGATTCCGATGAGACCCCATCGGGAGTTGGCACGAGCCAGGCGACCTTTGACAAGGCGTACTCGGCGAGCGCGCCCGATGCCATGCCGAAGACCCGGTCGCCTACGTTCCATTCGGAGTCGCCTTCCCCAACCGCGACGACCACGCCCGCGGCGTCGGAGCCCGGGACCGGCTGCTTGGGGCTACGAACTCCCTTCGACGCCCGGACCACGGCCGGAGTTCCCGTGATGGTGAAGACGTCGGCTGGGTTGAGAGCTGCCGCTTCGACGCGGATGAGCACCTGACCCGGGGCGGGTGAGGGGACGGTTCGTGTGGCCGCGGCGACGCCGCTGACCGGTCCGTAGCCGGGTTGGACAGCGGCGGTCATCGTTTCTGGAATGGTGCTCATGAGCGGTTCTCCTGGTCGGTAGATGGCCGAATGCCAACGGACAGTAGGTAGGCGATCATCCAAAACTCGGCGAGTGTTGCAGGGAAAGCCAAGCCCTCGACGAACCACCCGGGCGCTCCGTCCAATCCCCATCCCGCGAAGGCCGACAGCACGTAGCCAACCCCTCCGACTATCAGGGTCCATCCCAGCACAACCGGGAAGCGGCGCGTCGTGACCGCGGCCCACCCCATCGGGATCAGCCACAGCCCAAAGAACAAGCCCCCCAGGCCCCAGGCCGCATCGCTCAGGTGCGCGAGAACGCCGATGGTGCCCGCAGCATCGGCCCCGCTCACGATCGAAGGGTCGCCCGCAATGGCCACTGCCGTCGCCATGAACACGCCCGACGCCATGATCGCGGCTGCGTTCATCAGTCCAAATGTTGCGGTCGCGAACGCTGCCACGGGCCGGATGTCGTGCAAGAGCTTGTAGAACCACACGGCCGCGAGCGCCTGCGTGAGCACGATGGCCATCTCAATCCCGACTGCGGCAGCTGCGAGTTCGGGCTTCTCGCTGAGGTTGGCCAGAGTCTCCGCCGGCGAATCCGTGAAGAGTTGAGGGCGAATGATGAGGAAGCCGGCCATGCCGGTGAGGGCGAGGCCCAGATAGGCGAGCCCGGTCCCGCGGGCAGTCCGCACGGTGTCGGTGGTGGTCATGGTGTCTCCTGGAGGATGCGTTTTTGGGTACGGGTAGTAGCGGCCACGTCACGTGGCCAAGCGGTGGTGCGGGCGTGGAGTCCTACGCGGATTCGTTGTCGGGGTACTGGAACACGTCGTCGAGTGAGACTCCGAGCGCGCGAGCGATTTGAAATGCCATCTCGAGCGACGGCGAATATCGCCCTTGCTCGATGGCGATGACCGTCTGCCGAGTCACGCCAATGCGTGAAGCCAGCTCGGCCTGTGTGAGGCCGCCGCGCTCAGAGCGCAACTGCCTGATGGAGTTCGTGACCTGCGTGGAACGGCCCATTACAGGCCCCTGCGGTATGCGCGGATCTTGACGACGGCCTCGACGATTCCGCTGACCACTCCAAAGAAGAAGATGGTGTTGCCGATCCAGAACGTGTCAGCATCCAGCATCGCGAGCACAAGAGCGACAAATGTGCCGGCGCCGAGCACGCCTTGAGTCATGCGTGACCCGTAGCGCTCGATGTCCTTGTCGCGGGCGTCCGTGACCATCTCCACCTCAGGCTCACGTCCACGCGCAGCGAGGCTCACTGCAGACCCGATCGCGGCAAGAATCGACCCGACAATGGTGCCGACGATCTGAAACCCGATCGCCCACAGCATGGGCGTCACCCATGAAACGTCCTCGATGGGCTGCGACAGGGCGCGCGGCACCACGACGATTGCGTAAGCGATGGCAGCAGAGATGTTGGTGACGAGGAAGACCCACACGCCCCGTTGGGCAGTGGTCATGGGCTCGGGTGCGTCATCCGGCAACGGTGCTGTCGACGCTGAGTCTTGGGCGGCGTTCATGCGATTCCTCCACGGTATGCGCCGAGCACGGTTGCTGATTGGGCCACAGCGCCGGCGAAGGTGACCAGCAACAGGACGTTGGCGATCCAGAAGGTGTCGACGTCGAGCGCGAGCATCACCAGTGCGGCGAGCACGCCGAGTCCGGACAGTGACGCTCCCGAAACTTCGCCCGCAGCGCGGATGTGCTCGTCGCGCTCATCGGTGAGCGTCTCGCCGCGCTGGCGCAACCACAACGCCAGGAAGAGCAGTGCGTAAGCTACGCCGCCAACGCCGACGCACACCAGCATCGGCCCCTGCCACGCGACCTCCGTGAGGGGCAGGTCGTCGGTCAGCGCGCGCACCGTCAGAACCGCGACGTAGGCGAGCACGGCTACAAGACCAATGGCGAGGCCAGCCGCGGTCTGCCGCTCCTCGAACGATCGTTCCTCGCTCATGGTGTCTCCTGGATCGTGTCGATGTTAAGAATGTTTGACATGATGACGATAGGCCGCCGGAAACCAGATGTCAAGAGTTCTTTACATCGCTCGCGTTTCGCATGAAACAGAGGCGTCACCTGAGCGCTTTAGGCTGAAGGTATGACAGTCGATGCCGACCTCGCCGCCTGGGTGGCTGCGGTCCTGCCGGGAGGCCCATGGCCCTCGTCGGACTCGCCCGAGGTCCTGCGCCGGCTCCAGATGGTCCTCGACCACGATCACCCCGCCTGGCGGGAACGCCTCGCGAGACTTGCGCGCCAAGGCACACCAGCCGACCTGGTGGAGATGCGCGACAACCGCGACGCCCAGTGGTTCGCCGGGCTGGTGGGCCAGATCACCGTGACCCAGCCCGCGACTTGGAAGGCGCTGGGATGGCGCACCGGCTTTGACGGCAAGCCCTCGGGCTCGGACATGCCTGACGAAGTGCCTGCAGCTGTCGTGACGCGCAGGGAACTCATGGCTCGCTACGACGCGATCGTCATCGGGTCCGGCGCTGGGGGCGGAGTGGCCGCGCAGGAGTTGGCCGAGGCTGGCCGGTCCGTGCTCGTGATTGAACGCGGCGGTGCTCCCACAACGGGAGACCTCGCGCGCGACCATTTGCAATCGCCCTCGACCCACAAGCGCGTCGGGAACACCGAAGAGAGCATCGGCCCCTCGGACCCGCGCTGGGGTGCCAGTGCCTTTGGACTTGGCGGTGGAAGCCGCGTCTACGGTGCCCAAGCCTGGCGGTTCGCGCCCCAAGACTTCACGATGGCCTCGACGTACGGCGTGCCAGAGGGGTCTGCGCAGGCGGACTGGCCCGTCACATACGACGAGATGGAGCCGTACTACGCCCACGCCGAGTTCGAGTGGGGCGTCAGCGGCGCCCCCGGCCCGCGCGACACCGAGGGCCACCGCTCCGTTCCCTACCCACTGCCCCCACTTCCGCGCACACGCCCCGCAGCGCGGTTGATCGCCGGTGCCGACTCACTCGGCTGGCGCACCCTCCCCGTGCCAATGCTCATCAACTCCGAGCCCTATCGCGGCCGCGCAGCGTGCGTGCGCTGTTCCCAATGCCTTGGCTTCGCCTGTCCCGTGGGCGCCAAAGCCGGCTCGCAGAACACCGCGCTGTGGCGGGCCGCCCGCACCGGACGCGCGAGCTTCATCCTTTCCGCCCGCGCCGCGCACCTCACGACCCGCAGTGATGGGTCCGTGTCCGGGGTGCTCGTGCGCGGCCTCGACGAGACCGGGCTGTGGGAGCGGCGCATCGACGCGGACGAGGTCGTGATCGCAGCCGGCGCCGTCGAGAGCGCTCGCATCCTGTTGTCCAGCCGCAGCGACCGTGAGCCCACCGGAATCGGCAATCGCTACGACCAAGTTGGCCGCTACCTCCAGGGACAGGCTCAGGTGGGCGCGATCGGCATTTTCGAAGAAGCCATCAGCGACCTCGAAGGCCCCGGAGCCGGCATCGCCACCTCCGACTTCCGCCATGGCAACCCCGCCGTGGTGGGCGGCGGAGTCTTGAGCAATGACTATGTCCCGACCCCAGCATCGGCCCTCCGCCAACTCCAGCACGTGGGGCTCTTGCCGTGGTCCGGGACAGACCTGATGCCGCGGTTGGCGCGGCTGTTGCCGCGTATGCAGCGCATCGTGGGTACGGCGCATGAGGTCCCCTCGGCCGATGCCAGGGTCACCTTGTCAGCGACCGTCACCGATGAGTGGGGCATCCCGGAGCCCGTTCTGCACGGTGATCTTCACCCCGAGGACGAGCGGACCCGCAGCTTCCTGGGCGAGCGCGCCGTGGACTGGCTGCGGGAGTCTGGGGCGAACCAAGTGGTTCCCGTTGATACGCACACGGGCTCGGGTGGGCCGGTCGTCAGTCGCTATCAGGCGGGAACGGCCCGCATGGGTGTCACGCCTGCGGCGTCGGTGGTCGATCCGGTCGGGCGCGTGTGGGGTCACGGCAATGTGCGCGTGATCGATGCCGCGACCCACGTGTCCAACGGTGGTGCCTCACCGGTACTCACCACGATCGCCAACGCGTACCGGGTGATGGCGGACATGGTGGGCGCATCGAAGGACGACGACGGGTACCCGGGCGACATTTTCTAGCCGCGGTTTCTGGGCCTTGCGGGAATCTCATGGCCGGCGCACTCGTTGGCCCCACTGTGACTGAAACTCAGCAGACCATTTCCGCCGTCCGCGTCGACGCATGGGCAGACATCGTGTGCCCGTATTGCTACATCGGCGAAGCCCGCCTCGTAGCCGCCGCCGACTCGATCGAAGCGCCCGTGGTGATCATCCCGCGCGCCTTCCAGCTGGACCCCGAACGCACCACCACGGAGCCCGTGCAGGCGTACCTGGGCCGCAAGTTCGGATCCGACGCCGACACCCTCCACGCTCAGCACGAGCAGCTCGCAGGCATGGCCGAGGAGCTCGGACTGCCGTTCGTCGAGGACCGCACCGTGTCCAACACTCTGGACGCGCACCGCTTGGTCGCCGCCGCAGAAGACCTCGGTCTTGTGGTGCGCCACGCGATCCAGCTTGGCCACTTCTCGGGCGCGCTCGACCTGTCGAGCCCCTCCGACCTGGCCGATGCTGCCGCAGCCGCAGGCATGGACCGCGACGCTGCCCTGGCCGTCCTGGCCAGCGATGAGCACGCCGACATGGTGCTCGCGGAGCAGCGCCAGGCCACGGAACTGGGCGCCACGGGCGTGCCGTTCACCGTCATCGGCGAGCGCTTCGGGATCCCCGGCGCGGCCGCAACCGAGCAGTACCGGGACATCTTGACCCAAGCAGCAGCCGGCTAACCTTCTTTTCCCCTGGCCGTACATACACGGCGGGGTTTCGGAGTTTGGGCGGCCCTGGCCGTAGGTTTTTGACGGCCGAAGCTGGGGTCGCCAGGCTCTGTCGACTTACATGGTCGTGGTGATCGTTGCGCCCTCGGCTAGTGTCGACACGTGACTTCCAACACGCCGCAACAGCCCGCGCCCGAGCCCGCTGAGCACGGAGCCGCCGAGCCCCCGATCGACGACAAGGCGCACGCAAACCGCTGGAAGTCTCTGATTGTCCTGGCGCTTGCGCTGTCGCTGGTCGTGATCGACGGAACCATCGTCGCGGTCGCGATCCCGGACATCGTTCAGGATCTGGGGCTGGACCTGTCCGACGCCCAGTGGGTGTCGGCGTCCTACGCGGTGGTCTTGGCCGCGTTCCTGCTCACGGCGGGCTCGCTTGGCGACCGCTTGGGACGGCGCAACGTCCTTGTGGGCGGCGTCATTCTCTTTCTCATCGGCTCCCTTGTTGCGGCGAGTGCGGACTCCGCCAGTGCGCTGATCGGCGGCCGTCTTGTCCAGGGCCTGGGCGCGACTGCGATCCTCCCCGGCACGTTGTCCACCGTGAATGCCACTTTCCGTGGCAAGGACCGCGCCGCCGCCTTTGGCATCTGGGGCGCGGTCATCTCCGGTGCCGCAGCACTTGGACCGCTCGCAGGTGGCTGGCTCACCACGTCCTTTACGTGGCCATGGATCTTCCTGGTCAATCTTCCGGTCGGTGTGATCGTGCTTATCGGCGTCTTCATGTTTGTCCCCGAGACCAAGGTCGCGAAGCTCCGCCCGGGTATGGACCTGGGCGGCCTGCTGACCTCGGCGCTGGGATTCGGCGCGATCGTGTTCGCGCTCATCGAGGGTCAGACCTTCGGCTGGTGGGCTCCCACGGCTGACCTTGGTCTGGGCCCGTGGACATGGCCCGCGACGGCTCCGGTCTCGATCGTGCCCGTCGCAATCGTGATTGGCGCCCTCCTGCTCGCGCTCTTTGTGGTCAACGAGAAGCGCCAAGCCCGCCGCGGACGGCTCGCGCTCCTCGACCTCACCCTCTTCCGCCTGCCCACCTTCCGGTGGGGAAACCTCACCGCCATGACCGTCGCGGTAGGCGAGTTCGGCATCATCTTCGTGCTGCCGCTGTTCCTCGTGAACGTGCTCGCGCTATCCACGATGGGTGCTGGCTATGTCCTGGCCGCGATGGCGCTGGGAGCATTCGTTTCCGGTGCGTCCGCCCGCCACGTCGCCGCGCGCTTTGGCGCTCCCAACGTGGTTGTGCTGGGCCTGAGCCTCGAAGTGATCGGCGTGCTCCTTGTGGCGTGGATCGCGACTGCAGGCGTCAGCGCATGGGCGTTGGGCGCAGTCCTCATCGTCTACGGTGCGGGACTCGGATTTGCGTCCGCCCAGCTCACGAGCACGACCCTGAGCCAGGTGCCGCCCGAACAGTCCGGCGAGGGCTCCGCCGCCCAGTCCACCGCCCGTCAGGTGGGCTCGGCGCTCGGCACGGCCGTGGTGGGCGCAGCGCTCGCGGCCGCGCTCGCGACCACGGTTCCGACCTCGCTGGACCCGCTCGACCTCCCCGATGCCGAGGTACAGCAACTCACGGACGCTACCGCGGATTCGGCGGGCTCGATCATCAGCCAAGGACGCGAACTCGGTGAGGACAGTCCACTGGGTGCGACGACGCCTGACGTCGTCGATGCGCTCTCCGACGGCTTCGCTGATGCTACCCGCGGATCCCTGCTCGTCGCGGCCGGCTTCCTCGCCATCGGACTCGGTGGTTCGCTGCTGGTCCGTCGCGCAGCCCGCCAGTCCCCCACCCCCTAGCCGTACATACTCGGCGGGGTTAGGGGCTCGAGGCATTCAGGGCCGTAGGTTTCCGGCGGACCGATGCTGTGGCCGGCTCCCTACTCCTGAGGTGACCTAGCGCTCTTTGCCGAGCCAGCATCGGCCCTCTTGACCGCGGGTACCGCGCCCGAGGCCGCCTCTCGCTCCGCAGCTCTGTCGCGCTTGGAGTGATCGGGAGCGAAGTACAGCAGCGTGTGGCCCTCCGCGGGGGAGAAGAACTGGTCGTATGAGGCCAAGCGGAACCCGAACTCCGCCGAGACATCGCCCACGAGCATCCACTCCACATCACGCTCGCGCTGGCGAGCCTGCCAGTCCTCCCACCCAAAGTCCGCGGTGATCTTTGTCGTGTGAACAGACCAGCCGTTCGTCGCGCGGTCGTTGAGGGTGAAGTAGTCGGACTCGCCGTCGAATGCGTACGAGCCGCGGCGCTGGAACGTGACGCGCTTTTCCTCGTCGGAAGAGGACTCGTGAGTGGGCAGCTGGAACGTGCGGTGATAGCCAAAGTCTGGCCCGTACGACCGGCTCACCAGCGCGTTGTAGTAGTCGTTGTCCGAGGCGCACAGCAAGTAACTGAGGCTGATGTCCGCGATGTGGCGCTCGCCGTTCTCGGACAGCACCTCACCCACGTACACGGGCACCGAGGACATTCGCAGTGGCTGTAGGCGTTGATAGGAAACGTCGGTGACGAGCACGGGAACGTTGGCCTTTTGGAGCGCGGCCGCCAACGACGTCGAGAAGGGCGACGCGCCCACAATGAGCAGGCCGTTGGCGGGACCCGCGGACAGCCCAAGCTTGCGCGACAGCGGCCCAATCGTGAATCCGTGCACGATGACGGTCACGATGATGACGAGGAAGACAGTGGGCAGAAAGACGTCGCCGTCGTCGTAGCCCGCCTCGATGAGTTCCGGGCCGAAAATACCGGCCGTGGCCGCCGCCACGATTCCGCGCGGAGAGATCCATCCCAAGAGCACGCGGTCCTGCCAGCGAATCGGCGACTTGATCGTGACAAGCGCAACCGTCAGCGGCCGCACCACGACCATCAGAACGACGACAAATGCGATGATTCGCCAGTCGATTAGCATCAACTGCTCAATTTCCAGCTGCGCCGGAATGATGATGAACAGCGCGGACAGGATGATGACCGACAACCCCTCCTTGAAGTCCAGGAGTTGGTCGCGCTCGGCCAGGTTCATGTTGCCGAGAATCACGCCCATGATGGTCACCGCGAGAAGACCCGACTCGTGGACCACAATGTCCGACAGCGTGTGCACGAGCAGGACCATCACGAGGAGGAGCGGCGACTTGAGGTGGCCCGAGACCCAGCCTCGCCGGAATACCAGGCCGATGCCGTAACCCGCAAGCGTTCCGAGCACGACGGCGGTAATTACGGCGCCTACGAGGGTCACCACGACGGAGGCGACTCCGAGCGCTTGGGCGACATTTTGCAGGTCCGGGTCGATGTCCGCATCGGCGATCAGAAAGTACTGCAGCGTCAGGAAAGCGAGCAGGACGCCGATGGGGTCATTGATGATGCCTTCCCACTTCAGCAGGGAGGCGGATTCCTGGTTGAGCCGAGCCTGGCGGAGCAGGGGAATGATCACGGTGGGCCCGGTGACGACCAGAAGTGCGCCCAAGACCCAGGCCACCGGCCACTCAATGTCGCCGACGTAATGCGCCGCGAGGGCCCCCAGGCACATGGCGATGGGTGGACCGAACAGGGTGAGGCGCCTCACGCCCTTCTTCACGCGCGTGATTTCGCTGAAGCGTAGGTCCATCGCCCCCTCGAACAGGACCACAGCCACACCCAACGAGATGAGGGCAGAGACCTCTTCGTTCCCGCCCGGAATGATGATGATCCCGGAAATGGGGCCCAGGATGAGCCCGGCCGCGATCAGCACGATGATCGCCGGGATGCGCAGCCGCGCCGCGATGAGCTGGGCCACCATGCCGGCAGCCAGGATCAGCACAAGGGTCGCGGCGTAGGTCATACCGGGAGCCTAGTCGCGGGGCGTACAACCAGGTTGGGGATGTCTCTTGATGCCGTTCGCGAACTTGGGCAACGCCTGGGCGCTAGATCGACGCGGTGTAGCCCTCGCCGTCGTCGTCCTCGTGCCAGCCACCTGCGCCGGTCCAGCCCGCGGCAGCCATCTCCGCGTCAAAGTCACGGGTGGTGGTTTCGATGCCAGGGCGGGTCTGCCAGGGGTGGGGTCCGTCGAGTGGGCGGTACTCGATACCCAGCCCATCGAGCACGGTGAGGTGCTTCTTCAGGCGCTCCATGAAGGCCAGCGAGGCATCTGATCCGGGGGTGCGGTCCATGTGCGGCGACCAGGCGGCCTCGGCGAATGCGGCCAGGCGCGGCCAGGTCGCGTAGTCGACGCGGCGGGGATTGTCGAGGTGCTCGGTCCACACCTGGGCCTGAGCTCCCAGGAGGGCGCCCTGCTCTCCGTCGGCAGCCACGGGTCGATCGCCGGGGAACGGCACCATCACATCGGCGTGCTCCACTGCATCGAGCTCCGGGTGCGCGGCGATGACCTCGGGCGGGAGCGGGTCAAAGGCGAGGACGTCCTCGACCGTGCGCACAAACCCCACGGGAATGGGCTCCTCGGGGTGGTCGGAAGCCCGGTGATCCAGGTACAGGACCTGCTCGGGAGCCATGACAGCGTCGTGCCCTCCCTTGATCGCGATCGCGCCGGCCTCGATTCCGCGCCACGACGTCACGGCGGCGCTACGGGGCAGGTGCTCGCTCAGTCCCTCGTCCCACACCACCGCGCGGCGGTCGTGGCTTTCGAGGTAGGTGGCGAGCTGTCCCAGAAACCAGCCGTGCAGGTCCGTGACCGACGCCAAGCCAAGCGACTCCGCGTGAGCGATGATGTCGGGATTCTTGCGCCACGCACCGGTGGGGACCTCGTCGCCGCCGATCCCGATGAAGGGGGAGTCGAAGATTTCCACGACCTCGTCGAGCACGTGCTTGAAGAACTCGAGGCTCTCGTAAGACGGATTGAGGACGTCGCGGCTGATGCCCCACGTGGTGAGCACTGAGCCGGGCTCGCCCGTCGAGCTGAGCTGCGGGTAGGCCGCGATGGCCGCCTCGACGTGGCCGGGAACGTCGATTTCCGGCATGACGGTCACGCCGCGGCTGCGGGCGTGCGCGACAATCTCGCGCAGCTCGTCCTTGGAGTAGCGGCCGCCGTGCGGGCGCTCCTCGAACTCGGGGTCCACGTAGGCGTTGCCGACCTGCGTGCGGGGACGCCAGGCGCCCACCTCAGTGAGCTCGGGGTAGCGGTCAATCGGCATGCGCCAGCCCTGATCGTCCGTGAGGTGGAAGTGGAACACGTTGAAGTGGTGCGCAGCGGCGTTGTCGATGAAGCGGATGACTTCGCGCGCGGGCATGAAGTGTCGCGATACGTCCAGGTGCACGCCGCGCCATCCAAAGCGCGGGTGATCCTCGATGCGGCCGGTGCCGATGCTCAGCGGGCGCTCCGCGATCGCGGCAGTCCGGAAGGCCTGGGGCCCGGCGAGCTGTCGCAGTGACTGCACCGCACTGTGGGCGCCCGAGAGGTCAGCGACCGTGACGGTGACGCCTGCGGGTTCAATGTCGAGGACGTATCCGCCGGGGCGGATCCCCTCGCCAAAGGCAAACGCCACATCTGGTTGGGGTTCGTCGGTGACCGTCAGCGCCACATCGGGGCCGAACGCTGCGGTGGTGTCGCGGGCCCAGCGGCGGGCGGCGGGGAGGAGGGCCTCGGGCGCGCGCACGGTCAGCGCGCCGGTCGGGGTCCAAGAGTCGTCGCCCGGGGTCCAGCGGACGGGGGCGGGGGTTAATGCGAGCATGCCATCGGTCACTGAACGAGCGTACGTCTGCCCTGGTAGCAAAGTCGATTAAGTTCGAGGATGCATCAATCTCGTGGCCCGTCGTCGCCGCCTCGCCTTACCGCCTCAGTCCTCGAGGTGTCAGCATTGTCCCGTTCCTATTGACGCGCACCCGCGGTCGTCGTAACGTATAACCAAATGGTTGTAGATACTGAACTCACCGATGACGAGGTCGACCGAATCTTCCGGGCCCTCGCCGATTCCACGCGCCGCGACATCGTCCGCCGGACCCTGGTGCAAGAGACCTCGGTCTCCACGCTCGCTGGCGCGTACGACATGTCCTTCGCGGCGGTCAGCAAACACGTCGCAGTCCTGGAACGTGCGGGTCTCGTGACCAAGCACGCTTCCGGAAGGGAGCGCCTTGTGAGAGGCAACCCCGAGTCAATCCGTCGCGCCCAGCGCCTGCTGGACGCCTACGAGCAGATCTGGCGAGAGCGCATTTCCCGCTTGGACGCTCTCCTCGAATCAGACAGCACCACGGACTGAAAGGTCACCACCATGCCTGTTACCTCTGTTGACAAGGACCTGGACGCGCTCACCATGACGGTGACCGCGGACTTCGCCGCACCCCGCACTCGTCTGTGGGAGGCGTACACCGACCCGCGCCAGATCGAAAAGTTCTGGGGGCCTGAGGGCTGGCCCGCCACGTTCACGCGTCACGACGTCTACCCGGGCGGCCGCAGCGCGTACGTCATGAACGGACCCGACGGTCAGACATCTCCCGGGTTCTGGGAGTTCCTCGCGGTGGATCCCGGCCACTCGTTCGAGGTCCGTGACGGCTTCGCGGATGCCGAGGGCAACGAGAATTCCGAGATGCCGACAATGCGGATCGTCTTCACCTTCGAGGACACTGACGCCGGGTCGCGCCTCATCACGACGACGCACTTCGGCTCGCTCGACCAGCTCGAGCAACTCCTGGGTATGGGCATGGAAGAGGGCCTGACCTCCGCGATGAGTCAGATCGACGACGTCCTCGCGGACCTCACCAGCTTCGCCGCTGGCGAGGCCGACCTTCAGTTGCTCGGCGACACCCAGGTCCGCGTCACTCGCCTCATCCGCGGCACTGCGGAGCAGGTCTGGGCCGCCCACCACGACAAGGACCTCCTCCAGAAGTGGCTGCTCGGACCCGATGGCTGGACCATGCCGGTGTGCGAGGTCGCGACGGCCGTGGGGGAGACGTTCCGCTACGAGTGGGAGCCCACCGCTGAGCTTCTCAAGGAGCAGGGAGCCCATGCTGACGCGCCCCAGCGGTTTGGCTTCACCGGGGAGGTCCTCGAGTTTGATGCGCCGCACCGCGCCGTCAACACGGAGTCGATGATCGGCATGGATGCACCGTCCACGCTGAACGAGATGACCCTGATGCCGCGCGACGGCGGCACGCTATTGACCGTCGTCATCACATACCCCGACTCACAGTTGCGCGACATCATCCTCGAAACCGGCATGGGCGACGGGATGGAAGAGTCCTACGCACGGCTTGAGCGGGAGGTGCTGGCATGAGCGATCTGCGCCACATCGACGCGCCCGTTCTCGAACCAGGAGCGACACTCGCTGGACCCGTCTCCTACTTCCCGAACATCGAGAAGAAGTATGGCGAGCCCATGCAGCATTGGATCGACATCGCCACGACTGAACTCCAGGATGGCAAGCCCCATATGGAAGTGGTGGCGGGCCTCAAGGAGACCCACGGCATCGGCCATGGTCACGCAAATGCCATCGTCACGTGGGTGAAGGGCCAGCTCGCCAAGTAGCGTGGGAGGCATGAGCGACTTTCAGCGCATCGATCTAGGTCCCATCGAATCCTGGCGTGATTACTACGGCGGGTTCGTGCCTGCGCGCGAGCGCGACGGGCGCCGCGTGGTCGATCAGGAACTGCCCATGCAGTTCATTGGGATGTCCGTGAACTCGATGATTCCGGGCGAGGAGGCGGGGTACTGGCACGCGCACTCGTCCGTGGAAGAGCTCTTCGTGTTCCTGACCGGTCGCGGCCAGATGGGCCTGGACGACGAACTCGTCGACGTGGGACCCGGCACGGTGATCCGCGTGGGTCAGGGCGTGTTGCGCACCTGGCGCTGCGACCCCGAGGGAACCGAGCCGCTGACGTGGTTTTGCATCCGCGGTGACGGCGGCGACCTGCCGGAACTACCCAATGACGCTAAGCCCATCTTTGACCGGCCGATGCCCTGGTGACCTTGATCCCGGTCGGTCACCCCCGCGGTCGGTTATCCTGAGAGCAGGACATCACCCCGAGCTGCTTGGAGCACTCCGTTGAAGATCTAGGTTCGCCAGACACGCTCGTCTGGCCATGCGCACATCTGCCACCGGCATTTCTGCCCCAGACGCATCTGCGAGAACCTCATGTCTTCCTTGTCCTTTTCTCACCTTCACTTTTCCTGGCCCGACGGCGCCCGCGTCCTCACGGACGTCACTGGCGCGGTTGACTCCGGACTGGCCGCCCTAGTCGGCACCAACGGCACCGGTAAATCCACGCTCCTCAAAGTCCTGGCAGGCGAACTCGCGCCAGACTCGGGAACCGTCAACCGTCCACCTCGCGTGCAGTACGTGCCACAAGACGTGGCCTTAGACCCCGAGGGGCGGACCGATGCTGCGATGGGCCTGGCGCCGATCCGCGCGGCTTTGCGTGCGGTCGAGTCGGGGGACGTGGCCCAGAGCCACTTCGACCTGATCGGCGACGACTGGGACGTGGATGAGCGTGCGACCGCCACCCTTGTCTCTCTAGGTTTGCCATCCGACACCCTCGACCGCACTGTTGGCGAACTCTCTGGAGGTGAGATCACCAGGTTGGCCCTGGCATCGGCCCTCCACGCCGACCCCGACGTCCTGCTCCTGGACGAACCCACAAACAACCTCGACGAGGCCGCGACGGCACAGGTCCTCGGGGCACTTGAGCGGCGACGTGGGGCGACCCTCGTGGTGAGTCACGACCGCCGCGTCCTTGCCAGGGTGCGCTCGATCGGCGAACTCAGTCATGGCTCGCTCAGGTGGTTTGGGGGAAGTCTTGACGACTACGAGCAAGCCAAGGAGGCCGAACGTGAGCGCGCCCAGGCGGAGGTGCGTTCAGCAGCGTCCGAGGCCGCCCGGCAACAGCGCGAGTTGCGCAAGCACATCGAAGGTGAGGGCAAGCGTCAACGGGCCGGTGCGAAGTCCGCACAAGGGATGCCGAAGATTGTGGCGAACGCGCGCAAGGCCAGCGCGCAGGCCACACAGGCGAAGGCGACAGCCGTCCACGAGGACCGTGCCGATGCCGCTGCCAAACGCCTTGACGAGGCGAAGGGCGCGGCGCGCACCGATCGCGAAGTGCGCATTGACCTGGCCGGAACGGACGTGCCGCCTCGGCGTGATGTGGCGCGGCTGGCTGACGCGCGCCTTCGCACCGGGACGGTGGTCGACGCACTCGTGCAGGGTCCCGAGCGGATTGTCCTGTCTGGCGCAAACGGCGCGGGCAAGACCACGCTGTTGCGCGCATTGCTACCCGTGGATACGGCCGATGCCGTGGTTCCGCTGGCCGGCGACGCGGAGGTGATGGTGCCGGTGGGGTACTTGCCGCAACGGCTGGATGTGTTGGACCCGGCGTTGTCCGTGGTGGAGAACGTGCACAGGCACGCTTTGGGAGCGAGTCCGCATGACGTACGCGAGCAGTTGGCACGCTTCCTCTTTCGAGGTGCCTCCGGCGATGCGCTCGCAGGACAGTTGTCGGGCGGCGAACGCTTCCGCGCGGCGCTCGCGGCCGTTCTATTGGCGCGCCCCGCACCGCAGTTGCTGTTGCTGGACGAGCCCACGAACAACCTCGACTTCGCGACGCGCGAGCACCTCCTCGAGGCGCTCGCGGACTACCGGGGAGCCCTCGTAGTGGTGAGTCACGACGCCGACGCCGTGGCCCGAATGGGACCTACCCGTGAGTGGGTGCTCGATGCGGCCGGCTTTACTGACCGGCCTTGGACTTAGCTTTCGGCTGCGTCCGCTTCGCCTTGGGCTTCCGGCGCACCTGTACGACCGTGGGGCGACCTTCTCCCGTGGCAACGTTCTTGACCTCGTAGGCGGGGTGGGCCTTCATCAGGTCTTTCAGCTTGCTGAAGCCCCAAGTGCGTGTATCGAAATCGGACCGCAAGCGCGACAGGTTGCTTCCGACTTCACCCAAGTGTGCCCAGTCGTCGTCACGTGAAGCAGTGTCGACAGCCTCGGCGAGCCACTTGGCCAGTTCGGGGTCGGTGGTGAAGTCTCGCTTGCGTTCGCTTTCCTGTGGTGCTGAGTCGCGACGAAGGTTTTCGACGTAGACGAAGGTGTCGCAGGCCGCCACAAAGGGTGCGGGCGTCTTGCGTTCACCAAACCCATACGCCTTCAGTCCCTGCTCGCGGATACGCGCGGCAAGGCGCGTGAAATCCGAGTCGCTCGAGACGAGGCAAAAGCCATCAACCGTGCCCGCATGGAGGATGTCCATTGCATCGATGATGAGTGCAGAGTCCGTGGCGTTCTTGCCCTTCGTAAACCCGAACTGCTGGATTGGCTGCACAGAGTGAGCGAGAAGAGTCTCCTTCCACGGACCCAATTGCGGTGTGGTCCAGTCGCCGTAAGCACGACGGACGCTGGCGGTGCCGTACTTCGCGACTTCGATCAGCAGCCGCTCCAGGTGTTCGGCACGTGCGTTGTCCGCGTCAATCAGCACTGCGAGGCGGGCTTGGTCCTGAGTGGTGGCCATGTGCTCACTGTTCCACACCCACATCGGCTGGAGTCGGAAGCCGGACTTGCCCCACATGGGCGTCTGTACGGTGGTTGGGCATGAAGGTCTTTGTCAACGCCCTCGTAGGAATCGCTCTTGGTCTTGTCGCGGTGCTCGCGCTCGGTTACGCCGACATGCGCATCAGCGCCTCGATGGATGGAGTGAGGCTCGATCCGGTCTCCAACGAAGTTGTCTGGGTGATTGGCCCGCAAGTGCCCGTGTGGTGGCTGCTCGGCGGGGCCGTTGCGGGGGCGCTGGTAGCGGCAACGTTGATCCTCGGAGTCCTCAAAGGTACGCGCGCAGCGGGCACCGCTCTCGCCATCGGCTTTGGGGTATCGGCTCTCACGCTGGTGGTCGTGTCCTACACGGTCTGGCCCATAGGGGTCGAAGCGTTCGTCCAAGATGGCGCGATTCCCTATGGCGGAGGTTGGCAGGGCTGGGTCGAGCACGGCGGACGCAACGCGGCTGTGCAACTCCTCGCGGCGGTGGCGGTCGCTCTTCCGCTGATCAAGCTGGCAGTCGAGCGTTCGCGTCACTCCGAGGCAGCGGCCGGTAGCGAGATAGTCACCGAGGTGCCCTGACCGGGTAAGGACTCCACCGACAGCGTGCCGCCGTGGGCATCCACGATTGCGGCAGTGATCGCGAGGCCGAGGCCCGCTCCGCCGGTCGCGCGCTGGCGGGAGGTGTCGCCGCGCACGAAGCGCTCGGTGGCTCGCGCAGCGACCTCCGGCGTCATGCCCGGACCGTTGTCGTGCACGCGGATCGTGGCAGTCTCGTCCCTCGCCGCGACGGAGACGGTCACCGTGTCGCCGCCGTGCACCGCGGCATTGGCGATGACGTTCAGGAGTGCTTGGCGCAGGCGATCGCCGTCGGCGAGGACGGTTGCCTCGCCGCCCGCAAACACGAAAGTGGTGTCGGGGTAGGCGACCGTCGCGTCGGCCACGACCTCGGTCGCGAGTGAGCCCAGGTGGATATCGCGGGTGTCGAGGTGAGGTTCGGCGTCGTACTTGGCCAGCGTGAGCATGTCCTCGACGAGCCTGCGCATACGGGCTGCCTCGGCCTCGGTGCGTGCCCAGGCGTCGTTCTGATTCTCAGCATCAGCGAGCGCTCCGCGGCGGTGCAGCTCCGCGTACCCCAAGACCGTCGTGAGGGGTGTGCGCAGCTCATGTGAAGCATCGGCGACAAACTCGCGTAGCCGGGCTTCCGACTTTTCGCGCTCCGTAAGCGCGTCCGTGAGCTTCTCGATCATCTGATTAAGTGAGTGCGCTAACTCGTTGGTCTCGGATCCGCCTTGATTAGTGTCGAGGCGGACATCGAGGTCGCCATCGGCGATCTGGGTCGATGCTCCGACCATGCGCCGCATGGGCGCGATTCCCAAGCGGTTGACCCACCACGCCACGAGGCCCAGCGTGCCGAGCATGAGCACAATCCCAATGGCCTCGATCAAGATCAGCTGCTTGGTCGCGGCCTTCACATCATCAAGGGGAAGCGCGGTGATGTCCCACCCGTTCCCAGCAGGGCGGGCTAGCACGCGGAATTCACTCGAGCCCTCAGACGCGGGCGCCGTGAAGTGCGTGCTGTCAGCGGTCAACTGCTCCAGGGGAATGACGGGGACGGCGTCCGTCGCTCCCTCGATATTGCTCGTCACAAAGACGTACAAGGTGCCGTTCGCATCGACGTATCCCCGCGTTGCCTCTGACGGACGCTCCTCATCTTCTAACTGCTGGAGGTTGTCCGGGAGGCTGCGAATGGGTTGGTCGTAGAAGCCCGGGCCCGCGTAACTGTCGAGCCGGTCGTCCATCTGAGACATCAAGAACTGGTGCGTCGTGAACGCCACGATGATGGCCACGACGACAGAGATCACACCGACTGCGAGGAACCCCAAGCCAAGCCGGTCACGCAGTGACAGAGTTCGCCGGGCGCTCACGGAGCCCTCAGCGTGTAGCCCGCGCCGCGGACTGTGTGGATGAGCTTGGGCTCCACGGCGTCCACCTTGCGACGCACGTATCCGATGTAGGTCTCGACCACCGCGGGGTCGTCATCCGCAGAGTAGCCCCAGACATTCTCGAGCAACTGACCGCGCGAGAGCACTCGGCCCACATTGCGCATCAAGTACATGAGCAGGCGGTACTCCGTGGGAGACAAAGAAATCTCGGTGCCGGCGCGCGTCACGCGATGAGACACGTCGTCGAGCACCAGGTCCGCAACTTCATAGGTGTCGGACGACGAAGGCTCACGCTCGAACCTCCGCGACACCGCTTCGACGCGGGCCACGAGCTCGTCCAGGTTGAACGGCTTATCGAGATAGTCGTCTCCGCCAATGCGCAGCCCTTCGACCTTGTCTTCGGAGCTATCGCGTGCGGTGAGGAAGATGACGGGGGTGCGGTCGCCGGCATCGCGTAGCCGCCGGCACATCGCGAAGCCATCCACGTTGGGCATCATCACGTCGAGCACGATCAGGTCGGGGCGGTGTTCCTTGACCGCACGCAAGCCGTCAGCGCCGTCGACAGCCTGGATCACGTCGTAGCCCTCGTACTTCAAGGCGGCCACGAGCATGGTGCGCAGGTTGTCCTCGTCGTCTACTACCAGGATGCGTCGGTCGGTCATGAGACCAGTCAAGCACCTGAGCCTAGGAGAACGCTGGGACCACTCCTAGGGCAAGACGACAATCCCAGGGTCCTGTGCCGTCTCTCCCAGCCAGTTCCCAGGCGTGATCGCTTCTATGGAGACATACCCCGGCTCGACCGTCGAGCCTCCTGAACTTCCGAGGTGACTCACATGTCCATCTACGCACTCATCGCCGCCGACCTCATCGCCATCACCGTGCTGGTGTTCGGCCTCTACTTCCCCAGGCACCGGCGCCGCGACATGATCGTCGCGTTCCTGTCGATCAACGTTGGCGTCATGGGAGTCACCTACGCGATGGCCACAGCGGACGTGTCGCTCGGATTCGGTCTCGGGATATTCGCGGTGCTGTCGATCATCCGCCTGCGCTCCACCGAGATGGACCACTCGGAGATCGCCTACTACTTCACCGCGATTGCGCTGGGTCTCCTGGGCGGATTCCCCGGCATCAACGGCGCGGTGGGCCTGTCCCTCATGGGCATCCTCCTGGTCGCGATTGCCGTGGGCGACAGCCCTAAGCTCTTCTCGACAGCCCGCACTCAGCAGGTGATGCTCGACCGCGCAGTGAGCACGGAAACCCAGGCCGCGCTCATGCTTGAGGACCTCCTCGACGCCGACATCAAGCGCGTCGTGATTCGCAAGACGGACCTGGTGCAGCAGACCACCCTGTGCGACGTCCGCTACGCGGTGCGGGAAGGTAGCGGCGCCAAGGCGACCCAAGCATCGGCCCTACGCCCTACGGCTCACACCGCACCGGTGGCAGCCGGGAGCGCACGATGACCCCGGCATCGGTCCTCCCATGGGCACAGGGCCTCGCGCCCGTGTCGCTGTCGGAGATCAATGAGACCGCCGCGCTCCAGCAGCGCGTGGACCGCAAGTACCTCGTGGATCCCGGGACCTGGGCCTTGGTTGTCGGGTCTCTCGCGCCCGCACCCCGCGTGCTCGAGATCGACGGCACGCGCGCGTTCCGCTACGCGTCCACCTACTACGACACCCCGGGCTGGGACTGCTACCGCGCGGCGGCGCATCGGCGTCCGCGCCGCTACAAGGTCCGCACCCGCACCTACATCGACACGGACACCCACGCAATCGAAGTGAAGCTCCGCTCGCGCACAGGCGACACCGTGAAGCACCGCGAGTTCCTCGACATGCACGTCGATGAGGATGCGGACCTGCCCCGGGAGGCCTTCGAGTTCGTCTCCGGCTTCCCCGCGATCGCGGCAGCCGCAGCCGAGCTCACGCCCGCGGTCACCACCCGGTACATGCGGACAACTCTTCTGACGGCCGATGCTCGGGTCACCGTGGACTCACAGGTCCAGGGGATTGCGACGGACGGCCGCGCGGCGTCCTTTGGCGACGTGTTGATCGTCGAAACGAAGTCCGCCTCGCGGGCCGGAGAGGTCGACCGCGCGCTGTGGGCCCACGGCGTGCGCCCATCCAAAGTTTCCAAATACTGCACGGCGCTCGCGGCCCTCCACCCCGAGCTGCCTCACAACCGATGGTCGCGCACGCTGCGTGGCCACGTCTCACTCGTCGAGCCGGTTCGAGCCGGCGCCTAAGGAAGGTTCCCCATCATGAAGAAGCGCACCACACAAATATTCGCCGGGCTGACCCTCGGCGCACTGCTGATGACAGGCTGCTCTGCGGCGATCAGCGCGGACGACGAGGCCGCGGCGGCAGCCGTCGCGGTCGAGGAAGCCGTCGACCCAGCCGCCACGGGCACGGGTGAGTCCGCGGACGACACGACGGAGTCCGCAGACGTCGAGCAGATCGCAACGGAAGACCGCGTCGAGGCCGACTACGCCGACCTCGACATCGAAGAGGTGGACCTCGACTACTCGACGGTCGGCGCAACCGAGATCACGCTGGCCGACGGCGCCTCGACGGTGGACGGTTCGGGCGCCACCGTCGACGGCGACACCGTGACCATCACGGAGTCGGGGACGTACGTGTTGTCCGGTGAGCTGAGCGCCGGGCAGGTCGTCGTCAATGGGGATGGAGCCGACGTGGTCCTGGTTCTTGATGGCGTGGACATCACCGCTGAGGACGTGGCCGGAATCAACGTTGTGGATGCCGACTGGGTCGTCTTAGGGCTGGAGGACGGCACGACCAACACGGTGTCCGATTCTGCGGACGCAGTCGATGACGACTCGCGCGAAGAGAACGCGGCGATCTACTCGACCTCTGACCTGTGGATCACGGGCTCGGGCTCGCTTGAGGTCAACGGCGTCGCGGCAGACGGCATCACCTCGAAAGACACTCTCGTCATTGACTCCGGGAGCGTGGACGTCACCGCAACGGATGACGGCCTGCGCGGCAAGGACCACCTGGTGGTGCTGGAGGGTGACGTCACCGTGAACGCTGGCGGCGACGGATTGAAGTCCGACAACGTCCTCGACTCCGATGATTCCGCCTACCCCGTGGGTGTGGTGTGGATCACCGATGGCGTCATTGACATCACGGCCGGCACCGACGCGATCGATGCAGAGAACCAGGTGACGATCGAAGGCGGCTCACTCACGATCGCTGCAGGAGACGACGGCATCACGACCAACGGGATCATGCGCGTCACCGATGGCGAGATCGTGGTCACCGAGTCGTTTGAAGGCTTCGAGGCCGCGATCATGCACCTCGACGGAGGTACGGGCGACATCACGGCCGAGGATGACGGCATGCAGGTCGGGGACGGCTCTGTCTCGGAGATCAACGACACTGAAAGCACGATGCCCGGTGAGGGGACGGACGAGGGTTTCCCCGGCGGCACGGACCAGCGTGGCGGACGCCCGGGTGACGACACCACGGCCCCCGACGCGACGACCGCGGGCGACACCGCGCCCGACGCTTCTTCGGAGGGCACCACTGTTCAGGCCAGTTACACGACCACGGCGACTGACTCCGAGGTCGCGATCGACGAGGCGGCTCTACGCCCCGGCGACGAGGTCCTTGACGGCGTGCTGCTCGACATCACGGGCGGCACGTGGACCATCAACTCCACGTCGGATGGCCTGGACTCCAACGGCAACATCTCCATGACCGGCGGAACAGTGGTGATCGCTGGCCCGACGACCGACCGCGAGGGCGCCCTTGACTACAACGGCAGCTTCTCGATGGACGGCGGAACGATTGTCGCCGCGGGCGCTTCTGGCATGGCCCAGGCTCCGGACGCAGGGGATCAGGCGGTCATCGGAATCATGTTTGGTCAGACGGTGACGGCGGGCTCTTCGATCGCAATTGTCGACGCCGAGGGCGACTTGGTTGCCTCGTACACCGCAGACAAGGACGCCGCGTCGATCGTGTTCTCCAGCGCGGATGTTGTGGCCGGTGACACGTACACCGTGATTTACGACGGTGACGTGACGGGCACCGCCACGGCGGGGCTCGTCACCGACGGTTCGGTGACGGGCGGAACAGAAGCGGGCACCGTCGCGGCCGAGTAAGGCGGGCCCTGACACCGCTACGACAGCAATGTCCGAAAACCGCGAGCGTGTCAGCGGGGACGGGGGCATCCTTGAGGTGTGACCGCCCCCGCTGACTTCGCCGCACGCTATGCCGCCGTGCATGGCAGAGACGCGCGGTTTGACGGGCAGTTCTTCACAGCGGTGAAGTCGACGGGAATCTACTGCCGGCCCTCGTGCCCAGCTCGGACACCCAAGCCGGGGAACTGCACGTTCTACCTGACATCGGCTGCGGCACACCAAGCGGGGTATCGCGCGTGCCGCCGCTGCCTGCCGGAGGCAACGCCGGGAAGTCCTGCGTGGAACCTGCGCCAGGACACCGCCGCGCGCGCCATGCGCCTGATCGCCGACGGGGTCGTCGATCGCGAGGGCGTGCCGGGCCTGGCGACCCGATTGGGCTACTCGTCGCGACAGCTTGGCCGCATCCTCACGGAGGAACTTGGCGCCGGGCCCCTCGCACTTGCTCGCGCGCAACGCGCGCAGACGGCGCGGCAGCTCCTCGTCTCCACCGCGATGCCCGTCGTCGACGTCGCGCACGCGTCCGGGTTCGCTTCCCTGCGGCAGTTCAACGACACCTGCCGCGACGTCTACGGGATGACGCCCACCGAGGTGCGCGGCCATGCGCGTGCGGCGGAGCGCGGACCGGCAGGCGTTGAGGCCGGGACGGTGACCCTGCGCCTGCGCGTGCGGGAGCCATTCGATGGTGCGGGTGTTCTTGCCTGGCTCGCGCGGCGTGCAATTGCGGGCGTGGAGATCGCCAGCGATGGCGCCTACACCCGCTCCCTCCGCCTGGCGCGCGGACCAGCAGTGATGACCCTCGAACCTGCGCGGTCCGAGGTGACCGTCACTGCGCGCCTCACCGATCTCGCAGATCTACCGGAGCTGCTCGCGCGCGCCCGCCGGCTACTGGACCTCGATGCTGACCCGGTCGCGATCGACGCGGCGCTCGCGGCCGATCCGCGCCTCGCGCCATCAGTGGCCAGGACCCCGGGGATTCGGGTTCCGGGCGCGGTGGATGGCGCAGAGATGGTGGTGCGGGCGATCCTGGGCCAACAGGTCACGGTTGCCGCCGCACGCACTGCGGTGGCGCGACTGGTGGATGCGCTCGGCGAGCCCCTGCCGCCGGCCCTGGCGGTCGACGGCGTCACCAGCGTCTTCCCCGAGCCGGGAAAGATTGCCGAGTCCGGGGACGCCCATCTGGGAGGTCCCCGCGCCCGCCGGTCTGCATTGCTCGGAGCCTGCGCGGCCCTCGCAGAAGGCACCGTCGCCCTCCACCCCGGCGTCTCCACCACCGAAGGTATGGCGGCGCTCGAAGGTCTCGCCGGCATCGGCCCGTGGACCGCCGGATACGTCGCCCTCCGGACCCTTGGGGCAAGCGACATCCTCCTCACGGGAGATGTGGCGGTGCGCGCAGGGGCCCGGACGCTGGGCTTCGATGCGCCGCGCGAACTCGTGGCGGAGACCGCCTCGCTCGCGCCCTGGCGCAGCTACCTCATGATGCACCTGTGGCGCGCCGCGTCACTCGAGAAAGGACAGACAGATGCGCGTTCATGACACCTTCGACACCCCGGACGGACCGTTCGTCGTGATCGAAGATGAGGGAGCCGTGGTCGCCGCCGGGTGGACCCAGGGTCCCGCGGCGCTCGCGGCCCGGTCGCGCCTCGACGGGGGGCCGGGCGTACGTGGCGACGTGACTGCGGCCGATGCCGTGGTGGCCTATTACGACGGCGACCCCAGGCCCGCGATGGCAGTGCCGATTGCGGCGCCGGGAACCGAGTTCAGGGCCGCGGTGTGGGACGCGTTGCGCGAGATTCCCGCCGGCCAGACCCGGACCTACGGCGAGCTTGCCGCAGCGCTGGGCAACCCGAAGGCGAGCCGGGCCGTTGGGGCCGCGTGCGGAGCCAACCCGGTCGCGTTGTTTGTCCCGTGCCACCGAGTGACCGGAGCGTCCGGCGCAATGACCGGATTCGCGTGGGGAGTTGAGGTCAAGCGGTCGCTCCTCGATCGGGAACGAGCAGCAGCCTGAGCCTCACGGAGCGATGAGTCCCGCAAAGGTCTTCGCCGCAGCGGACGGCTCTCGTGGCAGGGCGAGGAAGACCTCGCGATGCGACACGGGAGCCGTGGGCACTGTCACGATTCCGGTGACCTCGGGGCTGGCGGCGAGTGCCATGCGCGGCAGGATCGCGACGCCTAGGCCCTCCGCGACGAGCCGTTGCACGGTCACGTAGTCCTCTGTCTGGAATGCGATCTGAGGTTCGAAGCCCCCAGACGCGGCCAACGCGTGAAGGTGGGCACGGCACCGCTGACAGCCGGAGATCCACGTGTCTGACGCAAGCGTCGCAATGTCCACCGTGGCGCGCCTGGACTGGGCGTGATGGGCGGGGAGCACCGCGAGGTACTCGTCGTGCTCGAGCCACCGGATGGGCAGATCATCCGGGGCGGGGGTGGCGTCGTCGGCGAACCCCACCACCAAATCGACGACGCCATCGTGGAGCATTTGGAGCGCGTCGTCGGTCTCGGTCTCGACCAGGCCGACCTCAATGCCCGGGTACCGTCGCGCGAACTGCGCTAGGGGTGCCGGCAGCGCCACTGCGCAAAACGAGGTGAAGGACGCGATCCGCAACCGGCCGCCAGAGAGGTCGGCGTGCTGCGCGAGCGACCGTTCCGCGCTGGCCAAGGACGCGGCAATGGCGTCGGCATGCTCAAGGAGCGCTTCCCCGGCGGAGGTAAGCCGCGTCACCCTGCCCACCCGGATCGTCAGCGGCACGCCCGCGGTGTGTTCGAGCGATTTGAGGTGGTGCGCGACGGTGGGTTCGGCGATTTGGAGTGCGCGCGCGGCGGCGGCCTTTGACCCGTGGCGCGCGACTTCACGCAGGATTAGAAGTCGCTCCACGTCGATCATCAGGCCATCATGGCATTGAACACGTAAAGAACGGCGGGGCGCGGACTGCGACGTCCTCCCCGCTCAGGAGGAAGTTATGACAACGGTGGTGTTGCTCCACTCCGCACTGGGCCCAACCGAACACGTGCAGCAATGGTCACGGGCGCTGCGCGCAGACGGGCACGAGGTTCTCACCCCAGATTTCTACGACGGCGTCGAGTTCGATGACCTCGATCACGCCGTGACCTTCGCGGACGCCGAAGGTGGTCCGCTTCACTTCGCCGAACTCACGGCACAACAGTTGACGAGGCTGCCCGGCCCCATCGTCTACATGGGGTTCTCGCTCGGCGCAGCGGTCGCGGAGATTCTGGCGCTCGAGGACGACCGAGCGGAAGGGCTTGTCATGGTCCACGGGGGGATTGGCCCCGCGTGGGTGAACTGTGAAATGTGGCCGTCGCGGCTGAGCGCACAACTGCACTGGTCGCGCCAGGACTTTTGGGCGGAACCTGAAGACAACGCCGCGCTCATGGTGATGGCGGGCGGCCTGTGCGAGGAAGTGCTTTACGACGCGGAAGGACACCTGTTCGCGTTCGAAGGTTGGGATGACTACGACGCTGAAGATTCGCATCGGCTCTACGAACACGTGACGGACTTCCTGGCAGGGCTGGATGCGCCTCCCATCGCAATACCTCAGCCTGATTGAGGTCTAGATGTAAAACGTGGCATCTTGTTGGTGTCCGGTCCGTGACGCAACCTGGAGGCATGCTCAACGACACGATCGCCTCAGCGTTCCGCCACTCGCGCGGTTACCTCGACACGGCGAGTTACGGACTGCCCGCCCGCCAGACCGCGCGGGCTCTGGAGTCAACGACCGGCGCCTGGGAGCACGGCGAGCTTGTCCTTTCCGAGATCGATGCCGGCGTTGAGCGGATGCGTGTGGCGTTCGCAAAGATCGTGGGCTCCCGTCCTGCCGACATTGCGCTCGCGGGCTCAACGTCCCAGGTAGTCGGCATGGTTGCCGCCTCGTTGCCCGACGGCGCACACGTGCTCGTCGCGGAGGAAGACTTCACGTCCATGCTGTGGCCCTTCGCCACCGATCCCCGTCTGACGGTGACCCGTGTGCCACTGGACCGCCTCGTGGAGAGCGTGCGTTCGGGCGTTGACCTCGTCGCCGTGTCCGCAGCTCAGTCTCGCGACGGTCGCGTGGTGGACCTCGATGCCCTGGCGGATCGGGCCGGAGTTGCAGGGGCCAAGACGGTTGTCGACACCTCGCAGTCGGCTGGGTGGCTGCCGATCGACTCCACGCGTTTCGACGTGGTGGTGGCCTCCGGATACAAGTGGCTCACGACGCCGCGCGGCTTGGCGTTCGCGGCTGTCCGTCCTGAGGCCTTCTGGGTGCGTCCCGTGTGTGCCTCCTGGTACGGAGCCGACAAGCCCTGGGAACACCTCTACGGAGCCACCCCTGAACTCAGTGCCGATTCCCGGCGCCTCGATACCTCCCCGCCGTGGCAGTTGGTTCCCGCAGGTGTGGCTGCGCTCGAGCTCCTAGCCAGCCACAGCATCGGCCAGGCCTACGCCCACACGTCCGGACTGGCCGACCTGTTCCGCCAGGAGCTCGGCTTGCGCCCTGCCGGAAGCGCGATCGTTTCCATCCCGGCCGAGCCGTGCGACCTCGCCGCCGCGGGAATCCGTGCCGCCGAGCGCGCCGGGCGCGTCCGGGTGGGATTCCACATCTACAACGACGAGGCCGACGTCCGCCGCGCGGTTACCGCACTACGACCGGTGCTGGCTGCAGCGGTGTAGCGGGCTCGGCGTCGACCACGTCCGCGTTGCCCTGGGAACGGGCTTCATCTGCTCGTGACGGCAGGAGCGTCGCGATCGCTGCCGTGAGCGCGAGGAACGCCGCCCCCACAAAGACGGAGATGATCGCGGAATCCGTGTAGCCCTCTGGCGTGAAGTCCCCGCCGGTGCCCGTGAAGACCGCGGTCAGGATGGCGATGCCGAGCGCGACGCCAATCTCGCGCAACGTGGAGTTGGTGCCCGAGGCCTTGGCGTGGTCCGCGTCCCGCATGTTGGCGAGCACCGCGGTGGATGACGGCGCGAACACCATTCCCATGCCGACGCCACACAGAATGAAGGCGGGCACGAACGCGGAGTACGCGACGTCCGGCGTCATGACCGCCGCGATCCACGCGAGGCCAACGGCCTGAGCCGCGAGCCCGGTGACGATCAGAATACGTGTGCCAATGCGCGGCATGAGAAGGCCCGTGATGGGCGCGACGATCAGCGGCGCCATGGTCCACGGCATCGTCTTGAGCCCGGCCTCGAGAGGCGAGTACCCCTGCACCACCTGAAGGAATTGGATCAGGATAAAGATCGCGCCGAACATGCCAAGGCTGAAGGTCAGTCCCACGACGTTCGCGACGGAGAACGACCTATCGCGGAACAGCGTCAAAGGCAGGAGTGGGGCCGATGCTCGCCTCTCCCAGGCAAGGAAGCTCACCAAGAGGAGGGTTCCGCCGATCAGGCCGGCAAGCACCTGGGGACTGGACCAGCCGGCCTCGTTGCCGCGGATGATGCCGAACACCAGCGCAAAGACGCCCGTCATGCCCAGCACCAGCCCGGGGAGGTCGAGACGGGCGCGGTCGCCGCGGGATTCCGCAAGTGCGAAGCGCACGAGGGGGATCGCGATGAGTCCCACGGGGACATTGAGCCAGAAGATGGCGTTCCAGCTGATGCCCTCGACGACCGCGCCGCCGATGATCGGGCCGAGCGCGACGCCCAGGCCCGAGATGCCGCCCCAGATGCCAATGGCGAGCGGACGCTGCTTGCGGGTGACATTCGCGGCCAGCAGCGCGAGGGACAGCGGCAGGAGTGCGGCTGCGCCCATGCCTTGAATGGCGCGCGCCACGATGAGTTGGGCAGGTGTGGTCGCGAGCGCGCAGGCCACCGATGCGAGCGTGAAGAGCGCAATTCCGCCCATGAAGATGCGGCGCCTGCCCAGCCGGTCGCCAAGCGCGACGGCCATGAGGATGAATGAGGCGAAGCTGAGTGAGTAGGCGTTGATGAACCACTGCAATTGCTCGATGGAGGCGCCCAGGTCCTCCGCGAGTGCGGGCAAGGCGTTGGTGACGACCAGGTTGTCGAGCATCGCCATGAACATGGGCAGCGAAGCCGCGATGATCACGAGTGTGAGAGGAGTGCGCCGGGTGGCGGTCATGTCGGAATCCCTTCTTGATGTAATCAACTGATTACTACAAGAAAGTACGTTAGTTATCGGTTGATAACATGTCAAGATGTCCGCCTCCGAGTTTGACCCAACGACCGCTCCCGCAGGGCGCGGTGAACGCCTCAGCGCGGACGTGCGCCGCGAGCAGATTCTTGCCGCCGCCTCCGTGGTCTTTGGCGAGCGTGGCTACTCGGGAGGCACCACCGATGCCATCGCGCGCCAAGCCGGCGTATCCCAGGCCTACGTCGTACGAATGTTTGGCGGGAAAGAAAAACTCTTCCGAGCATCGGCCGAACGCGCCGCCCAGAAGGTTGTCGACGCGTTTCGCACCACCATCGCCGACTTCACCGGCGACGAGGCCCCGCACGACAGGACCCTGGCGCTGTCGGTGGCGTACATCAATCTGGTGGTCGACCGTGGCATCCTGCTGACGCTGCTGCAGTTGTTCTCGTTGGGCCACGACGAGGGTCTCGGGTCCCTGGCACGGCAGTGCTTTCTCAGGGTCTACCGGGTGGTTCGCGAAGATGCCGGGTTGAGCCCCGAGGAGGCCAACGCGTTCTTCGGCCGTGGCATGCTTACCACCATGCTGCTCGCGATGCGCATGCCGGACGCCGCGGGCGACCCTGCCGCCGACGAACTCATGGCCTGCACCTTTGGCGAGACCTCGACCACGCTGATCGAACTGTCGCGGGGCCAGATTCCGCTGGACGGCGGCCGCTAAGCACTGCCGGCGCCCGTGCCGCCCTTGCGCCCGGGCGTGCCCGCACTCCCCAGTGGGACCTGAGGGTCACTTCTGAGCAAGAAAGTGACCCAGGTGCCCTACTGGGGAGGCGGATTGAAACGCTCTAGCGAGGATCCGCGCACTGGCCGATGAATTCCCACGGCCCCCAGGTCTGGTTGGCCGGCTCCTGCTGATTCCACCAGCGCGCCTTCCACTTCCCGCTGGCAAAGAACACGGTGTCGCCGCCGATGTAGACGCGTCCCGGCTCGTAGTCCGGGGTGCTGCACGTGGGCAGGCCGGTCGACGTGGGTGACGGCGAGGGCGTCGCCGTCGGACTCGACGTCTGCGTAGGTGTTGGCGACGGTGTGGATGTCTGCGTGGGCGTCGGTGTTGGCGAAGGGGGCGTGGGATTGCCGCATTCGCCCAGGTTGTTCCACGGACCCCACTGGCCGCCGGGGGTCTCGCCCTGGGTCCACCACTTCGCGCTCCACTCGGAACCGTTGTAGCGGACGGTCTGGCCACCGTTGTAGACGGTGTCGGCGTTCCACGCCGGCGCGCATTCAACCGGGGTGCCGGTGGTCGTCGGCGTGGGGGTAGGCGTGGGTGTGCCCGTCGACGTGGGCGTCGGGGATGGCGTGGGGTTGGGGCCGCCCTCGCCAATGGTGAGGTCCACGCAGTTGTAGAACGCCATGGCTGTGTCCGCGATGTTCCAGCGCGCGAGGATGGTGTGATCGCCCTCAGGCAGGCCGGTCAGGGTGTGCTGGATGTTCGACGGTGGCTGCTGGCCGCCCTGATCGTAGGTGGCGAAGAGCTCACCATCTACGAAGTACTCCCATGTGGCCGTTGAGTGCGCGGCGGTCAGCTTCCACTGGAACGTGACGTCCGTGCCGGTCTGCGTGCGCGGCCAGGGCAGGGACTCGTCATCGAGGACTGCGAAGTCGGAGCCGCCTGAGCACAGCATGGAACCCTTGGGCGCTTCAACGGATTGCGGCTCGTAGGCGATTCGACCGCAGTCGAAGGACGTGGTGCCTGCGGCACAGTGATCCTGCCGACTCGGCGGAGACGTGACCCACCCGTGCGCTGCGGCAGGGGTGGAGGTGACGGCCGGAACCACGATGACAGCGAGAAGCGCCGTCAGAATCGCCGCCATGGCGAGTCGAGTTCCGCGACCGTGCACCAGACCAGCAATGGTCATGGTGTGCATCGATCACTCCCAGGTTGAGGTGAAGATGCGCGGTCTAAGACCCGGTGGCCAGCACTGGCGCCGGCGCGCACCTCTTCCTGAGGGTAGGAACGAGCATGAGGCCGCACAATTGTGGCAAACCCCTATGTGGTGGTCTCCCTTACAGCGGGAACTGCCCGTAGAACGATTCGATCTGGTCCGCGGGGCCTGTGAGTTCGAAGACCGCCGTGCCATTTCGCCACATGTAGCTCGTGGGATCACCCTCGAGAGTCACGCGTTCGCCTACTTCCGCACCGCCCACGCTCACCGGTTGCGGGTCCGATCCGCCCTCAGACAGCGCCGCGTACTGATCCGTCGCGTCCTCTTCGTTGAAGTGCTGGATGGAACGCACCGCGAACTCGCTGGTGCCATCGGAGTACGTGACGTCGTTGACCTCCGCGGGCGTGACGCTGAGCCCTGCCTCTTCTGGGTCAACCGGAGTTGCGTCCGTCATGACGTATGCACCAACCGTGCCCGGCATGGCCGCCAGGAAGTCAGTGGGGTCCTCGAGAGTGATGGGATCGCCAGCCGCCTCCGCGGGCGCTTCGATGAGCACTTCTGGGGTCAGCGTCACGTCCTCTGCCGTGAAGAACGCCTGGTAGACGGCAAACCCGATGCCGCCGAGCACGAGCAGTCCCACCACAACGAGGAACGGTGCTCCGGCGTACCAGGGCGTTGGCTTCTTGTCGCCGCTGGCCTCGTCTTGGGGAGGCAGCGCGCCATCTGAGCCGTCCGCACTTTGTGCGGAAGGAGCATCGGCCGATGCTGCGGGAACCTGAGGTTCATACGCCGGGCCTTCGTCACCAAAGGTGGGCACGGGTGACATGACCTCCGTGGCGTCGTCCGGTTGGTCAGGGGTGGGCGCCGAGTCGGTCGAGGGCGCCGATGCCGGGGACGCAGGGGACACGGGCGTCTCCGGAGAGCCCTCGTGGGGCGTGGTCGCGGACCACTGCGACGCGGATTCGGGGGCGTTGTTGCGGGGGTCGCCGGCGACCCATCCTGGCCGTACTGCTCCCGGCTTGTTCTCGGGTTCAAAGGATGTCACCTGCGGAACACCTCCTAGGGGTGTGGGTGCGCCCGAGGCCGACAGCGAGGCGGAACGCACCGCCGAATCCCCCAGTTCGCGAATGGCGTCGGCACTGGTGGCGGGGGCGTCACCGTCAGCTGGCTGCCACGGGTTGGCGCCTGGGGCTGGCATGACCTCGTCGGTGGAGGGCTGCTCGACGGGCGCGATGACCTCGCCGTCCTCGCCGTCAATGGGCACCGGCACACGTGGGATTGACCCCGTGGTGGGCAACGACGGCTTGGAGGGTGCGACGGGTTCGCGCTCCGCGTTGACAGGGGCCCACGTCACTGACTTGCCGGATTTGTCCTGCACCATGACCCCAGCGTACGGCGCAGGTACGACACGGGCGTGACAGACGTGCCCGCGCGTGTCACAGGGCACGGATACCGTAGGGCCATGCCCTCCGCGACCCGTTCATCCAAGCCCGCATACCGTTGCACCGAGTGCGGGTGGAGCGCCGTGAAGTGGGTCGGCCGCTGCGGCGAATGCCAACAGTGGGGAACGGTTGAAGAAGCCGGGGCCGCCCCTGCTGGTCCTGCGACAAAGGCGACCGCTGCGACGAATCCCGCGACCGCGATCAGCGACGTTGACTCGACGGCTTCGGAACGGAGATCGACAGGTGTCGCGGAGTTCGACCGCGTGCTGGGCGGCGGACTGGTCCCCGGTGCGGTCATCTTGTTGGCGGGCGAGCCGGGCGTCGGTAAGTCCACGCTGCTGCTCGACGTCGCTGCGCGGGCAGCTCGGGAGAAGCAGAAGGTGCTCTACGCCACCGGTGAAGAGTCGGCCGGACAGGTGCGCCTGCGCGCCGAACGCATCGACGCCCTCGAACCGGGCCTCATGCTTGCCGCCGAGACCGACCTCGGCGCGGTGCTCGCCCACATCGACCAGGTGGCACCGCAACTGCTGATCGTTGACTCGATCCAAACCATCGCATCGGCACAGGTGGATGGCGCCCCGGGTGGCGTGAGCCAAGTGCGTGAAGTCGCATCCGCGCTGATCCAGCAGGCCAAGAGCCGCGGATTCGCGATGGTGATCGTGGGGCACGTGACCAAGGACGGCTCGGTCGCCGGGCCGCGCATCGTGGAGCACCTTGTCGACGTCGTGTGTCAGTTTGAAGGCGAGCAACATTCGCAGCTCCGCCTGCTGCGCGCCATCAAGAACCGCTTTGGCTCGGTCGATGAGGTGGGCTGCTTCCAGCTTCACGACACCGGAATTGAAGGCGTTGCCGATCCGTCCGGACTGTTCTTGTCGCGAGAGGGCACGCAGGTGCCGGGCACGTGCGCAACGATCACGATCGACGGCAAACGCCCACTGCCCGCTGAGATCCAGGCGCTCGTGGCGCCCAGTGCGCTGAGCAATCCGCGGCGCGCGACGTCAGGCATCGACTCCGCGCGGGTCTCTATGATCCTGGCCGTCTTGCACCGGCGCGTGGGCCTCGCGGTAGCTGCGGATGATGTCTACGTCTCGACGATTGGCGGGGCCCGCGTGACCGAGCCTGGAGCCGATGTCGCCCTTGCCTTGGCGCTCGCATCCGCACGGGCCGATGCTCCGGTGAAGGCTGGTTTCGCAGCCATCGGGGAGGTGGCGCTTTCGGGCGCGGTGCGGCCAGTGAACGCGATGGCGCAGCGGATCTCGGAAGCGGCGCGGCTTGGCTTCACGGACGTGATCGTGCCGGATTCCGGTAGCGCGGACAAAGACCCGGCAGGGATCCGAGTGCACCGGGTGTCGACCTTGCGCGACGCCGTGGCTGCCGCGATCCCGCGAGAGTAGCGGTGCTATTCCACCATCGTGAAGGGCACCGGCTCTGCGGCGATCCCGCCAACCGAGACGGCGGCTGAGTACGTTCCGGCGCGCACATCGCTGATGGGCCCGCCACAGTCCTCGTCCTGCCAGATGCCTGGCCACACCACTTGGAGTGCTTCCTTGTCGCCCTCTTGCAAGATCCAGGTCTTGGATTCGAACCCGGGGTCTTCAGGGCACCATGACGTCGAGTAGTACTGGTCGCTTCCGGAACTGATCGCGAGCTCCGTGCCATCCGCATCTGTGGTGAGCGTGCACGGCGTGATGCCCGTGTGCTCGATGCTGAGGTCGAAGGCTGGCATGGTCCCGATCGTGGGGGACTCAGGTGACGGAGTCGTGGTGATGGTGATGTCGTCACCGGTGCACGGTTGCGAGGGATCGTCGAGTGCGATCGCCTCGCCCGCAGAAGTCGTCACCGTCGGTTCGGGGCTGCCGGAGACCTCTGGCGTCGATGCACTGTCGCCGGAGTCACCGCCCAAGAACGCAGACACGATGAACCACCCGCCCACCACGATCGCGGCGATCACAACGATGACGAGGACGCGTCGGAACCAATACACCTGCGGCGGCTGATCGCCGACCGGGTGCTTGAGGGATCCCATCGCTCCTCCTCGGGTGGTTTGTTGCAACCGTAACCCCCGCTGTGCCCTGGAACAATGAAGCCATGCCGCCTGTCGCCACCATTGATTCGCGCGAGCACGCCGACATGGATCCGCGCGTGCGCGAGGTGATCTCCTGGTTTGAACGCAACGCCCGCGATCTGCCCTGGCGGCACGCGGACTGTTCACCGTGGGGCATCCTCGTATCTGAGGTCATGCTCCAACAGACCCCGGTGGTCCGTGTCGAGCCGGTGTGGCGACGGTGGATGGAGCGTTGGCCCACTCCCGCCGCGCTTGCCGCAGGTACCCAGACCGATGCCGTGCGCGCTTGGGACCGCCTGGGCTACCCGAGACGTGCGCAGCGCCTGTGGCAGTGTGCGACTGCGCTGGTCGAGCGCCACGACGGCGAGGTGCCGCGCGACCACGACGACCTCCTCGCACTCCCGGGCATTGGTGACTACACCGCGAGCGCCATCAGGGCCTTTGCCTTCGGCGAGCGCTCCGTCGTCCTGGACACCAACATCCGGCGCGTCATTGGCCGCGCGTGGCACGCCACAGCGCTCCCGGCCACCCACCTCACCCGTACGGAGCGGGAGGCGGCGGCTGAGCTCGTGCCAGCATCGTCCCATGATGCCGTTCAGTGGAACGCGGGGTCGATGGAGCTGGGCGCGCTCGTCTGCACGGCGAGGGCGCCTCGGTGTGGCGAATGCCCGCTCCGCGATGACTGCGCGTGGGTCGCGGCAGGTTCTCTTGGCCTGGATGAGGCGCCGCGGCGGACACAGGCCTGGCACGGCACCGATCGTCAGGTGCGCGGCCGCATCGTCGGTTTGTTGCGGGCGGCCGATGCTCCGGTCGCCATCGCGGCGAACCCCACTTTGGACGATGTATCCCCTGAACAGTTAGGGCGATGCGCCGAGTCGTTGGTGGCGGACGGCCTCGTGCGTGCGTGTGGGGACGGCACGTACGAGTTGTAGCGCTCGCCTCGTCGCGCTAGTGGGACATGAGTGCACGGGGCCGTGCCTCAACGTGCACTCATGTCCTACTGACGGTTGCTTCGGACGATTTGCTAAGCGCGGTGCGTCCCGTGGACTGCGTGCGGTTCGATCGCCGAGATCTCATCCTCAGTGAGCGCCGGGAAGTCCAGCGAAGCGACGGTGTCGCGCAACTGCTTGGCAGAGGACGCCCCCACCAGCGCGGACGTGACGTGGTCGCCACGGAGGACCCACTGGATAGCGAGCTGTGCCAGTGTCTGGCCGCGGTCCTTGGCGATCTCGTTGAGCGCGGTGACCCGCTCGATGTAGGTGGGCGTGAGCTGGTTTTCGCTCAGGAACTGCGAGTGCGTGGCGCGCGAGCCCTCGGGAACGCCGTTGAGGTACCGGTTGGTCAGCATGCCCTGCGCGAGCGGGGAGAAGACGATTGAGCCCAGGCCCTCATCCTCGAGGGTGTCGAGCAGGCCGTCTTCTGGGGTGCGCTCGAACATCGAGTACGGGAACTGGTTGATCAGGATCGGGGTGCCCAGTTCGCGGGCAATGCGGACCGCTTCGCGGGTCTGCTCGGGTCCGTAGTTCGAGATACCGGCGTAGAGCGCGCGCCCGGACCGCACCGCAGTGTCGAGCGCGCCGATGGTCTCCTCAAGCGGCGTCTCGGGGTCAAAGCGGTGCGAATAGAAGATGTCCACATAGTCCAGCTGCATGCGATTCAGCGACTGGTCCAACGAGGACAGCAGGTTCTTACGCGAACCCCACTCGCCGTAGGGGCCGGGCCACATGTAGTAGCCAGCCTTCGAGGAGATGAGAATCTCGTCACGGTAGGGCGCGAGGTCCTGAGCAAAGATGCGCCCAAAGTTCTCCTCTGCGGAACCGGCCGGCGGACCGTAATTGTTGGCGAGGTCGTAGTGCGTGACACCCAGGTCGAAGGCGGTGCGAATGGTCTCGCGCATGGTGTCGGTGTCATTGGCACCACCGAAGTTGTGCCACAGCCCAAGGCTGACGCCCGGAAGCTTCAGTCCGGACTTGCCGGAGCGGCGGTACTGCATGGTCTCGTAGCGGTCGTCAGCGGCGACGTGGGGGTTGTGGCTCATGGTCGCCAGCGTACGCCCGGCCGATGTTCGCGGTCGAATCGTTTTGGCGTTCCCTAGGTGGGTCTTCAGTGGCGATATCCCTCTGTTCCTGCGTCGCCAATGAGCCAAATGGAGACATTTGCGGGGAAAGAGAAGGGGTGGCTGCAATAGTGTGTCCATCACAGCAGGTTTCAACTGAGGAGGACCATCATGGATGCAGCGCTGTGGGTCGCTGTCATTGCCCTTGCCGCCGTGTTCATTCCGTCGGGCTTCGTGCACGCCTTTAGGGGAAAGAAGCGCTCGATTGAACTCGGTCAGGAGTGGGCGAACGACTTCGATGACAAGCAGATTCGGTTGATCGGTGCCGCCGAGATTGTCGGTTCCGTCGCCGTCGTCCTGTTCCCCATCATCGGCTTCATCCCGTGGATCGTTCCGGTCGCGGCCGCGGGCCTCATGGTCATCGGTGGAGGCGCGACGTACATTCACATCCGCCGCGGAGATCCGCTGGCGAACATCACCGTGCCGGCGTTGCTCATGGTGATTGCACTGATCGTCTTCGTGGGCCGCATCGGAGAATTCTCGCTCGGCAACTAAGCGCGCACCCGGACCCTGGGACACCAGTGCACGGGTGAGCGTTCACGCGAGCACCTATGTCCCATTGACGGTTCACTGTCGCCGCGGTGACAACGTAAAAGGCCCGGTTCCCACTGAGGGGAACCGGGCCTTTTACGTTGCTAGGCGGAGTTACTCGCCTGACTTCTTGTCGTCCTCAGAAGCGGGAGCCTCATCGGTCGCAGCCTCGTCCTCACGGCCACCGACGCGCACTTCGCGCTCTTCGGCCGGGATGTCGGCGTCGCTCAGGAGGTCCTCGCGGTCGATGCCGGTGAACGTGAACTCGCCCAGGATTCCTTCGCCCTCGGCGTCAACCTGGACCAGCTGGCCCGAGGTGACCTCGCCAAAGAGGATCTTCTCCGACAGCGGGTCCTCGATCTCACGCTGCAGGGCACGGCGCAGTGGTCGTGCACCCAGGACCGGGTCGTAACCCTTCTCCGCAAGCAGCTTCTTGGCCGCGTCGGTGAGCTCGATGGCCATGTCCTTGTCGCGCATGCGCTCGTCGAGGCGGGCAACCATCAGGTCGACGATCTCGACGATCTCGTCCTGCGTGAGCTGCGGGAAGACCACGACGTTGTCGACACGGTTAAGGAACTCAGGCTTGAAGTGCTCCTTCAGCTTTCCGTTCACCAACTTGGTCATCTCGTCGTAGGTGTGGCCGGTCTCGGACTGCACCGAGAAGCCAGTCGCCTGACGACGCGAGATCGTGTCGGCACCGAGGTTGGTCGTCATGATCACGATGGTGTTCTTGAAGTTCACCTCGCGGCCCTGCGAGTCCGTCAGCTTGCCGTCTTCCAGGATCTGGAGCAGCGAGTTGAAGATGTCCGGGTGGGCCTTCTCGACCTCATCGAACAGCACAACGGAGAACGGCTTGCGGCGCACCTTCTCGGTGAGCTGGCCGCCCTCTTCGAAGCCGACGTAGCCGGGAGGGGCACCGAACAGGCGAGCAACGGTGTGCTTCTCGCCGTATTCGGACATGTCGAGCGAGATCAGTGCGTCCTCGTCGCCGAAGAGGAACTCGGCAAGGGTCTTGGCGAGCTCGGTCTTACCGACACCGGTGGGACCGGCGAAGATGAACGAACCACCAGGACGCTTCGGGTCCTTCAGGCCGGCACGGGTGCGGCGGATCGACTGAGCGAGAACCTTAATGGCCTGCTCCTGACCGATGACGCGCTTGTGCAGCTCGGACTCCATGGACAGCAGTCGCGAGGACTCGTCGGAGGACACGCGGGTCACCGGCACGCCGGTCGACATCGCGAGCACCTCAGCGATCAGTTCCTCATCGACAACGGCGGCCACGTCGAGGTCGCCGGACTTCCAGGCCTCTTCCTTCTCCGTGCGCTCTTCCGACAGGCGGCGCTCCACGTCGCGGAGGTTTGCGGCCTTCTCGAACTGCTGCTCGTCGATGGCAGATTCCTTCTCGCGGCGAACCTCGGCGATCTTCTCGTCGAGGTCACGCAGCTCAGGCGGGCTGGTCATGCGGCGAATGCGCAGTCGCGCACCGGCCTCATCGATCAGGTCAATCGCCTTGTCCGGCAGGAAGCGGTCGGAGATGTAGCGGTCGGCCATCTGGGCGGCGGCCACGATGGCCTCGTCCGTGATTGTGACGCGGTGGAAGGCCTCGTAGCGGTCGCGCAGACCCTTGAGGATCTCGATCGCGTGCGACAACTCGGGCTCAGGAACCTGGATGGGCTGGAAGCGACGCTCCAGTGCGGGGTCCTTCTCGACGTGCTTGCGGTACTCGTCGAGCGTGGTGGCACCAATGGTCTGCAGCTCACCACGAGCGAGCATCGGCTTCAGGATCGAGGCCGCGTCAATCGCGCCCTCGGCCGCACCGGCACCCACGAGAGTGTGGATCTCATCGATGAACAGGATGATGTCACCGCGAGTGCGGATCTCCTTGAGGACCTTCTTGAGGCGCTCCTCGAAGTCACCGCGGTAGCGCGAACCGGCCACGAGCGAACCGAGGTCCAAGGTGTAGAGGTGCTTGTCCTTCAGGGTCTCGGGCACGTCGCCGCGCACGATCGCCTGGGCCAGTCCCTCGACCACGGCAGTCTTACCGACGCCGGGCTCACCGATGAGGACAGGGTTGTTCTTGGTACGGCGGCTCAGGACCTGCATGACGCGTTCCTGAATCATCTCGCGGCCCACGACGGGGTCAAGCTTGCCCTCGCGAGCTGCTTGCGTGTAGTTACGGCCGAACTGGTCCAGGACGGTCGAGCCAGCGGGCGTGCCCTCGGCGGGACCGGCGCCAGCGGTGGCCGGCTCCTTGCCTTCGTAGCCGCTCAGCAGCTGGATGACCTGCTGGCGCACCGAACCGAGGTCCGCGCCCAACTTGTCGAGAACCTTGGCTGCGACGCCTTCACCCTCGCGGATGAGGCCCAGCAGGATGTGCTCGGTGCCGATGTAGTTGTGGCCCAACTGCAGAGCCTCGCGCAGCGACAGCTCCAGCACCTTCTTCGCGCGCGGCGTGAAGGGGATGTGGCCAGACGGGGCGTGTGAGCCCTCGCCGATGATCTCCTGGACCTGCTCACGCACGGCGTTGAGGGAGATGTCCATCGACTCAAGTGCCTTGGCGGCAACTCCCTCGCCCTCGCGGACAAGACCCAGCAGGATGTGCTCGGTACCGATGTAGTTGTGGTTGAGCATGCGCGCTTCTTCTTGCGCGAGCACCACAACCCGCCGGGCCCGATCAGTGAACCGTTCGAACATTTCTGCCTCCTAAGACCAGCCAGCCGATGCGCGGGGTCGCCACACCGGACTGGTATCTGCTGTCCAGGCTAACCAGGGGGAGGGGTCGGATATTGCCGTGTTCGCTAGGGGCATGAACACTACGCCGTGAGCGTGATGAGGGCCGATGCTGGCTTGCGCGGACGCCGACGCGGGCTTATCGTTTGTCGATAATAACGATAAACGATAAGGAGCGCGTCGTGAAAGCCACACCTCAACTCGACCGGGCCGATCGCTTCGGCATGTACCTGTCCATCGTGGTTGTCGCCGTGGGGGCGATCCTCGCAATCGCACCCACGGTCGATCGCCTCATCGAGGTGGGCGATGGGACAAACGTGCCCGTCACGGTGCCATTGACCGACGAGGTGGCAACGCTGCCTCTGGGGCCCGACGGTGCCGAGGTGGGCGTGACCGTCGATACGGCGACTGTCGTTGTAGGCGATCCGGCGCCGGCCACACTCTTCGCGCTGTATGCCGAGCCCATTTGGGACGCCCTCACGGTCCTCACAGGTGCTGCATTCGCCGTGATGCTGTTCTTGCGACTCGCCCGCGGACGAGCATTCCAGCGCGGGACGTCGCGTCTCATCTATTTCGGCACTGGAGTCCTGCTCGTGGCATGGTTCATCGGAGCCATGCTGACAAACATGACGACTAACGGGGCCATCTCAGCGGTGAGTGACTACACCTACGAGAACTCGGTTATCTACGAGACGACTCTCCTGCCGCTGTTTGTCTTCATCGTGATCGGGGCCTTCGCCGCTGCATTTCAGATCGGCGAGAAACTGCAGCGTGACACCGAGGGCTTGGTATGAGTCCCGCTGAGCCCACCGAGGATACGGGCATTCACTGCCAGCTCGACGAGTTGCTCGAGGCTCGAGGTATGACTCTCACTGCGCTCAGCGAGGCGGTGGGAGTGTCCGTGGTGAACCTGTCGGTCCTCAAGAACGACCGTGCCAAGGCGATCCGCTATTCGACACTCGCGGCCATCTGCGACGCGTTGGACTGTGAAGTCGGGGAGCTATTGGTGCGCACCCCGCGCTAGCGCGCTCGTTCCACGAGGACAGCAATCTCCTCGCGGCTACCCACGCCGAGCTTGGTCCGAATGGAGTCGAGTTGGCTCTTCACTGTTGACTCGGACACGTACATCGCTGCAGCGATATCGGCGGTCTTGGCGCCGGTAGCCACGTGAGCGGCGACTTCTCGCTCGCGCTCGCTCAGGCGCTCGAGCAAACCCTGAGCTTCTTCATGCCGGGACACTTCGCGCCCCTGGGTGAGTTGCGCGATAAGAAGAGGCTGACAGTGCGGCGACACGTAGCTGTCACCGCGCGCAACGTGGCGAATGGCTGCCTCGAGGTCCTCGACGGCGTACTCCTTGGGCACAAAACCGGCGGCACCGGCCCGCAGCATGTCCATGAGGACGTCATCGTGTCCCAAGGCGGTCAGCGCGATCACGCGGGTAGAAGCGTTCACCGTCCCGATGGCAGTAGTGGCTTCGATTCCAGTCATGCCCGGCATGCTGACGTCCATGAGCGCGATGTCGGGACGCGATGTCCGCACTGCCTCCACGGCGGCTGCGCCGTCTGCCGCCTCGCCAGTGACACTGACGCCCGGGCAGGTGTCCAGAATGAACCGCACTTGCTGGCGCACCATGGGGTCGTCATCGACAATGAGGACGCGCGTGGTCGGGGAGGTCTCGGTCATGAGCCCAGGTTAGGGTCTGGCGCTGACACGTCCGCTGCCTGAGGTTCGCCGTGGGTCAGCCACGGCAAGGTCACGTCCACGATGAATTCGCCCCCATGTTCGCCAGCCCACACCGTGCCCTGAAGCGCGGCGGCGCGTTCCCTTATGCCCACCAGGCCGGCACCGGCGCCCTTGGCGGCCGAAGCATCGGCCCGAGGTGAAACCGGGTTCGCGACGCGTAGGCGAACACCTGTCGTGGGGCCAGCTTCGAGGTAGAGCGATACGGCATGCCCGGGGGCGTGCTTCACGGCGTTGGTGAGCGTCTCCTGGACAAGTCGATAGACGGTCGCGTCGAGCACGTCGGGAGCATCGGCTGCGCCATCGAGAATCACGATCGCATCGACAGGCGTGCCCGCAGTTCGCGTGGCGCTGATGATTTCGCCCACTGACCGCATGGACATCCGCGGTGCTGGGGGCGCGGCGGGCTCCGTGCGCAGGTCTTGAACCAGGGCACGCACGTCCGTCAACGCATTGCGCACTTGCGCTTGCAGTTCGCGATTGAGCTCGGCTGCGCGTGGGTCGCCCTGAGCGATTGCTCGCTCCACATTGGCACTCATCATCGACACGAGAGCCAGTCTGTTGGTGAGGCCGTCGTGAATCTCGCGGGCGAGGTCACTGCGTTCGCTCTGGCGAGCGAGCTCATCCCCAAGCTCTGTTGCCAAGGTGTGTTCGGCATCGGCCCTCTTCCGTTGCTGCTCGGTAGTCCGACGCCCGACCACAACGGCAGTGAGCGCATACAAGGCACCCAAACTGCCTAGCGCTATGACGCCCGTCAACACCACGTCTCCGGTGCTTCCGCCGTCTGTCTCCAATGCGGCTTGGTCGCCCCACACGGTCAGGGCCTCGCGCACCCAAAACAGCGCGACGACTCCGGCTGCGCCCGCACCCCACGCCATCCGCCGTCGCGGCGTCGCGGCGACCATGACGTGGTGAACGCCGATCAAGAAGAGCAGGTACTCCGCACCGAGAAGCGCCAAGACAGCGCCTGCAATCACGGCGATCAGCGGATGAGAGCGACGGAAGAAGACCGACACCCATGCGATGAGCCCGATGATCCACAGGAGCGCGGCGGTATCCGTGGCCTCGTCGCCGTTCCACGATGCGGGCACGTTCATCACCGCGATCGTGGTGACGAAGAATCCAATGACGTATAGCCCCACGTCCCACAGGCGCAACGCGGCGGAGGGCCGATGCGCGGGTGCAGTGGGAGCGGAGGTCATAGCAGTCACTGTAGGCGGCAGGTGTGACGTGGTCCTCCGCCGATCGGCCAGACCTTGTGTCCGATCGGACACCCGCCTGTGTCCAAAGGGCCGATGCGGCGGTGACCTTGGTTTCGCGACAGTGAGAGTGCCCCGGAGATGGGGACGCGGCATCACGTGATGTCGTGCAATCAAGGACGAGGACATCATGACTCAGAACCCCACACCCCCCGCGCCCCCTGCTGGCGCTCCGCAGCCCCCCGCCGACGCGAGCAAGGACGCAGCGCAGAGGAACACCATCGGCCTGATCGCGCTGATCACGGCGATCGTCGGCTTCATCTTCGCCTGCATTCCCGGCGCGCTCATCATGGGATGGATCCTGCTGCCCACGGCGTTTGTGCTCGCGGTCGTCGCCCTGACGCGCAGCGGCCAAAAGAAGGGCATGGGCATCACTGCTCTCATCCTCTCGATCGTCGGCACCATCGTCGGTGTCTTCGTCTTCATGGCCGTCGCAGCGGGCGCCGTGTCCGACGCCTTTGACGAGGCCGGCGGCGGCGACACCACCGTCGTGACCGAGGACGAGGCCGCTGATGAAGAAGCCACCGATGACGCTGATGGCGCGGACGCCGCTGCTGACTCTGAGGCCGCTGATGAAGAAGCCACCGATGACGCTGATGGCGCGGACGCCGCTGCTGACTCTGAGGCCGCAGAAGACGAAGCCGCGGAGGCTGAAGACGTCGCCGAGGCCGGTACTCGGGACAACCCGCACGCCTTCACTGACGCCGTCCAGAACGACAACTGGACTATTGCCTTCACGGACTTCAACGGCAATGCCAACGACGAGGTCGCCGCCGCGAACCAGTTCAATGACGAGGCCGCCGACGGCACTCAGTGGATCACCGTCGCTGTCGACGCGACCTACACCGGCGCGGACACCGGCAACACCTTGGAGCTGAGCTTCGACTACGTGACCGCCGATGGCACGGTCATTGGCGCGTATGACTCGATGGCATCCGGGCTTGAGCCAGACTTCGACAACTTTGCGGAGCTGTACGAGGACGGCACCGAGTCCGGCAAGATTGGCTACCTCGTGCCGGACAGCGTTGATGGCCTCCTGCGCGTCACGCCGGGTCTGTTCGGTGACGACGCATTCTTCTCGCTGCCCACTGAGTAATACCGGCGGCGAATGAAGCGGGCCGGGTGGCGACTGAGGGGCGTCACCCGGCTTTGTCGCGTGTGCGCGGCGCTAGGCCTCGACCAGAATTGTCATGGGCCCATCGTTGACGAGCTCGACATCCATCATCGCGCCGAAGACGCCGGTGCCAACGGTCAGGCCACGCTCGCGAAGCGCCGCAACGACGGCCTCGACGAGCGGCTCCGCGACATCGCCAGGGGCTGCACCGTTCCACGATGGCCGCCGGCCCTTCTTCACATCCGCGTAGAGCGTGAACTGGGACACCACGATCACGGGGGCGTCGACATCACTGGCCGACTTCTCGTCGTCCAGGATGCGCAGCTCCGCGATCTTGCGCGCAATCGTGGCGACCTGCTCGGGACCGTCCTCGTGAGTCGCGCCCACGAGCGCCACAATCCCCTGCCGGTCAAACGAGGCCGTTACCTCACCCGCAACCGTGACCGAGGCGCGCTTGGCACGCTGAAGTACGGCGCGCATCGGCCCTACCAGCCGCCGGAGGACTGGTTGCGGCCGCGCGAGGGCGGACCGCCAAACTGCGAGACCTTGGGGCGCACGTCCACGAAGTAGACCATCACGGCCACAACCGCCGCGATGCCGAGGATTCCACCGATGCCACCGCCCGTGCCTAGGGGCCACGGCAGCGCGAGGAACGACACGATGGTGGCGGCGCCCAGGATGATCAGCCAGATCATCTTGGACTGCTTGCCCGCGGCTTGAAACGCGGAGTCGGCGCGGCGCGAGGCGTCGATGAGGCCCCAGATTGCGCCAATGAAGGCTGCGGTCGACAGGGCGAACACGATGAGATTCTGCAAGGTGCCGAACATGACTTCCCTAGCGGTCGAGTGCTGAAGAACTCAGGCCAGTGTAGGGGGAACGACCGTAAGGCCCTCCGCAGTCGCGGCAGCTGCGAGACGTGAATCCCACGCAGCGAAGACCATGTCTGCGTCAGTCAGTTGCATGGCGCTCGCGAGGTGGATGGCATCCCCAGCGCGTAGCGGACGGCGGTCCGTGAGGTCGCCGGAGAGGTCGGCCACGGCAGGGGTGACTTCGACCTTGGAAAGCGAAGGCCACAACTCGTTCCAACGGTCACGAGCTTGGCCAGCGGGGGCCGCGTCAAGACGGCCGATGCGCTCGGCCGCTCCCAACACGGAACGCACCTCGGAGTCGGCAATGCGGGAGGTGACCACGGCATCGGCCCGGCGCCATAGCGCCACCGCCAACGGTGAGCCCGTCTCGAGAACGCACAACTTCACCAGGGCGGATGTGTCGAAATAGACCAGCGCCACCGGTTACCTCCGCAGCCGGCCGAGCAGGCTGGACAGCGCGTCCTTGGCCGCCTCGGCTTCAGGCAGGCGCGGAACTGCGCGTGATTGTGCGGGCGGCGTGAGGACGCCGTCGGCCTCGAGCTGGGCCAGGAGCGACGTCGATTCCACTCCTCCGAGGCGCGCGATGGCGGTGCCACGCTCGGTGACAATCACCTCGTCGCCCGCCTTCACGGCGTCGAGCGCCTTGGTCAGGTCTTTTCGCAGCTGCGTCACTGTGAGTTCCACAGAGCCCACGGTAACGCGGGAGGGCGTCAATAGTCGGGCAGGCGCGCCATCGGCCCCGCGACGATGGGACACGAGTGCCCGCCTGAGCGTTCACACGGGCCCCTATGTCCCAATGTCCGGGAGGGGTGGGGAGGTGCGGGGAGTGGCGCGGAGGGAGGGGAGAGGCTAGGCCGGGACGTCGCCGCCGTCAGCGCCGCAACCCTTGCCCATCATGAGTCCACGCATCGTGGGACCGGGCTTGTCGGGGCGGTCGGCGGAGAAGCCGTCGGCGTTCACGATCAGTTCCTGATTCGCGGAAAGCTGCCCGCCGTCGGACGGCACGGTCAAGACGGAAGACGGGTCCACGGAGCGCTTCAGCACAGCAAGCGCGATGGGCCCGTACTCGTGGTGGCGCGCGACGGAGGTGACGCGGCCTACGACCTTCTCGTCCTCGCCCTGGGTCACGGGCGCACCGGCATCGGGCACCACGTGAGCGGAGCCGTCGAGGTGCAGCAGCGTGAGCCGGCGGGGCGGACGGCCCACGTTGTGAACCTTCGCGACCGTTTCCTGACCGCGGTAGCAGCCCTTGTGCAGGTGCACGCTGGTGCGGAGCCAGTCCAGTTCGTGGGGGAGGGTGGTCTCGTCGACCTCCGCGGCGGCGCGGGGGCGATAGGCCGCGACGCGCTCTGCCTCCGATGCCCACGTGCCCGCGAGCGACCATCCGGCCGCGAGGCGCTCGTCGACCTCGGACTCGAGAGTGTCGCGCGGGACCAAGACGAGGCGCCACGCGCGCTGCGACCCCGGGTGCGAGGTTGAGGGGTCCGCTGCGTAGGTGGTGCCACCGGTGCTGACGTTCGGCCATGGGTCGACCCATGTGACGGGTTCGCCCTCGGCTGCCGGGGAGGCGACGGCCTCTCCGAGCGCGGCCCAGGACTCGGTGACGTCGGCCACCTCGACGCGGAGCATGAACTTCATGCGGTCAAGGAAGGTGGCAAGCGCGGGGGCGGTCTCGGAAATCAACCAGGCGGTCTCGCCGTCGTCCACGATCCCCGCCACGTGCTCGATGCGACCCTGCGGCGACAGGATCATCAGTTCCGTCGATTCGCCGGGCGTGAGAGACCCGACCTGCTGCGTCGTAAGCGAGTCCAGCCACGACAACCGGTCGGGACCAGAGACGGTCACGATGCCGAGGTGCGACTGGTCAACGACCGCGCGGCCGCCCTCGAGGGCGCGTTGCTCCGCCGTGGGATCGCCGTAATGCCAGGCAACGCCAGCATCGGGACCGGACGCCTCGACGGCGCCGTGACGGGTGAGCAATGGTGAAGTCATAGCGGGTGAACGCCTCCAGGTGAGAAGAGATTCCACCCAGGGTAAGTGCCGGGAGGGTTAGTCCTCGACGCGGGTGAGTCGCGCGCTCATGTAGGACTGCAGTTCCTGGCCGAATGCGGCGAGATCCCATGCCCACATCAGCTCGCCCTCGACATGCCCATACATACGGGTTGCACCGCGAACTTCGGGGCCAGACTCCGTGGCGGCGGCGAAGCGCGTTGCCATGTCGATGCGACCGTTCCCGACCGCGCCCATGTAACAGGTGAGCACTCCGGAGGCCTCTGTCAGGACGATCTCCAGCGGGTGCTGGAAGTCCTCAAGCGTGACGCCCTCGGGTGCCTGCGGTGCGACGCGCCAAAATCCAGATTCGACGCTCCACACCTGGCCAGCCTCGTCGCCTTCGGCGCGCAACCACGTGGTGCAGGAGTAGGTCAGATAGGGGCCACCGTCGTGGTCGAACTCGACGTCTTGCAGGATCTCCGCCTTAGGGATTCCTGGGTAGTCGATCTCTCCGTGGCCCTGCCAGTGACCGACGAGCCACGCCAGAGGATAGACCTCCGGGGACATGTCGTCAGGGATGACGAAAGTCAACGCTGGGGGCTCTTCAGTAGGCGCCATCCGACGACACCTGTTGTCCAGGCGGCGCCACCAAAGGCGAGAACGGCGAGGACCGTGAAGACGGCTTCCAATGCAGTCATAGCGTCCGATGCTACTACGGCCGATGCCGTGAGTAGTCAGGCGGCGGGGTTACGCAGCGCGCGTGGTCGCCTTGCGCACCGCGAGGTAGATCTCGCAGCCCAAGCAGAAGTCGAAGACCGCGTTCAGGAACGATGCGACAAGGACCATCGCGGCGAAGATGAAGAACCCGACCGTGACCCCGAGCAGTCCGAGCACCAATGCGAGCGCGGACATCGCCAGTCCCATCTGCTGGGCGAAGCGGGGCGGGCGGAAGGACTCGGTCTCTAAAGGAGGGCCGATGCGGGGGCGGACCAGGTGCTTAAAGAGCCACGCCTGCGCGGTTGCCTGGGGACCAATGAAAGCGCCCGGCGCAAACAGGATCACGAGGATCGCCATTGCGGCCAGGCCGACTGTGGAGTCACCCGCGAGCACGGTGACGAGCGCCAGCACCAGCGTGATCGATGCACCGAAGCGCACGCCGCGCGGGTCAACCTGGTGGTCCTGCGGGGCTGGAGTTGTCTCAGTCATGGTGGGTCCTTCGGTCAGATCGTGTATTCGGTGCCGGCTGAGTGCACCTCGGCGAGCGCTTCGCGCGCCTGGTCGGGGGTGGGGGCGCCGTCCATGCGAGCGACAACGAGCCCGTCGCCGTCCAGGACGAGTGTGGTCGGAGTGCGCATGATGTCGAAGCGACGCGCAAGGTCGAGCCGCACGGACGCATCAATCTCGACATGTGCGACGTGCGGTTGCTCTCCCGCGATCGTGGTGAGCAGGCGCGCGGTACCAGGGCACTTCGAGCACATCGGAGTCGAGAACTGTACGAAAGTGGCGTAGTAGCCCCGCTGGGCGTCGAGCTGCTCGCTTGTTACAGCATCGGCCCTCGCGACGTGCTGAACCCGGCCCTGGCGGCGCTGCCACCACCAGTATCCGGCGCTCGCGGCAGCGAGCAGCCCGATGACGAGCGCAATGTTGAGGGTCATGATGAGTCCTACCTATCCGACGAGGAGGACGCCGCCCACATAGACGAGTACTCCTGAAGCCAGAACAGGGGTGACGCCCGAGGCTATTCCCGCCCATGCGTCGATGGGGCGCGGTTCACGGCGCGATAGTTCGTTCATCACGACGACCGCGCCGCCGGCGACGACGCCGACGAGTGCCCCCGCGTACCAAGGCATCGAGGTGAACAGGAAACCGAGCGCGGATCCCGTGATGAGGCCCGCGATGAGCGCAAGGATGCCGTTGACGTTGCCGCTACGGGTCAGGACCGATGCCACGGCTGCGACGGCCAGCGATGCTGCGGCTGCCACGACCAGGTCCTCCGCGCCCGCCGTGCGGTTCACGGCTACCCAGGCGGCGCCGGTCGCAGCGATCGCTCCGCCTGCCGCCGTGGCGCTAATCGCGGTGACGGCGCGCCCGCGGGGGCTGGGGTAGAAGACCTCCGTCAGAAGCGCCGCGATGGTGATGGCGGCAAGGGCCACCGCCATGTAGCGCAGGAAGGGCTCATTACGGCCGAGCGCGACGGCTGCCAGGGAGATCAGCGAACCGAGCGCGATCACGCCGGTACTGACCTTGGGGTGTGCGACACGGAGAAGTCGGGGCCAACCCACGGCCATGAAAGCCATGATGACGGCGACTCCGAGGGCTAGCCAACGGGTGCCTGCGACACCTGCGCCAGCCACGACAGCGGCGGCGACAGCGGTGATCGACGCACGTGTCGTGGGATTCATGGGGTTTAGTGTCGCAGAGTTCCTGCCGCTACAGTAAGCCCCAAGACGGAGGGCACGTGATGGCAGACCTACTGGTGCTGACCCCATCCCCGGATGGGGCGGATGATGTCCTGCCCGCGCTCGGATTGCTGGCGCACCGCGTGAGAGCGCTTCCGCCGGACCCCACCGCGATGCTTGACGCCTTCGATGCTGACGTCTTGATCGTGGACGGCCGGCACGATCTCGCCCAAGCTCGCTCCGACTGCAAGTTGGTTCAGGTGACGGGTGTCACCGCACCGATGTTGCTGGTGCTGCGTGAGGGCGGACTGTCGATCGTGAACGCCGACTGGGGCGCCGATGACGTGGTCTTGTCAGATGCCGTGCCCGCAGAGGTTGAGGCGCGCATCCGGCTGCTGATGGGCCGGGCCAATCAGGAAGATCCGCTTGAGAAGGCAGTCGAGTTCTCTCAGGGCGACCTCACTGTTGACGTGGGCGGCTACACCGCACGCCTCAAGGGTGTCCCCCTCGACCTCACCTACAAGGAGTTCGAGCTCCTGAAGTACCTGATGCAGCACCCTGGCCGCGTTTACACGCGCGATCAGCTGCTCCAGGAAGTGTGGGGCTTCGATTACTACGGCGGCACGCGCACGGTGGACGTGCACGTGCGACGCCTGCGCGCAAAGTTGGGTGCTGAGCACGAGCAGCTCATCGGCACCGTGCGCAACGTTGGCTACCGCTTTGATCCACCGCCGCCCAAGCCCGCGGCGAAGACGGACAAGAAAGAGTCGTCACCCAACCGCACGTCTAGGTAGTCTGGACCCCGTTCACCCGCACCCCGAGCGAACGGACCAGTTCTCCATGGCCGGCAACAGCCCCACGCGACTTTTCTCGCGACTCACACCGTCAACCGAGCGCAACCTCGCGGACATCCTCCGCACCGAGCGCGCCGGCGGAATCCTGCTGCTGATCGGTACCGTGATCGCGCTCGTGTGGGCCAACTCCGCGTGGGCGGACTCCTATACGGATATCAAGGACTTCCAGTTCGGTCCAGAGTGGGCGCATCTCCACCTCTCTGTGGACACGTGGGCCAAGGACGGCCTGCTGGCGATCTTCTTCTTTGTCATCGGACTTGAACTCAAGCGCGAAATTGTCGCCGGAGAGCTCCGCAAGCCGTCGACGGCCGTTGTGCCGATCGTCGCCGCTGTTGGCGGCATGGTGGTGCCTGCGGCGCTGTACGTCGTGGTGAACCTGCAGGACGGCGGCTCGATGGACGGATGGGCAGTTCCGACCGCCACCGACATCGCCTTCGCAATCGCAGTGCTCGCCGTGGTGGGCCGTTGGCTCCCTGCCGCGCTGCGTGCATTCCTGCTGACCCTCGCAGTCGTGGACGACCTCCTGGCGATCATGATCATCGCCGTGTTCTTCACCGATGACGTGAGCTTCCTGTGGCTGCTGGCCTCCGCGGCCGTAATCCTGCTGTTCGGCTTCCTGGCTCGTAAGGGCATTACGCACTGGTGGATCATGATCCCGCTCGGTGTGGTGGCCTGGGCGATGATGCACGCCTCCGGTGTGCACGCCACGATTGCCGGTGTGGCGCTGGGTCTCATGGTGCCCGCGATTGCTCGCAAGGGTGAGAAGCACAGCATGGCCGAGCACTGGGAGCACATGTGGCGTCCCATCTCCGCCGGTGTCGCCGTGCCGGTGTTCGCGCTGTTCGCTGCGGGTGTCACGATCAACTCCGAGACCATCTCCGTCGCTGTGAGTGACCCGGTTGCACAGGGTGTGGCCGCTGGTCTGGTGATTGGTAAACCGCTCGGTATCTTCCTGGCGACCTTCCTTGTCGCAACGTTCACGAAGGCCAAACTCGACCGAGGCCTGTCGTGGTGGGACGTGCTCGGCATGGGCTCTCTTGCCGGTATTGGCTTCACCGTGTCGCTCCTGATCGGAGAGCTCGCATTCAGCGGCGAGCGGGTCGAGGAAGTAAAGATGTCCGTGCTGTTCGCGTCGCTCGCGTCCGCACTGATTGGTGTGCTCATCCTGGTCTGGCGTGACCGCTACTACCGCAATCTGTATGCGAAGCGCTCGACTCCGATCAAGGAAGAGCATGCACGCCAGCTCGCCAACAAGCACGGCCGCAAGGCAGAAGTGATCGACGTTGAGGAGCTGCACCGCGAAGAGCACGGTGAAGCCCCAGGCGAATCCACGGACGCTGAGGGCTCCAAGGGCGGCTCCGACTCCTAGGCGCCCGTTCGGGGTCCCCTCCGGTGCGTCCTAGTAGGACATGAGGGCCACTCGTATCGCTTCGAGTGGCCCTCATGTCCTACTAGGGCCCACAGACGGCGGGAGAAGGCCCGGCGTGGGCGCGAAAGTGCACGCGAAGCGCGCTAGGCGCGAACCTTGGCGCCCGGAGCGCTGGGGCACAGTGCCGCGATCTCGCACGCGCCACATTCGGGCTTGCGTGCCTTGCAGCGCCTGCGCCCATGGAAGATCACGCGGTGCGACAACAGCGTCCACTCGCGACGCTCAATGAGCGCCATCAGCTCGCGTTCCACAACGACGGGGTCCTCGTTGACCGTGAGCCCCAGCCGGCGCGCAAGCCGGCCCATGTGCGTATCCACCGTGATCCCGGGCACATCGAAGGCGTTGCCAAGCACCACGTTCGCGGTCTTGCGTCCCACGCCGCGCAGCGTCACGAGATCCTTCAAACGCCCCGGCACCTCACCGTTGTACTTCTCGACGAGATCCCCCGACAGCCCCAGCAGCGACTCGGCCTTGGAGCGATAGAACCCGGTGGACTTGATGAGCGCTTCGAGCCGGTCGCGATCGGCTGCGGCCATGGACGGCGCATCCGGATACACCGAGAACAAGCCCGGCGTGACTTGGTTCACCCGCACGTCGGTGCACTGCGCGCTGAGCACCGTGGCAACCAGGAGCTGGAACGGCGTCTCGTAGTCCAATTCGCAGTGCGCATCGGGGTAGACCTCGGCGAGCGCGCGGTTAATGGCCCGTGCGCGGCGGGTCAGCGCCACCGGCGGCGCCTCCATGTCTGTTGTCGCAACAGTCAGCGGGGTGCGGGAAGCCATCCACATACCCTAGGTGACCGCTCAAGGGGCGCCCAGCATCGGCCGATAACGCCTGTGTTGGAGCGTTGTGCTCCACCAGTCCCGCCCGGAGGTGATTGTTGGCCACGCCCGATGCTGTCGTTGCGCAGCTACGCCACAGCCGCAAGGAGATGCGGCGCGAGTTGGCGCGCGTGCGCTGGTGGAGGAGCCTGGTGCAGGCGCGCCGGGGCCTCGAGGTTGCGCAATTGACCGATGCTGAGGAACTTGATCGATTGGGTCTGGCCGATGCTTGGGAAGCGTTGGCAGCCGACGCCCCGACTTCTGGGGAGTTGTCCGATGCGGTGTGGCCTGAGCCGCCATCTGCCACGCCGAGCAGTGTCGAGACCCTCGCTGCGCTCGACTCCCGGCTAGAGTCGTACGAGACGCGAGTGGCGAGGAATGTGGAGACGGTGACAGCACAGATGGTGAAGGCTCTCGGTGAGCAGCATCGCATGGACGCACGGAGCGGCCACGATGGTTGAGATGACTCGCGAGGAGCAACTGCTGCGGTCCTCTCCGCTCATGGCCACGATGGATCCTGCCAGTGCGATGGCGCTGATCAGCGAGATGACGCGGCGTGAGATGCCGCGCGGCACCATCATCTTCAACGAGAACGAAGAGGGCGCGACGATGTACGTCATCGTCAAGGGCAAGGTCAAGATGGCCCGCACCGCCCGCGATGGCCGCGAAAACTTGCTCGGCCTTCTTGGCGTGGGCGACATGCTCGGCGAGCTCACGGTCTTCGACCCCGGCCCCACTGTTGCGCGCGCTCACACAGTCGAGGACTCGGTGCTGTACGAGCTGCCCAAGGACGGGCTCGATCACTGGCTCGAGAACCACCTGGAGATGGGCCACCACCTCAACAGGGCTTTGGCTCAGCGCATCCGTCGGTTGTCGAACGCGATGGCTGACCTTGTCTTCTCAGACGTCCCAGGGCGCGTCGCGAACGCGATTCTGGACCTGGGCAAGCGCTTTGGACGCATGGAGCGTGGCCACGTGACGGTGCGTCACGGGCTGACGCAGGAGGAGCTGGCTCAACTCGTGGGCGCTTCACGTGAAACCGTGAACAAGGCTCTCGCAGACTTCGCCAGCCGTGGCTGGATCGACGTCCACATTGGTGCCGTCGATGTCTACGAGCCCGATCGCCTGCGAGCCCGCGCCCGCTAGACCTGCTCCAAAGGCGCGGCAACGATCGTTGCCGCGCCGAGCATCGGCCCTATGCCAGCGTGCGTACCTGTGCGATCAGTTCAATCTCTACGGGTGCACCCAACGGAAGTGACGCGACGCCCACGGCGGAGCGCGCGTGGCGTCCCGACTCACCGAACACATCCGCGAGGACTCCGCTCGCGCCGTTGATGACCGCGGGCTGAGCAGTGAATCCCGGTGCCGAGGCGACAAAGCCCGTGATCTTCACGATGGAGACGATCGAGTCGAGACCACCAGATGCATTCGCGACGGCGGCCAAAGCGTTGAGGATGCAGGCGCGCGCGCACTCGAGCGCTCGCTCAGGGCTCACGTCGCCCGAGCGCTGACCCACAACTCCGACCGCGAGCAGTTCGCCATCGACGAGCGGTAACTGACCCGACGTGTATACGAGGTCGCCATGCGCCTTTGCGGGCACGTAAGTGCCGACGGGCGTAGCGACCTCCGGCAGGGTGAGCCCTAGGGCCTCAAGACGGGCCGATGCGCTCATGCCTTGGGTCGCTTAAGATAGGCCACCAGGCCTCCCGTGGGGCCTGAGATCACCTGGACGAGCTCCCACCCGTCCTCGCCCCATTGGTCGAGGATCTGCTTGGTCACGTGGTCGATCAGCGGCACAGTCGCGTATTCCCAGGTCGTCATGTGACGAGCGTATCGCGCACCAGTGGGAAACGTTTGGGGGCTGTGGAGCGTTACACGGGCAACGTAAGGTAGGTTCATGGGTTTTTTCACGTCTGATCACGCGCGCCGAGACGGTCGCGTGACCGTAACGCAGTTGGTGACCGCGCTGATGATGTTCGTCGCGTTCTCGGTCATCGGCGGCTTCTTGCTCGCTGGTATCGCGCTGCCTGCAGCGACGGTCGCGAGTTCCGCAGCTTCCGGCACGGCAGAGCTCTTCGAAGAGTTGCCGACGGAACTTCAGGACGTCAGCCTGCCTCAGCAGTCCAACATCTACGCTTCCGACGGCACCACCCTGCTCGCGACGTTCTACGACCAGAACCGCATTGTGGTCCCGCTTGAGGAGATCTCGCCGTGGATGCAGATGGCGATCGTGGCGGTTGAGGACAAGCGCTTCTGGGAGCACAACGGGGTTGACGGCGAGGGCCTGGTTTCCGCAGTGCGGACCAACCTCACGACCGACTCCTCTCCCGGTGCTTCGACCCTCACCCAGCAACTGGTGAAGAACACCTTGCGCACCGCCGCGGAGAACGCGGACGACGATGACGCGGCCGAAGCCGCTACCGAGGTGTCGCTTTCGCGAAAGATTCGCGAGTGGCGCCTGGCGCTCGGGCTCGAAGAGAACCTCACCGCCTCATTGGGCAACGAGTGCACCGCCGCGCCGGAGGTCGACTGCGCGAAGGAAGAGATCCTCGCGCAGTACCTCAACATCGCGCAGTTCGGCCCCAACATCTATGGCGTCGAGGCCGCAGCCCAGTACTACTTCTCGAAGCCGGCGAAGGAACTCAACGCTGTCGAGGCCGCGACGATCGCTGGTATTACCCAGAACCCCTCGAAGTGGGACCCCACGCGCACGTTTGAGGATGGCGCCGACAACTACGAAGCGTCGGAAACCCGCCGCGACACCGTGCTGGGCACCATGCTCGAACAGGACATGATCACGCAGGAAGAATTCGACGAGTACGAGGCCGTGCCCGTTGCGGACACCCTCGACGTCTCGCGCCCGCTGTCGTCATGCGCAGCCTCGCAGGACGCTCCCTTCTTCTGCGACTACGTCACCAAGGTGATCGCTAAGGACGAGGTCTTTAACTCGGACGGACTGAACGGCCGCGACCTGCTCCTCAAGGGTGGCCTCGACATCGTCACCACCCTCGACATCGATAAGCAGCGCGCCGCGAACGAGGAACTGTATGCCTCGCTCCCCGCCGATGACCCCAATGGTTTCGCAATGGCGATGGTGGCGCTCGAGCCTTCCACCGGTGAGATCGTGTCGATGGCGCAAAACCGCGTCTTTGACCCCTCTGCCGAGGCGGAGAACTCCACGTCGATCAACTACGCCGTCGACCGCGAGTGGGGCGGCTCCAAGGGCTTCTCACCAGGATCGACCTTCAAGACCGTGATTCTCGCGGAGTGGCTGGAAACAGACCACTCACTCAACCAGTACGTCTCTGGTCAGCAGCAGGAATGGACCAGTGAGAACTGGACTGAGACCTGCCAAGGCCCCGTACTCGTCAACCAGCAGTGGAAGCCCGGCAACGTCGACTCCGACAACCGTGGCCAGATGACAGTCATGCAGGCCACTGCAGACTCCATCAACACCGCGTACGCAGCGATGGCTAGCCAGTTGGACCTGTGCGACGTGCGTGACACCGCCGAGGCCCTGGGCTTTGAGCGTGCCGATGGCGCCGACTTCGAGCTCGTGCCGTCCTCCGTGCTGGGCGTGCAGAACTCCTCGCCGCTGACGATGGCAGAGGTCTACCAGACCTTCGCCAACGACGGCGTGCACTGTGAGCCGCTGGCGATCAAGTCGATCACCGACGCCGAGGGCAACGAGCTTGCCGTCCCGCAGCAGGACTGCCGCCAGGCGATCTCCGAGGAGACCGCTACCGGTGTTTCCTACGCGATGCAGGGCGTCATGACGGAGGGCTCGGGCCGGTACTTCCCGCTCGACGGGGGCCGTCCCTCCGCCGGTAAGACCGGAACCGCGAACAACAACACCCACACCTGGTTCGCGGGCTTCACGCCGCAGCTGGTCTCGGTGTTCTGGCTGGGCAACCCCGATGAGGACGTTGAGCAGCAGTTCGTGACGATCAACGACCGCTGGTACAACTACGTGTACGGCTCCACGATCGCAGGACCGACCTGGTCGAACTACATGAGCCGCGCACTCGAGGGCGAAGCGATTCAGGGCTTCGACGAGCCCACCGACGAGATCCTCAACGGTGTTCCCGTCCGCGTCCCGACCGTCACCGGATCGACTGAGTGGTGGGCGCGCCAGCAGTCCAACGAGGGCGGATTCCTGTTGAAGGTCTCCGACTCCAAGGTGATTGCGCCTAACGTCGAGGCCGGCACCGTCATGACGCAGACGCCCGCAGCTGGCTCCATGATGACGCCCGGATCGACCATTACGATCCAGCTGTCGACTGACGAGTACCCGGGCTGGTGGACCAACTGGCCTGAGGGTTGGGACAAGAGCAAGGCGCCCGACGACTACTGGGGTAGCACTTGGCCTCCGTCTGAATTCAGTTCCAACCCGCCCAACGGCTGGGTCGAGCAGGAGAAGGACGACGACAAGGACAATGGTGAGCAGTGTGCCGATGACAGCGATTGGTGGAACGAAGACTCCAACGAGCCGTGCCCTTTGCCTGACGGCGAAGGCGGCGGTAATGGTAACGGCAACGGTCGCAACGACGATGACTGATGGGCTTAAGCCCCACGAACGTTGCATAGACAGGAAGGCTGAACGATGAAGCGCGTCGTCACAGCGGCGGGCGTCGTCGCAGCCGGAGCGTTGGCATGGGGATTGGCGGAGGCGCAGGCCTTTACCGTTCGCCAGGTCTCGGCGCCGGTGTTGAAGCCGGGCTCGCGGCCCGTGCGGGTCCTGCACGTTTCCGACTTGCACATGACTCCAGGTCAGGGTCGTAAGGCGGCCTGGGTGCGTTCGCTCGCATCCTTCCGCCCTGACCTCGTGATCAATACCGGTGACAACCTCGCTGACATTGACGCGGTTCCGACCGTGCTCAACGCCCTTGAGCCGTTGCTCGAGTTTCCCGGTGTCTTTGTGCACGGCTCGAATGACTACTACGCGCCGCGACCGAAGAATCCGTTCACGTACTTCTCGTCGCCGACGAAGGTTCGCGGCGACGAGGCCGAGCACGACATTGAGGCCCTCACGGCAGGAATGGCGGACGCTGGTTGGCTGAACCTCAACAACGACCGTGGATCGCTCGAGATCATGGGGTCGACGCTGTCGTTCGTGGGGCTGGACGACCCGCACCTCGAACGTGACGCGATGCCCGCGCCCGACAAAGACCGTGGCGACCTGCGCATCGGCGTCACGCACGCTCCGTACCTGCGCGCGCTCGGTGCCCTGCGCGGCGACGGCGCCGAGGTCCTGATCGCCGGCCACACCCACGGCGGACAGGTCTGCGTGCCGGGCATGGGTGCGCTCGTCACAAATTGCGATCTCGACACGTCAAGGGCTTCCGGTCTGCACGGCTGGCCCGGAGCTCGTCCTGACGCTCCCGGTGGCGAAGACAGCGCATGGCTGCACGTATCCGCAGGCGTGGGAACGTCGCCATATGCGCCCATCAGGTTCGCCTGCAGGCCCGAGGCCACGATGCTGACGTTGATGCCTCGGCCCAGTTAGGCCGCACGCCAGCCATCAGGTATCCTGGCACGGCTGAATTTCGGGGTGTGGCGCAGCTTGGTAGCGCGCGTCGTTCGGGACGACGAGGTCGCAGGTTCAAATCCTGTCACCCCGACCAATGCAGAAGGGCCGATGCCCGGGTGACCCCGGCATCGGCCCTTCTGTTTTCCCCCTCCCGCAGTGCGCTGTTGTTCACGTCCCTTACAGTGAAGTGGCGTGCCACAACTCATAGGGGAGGAACGATGGAACAGGCTGCGAAGAAATGCCTGTGGTGGGCCGGGGGGCTGGTTGTTGTCAGCGTGGTTGCTGCCGTTGCGCAGAATGCGCTCCTCAACGCGTTCACCAACTCGAGGCTGACCGACGAGATATTCGGGAGCATTCCCGGATGGGTGACGGCGGTCCACGCTGCGCTCTACGCGGTCGTCCAGATCCCGCTCTACGTCGCCGCGGCGCTCGTCGGCGCTGCAATCGTGATCAACGTGCTGGGGCCGCGTCTCCCCGGGGCAGATACGGACGGTGCGGGCTCCGATGGGGCGGTTGACGAGGTAGACGCCGCCGAAGACGACGGGCGGCCCGACGCCTCGGCGTTCGCCGAGCGGAGTTTGTACGAGCCGCCACGGGGCTAAGACCCAAGACGCCCTCGTGACATGGAGCAGGGGCCGTCACCTTCTCTCGAAAGTGGCGGCCCCTGCTCCATTGTGGCGCTCAAGGCGATGCAATTAGCCGATCGGACGCGCCTTGGCGTACTGCTCGCGGATCACAGGGCGAGTGTCTTGCTGGGGTGCCGCCGTGACGGTGATCTCCCATGCGGGACGCTCGCCGGTCAGTGCCCAGGCCGCCTGCACCGAGGCGCCGAATGCGACATACTCGCCGGGCTCCGGGATCTCGACGGGTGCGTCGAACACCTGTGCGGCGATCTGCTGAACTGCTTCATTCTGAGCAGCGCCGCCGACCAACAGCAGGCGCTTGGGTGTGAGGCCCTGTGCGCGTACGGCATCCAGCCCGTCGGCCAGTCCGCACAACATGCCCTCGATGGCGGCACGCGCGAGGTTCTCACGCGTCGTCGACTCGAGTGTGAGGCCCGTGAGGCTGGCTGTCGCGTCAGGCAGGTTCGGAGTGCGTTCGCCCGCGAAGTACGGCGTCAACACGGCGCCATCGGCACCGGGGTTAGCCGCAAGCGCGAGCGTTCCGAGCTCCTCGTGGTCCACGCCCAAAATCCGGGTGAAGGAGTCCAGCACGCGAGCAGCATTGAGCGTTGCGACCAGCGGCAGGAACTGTCCCGAAGCGTCGGCAAAACCTGCCACCGCTCCGGAAGCGTCCTGCGCCACTGTGGGTGACACACCAAAGACGGTGCCTGAGGTGCCAATCGACACGACCACGTCACCTTCAGCGGCTCCCAGGCCCAGTGCGGCACCCGCGTTGTCGCCGGCACCAGGGCCAACCACAACATCGGCCGTCTCCGCAGCGACCCCAGCAATGCCGCGACCGGCAGCCTCGCCAGGACCCAGCACGCGTGGGAGCGCCACGTCGTGACCGAGGGCCGCGACGAGGAGGTCGCGGTCGTAGTCGCCCGTGGCGGGGTCCCAGTAGCCGGTGCCGGAAGCGTCGGACCGGTCGGTCGTCAGTTCCCCAAAGTCGGGACCAAACGGCGACTCTTCCGCCGGGCCATAGCCACGCAGACGCCACGTCAGCCAGTCGTGAGGCAACGCAACGGCGGCAACCCGTGCCGCATTTTCCGGCTCGGCATCGCGGAGCCACCGGAGCTTGGTCGAGGTGAACGATGCCACCGGAACCAAACCCGTCCGGGTGACCAGGGCATCGGCCCCAAATTCCTCGATGAGATCCGATGCCGCATCCGCCGAGCGGGTGTCGTTCCACAGCAGGGCGTCGCGCACCACGTGACCGTGCGCGTCCAATGCAACCATGCCGTGCTGTTGGCCCGCGATCGAGACAGCGCCGACGTCCTTCAAGCCGCCAGCAGCATCGGCCGCCTCTTGGAGCGCGGTCCACCATGCGGAGGGGTCAACGGACGTGCCGTCGGGGTGCGAGGCGCGCCCGGACCTGACCACCTCACCGGTGGCCAGGTCACGGACTACGACCTTGCAGCTCTGCGTCGACGAATCGATGCCAGCAACAAGAGTCATCGGTTAGCCCCGCGCGCCCAGGAGGTGCTCGGACGCCAGCTGCTGCAGGCGCACAAAGCCAAAGCCGTTGCCACCGAAGTAGGCGTCAGCGTTGAAGTCCTCGAAGGAGCCGCGGTCTGCGAGCAGGTCGTCATAGGACTCGCCCTCGCCCAGCGTGGTCTGGCCGAGCTCGAGAACCTTGGCCTCCTGCAGTGCCTCCTGGACCTCGGGGTCCGCGCGGAATGCGGCAGCGCGCTCCTTGAGGAGCAAGTACATCTGCATGTTGGCGCGCACGGACTCCCACACGCCCTTGCTGTCCTCGGTGCGCGAGGGCTTGTAGTCGAAGTGGCGAGGGCCGTCGTATGCGGGGCCACCGTTGGGGCTGCCGTGCTCAAGCAGGTCCACGAGCGAGAACGCGTTGTGCAGGTCACCGTGACCGAAGACGAGGTCCTGGTCATACTTGATGCCGCGCTGACCGTTGAGGTCGATGTGGAAAAGCTTGTCGTGGTACAGCGCCTGGGCGATGCCGGCGGTGAAGTTCAGGCCCGCCATCTGCTCGTGGCCGGTCTCGGGGTTCAGGCCGACGAGCTCGGGGCGCTCGAGCGAGTTAATGAAGGCAAGCGCGTGGCCGACCGTGGGCAGCAGGATGTCGCCGCGGGGCTCGTTGGGCTTGGGCTCAATCGCGAACTTGATGTCGTAGCCCTTATCGGTGACGTAGTCGCCGAGCAGGTTGACGGCCTCGCGGTAGCGCTCAAGAGCGGCGTTGATGTCCTTGGCGGAGTCGTACTCAGCGCCCTCGCGGCCGCCCCACATCACGAACGTGGTTGCGCCCAGCTCTGCGGCCAGGTCGATGTTGCGCAGCACCTTGCGAAGTGCGAAGCGACGCACGCCGCGGTCGTTCGAGGTGAAGCCGCCGTCCTTGAAGACTGGGTGGCTGAAGAGGTTGGTGGTGACCATTTCGACGACCAGGCCGGTGTCGGTGCAGGCACCCTTGAGGTCGGAGATCGCCTTGTCGCGCTCGGCGTCCGAGGCGCCGAAGGGGAAGACGTCGTCATCGTGGAAGGTGATGCCCCATGCGCCGGCGTCGGCGAGACCGTGAATGGCCTCCACCGTGTCGAGGCGAGGACGGGTGGGGCCGCCGAAGGGGTCCTGGGCTTCCCAGCCGAGGGTCCAGAGTCCAAACGAGAACTTGTCGGCGGGTGTAGGGGTGAGTGACATGTGTGTGCTCCTCGGTAGGGGTCAACGTTGACATGCCCAGTATAGGTTGTGAATGGCAACAAAATGCAAGTGCGAGATACTGACCAAAATGGGGTGGGCTACATCGCAACGCTAGGAGAGCACATGGACTCCCGAGAAGATCTACCGACGTACGCCGCTGTGCGCGGCAGCCGCAACGAGTCGACGCGACAGCACAACCTGTCGCTCCTGTTGTCCTTAACCCACCACCACCCAGGCATTTCGCGCGCCGAGCTCACGCGCATGACGCGTCTGAACCGCTCAACGGTGGGCGCGCTTGTGACCGATCTAGCTGACGCCGGACTGGTCCGCGAAGTCCAGGCTCTGTCCGGAACGGTGGGCCGTCCTAGTCCGCGCGTGACCCCGGATCCCGGACTCGCCGCCATTGCCGTCAACCCCGATGTGGACGCCGTTCAGGTGGCGCTCGTAGGCATGGGCGGCCACGTTCTGGCGCGTCGCCGCGTCGCCGTACCCAGCCTTCCTGGGCCTGAGCAGAGTGTCCAGATCGCCGTCGAGGCCGTCCGCGACCTGCGCGCCCAGCACCCCGAAGTGAAGCGCGTCGTTGGAGTTGGTGCAGCCGTCCCCGGTCTTGTCCGGCCCGCCGATGGTGTGATCACCCGGTCGCCGCACCTGGACTGGCATGGGGTTGACTATGCGGGGCTCCTGTCCGATGCGTTTGGCGTCCCGGCATTCATCGACAACGACGCCACGGTGGGACTCATCGCCGAGGCCGCCTTTGGAACGGGTCGCGACCTGTCGACGTACTTCTACTTAAACGGATCCGCTTCCGGTATTGGTGGCGCGATCATCGCGGAGGGCGCCGTGATGCGCGGGGCCGACGGCTACGCGGGCGAGCTCGGCCACACGGTCGTGGACTCCGCGGGCCCGCTGTGCCACTGCGGGCGCCACGGATGTCTCGAAACCGAGGTCCGCTTCGCGCGCCTGCAAGAGGCCGCCGCTCCCACAGGCCTCGTCTTCTCTGACGTGTCGTCATCGCTCGCGGCCGTCGACGACGGGGCCGTTGCTACGGAGATTGATCGGCAGATCGAACACCTTGCTGGCGCCATCGCGTCCCACATGTCGGTGTTTAACCCACAGGCCGTCATCCTTGGCGGCTTCCTCGCCGCGATTTTCGAGCTGCGCTCCGAGGTGCTCCTGCAGCGCGTTGAGGACCTCGCGTTCGCGCCGCTTGCCGACGACCTCATTCTGGTTCGTGACTCGCTGGGCGAGGACCTGATGCTGGTCGGCGCTGCCGAGCTGGCCTTTACGCCGCTGCTGACCGACCCCTTGGGTTCCTAGCGCTGCCACGGCGGGAAAAGCATCGGCCCTCACCCCGCGAGGGATAAGGGCCGATGCTGTGAAGACGTGGTTTTGAGGGTTTAGCCAGCGATCTTCGCGGCAACCAGCTCGGCCACCTGAATCGCGTTGAGCGCGGCACCCTTGCGCAGGTTGTCGCCCACGATGAACAGCGCGAGGCCGCGGCCGTCGTCGACGCCCTGGTCCGCACGGATGCGGCCCACATACGTGGTGTCCTGGCCTGCGCCCTTGAGCGGGGTCGGCACTTCCTCCACCTCGACGCCGGGCGCCTCAGCAAGGATCTCGTAGGCGCGGGCTGGCGATAGCGGGCGGTCGAATTCCGCGTTGACTGAAAGCGAGTGACCCGAGAACACGGGGACGCGCACGCAGGTTCCGGAGACGCGCAGGTCGGGCAGGCCGAGGATCTTGCGCGACTCGTCGACGAGTTTGCGCTCCTCGACCGTCTCGTTGGAGTCGTCCTCGACGTATCCACCGGCGAGCGGCAGTGCGTTGAAGGCGATGGGCTCGGTGTAGACGGCGGGCTCGGGGAAGTCCGCGGCGCCGCCGTCGCGGGCGAGGCCCTCGACATCGTCAATCACCGCGCGTGCCTGGGTGGCGAGTTCCTCGACGCCAGCGACGCCCGAGCCGGAAACGGCCTGGTAGGTCGACACTACGAGGCGGCGAAGGCCGGCCTCTGCGTGAAGCGCCTTGAGGGTCGGCATCGCGGCCATCGTGGTGCAGTTGGGGTTCGCGACAATGCCCTTCGGGATGTCGTTCAGGGCCTCGGGGTTGACCTCGGACACCACGAGCGGCACGTCTGGGTCGGAGCGCCAGGCGCTCGAGTTGTCGACGACGATGGCGCCGGCAGCTGCGAACTTGGGGGCAAACTCCTTCGAGGGGCCGCCACCGGCAGAGAAGATTGCGATGTCGATGCCGTCGTAGTCGCCCGAGGCGATGTCCTCGACGGTGATTTCGGAGCCAAGGTGCTCGAGCTTCTTGCCCGCGGAGCGCGATGAGGCGAACAGGCGGATGTTCGCGTCGGGTAAGCGCTCGGCCACAAGGGAGCGCATGACGGTGCCGACCATGCCGGTCGCGCCGACGACTGCAATGGTGAGGGTCATCGTCCAGTTCCTCCGTACACAACGGCGTCGCCGTCATTCGAGTCAAGGTCAAAGGCGCTGTGCACGGCGCGCACAGCTTCATCGAGCTTCTCAGCGCGGGTGACCACGGAGATGCGGATGTCAGAGGTAGTGATCATTTCGATGTTGATACCGGCGTCGCGCAGCGCGGTGAAGAACTTCGCGGAGACACCGGAGTTGGAGCGCATACCGGCGCCTACCAGGGAGATCTTGCCGATCGTGTCGTCCGTGGTGAGGTCGGCATAGCCGATGCCGTCGCGGTCCGCCTCGATGGCCTTCGTCGCGCGCGGGACCGAGTCCGCAGGCAGCGTGAAAGAAATGTCCGTCACGCCGGTGACCGTCGCGGAGACGTTCTGCACGATCATGTCGATGTTGACGTCGGAGGTGGCGACGGCCTCGAACAGGCGCGCGGCCGAGCCGGGCACGTCGGGAACGCCGATGACCGTGATCTTGGCCTCGGAACGGTCGTGCGCCACGCCGGCGATGATCGGGTCTTCCATGTCTTCTCCTTCAGCAGTGTCTCCCGTGACCCAGGTTCCTTCAAGACCTGAGAAGGAGGAGCGCACGTGGATGGGAACGTCGAACCGCCGCGCGTACTCGACGCAACGCGGCATGAGGACCTTCGCGCCGGAGGCGGCCAGGTCGAGCATCTCGTCGTAGGAGACGCGGTCAAGTTTGCGGGCAGACGGGACGATGCGGGGGTCCGCGGTGAACACGCCGTCGACGTCCGTATAGATCTCACAGACATCCGCGTTGAGGGCGGCAGCGAGGGCGACGGCGGTAGTGTCGGAGCCGCCGCGGCCAAGGGTCGTGACGTCCTGGGTCTCTGGGTGAAGACCCTGGAAACCGGCAACGATCGCCACGTCGCCGTCAGCGACAGCCTTCTGGAGGCGTCCTGGAGCGACGTCGATGATGCGGGCACGGCCGTGGTGTTCGGTGGTGATGACGCCGGCCTGCGGGCCGGTGAATGCCTGCGCGCCCACGCCGAGTTCGCGGATGGCCATGGCAAGCAACGCCATGGAGATGCGCTCGCCCGCGGTCAGCAGAATGTCCATCTCGCGCGGCGCAGCGTCTGATGTGACGGCGTTCGCGAGGTCGAGGAGCTCGTCCGTCGTGTCGCCCATGGCGGATACGGCGACGACGACATCGTTGCCGGCGCGCTTGGTCTCGACGATGCGGCGGGCTACGCGCTGGATCGCCTCGGCGTCCGACACGGAGGACCCGCCGTACTTTTGCACCACGAGCGGCATGGAAAAGCTCCGTAGGGATTTAGGGGTTGACGCACCCGGCCTCGGGCGCGCGCCCCATTGTAGTGATAACGCGGAGGTAGGCCTATTCCACTGGTCGAGACGAGCTTTCGCCGGCCGCCTCAGGCCTTCGCGTTGGCCACCCAGCGAGTGAGGTGCGCGACCTCGCGCTCGAGCGGTTGGGCATCGCCCAGGGCCGATGCCAGCGCAGCCCCGCCTTCGACTCCAGCGAGCAGGTGCTGGGCCCTGGCGGACGCGGCGGAGGCGGCGAACCCGAGGTCCTCGAAGCGCTCGGCGAGCCATCCCAAGACCTGCGCGTGCGCGGCGCCCGACCCCACCCGTGCCGCAGCCGACAGCACCGTGCCGTACTGGACGGTGGTGTCGGTGTCGTCGAGGTATGACGACAGGAAGGCTGTGAGGGCGTCGCGAGCATCGGACCCGTTGGCGTGGTCTGCGCCCTGGCTCGCTAGCGCTGCGGCAATCCCGTCAACGATGGCCGATGCCACATCGTCCTTGGTCTTGAAGTAGTAGTAGACGCTTCCCGACGGAACGTCCGCTTCAGCGGCGATCGCGGCGATGGTGGTCGCCTCGAGCCCCTGCGTGCGGGCGAGGCGGATAGCGGCGGCTGTGAGGCGCTCGCGCTTATCGGACGGGTTGCGGGGCATGGTGTCTCCTCGGGTGCGGGTACGCCTATGTAGTCGGTCTACTCACTATGTCACGGTGGTTGAGACCTAAGCCGGCAACACGCCTGAAAGGTCACGTGATCGTCGAACGCAGCGCCCTCCCGCCTGGCCGTACATACTCGGCGGGGAATCGGCCCCTGCGCGCTCCTGGCCGTCGGTTTTCGACGGTTTCGGGAGGGCATGGGAGCCTTTCGCGTGCCCGGGGGCCATGCGGAGGGCCGATGCTGTCGTCGCGCCGGCCGCAGACCGTCGAGAAAGTACGGCGGTGAGCTCCGTAAGTCCGGAATCCCGCCGTGTATGTACGGCCAGGGGAAGCGGGGGGCAGGGACGGGTGGGTGTGGCGGGTTAGGAGACCGTGCGGCGGCCTTCGAAGGCTCGGCCGAGGGTGACCTCGTCGGCGTACTCCAGGTCGCCGCCGACAGGCAGACCGGAGGCCAGACGCGACACCTTGATGCCCATGGGCGCCAGCATCCGCGTGAGGTAGGTCGCCGTTGCTTCGCCCTCGATGTTGGGGTCGGTCGCGATGATGATCTCCTGCACCGCACCGTCACTCAGGCGAGTCAGCAGTTCACGGATGCGCAGATCATCCGGGCCCACACCATTCATCGGATCGATTGCCCCGCCAAGCACGTGATAGCGGCCCCGGTATTCGCGGGTGCGCTCAATGACGACCACGTCCTTGGGCTCCTCAACGACGCACAACAGGTCTTCGGCGCGACGAGGGTCTGCGCAGATGCGGCATTGCTCGGACTCAGCGACGTTGCCGCAGGTGTCACAGAAGCGCACCTTTTCTTTAACGGTCGTGATGGAGTCCGCGAGGCGCTTCACATCGGCACCGTCCGCAGCCAAGAGATAGAACGCAATGCGCTGGGCGCTCTTGGGGCCCACGCCGGGAAGGTGCCCCAGCTCGTCGATCAGATCCTGCACTGCGCCGTCATACATGGGCACCAGCGTAAGCGTGCCTAGTGACAGCGGCGTTCAGGCTCGCACAACCTTGGGGCGCTAGCGCGGCTCGAGCACCCGGACGTACACGTCGAGCATGGGCTCAATGTCTGCGCCAAAGAGGCGCTGGCGCAACGTAAACCCATCGGTGATCGACAGCAACTGTGATGCGAGACTGTTCGCTGAAAGGTCGGTTCGGCACCAGTCACGATCAACAAGCTCCTCTACAAGGGGTGCGAGCTGGGCCACCGCCACCTCGTGCAGACCTTGAAGTGGGGCGAGGAGTTCGGCGTCGTCGCGATTGGCGTCGACGAATTCTGCGGTGAGGAGCGTCCACGTTGCTTGGTCCGACTCGGACTTCGCGAAGTGCGTGACGATCGCGATGAGCGCGGAACGCAAGTCCGTCACGTTGTCGCTGTCGAGCGCGCTCAGCCAGTCGCCATGCTCGCGGGGCCGGTTGCTCAGGAGCTCGATGAAGAACTCTTCTTTGGAGTCAAAGTGGAAGTAGAAGGCTCCGCGCGTATAGCCGGAGTCGCGCACAATGTCTTCGATGGTGGTGGAGCCGTAACCCTTGAGCGGGAAGCGGTTCAGCCCCAACACAATGAGATCCGCACGGGTCTTCTTGCGGCGCAGTTCGAACTTAGTGGGGGGCTTAGTGCCCTCCCCGGATGCGTGCGCGCTCATGTCGCCAAAACTATCAGCCACAAAAATTAGAAACCGCGGACCTTCGGTCCTTTTAGTCCTCGACGACCCTTCCGCCCAGCATCTGCGCGACAACGTCTTGGCCAGACAGCGTTGCGTCCGGCGCGGCCTCGTCGTCCGCGGAGACGACCTCGTCGTCGTAGTGTGGCTCGTCCCGCGGAGGCTCCACAGGTTCCGGCTCAGGGGCCGTGCCAGGAGCCGGCGCCGATGCGGCGACTGTAGCCCGTGCGCCGCCACTCGCGCTCGGCGCGGCAGGAGCGCTCGCGGCTGCCGCCGGTGCAACAGCGGCTGCTGAACGGCCAACGGGACCGGTGGTCGCCTCGACACGGACTTGGAGACCGAGAGTCTCGCGCACGGCCAAGGCAAGGTTCTCCGCGTGCTGAGAACCACCAAACCGATTCGCTAGCGCCGAGTTGTCGAAGGCGAGCGTGAGGACTCCCGCCTCGACCGATGCTACTTGCGCGCTCTGAGACACCATCGACCAGGTCACGCGGCGTCGCTCGAGGGTCCCGAGGACTTCACTCCAGCGCCGGCGGACGAGCTCGGTGTCTTCGGCGCCACCTGCCGGGCCACCGGAGGGTGATCCGCTGGGTGCAGGAATGGCTGCGGCCGATGCTGTGGCCGGGGCCGCCCCGACGGGGGCCGAAGCAGCGGCTGGCGCGGGCTCAGGTGCAGGCTCGGCGACCGGTTCTGGCGCAGGCTGGGGGTCCGGCGTGGCGCGCTGCGGTGCCGCAGGCGTTGCGTCCTCGTGGGGTGGCTCCGGTTCGTCGTCCCAGGGCGCGGATTGAGTCGCCGCTGGTGAAGACGTGGCGGGCTGGGGCGCCTCGTCGGGCTCGTCCCACGGGGCTGGTCCGGAGGAAGTCCCCGGGGCTACCGACGGCGCCGCGGCCGCGGGAGCTGCCCCCGGTGCGTCACCGGCCTTGGGCCGAGCTGCTGCGACAGCAGCCTTGGCGCGCTGTGCGCCTGTGAGGCCATCGGCCGGTGCGGCCGGGGCGCCTCCGCCCTGAGGGCCCGCGCCGTCGGATGGTGCCGCAGCAGGCGCGGCCGGCGCAACAGCACCCGAGCCCCGGCTGGATTCCACTGCAGGCGCAGAGTCCGCCGCAAGGAGGCGAGCGCACAGCAACTCCAGGTGAAGCCGCGGTGATGTTGCTCCAACCATCGAGGTCAGCGCGTCATTGATGAGGTCTCCGGCTCGCGAAGCCCGAGCAAGTCCAAGGCGGCGGCTCTGGTCCTGCATGCGTTCCAGCTGGTCCTCGGGCACCTCGCCCAGCGCACCTGCACCCGCAGCGCCGGACGCTGCCAGCACCAGAAGGTCCCGCACGCGCTCGAGCAAGTCCTCGACGAACCGGCGCGGCTCATGACCGGTCGAGATCACGCGATCGACCACGTGGAACAGCGAAGCGCCGTCGGACGCGGCTAGCGCGTCAACGGCGTCATCAAGCAGCGTGGCGTCGGTGAATCCCAGCAGTGCGATGGCCCGCTCGTATGTCACGCCATCGGAGTCGGACCCCGCGATGAGCTGGTCCAGCACGGACAAGGTGTCGCGCACCGAGCCACTTCCAGCGCGCACCACGAGCGGCAGCACGCCTGCAGACACGGACACACCCTCCGCCTCACACAGCGTCTCGAGGTACTCGGTCAGCACGCTTGGTGGCACTAGTCGGAACGGATAGTGGTGGGTGCGCGAGCGGATGGTGCCGATGACCTTGTCCGGCTCTGTCGTGGCGAAGATGAAGCGCACGTGCGGAGGCGGCTCTTCGACCAGCTTGAGCAAGGCGTTGAAGCCCTGCGTCGTCACCATGTGTGCCTCATCGAGGATGAAGATCTTGTAGCGGTCGCGGGCGGGCGCGAATGCCGCGCGTTCGCGCAATTCTCGCGCGTCGTCGACACCGTTATGCGAGGCGGCGTCAATCTCGACGACGTCGACGGACCCGCTACCGCCGCGCGCCAACTCGACGCAGGACGAGCACGTCCCACACGGCGTATCGGTGGGTCCCTGCTCGCAGTTCAAGCAACGCGCCAGGATGCGCGCCGAGGTTGTCTTGCCGCATCCGCGCGGTCCCGAGAACAGGTACGCGTGGTTGACCTTGTCGGAGCGCAACGCCTGCATCAACGGCGTCGTGACATGCTCCTGCCCCACGACATCGGCGAAAGCGTCCGGACGGTAGCGGCGATACAGGGCTTGGCTCACGGGACTGAGCCTAACTGTCCCCGGTGACACACGCATCGGCCCTCCACAAGCATCAAGGCCGCACCGAGCGAATGCTCGACGCGGCCTTGACTGAGAGAGAAGGTCAGCTCATGTCCATCACGATGCGGCCGTCGATCTTGCCGGCGTGCATACGCGAGAAAATGTCGTTGATGTTGTCCAGTGGCTCCACTGCGTAGGTGGGGTTGATCTGGCCGCGGGCAAAGAAGCCGATGGCCTCGTCCATGTCGCGACGGGTTCCCACGATCGAGCCGCGGACGGTCCACCCGTTGAGCACCACAGAGAAGATGTCCAGGGGGAACTGCTCGGGAGGAAGGCCCACCAGAGAGACGGTGCCGCCGCGGCGCAGCGAGCTCACCGCCTGTGGGAAGGCCTTGCCGTTGACCGCCGTGACGAGCGCGCCGTGCACGCCGCCTCCGGTAGCCGCCTGGATTTCACCCACGGCGTCGGTTGCAGTCGCGGCATTGATCGCGACCTCTGCGCCGTGCTTCTTGGCCAGTTCCAACTTGGCGTCGTCGACGTCAACGGCCACCACACGGCGGCCCATTGCGACGGCGTACTGGACGGCAATGTGGCCAAGGCCGCCAATGCCGGAGATCAGCACCCAGTCGCCGGGCTTGGTGTCGGTTTGCTTGAGGCCCTTGTAGACCGTGACGCCGGCGCACAGGATGGGGGCGGCGCCAGCGAGGTCGACGCCCTCGGGAAGGACGGGGCAGTAGCGCGAGTCGACCAGCATGTACTGGCCAAACGAACCGTCCACGGCGTAGCCGCCGTTCTTCTGCTGCAGGCACAGGGTCTCCCAGCCGTCTTCGCAGAATTCGCATTCGCCGCACGCGCTCCACAGCCAGGCATTGCCGACCGTGTCGCCGACGCTCACGCGGGTGACAGCGTCGCCGACTGCGACGACTTCACCGACGCCTTCGTGGCCGGGAATGAAAGGGGGCGAGGGCTTGACGGGCCAGTCGCCCTCAGCAGCGTGGAGGTCTGTGTGGCATACGCCCGAGTACTTGACTTTGACGAGGGCCTCGAAGGGGCCCGGGGTGGGCAGCTCGACGTCCTTGACGTCGAGAGGCGCGTCGAAACTCGTCACGACGGCTGCGCGGAATGTGTCGGCCATGATCGTTCCCTTCAATTGGTGCAGTCTCCTTTGACTACTCATTCCAAGGTAGGCCTCATCGCGTGCGCGCGCGCGGGATGTAAGTCCCTGTTCATGCGAAAAGACAGGGGCCGATGCTTGGGTCACGGGCCGATGCTGGGAGGCGCGTGGGCGCTGCTCACCATGGGTGCCTACAAGAGGGCATAAAAGGACCCCCCACGCACCCGAAAGAGCCCGCTTACCCTTGCTGCATTCCTGCCCTGGGGGAGTTGGGCGAGATATCGCCACGTGGGGGGTCGGGGAATAGTCTAGCGGCTTTGCGCGGTGGTGTGATTTCAGCATCCGGCGATGCTCGGGTAGCATCGTGGCTCCTGGAGGATTCGCATAGTGGCCTAGTGCGCACGCTTGGAAAGCGTGTTGGGTGTTAAAGCCCTCAGGGGTTCGAATCCCCTATCCTCCGCCACTTTCGTCCACGACGTAAGCCTGTCCAGAGGTGGGATCAGTGACCGACGCACCGACGCCTGGCGCGAAGAGCGCCTCGGTGACGCGTCGTCGTCGCCGGGAACGGCAGCTGATCGTCTTCGGCATTGCGCTGATTCTCCTCACGGCCCTCACCATTGCTGCTCTCGCGATCTACCGCGGAGACGCAGATGGACCATTTACGGCGGCCATTCACACCCCTGCGGGCGAGTTCGAGGTTGATACCGAGTTGGTGTGCCCTCCTGCTGGTGTGACGCCGCTGCCTGCGGAAGAGGTCGTGGTGCGCGTCAACAACGCCACCGACGCCCAGGGCCTGGCAGGCACGACGGCCACGGCGCTGGAATCGCGCGGCTTCCTGGTCACAGGTACTCAGAACTGGCCGCGCACCTATACCGACACCGTCGAGATTCTCTTTGGAGAAAATGGCGTCCACCAGGCATACACGCTCGCCGTGCAGTTCGACGGCGCAGAGCTGACCTTGGATACCCGTGACGACATCACGCTGGACCTCATCTTGGGTGATGCGTATGCGGAGAGCCCCGGTCTGCGGGAGGCGTTGTCTACCGAGCTTGATCCGGATCTTGAACTTGCGGCCCAGGCCGAGTGCCTGCCTGCGGATCTGATTGAGGCGCAGCTGGCCCCGGCAGAATTGCCGGACAACCCGTTGGCCGAGGCAAGCCCATCGCCGTCACCGTCCGCGGAGGACGACGAGTAGCGTTGAACGCCGCCCGCTAGCGGGCGAATCTGGCTTCGCGAAAGTCTGTGGGTGAGCGCCCGTGGGCCGGCCCTTCCGCTTACTTTCCGATGGCTTCTCGCGCTGTCACGTTTGCGCGTTGCTTGGGACCCTCGTTCCGTGGGGGCTGAGTCGACTCGCGCACGACGACCTCGGGGCGCAAGAGGACCGAGCGGCCCGCTTGCTCATCCTCCGCGGCGGCGCGCTCAATAGCTTCGCCGACTGCGAGGCGAGCCATGTCCGCGATGGGCTGGCGCACGGTCGTCAGCGGCGGGTCGTAGAGGTCGGCCAGGATGATGTCGTCGAAGCCAATAACTGACACGTCCTCGCCAACCTTCAGTCCCATGTCTCGCAAGCCGCGCGCGAAGCCCAGGGCGGTGATGTCGTTGATGGCCACTGCTGCGGTGGGCGCGGGGCCTGATCCGTCAAAGAGCGCGTGTGCCGCAGCGCGGCCTACGTCGGCCGCCTCGACGTCGCCGAACTCTGCGGCGGTGACGCCCGTCCAGCTCGGCATGCTGGCCACGGACATCCCTGCCTGTTCAATCGCTTCGCAGTACCCGCGGTAGCGGGCGGAGCGGTTGACGGAGCGGATCGAGGCGGACACGAAGGCGATGCGCTCGTGCCCGAGTTCGATGAGATGTGAAGTGGCCAGACGCCCCCCGATGCCGTTGTCGATCGAAATGCTCACGACGGAGGAGGGGTCGTCTGGCTGGGCGGGGCGGTCGAACGTCACGAGGCGCAGGCCGTCCTTGATGGAGCCAGCGACATGCTCGAGCGACGGCAGCGAGGTGCACAGAATGATGCCCCGGATGCCGTCCTCCCACAGTTCCTCGACGTAGCGGCGCTCGCGATCAGGTTCGCGCTCCGAGTTGCACAGAAGTACGTTGCAGCCCTTGGCCTGTGCTGCAACCTCAACTTCGCGGGCAAACGCGCCCCAGAAGGGGTTGCCCACAGAGGGGACAACTAAGCCGATGGTTTGGGTGTGGCCGCTGCGCAGTTGCCGAGCCGCGCGGTTGGGCCGGTAGCCCAGCTCTTCAATCGCGCGTTCAATGCGTTCGCGCGTAGCCGGCACCATGCGCTCGGTGCGCCCGTTAAGAAGATTCGACACCGAACTCGGTGACACCCCGGCGGCACGCGCCACATCTTGAATAGTCGTCCGTGCCATCGCAGCACTCCTTTGGACTCGATAGATACCCTCAGGCTTCGAGTGTATCGATTTACCAATATCTGGCAAGTGTGTGAGCGTGAACAACCGGGCAAATGTCTCGAATCTGCAACATTCGGCGAAGTCGCGCTTGCAAACGGTGAAGATCTGGTGCATCGTTACACCAGATTCCGCAACCGCGGAGTCTGTTCCGGATGGATGACGACAACGAAGTCGATCAGTGAGGCAATGTTGCCATCCCTTCACCAATCCGAGAGGACAACACTCATGCGAGTGACACCACGAATCAGGTCCTGGACGGGCCTAGCGGCGGTGGCTGGCCTTGTGGTCAGCGTGGCCGCGTGTTCAAGCGAGACCGCATCAGAAGACACGGACGCGACAGCAGGCGGGGACTCAAGCGCCGCAGCGTCAGAAATCTCCGGCACTATCTCCCTCCTGACTCCGATCTTCGAGGGAACGCCTGGACAGGAACTGCTCGAGGACGAGCTGCTGCCCCAGTTCTACGAGATGTACCCGGACGTCACGGTCGAGGTCGACTACACGACGTACGGAAACCTGAATGAGAAGCTCACCACCGCCGTCGCCTCGGGCCTCGTGCCTGACGTGATGATGATGGGCGTGGGCTGGATCGAAGGCTTCGCCGACAAGGGCGTCCTGGCTGACCTCGCTCCGCTCGGTCTGACCGAGGACGGGCTCAAGGAGGTCTACACAGACTCGATCGTCGAGGCCGGAATGTGGGACGGCGACGTCTACGCCGTTCCGATCATGCTCGACACCCGCTTTGGCGTGGCACGTATGGACATCCTCGAGGAAGCCGGCTACACCGAGCCTCCCTCGAGCTGGGATGAACTCGTCGAGATTGCAGAAGCAACGACGGTTCGTGCCGACAACGGCTCCCTTGACCGTGCGGGCTTCGACATGATGTCGCTTGACCCCCGTCAGGCGTTCGAAGTCATGCTGTTCTCCGCAGGCGGCGGACTGTTCAACGAAGATGTCACCGAGCCCGTGTTCAACAACGAGCAGGGTGTCGCGGCTCTCGAGCTGATGACCGACATGGTCAACACGTATGAGGTTGAGGACATCGGCTTCGCTTCGCCTGACGACATCGTGAACCCGCTGATCAACGGCCGCGCCGCCATGGGTATCGCGCACAACAACCTGTGGACCCAGGCGCTCGAGGCCGACGAATCGGCACTGGAGCACATGGAGCCGTTCCTCATCGAGGGTGAGGTTCCCGGAATGTTCTTCGGTGGAACCCTCGCTACGGTCTCCAGCAACTCGTCCTCGCCTGAGGCTGCGACTGCTCTCCTCGAGTTCCTGTCGAGCCCTGACGTCGCGCTGGCTGCTAACGAGCAGCGTGGCAACGTGCCCGCGCTCACCGAGCTGCTGGAGTCCGAGTACGTGCAGTCAAATCGGTTCGTGCAGTTCGCGCTCGAAAACCTCGAGTACGCACAGCGCGAGGGTGGTCCCTCCACCTGGCTCGAGGTCCGCGGAGACTTCGCGCCCGCGGTTGAGGCGGCCCTCCTTGAGCAGAAGACGCCGCAGGAGTCGCTCGACGACCTCGCGGCACTGGTCCAGGACGCAATCAACCGGTAGTACGACGTTGCGGCCCGGAGTGACCTCCTCCTCCGGGCCGCAACGCCTCCCACGGAAGGCACCATGAGCATCTTCGAACGCACGGAATCACCGCCTGCGCCACCCGAGAAGCCGCCAACGGTCGTGACCACGACCCGCAAGACCCGCGGCCTCAGCCCCGCTGAGCGTTCCAAGCGCCGCGCCGGATGGCTGATGGTCGCACCGGCTGCGCTCCACATCGGAATCTGGACGCTGATCCCGGTCATCGCCACGTTCTACCTGTCCTTCACGGACTACGACGTCTTCAGTTCGCCCAATTGGATCTGGTTCGACAACTACGTCGAGACCTTCCAGGACCCGGTGTTCGTTAAGTCGATCTGGAACACGATCTGGTACACCTTCTGGACCGTTCCGGTCTCGATGGCTGTCGCTGTGGTGGTCGCCGTCGCGCTGAATCAGGGCTTGCGCCTCCAGCGCTTCTATCGCACCGCTTTCTTCCTGCCGCAGGTCACCGCAACCGTGGCCATCGCCATGGTGTGGCTGTGGATCTTCAACCCCCAGTACGGGCTGCTCAACGGCATCTTGGAATTCTTTGGACTCCCGGGCAAGGCATGGCTCGTTGACCCCGATACGGCCATGTGGTCCGTGATCATCGTCGGCGCGTGGCAGGGCATCGGTATCAAGATGCTCATTTACATCGCCGCATTGCAGAACATCGACAACTCGCTGTACGAGGCTGCGTCATTGGATGGAGCTTCCGCGGTGCGAAAGTTCTTCTCAATCACGCTCCCGATGCTCAAGCCCGCCACGTTCTTTGTCTTCATCATCTCGATCATTGGCGCCTTCCAGGTCTTCGACCAGATCTATGTGCTGACTGACGGTGGCCCCGCCAACGCGACGACGATGATGACGTACGAGGTCTACCGTTCCGCGTTCCAGGAATTCCGTATGGGAATGGCGGCCGCGCAGTCGGTCGTGCTGTTTGCGTTCCTCCTGGTGATGACGCTCATCAGCCGTCGTGCGACGCGAGAAGAGGACTGACCCATGACTATCCCTACAGCGCGCGCAATCGTCATTGGCGGCCCTGCCCGCGAAGGCAAACCTGGCGCCTGGTACCGCCGGCGCTCCACCCACAACTCGATCATCCTGAACGCCTTCTTGATGCTCGGCGCCATCACCATGCTGACGCCGTTCGTGTGGATGGTGCTCACGAGCCTTAAGTCGCCCGCGGAGCTCGCCCAGTTCCCGCCCACCTTCCTGCCGGAGGAGTGGGTGTGGAGCAACTACACGGAGGCGCTCAACGCCGCACCGTTCGGGCTGTACTTCCGCAACAGCCTCATCATCGCGGTGTCTCACACGATCATCACGATCCTGATGGGCGCGATGGCTGGCTATGCGCTGGCCCGCATCTACTTCCGCGGCCGAGAGTTCGTCTTCCTTGCGTTCGTCGCAATGTTGATGATTCCGACGTACACAAAGATCGTGCCGCAGTTCCTCATGGTGAAGTTCATGCCGCTGTTTGGCGGCAACGACATCATGGGACAAGGGGGCACGGGCTGGCTCGACACCTGGTGGGCACTGATCATCCCCGGCGGCCTCTCCGCTGCCTCCATCTTCCTATTCCGGCAGTTCTATCTGTCGCTGCCCAAGGAACTGGAAGAAGCGGCACGCGTGGATGGACTCAATGAGTTCCGCATCTTCGCGCAGATCTACACGCCGCTGATCAAGCCTGCCATCGCGACGGTGGGTCTGCTCACCTTCCAAGAGAGCTGGAATAACTTCCTGTGGCCGCTGCTGGTGACGCGAAGCGAGGACCTGCGTGTGATCCAGGTGGGACTGGCTGTCTTCCAGCAACTGGATAACACCCAGTGGCAGTACCTGATGGCCGGAACCACGCTGGCGACGGTGCCGATGGTGTTGCTGTTCATCTTCGCGCAGAAGTACTTCATCCAGGGATTCACCCACGCAGGCATCAAGTGATGACCGGCGTGACTGACCGCAACGAGAAAAAGGAAATGCACTCATGACTATTGATCTGACTGGCCGCCGCGCGATCGTGACCGGAGCCGGCGTTGGTATTGGCGCACAGATCGCCCGGACGTTGGGCAAGGCTGGGGCCGATGTTGTGGTCCACTACGCGAAGTCGGCCGACGGTGCCGAAGCGGTCGCCTCAGAAATCCAGGAAGGTGGCACGCGGGCTATCGCGCTCCAGGCCGACCTCACAGACTCCGCAGCTGCCGCCGAGTTCGTCGACAAGGCCGCGGAGTTCCTCGGTGGCCTCGACATCCTCGTCAACAACGCCGGTCACCTCGTGGGCCGCGCACCGGTGGCAGAAACCACGGATGAGCGTTACGACCAGATCATGGACGTCAACACGGCATCGGCCTTCTATACGACGCGCAGCGCATTGCCCCACGTCACCGGCTCCGATCATGGCCGCATCGTCATGATGAGCTCGCTGGCCGCGGAAAATGGCGGTGGAGCAGGTTCCGTGATCTACGCGACGTCCAAGGCGGCCATCAACGGCTTCACCCGTGCGCTTGCGAAGGAGATAGCGTCGACCTCCGTGACGGTCAATGCGGTCGCACCGGGCTTCATCGGCGGCACCCCGTTCCACGACACCTTTACGCCGGCTGAAAACCAGAAGGGCATCGTCTCCGGTATTCCGCTGGGACGTGGAGGCACGGCGCAGGATGTCGCCGACGTCGTGGAGTTCCTGGCCTCGGACCTGTCGTCCTACGTCACCGGTCAGGTCCTCGACATCAACGGAGGCCTGAACTTCCGATGACGACTGTTCCCCAAGAACCCGGCGGCTGGTGGCACGACTTTGTGTGCCCGACCCACGGCACGGAGCTGGCAGGTCGGGATGGGGAGGCATTCTTCGGGGCGTGCGGATGCACGCTCACGGGGCAGAAGTTCCATGGCGCGTGGCTCGCGCTTGAGCACCAAGAGATTGCGCGAGCCGCGCGTCATCATGCGCGACGTTTCACGACCCACGGCGATCATGGCGATCGCGCCGCTGCGGTCGAGATACTCAGGACGTACGGCGCGCTCTACTCCCGAATCGAGGCCGAGGGCTGGAGTGAAAGCTCCGAACCGTGGATGCTGCGCGGAAAGCTGTTTGCGCAGGCGCTGTCCGAGGCGCAGTGGGCGGTGGGTATCGCCGATGCTGTGGCTGAGTTGGCAAGCGTGCCGGAGGTGGGGCAGTCCACATCTATTCGGGCGATGCTCGCTGGCGTGATGCGGACCATGGTCGATGCGCGCCACACCTTGGTCGTTGAGCGCGGCGACCACCGCAACAACTACACCGCGTGGCTCGATGCCGCGATCCGCTTGGTCGCGCTCGCGCAGCACGCGTTGGGCGAGCCCGAGCCGGAGCGGCACACGCTCACTGCTCTCTACGAGCACGTCAACGCGGCGGTGATGGATGACGGGTGGGAATGGGAAGCATCGACGTACTACCACCTGTTTGTGCTGCGCGCCTATCTGTTGACCCTGCGCGGTACCGACCCTGCCGACCTGCCCGCAGATGTTGAGCGACGGCTACGGGGCATGGTCGACGTGTTCGCAGTTCTTGCCGGCCCCGATGGCCGGCTTCCCGTCCTTCACGACGGGCCGTACGACCGGCTGCCGATGCAGCGTGAGGTACTTGAGGTCGTGACCCTGGCCAACCAGTTCTGGGACTCGACGGGACTCGAGCCGGTGGAACGCTTCGCGCGCACTGCGATCGGCGACCGCGACGACGGCTTGGAGGCGATGCTGGACGGATGGTTCGCAGGGCAGCCCCGGGGTGGTGCTGCCGCGGCCCGCGGTTTCCATCACTTTGCCGACGCGGGCTATGTCGTGCTTTCTGACCAGGCGGCGGGGCTTCACGCGGTCCTCGACGCCGGACCTCACGGCGGCGCTCACGGACACTTCGACAAGCTCAGTCTCTATCTCTACGGCGATGGTGCCGCGTGGCAGCCGGCGCCGGGTGTTCCTCCGTATGGCAGCCCGCTCCGGCACGGCTATTACGCCTCGTCCCAGGCTCACCCCACCGTGCGCATCGATGGGCAAGAGCAGCAAGAGGGTACCGGCCGCGTCACGACTTGGCGGCCCCAGGACGGACTCGTGGTCGCCGAGACGGCCGATGCTATTGCGGGAGCGATCGTGCGCCGCGCACTGTTGCTGGCCGACGGCGTGCTGATCGACGTGCTGCGGGTGGAGTGCGCGGACGGAGACGATCACGACATCGCACTGGGGCTCAGGCCCGCCTGCGACCTGGCGATCGGCTGCGTCGACGGCGGCTGGACTACACACTGGACCACCGCGGAAGGCACGCTGCTGAGCGGCAGTCACCGCGCATCGGCCGGCGCTACCTTGCAAGCCCGCCCCGTCCGCGGCCCATCTGACAACCCGGCCCGCACCCTCATGGGGGCTGATTGGTTGGTGCGTGGAGCATCGGCCTTCTTCGTCACCGCCTGGACTGTGGGGAGGCCATCGGTGACCGTCACCGACGCCACCCAGGTCGACGGTGCGGTGCTGATCACTCTCGCGACACCTGACACTTTTCCTACGACTCACGAGGTTCCCCTATGACTGACCCCATCCTGCTTCACGGCCGCGAAGATGACCTGCGCCGCGAGGTCAATGGCCCGCGCGCGGCGGCGTTCCGGCGTCTCCTTGAGGAGTGCGATCGCGCCAAGGGAATGTCCTTGCCCCAGGAGCACCCGCTGGCGTCCATCACGTACTTTGGCCCCGGTTCAGCCAACCTTGCGCTGGCGTATCGACTCACAGGTCAGCAGCACTACCTCGACGAGCTTCAGCGGTGGCTCGAGCCGCCCCTGTCCTTCCCGCATTGGGGCAAGGCGAACCTTCCGGACCACGATCTCGACGCCGGGTGGATCCTTCACGGACTGTCGCTGACCTACTCGTGGGTCGGCGACGCGCTCCCCGATGATCTGCGGGAACGACTTGAGGCCAAGCTGCTCTTGCAGGGCCAGCGACTCTACTCATTCGCGGTGGAGACGGAGGGCGGCTGGTGGTCCTCGTCCTACTGGCAGAACCACAACTGGATTTGCTACGCGGGACTTGCGACGGCGGGCTACGCCCTCCAGGACCGGTACCCCGAGGCGCGTGAATGGACCGAGCGAGCCAAGGCCAACTTCGCCTTGGTGCTCGATCACCTGCCGGATGACGGCTCCAACAACGAGGGCGTGGTCTATTGGCGCTACGGCGTGCCGTGGATCGCGAGTTACCTCGACGTGTTGCGCGATCAGGAGGGTATCGACTGGTTCCATCGCGGCACCTACCTGAAGGAAACGTTCTGGTACCGCCTGTATCAAGCAGCGCCGGACCTGGAGCGCATCATTGACCACGGTGACTGCCATGACCGCCGCAGTGGCCACCCGGTGGCGCTGTATCGCAAGCTCGCCGCGGAGTACAAGATCCCGCAGGCGCAGTGGCTCGCGGACGTGGTCGACGAACGCTTCTACTGGCGCGAGGCGTACGAGAGTGGCGTGAAGCCGGGCGTGCGCCCCGAGGCGTATCAGGAGTTGTTGTGGCTTGACCCCGAGGTGGAGGCAGAAGATCCGACGGCGCTGCCCCCACAGCGCTACTTCCCTGACCTGGGTCTTGTCGTAGGCCGGACGAGTTGGGACCGTGACGCGGCGATGGTGTCGTTCAAGGCCTCGCCAGGTGGCGGCCACAAGGCCTGGGACATGTCGCACCAGCAGCGCCGTGACAACGGGTGGGTGACCCTCAACGCGGGACACCACCACCCTGACTCTGGTTCTTTCGAGTTCCTCGCGCACGGTGGCTACCTCGCGATCGATGAGGGTTACTCATCACGCAAGCGCACCGAGCATCACAACTCCGTCCTGGTGGACGGGCAGGGCTTCGTCAACGAAGATCGCTATCACGTGTTCGAGGAACTCGCTGAGGAGTACACAGCCGAGATTGTGCGGACCACCCTTGCCGATGGCTGGACCCACGCGGTCAGTGAGACGTCCGCGATGTATGACCGGGCGCTTGGAGTGACGCAGGTGCGGCGCCACATTGTCCTGACCCCCGAGGGAAACCTGGTGGTCGTGGACGACCTGGCGGCGGAACAGGATCGTGAGTGGTCGGTCCTGATTCAAACCGATAACGAGCCGGTCGACGAGGGTGACGGGCGGTGGTTGGCGTCGGCAGGCTCCGCAATCATGTCCGTGATTCCGGTGGATGAGCACGGGTCTGGTCAGGTGCAGCGCACCATGGTGCACGCCAACCCCACCTCGTCGACACCATCGCTGGCCATCGACAAGCCCCAGTACACGCTGACTCGCCGCAGTGCGCCCCAGGCGCATGCCCGTTTTGTGACGGTTCTGGCGCCGCGGCGATGGGACGATGGTGGTCGAGTCACGGTCCAACGCACCGATCACGCTGACGGAGTCGTCATCGAGATCACGACGGACACAGCGACAGAGTCCGTGTCCGTGGGTTGGGACAATGAGACGCCTCATCTGGCTGATGCCGATGTGGCAGGCGAGGGCTTCGCAGCCCGCAGGGAGGAGTCTGCGTGACACGAGCGCCGGCGACCAAGCGTCGAGGGCCGCGGTGGGAACTGCGGATCCTCGATGCTTTGGCCTATCCGGCGAACATCATCCTCGGTGCGCTCGCGGGGCTGATTCTCGCGCTTCCCATCGTGACGCTGGTGCCTGCAGGTGTGGCCTTGGCTCGCAGCTTTGGGCAGTGGGACGTCGGCGAACGCGATGACGTCTTTCGCAACACCTTCCGGCATTTTGGGCAGACGTGGCGCCGCACGGTGGTCCCGGGCCTGGTTGGGGCCGTGGTGCTCGTTGTATTGGTCATCGACGCCGTCTTTCTGGTGAGCCAACTGACCTCCGGCGAGTCCACCATTGGCTTGGTATTCGCGGCTGCGATGGTTCCCGTCGCGGTGATGGTGTGCCTGTACGGCCTTGCGCTGTGCACGGCGTCCGCGCTGATGCCTGATGCGGCGACTCACGACTGGCTGCGAGCGGCGACGCAGATCATGCTGAGCTATCCCGCGCGGTCCTTCGGGGTCGTGTTGGCGATGTGCCTGACTGCCGTGGTGTGCGGGCTGCTACCGACATTGGCGCCGTTTATCTTCATGTCGGTTCCGGTCTACGCAGCCATCCGGCTATGGCCGTCATCCGCCAGTGACTAGGGAGCTGCCCGAGGGGCGAGCAACAGCGCTCAAGGTTCTTTACGCGGACACCTTCACGATGGCCGTGGGCTTCTACATGCTGGTGCCGCTGTTGGCGTACCACTTCCTCGAAGACATCGGCCTGACGATTGCCGTGGTCGCCGCGTTGACCGCCGTGCGCACCGCTGCCCAGAACGGCACAATGCCGATTGCGGGCTGGATCGCCGACCGCATCAACTTCCGCCGCGCGATCCTCCTGGGCGTCGTGATCCGGGCCTCGGGCTTTGCGCTACTTGGCGTCTCAGATGTCGTTGAGGTGCTGGTGGTGGCGTCGCTGCTGACCGGACTCGGGGGCGCCCTGTTCCACCCCGCGAGCTACGGTGCCTACGCGGCCTTGGCGAGTTCGGGCGACCGGGTGCGCGTGTACTCAAAGCGCGAGGTCATCAGCAATGTCGGCTTCGTTGTAGGCCCGGTACTGGGTGGCCTGCTGTCCGGGGTCGACTTCCAGCTGGTGACCCTGGCCTCTGCTGCGCTCTTCATGCTCGCGTTCGTCATCAGCTTCTTTGGCCTGCCTTCCATGCACCGGCCCGAAGGCGTGGCGCCGCCGAGGTTACGCACGGCATTCCTCGATGCACCCTTTGTGCGGTACTGCCTGCTTGTGGCCGGGGTGGCGGTCCTGGTGTCGCAGTTCTATTTGGTGATTCCGTTCCGCGCGGGTGAGTTGCTGCCCGGCTCCGTCGGCGTCGGCGTGGTCTACAGCGCCGCGGCAGTCGTCATGGTCATCACGATGTTGCCGCTCACAGGCTTCGTCAACACGCGCCTGTCCCGTCCCGTGATCCTTGCGCTCGCTGTGGCGTTGATGGGCTGTGGGGTGGCCGTCATTGGCTCAGCGCCTGTGACCGCGACCATGCTTGTGGGCGTGGCCGTGTTTGTGACAGGGCAGATGCTCGCGCAGCCGGTGATGAACGCCGTGGTCTCCACGTTCGCGCCATCGACATCGATTGCGTCCTACTTTGGGCTGCAGGGGCTTGCGACGGCGATCGGGTCCGTGACGGGGTCGACCATTGGCGGCGTGATCTATTCGGCAGCAGGCGGTGGCGGCGCCACATACATGTGGTGGTTCTTTCCGGCGTGGGGCGCCTTTGTCGCGGTCCTGTTCGTCGTCATCGCACCAGGTGGCAGGCAGATCAACCCACAGGTATGAACCCCCCGGGGCGAGTGATATGGTTTAGGTGCTAAACTAGTTCCATGACCACAATTGCTCTCTTTGGTGCCACCGGCAAGACTGGATCACGTGTTCTCACTCGCCTGCTCGACGCCGGGTATGAGGTGCGTGCCCTCGCGCGCGACGCGTCGAAGCTACCCTCCCGCGAGGGTTTGACGTCCGTTCAGGGAGATGTCCAGGACGCGACTACCGTTTCCGAGACGGTCGCAGGGGCCGATGCTGTCTTGAGTTTGTTTGGCCATGTCAAGGGGTCCTCGCACACGCTCCAGACCGACGGCACCCGGCACATCGTCGAGGCGATGAAGGCCCAAGGCATTAGCAGGATTGTGACGTTGTCCGGAGGAGGCTTGGGTGCGGACAAGGACCAGCCAGGTGTCCCCGACAAGATCATCCGCGCGCTCCTCAAGCTCCTGTCGGGGCATCTCCTCTCAGACGCCGAGGGCCACGTGGAAGTCCTTGAGGCTTCCGGCCTTGACTGGACCGTGGTGCGTGCACCCAGGCTCACCGAAAACCCGGGGGTGGGGTCGTATCGCGTGAGCTGGGTAGGCGTCGAAGCCTCCACGCAGATCAGCCGCGATGACCTTGCCGACTTCATCGTCAAGCAAATCGACGACCGTTCATTTGTGCACCAGATGCCGTTCGTGAGTGCGTGACATGACACGCGCCGCACAAGTGGGCTCGGTTCTCGAGTCCCTCGTGATGTGGCAACGCCGGCTGGCGTCGCTGCCCGCGCCTCCATTTGCCGAGGCCAAACTCAGCCGGGCGCAGGTGGACGTGCTGTTCATGCTTGCCCACGGCCCGGCGGACGTGACGCCCGGCGTGCTTGCCACTCAGCTGGGCGTGACCCGCGGGGCGGTCTCGCAGTTGCTGGAGCCGTTGGTCGCGGAGGGTCTGGCGGAGCAAGTACAGCATCCCCATGATGCGCGCTCGCGCCTGATTCGCCTGACCGACAGCGCGCGCGGCGTAGTCGCTGACTTTGAATCGGCTGCTGCGACGCGCATGACCCCCTTCTTTGAGGCGCTCGACGATTCCGAGATGCACGCGTTGGCAGACCTGCTTGGGCGCACGATTGAGGAGACGCCATGACCACAGTATTCGTGACCGGAGCCACCGGGACGGTTGGCATGCCCACCGTGACGAACCTGCTCGCTCGTGGCGCCTCAGTGGTGGGCGCCGTGCGTCAGGAGGCCGATGCCGCGGCCCTTCCGGAGGGCGTCGAGGCGCGGGAGTTCGACTTCGCGTACACCCCGGCCCAGATGGACGCCGCGCTCGAGGGAAGCGACAGCTTATTCCTCATGCGTCCGCCCGCCATCGAGGACGTGAAGACGTATCTGTTTCCCCTGATTGATGCGGCCCAACGCCGCGGACTCAAGCAGATTGCTTTCCTCTCGCTCCAAGGCGTTCAGGGCAATCGCAGCACTCCACACCACGCCGTCGAGGCCTACCTGAAGGAGGTCGACGCGCCGTACACAATGCTGCGCCCCAACTTCTTCATGCAGAACCTTTCCAGCGCGTACGTTGAGGCGATTCGCGAACGCGACGAGATCTTTGTGCCAGCCGGGCGCTCGCGCACAGCGTTCATTGATGCGCGCGACATCGGCAAGGTGGCAGGCGCAGTGCTGACCGGGGACGGGCACACCCGCAAGGCGTACACGCTCTCTGGTGAGCAGTCTTTGTCGTACAAAAACGTCGCGAAGATCATGTCCGAGCAGCTGGGCCGTGAGATCACGTACACGCGGCCCAAGGAGGACGAGTTCCTCGACGATCTACGCCGCCGCGGATACCCCGAGGACTACGTGGCCGTGCAGCGCATGATCCACAAGGTGGTGCGCCTGAACGTCTCCGCGTTCCCAAATAAGAAGATTCGCGAACTCACGGGTGAGCCGGCGGGCACCATGGCCGAGTTTGTCCGCGACTACAAGGACGTGTGGGATTCGCAGTAGGGGCTTTCGACTGAGCGTTCCCAGTGGCACAGTGGTGCTTCTACCGATCGAGGAGCGCACGTGACGCAAACGCACGAGGACAACGCCACATCCGCGCCGGACGCGGTCGCCGCAGCGACCGACGCGGCCGAGGGAACCAGGAACGCCTTCGACGCTGGCGTGACCCGGTCCCTGAAGTGGAGGCGCGCACAACTTAAGGCGCTCGAGGCGATGCTCACGGAGTCCGCCCCGCTCATCCACGAAGCGATGAAGGCCGACCTCGGAAAGACCACCGCCGAGGCGCACATCACCGAGGTCACCTCGGTCCTCGAGGAGATCAGTCACCTATCCAGGAACCTCAAGCGCTGGACCAAGGACCGTCGCCGGCGGTCGACGCCGATCATTGGAACCTCGCGTGCATGGGTTCAGCGGCAGCCACTTGGCCCCGTGCTCATCATTGGGCCGTGGAACTACCCGATCCACCTGGTCCTCATGCCACTGGCGGGCGCGATCGCGGCGGGAAACTCGGCGGTGATCAAGCCCAGTGAACTTGCGCCGGAGTGTTCCCGACTCCTCGCCGAGCTGATTCCCCAGTACCTCGACAGCGATGCCATTCGCGTTGTCGAAGGTGCCGTCGATGAGACCACGGCACTGCTGGGCCACCCGTGGGGTCACATTTTCTACACCGGCAACGGAACGGTCGGCTCGATCGTGATGACGGCCGCCGCGAAGCACCTCACCCCCGTGACCCTAGAGCTCGGCGGCAAGTCTCCGCTGTGGATCGATGACTCGGTATCGATCAAGAAGGCAGCCCGCAGCATTGCATGGGGCAAGTTCACCAACTGCGGCCAAACCTGCGTTGCGCCAGATTTTGTCCTGACGACGGCCGATGTTGCGGACCAGTTGGCACGTGAAGTGACCCTGGCAATTGAGGAGTTTTACGGGCGCGAGCCGCGGCAGTCCAAGGACTATGGGCGGATCGTCAATGACCGCCACACCGAACGACTATCTGGCCTGCTTGGCGCGGGGACGCTGGTCACCGGTGGCGATGTCGATGTCGCTCAGCGCTATGTGGCGCCGACGGTCTTGCTCGACGTCGACCTTGATGATCCCGTGATGCAGGACGAGATCTTTGGGCCCATCTTGCCCATCGTGATTGTCGACGACCTCGACGAGGCGATCGAGATCATCAATGAGCGACCGCATCCGCTCGCGCTCTATGCGTACACAAAGCGGCGCACGGTGCGCAAGGAGTTCGCTGCGCGCACCACGTCAGGTGGCCTCACGTTCAACACGTCCGTGGTGCAACTGAGCGTGCCCGACCTGCCCTTCGGCGGCGTTGGAGCCAGCGGCATGGGCGCCTATCACGGTGAGCGCAGCATTCAGACGTTCACCCATGAACGCTCGGTGCTCCACAAGACGCGCGGACTGGACTTCACTCGGTTTGTCCGCCCGCCCTATGGTGCGCGCAAGACCAAGGTGCTCACGACCGTGAAGTCACCCTGACATCGGCCCTTCTTAGTCGCGTTCAACCCAGCGGTCGATCGCCCACACGAGCGCAAAGGCGAGTGCGGGTTCCACCGTTGAGTCGACGTCGACCGTGTAGCGGTCGCGCACTGTCAGCCACTTCTGGGTGATCTGAACGCGAAGCTTGCCCTCGGCGTCGTGGACCGCGTAGTCCTTCTCGCGGATGTTGCCCTTGAGGAGCAGCTCCTCGCCCGAGGCCATCGTGATCTCGATCTTGTCTTTGATGAAGTTGAAGGCGGGGGAGTGCAGGTGTGCGACCTGCTCGCCAGCCGCGTTCGTCACGTCGATGCGCTTGGGGATACCGAACATCTTCCCCGTGACGCTGAACAGCACGGTCTGGTCGTTATCCAGGACCTCGGCCTTGGGGCGCGGCCCCATCTTGCCGTCAACAAACAGCAGCTGTTCCTCGGTCTCGGGGTGCAGCACCTGGAAGTCGCGGCCTGCGCCGAACTTGCTCTTCATGATGTAGCGCGTGAAGCCTTCGGGTGCGTCGGGGATCGCCATTGTTTCCTCTCGAGTCGTCAGTGCCAGGTTAGCGGCGGCAGGCGTGAGCGCGCGCGATGCCCGCGGTGTTTTCACCAGCGATTGTGGACGTCCTCAGCCCAGCCTTCGATGCCGTCAATGTGAAACACGTCGCCCGTGTCCGACGTGAAGGTCCCTGACCACGTCCCGAAGCATTGGTCTGTGCTTCCCGACAGGAGCCCCAGGTTGGTTCGCGTGACCTTGTTGAAGAAGGGTGTGAAGGTGAGGTTGAGGCGCTCGCCAGAGACGGTCCACGGGCCCATGTAGTCGGAGGTGTCGTAGTCCCATGCGACCTCTTCGCTGATCTTGTGGAGCCGACCATCCACGAAGATCGCGTTCTCCGTTGAGCCGGTGCCGTCAGTCCATTGGCCGCCGACTTGAACCCCGATCACGTGGCCATCCGAGATCCCCGAGCCGGCGCCCCAGTTCCACCTCATGTTGTACGGCCAGCGGCCGCGTCCGTGATCGAGCACTGCCCACGAACTCCCGTCGGGGACCGTGTGCTCAGCGCCGTCAACCGTGATGGTGCCGCTCGCGGGGCGCGCGATGTCCTTGACCGTGTACTGGAAGCGCCGGTCGCTCCACGGGACAACGACGGCGAGCGACTCGTGTCCGTTGGGGTGCGCCGCGACAATGTCGAGCGAAGCGCCTGGGATCTTTGCCCGCAGGCGGGTTCCTCCGTCGACCTCTGCAATGTCGATGCGGAGGTTTCGTCCTTTTGCGCGGGCCGGCCCGTCGCCTAAGGCGGCGGGCAAGGTTGCGCTGCCGCCGAGGATTCCGGTGACGGAGTGATGCTTCGCGGTCTCCGTGGCTCGGTCGAAGATCCAGACTTCGTGAACCGCGGCGTAGTCCAGCGACGAGATGGTCAGGCCCACGATGTGCGTGGCAGTCATGACGTTCCAGTACTCCCAGCGCTTGTTGCGGCCCCACGACCGACGCCCGTCGATGCCAGATGTGTCGATCCCGGGTCCGCGCATCCACCCCACCGCATCGCGGTTGAGCCTTCCGTGGGGGCCAGTGAGGGACGTTCGCTCCGTCAATTCGCGCTCGATCATCGTGATTCCCTCTCAGCGTTGAGATCGCAGTGCCGCGACACTATCGCGAGAAATGCAAAAAGGGCCCGTTCCCCTGGGTTTACCAGGAGGAACAGGCCCTCTTCCGTGGCGGTGACGGTGGGATTTGAACCCACGGTACGGGGTTGCCGTACACAGCATTTCGAGTGCTGCACCTTCGGCCGCTCGGACACGTCACCGCGAAAGAGAATACCCGTTTGGCCGCCGCGAACCTAATCGGCTGTAGTGGGAGGGGCAGGCGAGACCGGCCGATGCTTGTGAAGCAGGCCCGTCGCGGCACCCAGGAGCGCGCCAACGATGGTGTCGTAGACGCGCTCGGTGACAGTGGGCAAGGTCGCGGCCCCGGTAGAGGTGGTGACGATGAGCAGCGCAAGCGGGGTGATGAACACCAGGCCCGCGGCGTAGTTGCGCACGATCACAACCTGGGTGGCGAACTGGAGGCTGCCTAAAATGAAGGCGAGCGCGACCGTGGTCCAGTGGACCTGAACCAGGACGGCGAAGAGCCCAATCCCCAGGAGCGTGCCCACAATGCGGTGCAGGCCCCTGCGAGCAGCCTCGCCGCGGGCGGCGCGCATGCCCACCACGCCGATGCCCGCGCCCACGGTCCAGTAGACGCGTTCCGGGTCCACAAACGTCATGCTGATCGCCGATCCCACGACGGCAACGATCGTGATGCGCATGATCAGCTCGCGCGCTTCCCGGTCAAAGTCGGGGCCGGGCTGAATCTGCCGCAAACTGCGCGCTTTCACCCGCCGCTGGTTCTTGCGCACCAGCGGGGCGGCTGCGATGGCGCACGAGATCAGGCAACCGACGGCGATCGAGGCGATCACGGTGCCTGGCTCCATGGGCCGCACGCCGTCCACCGGCGCGGTCGCGTGTGACCCGAGCCCAAACGTCATCACGGCGAAGATGGGCCCCGGTGGGCCCATGTGAAAGGCCAGGTACAGAGCGCCGACCCCGATGGCCAACAGTGTCAACAGCGCCGTGTTCACTATCGGGCACGCGGAGGTGGCGGTGCCCAGCGCCGTGCAGATCAGCAGCACCACCGAGACCAGTGGGAGCACCTTGATACGTTCGCGGGCCGGCAGCCACGGCACGTGCAGGATCGTGAAGGCCCCTGATGCCGCAAGAAGACCTAAGTGGTCCTTGCCGATCGCTGCGCCGAGCAGGACAGGGATGACGTACGCCATGCCGGCTTGCAGTCCCATGGGCCAGCGCGGACCCGCCGTGCCGTGAAACTGACCTAGCGACTTGACCGTGCGCCCGGCGCCGCGCGCGTACTCGGCGCGGCGATTCCGGTGCGGCTGCCTGCTCACCGACGTTCCTCGAAGAAGTCAGTGAGCACGGCCGCGCAGTCGTGGCTGAGCACTCCGGAGATCACTTCCACTTTGGACCCAATGCGCGCGTCCCGGACCACATCCCACTGGGATCCCGTGGCGCCGGCCTTCGCGTCCCACGCGCCAATCACAATGCGCGGAATGCGGGCCGCGAGGATTGCGCCGGCACACATGAGGCAGGGTTCAAGGGTGACGACCAGGGTGCAGTCCTCGAGCCGCCACCGGTGGAGGGCCGATGCTGCGGCACGTAACGCGACCACCTCTGCGTGGGCAGTGGGGTCACCTTCCGCTTCGCGGAGATTGCGTCCCGATCCGACGATGTCGCCCTCGGGTCCGAGCACAACAGCGCCGACGGGCACGTCCCCGGCCTGCCCGGCCGCACGTGCGAGCGCAAGGGCCTCGCGCATCGGCTGGTCATAGGTGCCCACCTCGCCAGGTTAGCGGGCCAGGTCCGCGCAACCCCGGCATCGGACCCACGCTTGCCTGTCACCGAGTACCGTTGAGGCATGGAGCTGCACGTTGCCGACCACCCGCTCATCCGCCACAAAGTCACGGTGCTGCGGGACAAGACGACCCCGTCGCCTACGTTCCGACTGCTTGTCGACGAGCTCGTGACGCTGCTGGCCTATGAGGCCACGCGTCAGGTGCGCGTCGTGGAACACGAGGTGGAGACGCCGCTGACGACCGCGATCGGTACCAAGATTGCGGATCCGGCACCCATCATTGTGCCGATTCTGCGTGCCGGATTGGGCATGCTCGACGGCATGACGCGCCTGATCCCGAGTGCCGAGGTCGGCTTCTTGGGGCTTAAGCGCGACGAGGAGACCCTCGAAGCCGTCACGTACGCGAACCGCCTCCCTGATGACCTCACCGGACGCCAGGTCTTCCTGATTGACCCGATGCTCGCAACGGGTGGATCGCTCATTGCCGCCATTGAGTACACGCTCGAGCGCGGCGCCACCGATGTCACGTGCGTGTGCTTGCTGGCTGCGCCGGAGGGTATCGAGAAGGTTCAGCAGGAGATCGGCGATCGTGGCGACGTCAAGGTCGTAGTGGCGCACGTCGACGAGAAGCTCAACGAGCAGGGCTACATCGTGCCTGGTCTGGGTGACGCGGGCGACCGCCTCTACGGGATCATCGGCGACTAAGCGACGCCCGCGGATCGCCGTTGCGCGATCTGTTCAACTAGGCGTGTCCGGACGTCATTGTGCATGGCATCGGCCATGGATTCGAGGAACCGGAAGAGCGACTCCGTGCGGTTTATGCGATCCGGGGCGCGTAGCCACTCGTTGCGCAGGCCATCGGCCAGCGCCACAATCCAGTCCGCGACGTCGCTGAGTTGCGTCTGACCGGCCAAGCGGGATTCGTCGAAGAGCTCGGCGAGCATCGCAGTCATGCCGTCCCGCATCATGGCCTGTCGTTGTTGAAAGTGTCCGTGCGCCGGGTGGTCTGTCGCGATGCTCTGCGTCGACATCATGGCGAAGAATTGCATCTCGCTGGGGTCGGCCTCGTTGGCGCGCAATACGTCGATAAACCCCATCAGCGCCTCGACCGGATCGTCGGGTAGCTCAACTTCGCCGACCCTGTCGCGCTTGCGCAGGACGCCCAGGAGCAGGTCGTTCTTGGTGGGGAAGTGGTGCAGTAGGCCGGCCTTGGTGATACCGACGTCCTCTGCGATGTCGGTGAGGCTCACGGAGTCGAGCCCTCCCTGGGCGAACAGCCGGGTGGCGGAGGCGACGATCGCTGTGCGGCGTGCCTCTCCCTTGGGGCTGCGGCGAGTGCGGACCGGCGAGTTCTCCTGCATGGCGGTCATCGGATTCCCCTCTTCGCTCGGCGACGCTGCCCTGGTCTTTGGCGGGCGCGGTGCCCACCTGGAGGACACCCTACGTTGACATCGCTGGCCGTGTCACTCATAATCTGACCGGCCAGTAGGTTTAACAACGGTGTGAACCAGCGGGACACCTCCGGCGCCCATTGCACGTTCGCCTGCACTTCGGTGCGAGCGGTCCCGAAAGGTACGACAACGATGTCCTCACAGCCCCCGACTCCCGGCAGCCCAGACAGCCCGGACGAGCCACGCACCGCGTCCGAAGGTGCCGCCTCAGACTCACCCACCCCAGCATCGGCCGAATCCACCGCCACCGGTGTTGCCGAGCCTGAGCCGCGCAAGCACGGAAAGTGCAAGCGGGTCCTCAAGGGCACTGCCCTCGTCTTCGCTCTGCCCATTGCGGCAGTGATTGGTGGCCTGGGCTACGTCGCGTTCGAAACCCTGACGAACCGGCCCGACAGTCCCGAAGAGCACGAAGAGGCCAAGCGCGACTACCTGGCGGCGATCAGCCGCGAGGAGACCAGCGGGGCGACCGAGAACCCGAACGTCGTCATCGTTTACTACGACGACCTCGGCTATGGCGACCTCGGCTTCACAGGCGAAGGTCCCATCGAGACGCCGAACATCGACGAACTTGCGGCGAACGGCATGGTGCTGTCGAACTATCACGCGCCCTCCCCGGTCTGCACTCCGTCGCGCGCGGCAATGCTCACGGGACGCCTCGCACCCCGAGCAGGCGTCTCGAGCGTGCTGTTCCCCTCCGACGAGGCCACGGGACTCCTGAACAAGGTCATGGGCGACTTTGGCCTCACGCAGTCCGAGCTCACCATTCCCGATGTCCTCCAGGCCTCCGGCTACACGACCGGAATGGTGGGCAAGTGGCACATCGGCGACACCGAGGGCTCGGTCCCCAACGACTTCGGGTTCGACCAGTTCCTGGGCGCCCTGTACTCCAACGACATCAACCCGTTTGAGATCTACGAGAACGACGAGGTCATCATTCCCGAGCCGGTCGATCAGACCATGCTCGATGACCTGTACACCGACGCGGCCGTTGACTTCATCAGCACCTCCGCCGAGAGCGACGACCCGTTCTTCCTCTACTTCGCCCACAACTTCCCGCACGAGCCCCTGTTTGTGTCGGAAGAGAACGAGGGCCGCTCTGACGCGGGTCTGTACGGCGACGTGGTCGAGGCACTGGACGACGGCATCGGCCGGATTGTCGACGAACTCGAGGCAGCAGGCGAACTCGACAACACCGTCATCATGCTGACCAGCGACAACGGGCCGTGGCACGAGGGTGACCCCGGCGATCACCGCGGCCGCAAGGGCGACATCGGTGAAGGCGGAACGCGCGTGCCCTTCGTCGCGCACTGGCCCGAGGGCATTGAGCCCGGCCAGGAGAGCGACGCGATGGCGATGGGAACAGACATCCTGCCCACGCTGCTCGACTGGCTGGACCTGCCCGAGCCCGACGACCGCATCATCGACGGTGTCTCGATGGCGCCGCTGCTCGCAGGTGAGGCGGAGAAGGTGGGCGACTACTACTACTTCTACTCGGGCAAGCAGTTGCTCGCGGTCAGTGATGGTCAGTACAAGTACTACCCGCGCCAGGCGTACGTCCAACCGTTGAGTGGTTCGTCATTCGGTGCGCCGTCCAAGCAGGGGCCGTGGCTCTTTGACCTCTCTATCGATCAGAGCGAGTCGTACAACCTGACGATGCAGTTCCCGGAGATTGCCGAGGAGCTGGAAGCCGAGCTCGAGCGTCGCGATGCTGAGATGGAAGAGAACACGCGAGGTTGGGTGACGGTAGCCGGATCGTGACCTGATTCCGAGCGGGAATCCGCATAGAGCCGCGGGGTGCGTGGCGTTGGTCCTTCTTGGGGGCCGGCGCGGCGCGCCTCGCGGCCTTTTGTCGAGCCGATGCTCGGGTCGTGTCACACCCCGGTGAGACAGTAAGGGGGTGGTCAAGGCAGGCGAATTTCCAGTGTCCCCAGATCCTCGTGCGAGGGTGTGGACGACACGCCGTACTGTCCACAGGATTTACACAGGTCTGTCCACAGGACCACAACATCTAGGGTTGGTTAGCCAGAAACACCCCTATATCTTGTTGCACACCGGTGTAATTCGCGTTAGGGTCGTTACACGCTTCGCGCTCGCATCGACCGCCCCTCGAGGGTGTCCGTGCACCGGCCCCAGCGCCACACGTAGGACCACACATCAGGGCCCATTTCGGGCCAAGCAGCATCGCTCACACGCGAGGGGAGAATCGTGACGATCACCGAAAACACCGCCCAGGACAGCGTCAACGGCGACGCAGTCGCAGAGGCGGCAGCAGAGGCGAACCCGACACGCACGGGTATTCACGTCACCAAGCGCGACGGCACTCACGAGCCGTACAACGCAGACCGCATTAACCAGGCCATCGAGCGCGCCGCAGAGGGCCTCGACGACCAGATCTCGAAGGTCACCCAGGTGGCGTCCGAGCTCGCAATTACTTTGTTCGACGGCATCACGACGGAGCAGCTCGATGAGGCTGCCATCGGCGTGGCCGTGCAGAACGTCAAGGACGACCCTGACTTCGATGTCATTGCTGCGCGCCTGCTGCGCAAGGTGATCTACAAGCGCGTCCTCGGCGGTTACGAGACCAACCTCGAACTGTCGCTGCTGCACCAGGCACGCTTCCCGGGCTACATCCGTGACGCTGTTGAAGAGGGCCTCCTGGACCCGCGCCTCGAGACCATCTTCGACCTCGACGCGCTGGCTGCCGCCCTCGACCACGAGCGTGACGACCTGCTGAAGTACATCGGCAACGTGACCATGCGCAACCGCTACATGATCACCGACCGTCACGGAAAGTCGCTCGAGGTTCCCCAGTACTTCTGGATGCGCGTCTCCATGGGCCTGTCGCTCAACGAGGCGAACCCCACTGAGGCCGCAATCAGCTTCTACGAGAAGATCTCGCGCCTGGACTACCTCCCCGCAGGTTCCACGCTGGTCAACGCCGGAACGTCCTACCCGCAGCTGTCCAACTGCTTCGTGATGCAGATGGAAGACGACATCGAGCACATCGCTAAGTCCGTGCGCGACGTCATGTGGCTGACCAAGGGAACTGGCGGCATCGGTCTGTCGGTGACCAAGCTGCGTTCCGAGGGTTCGCCGATCAAGTCGAACAACACCACCTCGACCGGTCCCATCCCTTTCATGCACACCATCGACTCGACGCTGCGCGCCGTGTCCCGTGGTGGCAAGAAGTTCGGTGCTCTGTGCTTCTACATGGAGAACTGGCACATGGACTTCGCGCAGTTCCTCGACCTGCGCCAGAACTCCGGTGACCCCTACCGCCGTACCCGCACCGCGAACACCGCCGTGTGGATCTCGGACGAGTTCATGAAGCGCGTTCAGGCCAACGACGACTGGTACCTGTTTGACCCCGCTGAGGCTCCCGACCTCGTCGAGCTCACCGGCTCGGAGTTCTCCGCCCGGTACGCCGAGTACGTCGCCCTTGCAGAGGCCGGCAAGATCCGCTCCTTCAAGAAGATGAAGGCACGCGAGCAGTACAAGTCGATCCTGATCATGCTGCAGACCACCTCGCACCCCTGGCTCACGTGGAAGGACACGATCAACAACCGTGCCCTGAACACCAACACCGGAACCATCCACCTGTCCAACCTGTGCACCGAGATCTGCCTCCCGCAGGACCGCGAGAACATCGCAGTGTGCAACCTGGCGTCGGTGAACCTGTCGACCCACCTGGTCGACGGCAAGCTGGACTGGGACCGCATGGAGAAGTCGGTGCGCCTGGCCGTGCGTCAGCTCGACAACCTGGTCGACATCACTCTGTCCTCGGTCCCCGAGTCGGAATTCGCGAACCGCGAGAACCGCGCCGTGGGCCTAGGCGTCATGGGCTACACCGACCTCACCGAGCGCCTCGGAATGGCGTACGAGTCCGAAGAGGGCTACGCCCTGATCGATGAGATCATGGAGTTCGTGTCGTTCCACGCGATCGACGCCTCCGCTGACCTCGCTCGTGAGCGCGGCTCGTACAGCAACTTCGAGGGTTCCGGCTGGTCCAAGGGCATGGTGCCGTTCGACACCATTGCGACCACCGAGGCCGACCGTGGAGTCGAGATCAAGGTCGACCGCACCACGCGTCTGGACTGGGACTCGCTGCGCGAGAAGGTCAAGGGCGGTATCCGCAACGCCACGCTGATGGCCGTCGCACCCACCGCCTCGATCGGCCTCGTTGCCGGCACCACGCCTGGCTTCGACCCTCAGTTCTCGCAGATCTTCTCGCGCGCCACCTCCTCGGGTAAGTTCCTCGAGGTCAACCGCAACCTGGTTCGTGACCTCCAGGAGCTCGGCATCTGGGAAGACACCCGCGACCAGCTTCTCGAGGCACAGGGCGACCTGTCGCAGCTTGAGGACGTTCCGGCACACCTGCAGGAGGTCTACAAGACCTCCTTCCAGCTGTCGCCTTACGCCTTCATCGAGGTGGCGGCCCGCGCTCAGAAGTGGATCGACCAGGCCATTAGCCGCAACATCTACCTCGCTGACCGCGACGTGGACAACATGATGGACCTCTACACGGCAGCGTGGGAGCGTGGCGTCAAGACCACGTACTACCTGCACATGAAGCCCCGCCACACAGCGGAGCAGTCCACCGTGCGCGTCAACAAGACCGAGAAGATGAACAAGACGTCCGGCTCCGGCTCGACCGGAGGCGGCGGCGCTACCGGTGGTCCTTCGCGTCGCGGATTCGGTGCTCGCAAGGGCTTCGGCTCGGCTAAGGCGTCGGCTCCCACCGTCGCGACCGCTGTGGAGGCCCCCGTGGCCGAAGCCGCGGCCTCGGCCCCCGAGGCGGTTGCGCCTGAGGCAACCGCACCTGTGGCGGCTGCTCCCCAGGCGGCCCCGTCCGCACCCGCTGCAGCCCCGGCACCCGCCGCGGCTCCGGCTAAGAAGGGCTTTGGCGCTGTAGCTGCTCCCGCGGCTGCACCCGTGGCCGCTTCCGCTCCTGAGGGCCTGTCGAGTGCACCTTCCCAGCAGCCTGAGGTCCCCCCGACCTCACTGCCCGAGGCGCAGCCCGAGCCCACCGCTGATGCGTTCGTATCGGCACCGGCTGGCGCTCCGATCCTCAACGCCGTCCAGTCTGCGGTTCCCGGTGGGGACACGGATGTAGTCGACGGAGTCGCCTGCCCCGTAGACCCCATGGAAGCCCTCCAGTGTGAGTCCTGCCAGTAGCAGGCACGTCGAAGAGAAGGAAGAGATCTAGCAATGGCAATTCTCGGTACCGGCATCCAAGACGGACTGCTGCTCAAGCCCATCACCTACCCCTGGGCCTACGACCTCTACAACCAGGCAGTAGCAAACACCTGGTTCCCCAATGAGATCCAGCTCGGTGAGGACCTCGCGGACTTCAAGAAGATGACGGACGAGGAGAAGCACGCCGTCACCTTCCTCATGTCCTACTTCAACCCCAACGAGTTGCTCGTCAACAAGGCCCTGGCCTTTGGCGTGTACCCGTACATCAACGCTCCCGAGTGCCACCTGTATCTCGCGAAGCAGATGTGGGAAGAGGCCAACCACTGCATGTCCTTCGAGTACGTCCTCGAGACGTTCCCGCTGGACCGTGAGGCCGCTTACGAGTCGCACGTGTCCGTGCCGTCGATGGCGGCCAAGGAGGAGTTCGAGGTCAACTTCATCCGTCGCATGACGGAAGAGACCCTCGACATCTCGACCACCGAGGGCAAGAAGGACTTTGTTCGCAACCTCGTGGCCTACAACGTCATCCTCGAGGGCATTTGGTTCTACTCGGGCTTCATGGTCGCGCTGTCGTTCCGTCAGCGGAACCTGCTGCGCAACTTCGGCTCGCTCATGGACTGGGTCATTCGCGACGAGTCGCTGCACCTCCAGTTCGGTATCAACCTGATCCTGACGGTTCTCGAAGAGAACGAGGACCTGCAGGACGCCGAGTTCGCTGAAGAGATCCGTCAGATGATCCTCAACGCCGTCGAGATGGAAGAGGCCTACAACCACGACCTCCTCCCCAAGGGCATCCTTGGTCTCAACGCCGACTACGTGAACCAGTACGTGAAGTACCTGGCTGACCGTCGCCTCGAGGAGCTCGGCTTCGACCCGCACTACAACGTGTCGAACCCCGCCAAGTGGATGGCCACCGCGAACGACACCTTGCAGCTGGTGAACTTCTTCGAGGCCACCAACACCTCGTACGAGGTCAACGCGCAGGCCACCAAGAAGTAACAGCGCGCACCCGCGCAAAGGGGTCCCGGCCAAGTGCCGGGACCCCTTTTGCATGCCTCCAGTCAACGCCAGGTCAAGGTCACTTTTACCGTTTGGTCGGGATTAGAATGAGGGCAATCCGCGTTGACCGTGAAGTCACTACGCCGTGACTCCACCGGCGTCCGTCTCCGACGTCACCATCCCTACAACTCGAAAGAGTGTGCACTTTTGTCTGCCCCCACGCAGGTTGCACCTGAGCGCAACGCCCAGGTGCCCGAGGTATCGACCATCACGAGCCGCCGCAGGCTCGCGTACGTCCTGATCCTGGGCTCCCTCATTGCCCTGGGTCCCTTCACGGTCGACCTCTACCTGCCCGCATTCCCCACGGTCGCCGCGGACTTGCAGGCATCCGACGCGGCGATCCAGATGACGCTGACCGCGACCATGATCGGGTTTGGCTTGGGCCAGCTCATTGTGGGCCCGCTGTCCGACGCGGTGGGACGCAAGCGCCCACTCCTGATCGCCACCGCCGTGCACGTCGTGGCGTCCCTCGCGATCGTCATCGCGCCCACAGTCGAGTGGGTGATGGTCGCACGCGTGTTCCAGGGCATCGGCGCCGCAGGTGGCGCTGTTGTCGCCATGGCCATGGTGCGCGACATGTTCCACGGCCAGGCACTTATCAAGATGCTTGCCAACATGGCGCTCGTCACGGGCGTCGCTCCGGTCATCGCTCCGGTCATCGGATCGCAGTTGCTGCGCGTCGTGGACTGGCGCGAGATCTTCGTGGTCCTCGCCGCCTATGGCGTGCTGATGTTCCTCGTCGCGAAGTTTGCGTTGCACGAGACCCGCCCGGCCCACATGCGCGGCAAGCAGTCCATGGGGATGGTCGCGCGCCGCTACAAGCGACTGCTTGGCGACGGCTCGTTCGTTGGCATCATGATCGTCGGCGCAATGGGCTTCACCGCTCTGTTCGCCTACCTGTCGTCCTCCTCCTTCGTGTTGCAGGACCAGTACGGCGTGACAGCGCAGCAGTTCGGATTCATCTTCGGAATCAACGCCGTGGGCCAGATCGTGTGCGTGCAGGTTGCCGGACGCCTGATGCGCTTCATGGCACCGCGTACGGTCGCCACGATTGGTGTGGCTCTGATGTCGACTGGTGCGATCGCGATGGCCGTGTGCGCCATCCTCGACGTTGGCATCATCGGCGTGATTGTGCCGCTCATGATCATTGTTCCGCCGCTCGGACTGGTCATGCCGTCCGTGCAGGTGATGGCGCTCAACGGTCACGGTGCTGAAGCCGGCACCGCGGCATCGCTGATTGGCGCCGGCAACAACATCGTCGCTGGCGCCGTGACGCCGCTGATCGGCATCCTCGGGATGTCGGCGTTGTCCATGGCGATCGTGATGCTGGGTTCGCTCGCGATTGCGGTGGCTTCGCTGCGATTCATTGTGTGGCCCACCACGACCAACACGGTGATCTCCTAGCGACTAGGATCCGGGTTCCCGTTCGCGCCTCCGTGCGCGAGCGTTGACCATAGGATTGCCAGCATGACGCTGCGCATCGGAATCCTGGTCTTTGACGGCTTCGACGTGATCGATGCCGGAGGTCCCTACGAGGTCTTCCTGACCGCGTCACGATTGCGAGAGCGCGCAGGTGAGCCCGCCTGGTGCACCGTTGAAATGCTGAGCCCTAGTGGGCACGACGTCACGGCGTTTGGCGGCATGCGTCTGACAGGTCTGGCCGATGCTCAGGCCCCTGGCACCTATGACGTCGCCGTGGTGCCGGGCACGATCGATATCGATGCCGCCGCAAACAACGAGGCGCTGGTCGCTGCGGTCAGTCACCTCGCAGGCGTGACAACGTTGCCGACGTCCGTGTGCACCGGGTCGTTCCTGCTCGCGCGGGCCGGGCTACTGACCGGACTCCCCGCGACCACCCATTGGGAAGATGTCTCAGGCTTGCGTTCCGAGCGAGTCGCAGAGGCAGTGGATGGGGTCCGATGGGTCGATGCGGGCGACGTGGTGACCTCCGGTGGCCTGACCTCGGGCATGCACATGGCCCTGCACGTCGTGGAGCGGCTTGCCGACCGCGAACTCGCTGAGGCCACTGCTCGTCAGCTGGATCTGGACTGGAGCCCAGACCCCGCACGCTAGTCATTTCCAGTGGGACGTCTGTGCCATATCCGTGCCCCGAAGTGACCCGATCTGCCTACTCAGGCCGTCGTAGCCGTTGGAGGCTATTCGGGAGCGACGGTGACGGCGAAGGTGCCGACAAAGAAGTTGTCTCCGTTGGTGGAGACCGTGATGTTGTGCTGACCGGGTCCCACCTGCACGGGAGCGAATGGCTTGGCATCGGTGCCGAGCGAGTTAGCGAAGGCCGAGCCATTGGCGAACGAGTCACCAGCATTGTTGGCGTTGCCCACGGTGTCGCCGCGCATTGGGGCGACCTTGGTTCCATTGACCTGAGCGGAGTCCCCGCGGTTGGCCAGGTCGGTCTCGAAAGCGGTCCACGACAGCGTCACCGTCGCGTCGTTCTCGGTGGCGAACACGCGAGTCGCGGGCGCGTTGGACGAGACCCAGTGGGGGCCGTGCAGCAACTTCACCGATGTGCCCTCGTCCACCGCGGGGTCCTCGTAGACCACCGTCAACGTGAATCCGCCGTAGTAGGTGGGGTCCCAGTCGTTGCGCGACGCAGCCGTTGCGATGTCCTGGAGTGAGTAGGCGCCGGCGCCCGCGGACTTCACCAGTTCAGTGATGTCTGCGCGCGCGAGGTAGTACTCGCGGTTGCCCTCTGAGAAGGTCTCGAGGTCGACATCGGTGACCGAGGCAAAGTCGGTTCCTGGGACGCGCAACGACGCTGAGCTCGGCTCGCCGTCCCACTCGTCTGAACCGAAGAAACGTGCGGAACGGTTCGCCGACCACTCGAGCAGCGCGTGCGTCACGACCGCGCCATCGGGTAGCGATACCTGGGTGGTGCCGCCATTGCGCTGCCCATCCTCTTCAACAAGCGCGACCATGCTGACCGCGTTGTTGTCGGTGGGGGTGTTCAGCACCGAATCTGGATTGAGGCCGGAGCCCATGATGTCTCCACAGCGCGATTCACTGGCGTCGCAACCCAACAGCGGCGCGCCGAACTGGGCGACTGCGAGTCCGCCCTGATCCTCGTAGCCGTCGGTGAGGTCGTCGTCTGTGGTCTGCAGCGTTGTGGGGAGCGCGTAGGAGTCGTGGAGATCTCCTGCATTCACCTCGAAGTTCGTGACCGCGTCATCGGCAAGGGAGTCGGCAACCACGTCGATGTTGAGTCCCAATTCCGCCATGCCGCCACCGCCGAGCTCAACGAGTTCGCAGGTGAGCACTGAAGAGTCGGCGCTGAGGCCACAGTCCCAGCCGGAGACCGAGAACTCGGCATCGCTGTGCGCCGCGGTGAACCGCGCGAGCGCGTCGGCGGGAGCCGCCGCGGACCCACCAATGCCGCCTGGTAGGGCGAACGTCAGTCCGTCCGGCAGGGTGATGGACGCGGTGACATCAGGGATCGCGATGTCCGACGCGTTGGAGACATTCATGTCGATCGAAGGGTCGTCGGACGAGACCTCGAGGACCTGCAGGCTTGAGCGGCCGATGCGCAGCGACCCGGCAGGCGCAACAGGATCGATGACAGGGTCCGTGACATCCGGAGGATCGGTGACGTCGTCTGGCTCGGTGTCGCCGCTGTCAGAGCCGTCGTCGGTTCCAGGGTCAGGCGAGGTCGGATCGACTGGGTCCGTCGGGTCCGTCGGCGGTGCGGGGTCGACGGTGCTCGGGCTGTTTGCGCCGGGATCGCTACCGTCCGGAGTGCTCGGAGACGTGCCACCGGTCCCGGCGCTTCCGCTCGAGCTCGATCCGGAGCCCGTCGAGGAACCACCGGTACTTCCCGAACCGGTCGAAGAGCCGTCGGTGCTTCCAGAACCGGACGCTGTGCCGCCGGAACCACTGGCGCTATCCGAGTCACCGGAAGAACCCGCACCACTGGAGAACGACGACCCCGGTCCGGTGCCGAGCGAGCCCGTCCCGGCCGCAGCGCCACCGGCTCCGCCAGCGAGTGTCGTGCCGCCGGTCACCGCACCTAGATCCGTATTCGATGGGTCCAGTGAGCCGTCACCGGTGTCGCCGCTGCTGTCAGGGTCTCCAGCAGCAGAGCCGTCACCATCGGTGGCGCCCAGCGCGAGGGTGCCGTCGGCGTCACCGGACGACTCACCGCTGCCTTCAGAGCGCGGTGGCTTGCCGAAGCCCTGGACGGGTTCGCTGACCCGGACCTGGGCGCTGTCGGCATCGGCGCTGCCGTTTTCCGAGAAGTTCGATACCAGCGTGATGCCGCCGACCACCAGGGTTGCGGTGCCGACTACGGCCGCCGCGGGAAGAGCAAACTGGGCGATGGTGCCCAAGGCCCCCGCTCCGAGGCCGCTGAGCAAACCACCGCCAGCTCCACCGGCACCAGCAGCACCCGCACCACCAGCAGCCGCGCCACTACCTCCGGCTGCACCACCAGCACTGCCAGCACCACCGGTCGCAGCACCGGGGCCGAGCGCGCCACCGATCGGCATCCCGCCTTGGAGAGCGCCAATGCCGAGTGTTCCGAGCACGAGCGGCGCGATGATCGCGCGCATGCCGCGGTTGACGTCTTGCAGTTCGATCACCAGCGCGGTGCACCGCGCGCAGTTCTGTACGTGCCCGTCGATCTTGGCGTGCTCTCGCTTGGCGAGCCCGCCGCGCACGTAGGCGCCCAGCTGGGAGTTCGCCTCCATGCAGCTGACTTCCTCAGAAGTGTTGAGGTGCTGCTGCAGGTAGGCCTGGCGGAGCGCTTCGCGGGCACGATATGCGAGCGCGGCCACGCCGTTGGCGCTCAGGCCCAGCAACGGTGCGATGTCCTTAGGAGACTTCTTCTCGACCTCGGTGTACCAAAGGACTGCCTGCCAGCGCTCGGGAAGCGAGGTGTAGGCCTCGGACACCATGGAGTGCTCGAAGCCCTCAAGGGCGGGCTCGTCGGAGGAGGCTTCGTAGCCCATCGCGGACTCGTACGGCGACATGTCATCGCGGGGCTTGGTGCGGATTCCCTTGTTGATGACGTCCATGCCGGTGCGGCGGACAATCGTGAAGAGATACGCGCGGAAGGCCAAGTCCGGACCGTCGCCGCGCTGCAGGGCGCGGAGCACGCGGGAGAAAGACTCGGAAACAACGTCGTCGACGTCGGAGTGGGAGTTCGTGTACTGCGTCGCGACCTTGCGCGCAGCGTCCACGTGACGCTCGTAGAGCACGCCAAAGGCACCGGGGTCGCCTGCGCGCACCCCGGCAATCAGCTCTGGATCGCTGGACGTCTCCGTCCACATTGCGATCGCGTCGGGACTCACCGTGCCCGAGCCTCCTTTATGACCATCCGTCTACTCGATGCTCTATCGTCCCCGCTCCGTGTGACATAAGCAAGGAAACAGGCAGGGGAATTGGTCACACCTGGCGCCTGAACTAAGTCCAAGAAATTTTCTTGAGAAACCGCGTCATAGCCATCATGCCCCTCCCTCTCATGGGGTATGACCGAGCTTGGATCCGCCCCTGACACCGCGCTGCTGCGCCGGTGGGAGTCGGCGAGCGTCCAGCAGGTGTGGCTGCGCCCCGGCGATTGGTACACCCCCGCGGCAGAGGCGCTCGCCGAAGCGCTCGAGGCCCGGCTCGACACCGCACCCGCCGCCTACCGACTAGGTCAAGCGCGTTCGACCGCAGGCGTCGGCATCACCGAAGCGATCGACGACATGGGTCTGTTGTTCCGCTCCGCAGGTTTTGAGGCCACGCCTATTCGCACTATCCGGGCGCTGTGCCAGGGCTGGACCGAGGGCGGCCCCGATCTCACTCACGTGCCCACCATGAAGGACCCCGAGTCGGGTCTGGGCACCCCGGACTACCTGATTCAGCGCCTCGCTGAGGTCTATGGGGACGCTTCGCGAAGCGGGGAATGCGTGTGCGAGACGCATGCGCTCGTCATGGTTGATGTCTCCGTCGAGGCCTCCGATCCGTGGCAGCGGATGGCGCGCAACGCGGCTATTGGCGAGGCCTTGCGCGGCGCGTACGGCGAGGGTCACCCGATGGCCCGTCTGGGCGAGGGTCTCTACGCCGTCCTGGTGCGCCGCGACGCGGGCCTGGGAGCGGGAATTGCTGGCCTGCGCGACCACGTGGCCGAACGAGCTGTGGCCATGAAGGTGGACAACCTGATGCGCCAACCACCGCGGGTGTGGATTGAGACTCTGCCCGCATCACATGACTACGCGAGCGCTCTAGTGGAGTCGCTGCAGCGATAGACCGGGACGACCGGGGAGAGGGGTTGGCACCGAGCTGAGGGCGGTGCCAGCCCCTCACTGTCCGTCCCAGGGGATCGACCCCGCGAAGGCAACCCAAAAGCATGGGGAGGGCCGATGCTGGGGTCACCCAAGCATCGGCCCGTCACCAGAGAGCTGTGGTGCGCTGCCGAGAAGGCTGGCGCCCTACGGAAGTGCCCAGACCGCCATTTCGAGCCCGCAGGGATCGATGAAGTGAAAGCGCTGGCCGCCGGGGAAATCGAAGATGTCGTGGGAGATCAGCCCGCCGGCGTCGAGCACCGCCTGGCGTGTGGCCCTGAGATCGTCGGAGTACATCACGATGAGCGCGCCACCAGGGGTGACGGACTCGACCTCGGAAATGCCGCCGTGTTCGCGACCATCGGCCGCGACTATGCCGCGGTAGCCCGGGCCGTAGGCGGTCAGCTCCCAGCCGAACGCCGCCTGATAGAACTGCCCAGATGCTTCGATATCCGTCGCGGGGATCTCGATGTAGTCGGGGGCGTGATGAACGTGGGGGTGGTCAGCGTCGGCCATGCTCTCAGAGTGGCCCTGCGCCCGCCCAACGTCAAGAGATGTCGCGTGCGTCCCGCCACAGCACGAGCGAGCGGCCCTCATCGCGGTTGGCGCGGCGGCCTCGCTCCACGATCACCACATGGCCGGAGGGTCCGGACGCGAAGATGCGCGAGCCGGTGTCCGCGCGTGGGCGGAGTTTCTCGACTTCGCTTTGGAGGCGCTCAACGTGGTTCTGAAGAGACAGGATGCGCTTGATGCCGGCGAGGTTGATGCCCTCGTCCTGGCTCATGCGCTGGATCTCCCGCAGCACGGCCACGTCGCGGAGCGAGTAGCGGCGCCCGCCACCGGCGCGGCGGCGGGGGATAACGAGGCCGAGGCGGTCGTATTGGCGCAAGGTCTGCGCGTGCATGCCCGCGAGCTCCGCGGCAGCAGAGATCAGGAAGACCGGCTCATCAACATCGGGCTGCTCCATCGCTGGCCTCCTTCCCTTAACCGTGAGCGTAGATCTACTTCGCGGCGTCGTCGTACAGGCGTGCGCGCGGGTCGTGCGTGGCGGCAGTCAGAGCGAAGGCCTTGAGGGCTTCCTTCGCCTTGCGGCCCAGCTTGCTTGGAACGTCGACCTGGATCGTCACCAGGAGGTCGCCGGTGCCTGACTTGGTCTGGATGCCGCGACCTTTGACACGCAATGTGGTGCCCGATGAGGTGCCACCGGCGATCTTCACCTTCACGCGGTCGCCCTCGAGAGTCGGCACGTCGACGTGTGCGCCGAGCGCAGCCTCGTCGTAGGACACCGGCAGGTTCATCTTGAGGTTCTTGCCGTCCATCGTGAAGACGGGGTGCTTGGCGACTCGGATGGTCAACAGCAGGTCACCGGCAGGGCCGCCGTTGGTGCCCGCACGCCCCTTGCCCGCGATGCGGATCTTCTGTCCGTCCTTGACGCCTGCCGGCAAGCGCGTGTTGACGGTGCCTGTCGATGTGCGCAGCGAGATCGTGTCGCCGAGCGCCGCCTGACGGAAGCTGACCTCGGTGGTTGCGCCAACATCGGCCCCCTTCTGGGGTCCCTGGCGGTATCCGCCGCCACCAAACATGTTGGACAGAATGTCCTCGAAGCCCTGCGCGCGGTACTGCTGTCCAGCACCGCCCTGGGCGCCGGGCTGGCCGCCGCCACCGAACATGTTGGAGAACACGTCCTCGAATCCAGCGCCGCCCTGCGCGCCAGCCTGGAAACGGGGTCCGCCGCCACCCATGGTGCGAATGGCGTCGTACTGCTTGCGCTGCTCCTGGTCGGACAGCACTCCGTACGCCTCGCCCACACTCTTGAAGCGCTGCTCGGAAGCGGCGTCTCCCGGATTGCGGTCGGGGTGCAGGTCGCGCGCGAGGCGCCGGTACGCCTTCTTAATCTCGTCTTGCGAGGCGTCCTTGGAGACGCCCAAGGTCGCGTAGAAGTCCTTCGTGAACCAATCTTGGCTGCTCATGAGCGTCTCCTTTCAGGACTATTCGGGCTGAGCGACGATGACGCGCGCGGCACGCACGACGCGATCGCCAATGCGGTGGCCGGGCTGGGCCACCAGCTGAATCGTGGGGACCTCGACCTCTGTTGAAGGCTGTGAGGTCAGGGCCTCGTGAACCTGCGGGTCGAACTCTTCGCCGACCGCGCCGTAGGTGCCCCAGCCCAAACGGGACAGGGCCTCTTCGAGCTTGGTTGCGATCGAGGCGAACGGGCCGTCCTCGAGGTCGCCGTGTTCACGGGCAGCGGAGATGTCGTCGAGAACCGGGATGAGGCCTTCGACGAGCTTGATCGTTGCCTGCTCACCAGCGGCCTCACGGTCACGGTCCACGCGCTTGCGGTAGTTGATGTACTCCGCCTGGAGGCGCTGCAGGTCTGCGAGGTGCTCGGCGGCCTTTTGCTCGGCCTGGCCCAACGGGTCGTTGGGGTCGGCCTCGGGGACGCCTTCTTCGTTCTGGGCGCGCGCGGCTTCCTCGTTCAGGATGGCCTCTGCGTCAGCGAGGGCGTCGCGGTCCTCACCGTTGGTCTCGGCGTTGTCGTTGACCTCGCCGTTGTCCTCGGGCTCGGGGGTGGGGTTCGTGTCAGTCATGGCCTGCCTTCCGTGAGCGGCCGAAGCGCCGGGCCGGTGGTGTCACCGGCCCGGCGCTATCGGATTGCTACTTCTTGTCGTCTTCGTCGTCGACGATCTCGGCGTCAACGACGTCGTCGTCTTCGGCGTCCTGAGGAGCGTCGGTGGGCTGCTCGCCCTCCGGTGCGCCCTCAGCGCCCTCGGCCTGCTGTGCGGCGTAGACGGCCTCGCCGATCTTCTGCGCCTTCTCCACCAGGGAGTCGTGTGCAGTCTTCACGGCCTCGTCGTCGTCGCCCTCGAGCGCGGTCTTGACCTCGGCGATCGCGGACTTCACGTCCTCGGCAACCTCGGCAGGAACCTTGTCTTCGTTCTCGGCCAGGATCTTCTCGGTCGAGTAGGCGAAGGTCTCCGCGTTGTTGCGGGTTTCCTGAGCCTCGCGACGAGCCTTGTCCTCAGCCTCGTGCTCCGCGGCGTCCTTGACCATCTGCTCGATGTCGTCCTTCGACAGTGCCGAGCCGCCGGTCACGGTGATCGACTGCTCCTTGCCGGTGCCACGGTCCTTCGCGCCGACGTGCACAATGCCGTTGGCGTCGATGTCGAACGTGACCTCGACCTGCGGGACGCCACGGGGTGCCGGGGCGATTCCGCTGAGCTCGAAGGTGCCGAGCAGCTTGTTGTCGCGGGCGAACTGACGCTCACCCTGGTAGACCTGCACCAGCACGGAAGGCTGGTTGTCCTCGGCGGTCGAGAAGACCTCCGACGACTTGGTCGGGATGGCGGTGTTGCGCTCGATCAGGGTGGTCATGACGCCGCCCTTGGTCTCGATACCCAGGCTCAGCGGGGTCACGTCGATGAGCAGCACGTCCTTGCGCTCACCGGAGATGACACCTGCCTGCAGGGCAGCGCCCACGGCGACGACCTCATCGGGGTTGACGCCCTTGTTCGCGTCCTTGCCGCCGGTGAGTTCCTTGACGACCTCGGACACCGCAGGCATGCGGGTCGAGCCACCAACGAGAACCACGTGGTCAATCTGCGACAGCTGGATGCCGGCGTCCTTGATGACCTGCTGGAAGGGAGCCTTGGTGCGCTCGATCAGGTCGGAGGTCATCTGCTGGAACTGTGCGCGGGTGAGGCGGGTGTCCATGTGGACGGGGCCGTTTTCACCGATCGACAGGTACTGCAGCGAGATGTTGGTGCTGGTGGCCGAGGACAGTTCCTTCTTGGCCTGCTCAGCAGCCTCACGGAGGCGCTGGACGGCGGCCTTGTCCTTGGACAGGTCGACACCCTCGGTGTTCTTGACTTCCTTGATGAGGTGCTCGACGACGCGCTGGTCCCAGTCGTCACCACCGAGGCGGTTGTCACCGGCGGTTGCGCGGACCTGAATAGTCGAGAAGTCGTCCTCGTCCTTGCCCACTTCGAGCAGCGAGACGTCGAACGTACCGCCACCGAGGTCGAAGACCAGGATGAGCTCGTCTTCCTTGCCCTTGTCCAGGCCGTATGCCAGTGCGGCAGCGGTGGGCTCGTTGACGATGCGCTGGACCTTGAGGCCTGCGATCTCACCGGCGTCCTTGGTGGCCTGGCGCTCAGCGTCGTTGAAGTACGCGGGAACCGTGATGACGGCCTCGGTGACCTTCTCGCCCAGGTAGTCCTCGGCGTCGCGCTTGAGCTTGCCCAGAACGCGAGCGGAAATTTCCTGAGCGGTGTACTTCTTGTCGTCGATCTCCTGCGACCACTCGGTGCCCATGTGGCGCTTCACAGAGGTGATGGTGCGGTCGACGTTGGTGACGGCCTGGCGCTTGGCGATCTCGCCCACCAGAACTTCACCAGTCTTCGAGAACGCGACCACCGACGGGGTGGTGCGGGCACCCTCGGCGTTAGCGATGACGGTGGGCTCGCCACCTTCAAGAACGGTGACCACGGAGTTCGTGGTTCCCAAGTCAATTCCAACTGCACGCGACATGCGTTCCTCCTTGTGTACGGGGGCGGGGCTAGCGCCCTCACCTTGCGTTGCTGCCGGCTCCTTAAGAGTTGAGCCGCCTACACTCAAGTATCCACGCCGGCGTCGCGCTGTCAAGTCCAAACGGTGAAACTTGAGTGACACTTACTCAACTCTTGAGTTTAGGTGTTGGCGACGGGCCGATGCTCGGGGGCGTTTCGTACGGATCGTCACCCCGGCATCGGCCCGACTTGACCTCCGGCGCCTGCCTGGTGGCCCTTGCCGCGCCCCAGCAGGTGCTCTGTGCCCAAATCGGGCGATTTTGAGCACTCAGCACCTGCCAGCGTGCAGTGAGGTGCCAATCGGCAAGCGCGTGGCTGCTGGGCGTGCCCCTACATTGGCCCCATGAGCATTCACGACGCCGCCGCGCACTTCCGCTCCAAGCTCGCCTTCGAGACGGACCCTTCCGACGTTGCCCCCGCGCTCGCGGACGGCACGGCTGACTTTGTGCTGATCGACACCCGTGACGAGCGCGCGTGGAATCAGGGACACGCACGCGGCGCCGTGCATATTCCCAAGCCGGACATGCCCGAACGTATCCCCGCGTATCCCGCGGACACCCAGTTCGTTGTGTACTGCTGGGGTCCGGGCTGCAACGGCGCGACCCGTGCGGGGCTCATCATTTCCGAGCTTGGGTATGCCGTGAAAGAGATGATTGGCGGCTTCGAGTACTGGGCTCGCGAGGGATTGCCCGTCGACGTCGTGACCACGGATTCCGAGGAGCGTGCGGTCACAGTTGACGCCACGCGCTCGCCGGACCCGTTGACTTCTCCGCTGCCAAGCGCCGGGGGGCCAGTTTCCTGCGCTTGCTGACCGCCGCTACGGCGCTGGCTCGCGTCGACAACCCCGCAGATGTACGGCCCTGAGGTTGGCGAGTCCAAATCCCCGCCGTGTATGTACGGCCAGGGGAGTTAGACGAGTTGGCCTTCGCGCATTCGCAGGACCCGCGAGGCCATGACTTCCGCCTCCGCGGGGTCGTGGGTGACGACGAGGGCGGCGGTGTCGGAAGCGGCGAGGATGTCGCGGACCTCGACTGCGAGGCGGCCGCGCAATTCGGCATCCAGCGCGGACAGCGGCTCGTCGAGTGCGAGCAGGCGTGGTCTGGGCGCCAGGGACCGCGCTAGCGCGACGCGCTGACGCTGACCGCCCGACAGGTCCGTCACTGGCCGAGATCCCAGCCCGGCCAGGCCGACCAACTCCAGCAGTTCGTCGACGCGCTCGCGGCGCTCGGGCTCGGGCACGCCAGCCATCTCGAGCCCGAATGCGACGTTGCGCGCTACGGAGCGGTGGGGAAAGAGCTGGCCGTCCTGGAACACGAGCCCAAATCCGCGCTGGTGCACGGGCACCCCGGTCATGTGGTCGCCGTCCCACGAGATGGACCCGGAGTCGACGTCGACAATGCCGACCACGGCTCCCAGCAGCGACGACTTGCCGCATCCGGACGGTCCCAGGAGCGCGACGGTCTCACCCGGAGCCACGGACAGAGACACGCTATCGACCGCAGTCACGGGATGCGCGCCCCCGTACTTCACCACGAGGTCAGTTACCTGCAAGCCACTCATAGGTCTCCTCCCAAGGGAGTTCTCATGCGCTCGGACACCATCATCACGGACGCGGTCAACACAGCAAGGAGCACCGCGGCCGCGAACGCCATGCCCAAGTTCTCAGCGCCGGGGCGCCCCAGCAGTCGGTAGATCGCGGTCGGGAGCGTGGGGCGGTCCGGCCGCGCGACGAACGACGTCGCACCAAACTCGCCCAACGAGATCGCGAACGCGAAGCCGAGGGCCAGTCCGAAGGGTCGCCGCAGCATCGGCCATTCCACCTGAGTCCAGACTCGCAGCGGGCCCGCACCCAGCGTCCCCGCCGCCGCCTTCATGCGCGGGTCAATCGCCTTCGCGGGTGGCACGAGCGTGCGCACCACGAGGGGCAACGCAACAACAGCCTGCGCCATCGCGACCAGCCACCACGACCCGCGCAGGTCCACGCCAAGCACAGTGCGGTTCAGCGTGAGCAGCATGCCGAGGCCCACGACGACAGCGCTGACTCCAAGTGGCAGCATGACGAACCCATCGAGCACGGCCGCTCGCTTGCCGCGACGCGCGAGGAGCGATGCGACGATCAGCCCTAGCCCGGTCGCGATGGTCGCAGCGATCACCGCGGTGACCAGAGAGTTCAGGGTCGCTTGCCACACGCTCACCGGAAGCACGGAGCGCGGGGGATCGGTGAAGAGCGCGGCGTAGTTGTCGAATCCCCAGCCGCCGGGGATCCGCAGCGAGCGCGACACGAGCGTGAACATGGGGGCCGCAAGGAGCAGGCCCAACACGGTCATGGTCGGTACCGTCACCCACAGGTCCCGGCGGTTGATGGGGCGCGTGCCGTCGACCGTGCGGTTGCCCAGGACGCGCTCGCGGCGGCGTCGCGCCCACGCGGAGACTGCCAGGATGCCCGCCACGAACACGAGCTGCAGGATCGACAGCACCGCGGCCGCACGCATGTCCAGGAACTGATTGACCTGCAACCAGATCTCGGTCTCAAGGGTGTTGATGCGGGTGCCGCCCATCACGAGCACCACGCCAAAAGACGTGGCGCAGAAGAGAAAGACGACAGAGGCGGCCGATGCGATGGCTGGCATGAGCGCCGGAAGGGTCACGTGGCGCCATGCTTGGCGACGATTGGCGCCCAAGGTGCGGGCAGCATCGGCCGTGCGCGGATCAAGCGACGCCCAGCTGCCACCCACGATGCGTGTCACGACCGAGGTGTTGTAGAAGACCATCGCCAAGCCGATCGCCCACACGGTCTGGTCCCAGCCCAGAAAGCCGAGGGGGCCGGAGCGGCCCAGCAGCGCGGTGAACGCGGTGGCGACCACGATCGTCGGCAGCACGAATGGCACGGCTGCAATCCCGCGCACCGTGACCTGGCCGCGCCACCGCAGGCGATACAGCACGTACGCACACGGGATCCCGAGTGCCAGCGACCCCACCATTCCCAAGGTGGCGAGACCCGCCGTGGTGACAAAGGCATCGACCGTGCGCGGATCGACGACCACGGCCCAGGTGCCTGCCCAGTCGAAACCGCCATCCCATAGGCCCCGCACCAGCACGGTCGCCAAGGGCCACAAAAAGAAGAAGCCGAGGAACGCCAGTGGCAGCGCTGCGGCGGCCCACCACCCAAGGTGGAGGCGCGTGCGGCTGGTCACTGGCGTTCCCCGGCTGTCGTCCTGAGGGGTTAACCCAGGACGATGCTGTTCCAGGTTTCGATCCACTCGTCACGGCCCTCGGTGATTTCCTCGGGGGTGAGGGAGTGGGGGTCCTCGGCGAGAGGTGCGTACTCGGCCCACTCGGCGGGGACCTCTACCTGCTCGGAGACCGGGTAGACGTACATGTTGGTCGGCAGTGCGGCCTGGAACTCGTCGGAGAGCATCCAGTCGACCACGGCTTGGCCGGCCTCGGGGTTGAGTGCACCCTCCAGGACGCCTGCGTACTCGACCTGGCGGAAGCAGGTGTCGAGAAGTGCGGCGGTGGTGGGCTCGCCGTCAATGACCTCGAACGGCGGGGATGACGCGTAGGACAGGACGATGGGGTAATCGCCGCCGTAGTTCGGGGCTGCGAAGTCCGTGTAATAGGTGTCCGACCAGGACGCCGTGACGCGGAGGTCGTTAGCGGTCAGGTCGCTCCAGTACTGCTCCCAGTCGTAGCCGAATTCAGAGACAGTGGCCAGCAGGAAGGCGAGTCCGGGCGAGGACGTCGCCGGGTTAGAGACCGACAGCATGCCTGCGTAGGCGGGGTCAGTGAGGTCGGAGAGCTCTTCGGGCAGCTCAACGTCGCCGTCGAACGTGGCGATGTCGTAATTGAGGCACACGTCCGAGTAGTCGATCGCGGTGAGCGCGCCGGAACCTGGGACTGCGTAGGCGGCGGCGTCGGCTGCCGCGGGGGCTTCGGAGGTGTAGTCCGTGAACACGCCCTCCTCAATAGCGCGCGAGGCGAAGGTGTTGTCGACGCCGAAGACGACGTCGCCCAGGGGAGCGTCCTTGGTAAGGACGAGCTGGTTGACGAGGCTGCCCGCGTCGCCGGGAGCGACGAACTCAACGGTCAGGCCGGTCTCTTCCTCAAAGGAGGCGAGAACCTCGTCCGGGACGTTGAAGGAGTCGTGGGTGACGACGGTGACTTCCCGGCCGTCCAAGTCAGTCGACTCGCTAGCGGCAGGACTGGACTCGGTGGTGGTGCTCGCGGCCGAGGTGGTGTCCTCGGAGTCGCTGTCTGCATCGGTGGAGCAGGCCGCGAGGGTGAGGGCCGTGACGGTTGCCGTGGTGACGGCGACGGTGCGCATTGCGCGCATAAGGATTCCTCCCGTGGTGCAAAGGAGGGGACGAGACTCGACTCCCTACGCCGGTATCACCCGGATCAGGTTCGAGGGTCTGCGGCGGATCCGCACTCTCAGCGCTCTTGTCCTTGTGGCCTGTCCGAAAACCGGCCGACGGGAAGCGCTCCCCTGTCGTGTCCGGCCAGCATAGCGCGCTGCACCAGCGGTCTGGAACGGCCAGGCGCACGAAAGCGGGCCGGCCCCGGGGAAGGTAGCCGACCCGCTTTCGGTCTACTTGGTACTCGGCCCTGCTGGTGCAGTCCGAGCGCACAAGCGCTTAGTAGTTGAGGATCTGGCGACCCTCGAGTGCGAGCTCGCGGATCGAGATCTCGCCGTCAGCGTCAGCCTTCAGGGCGAAGCCGGCGGCCTCGATCGCGTCCTTGGCGCCGTGGCCGTTGGCGCAGTAGTCGCATGCACCGCGAACGTTGTCGCGCAGCGACTCGAGGAGAGAGTTGAGCTTGTGGTCGCTCGAGCTGAGTTCGGCGAGCGACTCGACGCCCGAGCCGTCGAACACGATGGCGACGTCGTCGCCGGCTGCCTTGAACTCTGCTGCGACGCGCAGGCCGCGGAAGACGCGCGAGAGGTCGCCGGAGGCGGGCTCGTAAATCACAACTGCAATCTTGTTGTCAGACATGGTGTTCCTTCCGTTGTTTGCCATACCGGTCGGTATAGAAGTGACAGTAACTGAACCGGTCGGTATAATCAAATCCATGACTGACGCACCTGCCCCTGCCCGCCGCGGCACCGCCCGTGAACGGCTCCTCGTGGCGGCCGGTGAACTGTTCTACAGCGAGGGCATCAACACGAGCGGGGTCGAGGCCATCGCGGCGCGCGCGGGCGTGACCAAAGCGACTCTGTACAACAACTTCCGGTCCAAGGACCAGTTGGTCGCGGAGTACCTTCGCGGCAGGCTTGAGTCCTCGCGCCGCAACCGCGCGCGATTCGACGACCCCGCGCAAGCGCCGGCTGGGCGGGTCGCTGCTTTCTTCGAAGAGGTTGAACACGCCATCGCGAACGGCACATTCCATGGTTGCCCGTACTCGAAGGCCGCCGTAGAGGTCCCCGGGAACGCGGAGGCGATGGTGGTGGTACAGGAGCACTACGCGGACGTAATCGCCCACTTCACAGATGTCACGGGTGACCGCACGACTGCCGAGACCATCGCGATGATCTACGACGGCGGCATGCTCGCGGCAAAGGCGTCTGGGACCGCGGAGCCGATGGCACGCGCCAAGGCCGCGGCACTACGACTGATCGCCAGCTAAGTCGCGTGAGCGCCGGCGCGGACGAACTCCGCTCTGGGCGCCCGTTAAAACCCTGCGGTCAGACGTACCGGGTGCGTGACGTCGTGCGAGGATCCACAAACCTGATCCGGGTGACCGCAGGCGTTTGACGCGGGCGCCTACACGTCCGTGCGGTGGAAGTTCTGGAAGCTCTTGGACGCGGTGGGGCCGCGCTGGCCGCGATACCGAGAGCCGTACTTGTCAGATCCGTAGGGGTGCTCGGCGGGCGAGGACAGGCGGAAGAAGCACAACTGCCCAATTTTCATGCCCGGCCACAGGTTGATGGGCAGCGTTGCCATGTTGGATAGTTCCAGCGTGACGTTGCCCTCGAAGCCGGGGTCGATGAATCCGGCGGTGGAGTGGGTCAGGAGTCCCAGGCGCCCTAGCGAGGACTTACCCTCAAGGCGCGCTGCGATGTCGTCGGGGAGAGTCACGGACTCGTAGGTCGATCCCAGCACGAACTCTCCGGGGTGCAGCACGAACGGACCGTCGCCCTCGACCTCAACCAGGCGTGTGAGCTCTGGCTGCTCGGCTGCGGGGTCAATCGCCGCGTACTTGTGGTTGTCGAACACGCGAAAAAACTTGTCCAAGCGCACGTCGATGGACGACGGCTGGATCATGTTCTCCTCGTACGGATCGAGGGCCACACGGCCGTTGTCGATTTCAGCGCGGATATCACCGTCGGAGAGCAGCATGGGGACACGCTACCGGGGAGGGCCGATGCTGCCTAGTGGTGGCCGTTTAAGTTCCGGGGGTATGTGGTTGATCTGCTCATTCTTGGAAATCCAAGAATGAGCATTCCGCGCCGCGGGGTGCAAGGAGGAGCCGCACGAAGGGGCGCGAAGTTCTGGCGCCATCAGGCCACACCCCGGCCGCGTTCGGACTGCGAGCAGGAGGCGACCGGGTGACAATGGGCACCACGTCCCGCCACGCTTCCTCGAAACGTTCCGAAGCGCAACTCGCAACGTTTCGATTCCGTGGCTACTATGGGCACATTCAGCTCATTTTCGGAAGGCAGCCCCATGAAGTTCGGTCACTTCGACGACCAAGCGCGCGAGTACGTGGTCACGACACCCCACACTCCGTACCCCTGGATTAACTACCTCGGTACGCAGGACTTCTTCTCGCTGGTCTCGCACACCGGCGGCGGCTACGCCTTCTACCGCGACGCCAAGCTACGCCGCCTCACGCGCTACCGCTACAACAACACCCCCGTCGACGACGGCGGCCGCATCTTCTCCATCAACGATGGCGGCGATGTCTGGAGCCCCTCTTACCGTCCCTACAAGACGGAACTTGACCGCTTCGAGACCCGTCACGGGCTTGGTTACACGCGGATCACCGGTGAACGCGGAGGCCTTGAAGCATCGGTCCTCATGTTTGTTCCGGTCGACACACACGCGGAGATCCACCACGTCACGCTGACCAACACCTCGGACGCGGCGAAGAACATCTCGCTGTTCTCCTTCGTCGAGTTCTGCCTGTGGAACGCCGAGGACGACCAGATCAACTACCAGCGCAATCTCTCGATCGGCGAGGTTGAGGTCGACGGTTCCGCGATCTATCACGTGACCGAATACCGCGAGCGCCGCGATCACTACGCGGTCTACGGCGTGAACGCCCCTGTCGCAGGTTTCGACACCGACCGCGACACGTTCCTCGGATTCGGCAACGGCTTCCACGAGGCCGCCGTGCCACACCTGGGCAAGAGCGGTGACTCGGTCGCGTCCGGTTGGTACCCGGTCGGCTCGCACCACCTTGAGGTCGAGCTCGCGCCCGGCGAATCCAAGCAGTTTGTCTTTACGCTCGGCTACCTCGAGAACGACCGCGAAGACAAGTGGGAGTCGCCCGGCGTGGTCAACAAGACCGGCGCACGCGAACTCCTGGACCGCTTCTCCACCTCGGAGGCCACCGACGCCGAGTTCGCCAAGCTCCAGGAGTACTGGGACGGGCTGCTTGGGTCCTACACGGTGACCTCGAGCGAGGAGCGCCTGGACCGCTCGGTCAACATCTGGAACCAGTACCAGTGCATGGTGACCTACAACATGTCGCGCTCGGCGTCCTACTTCGAGACCGGCATGGGGCGCGGCATGGGCTTCCGCGACTCGAGCCAGGACCTGCTCGGATTCGTGCACCTCGTGCCCGAGCGCGCCCGCGAGCGCATCCTCGACATCGCGGCCACGCAGTTCCCCGACGGCAGCGCGTATCACCAGTACCAGCCGCTGACCAAGCGCGGAAATCACACGCTGGGCTCGGGCTTCAACGACGACCCGCTGTGGCTCATTCTTGGCGTTGCGGCCTACATCAAGGAGACCGGCGACGAGTCGATCCTCGATGAGATGGTCCCGTTCGACAACGACGAGTCGCAGGCAGACACCCTCATGGAGCACCTGCGCCGCTCGTTCAACCACCCGCTCGAGAAGGCCGGACCTCACGGACTGCCGCTGATTGGCCGCGCGGACTGGAACGACTGCCTCAACCTCAACTGCTTCTCGACCGAGCCTGGCGAGTCCTTCCAGACCACCGGCAACCGCACGGGTGGCGCAGCTGAGTCGATCATGATCGCCGCGATGTTCTGCGCGATCGGTCCCGAGTACGCCGCGCTTGCGCGTCGCCGTGGCGAGACGCAAGAGGCGGATAGGGCCGATGCTGCGGTCACCGCGATGCAGCAGGTCACCGCCGAGCACGGCTGGGACGGCGAGTGGTTCCTGCGGGCCTACGACTACTTTGGCGACAAGGTCGGAACCCACGAGACCGCCGAAGGTCAGATCTGGATCGAGCCGCAGGGCTGGGCCGTCATGGGTGGCGTTGGTGTCGAGGACGGCAAGGCCGTGGCCGCGTTGGACTCGGTGCGCGAGCGCCTCAACACCCCTCACGGCATCGTGCTGCTGAACCCCGCTTACACCGAGTACCACGTGGAGCTGGGCGAGGTCACGACCTACCCGCCGGGGTACAAGGAGAACGCAGGAATCTTCTGCCACAACAACCCGTGGGTGATCATCGGCGAGGCCATGCTGGGCCGCACCGAGTACGCGTGGGAGTACTGGAAGCAGATCGCCCCCGCGTTCCGCGAGGAACAGTCCGAGGTCCACCGCACGGAGCCCTATGTCTACGCGCAGATGATCGCCGGCAAGGACGCGGTCCGTCACGGCGAGGCCAAGAACTCCTGGCTGACCGGAACCGCGTCGTGGAACTTCGTGGCCGTTTCCCAGTACCTCCTGGGCGTGCGTCCGGGCTACGACGGCCTGATCGTCGACCCGCGTATTGGCGCCGAGATCGGCTCGTACACCGTGACCCGCGTGATCCGCGGCGCAACCTACGAGATCTCCGTGACGAACTCGGGTGGCTCCGAGGCCTCGCTCGTCGTTGATGGCACCCCCATCGACGGCACTGAGGTCCCCTATGCGCCCGCCGGAAGCATCGTGAAAGTGGACGTCACCGTCTGACCCCACCCGCTCCAAGACGACACGCACAGAGGGCCGATGCCCGCCTCACGTAAGGCGGGCATCGGCCCTCTGTCATACGGCGTCAGTCGCGAGACTGCGGTGCCTGCGCGGTCTCGTCCGCTGCCGGCTCCTGAGCGCTCGCGGGTGCGGTGCGCTGTGAGCGACGGCTGCGCACCACGGCAATGACGACGAGCGCAATCACGGCGCCGACTGCGAGCCAGGGCAGGACCACTCCGGTCGCAACGAGCACGCCTGACAGGAAGCCGGTGAGCGCGTTCCAGCCAGTCTCGAGGCCGCTGAGGAAGTTTGTGGGCTCGTCGTCGACGATCACGACCGGCTCTGTCGTCAGTGACAGGTCGATCGTGGACATCGACACCTGGTCGTCCAGTGCGCGCTGGCGGGCTTCGAGGCTCTCCAGCTCCGCGCGGCGGCGGTCGAGCTCGTTCTCAAGCGCGATGATGTCTTCCATGTCCTCGGCCTGATCAAGCAATCCTTCGATGCGCTCCGTGGAGGCTTGCAGGGTGGAGATCTGGGCATCCAAGTCGGTGACTTCGCGGGTGACATCCTGCGAACTCGTATTGAATTCGTCCACGGTGCCCAGTTCGCGAAGATCCTCCACAACCGCATCCAGGCGGTCGGACGGAATGCGCAGCGTCAGCCACGCGGAGCCGCCGTCGTACTCGGTGGGTGCGGTCTCGCTCCGTGCGTCGATGCGGCCGCCAGCGCCGTTGACGATGCTCGCCGCCTGGTCCGCTGCCGCGACGGGGTCGTCGACTGTCATGTAGACGGATCCGGTGATGATGACGGACCGGTCGGCGGTGGGGGCGGGGGCTTCGCCCGAGGTCGTTGCAGCGTCTCCGTCCTCGTAGGCGATGGCTTCCTCCGAGTCGATGGCCTGGTCGTAGGCAGCCTCCTCCCGGCCGCCATAGTCGGCCTCGCCTGCGGAGTCGGAAGCGTCCGATGACGAACAGCCGGCCAGCAGCCATCCCAGCGCGAAGATCGCGACGACGGCGGCGAAAAGGCGGGCACGTCCTTGTGCTGGGCGCTGGACCGTGAGGGCGGGGCTGAAGGTATTCATACAAGTACGACGCACTACGGAGCCAAAGCGTTGGGTGGGTGAGCCGGGCGCGGTGGAGCGCATCTAAGGGTTGTGGTGGCCATTCGCTGGCAGGGTGCGTAGGATTCTCCGGATTACCTCCCGCCAAGAGGGCGGAGGTTCGAGGAGAAAGACTGATGCCCCATGACCACGGACGTGGTGTGGATGACAGGCGCCGCGCACCAGCGGCTGGTGGACGAACTCGAGGGTCTGACGCGGGAAGGGCGCGAGTTGAGCGCGGCCGACAAAGTCCGAGTGGCGGAGTTGCGTGACGTGCTGTCGCGTGTCGAGGTTTCTCAGATGCCCGACGACGGTTTGGTTGAACCGGGTATGTGCGTCACAGTTCGATTTGATGACGATGGCTCAACGTCAGAGTTCATTCTTGGTGACCGTGCCATGCTCGCGCTCGACCCCTCGATTGACCTCCCTGTGTTCTCTCCCTCCTCGCCCCTGGGCACCGCTATCACCGGTATGTTCCCGGGTGATACCGGCACCTTCACTGCGCCCAGCGGACCGCGCGCCTTCACCATCGTGAAGGCGTTCCCCGCCACCTGATCCCCACTCGCCGGGGTTGGGACCCGGCACACCTCGCCAGGAACCCCACCCCGGTACCACCGGAAGAGGTTCCCCCGCATGACTGCGTTACACCCCCGCTTGGCCCCCGTGTACGACGAGGTCATCAAGCGCAACCCCGCCGAGGCTGAGTTTCACCAAGCCGTCAAAGAGGTCTTCGAGACTCTGAGCCCGGTCGTAGCGAAGCATCCCGAATACGCCGATGCACAGGTGCTGCAGCGGCTGTGCGAACCCGAGCGGCAGATCATCTTCCGTGTGCCGTGGGTGGATGATGCCGGACAGGTGCAGGTTAACCGTGGCTTCCGCGTCGAGTATTCCTCTGTGCTGGGTCCCTACAAGGGCGGACTGCGCTTCCATCCCAGCGTGTACCTGGGAATCGTGAAATTTTTGGGGTTCGAGCAGATCTTCAAGAACTCGCTCACCGGGATGCCGCTGGGTGGGGGCAAGGGTGGCTCCGACTTTGACCCCAAGGGCCGCTCCGATGGTGAAGTGATGCGGTTTTGCCAGTCGTTTATGACGGAACTCCACCGTCATATTGGGGAGTACACCGATGTGCCCGCTGGCGACACTGGGGTGGGGGCGCGGGAGCTTGGCTACCTGTTCGGTCAGTACAAGCGCCTGACCAACCGTTACGAGTCGGGTGTCCTCACGGGTAAAGGACTGACCTGGGGCGGCTCGCAGGTGCGCACCGAGGCGACCGGCTTTGGCGCCGTCTATTTCGTGGAGAGCATGTTGGCGACCAAGGGAAAGGACCTTGAAGGCAAGCGCGTTGTGGTGTCAGGGTCGGGCAACGTCGCGATCCATGCGGCGCAGAAGGCCCAGGAGCTGGGCGCGCTCGTAGTGGCATGTTCCGATTCGGGTGGCTACGTTGTGGACGAGCGCGGTCTAGACATTGACCTCCTCAAAGACGTCAAGACTGTCCGGCGCGCGCGCATCTCGGAATACGCGCGCGAGCGTGAAGCTCGATACGTCGATGGCGGTTCTGTCTGGGACGTGCCGTGTGATGTTGCGCTTCCGTGTGCGACGCAGAACGAGATCCGCGACGCTGAAGCGAAAACGTTGGTCACCCACGGTGTCGAAGTTGTCGCAGAGGGTGCGAACATGCCGTGCACGCCAGACGCGGTGAAGGTGTTCCGCGACGCGGGTGTGGCATTCGCGCCGGGCAAGGCGGCAAACGCTGGTGGCGTCGTGACGAGCTCGCTGGAGATGCAGCAGAACGCATCCCGCGACTCCTGGACGTTCGCGCATACGGACGAGCGACTGCGGGCCACTATGACCGAGATTCACGACCGCTGTGTCGCTACCGCTGATGACTACGACGTTCCGGGCGACTACGTCGCGGGAGCCAACATTGCTGGCTTCACTCGAGTGGCGGACGCCATGCTCGCGTTTGGGGTGATCTAGCGAGGGCGTGCGTTCGCTGTGAGCATAATCTGACAATCGCTGCATCCAAACGCATCCTTCCGTCGGAAGTGGTTCATGAGAGGTCGCAACCGCGGCCTCGGACTGAACCACAAGAAGGAGAGCATCATGCGCAAGTCACTGATCGCCGGCGCCGCAGCCGGAACGCTCCTCGCGGCCGGACTCGCGGCCCCCGCCCTCGCTGTTGAGGACGGAATGTCGGAGCTATCCGTCCTGCACGGCATCCCCGACACTCCCGTCGACGTATACGTCAACGGTGAGAACACCATCGACGACTTCGAGCCCGGCGACCTGGCCGGCCCCCTCGACCTCGAGCCCGGCACCTACTCGGTCGCGCTGACCGCAGCGGACGCCGAGGACGACTCGGAGCCAGTACTCGGACCCATCGACCTCACCCTCGAGGCCGACATGAGCTACACGGCCGTCGCTCATCTCGACGCCGACGGGATGGCCACCGCCAATCTGTTCACGAACGACATCTCCGAGGCCGCAGCCGGCGAAGGACGCCTGACCGTCCGTCACGTGGCAGCTGCCCCCGCAGTGGACATTTGGGCCGATGGCTCGGTCCTGTTCGAGAACCTCGCCAACCCTGACGAGATGATGGGTGACGTGCCCGCAGGCACCTACGAGGCCGCCGTGTCGCTGACCGGCGAAACCGACCCGGTGCTTGGCCCCACAGACGTTGACGTCTCCGAAGGCGTGAACACCATCGTGTACGCCTGGGGCTCCGCCGAGGACGACAACCTCGCGCTCGCCATGCAGATGGTCGACATCCACTCGGCCGCTCCCACCGCCGTCGAGGCCGGCCAGTACGGCTTCGCTGACGAAGGTACGTCGCCGCTAACTGCCGTTGCCGGCGCCCTCGCCCTCCTGGGCCTCGCCGGACTCGGACTGCGCTTCGCGCGCCGCTAACTGTCCCTGACCCGCGGGGAGGGTGCGTTGTCGCTACGCGCCCTCCCCGCACTTTCCATTTGCAACTCCAGATCGACGGGAGCCGTCATGAATGCCAAGCCACAGCATCGGCCCGATGCTCGCTCGCCTTGGCGGCGCATGCTTGGCTTCGTCGTCACCTCGGGGCTGGTGGTCAGTGGGTGCGTCGCCGGCGGGATGTCAGGAGCCGGGGCCTCCGACGTGGACGCCGCGCCCGTCCCGACCACTTCCCCAAGCGTTTCTTCGCCGCTCCCAGCTGTGTCAGCATCGGCCCGCCCCGTGGTCGATGAGGTGCCCATCCGCTCCTCCGCTCCGGACGACCAAGAGAAAATCGAGGTCGACGAGCCGGTCTCGGTCGCGGTGCCAAGTCTCAATATCGACATGCCGGTCGTGCCGGTCGGCGTGGAGCCGGACGGCGCGATGGAGATCCCCGAGGATGCTGGCGATGCAGGTTGGTACAAGTTTGGTCCTGCACCATCCGAGCTTCAGGGCAATGCCGTGATCGCCGCTCACGTGGACTCGCCTCAGGGCCTCGGCCCATTCGGGCGCCTCCCTGGGGTGACCGTTGGGGCCGTTGTGACCGTGGCATCGGCCGGGGGCGGCAGCCTCACCTACGAGGTGACGGACGTCGAGCAGACGGACAAGAACGAGGTCGACCTGTCAGCAGTCTTCGCCGAAGATGGCCCCGCCCAACTGATCCTGGTGACGTGCGGAGGAAACTGGGACGCTGGCCGGGGTCATTACGATGACAACGTCGTGGTGACGGCTACCGTGGTAGATGACGTACCGTGACTGCCACGGCTGTGGCGACGATTCCTGGAGGCGCATCGATGAGTGCTGGCTCACCCCCAGTGCATGACGCCGCGCTCGCGCACGCCTTCGCAGCCGGAGACCACGGCGCGCTCGAAGATCTGTATAAGAACGTGTCCTCGCTGATTTACACGATGGCGGTGCGGTCCCTGGGCTCGTCCGCTGATGCCGACGATGTCACTCAGCAGACGTTTGTGTCCGCTTGGAAGGCTCGCGAGAGCTTTGACCCCGACAAGGGTGACCTGCGCGGTTGGACTGTCGGGATCGCGAAGCGGCGCATTGCTGATGCTCTCGCCGCGCGTGCTCGGGAAGTCCGCCGTGCAGAAGCAGCCCAAGAGAACGTTACGTCGATTCGCGGAGACGACGCCGACTCGGTGCTGCTGGCCTATGAGGTCGAAGCGCTCGGCGATCCCCGCAAGACCATCATCGCCCTCGCGTACTACGAAGGCGCTACACACGAACAGATTGCCGCGAGGCTGGACATGCCACTCGGTACCGTCAAGAGTCACGTACGCCGCAGTCTCCAAGAACTGCGCCACCGATGGGAGGTGTCTGATGTCGCATCTTGATGACGCTGCGCTCGCCGCGCTCGCGCTTGGGGACGGCACGCAGGACGACGCCGCCCATGTCGCTGAGTGTGGGGTGTGTGCTGACGCCTTGGCTGAGTACACCCGTCTGACCGAGTCTTTGGGCTCGATCGACCAGGCGCCGCGCATGGAGACTCCGCCCGCGTACGTCTGGGCCGCGATTGCCTCGGAGACAGCGGCCGATGCTCGGTTGAGTAACGCTGCCGGTGCGCCTGACACTGTGGGTGAGGCCGGTGCCGGGGATTCCGGTGGTGACGAGCTTGCAGCGCGTCGCGAGCGCCGTTCTTCTCGCCCATCCTGGTGGGCGCTGACCGCGGCCGCTGCTGCCGGCGTGGTGATCGGCGGCGTGGGTGTCTCCGCCGTGTCCGGTGGCGATGAGCGTTCGGCAGAAGTGGTCGCGAGTGCGCCGCTGTCGCAACTGCAGACGGAGAGCTCCGCAGGTACGGCCGACGTCGAGGTGCTGGATGACGGCACGCGCGTTCTCGTGGTCGAGACGGATTACGACGAGCTCGTGGACGCCTACTACGAGGTGTGGCTCATCGACGAGAACATCGAAGGCATGGTCAGCTTGGGCCACCTCACGGGTGATACCACGGAGTTCACGTTGCCCGAAGGCTTCGACATCACCGTGTTCCCGATCGTGGACATCTCGATCGAGCCCGTGGATGGAATCCCGACCCACTCGGGTGACTCGGTGACGCGAGGGATCCTGGACCTGTAAACGCGTACCGCGAGATGCTTCCCCGCTGAAACGGCCCGTGGGGGGCTCACGGACGCTGGGCGAACCGTTCCACGAGGTCACCGTCGCCGCCAATGACCAGCAGGTCGTCGGCGTGAATCACGGTCTGCTTTGAGCCGTACTCGAAGTCCTCGCCGGGGCTCATGACGCCGATCACCTGGATGCCGTACTTCTCTCGCAAGTTGAGTTCCGCGAGGGAGAAGTTGTGCGTCTCCTTGGGCGGGCTCATCTTGACGATCGTGAAGCCCTCGTCGATCTCGATGTAGTCGAGCATGCGGCCGCCTACGGAGTGCGCGACGCGGACACCCGCGTCGGACTCGGGCAGCACGATGTGGTGTGCGCCAATGCGGCGCAGGATGCGTGCGTGTTCGTCGGAGATGGCCTTGGCCCAAATCTCCTTCATGCCGATGTCGACCAGGTTTCCCGTGATGAGCACGGAGGCCTCAAGCGAGGTGCCCACGCCCACGACTGCGGCACTGAAGTCCTTGGCGCCCAATTGTTCGAGCGCTCGCGGGTCGGCAGCATCGGCCTCGACCACGGGGATGCGCTTGGAGAAGCGCTCGACGAGGTCGGCATCGCGCTCGACGGCGAGGACCTCGACGTCCATGGCGTCCAGGTTGTCGGCGAGGGCGGAGCCGAAGCGGCCCAGGCCAATGACGAGGACGCCCGATGCTGTGGAGTCGTTGTTAGCCAATGATCGGCCTCTCTGACGGGTAACGGATAACGCGGCGCTGCTTGTTCAACGCTAGCGCGGCGGCAATGGTCATCGATCCCACACGCCCCACGTACATGAGGACGATGAGGGTGGTCTTGGCGCTGTCTGGCAGGTCTTGCGTGATGCCGGTCGACAGTCCGCACGTCGCGTACGCGGAGATGACCTCGTAGAGCGCACGGTCCAAGGGGATACCTGTTTGGGCCATGAAGACGCCGGTGCCGACGATCACGATGGCGATTCCGATCATGGTGATCGCGACCGCGCCGCGCAGAACCTCGGTGCCGATGCGCTTGCCGTAGGCCTCCATGTCGCGCCGACCACGCGCCTCGGCCCAAATGGCGAGGAGAAGGACTGCCAGTGTCGTGACGCGAATGCCGCCCGCGGTTGAGCCGGATCCACCACCGATGAACATCAGGACATCTTCCATGAGCCATGTCTGCTCGCGGGCTTCGCCAATGTCGAAGGACGCAAAGCCGCCAGAGCGCTGATTGATCGATTGGAAGAATAGATTGCCGGCCGTTTCCGCAGCATTATGGTCGCCGAGCGTGTTGGGGTTGGACCATTCAAAGATGGCCAGCAGCCCGGCAGAGGCCACAGCGAGTACGGACACCGTGACGAGCGTGAGCTTGGTGTGCAATGACCAGGTGCGTGGACGGCGCCAGTGGCGGATGAGGTTGAGGTAGACCGGGTAGCCCAGCCCGCCAATGAAGACGCCGAGGCCGATGGGAATCAGGATCCAGAAGTCTTTGGAGTACGGATACAGCCCCACAGGGTCCGGCGTGAAGCCTGCGTTGTTGAACGCGGAGATTCCGTAGAAGACGGAGTAGCCGAGCGACTTCAAGAAACCGTAGTCGAGCATGATGTAGCGCGGCAGCAGTATTGCGGCGATCACGGCCTCGACCGAGAAGGACACGATCAGCACGGTGCGCAGGAGCGAGCGAAGGTCGCCCAGGCCGGTCGCGCGCGCCTCGCCAGCGGCGAGTAGACGCTGGGTGAGTCCGAGGCGCCGGGAGACCGCCAGGCCAATGAGTGAGGCCAGGGTCATGATGCCGAGGCCGCCCACCTTGATGGCGACGGCGATGATCGTCAGGCCCCATGCGGACCAGTAGGTGCCCGTGTCGACGGTGACGAGGCCCGTCACGCACACTGCGGAAGTCGCCGTGAAGAGTGCGTCGATGAAGGGGGCGCGAGTGCCGGAGCTGGTGGCCGCCGGCAACGATAGGAGCGCCGTGAACAGGAAGATCACGAGTCCGAATGACAGGAGCGCCAGGCGTGCGGGGGAGCGCAAGGCGACGTGGCTGAACCACTCGCCAAAGGCGGCACGCGTCTCACGCAGCGTGTCCATGCAACTCCTTAGAAGCGCCGTCCGGGTGCGGCGCTAGCTGGGCTCTAGGGACAGTGAAAGACCTGCCTTAGACATCATCGGCAGGTTTCACACTCTTCACAACTGTCACTTCTGCCTCTACAGTAAAGGGAGTGTTCGGCCGATAGACCTGCCGGATGGGCAATTCCGAGGGAGAATGACTTCATGGCAGACAACGGCGGTTCACGTACCACGTTCCTCACGGTAGCTGAGGTGGCGCAACTTCTGCGTGTGTCTCGCATGACCGTGTATCGCTGGATCCATGCCGGTGAGATCCCCGCAGTCCAGTTCGGACGCTCGTATCGCGTGCCCCGCACGGCAGTCGATCAGTTCATGGAAGAGGCCGGCTTCCAGGGTGGTTTTGGGGCCGAGGACGAGGGTCGCCGCTCAGGCACGGTAGGATAGATCCTTGTCTGTCGCGTCCAGCGCGTACTGGACGTTCGAAAGCACCCTGATCGATTCGAGGTAGGTTCCATGGGATCCGTCATCAAGAAGCGCCGCAAGCGTATGTCGAAGAAGAAGCACCGCAAGCTTCTTCGTAAGACGCGCCACCAGCGCCGCAACAAGAAGTAATACCAGGGGTTTTATCCCCAGCCGCTGAAGCGGGTCGTAGGGTGCGTGCAATTGGCATGCAATCCAGCGGCCCGCTTCAGTGCGTCTGGACCTGCAATATTGCCACATGAGGCTCAGATCGCGCCGCGCGAACGCGCAGGCCCCGCGGCACGCTCGAAGACATGATTCGAGAGGGTTTGGTGTCGAGTTGGTGGGCCGCGCACCTCAATAGCGTGGGCGTGCGGGCGCGCAATGGACGCCTCGGGCGACCGGCACAACGTGCAAACTCGCGATAGAAGGTTGTTGCCGCCTGCGATTTGGGGTGCGTGGATACTGTGCCCGCGTCGGCCGCAACTCCGCGGCTGCATGCTACTTGGAGAGCACATGAGTCACGCGGCCACCAACGTTCAACGCACACACGCACTAGCTCCCGGCGAGGAGCCAAGGGTCCCTCCATCGCCCCAGCAGTCCGAGACCATCCCGGCTCTTTCTTCACCCGCATCGAAGGGCAGCGGCAAGTCGACAGCGACGCGCGCCCGGAATCGCGGCTCGATCTCACAGGCGTCGAGCGCGGACCCTGAGGTTGCTGTGATCGTGCGGACGATGAGTGGAGAGATCACCCGTGTTGAGGCCGCCCGTCAGTTGGGGGTCGCGACTGAAACTGTCCGACGCCGCATCGTCGCCTTCATTGAGGGCGGAGTGGTTGCGCTTCAGCGCACCCGCGGCAACAAGCGATCTACGCGCCCCTGTCGTGACTCGATTGCTCACACGGTGGGGGAGCTCGTCCTACAGGCCGAACACGGCCGCTCAGAGGCTCTCGGCCACTGTGACGCTCCTGCGCTTCACGTGTTGGGCGCTCGCGCGCTCGAGACGGACTGAAGCGCAGTGCTGAGCGCTCCGCACGATGCCGCCGGTCCGTTTGATGTCGGTGGTGTGGGGCATGGTCGGTGTATGAGGCGAGGGAGTGTGGCATGGGGACGTTGTTGACGGCGGCGCCGAGTCCGGTTGATGGTGACTGGTCGGGGGTAAGCGTGCTCGTGCCGCAACTTCCGTCGCAGGTGCGTTGGTCCCAGCGCTCAGGGGCAACACTCACTGCGCTGGAGAAGGCTTCGCGGGCGCTGGGGCGTCTCGAGGGTGCCTACCGCGATGTGGCCGGCTCGAACGCGGGGATCTTTGCCTCGTTGAGTATCGAAGCTCAAGCTTCGATGGCGATGTCGGGGGAGCCAGCACGACATGCTGCGGTTCGGGATGCCTTCGTCCGCGAGGGAGAGCTCGATCCAGATGGGGGCCGTGCGGTGCGCACGGCGGCTTTGATGCGTAGTTACGCCGGGCTCGTGCCTGGCTATGGTGTGCCTGGATGGTCGGCGTCTTCGCACTATGCGTCGATCTTGCGCGGGTGGCCGTCGCCTCTGGATTTTGAGCCGTCCGTGGTGCCAGATCGTTTCACCGACGAGTGGCCTCGGGATACCGCGGCATGGCGCGAATCCAGCACCGAACCCGCGTTGGTACAGGCTGCGCTTGCGATGATGTCGATTGCCGCGGTCGTGCCCGGTGGTGTTGATGTGGGGATCGTCGCTAGACAGATTTTCATGCGGGTCCTTGAGGATTCCCGTGGCGTGGACTGGTGGTCCGCACCACCGATCTCGTGGGGTTTTTTGCGTCACCCTGAGTCGTGGGATGTTGTCTCGTCGGCGCTGGCGGTCGAGGGGGAGCCGGACCCGGCCGCGGTCGATGACGCTCTGCGATTGATCTTTGTCGCGACTGGACACGCTGCCATCACGACTGCGTATTTTGTGGAGTCTGCGGGACGGACCGCTTTCCAAGAGGCCGGAGGGCGGTGGAAGGGGGACTACACGCGTGCTCAGCGCCGGATCCTCGATGCCTGCGTTGGTCTGCCCGGTGTCAACGCGGTGCAGGCCGCACGGTTTGGGGGCCTCACACCGAGGGGCGTACGCCGCTGCCTAAAAGCTCTTGTGGATGGTGGGGCGCTTCAACAGCGCCGCACGCGCTCGGGCACTGACTATTGGGTGTGCCGACGTGGCCCGAAGTTTTGGCCTGAAGCCGTGTATTGGTATTCGCTGCCGGGTGAGCCCGAAACTTACGAGTAGGACTCGGCTGCCACACGTGCGGCCAGTGTCATGAAGCGCGTGCCGTCACCGCGCACTCGCAGATCTTCGAGAGCACGCTCGTAGAAACCCACAAGGTGGGTTTGCGGGGGATACAGGCCATGAGAGTCGCCGGGATCGCAAGCGCGTGCCGAGGCCAGTGTCCATGGCGGCCGGGGTAGGCCGTGCGCGACGATGATGGAGTGGGCCCATGTGCGAGCCACGACGTCATCGACACCGCCAGCGATGGCACGTGCCGCAAACCCGAAGGCGCGCTCATAGACGCATTCAATCGACGCATCAGGGGTGGTGCGGCATGCCATGGCGGGCACGCCACCGGTGCTGTGATGCGCGACTGTCATGACAATGCCGGCCCGGTGGACCGCACGGATCCACTCTGCGCGCCGCTGCACCACGTCATACGGGTCCAGGGCAGTGTTGCGCCCTTCAAGGATCTCGAAACCGGGGCCTTGGACCGCAAAAGCCAGTGCCGTCGGGTCAAGCCTTAGGTCGGCGTCGATGTGTGCGTGTCCGGGGGCATGCCACCAGGTGCGGACTTGCAGGTCGGGTGCCCACAGGTCACGCACGACCTCGTCGACAAGAAAGCGAGCGGGGGCGATGCCGCTGCGGCCGAGGTGTCGTCTGACTGTACGAACGTCGTAACGCACCGTGGGCAACGGCGTTGATGGAAGCACCTGGCGGGGGTCAAACCATGCCGGCAAAACCTGTGACGAACCGGGGCTCGCTGTTGTCGTCGCAGAGCGGTCAGTAGCGGCAGGAACTGTCGTGGTGATCATGGTTGCTCCTAGTTACGGCACACCGCGAGAGCGAGCATCAGCTCTGCCGGCATTGGAGTGGGGAAAGGATCGCGCTCATCGTCGGAGACTTGGCAGACGGTGTACAGGTGCTCGTGTGCGTCGACGTTGTCGATCGCGACGCCCAGCGGCTCTAGCCATGCCGCCCACAGTTCCTCGCGTGTGGTGCGGCGGCCATCAAGAAAGTAATGCGAGACCCACTCATTGCTGAAGGCCGGTCCGTCGCGGCGCGTGAGTTTGCCGTGTTGCCAGTACTCGTCAAAGCCATTCCAGTGGGCTGCCGGACCACCCTCGCGGTGCAAAACGCCGTGCTCATCTGTGTATGCCCAGTCGTCACCCCGCACGACAGAGGGCCTATCTGTTCGGCGACGCACCAATCCGTTCGTTGCCCACACCTGAAGGTCGTCAGACTCGATTGCGGGTAGGTCCCGCTCATCGCGGTGCAGGCGCCCGTGTGGGTCCAGCCAGCGAGTGTGTACCCGGTCCGGCGCCCCTTTGCGGAACCACGACCCGCGGTGAAAGCGGTCACCAGTAAACGGGACAGCCTCTGCTTGTGCAGTGTCGGGCGTGTAGGAGCATCGCTTGCACGCTGTAGCTTCGGCGTCATCGGCGTGGAATCCCGCCGCAGTGCAGCCAAAGTAGTCGTAGATCGGATCACTGGTCAGAGGAGTCAGGAACCGATCGGCGTCCGTTTGCGGCTCCCACGCAGTCCTCACTGTGCGTCTCATCGTTCTCCTCACTCGGCTCCCAGGTGTTGTGTATCGCGACCCAACGGCATCCGATACGCACTGGGTCGGTTTAGTTCGGGTACAGGCGCGCCATGACGGCAAGAGCGTCCGGATCGACAGTCTCGTGTTTGTGGTCGATGGCTCCTGCGGCCTCGAGCGCATCCCACAGATCGGCGTTGTCGGGGCTGATGTGGCCGCGCGGCGAGTCGGCACAGTGATGCCGCAACACCGGCCAATGCGCGCCTGCCCTGCGTCCGTCGAAAAAGTACTCCCCGTGCCCTAGGGCCGGATCCTTCGAACTGCGAAACGCGGTACGCGCGGGTCCGTCCGTGCGGTGAAGTCGCCCCTGCACCCAATACTCGTCGGGCCCCTCGTCATAGCCGCCGTAGGGCTGCGGGTATTGAACTGCAGGCCCGCCGTCACGGTGAAGCCGTCCATCGACCCAGAACTCCTGAGCGCCATCGGCCCACGTCATCGCCGGTCCGTCCTCGCGTGTCAGCACACCATCGGTGTACCAAGCCTCGACAAGCTGCCCGTGAGCGGTTGCCGGCATCGACCAGGACCTGGGACGCAAGCGCCTGACGGCCCGCATATCGTCACCCGCGTTCGCGGCACCGTTGTCGTTGGGTGTCGCGTACGCGATCCGGCTCGGCATCGGCGCCACCAAGGCTGGTGCCCCGTCACGATGAAGTACCCCATGCCGGTGCCACTCCTGAAGCCCGTCGTCGTGAACCACCGCCGGGAGATCGCTGTCGCGATGAAGGAAGCCGTCCTCATCGCACCAGAACGTCACCTCGAGCGACCCTTGATACCAGCTGCTGTCGTCGAGCCGCTCGCACCCTGGCATCCGTCGCCACAACTCGACAAACTCCTGCATCGTGATCCCCTCCCAGGCCCTTGTGGGGAACCTACCGGCCCGGTCTGACAGCCATGGGGGCCGCTGAAAGTTCTCTCACGCCAGCTACAGGTGGAATCGACAGGTTTTGTGCGGGAGTTGGGTCAACTCTGCCCACTGTGCCGGGGTGCGCCCCTCCCATAGGGATGGTCTGTTTCGCGCCCAGCACGACAGTGCTGGCGTCTCATCCAGGCGTCCCGCATACCACCGCCATGGGTCCTATATATGGCGCCGACGCCAGGCCGCGACGACCGGACCGACGCCCGCTCTTCGAATGGCAAGACTGGATGAGTGCTAGGGACAGTCGTAGATTTCTGAAAGTTCTCGGGGCAAACGGCTAACAACCGTGAGACTGCAGTCGATGGGGAAGGCAGAGCGCCGCACCCGCGGTCCTCACGCCGACCCGCCAGGGAGAAGTCGTGTCTGACCTGATGACCATCGACGAACTCGCGACACTGCTGCGCACAAGCCCGTCAACGATCTACCACCTGCGCGCCGAAGGGCGCGGCCCGCGTGCCATCAAGCTTTCGAGAAGGCTGCTGTTCCTTCGCAGCGATGTCACCGCTTGGCTTGACGCTCACACAGAGCCCCAGCGCATCGAGTAGCGCCACGTACCGCCGCTAGAAACCCGTAGCGGCCAGCCTCACACCTTGTTTCACCCCGCCTGTCCGGGCGGGTACTCACGCCTGCCCGCACGCCCTAGAGAGGACCCCAATGTCAACCGAGCCCATGAAAGCCGTCAACCGCGCACGCGCGTCCCGCCGCCGCCTGCGCGCCCGATCCACTCTCGATCTAGGTACCACATCACTTTTCTCCCCTTTCTCAACAGAGCCGATCGCCGCCGACGACCCCGACAGCCCTTCGGACGAAACAGGTCCTCGCGCTGCTCTGTTGACCCGACTGTTCACGATGACCCAGGCGATTGGTCAACTCGCACCACACGCTGCCAAGAACTGTGGGATCACACCACGCCCTGGTCAGCGCGTGGGCTTCTTGCGACGTGCAGGACGAGTGATCTTGACTGGTGTGGCCGAATGCCGCCGCCACCGGTTCTGTCCCCGATGTGCACGAGCCAAGCTCCGCGAACAACGCTCAGACATCACCGAGCTCTTGCGCGGTGCTCACGCAACCGGGGGAGACGCGATCATGGTGTCGCTATCGGTGAAGTTCTCCGCGAGTTCCCTGATGGAACGCTGGGACACTCTGGCGGCGATGCTCACAGCGCTATCGAAGAGCAAGCGGGCCGCCACGGCACGCAAGCGCGTCGGCAAGGCCGGCCAAGTGAAGTTCCTCCACCTCGTCCACGGACGCAGCGGCTGGCACGCCCATCTTCACCTGCTCTACGTCCTAGACCGTAGTGTCGCCCGGACGGAAGTCGACGAACTCGCACGGGTTGAGGAATCCGTCTGGCAAGAAATCGCTGACAAGCACAACTGCAAGGCCGTCCCGATGGCGCAGGTCCACCGACTCGTTGAACGCGCCCAAGACGACCGCGAGCGCGTGGCCCGGTATTTCACCAAAGCACTCGAAGAGATCGAGCTCGGCACGACAGTAGACGAGGAGATTCTGCGTTGCAGAGCAGACCACGACGGAAGCCGGTCAGGCTGGCAACTGATCGAGGACTACGCACTACGAGAGGACCCCTCGGCCGCCAAACCCCTCCAGGAGTGGCTCAGGGTCATGATTCACACCAAGCGCCAATCCACCCACATCCCACGCGCCCTCATCGAGAAGCTGAGACGCGCGACCGATGCTCGCGGCAACGACAGATGCACCGGAGAAGCGGAGGGAAGCCGTTGATGAGCTCACGTCAGCCATTGGCCGAGGACCTGTACTTCACGCACTTCGAGGACGACATCGCCCGGCGGCCCGAGGTCCAGGCGCTCCTGGAGCAGCTGCTCTTAGATGCACACGACCAACGCGAGGCTAGGGCTATTTGCGACGGCCTCGGCGTGCGTGTGGCAGTGCAGGCACTGTGAGTCGAGGCGCTTGTGCTTTCCTGGCGCAGTCGCGTTATTGGTGGCTCGGGCCGTACCAAAGCCACATGTCAACGCGGTCGTCGTCGGTGCGCTTGCTCGCGTGTTCTGTTCGCGGGCGGATCTCGCGCTCGACACCGCGGAGCACGGAGCCCCACTCGTCTTCGTGGTCGTCGGCCGAGAAGTGTCCCCAGGCGGTAGCAAGTGACTGCTCTGCTTCGTCTTGTAGTGCACACGCGGCCTGTGTGCGCGCCAGGGTGAGATAGGCGTTCACCAGGCCGGACGTGACCGGTGATTCGAGATAGTCGGGCGCGACCGATCGGGCGTAGGCCTGGAACTCGAGTTGCGACGTGACTGCCCGTTCGGCGCAGTCGAGCGCACGGCCCAGGTCTGGATCCCAAGGTCCAGAACTGAATGCGTTGGTCTGTGCGTCGTTGATCAAGATCATCACCAGATGGTGCACGCGCGGGGGTGTGGCACCGAAGTTCTCGATGACCTCCTCGAGCAGCGCTTCAGCCTCGTCAAACGGGATGTTCGGTCCATCGGTCGCGAGCTTGTCGAGGCCAGCGGCGTTGAGTGCTCGCACCAGCGGCAAGACCATATTCTCGGGGTCGCTTCGGTATGCGACACGAAGGCTTCCCAGCCACTCCGGATACTGCCAAGTCTCTAACGCCATACTCGGACGTTATCTCCGGCATCTGACACGGCCAACGCCGGGAAACCACTCAGGCCCGGCGGTGTGACTTCCCAGCCGCATGCCACGCCACTATGTCAAGGAGACGGAGGTGCGAAAGTTGAGCCTTCCCAGCCACCGCAGCCGCCAAGCGCTCTAGCTGAGACGGCTGCTCGCGCACATCACTCGCCACCCGGGCGTTGAACACCGCCATTGAACGAGCCCACGAGCGGGATGTGTCCTTAGGGATCACGTCGTCGCGGAAGTAACACTTGTTGACTTTTTCATCGTGCAACGCAAAGAGAGCGGGGCGCTTACGGTGCAGGACCTTCGACAATGTTGTGCGGCGCACTCCGCGGTCCTGGAACCGCGGTTCGTCGAGAGGGCTGTACACAGCGGCCACAAGGTCCTCAACATGCTGCGAGTCCATGCGGCATGCGTCTGCATCTCGAGGGATGCCCGCGAGTGCTTTCTCAAGGGATGGGCGCATGTCTTGAAGTACGTAGTAGGCGCGTAACTTGACTGGCACGTTGAGAAGTCCCGGAGCAAGCAAATCCGCGTCCGAGAGCTTGAACGGATCGGCATCACGCTCAAACAAGTCGTACGCGGGATACGAGAACGGCGACGCACTGGTGCGGGCACTCGGGTCCGTGTACCGGCTTACCCAGTGTTCGGCGACCTCGATGTCGACGACTGCGCCTCCAGCTCGAATCACGTCATCCACGCTCTAGCCGTCCACGATCTCTAGGTCGGGCAACGAGTCGACAACCTTCATCGTCTCAACTGACACAGTCGTGACCTTCGCAATGAGGTCGAGGATGTAGCGAGGGTTGCCGACTTCGCGGGACCAGTCGTTGGGGTCGTTGACGATGCCGGATGCCTTGTCGGTTTTGACTTGGTAGCGGTCGATGATCCAGTCCAACCCTGAGCGCGAGCCGAGCATGTAGCGCTGAGCTTCCGCTGGGATGCCTGACACCGTGATTGCTGGTGAGTAGTGGATAACCGTCTTGTCTTGCGTCTTCCCCTGCTTGCCGTACTTCATCTTTTGCACTCGCAGCGCTTCGTAGAGCCCGTCTCCTTCGAGTCCCTCTGGCAGACCTTCGATGACTAGCGGGTAGGGGTCGACGTCCTCGTAGCGGATGTGCAAGTCCAGCAGCTGCTCGCCCGCGTCACGGAAGGCAGGGAACTGTGTAGCGCCGATGCGCGGGATGCGTGGCAACGAACGCTTCAGGTCCGCTGCGAAGCGGGTCCGGTAGTCGGGGGAGTGCAGGAAGCCGTAGATGAAGGCGAAGATGTCGTCCTTCGTGACGTCATCGCCGTACCAGTGACGGTATTGCTTGAGCGTGGCGTCAGTGATGTTGTCGATGCGGCGGTAGCCGTCGATGACGTCGTCAGACAGTTCGAGCGTGTCGTCCTCGACTGGCTCGTAGGTGTAGCGAGCGAAGAACTGGCCTGTATACGTGAAATAGGACAAGTCGGGCAACGAGTCGACAGCGAGCGCCCCAAAGTTCACTCCGGTTCGTGGCGCCATGACCATGAACCCGTAGTTGGGGTGGTCGGGGGTGGGGAACGTCGACGGCATCCGGTAGACCATGTCGTTGAGTTCCGGCTGGAACTGGACGGCCTGCTTGGTGAATGGACGGTATGCGCTGACGAAGGTGCGCGCCGGGTCGTGCTGGTACTTGCGTCCGCGGGCGACGTTGGCTTTGTCGGCACGGTTCCAGCTGATTTTCTTGGTGTCGTAGTCGATGAAGTCGTCGACGGTCTTCTTGGCGTCGCTGCCGGGGTTCGCGGCTAGGTGCGTAGCGAAGTCGTCGACTTGTGAGTTGTAGAAGTCGACCATGCGTGTGACGTTGGCTTCGAGCGCGGTGGCGGAGTAGTTGTAGACCCAGGCGTCGCGGTTGGTCTTGAGCCCACCTGAGTATGTACGAAAGACCCCGTCACGCTCTCCGCCGATGGGTTGCCAGGTTTCGAATTGGTCGGAGCGTTGGTTGATCCAGTCTCCGGCGTCGTTGGGTTCAATCGATTCCCACTCAAGAGCGTCGATGTGTGCGTCGTTGATGATGGTGAGTTTGTCTTCGCGGGTGAGGTAGTCGCCGATGTCTTGGTAGTGGACGACGGCGCGGTCGCGCGAGCTAGTGGGGTTCTTGACCAGGAAGGTGACGGCGACTGTCGTGCGGGCTCCACCACCGAACACGTTGCCGCGTTCCTTCTGGCGCTGTTCGCCTGCGGTGCGTGCATTGCCGCGGAGGTTGTAGATGTAGATGTCGGTGAATTCGTCGGCGAGGGTTTTGCGTAGGCCGTCGGTGGTGTTGGCGTCGATGAAGCCGCCGTTGGTGACGAATCCAATGAGGCCGGCGTCCCCGATGCGGTTGGCGGACCATCGGATGGCACGGATGTAGGAGTCGTAGAGGCTGTTCTTGTTGGTCGCGGTTGATTTCGCGGCGAACGTGGTCTCGATGGACGTGTCCAGGTGCGGGTACTTGACGTTGGCGTTGTTGTCGTTGCCGCTGGTTTGCCCGACGGAGTAGGGAGGGTTTCCGAGAATCACGCGGATGTCGAGGGCTCGTTGGGCTTCGACGCGTGCGTTGTTGTTGGTGAAGACGATCAGATCGTCGATGTCGTCCTTCTCGGTCATTTGGAACGTGTCGGTGAGCACGATGCCATCGAACGCCTTGTACGGAGCCTGAACACCGGCATCGGCCATCTGCTGTTGGAAGGTCGTTTCGATATTGATGGCGGCGATGTAGTACGCCAACAGCATGATCTCGTTGGCATGGAGCTCGGATGCATACTTGCGTGCCAGGTCATGCGGTTCGATCAGTCCGGAGGCAATGAGGCGGGTGATGAAGGTGCCGGTGCCGGTGAACGGGTCCAGGACATGGACGCCTTCATCCGTGAGTCCCTTGCCGAAGTGTTCACGGCTCAGGTGGTCCACCGAGCGGATGATGAAGTCGACAATCTCGGTGGGGGTGTAAACGATGCCGAGGGCGTCGGCTGCGCGGGGGAAGGCGAGTTTGAAGAACCGTTCGTACAGTTCGGTGATGATGCGCTGCTTGCCTTCAGCGTTGTCGATCCCTGCCGCGCGCAGGCGCACGGACTCGTAGAACTTCTCCAGCGGCTCGGTCTCGGCCTCGAGATTCGCCCCTTCAAGGGTCTCGAGCATGGTCTGCATGACCTTGGACACCGCGTTGTGTTCAGCGAACGCGTAGTCGGAGAACAGTGCGTCGAACACGGGTTTGGTGATCATGTGCTGCGAGAGCATGTCGACGGCGTCGTCGCGGCTGATCGACTCGTTCAGGTTCGCCTTCAAAGCCGTGTGGAACGCTTCAAACTCGTCCGCGGCGTGCCCGGACTCGAGGATCGCGATCAGGCGCGTGCGGTGATTCTCGGCGATCTCGGCAACGTCTTTGGCCCAGTCTTCCCAGTAGCGACGGGTGCCGACCTTTTGCACGATGCGGGCGTAGATCGCGTCACGCCACTCCTCGAGTGCAGTCAGGTCGAAAGCGAGCTGAGTCTCGGTGGGCTTGTCCGACGGCGTCGAGTCGTCGTTGTCGCTGTCGTCGTCTTTGCCACCGCCGATACCGATGACGTTGATGCGCTTGTCACGGGTCTTGTTGAGCTCGATCTTGTTGACCATCGCGTTGAAGCGCTCATCATGCGCACGCAAGGCCTGCAGGACATCCCACACGACGCGGTAGCGGTCGTTGTCGCGCAGTGCTTCTTCGGGGCTCATCCCGGCGGGGATGCCGATAGGCAGGATGATGTAGCCATACTTCTTGCCCGGTGCACGTCGCATGACACGCCCCACCGACTGGACGACGTCGACGACGGACTTGCGGGGGTTGAGGAACATGACCGCATCCAGCGCGGGAACGTCGACACCTTCGGACAGGCATTTGGCGTTGGTGAGGATCCGGCACGCGTCGGCACCGGGGTCGGTCTTGAGCCAGTCCAGTTCCTCATTGCGGGTGAGGATGTTCATCGTGCCGTCAACGTGATGCACCGACGCATCCAACGGTGCGCGTTCGTCGTTCTCACCAATGCCTTGGTTGCGCACGTAGTCACCGATGACTTCATCAAACATGGCTGCGAACTGCTTGGATGCCTTGATGTCGCGGGAGAACGCGACCGCACGCGTCATCGGTTCAGGGTCGACAGAGAAGTCGTGCTCAGCCTGACCAATCTTCGCCAACCCATTCCAACACCCGACGATGCGGGCAACATCGTCGAGTTTGAGTTCAGAGTTGGCCTCCATCGTGCCTTGGAACGTGCGCGACACTGAGCCCTCATCGACGGCAAGCACCAGCACCTTGTAGTCGGTCAGCAGGTTCAGTGAGACTGCTTCACCGAAGCCGAGGCGATGAAACTCCGGTCCATACAGTTCTTCGTCGTCCATGGAGGCGATGACGGCGTTGGACTGTCCGGCCTTGGCCTTGGAGTTGTCGTCGTAAATCCTTGGGGTGGCCGTCATATAGAGGCGCTTGGCGGCCTTGATGAACGAGTCATCGTGGACCTTCACGAACGCCGACTCATCGGTGTTCGCCAACGTCGCACCCGTGGTGCGGTGAGCCTCATCACAGATGATCATGTCGAACGCAGGAAGGCCCGCATCCTTTTGAGCCTTCGCTACGACATCGATGGACTGATACGTCGAGAACACCACCGTGATCCGGCTCTGCGCCACATCAGGATTGGCCACTTCCGCGGCAAGCTTGACCGGATCGGTCGTGGCCGGAATCGACAGGTCAACGACAGAGATTTCAGGGGAGTCGTCGTTGCGACCAACTTTGGTGTCTGAACACACAGCGAACGTGCGCAGCGAATGCTCAGCCTCGATCGACCACTCACGCAAAGTCTGCGACAACAGCGCGATCGAGGGGACCAGGAACAACACCGTCCCACCCAGCGGCACCTGTTCCTCGACAATCTTGAGAGACGTGAACGTCTTGCCGGTGCCACACGCCATGATCAACTTGCCGCGATCGTGTGTCTCGAACCCGGCACGCACCTTATCCAGAGCCTCACGCTGATGGGCACGCAGCTGCTTGCGTTCCTTCAGTTCCAAGATCTCCGGGGTGGAGATATCGAACTGCTCCCAGTCAATCGAGGACTCCACCAGGTCGTGCAGACCGATACGGTGCACAGGCTTGGACTGCCCCTTAATCGCAGCCTCAGCATTGGGACCCCACCGCAGCGCCGTCGACACCACCAGACGCTCAGCAAACGGATCCTTACCGCTGTCGGACAGAAAGGAGTCAATGTGCTGCTTCTGCAGCAGAGTCTCGGGGTCATAAAACTTGCACTGGACCGCGACCAGATCACCAGACTCGCGATAGCGGGCTACCAGATCGATACCGGTGTCACGCTTGCCGTCGCGGCCAGGCCACTCCATCCACTCCCACACCGCATCAAAACGCGCAGACCACTCCACATCATTGAGGAGAAACGCCTTAATCAACCGCTCAAACTTGCTGCCCTGCTCGGCAGTCGACTGCGACTCAAACAGAAACTTATCCAGAAGATCTTCAACCGTAGAAGCCATGCCCCGTAGTCTGCCGTATGTGGCGGGACTTCTGCCGTGTGCCTCACCGCGCGCGGCGGCCCCACTAGATACGGTGAAGCGCATGGCAGGGAAACGAAACAAGAATGCCGCGAAAGCGTCGGCCGCGCCTGACTGGGCCAGAGAGATCGAGCGTGCACAGCGAGACATGCAACGGAACAAAGGCAGGGTTGAAGCCGGTGAGAGCTTCGCAGCCCGAGCTAAGCGCGGACCTCAGGGATCGCCATCGTCATACCGTCCCAACGGTCGCATGAGTTAGTCCGGCGCCTCGCCCGCGAGCGCGTGTCGGACCAGGCCGCCCTGAATCATTGGGGGCTGCCTCCCGTGCGGGCGTACGGACCTTCGCCTCTCAGCGCGGAGTAGACCGTCTGCCGCGAAACTCCGAGATCTCGCGCGACGCGCGCCACTGGCACGCCATCACGGTCGATTTTGTCGCGTGCTGTTGCCACCTGTTCTGCGGTGAGCTTCGGTTGGCGCTGATAGACGCCGCGAGCCTTCGCAAGCGCGATGCCTTCCATCTGACGTTCGCGGATCGTCGCCCGCTCAAGCTGCGCCACGGCGGCCAGAATCGTCAGCATGAACTCCCCCTGGTCGGAGGTAGTGCTCAGGCCCGGACTATCCGTGAATTCAACTTCAACTCCCTCGGACCTGAGGGACTTGATCAAAGCCAAAAGATCCGTTGTGGATCTCGCCAACCTGTCCGGCGATTTCACGCGCACAGTGTCGCCATCGCGCACGTAGGCGAGCATTGCGTTCAACTCTGCCCTGTCAGTGCTACTTCCACTTGCCTTGTCCACGAACAGCCGATCGACCTTTCCAAGCGCGGCGACCTGCCTAGCTTCATTCTGATCGACCGTACTCACACGGCAATATCCGACTACTTGGCCAAACCGTCCAGTCATCTCAAGACCTCCCAACAGATTTGTACAAGGAGGGTCTGACAGACCCTCGTTTACGTTGGAGGCTGTGACTTCGTTCGCTTGGTGGCGGGATCTTTGCAGCGCTCCGTGGCGGCCTGGTCGCCGCGATCACACCGGACTGGCTGCGGGCAGGTGTCGCGATCTGAACCGAGAGGGGTGTGCCCGGTCGGGGCCGTTTGGGTCGCTGCCGCTACGTCAGAGTCCGAAGGCTCCGCCGCTGACGAGGATCACGACACCGAGGCCGATGAGAACGATGGGGAAGAGGATGTGCTCCCAGCGTTCGAGCACTTCGGCGATCGGTTGGCGGGTGGCGACGAACTTTGCCAGGACTACCAGGGCCGCGACGAGGGCGAGGAAGACGATGCAGTAGGCGGCCACTGCGAGAGGTTCCACGCTGAGGAAGACAGGGGTGTAGACCCCGATGTTGTCGCCGCCGTTGGCAAGGGTGACGCCGGCGACTGTCCACACGCCGACCTTTTTGCCGGCAACCTTGGCCTCGTCGTCATCGTCGTCATCGTCTCCGCGCCAGGCCTGCCATGCGGCCCATAGGCCAAGGCCCAGAGGGATGAGACCGAAGTATGGGATCGCTTCCGAGGGCAGGAACGCTCCGGCGCCGATGGTCACCAGGACCGCGGCACCGAGGATGCCGGCGAACCCGAGGTACTGCCCGGCCAGAATACGGGCGGTGGTGCCGCGCTGGCCGGCCCCTCGAGCGAAGAAGAGGGAGAGCACGATGATGTCGTCGATGTTGGTCGCTACGAACAGGCCCATCGCCTGCAAGACCGAGGTGAGGATCATGCGCCCTCCCCAGTTGCGTCGCATCCGGGAAGCGAGCAGGCGGGATCGATGCACGGGGCGTCTTCGTCCACTGCCAGGGTGGCATCGACCAGCGCCGTCAGCGCCTGCGCCAGGTGCGAATCGGCGATCTCATACCGTGTCCGGCGACCCTCGGGCTCGGAGACGACGATCCCGCAATCGCGCAGGCATGCCAGGTGGTTGGACACGTTCGGGCGTGTCAGGTCCAGATCTCGGGCCAGTTCCGCCGGGTAAGCGGGATGGTCGAGCAGGGTCAGGATGATCCGGGATCGAGTGGGGTCGGCCAGTGCGCGACCCAGGCGGTTCATCACGTCGAGACGCGAAGCAATAGTCAGCATGGACTGAACTATACAGCAGGCACTGAACACTCTCGCGCAGGCGCCAGGCCAGACCGCATGCCCGCAAGGGGATCCCTCACCGGACACCACCGTTACTCATCGAGAGGCACGACGGCACGCCTGGCGGCCTGTCCCGTAAGACCCGTCCGGTGAACTGTCCGGTGAAGGGAGGCTATGTGACACACTGGGGAGCATGTCCCCCTTGAAGGTCGGCTATGCCCGAGTCTCCACAGACGAGCAGGACCTAACCGCGCAGCGTGACGGACTCGCGGCGTTCGGCGTCGATCCCAAGCGCATCTACGTCGATCACGGGCTCACGGGCCGCAACGCCGACCGTGAGGGCCTGCGGCAGGCGCTGGCTGCCTGTCGGGACGGCGATACGTTCGTGGTCACCAAGCTCGATCGGCTGGCGCGTTCGGTCCGTGATGCCCACCAGATCGCCGACGACCTCGCGGCGCGGGAAGTGAAGCTGAGCATCGCCGGATCGGTGTATGACCCGACCGACCCGATGGGGAAACTGTTGTTCAACGTGCTGGCAATGGTCGCCGAGTTCGAAGCAGACCTCATCCGTGCCCGCACCCGCGAGGGGATGAAGGTCGCCAAGGCCAAGGGCCGGCTGCGCGGGAAGTCACCGAAGCTCACCCCCCGGCAAGAAGCTCACCTCGTCCAGCTACATGCCGCCGACGAGCACACCGTGGGCGAGCTGGCAGAGCTGTTCAGCGTGGGCCGCTCCACGGTCTACCGCGCCCTTCAGCGCGCCGAGCGCGGGCGCGAGAACGCCTTGCAGTAGGTGCATCGTGGACGCTCGAGCGCGGTGGCGAATCCTCAGGCTCCACGTCGAGGACCAGGTGCCCCTCGCGCGCTTAGCTCGCGAGACCGAAGTTGGGCTACGGACCCTGGAGCGCTGGCACGCCCGCTACCGCGCTGACGGCTACGCCGGACTGGAGACAGCCTCACGGGCGGACACCGGGACCCGCCGCCTTCCGCCCGACCTCGTCGACCTGATCGAGGGCCTGGCACTGAGCAAGCCGCGGCCGGCCATCGCTACGATCCATCGCAAAGTCACCGGCATCTGCGCCACCCGGAGATGGCCGGTCCCCTCCTACTCGGTGGTGTGGGACATCGTGCGGACCCTGGATCCCGGCATGGTCACCCTCGCCCTGGAGGGTGCAGCGTCCTACCGCGACAAGCACGAGCTGGTGCTCCGCCGGCAAGCAGAGCTACCCAACGCGATGTGGCAATCCGATCACACGCTCTGTTACACGTCAAACGTGGCGAGGCACATCACGGCCTCACGGGGGTTCACGCACGCTCATCGGCGGTGTGAGTCCGGGGGGGCACGAGCAACTGGTCGCGGTGCTGTGCCCGTCCGGAAGGCGGGCACGCTACCCAACCTGCGGACTCCTTGACTAGTGGGGAGTTGCGGTATGCCAATCCCGTTCTCGCAAGTCTTCGCAGTCGTGCGGTCAGACGTCGCTTGGATAGGGGACGACGGCTAGAGTGGCAGGGTTGAGGCAGTCCTGGCTCAAGCCGGTTGGGGCAACCTTCATGGCTCTTCGAGAGCCACCAGTCTGTGAGGGGCATTGTGTGCGCGGATGCGTTTGACGAGAGTTTCGTCGGCGACGGGCAGCCCGAAGGGGCTACTTCCACGAACCCGAGTGGTCGGCTATTGCTCGCCTGTGACGCCGCAGCATCGACTTATTTACTCGCGGAGTTGGCTGGGGACCATGATCCGGCTGTTCGCGCTTACGTAGCCCGTAATCCTTCGACGCCGTATGGGGCCCTCCGCACACTTGTTCATGATTCGAATCGCCAGGTACGGCGCGGTTTGGCGGTGCGGGCGCTTTGTCCGGAAGAGGTGCTTGCCGAACTGGCTGAGGACGCAGATGTTGGCGTCCGGTACATCGTCGCACGCAACGAGGCGAGTCCAGCTTCTGTGCTCAGGCGGTTGGGCCAGGACAGCGACACCAGCGTCGCGCGTCGGGTTGCTGAGAATCCACAAGCCCCGGTGGACGTTCTGGAGAACTTGGCGGACTCACACGACATCGACACGCGTTGGAGAGTCGCCACCCATCCTTCGAGTCCCGCCGACCTATTAGAACGGCTAGTGGGCAAGGGCGTTGATCAAGCGGTTGCGGCAAATCCCCATACGCCGATCAAGGTACTCGAGAAGTTTGCGTTGCCAAACCTCGGTTGGCTTGACCCCGGCGAGCTGGAGCAGGGTTCGGTGGCAAGTAATCCCTCAGCACCGCCGGTGCTCTTGGAGAGGCTTGCCCACAGCCGTTCCGATCTCGTCCGGAGCGAAGTCGCATCCAACCTGAGTACCCCGCAAGAGACACTCGAGCAGCTTGCGGTTGACGACGCGGATGAAGTGCGCGCGGGAGTCGCGGCGAACCCAGCATGTAGTCAAGAGCTCATCGAGTACCTCTCGCTCGACGACGAGTGGCACGTACGGGCGAAAGTAGCTGGCAACCCCACCGCCAGTGAGGACATAGTCGAAGCGCTGGCAGCAGATGCCCATGAGTTAGTCCGCTCCGCAGTGGCGGGCTGCCCGCATGTGCTCGTGACGGTGATTGAACGACTCTCGGCGGATCCATCTCGTTTCGTTAGGCAAGACGCCGCGTGGAACCCTGCACTGCCCGCCCCAACGCTTCACCGGCTCGCATTCGACGCGGACGCGACTGTAAGGACAGCGGTCGGTGCCAACTCGTCGGCATCCATCGCAACCTTGGAGGTGCTCGCCCGCGACGCGAGTTCCGCAGTGCGACACGACATCGCCTGGCATCTCCGCGCTCCTGCGAGTTTGCTGGCCGGCTTGGCGAATGACCCAGAACCCATTGTCCGTGCCGCTGTTGCACAAAACGAGTCAACGCCAGTCGACGTGCTCGAGCAACTTACCCGTGACGCTGATTTCAAGGTCCGCGAAGCCGTGCAAGCTAACAGGATGTCTCCCGCGTACATGCGCTTCGGCACATCTTTGTGACTCAACCTTGCGGCCGATCTTGGGGCGCGTCGTTCGTGAGGTCCGAGTGGGTGCTCGCGTGGTGTGCTCGTCGCCGTACTGGGCGTGAGCGCTGGGGGTGCTTGGGGCGGATGGCCCCGGGCGACGACGCCACTCGCGACTCCATCCACACGGCATCGGGAACGGTTCTGCTGGACCGATAGGGGACAGCGGCTAGACAAGCGGCAGTTGCCACGTTGGTGGTCATGATTGTCTCTTACGGGGGCCTATTGGGGTCGATCGGTATCGCAAGAATTGATCTCAGAGCGAGAAGGCCGGCTCTTGTCCGCAGTACTCGAGGGGCATCTCGGCTAATAATGCACAGGGGCGTAGGAACTAGCCACGTTCGATTGTTGCTTGGTGCCAAACTCTTGCCCGGGCCAGATGTCCCGTCAAGAGCGCGTCTCATCCCAGGCGGTGACAGACTACGGCGGAATCCAACGATGCGGCGTACCGGGAAATCGCCGTCAGAACTGCCTGGCGTCTCTCGTTCGTGACCTACTAACTGTGCAGACAAGTGCCCCTGGCTGCACTTGACTTCGCTTGGTGTCATGACCGGCTCCTGTTTCCACGGCGCTGACCACGCCTGGCCTACGAGGGCCCCGCGCCGGTCCCGTTTCGCGGGCGCCGGCGCGGGGCCTTGTCTCAGGTTCCATTAACCGGCGCGGCGACGCTCCCCCTCGAGTGACCGGAACGCTACCCCCGCTTCATAGGCGGCCTCGAAGAACGCTTCGTCCGCCGCTGCGCTCTCGAGGATCGCGGTTAGGTCCTCGGGAGACATGGCGATGCCGTGGTCGCCAACAGAGACGCCGTACTCGTAGTCGTGCGCCAACCTCGCGAAGTTGCCCACCGCGCCATCGTCGCCCACCTGCTCGAGCATCCATTCGTGGAAGTCGCTGGTGCGCTTGTCCGGTGCAGATTCGTCCCACTGCGTTGGTGTCGTGCCCTCGGCGTTGTAGGCGTCAAGCGCGGCCTGAAGGTGCTCCCAGCCTGGGGGGCGGTGGTGCGAGTCCACCAATGCGTGCGGGTTCTGCTGGAGGCGACGGAGATAGCCAACCTCGTGCTCGTCGACGCCGATCAGCACGTTCAGGCTCTCGGGATCTTCACGTTTGAGCTTGAGTCCCAGGACTGCGGCGGCCCAAATCGTCTCTCCGTTGGAGATGTATGAGTGCTCGCCTCCGAGGAAGTCCTCGGCCCGGTGCTTCATGCCGTAGCTGCCGACGTTTGTGATCTCGACGGGACGGAACATCCGCTGCACCTCGGCGGCCAGAACCACGTCAATGAAGCGTTCTGGCTGATCGGCGAACGAGTCAGAACGGTCGAGGCCCGACGGGCTGAGAGTCACGCCGGCGGCATGTCCCACCACAGGATGCTCATCGAGCACCGCGATCAGACTGCGCGCGCTGATCCTCGGACCGAGAACCCCCTGCGCGAGCGGGTGTCGCATGAGGCGCAGAGCTTGGGTGTAGTTGATGCCTGTGTATTTTGCCCAGGCCCGGGCGTCCTGCTGAATCCCGCGATCGTCGCGGTTGTTGTCGTACATGTCAGTCTTCACTCTCCGGTCGCGCGTCCACGCCCGCGGGACCGTGGTGTCGACAGACGGGGGTCCTACAGGTACTGATTCCTGGATCGGCAGCCGTTGTCCTCGTTGTCCGACCCGCGTGGTGGGCAGACTCGGAGAGTGGCGCTCCAGGGCGCCTACCTACGTAGTGTGCCAGAAAGTCGACGTGGACTCATAGAAAATTTTGCGATCACGCGACGAGCCCACGGCCGCGGCCTGACGGTCACGGCCGTGGGCTTGGTGTTCTCGAGCTGTTCGCGCGAGAGGGCGGGCTAGCTCATCAGTTCCGTGAGTTCCACTGCGAACTGGGGCGCCATCTCGTCGAGTGTGGCGACGAGTTTGAGTCCACTCGTCGGCGGTTCGCTAGCACGTCTCGCGCGCGGCAGCTAGGGTTCTAATGCCGTCCCCGGGAAGTTGCTACGGGGGCGCGCTTGAAATGCTGCTTCGTCAGATGCGCCTCCCTGAGCGACAATTTGCCGCAGCTGCGACGTGCGTCGGGGAGTGCTTTCGTGTCTGACTCAGAGACTGGGAGTTCGAACTCCTCACGGCGGGTACGTGCGTCAAGGGACGGTGATCGCTTCCACTATGTGTGGGCCGCGACCCGCTTGCTAGGGATGTTGAGTCCCGCGACTGGGCTTCGAGGAATTGCGGTTGAAGGCGACGCAGCCAACCCTGGTGAGCCTGAGCCTGATGGATCCGAAGTCATCGATCTCGTTGAGTACTACGGTCATGAAGATGAGCCACCTTCAAAAGTGCTCATTAGGCAGTTCAAGCATTCGACGATGAATGCTGGCGACAACATCACGATCGCTGAAGCCGGAAGGATCCTTTCGAAATTCGCTCTGCTGGACGCCGTGGACGGCACACTCCGTTCTCGTTACGTTGGCGCCGAACTTGAGTTCTCAGTGCTGACTAACCGTCCCATCGCCAGCGACGTGATCGAGGCTGTGGAACTCATCGCCGCGGGAGACCAGCTGCCAAAAGGCTCACGTGCCGCAGACTTGCTCAGACGCATCGGTGGTCAGCGTGCCGCCGCCGTCGAACTTTGCAAGCGCACTGAGGTGCGCGGAGAGGTGGAAGGCCTCGCGGAGTTGCGGCCCAAACTCGACATTGTTGCGCGAAGTCTTGCGGTCGACGCCGATGTTCGAGTCGGCGCAAACTTGATCGAACTCGTCGCGGAACGGGCGAGCACTGAGAGAGATGGTGTGATCGTCGTTGCGGACGTACTGGCGGCGTTTGGCGCTCAGCATGAAGACCTTCATCCCGCCCCGAACATGCTAGAGAGCACTCCTTACTCACCTCGCGAGTCCTACCGCGACCTGGCGGACGCAATCATGGAGTCATCGGTGCCGATGGTAGTGACAGCTGAAGGTGGCGCTGGGAAGAGCACCTTTGCGCGGGCGGTTCCCGACCTGCTTGCGGACCGAGCCGAGGTGGTGGTTTTTGACTGTTTCGGCCAGGGGAATTACAGGCGGCCAACTGCTCCGCGCCACCGTCACAAAGAGGCTCTAGTACAGATCACAACTGAGCTTGCAGGCGCTCAGCTCTGCTTACCACTACTTCCAGCTCCGAATGTCGGCAATACC
>NZ_BBRA01000001.1:0-886787 GCF_000975035.1 Demequina flava | reverse complement strand
CGTCCGAGCATTCCCGTTTCCATTCTGAGCAAGCTGGCCGGTGTGCCGCCGACAGGTGTCCGCAGTTTCGTATCAGACTTCGGTCGTGGTCTTTTGGTTGTCGAGGACTCCGTGCAGTTCCTTGATGAGCCCACTGAGACGTTCTTCCGTACTCACCACAGTGCGTCAGAGGAGACAGCATCGGCCGCACTGCTTGCGCTCCGAGATCTGAGCCCATCGTCCGGCTACGCGGCTGCATCGCTGCCGGAAGTCATGTGGAGCGCCGGCCACAATGACGAGCTACTCAGCTTGGCCACAAGTGACGAAGCCCTGCCGGATGGCGATAATGAAGTCCAGCGCAAGCAGATTGAGCAATTGCGAGTGGAGTTCGGCCTGCGAGCTTCAATTGCATTGCACCGTCCTGCTTCGGTGGTGCTGTTGGCCCTGCGTGCGGGCTCGACCCGTGCGGGGACCGATCGTCGCTTACGCGTCCTACTCGAGCACCCCGACTTCGCAGGCGCAGTTCTGGATCCACGCGTACTTGCCGAGCTCCTCGCTTCCCGGGCTCTGCCTTCGCCATGGCCAGGAGCTGCCCTGGGATCCGAGGCGTTGATGCTCGCGGTTGAGCGCGACCGAGTCGCCTCTGCGACAAGTCGGGTCCGTCTCGCGTCGCAGGCAATTGAGAGCTGGGCACGGATGCCTTCCAATCTGCGTGACCGCGAGAGCGTCACCGTGATGCAAGTCGCACATGTCGTCGAAGCCCTGGTCTTCACGCGGGGAAGCGTTGCGGCCGCCGACTATTTGTCGAAGTGGATGCCTTCAGAGTTCGTGATGCGTGTGGCGTATCGCGTCGCGCGAGACCTCCTGTCGCGTTGTCGGGAGGATCATGTCGCATCGTGGTTCACCCCGTCGCGCCATCCAGCAGTGACGCTAGGGCTTTCAGCGGCGTACCAGCGGATAGGACTTCCACTTTCGAAAGAACTTGCCGAAGCTGCATGGGCAAGCGTCGGTAACGCGCGAGTGTCACTTCTCTCGCGTGATTTTCATAGCCGAGAACCGGAAGACATCGCAATGCGTGGAGCGGCGTGGTTAGCGGCGATGGCGGCCCGACACGACCTTGACGCGAGCGAGGACATCGCGGATAGGCTTTCGCGCTGCTATCCAGACGGCGCCCCGTTCGGCTTGGGTGACCGCCACGGCACAGGTCGTATGGGCATACTCTTCGTTATTGCGGTTCGTGCGGCGCTCGTGGGCGATAAACTTGATATCGCCCACTTTCGCCCGTTTGAGACTCCCGAGCGGAGCGACCGCCTGAGGTCCAACGATGAAGAACTTGACCGCTACCTACAGCCATCGGTGCGTTGGCTCGCTAGCTGGGCGGACATGGCGGTGGGGCGCAGTGCCGAGGCGAGCGCTGATCTCTTGCGTGCCAACCCGTCATCACGGAACTATCGCGAACCGTTCTCGCTCGCGACGCGAGTTGCTCGTGAGGTTGCAGGTCAGCTAGCACACGCGTCTTCCGACGAAGATGTTTGGCGCGCCTTCGAGCAGTTCGCGGACACGGACTCACAGGCTTCGCCGCAGGCGGCTGCGGTTGCGCTGATTCCGCCGCTGCGAGGCGATGTTCGGTTTACGGAAGTGGCGCTGAACCTTGCCGAGCGAGCACGACAGTCCATTGAAACCGGGGGTGACTTGGCGGATGATCGCGCGGACGCACTTGTCCGGATCGCCCGCGGCCTGTGGGCGTACAGTGAAGATGAGGCGCTCGCATACTTTCAATCCGCAATCCGGGTTGCGTCGCGGGCCGGGGACGATTCGCTGCCGCGCTGGGATGCCGTCGTCGCTCTCGCCGACGTCGCGAAGGAGCCGGAGCACGGCGCCAACCTTGAACTAGCACGTCGCGCGTCGCGCGTTGCTGAGGCGCTCTCACCTCGCCTATACGACGGGCTTGACGAGCGGTCATTCACACGCGCTCTCGACCAACTGGTCGGAGATGACGTGCTCGCGATTCTCTCCCAGTGGCGCGAACGGCGTTTCGGTGATCTGGCGTGGCAGTTGGGTGGGCTAGCCGACAGTCACGGGATGCTGCATCGGCAACCGCTATTAGCTCTCGTGTTAGCTCCGTTCTCAGACCGCATCGATATCTCCGCCGCCTTACGTCGACTCGCGGCGCGCGCGCCGCTGGAGGAGCGAGTCGTCGCCGTCGCGCGCGGCATGGCTCGCCGATTGGGCCGACGCGTCGACTCCGACTTTGCGGAGGCAGTCCTCGGCCCACTGCGCTCGGAGCCAGTCCGTGGCGGGACGTCAAGGCGTGAAGTCGCCGCTGGATGGTCGAGCAGTCCGGAGGAACGTGAAGCAGAGCTTCAGGAGTGTCAGAGAGTTCTCGCACAGTTGGATCTGACAACTGCTGAAGGAATGGATTGCGCTGCCGAGGCCCTGCGTCGAGCTTCGGTCTACGACATGGCGCCACTGCTTTCTGCTGTGCGAGGCCGGTCCGAGTTTGAGTGGGCACGGATTGTCACGCGGGTGTCGGAGTGCGAGACGTTTCGTGCGGCACAGAAGTCCGAGTTCCTCAACGTCATAGCCTCTTGGCACGGCCAGACGCAGTCGTTTGTCGACGCCCGGGAGAGTGCGGTGCGCGACTACGTCGAGCACTACTCCGGCGAACTCCTGCATGGGAATAACTGGGTGGACTTTGACCTCGAACGCGCGGCCAACGTGCTGGGAACCAGCGTCCGAGAAGTGCGACTCAAGGCGCTTGAGCACCTTGTTGTGGAAGAGGCCCTTCGCGGCGCGGAGCACTGCTATGGACTGGCAGCCGGGGTTGCGCGGAGTCTGGAGCCCGCGGAGGCGGCAGTTGTACTATCTGCGGCGCTCCGAGGCTTCGAACAAGACTTGGACCTCGAGCCGAATGTGGTCATGGCCCAAGAGCAGCACCCGCTGTCTGAGTCTGCAGCGGTCGCGAACTTCTTGTGGTGCGCTCTCGCGGAACCACGAGTGGAGATCCGTTGGCTAGCTACACATGCGGTGAGGGCCGCGCTAGAACTGCAGATCAACGACCTTGTTGATGCGCTCTGTGATGTCGCCGATCGGGGCCCTTCGCCCATGTATGGAGACGGCCGCTTTCCCTTCTACGAGATGCATGCGGCGGAGTGGCTCTTGCTCGCCAGTGAGCGATTCGTGCTGGACGGGGGTAAAGAGCATCCGCAACTGATCTCACTGGCGGATCGACTGAGCCGGAAGTATCCGGACCACGTAGCCATACAACTTCACTGCAACCGGATTCATCCAGCGGAGATCAGTCAGTCTCGTGGAGGACGCGGCGCCGCTTGGCCGGAAGCTGCTCTGAGGCCCATCGATCTTGACGTGTGGAAGCGCCCGGTGCCTCCCAAGCCGTTCACGGATGGTGCTCCCGAGTCAGAGTTTCACCTTCCATCTGATTTGGATGAGTTCATGGTTGGAGCGCTAACGATGTCCTTTGAGGTGTCGCACCAAGTCGTAATAGACGCCGTGAGTGACGTGATCCTCGAAGACTGGGGGTGGCGTGGATCAACCGCCTTAGAGTCCGATCCTCGGCGGGAGGCCGGCGTGTATGCCGATGGAGAGACGCACTCTTACAAGTCAGAGGTACCAAAGGGGGATAGCCTCGATTACTACCTCGTACGTCATGCAACTCTGACGATTGCCGGTCGCCTGCTGAGGACCGCCCGCCCGTATCGAGACCCTGATACGGGGCGTTTGGGGGTCAGTGACTGGCTGGTTGACTTTGATCTCGCACGAGGTGATCTGCGGTGGATCTCGGACTTCAGACAGCCGCCCCCCGATAGCCTGCTGAGTGTTCTGCCTACAGACGAAAGGGGGGCGTGGGCTAGCGAGATTGTTGAAGATAACCTCCTGCACGCTCTGTGGCCTGCTCCGTCTTGGACATGCGTCGACCTAGATGCGGATGCGTATGGCTTTGACCGGTCGTCTGATGCGTTGATCTCTAGCGCGCTCGTTGAGCCTCGGACGGCCAGTGCATTGCTGCGGGCGCTCGGAACTGGAAACGGTTCGTTCAGTCTGCCTCGGGCTGGCGACGAGACATTTGAAGTGCGAACCGAACCGTTTGTTCTCGAGGGTTGGCTGGAGTCGCGCTATGTCGCTCGCGGCATTGACCTGCATGATCGTCTGGCGGAGCACCTCACGCGAGAGCCGCCGTTTCCCGCTACGTTCGTGATCGAGGCTTTGTCGCTCGCCCCCGTCGATGGTGGGGCGATCTGGGTCCGGGAAGGCGATGGCGAACCCGTGGTGCGCGTCGAGACCTGGTCGACGATGACTTCGGGCTCCAATCCCCAAGGTACGTGCGGTAGCCGTGTCTCCATTAGGAATGACGCACTTGACGATCTGCTTTCGACTCTCGACATGCGACTCATAGTCGAGACTCGGCAGCGGAGGCGCGACCGTCGGCGTTGGCGGTACGGATCGAACGACGATAAGGAGGAGCGCAGTGACGGCGGAGAACAGTTCCGAGTCTTCTCATATGACCCCGACGGCGGATGGAGAGACTTTGGCGGCCGTGCTCGAACTCGGGACTCGCCTGGCTGCTGAACTCCAGGACACCGACACGCTTGGCCGGTGGATGGCGCACTACATCGCAGAGCGCTTGGATTCACTCGAAAAGCTGACGGGCGAACAACGCGCCGACGCCGAGCGCGAGGTCGCAGGCTTGGTCCTAGGGATTTGGGAGCAGCGCCGTGACCTACCGACAGCTCGACCAATCCTTGCTGCAGTCGATACCGTCGATCGCGCACTCGAACGACTCGATGCGCATCGCGAGCCATGGGGGTACTTTGGCTTGTTTGACGGGGTCGCCGAGCCAGAAGCAGGCGAGGTCGAAGTCAACGCGGCACTCAATATTGCGCTTTCCTTCGACCGAGCGGCCGGTGACCTGACTCGCTCGCTAGTCGGCTATGCCGCTAGCGTCGCACACGAGCACGACGCGGAGTGGGTGGAACACGCGAAACAGATCGGCGAGCGCGCTGTGTTCCGTCAAGCCGTACTCCAAGTGGATTCGTCTGACGATGACGCCTCCGACGGAGTCCATTACTCAAGTGCCATGCTTGCCCGTACGGAACGCGTTCGGCAGCTGCTCGACGCGCTCGAGGCTGCAGTTCGCGACAATAGGCTGGACTGAAGCCTCGCCGCACTGCGTTGGTCGCGGGTCCTGCGGTGGTCCGGCCGGATCCTCGGCTTCGCCTATTGACCACTATCGAAGATCTCCGACAGTCTCAAAGCAGGGAAGTCTTGTACACCCCGCCGGACTCGGGGCGGTGCCCAAGGGGGGCGAGACCGACAGTCACGCTGCAACTCGAACCCGCTCGAAGAGTGCGTCGACGTCTTCTGCGAAGAAGCGAAAGCCGCGAACCTTCTTGATCTTGTAGGCCGGGAGGACGCCATCGGCGACGAGTGCGTCCACCCGACGACGGCTCAGGCGAGTCCGAGTGCAAACGTCCGAGATGGTCAGCAGCGGTTCGACAACAGGCTCGCGCAGCGAAGGGGCGCTTTGGATAGATCGTGCGTTCATGTAGACAAGTATCCTCCCAATTTTTGCACATTTTGGAAAAGTGTGTGAATACGTTACAACATTAATTCCAGTAACATGACCTTTAGCAGGGGCTTCATTCTCAAAAAAGTTTCGCTGTTAGGCGTGTCGTCTGGCCGTGCGTCTGCCACAGTCTTGACCCTTGGCGGCGTCTGGTTGCGCTGTAGGGGCTACCTTGAAGTGGCGCAGTCCGCGATGGTGCTCGGCGCCGCGGGCCGCTCGATTGAGACCTATGGCGAGAGGTCGGCCTTTACGCAGCGCGGTTGAGTGAGTCAGTCGCGCGGCGCGACACCTCAGCGGCGATTGTGCGGTGCCGGTCGAGGTTTCCGTGCTGGTACGACAATGCGGTCTCGGGGCTTCGGTGGCCCATGAACTCCATGACTTCCTTCAGGGTGGCACCAGCCTGGGTGTACAGCGAGCCACCTGTGTGCCGTAGGTCGTGGAAGTGGACATCGGGCACGCCAGCGCGCTCGAGGGCGGCCTTCCAATAGTCGAAGATCGTGCTTGATGCGAGTCGCTGGTTGCGTTGTGCGGGCGTCGCTTTGAGCTTCTGTTCGGACGTGAGGCACGTCCAACTCGTTGGAGGAAACAGCAGAGCGTCGGGCTCGGGGTCGACGTAGTGGTCAAGGTGGTGCTGCAACAGTTCGAGCATGTGAGGCACGATTGGCACCTGCCGTTCGCCTTCTGCCTTCACTGGCGCCTCGCCGACCCACCGGCCGGGTCGGCGACCGTCGGAATCGGCGCCCTGTCCCGTGCCGTCAGCAACAGGCCTCCTCGGACGCAGGTATCGCGCCGCGAACTCCACGTCAATCTCACCGTGCGCCGTGCTCACGTGGCGACGGCGTAGCGCTTGTAGTTCGGCAGTGCGGAGCGCGCTGTAGCAGCCCAACGCGACGAGTGCCACCCACTCGGGCTTGTCGATGCCATGTTTGACCATAGCGGCCCGTTTCGCCGCCTTCTGCGCCTTCGCGAGCTCCTTTCTCTTTGTGACGTCGTCCAGTGTGGAGTTCCCTGCCAACTCTGCGCGCACGCACGCGATTTCCTCACGGACATCCGTACGGATCGCTTTGGCGTCTGCAGTGGACCCCATGGCGATCGCGACTGCTTCGACCTGGGTTGGGGTCAAGGTTACGCCCGTTCGATCTGGCCTGCGCTGCACGACCTTCTTGAGGGTGCACGGGTTCTTTTTGATTCGATCCTCGGATACGGCGGCAGACATGATCAGTCGCAGAGCACAGTACGCGCCCTCCCGTGGGCGGCGCGGCACATTTAGCTTGGCCCATGCGTGCCACTCGGCGATCTGCGGAGTCTTTACCTTTCGAAGCGGCAGTGCGCCGAGCTTTGGGTACAGATAGGTCTCAAGTTGGCGTTCCCAGAGGCTTCGCGTCGAATCGGCCAGATCGTGCTGCTCGATCCACGCTCGCCCATACTCCTCGAGGGTGAGACCGGTGCGCGCCGCCTTGCGGGCTTTCTTCGCTTGGGCCTTCTTGGCGCGGTCGGCGGGTGAAGTCCACTTGCCCTTCTCGATCAGAACTCTTTCAGTCTTGAGCCAGCCCTTCGCGTGCTTTTTCACCTGGAAGGTGAAGGGGGCCGCGTGGCGAACTCTGTCCGGTCCCAGATAGTCAGCACGGAAGTTTCCCGACGGCAATTTTCGGATACAGCCGAACTTCCGACGGCTCTTCGGATATGTACTCTTCGTCTTCTGTCCCAAGGCTTGCTCCCTCTCTCGCGGCCTATCGAGCCGCCGTGGGCACCACAATGGCGTTGAGCCGATCGTCTTCGCGGGAGGTCTCTGGGCGCGTTTGGCCGTGACGCCAACATGCGATTCAGGGGTTCAATCCATGCGTAATGGTGCAACGTCGTGCAAAGATAACGATTTGGTAAAATCGCAGGTAGCCCCGGTCCTACACTCTTGCCGACGCTTGTCCCTCGCTTGCGAACACAGCACCGCAAGCTTCTTCGTAAGACGCGCCACCAGCGCCGCAACAAGAAGTAGTGGCCGCCGGGTTAGCCCCGGCCTCCACGCACACGATGCCCGTGTCACCCCAATGGTGACGCGGGCTTCGTCATGTTTGGGCACCGCAACCGTGCCCGCGCACTAGGCGGCCGCCTCGGTGCAGGAAACTGCTGAAAAACTCCGCGAAATCAGCACTTTCCTGCACGCAGGACGGGCTGCCCCAGGTAGCAAAGGGGAGAGCGGAGCCGCCGAGCTACAACTTGTGGGCGCGCTCGTCGTCTCCGGCTGGCTTGCCGATCAATCGGCCAATAGTGTTGCGTCCAGCGACTTTAAGGCCATGCCCCACGGCCGCTGCAGCCCACACCGCACCGGCCGCTGACGCACGCGCCACACCGCGCCGACCGTCCTTGCGGCGCTTGCGGAACTCCTCGATAGCCCAGCCCCGCTCGTTCGCCATCCGACGGAGCTTGTGGTCCGGGTTAATCGCGGTGGGGTGTGCGACGGCTTCGAGCATCGGCCCATCGTTGATGGAGTCGCCGTAGGCGTAGCTGGCGGTGAGGTCGAGCCCCCGCTCGTCCGCGAGTTGGCGGACAACCTTGGCCTTGGCCTCGCGGTGAACCATCTCACCCTTGAGCTTGCCGGTGTAGAGGCCGTCGACGTGTTCGGCCTGCGATCCCATCGCGCCGGTGACGCCGAGGCGCTGCGCGATGATGCTCGCGACCTCCTGCGGGCTGGTGGTGATGAACCACACCTCACGGCCCGCGGCGAGGTGCCCGTCGATCAGGGCGCGGGTTCCAGGGAAGATGCGCAGCTCGAGGATCTCGTCGTAGACCTCTTCGCCCACTGCGATCATTTCCGCGACGGACCAGCCCTTGATCATCATCAGACCCTCTTCGCGGATCTGCTCAATCTGCTCGCGGCTCTCGCCCAGCATCGTGTACTTCAGTTGCTCCCACGCGAAGCGGAAAATGTCACGAGCCTTGAAGAATCCGTGCCGCTGCAGGCCGCGGGCGATGTGATACGACGAGGCGCCACGAATCACGGTGTTGTCGACGTCAAAAAACGCCGCGCCGCGGAGGCTGTCATCGGTGGGGTTCGCCATCACCGTCCCACTCTAGCGATGCCACGACCGGCCGTGAACGTACCCTGGTCACATGCCCGCCCGCGTCATCTTGTATTCACGTCCCGGATGCCACCTCTGCGACGAGGCTCGCGAGACGATCGCAGCGGTGTGCGGCAAGCGTCGCACCACCTGGGAAGAGGTCGATATTTCGGCCGATGCCGCGCTCACCTCCCAATACGGCGAACAGATTCCTGTGGTCACCGTGGACGGCGAGACTGTCGGCTTCTGGCGCATCGGTGCCGACCGGCTGACGCGGGCACTAAAGGGTCGCACCTAGCGCCCGGTGTGCACCCGCGTCAGCTCTCTAGGCAGGCGGGTTATAGGTCGTCTTCGCTGAACAGCGAGGCGTACTCGGCGAGTCCGTAGGCGTCGAGGTTGTCGGCCGACACGAACAGCAGTGACGCTGAATTCATGCAGTAGCGCTCGCCCCCTGCCTCTGTGGGGCCGTCACCGAACACGTGGCCGAGGTGGCTGCCGGACTCGGTTGCGACGACTTCGCTGCGCGTCATGCCATGCGAGGTGTCAAAGCTGAACCGCACGGCATCCCGGCTGAGGGGGCGCGTGAAGCTCGGCCAGCCTGTGCCGGAGTCGTACTTGTCGGTGGAGGCGAACAGTGGCGTGTGGGAGACGACGTCGACGTAGATTCCCGGCTCGTCGTTGTCCCAGTACTCGTTGTCGAACGCGGGCTCGGTGCCGCCTTCTTGTGTCGCGAGGTACTGGTGGTCAGTGAGGTGGGAGAGCTCCTGACGTCGCTGCGGGTCGTGAAACACGGGGGTTCTCCTATCTGAGGGCGCCGCTTCGGTGCCGTCGTGACAAGTAACACCGTGCGGTCAGGATTTGGTCCCGGCGGTCGTGGCATCCTGGGTGAACAGGACCGATGCTGGCTTGCGAAGCCGTGACCCGACTCTTGGGAGATGAATGCGATGAACACGGAGACAGTGCAGTTTGACGGCGCCACGGGCGCGACGTTGTCGGGGCGTCTTGAGCTTCCCGCGCACACGCCGCACGCGGTGGCGGTCTTCGCTCACTGCTTCACGTGTTCGAAGAACTCGAAGGCCGCGACGCGGGTTTCGCGCGCGCTCGCGGCCGATGGCGTCGCGGTGCTGCGCTTTGACTTCACGGGTCTGGGGGATTCTGGAGGGGATTTCGCGCATTCGCACTACTCGGCGAACGTGGCGGACCTGCTGAAGGCGACCGAGTTCATGACCGAGCGCTTCGACCTGCCGTTGCTCGTCATTGGGCACTCTCTGGGAGGTGCTGCCGCGTTGGCGGCCGTTCATCGGCTTGAGGCTGTCGCCGGCGTCGTGACGATTGGTGCGCCGTCGGATCCGGCCCACGTGGAGCATCTGTTTGCCGATGCTGTGCCGGAGATTGAGGCGCGTGGCTCTCACGAGGTAGTCCTGGGCGGCCGCACCTTTTGCGTGACCGATGACTTTGTACAGGATCTGCGAGCTCACGATGCCGCGACTGCCATAGGCGATCTGAACGCCCCGCTGTTGGTGCTTCACGCACCGCTGGACAACGTCGTCGGCGTGGACCACGCGCGGGTCATTTTTGAGTCCGCCCGGCATCCCAAGTCTTTTGTCGCGCTCGATGGCGCGGATCACTTCCTGAGCCGGCCCGAGGACGGCGAGTACGTGGCACGCGTGATTCGCGCATGGGCTGCGCGGTCGCTCGTGACGGCGGACACGACCGGCTTCGAGACGGAACGCCATGTGGAAGGTTCCGTGGTGGTGGCAGAGAACGGCGTGGGCGACTTCAGTCAGGACGTCCTCGCGGCCGGGCATGTGTTGGCGGCGGACGAGCCAGTCCCGACGGGGGACAACACGGGCCCGTCGCCGTATGACCTCCTCGCAGCTGGCCTCGGAGCCTGTACTTCCATGACGATTCGCATGTACGCGAATCGGCGCAACTACCCGCTTGACCACGTCCATGTCACTGTGACGCACGACCGTGTCCACGCTCAGGACAGCGACGCGACGTCAGATTCACGCGCCAAGGTGGACCGTTTCACGCGTGCAGTCACGGTGAAGGGCGATCTTACGGAGGAGCAACGTCAAGATCTGCTGCGAGTGGCGAATAAGTGCCCGGTCCACAAGACCCTCGAGGCGTCCTCGGTCGTGGAGACGCACCTTGAGTAGGTAGTGCACTCAGTTCACCCACCACGCTGCTCGCGCTCACGTCGGTTTGACACATAGACGTGACCATTGGGGCTGACGTGATGAGTGGGACGGTCACATGCGCCGCGTCTGTCACCTCCGTCACATGAGTGTGTCAAACCGATCGGGCCGGCGACGCGGTGGGCCACTGAGGACTTCAGTTCCGCGCGCGTGGGTGACAATAGAGGCCATGCCCGTCGTCCACTTGCTTCGCCACGGCCACGTCCACAACCCGGACAAGATCCTCTACGGCCGCCTGCCACAGTTCCGGCTGTCCGATGCCGGCCAGGCCATGGCGCAGGCCGTCGCCGATGATTTGGTCGCCCGCGACGTCCCCGTAGGCCGCGTGATCGCCTCACCGCTTCAGCGAGCGCAGGAGACCGCAGCGCCCATTGCTAGCGCTTTCGAGCTCGACATCGCGACCGAGGAACGCATCATCGAGGCGGGCAACGACTTCGCCGGCCGCGTCCTCACCAAGGGCGCGCGCGACTTCATGCACCCGCGCGACTGGTGGAAGCTCCGCAACCCGTGGGGTCCGTCGTGGGGCGAGCCCTACAAGGAGCAGCGCGCCCGCATGTGGGCCGCGGTCAAGGATGCTGCGGCCGCCAACCCTGACTCGGACAGTGTCATGGTGAGCCACCAGCTGCCCATCTGGGTGACCCGCTGCTCGTACGAGGGCCGCTCAATGGTTCACGACCCCCGCTCGCGCCAGTGCGGACTCGCGAGCCTTACGAGCTTCGTGATCGAGGACGGGGAGCCGGTATCGATGACGTACCGCGAGCCCGCCGCTTACATTGAGGTCCCTAAGTGAAACGTGAAGCACGCCTCGTCATCCTGGCGGCGATCATCATCGCCGCCGTTTTGTGGCTGGCAGCATGCGCACCGGGCAACATCGAGGAGTCGCCCGGCTACGTGTCGGGAGACGGCACCGTGACCGAGTGGGCCGCCGACGAGCGCGGCGAGCCCCTCGCCCTCACCGGCACCGCGTACAACGGTGACGCGATCGACACCACCGACTACCTGGGCCAGGCCGTGCTCGTGAACACCTGGTACGCCTCGTGCCCCCCGTGCCGTGCGGAAGCACCGGACCTTGTGGAACTCGACGCTCGCGACGATGTTCAGCTCTTGGGCGTCAACAGCCGGGACGATGCCGCGACCGCCGAGGCCTTCGATCGCACCTTTAACGTCGAATACCCCAGCATTGACGACTCCGACGGCCAGGCTGTCGCGCAGATGCAGGGCCTGGTGTCCATCAACGCCGTGCCGACCACGCTGATCCTCGACACCGAGGGGCGCGTTGCCGCGCGCGTGGTTGGCCGCGTCGAGCCTTCGACGCTCGATTCGCTCGTCGATGGGGCTCTTCAGTGATCCAGTCCATCGGAGCGGACTTCGCGAACACCGTGCTGTCCGGCTCTCTGCTCCTCGCGATTCCCGTCGCCATGCTTGCGGGACTGGTGAGTTTCGCCTCCCCGTGCGTGGTGCCGCTGGTGCCCGGTTACCTAGGCTACGTATCCGGAATGGCGGGGGCCGATGCTGGGGGTAAGAAATCTCGACCTCGCCTCGTGCTGGGGGTGCTGCTGTTCATCGCGGGATTTTCGGCGGTCTTCGTCACCCTGGCGATCGTGGTCTCCGCGGCCGGCGCCGCGTTCGAGGCCCAACTCGACATCATTACCCGCGTGCTCGGTGTGGTCGTGATCCTGATGGGCCTGGCCTTCATGGGGGCCATGCCGTTCCTGCAAAACGAGCGCCGCTTCCACGTCAGCCCCAAGGCGGGTCTGGCTGGTGCGCCGCTGCTCGGGATTGTCTTTGGGCTTGGCTGGACCCCCTGCATCGGCCCTACGCTGTCCGCCGTCATCACCCTGGGCCTCACCGAAGGAACCGTGGGACGTGGCGCGCTTTTGGCCGTCGCGTATTGCCTGGGACTCGGCCTGCCGTTCCTCGCGCTCGCGCTGTGGTTTGAGCGTTCCGGCCGCGTTCTGGCATGGCTGCGCAAGCACCGCCGGGGCCTGCAGATCTTCGGTGGCGCGATGCTCGTTGTCCTGGGCGTCATGCTCGTGACCGGCCTGTGGGGCGCGCTCACCGGCGAGCTCCAAGGCTGGATCGACTCGTTCTGGGTGGCAGTGTGATGGCGCGCGTCAAGATCGATAACTACGCTTACCGCGACGTCCCGCGGCTGGGCTTCACAGGCTGGCTGCGGTGGATGTGGCGCCAGGTCACGTCGATGCGCGTGGCCCTGATCTTGCTGATTCTGCTCGCGCTCGCGGCCATTCCCGGCTCGATGCTGCCGCAGTGGCCGCAGGCGCCGTCGGACACCCAGGCCTTCATTGACGCCAACCCGTTCTGGGGCCCGCTGCTGGATGCGACCGGGTTCCTCGACGTGTTCGGGTCGGCGTGGTTCACCGCGATCTACGTATTGCTCTTCGCCTCGCTGATCGGCTGCATCATTCCGCGCGTGATGGTCTACTGGCGCGAACTGCGCGAGCCTGTCTCCGCCGCGCCCAGCCGCCTGGACCGCTACGAGCCCGTCACCGAGGCCGCGGACCGCGACCCGCGCGAGGCACTCGAGGCCGCCCGCCGCGAACTGGAAGGCTCGGGGCCACTGCGCTGGTTCACCGGCTACCGCGTCCGGATTGACGAGCGGGACAGCAAACGGGCCGATGCTGGGGCAGAGCTCGCAATGTCCGCCCACAAGGGGCACGTGCGTGAGTTGGGCAACCTGGTGTTCCACTTATCGCTTGTCGGGATCTTGTTGGCCGTCGCCGCAGGATCGCTGCTGACCTACCGCGGCCAAGCGCTCATCGTCGAGGGGGACTCGTTCACGAACGCGGTTGTCGCCTACGACTCGTATGAAGCGGGTGCCCTGTTCAGTCAAGACGACCTTGACCCGTGGATCCTGTCGCTCGATCAGTTCGACGCGCAGTTCGGGCTCGACGGCAACCCGCTCGAGTTCACCGCGCACGGAATGCTGACCGAGCCCGGGCAAGAGCCGCGTGAGGTCGAAGCGCAGGTGAACCGTCCCATCCAGGTCGACGGCGCCAAGATCTACCTGCAGGGCAACGGCTACGCGCCGCGCTTCACCGTCACTGACTCCGAAGGCAACGTGGCGTTCGAGGGCAACGTGCCGTTCCTGCCGCAGGACGAGGTCTACACCTCGACCGGTGTCATCAAGGTCCCGGATGTGACCGATGGCGAGCAGCTGGGATTCAAGGCCACGCTGCTGCCGACCGCGGTGGCTTCCGAAACGGGCCCCATTTCCGTGCACCCCGCGCCCACCAATCCGGAGATCTACCTCCAGGCCTACACCGGCGACCTAGGTCTCGACGACGGTGTGCCGCAGAACGTCTACCAACTGGACGAGTCCCAACTGAGTCCCGTGCGCGGCGACGACGGCAACCCCCTCCTGGTGGCCATGGAACTCGGGGAGACCGTCACGCTTCCCGACGGCCTGGGCACCGTGACGTGGGAGTCGATGCCACGCTTCGCGGCATTTGACCTGCGGCGTGACCCGTCGCTGCCGTGGTTGCTGGCCGCGTCCATCGGCGCGCTGACCGGCTTGGCGATGAGCTTGTTCGCGCAACGTCGCCGCGTGTGGCTGGTCGTGCCGCTCGCACCCGCCGGACCTGACACCACTTCCGGCTCCGACGCCGTCCCGACTACAGTGGTCACCGCTGCGATGTGGGCGCCCGATCACGACACGGCAGCGCGCCACCAAGTGGAACGCGCACTCGCCGCCGCCACGGGACGCCCCGCCGCCGACCCATCCCCGGAGGACTCATGACCGCCCAGGAACTCAGCTGGTTCGCCCTGTGGGGCGCCACCGCGCTGTATGCGATCGCGATGATCGCCTCGTCGATTCACCTCGCACGCGTCGCCGACGCGAAGGTGGCGGCCAAGAAGCTGGCCGCCGTCGCAGCAGGTGATTCTGGCGTTGGCGAGACTGGCGCTGCCCAGGCAACCCCGGCATCGGCCCGCATCCAGGTCAATGACAAGGCCAACGGCATCGCGAAGGCGACGACCCTCGTGGGTGCGCTCCTTCAGGGTGTTGGCGTGGTCGCACGCGGCTTTGAGTCCGGGCACGTGCCGTGGTCGACCATGTACGAGTACACGATCACCGGCACCTGGGTCGCGGTCGTGGTGTTCCTGATTGTGCAGCGCAAGCGCGACGTGTCGTACCTCGCGCCGGGCGTGACCGGCTTCGCGACCATCGCACTGGGGCTGGGCCTGACGGTGCTGTACGCACAGTCGACCGGTCTGCAGCCCGCGTTGCAGAGCTTCTGGCTCGTCATCCACGTCTCGATCGCGATCATCGCGACCGGAGTGTTCGTCGTGGGCGCCGTCGCGACCGTGTTGCAACTCCTGCGCGACTACCGGGACTCCGGCGCGGGCTGGCTGCAGCGCTGGAACTGGCTCGAAGCGACCCCTTCCGCTTCCAAGCTTGAGGCGCTCGCGTTCCGCTTGAACGCCGTCGGCTTTGTGCTGTGGACGTTCACCGTTATGGCTGGCGCCGTCTGGGCCGAGCACGCCTGGGGCCGCTACTGGGGCTGGGACCCCAAGGAAGTGTGGTCCTTCGTCATCTGGGTCATCTACGCCGCATACCTGCACGCGCGAACCACCCAGGGCTGGGCCGGGCGCCGCAGCGCGTACCTATCGCTGATCGGCTTCGTGGCGCTCATCATGAACTTCACGGTGGTCAACATCGTGTTCCAGGGCCTGCACTCGTACGCCGGAGTCTGATGTGAAGATCGCCTTTGTCCTCGACGACTCGATTGACCGTCCCGACGGAGTGCAGCAGTACGCGCTGACCCTGGGGGCGTATCTCGAGCGCGAGGGGCACGAGGTCCACTACGTGTGCTCGGAGGCGACGCGCACGGATGTGAGGGTGCACTCGCTCGCGCGCAACCTGGGAGTGACCTTCAACGGCAACGACCTGCGAGTACCGACGCCCACGTCGCGGGCGGCGTTGCGCGTCTTTCTGGACCAGCAGCGCTTCGACGTCATTCACGTGCAGATTCCGCACTCGCCACTGTTTGCCTCGCGCGTGGTCGATGAGGCGCGGGCCGTGCAGGGGCGCTCTGTGCGCATCGTCGGCACGTTCCACATCCTTCCCGACGGCGCCGTGTCCGAGTACGGCACGCGCGCACTGGGCTGGCTGCAGCGCAACAACCTGCGCAAGTTCGACGCGTTCTGCGCGGTGTCGGAGCCGGCGGCGCAGTTCGCGCACCGCTCGTTTGGAATCGATGCATCGGTGATCCCATGCTCGATCGACACGTCGATCTTCGCTGGCGCCGAGGGCGCGCCGCGCGTCGACGGCCGCCTGCGCCTGGCTTTCCTGGGCCGGCTCGTGGAGCGCAAGGGCGCGGCTGAACTGGTTGACGCCGTGGCCGCGTTGTCGCCTGAGGTGCGCTCGCGCATCGAGGTGCGTATTGGTGGCAAAGGGCCGATGCTCGAGCAGTTGCAAGCATCCGTCACCCAGGCGGGGCTTGAGGACGTGGTGCACTTTGACGGCTTCGTGGCCGAGGAGGATAAGGCCGCGTACTACGCCAGCGCTGACATCGCGGTCTTCCCCGCGACCGGGGGCGAGAGCTTTGGCATCGTGCTCATCGAGGCCATGGCCTCCGGCGCTGGAGTGGTGTTCGGGGGAGCGAACCCCGGCTACCTGACGGTCCTGGGCGTGCGGCCCGAGGTCTCGGTCAACGCCACCCACACCGACGAGTTCGCCGCCGCGCTGACTCGCCTGATCGAGGACGACGCCCTGCGGGCTGAACTCCACGAACTCCAGGCCGAACGCGTCAAGCGCTTCGACGTCGCCACCGTGGGCGCCCAGGTGCTTGACCTCTACGCCTCCTAGAAGTCAGCCCACCTCGCCAAACGGATAGCGCACGTCCACGAACGGCCAGCCCTGCGCAAGCCAGGCCGGCACAAACGCACGCACGGTGCTCGCCAGGCCATCCCGAGCATCGGCCGTCGTCCACCACGACACCTCCGCCGCAGGGCCGCGCGCGTGTGCGGATTCCTCGGCTGGGTCGATGTAGATACACCCGTAAAGCGCGCTCTCGTCGCTGGGCAGAATCGCGTAGTTGAATGACTCGTGCGTGACCATCTCGCGGGCGTGCCGACCAAGATCTTCACGGTCCTCGTCAGCGGTCATGGTGGTGGGAGGCCAGCCCCACGCGTCGCCGTACTTGGCCCACAGCATGGCCTGATTGCCCATGACCGCAGGCATATCGATATCGACGTCGTCTGCGCTGATGGGGCGCAGGTGCGCCGAATCCGACAGGTCGACACGCAACGGGTGTGCGAAATCCACTGGAAGCCATGTGGCAGTCATGGGCGGAGTCCTGTCTGTGCGTAGAGCTTGATCCTCACCCTCCCGGGCGTGGGTCGTCAAGAGATGTGGCAGCCCAAGCGGCCAGTACAGTGGGGCGCATGTCTGATGCCCTACCTCCCGAGGGCGCTGGTGCGCGCTACCTCGCGACCGCCCAGCAGATGCTCGCCACTGCCGCGGAGGCCGAGTCCGCCTCGCTGTCCGCCGCGGCCGCCGCCATCGCCGATGCCCTGATCGCCGGTCGCACGGTTCACGCCTTTGGATCCGGCCACTCGCACATGCTGGCGGAGGAAATCTTCTACCGCGCAGGCGGACTCAAGCAGGTGAAGCCGCTGCTCTTCGAGGGCTTGATGTTGCACGGGTCGCCCACGCTTGCGACGCAGTTGGAGCGCATCGAGGGACTGGCCGCGAAGCTCCTGGATGACCACGGAGTTCAGTCCGGTGACGTGCTCATCGTGGCCTCGAACTCTGGCGGCAACGCGGTTTCAGTCGAGGCGGTGCAGGAAGCGCGCGAGCGCGGGCTCACGACCATCGCGATCACCTCCGTGGGACACGCGACATCCCCTGTCGCGCGGCCGACCCCTCATGCCAAGCTCCACGAGGTCGCGGACATCGTCCTCGACAATCACGGCGTGCCCGGCGACGCAGCCGTTCCGGTCGAGGCGGCGGGGACGCACCTGGGGCCCACATCGACCGTGGTGGGTGCGGCGCTGCTCAATGCTGTCGTCGCGGAGGCGATTGAACGCGCAGCTCGGCGCGGCTGGGAGCCGGACCTGTGGGTCTCAAGCGCGCTCGCGATTGGTGACGCGGCGAACAGCGCCCACTAAAGGCGCTCAAATGGAGCGCAGACCGCCATCTCTGGCCTCACGTGGCGGGTGCTGCTCCATCGTGGGGAGCGACGCGGCGGGCGGGCACTGAGCGGGACCCGACCCGAGCATCGGCCCTATTTGTCGTCGTTGCGGCGACGCTCCTGCTGGCGGAGCCAACGCAGGTAGTCGGGGTCGTCGTCCGGAGCCTTGGGCCCGGTCGCAGGACGGCCACCGCGGCCGCGCCAGATCATCCCGATCCAGATCAGCGCACCCAGATACGGCGCGAGGATGATGATCGCGATCCACAGGGAGCGGTGCATACCGAAGTACGACTGCTGGCCGCGATTGAGTACATCGGTCACGGCATAGGCCGCGAGTCCGATGTAAAGGCCGACGAACACCAGGTAACGCATCGCATCAGTGTAATGCGCCCAGCGGGTCCCGAGGTAGGTGGTGCGCGCGGAACAGCGGTGCGGTGGGAGCGACGAGCCGTCGTACCCTTGTAGGCATGAAAATCCTTGCCTATTGGGCTGCGCGCACTGGCATCTTCTTCGCCGTGGTGTTGTTGCTGGCGCTTGTGGGCTGGTTCGACATCATCTCGATCATCGCGTCGTTCATTATCGCCTGGATGCTGTCGTACCTCTTCCTCGATGGGATGCGCCGTGCGGCGGGGTACCAAATGGAGGGCGTGATTGATCGTTCCCAGAAGGGCATCCGCAACCTCGACGATGAGGAAGACGCCGAGATTGGCGAGGACGGCTCACAGAGCAGTCGCTGACGCGCTGGCGGTGGGTCCCCGTGGGACATCCGTGTCACTTTTTGGGCGTTCGGTGACCCAGAACGCCTACTGGGAGCGGAGCTAGATCGCCAGCCCCACGCCCATCAGCAGTCCGTAGACCAGGCCGATGCCGGAGATGGCCTTGAACATCAGCGGCAGGTTGATGACCTCCGCGCCTACGCGGCCGGCAAAAGCGACCAGCAGGCTGGGCAGCGCCACCACGGTGGCAATCAGCACCCACGGCTGGGCGAACGCCACGACGACCGTGCACAGGATCGGCAGCATGACGACCAGCATGAAGAGGCGGCGCGACTCGGCCTCCCCCATCTTCACTGCCAGCGTGATCTTGCCCGCAGCCGTGTCGCTAGCGATATCGCGGATGTTGTTGACCATGAGCAGGGCCACGGAGTACAGGCCCACGCCCACCGACGCGACGGCGGCCCACCAGGTGATGGTGCCCGATTGCGTGTACATGGTGCCGAGCACGGCGACTGGGCCAAAGAAGATGAAGACGCTGACCTCGCCCCAGCCGGAGTAGCCGTAGGGGCGCGAGGAGCCGGTGTAGAGCCACGCGGCGGCGATGCACACGGCGCCGACGATGATCAGCCACCAGGTCGCGGTGAGCGCCACGAGCGCGAGCCCTGCCACCGCGGCGACGCCAAACGATGCGAACGCCGCGTACTTCACCGACGTAGGCGTCGCCCGGCCGGTCGCGACAAGGCGGTCAGGGCCGATGCGGTCGAGGTCAGTTCCGCGGATGCCGTCCGAGTAGTCGTTGGCGTAGTTCGAGGCGATCTGAAGTGCCATCGCCACCGCGAGCGCCAGGAGTGCGGGGATCAGCGCGAACCCATCGACGGCAATGGCCGCGCCCGTGCCGACAGCTACCGGGGAGATCGCGGCCCACAGCGTGCGCGGACGCGCGCCAGCAACCCAGTCAGATGCGGTGGTCATGCTTACTCCTTGACGTCGGCTGCCGCTGCGAGAGCGCGTGCGGCACTGCGATCGATTTTGCCAGCCTCCGTGCGCGGCACCGACCGCACCACGACCACTTGCCGGGGGAGCGAGTGCCGAGGCAGGTCCAGGGCGTCGCGCATGCGGGCCAGGCTTGGCGCGGGCGCAGGGGCGTCGATGACGATGGCGACGCGCTCGCCCCACTCGGGGTCTGGCACGCCTACCGCCACCGCCTCGCGCACCCCGGGCAGCTCGGCCACAGCGCGTTCCACGGTTGAGGGATGCACGTTGTGTCCGCCGGTGATGATGACGTCGTCTGCGCGGCCGTGGATCGTGAGCGACCCATCCCAGGAGCCCACGTCATTGGTGACAAACCAGCGCAGCCCCTGAGCAGAGGTGAAGGCGCTGTTGTCGCTGTCGGCATACCCGTCGGCGAGCGTGGGACCGGCGATGCAGATGCGGTTGTCGGCGTTGGTGCGGACCTGGACGCCTGGCAGCGGCACGCCGTCGTAGACGCACCCTCCCGCAGTCTCCGTCATGCCGTATGTCTCGATCGCGTTCGCCGGCAGTTCCATCCCGGGAGCGGCACCACCGACAAGAACTGCGTCAAAGCTCGCGAGCGCCTGTGAGCCACTGGGATCCGCGAGGAGCCGCCTGACCTGAGTCGGGACCAAGGAAACGTAGCGCCGCCCGGGCTCCATGGCATCGGCCGCCCGGCAAAACGCATCCGGCGTGAAGGGGACGTCGCCGATCCGGGTGAGCGAAGCATCGGCCACCTGCACGCGGGCGTGAACCATCGCCCCCGCGATGCGGTCAGCGGGCACCGCGAGGAGCCAGTGGGCAGGCCCGCCAAGGCGGTCCAGCGTGGCCAGGGCCGATGCTTTGAGGGCTTTCCCCGACAGCAAGACTTCGCGCGGCTCACCCGTGGACCCGGACGTGCGTGCGGCGATTCCGCGCGCACGTCCGCTTAGGGCGTCGTCCACAGCGGTTGCGGCGTCGTCGACCAGCCGAGCGTATGTCATGACCCAAGGGTAGGCGCACCCATACAATGGCGGCCATGAAGACGCGTCGCCTCACCCCGTTTGCTGCCGCCGCCGGGGTTGTTCTCCTGGCCGCGTGCTCCGCCTCCAATGTCGAAGAGGCGCCGGCGACCACGGCTTCCGCGTCGACGGCACCGGTCGAGCGCAGCGCAGTCCCCTCGCCGCCCGAGAACCCCGCTCCCGACACCGTCTGGCCGCTCACCGGCGTGGATGCTGAGGGCGCCGACGAGGACGCGCTCGCGATCCCCGCTCTGTCCATCAAGATCGAAAACTCCGCTGCGGCCCGTCCCCAGCAGAACCTCGTCAACGCGGACGTGGTCTTCGAGGAGTACGTCGAGTCCGGCATCTCCCGTCTGGTCGCGATCTACCAGTCCGACATCCCCGAGACCGTCGGCAACATCCGGTCGATGCGCCCCATGGACAAGAACATCATGGGCTCGTTCGAGGGTCCGCTGATCTACTCGGGTGCTCAGAGCCGCTTCGTGAACGACACGATCAACTCGGGGCAAGAGTCGATCATCGACGACCGTGGCGACGCAGGCTTCTACCGCGTCTCCAACCGCGCCGCGCCGCACAACCTCTACGGCACCATGGCCGACTTCATCGCGCAGACTGATGCCGATGCTCCGCCGCAGCAGTTCGAGTATGCCTACCCCTACGAGGAGTCGAACGTCGTGACCGGCGGCACCACCGCATCGGCGATCGACATCTACATGTCGCAGTACTCGGCCCCGTCGTGGGACTGGGACGGCGACGTGTGGCAGCGCTTCGAGGGTGGCTCCCCGCACTCGCAGGATGACGGTACCCAGTTGTACGCGGACAACGTCGTGGTGCTGTGGGTCGATGTTGAGTACACGTCCTCCAGCGGCGGCTCCTCGGTCCCCGAGACCATGCTCGCCGGGCGCGACGGCACTGGCTACGTGGCCGCTGGCGATTCCTATGTGGAGATCACCTGGTCCAAGGCCGGGCAGTTCGACCCCTACGTGCTCGAAAAAGGCGACGGTGAGGTTGTTCAGCTGAAGCCCGGTAAGACGTGGGTCGAGCTGGTGCCGCAGTCGGGCGTTGCAACGAACCCGACGGTCGATATCTCCTAGCCGTCTGTCCCCTGGCCGTACATACTCGGCGGGATTTTGGGTTCCGTCTGCTCCTGGCCGTACTTCTTTGACGGTCGCCTCGCCATAGTTCTGGTCTAGGTCATGCCGTACTGGTGCGTGCGCTCCTAGACTGGCGCCCATGATGACGCGTCGCTTTGCCCCGTTTGCCGCCGCCGCGGGGGTTGTCCTCCTGGCCGCCTGTTCCTCCGATGTTGAAGAGGGGCCGGCGACCACAGCATCGGCGTCCACGTCACCGGTGGAGCGCAGCGCGGTCCCGCCCCCGCCAGCAGACGCGACTCCGGAGTCGGTGTGGCCCCTGACCGGTGTCGATGCCGAGGGCGCTGACGAGGAAGCTCTCGCTGGTCCCGCGCTGTCCATCAAAATCGAGAACTCGGTGGATTCGCGCCCTCAGTCCAACCTGCAGTACGCGGACATCGTGTTCGAGGAGCAGGTGGAGTACGGAATCTCGCGATTGGTTGCGGTCTTCCAGTCGGACATCCCCGAGACGGTTGGCCCCATCCGCTCGATGCGCCCCATGGACAAGAACATCATGGGCTCGATGGAAGGCCCCCTCGTCTTCTCCGGCGCTCAGGGCGGGTTCATTAGTGACGCACGTAGCTCGGGTCAGGAACTGATCGCAGAGGACACCGGCGGCTACGGATTCTTCCGCACGTCCGACAAGCCCGCCCCGCACAACTTGCACGGCACCATGGCTGACTTCCTCGCGCAGACTGACGCCGATGCTCCGCCGCAGCAGTTCACCTACGCGTATCCGGCGGAAGAGTCGAACGTGGTGGAAGAGGGCACGTCGGTCGCGTCGATCGACATTGTGGCCTCGCCGCGCATGCAACCGTCGTGGGAGTGGGACGGCGACGCGGACGCATGGATGCGGTCCGAGTCAGGCTCGCCGCACGTGATGTCGGACGGAACGCAACTGTCGGCATCGAACGTCGTGGTCCTGTTTGTCGACATTCAGCCCAATAGTTCCGGCGGCGGCTCGACCGTGCCAGAAACCATCGTCATCACGGATGAGGGCACCGGCATCGTCGCCGCGGGTGACTCCTACGTCGACGTCACCTGGTCAAAGGCCGGTCAGTTCGACCCATACGTGATCGAGACTCCGGCCGGTGAGACCGCTGAACTGATCCCCGGCAACACGTGGGTCGAGCTGATTCCGGAGTCCGGGACCGAGTTCGATAGCGGCGTCGTTATCGAGTAGGTGCCGCGTGACAGTCCCTGTTCACCGATAAGTGACGGCCACGACTGCGCGGACAGCCAAACCCCGCCGAGTATGTACGGCCAGGGGAGAAGGCTCCCCACGGAGAGGGCGGCCCAGCGAGAAGTCGGGTTCGACTCGCCTAGAACGCGTACGGAAACTTCCGCCAGTCCGGGTCGCGGCGTTCGAGGAACGCATCGCGGCCCTCCTGCGCCTCATCCGTCATGTACGCCATGCGGGTCGCTTCACCGGCGAACACCTGCTGACCGGCGAGCCCATCGTCGGCCAAGTTGAACGCGTACTTCAGCATGCGAATCGCCTGCGGCGACTTGGTGGCGATCGTCTTCGCGTACTCGAGCGCAGTCGCCTCCAGGTCGGCATGCGGCACTGCTTCGTTGACGACACCCCACTCGGCGGCATCGGTCGCCGAGTATTCGCGCGCCAGGAAGAAGATCTCGCGCGCCCGCTTGTCGCCCACCTGACGGGCCAACAGAGCGGAACCGTACCCAGCATCGAACGACCCCACGTTGGCGTCCGTCTGCTTGAACCGTGCGTGCTCGAGCGACGCGATTGACAGGTCCGCCACGACGTTCAAAGAGTGCCCACCACCGGCGGCCCAGCCGTTGACCGCTGCGATCGTCACCTTGGGCATCGTGCGCATGAGGCGTTGCACTTCGAGGATGTGTAGGCGCCCGCCGTGGGCAGGAGCATCGGCTGCCGAGCCCTCGTAGAGATAGCCGTCGCGTCCACGGATGCGCTGGTCGCCGCCGGAGCAGAACGCCCACACGCCGTCCTTGGGCGCGGGGCCGTTGCCGGTGAGAATGACGGCGGCCACATCGGCGGTCATGCGCGCGTGGTCGAGCGCCCGGTACAGCTCGTCGACGGTCTGCGGGCGGAAGGCGTTGCGCACCTCGGGCCGGTTGAAGGCGATGCGCACGGCCGGCAGATCGCGCACCTCGTCGCCGTCGCGCGAGACCCACCGGTGATAGGTGATGTCGCCGTCGGGGAAGCCGTCAATGGCACGCCACTGCTCAGCGTCGAAGGTGTCGGAAACGGAGGCCGGGATGCTCATGCTCCCAGGGTAGTCGGGCACCGGTGAAGCACCGCCGCCAGGCCCGGGGCGCGTAGTCTGTGGCCATGGAGTTCCGGCCCTTTTCCGTCGAGCTCTCGACGCGTTTCCGCGCGACCACCCGCCGCACCGGCGTTCTCATCTCCACCATTGCCGATGACGGCACGCGCCGTTGGGGCGAGTACAGCCCGTTTCCCGACTACGACGCCGAGCGCGCGACCCGCTGGTGGCGCTCCGCCATGGAGGCCGCCCGAGGTGAGTGGCCCCAGGCGCAACGCGACAGCGTGGCTACCAACAGCATCGTCCCTCTTGTCGGTCCAGACGAGGCCCGGGACTTCGCCACCCGTGGCGGCTGCACGACCGCGAAGGTCAAGGTGGGCGGCGGCTCCGACCTGGCCCACGACATCGCGCGCATCGAAGCAGTCGCGGACGCTGTGGGGCCCAAGGGCCGCATCCGCGTCGACGTCAACGGCGGCTGGGATCTGGACGAGGCCATCCGTTGCCTGCCACGCCTCGATGCCGCGGCTCGCTCTGCCGGAGGCGCCGGCCTCCAATACGCCGAGCAACCCGTCGCATCCGTCGAGGACCTCGCCCATTTGCGCCGCAACGTCGAGGTCCCCATCGCTGCCGACGAGTCCATCCGCATGCCGGGTACCGCCCAGGACGTTCTGAGGGCCGATGCTGCCGACGTCTTTATCCTCAAGGCTCAGCCTTTGGGAGGGGTGCGCAGGGCGCTCGAGATCGCTGACAGCGTGGGCGACAGAGACGTCGTGGTCTCCAGTGCGATGGAGTCTTCGGTAGGCCTCGCGGCCGGGCTCGCGCTCGCACGGGCGCTCCCACGCGAACCCCTTGCGTGCGGACTGGGCACCGGCGCGCTGCTGGCCACCGATACTGTCGCTCACACGTGGCTACCGGCTCATGGCCGCATGGTGCCAGGAACACTCGAGGTGATCGTATGAGTAACCCTTCCGCGCCTTTTGCGCGCGAGCTTGTCGCGACCCTCGCGCAGTTGGGCGTCGAGGACTACGTGCTGTGCCCGGGCTCCCGCTCGGGCCCGTTGGCGCATGCCCTCGCGGAGGCCGGCTCAGGGAATCCGCCGCTGGGGGCTCCCCGTGTCAACCTTCACGTGCGCATCGACGAGCGCAGCGCAGCGTTCCTCGCACTCGGTATCGCGCGAGGCCGCGCCGCCACCGGGACCCCGCGACCTGTCGCAATCATCACCACGTCCGGGACCGCCGTGGGCAATCTCTTGCCGGCGGTGATGGAGGCCCACCACGCAGGCGTCCCGCTCTTGCTGCTGACCGCCGACCGCCCGCGTGAACTGCGCGGCGTGGGCGCGAACCAGACCACGGACCAGGAAGGCATCTTCGGCACTTTTGTGCGCTGGGAAGCGACCTCGGCAGCGCCCGAGCCAGGGGACGAGCCAGGCCGCGCCGCCCTCCTCGCCGCTCGCGCCGTGGCCGTTGCCATGGGCGACCCGGCACGCGATGACATGACCGGTACCGCTGGTCCCGTTCACCTGGATCTTGAGTTCCGTGACCCGCTTGGGCCTGACAACGGCGTGTGGGATGACCCGCCCCATGTGGACCCATCTCCATCGCAAGGCTCGTATGGCACGCCCGTAGTCGAGACCCCGCCTCCGCTGCCCGACGTCGAGCGCGGACTCGTCATCGCAGGTGACGGTGCGGGCGACGTCGCCCGCCAGGTCGCGGAGGCTCACGGCTGGCCACTGCTCGCCGAACCCACGTCAGGTGCGCGCGAAGGTGACGCCTGCATCGGCCGGTATTTGGATTTGCTTGCGACCCGTGACGGCCAGGATCTCGCGGACCGCGTGCATCAGGTGATCGTGATTGGCCGCCCCACGCTGTCCCGACCCATCCAGGCGCTGATCTCCCGGGCCCCCGCGTTGATGATTGCAGGCCACGGTGCGCGCTGGCGCGAGGCCCCGCGGCACGCCGACCGCATCCTCCGGTCCGTGCCCGCGAATTGGACGAGCCGGGACGACGGTCGCATTGAGCTGGGAGATTCGCCGTGGCTTCGTGAGTGGAGGCAGGCGGCCGATGCCGTGGTCGCCGACGAGCGGCCCTGGGGCAAGCGGGCGGTTGGCCGGGTTTTCCTCGACGCGTTGTCAGCGGGCGACGTTGCCGTGATTGGTTCCTCGGGCTCCATCCGAGCGCTGGACCGCATTGGGCCGGCGTGGGCCGTGGGGCAGGCGCCCACGTTGCTTGCCAACCGGGGCCTGGCCGGGATTGACGGGACGGTTGCCACGGCGGTCGGTGTCGCGCTCGCGGCCGGTCGCCCCGTGCATGCGCTCATGGGGGACGTCACGTTCCTCCACGACGTTGGTGGTCTCCTCGTGGGCCCGCGCGAGCAGCGTCCGCGCTTGCGCATCGTGGTGGTGAACGACGGGGGAGGGACCATTTTTGGCGGCCTCGAGCACTCCGCGGCGCCGCCCGAGAACGTCGAGCGGGTCTTCACCACGCCGCACGGTGCGGATCTCGCGAGCCTGTGCGCGGGCTACGGGGTGGGGCATACGGCGGTGAAGTCGGCCGATGCTTTGGCCAAGGCGCTCGCGAAGGCTCCAGTGGGTATTGAAGTCGTGGAGGCGCGGCTGCGCTGACCTCCGGGGCTCTATGTGTCCGGCGTGGTCTCTGGTGCGGCCCCCGGCGTGGCGTCCCCTTGAGCCCGGAGCGCCCGCTGGATCTGCGCGTGCTTCAGGAGGAAGGCGCCCTCGTCGTACTTTTTGCGACGTAGCCACCCGGTGACCTCGTCGTTGTGCTTGCTCGCATTGCACGAGGCGCACGCTGGCACCACGTTGTCGAGGGTGTACCGGCCGCCTCGGGAGATGGGCTGGACGCAATCCTTCTGGAGTGCCCCGCCTGTCGCGCCGCAGTAGGCGCACCCACCCCATGCGGCGACGAGCGCATCCCATTGGCCTGGCTCAAGGTCGTTGTCGACCCGCGCCATGCGGTTCTTGCGGCGCTTGGCGTAGCGGGCGCGCGTCGCGGCCGACTGATTCGCGGAATTGCGTCGGCGGCGCGGGCTGGTCACAGCGCGATGCTATCGCCACCACTATCAACGGCATGGGACGTGCTCGCGGCCCATGTCGGATGCCGTCGGTAGCGTCACCGTCATGTCGAATTCGCCGCTTCGCGCGTTTGTCGACGAATCAATCGCGATGCGCGGCGAGGCACAACAAGAGTATCTGCTGTGTGCCGCTCTGATCGCTGAAGATGCCTGTGTTGATACTCGCCTGTCCCTGAGACGTCTCTTGAAGCCCGGTCAGGTGAAGTGGCACTGGACGGATGAGTCGGGTTCACGCAAGCGCGAAATGATCGAGGCGATCTCTTCCCTGGGGTCGCTCAACGTGATCGTGACCCATCTCGACGCGCAACGCCGCAAAGTCGACCGGTACAGACGGAAATGTCTAGAAACGCTTTACCGTGAGCTTGCCTCGATGGAGGTTGTCGATCTGACACTTGAGAGTCGAAGCCCCGCTCAGGACCGACAGGACGTTGCTCACCTGACTGCGCTACGTCACGCGGGCCTGGACCCGCGCCTTCGTATTGAGCACCTTCGTGGCGGGGACGAGTCACTCCTATGGATAGCCGACGCAGTGCTGGGCGCTGTCAATGCCTACGCCAAGGGTGACCGGAGCTACCTCGAGCAACTGAGATCGACCGTTGTCTTTGAGGCTCGAACGCCTGACTCACTTCTCCCAGAGAATGACGAAGGACCCTAGATCCAGTCGTCCGGCTGGGGTTCTAAGGTCCTCTTCCTAACTCGTCGCAACGAGCGGCATTTACAGGATAGACCTACGGGGCGTTGCGCATCAAGGGGCACCTAGGCGACGCGCGCGGGGTTGAGGCTTGCTGTCACACGGACAGAACGATCTTGCGCTGGCCGGGCTTGGGGTGGCATGCGGCGGCGAAAGCGTCGCCCACCTGGTCCATCGGAATGACGTCCGTCACCATCCGCGGCGCGAACCACGGATTGTCAACGAGGTAGTCCTGAGCACGCTCAAGGGTGTCGCGGTGCTCGCTGGTCACGCCCGTGATGAGTGTGCCGTTGCGGCGGAAGAAGCTTCGCATGGGCAGCGAGTACCAATCATCGTCGGGCACACCGAACGCGAGCACTGTGCCCGCCTGGCCCACCGCGTTCATGGCATCTGCGACCGTCGAGGACTGATGTCCCACCATTTCTATGACGATGTCCGGTCGGTCCGCGTCAGCAATCTCAGCCGCCCAGATTCGCGAGTTCTTGCGCACCAACTCGTCAAAGGGCAGACCTTCCGCGTCTCCCGCACGCTCAAGCGGGTCCACCCCGACAATGTGCCCAGCGCCAAAGTGCTTCGCTAGCACCGAGGTCATCAGGCCAAATGGCCCCACGCCCACGATCCCCACCGAGCGTCCGGCGAGCGGACCCAAGCGATCGAACACAGTCATCAGGCACGCAACGGACTGCGCGACGGTCGCGAGTGGATCCGTCGTGTCCATGCGGACCTTCGCGACTTGTGAGCCATGCGTCACGAACACACCGCGCAACGCATCCCAGTTCGACGCCCACCCCACAACCTTGTCTCCTGGCGCAAAATCAGTGTGTGCACTGGCGAGCACTACGCCTACGACCTCGTGCATCGGCCGGCCCGGTTGCCCCGCGCCTCCTGCCGGGATCAGAGCGCCCCGCGCGAATGGCAAGTCGGAACCGCACACCGCGCCCGCGGTGAGTTCCACGACCAGTTCGCCGGCGCTCGGGGCTTGTGGCACCGGTACCTCTACGCGTTCGAACTCGAGGGGAGCTGTCAGCCGGTATGCCCAGGTGGTGTCCATGATTGGGAACGTAGCAATGGCGGATGCCCGGGAGCCGGGACCTTGGCCCGGCACGCTGATCTTAGGTGGGCTCGGGTAACGCCTTTCTATCCGTGCCGACGGGCGATGAGGACGGAGTCACGCCACAGTCGCTCGCGGCCATCAGCTTCGTAGGTGGTCCGCTCGCGCATCGTGGCGGACACCTCCCAGGCGTCGCGGCTGAGCACGTCCGCGACGTCCTCTGCGGCGAAGGCAGCGTCCTTCAGGTCGGGGTGATCGGCGGCGTGTGGGTCGGTGGGGTGGTGGCCGACGATGAGCAGCATTCCTCCGGGGGCGACGGCCTCGGCGAGCGTCGACACCAACCAGCGACTGCCCTGGCCGGGGTGCGTGTACTGGCTGGACACCAGGTTCCAGGGGCCCTCGTTGGCAATGACTTCGTCGAGCTCGCCGTCCGTGAAGGTGATGTGGGAGTCGACCCCGGCCTGCTCGGCGTGGGCCGCCGCTCGCGCAAGAGCGGTCGCAGACAGGTCAACGGCGGTCACGTGCCAGCCCTTGCCCGCGAGCCACACGGCATCGGCGCCTTCACCGCACCCCACGTCCAGCGCGTGCGCGGGCTCAAGCGTCTCGACCTCTTCGGTCAGCACGCCGTTGGGGCGCCCGCTCCACACCGACTCGCGCGACTTGTAGCGCTCCTCCCACGACTGACGGGAAAAGTCGTTCATGGGAGGGGTGGGCTGCTGCTCTGGGTGGGAGTGCGAGTGGGACATGGTGCCTCCAAATGCGGCGCGCGTACGAGTCTCTTGTCCAAACTAACCCCTAGCCGTACATACGCGGCGGGGATTTCGGCTCCGCAGCCTCGTGGCCGTACCTTTTCGGTGGTCCGGCGGCGGCCTACGCGCCCAGCGCCTTGCGCATCGGCTCGAGTTTCGCCTCCGACTCGGCCCACTCCGATTCGGGCTCAGACGCCGCGACGATCCCACACCCAGCAAAGAGGCGCAGGCGTGTGGGATCCGCCGGGGACACCTCTGCCGAGCGCAGTCCAATGCACCACTCGCCATCGCCTGCCGCATTGATCCATCCCACGGGTCCGGCGTAGCGCCCGCGGTCCAAGCCCTCGAGCTGGTCGATGACGCCAGCGGCGGTCAAAGTCGGCGTGCCGCACACCGCGGCAGAGGGATGAAGCTCGCGGATCAGTTCCAGTGCGGAGGCGTTGTGGCTCAGCACGCCAGTTACGTCGGTCGCGAGGTGCATGACGTTGGGCAGGTGCAGGACCGACGGCGCCTCGGGCACGTTGACGGAACCACAGTGGGCGGCCAAGACCTGAGTCACCGACTGCACCGCGTACTCGTGCTCTTCAAGGTCCTTGGACGAGCGCGCCAACGCGGCGGCGTGAGCCAGGTCCGCGGTCTCGTCACCTGTGGGCCGGATGGTGCCGGCGAGCACGCGCGACGTCACGAGCCCGTGATCCACGCGAGCAAGAAGTTCGGGCGTCGCACCCACGAGCCCATCGACGTGGAACGTCCAGCACGTCTCGTAGGCTTCCGCGAGCGTGGTCAGGACCGGGCGCACGTCAATCGGCGCATCCGCGGTGGCCTCGACAGCTCGCGCGAGCACCACCTTGTCCAGCTCGCCGGCGCCAATCCGCGCCACGGCTTGCGTCACCGCGGTACCCCACGATTCCTTGTCGCCGGGTGCGAGGCTGACACTCGGCATCGGCCCGGCAGGCGTATTTCCGGCCGATGCTTGGGCCAGGTCGGGCATTTCGCCCAAGCCGTCTTCGCTCATCACGGTGAGCCAAGCATCGTTCCCTCGAACTCCGACGACATAGCGGGGCACGATGAGCGCGCCCCCTGACGCGGATGAGTCAGCGAAGGAGAACGAGCCGAACGCCACGAGTCCCGTGCCGGGAACGTGGACGTCGTCGCGCACGAGTGCGTGCCGGCAGATGCGGCGCCACCAGGCATCGGCCTCATCAATGCGGTGGGTGCCAGCTGTGTCCAGGCGGGCAACTTCTCCCCACGCGACCATGCCTTCGCCGCGCCGGACCCACGACATGCCACCTTCGGGCAGCAGCGCGAACAGGTCGTCAGGGGCCTCGATCTCGACCGTGCGGACGGTCAGGGGGCCGGGAGTAGCGGGCTGAACACTCACCTAAGCAAGCCTACGTCCGTCCGCACGCAGACTTCGACGCGACGGGCGCTAGGTGCGTACACCGAGCCTGCGCAGATGGTCGTTCGCGAAGCGGCCATCGGGATCGAGCCGCTCAAACTGGGCCCGAGCGTCGGCGAGACGTGGCGTCACCTGTGCCACCGCGCCGGCCGTCATCGAGTTCACCTTGCCCCAGTGCGGTCGTGCGCCAAACGGGGCCAGCGCAGCCTCGATGCGAGGCGTGAGAGCTGCCACGGCGGCGGGGTCGTTGCGCCACGTGAAGTGGATGGCGAGCGTGTCACGGCCGTAGGCGCCAGAGAGCCACAGCCGATCCGCGGCGACCGTGCGCAGTTCGGTGACGAGGAGGTGCGGAGCGATGTCGGCGGCGAGTTCGCGGACGGCGCGCAAGGCGGCGGGACCGTCGGCCAAGTCAACGAAGTACTCCGTCTGGATCTCGTCGCCATTGGAGGGCGTCGAGTCAAGGCGGAAGTGCGGCAACCGCTCGAGCCAGGGGCCCTCGAGGCCTTCCTTCACCGTGAGATTGTTTGGCGGGACGTCGACCAGCCCGGCCTCGGCGGCAAGCTCGAGGCGCGCGCCGAGCCACTCGGGTGTGGGCTCGTCGCCGGCGCCAATGCGCGTCTTCCGCCACACCTGCTGGACGGTCTCTTCCTCCCACATCGTGAACGCGCTCACGGAGTAACCAGCGCTCATCACCGCAGGGAGTTCGTCGAGGAGCGTGGGCCACGGGAGGTCGCGGTAGACATCCTGGCGGACCAGGTAGGTGGGCTGAATGTCGAGCGTGAGGCGCACCACGATGCCGTATGCGCCCAGGCTCACGACGAGGCCGTCGAAGCCCTCGCCGCCGCGCCGCGCCGTCACGAGGTCGCCACTGGCGTTCACGTACTCGAGGCCTGCCACGGCATCGGACAGGCAGCCATTGGTGACGCCGGATCCGTGCGTCCCCGTCGCAACCGCGCCGCCTACCGAGATGTGAGGCAGCGACCCCATGTTGTGGAGGGCCCAGCCGCGTTCCTCGAGCCACAGCGCCAGTTCGCCGTACCGGATTCCGGCGCCGACCGTGACAGTCCGCGCGTTTTCGTCGAGCTCGGGAGCCGGCGGGATGCCCGTCACGGTGACGAGCGTGCCGGTTGTGTCGGCAAGATCGTTGAAACTGTGGCGCGTGCCGAGCGCGCGGATGGGCCCAGCAGTGCTTGCGACCGCGTCTCGCACTTCATCGATGGTGGTCGCCTCGATCAGGCGCTGCGCGCCAAAGGTGTGAGTGCCTGCCCAAGTACCGCCGATGCTCATGGGGCCAGCGTACGGGCGCGGGGGAGGGCGTAGGCATGGCTTGCCTCGTGAGTGCGCTGGGGCGGGGCGGTGCATACATGAGTTGCCTAGTTTTGGGGAGGCGGAGGTGAATTACGCAACGCTCTTATTGCGTTTTGCGTGCGGGGATGCCGTATTTTTGCGTTCGTGACCATGGTCCCGGACCGCGTAGGCTATGGGCGTGAAAACACAAGCCGACGTAATCGTGGTGGGCGCTGGGCCTGGTGGCTCCGCCGTCGCGTATTACCTCGCACGCGAGGGCTTTGACGTCATCGCGCTCGAGAAGTCCCGGTTCCCCCGCGAGAAGGTCTGCGGCGACGGTCTTACCCCGCGTGCGGTGAAGGAACTTCAGCTCCTTGATCTTCCAACGCCTCGCGATGAGGGATGGATCCCGAACTGGGGTCTGCGCATGGTCGGTGGCGGCCACCGCCTCGAATTCCCCTGGCACGAGCAGGAGTCCTACCCGGACTATGGGCTGAGCCTCACGCGCGCCAACTTCGATCACCGTCTTGCCGAGCATGCTCGTTCTGCAGGGGCCGATGTTCGCGAGGGTTGGTTCGTCACAGGTTCCGTTCGCGATGAGCTCACCGGCCGGGTCACCGGGGTGACGGCGAAGGCGACGGACGAGAAGGGCCGCAAGGTGGGCGACGAGGTCACCTACTCGGCGCCGATCGTCATTGCCGCCGATGGTGTGAGTGCGCGCATCGCGCTGGGCCTGGGTATGGAACGCATGGACAACCGGCCCATGGGCGTGGCCGTGCGCACCTACTTCGAAACCCCCCGCCACGACGAGGAGTGGATGGAGGGGCACCTCACCATCTGGGACGGCGAGCCCGGCAAGTCGAATCTTCTTCCTGGCTACGGCTGGATCTTCCCGCTGGGGGACGGCACCGCAAACATTGGGCTCGGAACCCTGAGTCCTAACGGTGCTCCGTCCGGCCTTGACCACCGCGGTCTGTTTGACGGTTGGGTCCGCAACAGCCTTGGCGACTGGGGTGTCGATCCGGACTCGCCTGTGTCGAAGGTCCAGGGCGCCGCAATCCCGATGGCTTTCAACCGCCAGCCCCACTACGTCCCGGGTCTCATGCTCGTGGGCGACTCCGGCGGCATGGTGAGCCCGTTCAACGGCGAAGGCATTGCGTACGCGATGCACTCTGCGCGCCGCGCGGCCGAGGCGTTGGTCAACTGGCGCGAGGCTCCCACCGACGGCGCACGTGAGGCTGCACTTGAGGCCTATGCGGGCCAGATGAAGGACGATCTGGGCGGCTACTACTCTTTGGGGCGCGTGTTCGCTGAACTGATCGCGCACCCCGCTGTCATGAAGATCTGCACCAAGTACGGCCTTCCCCGGCCATTCGTGATGCATTTCACGCATAAACTTCTCGCGGACGTCTACGAACCGACTGGCGGCGACTGGGCCGACCGTCTGATGTCAACACTGACTAAGGTGGCACCAGCAGCATGATGACCGTCCGCACCGCTTCCGACGAGACATACGAAGGAGCTGCCTCGTGAACCCCTACGTGCCGATCGTGGTGATGGTGACCATCGCCGCACTGATGGCTGTGGCTGGCCTCATCGTCAGCCGCATCGTGGGCCCCCAGCGCTACAACTCAGCGAAGGTGGACCAGTACGAGTCCGGCCTGCAGCCCACCCCGGGCGCGGTCGGCGGCGGACGTGTTCCGATTAAGTACTACCTCGTGGCGATGACCTTCATCGTCTTCGACATTGAGGTCGTGTTCCTGTATCCGTGGGCCGTGGCCCACGATGCATTGGGATGGTTCGGCCTCATCGCGACCATGACCTTCCTCGCCCTCATCACGATTCCCTTCGTGTACGAGTGGCGCCGCGGCGGATTTGATTGGGACTGACTTATGGGTATTGAAGAGAGTGCACCACCGTTCATGCTCGGCACTGTCGAGAAGTTCGTGGGTTATATGCGAGCAGGCTCGCTGTGGCCGGCGACCTTCGGACTGGCGTGCTGTGCGATCGAGATGATGGGAACGGGTACGTCCCGCTTCGACATCTCGCGCTTTGGCTCCGAGGTCTTCCGTGGCTCGCCTCGTCAGGCCGACATGATGATCGTCGCCGGTCGCGTGTCCAACAAGATGGCCCCGATCGTCCGTCAGGTCTACGACCAGATGGCCGAGCCCAAGTGGGTGCTGTCGATGGGCGTCTGCGCGTCCTCTGGCGGCATGTTCAACAACTACGCGATTGTTCCCGGCGTCGACCACGTCGTGCCCGTGGACATCTACCTCCCCGGCTGCCCGCCCCGTCCCGAGATGCTGCTGTACGCGCTCACGGAACTGCAGGAGCAGGTGAAGAACGCTCCCATGGGCGCCAACCGTCGCGAGATGGCTGCCGCCGCTGAGGCTGCCGCGCTCAAGGCCACGCCGACCGTCGACCAGAAGGGGCTGCTGCGTTGACCGACAACAGCGAGATCCAGCCGGTCGAGGCGGAGGGGCGTGAACCACTCACACTCATCAACGTCCGCGAAGGACTCTTTGGCGCCAAGGGCGACACCTCCGGTTTTGACGGACTGGTCAAGCCCGTCCAGATGCCCGGCGCGTCTGAGCGTCCCTACGGCGAATGGTTCGATGGCGTCGTCGACGTCCTGACCGAGTTGCTCGGTGACAAGGCCGACGAAGCGATCGAGTCCGTCGTGGTTGACCGCGACGAGCTCACGCTCTACATCGCCGCCAAGCACCTCGCGGAGGTTGCTCAGCACCTGCGCGACGACCAGGACCTGCGTTTCGAAATGTGCCTGGGCGTCTCCGGTGTGCACTACCCGGCAGACAAGGGACGCGAGCTTCACGCCGTGTACCCGTTGCAGTCGATTACGCACAACCGTCGCCTGCGCGTTGAGGTCGCGATCGATGAGAACGATCCCCACATCCCGTCGCTGTGCGCGATCTATCCGATGAACAACTGGCACGAGCGCGAGACCTGGGACTTCTTCGGAATCATCTTTGACGGACACCCGTCGCTGGCACGCATTGAGATGCCCGACGACTGGGTAGGCCACCCGCAGCGTAAGGACTACCCGCTGGGCGGCATCCCGATCGAATACAAGGGCGCAGAAGTACCTTCGCCCGGCGAGCGGAGGCAGTACCGATGAACAACCCCACCGCACAGGCCACGGGCGCGATTCCCGAAGACGCCGACGTCCCCGAGTACAACGTCTACGGAGCTGACTGGTCGGAAACGGTCGAAGAGGCCATCCGTCTGGGCCAGCAGCGCATCGTGATGAACATGGGTCCGCAGCACCCGTCCACGCACGGCGTGCTGCGCGTGATGCTGGAAATCGAAGGCGAGACCGTCACGGAAGCCCGTGCCGGCATCGGCTATCTCCACACCGGTATCGAAAAGAACATGGAGTACCGCACGTGGACCCAGGGCGTGACGTTCTGCACCCGTATGGACTACGTCGCCTCCATGACCCAGGAGCTCGCATACTGCCTCGGCATTGAGCGCCTGCTGGGCATCACGGACGACATCCCTGAGCGCGCCTCGATCCTGCGCGTGCTCATGGCGGAACTGACCCGCATTGGCTCGCACCTGGTCGCCATCGGCACCGGCGGTAACGAGCTGGGCGCGACCACGATCATGACGACCGGCTTCATTGGTCGCGAAGAGACCTTCAAGGTCATCGAGATGATCACGGGTCTGCGCACCAACAACGCTTACATCCGTCCCGGCGGCGTGGCCCAGGGCCTGCCCGAGGGCGGCATTGACGCACTGCGCGCGATGATCCCCGAGGTGAAGCTGCGTCTGGACGAGCTCGTCGAGCTCCAGATGGAAAACCCGATCCTCAAGGGACGCCTTAAGAACGTCGCGAAGGTGGACCTGCCTGCCGCGATGGCGCTCGGAATCACCGGGCCCATTCTGCGTGCGACTGGTCTGCCATACGACCTGCGTAAGTCCGAGCCCTACTGCGGCTACGAGACGTACGACTTCCAGGTTCCTACCTCGACAGACTCCGACGCGTGGGCCCGCATGGTCCTGCGCATGGAGGAGTGCTACGAGTCGCTCAAGATCGTCGAGCAGTGCACCGACCGCCTCGAAAAGCTTGGAGACGGCCCCGTCATGGTCGCCGACAAGAAGATCGCGTGGCCTGCACAGCTGTCCATCGGTGGCGACGGCCAGGGCAACTCGCCCGAGCACATCCGTCACATCATGGGCGAGTCGATGGAAGCGCTGATTCATCACTTCAAGCTGGTGACCGAGGGCTTCGATGTCCCTGCTGGCCAGGTGTACCAAGCCATTGAGGGTCCCAAGGGTCTGCTCGGCGTGCACCTCGTGTCCGACGGCGGAGCCAAGCCGTGGCGCGCGCACTTCCGCGACCCAGGCTTCAACAACCTGCAGGCGCTGTCGATCATGACTGAGGGCGGCCAGGTCGCCGACGTCGTGGTCGCCATCGCGTCGATCGACATGGTCCTGGGAGGCGTTGACCGATGACCTACGACGCAGACACCCTCGCGCAGCTGCGCAAGGACGCCGACGAGATCCTGGACCGCTACCCGGTCAAGCGCTCGGCGTTGCTGCCGCTGCTGCACCTCGTGCAGTCGGTAGACGGCTACGTGAGCCCCGACGGCATCGGCTTCTGTGCTGAGGCCGTCAGCCTCACCAGTGCCGAGGTCTCCGCTGTTGCGACGTTCTACACCCAGTACAAGCGCCGTCCCAACGGTGAGTACCAGGTGGGCGTGTGCACCACGGCGCTGTGCGCGACGATGGGCGGCGACGAGATCTGGCGCCAGCTGTCCGACGAGTGCGGCGTGGGCCACGACGAGACCACGGCGGACGGCAAGATTTCGCTTGAGCGCATCGAGTGCAACGCTGCCTGCGACTACGCACCCGTGATGATGGTCAACTGGGAGTTCTTCGACAACATGACGCCCGACCGCGCGTTGCGCGTCGTGGACGACATCCTCGAGGGACGCGACGTGAAGCCCACCCGTGGCTCGAACAAGGTGTCCACGTTCAAGGAGACCGAGCGCGTGCTCGCCGGCTTCGAGGACGGCAAGGTTGACGAGGACCAGGGCGTGGGCGACCCCACGCTGGTGGGCCTCAAGATTGCTCGCGAGCAGGGTTGGGAGGAGCAGCGATGACCGACCTCACCCCCGTCCTGTCGGCGACTTGGGACGCTCAGGAGTCCTGGAAGTTGTCGACCTATGAAGACCACGGCGGCTACCGTGCGCTCAAGAAGGCGCTCGGCATGGACAAGGCTGACATCATCCAGGCCGTGAAGGACTCCGGTCTGCGCGGTCGTGGCGGTGCGGGCTTCCCCACCGGCATGAAGTGGGGCTTCCTGCCCCCGGACGACGGCGGCCCCCGCTACCTCGTCGTCAACGCCGATGAGTCCGAGCCCGGCACCTGCAAGGACATCCCGACCATGCTGTCGGCCCCGCAGGTCCTGGTCGAGGGCGTGGCCATCACGTCCTTCGCCATTGGCTGCAACCACGCCTTCATCTACGTGCGCGGCGAGGTCACTCACGTGTACCGCCGCCTGCTGCAGGCTGTGCGCGAGGCGTATGCCGCCGGCCACCTCGGCAAGAACATTCACGGTTCTGGGTTCGACTTGGACGTCACCGTCCACGCCGGCGCTGGTGCCTACATCTGTGGTGAAGAGACCGCGCTACTGGATTCCCTCGAGGGCCGCCGCGGTCAGCCGCGCCTCAAGCCCCCGTTCCCTGCCGTCGCAGGTCTCTACGCCCGTCCCACGGTCGTCAACAACGTCGAGTCCGTGGCCTCCGTGCCCGCGATCATCGACCGCGGCGTTGACTGGTTCACCTCGATGGGTACCGAGCGCTCCAAGGGCATGGGCCTGTTCTCCCTGTCCGGCCACGTCGAGCGCCCCGGCCAGTACGAGGCCCCGCTGGGCATCACCCTGCGCGAACTGATCGACATGGCAGGCGGCATTCGTGCTGGCCACCAGCTCAAGTTCTGGACTCCCGGCGGATCGTCCACGCCCATCTTCACCGATGAGCACCTGGACACCCCGCTGGACTACGAGTCCGTGGGCGCCGCCGGCTCCATGCTCGGAACCCGCGCCCTCCAGATCTTCGACGAGACCACCTGTGTGGTGCGCGTCGTGACCCGCTGGACCGAGTTCTACAAGCACGAGTCCTGCGGAAAGTGCACCCCGTGCCGCGAGGGCACCTTCTGGCTCACTCAGATCCTCAAGCGAGTTGAGGGCGGCCAGGGCACCGAGGCAGACATCCAGCAGCTGCTGGACACCTGCGAGTCCATCCTGGGCCGCGCGTTCTGCGCACTCGGCGACGGTGCGACTAGCTGTATCTCCAGTTCCATCCAGTACTTCCGGGAGGAGTTCGAGCAGCACATCGCTGAGGGCGCCTGCCCGTTCGACCACTCCGCCGCGGCGTTGTTTGACTACGACGCCCCCGCGAAGGCCACCGAGGAGGCTCACGCATGACCTCGACCGCGGACAAGGCCACCACGCAGGCCGTCGAGACCGTCTCGCTGACGATCGACGGCGCCGAGGTGACCGTGCCCAAGGGCACCCTCATCATCCGTGCCGCTGAGCAGGTCGGTATCGACATCCCGCGCTTTTGCGACCACCCGTTGCTGAAGCCCGCCGGCGCATGCCGCCAGTGCCTGGTGGATGTTGCTGCTCCAGACCGCGAGGGCAACGTTCGTCCGTTCCCCAAGCCGCAGGCCTCGTGCACCATGACGGTGATGGACGGCATGATCGTCAACACCCAGCACTCCTCGGACACGGCTGCGAAGGCACAAGAGGGTGTGATGGAGCTCCTGCTCATCAACCACCCGCTCGACTGCCCGGTGTGTGACAAGGGTGGCGAATGCCCCTTGCAGAACCAGGCCATGAGCAACGGCCGTACCGAGAGCCGCTTCATCGACGTGAAGCGCGTATTCGAGAAGCCGCTGTCGCTCAGCTCGCAGATTCTGCTGGACCGCGAGCGCTGCATCCTGTGCCAGCGCTGCACCCGCTTCTCGAAGGAGATTGCGGGAGACGCGTTCATCGATCTTCAGAACCGCGGTGCGATGCAGCAGATCGGTACCTTCAACGAGGACGTCCTGGAGTTCGACGGCTACGAGCCCATCGGCGTTGCCGCTGAGGACGAGTCCGGCCGTGCTTTCTCCTCGTACTACTCGGGCAACACCATCCAGATCTGCCCGGTCGGCGCGCTCACCAGCGCCTCGTACCGCTTCCGTTCGCGTCCGTTCGACCTGGTCTCGAGCCCCGGAATCTCGGAGCACGACTCCTCGGGCGCCGCGATCCGCACGGACCACCGCCGCGGCAAGATCCTGCGCCGCCTCGCGGACAACGACCCCGTCGTGAACGAAGAGTGGATCACCGACAAGGACCGTTTCGCCTTCTCGTGGCAGAACCTGAACGACCGCATCACCCGCCCGCTCGTGCGTGGCGAAGACGGCGAACTGCACGAGTCCTCGTGGCCCGACGCGCTCGCCGCTGCAGCCAAGGGTCTGCGTGCTGCCATTACCGGCGACGAGGCTCAGGGCGCCGCAGTGCTTCCCGGTGGCCGCGTCACACTTGAGGACGCCTACGCGTACCAAAAGTTCGCCCGCACGGTCCTCGGCACCAACGACGTCGACATCCGCACCCGCACCGCGTCCGACGAGGAGCAGGACTTCCTCGGCTCGTCGGTGGCCGCAAAAGGCATGGGCGTCACCTTCGCCGACCTTGAAAAGGCTCCCGCCGTGCTGCTGGCCGGCTTTGAGCCCGAGGATGAGGGCGGCATCGTCTTCCTCCGCCTGCACAAGTCGACAGGCAAGCAGCAGGTCTTCTCGATCGCGCCGTTCCTGACCCGCGGCGCCGAAAAACTCAACGCGACGCTCCTTCCCACCGCCCCCGGCGGCGAGGGCAAGGCGCTCGCCGCCGTCAAGGGCTCGACGGACGCCGCCGAGGCCCTCAAGGAAGACGGCGCCATCATCGTCGTAGGTGAGCGCCTGGCCGGATCGCCCGGAGCGTTCACGCAGGCGCTCGCGCTGGCCAAGCGCACCGGCGCAAAGCTGGCGTGGATTCCCCGTCGCGCCGGTGAGCGTGGCGCGCTCGAAGCGGGAGCCCTCCCAGGCTTGCTGCCGGGTGCCCGTGCGGTGACCGAAGCATCGGCCCGTACCGCCGTTGCTCAGGCTTGGGGCGTTGACTCGCTTCCCGAGGCCGCTGGTCGCGGAGCTGCGCAGATCATCGCCGATGCCGAGGCCGGCAAGGTGGACGCGCTCATCGTGGGTGGCGTCACCCCATCGGACCTCACTGGTGACCTGCAGGCCGCAATCGAGCGCACGCCGTTCGTCCTGTCGCTTGAGGTTCGCCGATCGGAGGCTGCTGAGGCCGCCGACGTTGTCCTCCCCGTCGCACCGCCGTCGGAGAAGTCCGGCACCTTCGTGAACTGGGAAGGCCGCCTGCGCGGTTTTGCCACGGCGCTGAAGACCGACGCCATGAGCGACCACCGCGTGCTCGACATTCTGGCTCGCGAGCTCGGAGTGCACCTCGGCACCGGCACGGTCGCTGAGGTTTCGCAGCAGCTCGGTTCGCTCGGTGCCGCGGCCGCCAAGGAGCGCCCCGCCGCTCCCAAGGTGGACGCCCCCAAGGTGGACGCCAAGCCCGGCGCTGAGCTCATCCTCGCCGCCTGGCACCAGCTGGTCGACGAGGGCGCCCTCCAGGATGGCGAGCCCTACCTTGCAGGAACGGGCCGCACCTCGGTCGCGCGCTTGTCTCGCAAGACGGCCGATGCCGTGGGCATCCAGGATGGCTTGGTCACGGTGTCGACGGAGTTCGGATCGCTCGAACTTCCCGTCGCGATCACTGACATGATCGATGGCGTGGTGTGGGTGCCGGCGAAGTCGCCCGGCTCATGGGTCGCGCAAGAACTCGGCGTTGAGCCGGGTGCGCGCGTCACCGTCAAGGGAGGCATCTGATGTTCACCAACCTGCTGACAGCAGTGGACCCGGTCGCCGTGACGACCGAGGCCCTGGCGGATGACCCGTTGTGGGTGCCGATCGCCAAGGCCGTATTCCTGCTGATCTTCCTGCTGACGAGCGTGCTGTTCGCGGTGTGGTTTGAGCGCCGCGTCATCGGTCGCCTGCAGTTGCGCCCCGGCCCCAACCGTTTGGGTCCGTTCGGCCTCCTGCAGTCGGTGTCCGATGCGATGAAGCTGCTGTTCAAGGAAGACATCACCGTGCGCGCGGCAGACAAGGTGCTGTACATCGCAGCCCCCATGATCTCCGTGTTCTGCGCGTTCTTGATCTTCGCCGTGATTCCGTTCGGCCCCGTGGTGGACATCCCCTTCACCGACGAGTCCACGCCGATGATGCTCACAGACTTCCCGGTCGCCGTGCTCTACGTCCTCGCGTGTGCCGCGCTGGGTGTGTACGGCATCGTCCTGGGTGGTTGGGCCTCGGGCTCGACGTACCCGCTGATGGGTGCCGTCCGCTCCACCGCACAGGTGATTTCCTACGAGCTGGCCATGGGCCTGTCGCTCGTCACCGTGTTCCTCCTGTCGGGAACGATGTCCACATCGGGCATCGTCGCCGCGCAGGATGACCGCTGGTGGATCTGGCCGTTGTTCCCGGCATTCATCATCTACGTGATTTCCATGGTCGGCGAGACCAACCGTCTGCCTTTCGACCTCCCCGAGGCAGAGGGCGAGCTGGTCGCCGGCTTCATGACCGAATACTCCTCGATGAAGTTCGCCTGGTTCTTCCTCGCCGAGTACATGAACATGATCAACGTGTCCGCTGTGGCAGCCACCCTGTTCTTGGGAGGTTGGCATGCGCCGTGGCCAATGGATTGGGTCGGAGGGGAGTTCCTCAACTCCGCCTGGCTTGGCCCCGTATGGCTGATCCTGAAGATCTGGGCACTCATGTTCTTCTTTGTGTGGGTCCGCGGTTCGCTCTTGCGATTCCGCTACGACCAGTTCATGAAGTTCGGCTGGAAGGTCCTGATCCCCGTGGGTCTGGGCTGGCTCGTGTTCTTCTCCGTGGGTCGCCAGATCTTCGACTCATGGGGCCGCGACCTCGCCGTGTACGACGCGGTGGCCGGACTTGTCGGCATCCTGCTGACGATCTCCGTGATCAGCTTCATCAAGGATGCCAAGGAATCTAAGAAGCCGGAAGAGACAGAACCGGAGCCAGAGGTGCTCGACGCCTTCGCTGGCGGCTACCCGGTTCCGCCACTGCCGCACCAGACCCTGCCCCCCTCACCTCGATCGGGTCGCACCGTTGAGGCGAGCGCCAGCCGAGCCGCCACCGAAGGAGGCGACGATGACTGACTCTGACGACGTCTGGAAGGTCAACCGCGAACGCGACGGTGAAAACCAGAAGTTCGTGTCGAACTTCCCCGAGCCTGGACCGGTCGGCAAGGTGTTTGCGCCGGTCGCCGGATTCGGCGTGACCATCCGCAACTTCTTCAAGCCGACCGTGACCGAGCAGTACCCGGAAAAGCGCGACACCGCGATGCCGCGCTACCACGGCCGTCACCAGCTCAACCGCTACGAGGACGGGCTAGAGAAGTGCATTGGCTGCGAACTGTGTGCGTGGGCGTGCCCCGCGGACGCGATCTACGTCGAGGCCGACTCGAACACCCCGGACGCGCAGTACTCGCCAGGTGAGCGCTACGGCCGCGTCTACCAGATCAACTATTTGCGCTGCATCTTCTGTGGTCTGTGCATCGAGGCGTGCCCCACGCGTGCACTCACGATGACCAACGACTTCGAACTCGCGGGCCCCACCCGTGAAGGACTCATCTACGAGAAGCAGGATCTGCTCGCGCCCCTGTCCGAGGGTCAGCTCGACGCACCCCACCCCATGGTGCCCGGCACCACGGACGACGACTACTACAAGGGTGACGTCACCCAGGTAGTGGACGAGCAGGTGGCATGGGTTCGCGAGAACCGTCCCGAGGAGCCCACCCTGCCGGAGAACCGAAAGGCGGAAACCGCCCGTGGTTAACGAGGTGCTGTTTTGGACCGTGGCACTCCTCACGGTCATCCCGTCGCTCGCGCTGATCTTCGCCAAGCGCCCTGTGCACATCGCGATGTCGATCGTGCTTGTGATGGTGGGCCTTGCCGCCGCTTACGTCGGCATGGGCGCGCCATTCCTTGGAATGGTGCAAATCGTCGTCTACACCGGCGCGGTCATGATGATGTTCCTATTCGTGCTGATGCTCGTAGGCGTGGACAACGCTGAGGACCTGCGCGAAACCATCAAGGGTCAGAAGTGGATCGCGTTCGCCGCCGCCGGCGGTTTGGCGATTCTGCTGATCGCCGTCATCGGTGACGCCACGATTGAGCCCCGCACGGGCGACGTTGTGGGTAACCCCGAAGAGATCGCGATGGTGCTGTTCAGCGAGTACGTCCTCGTGATGGAGGTGCTGGGCTTCCTGCTCATCACCGCCGCCGTCGGCGCGCTCGTCCTGACCCACGTGCCGCGCCTCACGCCGCGTCGCACGCAGGTCGAGCTCCAGGCCGCTCGCGTGGCCGCCGGTGCCGACCCGGTCAACAAGCCGATGCCCGGTGTCTACGCCCGCCACAACGCGCTTGACGTTCCGGCACTTGACCCCGAGGGCAACCCCATCGAGGACTCGGTCTCCCGTGTCCTCGAGGTGCGTCACCAGACGCAGGACGGCGCGGAGTTCCGCGCCCAGCTTGAGGACACCGACAACCCCGACCATGAGGCCCGTCCCCACGGTGCCCCGTCGCGCGATTCCGATACGCGCAACACCCGTGAAGGGGAGGAGCCCAAGTGACCGCGATGAGCTTCGTGTACCTCGCCGCGATCCTGTTTGCGATTGGCGCGGCCGCAGTGCTGCTGCGACGCAACGCGATTGTGGCTTTCATGGGCGTTGAGCTGATGCTGAACGCCGCCAATCTTGCGCTCGTCGCCTTCGCGCACATGTATGCCGAACTCGACGGACAGATCATGGCCTTCTTCGTGCTCGTCGTTGCGGCGGCCGAGGTCGTGGTGGGTCTGGCGATCATCATCGCCCTGTTCCGCGCACGTCAGACCATCTCGCTCGACGAGCCCGCCGAGCTGAAGGGGTAAGGGATGCAGTCACTGATCTGGCTCGCCATCGCCATTCCGCTGGCAAGCGCAGCGTTCCTGCTGCTTGCTGGCAAGAGGGCCGATGCGTGGGGTCACTGGGTAGGAGTGGTCGCCTCGTCCGCGGCATTCCTCGTGGGAGCCGGAGCGCTCCTCGAGATGCTGGGACAAGACGCCGCCAACCGCGCCACCACCGTGACCTTGTGGGAGTTCATCCCCGGTTCCGACCTGAGTGTGAGCGCCGGCCTCCTGCTGGACCCGCTGTCCATCACATTCGTGATGCTCATCACCTTCGTGGGCACACTTATCCACCTGTACTCGGTGGCATACATGGAGCACGACGTCGCACGCCGTCGCTTCTTTGCCTACCTCAACCTGTTCATCGCGGCCATGTTGCTGCTGGTGCTGGCTGACTCCTACCTCCTGCTGTTCTTTGGCTGGGAGGGCGTGGGTCTTGCTTCGTACCTGCTCATTGGCTTCTGGAACTTCAAGGACGAGTACGCCACTGCCGCGAACAAGGCGTTCGTCGTCAACCGCATCGGTGACATCGGCCTCATCATCGCGATGGGAATGATCTTCGCCGCGTTCGGTTCGCTCGACTTCGCCACGGTCTTCGCGCAGGCACCGGAAGCCTCGACCGCAACCCTTACCGGCATCGGCCTGGCTCTGTTGCTTGCCGCCTGCGGAAAGTCTGCGCAGTTCCCGCTGCAGTCCTGGCTCGGTGACGCCATGGCTGGCCCCACGCCGGTCTCCGCGCTGATCCACGCCGCGACAATGGTGACGGCGGGTGTGTACCTGATTGTGCGCTCCGCCCCCATCTACAACGGTGCCCCTGACGCTCAGCTCGTGGTCGCCGTTGTCGGTGCCATCACCCTGCTGCTGGGTGCGTTCATCGGTATGGCCAAGGACGACATCAAGAAGGCGCTGGCCGCCTCGACGATGTCGCAGATCGGTTACATGATGCTCGCCGCGGGTCTGGGACCCATCGGTTACGCCTTCGCGATCTTCCACCTGGTCACGCACGGCTTCTTCAAGGCCGGCATGTTCCTGGGTGCCGGATCCGTCATGCACGCCATGAACGACACCGTCAACATGCGCCGCTTCGGTGCACTGCGCGGCGTCATGGTCATCACGTGGGTGACGTTCGGACTTGGCTGGCTCGCCATCCTGGGTGTCCCGCCGTTCTCTGGCTACTGGTCCAAGGACAAGATCATCGAGGCCGCCTTCGTCGGCGAGGGCTGGCAGCCCTGGGTCCTCGGTGGCGCGGCCCTCGTGGGTGCGGGTATGACCGCGTTCTACATGTCGCGACTGTTCTTCATGACATTCCACGGCAAGGCGCGTTGGGAGGACGACATGCATCCGCACGAGTCGTCGGCCCTCATGACCGTGCCCATGATGATCCTGGCTGTCGGGTCCGCCTTCCTGGGTCTGTTCCTCGCAACCGGTGACAAGTTCACGCACTTCCTTGAGCCCGTCACCGGCCACGCAGAGCACCACGATCCGGTGATCTCGATTCCGGTCATCATTGGTCTGACGCTCGCACTGGTCGCTGTTGGCACCGTGCTCGCCTGGATGCGTTACGGCCGCGCGGACGTGCCCGTCGAAGCTCCCGCTGGATCGCTCGGCACCATCACAGCGCGCAACGACTTCTTCCAGGACTCGGTCAACCGTGCGGTCTTCCAGCGTCCCGGACAGCACCTCACCCGGACCCTGGTCTACGCCGATGCCACCATCGTGGACGGCGCCGTCAACAAGCAGGCTCGCGGCTGGGCTCGCTTGGGTGAAGCGTCACGCAAGCTGCAAACGGGACAAGCGCGCTCTTACGCCGCGACCATGCTGGTCGGCGTGATCGTCATTGCTCTCATCATCGTGGTCGGGGGTCTCTAAACCGTGTTTCCTTACCTGACTGTCCTGATCGCGCTGCCCGCAGTGGGCGCGGCCGCGCTGTGGGCGTTGCCCGCATCGGCCCGCTCCAAGGCGCGCCAGATCGCACTGGGCGTCACCGTCATCGAGTTCGCACTGTTCGCCGTCATGGCGCTGCAGTTCGACAAGGCCGATGCTGGTGCCATCCAGTTCTCCGAGACGTATTCGTGGATTCCGCAGATTGGCGCAAGCTGGGCTTTGGGCGTCAGCGGCATCGGCCTGCTGATGGTCGGCCTCGCCGCGATTCTGGTGCCGCTGGCAATGATGTCCGGATGGCGCGACGAGACTGACGCGACGCGCATCCGCAACTACATGGCGCTGGTGCTCCTGAGCCAGGCGTTCATGGTCGGCATCTTCGCCGCGCGCGACGTCTTCTTGTTCTACGTCCTCTTCGAGGCCATGCTCGTGCCCCTGTACTTCCTCATCGGTGGATTCGGTGGCGCTCAGCGACGCTACGCCGCGGTGAAGTTCCTGCTGTACTCGCTCGTCGGTGGCCTCATCATGCTGGTCGCCGTCGTCGCGCTGTACTTCGTGGGCCCCGGTGGCGAGCAGGCCTTCCTGATCGACAACCTCACCGGCATCGAGATGTCCGCCACCACGGAGCGACTGCTGTTCCTTGGCTTCTTCATCGCGTTCGCGATCAAGGCGCCCATGGTTCCGCTGCACACGTGGCTGCCCACCGTGGCAGAAGAGGCACCGCCCAGCACCACCGCGCTCCTCGTGGCCGTGCTGGACAAGATCGGTACCTTCGGCATGATCACGCTGTGCCTGGTGATGTTCCCGAACGCCTCCCAGTGGGCGGCGCCGGTCATCATCGTGTTCGCGGTGATCTCGGTCATCTACGGCGCCCTGCTGGCAATCGGCCAGAAGAATATGCTGCGCCTGGTGGCGTTCACCTCGGTGAGCCACTTCGGTGTGATGATCCTCGGTATCTTCGTGTTCCAGCCCACCGCCATGGAAGGCGCGGCGCTGTACATGTTCAACCACGGACTGTCGACGGCCGCACTGTTCTTCCTGGTGGGCTTCCTCATCAAGCGCACCGGCTCCGCGGAACTGTCCACGTACGGCGGCCTGCAGCGTGTGGTGCCGATCTTCGCTGGCAGCTTCCTGATTGTCGGTATGTCGGCCGCAGCCCTGCCTGGTCTGTCGCCGTTCGTGTCGGAGATCATGGTGTTCATCGGCGCCTACCCGGTCGCGAAGGTTGCGGTCATCGTGTCCGCGATCTCCGTGGTTCTGGCAGCGCTGTACATCCTGCTGACTTACAAGAAGGTCTTCACCGGCCCCGAGGTTCCCTCGCTCGCCGGCACCAAGGACCTGAGCCTGCGAGAGAAGCTGGCTGTGTGGCCGCTGATCATCGCGATGCTGGTGCTGGGCTTCGTGCCCGGTCTGGCCATCGACTACGTGAGTGCACCATCGGCTGACGCCGTGGCCCACGTTCAGCTAGAGGAGGCGAACGCGTGAACTTCGTGACCCCCGAGATCGCTTGGGCTCCACTGACGCCCATCCTGATCGTCCTGGGCACCGCCGCGGTGGCCATCCTGATCGAGGCGTTCATCAAGTCGCCGGCCACGCGTCGCACGGTGCAGCTCACGGTGACGATCGGCGCTTTGCTGGTCGCGCTCGGCTTCGTGATCGTGCAGTGGGTTGGCCTTGACGGCTCCGCTGGCGATGTCGTGATGACCGGCAAGATCACGGTCGATGCTCAGTCGCTCGCGTGGCAGGCAATGCTGCTCGTCTTCGGAATCCTGGGCGCGCTGCTGTTCGCGGCCCGCACCTCCGATGGTGAGGATGCCTTCACGCCCCTGGGCTCCGTACCTCCGGGCTCCACCAAGGAGCGCCTTGCACGCCGTGCGGGCCTCAAGGTGACCGAGGTCTTCCCGCTGCTGCTGTTCGCAGTGGGCGGCATGATGCTCTTCACCTGCATCACGGATCTGATCTTCCTGTTCGTGGCGCTGGAGCTGTTCTCGCTGCCGCTGTACATCATGGTGGCGCTGGCACGCCGACGCCGCCTGCTGTCGCAGGAAGCCGCGCTGAAGTACTTCCTGCTGGGCGCGTTCTCCTCCGCGATCTACCTGTTCGGTGCCGCACTCGTTTACGGTGCGACCACGCAGATCGACCTCGAGTCCATTGGCATCGCGATCGACTTCATCCCCAACCGCGACGGCATGCTCCTCGCGGGTGCGGTGATGGTGGTCGCTGGTCTGATGTTCAAGATCGGAGCCGCGCCGTTCCACTCGTGGGTCCCGGACGTTTACCAGGGTGCCCCCACCCCGGTTACCGCGTTCATGGGTGCCGCCACCAAGGCGGCCGCGACGGCCGCGCTGGTGCGGGTCATGTACCTGGCGTTCTACCCGCTCGAGTGGGAACTGTCATGGATGTTCTGGGCCGTGGCCATCACGTCGATGATCATCGGAACGCTCGCAGCACTGGTGCAGACCGATATCAAGCGCATGCTCGCTTACTCGGCTGTGGCTCACGCCGGATTCATCCTGGTGGCGTTCGCCGGCCTCACGCCGGAAGCGCTCGTCGCCTTGCCGTTCTACCTCCTCACCTACGGTCTTGCGACCATCGGTGCCTTCGCGATCATCACGCAGGTGCGCGAACGTGCCGAGGATGGCGGAATCGGTGCCGAGGCCGTGCGCCTGGGCCAATGGGCCGGGCTGGGCAAGCGCTCACCGTTCCTCGCCGGAGCGATGGCACTGTTCCTGCTGTCCTTCGCTGGAATCCCGCTGACCGCAGGATTCATCGGTAAGTTCGAGGTCTTCTCCGCTGCGATCGCTGGCGGCGCATGGCCGCTCGTGCTCGTTGCTGTGATCGCTTCGATGGTGGCCGCGTTCTTCTACGTTCGCCTCATTGTGCTGATGTTCTTCACGGATGCCCCCGAGGGCGCCGACGAGGCGATTGCAGTCGAGACCGAGACCCTCACGCGCGTCGTGATCGGTATCACCGCGGCAGCAATTGTCATCCTGGGAATCCTGCCCTCGGGCGTACTGAACATCTTCGAAAGCGCCGCACACCTTCTGGTGAGCGCGGGCTGATCTGATGTCACTTCCTCTGGGCAGCACTGAGCTCGACGAGATCCTGACCCCGCGTCTGGAGATCGTCGAGGAGCGCCTCCGCGACGCGGTGGGGCAGGCGGACTCGCTTGCCGATTCCACGTCGAAGCACCTCGTCAACGCTGGGGGCAAGCGACTGCGTCCCATGCTGACGCTGCTCACTGCGCAGCTGGGAGACGGCGCGCGCCCGGAGATCGTCGAGGCGTCCGTGGTGGTCGAACTGACCCACCTCGCGACGCTCTATCACGACGACGTCATGGACTCCGCGCCCACGCGGCGCGGTGCTCCCGCGGCTCATGAAGTGTGGGGCAACTCGGTCGCGATCCTTACGGGCGACCTGCTGTTCGCCCGCGCCTCGCGCGTGGTGGCTGGGCTGGGTCCGGAGGCCGTGCGCATTCAGGCGCAGACCTTCGAGCGCCTGTGCCTGGGTCAGCTCCACGAGACCGTGGGTCCGCAAGAGGGCGACGACCCCGTCGAGCACTACATTCAGGTGCTCGCCGACAAGACCGGGTCGCTCATCGCCACCTCGGCTCGATTTGGCGCGCTGTTCGCGGGCTGCGACCCCATGACCGTCGAGCGGGTCACCCGCTATGGCGAGCTGGCGGGCGTTGCCTTCCAATTGGCCGACGATGTGATCGACGTACGCTCCAGCGCCGAAGAGACCGGCAAGACTCCCGGCACCGACCTCCGTGAGGGCGTGCCGACAATGCCAGTTCTGCTTTTGCGTGAGCGCATCGCCGCCGGTCGCGGCACAGCCGACGATGAGAAGCTCCTCGCTGACATCGACGGTGACCTTACGTCCGATGAGGCGCTCGCAGATGTTGTGGGCCGCCTCGCCGTGCATTCGGTGGTTGACGAGACCAGCGCCAAGGCGCGTGAATGGGCGGTTCGCGCTTCCGAGTCGGTCGCGCCGCTGCCCGATGGTGCCGTCAAGGACGCGCTCAATTCCTTCGCGGACGCCCTGGTAGCCCGAGCCGCCTAACCACGCGCCGTGCTCTTTCCCCTGGCCGTACATACTCGGCGGGGTTTCGGCGCCCGCGGCCTCCTGGCCGTAACTCTGCGGTGATGTCCCGCGCCTGTTCAGCACCGGTGTGGCGGATCTCGAGCACGTGCCCGTCACGTCCGCTACGTCCACCAGGTCAGTCCTCGCCGCCGCACATCGTCAAGAATCTGCGGTGAGCCGCACCGGGTCCACGCAGCCCCGAACGGGACGACAAACCTGACCCACCTGACCGCAGATTCTTCACGGGCATCCACGGCGAGAAAGGCATACCTGAAGACGCGGGCCTGAACGGCTGACCAGTCAACCGCGGCTGCGAAGGCTGGCGCGGTCACACGGGCTCGGCTGGCTCCACCCGAGCCTCGGCCTTTCGTGGCCTACGCCGCCACCCGTCGACCGTGAGAATCACCAACGCGATCCACACGAGCACGAACCCGATCCAGCGCGAGACCGGCATCGGCTCGCCAAAGTGCCACACGGCCAGGATGAACATCATGGTGGGGGCGATGTACTGCAGCAGCCCGGTCACGAAGAGGGGCAGCCGGCGCGCGCCAGCGGCAAATAGCAACAGCGCCCCCGCGGTGAACAGTCCCGTCGACATCATCAGCAGATCGTGCGACAGTCCAAGCCCGTCCGCGCCGCGGTGCCCAAAGGTGGTCTGGCCCGCGCGCTCCAGAAAGACGATGGCGATGAGCCCTAGGGGAGCGAGCACCATCGTCTCGACGGTGAGGCCAGTAAGGGCATCGACCTTGCCGCCCACCTGCTTCTTGAGAAGCCCGTAGAGCCCAAAGGACACGGCCATGATCAGGGACAGCCACGGCACTTCGCCCATGCCAACACCAATGACGATCACGGCGCCGGCCGCGATGCTGATGGCGACTATCTGGGCGCGGGTGAGACGCTCCCCCAAGAAGATGACGCCCAACGCAACCGTGAACAGCGGGTTGATGTAATAGCCTAGCGACGCCGAGTTCACGTGATCGGTCACGACCGCATATACGTACGCCAGCCAGTTGATCGACACCACGAGAGCAGCTGCGGCGAGGATCAGGACGGTTCGTCTGGAGGTGAGAACGGTCCGCAGTCGCTTCCACCCGCGCACAATTGCCACCGCAATCAGGCACACCACCAGCGACCACACCGCACGGTGCGCGGTGATCTCCACTGCACCGGCAGGCTTGAGGGCTGCCATGAGTAGGGGAAACAGTCCCCACATGAGGTAGGCACCGGCGCCAAACATCAGGCCCGAGCGGGAGAGAGGTGCGTTCACGGGACGAGTCTGTCACCCAATTGGATAGCGAAGGGCCGATGCCGTGGTCGCCGGGGCATTGAGGGGCCAGTCGGCAGTCAGGTGGCGGGTTCACCGCACTCACGCGCCGGGAGGACCTGAGCCCGATTTCCGTGCCACGCACCGGCGTCCTGCACTACTGGGACGCGGGTGCGCTCACACTTCCCGGCGCATGATGACGCGCGGATGCCCCCCGGCCGCGGACTTAGTGTCACTGGCAAACTCAAACCCGTGCCGTTCGAACAGCGTACGAGTCCCCACGTAGGCGGACGTCGTGTTCATGCGGGCGCCACCGGTGTCGGAGGGGTATCCCTCGATGATGGTGGCACCGTGAGTGCGAGCGAACTCCACCGCGCCATCCAGCAACGATCCCGCCACGCCTTGCCGTCGATGACCCGCGCGGACGACAAAGCACACCACGGACCACACCGGCTGATCGTCGACGTGGGGAATCACACGAGACTTCACCAGCCGGTGATACGACGAACGAGGAGACACGGAACACCAGCCCACAACTTTGTCGCCGTCGTATGCGAGAACTCCGGGCGGCACTTCAGCGGAACAGAGCTCGCGCGCGACATCCGCACGCGCACTAGCCGGTTGGCCTTTGACGCGCGGGTCGCCCGAACTGATCCGCATCGATAGGCACCAGCAGGAAGGTGTGTCGACGCTCTTGGGCCCGAGCATGGTGCGCACGTCATCCCAGCGGGAGGCGGTTGCGGGTTCAACGTGGATCATGAAGACAGCGTACGACGAGGGTCTGACAGAATTCCCGCCAGCCCGCGCGAACGTGCCGGTGGGCACTGAGGGCCACATGCAGCGATTCCAGTGACACTGATTGCCTACCGAGGCGGAATCAACTGCGATGACGGGCCGATGCTTGGATCGGCAACGCGGTTAGTGCGGCAGCCCTGTGTCCACCAGGCCACGCGAGACGCGCAGGCGGTGCTGCACCTTGGCGAACACCAGGCGGTCCACGATCAGTGTGAAGGCCAGCACGATCATGATGGTCGCCATCATCTCGGTGAGGTCGCCCGTCTCGCGTGAACGGTCAATCACGTCGCCAATCCCGGTGCCGGACAGCGCGCCGGAGAAGATCTCACCTGCGACGAGGCAGCGGAACGCGATCGACCAGCCCAACTCCAAACCGGTCATGATGCCCGGAAGAGCCGCTGGCAGGACGACGTGACGCAGCAACGTCCCGCCGTCGGCGCCATAGGTACGCCCCGCACGGATCAGCAGCGGCGGCACATTGGCGACAGCGGAGCGAGTGCCGAGCATGATGGCCGGCATCGCGCCGATCGACACCACCGCAGCGAGCGACCAGGGCGAGGTGCCGAGAACGACAGCCGCGACCGGGATCCACATCGACGTCGGCATTCCCTGCAGCGCTGCCAAGTACGGCGACAGTCCGCGGTCCAACCAGCGCTTGGAACCGAGCAACAGCCCCAGAGCCACGCCGCCGACGGCCGCGATCACGAAGCACACGCCCATGAACAGGGTGATGCGCCCAAAGATCGAGAACAGCTCACCGTCGGAGGCCATCCGGGCAAGCTCCGCCGCCGTGTCACCCGGGCCGGGCAACGTGTCGACGAACAGTGACAGCACCGCCCACACAACCACCAGTACCAGGCCGGTGATGAGAATGGGGGCCGATGCTTTCCACCAGGGGGCCTGCGACCTCGCCTGAACGCTCTGCTCGGTCGTCAGCTCCACATCAGATCGAGACATACGAGTCACCACCCTCGCGTGGGGTGGTGATGCCGAGTTGGTCGGCCTCGTCGAGCAGTCCGCGGACCTTGTGCGCGAGCGCAACGACGCGCTCCGACTCGACGACACGGGGCCGGTTCAGGGCAACGGGAACGTCACCGATGATGCGGCCGGGGCCCGAGGACAGGACGATGACGCGGTCACCGAGCGCAATCGCCTCACGGACGTTGTGGGTTACGAAGATGATGGTGGTTTCCGTGTCCGCCCACAGTTCCTGGAGCTCGACGTGCAGGCGGTCGCGCGAGGGTGCGTCGAGTGCGGAGAACGGCTCGTCCATCAGGAGCACTTGCGGCTTCATGGCGAAGGCGCGGGCCAACGCCGCGCGCTGACGCATGCCGCCAGAGAGCTGGTGCGGGTGGAGTGAGGCGGCATCGGTCAGACCGACCTTGCCCAGCCACTTCGCGACGCGTGCTTCACGCTCGGCCTCGGGGATGCCGGCGTTCTTGAGGCCAAATGCGACGTTGTCCGCGACGGACATCCAGGGAAACAGCGCGTGGTCCTGGAAGACCATCACGCGGTCCAGCCCGGGTCCCTTCACCGCGGCGCCATCGACGGATACCGCACCGCGCGCCGGGCGGGTGTGCCCGGCAACGAGGTCCAACAGGGTCGACTTTCCGCATCCTGACGGTCCCACGACACACACGAACTGCCCGGGCTCAATGTCCAGGGTGATGCCGTCCAGCGCCAAGCGGGCACGCTCGCGCCCAGGGAACGCCTGGGCGACGTCGGTGAGGGATACGGATGCGCTCATCTAGATCGAGATATACGACTCATCCGCGGTGCCAGGCACCTGCGCGCGGGCCGTGCCTGCCGCCAGGGTGTTGCCATCCTGGGGGTCCAGCAGGCAGAAGGCGCCCGTGCGGCGGTGGTTGCCGTAGTCCTCGACGGCCAGCGGCTGAGCCAGCTGAAGCGACACCACGCCGATGTCATTGAGCTGCAGCTCGTGGCCCTTCGCGATCGAGGAGTCCAGCGTTCCGCCCGGGAGCGAGATGTCGAGGATGCCGTCGATCGTCGTCACCATGGCCTGCACCACCGCGGAGCCGTGCTGCACGAGCACCCGGTCGCGCACGCGCAACGGACGGTCGGTGAGCCAGGCCACGTGGGCGTGGAACGTCTTGGTGGACTCGGTGGCGTCGGACGCAGAGGACAGCAGGTCTCCACGCGCAATGTCGACTTCATCAGCCAAGCGCACCGCAACGGACTGGCCCGTGTGTGCCTCGTCGAGCGGCCCGGTGGCCGTGTCGATCCCGGCAACCGTGGTGCGCTTGCCCGAGGGCTGCACCACGACCTCATCGCCCACACGAATCGTGCCCTCGGCGACCTGACCGGCGTAGCCGCGGTACTCGCGGTACTCCTCGGACACGGCCGCATCCTGGGGACGCAACACAAGCTGTACGGGCAGGCGCCAACCGATCTCCTCAGCCGCAGCATCGGCCCTCCCGGGGTGCGTCACCCCGTGACGGTGAGCCGCCGCAAAGGCGTCCGCGCCCTGGTCGATCGAGGGGACAGTCTCCAGGATCTCGAGCACCGTGGGGCCCTCGTACCAGGGGGTGTTGTCGGAGCGCTCGGCAACGTTGTCGCCGTTGAGTGCGGAGACGGGAACGCAGATGACGTTGGGCAGGCCCAGCGACTCGGCGTGCGTCTGCACGTGCTGCGAGATCGAGCGGAAGGGCCCGGACGCGTAGTCGAGCAGGTCGATCTTGTTAACCGCGATGATCACGTGCGGAACCCGTAGCAGTGCCGCCACCGCGAGGTGGCGCTTGGTCTGCTCTACGACGCCGTAACGGGCGTCGATCAACACGACCAAAGCATCGGCCGTCGACGCTCCGGTCACCGTGTTCCGGGTGTACTGCACGTGCCCGGGGCAGTCCGCGAGGATGAAGGTGCGGCGCGGGGTCGAGAAGTAGCGGTATGCGACGTCGATCGTGATGCCCTGCTCGCGCTCGGCGCGCAGGCCGTCGGTCAGCAGCGCCAGGTCGACTTCCTCGGAGCCGCGCTCCTTGGACACGCGCTCGACGGCCTCGTAGGCATCGGCGAGGATCGACTTGGTGTCGTGAAGCAGGCGGCCCACGAGGGTGGACTTGCCGTCGTCGACGGAACCGGCGGTGGCGAAACGCAGCAGCGAGGTGCGGGTCGTGTCAGGCACGCCCGCTGAATCGAGGGCGTCCGTGGTCTGGGGTGCGGCACTCATTAGAAGTAGCCCTCCTTCTTGCGATCCTCCATGGCCGCCTCGGACATGCGGTCATCGGCGCGGGTTGCGCCTCGTTCGGTGATGCGGGTGGAGGCGACCTCGGCGATCACGTCCTGAATGCTGACGGCGGGGGACTCGACCGCACCGGTGCACGAGGCGTCGCCGACCGTGCGGTAGCGAACCGTGCGCTTCTCGATCACGTCGGTGTCGCGCACGCGGACGCTGTCGTGGGGAGTGAGCCACATCCCGTCGCGCTGGAAGACCTCGCGCTCGTGCGCGTAATACAGAGGTGGCAGCTCGATGCCCTCGGCCTCGATGTAGCGCCACACGTCCAGCTCGGTCCAGTTGCTCAGCGGGAACACGCGGACGTGCTGGCCGGGCAGGTGGCGAGGGTTGTAGAGGTTCCACAGCTCGGGGCGCTGATTGCGCGGGTCCCACGCGCCAAACTCGTCGCGCAGCGACACCACGCGTTCCTTGGCACGGGCCTTCTCCTCGTCACGACGCGCGCCGCCAAAGACGACGTCGTACTTGTGCTCGGTGATGGCGTCCAGCAGCGGCACCGTCTGGAGTGGGTTACGGGTCCCGTCGGGGCGCTCGCGGAGGCGGCCATCGTCGATGTAGTCCTGGACCTTGGCAACTTGCAGGCGCAGGCCCAGCTTCTCGACGGTGCGGTCGCGGAACTCGATGACCTCGTCGAAGTTGTGGCCGGTGTCCACGTGCAGGAGCTCGAAGGGCACCTTGCCGGGCCAGAACGCCTTGGTCGCCAGGTGCAGCACCACGACGGAGTCCTTGCCGCCGGAGAACAGCAGTACGGGCTTGCGGGCGGTGCCCACGGCCTCACGGATGATGTGGATGCCCTCGGCCTCGAGCGAGTCGAGGGTGCTCAGGCGCGCGGGGGCTGGGGTGTCAGTCGTCACGAATTCCTCTTCACTCACTGCTTCACGATTACTCACTGTGCAGGCCGCACTCGGTCTTGTTCTGTCCAGCCCACCGGCCGGCGCGCGGGTCCTCGCCGGGCGCGACCTTACGGGTGCAAGGAGCACAGCCGATGCTGGGGTAACCGTCCGCGACCAAAGGATTGCGGGGGAGGTCGTTGGCAGCCTGGTAGTTCTCGACGGCGGGATCGTCCCACAGGGCCAGCGGGTTGATCTTCACCAGGCCGTGCTTGGCGTCCCACGAAATGACGGGCATCTCGGAACGCGTGATCGCGTCGACACGGCGCACTCCGGTGACCCACGCGTCGTACTTGGCGAGCTCACGCTTGAGTGGTTCCACTTTGCGGATCTGGCAGCACAGGTTGGGGTCGGTCCGGAAGAGGTCCTTGCCGTACTTCTCGGTCTGCTCGTCGATCGTGAGCTCGGGCTCGGCGTTCACGATCGTGATCGGGAAGCGGCGCGCCGCCTCATCGCGCGTGGCGATGGTCTCGTCAAAGTGATAGCCGGTCTCCAAGAACAGCACGTCGACGTCCTCGAGGCGGGTGCCGAACATGTGGGGCAGGATCGTGTCCTGCATTGACGCGGCAACGATCAGGTTGCGACCAAACGTGGCCACGGCCCAATCCGCAATGTGAGCGGCCGATGCGCTCTCAAGTCGCGCATTGACCTCTGCGCACGACTCAGCGTTCCACTCCTGAGGGTTCAGGAGCGTCAGCGAAGCCGCGGCGGGAAGGATCGCACTCACTTGATCAGTTCCTCCTCAGCCCGGAAGGCCCACTCGGCGAACGTCTCGGTCTCGCTGGTGCGGTCCTCGAGGTAGTTCGCGGTGACGCGCTCGACGTAGTCGGGCATGCCCTTCTCCGTTACCTTGTGACCGCGGATCTTGCGACCAAAGTCGTTGTCGTCGCCGCGGCCCAGACGGCCACCCAGGTGAACCTGGAAGCCGGGCACCTGCTCGCCGGACTCCTCGTCCAGCACCAACTGACCCTTGAAACCAATGTCCGCGATCTGCACACGGGCGCAGGAGTTAGGGCAGCCGTTGACGTGCACGGTGATGGGGTTGTCCAGCGTGGGGAACTTGTCGTCCAGGACCTTGACGACCTCACGGGCCGTGGCCTTGGTCTCGACGATCGCGAGCTTGCAGTACTCGATGCCGGTGCAGGCGATTACGTTGCGGTGGAACTCGCCGGGCTCGGAGTCGAGCTCGAGGGCACGCAGGCCGTTGACGACGTCGCTCACGCGATCCTTGGGGATGTCGAGAACGAGCACCTTCTGCAGGGGCGTCAGGCGCACGCGGTCGGAACCGACGGACTCGGCGATGTCGGCGATTTTCTTCATCTTCTCGCCGGAGACGCGACCGGCCACGGGGGCAACGCCTACGTAGTAGTTGCCGTCGGCCTGCTCGTGGATCCCAACGTGGTCACCGCGGTCGCCACGCTCAGCAAGCTTGGGGGCCGGGCCCTTCGGCAGTTCGTAGCCGAGGTAGTCGTCTTGCAGTACCTGGAGGAACTTCTCCGCTCCCCAAGCCTTGACGAGGAACTTAAGGCGAGCGCGGGTGCGCAGGCGGCGGTAGCCGTGGTCGCGGAAGATGCTGACCACACCGCGCCACACGTCGTGTGCGATGTCTGGCTTGACGAAGACTCCCAGGCGCTTACCCAGGAACGGGCTCACGGACAGGCCGCCGCCCACCCACAGGTCGTAGCCAACGCCGAGCTCGGGGTGCTCGACGGCGCAGAACGCGATGTCCTGGACCTCGTGCAGGATGTCCGGCACGGGCTGGCCGGTGAAGGCGGTCTTGAACTTACGCGGCAGGTTGGAAAACTCCGGGCTGCCGATGTACTTGTCCATGATTTCGCGGATCTGCGGCGTGGGGTCGATCAGCTCGTCCTTGGCCACGCCCGCAACGGGGGAGCCCAGCAGCACGCGCGGCACGTCGCCGCAGGCCTCGGTGCACAGCAGGCCCACTTCTTCGACGCGGCGGAAAATCTCTGGCACGTCCTCGATGCGGATCCAGTGCAGCTGGATGTTCTGGCGGTCGGACACGTCCGCGGTATCGCGGGCGAACTCAGCGGAGATCTTGCCGATCTCGCGAGCCTGCGCCACGGACAGCTGACCGCCGTCCGAGCGGATGCGGAGCATGAAGTACTCGTCGTCGAGCTGGTGCGGCTCGAGCACGGCGGTCTTGCCGCCATCGATCCCGGGACGGCGCTGCGTGTACAGGCCCCACCAACGGAAGCGGCCGCGCAGGTCACCGGGAGGGATCGACCAGAAGCCCCACTTGGAGTACATCGACTCGATGCGCTGGCGAACCTCGAGAGGGTCGCTCGCAGCCTTCATCTCCTCGTTGGGGTTCAGCGGCGTGCGGTCGCCCGCTGCCCACTGGCCGTCCTTCGACGCGGTGTTCTTGCGCGCGGCAGCCTCACGGGTGCGGATGAGGCGCGCCTCCTCGCGGTGGCGGCGGCGCTCTTCAGCGTCCGTCAGTGCGGTGGTACCACCCGGGGTGGTGGTGTCGGCGTCAGTCACCGAATCTCCTCGACTCGTTCGTTCACAATCACTGTGGGAGCGAGGCCGTCAGAGCGCTGCTGGTTCGCGCTCGTAAGGCCGAGCGCCCAGGGCTACGTTGCGTATCCGCGGGCGACTAGGCCTGCAGACACATGACACAGCAGCAACGGCACATCATCGATGCGCGCATGGTGAGCTGGTGTGACATGTCAGTGATTGTGCCATACGGCCTAGGTGGTGGCTACCCCCGGTTCGTAGACTGGAATTGCGGTACCGTCCCCACCGCCCATTCGCCCCCGTCCGGCAGGAGTTTCCGGTGAGCACGTCCCAGGCACGATTCCCCATGGAGGGTTTCCTCAACCGCCTCGATCAGGTGTTCGCCGAGCAGCGCGGGCCCGAGGTTGCGCGCATGCTTCTCGAGGAGGGGGTCGCGCGGGCGCAGGAACTCGACGACCAACCGGCATTGCTGACGCTTCGCAATGAGCAGGCGGGGTTCTTCAGGTCGATCGGCGCGCACGACGAGGCACTGGAAGCGGCCGATGCTGCACTCACCTTGGTCGCCGACCTCGGCCTGGAGGGTACGGACGCCCAGACCACGACGCTCATCAACGTGGCAACGGCTCAGCGGGCAGCGGGGAAGACGGCCGATGCTCGGGTCACCTACGCGCAAGCCCTCGACGGAGCGCGGCGACTGTTTGGTCCCGACGACCGGCGACTGGCCGCGCTGCACAACAACCTGTCGCTCGCTATCGCGGATGCGGGCGAGCCCGAAGCGGCTCTGGCCGAGCAACGCGAAGCCCTTGCGATCCTCACCCGGGCCACCACGGACCCGGACGCGGATGTCGACATCGCAATGACCCATGCGAACCTCGCGCACTCGTGCGCCGCAGTCGGTGATCCGGGCGGGGCGGATGAGCATGCCCGCCGCGCGATCGACCTGTTCCGCGCCGCGGGAGCCACCGACGACCCGCACATGGCAGCCGCGCTCGCGGCCCATGCGTCGACCCTCATCAGCGCTGGCGACGCCGCCGGGGCAGTGGACCGCTACGAGGAGGCGCTCGCGATCGTCGAGCGTGCGTACGGTCCACAGTCCGAAGCCGCCGAGGTCACCCGCGACAACCTCGACCAGGCGCGGCAGCTCCGTGACGCGATTGCCGGTGAGTCGGGCGCCGCGGCCGTCGACCCCGACCCCGCACCCACGCCCGCTGAGGTGCGTGACCCGGCCCCAGCATCGGCCCGCGTCCAGCATGTCCCCGGACTGGAGCTGGCCCGCCGCTACTGGCTCGAGCACGGCAAGCCCATGCTCGACGCGCAGTTCCCCGATTTCGCAGGACGCATCGCCGCGGGGCTCGTGGGGCACGGGTCTGAGTGCTACGGCTTCGACGACGCGGTGAGCACGGATCACGACTTTGGGGTGGGGTTCTGCCTGTGGCTCACGGAGGCTGATCACGAACTGATTGGTGCCGATCTGCAGCGTGCCTACGACGGTCTGCCGGACACGTTCGAGGGCGTCCCGGTCCGCCCCGCGCTCGCCGCTCACGGTCAGAAGCGGTCGGGTGTGTTCGAGATCGGTGCTTTTTTTGAGTCCATCACGGGCCTGCGCCAGGCGCCGAGCGCCGACGAACCGCATGTGTGGCTCAGCCTCGACGAGGCTACACTCGCGGCGGCCACCAACGGTGAAGTGTTCGCGGATCCGCACGGCGCGTTCGGAGCAGCGCGTGGTGGCTTCCAGCGGATGCCGCCGGACGTGTGGCTCACGCACCTGTCGCGCAGGTTGGGGATGCTCGCTCAGGCGGGGCAGTACAACGTGCCGCGGATGTTGTCGCGTGGTGATGGCGAGGCGGCATGGCTCGCGGTTGGCGAGTTTGTGCGCTCTGCCGCCTCGACCGTCTTCCTGCTGAACAAGCCCGCCCAGGTGGGCTATCTGCCGTACTACAAGTGGCAGTTCGCGGCGCTGCGCCGCCTTTCCGACCGCCCCCTTAGCCGGCTACCCCAGGTCTATGGTGAGCTGACTGCGGTGATGCGTGTGGCATCGGCCGCCTGCCTTGGTGGGGAAGCCTTTGGCGAGGGTGGCAAGGGAGCTTCGGTCGCATCGGCCCAACTGACGGAGCGGATCGAGGCGGTCTGCGCGGCTATCGGTGCGGAACTGCGTGTCCAGGGCTTGTCAGGGTCGGATGCCACCTTCCTTGAGCACCATCGCCCCGAGCTCGCGGCGAAGATTTCCGACCCGTGGCTACGACAGCAGTAGGAGGCTGACATGGACCGCGACGTCTTGGCCGAGCGCCTGGACCTGGCCGAGGGAATCGTGCGCCACGAGTTCACGCAGATGGGCGAGGTGCCTGCAGAGGGTGGTCGCGCGGCGTGCCAAGACGACTGGCTCACGTTCCACGGGCAGCGGCTTCCACAGTTCCTCACGTGGCCGGTGCCGTTGCTGACGTCCTACGCGGCGGACCTGGATGCGGCCGATGCTGCCGGTCGGAACCTGCTGACCGAGAAGTACGCGCGGATGATGGCCTCCATGGAGCCCGAGCGGTACGCCCGTGAGATTGCGCCGCGGTTGCCGGTCTTGGCGGAGGCGCGTGTGGCTGCCCAGGAACGCGTGATTGGTGTTCAGGTGGAATGGGCGCGGGACTTCCACTCTCGCTTCCCGTGCTTGGGTGCGGGCATGCGGGTGCTGCGCACGGCGCAGGACACCCTCGAAGCGACGTCGTTTGAGACGTATCTGCGCGGCGAATTGGGCACGTACTCGGACGCGACGTTCGCGCTCTACGCGGACCTCGTGGACGAGGTGGCTACGCGTGGCGGGAACCTCACGGAGGAAACGCTCACGCTGACCGTCGCGCTGGCCGGATTGGGCTCGCTTGACGAGGCCGAGGCTGCCCAAACTGAGTGACCAAATGTCAGGGCCCGGCGAATTACGCTTGACGGGCATGTCTATACTCGGGGCCATTGCGACCGGGAGCGTGCCCGGCTCGCGGACCCCATCCCCCAAGGATTGTGATTAGCGTGACTACGGAACGCCCTTTGCGCGTCGCCGTCGTGGGAGCTGGCCCTGCCGGCACCTACGCCAGCGACATTCTGTCCAAGTCGGATATCGATGTGTCGATCGACATCATCGAGCGTCTGCCCGCGCCGTTCGGCCTGGTGCGATACGGAGTGGCGCCTGACCACCCGCGCATCAAGCAGATCATCGTGGCGCTCGCGAACGTGCTGGGACGCGGCGATATCCGCCTACTCGCCAACGTCAACATTGGTACGGACCTGTCGCTTGACGACATGCGCGAGCACTATGACGCGGTCATCTTCGCGACCGGTGCGTTCAAGGACGCGGACCTCGACATTCCGGGCATCGATCTCGACGGCTCGTACGGCGCTGCGGACTTCGTGTCGTGGTTTGACGGCCACCCAGATGTCGCCCGCACCTGGCCGCTCGAGGCCAAGGAAGTTGCAATCTTCGGTGTCGGCAACGTGGCGCTTGACGTCGCGCGTATTCTCGCGAAGCACCCCAAGGACCTCGCGCCCACCGAGATCCCCGCGAACGTCATGGAGATCCTCGAGAAGTCGCCCGTCACCGACGTGCACGTCTTTGGTCGCCGCGGCCCCGCTCAGGTGAAGTTCTCGCCACTGGAACTGCGCGAGCTCGGCCACGTGCCTGACGTCGACATCGTGGTTTACCCCGAGACGGACTACGAGTTCGACGAGGCGTCGATGGAGATCGCCGAAAACAACAAGCAGCAGAAGCAGGTCGTCAAGACCCTCACGGACTACGCGCTGCGCGAGCCTGGCACCGCATCGCGACGCATCCACCTGCACTTCATGCAGTCGCCTCACGAGGTTCTCGGCGAGGACGGCAAGGTCACCGGCGTGCGCGTCGAGCGCACCGAGCTGCAGGGTGACGGCACCGTAAAGGGCACGGGCGAGTTCATCGACTACCCCGTCCAGGCTGTGTACCGCGCGGTGGGCTACTACGGAACGCCGATCGATGGAATCCCGTTCAACGACCGCAAGGGCACCATCAACAACGAGGCTGGCCGCGTGCTCGATGAGGACGGCAACCCAGTCCACGGCATGTACACCACTGGCTGGATCAAGCGCGGTCCCGTGGGTCTGATTGGCCACACCAAGTCGGACGCGCAGGAGACCATCCGGAAGATCATCGAGGACGCCGACAAGCTGTACGAGGAGTCCTCCGCAGGCGCCGAGCAGCGCAGTCCCGACAACGTTTTGCGCCTGCTTCAGGACCGCGGCGTGGACGTTATTCAGTGGGCTGACTGGGAGATTCTAAACGCCCACGAGCTAGCCCTTGGTGAGGCCGATGGCCGCGAGCGCGTGAAGGTCGTTCCTCGCGATGAGATGACCAACATCTCGCTGGGTCGCGACTAGCGCCAGTCACTACGCAAACGGAGGGTCGATGCGCCGGGGTGACCCAGGCATCGGCCCTCCGTCTTTTGCGCTACAGCAGCGAGCGGTACAGGCCAGCGATGTCCTCGACCGTGGCGGTGCGGGGATTGCCGCCGGTGCATACATCCTCAAATGCCGCCTGTGCGAGGGCGTCGATGTCCGACTCGGATGCGCCGATTTCGGTAATCGTTGTGGGGTTGCCCAACGACAGGGTTAGCGCGGCCACAGCCTCGACGGCTGCCGTTCGCGCGTCGTTGATGGGCATCGTGGGAGCGTCCTCGACTCCGAAGGCGCTGGCGATGTCACGGTACTTTTCTCCGGTTTCTGCGGCATTGAAGGCCATCAACGGGGCGAGCAAGATTCCGTTGGCGACGCCGTGAGGCGCCCCAAAGAAAGCTCCCAACGGGTGTGCCATGCCATGCACGAGGCCTAGGCCGACGTTCGAGTAGCCCATCCCGGCAACATACTGACCGAGCGCCATGCGGTCGGCGGCCGCGGGATTGCCGTCAGCGGCGGCCGCGAGTGAGCCTGCGATGATTTGGATGGCCTTGAGGTGGAAGAGGTCAGACAACTCCCATGCTCCAGCGGTCGTGTACCCCTCGATCGCGTGAGTGAGGGCGTCGAGCCCGGTCGCGACCTTGAGGCTGCGGGGAGCGGTCGACATCATCTCCGAGTCCACCACCGCGAGGATGGGGATGTCGTGGGGGTCGACGCAGACGAACTTGCGCTTGCGCTCGACGTCGGTGATGACGTAGTTGATAGTGGTCTCTGAAGCCGTTCCGGCGGTGGTGGGCACTGCGATGATTGGAATTGAGGGGTTGCGTGTGTCGGCCACGCCCTCAAGCGATCGAACATCGGAGAACTCTGGGTTTGCAACGATGATGCCGATGGCCTTGCAGGTGTCCTGAGGGGAGCCTCCGCCGATCGCGATCAATACGTCGGCACCCGAGGCTTGGAAGCAAGCCACGCCGGCTTGGACGTTCTCGATGGGAGGGTTCGGCACAACGTCTGCGTAGATCTCGTAGTCGACGTTCGCGTCATCGAGCAACGTGGTGACTTTCGCGGCTACGCCAGTGTCGACGAGGACTTGGTCGGTGACGACAAAGGCCTTCGTGAAACCGCGGCGGGCGAGCTCCTCGGGGATCACGGAGATGGACCCCGCTCCAAAGTACGCTGTCTGATTCCAGATCATTCGCTGTGCCATGACGTGCTCCCGAGCAGTTGGTGTGAGGTTACGTCTAGCCCATCACGGTGAACATGCGTTCGCGCGCGACTTTCGTCCCGGACAGGCGGATCGCCGCTTGTGGCATTGCCGTGCGCCGCGCGGCTGCCGGTACCTTCCCGTCAGTGAGAATGACGGGGAACGCGTGCGTTGCACCGCGCGTTGAGCAAGAGCAACGTGCGACCGGAGGAAACAGGTGTCAGGGAAGTACTTCAACGGCGTCAAGACTATGGGCTTGTTCGTGCTCATGTGGATCGTGCTCTTGGGCATCGGTTCGTTTGTTGGCGGTGGCCAGTACCTATGGGCCTTCGCCCTCTTTGGCGTCTTCGGGACGTTCTACGGCTACTGGAACTCTGACAAGCTCGCGATCCGCGCTATGCGTGCCCGTCCCGTCACCGAGGTGGAGCACCCCGTGATGTACCGGATTGTCCGTGAGCTCTCCGCTGAAGCTAACCAGCCTATGCCGCGCCTGTACGTCTCTCCCACGGCGGCGCCTAATGCCTTCGCAACCGGGCGCAACCCCAAGAATGCGGCCGTGTGCTGCACCGACGGCATTCTGCAACTCCTGGATGAGCGAGAACTGCGCGGGGTTCTGGGCCACGAACTCATGCACGTGTACAACCGCGACATCCTGATTGGCTCCGTCGCGGCGGCCTTCGCAGGAATGATCACCGCGCTCGCCCAGATGCTGTTCTTCTTCGGCGGTGGCGGCAACAACCGCGACAGTCCGTTTGGCCCCCTCGCGATGCTCGCAATGTTGTTCCTTGCGCCAATCGCCGCGACCCTCATTCGCATGGCAATCTCACGCACCCGGGAGTACGACGCCGACGAGGACGGCGCGTCATTGACTGGAGATCCACTGGCGTTGGCGTCCGCGCTGCGGAAACTGGAGTCCGGGACCGCCGCGCGGCCACTGCCCGCTGACCCCAACCTCGAGAACGTCTCGCACATGATGATCGCGAACCCCTTCAAGCCGGAAGGGCTCGCCAACCTCTTCGCAACCCACCCGCCTATGGACGAGCGCATTGGCCGGCTGGAAGAGATGGCCCGCAAGAACGGCCAGTACTTTTAGCGACTGCAATCACTCACCTCTGCCGTCCCGCACCCGCACAGCACTGACCGGCGCACCGCTGACCCCGCCCACCCCGCAAACTAGGCACGCTATGTACTCGCGTCGCGCCTTAGCGCGCCTCACGAGGCACGTGATGTACAAAGTGCCGCTGCAGGGACCCGCCTCCCATCCCCACACCTGACGTCTGAGACGGCCTCTCGCGACAGGAGACCCTGAGTCCTCGGGGCGAGCCGTCTCGTAGGCATGACGTGCCTCATGACGGCGCACCCGCGCCTTCCCGAGTGCATGACGTGCCTAGTTGTTTAGTTGTGAGGCGGGGGTGCCGGGGCGCCCGGGAATACCTGGCGCGGGCGGTCCTGTTGACCAAGGTGGACGCGGATTGCCGCCGACCGTGCGGCACCAAGAGCCCGGAGGTCACGATCAGTACGACCGTTGCACAAGGAATCGTCAAAGCACTGGCCGACCACGGAGTCGGTCAAGTCTGGGGCGTCGTCGGCGACGCCCTCAACCCCCTGACCGACGCGATCCGTACCGAAGACCGCATGGAGTGGGTCGGGGTCAGGCACGAGGAAGCCGGAGCGTTCGGCGCCTCCGCGCAGGCCCAGTTGACCGGCCGTATCGGAGTCGTCATGGGCACAGTGGGACCCGGGTCGCTCCACCTCATCAACGGCCTCTATGACGCAAAGAAGTCCCACGGGCCAGTGCTCGCCATCTGCGGACAAGTCCCGACGCAGGAGATCGGCACCGACTACTTCCAGGAGGTCAACAACGGCCGCGTTTTCGAGGACGTGTCGGTGTGGAACCAGACCCTGACCTCGCCGGAGCAGCTCCCACAGATGCTGGTGCAGGCAGTCAGCGCCGCCTACGCCGACAATGGCGTGGCTGTGCTCACGATCCCCGGCGACGTCGGAGACCTCGATCTACCTGGCAATGCTTCAATGCCCGCCCTCAGTGCGCCCCCAGCCTCCGCACAGCCGGACACCGAGGCTCTCGCTGCCGCCGCCAAGGCGCTCAACGGCGCAAAGACAGTCACGATGCTCGTGGGCCGCGGCGCCGAGCACTCCCGCAAGGAGACCGTCGCCACCGCCGAGTGTCTCCAGGCACCCATGGTCGTGACTCTCAAGGGCAAGACCGGCTTTGATGGCGGCAATGATTACCAGGTGGGACAGGCGGGCTTGCTCGGTAACCCAGGGGCAATCGAGGCCCTCGGCGAGGCCGACGCGTTGCTCATGGTTGGCACCGACTTCCCGTATCGCGACTTCTATCCGGATGACGCCACCGTGATCCAGATTGACCGTGAGGCCCGGCACATCGGCCGCCGCGTGAGCGTGGACGTTCCCGTCGTGGGTGACGCAGGCGAGGTTCTCGCCGCGCTCCTGCCCATGCTCGACACCCGCGATGACTCTAAGCACCTCGACAAGTGCCGGTCCACCTATACCGACTGGCAGGAACGGCAGGCCCAGGTCGCGGATCCTGACTACGAGGACTCAGGACTGGTCGCAAAGGTTCGCTCCACGTTCGACAATCCCGATGATCGGATCCGCCCCGAGGCGCTCGCCGCGGCCGTGGACCGCCACGCCCCGGACGACGCGATCTTCACCGTTGATACCGGTATGTCGACGACGTGGCTCGCGCGCTTCATCGAGATGCGCGAGGGCCGCGAGCTGCTTGGTTCCTTCAACCTCGGGTCGATGGCCAACGCGCTCCCGCAGGCACTCGGCGCCCAAGCGCTCGATCGTTCGCGCCGGGTGGTGTCGATGTCCGGCGATGGTGGCCTCATGATGCTCTTGGGAGACCTCCGCACTGCGGTCACCTACCGCCTGCCCATCGTCGTGGTGGTCTTCGACAACGCCTCGCTGGGCATGGTGCAACTTGAGCAGCAGGAGGGCGGCATCGCGTCGTTCGGAACCGGGCTAGACAACCCGGATTTCGCTGCCGTGGGCGAGGCCATGGGCCTGGCGACCCGGCGCGTGGAAGACCCGAACGATGTGAACGGTGCACTGGAATGGGCCTTCGCCCAGGATGGGCCCGTGCTCCTGGACGTTGTCACCAACCCCGACGAGATCGCCGTTCCCCCCAATCCCAAGGCCAAGCAGGCGTGGGGCTACGCGGTCGCCAAGGTCACGGAAGCTCTCGAGAGCCGTTGATAGGGCCGATGCTACGGCGGCCGGCGCAGTGATGTCCGGCCGCCAGTAGCCCGCTTTAGCGCATGTTGACGAACTGCAGGTCGACGTCCACGTCCGCGCCCTTGAGCAACGAGATGGTCTTCTGGAGGTCGTCGCGCGACTTGCTAGACACGCGCAGTTCGTCTCCCTGAATCTGCGACTTCACGGACTTGGGTCCCTCTTCGCGGATCAGCTTGCCGAGCTTCTTGGCGATCTCCTGGGTGATGCCTTCCTTGAGGTCGGCGACCAGGCGAAACTCCTTGCCGGATGCGACGGGGTCGCCGTAGTCGAGTGACTTCATCGAGATGCCGCGCTTGGCGAGCTTCGCGATGAGCACGTCGAGGACAGCCTTCACGCGCTCCTCGGAGTTTGCCTTCATAAGGATCGCGTCGCCCGACGGTTCAATCGAGGCCCCCACGCCACGGAAGTCGTAGCGCTGGTTGATCTCCTTGTACGCCTGGTTGACGGCGTTGTCGACCTCCTGGCGATCGATCTTGGAAACGACGTCGAAGCTACTGTCACCTGCCATGGTGTCCTCCTGAATTGTGGTCGGTGGGTCCGGCCGATGCGGTGGTCCCCCAGCGTGCGGGAGGCCAGTTCGCGTTGTAGGCCATTTGCTTGCTATCCTTCCATGCGCGCCAGGTTGCAGTTGGACCCGGAGCATGGCAGGTTGCCCGAGCGGCCAAAGGGAGCTGACTGTAAATCAGCCGTCACTGACTACGTGGGTTCGAATCCCTCACCTGCCACACTGAGAAGGCCCGGCTCGCGCCGGGCCTTCTGCTTTCCCGGGGGTAGCTCGCGTGCATGCGGTGACGTCGCTCGACGTCTTTGATGTTTGTTGGCCGCTCGCTTTCGTGACGTTCCCGACATCGTCGAAGCCTGAGCCCCGCGGTGTCGCGTGCGACGCGCCGAGCGCCCGGGCGATCCCTTGTCAGGAACATCACGGAGTCGCCAATGAGGCCTTCGTCACACGGGCGTGAATACCGCCCAGGCCCCCGACTACAGTCACTCTCAGTCACACGCTGAGGGAGCACCATGACGAACCGTGGCAACGCCATGCCTGAAACTGCGCCGGTCAACGCACCTGCGCCACAGCGCCGCTGGTGGACGTCGTGGCCAGCGATCATCGTTGCGTCGTTCTTCTGGGTGGTACCTGGCGTCGTTCTGCTGTGGCTACGCCGGGGTACCTCGCTACTGGTGAAGATCCCGTTGACCGTGGTGGGCTTCTTTATTTTCCTGATGGTCATCGCCGTTGCCACTGCGGATGACACAGATGAGCCGGCGGGGTTGGATGCCGCGGCGCAAGTCACCAGTGAGCCAAGCCCGTCCGCCACGGCCACCTCGCCCACGCCCACGCCTTCGAACACTTTCGCGACCCCGAGCGCATCGCCCACCCCGAGCGCGTCCCCGTCGCCCAGCGCTACTGCGACACCGACCGAGCCGGCGACGGTGTCGGGCACGGCCGCGGCGGCGCTGGCGGCTCTCCACGTGAAGCCCGAGAGCGCGTCGAGCGACTACGAGCGTGAAGCCTTCGGCGACGGCTGGATCGACGTGGATCACAACGGATGCGACACCCGCAACGACATGCTCATTCTGCGGCTGGAAGAGCGCGAGATGAGTGGCTCGTGCACCGTGCTGTCCGGCCGCCTGGCCGACCCCTTCACCGGCACCTCGATCTGGTTTGAGCGTGGCGGTGCGTCAGAGGTTGATGTTGATCACCTCGTGGCGCTGTCGGCGGCGTGGGTGACCGGTGCGTCCGAGTGGGACTACGGCACCCGCGTGGCTTTCGCCAACGACCCCCTCAACCTCGAGCCCGTGGACGCCGGCGAGAACCGCTCCAAAGGCGACGATGACGCCGAGGAATGGCTCCCACCGCACGCGGACTTTCGCTGCCAGTACGTCGCCCGCCAGATCGCGGTGAAGACCAAATACGACCTGTGGGTCACGACGGGGGAAGCAGGAGTCATGGAGGACGTCCTCGACTCTTGCCCCAACCAAGAACTCCCAGCGGCCGGAGACACGATCGTGGTCGACATCACGGAACCCGCGCCCAAGCCGGAACCAGAGCCCGAACCCGTCGAGACGAGCGAGTCCAGCGGCGGCTCAAACGATGTCGATCCCGATTACGGCGCCTGCTACAAGCTCCCCGCCGGCAAGGGTCCGTACATTAAGGGAGAAGACCCCGAGTACGAGTACTACCAGGACCGCGACGGCGACGGAGTGGTCTGCGAGTAGGGAACAGCGGTGCCTGTGGCAACCGAGGCGCGGGCATCCAGGACGCGCTGGTTGCGGGAGCCCCGGAACGCGAGTGACAGGTCGCGCTGCGATTCCTCGTAGCGCCCGTCCACCAGCACATCGAGCTCCGCCAGCAACGCGCGCTTGTCCTCCGAGTCCACCGCGAGTTGCTCGAACGTGTACCCCGACCAGGCCCACACATCTCGAGAGTCACCAAACTCATCCCGCAAGCGCCGCACCACGGACAACGCCACTTGAGTATTGAGGAACGGCTCACCGCCCAGCAGCGACAGCCCCTGGACGGACGGGTGGGCGAGGTCGGCCATGATGCGATCCTCGAGGTCGCGCGAGAAGGGCTTCCCGTACCGAAATGACCACGCCGCCTCGTTGTAGCAGCCGTCGCACTTGAAGAGGCAGCCGGCCACATACAGCGAGCACCGCACGCCCTCGCCGTCGACAAAACTGAACGGCTTGTAGTCCGCAACGTACGAGTGGGACACCTTGGAGGCGACCCACGTGCGGACGTTCGGCTCAAGCGCCATGCCTACTCCCCAGGGTGGTCGCCGGCACCCAACTCAGCCCCAGCATCGGCCCTCACGGATCCCGGCATGTGCTTCACCCGCGCGGCGATCTCCTCGTGACGGCCGTGCACCATGGGGCGCTGCTGCGGGTTGCCCAGATACCCGCACGTGCGCTTGACAACATCGCACGTGCGGGGGTCGTCGTTGCCGCAGTCCGGGCACGCGAAGCCGCGGGCCGTGGGGTCAAAGTCGCCGGTGTACCCGCAGGCGTAGCAGCGGTCGATCGGGGTATTGGTGCCCAGGTATCCGACGCGGTCGTAGGCGTAGTCCCACACAGCTTCGAGGCCCTTGGGGTTGGTGCGCAGCACGGGGTACTCGACGTAGTGGATGAAGCCGCCGGAAGCGAACTCGGGATAGGGCGCCTCGAAGTCGAGCTTCTCGAACGGGGTTGGGCTCTTGCGCACGTCATAGTGGAACGAGTTCGTGTAATAGTCCTTGTCCGTGATGTCCGGGACGGCGCCAAAGCGCTCGCGGTCGAGTCGGCAGAACCGGTCCGTGAGGGACTCCGACGGCGTGGAGTAGACGGAGAAGTGGTAGCCGGACTCGGCCTTCCACTGCGCCGCGGCGCCGGCCAGACGCCCAAGCACCGCGAGCGTCAGATCCTTCGCTTCCGGGTTGTCCTCCCACGACCCGCCGTAGAACGCCGCTGCGACCTCATACAGCCCGATGTACCCCATGGAGATGGTCGCGCGCCCGTCGCGGAAGAGTGCATCCACATCGTCGTCGACGCTGAGCCGTTGCCCGAAGGCGCCGTGCACGTAGAGGATGGGGGCGTTCGCCGGTACCGCCTCTTTACATCGGCCGATGCGGTAGTTCAGCGCATCGTGGACCGTCACCAAGCGCTCGTCGAGGAGGCGCCAGAAGGTCTCGAGCGAGCCGGCGGCTTCCATCGCGATGCGCGGCAGGTTGAGGGTGACGACGCCGAGGTTCATGCGGCCATTGACCACGCTGTTGCCGTCCGCATCCTCCCAGCCCTGCAAGAACGACCGGCAGCCCATCGGGGCCTTGAACGAGCCGGTGAGCTCGGTGATCTTGTCGTAGTTCAGCACGTCCGGGTACATGCGCTCCGTGGCGCACTGGACGGCCAACTGCTTGACGTCGTAGTTGGGGTCCTGTGGCTCCAGGTTCACACCGCGGCGGAGCGTGAACAGCAGCTTGGGGAAGATCGCGGTGCGTCCCTCCTTGCCCAGGCCACGAAGACGGATTCGCAGGATCGCCTTCTGGATCTCGCGCTCGTACCAGCCGGTCCCGAGTCCGAACCCGATGGACGTAAACGGCGTCTGTCCGTTGGAGGTGAAGAGCGTGTTGATCTCGTATTCGAGCGACTGCATCGCGTCCTCGATGTCCTTGCGCGTGCGCTCGCGGGCGTAGTCCTCATGCCGCGCGAGGTCCCCGATCCACTGCGCGGCCTCTGCCATGTGCTTGTCGTGGTTGAGCTCCGCGTAGGGCGCCAGGACCTCGTCGATCCGGTCCACCGTGCACCCGCCGTACTGACTCGACGACACATTCGCGATGATCTGCGAGATCTGCGCCGTAGCGGTCTGAATGGACCGGGGTGGCTCGATCTCCGCGTTGCCCATCCGGAACCCGTGCGCGAACATCTCGGGCACGTCGATGAGGCAGCAGTTCGTCATGGGCGAGTACGGCTGATAGTCGAGGTCGTGGAAGTGGATGTCGCCCTTGGCGTGGGCGTTTGCGACGTGCTCGGGCAGCAGGCGAAGGCCGATCGCTTTGCCGACGAGCCCCGCGGTGAGGTCGCGCTGCGTGTTGAAGACATCGGCATCCTTGTTCGCGTTCTCGTTCACGACGCTCGAGTCCTTGTCCAGGAGCGTCGAGATGGTGTGGTTGAGGTCCGTGGCCTTGGCGCGAGCGAAGTCGCGAGCCACGCGGTAGTCGATATACGCGCGGGCGGCGTCGTACTCGCCGGCCTCAAGAAGCTCGTGCTCGACTGCGGACTGGATCTCGTAGATTTTCACGGAGCCGCGTCCCGCCAGTTCCTCGACGACTCGCGTCGTCACAGCGCCGATGCTCGCCTCACGCTCCGCACCGAGGTCTCCGTGGGCTGCGGTGAAGGCCTTGCGGAGGGCAGCGCCGATGCGCTCGGCCTGAAAGTTGAGAACTCGCCCGTCGCGTTTGACGACGGTGAGGGGCGAGGGCGAGGGCGTGGGCGTGGCGGTCGTGGTGGTGTCGGCGCCGAGGTCGATCGTGGTCATGGGTCCCCTCCAGTGGTGACGCGTGCGCTTTAGGCACTGTCCTGGCGGATCACCACGGTGAACCACAACATCTAGTGCCATGTCGTGGAACTGACACTAGATCTGGTTGGAATGGTGGCCTGGGCCCAAGGTCCCGGGTGCGCTCAGACGCCGTGAGAAATCGGCCACGACACGCCGCGCACGTCCTGCCCCAGGCCCGGATTGATCATCGCTCCGGTCGCGCTCATCACCGCATTGGCACCCTCCGTGGCGTACCGCACCGCGTCATCGGCCCCCATGACTCCACCGACGCCAACGATCGCGAAGTCAGCGCCGGCATCGGCCCTCCACCGGGCAAGCCGCACGACCATGTCCAGGCCAGCCCACCGAATGCTCGCCCCGCACACGCCCGCGCGTTCGCGGCCGTGCCCCGATAGTGCCTGCCGTCCCGTCCGGTCCACAAGCGTCGCCGGAATCGTGTTGATCGCCGCATAGCCCTCGACAATGTCGGAGGTCGCGCGCAGTAACGCATGGAGCTGCGCGTCTGTAGCGAAGTGCGCGAGCTTGAGGACCAGCGGGGTGTCGCCAACCTCATCCTTGACCGCTACGCAGATGCGCGTGACGAGCGCGGTGTCGAAGCACAGCAGTTCGCCGGTGCCCTCGTTGGGGCACGACAGGTTCATCTCCAGGATGGGTGCGCCCGTCGCCGCAGTGAGACGGGCAGCCGTGACGTGGTCCGCGATGTAGGCGGCTTCACTGTCGCGCCGGTGCCACTCTGGCCGCGTGCCCTGGAACGAGCCAATGAGCGCCTGGCCGTCGCTCGCCGCAGCCACGGCGCGTGCCATGTCGGGCTGCCAGTCATCGGGATCGCGCGACGGGACGCCGAATGAGTTGGAGATGCTTGTGGCGCTGTCGAGGTCGTCGTCGGCGAGAAGGGTCGCGCCGCGTGCGGGCGACAGGTCGCCGTCGACATGCACGGCGAGCGTGTTCGGGAACGGATGTGCGTCGTGGGCGCGGGTGCGGACGGTCTTGTAGACGGCGAGGTCGAAGCCGTGGCTGAAGGCGGCCGCGCAGAACCTCGCGTTGACCAGGGGGCCGGCTGGGATTCCGAAGGGCCGATGCACGGGCTGGCCGAGGAAGGTCAGGCTCGGTGGCGTCATTCGTTGGACGTCCGGGCGGCTCGCAGGCCGGGGTCGCTCGGCGAACTCGCCAAAGGGCCCGTGCGCAAGGTTGTGCTCGTAGCTTGCCCGTGGGTCGTAGAACCAAGTCACGTGGCCGACCCTATGGCGCACCGAAGCCCGCTGACCGGGACTTCCGGGCCAGCGGGCTTCGATGTCACGTGAGGCGCCGCGAGCGGCGCAAAGGACGACTAGTCGACGATCTTAGTCTCGCCGCCCTTGATCTCGACGAACTTGCCGCGCTTCACCTTCACGTCGGAGCTCATTTCCTCAAGCTCCATGCCCTTGGTCTCAGGGACTCGGAAGAATACAAAGACCAGCGACAGCAGAGCCATCGAGGCGTAGAAGCCGTACGCGAAGGTCAAGCCGATCGAGGCCATCTGAGGGAACGAAACCGTGATAGCCCAGTTTGCAAGCCACTGCGCCGCGGCTGCGACGGCCAGTGCGGAGGCGCGGATGCGGTTGGGGAACATCTCACCCAGCAGAACCCACACGACTGGCCCCCAGGTTGCGCCGAAGAAGACGACGAAGGCGTTCGCGCCCACGACGGCCACCGTGCCCCACGCGCCCACGAAGTCTGTGACTTCTCCTGCGTCATTGGTGATTGCTTGGGAGAAGGCGATTGCCATCAGGCCCAAGGACAGAGTCATGCCGGCCGAACCGATGAGCAACATGAGTCGGCGCCCGATCCGATCGACCAGCAGGATCGCGACGATCGTGACGACGATGTTTGTGACCGACGTGATAGTCGACGTGAGGAAAGCCTGACTCTCGTCGAACCCGACGGACTGCCACAGTGTGGTGGAGTAGTAGAAGATGACGTTGATACCGACAAACTGCTGGAACACCGACAGCAAGATTCCGGTCCACACGATGGGCTTGAGCCCCAGGGCCTTGCCCCGAAGGTCGCGCAAGCTTTGCTTTTCTTCGAGGTGGAGCGACTGCTTGATGTCGTCGATCTTGTGGTCCACGTCTTGTACGCCGGAGAACAGCCTGAGGACCTCTGCGGCCTCGGTGTCTTTGCCGCGACCCACGAGGTAGCGCGGCGACTCGGGGAGCCGCAACGCTGCGAGCCCGTATACGAGGGCTGGTACCGCTTCGGCCATAAACATCCAGCGCCAGGCTTCTAGGCCAAGCCAGAGCTCCTCGGACGCTCCACCGGCGGCGCCCGCGAAGAGCTGCCCGGTCAACAGTGCGGTGAAGATTCCTGTGACGATCGCAAGTTGCTGGAGGGAGCCGAGCCGGCCGCGGAACTTTGACGGCGACACCTCGGCAATGTACGCGGGCGCGATGACGGAAGCTGCTCCGACCGCGAGGCCGCCAAGCACGCGCCACAGGACGAGGTCCCAGATCCCGAAGGCCAGGCCCGATCCCAGTGCCGACGCGAGGAACAGGATCGATGCCAGCACCATGACTCGGATTCGGCCATGCCGGTTGGCGACTGTGCCCGCGAACCAGGCGCCAACGGCGCACCCCAACAGTGTTGATGCGACCGCGAACCCGGTGAACGCGTCGGAGAGTTCGTACTCCCCCTGAATCGAGTCGACGGCGCCGTTGATCACGGAGGAGTCGAAGCCGAAGAGGAACCCGCCAAGCGCGGCTCCAATACTGATGGCGACTACTCGACGATTGAGCCGAGACGACGGCGTCGCGGCCGTTGCTGGTGTACTCAAGGTGAAGTTCTCGCTTTCCCGACTGTAGCGACGGACCTCGCCGCGATTGCCACTTTGCTCACCATAACGCGGCTTCGTCTCAGTCGCGCGCGGCGTTCACGATGGCCGGTACTAGCGACGGAGCTAAGTTGCCGCGGGGGCCCGAGCGCACTGACTGCAGTCCTAACCATCGCGCCACGGTGAGGAATTCCCGCGACGCGACATTCGCCGTCGTCGCGGCTGAGATTCGCCGGGCACCGGGTGCGGGGGTCGGCTCCGACCATGCTGCCTGCACTAAGAGGGTCCCTGCTTTGCGATCCGCCTTGAGATCGAACCGTCCCACGAGTTGATCGCCGATGAGCAGCGGCAGGCAGTAGTACCCGTACTGGCGCTTGTGGGCAGGGGTGTAGATCTCGATCCGGTAGTCCATACCGAACATGCGCTTCAGGCGCGGTCGGAACCAGCACACCGGATCAAAGGGGCTGAGCAAGGTGGCGCCGGTCATGCGGGAGGGAACCTCGGCATCGGCCCTCAGCAAGGTGGGTTCTTCCCAGCCCTCTACCGTCACCCACTGCGCGAGCCCCCGCTCGACCGCGGAGGTCGCCCACGCCATGCCGCCCGCGACATCGGGGCTACGCGCGCCTGCCTGGAACGGCAACCGGAAGTGATCGCACAGGTCCTTGACAGTGCCGATGCCGGACGCGGTGAGCGCGTGATCGAACAGCGCTTGGTGCGCTTCGCGCGCAGGCTGCCCCCAATCGCCCTGGTCCGATGGCGGCAGGCCCCACGCCCGTTGCGTCGAGTCATAGGTCCGTGCAAAGTGACGCCCTCGCGAAGCGGCCACACGCCCGGTGATGAAGAGGTATTCGAGCGCCACCTTCACGTGGCTGGCATCCCACCACTGTCCCTTGGGTCGCTCCCGCGGTGCGAGGTGGTCCAAAGCGCCCGCGGTGACGGGACCTTCTGACTCGACCGCCTCTTGGACGGCGGCGATGAGGCCCGGCCGCTCGGCCTCCAGTTTTTCTCGCGTGCGTGCCTGCCACGACGACGGCGAGACCATGCGGTGGTGCATCAGCGGCACCAAGGTGCGCGGCATCACGGATGCCTCGTGGCCCCAGTGCTCGAAGGCCTCCGCGGCGTGGCCTGCTTCATGCCCCCAGAGAGTGTGGTCGGCCATGGCGGTGTCGTAGGGCCCCAAGCGCGAGTACAGCGGCATGTAGTGGGCGCGGGCGAGCACGTTGACCGTGTCGAGCTGCAAAACCCCCTGACGCTCCAGGTAGGCCTCAATGTCGCGGGGGCGCGGTGTCTTGCGTGGTCTTGCGCGGCCCAGGTCCTGGGCGTGAAGGAAGATGCGGCGAGCCTCTGCCGCGCTCAAGTCTGAGGTCACGTTGTCACCCTAGAGGGGCTGTGTGACACAGTGGAGGGGTCGCGCGCCGATGCGCTTCCAGGCACCCCAGCCGCCGATTTCACTTCCGGGCTCAAGTCCGTGTACCCTAGTCCGGCTGGCCCCGATAGCTCAGTCGGTAGAGCGTTTCCATGGTAAGGAAAAGGTCCAGGGTTCGATTCCCTGTCGGGGCTCCAAGAATGGGTGCCGTCGCATCTCGCCAGAGACGCGGCGGCTGTCCCATTCTCGCGGCGGGGTAGCTCAGTTGGTTAGAGCACACGACTCATAATCGTGGGGTCGCGGGTTCAAGTCCCGCCCTCGCTACGACGCAGGTGTTCAATCTGCGACCGCGCTTCGCAAGAGCGCGTCATCACAAGGCTGGGAGAGACCCATGGCAAAGAACGACGTTCGCCCGAAGATCACGCTGGCATGCACCGAGTGCAAGGACCGCAACTACATCACGCGCAAGAACCGTCGCAACAACCCCGACCGCGTGGAACTCTCCAAGTTCTGCCGGAAGTGCGGCAAGCACACCGCGCACCGCGAGACGCGCTAAGCACAACCTTTTCCACGAAGGCCCGGTACCGCAAGGTGCCGGGCCTTCGTGCGTCTGGAGGGCGTGGCCAGGGCGTGCCTTTCTCACCAGTAGGCTGTGACCGCGCTCAGCCGCGCGCGTGCTGCACAAGCACGCAGTCAGGCTTCGCCGAGCGCACCAGATGGCCATCACCGTTGGGAACTCAGCACCCATCAAGTTACTGAGGAGCACTTATGTCCGCGCCCGCCACTGAGCGCACCGGCTTCGCCGGGAAGATCGACACCTACTTCGACGTCACCGCCCGGGGGTCATCCTTCGGGCAGGAGATTCGGGGAGGTCTGACCACCTTCTTCACGATGGCCTACATCGTGGTCCTCAACCCGCTCATCATCGGCACAGTCGCCGACGGTGAGGGCAACTTCCTGGGAGGCGGCTCCGAGCCCAACCTCGCGCTTGTCGCCGCAGCCACCGCGCTCGTCGCGGGCTTGTTGTCCATCCTGATGGGCGTGTGGGCGCGCTTCCCGCTCGCCATGGCTGCTGGCCTGGGCATCAACGCCTTCCTCGCCTACTCGATCGCCTCGCGCGAAGGGATGTCGTGGCCGGAGGCCATGGGCTTCGTGGTCATCGAGGGCATCATCATCTTCATCTTGGTGCTGACGAACTTCCGCAAGGCGGTCTTTGCCGCCGTCCCGACGTTCCTCAAGCAGGCGATCGCCGTCGGCATTGGCCTCTTCCTCGCCTTCATCGGTCTCTACGACGCAGGCATCGTCACCACCGGCGCAGGCACCCCCACCCAGTTCGGCAACGGCGGATACATCTCCACCTGGCCCATGGTCGTGTTCGTTATTGGCCTGTTCATCGCGATCGTGCTGATGGCTAAAAAGGTCCGCGGCGCGCTGTTGCTGTCGATCATTGCCGCCACCGTGATCGCGGTCATTGTCGAGGCCGTGGCCGGCCTGGGCGCCAAGAGTGCCGACAACCCCGACGGCTGGGCCCTCGTTGTTCCCGCCATCCCCGACTCCGTGGTCTCCGCCCCAGACTTCTCCCTCGTGGGCCAGGTCGACCTGTTCGGCGGCTTCACCTCGCTGCCCGTTCTGACCGCGCTGCTGATGATCTTCTCGCTGCTGATCACCGACTTCTTCGACACGATGGGCACCATGACGGCCGTGGGCTCCGAGGCGGGCCTCAACGACAAGGACGGCAACCCGCCGCGCACCCAGCAGATCCTGCTCGTCGACTCGGTCGGCGCCGCCGCCGGTGGTCTGGGTTCGGTCAGCTCGAACACCTCGTACATCGAGTCCGCCGCCGGTGTGGGTGATGGAGCGCGCACCGGTCTCGCCTCCGTCGTGACCGGCATCGCCTTCCTGCTGTCGACTTTCCTCACGCCGCTGTACGCGCTCGTGCCGTTCGAGGCCGCAACGCCCGTCCTCGTCGTGGTCGGATTCCTGATGGTCGCCCAGGTCGCCGGGATCGACTGGAAGGACTACCGGATCGCCATCCCGGCCTTCCTGACCTTCATCATCATGCCGTTCGGCTACTCGATCTCCGCAGGAATCGGCGTCGGCTTCATCTCCTACGTCGTCCTCCAGGTCTTCACCGGCGGCGCCCGCAAGGTTCACCCGCTGATGTGGGGCGCGGCCGGCGCGTTCGTCCTCTACTTCGCGCTGGGACCCATCCTCTCCGCGCTGTCGTAAAACAGACCTAGGGCCGATGCTCGGGCTGGCTTACGTACGGAAGCCAGCCCGAGCATCGGCCCGTGTGTGTCTGTGGGGCCGGTCAGGCGGACGCCGGCTGACGGACCCGGACGATGAGTGCCCACAAGCCTGCGCCCACGGCAATACCCAGGGCTGCATTGACGGCCGCGACGAGCCACGCGACGCCGACGGTCGCTAGCCCGCCGTCGAGCGTGAAGGTGATGAGCAGGGCCCACGCGGTCGCGAGGACTGCTGCGCCTATGGCCTTCGCGCGCAGAGACCGCGCTGGTGCGATACCCACGATGAGGCCGATGATGAGCACTGTCGGAATCATCTCCCCAGTCCACCGCAGGGACGCGTATGCCGCAACGGCAATCGCGCAGGGGCCTTGGCCTCGCATTTCTCATTCTCGGAAATCCAAGAATGAACGAAACGACGGCCGGCCTCCCGCGGAGCGCGCCCCGCCCGCCGGTGGTCGCGACCGGTTCGCTAGGCTGATGGTGTGCCAGTAAACGCAGATGCAGTGGGCCGCTCGTACGGCCCCTTTGAGCCCTACGAGGTGACTCGCGTGAAGATCCGCGAGTTCGCCGACGCCGTCGACGCCTACTCCGGCGCGCACCGCGATGTCGCGGTTGCGCAGGCGGAAGGCTACGAGGACCTGGTCGCGCCCACGACGTTCGCCGTGATCATCGCCCAGAAGTCCGAGTTCCATGTGGTCACGGACCCCGAGGTCGGCGTCGACTTCTCGATGGTGGTCCACGGGGAGGAGCGCTTCACGCATGTGCGCCCACTCGTGGCCGGCGACGTGATCTACACGACCGTGCACATCGACTCCATCAAGCAGCGCGCGGGCATCTCCATGGTGACCACCCGCGCGGAACTGACCGATGTCGACGGCGCCCCCGTATCCACCGTCACCTCGACCCTGGCTGTGAGGGAGGTCGCATGACCGAGTCAACGAGTCCTAGCTTCGCCGGCCTCGAGGTGGGGCAGGTCGTCGCTGAGCGCGAGGCCATCATCACCCGCGACACCCTCGTGCGCTACGCAGGCGCGTCGGGCGACTTCAACCCGATTCACTACAACGACGTCATCGCCGAAGAGGTCGGGCTTCCCGGCGTCATCGCGCACGGCATGCTCACCATGGGTGTGGGTGCGTCTGTTGTTGAGGAGTGGGCAGGCGCCGGCAATGTGTCGGATTACCAGGTGCGTTTCACGCGCCCCATTCCCGTTCCGAACCCCGGCGAGGCCGTCGTCGCGATCAGCGCCAAGATTGGCGCGCTCGACGAGGAACGCCGTACCGCGCGCGTTGACCTGACCGTCGAGTTCGACGGCGCCAAGGTTCTGGGCAAGGCCCAGGCGGTCGTCGACTGCGAGTAGTGCCTGGGAGAGGGCCGATGCTCGGGGTGCGTTAGCGCTCCAGGTTCACCTTGGCGGTTGTGTTTCCTTCGCGGAAGGTCAGCGGGGACAGCACCTGCTGGGGTGCGCCGCCGTCAAGGAGTTCGCGCACCAGGCGGGCCATCGTGTGGCCCTTGCCTTCACCGTCCTGCTCGACCGTGGTGAGCTCCAGGGGAGAGATCCATGGCAGGTCGAGGCCGTCGAAGCCTGTGATCGAGACGTCGTGCGGGACGGAGAGGTCGAGCTCGCGCGCGGCTAGTACGGCGCCCGCGGCGAGGATGTCGGACTGCACGATCAGCGCTGTTGGCCTGGACTCGTGAGTGAGCGCCAGGTGGCCCGCTGCGATTCCCTCGGCGACCATCGACTCGCGGCACTCCACGACGACGCACGGTTGGACGCCGGCCTCGCGGAACGCACGGAGGCGGTTGTGCATGGGCGCCCACGCAGAACGGGGGTCGTAGTCAACGGGCTTGAGCGTGGTTTCGCCGCCAGGGGCGTGCGGCAGCGTGATGGTGCCGATGCGTTCGTGGCCCAGGGCCTGCAGGTGCTCGATAAGTTCCACCGTTGCGGCGCCGTCGTCGATGCTGACCTGCGCGCCGCCGGCGGGGGCATCGGCGTCCATCACCACTGTGGGGATGGCGCGCTTGCGGAGAATCTCGAGGGCGGGCTCGTCGTGGTCGCGAACGCGGAACAGGACCGCCGCGTCCATGGGTGCCGTTTCGAGGAGGGACTTCTCGCCCTCCTTGCCGCTGGGGGAGGGGATGAGCAGGACGCCCAGTCCCATCTCGCCTAGGTCGGAGATCAGGCCGTCCATGACGTTGAGGATCAGAGGGGCGCGGAAGGCCAAGGAGAGCTGGTCGTGAATGACGACGCCGACCACATGAGAGCGGCCCGACCGCAGCGCACGAGCCTGCGCGGACGGGCCCGCGTAGTCGAGTTCTTCGGCGGCTTTGATGACGCGAGCGCGCATGTCATCGGAGATGGGGCCGGCGCCGGAGTAGGCCAAGGAGACGGTCGACAGTGACACTTTCGCGCGCGCTGCCACATCGGCCATGGTGGGTCGTCGCTTCGATGCCACGGTGACTCCTTCACTATCCACGCGCGTACCATGGTCGGTACCCCCGTCTGAGCGCATCGTAGCGCCGTTGTGCCCTCATCCTCACATTGGCTAATTACGGGGGACCCCCAACAAAACTGAAGGAAGTCATGCCTGCTGTGCGACGTTTCGAGCCCACCACTGCGCCCACTGTGGCGCGGGTGCGCTCTGCCCGTTTCGCGGTGCTCGGATTGTTCACCCTGATGGGCTTCTCGATGGCAACGCTGATGTCGCGCATGCCATCCATTCGGGACGCACTCGACACGTCCTCGGCGCAGCTCGCGACGCTCATCATGTTTGGAGCGCTCGGGGCCCTGGTGGGCCTGCTCGTCACCGGCTGGGCGGCCGCCCAATTTGGCACTCGCCGTGTTCTGGGGTGGGCCAACTGGGGTGTGCTCGGGGCGTTCAGCGTGATCGCACTGTCCATGGAATTGCCCTCACCGTGGCTGTTCGCCGCTGGCTACTTCCTCATGAGCTTTTCCTATTCGTTCATCAACGTCGGGATGAACGCGGAGGCCGCCGAGGTCGAGCGGCACATGGGCCGGGCGGTGATGAGCCAGTTTCACGCGACGTTCTCGATCGGTCTGGCCGCGGGGCTGGCGATCGGTGCGGGCGCCTCTGCGCTGCACGTCGCGCCTACCTGGCACTTTGTCGCTGCCGTCATCATCATGACGATCATCCGCTTCGCGATCATCCCCGCCGCCACCATGAACGGCATGCCGAGCGAAGACAGCAAGGCCGCGAGCATCGGCGGACCCTTCGCGACAGCGAAGCAGGAGTACCGCAATAAGCACGTCATCTTGCTGGGAATCCTCATCTGCGCCGCCGCGATGACGGAGATGACGGCTGGGCAGTGGCTCGCCCTCAGCGTTGTTGATGACTTCGGCGGCAGCGAGGCCATTGGTGCCGTCATCTACTGGCTGTTCGTGGTCGCCATGGTGACCGTGCGCTGGCTCGGAGCGCCCATCATCGCCCGCCTGGGCCGGGTCACCGTCCTGCGGCTCTCTGCACTGAGCGTCATCGCCGGCATCTCGATCTTCGCCTTCTCGCCAACCCCGTGGCTTGTTCCGCTCGCGGTGATCTTGTGGGGCATGGGCGCCGCACTGGGCGTGCCGATCCTCATGACTGCAGCCGCCGATGACCCCAAGCACGCCGCCGCGCGCGTCGCCGCCGTGACCTCCTTCTCGACACTGGCCGGACTGTTTGTGCCGCAGATCGTTGGTCAGCTCGGTGAGTTCGTACCTCTCCGTGAGGCGCTGCTGGTTGTCGCGATCGCATCCACGGTGACGTTGCTGTTTGCCCAAGGAGTACGCGGCGCCGGACAGGTGCGCCTGCGCCGATCCAAGCGCACGCGCCACGCGACCGAGCACGCCACCGTCGGTGCGGACACTGGCACGGTTCCGCCGGAGCACTACGACAAGCACGCGCCCGCGAACGAGGACGCCTCCGAGACCTCCGAGACCTCCGAGACCGCCGATCCCACCGCGACCACCCCTGGCGAGACCGCACGCCGGTGACGGGCGTCCATCCTCAACCCGGGCATCGGCCCTCTACGCTGAAGCCATGACTGTCTCGCTCGCTGAGCTCACCACCCTGCGCGTGGGCGGGCCCGCCCGCTCCCTCGTCGAGGCACATACGGAAGCCGAACTCATAGAGACCGTTCGCGAGGCGGACGCGTCCGGCACGCCGCTCCTGATGCTCGGTGGCGGCTCCAACCTGCTTATCGCGGATGAGGGCTTCGAGGGCATTGTTTTGCGAGACGCACGCCGCGAGGTCAGCGTCCAGGACGACGGAATGTGTGGGGGCGTGTCAGCGACGGCCACCGCCGGCTTGCCGTGGGACGCCTTCGGCGAGCAGGCGTGCACCGAGGGCTGGGTCGGCGTCGAGGCGCTGTCGGGCATCCCGGGCTCCACCGGGGCGACCCCCGTGCAGAACGTGGGTGCCTACGGAGCTGAGGTCGCGGACACCATCGCGAGCGTGCGCGTGTGGGACCGTGCCGACGGTCGCGTGCGGACGCTGCCGCAGATCGCATGTGGGTTCGGGTACCGGGACTCGCTTCTCAAGAAGTCGATGCGCGGACTGGCTCCCGATGGCAAAGTGTGGCGGCCCAGCCCGCGCTACATCGTTCTCGACGTGACTTTCCAGATGCGCTTTGGCGCGCTGTCCGCGCCGATTCGCTACGCCCAGCTCGCTGCGGCGCTCGGCGTCGCCGAGGGGGAGCGTGCGCCGCTGGTTGATGTGCGCGCCGCCGTGCTTGAGGTTCGTGGCCGCAAGGGCATGGTCCTGAATGGCTCGGACCACGACACGTGGAGCGCGGGGTCCTTCTTCACCAACCCGATCCTGCCCGCGGCCGATGCCGACCGGCTCCCCGCCGATGCCCCCCGCTTTGCGGCCACCGATGGGCTGGTCAAGACGTCTGCTGCGTGGCTCATCGAGCAGGCTGGCTTCTCGCGCGGTTTCGCAGTGAGGGCCGATGCTCCGGCGTCCTTGTCGACCAAGCACACCTTGGCGCTCACGAATCGGGGCTCCGCGCGGGCCGATGACGTGGTCGAGTTGGCGCGTGCTGTGCAGGCGGGTGTGGCGGAGCGCTTCGGCGTGGAGCTTGTGCCTGAGCCCGTGTGCGTGGGGCTCAGTCTGTAGATCGGTTGCCCGCCGGCGGCTCACCGACAATGTACGGCCAGAACGCACTGCGCCCCCTTTCCCCGCCGTGTATGTACGGCCAGGGGAAAGGGGGCGCAGGTGTCGTTCGCGTGTCCGGCTTAGCCGTCCGCGGCGATCGCGGCCAGGATGTTGAGCCGTGACGCGCGCCATGCGGGCCAGATAGCGGCCAGCACACCCGCGACTGCGGCGGCGATCGTATAGAAGGCGAGCCAGATCCACGGAATGGTCACTCCGTCGAAGCCGAAGTCGGCCAGCGACAGCACCAGCGCCGATCCGAGCGCGACACCCAGAATCATGCCCAGCACGGTGCCGAAGATGGCCATGACCATCGACTCGACGGTGATCATGCGCCACACAGACGAGCGCTTGAGGCCGACCGCACGCAGCAGTCCGATCTCGCGGGTGCGCTCCGTCACCGACAGCAGCAGCGTGTTCGCGACACCCAGAAGGGCGATCACGAGTGCCGAGCCCAGCAGCGCGGAGATCACGCCAAGAAGCAGGTCGATGAAGGTGTTGGCGAGCTGCTCCAACTGACCGGGCTGCGCCAGGATGACCAGCGGGTAGTCGTCGGTCAGCACGGCTTGCACGGCCTCGGTCTGTTCCGAGACGGTTGTCGCGCCGTCGGGGTTGTCGGCATCGTCAGCGACGATTGAGTCGTCGAACACGACCATCGTCTGGACAATTGGCACCTCGCCAAAGAGGTCCTCGCCGGTGGCGAAGTCGACCCAGAAGTTGCCTTCGCCCTCACGAGAGAGGGTGCCGGCCACCTCGAGCGTGACGTCACCCTCGGGGCTCGTCAGGGTGATCTCCTCGCCGACCTCAACGCCCAGATCCTGGATGTTGGCATCGATGTAGGTCTGGCCGGGGCCGAGCTCATCGACCGACGGCTCGCTCTGGTACTCGAAGACCTCGGACGCAGTCTCTGGCTCCAAGACGGCGACCGAGTAGGCCATGTCGTCGTACTGGGCCTGCGAGAAGCCGATCGAGCTCGTGAGCTCGACGCCGTCCACGCCCTCGATCGCGTCGATCGCGCCGGGAGGCATCGCTCCTTGCGACGAGGTGGCGAAGACGTCCGCCTGCGTGGAGGCGAACTCCTCGGTGACGACCGTCTTCAGGGATTCGGTGAACGTCGCGACGAGTGCGAGCAGCATCACACCGATCATCAGCGCCGCGGCGGTGTTGGACGAGCGGCGCGGTTCGCGCTGAATGTTGTTCGCGGCAAGTTTGCCGTCCACCCGGAACCACCGCGACAGCACCGGGCGCATTGCGCCAGCGAGCGGCGACAGGATCTGCGCGGACAGCAACGTTGCACCGATCACCAGCGTGACTGCACCGGCACCCACGTAGATGTAGGGACGCTCAAAGTCGCCGAATAGGCCGATCGAGATGACGCCTGCGCCCACCAGGAACATGGCGGAACCGACGATGTTGCGCACCTTGAGCGGCTTCTTGCCGCTGGTGGCGGACTCGCGCAAAGCCTCCATGGGCGCAATGCGTGAGGCGTGAATCGCAGGCATGATCGCAGCGATCATGGTCACGGCCGTACCCAACGCGTAGCTCCACAGCACGGCATCCAGCGGCAGCGTGAGCGTGCCGAAGATGTCGCCCGAGAACAGCGTCACGAGTCCCGCGAAGCCCAGAGCCAGCAGGTAACCCATGATGATGCCGAGGGTCGATGCGACGAAGGCGATGACGACCGCCTCGAGCAGGATCATGCGGCGAATCTGCGATCCCGTGACGCCGATGGCGCGCATGAGGCCAAATTCGCGCGTGCGCTGCGTCACGATGATGCGGAACGTGTTGACGATGATGTACGCACCGACGAACAGCGCGATGAGGCCGAACGCGATGGCGAAGATGTCCACGTACTGCAGGACGTCGTCAAGCTGCTCGGTCTGTTCGGCTGCCTTGTCCTCGCCGGTAATGGCGCGAGTGCCTTCGGGGATCACATCCCCGATGCGACCCGCGAGGCGATCAAGATCCTCGCCCTCGGCGGCGATGACGGCCGCAGAGGAGTAGTTGGGGTCGTCAGCGAGCGTGTGGGCGTCAGCGTCTGAGACGTACGCGAGCGTGGCGCCCTGGAGGTTGTTCTCGTCGCCGAAGCGGACGGTACCGACCAGCTCGAACAGGCTCACACCCGTCTCGGTCGCGATGGCGACATCGTCGCCGATCTCGTAACCGAGCGTGGGGGCGGAGTCGACATCGAGCACGACCTCGCCGTCGGATTCCACGCCGCGTCCGTCAATAACGGTCGCCTGGTCCACGCGCGGATCTCCGTACCAGTTCACGATCTGGCTGGGCGGACCTGCGTTTGCGAAGGGATCGCCTCCGGCGGATTCGGCGTAGTCGGGGCCTAGAACGGCACCCGCAACCTGGAGGCCGCCTGCGGCAATCTCGACACCCTCGACGGCGCCAATTGCATCCACGTCATCAGAGGAGAGGATTCCCTCGGCCGCAGCGAACGGGTCTCCCTCGTCCTCATCTGCATCGGGCGCTTCCTCGACGATGACGTCGGAGCCTGCGTAGATGTCTTCGAACAGGTCAGAGAAGCCTGACGACAGCGAATTGGTGAACACCTGCGTCGCGGCGACGAGCGATACACCCAGTGCCACTGCAAACGCAGTGAGGATCAGCCGCTTGGGGCTGTGTTTAACGGATTTCAGTGCAAGGCGGAACATCGATCAGTGCCCCATCTGCTTCATGCGGTCGAGCACGCGGTCAGCAGTGGGCTCACGCATTTCGTCGACGATCTGGCCGTCCTCGAGGAAGAGGATGCGGTCGGCGTATGCGGCGGCGGTGGGGTCGTGGGTCACCATGACGATGGTCTGCCCGAAGTCCTTGACGGCGCTTTGCATGAAGGCGAGGAGCTCAGAGCCCGACTTGGAGTCCAGGTTTCCGGACGGCTCATCGGCAAAGATGATCTCGGGGCGGGCCACGAGGGCGCGGGCGACCGCTACGCGCTGCTGCTGGCCGCCGGAGAGCTCTGCGGGGAGGTGGGTGAGGCGCTCTCCCAGTCCCAAGATTCCGATGATGTTGTCGAACCACTCGGGGTCGACCTTGGTGCCGGAGATGTCCAGCGGCAGCGTGATGTTCTCGCGCGCGTTCAGTGAGGGGATCAGGTTGAAGGACTGGAACACGAAGCCGATGTACTTGCGGCGGACCTCGGTGATCTGCGCCTCGGACAGGCTCGTGATGGTGGTGTCTGCGATGGTCGAGGAGCCGGCGGACAGCCCGTCCAGCCCGGCGAGCGTGTGCAGCAGGGTTGACTTTCCGGAGCCCGAGGGGCCCATGATCGCCGTGAACTCGCTGCGTGCAATGTCGACGTTGATGCCGTCAAGGGCACGGACCGCAGCCTCGCCGGTGCCGTAGTCCTTGAATCCGTCGCGCATGGTCGCCGCGAGCGCGGGGACTTCGGTGGTCGTCATGATGGGGCCTCTCCAGAACAGGGCAGGGAAGTCGGAACGGGGAACAGTCTGCCAAGAATGCGGCACGTAAGGGAATCGTTCTCAAGGACGGTTGTGCGGAACCCTCCTCAGGGATGACCCGCAATGGGGCGCCTCACCCGCGTGGAACCACAATTCCCGAGTCGTAGGCCTCGACGACGGCTTGAACTCGATCACGGACGCCGAGCTTGGTCAGAATGTGGCTGACGTGAGTCTTGACGGTGGTGGCCGAAACCCACAGTTCCTGCGCGATCTCTTGGTTCGACATCCCCCGGGACATGAGCTGCAGCACCTCGACCTCGCGCTCGGACAGATCGCCAATCGCCTCGGGTGACGGCACGTGTTCGTCGGGGTCAGCTGGGATGTCCGCAGCGGCGAAACGCTCGATCACGCGCCGCGTCACCTCGGGAGCAAGCAGAGCCTCGCCCGATGCGATCACCCGCACGGCGTCGATCAGGGCATCGCCCTCCGCACTCTTGAGTAAGAATCCGGAGGCACCGGCCTTGAGGGCCTCGTAGACGTACTCGTCGTCGTCGAAGGTGGTGAGGATCACGATGTGTGTGTCCGGGCTGGCCGCCAACACCTCGCGAGTCGCGGCCAGTCCGTCCATTCCGGGCATACGGACATCCATGAGCACGACGTCCGGCGCGTGGTCCCTGACCATCGCCAGCGCCTCTGACCCGTCGGAGGCTTCAGCGCGCACCTCGATGTCGGGCTCGGCCTCCAAGATCATGCGCAATCCCACGCGCACCATCGCCTGGTCATCCACCAGCGCCACCGTGATCACAGGTCCTCCTTCGATGCCGCGCTCGCGGCGGACGTAATTTGGTCATCGCTGGAGGGCAGCACAGCGTGAACTTGGAAGCCACCGCCAGCGCGCGGCCCGTGCTGCAGGGAGCCGCCCAGCGCCTGGACGCGTTCGGCCATGCCCGTCAGTCCCTGACCGCCCATCGCACGCGGGCGTTCTGAACCACCGCTACCCCCACGGTCTTCGACCGAGATGCGCACGGCATCGGCCGTCCTATTCACCGTGACCGACACCTCCGCTCCGGGCCCCGCGTGCTTGAGCGTGTTTGTGAGGGCCTCTTGCACGATTCGGTATGCGCTGAGTTCCACGCCTGCGGGGACGTGGGCCGAGCCGGAGACCTCGAGCGTCACGGCCACCCCCGAGTCGCGCACTTGCTCCACGAGGGCCGGGAGCGCTGCCAGCGATGGCATCGGTGCCAACTCATCGCGCATCGGCGCTCGCATTGCGCCCTGATTCCCGGCGACCACCTTGTCGTGATCGGCGCGCTCGGTTGCCTCTTGTTCTGAGGCACGCAGGACCCGAATCATGCGCTGCATCTCGTCGAGGCCGCGGCGCCCCGATGCGGCAATCGTCGACAGTGCTTCGGAAACCTCCGGCTCATCGCGAACCCGCCGCCGAGCGCCCTCGGCTTGAAGCGTCATCACCGTGATCTCGTGTGCCACGACGTCGTGGAGTTCGCGGGCGATGCGCGCTCGCTCGGCGCGCACCGCATCGGTCGCAGCCTCAAACTCGGCCTGTTCGCGCCGCGCATGGGCAACTTCGAGTTCCCCCAGCCGCTGCCGGCGCTTGCGATCGGTGGACCCGAGCAGGAAGGGCACCAAGACGCCCACAAACTCACTGATCAGGGCCCACGGGCTCACGGACTCAAGCGTGACGATTCCGAGCGCCGTCCAACTGATCATGAGCCCGAGCATCACGGCGGTGTGGCGAATCGCAACCGCCCGCGGGAGGTACGCGGCGACGCCATAAATCGCGACGAACAGCGCGAGCATGGCCGGCGTTGCTTCGTAGCCCAGGCCCGCAAACACCATCCAGGCGGCGAAGATGATCCACAACACCGCTCGTGGGTAGCGCTGGCGCCACATCAGGGGCGCGACGACGACCGCGATGAGGCTCCAGCCCAGAACGTCCATGGGCCGGTAGTCGAGCGCTTGGAACGACACCGCCGAGGCACTCCACAGCAGGCTTAACACCAGCAGCGCGGCCGCCACCGCAACATCGGACCACCGGGGTCCTTTGACATCCATGCGCTTAAGGCTAGGGCGCTACGGCGACCGCCGCATCGTTCCTACGGCCGATGCTCGGGTTCAGGACCGCGTGTACGTCACCCTACGAAGCGGTAGCCGACGCCGCGCACCGTCTCGATGGCGTCGGTGCCCAGGTGCGAGCGCAGGTAGCGGATGTAGACGTCGAGGACGTTGTCGCGGGTGGCCGATCCCCACACGTGGTCGAGCGCCACGTTGCGCGGCACGACCTCTCCGCCGCGCTCCATCAGCAGTTGGGCCAGCTGGAATTCACGCGGACTCAGCGGGACCTCGTGGCCGTTGCACGTGAGTGTGCGGGCGGTGGGATCGAGGTCGCATGACCCTACGCGGATGACGCCCGCGGGGGCCGCGTCGTCGTCGGCGGGACGGGCGCGCAACTTGATGCGGGCGACCAACTCGTCGAAGGAGAAGGGCTTGGCCATGTAGTCGTCCGCGCCCTTTTCGAGGCCGCGCACGGTGTCCTCGGCGGAGCTACGGGCCGTGAGGATGATGACCGGAAGTTCGGAGCCCGTTGCGCGGAGTTTGCGCAAGACCGTGAAGCCCTCCTGATCGGGCAAGCCGATGTCGAGCACCATGATGTCGTAATCGCCGGCTGTGGCGCGTTCGAGCCCTTCGCGGCCAGTACGGACCGCGTCGACCTCGATGTCGGCGGTTCTCAAGCCTTGAATGAGCGAGGCGACGAGCTTGTCCTCGTCTTCCACCAGCAACATGTGAATCATGACGCACCTCCGTCGTTGGGTAGCACGATAGTGAATTGAGAGCCGGTCCCCAATGCGGAGTCCAGTTCGAGGCGTCCGCCGTGGGCGGCCGCAATCGCCGCGACGATGGTCAGTCCCAGACCAGCGCCCTCTGCATCAGGGTCTACCCGATGGAAGCGTTCCAGGACCCGCGTTTGTTCCTCCGGCGCAATACCGATGCCCTGGTCGCGCACCCAGATGCGTATGTGGGACGCGGTCACCGACGAGCCAATCCAGATCGTGGAGTCAGGCTCGGAGAACTTCACTGCATTGGCCGCGAGCTGCAACCACGCCTGGGTGAGGCGCTGGCCGTCCACGACGACGGTGGCGTCACCGGCGGCTTCGACGCGCCAGTCGCGCTCTCCGAGCGCGCTTGCACGCGTGTATGTCGAACGCGTGAGGTCGAGCAAGCTCTCTGGGCTGCGCAGCACGAACTCGGGGCGATCAGACTTCGCCAACGTGACGAGGTCGTCAACGAGGCGGGACATCATCGACACCTCCTCGAGGAGCTCGCGCTGGACGCGGACAATCTCGTCCGGGTCGCGAGGCTCGAGCAGCTCGAGATTGGTGCGCATGATTGCCAGGGGAGTACGGAGCTCATGCGAGGCGTCGTCGAGAAGCCGCCGCTGGTCATCGAAGGCACCCTCGAGGCGGTCGAGCATGCCGTTGAACGTCGCCGTCAAGCGGGCGAGGTCATCGTGGCCCTGTACCGGGATGCGCTCCGATAGGTCGTGCTCGGAGATGCGACGGGTGCGGGTTTCGAGGACACCGATGGGGTGGAGGGTGCGGCCCACGGTGGTCCATGCGATGACGCCAATGATGACGAGCGCGAGCGAGGCGACCAGTGCGTACAGCCTGAAAGTCTCGCTCAGGTTCGCTTGGAGCGCCCCGCGGTCCGTGGCGATCGTGAAAACCCCCGCTTCGGACCCGTCGGGCGCGATGATCGGGACCGCGGCGTACCGATAGTCGGCCATGTCGGTCGTCACCGCCCGGACTACGACCTCTTCGGTGGCGTTCTCGGACGCGGCCTCGAGCAGTTCCGGGTCGTCCTCCAGGCGCAGGCGCGATGGTGCGGAGGGGACGTACCGGGCGGTGGTGCCGACGTGTGCGACGGCGGACTCGGTGGGGCTGGCCACGACTCGAATCATGGCCTCGCGCATGAGGTCGTCTGCGGTCGCGAAAGGCTCTCCCGTTGACGGATCGTCCCCGTTCGCCAGCTCCGTGAACGCCTCCGTTCTCAGAGCGAGGTCCTCGGTGATCTGGCTATCGATCCGTCCACGTTCGATGGCGAATGCGGTGAAGCCAGCGATGATGAGCGCAGCTGCAGTGAGCACAAGGAGGTACACCAACAAGCGGGCGCGCACCGTCATGCGCCGCGCCGCTGTCGTCATGGTGTCCACGATGTGTGTAATGAGGGCCTCCACGCCAGTCTTGGCCTCACGCTAGCGCCCCCGGGCTGGGGTGACACCACAACCCCCAACCGGTTTCGAGCCTTGCGCCGACCAAATAGCGACTAGTTGTCCCAGTCTCCGGTGTCGTCGCGCCATTGCCCGTCGTCCCAGTCGCCGTCGTTGCCATGCCACTGGCCATCGTCCCAGTCACCGTCGTTGCCGCGCCACTGGCCGTCATCCCACGTATCGCTGTCGGTGGCTGACTCGATGAGAGCCTTCCACGTCGCCGTGAGGTCGTCGGAGGAGGGCAGGCTGGCGACCAGGTGGCTGCAGTCGTCACGCAGTTCTCGGAGCGTCTCGCGCCACTGGTCCGCAGCCTCCCGCAGATCCTCTCGTGACCAATCGGTGGTGACACGAGGCGCATCCACGTGACCACAACGCTCGGTTTCCTTCGAGCTGTCGTTGCCGTCGCATCGGCCCTCATCGGAACACTCGATGGGCGCCGACCCCACCTCGACGGGAGCCTCGCTCTCTTGTGGCTCCCTGGGAGCCTCAGCGGCGTCGGCGGTGATCTCCACCGGCTCTGGCGTGACCTCGATGGGCTCAGGGGAGGGCTCCGAGGTGTTGACGACCGTGACGGGCGGCTCCGTGGCCGTGGGCGCAGCGGTCGGGGAAGGGGCTGCGGAAACTGAAACTTCCGGGACGGGAAGGTGAATCGCCGCGCCTACGGTCTGCTCCCCAGGACCCTGTGCCATGGCGTTCGCGGTGCCGGCCACGACGAGCGAGACGCCAAAGAATCCGGCGGCGATCGCGACAGCGCGCATGGTCGGGGCAGTCATCGGACTAGTGTGGCGAGACGAATCTGAGAACTCACTCAGACGCCCTGGTAGACGTGCATATCAACGGTCTTCCACGCGTAGCCAGCGAAAAGTCTTGGCGGAGATGATCAACCCGGCGACGAGCCAGACGCTCAGCATGATGGCCACCATCGGCAACTGCCATGAACCGGTAGCCTCAGCCGCCTCAAAGGACTCGGGCAGGAACACCGAGCGCATGCCCTGAGCGAGCCACTTCAGCGGGAAAATCTGCGCGATGTTCTGGATCCACACTGGCAGTTCCGTGAAGACGAAGAACACTCCCGAGGTGAATTGCAGTGCCAGCACTATCGGGGTGAGCAGGGCCGATGCTGCCTTGCCGTTGCGTAGTAGCGACGAGGTGGCAATGCCCCACGCCGTCGACGCCGCGAGCCCGATCACGAAGACCCACGTGAAGGTCACCCAGGTGCCCGCGTCCGTCGGGAGCTCCACGTCGAACAGAAATACGCCCATGGCGACCAGGAGTGCGACCTGGACGATCGACACGATCAGCACCTGGATGATTTTGCCGGTGAAGTAGGCGGTCGGAGGCAGGGGCGTGGCGTGGATGCGCTTGAGGACGTCCTCGGACCGGTCGATCGAGATGGATATCGCCAGCGACTGGAAGCCCGTGTTGAGGATTCCCGACGCGATCATGCCCGCCAAGAAGTACTGTCCAAACGAGACGCCGGTGCCGTAGAGGTCGTCGGTGTTGAAGATCGCGCCGAACAGCGCGAGCAGCATCATCGGGAAGAAGAAGATGAAGATCATCTGCTCGCGTGAGCGGAGGAACTCCTTCAGTTCGACTCGCGTGCGATCAACGGTCATCGACCACCACGAGGGCGCTTGAGCGGCCGCGGTGCTCATGCGTCCGCCTCCGCTTCAGGGGTGGCGATCAGGTCGAGGTAGACGTCTTCGAGGCTGGGGTGGGTGACCTCGAGGCGGTCAATCTCGCCCTCGTGCTGAGCGAGGAGATTGCGCAGGAACGCAGTGGGGGTCTCGGTGGTCTCCGCATGGGTTGCACCTGCCTCTCGCCAGGAGACTCGCGCGCCGGTGGCTCGCTGACGCAGGCCTTCCGGGGTGTCGAGCGCGACAAGTTGTCCTGCCGAGATGATGCCGATCCGGTCGGCGAGGTGGTCTGCCTCATCCAAGTAGTGGGTGGTCAGCAGCACGGTGGTGCCGTCTGCCGCAATCGACTCCACCAAGCCCCAGAACTGGCGCCGCGCTTCGGGATCAAACCCGGTTGTGGGCTCGTCCAGGAAGACCAACTCCGGTTGGCCAATGAGGGCGGTGGCGACATCGAGGCGGCGGCGTTGCCCTCCGGAGAGCTCTTGCGGCTTCTCTTCAGCCTTGTCCATGAGACCGACCGCGTTGAGCATGTCGTCCACGTCACGGGGGTTGGAGTACAGCCGTGCGGCGTGCGTGAGTGCCTCGCGGGCCGTGAGAAACGATCTTGGGGATGTCGACTGCAACATCACGCCAACCTTCTCGCGCCACGACCGCGTCGCCATCACGGGGTCGATGCCTAGCACCGTGACGTCACCCGCGTCCCTGCCGCGGAAGCCCTCAAGGATCTCGACCGTCGTGGACTTACCGGCCCCGTTGGGCCCCAACAGCGCGAAGATCTCGCCGCGCTTGATGGTGAGGTCGAGTTCGTCGACGGCGCGCACGCCGCCGTAGGACTTGATCAGGCCGGAAACCTGGACTGCAACATCGTTCATGGGTACGAGGCTAGTCGGCGCACCCCACTTGTACGTCCGCCGCCAGGATGAGCGAGCATCGGCCCTCGGAACGGCATTCGTCGCGACCGGGACAGTCCTGACATGCCGCTCGCCGCAATCGCCGCGCGTTGCTGCCAACACGCCGATGAGCGAGGTCGCAGCATGTCAGGCACGTCACTCCGCCCCATAAGGAACGGTGAGACGAGGAGGGCTTAGACCTCCGAAAGCAGTGCCTGGATGCGGCCTACACCCTCGGCGAGGTCAGCATCGGCCAATGCGTAGCTCAGGCGCAGGTAACCGGACGGGCCAAACGCCTCACCCGGAACCACTGCGACCTCAGCCTCTTCGAGAATGACGGCGGCCAAGTCAATGGACGAGCCGATCTCGCGTCCACGCACCGAGCGGCCGATCAGGCCCTCGACAGACGGGTAGGCGTAGAACGCGCCGCGCGGGGTCGGCACGGTGAAGCCTTCGATCTCGCGAAGCATCGACACCATGGTCTGGCGGCGACGGTCGAAGGCCTCACGCATCGCGTGCACCTCGTCCATGGGGCCGGTCAGCGCGGCGATCGCGGCGCGCTGCGACACGTTGGCCACGTTGCTGGTCAGGTGCGACTGGAAGTTTGTCGCCGCCTTGATGACATCCTGGGGGCCGCTCATCCAGCCCACGCGCCAACCGGTCATTGCGAACGTCTTGGCGACGCCGTTGAGGACCAGGGTGGTGTCAGCCAGCGCCGGGACCTCACGCAGGATCGGCGTGAACTGCGCGTCGTCGTACAAGAGGTGCTCGTAGATCTCATCGGTGATGACCCAGATGCCGTGCTCAAGGGCCCACTCGCCGATCGCCTTGGTCTGCTCCGCGGAGTAGACCGAACCGGTGGGGTTGGACGGCGAGCAGAACAGCAGAGCCTTGGTGTTCTCGGTACGAGCGGCCTCGAGCTGCTCCACCGTGACGAGGTACTCCTGCTCGGCTCCGGCAAAGACCTCGACGGTCGTGGCGCCGGTGAGGCCAATCGCCTCGGGGTAGGTGGTCCAGTACGGCGCGGGCAGGATGACCTCATCGCCCGGATCGAGGATCGCGGCGAACGCCTGGAAGACCGCCTGCTTGCCACCGTTGGTGACGAGCACGTGAGCGGGATCAACCTCGTAGCCCGAGTCGCGCTGCGTCTTTGCGGCGATGGCCTGCTTGAGTTCGGGGAGTCCGCCGGCGGGCGTGTAGCGGTGGTTCTTAGGGTCGCGGGCGGCCTCGACTGCAGCTTCAACGATGTGTGCGGGCGTCGGGAAGTCGGGCTCGCCGGCGCCAAACCCGATGACGGGGCGGCCGGCGGCTTTAAGGGCCTTGGCCTTGGCATCAACAGCGAGGGTGGCAGACGGCGCAATGGCGCCGAGGCGGGCAGAGACACGGCTGGAGGAGGTCATGCCCGTCATTGTTCCACGTGCGCGGGCGCGGGTCACCGCCTCAAGGCCTGGCGGTTCGCGCGGAGACAGGGAGGCCCTAGGGTGGAGGCAGTCCGGTCGCGGGCCAGAGCTGTCCTTGCCGGAGGTCTCCGAGCACGGGTTCGCTTTTCGGTCACCAAACCCGTACTATTGCAGTTCGGCGATTGACAACCGTCATGATGAATCGCGCCCCGGTGCGGATCGTCATGAATGTGGTCAAGAGTCACGGAGGTCCAACCGCCTCCAAAGGGTAGTGGCGCAATTGGTAGCGCATCGGTCTCCAAAACCGACGGTTGGGGGTTCGAGTCCCTCCTACCCTGCTGACGCGGGAAGCCGCGTGCGCAAGAAATCCCCTATTCCGAGCAAAGGACTTCCTGGTGAGTGAATCTGCCGTGACGGATTCCGGAGAGAACGACCCGCGGCACGAATCCCGCGAGGGTCGGAACATCTTCGGACGCATCGCGCTGTTCGTGCGTCAGGTGATCTCGGAACTCAAGCGAGTCGTGACGCCGTCGCGCGAAGAGTGGATTCAGTACGTCTGGATCGTGCTGGGATTTGTCGCCGTAATGATGGTGATTGTGTTCGCGCTGGACATTGCGTTCGGCTGGCTTTCGTCGATGGTCTTCGGCGGCTGACGCCGTCCGACGCTACAAGGAGTGATGACTGGTGAGTGACGACAAGCTCGACTCGGTGGAGGACACCGTTCCCGCCGTTGACGAGGCGGCGCTGAGTGACGCCCCCGCTGACGCGGTGGTGACCTCTGACGACGACACCGTTCCCTCGGACGCACCCGAGGGCGAAGAGCCTGAGGCTGACGCTGTCGAGGCAGAAGAGATCGCGGAGCCCGTCGTGGACCCGATCGAGGAGTTCAAAGCCCAGCTGCGCATGCAGGAGGGTGACTGGTACGTCATTCACAGCTACTCGGGTCATGAGAAGCGCGTGAAGCAGTCCATCGAGCACCGCCGCGAGAGCCTGCACCAGGAAGACACCATCTTCCAGGTCGAGGTTCCTATGGAGGAGGTCTCCGAGATCAAGAATGGTCAGCGCAAGCTGATCACGCGTGTGCGTATGCCCGGATATGTTCTGGTCCGCATGGACCTTACGGACGAGTCCTGGGGCACCGTGCGCAACACGCCTGGTGTGACCGGCTTCGTGGGCCACGCTCACCAGCCCGTGCCGCTGACGCCCGACGAGGTCTACTCGATGATGGCCACGCCTGAGGCTGAGGCCGACCTCGCTGAAGATGACGCTCAGAGCGGTACCGCCAAGCCCAAGATCGAGGTCGACTTTGAAGTCGGCGAGTCGATCACCGTTGTCGACGGGCCGTTCGCGACCCTGCCCGGCACGATTTCCGAGATCTCTGCTGAGTCCCAGAAGCTCCAGGTTCTCGTCTCCATCTTCGGCCGGGAGACCCCGGTCGAGCTGGCGTTCAACCAGGTCACAAAGATCTGATCCTCGTCAGCACATCCGGCGGCGCCAGCCGCCCCAAGCAATAGAAGGACCCGAAACATGGCAGCCCCTAAGAAGAAGGTCGCTGGTCTGATCAAGCTTCAGATCCAGGCCGGCGCCGCAAACCCGGCACCGCCGGTTGGACCCGCATTGGGTCAGCACGGCGTGAACATCATGGAGTTCTGCAAGGCCTACAACGCGGCTACTGAGTCGCAGCGTGGCAATGTGATCCCCGTGGAAATCACGGTCTACGAAGACCGCTCGTTCACGTTCATCACCAAGACCCCTCCCGCCGCTGAGCTGATCAAGAAGGCAGCCGGCGTCAAGAAGGGTTCTGGCGTTCCGCACACGGACAAGGTCGGCTCGATTACCGAGGCGCAGGTTCGTGAGATCGCGGAGCAGAAGATGGCTGATCTGAACGCCAACGACATCGACGCCGCAGCGAAGATCATCGCCGGCACCGCCCGTTCCATGGGCATCACGGTCTCCTAAGACCACTCAATTCATTCAGTGGGAGGGGTCGCGCTGACCCGCCACCACGACTGCAAAGGAAAAAGCAGATGACTAAGCGCTCCAAGGCTTACAGCGACGCAGCACAGCTCGTCGACCGTAACCAGCTCTACACTCCGATCGAGGCCGTGCGTCTCGCTCAGAAGACGTCCTCCAAGAACACCGACTCGACCATCGACGTCGTGTTCAAGCTCGGCGTTGACCCCCGTCACGCGGACCAGGCTGTCCGTTCCACCGTCATCCTGCCTCACGGCACCGGCAAGACCGCTCGGGTCCTGGTCTTTGCCAACGGTGACAAGGCGGAGGCCGCCAAGGCCGCCGGCGCCGACATCGTCGGTGGCGACGAGCTCATCGCAGAGGTGCAGGAAGGCCGTCAGGACTTTGACGCCGTTGTTGCTACCCCTGACCTGATGGGCAAGGTCGGTCGTCTGGGTAAGGTTCTGGGTCCTCGCGGCCTCATGCCGAACCCCAAGACCGGCACCGTGACGATGGACGTGACCAAGGCTGTCTCGGACATCAAGGGCGGAAAGATCGAGTTCCGCGTCGACAAGCACGCCAACCTGCACACCGTGCTGGGCAAGGCATCGTTTGGCGACGAGAAGCTGCTCGAGAACTTCCAGGCCGTCCTTGACGAGATCCAGCGTGTGAAGCCTTCGGCTTCGAAGGGTCGCTACATCATCAAGACCGCCATCTCCGCTGCGCAGGGTCCCGGCATCCCCGTGGACGCCACCGCGAAGCCCGAGGCGTAGAGTCTGGCTGACACTTTCAGCAACGCGTAAGGCCCGGTACCGCAAGGTGCCGGGCCTTCGTGCGTCTGGGCCGTCCTTCACACGAACCCACGAGGCGCTGCTCCCGGCACCGGCCCCCCAGTAGGCATCTGGTGTCACTTTCCCCGGCGAAAGTGACACCAGATGCCTACTGGGGTCGAGGGGTGGCTGACACAGCAGTAGGGCCGATGCTGGCTTCAGTTTGCGCATTGCTCGCCTCAGGCCGTACACTGTTCTTTGCCCAAGACCGCCGGTCATCGGCTTCAGGAAACTGAATCCGACCGAAGTCCCGCTCAGCGGAGGCCAGCGTAGGAGAGATTGAACGCTCATCGGAGCCCCAGCATCGGCCCAGTGCCGTGCGACAAGCCCGGATGTAGCTCTTCAGCCCCGCCTACGCGGGGCTTTTTCGTTGTCCGGGGCAGGCCGTCTCCGCAAGGAGGCGCCGACGGTCACCCAAAGGAAGGACAACTATGGCGACGCCAGACAAGGTGGCGGCAGTTGAGGAGATCACGGCACGATTCCGTGAAGCCAACGCTGTCGTAGTCACCGAGTACCGCGGCCTTTCCGTACCCCAGCTCGCTGAGCTGCGCGGAAAGCTCAGCGGCGCCGCAACCTACCGGGTTGCGAAGAACACTCTGACGGCGCTCGCGGCCAAGGAAGCCGGCGTAGAGGGTATTGACGACCTCTTCGTAGGCCCCACGGCTATTGCATTCATCACCGGTGACCCGGTGGAGGCTGCAAAGGCTCTGAAGGAGTTCAGCAAGGCCAACGAGGCGCTCGTCATCAAGGGCGGCGTCCTCGAAGGTAATGCAATCTCCGCCGAGCTCATCAACAAGCTCGCAGACCTCGAGTCCCGCGAAGTGCTGCTCGCGAAGGCGGCAGGTGCCATGCAGGCATCGCTCGTCAACGCTGCATACATGTTCCAGGCTCCGCTGTCGAAGGCAGCGCGTGCCGCAGACGCCCTGCGTGCCAAGCAGGAAGACGCTGCCTAACCGCAACGTCACCCCCCATCGCAAGAACCTGCATTACACGCAGATAAAACGTAAGGAAACACATCATGGCTAAGCTCACCACCGAAGAGCTCATCGAGCAGTTCAAGGACCTCACCCTCATCGAGCTCTCCGAGTTCGTGAAGGCCTTCGAGGAGACCTTCGACGTCACCGCAGCCGCTCCGGCCGCCGTTGCTGTTGCTGGCCCCGCTGGCGACGCTGCCCCTGCCGAGGAAGAGAAGGACGAGTTCGACGTCATCCTCGCCTCGGTCGGCGACAAGAAGATCCAGGTCATCAAGGAGGTGCGCGCGCTCACGTCGCTCGGCCTCGGTGAGGCCAAGGCTCTGGTTGACGAGGCTCCCAAGCCCGTCCTCGAGGGTGCCAAGAAGGAAGACGCTGAGAAGGCCAAGGAGCAGCTCGAGGCTGCCGGCGCCACCGTCGAGCTCAAGTAACTCGACTTTTCGGTTCTCAAAAGCCGGGTTGCCCTTCGGGGCAGCCCGGCTTTTGCCGTTCCCGGGTACGAAATTCTCCACAGCATCGGGCCGATGCTTGGGGTGCGTCAGGGGAGGGGGTATCCTCGTGTTCAAGCGGTAGCAACGCGGGCTGGATGACGATGTCGCATCGGCCCGGCGCGGCGACTTGCGCGACTGGACTTTTTCCGCGCGCCCGAGTAGGCTCTTGCTTTGCGCTGTCTATTGCCCTGCCCTCAGATGCCTACCTGGCGCGCCACCGCTCCGTAGCGGCTTGGCCCCAGGATCCGGTGGAGCCGCGGCTTGTGACACGTGACACGCACGCTCTTCAAAGGGAAGGACCCGCCCTTGGCTGCCTCGCGCACCCCCTCGGCAACAGCAATCGCCAACCGCTCCGCATCACCGCGCATCTCTTTCGCAAAGATTGACGAGCCCATCGAGATTCCGAATCTCCTGGGCATTCAGACCGAGAGCTTTGACTGGCTCGTCGGCAACACCTCCTGGAAGGCTCGCGTTGCCGCCGCCAAGAAGGCCGGCCGCAACGACGTCCCCGAGATCGCCGGTCTGGAGGAGGTCTTCGAAGAGATCTCCCCGATCGAAGACTTCGGCGAGACGATGTCGCTGAGCTTCTCGGAGCCCTACTTCGAGGACCCGCGGTACACGCCGGATGAGTGCAAGGAAAAGGACTTCACTTACGCCGCGCAGCTGTTCGTCACCGCGGAGTTCATGAACAACACCACGGGCGAGATCAAGTCGCAGACGGTGTTCATGGGCGACTTCCCTCTCATGACCCCCAAGGGCACGTTCATCGTGAACGGCACCGAGCGCGTTGTCGTGTCGCAGCTGGTCCGTTCGCCTGGTGTCTACTTCGAGCGCACGCCCGACAAGACGTCCGACAAGGACATCTACACCGCGAAGGTCATCCCCTCGCGCGGCGCATGGCTCGAGTTCGAGATCGACAAGCGCGATGCAGTCGGCGTGCGTGTCGATCGCAAGCGCAAGCAGCCCGTCACCCTGTTCCTCAAGGCGCTGGGCATGACGGACGAGCAGATCGCCGAGGAGTTCAAGGACTACCCGGCCATGCTCGAGACCCTCGAGAAGGACACGGTTCACACCCAGGAAGAGGCCCTGGTTGACCTGTACCGCAAGCTCCGTCCGGGTGAGCCCCCCACGGTTGAGGCCGGTCAGAACCTGCTGGACAACTTCTACTTCAACCCCAAGCGCTACGACCTCGCGAAGGTCGGCCGCTTCAAGCTGAACAAGAAGCTCCAGGTTGGCAAGGAACTGTCGAACTCGGTGCTCAGCATCGACGACATCATTGCGACCGTGAAGTACACCGTCGCGGCACACGCCGGTCACAAGACTTTCGAGGGCGCCGCTGGCACCGTCGAGGTCGAGACCGACGACATCGACCACTTTGGTAACCGTCGTATCCGCGCCGTCGGCGAGCTCGTGCAGAACCAGATCCGCACCGGCCTGTCGCGCATGGAGCGCGTTGTCCGTGAGCGCATGACGACGCAGGACGTCGAGGCCATCACGCCGCAGACCCTGATCAACACGCGCCCCGTGGTTGCAGCGATCCGCGAGTTCTTCGGAACCTCGCAGCTGTCGCAGTTCATGGACCAGAACAACCCGCTGGCCGGTCTGACGAACAAGCGTCGTCTCTCCGCGCTGGGCCCGGGTGGTCTGTCCCGCGACCGCGCAGGCATGGAAGTGCGAGACGTTCACACCTCGCACTACGGCCGTATGTGCCCCATTGAGACTCCTGAAGGACCGAACATTGGTCTGATCGGTGCTCTCGCGACCTATGGCCGCGTGAACCCGCTGGGCTTCGTGGAGACCCCGTACCGCAAGGTCGTCAAGGGCAAGGTGTCCGACAACGTCGACTACCTGACCGCAGACGACGAGGACCACTTCGTTATCGCGCAGGCCAACGCTGAGCTCGACGACGACAATACGTTCGCTGAAGAGCGCGTGCTGGTCCGCTCGAAGGGTGGAGAGGTCGAGTTCGTTCCCCGCGAGGCAGTGGACTACATGGACGTCTCGCCGCGCCAGATGGTGTCGGTCGCGACGGCCCTGATCCCGTTCCTCGAGCACGACGACGCGAACCGCGCCCTGATGGGTGCCAACATGCAGCGTCAGGCTGTGCCGCTGGTCCGTTCCGAGGCTCCGCTGGTGGGAACCGGCATGGAGCGTCGCGCGGCCATCGACGCCGGTGACGTCATTGTTGCTACCCAGCCTGGTGTGGTCACCGAGGTCAGCTCTGACCTCGTGACGATCGCGAACGACGACGGCACGACCGGCTCGTACAAGATCTCCAAGTTCCAGCGTTCCAACCAGGGCACCAGCTACAACCAGCGCGTGCTCGTCGACGAGGGTGACAAGGTCGTGGACGGGTCCGTCCTCGCCGATGGTCCCTCGACCGACGGTGGAGAGCTGTCGCTCGGTAAGAACCTGCTCGTCGCATTCATGTGCTGGGAAGGTCACAACTACGAGGACGCGATCATCCTGTCGCAGCGCCTCGTTCAGGACGACACGTTGTCCTCGATTCACATCGAGGAGCACGAGGTCGACGCCCGTGACACCAAGCTGGGCCCAGAAGAGATCACCCGTGAGATCCCGAACGCTTCGGAAGAGGTCCTCGCTGACCTCGACGAGCGCGGCATCGTCCGTATTGGTGCCGAGGTCCGCGCCGGTGACATCCTCGTCGGCAAGGTCACGCCCAAGGGTGAGACCGAGCTGACCCCCGAGGAGCGCCTCCTGCGCGCCATCTTCGGTGAGAAGGCCCGTGAAGTTCGCGACACCTCGCTCAAGGTTCCCCACGGCGAGACCGGCACCGTCATCGGTGTCCGCGTGTTCACTGAAGAGGACGGCGACGACCTGCCCGCAGGCGTGAACCAGCTGGTTCGCGTTTACATCGCGCAGCGCCGCAAGATCTCCGAGGGTGACAAGCTCGCCGGTCGTCACGGCAACAAGGGCGTCATCTCGACGATCCTGCCTGTCGAGGACATGCCGTTCCTCGAGGACGGCACGCCTGTCGACGTCATCCTGAACCCGCTGGGTGTTCCTGGCCGCATGAACGTCGGTCAGGTCCTCGAGACCCACACCGGCTGGGTTGCCAAGAACGGCTGGGACGCGACGGACAACCCCGAGGTTGCTTCGAAGCTGCCCAAGGGCGCCATCAAGTCGGAGCCGGGCACCCCGGTTGCGACCCCGGTGTTCGACGGTCTGGAAGAGGCCACGCTGCTGAACCTGCGTGAGGTCATCAACCCCAACCGCGACGGCGAGCGCATGGTAAACGAGAACGGAAAGGCACGTCTGTTCGACGGCCGTTCCGGTGAGCCGTTCCCCGAGCCCGTGGCCGTGGGTTACAAGTACATTCTGAAGCTGCACCACTTGGTCGACGACAAGATTCACGCACGTTCGACTGGTCCGTACTCGATGATCACCCAGCAGCCGCTCGGTGGTAAGGCGCAGTTCGGTGGCCAGCGATTCGGTGAGATGGAGGTCTGGGCACTTGAGGCGTACGGCGCTGCCTACGCTCTGCAGGAGCTCCTGACCATCAAGTCCGATGACGTGGTGGGTCGTGTGAAGGTCTACGAGGCCATCGTGAAGGGACAGAACATCCCTGACCCAGGCCTCCCGGAGTCCTTCCGAGTCCTGATGAAGGAAATGCAGTCCCTGTGCCTGAACGTCGAGGTCCTGAACGCTGAGGGCCAGACGGTTGAGATGGGCGAGTCCGAAGAGGACGCCTATCAGGCCGCCGAGTCGCTCGGTATTTCCCTGTCCAGCCGCCCGGACGCGTCCAGCGTCGACGAGATCTGAAAGTAGGCGTCTCAATAAATGTTTGACGTGAATGAATTCGCCGACCTGCGCATCGGCCTGGCTACGGCCGAGGACATCCGTACCTGGTCGCACGGTGAGGTCAAGAAGCCCGAGACCATCAACTACCGCACGCTGAAGCCTGAAAAGGACGGCCTGTTCTGCGAGAAGATCTTCGGACCTACTCGCGACTGGGAGTGCGGTTGCGGTAAGTACAAGCGTGTCCGCTATCGCGGCATCGTCTGTGAGCGCTGCGGTGTTGAGGTGACCCGCTCGCGCGTTCGTCGTGAGCGCATGGGTCACATCGAGCTCGCCGCTCCCGTGACGCACATCTGGTACTTCAAGGGCGTTCCCTCGCGCTTGGGTTACCTGCTCGACTTGGCTCCCAAGGACCTCGAGAAGGTCATCTACTTCGCGGCCTACATGGTCACCGAGGTCGATGAGGATGCGCGTCACCGCGATCTGCCCGAGCTCCGCAACGAGATCGAGAACGAGAAGAAGTACATCGCCAACCAGCGCGACGTGGACATCAACAACCGCGCCGAGAAGCTGGAGAAGGACCTCGCCGAACTTGAGGCTGAGGGTGCCAAGGCCGATGTGAAGCGCAAGATCAAGGACGGCGCTGAGCGCGAGATGGCGAACCTGCGTAAGCGCGCAGACGCCGAGATCGAGCGCCTCGACGCCGTGTTCGACCGCTTCACGAGCCTCAAGGTCCAGGACCTCGAGGGCGACGAGCTGCTTTACCGCGAGCTGTCGCGCCGCTATGGCCCGTACTTCAAGGGTTCGATGGGTGCAGAGGCTATCCAGAAGCGTCTGGAGTCCTTCGACCTCGAGGCCGAAGCCGAGCTGCTGCACGACATCATCGCCAACGGCAAGGGCCAGCGGAAGACCCGTGCGCTCAAGCGCCTCAAGGTCGTCAACGCATTCCTGACGACCACGAACGCGCCTACCGGCATGGTGCTGGACGCCGTCCCGGTCATCCCGCCGGACCTGCGTCCCATGGTGCAGCTGGACGGTGGCCGCTTTGCGACCTCCGACCTCAATGACCTGTACCGCCGCGTGATCAACCGCAACAACCGCCTCAAGCGTCTCCTTGACCTCGGTGCCCCCGAGATCATCGTGAACAACGAGAAGCGCATGCTGCAGGAGGCCGTCGACGCACTGTTCGACAACGGCCGCCGTGGTCGCCCGGTCACCGGTCCTGGTAACCGCCCCCTGAAGTCGATCTCCGACATGCTCAAGGGCAAGCAGGGTCGTTTCCGTCAGAACCTGCTCGGAAAGCGTGTGGACTACTCGGGCCGTTCGGTCATCGTTGTGGGTCCGCGCCTGAAGCTGCACCAGTGTGGTCTGCCTAAGCAGATGGCTCTGGAGCTGTTCAAGCCGTTCGTGATGAAGCGCCTGGTTGAGCTCAACCACGCACAGAACATCAAGTCCGCAAAGCGCATGGTCGAGCGTTCGCGTCCCGAGGTGTGGGATGTCCTCGAAGAGGTCATCACCGAGCACCCCGTGCTGCTGAACCGCGCGCCCACCCTGCACCGTCTCGGCATCCAGGCCTTCGAGCCTCAGCTGGTCGAGGGCAAGGCCATCCACCTGCACCCGCTGGTGTGTGGTGCGTTCAACGCTGACTTCGATGGTGACCAGATGGCAGTTCACCTGCCGCTGAGCGCTGAGGCACAGGCTGAAGCCCGTGTGCTGATGCTGTCGAGCAACAACATCCTGAAGCCGTCGGACGGCCGCCCGGTGACCATGCCTTCGCAGGACATGATCATCGGTCTGTACCACCTGTCGCTCCACAAGCCCGGAGACAAGGGTGAAGGCCAGGCCTTCACCACCACCTCCGAGGCTCAGATGGCGTTCGACGCTGGTGAGATCTCGCTGAACGCGCAGATCAAGCTCCGCGTTGACGGACAGACGGTTCCGCCCGCTGGTGTCTCGCTGCCTGAGGGCCACGTCGAGGGTGCACCTTTCATCCTCGAGACCACCCTGGGCCGCGCGCTGTTCAACGAGCTGCTCCCGGTGTCGTACCCGTACGTCAACCGCGACGTCGACAAGAAGGTGCTTGGCGACATCGTCAACACCCTCGCCGAGCGTTACCCCAAGGTCGAGGTTGCTGCCTCGCTTGACGCGCTCAAGTCGGCCGGCTTCCACTGGGCTACGCGCTCCGGTGTGACGATCGGTATTGGCGACGTGGCGATGCCTGCTCAGAAGCAGCAGATCCTTGAGAACTACGAGGCTCAGGCGGAGAAGGTCCAGGTCCAGTACGAGACCGGTCTGATCACCGACGATGAGCGTCGTCAGGAGCTCATCGAGATCTGGACCCAGGCAACCAACGAGGTCGACCGCGCTATGCGTGAGTCGTTCCCGAAGTACAACACCGTGCACACCATGGTGGGTTCGGGTGCTCGTGGTAACTGGATGCAGGTCCGTCAGATCGCCGGTATGCGAGGCCTGGTGGCCAACCCGAAGGGTGAGATCATCCCTCGGCCCATCAAGTCGAACTACCGCGAGGGCCTGTCGGTTCTCGAGTACTTCATCGCGACCCACGGTGCTCGTAAGGGTCTGGCTGACACCGCGCTGCGTACCGCTGACTCGGGTTACCTGACCCGTCGTCTGGTGGACGTGTCGCAGGACGTCATCGTTCGCGAAGACGACTGTGGCACCGAGCGTGGCCTGAACATGCCGATCGTCGAGACCACCGCTGGTGGCGAGGTCGTCAAGCACGAGCGTGTGGAGACCTCGGTCTTCGCGCGTACGCTCGCGCAGGACGTCGCGGACGCCGATGGCAACATCGTCGGCAAGGCTGGCGAGGACATCGGCGATGTCGTGATCGACACTCTGATGGCGTCCGGCGCAACCGAGATCAAGGTCCGCTCCGTGCTGACCTGTGAATCGGCCGTCGGTACCTGTGCCCGCTGCTACGGTCGCTCGCTCGCCACGCGTGAGCTCGTCGACATCGGCGAGGCCGTCGGTATTGTCGCCGCTCAGTCGATCGGTGAGCCCGGAACCCAGCTGACGATGCGTACCTTCCACACCGGTGGTGTCGCGTCCGCGGATGACATCACGCAGGGCCTGCCCCGTGTCCAGGAGCTCTTCGAAGCCCGTACCCCCAAGGGTGAGGCTCCGATCTCCGAGGTCGCGGGAACCCTGAAGGTGGATGACTCGGAGGCCATGCGCCGCCTGGTTGTCACCCCTGACAACGGCGACGAGGTCATCGAGTTCCCCGTCACCAAGCGTTCGCGCCTGCTTGTGCAGGACGGCGAGCACGTGGAGGTCGGCCAGCAGCTGATCGCCGGTGCGGTGGACCCCAAGTCGGTCCTTCGTATCCTGGGCCCCCGCGCCACCCAGAAGCACCTGGTGGACGAGGTTCAGAACGTGTACCGCTCGCAGGGTGTGGAGATCCACGACAAGCACATCGAGGTCATCGTGCGCCAGATGCTGCGCCGCGTGACCGTCCTCGAGGCTGGCGAAGCACCGCTGCTGCCTGGTGAGCTCGTCGAGCGCGCCCGGTTCGAGCGTGCCAACCGTGAGACCGTGACGAAGGGTGGCAAGCCGGCATCGGCCCGCCCCGAGCTCATGGGTATCACCAAGGCGTCGCTGGCTACCGAGTCGTGGCTGTCGGCCGCATCGTTCCAGGAGACCACGCGCGTCCTCACTGAGGCAGCACTGTCGGGCAAGTCCGACCCGCTGCTGGGCCTCAAGGAGAACGTCATCCTCGGAAAGCTGATCCCCGCGGGTACCGGTCTGCACCAGTACCGCACTGCGACGGTCGAGCCCACGGAGGAGGCCAAGAACAACCTGTTCCCGACCTTCGGGTACGAGGAGTGGGATGGTCAGATGTTCTCCGAAGGCACCGGCGAAGCCGTGCCGCTGGAGGAGTTCGAGCTCCCGCGCGACTAACCGCGTCTAGCCAACAAGCCCGGTTCCACCTCACGGTGGGGCCGGGCTTGTTGCGTTGTGGGCGCTGTGCCAGGGGTGTCGGCCTCTGCAGCGGGCCGATGCTGGGATCCGTGGGCTAGGAGCAGTCGCCTTGGTTGACGCGTTGCGCCGCAGCGTCGGAGGCGGACGTCATCTGGTATTCCTCGAATCCGTCCATGGTGACCGCGAGGTCTGTCCGGGAAGCGCCGAGGAATGCCACGGCATAGGAGTTCGTCAGGCCCTCGTAGTGCACACCCTCGATGCCAGGGTCGGTCGAGCCGCAGCGACTGTCGATGATTTTGTGTGCCAACTCGTGGGCGACCACAGACACGAAGGCCTCGTAGTAAAGGAAGTCCGGATACGAGCTGTTCGAGGAGTTCAGCAGTACTGTGCCGGGATCGAGCGGGCAGTATGCCGCGAGGACAAACTCGGCATCACCGTGATCGCCAGTGCTGCATAGCCCATAGCTCGCGTACTCGTGCCAGCGCAGTTCAGAGCTGAAGGCATCGGCCATCGTCGCGGCTGTGGTGACGTAGGACCCCTCGTTGTCGCGGGTGCGAGGTAGCGAGGCGGCGAACGCCTCCGCAGAGTCCAGGTCGCTCGATTCGAGATCGGCCGGCACCGTCGTGGACACGTCGAGCATGGCCCGCGCACTGGCAGGCGGTATTCCGGCGCCGCCGTCGGTGATCACTCCCAGCCCAGCCCACAAAGCGACGGCAGCGAAGGCCCCCACAATCAGTCCTCCCCATCGACGCGCGATCGACGGCGTCGCGCGGTCGCGAGGTGGCTGCGGCAGGTCGGAGCGGGGACTCAGCGCGGCGCCCGACGCAGCCGGCCTGGGAAGTGGCGGCGCTGTCGCCGGGGGAGCATCCTGCAAAGCAGGGTCTGACACGCGTGCTGGTGGGGGAGTCCACAGGTCAGCTTCGAGGAACGGTCGCGGAGGATCGAAGTCTGCGGTCCAGTGCTCGCCGTCCCACTGGCGCAACTCGCCGGGAACGCCGGAGTGGGAGGGATACCATCCCGGAGGGGTCGCCATCTCAGCCCCCCTCCCCGCGTTGGCAATCGTCTGAACGTGCCCATTGTAGGTCGCCACACGCCTGGCTTCCCCCGCCTAGGACAGAGGTCCTCGCGTAGAGGCGATGATCCAGGTATGGTGGAGGGTCCACGACGGTGGAGTCCACCGCGGAAGTGCCATACCACGCCCGCCAAGAGATTCGCTTTGACGCAAGGGCGTGTGGCGAGTATTGTTGATACTCGTGCCCGCACCGTCGGGCCTTCTAGTGTGCCCCTTTCGGGTGCGCTCACCACAGGAGCGACACGCCCGGGCGCGGGGGTCGCACCACCACGAGTTTTAGTCCAACGACCAAACGGAGAAGTAGTGCCTACGATTCAGCAGCTGGTTCGGAAGGGCCGGCAAGACAAGCCGGGCAAGACCAAGACCCCGGCGCTTAAGTCAAGCCCCCAGCGTCGCGGCGTGTGCACGCGCGTCTACACGACGACCCCTAAGAAGCCGAACTCCGCTCTGCGCAAGGTGGCACGTGTCCGCCTGTCCAGTGGCATCGAGGTCACGGCCTACATCCCCGGTGAGGGTCACAACTTGCAGGAGCACTCGATCGTGCTCGTGCGCGGTGGCCGTGTGAAGGACCTCCCCGGTGTTCGCTACAAGATTGTCCGCGGATCGCTTGACACCCAGGGTGTCAAGGGCCGCCAGCAGGCTCGCAGCCGTTACGGCGCGAAGAGGGAGAAGAAGTAATGCCTCGTAAGGGACCGGCCCCTAAGCGGCCCATCATCAACGACCCCGTCTACGGTGCGACCGTTGTCACGCAGCTGATCAACAAGACGCTGCTTGATGGCAAGAAGTCGACCGCAGAGGCGATCGTTTACGGCGCGCTCGAGGGCGTTGCCGAAAAGTCCGGTCAGGACCCCGTCGTCGTGCTCAAGCGCGCGCTGGAGAACATTCGTCCCGCCCTCGAGGTCCGCAGCCGCCGTGTTGGTGGCGCGACCTACCAGGTTCCGGTTGACGTGCGCCCTGCGCGTTCCACCACGCTCGCCCTGCGCTGGCTCGTCGACTTCTCACGCGCACGTCGTGAGAAGACCATGACCGAGCGTCTGATGAACGAGATCCTCGACGCCTCGAACGGCCTTGGCGCCGCTGTGAAGCGTCGCGAGGACATGCACAAGATGGCCGAGTCGAACAAGGCGTTCGCGCACTACCGCTGGTAGTCGCAGGCCCTTTCGACCGAACACACCCAAGGAGAACCACTCGTGGCACAGGACGTGCTCACGGACCTCAACAAGGTCCGCAACATCGGCATCATGGCGCACATCGACGCCGGCAAGACCACTACCACCGAGCGCATCCTGTTCTACACAGGTGTGAACTACAAGATCGGTGAAACCCACGACGGCGCGTCGACGACTGACTGGATGGAGCAGGAGCAGGAGCGCGGCATTACGATCACCTCGGCCGCGGTGACCTGCTTCTGGGGTAAGAACCAGATCAACATCATCGACACCCCCGGTCACGTGGACTTCACGGTTGAGGTTGAGCGCTCGCTGCGCGTCCTCGACGGTGCTGTCGCCGTGTTCGACGGCAAGGAGGGCGTTGAGCCCCAGTCGGAGAACGTGTGGCGCCAGGCGGACAAGTACGACGTCCCGCGCATCTGCTTCGTCAACAAGATGGACAAGCTCGGCGCGGACTTCTACTTCACCGTTGAGACCATCGTGAAGCGCCTTGGTGCTCGTCCGCTGGTGATCCAGCTGCCGATCGGTGCCGAGAACGACTTCCTGGGCATCATCGACCTCGTCGAGATGAACGCCAAGGTCTGGCCCGGCGACGCCAAGGGCGACGTGACCATGGGTGCTGAGTACGAGACCACGGAGATCCCCGCGGACCTCAAGGACAAGGCGGACGAATACCGCGCTGCCCTGCTCGAGGCCGTTGCTGAGACCGACGATGAGCTGCTTGAGAAGTACCTCGGCGGCGAAGAGCTCTCGATCGATGAGATCAAGGGCGCGATTCGTAAGCTCACGACCGCCTCGGAGGCCTACCCCGTTCTGTGTGGTTCGGCCTTCAAGAACCGTGGCGTGCAGCCGATGCTCGACGCAGTCATCGACTACCTGCCCTCGCCCCTCGACGTTCCCGCCATTCAGGGTGTGGACGCCAAGGACGAAGAGATCCAGATCGAGCGTCACGCAGACGCCGAGGAGCCCTTCTCCGCGCTGGCATTCAAGGTTGTCTCCCACCCCTTCTTCGGTCGTCTCACCTATGTGCGCGTGTACTCGGGTCACCTCGAGACCGGCGCGCAGATCGTGAACTCCACGAAGGGCAAGAAGGAGCGCATCGGAAAGCTGTTCCAGATGCACGCCAACAAGGAGAACCCGGTAGAGACCATCTCCGCTGGCCACATCTATGCGGTCATCGGTCTGAAGGACACCACCACGGGCGACACCCTGTGCAACCCTGACCACCAGGTGATCCTGGAATCGATGACCTTCCCCGAGCCCGTGATCGACGTGGCCATTGAGCCCAAGACCAAGGGTGACCAGGAGAAGCTGTCGACCGCTATCCAGAAGCTCGCCGAGGAGGACCCCACCTTCCGCGTGCGTTTGGACGACGAGACCGGCCAGACCGTCATCGGCGGAATGGGCGAACTCCACCTCGACATCCTCGTGGACCGTATGCGTCGCGAGTTCAAGGTTGACGCCAACGTTGGTAAGCCGCAGGTCGCGTACCGCGAGACCATCCGCAAGACGGTCGAGAAGTACGACTACACCCACAAGAAGCAGACCGGTGGATCCGGCCAGTTCGCGAAGGTGCAGATCTCGCTCGAGCCGCTGCCCGCGGACTCCGAGGTCCAGTACGAGTTCGTGAACGCCGTGACCGGTGGTCGCGTGCCGCGTGAGTACATCCCGTCGGTCGACGCTGGTATCCAGGCGTCGATGGAGCTGGGCATCCAGGCCGGATACCCGGTTGTGGGCGTCAAGGCAACGCTGCTCGACGGTCAGTACCACGACGTCGACTCTTCGGAGATGGCGTTCAAGATCGCCGGCTCGATGGCCTTCAAGGAGGCCTCGCGCATCGCTAAGCCCGTCCTGCTCGAGCCTGTGTTCGCCGTTGAGGTACGCACGCCCGAGGAGTACATGGGCGACGTGATCGGCGACATCAACTCCCGTCGCGGCCAGATCCGCCAGATGTCGGATGCGTCCGGCGTGAAGGTGGTTGACGCGCTGGTGCCGTTGTCGGAGATGTTCGGCTACGTCGGCGACCTCCGGTCGAAGACGTCCGGTCGTGCCGTCTACTCGATGGTGTTCGACAGCTACGCGGAGGTCCCGAAGGCTGTAGCCGACGAGATCATCGCCAAGACCCGGGGCGAGTAACCCCACCGGTTGAAAATAAGAAATAATACGACCAGTAGGGATCACGCCCCAGATGGCCATCGGCCACCGCAAGGCTTAGCATCTTTACCCGAGTCTCTCAATAATTCAGGAGGAACCCCTCATGGCTAAGGCCAAGTTCGAGCGGAAGAAGCCGCACGTCAACATCGGCACCATCGGTCACGTCGACCACGGTAAGACGACGCTGACTGCTGCGATCTCGAAGACGCTGCACGACCAGTACCCCGACCTCAACCCCTTCACGCCTTTCGAAGACATCGACAAGGCTCCTGAAGAGCGCGAGCGCGGAATTACGATCAACATCGCGCACATCGAGTACGAGACCGAGAAGCGTCACTACGCACACGTCGACGCACCCGGTCACGCTGACTACATCAAGAACATGATCACCGGTGCCGCCCAGATGGACGGCGCAATCCTCGTGGTTGCAGCAACCGACGGTCCTATGGCTCAGACCCGCGAGCACGTGCTGCTCGCCAAGCAGGTTGGTGTTCCTTACCTGCTGGTCGCGCTGAACAAGTCCGACATGGTCGACGACGAAGAGATCCTCGACCTCGTCGAGATGGAGGTCCGCGAGCTGCTGTCGTCGCAGGGCTTCGACGGCGACAACGCTCCCGTCATCAAGGTCTCGGCGCTGAAGGCGCTCGAGGGCGACGAGAAGTGGGTTGCTTCGGTCCAGGAGCTCATGACGGCAGTGGACGAGAACGTCCCCGAGCCCGAGCGCGACATGGACAAGCCCTTCCTGATGCCCGTTGAGGACGTCTTCACGATCACCGGTCGTGGAACTGTCGTCACCGGTAAGGTCGAGCGCGGCAAGCTTGCCATCAACTCTGACGTCGAGATCCTCGGTATCCGTGAGCCCCAGAAGACCACGGTCACCGGTATCGAGATGTTCCACAAGCAGATGGATGAGGCATGGGCCGGCGAGAACTGCGGTCTGCTGCTTCGTGGTACCAAGCGTGAAGACGTCGAGCGCGGACAGGTCATCGTCCAGCCCGGCACCACCACGCCGCACACCAACTTCGAGGGCAAGGTCTACATCCTGAACAAGGATGAGGGTGGCCGTCACAACCCCTTCTACACCAACTACCGTCCGCAGTTCTACATCCGCACCACGGATGTGACCGGCGTCATCTCGCTGCCCGAGGGCACCGAAATGGTCATGCCGGGTGACACCACCGAGATGTCGGTCGAGCTCATTCAGCCGATCGCCCTCGAAGAGGGTCAGGGCTTCGCGATTCGTGAGGGTGGCCGCACCGTCGGTTCAGGCACCGTCACCAAGATCATCAAGTAGTTTTTTGTAGCCTCACGATGCGGGGCCTGACTTCGGTCGGGCCCCGCATCTGTGCGTAGGCCCGATGCTTGTCGGACCTCCGTAAGGGGAGTAACCTCGGTCGTGAGGGACGCCCCCAGGCCAGTGCAGCATCGGACCTTGCCGCTCGAGTGGCGCGCCGAGGCAAAATCTGGCACAATATTCAGGTTGCCCATTGTGGGCGACCGCACACCACCAACGACGAGCCGATTGACTTCGGCGAGCGCGCCTGTGCGTCGCAGATATGCGACACGCCCGAGCGCGGGGGTCGGAGGTGGAGAACCTAGTCGTACGAGAGAAAAGGCAGAACCACGCCATGGCGGGACAGAAGATCCGCATTCGGCTGAAGAGCTATGACCACGAGGTCATCGACTCTTCGGCTCGCAAGATCGTCGAGACGGTCACGCGTGCTGGTGCGTCGGTAGTGGGCCCCGTCCCGCTGCCCACCGAGAAGAACGTGTTCTGTGTGATCCGTTCGCCTCACAAGTACAAGGACTCCCGCGAGCACTTCGAGATGCGCACTCACAAGCGCCTCATCGACATCGTGGACCCGACTCCCAAGGCCGTCGACTCGCTCATGCGTCTCGACCTCCCTGCGGACGTCAACATCGAGATCAAGCTCTAAGCACTCCAGCAAAAGGAAACCAAGCACCATGACTACGACTTCCAATGCCCAGCGCACCACGCGTGCGCTGCTGGGTACGAAGCTGGGCATGACGCAGGTGTGGGACGACGAAGGCCGGGTTATCCCCGTCACCGTCGTTCAGGTAGACACCAACGTTGTGACTCAGGTGCGCACCGCGGACAAGGACGGCTATGAAGCTGTCCAACTCGCGTTCGGCACAGTTGACCCCCGTCGCGTGACGGACCCCCTGAAGGGCCACTTCGAGGCCGCCGGCGTTACGCCGCGCCGCCACGTGGCTGAGGTCCGCACCGCAGACGCCGCTGACTACACGCTCGGCCAGGAGCTCACCGCTGAGGTGTTCGAGGCTGGCCAGAAGGTTGACGTCACCGGTACCACGAAGGGTAAGGGAACCGCTGGTGTCATGAAGCGCCACGGCTTCCACGGTGTGGGCGCATCTCACGGTGCACACCGCAACCACCGTAAGGCCGGATCGATCGGTGGCGCTTCGACGCCGTCGCGCGTTTTCCGTGGCCTGAAGATGGCCGGTCGCATGGGTAATGACCGCAAGACCGTCCAGAACCTGTCCGTCCACTCGGTTGACTCCGAGAAGGGCCTGCTGCTCGTCAAGGGCGCGGTTCCTGGCAACAAGGGCGGCGTTGTTATGATCCGCTCCGCCGTGAAGGGTGCGTGACACCATGGCTGATGCACTGACTGTCGACGTGCGCGATGCTTCGGGCAAGAAGGCCGGCACCACCGACCTTCCCGCTGAGGTCTTCGACGTCGTCACCAACGTTCCGCTGATCCACCAGGTGGTCGTGGCCCAGCGCGCAGCAGCGCGCCAGGGAACCCACGCCACCAAGACCCGCGCCGATGTCTCGGGTGGTGGCCGCAAGCCCTACAAGCAGAAGGGCACCGGTCGTGCCCGCCAGGGCTCGATTCGCGCTCCTCAGTTCGCCGGTGGTGGAACCGTTCACGGTCCCCAGCCTCGCGACTACTCGCAGCGCACCCCCAAGAAGATGAAGGCTGCCGCCCTGCGCGGTGCTCTGTCGGACCGTGCTCGCGCTGGCCGCGTTCACGTCCTCAAGAGCCTCGTCGCCGGGGACACCCCGTCAACCAAGAAGGCCCTCGAGGCGATCTCGAACCTGACCAATGGCCGTAGCGCCCTGGTCGTGCTCGAGCGTAACGACCAGGTCTCGTGGAAGTCGCTGCGCAACGCAGCGTGGATCCACGTCATCGCGGTCGACCAGCTCAACACCTACGACGTCCTGGTGAACGACGACACCGTCTTCACCGCTGGCGCTCTTGAGGCGTTCCTGGCCGGCCCTGCCAAGGGCAAGTCGGCAACCGCGGTTGCCACCGAGTCTGAGGCGGAGGAGACCAAGTGAGCACCGTAAACAAGAACCCCCGCGACATCCTGATCCGACCCATCGTGTCGGAGAAGAGCTACTCGCTCATGGATGAGGGCAAGTACACCTTCGAGGTCGACCCCCGAGCCAACAAGACTGAGATCAAGATCGCAGTCGAGCAGGTCTTCGGTGTCAAGGTCACCTCGGTCAACACCATCAACCGCAAGGGCAAGGCGCGTCGTACCCGTTATGGGATCGGCAAGCGCAAGGACGTCAAGCGCGCGATCGTCACCGTTGGTGACGGCGAAGCACTTGACATCTTCTCGGGCCACGTGGGCTAGGTAAAGGACTCAAGCAACCATGGCTATTCGCAAGCACAAGCCGACGACTCCGGGCCGTCGTGGCTCGTCGGTCGCCGACTTCGTCGAGGTGACGCGCACGGAGCCCGAGAAGTCGTTGACCCGTCCGCTTCACAAGAAGGGCGGCCGTAACAACACCGGTCGCATCACCACTCGCCACCAGGGTGGTGGCCACAAGCGTGCCTACCGCGTGATCGACTTCCGTCGTCACGACAAGGATGGCGTGCCGGCCACCGTCGCTCACATCGAGTACGACCCCAACCGCACCGCTCGCATCGCACTGCTGCACTACGCAGACGGTGAGAAGCGCTACATCATTGCCCCCGAGAAGCTTTCGCAGGGCACCGTTGTAGAGGCAGGCGTCGGAGCTGACATCAAGCCCGGCAACAACCTGCCGCTGCGCAACATCCCGGTTGGTACCGTCATTCACGCCATTGAGCTCAAGCCCGGTGGTGGCGCCAAGATCGCTCGTTCAGCTGGTGCTTCGGTCCAGTTGGTCGCCAAGGAGGGCCGCTTCGCGCAGTTGCGCATGCCTTCCGGTGAAATCCGCAACGTTGATGCTCGCTGCCGTGCGACCATCGGCGAGGTCGGCAACGCCGAGCAGTCGAACATCAACTGGGGTAAGGCCGGCCGCATGCGCTGGAAGGGCAAGCGCCCGACCGTGCGTGGTGTCGTCATGAACCCCGTGGACCACCCGCACGGTGGTGGTGAGGGCAAGACTTCCGGTGGACGCCACCCGGTCTCGCCGTGGGGACAGCCTGAGGGCCGTACCCGCAAGTCGGGTAAGGAATCCGACCAGCTCATCGTCCGTCGTCGTCGTACTGGCAAGAACAAGCGTTAAGGAGCCTGAAGAATGCCACGCAGTCTTAAGAAGGGCCCCTTCGTCGACGACCACCTTCAGAAGAAGGTGGACGCCCAGAACGATGCGGGTACCAAGAACGTCATCAAGACCTGGTCGCGCCGTAGCGTTATTACGCCGGACTTCCTGGGTCACACCTTTGCCGTGCACGACGGCCGCAAGCACGTCCCGGTGTTCGTCACCGAGTCGATGGTCGGTCACAAGCTGGGTGAGTTTGCACCCACACGCACGTTCAAGGGCCACATCAAGGACGACCGCAAGGGCCGCCGCTAAGGCGCCCGGCGAAGGTTAGAGGAGTACAGATGGAAGCCAAGGCGCAGACGCGATACCTTCGCGTGACCGCCCAGAAGGCTCGCCGTGTCGTGAACCTGGTCCGTGGTCAGAACGCCACCGAGGCAGCAGCCTCGCTGAAGTTCCAGCCGCAGGCGGTGGCCACCGACGTGCGCAAGCTCATCGAGTCCGCGATCGCTAACGCTCGGCAGAAGGCCGAAGCGGCAGGCGAGCGCTTCGACGAGCGCGAGCTCGTTATCAAGGAGATCACCGTCGACGAGGGTCCGACCATGAAGCGCATTCAGCCGCGTGCTCAGGGTCGTGCCAACCGCATCCTCAAGCGCAGCAGCCACATCTCCGTGGTCGTCGCGACACCCGAGGTTGCCGTGAAGGAAGGGGCCAACTAATGGGTCAGAAGATCAACCCGCATGGCTACCGCCTGGGGATCACGACCGACCACCGCTCGCGCTGGTTCGCCGACTCGACCAAGGTCGGGGAGCGCTACCGCGACTACGTGGACGAGGACGTCAAGATCCGCAAGCTGATGAGCCAGGGCCTCGAGCGCGCAGGCGTGTCGAAGGTCGAGATCGAGCGCACCCGTGAGCGTGTCCGCGTGGACCTGCACACCGCTCGTCCCGGCATCGTCATCGGTCGCCGTGGCGCCGAAGCCGACAAGCTCCGCTCCAACTTGGAGAAGCTGACCGGCAAGCAGGTGCAGCTCAACATCCTCGAGGTGAAGAACGCCGAGGTCGACGCACAGCTCGTCGCCCAGGGCATCGCCGAGCAGCTCGCATCCCGCGTGGCCTTCCGCCGCGCAATGCGTAAGGGCATTCAGTCCTCGCTGCGCGCAGGCGCCAAGGGAATCCGAGTCCAGTGCTCGGGCCGTCTTGGTGGCGCTGAGATGTCGCGTTCGGAGTTCTACCGCGAAGGCCGTGTGCCCCTGCACACCCTGCGCGCGAACATCGACTACGGCTTCTTCGAGGCCCGCACCACGTTTGGCGTCATCGGCGTCAAGGTGTGGATCTACAAGGGCGACATGACGGAGAAGGAGTGGGCCGCCGAGCAGGCAAAGGCTCCCCGTCCCCAGCGCGGCCGTGGAGGCCGTGGCGGCGCCCGTCGTGAGGGTGGTCCTCGTGACCGCCAGCAGTCTGCCGAGGCTCCCAAGGCCGAGGCCCCCGCGGCTGAGGCTCCGGCCGAGGCCAAGAAGGAGGCTTAAGCACAATGCTTATTCCCCGTCGTGTGAAGTACCGCAAGCAGCACCACCCCAAGCGGAGTGGCGCTGCCAAGGGCGGCACCGAGGTCTCGTTCGGCGACTACGGCATCCAGGCACTGGAGCCCGCGTACGTCACGAACCGCCAGATTGAGGCGGCTCGTATTGCGATGACCCGTCACATCAAGCGTGGCGGAAAGGTGTGGATCAACATCTACCCCGACCGTCCTCTGACCAAGAAGCCTGCCGAGGTCCGCATGGGATCCGGTAAGGGTTCACCCGAGTGGTGGGTGGCTAACGTCAAGCCCGGCCGCGTCATGTTCGAGCTCGCCGGTGTTCCGGAAGACCTCGCTCGTGAAGCGCTCAGCCGCGCTCAGCACAAGCTCCCCATGAAGACCCGTTTCGTTTCCCGTGAGGGTGGTGACATCTAATGGCTATCGGTACCAAGGGCCTGATGCCAAGCGAGCTCGATGCCATGGAGAACGAGCGTCTCGTGGACGAGCTGCGCAAGGCCAAGGAGGAGCTGTTCAACCTCCGTTTCCAGTCGGCCACCGGCCAGCTGGAAAACCACGGCCGCCTCAAGGCAGTCAAGCGCGACATCGCCCGCATCTACACGATCCTGCGCGAGCGCGAGCTCGGAATCCGCACGGCCCCCACGGCGTCGGCCGAGTAAGGAAGAGCCAACATGTCTACTGACAAGACCAGCACCGCTTCCGACGAGCAGCGCGCAGACCGCAAGGTCCGCCGCGGCTACGTCGTGAGCGACAAGATGGACAAGACCATCACCGTTGACGTTGAGGACCGCGTAAAGCACCCCCTCTACGGCAAGGTCATCCGTCAAAACAGCAAGATCAAGGCACACGACGAGAACAACACCGCCGGTATCGGCGACCTCGTCGTTGTCATGGAGACCCGTCCGCTGTCCGCTTCAAAGCGGTGGCGTCTCGTCGAAATCGTCGAGAAGGCCAAGTAACTAACGTTCGACCAGGCTCGTTCGGTGCTGCCGGGCGAGAACCAGACGACAGGAGACAGACATGATTCAGCAGGAGTCGCGACTACGAGTCGCCGACAACACTGGTGCCAAGGAGATCCTTGTCATCCGTGTGCTCGGTGGTTCGAAGCGTCGCTACGCCGGCATTGGCGACACGATTGTCGCCACCGTCAAGGATGCAATCCCTGGCGGCAACGTCAAGAAGGGCGATGTGGTCAAGGCCGTCATCGTCCGCACGACCAAGGAGCGCCGTCGTCCCGACGGTTCCTACATCAAGTTCGATGAGAACGCCGCTGTGATTCTCAAGAGCGCGGAAACGGGCGAGCCCCGTGGAACTCGCATCTTCGGCCCCGTGGGTCGTGAGCTGCGTGACCGCAAGTTCATGAAGATCATCTCGCTGGCACCGGAGGTTATCTGATGGCGAAGATCAAGAAGGGCGACCTCGTTGTCGTCATCGCCGGACGCGACCGTGGTCAGCAGGGCCGCGTGCTCGAGATCGACAAGGAGCGCGACCGCGTGTTGGTTGAGGGCGTTCACCGCGTCACCAAGCACATCAAGCCGGGCACCAGTCGTGACAACCAGTCGGGCGGCATCGTCGAGGTAGAGGCAGCGATGCACATCTCGAACGTGATGCTCGTGGACCCGGAGACCAAGAAGGGCACTCGTGTGGGTTACCGCACGGCGGAGGTCGAGCAGGACGGCCGTACTCGCACCAAGCGTGTGCGCGTCGCCAAGCGCTCGGGTAAGGACGTCGAATGAGCACCGCTACGACTCAGCCACGGCTGAAGGAGAAGTACCGCTCGGAGATCATCGCCAAGCTCCAGGAGGAGTTTGGGCACGAGAACGTGAACCAGGTTGCTGGTCTCACCAAGATCGTGGTCAACATGGGTGTTGGCGATGCAGCGAAGGACTCGAAGCTGATTGAGGGCGCCATCTCGGACCTCACGGCCATCACCGGTCAGAAGCCGCAGGTGACCAAGGCTCGGAAGTCCATCGCGCAGTTCAAGCTCCGCGAGGGCCAGCCCATCGGCGCGCACGTCACCTTGCGTGGCGACCGCATGTGGGAGTTCCTCGACCGTCTGCTGTCCATCGCACTGCCGCGTATCCGCGACTTCCGCGGACTCAGCCCCAAGCAGTTCGACGGCACCGGCAACTACACGTTCGGTCTCACGGAGCAGTCGATGTTCCATGAGATCGACGTCGACAAGATCGACCGCGTCCGCGGAATGGACATCACTGTGGTGACCACCGCGACGACCGACGCCGAGGGCCGCTCGCTGCTGAAGCAGCTGGGCTTCCCGTTCAAGGAGAAGTGACATGGCGAAGACTGCCCTGAAGAACAAGGCGGCTGGCAAGCAGAAGTTTGCTGTGCGCGCCTACACTCGGTGCCAGCGGTGCGGCCGTCCGCACTCCGTGTACCGCAAGTTCGGCCTCTGCCGCGTGTGCTTCCGTGAGATGGCCCACGCTGGTGAGCTTCCCGGCATCACCAAGAGCAGCTGGTAAAACCACTACGCCACAGGTCCGCGCAGATGCGCGGAAACCATGGCGAGGAAGAGTTCAAAACTCATGACGATGACTGACCCCATCGCAGACATGTTGACCCGTCTGCGCAACGCGAATGCGGCATACCACGAGACCGTGTCTATGCCGCACTCCAAGCTGAAGGCAAACATTGCCACCATCTTGGAGCAGCAGGGCTACATCTCTGGCTCGGAAACGACCGACGCAGAGGTGGGCAAGACCCTCACGCTGACCCTGAAGTACGGCCCCAACCGCGAGCGTTCGCTCGCTGGCGTGCGCCGCGTGTCCAAGCCGGGCCTGCGCGTGTACGCAAAGTCGACCAACCTCCCGAAGGTGCTCGGCGGTCTTGGTGTCGCGATCCTGTCCACCTCCTCCGGTCTGCTGACGGACCGTGAGGCCGAGAAGAAGGGCGTCGGCGGCGAAGTCGTCGCGTTCGTCTGGTAAGTCGGGAAGGAGCACTCTTATGTCACGCATTGGAAAGTACCCCGTCCCGGTTCCCGGCGGCGTAGACGTCACAATCGAGGACGCACTGGTTTCGGTCAAGGGCCCCAAGGGCACCTTGTCGCACACCGTTGCGTCGCCCATCACGGTCTCGCAGGGCGAAGACGGCATCACCGTCTCGCGTCCTGACGACGAGCGTGTGTCCAAGTCGCTGCACGGCCTGACGCGCACCCTGATCTCCAACATGGTCGAGGGTGTGACCAACGGATACGAAAAGAAACTCGAGATTGTCGGCACGGGTTACCGCGTCGCCTTGAAGGGTTCGGACCTTGAGTTCGCACTCGGCTTCTCGCACCCCGTCGTGATCAACCCTCCTGAAGGCATCACGTTCGCGGTCGACGGTCCGACGAAGTTCTCGGTCTCCGGTATCGATAAGCAGCAGGTCGGCGAAGTCGCTGCCAACATCCGCAAGGTTCGTCCCCCGGAGCCCTATAAGGGCAAGGGTGTGCGCTACGCGGGTGAGCAGGTTCGCCGCAAGGCAGGAAAGACGGGTAAGTAAGCCATGGCTATCACCATCAAGGGCAAGGGGAAGACGGTTCAGCGCAAGCGCCGTCACTTCCGCCTGCGCAAGAAGATCTCGGGCACCACAGCGCGTCCGCGCCTGGTCGTGACCCGTTCGTCCCGCCACATGGTGGCGCAGATCGTGGACGACACCGTCGGCAAGACGCTTGCGTCTGCCTCGACTCTCGAGGCCGACGTCCGCTCGCTGGACGGCGACAAGACCGCCAAGGCCACCAAGGTCGGAGAGCTTGTCGCTGAGCGCGCCAAGGCAGCCGGCATCGAATCCGTGGTCTTTGACCGCGGTGGCAACAAGTACCACGGTCGTGTGGCCGCGGTCGCAGACGGCGCCCGAGAGGGTGGCCTGGCTCTGTAGCCGGGTCCAGGATAAGGAATTCGTATGGCTGACAACAGCAACCGTCGCGGCAATGGCCGCGGCAACGAGCCTGACAACAAGTTCATCGAACGCGTGGTCACCATCAACCGCGTCTCCAAGGTCGTGAAGGGTGGTCGTCGCTTCAGCTTCACCGCCCTCGTGGTCGTGGGCGACGGTGAAGGTAACGTCGGCGTGGGCTACGGCAAGGCCAAGGAGGTCCCATCGGCGATCTCCAAGGGTGTCGAGGAAGCGAAGCGTAACTTCTTCCGCGTTCCCCGCATCCAGGGCACCATCCCGCACCAGGTGCAGGGTGAAGCCGCAGCTGGCGTCGTGTTCCTTCGCCCCGCTGCACCGGGTACCGGTGTAATCGCGGGTGGACCCGTGCGCGCCGTACTCGAGTGCGCCGGTATCCACGACGTTCTGTCGAAGTCGCTTGGCTCGTCCAACGCAATCAACATCGTGCACGCCACCGTCGCGGCCCTCCAGGGTCTCGAGCAGCCTGAAGCTGTCGCGGCTCGTCGCGGACTGCCCGTGGAAGACGTGGCTCCGGCCGCGATGCTCCGCGCGCAGGCAGCGGGGGTGAAGTGACGATGGCACGACTGAAGGTCCAGCAGAAGAAGTCGACGATCGGCATCAAGCCGCAGCACCGCGAAACTCTGCGGTCGCTCGGACTGAAGCGCATCGGCGACATCGTCGTGAAGGAAGACCGTCCCGAAATTCGCGGGATGGTCAAGGCGGTTGACCACCTGGTTGCCGTGGAGGAGGTTGAGTAATGGCTGAGGAGAACAAGACTCCCGCCGACGAGACCGCGGACAAGAAGCCCGCGGCCAAGAAGCCGGCCGCAAAGAAGGCCAGCTCGTCGGCCGCGGCTAAGAAGCCTGCCGCCAAGAAGGCCACGGCCTCCAAGGCGACCGCTGAGAAGAAGGCGGATGCGGCTGACAAGCCCGCTGCTAAGAAGGCAACGCCTAAGAAGGCTGCTGCGGCTAAGAAGCCCGCGGCCGCCAAGGCTGAGCCTGAGGCCAAGGTCACCACCCTGAAGATGCACCACCTGCGCCCCGCTGAGGGTGCGCACACCAAGAAGACCCGTGTGGGTCGTGGTGAGGCATCGAAGGGTAAGACTGCAGGTCGCGGTACCAAGGGAACCGGCGCCCGTTACCAGGTGCCCGAGCGCTTCGAGGGTGGTCAGACGCCCATCCACATGCGTATCCCGAAGCTGCCCGGCTTCAAGAGCCCGTTCAAGGTGACCTACCAGGTCGTGAACGTGGCTCAGATCGCCGAGCTCTTCCCCAAGGGCGGCAAGATCACCAAGGCTGATCTGGTCGACAAGGGAGCGGTCCGCAAGAACCAGCCCGTCAAGGTTCTCGGTGAGGGCGACATCGCCGTCAAGATCGAGATCGTCGATGCCGATAAGGTTTCGCAGTCGGCGAAGTCCAAGATTGAGGCTGCCGGCGGTTCGGTGAACGAGAGCTAGCCAGACTAGAGTCGGGGGCGGGTTACGCGTGAGCGTGGCCCGCCCCGCTCATATGGCCCGACGGTGGGCCCAAACTGTGGAGGATCAATGCTGAAAGGCTTCGTGAGCGCGTTCCGCACGCCGGATCTACGCAAGAAGCTTCTGTTCACGCTGGGCATCATCGTCATTTACCGCATGGGTGTGGCGATCCCTACCCCAGGCGTGGATTACGAGAACGTCCAGCTGTGTGCATCGACCGCGTCGAGCAACTCGGCGTTCGCGATCCTCAACCTCTTCTCGGGTGGAGCGCTTCTCCAACTTTCGGTCTTCGCGCTGGGCATCATGCCCTACATCACCGCGTCGATCATCGTGCAGCTACTGCGCGTCCTGATCCCTCGTTTCGAGACCCTGTACAAGGAAGGTCCCGAGGGCCAGGCCAAGCTGACCCAGTACACGCGCTACATCACGCTTGGATTCGCGGCTTTGCAGTCCGCGTCCTACATCACTCTGGCACGCAATGATGCGTTCTTCCCAGGGTGCGCGTTCCCGATCATCCCTGATGATTCCTGGTACGTGATTGCCGTCATGATCCTGACGATGACTGCGGGAACCATCCTGATCATGTGGTTGGGTGAACGGATCACTGAGCGCGGTGTCGGTAACGGCATGTCGCTGCTGATCTTCACGTCTATCGCAGCGTCGTTCCCGGGTGCAGCGTCGACCATCTGGAACTCCTCGGACGGCGTCCGCAACTCCATCCTTGTCGCCGGCCTGGTCCTCGTGATCATTGCCGTGGTCGTCTTCATCGAGCAGTCGCAGCGCCGTATCCCTGTGCAGTACGCCAAGCGCATGGTTGGCCGTCGCATGCTGGGCGGCTCCTCGACGTACATTCCGATGAAGATCAACATGGCCGGCATCATCCCGGTGATCTTCGCTTCGTCGCTTCTGACGTTGCCGTCGGTGATCGTGCAGTTCTCCGGCAACGACCCGTCCGATTGGGTCTTGTGGATGCAGACGCACATTGCGGACCCCGGTGCGCCGTTGAACATCTTGTTCTTCACCTTGATGATCATCTTCTTCGCCTACTTCTACACAGCGATTACGTTCAACCCAACTGACGTCGCTGACAACATGAAGAAGTACGGCGGATTCGTGCCGGGCATCCGTCCCGGCAAGCCCACGGCCGACTTCCTCGCATACGTGCTGTCGCGCATCACGGCCGCTGGATCGCTGTACCTGGCGATCGTGGCCCTGTTGCCGACCATCGTGTTCGTGGCTCTTGGCCTGAGTGCATCTATCCCATTTGGCGGCGCATCCGTCCTCATCCTTGTGGGTGTGGGTCTGGACACCGTCAAGCGCATCCAGTCGCAGCTGGAGCAGCGCCACTACGAAGGGTTCTTGAAGTAATGCGTATCGTTCTCCTCGGTCCTCCCGGAGCAGGTAAGGGAACCCAGGCCGCTCGCCTCGCCGAGCGCTACGGGATCCCCGCCATCTCAACTGGCGACATCTTCCGCGCGAACGTTTCCGGCAAGACCGAACTCGGCCTCAAGGCGCAGGAGTACATGTCGGCTGGCGCGCTCGTCCCGGATGAGGTGACGAATGCCATGGTGCGTGACCGCCTCTCGGAGGACGACGTCGAGCCAGGTTTCCTTCTCGACGGCTATCCCCGCAACCCGGAGCAGGCTGTCGAGCTCGACGGAATGCTGTCGGACCTCGGTGTGATCCTGGATGTCGCCATCGAGATCACGGCGGACTCTGACGAGGTGACGAAGCGTCTGATCAACCGCGCTGAGATCGAAGGCCGCTCGGATGACACCGAGCCAGTGATCCGCAAGCGTCTGTCGGTCTACGCCACGCAGACTGCACCGCTCACCGCGTTCTTCGAGGGCCGCGGTCTGCTCGTGCAGGTCGACGGACTTGGTGAGATCGACCAGGTCACTGAGCGCATCGTCACCGCCGTCGAGTCCCGCTAACGCTTCTGGCGCGCGGCGATGAGTCAACGGATCGAGTACAAGACCCGCGAACAGATGCGGGTCATGGCTCAAGCTGGGCTGATCGTCGAGCGCGCGCTCGCAGCCGCGAAGGCGGCTGCGGTTCCGGGTGCCACCACGCGCGATGTCGGCGACGCCACGGCGGCGGTGATTGAGGACGCGGGAGCGACCTCCAACTTCCTCGGCTATCACGGCTTCCCAGCCACGGCGTGTGTGTCGGTCAACGAAGAGATCGTGCACGGCATCCCGGGGGACAAGGTCCTCGAACCCGGGGACGTCGTCTCAGTCGATTGCGGCGCGATTGTCGACGGCTGGCACGGCGACTCAGCAATCAGCTTCATCATTGGCGAGCCGCTGTCCAAGCGCGACGTGCAGTTGGTCGAGCAGACGCGCCGGTCCCTGTGGGCCGGTATCGCGGCGCTTGCGACCGCGAATCGTCTTGATGAGGTGGGGGCAGCGATCGAGGATGTGGCCGATGCTGCGGGTCTACACCCGCTTGTCGGTTACGTGGGCCATGGAATCGGTACCGCCATGCACCAGCCTCCGGACGTCCTGAACTACCGCACGCGGGGCCGCCACCCCCGGGTTAAGCCCGGCATGTGTGTCGCAATCGAGCCGATGCTGGTGTTAGGGACCGAGGACAGCAAGGTCCTCGACGATGACTGGACAATCGTGTCTGCCGACGGCAGCAGGGGTGCGCATTGGGAGCACTCGATTGCCGTGCATGACGACGGGATCTGGGTCCTCACGGCCGCTGATGGTGGCCTCAAGGGACTGGCGCCGTTTGGCGTTGAGCCCACGCCCCTCGACTAGCGGGCGAGCGATCAAGGGCGCCTCCTCCGCGCTCCCGTGCGGGCCTCTGTGAGGCATTCCACCCCAGTTCACACACTTGTGACAACGCCGGCACGTCGCTGACACCCGGGCTCGATAGCCTTCCCATGTCGCATCCGACAACAAAGTCTGGAGCGATAGGGAGGTGGCTCATGGCACGTGGCTTCCAATATGCCCCCGGGGCGAGCGACGAAGTGGAGCGCGCACGCCAACCTGTCGTGCACAAGGCAGACCTGGCGGCACTCGGCCAGAGCAAGAACGCCGTGGTGCGCGAAGCGGTCGCGTCCCGTGCTGACATCCCGATTGGGCTCATGGCCACGCTCGCTCACGACCGCACTCTCGATGTCCGGGTCGCCTTGGCTGCCAACAGCGCGGTGACTCACCCTGTGCTCGAGCACCTCGCCACGGATCGTCATATCGAGGTTGTTGTGGCGGTCCTGGGCAATCCCGCTGCGGACAGCGCCTTGGTGGAGCGCCTCGCGTTCCACAAGAAGCCCGCGGTGCGCGCGGCTGCCTCAGCCCGACTCAATGAGCCCAGGCCCACCCAAGCCGCGGCGCCACCGCAGCGCTTCATCACGCGGGACACGCCCAGCGCGGATGGCTCTGGCGCGGTTCTGCGCTTTCCCGATGGCGCGGAAGTCACCCGCGACGCCACGCCGGCCGTGCCCCAGCACCCCACAGGTACCAGCGGCTTCTGACCCGAGTTCCAACTTCGCTTCTTCACGCGGCATTCACATGCCGGCCACCTTGCCGACAGTCGGTAGCAATCCCCGCCACGTACGTTCGGTCCTCACGATAACTGACGGTGGTGGGGAGCGACGATGGTGCGCGGAATGGACGACGGCTCTTGGTCGCGCGCCTACATGGCTGCGTCCGGGCTGTCGTTTAGTCATTCCCCACGAAAACAGTCGCCGGAGCAGCACATCGCTGAAGGCGCTGACTTGAGCCTCGAACGCATGCTCAAACTGGCGAGGCACCGCGACTCGGGCGTTCGCGAGGCGCTGGCCAGGCGCCACGATTGCGCCTTCGGAGTCTTGGTGACACTGGCGCACGATGGCCGCAGCGCGGTGCGCAGTGCAGTCGCCAGTCACCCCAGTGCGGGTGCCACGGTCCTCGAACTACTCGCAGGGGACAGGGACCCGTTCGTGGTGAAGGCCGTGGTTCGCAATGCTGCCGTGCCCCAGTCTTTGCTGACACAACTCACGCGGCACCGCAGGCCCGAGGTGCGCCACCTGGTTGAACACACCATCACCGAGCGTCACAGCGCAACGCCACCTGGGGCTCCTCCGGCGTGGATGACGGATCGCGCCAGTCACGCGGACGACACATCCGCGCCAAACCCGGCATCTCCATGGCACATGCGCGTTCCACGAGCACTCCCACCGCGTCCGGTCCCGGGCCGCGGTTCCCGACAGGCGGCGGAGCAGCCGGCAGCCTCCATGCGCTTCGCCCCCGGCACGTAAGACAGAAGGGACGATGCCGCGGTCACCTCGGTGGCGCGGCGAGAGGTAGAATGGGGCTACCGCTTAAGAGAAGCTTGCGAGCTCACGTCTCGTGCCAACTTGAGCCACGATCGCGGGCGTTGCCTACACAAGCCAGCCCCAGCATCGGCCCTCTCCAGGGACCATCAGGTCCCTGTGGTTGAGAAGCGGCACATCTTCGCGTATAGTTGATCCTCGGGCGTTTTGCCGCGCCCGAAAACCAGTCAACTAATGTGAGTGGAGTTCATGGCCAAGAAAGACGGAGTCATCGAGGTCGAAGGCACCGTGGTCGAGGCGCTTCCTAATGCGTCGTTCCGAGTGGAACTGACCAACGGACACCTCGTCCTCGCCCACATCTCGGGCAAGATGCGACAGCACTACATCCGAATCCTCCCTGAGGACCGGGTTGTAGTCGAGTTGAGCCCCTACGACCTGTCCCGCGGCCGCATCGTCTACCGCTACAAGTGATCGTCGCCCCCGGCGCGTCCCGAGCGGTTGCGTCCAGGCACGCCGAGAGCGAATGAAGGAATCATGAAGGTAAAGCCCAGCGTTAAGCCCATCTGCGATAAGTGCAAGGTAATTCGCCGCAATGGCCGTGTCATGGTCATCTGCGACAACCTGCGCCACAAGCAGCGTCAGGGCTGACACACCCAAAAGACAGCGTTCAGGCAGCCGCAAGGCAGCCCTCGGCTCGGAGGCCGAGGCCCGCACCATATCCCGCGGGAAGCTTGAGCGTCAGACCTCCGACTACTGAGGAGTAGAAAAGAAACAATGGCACGCATCGTAGGCGTTGACCTCCCGCGCGATAAGCGCATGGAGATCGCGCTCACCTACATCTATGGCATCGGCCGCACCCGCGCCCAGGAAATTCTCGCCGCTACCGGCGTGAGTGCAGACCTGCGCGTGAAGGACGCTGGAGACGCCGAACTGGTCGCTATCCGCGACTACATCGAGGCCAACTTCGAGGTCGAGGGTGACCTGCGCCGTACGGTGCAGGGCGACATTCGCCGCAAGGTGGAAATCGGAAACTACCAGGGACTGCGCCACCGTCGTGGCATGCCGGTCCGTGGTCAGCGCACCAAGACCAACGCCCGTACTCGTAAGGGCGCCAAGAAGACCGTCGCCGGAAAGAAGAAGTAAGCCATGGCCGCACCTACTCGTAAGCCGCGCAAGAAGATCAAGAAGACCGTCGCGCACGGTCAGGCTCACATCAAGTCGACCTTCAACAACACGATCATCTCGATCACGGACCCCTCGGGTGCCGTGGTGTCGTGGTCGTCGTCTGGTCAGGTCGGCTTCAAGGGCTCGCGTAAGTCGACGCCCTACGCCGCGCAGATGGCCGCTGAGGCCGCTGCACGCCGTGCGCAGGACGCTGGCATGAGCAAGGTCGACGTGTTCGTGAAGGGCCCGGGTTCGGGCCGCGACACTGCGATCCGCTCGCTGACGGCCGCTGGCATGGAGGTGACGTCCATCAAGGACGTGACGCCCCAGGCCCACAACGGCTGCCGTCCTCCCAAGCGCCGCCGCAACTAGCGAACGGTGGTGACTGCGGCCATCTACGGCCGCGGTCACCACGCCTCGTCATTCGGGCCCAGCTGTGACCCGAATCCTTTCAACTGAAGAACTCCCACCCTGACGGACAGAACCCCGGCAGGTTTGCGAGCATCAAATAGCGGGTGCTCGGAAAGGAAATGAACCGTGCTGATCGCACAGCGTCCCACGCTGACCGAGAAGGTCATTTCGGACAACCGTTCGCAGTTCTCCCTCAAGCCGCTCGAGCCTGGCTTCGGCTACACGCTCGGCAACTCGCTCCGTCGCACCCTGCTGTCGTCCATTCCAGGCGCTGCAGTGACGTCGGTGCGTTTCGAGGGCGTCCTCCACGAATTCACGACCATTGAGGGCGTGAAGGAGGACGTAACCGAGATCCTGCTTAACCTCAAGAACCTCGTGGTCTCCTCTGACCACGATGAGCCTGTGGTCATGTACCTGCGCAAGTCCGGTGCCGGCGCCGTAACGGCCGCCGACATCGCACCGCCCGCCGGTGTTGAGATCCACAACCCCGACCTCCACGTCGCGACCCTGAACTCGAAGGCGAAGTTCGAGGTCGAGCTGACCGTCGAGCGTGGCCGTGGCTACGTGCCCGCCTCGATGAACAAGAGCTACGACGCGGAGATCGGTCAGATCCCCGTGGACTCGATCTACTCCCCGGTTCTGAAGGTCACCTACAAGGTGGAGGCCACCCGTGTGGCCCAGCGCACCGACTTCGATGAGCTTGTCATCGATGTAGAGACCAAGAACGCCATCTCGCCCCGCGACGCAGTGGCTTCGGCCGGCTCGACGCTGGTCGAGCTGTTCTCGCTCGCAAAGGGCTTGAACGAGGCTGCCGAGGGTATTGAAATCGGACCTTCGGATTCCGAGGAGACCCTGGAAGAGGACTACAACCAGCCCATCGAGGAGCTGAACCTCACCCAGCGTTCGTACAACTGCCTCAAGCGCGAGGGCATCCACACCGTTGGCGAGCTCACTGCCCGCTCGGAGGCTGACCTCATGGACATCCGTAACTTCGGCCAGAAGTCCATCACTGAGGTCAAGGAGAAGCTCAACGAGCTGGGCTTCTCCCTCAAGGACGGCGGCACCGAGTACGACGGCGGCTCTGCCGGCGTGTACTTCTCGGGCAGCGACCAGTAACAAGGAGAACCAAGCATCATGCCTACCCCCACCAAGGGTGCCCGCCTCGGCGGCGGTCCTGCGCACGAGCGCCAGATCCTGGCCAACCTCGCGCAGAGCCTGTTCGAGAACGGCCGCATCACGACCACTGTGACCAAGGCCAAGCGCCTGCGTCCCTACGCTGAGCGTCTCATCACGTTCGCCAAGCGTGGAGACCTGGCTTCGCGCCGCAAGGTCCTGGGCCTGCTGTCGGACAAGGGCGTGGTTCACACGCTCTTCACCGAGATCGGCCCCGGCTTCGCGGAGCGCGACGGCGGCTACACCCGCATCACCAAGGTTGGAAGCCGTAAGGGCGACAACGCCCCTATGGCTGTGATCGAGCTCGTTGAGTTCGGCGCACCCGCCAAGAAGGCCGTCAAGAACGAGGCCACCAAGGCCACCAAGAAGGCCGCTGCTTCTGAGGCAGCGACCGAGAAGGCCACCGACACCAACGCCGAGGCTTCCGAGCCCGAGGTGAAGGCTGAAGAGGCCGTGGCCGAGCACGCAGACGCACCCGCTGAGGGCGCCGACGCTGCCGAAGGCGACGACAAGTAATAGGGCCGATGCGCGGGTTGCCTCGCGTATCTAGCTAACACAAGGCGAGCTCTCATGACCGAACACTCCGGTGTGGTCGTGAGGGCTCGTCTTGTTTTTTCGTATGACGGCACCGAGTTCTCTGGGTGGGCTCGACAGCCGAACCTGCGCACGATTGAAGACGAGTTCGAGCAGGCACTCGCGAAGATCGTGCGGGACCCTAAGACGGGGGCATCCCTAAATCCACGAATCACCGTTGCGGGGCGCACGGATGCCGGCGTGCATGCGCGCCAACAGGTGGCGCACGTGGACGTTCCACTGGAAGCGTGGGAGCGGGTGCCCGGACAGACGGGCCGCACCCCAGCGGACGCGCTCCGCGCGAAACTCGATGCGCTGGCCCCGGATGACGTGTTGATCCACGACGTCACGGAAGCGCCTCCGGGCTTTGACGCACGGTTCTCCGCGACCGAGCGCCGCTACGCATACCGAATCTGCGACGTGCGCGAGTTGCGAGACCCACTGATGCGCCGTCACGTGCTGTTCAGCGACGATTCCTTGGACCTTGAAGCGCTCAACGCCGCGTCGGCGACGCTTCTTGGCCTGCGTGACTTTGCGCCCTTCTGTCGACCGCGAGAGGGCGCTACGTCGATCCGGGAACTCAAGGAGTTCTCATGGTCCCGCGTGAAGGTCGGTCCTGACGCGGGACTCGTGGTGGCGACGGTGCGGGCCGATGCCTTCTGTCATTCGATGGTCCGCTCGTTGGTGGGCGCCGTGCTTCCGGTCGGCTCAGGACGGCGCGACTTGGACTGGCTGGCCATCGTTGCCAGTGGTCGCGAGCGGTCGTCGGCGATCTCTGTGGCGCCCGCCCACGGGCTCACATTGGAGCAGGTGAGCTACCCAGCCGATGCTGAACTGGGGGCCCGCGCCGAGGTCACCAGGGCGCGGCGAGAATCTCTGAATTGACCGGCGCGCCTCCTGGCCGGTAGAATCGTTCGTCGTTGTGCGTTCCACGAGGAATGGTGCCTCCCACTCGCCTGTGCCTTAAGGATCTGCCGACCGAATCAACCTCGGTGGCCCACCAGCCACCATCCACATGACCAGTGAAGAAGGCTTAACAGTGCGTACGTATTCCCCCAAGCCGGGTGACGTGACCAATAACTGGTACGTCATCGATGCAACTGACGTGGTGCTCGGTCGTCTGGCCTCCCAGGCTGCTACGCTGCTCCGCGGCAAGCACAAGGCGACCTTTGCGCCCCACGTCGACGGCGGCGATTTCGTCATCGTGATCAATGCCGAGAAGGTGTCGCTTTCCGGCGCCAAGGCAACCGACAAGATGGTTTACCGTCACTCGGGCTACCCGGGCGGCCTCTCCGCAGTGCCAATCGGCGAACTGCTCGAGAAGAACCCTCAGCGCGTCATCGAGAACGCAGTCAAGGGCATGCTTCCCAAGACCAAGCTCGGCAACGCCCAGATTTCTAAGCTCAAGGTCTATGCAGGCCCCGAGCACCCCCACGCCGCGCAGCAGCCGCAGGCGTTCGAGATCACCCAGGTCGCGCAGTAGCGCCCGCAGGACATAAGGACTGATTGAAGTGGCAGACGTTACTGAAACCGTCGAAACCGACACCCCGACCGAGTACACCTCCGAGTCCGCGCCTGAGCGCGGCAAGGGCAGCTCGACCATCGCTCCTGGCGCCGGCCTTGGCCGCCGCAAGGAAGCAATCGCCCGCGTGCGCCTGGTTCCCGGCTCCGGCCAGTGGAAGATCAACGGCCGCGCGCTGGACGAGTACTTCCCGAACAAGGTGCACCAGCAGCTCGTGAACGACCCGTTCGCAATCCTCGACATCGAGGGCAAGTTCGACGTCCACGCTCGCATCGATGGCGGTGGCCCCTCGGGTCAGGCCGGTGCGCTGCGCCTGGGCGTTGCTCGTGCGCTGAACGAGATCGACTCCGAGACCAACCGCGCCACCCTCAAGAAGGCTGGCTTCCTGACCCGCGACCCCCGCGTTGTGGAGCGCAAGAAGGCTGGTCTCAAGAAGGCACGTCGAGCACCGCAGTACTCGAAGCGCTAACCTTCGACGCATGACGCGTCTCTTTGGTACGGACGGGGTCCGCGGCCTAGCTAACCGTTTTATTACGGCAGAGCTAGCCGTGGACCTCTCTGTTTCTGCGGCCAGGGTCCTCGCTGAGCGAGGCGACTTCTCCGGACATCGCCCCCGCGCGGTCCTTGGCCGCGACACTCGCGTGTCGGGGCAGTTCCTGTCCCACGCGGTTGCCGCCGGTCTCGCCTCCGCGGGCGTCGACGTTCTTGACGTGGGCGTCCTGCCCACGCCAGGAATCGCATTCCTGACTGCGTCCACGGGTGCCGACATCGGCGTCGTGATCTCCGCCTCGCACAACCCGATGCCCGACAACGGCATCAAGTTCTTTGCGCGCGGGGGACACAAACTCGACGATGGCATCGAGGACGCAATCGAGTCGAAGATGGGCGAAGAGTGGACGCGCCCCGTCGGCGAGTCAGTGGGTTCCATCCGTGACGCCGCAGACCTCGCTAAGGACTACGTCGCGCATGTCGCCGCGGCGGTCCGCACTTTCACTGGAACCGACCGCCCGCTCGAGGGCGTCAGCGTCGTCGTCGACACCGCGCACGGTGCCGCTTCCGTCGTCGGACCCCAAGCGCTTGAAGCCGCAGGCGCCACCGTGCACGTCGTGCATGCCGCGCCCAACGGCTACAACATCAATGACGGCGTGGGCTCCACCCACATGCAGTCGCTTCAGGCAGAGGTTGTCGCGCGCGGGGCGCAGTACGGCGTGGCCTATGACGGTGACGCAGACCGCTGCCTCGCCGTCGACCACACCGGCGCCGTCGTCAACGGTGACGAGATTCTCGGCATCCTCGCGATTGCGATGAAGGAAGCCGGCACGCTCTATCACGACACCCTCGTGGCGACGGTGATGAGCAACCTAGGTTTGCAGCGCTCGATGGAGCGCTCCGGCATCGCCGTGATCGAGGCAGCCGTGGGCGACCGCTACGTCCTCGAAGCGATGCGCGAAGGCGGCTACACCCTGGGCGGTGAGCAGTCGGGCCACATCATCGCCTCCGAGTTCGCGACCACTGGTGACGGAGTCCTCACCAGCCTGCTGCTGGGGGCGCGCATTGCGGCTGCTGGGCCACTCAAGGACCAGTGCGCCTCGATCGAGTCACTGCCCCAGGTGCTGATCAATGTCAAGGATGTGGACCGCGCCCGCGTCTACAGCGACGCACGCGTCCAGGACGCCGTCAACGCATCGCGCCGCGAACTGGGCAAGTCGGGTCGCGTGCTCCTGCGCCCGTCGGGCACCGAGCCTCTCGTTCGCGTCATGGTCGAGGCGACCACGGCCGACGATGCCCAACGCCACGCTGACGGACTCGCGTCCGTGGTGCGTGAAGCGCTGGCCCTGCCCTAGTGGTCATCCCTACCCCAGCATCGGCCCTATGGGGGCCTTCCCCGATAGCGCACTCACACGTGCCGGTGAAACGATAGCGACGTGAACGACACCGCCTTCACGGACTGGATCCTCCACTTCTCGTCGACCGTCGAGCAGTACATCCTCGACCTCGTGGACTCCCTGTGGATCTATCCGGGCGTGTTCATACTGACCGTCATCGATGGATTCTTCCCGGTGGTCCCGAGCGAATCGGTGGTGATCGCGACCACGTCGACCTGGCTGGTCGAAGGGTCGCCTATCCTGTGGCTGATCTGGATCGCAGCCGCCCTTGGCGCGTGGTGTGGCGACCAAATCGCGTACCTGATCGGGGCAAAAGTCGATGTGCGCAAGTGGCGCATCTTCCGCACCGCACGCGGACGCCGGTCGCTTGACTGGGCCGAGCACGCGCTCGAACGCCGCGGCGGCACTTTCATTGTTGCGGCGCGGTTCGTGCCGATGGGGCGCTTCGCGGTGAATATTGGCGCGGGGGCACTGCGATACCCGCACCGCCGGTTCATGGGGATGGACGCCATCGGCGCAGTTCTGTGGGCCACCTATACGATTCTCATCGGCTGGTTCTTCAGTTCGATGTTCGAGGACAACCTCTTGCTGTCGATCGCCGTCGGCGTCATTGGCGGTGTCGCCATGGGGTTCGTCGTTGAAAAGGTCCTGAGCAAGTTCGGTATCACCGAGCCCGACCTTCCGGACCTCGCCGCTGACATCGATGAACTCATGACTCCTGAGCAGCGCGCCAAGGCTGAACTGCTCGAGCGCGAGCGGGAAGAGCGCCGGGCCGCGCGTGAGGGGCGGCGTGACGAGCGCCACGAACGCCGCGACCTTCGACGGGGCGTGGACTCAGAGCATGGCGCTGAGGCGGACCCGGACGACGCGACCGACGTGACCGATACGACCGCCGCAACCGACTCGGCGGATCCGCCGAATCGCGCGAAGGACTCTTAAGGCCCGGCTCCTCAGCCAGTGGCCGAGTTCATCGAGCCTGCGCGCCAAACGCGCTACAACTTGCGCATGTGCACGGACTCGACCTCATGGTCGGCGCCCTTGGACAGAATGATCGTGGCGCGCGAGCGCGTGGGGGCGATGTTGCGGGCCAGGTTGGGGGCGTTGATCGAGTCCCAGATTTGGCCGGCGCGCTCGGTGGCTTCCTCGTCGCTCAAGCCCGCGTAGTTGATGAAGTACGAGTCCGGCCGCGAGAACGCCGTGCTGCGCAGCGACAGGAAGCGCTCGATGTACCAGCGGCGCACATCGGTGGGCTCGGCGTCGACGTAGATCGACACGTCGAAGTAGTCGGACACGGCCAGCGCGGTCTCGTCGAGGTCGCGGGGGCTAGCTGGCTGTAGGACGTTGAGGCCTTCGACGATGAGGACGTCTGGCGCGTGAACGGTGGCGACCTCGCCGGGCACGATGTCGTACGTGATGTGCGAATAGACGGGCGCATGAACCTCAGGAGCACCAGACTTCACGTCTGAGATGAACTGGCGCAGCGCGCGGCGGTCGTACGCCTCGGGAAAACCCTTGCGCTCCAACAGGCCGCGCTCGCGCAGGACCGCATTGGGGTGCAGGAAGCCGTCGGTCGTGATGAGCTCCACGCGCGGCGAGCCGGGCCAGCGGGCCATGAGTTCGCGCAGCACGCGGGCGGTCGTGGACTTGCCGACCGCAACGGAGCCGGCGATGCCGATCACATAGGGAGTGCGGCGCGAGCGTTCGCCCAGGAACGAGCTCGTGGCGTCATGCAGGCCGCCCACGGCGGATGAATACAGGTCGAGCAAACGCGACAGCGGCCGGTAGATGCGGTCCACCTCGAGCAGGTCGATGGGGTCGCCGAGTCCGCGGACGCGCGTGATGTCTTCCTGCGTCAGTGGCAGGGGAGTGTTGTCCGCAAGCGCCGCCCACTCGTCACGCGTGAAGGTGACAAATGGCGTGGTCTCGTCCGGGGTAGTGCGCTCATTCACCCGACCATTCTTGCGCATCCGGTCTGAGCATCGTGCCCGGGCATCAATGCGGAGGGCCGATGCTCGGGTTGGGACGGGGCGGTGTGGTGACGGTTTCTTTGAGCCGGCCGCCGTAGACTCATCCCCATGTGCGGAATTGTTGGATATGTCGGCAAATTGGGTGACGGCGAGCGTGCGCGCGAGGTCGTGATGGGCGGATTGGCACGCCTGGAGTACCGCGGCTATGACTCCGCAGGCATCGCGCTCGTGAGCGATGACCGGGACCGCGTAGCCACCGCAAAGAAGGCCGGCAAACTCGCCAACCTTTCCGCAGAACTCGAGGCGAACCCGCTTCCTGAGGGCACCGCAGCTATCGGTCACACCCGCTGGGCCACGCATGGCCCGCCCACGGACACCAATGCTCACCCGCACCTGGCACTGGGTGGCCGCATCGCGATCATTCACAACGGCATCATCGAGAACCACGCCGAGTTGCGCACCGAGCTCGCCGCCACCGGCATCAACTTTCTCTCGGACACCGACACCGAGGTCGCTGGGCACCTGCTGGGCTCGCTGGTCGCTTCGGGGATGAGCCTGCCCGACGCCATGCGTGCCACCGCACGCCGCCTCGAGGGTGCCTTCACGCTGCTCGCCGTCGACGCCACCGATCCGCAGACGGTCGTGGGAGCGCGCCGGAACTCGCCCCTCGTGGTCGGACTGGGCGAGGGCGAGAACTACCTGGGCTCGGACGTCGTGGCGTTCATCGAGCACACCCGCACCGCGCTCGAACTCAAGCAAGATGAGGTCGTTACCATCACGCCCGACGAGGTCATCGTCACCGATGCCCACAGCGAGGTCGTGGAGCGCGAGCCGTATCACGTGGACTGGGACGCCGCCGCTGCAGAAAAAGGCGGCTTCGACTCCTTTATGGATAAGGAGATCCACGACCAGCCCTCCGCCGTTGCGGACACCCTGCGAGGTCGTGTCGACGAGCGCGGGCGCCTCAAGCTCGACGAGGGCATCGTCGACGAGTACATCCTCAAGTCCGTCGACAAAATCATCATCATCGCGTGCGGCACCGCGGCCTACGCCGGTCAGGTGGCCCGCTACGCGATCGAGCACTGGACCCGAGTCCCCGTCGAGGTCGAGCTCGCCCACGAGTTCCGCTACCGCGACCCCATCGTCTCTGTGAAGACTCTCGTGGTTGCCGTCAGCCAGTCCGGCGAGACGATGGACACCATCATGGCCGTCCGCCACGCGCAGCAGCAGGGCGCGACGGTCATCGGCATCGTGAACGCGCAGGGCTCCACGATCGCCCGCGAAGCAGACGCCGTCCTCTACACGCGTGCCGGCCCAGAGATCGCGGTGGCATCCACCAAGGCCTTCCTCGCGCAGATCACTGCCGGCTACCTGCTGGGCATCTACCTCGCGGAGTTGCGCGGCAACAAGTTCCCCGACGAGATCGACGCGCTCTTGCGCGAACTCGACGAGATCCCCGCCAAGATCCAGCGCGTCCTCGACACCTCGGAGCCCATCCGCGAGGTTGCTCGCTCCATGGCAAACGAGCAGACGGTGCTGTTCCTTGGCCGCCACGTGGGCTTCCCCGTGGCGATGGAGGGCGCGCTCAAGCTCAAGGAGCTGGCTTACATTCACGCAGAGGGCTTTGCCGCCGGAGAGCTCAAGCACGGCCCCATCGCGCTGGTCGAGCAGGACCAGCCCGTCTTCGTGGTCGTGCCCAGCCCGCGCGGCCGTGAGTCGCTGCACTCCAAGGTGCTGTCCAACGTGCAGGAGGTCCGTGCTCGCGGCGCCCGCACGCTCGTGATTGCCGAGGAGGGTGACGCTGTAGCTGCCGATCACGCCGCCCACGTTTTTTACGTGCCCAGCGCCCCCGTGCTCATGACGCCGCTCCTGTCAGTGATCCCGCTGCAGATCTTCGCGCTCGAACTCGCCGCGGCGAAGGGCTATGACGTCGACCAGCCGCGTAACCTAGCGAAGTCGGTGACGGTCGAGTAGAGCGAAGTGAGGTGCGCGCATGGGCGTGCGAGGCGTCGGGATTGACGTAGTCGCGATTGAGCGATTCGAAGACACGGTGCGCCGCTCGCCCACCTTCGTGGAGCGTGTCTTCACTCCGGCCGAGCGCGAGTTCGGCACCGCCTCCCTTGCCGCCCGGTGGGCCGCGAAGGAGGCGCTCGCGAAAGCGCTCGGCGCACCAGCTGGCCTGCATTGGCATGACTGCGAGGTCTTGCGCGAAGATGGGGGTCGCCCGGCCCTCACCATGCGAGGGTCCGTGGCTGAGCGCGCCGCGTCCCTTGGCATTACCGAGGTGCACGTGTCGCTGTCTCATGACGCTGGCATCGCCTCGGCCGTGGTCGTGGCAGAAGGAGACTGATGAGCGCCCTCGACATTGCGGTGGACTACGACGCCATTGCTGACAACGTGCGCACCTTGAGTGCGCGTGCCGGCGACGCCGAGGTAATGGCCGTGGTGAAGGCCGATGCTTACGGCCACGGGCTTGTCGAAGCCGGCCGGGCAGCACGCGAGGGTGGGGCCACGTGGCTGGGCGTCGCTCAACCTCACGAGGCGCTCGCGCTACGCGCAGGCGGCGACACCGGACGCATCTTCACCTGGCTGTACGGCACCGAGGTTCCTGCGCGTGCTCTCATTGCTGCGGATGTGGACCTGTCCGTGAACTCGACGGAGGTCCTGGGCGAGATCATCTCGGTCGCGCGAGACCTGACGGTCGCTCCACGGTTGCACATCTGCGTGGACACGGGCCTGGGCCGTGAGGGCGTCACTCTGCACGACCTGCCAGGCCTGATCACGGTCGCTCAGGAGGCTCAGCGCGAAGGGCTGATCCAGATCGTCGGCATGTGGTCGCACTTGGCATGGGCTGACCGTCCGGGCCATTCCACGATCGACCTCCAAGCAGAGAACTTCCGTGCCGCGGTGTTGATGGCCGAAGAGCGCGAGATTCAGCTTGAGGTGCGTCACCTGGCCAACTCGGCCTGCACGCTGACCCGCCCGGATCTCCACTTTGACCTCGTCCGCCCAGGCATCGCGGTCTACGGGCTGCCTCCCGTCCCCGATCCCGACGGTGAGAACTTTGGCCTGCGCCCAGCAATGTCAGTGCGCTCGCGCGTGATTCTGGTGAAGGACGTGCCCGAGGGTCAAGGCGTCAGCTATGGCCACGAATACATCACGCCGCATCGCACCACGTTGGGGCTCGTGAGCGCCGGGTATGCCGACGGCGTCTTCCGCGCCGGAGGTAACCAGGCAGAGGTCGCGATCCGTGGCCGCCGCTACCGGATCGCCGGGCGCGTGTGCATGGACCAGTTCGTGGTGGACCTGGGGTCCGGGACAGAGGTGTCCGAAGGGGACGCGGTCACGCTCATCGGGCCCGACGGTCCTGGCGCTCGCGATTGGGCCACGGCGGTGGACACCATTGACTACGAGATTGTGTGCCGCTTTGGCGGACTGCGAGACAAGGAGCGCGCGTGAGTGCCGAGACCCTCACCATCGCCGATGCCGGCCAGATGCGTGATTTCGCCGCCAACGTGATCGCACCCCAGGTGCGACCTGGTGACTTGATCATCCTGACCGGTGACCTGGGGGCGGGGAAGACGACCTTCACGCAGGGCTTGGGTGAGGCGCTTGGCGTGCGCGGCCCCGTTGCGAGCCCCACGTTCATCATCGCCCGCACGCATCCGTCCGAGGTTGGCGGCCCGTCGCTCATCCATGTCGACGCCTACCGGCTCGGCACGCTGGCCGAGCTTGACGACCTGGACCTGGACTCGAGCCTCGAGACGTCGGTCACCGTGGTCGAGTGGGGCGAGAACAAGGCTGAGGCCCTCGCGGACGACCGCCTGCACATCACCCTCGCGCGCGAACGCGGTGGCGACGTCGACCTCGCCAACCCCGACCGTGGCGTGCGCGAGGTCACGATCGCCGCGCATGGTGACCGCTGGGCCGGCGTGACCTTTGAGCGCAACTAGGCTGGATCCCGTGATTCTCGCGATCGATACCTCCGCCGCCGTTTCCGCCGCACTCGTGCGCGACGGTGACGTGCTCGCCGAACGTGCCGAGTTTGCCCCCCGCGGTCACGCGGAGCTCCTGAGCGGTTTCGTTGAGGGGATTCTGGCCGATGCTGCGGTTTCCGGAGCGGACATCGAACGCATCGTTGTGGGCACCGGCCCGGCGCCGTTCACCGGCCTACGCGTGGGCCTGGTGAGCGCGCGCACCTTGGGGTTCGCGTGGAGTGTGCCCGTGCACGGCGTGTGTTCGCTCGACGCGCTCGCGGCCGTACACGGCAGCGAGGTCACAGTGGTGGCCGATGCCCGTCGCAAGGAGGTCTATTGGGCCACCTACCGTGACGGCGAACGCCTCGACGGACCCGCGGTGAGCGCGCCTGCCGACGTGCCCGTTGCCGGCACGGTCATTGGACGCGGCGCCCTGGTGTACCCCGACGCGTTCCCAGACGCCGAGGCCGGCGACCCCGATCCCGCCTGGTTGGCACGCGTGTACTCAGCCCAAGCATCGGCCGGAATCACTGACTTCCCCGTGGAGCCGATGTACCTTCGCCGTCCCGACGTCCACGGGATTCCCGGCGCTTGAAGGGCGTCACCGGCCCGCTGGACTCCGACGCCGAGGTCATCATCCGGGACCTCGAAGACGACGACCTGGACTGGGTCGCCCAGCGCGAGCGCGACATCTTTGGGCTCGCCGCTTGGTCGCTGTCGCTGATCCGGGAGGACTTTCTCTACGGCTTCTCGCGCTGGCGCGGCATCGAAGTCGAGGGACTGCTGTCCGGGTACGCGGTGTACGGGTACGAGGGCGATGCCTTCCACCTCATGAACCTCGCGGTGGTTCCCGAGGCGCGGCGGCAGGGACTTGCGCGCCGCCTGCTCGAGGACTTTTTGGCTGAAGCGCGGCGCCTCGGTGCACCGGACGCCTGGCTTGAGGTCGCGACCAACAACCGTGGGGCTCTGGCCCTGTACCGCGAGTACGGATTTGAGGATGTCCGCGTGCGGCCCCGGTACTACCAGCCCGAGGGGCTCGACGCGCTCGTGATGCGCCTGCGGCTACGCCCGTAGTCCGGCTTCAGGAGTCCGCGCCGTCCCGGCGCTGTTCGAGGAGGGCGATGAACTCATCGGCCATGTCGAGCTTGTTGTGGAGAGCCTCGCGGCGCTCGTGCGCGGAGGCGAGGTAGCCGTCCAGCCTGGCCCGAGCATCGGCCCCCGGATTGGACTCCAACGTCGAGGCAAGTCCGAGCAGGTCGCCCATCTCCTCGAGCGTGAACCCCAGCGGCTTCATGCGCCGCACCAGTAGGATCCGCTCCACATCCGCGTCCGTGTAGAGGCGAAAACCGCCCTCAGACCGGCCGGATGGCGTGACCAGACCCACCTCGTCGTAGTGTCGCAGCGTGCGCAACGACAGGCCGGTGCGTTCTGCCACGGCTCCGATGTGGTGGGTATGAGGCGACTGCGGTGCGGTCATGCGTTCCATTCTTTCTGTATGTCAGCAGGGTCGACTCTACCCTCACGTTAGGGTAGGGTTGCTCCGGCTCCGAAGGTGACAACCGCCCTGAGCCCCGCGCGATGTCGCGCTCACAGACTTTTCTGGCGTCAGGCAATGGCCCTACGCCCTGCTCTGACCGCTCTATCTCAAGGATTTCCTGTGTCGACACCTGCTTCTGACCGCCTGCCCGAGCCCGTCGAGGTCACCGGCGCACCCGAGGCCGACGCTTCGTACTCCGTGCGCGCCGCCCTCCGATCGCCGCGACTGCTGCGCACCGAGATCCTCGCCGGTCTGGTCGTCGCGCTCGCGCTGATTCCCGAGGCCATCGCGTTCTCGATCATTGCCGGCGTGGACCCGCGTATTGGCTTGTTCGCCTCGTTCACGATGGCAGTGTCCATCGCGTTCCTGGGTGGGCGCCCCGCCATGATCTCCGCTGCGACCGGCGCGATCGCCCTCGTGATTGCCCCCGTGGTCGCCTCGCACGGCGTCGACTACCTGATCGCGACCGTCATCCTGGGCGGCATCATTCAGGTGGCGTTCGGACTGCTCGGTGTCGCGAAACTGATGCGCTTTATCCCGCGTTCCGTGATGGTCGGCTTCGTCAACGCCCTCGCGATCCTGATCTTCACGTCGCAGATTCCGCACCTGATCGATGTGCCCTGGGCCGTGTACCCGATGGTCGTCATTGGCCTGGTCATCATGGTGTTCATGCCGCGCTGGACCAAGGTCATCCCCGCGCCGCTGGTCGCGATCGTGCTGCTGACGCTCGCCGCCGTGATCGCCGCGATCAACGTGCCGACCGTGGGTGACGAAGGCGCGCTGCCCGAATCGCTGCCGTCGCTGCTGTTCCCGGACGTGCCGCTCACCTGGGAGACGTTGCAGGTCATCTTCCCGTACGCGCTCGCGATGGCCCTGGTGGGTCTGCTCGAGTCGCTGCTGACCGCGAAGCTCGTCGACGACGTCACCGACACGCACTCCAACAAGACCCGCGAGGCGTGGGGCCAGGGCGCCGCCAACATCATCACCGGCTTCTTCGGTGGCATGGGTGGTTGCGCGATGATCGGTCAGACCATGATCAACGTGAAGGCTTCCGGTGCGCGCACGCGCATCTCGACCTTCCTCGCTGGTGTGTTCCTGCTGATCCTGGTGGTGGGTCTGGGCGACGTTGTTGCCGCGATCCCGATGGCCGCTCTCGTTGCCGTGATGATCATGGTGTCCGTCGGCACCTTCGACTGGCACTCGATCCAGCCCAAGACGCTGAAGTCCATGCCCAAGTCGGAAACAGCCGTGATGCTGATCACCGTTGCCGTGACTGTCTTTACCCACAATCTTGCGTACGGAGTTGTCGCCGGCGTGCTGGTCGCGATGGTGCTGTTTGCCCGTCGCGTCGCGCACCTGACGACCGTCAAGCGGCTCGACGCCACCGACGATGACGGCGAGCGCGTCTACGCCGTTGAGGGTGAGCTGTTCTTCGCGTCCTCGAATGACCTGGTGTACCAATTCGACTACTCGGGAGACCCCGAGCGCATCGTGATCGACATGTCAGGCGCGCACATCTGGGATGCGTCGACCGTTGCGTCGCTCGACGCCGTGAAGACCAAGTACGAGTCGCGCGGCAAGACCGTGGAGATCATCGGGCTGAACGATGACTCGGCCGAGCGTCACGGGCGGCTGTCCGGGAACCTGGGCGCCGGGCACTAGACGCCGGGCACCAGGCGCGGAGACGTGAAGAACTTGCGGTGACACGGATCAGGTCCTGCTGCGTCCGTACGGATCCAGCGAGCGGGGTCGGCTCACCGCAGGTTCTTCACCGCGAACGCCGGAAACGGCGTCGAGCGGCGAGTGGCGGCGTCGCTTAGCGAGCGTCGAGCTTGCCCTTGCGGCGCAGCCACATCTCCATCGGGATCGTGGTCAGCGGCGGTACGGCTGCGGCGAGCGCGGCGATCGTGACCCAGAATCCCCAGCGAAGTTTCACTGCGGCGATCAGGGTGACGAGTCCGTAGAGCATGAATGCACCACCGTGCAGCGGCCCAAAGACGGTCACGCCCCACTCGGTGACGTGAAGCACGTGCTCCATCAGCATCCCGACCAGCAGTCCCGCCCACGTGAAGCCCTCGATGAACGCGAGCACCACATAGGCGCGCGAGATGCCGGGCAGCTCCTTGAACGGGGTCCGCGTCGTGGCGGCCGTGTCAGTAGCGGCGCTCATCAGATTTCCTTGACAGCAAGGGTCGAGTCGATGCGGCCCTTGCGGTCGCCGGCGCCGTGCTCGTCGGTGGGATAACCCACGAGGAGGATCACCTCGGAACGCCAAGGGGAGTCGGCGAACATGTCAGCGTCCAAGCCGGCGCGGTCAAACCCGCCAAGCGGACGCACAGCGAGGCCCGCCGCGCGCAGGCCCACGATCAGGTAGCCGGTCTGCAGCATGGCGTTGGTGTGTGCGAACCGCGTGCGAGCTTCCGGGTCAGAATCAAAGCGCGCCGCGGCGGTCTCGGATCCGCCGGTGAGGGCGAAGTGGTCGTGGAAGCGCTCGTCGCGAGCGGCGACGAGCACCAGGGGCGCGGCCTCGACCTTTGCCCGGTTCCCTTCGGCTGCGTGTTCGAGGACACGAGCGCGAGCATCGTCCGAAGTAGCAGCAGCAAGGCGCAGCGGGACGGTGTTGTTCGCGGTCGGACCCCACTTGATGAGATCCCACACGTCGTGCACGGCGTCCATCGACACGGGCTGGTCAGAGAAGTGCACATTTGAGCGCGCGTCCGTGAAGAGCGTCGCGCGTGCATCGGCGTCAAGAACAAAAGTAGACATGTCAACCATTGTCACCCGAGTGGCGAGCCCCTCAGCACACCGGTGCGTGACCCTGTGAGAAGGCACTTGCGCGCCACCCCACCAACTAGACTCATCGCGTGGCACTTGTACTGGGAATTGAGAGCACCTGCGATGAGACGGGTGTGGCACTCGTTAAGGACACTGAGCTCCTCGTCGACGTGACCGCATCGTCGATGGACGAGCACGCGCGCTTCGGCGGCATCGTCCCCGAGGTCGCCAGTCGCGCGCACCTCGAGGCGTTTATCCCGACGCTTGAGGAAGCGCTGACGAGAGCGGGCAAGACCCTCTCCGACATCGACGCGATTGCTGTCGCTGCGGGCCCCGGTCTGGTGGGCTCGCTCACGGTCGGCAACGCCGCCGCCAAGTCCCTCGCCGTCGCACTCGGCAAGCCCTTGCACGGTGTCAACCACGTGATTGGTCACGCTGCCGTCGACGAGCTCGTCCACGGCGCCTTCCCCGATAGAACAATGGCGCTCGTCGTATCCGGCGGTCACACCTCGCTGCTCAAGATCGACGATGTCGCAACGCAGGTCACCGAGCTCGGCCACACCCTCGATGATGCCGCCGGCGAGGCCTTCGACAAGGTTGGCCGCCTGCTCGAACTGCCCTATCCCGGCGGCCCGCACATCGACCGGCTTGCCCGCGAAGGCGACCCCACCGCGATTCCCTTCCCGCGCGCGCTCACCGCGCCCAAGTTTCAAGACAAGCACGCCTACGACTTCTCTTTCTCGGGTCTCAAGACCGCCGTCGCGCGGTGGGTTGAGCGCGAACGCGACGCCGGGCGTGAGATTCCCATCGAGGATGTCGCCGCGTCCTTTGCCGACGCCGTCGCTGACGTCCTCATGCTCAAGACCCTGAACGCCTGCCGCGAGCACGACATCGACACTCTTGTGATCGGCGGCGGTTTCTCCGCTAACTCGCAGCTGCGCGACATGGCCGTCAAGCGTGGCGAGGAGGCCGGCATCGATGTGCGCATACCGCCTATCCGCTACTGCACGGACAACGGCGCGATGATCGCTGCGCTCGGCTCGGCGGTGGTGCGCCGCGGCGTGGCCCCGAGCGACCTCGGCTACGGGGTCGACTCGTCCATGCCGCTCACGCGCATCGTCGCTTGAGCTCGTGTCTCGCCGGCAGTCGGCTACCGCATGGGTGGCCCTGAGCGCCACGGTCCTCGCGGTCGCGGGGTCCGTGACGTGGGCCGCGATGCGCCCCAATCCGGCCGATGCTTCGGTCACCCTGGGGCCGTCTGCCACCCCAAGCGCGTCCCCGGCTCCGACTCCGAGTCCCCAGCCTTTTCCGGCGATGCCTGCGGGCGACGGGGAGTGGTTGGCCAACACGCCTAGCCTCAGCGTTGTCGAGCCGATGCTCTCGTGGGGCCCCACTCTTCGTGACTGGACACGGGCACGTGCCACCGCTGAGTCACTCACGACAGAAGAAGCGGCCGGGCAGGTGATCGTGGCCCAGTGGAACAGCACCGACGCCGAAGGCGCCGCCGACCTCGTGGAGGACCTGGGCCTTGGCGGCATCATCGTCATGGGCAATGCGGTGGACGACGCTGAACAAGTAAGCGCACTGACTTCCGCGATTTCCGAAGCGGGAGGCGACCGTGACTGGGGCACGGTCGTCAGCGTCGACGAGGAAGGCGGGACTGTTTCTCGCCTACGAGGAGTGCTGCCCGGCATGCCTGGGTTCATGGCCGCGGGAGCTACGCGCGACAAGGCAGCGGTGACCGAGGCGTACACCCAGCAGGCCGTGGACCTCGAGGGACTCGGCTTCACGATGGACTTTGCCCCGGTCGCCGATGTAACGCAGGGCCCGAGCGATCCGGTGATCCGCTCCCGCGCCGCCGGCGATGACCCGCAGCGGGTCGCGGCAACCGTCAACGCCGCCGTTGACGGATATGTCGCCTCGGGAATCGTGCCGGTCGCCAAGCACTTCCCGGGCCATGGCTCGGTGGACGTGGACTCGCACGAGGGCCTTCCGATTCAGGACGCGTCGATCGCCGAACTCGAGAAGTTTGACCTCATTCCGTTCGCCTCCGCAATCGACGCCGGGGTGCCTGCGGTGATGATGTCTCACATCGCCGTCGAGGAGTGGGGATCGAAGCCTGCCTCGCTGGACCCGAAGGCGTACGCCTACCTGCGCAACGAACTGAACTTCACCGGCCTGGCGATCACGGACGCGCTCAACATGGGTGCCATCCAGGAGGACAACGATCCCGGTGACGCCGCCGTCGCTGCTCTCGCCGCAGGCGCCGACGTTCTGCTCCTCCCGCCAAGCCCGCAAGCGGCTCGCGACGCAATCATCGAAGCGGTCGAGTCGGGCGACCTCGACCGTTCTCGCCTCACCGACGCTGCCGCGCGCATGATTCTCGCGGGCCGCTGGCGGGCCGAGCTGGACTCAGTGGAGGACACCGGGGCGGGCTACGCGCACGACCTCGCCATCGCAGGCGCGACGGTCGCAACGGGCCGATGCGGCGGCCCCCTTATTGGAGACAGCGTCTCGATCAGCGGTGGCTCCGAAGGCAACCGCGCGGCTCTCGCCAAGGCCCTCACCGAGCGTGGGGTGAGTGTTGGGGAGACCGGAACCAGCATCGGCCTGGCTGGGGCAGATACGTCCTCGCCCACGGCCGATGTTGTGGTCGCCCTCCGCGGACCGTGGGGCTTGGAGAATGCGACGGCGAGCGTCTACGTGGGGCTCTACGGGACGAGCGGCTCAAGCATCAACGCACTGGCAGACGTGCTGACGGGCGAGGCCGAGCCGGGCGGAGACTGGCCCGTGGCGCTGGACCTGCCGGTGCCTGTGTGCGGCAAGTGAGCGCTATAGCGGCGTGAGGTAATCGCGCGCTGCGGACTGCACTGCATGCGACAGCGCGCCGAGCGTCGTGGAGTGCGCGCGCCACTGCTGCCAATACAGGGTGACGGTGACGGGCGGACCGCCCAGTTCGACCAGGTCTAGCCCCTCGCGCTGCACGGCAGGGAGGAGTCCCCACCCCAGGCCCATCGCAATGGCCTGTGCAAACTCAGTGGAGGACGGCAGGAAATTGCGCGGCGTCAGCCGAGGGTCGGCGCCCACGGCCCGCAGGTACTCGCTCTGAATCGTGTCGCGGCGGTCGAAGTCGACCGCGGGCGCCTGCTCAAGCGCGGCAGTGGTCGCGGCGTCGGGAAACCAGCGGGCTGCGAAGGAGGGGGCCGCAACGGCCTGATAGCTCAGGCGACCCAAGGGGGTCGATGAGCATCCGGGAACGGGTTCCGCGACAGTCGTGACCGCCGCGACCACGGTGCCGTCTGCGAGTAGCGCGGTGGTGTGGGACTCGTCCTCACGATGGATCTCGAGGAGGACGTCGGCGCGGGTCGCCGCCTCGACGAGTGGACCCAGGAGCCAGGCGGCGAGTGAGTCCGCGTTGACGGCGAGCGGCACGGTGGCCGCAGAGCTCTCGAGGCCGAGCTGGTGCGCGAGATCATCGTCAAGGTGGTCAACCTGGCGCGCGTAGCGGATGACGCGTTCTCCCGCGGCGGTGGCGCGCACGGGGCGTGAGCGCACAAGCAGTACCTGGCCGGTGAGGCGTTCGAGCGTGGCAAGGCGCTGGCTCACTGCCGACTGCGTGAGGTGAAGTCGGTGTGCGGCCGCCTCAAGCGTTCCTTCGTCGACCGCGGCCGCGAGCGTGAGGGCGAGATCCACGGGAACCTTCATGTAGTCAGGCTAATGGAAGAGTAGAAACTCTTGGTGGTGCTTAGGTAATGAGGTCGCTAGTTTCGTGCCCATGACGTATCTCATCGGGTTCGGGCTCGGCCTGTCGTTGATCGCGGCCATTGGGGCGCAAAACGTGTTCGTGTTGCGCCAGGGCATTCGCCGTGAACACGTGATCGCCGTTGTCCTGGTGTGTGCCCTGTCCGATGCTGTGCTCATCGCTGCCGGGACAGCCGGCTTGGGCGCGCTGATCGGGGCGCACCCATGGGTCGAGACTGTGGCACGTGCCGGTGGCGCGGTCTTCCTCGGCGTGTACGCGATTCTCGCCGCCCGGCGTGCATGGAAGGGCGGAGACGAGGGCCTCGAAGCGTCGCAGGCGCGGGGCGCGGGCACGACAATCTGGTCGGTTGCGCTCACGACGTTCGCGATCACGTGGCTCAACCCACACGTGTACTTGGACACGGTGGTGCTGCTGGGATCGGTGGCAGGGACCTACGGCGATGAAAAGTGGTTGTTTGCGTTTGGCGCCATGACAGGCTCTTTGGTGTGGTTTACGGTCCTCGGATATGGCGCGCGGTTGCTGTCTGGGGTGCTGGCCAGCCCGCGGTCATGGCGCATCCTCGACGGATTTGTTGCTGTGGTCATGGCCACGCTCGCCGTGATGCTCGTCCTCGGGATCTAGAGCGGCTCGGCAATGATGGCGAGGCGCTTATCGCCCACGCGCGTGAGGAAGAGAGTGACGCGCTGGGATCCGCGGAGCTTGAGTTTGGGCCGGAGTTGCTCAGGAGTGATGTCGACGCCGCGCTTCTTAATGTCCACCGTCCCCACATCGCGAGTCCGCAGGGCAGCGGCAATGACCTTCGCGTGCAAGGGAGCCGTCTCGAGCACGCGCCAACCGCGCACGAAGGGCGAGTCCACAGTGGCACCGCCGGTCAGGTAGGCGATCGACGGATCCATGAGGTGGGTCCCGGTCGCGGCGGCCACTTCGCCGATGAGGCCCGCCCGGATCACGGCCCCGTCCGGCTCAAAGAGAAACTCGCCCAACTCGCCGGCCGGCGCGCGCTCGGTGGAACCCGTGAGCCGGTGCGCACCGCCATCTCGCATGACGAGCGCGGCGTGACCCGCGACGTCCGCGAGCGGTCCGCACCACAGCGCCGCTTCCACGACGGTGCCATCGACGCTGACCCACTCGGCTTCGACATCGTTCGGGATGGCCTCGTGGGGGATCGCCGGCCCCACCTTCACGCCAACCGCGGCGTGAACCGAACGCAGTGCGAGGACGTCGTCGAGCGCGGGGGAGTAGTCCTTGGGATGGTGGCGGCGCCCGCGCGCATTGCGCCGAGCAGGATCCGCAAAGAATCCGTCCACGTCCAGGTGCGCGGCGACCTCCATCGAATCGGCGTGGACTACCTGTGCATCAGGCCAGTGGCGGAGGTTGTGGTCGGCAAGAAGTGCAGTCGCCTCGTCGCGTTCGACCGCAGTGACGGTCAGTCCGAGGGCGCACAGGGCCATGGCGTCCGCGCCAATCCCGCACGTGAGGTCAGCGATCCGCGTCACCCCGGCGTCGCGGAAGCGCGCGCCGTGCCGCGCCGCAACCGCCAGCCGCGTTGCCTGCTCAAGCCCGTCCTGGGTGAGGAGCATCCCGGCGGCAAAGTCGCCGAACTTGACCCGAGCATCGGCCCGTAAGCGAGACTGGGTGAGAACAGCGGCCACGAGCGCCGGATCCACGCCGTCGCCACGCATCGTCTGGCCCCACGCCAACGACTGTTTTTCGTCGTATGGCGGCAACGAGTCCACGAGTGCCCGGCCCTGAGGCGACGTGAGAGAGCGGGCAGTGGCGGCGTCCATGGGGCGATCCTTTCACGGTCGGTGAACAACAGGTGAGATCGGTTAGCACTCGCATGGCGTGAGTGCTAAATTGGACTTGCTCCAGAAGAGGAGCACCCGTGGCCCGCATCGGCCGCCCTGACCCCCGCGACGGCAGGACGGACGCCAGGGACACGGACACAACTGTCATGGATCATGGAAGGTGAGGTCCGCTGTGTCGGTCTCTATCAAGCCTCTTGAGGACAAGGTCGTGGTGAAGCCCTCTGCCGCCGAGCAGACCACCGCGTCCGGCCTCGTCATCCCCGATGCCGCTAAGGAGAAGCCCCAGGAGGGTGAAATCCTGGCGGTCGGCCCGGGTCGTTTCGACGACAACGGGAACCGCATCCCCGTGGACGTCGCGGTGGGTGACAAGGTCATCTACAGCAAGTACGGCGGCACTGAGGTGAAGTACGGCGGCGAAGAGCTGCTGATCCTCTCGTCGCGTGACCTGCTCGGAGTTGTGCAGTAACGCACGTTCCGCAGACGCGAAGAAGCCCCCGACCGGAGATCCGGTTGGGGGCTTCTTACTGTGCGGGCACTCGCTCGGGGGGATGTGCGGTGCGCCGAACGTCTAGAGCGCGGCCTACGGCTTGGGGCTCTTAGCCGGCCTTGGGTAGTCGCTGCACAAGCATGGAGTGGCGCTCGTCTTCGCTGATGCCACCCCAAACACCAAAGGGTTCACGGGCGTCGAGTGAGCGCTCGCGGCACAGGTCGAGAACCGGGCACCGCTCGCAGTAGGCCTTCGCGGCTTCCGCGCGGCGTCGGCGAGCGGCTCCGCGCTCACCCTCGGGGTGGAAGAAGAGGTCGGGGTCTGCCTCCCGGCACGCTCCGCTGTACTGCCACTCCCACTGCTCCTGCGTTGGTGCGGGAAGCTTTGCAACTGTACTCATGGCACTCCTTACACGTTCGGGCCTTGCGACCGCATCCACTACTCGCCGTTGAGCAGTGGACAACTCCAGATTTCACCCCACTATTTGGTGCCGGCTCCAACCGTCGACACCAGGTGTGTTGTGGCCATCTCTCCTATTCATACTCCCCGGATCAGGGCTTGGCTAGACCTTTCGCAGAAATAGGAAGGAAGGTTTACGGGGCGTTTCCCTGCTGTTCGCTCGGTGCGTGCGCAGGCCCGTAGAATCGAGCAATGGCGACAGTCGACAACAATCCTTTCAGCTTCACCGGCCTCACCTACGACGACGTGCTTCTCCTGCCTGGACAGAGCGACGTCATCCCGTCGGAGGTTTCGACCACGACGCGACTGACCCGGGGCATCACCATCGAGACGCCGCTGCTCAGCGCCGCGATGGACACCGTCACCGAGGCGCGGATGGCCATCGCCATGGCGCGCCAGGGCGGCATTGGCGTGCTGCACCGCAACCTGTCGATCGCTGATCAGGCTCACCAGGTGGAGATCGTCAAGCGATCCGAGTCCGGCATGATCACCGACCCCGTCACCGTCAGCCCTGAGGCCACCCTCACCGAGCTCGATGAACTGTGCGGCAAGTACCGCGTGTCCGGCCTCCCGGTTGTCGACGAAGAGCGCCGCCTGCTCGGCATCATCACCAACCGCGACCTGCGCTTCATCGACCACAGCGATTACGAGGGCCGCAAGGTCCGCGAGGCCATGACCCCCATGCCGCTCATCACGGCCCCCACGGGTGTCTCCAACGCCGACGCCGCAGAGTTGCTGGCGCAGCACAAGGTTGAGAAGCTGCCCCTGGTTGACGACGCTGGCCACCTCACGGGCCTCATCACCGTGAAGGACTTCGTCAAGACGTCGCGCTACCCCAAGGCCACCAAGGACGAGCAGGGCCGTCTCCGCGTGGCTGCCGCGGTCGGCTTCTATGGCGACGCCTGGGAGCGCGCCACCGCGCTGGTCGAGGCTGGCGTCGACGCACTTGTTGTTGACACTGCTCACGGCCACGCGCAGGCCATGATCGACATGATCACGCGCCTCAAGTCAGACCCCACCACGTCGCACGTCCAGGTCATTGGCGGCAACGTCGCGACCCGCGAGGGCGCTCAGGCGCTTGTCGACGCCGGTGTGGACGCCGTGAAGGTTGGCGTTGGGCCGGGATCGATTTGCACGACTCGCGTTGTCGCGGGTGTGGGCGTTCCCCAGGTGACCGCCGTGTGGGAGGCGTACCAGGCTGCGGGTCCCGCGGGTGTCCCGGTGATCGCCGATGGTGGGCTTCAGTTCTCCGGCGACATCGCCAAGGCCATGGTGGCCGGCGCAGAGTCAGTGATGATCGGTTCGCTGTTCGCCGGCTGCGCCGAGGCCCCCGGAGACCTGGTGCTCGTGGGCGGCAAGCAGTTCAAGATGTACCGCGGCATGGGTTCGATGGGAGCGATGGCCTCACGCGGCCGCGTCTCCTACTCCAAGGACCGCTACTTCCAGTCGGACGCCCCCAGCGACGACGACATCATCCCCGAGGGCATCGAGGGCCGCGTTCCGTTCAAAGGATCGCTGCACGACGTTGCCCGCCAGCTCGTGGGCGGCCTGGGCCAGTCCATGTTCTACGTCGGTGCGCGCAACATCGACGAGCTGCGCTCGCGCGGCAAGTTCGTGCGCATCACCCCCGCGGGTCTCAAGGAATCGCACCCCCACGACATTCAGATGACCGTGGAGGCGCCCAACTACACGGGGCGCTGAGCGGCAACGAACTGACACACGCGTGGATATCGGTTGGGAGATCCTTCTCCTTCTCGCCGTGGTCGCGCTGTTGGCCGGGTGCCTCGACACGCTTGCCGGAGGCGGCGGCCTGATCACGGTGCCCGCGCTGATGTTGGCCGGGTTGCCCCCGCTTGAGGCGCTCGCGACCAATAAGCTCCAGGCTCCGGCCGGCACCGGTATGGCCACCTACCAGGTCATACGAAAACACGGCGTGAGATGGGCCGATGTTCGCTGGCCAATGTTGTGGGCTTTCCTTGGGTCTGTGGCTGGCACGATCGCGATCCTTTTCGTATCCGCCGACGCCCTCGAGATTGTGATTCCCGTGGTGCTGGCGCTGATCGCGGCGTACTTCCTGTTCGTGCCCAAGTCCCATGAGCCACCGGCAAAGCCGCGCATGAGCGACCCGGCATACGAGGCGACAGTGGTGCCGGCCATCGGTGCCTACGACGGCGCGTTCGGTCCTGGGACTGGGTCTCTGTTCGCGCTGTCTGGGGTCGCGCTGCGGGCACTTCCGCTGCGGCGCTCCACCGCGATCGCCAAGACGCTCAACTTCGCCACTAACATCGCGTCGCTCATCGTATTCATCATCGCCGGAAAGATCGTGTGGATCGTGGGTGCGGTGATGATTGCCGGTCAGCTCATTGGCGCATACATCGGGTCACACATCTTGTTGCGCGTGAACCCCATGGTGCTGCGCGTGCTGATCGTGGTGGTCTCGCTCGTCATGCTGTGGCGCGTGCTCGTTTCCTAGTCGCGGCACTCCGGTCCCACACGCCCGGCCTCGCCCAGCACTGCCTGAAATGGAGCACGGGCCGCCATCGAGGCGTGCTCGTGGCGGCCAGCGCTCCATTGCAGCGGCTGAGGTGCAGATCAGGGGTAGAGGCCCCGGAGCTCGTGAGCTTCGAGGACGCGCCGGACCGCGAGAGCTGTTGCAGCCTGGCGATAGGTCAAACCGTGAGCACCCGCGTAGTCCACGACGTCGCGCCATGCGTCCGTCATCTTTTCTTCGAGTCGGTCGTTCACCTCACGTTCGCGCCACTGATACGCCTGGTTGGATTGCACCCATTCGAAGTAGGACACAATCACTCCGCCGGCGTTGGCAAGGATGTCTGGAACGACGAGCACGCCGCGATCGGTGAGGATGGCGTCAGCCTCCTGGGTCGTGGGCCCGTTCGCGCCCTCGACGACGATGCGCGCTCGAATATCGGCCGCGTTCTGTGCGGTGATGACTCCCTCGACGGCGGCAGGCACCACGACGTCGACGTCAAGGGTGAGCAGGGAGCCAGGGTGAATGCTCTCGGTGTCGTCGAACCCCACAACGGATCCCGTGCGGTCCACGTGCGCGCCAAGTCGAGTGATGTCGAGTCCGTCGCCGTCAAAGATTGCGCCGTCGACGTCGGACACGGCCAGGACACGTACTCCGGCCTCGGCGAGAAGCCGAGCCGCACCGCGGCCCACCTTTCCGAATCCCTGCACAGACGCCGTTGCGCCTTCTGGCTCAATGCCCTTTGAGGACATCGCCATCATGGCGATATGTGCGACACCTCGTGAGGTTGCACCAGCGCGTCCGAGCGAACCTCCAAGGGCGATTGGCTTTCCAGTGACAACGCCGGGCACAGTGTGACCCTTCGCCACGGAGTACGTGTCCATGATCCACGCCATGGTGTTCTCATCCGTGCCGATGTCGGGCGCGGGGATGTCGGTGTCCGGTCCGATGACCGGCAGGATCTCTGACGTGTAGCGACGCGTCACGCGCTCGAGCTCAGCGGCCGAGTGGTCGCGCGGCTCAATTGCCACGCCACCCTTGGCTCCGCCGTAGGGCACGTCCACGAGCGCACACTTCCACGTCATCCACATCGCGAGCGCGCGGACCTCGTCGAGGTCAACGGCGGTCGAGAAGCGCAGCCCACCCTTAGTAGGGCCGCGCGAGAAGTTGTGCTGAACGCGGTAGCCCGAGAACACTGCCGTGGTTCCGTCGTCGCGACGCAGAGGCACGGCAACTTGGAGTTCTCGCCGGGGCATCGCCAGCATCTCGTGGAGCCCTGGTGCACACTTCAGGTGAGCGACCGCCTCGGTCAGCTGCGCCTGGGCGTCATGCCAAGGACCATGGATCACTGCCGCGTCTCCGCTGGCAGGTGTGTTCATTCGTGCCTCCTCGTTGAGTTCTTTCGACTTTAACGCGGTGCAGATGCGAATCCTGCACGGATTCGGAGTGAAAAACGACGATTATTTAGAAGCGACGGGCCATTCGGGTCTCGGCAAGTCTTCGGTGCGCCCCTTGGACTTGAGCCAGGACGCGAAGTCGGTCGCCCACACCCGGTGCGCCTCGACCTGCTGGCCCTGCAAGTCAGCGAGAGCGACTTCACCCAGGGTGCGGTGCGCGCGCGCCATCGCAGGCAAGAGGTCCAGCGTCGCGGCGACGTCAGCATCCGCAGCGTGGAGGTCATCGGCGACGACACTCACGCCGTAGTGCTCGCACATGTTGATCAGCCGGCGTGGACCCTTGCGCCACTTGTCCAGGTGCCGATCCAGCACCAACGGGTCCACTACAGGTGCGATTCCACCGGGAAGCCGCGAGGCCAGCGACGCTAGGCCGTTGCGCTCCAACTCCGCCTCCATGATCGACAAGTCGAACTGGGCGTTGAAGGCGACCACGGGAAAGCCTGCACCCATCGCCGCGGCGAGAATGCCTGCGATCTCTTCCAAAGCATCGGCCGGTGGAACTCCATGTTCCTGTGCGTACGCCGTCGTGATCCCGTGGACTTCCGTGGCTCGCTCGGGAATCTCCACTCCGGGATCGATGAGCCAGGTCCGCGTCGTGGTCTCACCGCCCGTGCGAGTGAGGATCGCGGCAGTGACGATCCGGTCGTGGGACGTGGACACGCCCGTGGTCTCGGTGTCGAACCCCACCATGGTCTCGTCTAACCAACTCATGGCACCACTCTTCCATGTGCCCCTGACATTCCCCACTAAATATAAGGAGCGATAGGGTGGAGCAGTGAGTAATGAGATCGAGATCGGCGCTGGCAAGCGTGGCCGCCGCGCATTTTCCTTTGATGACATCGCTGTGGTGCCGTCGCGCCGTACCCGCGACCCCCAGCAGGTGTCGCTGAGTTGGCAGATCGACGCCTTCCAGTTCGACATCCCGGTGATTGCGGCGCCGATGGACTCCGTCATGAGCCCCGCCACCGCCATCGCGCTGGGGCGTCTGGGCGGACTCGGGGTGCTCGACCTCGAAGGGCTGTGGACGCGTTACGAGGACCCCACGTCGCTGCTCGAGGAGATCGCGCAGCTTGAAGGGGCCGCCGCGACTACGCGGATGCAGGAGATCTACCGCGAGCCCATTAAGGACGAGCTCATCACCGAGCGCTTGCGCGAGATCCGCGCAGCGGACGTGACGGTCGCGGGAGCCCTGAGCCCCCAGCGCACCCAAGAGCACTACGAGACGGTGCTCAAGGCCGGCGTTGACCTGTTCGTGATTCGCGGCACCACCGTGTCCGCCGAGCACGTCTCCGAGCACGTTGAGCCGCTCAACCTCAAGAAGTTCATCTACGACCTAGACGTCCCCGTCATCGTTGGCGGCGCGTCGACGTACCAGGCTGGTTTGCACTTGATGCGTACCGGTGCCGCGGGCGTCCTCGTGGGCTTTGGTGGCGGCTCCGCCCAGCGCACCCGCGCGACAGTCGGAATCCACGCCCCCATGGCGACCGCCGTGTCCGACATCGCGGCGGCACGTCGCGACTACCTCGACGAGTCCGGCGGCCGCTACGTGCACGTCATCGCCGACGGTGGTCTGGGGCGTTCCGGTGACCTCGTGAAGGCTTTCGCGTGTGGGGCCGATGCTGTGATGCTGGGTTCCGCACTCGCTCGCGCCTCGGAGGCGCCGGGGCAGGGTTATCACTGGGGCCAGGAGGCGTACCACTCGGAGCTTCCCCGCGGCGAGCGCGTCGAGGTCGGCACCGGCGGCAGCCTTGAGGAGATCCTCAACGGCCCTGCGCACTCCGCAGACGGCACCACCAACATCATGGGCGCGCTGCGTCGCTCGATGGCCACGACCGGCTACTCGGACCTCAAGGAGTTCCAGCGCGTCGACGTGGTTATTTCGCCTTACGACCCGATGTGATTCTCGGCCGCGCCCCCCAGACGTGAGAATTCTCACACTCTGTGCGGTGCGGGCTGGAGTGGACCATTTCGCGGACCGTACGAACGCTCCGCAGGCATAGGGTGGAGGGACCACGACGTGCCCGGGGGCATCGAGGCTCGCGGTACCTGTCCGCCGTGGTGGATTGGAGCCAGTCATGAAGGCCGTTCGGTTCGAAGCGTGGCACACACCGCCCGTCCTCAAGGACATTGAGCGCCCCGCCCCAGGTCCCGGTGAAGTTCTCCTGAAGGTGGCCGGTGCGGGCGCCTGCCACTCTGACGTCTCCGTCTTCCAGGACTACGACGACTCCCTCCCCATCGCGAAGCTCATGGCACCTGAGTACACGCTGGGTCACGAGACGTCGGGCTGGGTTGAGGAGGTCGGCGAAGGCGTCCTCGGCGTTGAGAAGGGCGAGGCCTTCCTGGTCTATGGCCCCATTGGCTGTGGGCTGTGCCCCGCGTGCTCGCGTGGCCAGGACACATATTGCATCAACCAGATGACCAACCCGTACGCGGCGATTGGCTTGGGGCGCGATGGCGGCATGGCGGAGTACATGGTGGTTCCGTCTCGTAACTTGGTGCCGCTAGGTGACGCGGACCCGGTGGCGGCCGCGCCATTGGCCGATGCTGGCCTCACCCCGTACCACGCGATCAAGAACGCGGCTCCTCGCCTTGTGGGCGGAGGTCGGTATGCGCTGGTGATCGGTTTGGGTGGCTTGGGCCAGGTTGCCGTGCAGATTCTGCAGGCAATCACCGGAGCGACCGTCATCGCGACGGACATGAAGGAAGACGCAATGGCTGCGGCCGAAGCGCGCGGGGCAGTGACCGTCCCGGGCGGTGAAGGCCAGGCTGAGCGGATCCGCGAAATCACGGGCGGGACCGGTGTCAACGCGGTCTTCGACTTCGTGGGGATCACGCCCACCATCAAGCTCGCGCGTGAGGTCGTTGCGATTCAGGGCTCAGTCACCGTCGCTGGGATCGCGAACGGTGTCGCCGAGTGGAGCTTCTTCACCACGCCCTACGAGTCAAGCCTGACGAACACGTATTGGGGCACCATCGAGGACCTCCACGAGATCGCGGCCCTCTATCGCGATGGCAAGATTGAGATGGATGTCACGACATTCACGATGGACGAGGCGCTTGACGCGTACCAGAAGCTGGTCAACCACGAGATTCTTGGCCGCGCCGTGGTTGTGCCGCACTCCTAAGACCTAACCCGCTCTTCACCTCGGGGCCGTCGCGCATCATGCGTGGCGGCCCCGAGGCATGTCCGGCGGGGCCGTCGCTCGAGGCCACGCGTAGGGTTACGATCCCGTGACACACGATCTCTCCTGTTGTGGCATGCCTCACACTGTGTCAGTGTTGACGGGCAGGCTTCGATGGCATCGGTGCTTCTGCGAGGGGTGCGGATTCCTGCGATCCATCGAGAAGATCGTTGCTGAGGGACACCATGAAATCGACCACCACCATCTTTGCCATTGGCGGACTTGCCGCCGCACTGACGCTCTCTGCGTGCTCCAACCCGCTTGAAGACGCGACCAACGGCCTCATCGAAGGCGCTGCGGAAAAAGCGCTCGAGGCGGGTTCGGGTGGAGACGCGGACATCGATCTCAACCTGGATGGGGACGGAGCGGACCTTCCCGACGGTTGGCCGGACGGGCTTCCGGTGCCCGACGGCACCATCCAGCAGTCATCGAATATCGAAGGCACCCTGACGATATCGATGCTCGTCGAGGACTCCGCAGTGCTCGACGACCTGGATGCGAAACTCACTGGCGCCGGCTACGCCCTGAACGAAGATGCGAGCGCGTCTCTCGGCAGCGGCGAAGACGATCTCCTTGAGAGCCGCATGTATTCCGGAAACGGCCACGACGTCATCGTGGGACTCGTGGGCGCACCCGGCGAGTACTTCTTCAGCATGACCGTCGTCCCAAGTGACGGCGATGATGAACCAGTCGAATCTGATGCGGCAGATGACACGGCCATGGACGATTCGTCCGACGAGTCCATGGAGGACTCCACCGACGATTCCGCCAGTGACGGCGGCGATGACTTCACGTTCGGAGAGGGCGTCCCCGACAGTTGGCCCGACGAGATCCCCGTGCCCGACGGCGAAGTTATCGAGGGCTTCGGTACCGACGGCGAGTGGTACCTGGTGGTGTCCCTAGACGGTCCGGAGGGGATGGACGAGCACGGACTTTCCATGGTCGCCGAAGGCTTCACCGTGGTGGAGGGGTCATCGGTTGATCTTGAGCTGGGCGAGGGCGAGGTCAGCCGTCTCCGGGAATACACGAATGGGACGTACCGAGTGGCCATGGTCTACGCCGGCACCAACGAGGAGTACTTGCTCAACACGATTGTGACAATCGAAGAATAGAGAGACAGAGGACACGGCGTGACTACTTCAAAGGCCGCACGGCATTGGGTGACAGGAACCATCGCTGGACTGGCCAGCCTCGCGCTCATCGCGGGATGCTCGAGCGACTCAGAGGGTGACGACACGCCCGCGGACGACACGACCATGGAATCGACCGTTGACGACTCGATGGAGGAATCCACCGACGACGCCAGGGAGGAAGATTCCACGGATGACGACGCGATGGAAGAGGACGATGCGGAGGCGGCCGATGCCGGCGACGGCGCCGAAGACGAGATCTTGGCATCCCTTCCATTGCCCGACCAAGAGCCTGACGAAATGATGGATTTCTGGCCAGACTTCGTGACCTACGAGTTCTACGAGGGCATCACGGTCGGTGACGTGACAAGTCTCAAAGGTGAAATTCAGGGCGCGGGTTGGTCCAACGGGACCACCGAGAGCGGCGCCATTGGCGAGACAGTCGACACGTTCACCTCTGATGACAACGACTACACCGTGAGGATGACGTACTTCCTCGACGGTGGGGCGTTGTCTTACGTGATCTACGCCCCGGGTTTCGAGCCGTCCGCATAGGCCGGCCCGAAACCCATCCCGCTACTCGTTATCACCGCCGGTGTCCTGCACCCCGGCCATGGCTTCGCGGGTCTCAGCCCCAGCATCGGGCCATACCCAGTTGGCCACCTCGGGAAGGTCCGCGCCGTGAATACGTGCGTACCGCCTTGCCGCAAGGCGCTGGTCTGACAGCTGCTGACGCAGGAGCGCGGCGCGGGTTCCCAACCCAGGAACGCGGTCGATCACGTCCATCACCAGGTGGAAGCGGTCAATGTCGTTCAGCATCGCCATGTCGAACGGCGTGGTCGTGGTGCCTTCCTCCTTGAATCCGCGCACGTGCAGGTTGTTGTGCCCGGTGCGGCGGTAGGTGAGGCGATGGATGAGCCACGGGTAGCCGTGGTAGTTGAAGATGATCGGCTTGTCGGTCGTGAAGAGCTGGTCGAAGGCGCGGTCGCTCATTCCGTGGGGGTGCTCACCCTCGGGCTGGAGCCGCATCAGGTCGACCACGTTGATCATGCGCACCTTGAGGTCGGGTAGCTCCCTACGCAGAATGTCGATCGCTGCGAGGATCTCAAGGGTGGGCACGTCTCCGGCTGCCGCCAGTACCACGTCAGGCTCCTCGCCCAGCGGCACGTTGGACGCGAAGTCCCAAATACCTAGGCCACGCGTGCAGTGGTCTTCGGCCTGCTCCATCGTGAGCCATTGCGGTGCCGGTTGCTTGCCCGCGATCACCACGTTGACGTAATCACGCGAGCGCAAGCAGTGGTCGTAGGTCGACAAGAGCGTGTTGGCGTCCGCGGGGAGGTAAACGCGGACCACTTCGGCCTTCTTGTTGACGACGTGGTCAATGAAGCCGGGGTCTTGGTGCGAGAAGCCGTTGTGGTCTTGGCGCCACACGTGGCTGGACAGCAGGTAGTTCAGCGATGCGATGGGCCGGCGCCAGGGAAGTTCGCGAGAGACCTTGAGCCACTTGGCGTGCTGATTGAACATCGAGTCGATGATGTGAATGAACGCCTCGTAGGACGTGAAGAGCCCGTGGCGACCGGTCAGCAGGTAGCCCTCGAGCCACCCCTGGCACTGGTGCTCGGACAACATCTCGATGACCTGGCCGGACGCGGCGGTGTGGGTGCCATCGTCCTCCCGTTCGCCCTCCCAGACCTTGTCTGTGACCTCGAGGACCGCTTGAAGGCGGTTGGAGGCCAGCTCGTCGGGCGCAAAGATTCGGAAGTTATCCATGTTGGCTTCCATGACCGCCCGCAGGAACTCACCGAGTTGCCGGGTGGCCTCGACGGGGCCGGCGCCCGGATTGGGCACATCAACGGCGAAGTCGCGGAAGTCCGGCATGACGAGGTCGCGGAGCACCAGCCCACCGTTGGCCTCTGGCCGCGCGGACATGCGTAGTTCCCCTTCGGGGGCAATGGCGCGGGTCTCGGGGTATGGCGCGCCTGTCTCGTCAAAGAGCTCATCCGGGCGGTACGACTGCATCCAGTCCTCGAGGACGTGGAGGTGCTCGTCGGTGTCACGGGCGCTGGACAGCGGCACCTGGTGCGCGCGCCACGAGCCTTCCGTGACCTCGTCATCGATCTGAGGCGGGCAGGTCCACCCCTTGGGGGTACGCAGCACAATCATGGGCCAGGCCGGGCGGTCCATCTCGGGATCCTGCGCCGCCTGCTGCTTGATGTCCGCGATCTCATCCATCACGTCGTCGACCATGGCGGCAAAGCGCTCGTGGATGGACTCGTGCGACTCGTCATCGAAGCCCGCCACAAACACGTGCGGCGTGTGCCCGTAGCCGCGCATGAGCGCATCGAGCTCGTCGTCCCCGATGCGCGCGAGCACGGTGGGGTTGGCGATCTTGTAGCCGTTGAGGTGGAGGATCGGCAGGACGACGCCGTCGGTCGCGGGGTTAACGAACTTGTTGGAGTGCCAGCTCGTCGCGAGCGGCCCGGTCTCTGCCTCGCCGTCACCCACGATCGCCGCAACCAGGAGATCCGGGTTGTTGAACGCGGCGCCATAGGCGTGGGACAAAGAGTACCCCAACTCGCCGCCCTCGTGGATCGATCCCGGAGTCTCTGGCGCGACATGTGATGGGATGCCGCCGGGGAAGGAGAACTGCGTGAAGAGTTTCTTCATCCCTTCGTCGTCGGCAGAAATGTGCGGGTATGTCTCTGTGTACGTTCCGTCGAGGAAGCTCGACGCGACCAGGCCGGGTCCGCCGTGACCGGGGCCGGTGATGTACATCGTGGGCTGCTGCCGCGCCTTAATCATGCGGTTGAGGTGCGCGTAGAGGAAGTTCAGGCCGGGGGTCGTCCCCCAGTGGCCCACGAGGCGTGGCTTGACGTGATCGCGGTGGAGCGGCTCGCGCAGCAGGGGATTGTCGAGCAGGTAGATCTGCCCGATCGACATGTAGTTGGTGGCGCGCCACCACCGGTCAACCGCATCAATCTCTTCCGCCGTGGCGGAATCCGCGGTGCGGGGCATCCAGGAACTCGTGGTCATCTCTACCTCCATCGTCGGTGGGGAACCTGGTCACTAGCGTTCCACCTGCGGGCGACTTGTGCAGGGTAATCGGGCCGACGCTTGGAAGACTTGGTCGCAGGCAGTGACCTTGCGTACGTATCGTCCACACGGACGACCCTGCACGTCAGGGCCCGCCTGTACCGTGGTGCGAGCAAACGACGGGCTACAAGGAGTGATGCATGGCGGTCTTGGAGATCGACGGACTCGAGAAGTCATACGGCGCGGTTCGCGCGCTTGACGGCGTCTCGTTCAATGTCCCGGGGGGCGAGATCTTTGGATTCGTGGGATCCAACGGTGCTGGTAAGACCACAACGATGCGCATCATCCTTGGTGTGCTGCGTGGCGATGGCGGCCAGGTGCGCTGGAACGGCACGCCCGTGGACCTCTCGGTACGCAAGCGCATCGGCTACATGCCGGAAGAGCGCGGCCTTTATCCGCGCATGAAGGTGGGCGAACAACTCGTCTACCTCGCGCGCCTTCATGGCATGGACGTTGCCGAGGCCACCGCATCAATGGAGCATTGGACCGAGGTGCTCGGGGTTTCCGAGCGCCGTCACGATGAGGTCGACAAACTGTCGCTCGGTAACCAACAGCGGGTTCAGTTGGCGGCCGCGTTGGTGCATGACCCCGAGATCCTGGTGCTCGATGAGCCATTCTCGGGTCTCGACCCCGTCGCAGTTGCCGTCATGAGTGACGTGCTCCGCGGCCAGGCGGCCAAGGGCGTGCCGGTGATCTTCTCCTCGCACCAACTCGAACTGGTGGAGAGGTTGTGCGACCGCGTCGGGATCGTGAAATCTGGCCGGCTCGTGGCCCTGGGAACAACCGACGAATTGCGCACCACCGAACGGCTCCAGTGGGAACTGGGCCTCGCGGACGGTGACCTCACGGGCACGTGGCCCGGGGTGACCGTCACCGCGCAAGGCGACCACACCTGGCTCGTCGAAGCCGACTCTCGCGCGGCTGCCCAGGCCGTCCTAGCATCGGCCGTATCGCAAGCAACCGTGACGCAGTTCGCTCCTGTGCGCCCGTCGCTGACGGACCTGTTCCAAGACGTGGTCAGTGAGACCGAGGAGGGGAGCGACGCATGATGTGGCTGATTGCGACGCGGGAATTTCGCACCCGCACTTTGGCCAAGGCCAACCTGATTTCGACTTCCATCATGCTGGTGCTCGTGGTGGGCGGCGCCTTGCTCGCCAAGCCCTTCCTGTCGGACACCGAGCCGGAGGCCACCGTGCTCGCGGTGGACTCTGCGACGGCCGCGCCCCTGATCCCGTTCATTGAGGCGGCGGCTGAGGCGCAGGGCATGGACGTCGAGATCGAAGAACTAGACGCTGAGGTCGACGGTGCGGATACGACGCTTCCCGAGGACGCGGCAGGCCTCATTGTGGGCCCCGTCGAGACTCCCGAGCTGTTCATGGAGGACAGCGACGATGCCGTGGTGGCCTTGGTGCATTCCGCCACGCAGGCTGCAGTGTTGGATGCTCAGGTCACTGACCTCGGTGGCGATCCTGCCCAAATCGGTGCCGCGCTCGCGGCCGCGACGCCCACGGTCACGCCCGTGGGGGACGCTGATGACTTTGACCCGGAGACGTTCTTTGCGGGCCTGGTGGTCTGTGTGGTGCTGTTCGTCGTCCTGATCCAGAGCGCATCAGTCATCATGATGGGCGTCGTGGAGGAGAAGTCCTCGCGCGTAGTCGAGGTGCTTCTCGCGACAGTGCGCCCCGTGACGCTGCTGGGCGGAAAGGTGCTGGGCGTGGGGCTGTACTCACTGGTGCAGGCCGTGACACTGTTCCTGCCGATTCTCTTTGCGTCCTGGTATCTGGGCTTCTTGGAGTCGCTGGAGGTCCCGGTGGGCACGATTGTGGCGAACTTCGCCGTGTGGTTCGTGCTGGGCTTCGCGATCTTCACGATCTTCTTTGGCGGGCTCGCAGCGCTGGTGTCTCGCCAAGAGGACATCGGCTCGGTGACAACGCCCATGATGCTGCTGATGATGGTGCCGCTGTATCTCGCGATCTACCTAGTGCCGAACAACCCCGACGGGACCGCGACGGTAGTGCTGACGCAGATTCCGTTCTTCGCGCCGTTCATGGTGCCGATGCGCGCGGCGTTTGGCGCCATTTCCACCGGCGAGACTGTCCTCGCAGTTGTGATCTGCCTCGTGACCATCCCCGTGCTGACCTGGATTGCAGGCAAGGTCTACGCCGGCGCGGTGCTGAACACAGGCGGGCGCATGAAGCTGACGGAGGCTTTCAAGCGCGGTTGATCCGCCGCTTAGACCGCCTCGACAATAGGACATGAGCGCACGGAATCGACATGTTTCGGGCGCTCATGTCCCAATAACGCGTGATGGCGCACGGGGGTGTGCGCGGTGCGCGGCGACGGTCGGGCGGGGCTAGGCGCCTAGCTCTTCGGACAGTTCGAGCCAGCGCTCTTCGAGTTCGGCGGTCTCGGCCTCGAACTCGCGGAGTTTGGCGGTGAATGAGCCGAGGGTCTCGTAATCGGACTGGTCGTGTGCCGCCATCTGGTCGTGGATCTTGACGGCGTCGCGCTCGAGGCGCTTCATCCGACGCTCCACGGCGGACAATTCCTTTTCCAGTGCGCGCCGCTCGGCACCACCAGCGGCAAGGGCTGACGACTGGCCGGAGGCTCCATCGGCGCCGAACGTGCCGACTCCTCCGGACGCCGCACGGCGCTCGCGCGTGAGGTGCACATACTCGTCGATGCCGCCGGGAAGGTGGCGTAGGCCGCCGTCGAGTACCGCATACTGCTGGTCCGTGACGCGCTCAAGGAGATATCGGTCGTGACTGACCACCAGGAGCGTTCCGGGCCACGAGTCGAGGAGATCCTCCATCGCCGCCAGGACATCGGTGTCGAGGTCGTTGGTGGGCTCGTCCAGAACCAACACGTTGGGCTCGGTGAGGAGAACCATGAGGAGCTGGAGGCGCCGGCGCTGACCGCCGCTAAGGCGCCCCACCTGAATCTTGAGTTGCGCGCTGGTGAATCCCAGGCGCTCAAGTAGCTGCGTGGGCGTCATCTCGGAGCCGTCGGACAGCTCGATCGACTGGAAGCGCTTGACCAGGCCGGAGACTCGTTCATCCGCGACGTCATCGAGTTCAGCCAGTTGCTGTGACAGCGTCGCGACTCGTACCGTCTTGCCGGTCTTCACGCGGCCAGAGGTCGGCTCAACATCGCCGGTGATGAGCTTCAGCAGCGTGGACTTACCCGCGCCGTTGGTGCCCAGGATGCCCGTGCGCTCGCCGGGGCCGATGTTCCAGTCGACCTCGTGAAGAACCTCGCGGGTGCCGCCGTCCGGGTGCGGATACGCCACTGAGCAGCGGATGAGCTCCACCACATCCTTGCCGAGGCGGGATGCGGCCATGCGGGCCAGCTGCACCTTGTCGCGCACGGGAGGGACATCCGCAATGAGTTCGTTGGCGGCATCGATGCGGAACTTCGGCTTCGAGGTGCGGGCCGGCGCGCCGCGCTGGAGCCACGCAAGTTCCTTGCGCATCAGGTTCTGGCGCTTGGCCTCCGTTGCGGCGGCGATCCGGTCGCGCTCGACGCGCTGGAGCACGTATGCCGCGTAGCCGCCCTCGTACTGGTCGACGATTCCGTCGTGAACTTCCCACGTCCGCTCCGTGACCGCGTCAAGGAACCAACGGTCGTGTGTGACGACGCATAGAGCTCCGCGGCCGCGCGCCCAGCGGCGCTTCAGGTGCTCCGCGAGCCACGCCACGCCATCGACGTCGAGGTGGTTGGTGGGCTCATCGAGGAACACCACGTCGTGCTCGCCGACGAGGACGTGCGCCAAGGCAACGCGACGTTGCTGGCCGCCGGAGAGGTTCCCCACGACGGCATCGGCCGGAAGATCGGGGACCAGGCCAGACATGATGTCGCGCACCCGCGGGTCGGAGGCCCATTCGTGGGTGTCTGCGTCGCCCACGATGGCGTCGAGAACGGTGAGCGACTCGTCGACGTGGTCTGACTGATCGAGGACGCCCACGCTGGTGCCACGTGAAGTGGTGACCTGCCCGCCGTGCGGATTGAGGCGTCCAGCGAGGATCGCCATGAGCGATGACTTGCCCGCGCCGTTGGCGCCGACGATGCCGATGCGGTCGCCGTCCTCGAGGCCAATCGTCACCTCATCGAGGACAGTGCCGGTGCCGAAGTCGAGGTGGACGCCCTGAGCGCCAATGAGATGTGCCACCTGTCAAGGGTAGACGCGTCTCCGTTCGTCAATAACTCGCGGTGTGCGGATTCAGGTTTCGCGACTTGTGCGTGAGGCCCCGGACCCGGTTCTTGTGGCCGCAGGTTCTTCACGGCTAGCTCCGGATGCGGCGCGGCACCGGTCTGGATCCCAGGAGGCATCCGCCCGCAGCGCGACTAAAGGCCACGCGAGGCCACTGGCAAGCGCGCCGTCGTTGGAGTCCATCTTGAGGTGTGCCACGGAGTCAAGCGCGTCTTCGAGGACGACGGCCACGCTGCGGTGGATGTCGACGGGCTCGTCTTCGGCGAAGTCCACCACGACGGTGTAGGTCGCGAACCCGCCAGCGCGGAGCATGTTCTCGCGGGCATCGACGTCGTCGAGAGTCTCGTCGGCTGGCGCGTACATGATCGGCAGCACCGCGCCGTGAACGCCGGGACGGAGCGCGTCGACGGCGTGCGCGTCTAGCGAGTCAATCTGCGTGTACATCCGCTCGGTCATGAGCGGCACTGCCAGCACGTGGGGGTCTGACATCGCGAGCTCGAGGGCGGCTGCAAGAGGAGACGAGTCTCCGGTGTGGCGCGCCTCAATCTCCTGCGGCCCAAACATGTCGCCCGTGACGAGGTCGGACATCGGCGTAAAGCCATGGCCGCGCTCGTGCGCAGTGCCCGCGGTGAAGAACACCGCGCGAAGGCGTCGCCGGTGCGCCGCACGGTCCACGTGCGTGAGCACAAAGGTGTGCATCGGGTCGCGGCTCCACGTGCAGGCACCATCGGCCGCCGCTTCAATGCCGTCTCGCCAACGCCGGTCTAGGCGCGCGAGGAAGTCGTCGGAGGGCTCACGGGTCGCGCTCACCGTCCACACTGACGTGTCAGACATGCTGTATCGCTCCTTGCCAGCGCCCGCCATCCGGGCGCCGGTGGAGTCACCTTACGTGCGAGTGAACGAGCACCCAGTGCGACAAGCCCAAAACGGACATGTCGGATAAGTCACACCTGGGGGTGCGGCCTAGCTCGCAGCCGCGACGGACTGCACGGCGATCTCGCGCTCCTCGTTGGTGGGAATGACCCAGACCTGAATGCGCGAGTCGTCGGTGCTGATGAGCGTGGCTTCCTTCTTGCGGCCCGCATTGCGGTCGGGGTCCAGCACAATGCCCATTTCCTCGAGTCCTCCCAGGGCACCAGCGCGCACCACGTGGTCGTTTTCGCCCACGCCTGCGGTAAACGTGATGGCATCCAGGTGGCCGAGCTGCGCGTAGTACTGACCCACGTAGCCGCGGATGCGTCGGCAATAGACGTCCATCGCGACCTTGGCCTCGTGAGAACCCGTGGCAATCGCGGCGTTCACGTCGCGCATGTCGGAGTAACCGGTCATGCCGAGCATTCCCGACTGGCGGTTCAGCAGCGTGTCGACCTCGTCGACCGTCATGCCGGCCGTGCGTGCGAGGTGGGTGACGACGGCGGGGTCGATGTCGCCGGAGCGGGTTCCCATGACGAGCCCCTCGAGCGGGGTGAGGCCCATCGACGTGTCGACGCAGCGCCCTCGTTGAACAGCAGCGGCCGATGCTCCATTACCTAGGTGCAGAACGATCGTGTTGATCTCGTCGTACGAGCGGCCCATCTGCTTTGCGGTTTCGCGCGAGACGTACGAGTGCGAGGTGCCGTGGAATCCGTAGCGGCGCACACCGTGTTCGGCGGCGACGCGGCGGTCGATCGCGTAGGTGTAGGCCGCTTCGGGGAGCGTCGAGTGGAACGCTGTGTCGAAAATCGCGACGTGGGGGAGGTTCGGGAAGGCCGCACGGGCGGCATTGATGCCAGCGAGGTTGGCGGGAATGTGGAGTGGGCCCAGAGGTGCGAGCAGCGCAATGGTCCTCTCGACGGCGTCATCGATGATGGTGGGCGCGGAGAACTCCTCGCCGCCGTGCAGGACGCGGTGGCCCACGACCGTGATGTCTGCGATGTCGACGCCAGATCCTGGCTGCTCAAGCGACGCGATGATGGTTTGCACGCCTTCGCTGTGGTTCGTGACGCGCTCGACGAGACCTACGGTCAGGGGTTCCTCGCGTGTGGTGTCGACCACCTGGTACTTGATCGAACTCGAACCACAGTTGAGGACCAGTGCGGTCCCCTCGTAATTGACGCTCACGCGTGTTCCTCCCTAGGCGTCCAGGCCCTGTGCCTGAATCGCGGTGATAGCCACAGTATTGACGATGTCTTGGACGAGTGCGCCACGCGACAAGTCGTTCACGGGCTTGCGTAGACCCTGCAACACCGGGCCCACGGCTACGGCGCCCGCCGAGCGCTGCACGGCCTTATAGGTGTTGTTACCCGTGTTGAGGTCAGGGAACACCAACACGGTGGCCTGGCCGGCGACGGGGGAGTCCGGTGCCTTCTTCGCGGCGACGGTTGGTTCCACGGCTGCGTCGTACTGCATCGGCCCGTCCACCAAGAGATCCGGGCGGCGCTCCTTGACGATCCGCGTCGCCTCTCGCACCTTGTCCACGTCCTGCCCCGATCCGGACTCGCCGGTGGAGTACGACAACATCGCGACGCGCGGCTCGATGTGGAACTGCTGGGCGGTCTCGGCAGAGGAGATCGCGATGTCCGCGAGCTGCTCCGCCGTGGGGTCGGGATTCACGGCGCAGTCGCCGTATACCAAGACCCGGTCAGCGAGGCACATGAAGAACACAGACGACACGACCCCGACGCCAGGAGCCGTCTTGATGACCCGGAAGGAGGGCGTAATCGTGTGCGCTGTGGTGTGCGCGGCACCGGAGACCATGCCGTCGGCCATGCCTTCGAGCACCATCATCGTGCCGAAGTAGCTGACGTCCTGGACTAGGTCACGCGCGTGGTCCACGGTGACGCCCTTCGAGGAGCGGATCTCCGCATACTTCTCAGCGAAGGGCTCCACGTACTCGGGGTCCGATGGGGACACGATGCGGGCCGCGTCGATGTCGATACCCAACTCTCCGGCTCGCTGGCGTAGAGCGGATTCCGTGCCCAAGATGGTGAGGTCAACGACGTCACGCGTGAGCAGGGTCGATGCTGCACGCAGGATGCGGTCGTCGTCACCTTCGGGCAGGACGATGTGCTTGCGGCTTGATCGAGCGCGGTCCAAAAGGTCGTATTCGAACATCAGGGGAGTGACGACGTCGGTGCGGGCGACGTCGAGCAGCGCGCCGAGCGCGGCGGTGTCGACATTGCGGTCAAAGAGGCTCAGCGCCACGTCCACTTTGACGGCGGAGTCACGGGAGAGCCGGCCGCGAGTGTTCCAGCACTGGTTTGCGGTCTCGAAGGTGCCCAACTCTGTGCGGATGATAGGTAGGGAGGAGCCCGTTCCGGCCACGAGGCGGCTGACCGTCTCCGACGGCACCAGGCCACCGTTAAGGATGATGCCCGACAGTGTCGGGAATCCCTCGGCACTGTGGGCCGTGATCAAGGTGAGAACGGCATCGGACCTATCTCCCGGAACGATGACCACGGCATCGTCCTTCAAGTGTGCCAAGAGGTTTTCCGAGGTCATGGCGCCCACGAGCACGCGGCGCACCTCGCGAGACAGCAACTCGGGATCGCCCGCGAGCAGTTCGCCGTCGACGGCCTCCATGAGTTGTCCCAGGTGCGGGGCCACGAGCAGAGGGTCTTCCGGGATTGCTCCCATGCACAGGCCCTCGGGAAGCTGATCGCGGATTTGATCCAGCTGATCGGGATTGCAGCGGTTGGCAAATACTGCGGCAATGTGCGCGTGGGAGTCTTCTAGCTCGTTACTGGCTTGCTCGACAACGCGGGCAACCTCGCGCGGGGTGCGGTCCTTGCCGTGCACCACGAGTGCCACGGGTGCCCCAAGGTTTGCGGCAATGCGCGCGTTGAATTCGAGTTCCGCCGCGGCAGACACGTCGGTGTAGTCGGTGCCGACGATCACGACCGCATCGCACTTGCGCTCGACCTCGTGATAGCGAGACATGATGGTCGCGAGGGCAGCCTCGGGATCGCGGTGCACGTCCTCGTAGGTCACTCCCACGGCCTCGTCGTACGAGAGGTCGACCCCGTCGTGCCCAAGGAGCAAGTCGAGCACGTAGTCCGAGCCGTCCGCCACGCGCGCCACGGGCCGGAAGACCCCCACGCGCGTCACAGTCCGCGCCAGGAGCGCCGTGATTCCTAGGGCCACCGTTGACTTACCGGTGTCGCCCTCTGCCGATGCGATGTAAATGTTCCGAGCCACGTGGACATCCTTTCACGCAGGGGCCATGCATGCCCCGTGACTGTGGTCCCATTCATCAACAGCCGTAGAGGATGTCGGCGCCCGCGCGTAGGCTGGGGGATCTGAGGGGCTACGGCCGCCGGCTCGCGAACCCGCGTGAGCCGATTGCCGTGGGTGTGAGGGACCCATGACAGCTGAGGATTCGGGCGTGCGACGCGACCGCGCGTTCTCTGGCGCCGTCGCACGCCTGCTTGACCGTCGCGTGGGTGGCCTCGAGGGGGAAACGGGGCGCGCAGCGACCACGACGCAGGCGTTTCTGATCCTGTGCCTGGCGCTGTCGCTCGGCTACGACATCTTCTATCTCACCTACGACGCAACGGGACTGCGCTATCTCATCCTGATGCACAATCTCTGGATTGCCCTGTACGTCGGAGCCATCGTGATGGTGCGCCTGGGCCATCAACTGACGGCTGCCCTGGCTGCGTTCGCGATCCCGACGATCCAGATGGTCTTCGCGACCTGGTTCCTGGGGTGGGAGTCGGGAATCCAGCTCTACATGCTGGGTGCCGCGCAGCTGGTGTACGTCCTCCTGACGCAGCGCCAGCGCCTATGGCGGGCGTTCTGGATGCTCGTGTCGTTGGGGTCGTTCCTTATCTGTCAGGTCGCGTTTCCCGCTTCTCGCGCCCAATACGAGATGCCTCAAACGGTTCTCAACACGATGTTCTCTATTGCCGCGGTCATCACTGCGGGCCTCCTCTTTTCCCTCGCGGCCCTCACCCACCATCGTGGGGAGCAGGCCCGCGAACTGGCCGCGCTGTCCGCGGAGCAAGCCGAATTCTTGGCCAACACGGACGCGCTGACGGGGCTAGCGACACGAAGGCCCGTGCTCAGTCGCCTCGACGCGCTCGCCGCGGTAGGCGGGAGTCCGTACTGCGTCGCCATCGCGGACCTCGACAAGTTCAAGGACCTCAACGACGAGCATGGGCACCAGTGCGGTGACACGGTGCTGACCGAGGTCGGCGTACGCGTGCGCGCAGAATTGAGGGTGAGCGATTCCGTGGGAAGATGGGGCGGCGAGGAGTTCATCTTCGTCCTGCCCGATGTTTCCCTCGAGGACGCCGCGTTGACGATGGAGCGCATCCGCCGGTCTATTGGCGAGCGAGCAATCCTGTGTGGCGATCACGAGCACTATGTGACTGTGTCGATCGGTGTGACGAACGGTGAGCACGTCGGTACCGCGCACTACGCAATTAAGCGGGCCGACGACGCACTGTATAAGTCCAAGCAGGAGGGACGCGACCGAGTGAGCGCCGTACGCCGAGAACCCAGTGTCGACGAAGAACTTCCGCGAGCCGCCGATCGCAGGCGTGTGCGCGGAGCTGGGGCGTGAGCGGCCGTACTCCCGGATCGGTCAAGTGGGGCGCGGTCCTCGGCGTTGGGGCTTTCGGCACCATCGTCATCATCGTATGCGTCTCGCTGGGCTGGTGGCAGTGGAGCGCAGGCACCCACGCACAGGCGCCACCTCCTGACCTCACGCCTGTCCCCATTGCGGAGGCCCTGGAGCCGGCGAGCCCTGCAGAGGGAAGCGTCGGCACAGCTGTCGAAGCCCCCGGGCAGTGGGCCGATGCTGAGGCTGCCTTGGTTTCCGGACGCACCATCGAGGACGAGGAAGCAGTTCTGGTGGTCCGCCCGTTCACGGTGAGCGCCGATGCCACGGGCACCGGGGAGCCGGGAACGCTCGCGGTCGTGGTGGGTTGGCTTCCCGCCGGCGACATCACTGAGGTCTCTCAGGCCCCAAGTGTTACGACCGACGTCGTGGGCTACCTACGCGGATCTGAAGGATTGGCCGGGATCGGCGAGACACCCCAGACCCACGTTCCCGGAGCTTTCTGGGTGCCGACCCTGTCGCCGGCGATCTTCGCGCAGCACTGGGACAGCCCGCTGTACTCGGCGGTCCTCGTCAATCACGCCCCTGAAGAGGGGCTCAACGCGATGCCCGAGCCCGAGCCTGAGACCTCGCTGAACTTCCGCTCCATCACGTACGCCTTGGAATGGTGGTTGTTCGGGGCCTTCTTCGCGTTCATCGCCGCACGGTGGATACGGGACAATGGACGGGTGCCGCGTGACCCCATTGACGAGGACATGGAGGCACCCAACCCGGCCCTGTGAGTCCACAAGCCCCGCTCGATGGATTGCTCAAGCCGAGCCGCCCACGTGGCCGCGGGCGAATCGGCAGTCGTCTTACTGAACTTCGGACGCGAGTTGTCGGAGGCCTTGAGCGAGCCTTCGCACACCCTCTTCGAACACGGCATCTGAGCCATTCGTCCCGTACATCACGCGGATGTAGCCTTCGCCTGCATTTCCAAACCAAGACCCGGGCGAAACCCCGAGGGACTGGTGAGAGGCAAGGTAGCGCACGACATCCAGTGATGACCCTAGGTTGCTGATTCCCACCCAGTGAAAGAATCCACCCTGCGGCATCTTTGCGTCGACCAGCGGAATATTGCATATGGCTTCGTACACGTAACGACGTCTACGGTCGTAGATGGCCATCCAGTCTTCCAAGTAAGCGTCGTCTTCGTAGGCGGCAGCCACGCCGTATTGCGCGAATGTGTTGGTAGGACCCACGTAATTGAACGTCGCGGTCTTGAGGATTGGCATTATTTCTGCGGGAGCAACCAAGTACCCGACGCGGAAGCCGGTGAGACCCATGTCTTTCGACGTGCCGAAGACCGTGAGTGTGCGCTCGCGCATCCCGGGAAGGGAAGCGAAATTCACGAACTCGCGGTCGTCATAGACCTGGCGTTCAAAGTCCTGGTCGACGATCACCCCGAGGTCGTGTTCCTCGGCGACGGAGGCAAGTTGTTCCAGTGTTTCCCGCGAGTACACGGTGCCAGTTGGATTGTTGGGGTTGGTGATGACAATTGCGCGCGTCCGAGGCGTGATCCGGCTCGTGATTTCATCCATACGTAGGTCGAAGTCATCTTCCGCGAACGTCGGGACTTCGACAGCAACAGCGCCCATCTGAGGTACGTCATTGTGATTCTCGGCGAACCCGGGCCCGATAACCAGCACTTCATCACCCACGCCGGGGCGAATGCACACGCGGATAGCTAGGAACAGTGTGAACGCCGAGCCGGGCCCCACGAGTAGTTCCGTCTCAGGGTCGACTTCCATGTTGTTGAATTTTCGCAACTTAGATACGAGTGCTTCTTTTAGTCGTGGCTCCGCGTACCCGTTGTCGAGGGAATAGTGTGTAAGTCCGTCGTCGAGGGCCTTTTTAGTAGCATCAATAATGTGTTGAGGTAGGACGTTGTCCGGTGCGAAGGGGTCGGCCCCCATCATCATGATCTTGTTGTCAGGATCCATCCCTGAAAACAGGCTGAAGTCGGGTGAGGCTAGTTCGCGCCATGATTCGTCGATGCGCATGGTTCTCCTGGGTCTACGTAAAAATGTTGTGAATCTACGTCAGTCTTGGGGCAAAACGAGCCTCGACAGGGGGTGTTCGCCACGTACCTTCCCCAGGCTGAGCATCGTCTCGACACGTTCGATTCCTGGAATTTGCCAAATCTTCTCCAGGAGGAGTTCTTGCAGGTGGCTGTAGTCGCGGAGGCGGAAGCGAGCCATCATGTCGTAGGTGCCCGTGAGAACGAGCAGCTCTGTGAGGTGGGGCAGGGATTGAAGGCGCTCCACCACAACCCTGCCATCGACGTGCCCCGAGATGTTGATCGGCAGGATGACGAGCATGGGGTACCCGAGGGCGCTCCAGTCAACTTCGATGCCACGTCGTTGTATCACGCCGTTGCGCTCAAGTCGCGAAACTCGGTCTGCGATTGCCGGCGCCGACATTCCTACCTTTGCTGACAGTGCTCTTTGGGAAATAGTTGAATCCTCGCTCAAAATGGTGAGGACTCGTTGATCGATTTCATCGAGAGAAACCGGATCTAAAGTGCGTTCCAGTAGATCGCCGATGTGAGACATCGGTGATCCTTGCGAATCGTCGGTCATGATCGCGCTCCCATCGTGACTTCAAATTCCTGCAAGATTTGAAGCGTGAATTGTATGTGAGTAAGGAAATCGGCTGTGTGGCCGTGCTCATCGTAGCCATGCATATTTCCATCGGGACGTAGCGTCCCAGACGGCGACACGATGGGGGATCCCAGGACGTCGGTGAATGCGGAGCCGGGACCCGCACCAGTCATGACGTCATAGATCTGAGGCTCGCCTGACTGGAATGCCTTGCGAGCAGCGACTGTGACTGCATCAGCGAGGCCGGATCCGATAGGCGAGTATGCGGGCTGCATAGAGCGCACGAGGCTCACTTGGATGTCGGGGTTGAGGTTCTGGATGTGGCTGGAGAGGGCGCTAAAGGCTGATTCTGGGTGCATTCCGGGGACCAAGCCGAACCTGACTCGAGCAACACATGATGCGGCGATCGATTGCCGGATAGCGTCGTCGACGTCAAACCGAGAAACGCTCATCGATGGGGCGTAGACAAAGTCGACCGCGCGTTGGCGCTCGTTGGAGGACAGAAAGGGATTGACCCCCGGCATTGCGATCGCCTCTTCAGGAAGCGCAATCGTGGCTGCACGTTCCGCTGCAGACGCAGTGGGCTGGAGAGCGCCGTCAGTGAATCCCGGGATAGTGATCTTGCCCCCCGCGTCGGTGAGCGAGCTGATGGTTCGCATCATCTCGAGCGGGGCGGAACGTAGTAACTGGGAATAGGAGGGGTGTTGGTTCGCAGTAAGTAACTTGAGGTTGAGCTCCACTTCAAGTACACCGCGACACCCGAGGCCGATGGAGGGACGGCCGTCCTCCTCGCGCAAGTAACTCTCCCAGAGCACGCCCTCGGACCGCAGCGCGTCAGCATGCTCTTCGAGCACGCCTCGCAAGCCCGGACTGCCAATTTCTTCGCAGGGGTCAGCGATGAAGATCACGGTGTATGGCGGAGTCCCTTGATGGTCTTCGAGCCAAAGTTCGAGCGCTGCGAGCCGCGCCGCGACATCAGCCTTGTCATCGCAAGCCCCCCGGGCATACATGCGTCCATCGTGAATCTCGGCACCAAAAGGTGGGTGCGTCCAGCGATCGTGGTCGCCTTCTGGCTGGACGTCATAGTGCACGTACAGTGTGATGGCGCGGTCCGACTGACCCTGGATTCTGCCCAAGATCACGTCCCCGAGGCCGGTAAGCGTTACCGTCGTCACCGTGTCTGCGAGTGGCGTGAGGCGTTCGACTATCCAGTCGCGTGCGGTGTCGAGGGCAGCGACATTTCGCGACACCGAGGGGATCATGCAAATACTCCGCCAGTCTTCGATGAATCGGGAGTCGTTGTCGAGGATCCGGCGATCCACGCTTAGCGACCTCGCGTGGTAGCGACCGGGGTCAAGTCGTATGGATAGTCGCAGAGAATCTCATATCCCTCCTCGGTGACGAGCACGTTGTCCTCGAGTCGGACGCCTCCGAACCCTTGCTGGTAACAGCCCGGTTCTAGTGCGAGCACGTCGCCGGCGACGATGGCTTCGGGGTTCTGGTTAAGGCTCGGAGCCTCGTGAACTTCGATTCCCACGCCGTGGCCAAGCGAATGGAAGTAGCCTTCGATATTTGGCTTGCCAGGCTCCTTAGTGAGTTGCGTCGGTTCGCCAGCATCGATCATGGGCTGGCAGGAGATAGCGTGCAATTCTGCCGCAGTGACGCCTGGCTTGAGCGCCGCGTACGTCTTTTCCAGAGACTCCTGCACCAGCGCAAAGTAGCGCTGCAACTTGTCGTCGATGGGTCCCACCACGAATGTGCGTGTGAGATCCGCGCACCCGCCGCCGTCCGTGTCCTTGGGGCAAATATCGACGGTGACAGGCTCTCCTTCGAAAACCTGACCTGAGCCGGCGTGGTGGCCGATGCAGGTCTGTTCGCCATGCGCGACGATAATCCCGGCGTCCGTCGCCCCGTTCCGCAAGAAGGCGATACGCACTTGTTCCTGTAGGAATTCGCAAGTGAGTGGTTGGCCTTCGCGCATCAAGCCGCCATTTGCGCCGACCGTGGCGTTCGCTAGTTCCGTTGCGACAGTGGCAAGACCTGCTTCTGCCGCCTTGACCGCGCGCCGGACGCTCTTGAGTAATGCTCCTGACTTCACGCGACGACGCATCGCAAAGAGCTTGCGGTCGGTGTGCAGCGTGAGGCCACTTGCCCGCAGCGCGTCGGCGAGTTCAGTGGGGAACTCCGGTGGGACGACGGCTTCCGAGATCTCGAGCGACGTGCATGCTCGCACGAGCGCCTTTAGCTCAGCTACGTCGGGGTCGTCACCGGCAGCGGTGAATTCGTCATAGCCCAGTTCGTCCAAGGCGTGCACGGTCAGGCCTGCGACTTCCTGCATTCTCGCCACTTCAAGAGTCTTGATTGCGACGTGGTTCCCGTCGGCCGTTTCGATGTACAAGAACGGGTCATGGACCTCGTGGTGGATCACGTGGGCCATGTTTGCCGAAGCAGTTGAGCCATGAATGAGCAGGGGCAGGGCGGGGGCAAGTGGTGTTGAAGTCATGGGGACAGCCTACCCCCGCGCTTCGCATGCGACAGTTAACATCGCCGAAACACGACATGCTTGTAAGGTGTGGCTTGCGAAGGGCGTTCATATGTGATGTTGCTGGACGATAACCCTAATTTTGGGAGTTCTGCCAGCAGGGCCATATGAGGGTGCGTCCAGCGCGCACCGCAGCAGGTCATCCCCCAGCGCCTGCATCCACACCTAGGAGGAACCCACCCATGGCACGATCAATCATGAAGGGCCTTGCATTCGCCGCCACCGCGGCGACCGCCCTCTCCCTCGCCGCGTGTTCAGACGGCGCTTCCGATAGCGACGCGTCCTCGAGCGACCAGGCCGGGTCTACGGACCCCGTCATCATCACGGCCAACGGAACTGAGCCCCTGTACCCGTTGGTGACCACGGAGATTCAGGAGTCCGGCAGCGGCAAGATCATGACCGCACTTTTCGCTGGTCTTGTCTCATATAACGCCGATGGCTCGATCGAAATGGATGTTGCGGAGTCCATCGAGAGCGACGACAACATCACTTGGACCGTGACCCTCAAGGATGGTCAGAAGTTCACGAATGGCGAGGCGGTGACTTCAGATTCCTTCGTGGATGCGTGGCAGTATGGCGCCCTCCTTTCCAATGCTCAGGGAGGTGCTTACTTCTTTGACAACATCGTCGGCTACAGCGACTCGGAGGACTCGGAACTGACCGGGCTTACTGTGGTTGATGACCTCACCTTCGAGGTCGAGCTCACGGCTCCGCAGTCCGACTGGCCGCTACGACTGGGCTACACCGCATACATGCCTATGCCCTCGGTGGCTTACGAAGACATCGCTGCTTACGGCGAAAACCCCATCGGCAACGGCCCGTACATGCTCGAAGGCGAAGGTGCGTGGCTTCACAACGAGCAGATCGCGCTGGTTGCAAACCCCGATTACACGGGAGTGCGTCAGGCCCAGAACGATGGCTTGACGTTCGTGTTCTATGGCTCAGCGGACGCGGCCTATGCAGATGCGCAGGCTGGAAACCTCGATGTGCTTGACGAGATCCCAGACAACGCTCTGGCCACGTTTGAGTCTGACTTTGAAGCTCGTTCCGTTAACCAGGCGGCTGCCATCAACCAGGGGCTCAACATCCCGTTCTACCTCGACCACTGGAGTGGCGAGGAGGGCGAACTGCGCCGCGCAGCGATCTCGATGGCGATCAACCGTGAAGAGATCACCGAGACGATCTTCGACGGCACGCGTTCGCCGGCGACGGACTTTACCTCTCCCGTGGTCGATGGTTGGTCGGATTCCCTCGCGGGAGCAGAGGTGCTCGACTATGACGCTGAGGCTGCCCAAGCGCTTTGGGCGGAAGCCGATGCGATCGCGCCCTACGACGAGACCTTCACCATCGACTACAACTCGGATGCTCCACACCAGATCTGGGTTGACGCAGTCGCGAACTCGATTTCAAACGTTCTCGGAATTGAGGCACAAGGGAACCCATACCCGTCGTTCTCGGCCTCGCTTGAGCCGCGAGTGGGCGGCACGCTGACGGGAGCGACGCGTGCCGGCTGGCAGGCTGACTACCCATCGCTTGCAAACTTCATCGCTCCGCTGTTTGGCTCGACCTCAACCTATAACTTCGAGGGATACGCATCGGATGAGATGGACGCGGCGCTCGATGCCGCAGCCAACGCCGAGAGCCTGGAGCAGAGCATCGAGCTGTATCAGGATGCCGAGGAGATCTTGATGGCAGATCTCCCGATGATTCCGCTTTGGTACCAGAACGTTGTCGGAGTGTGGTCCGAAACTGTCGACAACGTCGATTTCGGCTGGGACTCCGCACCTCTCTACTACGAAATCACTGGGACTGAGTCCTAACGATCCACGTGTAGATCCTGCGCAGTGCTCGGCCGGAGGAAGCCCCTCCCCGAAATGCTCCGACCGAGCACTGCGCCCCAGTCACGGGAGCCCTGAAAAGGGCGCCACGGAGGCCCCCATTGCTCACATATGCAGGTAAGCGCCTACTGCAGTTGATCCCAGTCTTCTTTGGGTCGACGTTCCTCATCTATTTCATGGTCTTCGCTCTGCCGGGTGACCCTATTCGTGCATTGTTTGGGGAACGGCAGCCGCCGGAAGCTCTCCTAACGCAGATCCGCGAGCAGTTTCACCTCAACGATCCGTTCATCATCCAGTATTTCCATTACATATGGGGGTTGCTTCACGGTGACCTGGGGACCACTTACACCGGTCGACCGGTCTCTGAAGTCATCATGAACGCGTTTCCTGCGACGTTGCAGCTAGCCACTCTCGCGCTCCTCTTCGAGGCCGTCGCGGGAATCTCCATTGGCCTTGTTGCGGGGTTGCGTAAGGGAAAATTCTTCGATGCGTCAGCGCTAGTCGTGAGCCTCCTGCTGATCTCGATACCGACTTTTGTGACCGGCTACGTGCTGCAGTACATCTTTGCGGTGAAACTGGGGTGGGCCTCGCCCACGGTCGGAGCAAACGCAAGCTGGGGAGACTATGTATTGCCCGCCATTGTGCTCGCGACTGCGTCGTTCGCGTACATCGTGAGACTTACGCGGTCGTCCGTGGTTGAGACGCAGGCAATGGATCACGTGAGGACCGCGACGGCGAAGGGCCTTCCGCGCCGGAGGGTCATCTCTGTGCACGTGCTTCGTAACTCCCTGATCCCCGTGGTTACCTTCCTCGGCGTCGACCTAGGTTCGCTCATGGTGGGTGCAATCGTTACGGAAGGCATCTTCAACATCAACGGAATCGGTGGCACGGTCTACCGCGCTGTCCAGCTTGGGGACGGACCCACCATTGTTTCGATCGTTGCGGTGATGGTCATCATCTTCATCTTCGCGAATCTCCTCGTTGACCTCCTGTACGCCGTACTCGACCCCAGGATCCGCTATGCCAACTAGTTCACCATTTCCGTCCGAGCGTTACGTTGCGCCCTTCGACGACGACGATGTGAGGATTTCTGAACCCACGCTCGACGCAGGCACCAAACCCCGTTCGGTGTGGAGCGACGTATGGATGTCCATTCGCAAGCGGCCGCTCTTCTGGACTTCGGCCATCCTCATCTCTTTGGTTGTGACTGTCGCGGCCTTCCCGAGTTGGTTCACGAGTGTGTCGCCCGACGAGGGCTGCCTGCTCGCGAACTCGGATGGACCACCCCAGATGGGACACCCCTTCGGCTTCACCGTTCAAGGATGTGATGTGTACTCGCGTGTGATCTACGGTGCGCGTGCATCAGTGATGGTTGGCCTCTTGGCCATGCTCCTCGCCACTGCCTTTGGTGGCATTGTTGGGGCGCTTGCCGGCTTCTACGGTGGAATACTCGATTCCATCCTTTCCCGGGTGGTCGACATCTTCTTCGCGATCCCGATGGTTCTGGGCGCGATCGTCATGATGTCAGTGTCGAATGAGCGCACCGCGATCCTCGTTGCTGTCGTCATTGCGGTCTTTGCCTGGCCCCAAATTGCCCGCATTGCGCGGGGTGCAGTGTTGAGCGCGCGTAAATCTGACTACGTGACTGCCGTGACATCGCTCGGACTATCGCCGTTCAAGACGCTCGTGCGCCATGTTGTCCCTAACTCGCTCGGTCCCGTCATTGCGGTGGCGACAGTCTCGCTGGGGACTTTCATTGTTGCCGAGTCGACGCTGTCCTACCTGGGAATCGGGCTTCCTGCTTCCACGATGTCGTGGGGCAACGACATAAGCCAAGCCCAATCTTCGCTGCGGACGAACCCACTCTTGCTGGTGTATCCAGCAGGCGCTTTGTCAATCACCGTCTTGTCGTTCCTCATGCTTGGGGACGTATTGCGAGACGCCTTGGATCCAAAGGAGCGGACTCGCCGATGACCCAAGTCAGCAGAAGCCCCCTGTTAGAAGTGCGTGACCTTGATGTGGAGTTCACCACCGGAAGCGGGGTCGTCAAGGCAGTTTCGGATGTGAATTTCTCGGTGTACCCGGGGGAAACCGTCGCGGTGGTCGGTGAGTCTGGGTCTGGAAAGTCGACGACGTCTCAGGCCGTCATCGGCATGCTTGCGAGTAACGGCCGCGTTACTCGGGGGTCCATCGCGTTCAACGGCAAGGACCTCACGCACATGTCGGCACGCGACTTCGAATCGATCCGCGGATCCCAAATCGGATATGTGCCGCAGGACCCGATGTCGAGCCTTAACCCGGTGTGGCCCATCGGCTTCCAGGTGGAAGAGACGCTGCGCGCAAACACGGCGTCCATGAGCAGGGCAGATGCGAAGTTGAAAGCGGTTGAGCTCCTTGAACAGGCGGGGCTGGGCGAGGCATCGGCGCGCACTTCCCAGTACCCCCACCAATTCTCTGGTGGAATGCGGCAACGAGTGCTAATTGGTATCGGCATGAGTGCGCGTCCGCAGCTCCTTATTGCAGATGAACCGACATCCGCCCTCGACGTAACTGTCCAACGGCGAATCCTGGACCACCTCAAGAACATGACGAGTGAACATGGAACTGCCATGATCCTCATCACACACGATCTCGGTGTCGCCGCCGAACGCGCAGATCGCCTTGTCGTTATGTACCGCGGCAAGGTCGTGGAGGCGGGCCCCTCGGTTGAAATCTTGTCCGACCCTCGCCATCCCTATACGAAGCGCCTCATCGCTGCCGCGCCCAGCGTCGCGGCAAGGAGAATCCTAACTGGTGCGCGTAGCGTTGGCACGAGTGTCGCGGAATCGCCTACCGCAGTGATCGACATCCAGGACGTACGCAAGGTCTATGCCTTGCGTGGCCGCAAGAAAGCGGAGGTGAAGGCAGTCGATGGCGTGTCGATTGGCGTACCCGCTGGCACCACGACCGCGATTGTCGGTGAATCCGGCTCCGGGAAGTCGACGCTCGCAAAGATGGTGCTGGGTCTAGAGAAGTCGACTTCAGGGACGATCACCGTCGGCGGGCAAAATATCGGCGATGCAACGGCATCTCAAATGCTTCAACTGCGCCGGCGTATCCAGCCGGTGTTTCAAGACCCTTACGGCACCCTTGATCCGCAGTACAGCGTGCGCAACACCGTGATCGAGCCTTTGGCAATTCATGGGGTAGGAACGCCAACGGAGCGAGAGCACCGGGCGCAGGAACTGATGAACGAAGTGGCTCTCCCGCAAGCTGCACTCAACCGTTACCCCAACGAATTGTCCGGCGGGCAGCGGCAGCGAGTCGCGATTGCCCGCGCGCTGGCTCTCAAGCCTGAAATCCTCGTACTGGACGAGGCGGTTTCTGCTTTGGACGTGATTGTGCAGGATCAGATTTTGCGTCTTCTCGACGAGTTGCAGCGAGAACTGGATTTGACCTACCTCTTCATCACCCACGATCTCGCCGTCGTCCGCATGATTGCGGATCGTGTGGCGGTTATGGAGAAGGGCCTGGTCGTGGAGCAGGGTCGCGTCGATGACATTTTTGACAACCCGAGCGAGGAATACACCAAGCGACTACTAGATGCGATTCCAGTCGTGCCAGGAGTTGCATGAGTATGAGTCCCGGTGATTGCGATTGACGTGCACGACTGGGTCGGCTCGGCTTGAAGGGACACGGGTAGCCTGGCGACAGGTGCTTCTCGGATACGGGACAATGGACGGGTGCCGCGTGACCCCATTGACGAGGACGCGGAAACCCCCGACCCCGCCCTGAAGGAAGGACCCTCGTGACTGAGTCCGCTCAGCCGGCCACAGCATCGGCCGTCACCCCTGGAGCCCTGAAGCGCTACAAGGTGATGGCGATCATCACAGGCACCCTGCTGATCATCGTGTTTCTCGCGATGCTTCGCTACATCCCGGCGCTGAACACCCCGGAATCCTGGGAGTCGGGATTCTCGATCCTCGCGCAGGTCCACGGGTTCGTGTACATCGTCTACGTGATCACCGTGATGCAGCTATGGATGCAGGCGCGCTGGGGCTACGGCCGCCTGCTCACGATGGTCCTCGGCGGAGTTGTCCCGCTACTGTCGTTCTTTATCGAAAAGCGGATTGCCCGCGAACTTGAGCCCGCCGTCAAGGAGACCGCATGACTGCCCAGCCCACCGAGCATCGGCCCGTCCTGGTCGTCGACTTCGGCGCCCAGTACGCGCAGCTCATCGCGCGCCGCGTCCGCGAAGCCAACGTCTACTCCGAGGTCGTTCCCCACTCCATGAGTGCCGAGCGCATGCTCGCGAAGGACCCGGCTGCCATCATCTTGTCCGGCGGTCCGTCGTCCGTCTATGCGGAAGGTGCGCCCAGCATCGACCCCGCAATCTTCGACGCAGGCGTCCCCGTCATGGGCATTTGCTACGGCTTCCAGGCCATGGCGCAGGTCCTCGGCGGCACCGTCGCTCAGACCGGCAAGCGCGAGTATGGCCGCACCACTGCCGAGATCGGGCAGCAGGGTGAATCGCTTGCGGGCAGCCCCATCGAGCAGACCGTCTGGATGAGTCACGGAGACGCCGTCCACGCCGCACCGGATGGCTTTACGGTCCTGGCGCAAACCGACGGCGCTCCCGTTGCCGCTTTCGAGAATCTCGACAAGCGCATGTGTGGCGTCCAGTGGCACCCCGAGGTGAAGCACTCCCCGCTGGGTCAGGCCTCCATCGAGAACTTCCTGTTCCGCGTCGCTGGCCTCAAGGCCGACTGGACCAGCGCCAACGTCATCGACGAGCAGGTCGAGCGCATCCGCGCCCAGGTTGGCGACAAGCGCGTCATCTGCGCGCTGTCCGGCGGCGTTGACTCCGCCGTTGCGGCTGCGATCGTGCAGAAGGCCGTCGGCGATCAGCTCACATGTATTCACGTCGACCACGGCCTCATGCGCGCCGGCGAGGTCGAGCAGATCGAGAAGGACTTCGTCGACTCGACCGGCGTGCGCCTCATCATTCGCGATGAGAAGGAACGCTTCCTGGACGCGCTCGCGGGAGTGTCCGACCCCGAGACCAAGCGCAAGATCATTGGCCGCGAGTTCATCCGCGTGTTCGAGGACTCCGCGCGCCAGGTGGTTGAAGAGGCCGGTGCTCACGGCGAGGACGTCGAGTTCCTCGTGCAAGGCACGCTCTACCCGGACGTCGTCGAGTCCGGCGGCGGCGAGGGTGCGGCCAACATCAAGAGCCACCACAACGTGGGCGGTTTGCCGGAGGACTTGCAGTTTTCGCTCGTCGAGCCACTGCGCACCCTGTTTAAGGACGAGGTTCGCGCGGTGGGCCGCGAGCTCGGCATCCCCGAGGACATCGTGGGCCGCCAGCCCTTCCCTGGACCCGGCCTCGGTATCCGCATCATTGGTGAGGTCACTCAGGAGCGTCTGGAGATCCTGCGCGCCGCGGACCTCATCGCGCGCGAAGAGCTCACCAAGGCGGGCCTCGACAACGAGATCTGGCAGTGCCCCGTGGTGCTCCTCGCCGACGTCCGCTCCGTGGGCGTCCAGGGCGACGGCCGCACCTACGGCCACCCAGTCGTGCTGCGGCCCGTGTCCTCCGAAGACGCCATGACCGCCGACTGGTCGCGCCTGCCCTACGAGACGCTCGCGCACATCTCCAACCGCATCACCAACGAGGTGCCCGAGATCAACCGCGTCACGCTCGATGTCACGAGCAAGCCGCCGGGCACCATCGAGTGGGAGTAAGGGGAGCACATTTCCCCTGGCCGTACATACGCGGCGGTAAAACGACGGTCAGGTCACCCTGGCCGTCGTTTTTCGTTGGTGAGCGGCTACTTGATCTGGGATGTCTCCAGCACGGCCGTCAAGATCTCGACGTCCTCGCCATCGACGTATCCCGGGACATCGACGTTATGGGCGCGCGCCAGAATCCACACGTCGCCGTGAAGTGCGTAGAGATCGTCGATCTGCTGGCCGTCTTCCTCGTACGTCGCGTGCACGATGGACACGTCGCGACCGTCGAGCCCCTCGGCACTTCCGCCGGTGGCCTCGGCAATCTGGTCGCCCAGTGCCGCAGGGTCGTCAGGCGTCGCGTCGCCGTAAGGCCATTGGTCGCCCACTCGGTACGTCTCGACCTGAAGCCAGACCGACTCCTTGTAAGCGTCGGAGCCGGGCTCCGAGAGGTCGAAGGCTTGAGAGGCATCGACCAGCACGGCGTAGGGCAGAGCGCCGTCGCCGTACGTGCCCTCGTACTGCCACTGGCCCGGCAGGGTGATCTCGATTGTCGCGAATGCGGTTCCCAGCGAAGCGCTACCTTCCGCATCCTGGGCGTCGGCGCTTGGGGAGGTGCCAGAGTCAACATCGATGTCGGCGTCAGTTTGCGACGTGGCGGAGGTGCTGGATTCAGCCGATGCCGTGGTTTCGGTGGCGGGCTCCGTCGAAGTGACGGTGGCGTCAGGATCGCCGGCGTCGCTTGAACAACCAGCCACCACCAAGGTGGTTGCCAGAACTGCGGTCACTAGGGGTGCGTTCACGATCTCCTCCAAGGGCTCGGCGCTACGGGCTTATGAAGGACAACAGCCCGGCTCCGAGTACGATTCCGAGCAAGAGAAAAGCCGCCGGGCGCGCGATGGCAAGCGCACCCGGCGGCTGGGCCAGAAAGTTCAGTAGCTACGAGCGCGGAGGCTCGGAGTCGTCGTCGGGCTGGTCCGAGGAGTCCTCGTCCTCGACAGGGTCCTCAGTGGCAACGGGGGATTCCGTCGTCTCGTTGCGGAACTCGGCACCCGCTGCAGTCTGAGCGCCGTCAACCTCGGAGTAGGTCTCCTCCTCGACCGGCGCAGTGGCCGAGCGGATCTCGCGCTTGCGCCCCAAGCCTGACAGCGCCGCGGACAGCAGCATCCAGCCACCCAGCGCGGCCAGCAGGATGATGGCGAGGAGTTCGAGGTCGACCTCGTGCCCCGAGAAGGACACAACCATCAATACGCCCGCGCCGATCACGAGCACGCCCCACAGGGCGGATGAGATGCGTTGGCCCGCGCGGCGGCGGGGAGCTGTGGTGATCACGAGGTGACCTCCTCGTTGATGTAGATGGTGCCGCCGTCGTACGCGTTGAGCGTCAGGACCGGGCTGTCCGGGTTAGTGAGTTCAATGACTGGTCCATCGTTGCGGTCGGACCAGACTTCGCAGTACACCTGACGTTCGGGCCAATCGACGACCTGACCGTTCACGCCGCTCACCGACAGCGATGTGTCTGCGGGAACGGTGACGTCGGTGACCTCCGCGCGCAAGCTGACAAATGTGTTCTCGGTGACCTCGTCGACTCGCGTCACCGCATTAGGGATGCGGTTTGTGAAGCCGACGCCGTCGTCATCGCTGGGAACCCAGCCGTCCGGGTAGGCCTTGCACTGGCCTTCGACGTAGGCCGAGGCGTAGTCGTCTCCAAACGCCTCAGCGACCGTGATGTCGACGGGAAGATTGGGCCCGGGGCTCGGCTCGGTATCGACCGTCTCAAGCCCAAGGTCGACGCGCGCCTGATCGTAGGCGGTGGTCAAGTCCGAGGAGTTCGCCGACAGCACTACGCCCGCGATCAAGACCAGTACAGACATGAACCCGAGGAACCCCAGGCGCCGTCCGGCGAGCGCCACCACCACGAGGATGAGTCCGAGCCCGATCGCGAGACCGGCAAACCACGCCAGCGGCCACGGCACGGCGAGCCCGGTCGTCCGGTCGACGATGAGGACACCGGCTGCGGAGACGAAGACCACGCCCAGCAACGCCAGCCATGCGCCTTTGCCCGGTCCAGGTACCCGCGGTGGCTTGGTCGGGGCACGGTGAATGGGTGCCGCTGGGCCGTTAGCACGCGCGCCGACCGGTGGGGCCGCCGTCGGATAGCCGGTTGAGGCACTCCACGCGTAGGCGGAACCGCCGGCCGCCTGCGGGGGCACCGCAGGTTCCCATGGCTGCGGTTTGCGAGGCGCGTCGGTGCTGACGGCCGATGCCGGGGCAGCTGCCGCCAGGGTCTCACCTGAGGCTGGGGCCGAGTTTGCTGGCGAGGGCTCAGCCGATGTCCCGTCCGTTACCGGACCCTCAGGGGCTTCAGGCCCCTCCGCAGGTGCGTTGTCGGCGGAAGTCTCTTGAGCATCGGCGCTATTCCATGTCGTGCCCGGCGCAGACCTGGGTGGCACCTGCTGATCTGCCTGCTTCTGTCGGCGCACCAGGTAAATCACCAGGAACGTGATGCCTCCGGCGACCGCCAGAGGAATGACGACGGAGAAGAAGGTGGCGATGATGTGGAACGGGTCGTAGCCACCGCCGTAGTTCCACCAGCCCCAGCTGCCGCCAAAGACGCTGAAGAGCGGCCCAGAGTCAAGGGTCAACATGCCGATAATCGCCATGGCGGCGATACCGAGGAGCGCTCCCACATTCGTGACGCCGCGCCCAAAGTCTTGGATGATGATCCGCCCGTTGCGGTCGGGCAGCAGCCCCCATGCCGCGGCGTAGGCAAGGAGGACGAGGCCGGGAAGCACGAGTGCGGCGACCACAGTGATGAGGCGCGCGGGAACTGGCGCCATCCCGACCCGCGCGCCCAACCCGGAGGCCACGCCGCCCAGGCCGCGGGTTTCACGGACGAGCCCCCATTCGCGAATGGTGGTGAAGAATGCGGCCTCGCGTGGAGGCTGCGGATTCTCGGTCATGATGCTCCTTGAACGTCTCGGGTGCCTTGACGCACCGGCTGATGGCTCAAGTCTCGCGAAGACCCACGCGCTCCCGCTATGAGGTATCACCCTGATTGGCACCCTGGTTCTTACGCGGGGCGAACCCTGAGATTGATGCCCTACGCCCGGGCCGCGCGCGCCCGTGTGTGACGATGTTTCCGTGACCACCCCTCAGGCGACCCGCGTCGCACGCCCCCTGGAGCGCCGCAGCAACGCGCCCGCGGTGTGGCGCGCCCTCATCGGGATCGCGTTGCTGGTGGGGGCCGGGGTTCTCGCGCTCCAGCGATGGGGAACTGACGATCTTCCCGGCTGGTTGATGCCGCTGCTGTTGTTCCTCGCCTCGCTCGGGCTGACGTGGAGCCCGCTGGACGGCGCCTTCGGTCAGGACGCGCGGCGCCTCGACGTGCAGGGCTTGTTCCGTCGCGACGACTGGCTCCGTCTGCTCGTGGGGTTCACGCTGGGCATCGTTGCGCTGGGGTGGTTCGCGACGTGGGAGTACACGGAGTCGGTCGCACTGCGCTCGGTCGTGGCGTCGGTTGTGATCGTGCTCGGGATTGCCCTCATGCTCGCGCCCTGGTGGCTGCGCCTCATCCGCCAAGTCTCGATCGAGCGCACCGAGCGGATCCGCGAGCACGAGCGCGCGGAGATCGCCGCCCACCTGCACGACTCTGTGCTGCAAACTCTCACTCTGATCCGCGCCCGTGCCGAGGACCCGGACGCGGTGTCCCGCCTCGCCCGAGCGCAAGAGCGTGACCTGCGCGCCTACCTGTATGCCGACCGCCCCGACCCTTCAGACTCCGTCGCGACCGCACTCAAGGACGCGATCGCCGACGTCGAGGACTCCCAGTCAGTCGTCATCGAGGCCATCACCGTCGGCGACGCGCCACTCACCGAAAACCTGCGCGCCGCCGTCGCCGCCACACGGGAGGCGACGGCAAATGCTGCTCGCCACGGCATCGGCCCTATTTCTGTCTATGCCGAGGTCACGGCGACCGAGGTCGAGATCTATGTCCGCGATGGCGGCCCCGGCTTCGACCCGGCCACGATCCCTGAGGACCGCCTGGGCATCCGCCAATCCATCATCGGCCGCATCGAGCGGCACCACGGTCACGCCGCCGTGCAGTCGGCACCGGGCAGCCGCACCGAAGTGTCCATCACCGTCCCCAAGGAGGACTAGATGAGCGTGTCAGTAGTGATTGTGGACGACCACGATGTCATCCGCGTGGGCGTGCGCGAGAGCCTCGACGACGGCATCACCGTCGTGGGCGAAGCGCGTGATGTGGAGTCGGCGATCGCCGAGATCCTCGACCAGCGCCCCGACGTCGTGATCCTCGACGTGCACCTCCCCGGAGGAACGGGCGCGGGAGCGCTCGACGTACTCGCCGAGATCCGCGGCCGTGTGGAGGGCACGCGCACGCTCGCGCTGTCGGTGTCTGACGCTGCCGAGGACGTCGTCTCCGTGATCCGCGCGGGCGCTCGCGGCTACGTGACCAAGTCGATCTCCGGACCGGACCTATCCGATGCCGTGCGCCGGGTCGCTGGGGGAGACGCCGTATTCTCGCCGCGCCTGGCCGGCTTCGTGCTCGACGCGTTCGGCGCCGCCGGGGGAGAGGTCGCCGCTGCCGACGACGAACTCGATCAACTCACCGCGCGCGAGCAAGAAGTAATGCGCCTCATCGCCCGCGGATACACGTACCGCGAGGTGGGGGAGAAGCTCTTCATCTCCGTCAAGACCGTGGAGACGCACGTTGGCAAGGTGCTCCACAAGCTCCAACTGTCCAACCGGCACGAGCTCGCGCATTGGGCCGCGCAACGGCGCATCGTCTGACACTTCGGCGTCGGTTCTCGGGGATTTTGGCCGGCAGGACTCGTGCCGGACCTTGGTGCTCTCTTGACCTAGGCATCGCGTCGCGATGGTGCGTGCGGAGGGCCGATGCTTGGGTTGTCTTTCACAGGTACCTGAGGGTGAACATTCGGTAACCTCCAGCGAGAATCCCCCGAGAGATGGCTGACACCGGATGACCCTGATGGCCGCTGAGCGCAGTGACGCGTTCAAGCAAGAGCGACAAGCCGACGACAGTCAGCAACGCTTGCGTGCCTTGGCGTTTTGGGTGGGGCACCATCAACTCTCCGAGCCCGCTCCGCGCATCGGCCCTGTTGCCCAAGCCGCCGCGCGGGAGGATGCACGCAAGGCCCGCGTCCGTGAACTCGAAGCGATGGTCCCCGAACTTCTCCGCCTCGCTAGCGACCGCAGCGCCTACACCCGCACCACTGTCGCCAAGAGTTTCGCAATCCTCGCGCAAGCTGGGCGCGGTCCCGCCGACCGCAAGGTGTGGGCCACGCTGCTGACGCTCGCAGCGGACTCAGACCCCGTCGTGAGCGGTGCTGCGGATGAGGCGCTCACCGCCTTTGAGCGATACGGCACGCTTCCGAGTCGCGCCGCTGGCTAGACACTCGGAGCGGTGCTTCAGTAGTACCTCAGCGTCACATTTCGCTCGATTGTGACCCGGGAACCCTACTGAGGGTCCGATGAGTCGGTGACGGAAGCGAGTGTCACCGCCAGCGCCTAGACTCGTGGCCGTCATGGATGCGCTTTTTGAACTCGACGGCTCCGACTCCTCGAAGCCCGCGACCACCCGCCCTTCCGACCCCGCCGGCCGCGGGGTTGAGCCCGACGCAGCCCCGCCGCAGCCGGCTCCTGCGTCACAGCCGGAGCCCGGCCCTGAGCCTGAGTGGGAGCCCGGACCCGAACCGGCGCCGGAGCCCGAGGACGAGCCGATGCCCCAGGACGCCTGGGTCCCTCCCGAGCCCGTGCACGTGGCCCCCGCGACTCCACTTGGCGAGCACTCTCCGCTCGTCCAGGGCCTGAACCCGGCCCAGGCTGAGGCGGTCCTGCACGAGGGCGAAGCGTTGCTCATCATGGCCGGAGCCGGATCGGGCAAGACGCGCGTGCTGACCCACCGCATCGCCTACCTCCTCGAGTCCGGCCGCGCCCGCCCGCACGAGGTTCTCGCGATCACGTTCACCAACAAGGCCGCGGGTGAGATGCGCGAGCGCGTCGAACACCTCGTCGGTCCCGAGGCGCGCCGCATGTGGGTGTCGACCTTCCACTCGGCGTGCGTGCGCATGCTTCGCGCCGACTACGAGGCGGCCGGACTCAAGTCAACGTTCTCGATCTACGACTCCTCCGACTCCGCCAACCTCATGAAGTTGGTGGCGAAGGAACTCGACATCGACCCCAAGAAGTTCAACGCGAAGGCGCTGCTGAACCGCATCGGCAAGTTCAAGGACGAGCTGATGAGCCCCCAGCAGGCGCTCGTGATGACCGAGAAGGCGTCGAAGTTTTCGATCGACAACGCGGCCGGCCGCGCCTACGGCGAGTACCAAAAGCGCCTCGAGGCAGCCAACGCCGTCGACTTCGACGACATCATCGTCCGCACCGTCCGCCTGCTCCAGAACAACCCGGACGTCGCCCGCCGCTACCGCGAGCGCTTCCGCCACGTGCTCGTGGATGAGTACCAGGACACCAACCACGCGCAATACACGCTCGTGCGCGAACTCATTGGCAAGGACGGCGACGCGTCGCTGCCTCCGGGAGAGCTCACGGTCGTCGGTGACGCCGACCAGTCCATCTACGCGTTCCGCGGCGCCACGATCCGCAACATCATGGAGTTCGAGAAGGACTACCCGAACGCGCACATCGTGCGCCTCGAGCAGAACTACCGGTCCACGCAGACCATCCTGACGGCCGCCAATACGGTCATCAAGAACAACTCGGACCGCCGCCCCAAGAACCTGTGGACGGACTCGGGCGATGGCGCCAAGATCACCGGCTACGGCGCGGAGAGCGAGCAGGACGAGGCCAAGTGGATCGCGGACCAGATCAATGCGCTCCGCGACAGCGGCGACTACTCGCCCGGCGACATGGCGATCATGTACCGCGCCAACGCTCAGTCCCGTGCGCTGGAAGAGCGCTTCATGCGCGCCGACATTCCGTACAAGGTCATCGGCGGTACCCGCTTTTACGAGCGCAAAGAGATCAAAGACATGCTCGCCTACCTCGCCGCCGTGGTGAACGAGGATGACGACATCGCGATGCGTCGCATCATCAACACCCCCAAGCGAGGGATTGGCGATACGGCAGTGGAGGGCGTCGACGCGTTGCGCCGGTCCTTGACCACGGCCGATGCTTCGGTCAGTTTCGGTGACGCCTTGCGTCGCGCTGACGAGACGGGGCTGCAGAACCGGGCAATCCGCGCGCTGGGCGACTTCCTGTCTCTCATGGACGACCTGCGAGCGCTCGCGGTCGACAACGGCCCTGCAGGTGTCCTCGACGCCATCGCTGACCGTTCCGGGATGCTCACGGCCTACCGCGCCAGTGACGACCCCCAAGACGCTAGTCGCGTCGAGAACATCATGGAGCTCGTGGCCGTGGGACGTGAGTTCTCTGAGGAGAATCCCGACGGCACGCTTGAGGACTTCCTGGAGAAGGTCGCACTTGTGGCCGATGCCGACCAGCTGCCGGATGATGCCGAGGGCGGCGGCGTGGTCACCATGATGACGTTGCACACCGCGAAGGGCCTCGAGTTCCCTGTCGTGTTCCTCACCGGCATGGAGGACGGCACGTTCCCTCACATGCGCTCGATCGAGTCCGGCGCAACAAAGGACATGGAAGAGGAGCGACGCCTCGCTTACGTGGGTCTGACCCGTGCGCGCCAGAAGCTCTACCTGACGCGTGCTCAAGTGCGCTCGAGCTGGGGTGCGCCGCAGTACTTTGGCGCCTCGCGCTTTGTCGAGGAGATTCCGGCTGAGCTCATTGAGTGGGAGATCGCGCAGACCTCGATGCAGGCCCTGCGCGCTAAGTCCGACCGCGGCACCAGTCGCTCGGGATCGTGGTCCGGCATGGGCTACGGGTCCGGCGGCTCCGGTGGCGCAGGCGGGTACGGCGGTTCCCAGGACCGCGCCGATGGCAACACCTACAGCCGCGCGGGCGCCGTCTCGACGCGTCGCGTGCCACCGAGCCCGCCCGGTGGTGGCGGCGGTGACGTTGGCTTCGAAGTCGGCGACCGCGTTGTCAGCGACAAGTTCGGCATGGGCAAGGTTGTCGGCACGGAGGGCTCGGGACGCAACGCCGTCGCGAAGGTCGACTTCGGATCCGAGGGCGTCAAGCGCCTGGTGCTGCGGTTCAACAGCCTCGACAAACTGTAGTTTCGGCCAACGCCGGCCACAGCATCGGCCCTCCCGCTAGGCTTGCCGCATCGCAGTCGAATCGCTGTCTCACCCCAGGAGGAACCCGTGGAAACCAGGACGCCGAAGGTCTCGATTGTCGGAGCCGGAGCGGTGGGTTCGACCCTCGCGTATGCGGGTCTGATGAGGGGCTTTGCCCGCACCGTTGCGCTGTATGACATCAACAAGGCGAAGGTGGAGGCGGAAGCGCTCGACCTCGCTCAGGGCATTCAGTTCATGCCCGAGGCCACGGTGCTCGGCTCGGACGACGTCGAGGTCTGCCGCGACTCCGACGTGATCGTCGTGACCGCCGGCGCCAAGCAGCAGCCGGGCCAGAGCCGCATGGATCTCGCGGGCGCGACCATCGGCCTGATGGACAAGGTGCTGCCGCCGCTGCTCAAGGTTGCCCCCAACGCGATCTACATCATGGTGACGAACCCCGTGGACGTGGTGACACTTGCCGCGATCAAGAAGTCGGGCATGGACCCCGCTCAGATGTTCGGCTCCGGCACTGCGCTCGACACCTCCCGCTTGCGCCACCAGATCGCCGCAAAATGTGACATCGCCGTGGGCAACGTCCACGCGTACATCGCAGGCGAGCACGGTGACTCCGAGGTTGCCTTGTGGTCCTCGGCCACCATTGGCGGCCAGCCCCTCACCGAGTGGACAGACCGTGCAGGCAACATCGTGATGGACGAGGCCACGCGTGAACAAGTCCACCACGACGTCATGCGCTCGGCGTACACGATCATCGAGGGCAAGGGCGCGACCAACTACGCGGTCGGTGCCGCAGGAGCGCGCATCGTCGAGGCGGTCCTGGGGGATCAGCGCCGGATTATGCCGGTGTCCACGATGGTCGAGTACCCCAACGTGGGCGAGGTCTGCATGTCGGTGCCCGCGGTGATCGGCCGCAACGGCATCGAGCACCACGCGACGGTTCCGTTGGACGACACCGAGCGCGCTGCGCTTGAGGCATCGGCCCGGTCCATCCGCGAGACTGCGGACAAGTTCGGCGTCTAACCGCGCGGTGTCCGGCTTAGCGGCTCGCGTGAACGATCACGAGTGTCCCGAGCTCCATGGCATCGGCAAGTTCCAGCACGATGTCGTTGGGAACGCGGATGCAGCCGTTGGAGATGTTCTGGCCCATCAACTCAGGTTGATCGGTGCCGTGGATAGCGATCTGCGGGTCGCCGCCATTGAACTCGTCGAGCGTTTCGGAGTAGCCGTTTGTGCCCAGCGCATAGGCGCCGTAGACGCCCGACGGGTTCGAGGAGAAGTCCAGCGGATCCGTGAGGAAGAACGTACCCGGCGGCGTGGGCGACTCGGGGGCGCCAATCACAACCTCAGAGGCAAGCGCGATGTCGTCGCCGTTCATGAGCTCCAACTCGCGCTCCTCCAGGTAGATGTGCACCGCGACGTCGGTTGACGAGGTCTCGACGTCGTCCGCGCGCACCCATGCCTGCCGGTGATTCGGGGATCCTACGAGTTCGACCTGGATCCACTCGGTGCCCGCGATGCTTTGCGTCGCGAAGCCCATGAGGGTCGTGGGCGAACCGTAAGCAGACCAGGGTCCGTAGGAGTCCATCGGGGCCTCGTCGCCGGGCCGTTCATACAGACCCAACTCGTCGACCGTGCTCGTGGCGATCAACTCGCCGGGCTCCAGCGCGACGGCATCGGAGGACGGCGTCACGCTTGGCGATGCCGACGGCGATGGCGCGACGGTGGCACTCGCGGAGCTCGTGGGGCTCGTCGAGGGGGCCGATGCTGGCTCATCGTCCGTACCCGAGGCCAGTATCGCGATCACGACGGCGGCGACGGTGCACAGTGCAATGACCACGCCGAGAATGATCGGCGTACGGCTTCCTTCCGCTTTACCCGGGCTTGAGGATGGAGAGGCGCTCACCTCACCAGGGTAAGCAACCGCGTTTGTTTTCCCAGCATCGGCCCTCACCAATCGCGTTACGGAACGGTCATCTAGGCGTACTAGGCTGTGCCCCACGAACCCCGGCGTGCGAGACCCGTTCGCCGCTCGCGACAAGCAAGGACGCACATGGATCTCTACGAGTACCAAGCGCGCGATATGTTCGAAAAGCACGGTGTCCCCGTGCTTCCCGGCATCGTCGCCGAAACACCTGCGGAGGCTAAGGCCGCAGCTGAGCAGATGGGCGGCGGAACAGTCGTCGTCAAGGCTCAGGTCAAGACCGGAGGCCGCGGTAAGGCCGGCGGCGTGAAGCTCGCGCACTCGCCTGAAGAGGCTGAGGCTGCCGCTGAAGCCATCCTCGGGATGGACATCAAGGGCCACACCGTGCACCGCGTGATGATCGCTGCAGGCGCCAAGATCGCCGAGGAGTTCTACTTCTCCGTGCTGCTGGACCGCGCGCAGCGCCAGTACCTCGCAATGTGCTCCGTCGAAGGTGGCGTGGAAATCGAGCAGCTCGCTGTCGAGCGCCCCGAGGCACTCGCACGTGTCGCCGTTGACCCGCTGGTTGGCATCGACGAGGCCAAGGCGCGAGAGATCGTGGACACCGCGAATTTCCCCGAGGACCTGAAGGGTGCCGTCGCTGACGTCATCGTCAAGCTGTGGGGCGTGTACGCCAACGAGGACGCGACGCTGGTTGAGGTCAACCCGCTGGTGCGCACCGAGGACGGCTCGATCATCGCGCTGGACGGCAAGGTGACGCTCGACGAGAACGCCGGCTTCCGCCACGAGGACCACGCGGCCCTCGAGGACAAGGACGCTGCCGACCCGCTCGAGGCGAAGGCCAAGGCGCTCGACCTCAACTACGTGAAGCTCGACGGTTCCGTCGGCATCATCGGTAACGGTGCAGGCCTGGTCATGTCGACCCTCGACGTTGTCGCTTACGCCGGCGAGCAGCACGGTCACGTGAAGCCTGCGAACTTCCTGGACATCGGCGGCGGCGCATCCGCAGCCGTGATGGCCAACGGTCTCGACGTCATCCTCAACGACCCACAGGTCAAGAGCGTGTTCGTCAACGTGTTCGGCGGCATCACCTCGTGCATCGAGGTTGCCAACGGCATCGTGGGTGCGCTCGAGACCCTCGGCGATGCAGCCACCAAGCCGCTCGTCGTGCGTCTGGACGGCAACTCCGTGGAGGAGGGCCGCGAGATCCTCGCCGCCGCCAACCACCCGCTCGTGACCATCGTCGAGACCATGGACGGCGCAGCGGCCAAGGCCGCCGAGCTGGCCAACGCCTAAGGAGTCCACTTATGTCGATCTTCATTAACTCCGACTCTAAGGTCATCGTCCAGGGCATGACCGGATCCGAGGGGCAGAAGCACACCGCGCGCATGCTGGCCTCCGGCACCACCATCGTGGGCGGTGTGAACCCCCGCAAGGCAGGTACCGCCGTCGACTTCGATGGCACCTCCGTGCCCGTGTACGGCTCGGTGGCCGATGCCATGGCTGCCACCGGCGCCAACGTCTCCGTGCTCTTTGTGCCGCCGGCCTTCACCAAGGCCGCCGTCATCGAGGCTGTTGACGCCGGCATCGAGCTGGCCGTCATCATCACCGAGGGCGTGCCCGTCGCTGACACGGCCGAGTTCTTCGCGTACGCGCAGTCCAAGGGCGTGCGCCTCATCGGCCCCAACTGCCCCGGACTCATCACGCCCGGCCAGTCCAACGTCGGCATCACGCCTGCGAACATCACCGGCTCCGGCAAGATCGGCCTCGTGTCCAAGTCGGGCACGCTGACCTATCAGATGATGTTCGAGTTGCGCGACATCGGCTTCACCACCGCAGTCGGCATTGGCGGCGACCCCGTCATCGGCACCACGCACATCGACTGCCTCGAGGCGTTCCAGAACGACCCCGAGACCGAAGCGATCGTGATGATCGGTGAGATCGGTGGAGACGCCGAGGAGCGCGCCGCGGCCTACATCAAGGACAACGTCACCAAGCCCGTCGTGGGCTACGTGGCCGGCTTCGAGGCGCCTGAGGGCAAGACCATGGGCCACGCTGGCGCCATCGTGTCTGGCTCCGCTGGTACCGCGCAGGCCAAGAAAGAGGCCCTTGAGGCCGCGGGCGTGAAGGTCGGCAAGACGCCGACCGAGACCGCGGAGCTCATGCGCGCCATCATCAACGGCTAAGTCGCTTAGTCCGCTGGACGGCCCGCTTCCCCTCGTCGGGGGAGGCGGGCCGTTTGCTTTTCCCTCCTGCTTCCCACCCTCGTGCCCCCTCCTTTTCCCGACTTTGGGACATGGGTGCCCGCGGAACGTTCACATTGTGCGCTGGTGTCCCAGTGTCGGCCGAGGTCTTTTGTTGGCGTAGGCGGCGGCGTCCCCAACGTGCCGAGTTGTGGGTGTAGTCCACTGAGCCACGTGCTGCACGGGCGGCCGCTGCGCCCGTGCGTTGAGGTGAGAACCGTGCCGCTCGCCAGTCGTCCCAAGCCCATCTCACTCGAGGCGTTTCTCAACCATGAACCACGGGTGCTCTCCCGCGAGCAGGCAGTTCAGCGCTGGGGCAGGCGTGCGCTCGACGGCGAGGTGGCCGCGGGGACCGTGGTTCGCCTGCTTCCGGACGTGTACTGCGGGCGAGAGCTTCGCGCGGATCCAATCGTGTGGGCGCTCGGGCTCAACCTCTGGCACCCGGCGGGTCTCGTGACCGGTGGGCTAGCACTCCACCTCCATCGCCCCCAGTTGCCAGCGCCGTCGTTGGCGAGCATCCGGGTCGCGTCCGGCTTCAGACCTCGCGCGCGAGACTGGGTCGCGTGCATTCAGGGGATCGTCCCGGAGACGGAAGGGTACGCCCAGGGTGTGCGCACGGTGCCAACGGCGTGGGCGCTGGTTGACGCTTGGCGGACCTCCCCGCCGCAGGCACGGCGCAACATCTTCTACGAGGCATTCTGGGCGCGCGCTTTCGGGCTCGAATACCTGCGGCGGATTATGGAGGTGTCACCCCGACTGCCCGGACGGGCGGAACTTCTGAGACTTATCGACGCGTGCGAGGCCGGTGCGACGACCCCGCTGGAACGCATCGCTCAGGAGGAAACATTTGTGAGGCCGCCGTTTGACGAGTTTGAGTGGCAGGCCACGCTCGACCTTGGACACAGGCGGGTGCGTCCGGACATGCTGCACCGCAAGAAGAAGGTCATCGTTGAACTCGATGGCGCGCGGTATCACGAGTCCCGGACAGCGCAATCGGCTGACCATGAGCGCGATATTGACCTCGCCGCGGCAGGGTACACGACCCTCCGTTTTGGATGGCGAGACCTCACCAAGCGGCCGGCGTGGTGTCGACGCCGCGTGATCGAGGTGCTCGAACGGCGCTCCTGATCCTTCTTCCTCGCGATTTTGGGACACCAGCGCCCGCGGAACGTTCACATTGAGCACTGATGTCCCGAAATCGGAGTGAGGCGGGTGCGGAGGTGCTGAGACGGTAGGGAAGCGGAGCGGTGGGCCAGTGGTGGCGAGCCGTTCCCGAGGTTCGGCGCGCGAGTGAGCGACCATGGACCCATGCCACGATCCTTCTCGCGAGACCTGCGTGCCTTTGGGGGCAAGGTCAAGGGGTTTTTCGAGGGCTACCCGGGCTGGGTGGGCGGCGTTCTCACTGGCATTCAGGGCGCGCTGATCCCGTACCTCGTGGTCGTGGTGCTGTCGCTCGCAGTGATCGCCTCCGACCCCGGAGCAACGACGTCTTCGGGCATTGACTGGAGCGCCGCGTTCTCAGTCGCAACCACCGTCTTTCTGATGGCTCACGGCGTCCCCGCGATCGCGGGCGGCGTCACCTTCACGCTCTTGCCTGCCGGACTCACGATCCTGTGCGGCGCAGTCATCGCCGCGGGTGCACGCCGGTTCGCGACGCGATCGTGGATGAGCTGGGGTTTGGCTGTCGTGTCCTATGTGGCCGTCGTCGGCGTCATCGGTTCGTTCTCGCTCGGCACAGACGCGGACGGCGGAAGCCTCGTCGTACGCGCCTGCACGGTCGCCGCGTTGGTGGCCGGAGCATCGGCTGCGCTGGGGATTTGGCGCGCGCACGGCGCATCGTTTGCGTGGGTCTTGCAACTGCCCGACTGGACCCGTCGAGGCTTGCGTCGCGGACTGGGCGTCATGGCATGGGCGCTCGCCGCGGCATCGATTTTGTCCGTCACGACCGTGGTGCTCCACGGCGACCAGATGGCGTCATGGGCGACCGGCCTGGGAGTCGACGCGATCGGCGGCGTAGTGCTCGCGATTGCCCAGTTGGCCTACGCGCCCACCTTCATCGTGTGGATGCTGTCCTACCTGGCCGGCCCGGGATTCTCCGTGGGAGAGGGCACGGCGTTTTCGCCCGGCGTGGCGGAGGCCGATGTTCTTCCCCAGATCCCGCTCTTGGCGGCGCTGCCCGACTGGACCGCCTCGTGGCTGGTGTGGGTGCCGCTGGTGATCGTCGCAATTGCGGCCGCCGCCCGGTGGATGACGCGGCGCACGGAGGACCTGACCTGGGATGACGCTGCGGCAGACGGCGTGGCCCTGGCAACGGTGGGCGCGGTGGCGGGCGCACTCGTGGCCATGGCTGCAGGATCGATTGGCCCCGGACCGCTCGAGACCACTGGACCCGCGATCGTGCCAGTGCTGGCGGCGATGCTCGGCCTGACGCTCGCCGGACTCGCACTCACGACCGGCCTTCTCGCGCTCACTCAATGGTGGAGGCGACGCCGCACTGGCGCGACCGCCAAGGCCAACTCAGCCCCAGCATCGGCCGAAACCAAGGACACCGACCCCGCGACGATTTAGGGAGGGGTCACGCCAAAGCGCTCATAGACGGACTCGAGTCGGTCGTTCAGGCCGTCTTCGTACTCCGTCTGGCACCGTTGCTGTGCAGAGTTAGTGACCGCGCGCTCCATGCAGTCCTGGAGGGCGGTGATGGTGGTGCCAAGGAACACCATTGACACTCCCAGCAGGAACGAGAAACCTGCAATTGCGAGCCCGAGCGTCACGGAGATCCGGAAGACGGCTGCGTTCTTCTCCTTGCGCGACAGAATCAGGATGCGCGCGCCCAGGAAAATCGCCACGGGAGCTGTGATCAGCATCCCGTACGCGAGGGGGATCGAGAACAGGTACAACAACACCGTGAGCCCCAACACAATGGTGAACCAGGTCACGTTGCGACGTACGTGATCGGGCATGGTGGGACGAGGTTCTTCTGTTTCGGCCACGGTGCTCCAGAGGTAGGTGGTGTGACCAGCATGCCGATAGGCTCGCCTCCGTGACAAACCGACAAGCGCCTCAGCGGCTCGTTGTGCTCATTTCTGGTGCCGGTTCCACCATGCGCGCGGTGCTTGAAGCCAGCGCCGAGGACGCGTACGGAGCCCGGATTGTCGGCGTCATCTCCGACAAGGCGGATGCCGCGGGGCTCGACATCGCACGCGAGGCCGGGATCCCCACCGCGACGGTCGCGCTCGCAGACTTCCCCGATCGTGCCGCCTGGGATGAGGCGCTGCTCAAGGCCATCGACGTGTTCGCGCCGGACATGGTGCTGTGCGCCGGATTCATGAAGCTCATCGGCGCCCCCACGCTGGAGGCTCACGGCGGTCGAATCATCAACACCCACCCCGCGCTGCTGCCCGCCTATCCCGGCGCGCACGGAGTGAGGGACGCGCTCGCCAATGGCGCCAAGATCACTGGCTGCACCGTCATGCTCGTCGACAACGGCGTCGATACGGGCCCGATCCTCGCGCAGACGGCCGTCGAGGTGCGAGACAATGACACCGAAGATTCCCTCCACGAACGCATCAAGACCGTGGAACGCGCCCTCGTGGCGGAGACTGTGGGCCGCATGGCCCGCGACGGATGGACCATTGACGGACGCCGGGTCACCCTCGGCAAGGAAGGCACAGCATGAGCGAGCGGCAGCCAGTGCGTCGAGCACTGATCTCGGTGTACGACAAGAGCGGGATCGAGGACCTGGCCCGGGGTCTGGCCGATGCTGGGGTTGAGATTGTCTCGACCGGTTCCACGGCGGCTCGGATCGCCGATGCTGGGGTAGCAGTCACGCCGGTGGAAGAGATCACGGGTTTCCCTGAGTGCCTTGATGGGCGCGTGAAGACGTTGCACCCGCGCGTGCACGCCGGCATCCTGGCCGACCGTCGCCTCGAGTCGCACCGGTCGCAGCTGGATGAGCTGGAGATCGCGCCGTTCGACCTCGTGGTCGTCAACCTGTACCCGTTCGTCGAGACTGTTGCCTCTGGCGCGTCGCAGGGCGAGGTAGTAGAGCAGATCGACATCGGTGGTCCGTCGATGGTGAGAGCCGCGGCAAAGAACCACCCGTCCGTATCCGTGGTCGTAGACCCTGCCGCCTATGGCGATGTGCTCGCTGCCGTTGCTGGTGGTGGCTTCACGCTGTCCGAGCGCCAGGCACTCGCCGCCTCCGCGTTCCGCCACACCGCCGACTACGACATCGCGGTCGCGTCGTGGATGACCTCGGTCGTCGCGCCCGAGCCTGAGACCGCACTGCCTTCCTGGGTGGCCGCGTCCTTCGACCGCACGCAGATCCTCCGGTACGGCGAGAACCCGCACCAGGCCGCTGCCGTCTACTCCGACCCCGCTGTGTCCGGTGGCCTCGCCCAGGCGCAGCAGCTGCACGGCAAGGAGATGAGCTTCAACAACTACGTTGACGCCGATGCCGCGCTGCGCGCCGCATACGACTTTGACAAGCCTGCCGTTGCAGTCATCAAGCACGCCAACCCCTGCGGCATCGCTGTTGCGGACACCATCGCCGCGGCCCACTCCAAGGCTCACGCAACGGACCCCGTCTCCGCGTTCGGCGGCGTCATTGCCGCCAACCGCCCCATCACCGTCGAGGCCGCGGAACAGATCAAGGAGATCTTCACCGAGGTCGTGGTCGCCCCCGCCTTCGAGGACGGCGCCGCCGAGGTGCTCCAGGCCAAGAAGAACATCCGCCTGCTCGTCGTAGACCCGGCACCTCTCAAGGCCGAATGGCGCCGCATCACCGGCGGGCTGCTCGTTCAGCAGGCCGATGCCATCGACGCCCCCGGCGACCCGGTCTCCACGTGGGAGCTGGTCGCGGGAACTGCGGCCGATGAGGCGACGCTCGCGGACCTCGATTTCGCGTGGCGCTCGTGCCGCGCGGTCAAGTCCAACGCAATCCTGCTGGCTAAGGACGGCGCCGCGGTCGGTATTGGCATGGGGCAGGTGAACCGTGTGGACTCGTGCGGACTCGCCGTGTCGCGCGCAGGGGCGGAGCGGGCGACCGGCTCCGTCGCCGCCTCCGACGCCTTCTTCCCCTTCGCTGATGGACTGCAGACGCTGATCGACGCCGGCGTGAAGGCAGTGGTGTCTCCGGGCGGATCGGTGCGTGACCAGGAGGTCATCGACGCCGCAAACGCCGCCGGGATTACGCTGTATCACACCGGTACCCGGCACTTCTTCCACTAGGACGGGCGCCGGAAAATGTCTGAACCGTCTGAGGAGGAGCAGGTGAGCGAACCTGTCGTGGTCGTCACCGACAACACCCCTCAGACGCGCGCTCTGACCGCGGGGATTGTGCTCGCCGTCGTGGCCGTTTGCGTTGCGGTGGGTGCGATGGTGAACGCCCAGGCGGGCACGCTTCTGTTGGCCGGCGCCGCTTTCGCGGGTGCCGCACTGCGCATCGTGCTCCCCGCCGGGGTGGCGTTTTCTGTGCGGCGCCGCGCCGTCGACATTTCCCTCATGGTGGTCTTTGGCTTGGCGCTCGCGTTTTTGGGGCTTACGACGCCGCTGTCATAGAAGCTGCTCTGTGCGTCACCACTGGTCGACGACGACGTGCATCGAGTGGATATAGCGATGTATCTCTTCGGCATGCGCGCCTGCGCGCATGGTCACGTGCAGTCCGAGGAGGTAGGTCGTGAAGAGGTCGGCGCGGGCATGCGCGAGCTCGGAGTCGCCCTCGCCTGCTGGCACAGTGTGCGCGATGAGCCCACCGATCGTCTCCCGCATCTGTGCCCTGTAGGCGGTAGCGAAGTCGAAGTCTGCCACCGTGCCGCGCAACTCGTTGGACGCCATGACCAGTAGGCAGCCGTCGCGCCCGCGGTCGGATTCCGCATCGGCTTCGAAGAGATCGAGGAAGCGGTGCACACCGTCGATGCCGGGGCCCGCTTGGTCGATCATTGAGCCAAACATCGCAATGCGCTCAGCGAGATAGCGGCGCAGGACGATGGCGAACAGCTCGTCTTTGGAGCCGAAGGTGCGGTACAAGCTCGGCTTGTGGACGCCGCTGGCGTCGACGATGTCTGACAACGACGTTTGACTGTACCCCTGGCGCCAGAAAAGCTCAGTCAGCGTCGCGAGGACTGCCTCCTCGTCGAAGAGCCTGGGGCGCCCAGTCCCTGCTGTCATGCGAGTCGTCATCTGTCCACTGTAGCCCGAGACAGGGGCTTTTGGTACCGGTCGTTAGCAAAGCAAAATCGACTATGTTACCGTTCGGTACAGAACTTGTTTTGAGTTCTCCCGGGCGCCCCCGGGCCCACCGACGAAGGGAACAATCAGCATGGATCTCAGCAACCGAAACGGCGTGATTACCGGGGCCGGGCAAGGTATCGGACAAGCGCTCGCGGTCGAGTTCGGCTCACGCGGCGGACACCTGCTACTCGTTGGCCGAACTGAAGAAACCCTGAACGAAACCGCGACGAAGGTTGAAGCCGCGGGCGGAACCGCTGACGTCTTGGTGCAGGACCTGAGCCGGCTCGAGGCGATTGACGCGGTGCTCGAAGCCGTCGAGCGGTGGGACAGCCTGGATCTCTTAGTTAACAATGCGGGCAACGTGCGCGCGGGCCGGCTCGAGGAGTCCTCGGCGGCGGACGTGCAGGCCATGATTGACCTCAACCTCACCGCGCCGGTGCAGTTGACCCGCGCGCTGTTGCCCACGGTGCGCGCCTCAGCCGACGACTCCGGAAGCCTCGTCCTCAACATCTCTAGCGAGATCGCGCTCGTCGCAATGCCGTTCTATGCGGTCTACGCCGCGACCAAGTCTGGCCTCGCCGCCTTCGGCGAGGCGCTCCGCCGCGAACTCCACGGCACAGGCGTGCACGTCGCCACCGCATACCCGGGCGCCACTGACACCGCCATGATGACGAGCCAGAACGCAGACTGGGCACGGCGGCCCGTGAGCGCAGTCGTGGCCGATATTCTCGCCGGCTTGGCTCAAGACCACCACGAGATCAGTGCCACTGCTCCCGAAGCGCACGACACGCATCGGCGGAATGCAACCGACCCGCTCGAGGTTGACGCAGCCATCGTTGGCGGCCTCGACGACCTGGAAGCGGCCGTCAGGGACCACCGGAGCATCTAGTTCGTTGAACTGACACCCCTCAGACCCGTCTTAGGAGGACACCATGACTGAATTCACGATGCATGATGAAAGCACAGCCCCCGAAAAGAGCGCCCCGTTCCTGGCGGAGTCGAAGGCGCAGTTTGGAAGGATCCCGGGTCTTCACGCCACGATGGCCGAGGCGCCCGGGCTTCTGGAGGGGTACAAGAAACTCCACCAACTGTTTCTCGACACAAGCTTCGACGCCGATGAACTCACCGTCGTCTGGCAGACCATTAACGTGGAGCACTCGTGCCACTATTGCGTCCCGGCACACACCGCGATTGCCAAGAGCATGAAGGTGGACGATGAGATCACCGATGCGCTTCGCGATGGAACAGCTCTCCCGACCGAGCGCCTTGAAGCGCTACGGACATTCACGCTCGCGATGGTGCGCGAACGCGGCGAGGTCGACGACGCTACCGTGCAAGAGTTCCTCGCGGCCGGTTACACCCAGCAGCAGGTCCTCGAGGTCGTGCTCGGCATCGCGCAGAAGGTGATGTCGAACTACACGAACCACCTGGCGCAGACGCCGATCGACCCGGCGAACGAGAAGTTTGCGTGGGAGGGAACGATCGTCACACCAGTGTGACGCGAACCCACCGCAGCTAGCTCTTCCGTCTTACGGGGACAACAAAGGGGGCTTGGTATCCAGTGCGATACCAAGCCCCCTTTGTTGACGTCGGGGTTAGCGTTCGACGATGACCGTCTCGTCGATGACCACAGTCTCCTCGATGCGCTCAGCCGAAATGAGGTCCTCGACCGGGCCGACCATGCGGAACAGCAGTCCACTGATCAGCGCGCCCACGAGAGGTGCGAGCCAGAACAGCCACAGCTGCTGGAGCGCCCAGGTGTCCGACCACAGCGCGATGCCGGTGGCGCGCGCGGGGTTCAGCGCACCGTTGGTGAACGGCACGGCGATGAGGACAAGGAAGCCGACAGTGAGGCCGATGATGATCGGGGCTGCACCGGTGAAGTGCGTGGCGCGTGCGGAAGTCACGGCGAGAACGACTGCAACCAGAAGCGCGGCGATGATGATCTCGATGATCAGGCCGGCCGCCCAGTCGAATCCGGTGGGGGAGTGCTCCCCAAAGCCGTTCGCACCGCCGGAGATGTACGTGCGAGTGCCGCCCTCGCCGCCGGAGATCTGCGGGTGCGACTGCGAGACGCCGAAGAGCACGCCGCCTGCAGCGGTGGCGCCGATGACCTGGGCCAGGATGTACGGAGCGACGTCGCGGCCGGGGAAACGGCCCGCGGCCCATGCGCCAAGCGTCACGGCGGGGTTCAGGTGCGCGCCGGAGACTCCGCCGAAGATGACCGCAGCGATGATCACACCGAGCGCGAAGCCGAAGGCCACCGTTAGCGTGCCGTTGTTGCCCGTCGCGAAGAACAGTGCGGTGCCGACACCCATGAACACGAGGATGAAGGTGCCGACAAGTTCCGCCGCCATGCGGGGCAGGAGGTTGGGGCCGGCGGGGTCGTCGACCCACTCGTCGTTATCGAGGTCCTCGTCTACGAGCGTGCCGTGGACGTCGGGGTCTGGCTCTGAGGCGGGAGTGTGTGTGGGTTCAGTCATGGCGTTGCGCCCTTCGGTCGAGATGGCGGTGCTGTTCGGCACTCTACGAGGCATCGTGGCACGAACTCTTGGTCCATGCCGCATGACGCGGCGGGTGCGCGAAGTTTCTTAAGGTTGTGGGCCGCTGTTGGCCCGGTCGAGCCGTTGTTCGACGCCGCGGCGAATGGACTCTGTCAGACGGTGCATAGGGCGCAGGAGGACAGGCTGGAGCGCAAAGATCGCGATCGAGCACGCGATGTAGACAGCGAGGGTCCAGCCAATTGCGTGGAGAGGTAGCCAGGACTGTCCTGCCGCTGATGGGGTGTCGACGACGTCCGGCCACAGCACGCGGCGAACCAGCGGGTTGTCGTGAATCAGGTAGACCCCGAAGGAGGCCGATGCTGCGTAGACGATCGCCCGCGACCGCCATGGTGCGCTCTTGGTCGCCCACATCAGGATGGCCACCGCGGCGGCGACGGTCAGGGGAGAGGTCTGCGAGGCGACCTCCTTTAGCCAGCGCGCGGAGTCGCCGGGGGACCCGGACGCCGAACTCCACGCCGCCATTGCTGCAGGGGCAAGCACGAGCGCACCGGTGGCGATGAGCGTCGCCCAACCCCACCATCGGCCCGTTCCAGGCAACCCGTGAAGCCTGAGGTACCCCGCCAGCAGAAACAGAAACGCGAACCATGCGAAGTCCGATAGCCCGAGGGCGACCCGGGGGACCAACGTGAGGAGGCTCCACATCACGAGGCCGACGATGAGCAGGCGCGCGAGCTGTTGCTTGCTGAGAGCCTCAAGCACGATGGCCAGGTAGGGCGCGATCAACACCATGAGGACATAGGCGGTGACGAACCAGTACTCGCTGAAGATGACAGGAAGGAGCGCTTCACGAACGTCGGCGGTCGACAGCGCAACTGCTCCGGTCACGGCGAGGAGTGCGGCGATCAGCCACGAAACCGGCAGCACCTCGCTGTAGATGCGCGATAGGGCCTTCCCCCGTGCTGGACGCTGCACCATGAACCAAGCACCCACGAGGACAAAGACGTCCACGCCCCACTTGCCCAAGCTCCCGAAGGCGCTCAGGAAGATGGCGGTGTTGGCGGACTCGGTTTGGGTGAGGACACCGCCGTGGACGACGTAGTGATGAGCGACGATGCCGACCATCGCGAGGATGCGAAGCAACTCGATCTTCGCATTCCGGACGCTCGCCATGGCGCCATGCTAATCGGAATGGCCTGGTGCGCGGCGTGCAGGCCCGGGCGCGTTCCCCTTGCATGCCCGAGTGGACTAGCCTGGGTTCGTCGTAATTGTCCCTATAAACGTGATGAGGCACACTCAATGGCGAAGATCAAGGTCGAAGGCAAGGTCGTCGAACTCGACGGCGATGAGATGACGCGGATCATCTGGCAGTTCATCAAGGAACGCCTGATCCACCCCTACTTGGACATCGACCTCGAGTACTACGACCTGGGTGTGGAGTCGCGCGACGCGACCGACGACCAGATCACGATCGATGCTGCCAACGCCATCAAGAAGCACAACGTTGGCGTGAAGTGCGCGACGATTACGCCCGACGAGGCGCGCGTCGAGGAGTTCGGCCTCAAGAAGATGTGGGTGAGCCCTAACGGCACCATCCGCAACATCCTTGGCGGCGTGGTCTTCCGCGAGCCCATCATCATCTCGAACATCCCGCGCCTGGTGCCCGGCTGGACCAAGCCGATCATCATTGGCCGTCACGCTCATGGCGACCAGTACAAGTCGACCAACTTCAAGGTTCCCGGCCCCGGCACCGTGACCATCACGTACACGCCGCAGGACGGCTCCGCGCCCATCGAGCACGAAGTTGTGAAGATGCCCGAGGACGGCGGCGTCGTCATGGGTATGTACAACTTCAACAAGTCCATTGAGGACTTCGCTCGCGCGTCCTTCTCCTACGGACTGCTGCGCAACTACCCCGTGTACATGTCCACCAAGAACACGATCCTCAAGCAGTACGACGGCGCGTTCAAGGACATCTTCCAGGACGTCTTCGACCGCGAGTTCAAGGCCGAGTTTGAGGCCCGCGGTCTCACCTACGAACACCGCCTCATCGACGACATGGTGGCCTCCGCCATGAAGTGGGAGGGCGGCTACGTCTGGGCCTGCAAGAACTACGACGGCGACGTCCAGTCCGACACGGTGGCGCAGGGCTTCGGTTCGCTGGGCCTCATGACCTCCGTGCTGATGACCCCGGACGGCAAGACCGTCGAGGCAGAGGCCGCTCACGGCACCGTGACGCGCCACTTCCGTCAGCACCAGCAGGGCAAGCCGACGTCCACGAACCCGATCGCCTCGATCTTCGCGTGGACCGGCGGCCTCAAGCACCGCGGCAAGCTCGACGGCACCCCCGAGGTCACCGGCTTCGCCGAGACCCTCGAGGACGTCATCATCAAGTCGGTCGAGTCCGGCAAGATGACCAAGGACCTCGCACTCCTCGTGGGCCCTGACCAGGAATGGCAGACCACCGAGGCGTTCCTCGCCACGCTCGACGAGAACCTCTCGACCCGCCTGGCATAACTCTTCGGGCCCGCAGGCCAACCGGTCTGCGGGCCCGCTTACTTTTCAGTAGTTTCGCTCTATAACCCACAAGGAGTCACACAGTCGTGAGCACCACACCCGTCAACGTCACTGTCACCGGCGCCGCAGGCCAGATCGGCTACGCGCTACTGTTCCGCATCGCCTCCGGCCAGATGCTCGGCGCGGACACCCCTGTGCGCCTGCGCCTGCTCGAGATCCCGCAGGGCGTCAAGGCTGCCGAGGGCACCGCGATGGAGCTCGACGACTGTGCCTTCCCGCTGCTGGACGGCATCGACATCTACGACGACGCCAAGACTGCGTTTGATGGCGTGAATGTGGGCCTGCTCGTGGGCGCCCGTCCTCGTGGCCCGGGCATGGAGCGCGGCGACCTCCTGGCGGCGAACGGCGGCATCTTTGGGCCGCAGGGCGAGGCAATCAACGCTGGCGCTGCGGACGATGTTCGCATCCTCGTGGTGGGTAACCCTGCGAACACGAACGCTTTGATTGCGTCCGCTCACGCGCCCGACGTCCCCGCGGACCGCTTCAACGCCATGATGCGCCTTGACCACAACCGCGCTCTCGCGCAGCTTGCGGCCAAGACCGGCACGTCCGTCTCCGATGTTTCCAAGGTGGCCATCTGGGGTAACCACTCCGCCAAGCAGTACCCGGACATCGCTCACGCCACGATTGGCGGCCGTGCGGCCGTTGACGTCATTGGGGACGATGCTTGGGTCGCGGACACGTTCGTGCCCACCGTTGCGAAGCGTGGCGCGGCGATCATTGAGGCCCGCGGTGCTTCGTCCGCAGCTTCCGCTGCCAACGCCGCGATCGACCACGTGCGCGACTGGGTCCACGGCACCCCCGAGGGTGACTGGACGTCGGTGGCGCTGCCGTCTGACGGCTCGTACGGCGTCCCTGAGGGCCTCGTGTCCTCGTTCCCGGCTGTGTCGCGGAACGGTGCGTGGGAGATTGTTCAGGGGCTCTCTATTGCCGACGGAGCTCGCGAGAAGATCGACGCCTCCGTTGCTGAGCTTGTCGAAGAGCGCGACGCCGTGGCGGAGCTCGGGTTGCTGTAGGGCGCGAGTGCGCGACGGCGCTCTCCCGAACTCGAGCCTCGGAGCTCGGGAATATTTGCGTGCGATAGCGGCACCCCGCTACCAGTTCGTCGACTTCTCGACAGTGGAGACTACTTCTCGACTAGACCCAACGGACCGCGAAGTCTACGTACCGCCGGGCGTGATGGTCGAGCGTCGCCGAAGTTCAAGCGACGGTCGTCAGTGCTACCTTTCCCAAAGATCTGTCCGCGAGGATCGTGGGGACTGCTCAATATTCCCAGGCGGCGGGCGCGCTTCTTTGGATCGTTTTAGTTTCGGACTCGTTCCGGGAACACAGTTTTCTGTGTTTGCTGAGTTCGCGCTTGACACACCGTTGGTGTCCCGTTTGGTGGCCCGCGCCGATGCGCTTTCAGTTGCTCTGGACATAGCGACCGAAGCGGGGATTCAACGATCCGTCGCGACTGGAACGAGCGGCCCGAACCTTACCGGGAAGTGGTGGGTTGAGAGCCACGGTACCGTCCCAGACCATGCGCAGGGCGCATGGCTCCGCTTACAGACCGGAATGCTCGCTGGGGCGGGGGGAAGTCCTCTGGTCTCAGTTTCGTGTCTATCAGGGACGCGTGACGCGTAAACTCGCACTATTCTCCGGAAACGAGGCAGTTCACGCCTCACACCAGCAGCGTACAGACGGCGTAGTCGAGACGACTTGGCACCTGGTGGATCAAGGCGCACAACCTGGCGAGGGCTACTTGGCAGCGGTTCTCTCGGCCGTTGAGGTTTCGTCGGGGGCTCCGGACGGCGACTTTCATCGTAGAGTTTGTGCCGGCTTCTCTGCCGCTCTCGGGAGCACAGCGGCGTGTTCCATCCAGATCGTAGGGAAGGGCGCCGATCAACTGCGAGCTGACGATCTTGCTGCGGTGATGGGGACTCAGTGGGAGGGGCCGACGCTATGGCACTTGGCGTCCCGGGTGCTGCGCGACCGTCGCAGCTCGAGGTCCGATGCGCGCGGGTTGCTACAGGCGATCGAGCGCGCTAAGGGGGGACAAGAGTCTACCGACGTTCGGTCCCTCGAAGCCTTGGCAGGGCTCTTGGCTCGTGCTGGAAAGGTTGGGCAAGCGCGCAAGAGAGATGTGGCGCGTGAGCGCCTTTCAGGCGACCTGGGCGGACCCAAGGATTTGCTGGAGTACAGCCCGCGAAACTACTGGCAACGCCGCCGTACGGTGGAATGGCTGAAACGTCATCACGACACCATCTGTTCGATTGCGGACTCTTTCCCCACCACGGAGGGGCGCTTAGACCCTGGCACGATTTTCATCCATTGGGGCCAAGGCATAGAGCGTGCGCCTGCCATCGTCAAGTTGCTCGCGCGACAGCCCGCTCTACAGTCCGGGTCATTCCCCGTCCTCGAACTTGACTCAGAGACCGTGCCAGCATGGGTTGACATCCCTACACACGTGCAACGTCTCCGAGACAATAGTTACCCCAACTATGCGGTTTACGTGCGACTTGCATTGCTTACCCGGTACGGCGGGATCTGGATGGATCCCACGGTGCTAGTTGGCGAAGGGTTTGGGAAGCTTATCGCGTCGTGCATTCAAGGCGACGTTGCGTTCATGCCTCGCTTTACTTCAGTTCATGGTGGCGACCATCGTCCAAGTAACTGGTGCATCGGTGCAGGTGAACCAGGAAATGTCCTGCTACAACGGCTCCAGGCAGCCCTTTCTTTGTGGTGCGTTGACAACGATGAATACCCGGAGTATCACTTCTTCCACACTATCGTTGAATTCCTGACGCAAGTTGACAGTGGTCTGGCGCAGGTTTGGGCAACCTATCCCACAGTCCCCTCAGAGGGTGCCCACGAGCTTGCTTTGCAACTGCCGTTGCAGTACGACGCGGAACTGTGCCGGGAAATCCTTGAGCGCAATCCACTCAATAAACTGACATATAAGCTTCCATCTCATGTATTTTCGCCCGAAACCACGATCGGGGCACTTCTACGACAAGACCCGGGCTTGTGGCGTCATGCCGATGCGGCCCAGGAGAACCGTGGCTCAAAGGGCCCTTGCAGTGATCCTTAGTACCTATTCTCTCGACGCCCCCTTTTGATCGCGAGATCATGCCGCTAACGCTTGCGTGGAGTCTGGGACCGGGGCTGCCTGCGTGATCTTCGTCACCTCTAGGTAAGCAGAGTCCGAGGCGCGTATGGTCCGTTGTCGCCCGTGCCTAGGGGCTTGGGGTGCTCGCAGGGCGCTGCAAAGTTGGGCACGCGTGAAATACTGATGGGGTAAGGTCAACACCCATGAATTCATGGCGTCATGTCGTTGAGGAGAGGCCACAGCGACAATTTCCAGCGCGAATCCTACGTTCATGCTGGGCGTGGGTGCCCAGAAGGCTGCAACTACGTGGCTCTATGACTATCTGAGGAGGTCACCGCAATTCGTGCATCGTCTCTTTAAGGAGTACCACGTCTTCGATAGTAGCGATGCCGCGACCCAAGAATGGAGCCGCAAGAAAGTATTCCGGCTCTCTGCAGAAAATTCCGCGAACGCGAAGCTCCAAAAGTCATCGCAGGCGAAGCACTTACTGCGAGCTTCCATGGTGCTACATCCCAAGCACTATTACGGATACTTCGATACATTGCTCTGCTCGGGGCCGGAGTTCAGACTTGCGGCGGACGTCACCCCAGCCTACGCGCTACTGTCGGCGGACAGGTATGCGAAGATTCGGACTGCGTTTAAACGACGCGGTATCCGTGCGCGTGCCGTCTTCTTGATGCGGGACCCAGTCGAGCGGGCGTACTCGCAGGTGAGAATGGAGCACCGTCGAGACCCAGAGCGCTTCACTGTTCCGCCGGAACAGGCATTGCGCGACTTGTACACCCATCCTGGCACCGCTGCCCGCGGACGGTACGACCAAACTATCGCCAATCTCGAACAGGCATTTCCAGACAGCGACCTGCACTACGAGTTCTATGAGCGACTGTTTTCGAAGGAAGCCGTTGGCAGAGTGTGTGAGTTCCTTGTGGTTGACTATATTGAGCCGGACTTTGCCTACATTCCAAATGTCACTACGGGGTCTAAGCGGCACGTTCCGGGAGATTTGGCACAGGAAATAGCTGAGTACCATCGCCTGACCTGCCATAAAGTGCAGCAGCGATTTCCGAGTATCGACCTCTGTGCGTTATGGCCTAGTGCCCGACACGTGCTCTAACTACAGGACGTGTCGCGCGCTCGGCCAGATTTCGGTGAGGTCCTGCTTGGGGAAACGTCGCGCGACCGCCGCGTACGTCGGTGCCAAATAGTGCGCTATATCCGCGACAATGTTCTCGTCTAGCCCTCCGTTTGCGACCGGGCGCGATACATTGCGTTTGTCGTTGAAGTCGGCATCAATAGTTTCAATTCCAAGGAAATCGCACAGACGTTTGACCGCGCTCGAGGTGAAGAGTGTTTCGTAGAACTCAAAATGCAAGTCTTTCGGATCGAAAACACTGTCGAGCCGCTCGATTGTGTCTTCATAGCGGCTACGCGCAGCGTATATCTCGTCGGTGTGAATCGTCGAGATCACTTGCTCAGCTGGAGCGGGGAATCGGTCTGGCTGTCGGCCCTGTTGCATACGAATCTGCGAATAGGTCCGGTCTACCGGGTCACGTAGAAGGAATACAGCCGCAGTCCTGAGGCCACGTTCCGCGAATGAGTCCCTAATGTTCTCCAAGCGTGACTGCGGCAACAGTGCGTAGTCGGGGGTAACGTCCGCAACGAGTCGAGTCTCATCTCGTGCACGAGACAATGCGTCGAAGTAGTTGAAATAGTGCTTCGGTTGGAGCACCATGCTCGCGCGATGGATTTTGCGTGCTTCCGCGCGCTCGCCATCGAGGGCTTTCAAAGACTCTTCCGACGCCAGCCTAAATACTTTGCGCCGGTTCCACTGCTGCAGGGGCACATCAATACAGTCAAAGACGTGGTACTCCTTGAAATACCCGTGAGCGAACTGCGGAGACCGTTGAAGGTACGAGTACATCCAGGTCGTGCCCGCTTTCTGTGCCCCCAGACCGAGCAGGAAAGTCTTGCGCGATTCTTGAGCGTCCGCTTGGTGCACGTCGCCTCCCCATGAGCTGAAATGTGGTTGGACGCATTGTGCCAGACGGGAGAAGAGCCACTCCTCAGGCTCCCCGTCAGTGAATCGCCAGGGTAGCAGATACAAGTAGATGACTGCATGTGCGCATAGCGGACCTACGATAGGCCGCTAAGATTCTTCGCAAACCAAGGACTTGTGGCCACGCCTAGCGTGCTCGCGGTCGGCCAGCAAATCCAATGATGATGACGTGAGGTAGGAAGTGGCCGAGCACAAACAGATGAGGCGAATTGCTCGTGGAGCGAAGCGTCGCTTGCGTCGGTGGAGCAACCGCGAGCCTCGCTTGCCGCGTGATCGTAGGCCTGACTACCTGGCGGTGCATGATGGGCGAACACTGAATGCTTTTGCGCCTCGCGAGTCGAACATCACCGCGATGGTCTTAACGGATTCTCACAATGTGACCGTGGCCGACCTTGGAGTTGGCGATGAACGGAGTGACGGCTACTCGTGGACCGTCGACCTTGTCGCATTTGGTCTGGTGCCAGGCAGGTACGACTTTCGTGTGCCCGATACGGGCCGTGCGCTTGTATGGAGGCAACGGAACCTCGATGCGGCGGAGCCGTCACGAGACGGTATTCGATCCTGGCGGGGTGGTGTCCAAGCGAGTGTCTCGAGTCGCAAAGACCGCGCGCAGTTGATAGTGACGGCCGTACCGTCCCAGCCACATATCCGTGAGGTGATCGCAACTAATAGGGGTACTTACACTTTGTGCATCGAGAGTTCTGCGCCCTCCACTCGCCTGCGAGCGGTCGAGCGCGATGGCACTCGTGTCGTAGACCTCGGCCCCGTGACTGACGGTTTTGCCGAGTTTGACGTCACAGTGTTGCCCACAGGCGGCGGCGAACTCCTATGGGACCTCACATGCGTCGTCGGCGAAGGCAACTCGCACCCTCTGAAGGCGACGTCTGCAGATATTCGCCTTGCGCACAGGGCGATGAGTATCCCGGGTTTCTACGAAGGCGCCAGTTACGAACGCAACGGGTGGAAGCCGTATATCAATCGCGAGGCAGGGTTGACTGTCAAGTCGTTGCCGTCTGACCGGGGGGAAGCCGTATGAGGATCATTTACCTGCTGACAACGCCAGACTCAGGTGCGGGAACTGAGAGGACGATTCTGACGCAAGCCTCGGAGATGGCGCAGCGCCATTCTGTCACGGTCGTCGGCGTCTACCGGACTTCGCAAGCCCCCCATTACCAGGTGAGTCGCCGAGTCCGGCTCTCGTACCTTGTTGACGCGCGCAAGGGTATTCCCGCGGGACGCTCCCGGCTTGTTCCGAGTGAGTGGGACAACCAGTTTTCGCCTGTGACCGATCGGGCCATTGAGAAGTACCTCCGGGGAGTTGCAGCCGACGTCGTAGTCACTTCAACTCCAGCACTTGCGGCTCTGGCGACCGAATTTGTGCCGCGGCGCGTGGCAGTCATTCACCAGGAGCATCGGCCACCGATGCACCGCAACGAGGGGCTAGGCCCTCTGGTCTCACACGGTTCGAGACTGGATCTGTTGACGAGTTTGACCCAACGTTCACAGGATTGGCTCGCGGACCGTCTTGGCGCCGATGCGCCACCGTTAGCTGTCGTAGAGAATCCGCACGAGCGAGGCTTTATCCCGCGCAGCGGATTGAAAAACAGGTTAATTATCGGTGCGGGCCGGTTCACGTATCAGAAGCGGTTTGATCACCTCATTCAGGCATTCTATGAAGCGAACCAGCTCGTTCCCGACTGGCGCCTGCGGATCTTCGGTGATGGTTACGAACGGGATGAACTGCGTAAAAAGGTCCAGCGATGGGGTCTTGTAGGCAAGGTCGAGATCCTGCCTCCCACCAAGCGACTCGCGGCGGAGATGTCGAAGGCTTCGATCTTTGGCCTCAGTTCTCGATACGAGGGTCTTCCGATGGTGGGCATTGAGGCTGCTGCGGCGGGCGTGCCGATGGTGGCCTACGACATTGAAACTGGGCCGCGAGAGATTATTGAGAAGGCAGGCGGTGGCCTGCTTGCGCCCGATGGTTCGATTGAGGCCCTCGGCGCAAGTCTGGCGCACCTGATGGCATCGCCTGAGCGTCTCGAGGAACTTGGAGAACGTGCACGACAGGGTGCCCAGGCGTTTGATCCTGAAGCGATCGCTGATCGTTGGGATCAGGTTTTCTCGCGCGTTCTGGACGGGAAACAGTCAGGGTCGCTCTACGACGAAAACCTCGGAACGGTTACTACTCATGATGTGGGCTTCGATGGGGGCGTGCTGGAGTTAGGTGCGCCGGTGCGCCGATTTGCGCCGGACCTACTGGGTCAACAAGCGATGCAAGACAACGTGGCTCAGGCCTTGGAACGTGCGGGCATCGCGGCAGCGCGCGTCTCCACGGCGGATTCTCGCATCGACTTTGCCGTGGCGCTGGAAGACCGGGAGCGTGCGCTCAGCGCGATCACGGATGTCGTGACCGAAGAAAACTGGCAGATGTGCGCGTGGGTCCGACGTGGTCACTTGTCTGCGGGGCCGTGGAGCGACAAGGCCGCAGCGCCGGTGACGCTGCCTTATGCCACGCACGTCGAGGTCACCATTCCATCAGAGGACGACGAATTTCCATTGTCGCGTGTGGGAATCGAGTTTTGGGAGGCGGATCCGAACGGGACCCGGCGCGCACCCCGTTCCAACCTCAACGCAACGTGGGTCGACGCCCCCACTTGGGACGCCTGGGTAGGTTCGGGGAATACAACGGTCTCAGGCAAGGCACTCTGGCAGCAAGTGGACTTCCCCATTGACGCCGTTTTCACTTGGGTCGACGGCGCGGATCCTGCGTGGGCGGAGCGTCGCAGGAAGTTTCAGCCTGGGTACGTTGAGTCGGCACCTGATGAGTCGTCGTCAGACGGTCTGCGTGACGCTCGATTCCACAGCCGTGATGAGATCTATTACGCCGTAAGGTCTGTGAGAAAGTTTGCGCCGTGGATCCGCTCTATTCATGTGGTGACAGACCGCCAGATCCCTGAGCGGATCGCAGCGGAGTTTCCTGACATCAACTTTGTGGATCACCGGGAGATATTCCCGGACGCAGACGTATTGCCGGTATTTAACTCTCACGCGATTGAGGCATGCCTTCATCGTATCCGGGGAATTGCCGACCACTTTATCTATTTCAACGACGACATGATCCTTGCGAGCGCGTTGCAACCTGGACACTTCTTCCTCGGCAATGGGGCGGCCAAGTTCTTCCCGTCTCACTTGAAGGTGAACTTCGGTGATGTTGAGGGTGCCCCTCACCTTGGCGCGGCACACAACAATCGCAATCTTCTACTGCGTGATTTTGGTATGGAGATTACGCAGTCGATGCTTCATATCCCCTACCCGCACCGGCGCGACGTGCTCGAGGAACTTGAGAATCGCTATCCGGATGAGTTCGCCCGTACGCGCGCTAGCCGCTTTCGTTCTGGTTCAGACTTCTCAGTTCTTTCGTCTCTGGCTCAGTACTACGGGTACATGACTGGGCGCTATGTGCCAGACACGCTCCGGTACGAATTCCTGTCGCTTCGTAGCTTGCGGCTCCCCGAACGCATGCGACGCCTCCTCGATGACCGCGCACTCCAGGTCGTTGCGCTCGGTGAACCTGACGCCGACCAGTGGCACCATCCGGAGGAAGCCGCTCTCGTGACCCAGTTCCTCGAGAGTCTCGTGGACTGACGAGAGGGCCGCGCCTTGTTCGGAGGCCTGCCCCGACCTCCTGTAATCTGAGCGGACGTCATCGTCCCCATTTGCGCGTTTCGCGCGCAGGTGAACGCCGGTCAAGGAGACTGTCCCTGAGGCACGCCAAGTCCTTGGCTAGTGACGATGCGTATGCGTGATGCGAGTCACGCTTGTGTTGCGTTTCCGAGGTCCGGTTCCCGACTTCTTCGCCTTCATGGCGTGACAGTCGGCCTAACGAATGTGCGAGATTTGGTCGAGTTCACGATTGTTGTCCCTGCGTACAACGTCCAGGGCTACCTCCGCCAGGCAGTTGCATCGGTTGCAGGCGACCCGCGGGCAGAGGTGATCGTGGTCGACGATTGCTCTACGGATGCGACCTCGGTACTCGCTGATGAGCTGGCCCAATGCTATGCGGCCGTCACCGTCTTGCGGCCAGACGAGAACTCTGGCCTAGGCATGGCACGCAATCTAGGTCTCAAGCACGCAACGGGTGAGTACGTTTTGTTCCTTGACGGGGACGACTACTTTATGGATGGGGCTCTGGACGCTATTCACGGCGCTGTCGCGGATCACCACCCAGACGTCGTGCTGTTCGGCTACAACCGCCTTTACCCCAATGGCGATGCCGTGGAGGGAGTCATCCGCGCGCCGCTTCAGGCCCAAGGTCCGTACACAGCACGCCAGGTCCCTGACGTGTTTTCCGTGCTTAATGTGGCGTGGAACAAGGCTTACCGGCGTGGATTTCTAGAATCGCTCGACATCAATTTCCCCGTCGGATACTACGAGGATATCCCGTGGACATATCCCATCCTCGCCGCGGCGAGTTCGATCGTCGGGATCGATCGGCCCCTGTATGCGTACCGTCAGCGATGGTCGGGATCTATTCTCCGGAGTACAGATGCTCGACACCTTGAGATTCTCGACCAGTTCGAGAGGCTTGCCGGTGAGCTTGAGCGACTCGACATTGCCGACCCCGAGCGTAGTTCTATCTATGATTGCGCCTTCCGCAATCTCGTGACCCTGCAGACAACTCAACGTCAGCGCATCCCACAGGCTCTTCGGAGGCCGTTTTACGACCGGATCAGAGAGACGTCGCGGCGGCTCGCCCCGGAAGGTTGGACTCCACCGACTACGGGGCACCAGGTCAATGCGATGCGCACTGTCTGGAGCCATGGCTATTTGCGCTTCACGCTAGAGTTTCGCGGCCGTGCTGCCGTGCGTGCGGCACTAGACAGTGCGCGCTCGCTCTCGGTGCGCATTCGCCAGATCGGCCGCCGTTTGTACCACAGCCGCTATACCTACGGAGTTCTGCGGCGGATAGCCCGTGTCGACGAGTCAATCGTCGTTCTCGAGAATCTGTGGGGTCTATCGCCACGGCTGAACTGCGCTGCGGTGAGTGCGGAGTTACGTCGCAGCCATCCACACTTGCGTCAAGTTTGGCTGGTTCTGCCGACCGAGGTCCCGAAGCTTCCTGAGGGCACCGAGTATGCGGTGCGGGACACCCACAAGTACTACAAGGTGCTCGCTCAGGCCTCGCACCTGTTTGTTGACGCCAACCTCCCCGGTTGGTGGCGTAAGCGCCCAGGTCAGACAGTCACGCAGCTCCATCACGGCACCCCTGTCAAGCTGATGGGAATTGAGGAACGAGGCAAGACACAGGCCTGGCGGACGAGTCTGCTCAAGCGGTGTGCTGTATGGGACTTTTCGGTAGTCTCCAACAGTTTTTCAGCCGAAGTTTGGAAGCACTCGTATCCGGTCAAGTGCGAAACCCTCGAGTACGGATACCCGCGCAACGACTTGCTCGTGAATGCCACTGCTGAGGACGTCGCGCAGGCGCGCACTTCGCTAGGGCTCGCCACTGACCAGCGAGCAATTTTGTATGTGCCCACTTTTCGTGACCGTGGTGCGAATGTGGCTCGAAGCGTCGATCTGCTTCGGATTGGCGAGAAGTTAGCTGAGAACGATGTGCTTCTCGTACGGGACCACTACCTGGCTGGTGACGCCATCACCTCGACTTTGCCCGAGAACGTGCGTGATGTGTCCGCGATTGCGGACGTTGAGCGACTTTACCTGGCTGCTGACGTCATGATCACGGACTACTCAAGTGCGATGTTTGACTATGCACTGTTGGATCGCCCGATTGTGATTTTGGCGGAAGATTGGGATCTCTATTCGCGCGAGCGCGGCACGTACTTCGACATCACGGCCGATCGTCCTGGTCAGGTGGTGGAGGATGCGGAAGCCCTCCTTGATTCATTGATGACGGGCGCATTCGACGAGCTGGCGCACCGTGACGCACGGGCGAAGTTCCGCAGGATCTTTTGTGAGTTCGACGAAGGCACGGCCGCGCGTGATGTTGTCGCGCGAGTGATTGACGGTAAGCGACGGCACGAGCGACCTCGCTCCGCAACGCCGTCGCTGTCGTCGTGGAACTTGGACCGCATCGGCTAGGAACGCATGCTCCTCCCGAAGGAGGCCCTGGCGTTGCTACGCGTCGGGGCGTGTGTAGCCGAAGATCCGATAGTCCTCGGCATAAAAGTCGGCGACCAACTTACGGATGTTGTCGTTTATCTGAACGTCCGAGCTCGACACCCCGGACAAGTCTGAACCTGAGTGATTACGCGGCACCGACGACGGTATTTCCAGTCCCGTTACGCGTTCGAGATCTGCCAGGCCGGTCTCGAGACCATCTTCAAATTTGTACACCCGCGTGCCGGGTACTAGGAATTCGTGCTGCGGGCGCATGTGGTTGTCGTACACATACGGGTCGGCCATCGTCTTCTTGATGGCCTCTCGCACCCACGCTTCAAATGCGGGCGCACCTGGATCGAGGTTCTCGTTGCGTTGATTGCGCCACAGGTATTCGGACACTGTCCGTCGCAGTGGGTCGCGAACATATGTGAAGATTCCGTCGAACCGGTCCAACTTATACAACTGTTGCAAGACCGAACCGTGGATGTGCTGAGGAGTGCAGTGGCGGTAATGGTTGATAGTGCCTTTGCCCATATTGCCGTCGAGGATGTTGACACTCCAGCCGTCTGCACGGAAAGCTGCCTCTACAGAACCACCTCCGGTCTTGGGAATGTGGATGAAGAGGAGTCCTTGCTTGGACTTGCGGATTATCGGCATGATCAGCTCGTTTCCATGAGGTGTGGTTGCTTAGGGCTGAGAGTTACGAGCGGCTGCGCGGGATCAAACGGCCGACGCGATCTGCTCCGCGAATGACCTTCCGGTCGCGATACCGGGCAAGCGTGTCGGCAGTCGCGTCTGCTTCGGCTCGAACGGACTGAAGCTCGGCCTTCAACTGGGAAACCCGGTCGAGCGTCCGCGCATAGTTGTCAAAGATCGGGACGATGGTCTCGACGTCGTGCGACCACTGACCGGATGGGGCATACGTGGCAGCCCCAGGGCCCTCATCGAACTTCACGGGAGCGACTCCCTGTATGGACGCGACGAGTGCGTCCCACCAGCGGCTTTGCAACTCTCGAGAGTAGACCGAGGCAGTCCTGAGTGCAGTGGTGTAGCGATCCGTACGCGAGAGGGCTTCGCCGACGGCATCGCGCAACAGGTGTTGAGCCGATGCCGGAATCGCGAAACGTTCAAACCCCACGTTGCGCATCGCCCCACGCATTCGGATTGACGAGTAATAGGAGGGGGCAATTGCAATCGCTGGCGTTGCGGTAGCGATTGCAAATATTGCGGGGTGATATCGCGTCGAAAGTGACAGCGCCGCGCCTTCGACAAGCGCGACATCTTCCCGTGCGGTGATCATTCGAGTCGCGCGCACACGGCTTGACTGAGCTAACTCAACGATAGCCGTGTTGCTAATCTGATCTCGCTGTTTCTGAGAGGGATCCAGGGAGCCTGCGTGCGGTGCAAGTACGACATCGACGTCGTGGTCCTCCGCTATCGTGCGGCACAGGATGCTGAGGTCTCTGAGGTAGGCCTTCTTGTTCGGCCAGACTGTCCCGTGATGATCCGTGAATGATGCTACGACGTAGGGGCCCGGCCCGGACAACTCACGGGCCTGCACCCTTGCTTCGTCATCTGATGCAAGAACAACCGCATCATCAAGAGTATGGTGCACCTTCTCCGGCGACTTCACATGCCTACGGACTAGCGCCGCAGACGTACTCTCACGGCAACCGAAAGCGAGCGCGATCTCTGCGATCTCAACCACAAGAGCTCGATCTGAGTCGCTGAGCATGGGTCCTACGGTCTGGCTCGTTACATATAGGGGCTTTGAGAAGTGGTGCGCAATCCGGGCAGTTGCCACTCTCTCGTACAAGAGGTGGTAGTCCCGCGAGTTCATGTTGCCGCCGCCTGCGATGACAACCGCGTCGCTGTCTCGAATCGCAGTGTAGATCGAATCGGGGGGCAACATCTCTTGCGCGAGAGTGTCGGCTACCGAGGCGAGCACACGGTCATTTCGCGATCGGCTCCATGAACTCTTGAACCCTACGCGGGAGACGGCGGGCAGTTTATAGAAATCGGTCGCGACAGATGGCTCACCCGCGACGAGTACTAAGTCATCAATACCGCGTGCACGGAGCATGTCGACTGCGGCTTCAGTCATGGCCTCGTCGCCCAGGTGATACAGGTAGCGCCAACCGATGTCACCGACAATGACGACGTTCATAGGGTTCCTCACGATTCCGCAAATGCTGACCACCAGCGTAGCCGCCGGACGCGTCCGCACTCTGCACAGCCCCGTGCTTCCGCGTTGAATTGACACGAACCGCTAGGATCGTGCGAACGCTCAAACTAGGGGAATACGACTATATGCCATCTGACTCTCAGTACGCCGCCAAACTTGCCCGTGAGGCTGGGGCGGTTCTCGTGGATGTCCGCGAACGCGCAACTGACAGGATCACCGGACGTGAACTCGGGAAGTTAGGTGACAGAGACGCACAGGCCTTCATCGCTACGCGTCTCGCTACTGATTGCCCTTCTGACGCACTCCTGAGCGAGGAAGGCCGAGACACAGTTGCTCGCTTGTCAGCAGATCGAGTTTGGATAGTAGACCCACTTGACGGCACGCGCGAGTATTCGGAGGGGCGCGCCGACTGGGCTGTACACGTGGCTTTGTGGGTCGAAGGCGATTTGGCTGTTGGGGCTGTCGCTATCCCGGGTGAGGATCTCGTGCTCGATTCAGGCGCGGTCGAACTCGTCTCGTCGGAACGCAGTGAAGGCCGACTTCGCCTTGCGGTTTCGCGGTCGCGTCCGCCCGCAGTTACTGAGACGGTGCGGGCCGGGCTTGACGCGGAACTTGTACCCATGGGGTCTGCCGGGGTCAAAATTGCGGCGGTTATCGGCGGGCAGGCCGATGCTTACGTGCATGCCGGCGGACAGTATCAATGGGACTCAGCTGCGCCGGTGGCCGTCGCGCGCGCAGCGGGGCTCCACACGTCCCGTATCGACGGCTCGCCTATTATCTACAACGAGAAGGACCCCTACCTGCCTGACTTGGTCGTATGTCGGCCTGAGCTTGCCGGCCGGATACTTGAACTGATTGCCGCCCACGAGGAAACGCCTGGAGAGACTTCATGACACAACCTGCCCACGCGCTGAGCCAGCTAGATGCGCTCGAGGCGGAGGCGATGCACATCGTTCGCGAGGTGGTCGCGCAAATGGAGCGTCCGGCACTCCTGTTCTCAGGGGGCAAGGACTCGATTTGCCTCTTGCAGATCGCTATCAGGGCGTTCGCCCCAGCCCCCGTTCCCATGCCGATCGTCCATATCGACACAGGGCAGAACTTCCCCGAGGTTCTCGAGTACCGGGACCGCATCGTCGAAGAACACGGACTCAAGCTCGTTGTTGGGTCGGTTCAAGCCGCTATCGATGAGGGACGTGTCAAAGAAGAGCCGAACCGATCGAGGAACCGGATCCAGACGCCGGTGCTGCTAGAAACCATCGAACAGAATCGGTTCGACGCGTGCATGGGGGGCGCGCGTCGCGACGAGGAGAAGGCGCGCGCCAAGGAGCGGGTCTTTTCCTTCCGCGACGACTTTGGACAGTGGGATCCCCGCAACCAGCGACCCGAGTTGTGGAACTTGTACAACGGCAAGGTTCACCAAGGTGAATCGATCCGCGTCTTCCCACTCTCCAACTGGACTGAACTCGATATCTGGGACTACATCAGGTCCCGGGAGATTGAGGTCCCGTCGATCTACTATGCGCATGAGCGCGAAGTGTTCCTGCGCGACGGAATGTGGATGGCCGCAAATGAATTCGCAGTGCCAGGCGAGAACGACGAAGTCGTGACCCGCAAGGTGCGGTACCGCACCGTGGGTGATGCCACGCTGACGGCAGCGGTCGAGTCAGAGGCTGACGACATCGACAAGATCATTGAAGAAACGGCGGCCACGCGGTTGACCGAACGCGGCGCCACTCGTGGTGACGACCGAGTCTCAGAAGCGGCGATGGAAGACCGCAAGAAGGAGGGCTACTTCTAATGGATCTTCTACGATTCGCGACCGCAGGTTCCGTCGATGACGGAAAGTCCACGTTGATCGGACGGCTCCTTTACGATTCCAAGTCGATATTTGAAGATCAACTTGAGTCGATCGAACTTGCCTCGAAGACACGCGGCGCCGAGACGACGGATCTCGCTCTCTTGACGGACGGTCTACGCGCAGAGCGAGAGCAGGGCATCACGATCGACGTGGCCTATCGCTACTTCGCCACGCCGCGCCGCAAGTTCATCATTGCGGACACCCCAGGCCACCAGCAGTACACGCGAAACATGGTGACCGGAGCGTCGACGGCTGACCTGGCAATCATCCTCGTAGATGCGCGCAAGGGATTGACAGAACAGTCACGTCGACACGCGACGATCGCATCGCTCCTGCGTGTGCCGCACATCGTGCTCGCCGTCAACAAGATGGATCTCGTCGACTGGTCACAAGACCGCTTCAACGAGATCTATGACGAGTTCACTGAGTTCTCATCAAAGCTCGATATTCCTGACCTCACCGCTATCCCGATTTCTGCGCTCCTGGGTGACAACATCGTCGATCGCTCGACGAACATGGATTGGTACGGCGGCACGTCGCTTCTGCACCACTTGGAGCACGTCCACATTGCGTCGGATCGCAACTTGCAGGATGTGCGATTCCCGGTGCAGTTCGTGGTGCGCCCGCAGACCGCTGAGCACCCCGACTACCGTGGATTCGCGGGCCAGGTAGCGTCCGGAATCCTGAAGGTGGGGGACGATGTCATGGCGTTGCCGTCGGGGCTTTCCACGAAGGTTGCGGCGATCGATGGCCCTAACGGGCCGGTGACGGAGGCCTACCCGCCGATGTCGGTCACGGTTCGACTGGAAGACGAGATCGACATCTCGCGCGGCGACATCATCTGCCGTAAGGGAAATCACCCCGAGCCGACGCAGGACGTCGAGGCCATGGTGTGCTGGATGGACTCGGAGGCACTCACGGTCGGGCGCAAACTGGGTATTCTCCACACCACCCGTATGGCGCGAACCGTGGTGAAGGACATCCCCTATGAGCTCAACGTCAACTCACTTCACCGTGATGCGGACATTCACCAGCTCGGTCTCAACAGCATTGGCCGAGTGAAACTTCGCGTGACTTCACCGCTGCTTGTCGACGACTACGCAGAGAACCGCATCACCGGTAGCTTCATCCTGATTGACGAGGCGAGTAACCGCACCGTGGGCGCCGGGGTGATCCGCCACTAGCGATGGAAATCGGCCTTGTGGCCGCAGCACTCGGAATCGGAGTGATTGTCGGCCTTACCGGAATGGGTGGCGGCGCGTTGATGACGCCGGCGCTCGTGTTCTTCTTTGGTGTACCCCCAGTGACTGCGGTGTCGTCGGACATCGTGGCCTCCGCCGCGATGAAGCCTGCTGGATCCTGGGTGCATATCAAGAACGGCACGGTGAACTGGCCGCTCGTCCGGCTTTTGGTCTACGGGTCAGTTCCCGCAGCATTTCTGGGGGTCATGGCGGCGCACTTCCTTATCGACCCGGACACCCTGCAAGGCTTCGTCAAGCACGCGCTCGGTGTAGTGCTTGTCATCGCCGCAGGGGGACTCGCGGTGCGAGCTTACCTCCGCCTGAGAGAACATGCGATGGTGCGCAACGGGCGTGCCTCCGCGCTGCCTCGCGAGCGGCCAGATGTAGTGCCACGCCCTGTTCCGACCATCATCGTTGGCGTGGTCGGTGGACTGATGGTTGGCCTCACGTCAGTCGGGTCGGGGTCGCTGATCATCATTGCGTTGATGGCGCTGTATCCGACGCTCAAAGCGAATCAGCTCGTGGGCACAGATCTCGTCCAGGCAGTTCCACTGGTGGTCGCCGCCGCGATCGCGCACCTGATGTTCGGTGACGTCGACTGGTCGATCGCGTTGCCTGTGATCCTAGGGTCCGTTCCTGGCACCTATCTCGGCGCGCAACTGTCGTCCAGGGTTTCCGGAGGACTCGTACGACGAGCTCTCGTTTTCGTCTTGACCCTGTCGGGGCTCAAGCTCATGGGGCTCTCAAACGCAGTTGCCTTTGCGGTCGTCGGCGCGGAGATTATATTCGGTACGCTCGCATGGGCCTGGATCCGGCACAGTTTCGGTTTCCCCTTCTTCACCTGGCAGGAAAAACGCGTCACGAAAGAGGAACCACGATGACTGACGTCCGTTTGACGCAGATGCAACTGAACGAACTCGAGTTGCTACGTGCGGGAGCCTATGGCCGAGCGGTTCGATACGAACTGCCCGACAGATCCCCGCATGTGGCGACGCTTCTGGTGGGCGAACTTGCGCCTGGCTCGACGGTGACTCTGCTCGACACGGAGACAACTCCTGTCGCGACCGTGAACATCGACGACGCGCGTACAGAACGCCGTGGAACCTGGCTCTCGGGCGCGATTACGATGCTGCGCGAACCGGCGACGCCCTCATTTCCGGAACTTCGGCCCGCGGCTCAGGGTGATCCTTTTGGTCAGGCTACGTTGCTGCTTGGTCGAAGCGTGGGCCGTGTCGATACCCCTGTCATTGTTGTTGATCGAGGCGACGCCCATGCGCTTGCTAAGAGCGTCCGTAGCGTTCGATCCGACGGCCTGGACGTGAGAGTGCTGCCCGAGCCTGCCGCCTCGCATCTCGACGGCGCGGACCGTGCTGAGTTGCTGACGCACTTGGCCTCCGTAGTGTTTTCATCGTCTGTTCGTGTGATCCGCGGCGAGGACGACACTCGGGGTGATGGCCTCGTAGTGCTGTTCACCGGACTTTCTGGCTCAGGAAAGTCGACTATTGCGCGTCAGCTCACGAGAAGGCTGCGTGCTGAAAGTTCTCAACGCGTCACCTTGCTCGATGGTGACGAAGTGCGAGCGATGTTGTCATCGGGCTTGGGCTTCTCTCGCGAGGACCGAGAACTGAATGTTCGTCGTATCGGGTGGGTCGCGTCGCAAATTTCGGCCCACGGCGGGATCGCGATCTGCGCGCCAATCGCGCCGTATGAGGTAATGCGCGAAGGTGTACGCGCGATGGCTGAGCAGGTAGGGCGGTTTGTGCTGGTCCACGTAGCCACCCCTCTCGACGTGTGTGAGGCCCGCGACCGCAAGGGGCTCTATGCGAAGGCGCGCGCCGGAGAGATCAAAGAGTTCACCGGCATTTCCGATCCATTCGAGGAGCCTGCCCGCGCAGACGTCGTTGTGGGCGCCGACGGGGAATCGGTGGACGATGCGGTAGAGACTGTCTTGGCAGTCCTCACCGGCCGTGTCGAGGCCAACTACGTAATCTAAGGTCCGAGAAGTCAACACCTGCCGCGAGGCGCGGACTCGACCCCCGCGCTCCATGTCGGCGTGTCGTCAAGCCTTCGCAAAATTCATCACGGGAAGGTAACAGTTCCCCTCGAATCGATTCGAGGGACTTGCGCGATGTTCGTTAGTAACCTTTACTAACTAACTATGACGACCAAGGACGCTCAGCGGCGCTCCTCCGGTGACACGGCCGAAACCGTGGTTCGCACCGGACAGGGCAGCGCGGCTGCACCGCAGCGCATTAAGGCGCTCGCCGGTGCTGTGCGCCCGGGCGCCCGCGTCCGTCCAGAGACGGCCCGTCGTCACAACCGCGCACTGGTCCTGCAGGCGCTGTACCGCGCTGAGGGTCTGTCTCGCGCAGACCTCGCTCGGGAAGTCGGCCTGACTCGCGTCACGATCTCAGACCTCGTATCCGACCTCATCCAGGAAGACCTGGTCATCGAGTTGGGCCTGCGCCCGGATGCTCGGCCAGGCAAGCCGGCGACGCTCCTCGACATCAACCGCGAGGGCTTCACGATCGTCGGCCTGGACCTCTCCAACAACTCCGTGTTCCGCGGGGTCGTCACGGACTTGGACGGCTCCGTCGTTGAGCGCGCAGAGGTTTCGGTGCGCGACATGACTGGCGTAGACGCAGTCAACGCGGTCTACACACTCCTCGACGACCTTCTGGCTCGCGCCAGCGCTCCAGTCGTCGGCATCGGCATCGGCAGCCCGGGAATCGTGGACCTCGACGGCACCGTCGTCTCGGCCCCCAACCTCGGCTGGTCCGACGTACCGCTTCAGCAGCTCGTTTCCGAGCGCTACAAAGTGCCCGCACAGGTCGCCAACGACGCGAACATGGCGGCCCAGGGTGAGCGTTCCTTCGGGGGAGCGGGCACCGACATGATGCTGGTGCGCATCGGCCGTGGTGTTGGTTCGGGCGTCGTCGTCGGCGGACACCTCGTCTACGGCTCGGGATTCGCAGCCGGCGAGATCGGCCACGTCGTGGTCGGCACCGACGGCGGCGACCTGTGCGCATGTGGCAAGCGCGGCTGCCTCGAGACGTGGCTCTCGTCGCCCCGCCTGGAAGCTGCGGCTGCCGAAGGCGACGACGCCGCACGTGAAGCTACCCTCCGCGAGGCCGGTGAGCGCCTGGGCATCTCGCTCGCGCCCGTCGTCGCGGCTCTCAACCTCGGCGAGGTCATCCTCGCCGGGCCTCACAATCTTCTCGCTGGACCTCTCCTTGAGGGGACCTCCGAGACGCTCCGCACGAGGACGATGGCCGAACTCCACGGTGATCTGACGCTGCGGATGACCGCACTCGGGCGCGACATTGTCGTGCTCGGCGCCGTGGTCATGGTCCTCACCGGACAACTGGGGGTCTCGTGACCTTCAGCAACCACAACGTCGTGGCCACGCAGTCACGGACGGCACACACACAAGAGAAGGAAGTAGCACTATGAAGAAGATGACTCGCGGCATCGCGGCATTCGCCGCTGCCTCAGCCGTCGTTCTCGCCGGATGCTCCTCGTCCGACGACGCCGAGACCGAAGAGAGCACCGCACCCGAGACCTCCGAGAGCGCCGGCGGCGAAGCAACCGCTGCTGCTCAGGACCTCACCATGTGGTGGATGGGCCAGGAGGACGACACCACGGCTGCATACCGTGAGTTCCTCGAGGGCAAGTACGCCGAGGTCAACGGCGGCGCACTGTCGGTCGAGTACGTGGGTTGGGGCGACGCCATCTCGGCGCTGACCACCGCACTGCCCGACTCCGCCAACACCCCCGACGTCACCGAGGTCGGAAACACCCAGGCAGCGACGTTCACCACGGTGGGCGCGTTCCTGGACATCACCGACATGTACGAGGACCTGGGTGGCGACAACCTGCTCCAGGGCTTCGTTGAGGCCGGTTCGGTCGGCGACTCTGTCTACGCAGTGCCTTACTACTTCGGTTCGCGCTTCGCTTGGTACCGCAAGGACCTGTACGAGCAGGGCGGCGTTGAGGTGCCCACCACTCTCGAAGAGGTCACGACGGCTCACGCTTCGCTGAAGGACCAGGACATCGCTGGTTTCTACATCGGTGGTCAGGACTGGCGCAACGGTATCTCGTGGATCTTCGCCAACGGTGGTGACATCGCCACCTACGAGGGTTCCGAGTGGTCGGCCGCTCTGTCCTCCGCCGAGTCGATCGCCGGTATGGAGCAGTGGCAGGAACTGTTCGAGACCGCTGGCGTCGCCCAGGTCACGGACACCGACGAGCTGTTCAACGCCATCAACGACGACTCGCTGCAGGGCCTCCCCGCAGCTGCTCAGATGGCTCCGAACTGGGCTGCGTGCTGCATCGGCCCGCTGACCGGTGAGGACGACGAGGGCAACCCCGCACCCGTGTGGGACGACGCTGTCAACGGCTTCTACGCACTTCCTGGTGTTGACGGTGGCGTGGCCCCCGTGTTCGCCGGTGGTTCGAACATCGCTATCTCGGCCGCATCGCAGAACGTTGATGGTGCCAAGCAGCTCATGGAGATCATCTTCTCCGACGAGTACCAGACCCTGCTCGCTGAGAGCGGATGGGGCCCGGCCAACACCGAGTTCGGTGACATCTACGCCGGTCTCGCTCCGCAGAACCAGGTTGCTCTCGATACCGCAGAGGCTGCCAAGCTGACCCCCGCCGCACCGGGCTGGGCTGCAATTGAAGAGCAGCAGATCATGGAGCAGTTCTTCCAGGCAGTTGCTGAGGGTGGCGACGTCACCGCTCTGGCTGCTGAGTACGACGAGAAGATCAACCAGCTGATCAACGGCTAATAGCCACTGACGACTGAGGTCGTCGCACGCGTGGGGCTCGGGCAGGCAGTGCTCGCCCGGGCCCCACGTTCAGTGGGGGATCCCCGCCCCTCTTAACTCACACCTCAGCACTTTCGAGAGGCACACCATGACAACCCCCGCGGTCGCGCCCAGCAGGCTCGATGACTCGCCGGCTCCTTCCAAGAAGCCGTTCTCTAAGCGGATCCTTCCTTACCTCCTCATCACTCCAGCGGTCATCGCGCTTCTGGTTGGCCTGGGCTACCCACTCGTGTGGCAGGTCCTCAATTCTTTCCGCGAGTATGGACTCGCGCAGCAGTTCGGGCAGGCCCCGCCAGAATTCGTGGGGCTAGCGAACTACACCGCTCTCTTGACCGACAGCCACTTCTGGGCGGTCCTGGGCAGGTCCATCGTCTTCATGGCGGTTACCGCCGGGGCCACTGTCATTCTCGGTGTCGGTATGGCGCTGCTCATGAAGTCTGTCACCAACGGTGCGCGGATCTTCCTTCAGGTCGCGATGCTGCTCGCGTGGGCAATGCCGATCGTGGCGCAAATGACGGTGTGGAACTGGCTCATCGACAGCCGCAATGGACTGTTCAACTACGTGCTGAGCTGGATTCCCGGCGTCGACATGTTGGGCCACAACTGGCTCGTCAACCCGCTGTCATTCTTCGCGGTCGCCTCGGTCATCATCACCTGGGCCTCGGTGCCCTTCGTCGCACTTTCGGTTTACGCCGCGCTCACTCAGGTTTCGCCTGAGGTCAGGGAAGCCGCGTCTCTGGACGGCGCGACCCGGTGGCAGATGCTACGCAACATCACGTTGCCAATCATCCGCCCCATCCTCGTCATTCTGGTGCTCTTGCAGATGATTTGGGACCTGCGCGTGTACGCGCAGATCGACCTGCTCCAAGGGTTTGGCTCAGCGGGCGATCAGTACGACCTCCTCGGTACGTACATTTACAGTTTGGGAATTGGCCAGGGAAGCTTCGGTATGGCGTCCGCCGCCGCAATGCTCGTGATGTTCTTCACGATCGCCCTCAGCTGGTTCTACGTGCGTGAACTCCTCAAGGAGGACAACTGATGAACGTCAACGCTAAGCCTCGGTTCGGGGTTCTCAGCATCTTCGCGATCCTGGTCGCCGCGCTGTGGGTCTTCCCCGTCTACTGGATGTTCAATTCGTCCTTCCAGAGCGCCACGGACATCAACTCCTTGACTCCCAAGTGGCTGCCGTTCCCCGGTGGCTCTCTTAACAACTACACGGCAGTTCTTGACCCACAGACCGGATTCGGAAACGCATTCTGGATGTCGATTCAGGTCACCGTGCTGTCGATCGTGGTCTGCGTCGTGTTCGCGTTCCTCGCCTCGCTGGCGATCTCTCGCTTCAAGTTCCGCGGCCGCAAGTCCTTTGTGATTGCCATCATTCTTGTCCAGATGCTTCCTGCTGAGGCAATGTTCATCGCGCAGTACAAGATGATCGCGGGCATGGACCTCTTGAACTCGGTCCTCGGCGTATCAATCATCTACATCGCGACGGTCATTCCGTTCACCGCCTGGATGCTTCGTGGGTTCGTCGCGGGTATCCCCGCAGACCTCGAGGAAGCAGCGATGGTGGATGGGTGCACGCGCTTGGGTGCGTTCATGCGAGTGACGTTCCCGCTGCTGGCACCCGGCCTCGTTGCCTCGTCAGTGTTTGCGCTGATCCAGGTCTGGAACGAGTACGCACTTGCGTCAGTTCTCCTCACACAGGACGCGAAGGAAACGTTGCCTCTGTGGCTCGCTGGCTTCTCTGAGCCCTCGTTGAGCGGTCCCGTGCCGTGGGGCCAGGTCATGGCCGGCTCGGTTCTCGTGGCCATCCCTGTCATGATCTTCTTCCTCATCGTTCAGGGTCGCATGACCCAAGGAATGGTCGGAGGGGCGGTCAAGGGATGAATCCCCTCTCGGTGCTCATGCCGGGGTTCCTCGGCACCGAGTTGCCGGAGTGGGTGGAACGTCGACTGCGCCAGGGGATGGGGGGCGTATGCCTTTTTGGCACCAACGTCTCCTCTCCTGAGCAGCTCCGCGCCCTCACCGATCGCATCTACGCCGCGAACCCGCGGGCCGTCGTCGCGATCGATGAAGAAGGCGGCGACGTCTCCCGGCTGTACCAGCGTGAAGGTTCTCCCTACCCCGGGTGCGCGGTTCTGGGTCGTCTCGACGACCTGGGCGCCACCCGGGCGGTGGGAGCTCAAGTGGGGTGGGAGCTGCGCGAAGCCGGCGTCAATCTCACCCTGGCACCGGAAGCGGACGTCAATTCAAACGCCCACAATCCGGTCATCGGGGTTCGCGCTTTTGGCGACACCCCAGACCTCGTCGGCCGCCATGCTGCCGCGTGGACCGATGGGGTGCAAAGCACCGGCGTCGCCGCGACCGCCAAGCATTTCCCTGGCCACGGCGACACCTCGCTCGACTCTCACCACGACCTCCCGCGTGTCACAGCATCGGCCGATGTTCTCCGGGAGCGCGAGCTCCCGCCGTTCATCGCGTCGATCGATGCGGGTGTCGCGTCGATCATGAGCGCTCACATCGTTGTTCCTGCACTGGACCCTGATAACGCCGGAACGTTCTCCGCGCCAATCCTCACGGGTTTGCTGCGCGAAGAACTCGGCTTTGAAGGCGTTGTGGTGTCCGACGCGCTCAACATGGCTGGAGCTCAGGCGTACGGCGGAACCACCGGCGCGTCCGTGAAGGCGCTCGCCGCAGGTGTGGACCTCCTGTGTGTCGGCTACGGCAACACTGATGACGAAATCGATGAAATCGTCGAGGCGATAGAGGCTGCGATCGCGACCGGCGACCTCACCGAGGCCCGGCTACGCGAGGCTTCCACTCGCATCGGCACGATGGTCGCGGAATTCTCGCACCGCGCCGAGACCACCCCAGTCCCAGAGGCCTACCGCCACGCCGTCGTGCCGGGCGTCGACGCCGCACGCGTCCGCGATGCCTTCGCGATCAACGACCACGCGAGCACGGTCCTGGCCGGTCGTTCGGGCGTCCAGCGGATCCAGTGGGTCAAGCTTGAGCCCGCCCACAACATGGCGGTGGGGGAGAGCCCCTGGGGGCCTTTCGCCTCCGGCGTGAGGGCCGATGCCGTGGTCACCCCGGACGAGCCGCTGACAGATTTCACGCCAGCGGCCGATGCCGTGGTTGTGGTGGTCGGTAAGGACAACCACCGGCATGCCTGGGCCCGGGACGCGATCGATGAGTTGCGCACACACGGTGCGGTCGCCGTCGATATGGGATGGCCCGACCTGACTGACAATTACGCAGACATTGCCACCTTCGGCGCCTCGCGCTTGGTGGGAGAAGCTTTGAAGGAGGTGCTCGCATGAGTGGCGTGCGTATTGGCGTCGACATCGGCGGCACAAAGATCGACGCTGTCGTCGTGGACGACAACGCCGAGGTACTCGGCCGCCACCGGGTTCCGGTGCGCAAAGGGCCCGATGGGGTTCTCAGCGCCACGACCGAGGCCGTTGCGACACTCACGAGCGAGGTCGGGATCAATGTCACCGATGCCGCGAGCGTCGGTATCGGCATCCCGGGAACTGTCACCAACGGCGTGGTGCGCTACGCCCAGAACCTCGATCTCGAGGAACTGGACCTAGCATCGGCCCTGGGTTCCCACTGGGGTCGCGAAGTGCTCGTCGAGAACGACGTCTCCGCCGCTGCCATCGGCGCGTGGAAGCTTGTGGCTCCGCAGTCGCACTCAGTGGCGTACCTGAACCTCGGAACCGGACTGGCTGCCGGGATCATCCTTGACGGCCAACTTTGGCGCGGCGTCCATGGTGCTGCCGGCGAGATCGGCTACGTCAGCATCGACCCGACCGGTCCCGTGGATGCCGAGGGTGTCGCGGGCGGCCTCGAGACGTATGCGTCAGGTTCCGGCATCGTGCGCCAATGGGGCAAACCCGGTGCGGACGCACGGGAGATCATGGCGCTAGCCGCCAAGGCCGACCCCGACGCTGTCGCGATTCGTGACCGCTTGTACGTGGGCGTGGCATCCGCGATCCGCGTGCTGGTGCTCGCCTACGACGTCGAAGAGGTGATCATCGGGGGCGGTCTGACCGGACTCGGTGACTCCTTGATGGACGGCACCACTCACGTTTTGGACGAGTGGGCGCGCTCCTCGTCCTTCCTCAGTTCGTTGGCGCTTGCCAAGCGAACCCGAATGCTTGAGGGCTACAAGCCCGTGGCCGCCATCGGGGCGGCAATGTTGGGAGTGAACCATGGCTGAAGTACTGATCGTCAAGAACAAAGAAGAAGCGGGCGCACTCGTCGCCGAGCACATCGCTGCGAAGGTGAAGGCGAATCCGGCCTTCACGCTCGGTGTGGCCACCGGCTCGACGCCGCTGCCCGTGTACCGCGGACTCGCTGCCCAGGCTGAGGCCGGGGTCGACTTCAGCGGCATCACCTGCTTCGCGCTCGACGAGTACGTGGGACTTCCCGCCGGGCACCCCGAGAGCTACCGCGCTGTCGTGGATCGCGAAGTCACGGAGCCTTTGGGTCTCGACGTGGCTCGTGTCAACGTGCCCGATGGCTCAGCCGACGGCGTGCAGACGGCGGGCGAGCGCTATGAAGAGGCGCTCCGGGCTCACGGCGGCGTCGACCTGCAGCTCCTCGGCATTGGCACCGACGGCCACCTGGCGTTCAACGAGCCCGGCTCGAGCTTTGGGTCGCTCACCCGCGTGAAGACGCTCACGGAGCAGACCCGTGAGGACAACGCGCGCTTCTTTGACTCGATCGATGACGTCCCGATGCACTGTGTCACGCAGGGACTGGGCACCATCCTGCGCGCCGGTCACTTGGTCATGCTCGCCTTTGGCGAGGGGAAGGCCGATGCTGTCGCGGGTGCCGTTGAAGGCGCCGTTTCCGCGTCAATGCCGGGATCCGCGATCCAGTTGCATGCGCACGCCACCGTGGTGATTGACGAGGCGGCTGCCTCCAAATTGAAGTTCGCGGACTACTATCGCCACGCTCAGCGGAACAAGCCTGACTGGCAAGGAATCTAAAACTCTCCACAAGGAGGCGCTCATGGCACAGCTCACGGACCTTCACTGTCACGGCGGTGGCGGTTTCAATTTTGGTGGCACCGTCGAGGACACTCTCGCTGCGGCCCAAGCTCACCGAGATACGGGAACGACCGCGATGGTCGCCTCCTTGGTGTCGCTGACCATCCCGCAGACTGTTCGTGCCATTGAGGTGGTACGCGAGGCGATGGCGCAGGACTCATCGATTTTGGGTCTACATCTCGAGGGCCCTTTCCTGGCGCTCGAACGCAAGGGAGCCCACGAGCCTACGAACCTCATCGACCCCAGCAAGGATGTTGTCGACGAACTTCTCGAAGTCGCCGACGGCGCGATCAAACAGATCACAATGGACCCCGCCCGCGAAGGAGCGCTCGACGCGATCAAGCGTTTCACGGATGACGGAGTCATCGTTGCCGTGGGTCACACCGAGGCTACCGCGGCGCTATCGCGTGAGGCTTTTGACGCTGGCGCCACCCTTATCACTCACGGCTTCAACGCCATGAGAGGCATTATGGGACGTGAGATGGGACCGGTCGGTGCTGCTCTCGACGACGAGCGCGTCTTCATCGAATTGATTGCAGACGGGATCCACGTGGACCCTGCGCTCATTGCTGCGGTCTTCCGTGCAGCGCCAGGACGCGTCGTGCTCGTCACCGACGCTATGGGTGCGGCTGCAGCGCCGGACGGCGAATACATGCTGGGTGCCTTCGAGGTGACCGTCAAGGATCGCAAGGCAGTTCTCAAGGGAACGGACACCATTGCGGGATCGACGCTCACCATGACGCGGGCCGTCCAAGTCTGTGTTGAAGCAGGGGTTCCCGAAACCGAGGCGGTTGCGGCGGCGTCGACGACGCCTCGGGCTTTGCTCGGCCTGGCCTGAGCGAGCGGCGCGTCCCGGGACTTGGGTGACGCGCCGGTAAACTTGACGGATGCCCACCTCAGAAGCGCCGGACTTTGGCGTCGTCATCCTCACTATGGGGAAGCGGAAGAAGCGCCTGCGCATGGCGATCAAGTCCGTCATGAAGCAGCGCGACGTGACGACCGACATTCTGCTGGTTGGCAATGGGTGGGACCCGGCTACGTACGAGAAGCTCCCCGAAGGCGTCCGCACGCTGGCGCTTCCCGAGAATGTTGGCATTCCAGCGGGACGCAACGCGGGCATCGGACATGTCCAGGGCGAGTTGATCTTCTTCCTCGACGATGACGCCGAGGTTGTTGACGACGACTTTCTGGTTGAAGTGCGCGACCGCTTCGACGACGACCCCGACCTGGGTGCACTCCAGGGGCGGGTCTTTGACCCCAAGGGCAAGGGCGCGCCGAGCCGCTGGGTTCCACGTCTGGGGCGTTCCGAGGTCGAGAAGCCGTTCGCGGCGTTCTCCCTGTGGGAGGGCGCAGTGGCCGTTCGCCGCGATGTGGTGGAGGCTGCAGGCCGCTGGCCTGGCGACTTCTTCTATGCCCACGAGGGCATCGAACTCGCCTGGCGAGTTTGGGAACAGCGCAAGAAGGTCATCTACGATCCCGATCTGCGTGTGTACCACCCGATCAAGAAGCCCACACGCCACGCGCAGTACTTCCACCTGTCCGCACGCAATCGCGTGTGGGTAGCGCGCCGTAACCTCCCAGCGCCACTGTCTGCGATTTACGCGACGAACTGGGCGCTCATCCAGGTGGCGCGATCCGTGAAGCAGCCCGCGACCCTCAAGCCGTGGTTCGGTGGCTGGTGGGCCGGCTGGCGGGAATGCCCGCACGACCAACCCAAGATGGGCTGGAAGAGCGTGGGATTCATCGCCAAGAACGGGCGCTTGCTCGTTCTCTAGCCCTACATCCGCGAGAAGAATGCAGCGGTTGCCTCGCGCGTGACGCTGTCGCGGGGGCGGAACGTGCCGTCCGCGTATCCGGTCGTAATGCCCGTCGAACGCAGCCACGTCACCTCGTCATAGAACTGCGCGCGGGTGCTGATGTCCTTAAACGGGGAGCGGCTGGGCGCGTTGTATCGAGGTGAGCCCTCGTAGCGGTAGAGGAATGCTGCGATAGCTTCGCGGGAGATGTTGTCCTTGGGACGGAACGTTCCGTCGGCCCACCCGGTGGAAATGCCCTCGTTCGCGAGCCACACAATCTCTTTGTAGAACTGAGCGTTCGTGGAGACGTCCTTGAACGGGGACCGCGAGGGCACGCTCACTCGAGGGCTTCCTGCCATGCGATACATGAACGCTGCGAACGCCTCGCGCGACACGGAGTCCTTGGGGCGGAACGTGCCATCCGAGTATCCAGTCGTCACCCCGCTGTCTGCTAGCCACATGATTTGGTCCGCGAACTGGTCGTCCTCGTGCACGTCGACGAACGGGGTGCCGGTGTTGAGACTCGGCGCTGACCCCTTCGTGTACTTCGCAAAGTTCTGCGTTGCGTAGAGGCAGTCGCGCTTGGAGTCGTACGCAGTGCCCACCGCGATGTGGGTGTAGGTCGAGGAAAGTATGTTCTTGCGGTGGCCTGACGAGTTCTTCCAGGCGTTGAAGACCGCATCCGCGTTTGCCCGTTCGCCTCCGCGTCCGCACGAGTACGCGACGTTCTCCGCCATGGCCCGCAGGCCGGACTGGGGGAGTTGCTTGGCGTACGAGGGATTGTGCTTCATGTAGTTGTCCAGCATCCACTCGCTCCACTTCTGTGGAACCCAATCCATGGCGGAGTAGGTGGCCAGCTGCGTTTCGCCGTGTGAACTGCGGTACGCGTTAGTTTCGCGGATCAAGTGGTCGGATTCGCTTGCTGATGATGCGGATGCGGGAGCCGCAAGGCCGACGGCCAGCATGAGTGCGGTCAGTGCTGAAGCGACAAGCGCGCGCATGGAAACCCCTAGGTACAAACCGGACAATGTGACCCGAGTATCGGGCCTATTAAGCACCAGCAACAGGGGAATGTGAGGAAGTCCACTCCGTGCGGCCCGCCAAGCGGAACCCGCGCTGTCCACAGAACGCGACTTGTTGACATCCTTGTCACATCTGTCACACTGTTCACAATTGGGCTGCCCCCTACGCCCGACATGAAGGTAGTGACACATGCTTGAATCCACCCGCCGCACACCTTGGCGAGCGCTGATCGTCGCCCTCGTCGCCGCGCTCTTGATCCCCTTGATGGCAGCACCGCAGGCGCAGTCTGCATCGCGGTTCTCGGACGTGCCGTCGTCGAATCAGTTCTCGACTCACATCTCGTGGCTTGCAGCCTCGGGGATCACGACGGGGTACTTGGACGGCACCTTCCGTCCCAAGGAATCCATCTCCCGCGAAGCGATGGCAGCTTTCCTGTACCGCATGGCGGGGCGTCCCTCGGTGACCTTGCCCTCGCGGTCGCCGTTCAAGGATGTGTCGACGAAGGATCAGTTCTACAAGGAGATCGTGTGGCTGTCGAAGGCAGGCATCACGACCGGATACTCCGACGGCACGTTCCGTCCCAAGGACGACATTTCGCGTGAGGCGATGGCCGCGTTTATCTACCGCTACGAAGACCGGCCCTCCTACTCGGCCCCAAGCCGCTCGCCCTTCAAAGACGTGTCGACGAGCGCGCAGTTCTACAAAGAAATCACATGGCTGCGGTCCAGCGGCATCACGACCGGGTACTCCGACGGCACGTATCAGCCCAAGGGTGATGTCACGCGCGAGGCGATGGCGGCGTTCCTTTACCGGCTCGCGAAGCAGTCGAGCGGAGGGTCGAGCGGTGGTGGCACCACGACACCCGCCCCCACAATCCCGTCGTCATTCACGGTGTCGGGAGCTGGCTGGGGCCACGGTGTGGGCATGTCGCAATATGGCGCGTTGGGCATGGCGGAAGACGGCTCTAACGAGACCCAGATCCTCGAGCACTACTACTCCGGCACCGATGTGACGACGGTCAACGCCGACGAGGACATCCGGGTCGAGGTTTTTGGGTCCTACGACGACTGGTGGTCCTCCGCGACCGTCGTCGTCCGTTCGCTCGGGCCAGACAGCACCGATGACGGCCAGTGGGTAATGCGCTTCTACAGCGACTCCGGACTCACTGAAAAATGGACTGGGAAGAATAACGAGAAGTTGCACATCACTCGTTCCGGAAACTCAGTGACGGTCGAGCGGGACGACGGCGAGAAGGCCACCGCGACAAAGGACATCTCGCTCCAGTGGGAGGCGACCTCCTACTATCAGTCGGGCTCGAACGAAGACGTCTACGTCGACATTTACAAAGGCAACGGCGCCTCTGAGATTCGCGCGACGCACGGTAAGTACCGTCACGGCAAGCTGTTGATTTCGGCACCTGAGGGCCGGCTGATCATTGCCAACGAACTCAAGCTCAACACCGAGTACCTGTACGGAATCGCCGAGATGCCCTCGTCCTGGCACGGGGAGGCGCTCCAAGCCCAGGCCATCACCGCGCGCGGATATGCGATGCGCGCCGTTGACAGCGGCATTAGCCGTGGATGCAACTGCCACCTCTACGACGACACCCGCTCGCAGAACTTCACGGGTTGGAACAAAGAGAATGAGGGCACGGATGCGTATTACGGCAAGCGCTGGGTCGCGGCCGTGGACGCGACGAACAGTTCGGGCGGTGCCAACGGCGAGGTCGTGACCTACGGCGGCAAGATCGCCACGACCTACTACTTCTCGTCCTCAGGCGGACAAACCGAGCGCTCGGACGATATTTGGGTCTCGCAGCCCGGCTACCTGAAGTCTGTCGACGACAAGTGGTCGCTCGGTGAGGACAACGTCAATCGTGCCTGGACCTACTCACTGTCGCAGTCGCGCGCGAAGTCGATCTTCGGCTTAAGTGACGTGGTGTCGATCAAGGTGACCTCGCGCACGTCGGGCGGCTCAGACGCGGCTGCCGAGAAGATCACTGCCACCTCGTCGACCGGCAAGACATCGAGCATCAGCGGTCCCGACTCAATCCGCTCCAAGCTCGTGGGCGGCAAGTCGCCGTGGATCTGGTCGATCAAGGCGAACTACTAAGGACGAGGGCCGATGCCAGGGTTACCCCGGCATCGGCCCGCCAAGCCGCGTAGCGGCTACTTAAAGACGATGGTGCGGTGCCCGTCCAGCAGCACGCGGTGTTCCGCGTGCCAGCGCACGGCGCGAGCCAGGGCCCGGCGCTCCACGTCCGCACCCACCGCGGTGAGCGACTCAGGCGTGTGCGTGTGGTCGACGCGCTCGACTTCCTGCTCGATGATCGGGCCCTCGTCGAGGTCGCTCGTGACGTAGTGGGCCGTCGCTCCAATGAGCTTGACGCCACGGTCGTGTGCCTGGAAATAGGGTCGCGCGCCCTTGAACGACGGCAGGAACGAGTGGTGAATGTTGATCGCTCGGCCGCGCAGTTCCTCGGACAGGGAGGGCGACAGGATCTGCATGTAGCGCGCAAGCACCACGAGTTCCACGTCCAGGTCGGACACGAGCGACAGGAGTGTCGCCTCGGCGTCGGGCTTGGTCTCGGCGGTGACGGGGATGTGGTGGAACTGCTTGCCGTAGAAGCCAGCTAGGTCGGACAGCGCCGTGTGGTTGCCGGCCATGCCGACAATGTCGATCGGCAGGGTGCCGGCGCGCTCGCGGAACAGCAGGTCGTTAGCGCAGTGCTCGGACTTGGAGCCCAGCACCAGGGTGCGCATGGGTCGCCCAGCGACATCGAGCTTCCAGTCCATGTCGAAGCGCTCGCCGAGCGACGCAACCGCGGCACGCAGGGCGTCTTCGCCCACCGCAGTCGTCACCTCGACGCGCATGAAGAACAGGCCCGTGTCGGGGTCGCCGAACTGCTGAGACTCCGTGATGTTGCCGCCGTTATCGGCAAGCGTGCCTGACACGGCGTGGACGATGCCTGGCTGGTCGGGGCAGGACAGTGCCAGCACATAGCGGGTCTCGGTGGCGTTCATGGAGTTAAGGGTAGCGACCGCTACTGGGCAGTCAGGCGCGACGACGACCACACCGCGAGAATGTGGCCCGCGATGACGACGGGCGTGACGATCACCATGGCGAGCAGGACCCAGCCTGCGAATCCGGTGACCCACACACTGACGAGTAGCGCCACAAAGTAGATGTGTGACTGCTCCACGGAGTGATAGAGCCGATGCAGGGGAACAAGCCGCGCCGCCCGGCGCAAGGTGGCGACAAGGCCGGGCTGGGGCGCCTTGGCTTCGTTGGTATCGGGAAGTTTGGGCAGGCCCGCGTATGCGCGTGACACCGCGACGGCGTCATTGACGGATTTATTGATGAGCACGAGCAGGCCGAGGACGGCGCCGCCGGCGACGCCTTTCCAGACGTCGTCAGTGCCGAGCCCAAGGCCGATTCCGAAGCACAGCGGCATCAACGACTCGGTCGTGGTGTGCGCAATGCGGTCCAGGAAGATGCCGCGCGGGGACATGGTTCGTCGCCAGCGTGCGACCTCGCCGTCGGCCGCATCGATCAGCATCTGACCGTGAGCGAAGACGACAGCCAAGAGCGCGCCCCACCACGCTCCCGTGAGTAGCGAGGCTGCGGCGGCCCAACCGCACAGAATCATCACGATCGACACCGCGTTGGCACTCAGGCCCAGCCGGATCGCCGTCGTGGATACATAGGGGGAGAGGTGACGCCACCAGATGTCGGCGGACCAGTGCTCGGCGTTCGCGCGGGTGCGAATGTGCTCGGGCTGGCCCTCGCGCTTCACGTCGGCGACGCTGGGATTGTGCCGGCCCAGGCGCGGCTCGAGCTGCTCGTCAGTCATGCGCCCAGGGTAGTCGGCGCACACCGCACTCCACGCTCAGCGCGAAACACCCCGTGTGTGCGTGCGCGTCGCGTCTGACCCGCGCGGGGAACCGTGCCACGATAAGAACATGACCGAGTCAGACAGCGTGCGGATCGATGTTATTGGTGCCGACCATGCAGGTGAGCTCCTGACGGTGCGGCGCGCCGCGTTCGTCACCGAGGCGCAGTTGTACAACGACCCCAACATCCCTGCGCTGACGCAGACGCTTGACGAACTCATCGTCGACCTCGAGTCCGATGACGTCGTGACCGTGGGCGCCTGGCAGGGCACCCGCCTGATCGGTTCCATCCGTGTGGGTTTGGAAGGGGACAAGGCGACCATTGGCCGCCTCGCCGTCGCGCCGGACCTTCAGGGCCAGGGCATCGGCACACAGCTGCTGTTCTCCGTGCTGCAGTACCTGCCGGACACTACCCGCGAGGTGTGGGTCTTCACCGGGCAGAACTCCAAGCACAACATCGCGATGTACAACAAGGCCGGATACGACTATCAGTTTGACCAGGTCAACGGCGACCTCACCTACGCCTACCTGCGCAAGGTCCTCGAGTCGGGCGCAATCGTGGACGACGACGCCGACCTCGGCGTGGTCCGCGGCGACAACTAAGTCACTGACACACCCGGCTGAGGCGCGCTCTCAGACGGTTCAACACACAATGACAAGGTGACTTCACCAACCCCAGCGACGTCCCCGGCCACCCGCCGCAAGCGAGATACCTCGATTGATTCCCTTGCGGGTGTCCTCATCATGGTCGTCGTCTTTGGCCACGCGATCGAGCCACTCAGCGGCCAGTTCGCAGAGACGGCTGCGCAGTGGGTCTTCATGTTCCACATGCCGGCCTTCGTGTTCGTCTCCGGCTACGTCACGCGCTACTCGAGCAAATGGGCACCCGGCCGCACGGTCCTCAAACTCGCGTTTCCGTATGTCATCTTCACCCTGCTGCACGGCTGGATCGCGTCGGCCCTCACCGGGGATCCCTTCTCGGTCGACTTCCTGACCCCGTCCTGGACTCTGTGGTACCTCGTGGCGCTCGCGGCCTGGCGCCTCAGCGCACCCCTGCTGCGCTCAACCTGGTGGGTGGTGCCGGCGCTCGCGGTCGCGGGGATATTGCTCGGCACCGTGGCGGGACTGGGGCGAGAGCTGTCGCTCGAGCGCATCGTGTGCTTCGCGCCGTTCTTCGCGGCCGGTCTGATGTGGAACGACAAGTGGTGGGTGAAGATCCGCACCTGGCCGATGCGCGTGGCAGCAGTCGCCGCCCTCGCCGCCGCGTTGGTGTGGAGTTGGATGAGCGAACAGACCGTGATCCGGTCCATCTTCTTTATGTCGGAAAGCTACGAGGACATCGGGCAGTACAACGGCGAAGGAATGCTCCAGCGCACCGGCGTCCTCATCGCAGGAGCCCTGCTCACGCTGGCCCTGCTGTCGCTCAGCGGAGGAAGCAACCGCATGCTGGCCTCCGTGGGAGCCGCGACCTTGCCCGTCTACCTGCTCCACCCCCTCGTGCTGTACCCCGCGCACCTGGATGACTACAGCATCGGCTGGCCTGAATCCATCATGATTGTGGCGCTCGTCGTGTTCTCCGTGGTGTTCTCCTACGTCGCGTCGCGTCCCTTCGTCGTGCGGCTCACGCGGCCCATCATGGACTACACGTTCTGGCGCGACCTGGTGCGTCGCTAGGTCAGATGCGCTCGGCGCGCACGCGTTGCTAGACTGGCGCGCGTCGCGACTGGCGCAGTGGGATACCACGAGGGAGCGGCACTTCATTTATTCGGACTGTTGGTCGTACGCCTGGGCCATGGTCACCGGACAACCGGCGGCCCCGTGCCGCGCACAGGAGGACACCCAGATGAGTACCGACTCCAGCGCCACCGCAGAGGTCATGAATGCGACCCTGCAGGACTACGACCCCGAGATTGCGCAAGTCCTTGACCGCGAACTCGATCGCCAGCGCACCTACCTCGAGATGATCGCCTCGGAGAACTTTGTGCCGCGGTCCGTGCTGCAGGCACAGGGCTCCGTGCTGACCAACAAGTACGCGGAGGGCTACCCGGGCCGCCGCTATTACGGCGGCTGCGAGGAAGTCGACGTCGCTGAGAACATTGCCCGCGACCGTGCCAAGAGCCTCTTTGGCGCCGAGTACGCCAACGTGCAGCCCCACTCGGGTGCGACGGCAAACGCTGCCGTCCTGCACGCGCTCATCAACGCCGGCGACAAGATCATGGGTCTGTCGCTGCCGCACGGTGGTCACCTCACCCACGGCATGAAGCTGAACTTCTCCGGCAAGCTCTACGAGGTCGCCGCGTACGGCCTGGACGAGCAGACGCACCGCATCGAGATGGACCAGGTGCGCGAGCAGGCCCTCGCCGAGCGCCCCGACGTCATCATCGCCGGCTGGTCGGCATACCCCCGCCACATCGACTTCGCGGCCTTCCGCGAAATCGCCGATGAGGTTGGCGCCAAGCTGTGGACCGACATGGCGCACTTCGCAGGTCTGGTGGCCGCGGGCCTGCACCCCAGCCCCGTGCCGCACTCCGACGTGGTCTCCACCACGATCCACAAGACCATCGGCGGACCCCGTTCCGGCATGATCCTGTCGCGCGACACCGAGTACGCCAAGAAGCTCAACTCGGCCGTGTTCCCCGGTCAGCAGGGAGGACCCCTCATGCACGTGATCGCCGCCAAGGCGACCGCGCTCAAGGCTGCCGCAGGCGACGAGTTCAAGGGCCGTCAGGAGCGGGTCCTCGAGGGTGCTCGCATCATCGCTGACCGCCTGGTCCAGCCCGACGCCATCGAGGCCGGCATCAACGTCGTCACCGGCGGCACCGACGTGCACCTGGTCCTCGTGGACCTGCGCAACTCGGAGCTCACCGGCCAGGACGGCGAAGACCTCCTGCACCAGGTCGGCATCACCTCGAACCGCAACGCCGTGCCGTTCGACCCCCGCCCGCCGATGGTCACCTCCGGTATCCGCATCGGCACGCCTGCCCTGGCGAGCCGTGGCTTTGGCGCAGAGGAGTTCACCGAGGTCGCAGAGATCATCGCGACCGCACTCAAGGGCGGCGCGGACATCGAAGCCCTCCGTGCGCGCGTCAAGAAGCTCGCCGACGACTTCCCGCTGTACCCGGGCCTGCAGCAGTAATGGCTCCGGACAAGCTCGACGGCAAGGCCACAGCAGCGGCCATCAAGTCCGAGCTCGCTGAGCGCGTCGCGGTCCTTGCGGACCGCGGCGTGACTCCGGGCCTGGGCACGCTCCTGGTGGGCGAAGATCCTGGTTCTACCTGGTATGTCGCGGGCAAGCACCGCGACTGCGCCGAGGTCGGCATCACGTCCGTCCGCGAGGACCTGCCCGCCACTGCGACGCAGGAAGAGATCGAAGCGGCCGTGACGCGCCTCAACGGGGACCCCGCGTGCACCGGCTTCATCGTGCAGCTGCCGCTCCCGGACGGTATCGACACCAACCGTGTGCTCGAGCTCGTCGACCCCGATAAGGATGCCGACGGTCTGCACCCGACCAACCTGGGACGTCTGGTGCTACGCACCGCCGAGCCCGTCGAGTCGAGCCTGCCGTGCACGCCTAAGGGCATCATCGAGCTCATCGAACGCCACGGCGTCTCGCTGCGAGGCAAGCACGTGGTCGTGGTGGGCCGCGGTACGACGGTGGGCCGCAGCATCGGCCTGTTGCTGACCCGCAAGGACGTCAACGCGACCGTCACGCTGTGCCACACGGGCACTGTCGACCTCGCCTCGCACACGCGTGAGGCGGACGTCATCGTGGCAGCCGCAGGCGTACCCGACATCATTGCCGGGGACATGGTCAAGCCCGGCGCCGTCATGATCGATGTGGGAGTGTCCCGCATCACCGATCCGGAGACCGGAAAGTCAAAGGTCGCCGGCGACATTTCGGCCGATGCCGTGGCACAGTCGTCGTGGTTCTCGCCCAATCCTGGGGGAGTAGGTCCCATGACCCGCGCGATGCTGCTGGCAAATGTGGTCGAGGCAAGCGAACGGAAGGCAGGGATTCGCTGATGCGCATCGCCTCAGTCAACGTCAACGGAGTGCGCGCTGCTGTGCGCAAGGGCATGCAGGACTGGATCGATGAGGCCCAGCCCGATGTCATCTGCCTTCAGGAGGTGCGCGCGCCCGAGGAAATCCTCGGCACGCAGTTCGGCGACGACTGGCAGATTGCTCAGCAGATCAGTGAGCAGAAGGGGCGCAACGGGGTCGCGATCCTGGCGCGCACCGAACTTGCTGGCGCTCTCGCGGGGGCCGATGCTCTGGGCGAGGTGGCCACTGCCGCCAGCCACACCGGGCGTTGGGTTGAGGCGACGGTCCAGTCGGAGTCCGGTCCGGTGCGAGTCGTGTCCGTGTACGTGCACTCGGGGTCCGTCGACAAGCCCGAGTCGATGGCCGACAAGTACGCGTTCATGGACATGATGACGGCACGGCTCGCTGAGTTGAATGCCCAGTACGACCGGGTCGTAGTGATGGGGGACATCAACGTTGCCCACACCAACAACGACATCAAGAACTGGAAGGGCAACCTCAAGTCCGCCGGGTTCTTGCCGGAGGAGCGAGCCTACATTGACCGATGGCTCGAGGCTGGCTGGGTGGACACCCACCGTGTCCACGCAGGCGATCAGCCCGGTCCGTACACGTGGTGGTCGATGCGCGGCAAGGCGTTCGACAACGACGCCGGCTGGCGTATCGATTACCAGTTGGCGACGCCGACGCTCGCTGCGTCTGCAACGTCAGTGCGGGTGGACCGGGCGGCCGCGTACGACGCGCGGTGGTCCGATCACGCGCCGCTCGTCGTCGACTACAACCTGTAGGGCCCGGCTGGTACGTCCCGCATCAGGCAGGATGACCCGCGGCACCACTGGACCCTACGATGGGGGCAGTGTCCGTGACGCCACACAAAGATCTGGAGATTCGCATGAGCGACCAGTCCTCGCAGCCCCGCCGTTCCGTCCTGGAGTCGGTCCGTCAAACCACGCTGGGGCCGCTCGCCGTCGGACTCGGAGTCGCGATTGTGGTGGGTCTGCTGCTGTCTGTTGTGGTCCCGCCTGACACGGGCGTATTCGCCCTGTTCATCCTGGGGTCACTGGTGACGGCTGCTGTGGGCTTCACCGTGCGCTATCTGACGGTCGACCGTAGCTGGAAGACTCAACTCACGGCGTTCGTCCCCGCGGTGGTGGGCGTGCACCTCATGGCTGTGGTCGGCACGCTGACCGGCACAGCCCTCCCGCTGTCGCGCTTCACCGGCATCGAGACCGTGACGTTCGACGATGCGCTCAAGACGGCGCTCGCGACTCCGCCGGTCTCCATGGGCACGCTCCTGGCTGGACTCGTGGCCGCGATGATCGCCGGCTGGGCAACGCGCCGCTAGGCCGGCCACGGTGCTTCTCGCGCCCGGACCCACATCCTGATGCCTCAGAGAGGGACATTCAGGTCACTTTCGCGCCCGAATGTGACCCGGGTCCCCTACTGGGAGCCGGGCCCGTGAGGGTGACGACCGAGCGGCCTACTTGCTGACGGGCGTCACACCGAGCGACCGCCCGGCAAGGCCGCGCTGGCGCCCGGTCAGGCGACGCGACACCTCGCGCAGCGCAGTCGCTGCGGTCGAGTCGGGGTCGCTGATCACCACGGGAGTTCCGGCATCGCCGGCCTCGCGGGCGGCAATGTCGAGCGGGATCTGACCGAGCACGGGCACGTCGGTGCCGAGTGTCTTGGTGAGGCGATCCGCGACGACCTGGCCGCCGCCTTCACCGAACACGTGCAGCCGCGAGCCATCCGGCTGCTCAAGCCATGCCATGTTCTCGATGACACCCACGACGTTCTGCGACGTCTGCGTGGCGATTGAACCGGCGCGCTCCGCGACACCAGCCGCGGCGGACTGCGGCGTCGTCACGACAACGAGCTCGGCGTGCGGGAGTAGCTGCGCCACGGAGATGGCGATGTCGCCGGTGCCCGGGGGCAGGTCCAGGAGCAGGACATCGAGGTCGCCCCAGTAGACGTCGGCCAAGAACTGCTCGATCGCGCGGTGGAGCATGGGTCCGCGCCACACGACGGGCTGGCCCGCGGGGACGAACATGCCGATCGAGACAGCCTTCACCTCGTGCGCAATGGGTGGCAGGAGCATGTCGTCAAGACGAGTGGGCTGGCCCTCGACGCCGAGCATGCCGGGGATCGAGAAGCCGAAGATGTCAGCGTCCAGGACGCCCACCTTCAGGCCATCCTCGGCCATAGCGGCAGCCAGGTTCGCGGTCACGGTCGACTTGCCAACGCCACCCTTACCGGAAGCGATCGCGTAGATGCGCGTCATGTTGCCCGGCTGGGTGAACTGGACTACGGGCTCGGGCTTGCCGCCACGCAGCTTGGAGCGCAACTCGAGTCGTTGCTCCTCGCTCATCACACCGAGTTCAACAGACGCTTCCTCGATGCCGCTGACGCGAAGTGCGGCTTCCTTGACGTCCCCGGTGATGCGCTCCTTCATGGGACAACCAGACGTCGTCAGGTCGATCCCGATGATGGCGTGGGAGCCGTCGACGTCCACGGAACGGACCATGCCGATTTCCGTGATGGGGCGGCGGATCTCAGGGTCAATGACCTTGGATAGGGCGTCGGTAACGAGCTCGACGGTAGACATGCCCTCCATCGTAGGCGCTGTGGTCGCGGTGCTGGAACGCCCCAAAAAACCGCAATGTCCAGTTTCAGTTATGAGATTGCTCACAGAGAGTGTCGCTACCATTGCGGCCGATGCCCCGTGCCTGTCAGCGTAGGCATCGCTAAGGGGAAGCCATTGCGGCTCAAGGGGGAACATTGACGGATTCCGGCGCACCGGCGACGCAGGAAAGATCGCGCTCGGTCATCCATTTGCCAGACGACACGGGTGAGCTTCCGGTGCGCTACGCCCCGGGCTGGGCCGTCTCGATGCCGGGGCCTCCCGCGATGCCACCGGGCAATGCACAAGGCCGCACTGAACCGCGACAGGCGCACGTGCTCATCCGGTGGGCCCGTGGCCTCTTCGCAGCCGTTGTTCTGGGCCCGCTTGGTGGGGTGTTTTACGTCAGTCTCGCGATCCTGGTGGGCGTAGAGATCTACCCCGCCGCCATTGTCCTCGGCATCCTGTGCGGCGCGGGTCTACGCGTGGGAGGCGTCGCCCCGGGCGGTGCGGCCTGCGCGGTCGCTAGCGTGCTTGGGCTCGCGTCGCTGTGGCTGGCCGGCGCTGTGGCCCAGGCGAGCTTGACCGCGATGGCGACCGACGGCGACTTGGTCGCCGCCTTGGTGCCGTGGTGGAACGACCCGATCACAGCATCGGCCGGACTCTTTGCAGGGCCGATGCTCGCTTGCGTTCTCGCCGCCCTCACCACCGCTGGTGCAGTGTTGGCAACGCTTGCCTACGGCAAACGGGACGCGGGCTAGTCGCTCGGGCGGCGTTCGTCGTCCTCGCGGTCGCGTTCGTCGGCTTGCTGGAGCTCTTCGAGCAGTGCGCGCAGTTCTGAGCGCACAAAGTCACGTGTGGCGGTCTCGTTGACGGCGTGACGCAGGGCCGCGACCTCGCGGGCAAGGTATTCGGTGTCTGCAAGGGACCGCTCGGCGCGCTGACGGTCCTGCTCAGCAGCAACGCGGTCGCGGTCGTCCTGGCGGTTCTGCGCGAGCAGGATCAGGGGAGCAGCGTACGAGGCCTGAAGGGACAGCATGAGCGTCAGTGCGGTGTAGCCGTTGGTGGCCGAGTCGAATCGCAGCGACTCAGGGCCCCACGTGTTCCACAGTAGCCACACAATCACGAAGACCGTGAGGTAAATCAGGAATCGCGTGGTGCCCAGAAAACGAGCGATGCCCTCGGTGACGGCACCCATGCGGTCCGGGTCTTTGCTCCGACCTGAGCGCCGCCAGAACCTCGACTGCTCCTCTTTTGGACGGTCTAGGCGCTCACTCATGAGACCACCTCGTCATCGTCCATGTGCTCGCGCCAGTCGCTGGGCAGCAGGTGGTCGAGCACGTCATCAATCGAGACCGCGCCCAGCAGGCTGTGGTTGTCGTCGACTACCGGCATAGCGAGGATGTCGTATGCGGCCATGCGGCGCGAGACTTCCTGGAGAGAGTCGTCGGTGCCGAGTGGCTCGATGGCGGGGTCGGTGTGGCCGCCGATGAGGTCGTGCGGGGGCTCGCGGAGGAGGCGCTGGATGTGTACCAGGCCGATGTACCGGCCGGTCGGTGTCTCCAGCGGCGGGCGCACCACGAACACCATCGACGCGAGCGCGGGCGGCAACTGTTGCTTGCGCACCAGCGCCAGGCACGTGGCAACCGTGGTCTCGGGGCCGACGATGACCGGCTCGGTGGTCATGAGGCCGCCGGCGGTGTCGTCTTCGTAGTGCAGCAGCTGGCGCACCTGGTCGGCGTCCTGCGGCTCCATCAGTTCGAGCAGTTGCTGTGCCTGGGCTTCGGGGAGGTCGCCCAGGAGGTCGGCTGCGTCGTCGGGGTCCATGGCTTCGAGCACGTCCGCGGCGCGCTCATTGCGCAGGGTCCCCAGGAGGTTGATCTGGTCTTCCTCGGGGAGCTCCTCGAGCACGTCGGCGAGGCGTTCGTCGTCCAGCGCGGCAGCGATCTCAGCGGAACGTGAGGGGGACATTTCCATCAGGGCAGCCGCGAGGTCCGCGGGCTTGTGGTCGGCGAACGTCTGGATGACCAGTTGCGCGCCCTGGAGTTGGTCGCGGCGCATGAGCCCGGTGACCTCGTCGAGTCCGACCACGACGGCCTCGCCGCGGCGGGAGAAACCGAGCGGCCCCTTGCGACGGGCCCTCTTTCGCACGAACAGCTTGCTGACCTGCCACGTTCCACCGCGCTTGGGCTCGATCGCGAGGTCCTCGATGTAGGCGTCGATCTGGCCGTTCTTGATGGTGACGGACCGTTCGAGCAGTTCCGCGATCGCGAGCGTCTCCGAGGTGCGGGCCTGGAAGCGGCGCAGGTTCAGCACGCCCGTGCAGATCACTTGACCGGCAGCGATGGACGTCACGCGGGTGAGCGGAAGAAAGACGCGGCGGCGACCGGCCACCTCCACCACTAGGCCCACGGCGCTGGGTGCCGCGCCCCGTCGCATGAGCAGCACGACGTCCCTGACACGGCCCACAGCATCGCCCAAGGGGTCGAACACGCTGGTACCGGCCAGGCGTGCGACGTAAACGCGCTCGGCTGACTGACTCATGGGGTCAGCCTAACGGCGCACCCCTGCCTGCCTCCCGCAAATGGCTCCAATTGGCTGGTGAGCCCTGCTCGTTCAGCGAGTGTTCACCACTGGGGCGGTGGCGGCAGAGGTGTCCGCGCGGACTGAACGCCACGCCGCCAGCATTGCGTTGACCGAAGCGTCTACGTCATCGGCCGTCGTCGCCACGTCAGACACGGAGACCCGCATCGCGCGCCTGCCCTGCCACACCGTCGTGCCCGCCCAGCACGTGCCATCGGCCTGGATCGCTGCAATCGTCGCGACTGTCTCTGCCTCATCTCCGAACGCCACCAGCACTTGGTTGAGGGCGACCGGTGCGAGGATCTCAGCCCCGGCATCGGCCAATGCCGTCGCGAAGCGCTGCGCGAGCGAGCAATGACGGTCGATGAGAGCCGCTAGTCCGGACTTGCCGTGCGTCGCGAGCATGGCCCAGGTTTCGACGGCCCGGGCGCGCTGCGAAATCTGGATCCCGCGGTTCATCGGCGCCGACTCGTCAAAGTTGATGTATGCGGCATCGCCACTCATGGCGCGGTGCAGATCTGCGCCATCGCGGACGATCACAATGCCGGAGTCGTAGGGGACCGACAGCCACTTGTGGGCATCTGTTGCCCACGAGTCGGCCTCCTCGACGCCCGCCACGAGGTGACGGCGGGTCTCGGAGGCCGCAGCCCACAACCCAAAGGCGCCATCGACGTGGACCCAGCCGCCGCACTCGCGGACCCCGGGGATGATCTCGGTGAACGGATCAGATGCGCCGGTGTTGACGTTGCCTGCCTGGAGCAAGACCAAGGTGCGGTCGTCGGTGTCGGTGGGGAAAGCATCGGCCCGTATTGCGCCCTTGTGGTCGGTGGGCACGCGCTCGATTTGAGACTCGCCAAAGCCCGCCAAACGAAGTGCCTTGAGCGCGGAGGCGTGCACCTCGTCGCCCACGACGACGCGCAACGCGGGTGCCCCGGCAAGACCGCGATCCGCGACGGACCACCCGAGCCGCGAGTACAGCGCGTCGCGCCCCGCAATGATGGCGGTGAGGTTCGCGACGGTGGCTCCGCCGTTGAAGGCGGCAACGGACTGGGAGGGGAGTCCGAGCGCCTCAACGACCCACTGGCAAGCGACCTGATCGATCGCCTCGCCCACGGGGGAGCCACCGCCGACGTTTTGGTCCCACGCGCCCGCCAGCACTGAGGCAGCGCTCGCCACCGGAACGGTGCCGCCGGTCACGAAGCCGAAATAGCGTCCATCGTTGAGAACCGCGGTGGCGGGGGAGCCGACCTCGTCGAGTTCGCGCAGGACGTCTCTGGGCTCGCGTGGGCCGTCGGGAAGAGGTGTGCGGAAGGCATCGAGGGCCGCGACGGCCTCGGGGGAGGGATACACGGGCCGATGCGGGGAGTTGGCGACGTAGCTTCCGGCCCTTCGCGTGGCTTCGGTGAGCAGGCCCATGTGCTCGCGGCGCCGTCCGCGCGAGGTGGGATTGGTGAAGACGCGATCGAGGTGTGAAGTGCTCATGGCTACGAGCCTGTCGCAACTGGCACTCGTGCGCGAGTGCCAGTCTGCTTGAGACTGGCACTTGGCACAGGGGTCCAGTTTGCGCTGAGATGGCTCCATGCGCACCACTGCCGACCAACTTCGCGACGTCCTCGACCACTGGCGCTCCGGCACCGGGCCGCTGTATCAGCAGCTCGCCGACGCCATCGTGTCGCTGGCAGAGTCCGGCTCCCTGGAACACGGCACCCGGCTGCCGTCCGAGCGGGCACTGGCCGACTCCCTGCACCTGTCGCGCAACACGGTGACCTCCGCCTACCAGCGACTGCGCGACGACGCCTGGCTCGACACCCGCGCCGGTGCCGCTCCCACGCTGGGGTCACGCGCGCGCGGCCTTGATGCGATGAGTTTGCAGGATCGCTTTGCCAAGATCCTGCCGGGGAATCAAGCACCGCTGGTCGGGTTGTCGTCGGCGTGCCCGCCGCCAGCGCCGTCGGTGGTCGAGGCCTTCGCAGATCCGCGCAGCATGCTCGAGGCGTCCCCGACCCTTGGCACGGGGTACGCGGCCCTGGGCGACCCGGACCTTGTCGATGTGGTCGTGGCACGGCTGCGCTCGCAGGGTATTGAGGCCAGCGCAGACGAGGTCGTCATTACCTCCGGTGGGCAGCAGGCGCTGTGGCTGACCATGACAGAACTGGTGGGCCCCGATGCGCCCGTGGCACTCGAGTCCGTGACGTACCCGGGTGTGTTCGACGCGATCACGTCGGCGGGGTCGCGCCCGCTCGCATTGCCGATGGGCCCGGGTGGGCTCGACGTCGAGGCGTCCGTGAAACTCCTCAAAGCGGCGCGCCCGCAAGCGGCCTACGTGACGACGTTCCACAACCCCACCGACACCACGCTCACTCCAGACGGCGCGCTCGCGCTCGCGGAGACCGCCGCCGCGACCGGCACCACCCTCGTCGACGACCGCATCACCGCGGACCTTGCCCTCGACGGGACCGCCGCTCCGGCGTTTGCGTCGCTTGGAACGGGCGCCTCCGTCGTCACCATCTCGGGACTGTCGAAGGTGTTCTGGGGTGGGATGCGCATCGGCTGGTTGCACACCAACGCGACACTCGCCGCACAGCTCCGCCAGCGCAAGGCCGCTATGGATCTGGGGAGTTCCGCCTTCATGCAGCGCATCGCGCGGGAACTGATGAGCGGGTTTGACGAGACGCTGCAGTGGCGCCAAGAGGCTCTGAGGGAGTCCCTGGACGCGACGCTCGAGGCGATCGCGGAGTATGCGCCCGAGTGGCAGGTCCGCACGCCCGATGGCGGGCCGAGTCTGTGGGTGCACGTGCCAGGCGCGAATGCAGACCGCTTCGCGGCCAGGGCGGCCGATGCTGGCGTCCCTGTCGCTCCCGGCACCGCCTTTGAGGTGGCGCCGGGAGGCGGAGCGGCGCACTTCCGCTTGCCGTTCTACCTCACGCCCGAGGAAATGCGGCTAGGCGTGAAGGTCCTGGCTGACCGGGCAGCCTAAGACCCAGCCCCGGTGAGGTTGACCGAGGTGACCCGAGCATCGGCCCGCTTGGCGCCGTGCGCCGTAATGATCTCGTCGGCGCCGTGGGACGCCGCGAAGTCCTCGAGCCATGCGCGCACCTCGGCGCCCGTGCCGATCGCGGTGTGACGCATCATGTCCGCCAACTGAGCGCCCTGCGGTGAGGTGAGGAACGCGTCAATGTCCGCGTCGGTGTAGTCCGGGGTGGACGGGCCGCGCTTGATCATCATGCGGACGCGGGCACGTCGTGACTCAAGGAACTGCTGTTGTGCGTCATCGGCGGAGTCGGCGGCGAACACGTTGGCACCGAGGATGACGTGAGGCTCGGCAAGCTGCTCGGATGGCGTGAAGCCCTCGCGGTAGGCGGCGACGGCCTCGGTCATCGCCGCTGGCGCAAAGTGCGATGCGAAGGCATATGGCAGACCCAACTGGGCCGCCAGCTGCGCCCCAAACAACGACGATCCCAAGATGTACAGCGGCACCTGCGTACCCGCGCCCGGCGTGGCCTTCACGCCCTCGACGCGGGACTGATCGCCCAGATAGCCCTGTAGCTCGACGATGTCCTGCGGGAAGCGGTCGGAGGCCTCGGGGGTGCGGCGCAGCGCCGCAAACACCGCCCGGTCACCGCCGGGCGCGCGGCCGAGTCCCAGGTCGATGCGCCCGGGGTGGAGTGACTCGAGTGTGCCGAATTGCTCGGCGATCGTCAGCGGCGAGTGGTTCGGCAACATGATGCCGCCGGCACCCAGACGAATCGTGGAGGTGTGAGCCGCGATGTGCGCGATCAGAACACTGGTCGCTGAGGACGCGATCGTCACCATGTTGTGGTGCTCGGCATACCAAACACGCTTAAACCCGGATGATTCAGCAGCGCGAGCAAGGTCGACCGAGTGCGCGAACACATCTGCGGCACTGTCCCCTTCTCCAATGGGAGCAAGGTCAAGGACAGACAGGGGAACAGACATGGCACTCCAGATACGGCGGTGACGGACTCTCGTGGAACGGTCCGCGAGCCCTGCTGATTCCCGCCCAACCCCGCGAAACTACTTGCGGTGCTTGGCCACCCAGGTCTCCACAGCATCGGCCGTCCGCGGTAGCGCCTTCGACAGGTTCTCCACGCCGTCCTCGGTGACCAGAATGTCGTCCTCGATCCGGACGCCAATGCCACGCAGCTCCTCGGGAACGGCGAGATCGTCCGCCTTGAAGTACAGGCCCGGCTCGATCGTGAAGACCATGCCCGGCTTCAGGGGTCCGTCCATGTAGGTCTCGCGCTTGGCGGCGGCGCAGTCGTGCACGTCGAGGCCGAGGTGGTGAGAGGTGGAGTGGACCATCCAGCGGCGGAACAGCTTAGAGTCGTCTGAGGCGGCCTCGGGGATGATGCCCCACTCGTTCAGGCGTGCCTCGATGACGTCCATCGCGGCGTCGTGCACATCGCGCAACGTGGCGCCTGGACGGGCAACGACGAAGGCCGCATCTGCCGCCTCAAGCACAACGTCATAGACGCGGCGTTGCACCGCAGAGAACTCCCCGGTGACGGGCATGGTGCGTGTGATGTCCGCGGTGTAGAGCGAGTCGACCTCGACACCCGCATCCAGGAGAAGGAGGTCGCCGGCGTGGACCTGGCCGTCATTCGTGATCCAGTGAAGGGTGGTCGCGTGGGGGCCCGAGGCCGCGATGGTCTCGTAGCCGACGGCGTTGCCTTCCTCGCGCGCGTGGCCGTCAAATGTGGCCTCAACCACGCGCTCGCCGCGCTTGTGTTCGATGGCCCTCGGCAGTTCGCCCACGACGCGCTCAAACCCGGCCATGGTGGCGTCCACCGCGTCGCGCATCTGCTGGATTTCCCACTCGTCCTTGACCAGGCGCATCTCGTGCAGAACGCGGGCCACGGCCTTGTGCGGGTGGTTGGCGACACGGATGTCGCTGGGCAACTCGCTGAGAGGGCGCGTCGTGATGCCTGTCATCGCTTCAAACTCGGCAAGGCCGGGGCGGCGTCCAATCCAGAACTCGCCTGAGCGGGGGTTCGTGTAGAAGCCGTCGTCGTCCTTGCCGGCCGGTGGCACCAGGTAGAGCGTGGTGTCATGCCCATCTGCCGTGGGCTCCATGACCAGGACGGCGCCCGGCTCGCGGTCGGTGCCCAGGCCTGTGAGGTATGCGAAGTCGCGCGAGGGGGAGTAGCGGTAGTCGGTGTCGTTGGAGCGCACCTTCAAGTCGCCGGCAGGCGCGACGATGCGCTTGCCGGGGAAGATTTCAGACAGCCGTTGCCGGCGCTGAGCCGCGTAGGGCGCCGAGCCCAGGCGCTGGGTTGCGAGATCATCCGGCTCCGCCCAGTTCGAGCCCACCCAGGTCTTGAACTCGTCATTGTCAGGGCGCAGCGCGCGGGCCTTGTTGGACTTGTCAGAAGTGTTCTCGCTCACCCCTCTATGTTCTCACTTCACGGAGTGGCCTAGGGCAAAACGGACATTTGCGTACATCCGCGTGTGAACTTTATGTTTTCCAGTGATGACATGGGCCTGTGACTCTTGTCACGTCGCGAGTCTGCCACTAGCCTCGCTCCTGGGTCGCGCGCAATGCGCTGACCCGAGTTGAGGGGAATTTCACATGAAACTGACACGCTTTGGCGCGTCCACGGCGGCCGCGTGCGCTGCCGTCGCACTGACCATGGGGGCCGCAACGCCGGCTCTCGCCACCTCCGATCCTGCGACGCCGGATCCAGACGCTATCGCTGCGGCCGCCCAGGCCGCCGCTGACGCCGCAAACCAGGCCTTTATCGACGGCGACTGGGACGCGGTTCTCGCGAACGCTGATGCATTCGATGGTTCGGCTACCGAGCTGACTGCATTGCGCGATCAGGCTGCAGCCGATCTCGCGGCACTCGAAACTGGCGCGCTCGCTGCGGCGCTCGCGGTTTACGAACAGTCGCAGACGGACCACCGCACCGCGCAGGTTGCCCGCAACCAGGCCAAGTCCGCCGCCGACGCCCAGCAGGATGTGAAGGATGCTGCCCGCGTCGCTCGCAACCAGGCAGTCCAAGCCAAGCGTGCCGCGGAAGATGCACTTGTGGTTGCTCAGGATGCTGTGCCCGGTGCCGAGTCCGCCGTGACGGACGCTACGACTGCTCTTGGGGACGCTGAGGCTGCCGAGCAGGCCGCGAACGATGCGTTCAACGCCACTCTTGCTTCGCTCGCCGGGATTCCTTCCGAGTGGACCGGATGGAACGACAGCCCAGTACGTGTGTCGGACCTGAGTGATGCCTACGATGACGCAGTCGCCGAGCGCGACGCGCGGCAGCAGGATGTTATTGACGCGCAGGCCGCGCACGATGCGGCAACGGGACTCGACCAGGTCGGCACTTGGTGGGACCTTGAGGCCGCGAAGTTCTCTCGTGACGTGGCGCAGGGGTGGGTCGACACCGTCGATGCAATGACGACTCGTGTGGACGGCCATGCCAAGAAGCAGGCGGTAGCGGACACCGCTGTCGCGACCCAGGCTGCACGCGATGCGCTCGCTAACTCTGAGGCAATGCTGAGTGCGGCAAACGTTGCAGTGGTACAAGCGCAGAAGACCCTCGACGCTGCCGTTGCTGACCACAAGGCGAAGCAGCGGGCAAACAGCGACGCCAAGGTCGAACTCGACCGACTCCGCGCGCTCCAGGGTCATGCTCAGTCAGCACTGTTTGCTGCCAAGGATGTCCGGGCCGATGCGGAGGCTGCCTACCTTGCCCTCCTCGGTGAGCAGGGAGAGGGTGCCGCTAAGGTCGCCGCTCTTGACACTCTGGTTGACGGGCTTTCGGACGGCAAGGCGTCGGTCGCTGACCGCCGTGCGGACCTCGCCGACTACCGCAAGGCTTCTCAGGAAGTGGTGTGGGGCACGGACTCCGTGCCTGGCGCCGCGAAGCCTGGAGATGTCGTTTCGGTTGACTTCACCATTCCTGGATCCTCGGACTACGATCTGTCCGGTGTCGTCGTCGAGGTGACCTCGCCCGCCGGTCTGACCCCCGCGTGCGTCATTGCTGCAGATGGCATTGTTCCTGCAGGCGGCATCGTCAACTGCTCTGTCGACTACGCGGTGACGGATGAGGATGTCGCCTCAGGCTCCGTGACTCTCGAGGTCACCCTGTCCGGCTTCCTGCCCTTGGGCCCTGGAAACCCGCGTAGCACCGCGGTCAACAAGGCCAAGATCGAGGCATCGCACTCGCTGTCCTTCGACGTCGAGGCACTGCCCGTCATCGAGACGGTCACCGTGCCTGAAGAAGTCGAGTCGACGGACGAGGCTGAGGAAGAGGCTTCTGCCGAGACCACCTCTGCGGTCGTGACCGAGTCCGATGACACTGCAACCGACGAGGCATCGACGGACAGCACCGACTCCGAGACGGTCGAGACCACCTCGGCCGCTCTGCCCGCCACCGGTGGCGACCTGAACATGGTCCTGCCCGCCGGAATTCTGGTGGCCTTGGGTGCCGGCCTGCTGGTGTCCCGCCGCTTCCTGAAGAACTAACTACCACTGTCGAACGCCCCGTCGCACCCCACCCAGGGTGCGGCGGGGCGTTTGCGTGTCGCAGCATCGGCCTACGCTGGGGCTATGCGCATCGATATCCACACCCACTCCGCCGTGTCTGACGGCACTCAGACCCCAGCGGACGTGATGGCGAGCGCGAAGGACGCAAACCTCGACATCGTCGCGCTGTGCGATCACGACTCGATGGCTGGGTGGGATGAGGCGCGATCGGCGGCCCAGCTCCACGGGATCCAGTTTGTGCCCGGAATGGAAGTCTCGACACGCGCGCACGGCACGTCAGTGCACCTGCTGAGCTACTGGCACGACCGCAGCGCGCCCGACGTTGACGCGATGATTGCCAAGACTCGCGACGCCCGCATCCACCGGGCGCAGGCGATCGTTGAGCTGCTTGCCAAGGACTTTCCCGTGACCTGGGCCGATGTCGTGGCTCAGTCAGGCGGCGCGGTCACCGTGGGGCGGCCGCACATCGCCGATGCTTTGGTTGCGGCGGAGGTAGTCGCGGACCGGTCCGCTGCGTTCACCGAGATTCTGCGTCCAGGCTCCGCGTACTACGTGCCGCACTATGCGCCGGAGGTTGTGAGTGCGGTGAAGACGATGCGTGCCGCGGGTGGCGTGCCGGTGCTCGCGCATCCGTATGCGGGCAGGGCGGGTTCGGAGTTGCCGACGCGAGTCATCGAGCGCGCTGTGAAGGCGGGGCTGGTGGGCATCGAGGTTGATCACCGGGACCACACCGACGAGCAGCGGGGGCGCCTACGAGCGCTCGCCGACCAGCTTGGGCTCGTTGTCACCGGCAGCTCGGACTATCACGGCACCGGTAAACCCAACCAGTTGGGCGAGAACCTCACGACGGAGGAAGCATTCGCCCAGCTCGAGGCCGCGCGCTAATCTCGGCCACGACCCTCGGACTCGAGACACGTAAGGACGCACCATGATTGTTGCCTTTTCCGTTGCCCCCTCAGGAAACGGCCGCGCTGACGGCTCCGTCCATGAAGCTGTCGCTCAGGCGGTGAAAGTCGTGCGCGACTCGGGCTTGCCTCACCGCACGTCCTCAATGTTCACCGAGATCGAGGGGGAGTGGGATGAGGTGTTTGACGTCGTCAAGCGTGCGACGGAAGCGGTGCAGCCGTACGGATCGCGCGTGTCGCTGGTGATCAAGGCCGATATCCGGCCGGGGTTCACCGGTGAGCTCGATGGCAAGCTCGAGCGCCTCGAGCAGGCCATCAACGAAGGCCCGTCGGACCGCGACTAGACCGGGAGGGTCTCTACGCGCTTGCCTCAGTATCGAGCCGCAGGTTGACCGACTCGGCTGAATAGAAGTCGTTCACTGCCACCGTCGCGAGTCCCACAACCCCAGCATCGTCCCCTAGCTCGGAGGGGCGGATCGCCAGGTGACGCGTGGCACGGGGGAGTGACTTGGCGTAGACGGTCGAGCGAATGGTCGCGATCAAGTCGGGGCTGGCGAGCGGTCCCGCAATCACCAGGGTCGCCGGGTTGAGCATGCTCACCACCGAGGACACAACGGTGCCGATGAGTTCGCCCGCGCGGCGCAGTTCTTGCGTGACGCGCGTGTCGCCCTCGGTGGCCAGTTCCACAATCGCCTCGGGACGGCTCACCGAGTAGCCGGCTTCCGTGAGCTCGGCGGCGATTGCTGCACCCGAGGCCTCAGCCGCGAGGCATCCAGTGCGCCCACAGCGGCAGGTGCGTGTCCCGCCCACGTGAATGTGCCCGATGTCACCGGCGCTGCCATCCTCGCCGCGGAAGATCCGCTGCTCGAGCACGAGGCCGGCGCCGATGTAGTCGGACACCTTCACGAGGACGAGCGAGCGCGGAGGCGTGCCGTGAGCGAATGCTTCGCCATACGCCATCGCGTCCGCATCATTTTCGACATACACGGGCACGCCGGTCGTCTCGCTCACGTACTCGATGATCGGCCAGCCGGACCAACCCGGCATGATCGGTGGGTCATTCAGCCGGTGGTCCGTGGGGTCTGTGGGGCCCGGAACCGAGATCGCGATCGCGACCACGCGGTCCCATCCCAGTCCGGCCGATGCTGCGAGGGCTCGCAGTGTTTCCACCACGATGTCGAGGGTTGCCTCGGGCCCGTGGGAGACCGAAGCGTCGACGGTTCCGCGTGCAAGGACGGTGCCGTGGCAATCGACGGCGGCGGTCGAGCCGCCCACGGCATCGAGAGCCGCCACCATGACGACACCGCCCGGGGAGAACGAGAACGTGCCCGCGCGGCGTCCGCCCGTTGCCGAGCCCGTGCCTGCCTCCGAAATGATGTCGGCGGCCTCGAGGGCGTCCAGGCGCTTGCCAACCGTCACGCGGGACAGGCCCGTCGCGGCCTGGAGTTCTCCGCGAGTGGTGGCCTCGCCCGTGCGGATGAGGTGGAGAAGGTCGCCGGGTCCTTGCTTCACGCCGGTTATCCCTTCTCTGCGCCTGCAGTGAGGCCCTCAGTGAGCCAACGCTCGACCAGTCCGTACAGCAGGATGATCGGTGCTGTGATGAGAACGCTACCGGCCATCAGAATTGTGCGCGACACCTCTTGGCCGTCTGCCAGACGGGTCAGACCCAGCGACACGGTCCATAGTTCTGGCTTCGCCGACAGGAACAGCAGCGCGAAGAGGAACTCGTTCCACGCAATCATGAACGAGTACAGCGCCGTGGAGATGATCGTGGGCATCGCCAGCGGGACGGTGATCTTGCGCATGATCTGCCAGCGCGTCGCGCCGTCAATCATGGCCGCCTCATCGATGGATTCGGGCAGTCCCCGTAGGTAGGAGCGGAGCATGTGCACCGACACCGGCACTGTGAGTGCGATGTAGGCGATCGTCAGGCCCACCAGCGAGGTTCCCAGGCCGATGATCTGGAAGCCCACGAACACCGGCACCGCGATGATGATTTGCGGGAACATGTACACCGCGATGAAGAGCGCGCCCACCTTCTTGACGCCCGCGAAGCGCATGCGTGTCATCGCGTAAGAGGCGGGAATCGACAGCAACATCGTGAGCACCGTCGCTGCGGTGGCCACGATCGCCGAGTTGCGCATGAAGCGGGCAAAACCGAAGCCGCCCTCGCTCTCGGGGGCCACAACCTGGCGGTACGTGTCGATCGTGAGCTGTTGGATCTCAGGCACCAGTGTGAGCGGGTTGCGCAGCAGGTCCTGGATGGGCACAAAGCTCATCACGACCATGTAGTAGAAGGGGAAGACCACGGTGATCGCGAGCAGCGCGAGAAAGACCCACTTGAGCACGCGGAACAGGGTGGTTTGGAACGAGACCATGGTCATCAGGCGGCCATCCTCTTCGTGAGCTTCATGTACGCACCCAGGCCGATTGCCAAAATAATCGCCAGGATCACGGAGTTGGCAGAGGCGGCTCCAATGTCCGAGGAGCCGACGAGCTGGTCGTACACGCGTACCGCGGCAACTTCCGTGCCGGCCGCACCTCCGGTCAGGAGGTAAATGTCGTCGAACTTGTTGAAGGTCATCACCATGCGCAGAAGCGTGAGCAGCACAATCACGGGCATCATCTGCGGAGTGATGACGTGCAGGAACTTCTGCCACGGCGTGGCGCCATCCACGAGCGCGGCCTCCTCCACGTCACGGCTGAGGCCAGTGAGCGCGGCGGCGAAGAAGATGAAGGCGAACGGGAAGTAGCGCCAGATTTCGTAGACAATCACTGTGATCAGGGCGTAGGGCTCACGGCCCAGGAAGTCGATGCCCTGTTCCCATCCCAAGTACTCCGTGCCGATCGCGTTGATGATGCCGTACTGCGGGTTCAGCATGGTCTTCCACACGTAGGCGGTGGCGACCACGGGTGCGACGTAGGGCAACAAGAAGGCGGCGCGCATGATGCCGCGGCCCCGGAAGCGGTCGCGCATCGCCAACGCAGCGATGTAACCCAGGGCAATCGAGCCGAGGGTCGTGAACACCGTGTAGATGATCGTGACCCAGATCGACTCCCAGAACCCGGACGAGGTCAGGGTGTCGATGTAGTTATCGAGGGTGAAGGGGTTAGCAAGCCCGTTGCGGGCGACGTCGGAGTAGCGCGCGTCCTGGAAGGACAGGACAAAGGTCCACAGGATCGGGATGACGATCACCATCGTGACGATGGCGACCAGAGGCCCGACCATGCTCCAGCCGGCTCGGGCGTCCCGGCGCTCCGACTCGGTCCGGCGGGGGCGACGTGCCCCCGCCGGACGAGTGTCGACAGTGGTCGTCATGATTAGTTATCAGCGATTTCTGTGACGGCGTCGACCATGTCCGCCTGAGCCGTGGCCGCGTCGATCGCGCCCGAGGTGGACTCGGCGATGGCCTTCGAGATCGGCAGTTCTGCGTTGAGGGGGCCAATGATGGAGCCCTGGCCCTCGGTCAGTGCCCAGCGTGAGATGTTCTCGGTGACGTCGAGGAGCGACGCGATGGTCTCCTCGGAGTAGATCTCGCCAAGCGGCATCTTGGTGTCCACGCCGGCCTCGAGCTCGGTCCAGGCGTCGAGGTACTCGGTGGAGTCAGCGCTTTCACCGTGGCGGACGGGCATCTTGCCCTCAGGCGCCATGGACATCCAGTCCACGTAACCGTCAGTCATGAGGTACTCCATGAGCTGAGTCGACTCCTCAGGGGAGGCGTCGGAAGAGGCGACGAACGACGTCATCTCTCCGAACGCGCCGCCGCCGTCGGTGGCGTCGGGGCCGGCAACCATCGGGACGATGCCCGAGTTCTCGGCGAGCCAGCTGCTGGAAGTACACTCGTCGCAGCTGGGGGCCGCGTCATCACGCAGTCCGGCCAGCTCGTCGAGAATGAACGTCGACCACAGGATCATCGCGGACTGTCCGGAGAAGTAGGAGGCACGAGTCGACTCGACGGTCTGCGTTCCCGCGGGGGAGTAGTCCGTGCCGAGCGCCGTGTAGAGGTCCGTCGTCGTGGTGCAGGCACCCGAGTCAAGGGTGACGGCGCCCGAGTCGTCAACGAGTTCGCAGTCGTTACCGAGCGCGAGGGACTCGAAGGTCTCCTGCGTGAACGTGCCCGATGGGTCAGTGGCGAGAGTGATGCCGAACTGGTCCCCTGCGGTGAGTTCCTGCGACGCCGCCATAAGCGACTCGTACGTGGTCGGTGCCTCCAGGCCCGCTGCCTCAAAGAGGTCGGCGCGGTAGACCAGGATCTGTGCCCAAGCATCGGCCGGAACGCTGAGCTGAGTGTCCCCGTCCTGGGTGAGCGTGAGCGAGGCGTCCGTGAAGGTATCTGCCCCCAGGGAGTCGACAACATCGGCAGCGATGTCGGCGTTGAGGTAGCCCTCGGTGTCGAAGGAGCGCACGAGCCCTAAAGTGACGCCGCCCACGACGTCAGGCATTTCGCTGGACAGTGCCGCGGAGGCCATGAGCTGGGCGAGCTGGTCCTGCTCGACGGGAACGAGTTCCACATCGATGCCGGTCTCCTCGGTGAAGCCATCGAGGATTGCGGTCTGGGTCTCGAGACGGTCTGGCTGAACCTCGAGGGTCCACATCAGCAGCCCGTCTGAGGCGTCGTTCACGGATCCGCCACTGCCACAGGCTGCGAGCGACAACGCTGCAGCTCCGGCGACGGCCACCGTACGGATGGTGGGTGTCTTCATTGACATCTTTCGCTTCCTCACTTTGTGGTGTGGCGGAGGCTTGGCACCTGCGCCGTAGGATCTGTATAGCAGTTATGCAAAAGGTGTGCAACACTGTTACGAAAGCGTGACTCCGACGTCACGGCTCACATCACGAAGCAAAGGACGACCCACGTGCCCACGATCAACGGCGATCTGTCAGCGAAGCTCGAGCCGCTCATCGCGGTCCTCACGGACGAACCCGGCGAAGCTGCCGAGATCCTCAATCGCCTGCTTGCGGTCACGTCACGTTTTGTTGAAGGAGGCGGTGCCCCCGCTGAGGTCCCGATGAGCGAGCGCACGTCGTTCCTCATCACGTACGGAGATTCAATCCGCCGCACCGGACAGGCGCCCCTTAAGACCCTGCGCCACACCCTTGATGCGACCGTGGGGGACCGTATCTCCGACGTCCACCTGTTGCCGATCTTCCCGTGGACCTCAGACGACGGTTTTGCTGTCACGGACTACTACGAGATCGACCCCAACGTGGGTGCCTGGAGTGATGTCACTGATCTCTCCGCGACGCGCGGTATCGCCCTCGACTTCGTGGCCAATCACATGTCTTCCCAGGCCGGATGGTTCCAGGCGTGGCTTAACCGCGACCCCTCATTTGCCGACTTCTTCATCACCCCGGCGGGCGACTTTGATGCCTCGCAGGTGGTGCGTCCACGCACGACGCCGCTTATCCACGACTACGAGCGCCCAGACGGGTCAACGGTGTCAGCGTGGAGCACGTTCGGCCGCGATCAGGTCGACGTCAACGTCGCGAACCCGGCGACGCTAGAGGCGCTCACCGATGTCTTGCTCACGTACATTTCGGCAGGCGCTACGACGATCCGCCTCGATGCAATCGGCTACTTGTGGAAGGACTCGGGAACGGCCTGCATCCACCTGCCGGGTACTCACGCGATCGTCAAGATCTGGCGCGCGATCGTTGACGCAACCGCACCAGGGGTGAAGCTTCTGACCGAGACGAACGTGCCGCATCCGGACAACATCTCCTACTTCGGCGACCTCACGGATGAGGCGCACATGGTGTACCAGTTCGCGCTTCCGCCGCTAGTCCTGCATTCCTTCTTGTCGGGCTCCGCCGCACGTCTTAGCGCGTGGTCACGCGGCCTCGAAGACCTCGGCGCAGCCGCGACGTGGTTCAACTTCCTCGCCAGCCACGACGGCGTCGGGATGCGCCCCTCCCGCGGCATTCTCGAGCCCCAGGAGCAGGAGGCGCTCGCGGCTCGTGCTCACGCCAGCGGCGGCCGTGCCTCGTACGCGATGGAACCGGATGGGTCGCAGTCGGTCTACGAGCTCAACGTCAACTATGTCGATGCGCTCGTCGATGACGCCGAGCGCAGGGACGATGCCGTGGTCGCCGCCCGTGCCCGGGCGGCACATGCGATCTTGCTCGCCCAGATTGGGGTGCCGGCAATCTACGTGCACTCGCTCTTCGGCTCCCGTGGGGACACGGCAGGGATGGAGTCCTCGGGTGTGAACCGGCGCATCAATCGCGAGAAGCTCGACGCGGATACGTTGCTCGCGGAACTCGGTAGCGACGCTCGGCGCCACGGCGTCTTCGAAGCGATCTCTCATATGCTCGAGGTGCGGCGCGGCCAACCTGCGTTCGCCCCCACCTCGCCACAGGAGGTTCTCGATGCAGGCGACCAGGTCTACGCGATCAAGCGCGGCACGGGCGCGCAGGCTGTGACGGCGCTCGTGAATGTCTCGCGCACGCCCGCCCGAGTCGACGGATACTCCGGAACTGACTTGCTGACAGGCGACCGCTTCGACTCTCCCGAGTTAGCGCCCGATGGCGTCGTGTGGCTTCAGGGCTCCTGACATGACAGGCGGGCCGATGCGCGTGGTCGTCGCGATGGACTCCTTCAAGGGGTCTGTGGGGTCCGCTGATGCAGGCCGGGCTGTCGCGCGCGGTGTGAAGCGGGCTTTGGCCGATGCTCACGTGAGCATCCTCACCGTGGCTGACGGGGGCGAGGGAACAATCGACGCGATGGCGTCAGTTCCTGGCGCGCAGCGTCTGACGATTGCCACGCAGGACCTTTTGGGAAGGCCAATCGAGGCGGCCTACGTTCTGGTCGGCAACACCGTCATCGTGGAGTCGGCCTCGGTCTTGGGACTGCCGCTTCTGGACCACGGTCTTGATGGCACTGTCGACCAGACAAGCCCCATGCGGGCCACGTCGCTTCCGCTCGGCGTTGTGATGCGCGCGGTGATCGACGCGCACGCGCCCACTGCTGTGATGGTGGGCCTTGGCGGAACCGGCACCACCGACGGGGGAACGGGATTGGTCGTTGGGCTCGGAGGAGTTGTGCGCGACAGTGCTGGGGTTTCCTTGGACCCGGCTGATGGCAATCCGCTGCTACGCGGCGCTGCCTCAGTGGAACTGCCCAACTTGGGCAATGTCGCGATCCGTGGGCTCACCGACGTGAGGGCACCGCTACGGGGCGACTCGGGGGCTGCGCGCATGTTTGGGCCGCAAAAGGGTGCTGAGCCTGCGATGGTCGAGCGACTCGAGGGCGCGATGGCCACGTGGGAGGCCGAGGTCGGCGGACGCATTGGGGCGACTCCTGGCGCGGGGGCCGCCGGTGGCATCGGCGCAGCGCTGCTGGCCCTCGGTGGCGACTTGGTGAGCGGCTCCGAGTGGATACTCGAATTCGCCGGTGCTGACGTCTGGGACGGTGCGGACCTCGTCTTCACAGGGGAGGGTCACATCGATGCGCAGAGTGCCCTCGGCAAAGTGCCCCACGGCGTCGGAGTCGTCGCACGGAGGCACGGCTCGCCTGTGGTTGTAGCGCTGGGAGGAGCGGTCGGCACGGACACGCTCGACGGCGTCGACGCGGTCCTGCCCATTCACACACAACCGTTGCCGCTAGCAGAAGCCATGAAGCCGGACGTGACCGAACACGCGCTTGCGCATGCGGCCCGGCAGGTGGCGGCCATAGTGGGGGCTGTTGGCAGAACTCAACCCATGTAAGTGAGTTGAATCACTTGCGAGGGTGTACTCCTAAGGAGTCGACGACCGTTCGGCTGCGTGTGCGGGGCAGAAGCGGTCCGCCACCGTGCACTCTTCGCAGATCACGAGCTGTTCGCGGCACGCGAGGTCATCGCAGTTCTGCAGACGGCTCGTTGGCGCATCGCAAAAGGCGCATGCCGCGATCACCGCGGCATCGTCGCTAAACGTGACAGCCTCGCGCCCGTCGAAGACGTAGAGCGAGCCTTCCCACAGCCCCTGGTCGCCGTACTTCTCGCCGTAGCGAACGATTCCGCCGTCGAGTTGATACACCTCGGAGAATCCGCGGTTGATCATCAGCGCGCTGAGAACCTCGCAGCGGATGCCGCCAGTGCAGTACGTGACGACCGGGGAGTCCTTGAGGTGGTCGTACTTGCCTGACTCGAGTTCCGACACAAAGTCCCGGGTGGTCTCGACGTCAGGCACAACGGCGTCCTTGAACCGGCCAATCTGCGCCTCGACTGCGTTGCGGCCGTCGAAGAAGGTCACCTCGCGCTCGTCGACCAACTCGTGAAGAGCCTCCGGCGTGAGGTGGGTGCCGCCGCCGATGACGCCATTGGCGTCAACCTTCAGTTCGCCGGGGGCGCCAAAGGAGACCAGTTCCTCGCGCACCTTCACACTGAGCTTGGGGAAGTCGCTGCCAGTGCCATCGGACCACTTCACGTCCATGGGCTTGAAGGCGGCGTACTCGCGCGTCTTGCGCAGGTAGCGCTTGACCGCCGCGAGTTCGCCACCGACGGTGCCGTTCATCCCGTCCTTGGACAGGATAATGCGGCCCGTCAGCCCAAGCGACTCGCACAGGTCGCGCTGCCACAAGCGCACCGCATCGGGGTCGCTCAGGGGCGTGAAAACATAGAACAGCAGGACCTTGTGCTCGGCCATGACAGTTACTCCGAAGCGGTGGGGGTGCTGCTCTGGCCGGCGTTGTTCTGGCCGCCCTGAGCGTTGCCGCCCTGGCCGCCACCGCTGCGACGGCGACGACGACGCTTGCGCTGGCCACCCTCGCTGTTGCCAGCGGGGCGCTCACCAGCGGTCTGTGCCCCAGCATCGGCCCGCTTCTCGGAATTGCCCGAGCCGCCACGGTTGCCGCCCTGGCCGCCACCGGAGCGTCCGCGTCCACGACCGCCGCCCTGGCCTCCGCCAGAACCGCCGCGACCACCCTGACCGCCACGGCCGCCATCGCGACCGCCTCCAGCAGGCTTCTTGCCAGTCTCGCCCAGGTCCTCGAGACGCTCAGCGTCCAGACCCGCGAGGGTGCGCTTGTCGCGCGCCAGGCGGCCCTTGGTGCCTGCGGGAATATTGAGGTCATCGAACAGGTGCGGCGACGTCGAGTAAGTCTCGATGGGCTCGGGGAAGCCCAGGTCCAGCGCCTTGTTGATCAGGCCCCATCGGGGGATGTCGTCCCAGTCCACGAACGTGACGGCGGTACCGGTCTTGCCAGCGCGGCCGGTGCGGCCAATGCGGTGCAGGTATGTCTTCTCGTCCTCGGGGCACTGGTAGTTGATCACGTGCGTGACGTCGTCAACGTCGATACCGCGGGCGGCAACGTCGGTCGCGACCAGCACATCGATCTTGGAGTTTCGGAAGGCGCGTAGCGCTTGTTCGCGGGCGCCCTGGCCAAGGTCACCGTGGATGGCGCCTGCAGCAAAGCCACGAGTCTGGAGCTCGTCAGAGACCTTCGCCGCCGTGCGCTTGGTGCGGGCGAACACGACGGTACGGCCGCGCCCCTCAGACTGCAGAATGCGGGCCAGCACCTCAACCTTGTCGAGTGCGTGCGCGCGGTAGACGAACTGGGTCGTGGCCTTGACGGTGGCGCCATCGTCGTCGGGCTCAGCGGCGCGGATGTGGGTGGGCTGGATCATGTAGCGACGTGCCAGCGACACGACCGCTCCCGGCATGGTGGCCGAGAACAGCATGGTGTGGCGCGACGCAGGCGTGGCGGCCAGGAGCTTCTCGACGTCAGGCAAGAAGCCCAGGTCCAGCATCTCGTCGGCCTCATCGAGCACGACGGTGCGTACAAAGCGCAGGTCCAGGTGGCCCTGGTTGAGCAGGTCGATCATGCGGCCCGGAGTTCCCACGACGACCTCGGCGCCGCGGACGAGCGCCTCGATCTGGGGCTCGTATGCACGGCCACCGTAGATCTGGACGATGCGGGTCGAGCGTTTCTTGGACGCAGTCTCAAGGTCGCCGGCAACCTGCACCGCGAGTTCACGGGTGGGGGCCACAATCAGGGCCTGCGGCTTGCCGGGCTCATCGAGCTCGTCGAAGCCTTCCTCGCCGGGGGAGACCGTGCGGTGCAGCGCGGGAACGCCGAAGCCGAGGGTCTTACCGGTACCGGTCTTGGCCTGGCCGATGATGTCGTGTCCCGACAGCGCGACGGGCAAGGTCATCGCCTGGATTGGGAAGGGGTTGATGATGCCCGCGTCCGCCAGCGCCTCAACGATCAAGGGGTTGACCTTGAAATCGGCGAAGCTTTGGTCTTTTGTCTGCACAGTGGCGTGCGTGTCTGTCATGGTTCCTCGTAGGTGTTTCGCGGGCGCTGCTCTAGTGGCGCGCCCATTCGGCGGGCAGCCGATCGCGAATCATCTTGGGTTAGCGGCCTACGCTCTCTTCAGCGGCACCGCGATACTTGCATGACGACCGGTCAGCCCCGGGTCGCCTCCCAGTCTACCCGCCGAACGGGAAATCAGGCTATGACTGTTCCGTCACATCATGAATGGCGAGCGCGGATGGGCGCGGATCGAGGACCGCCGTGACCAGGGTTTCGATCGCGAAGGCCGACGTTTCCGCCAGCTCAATCGAGTCTGGCTGCAAGAGCCACTGAACCTGAAGGCCGTCCATGACGGCCAGGATGGAGGCCGCCGCGTGATCCACAGTTGTTTGGTCAGTCACGCCGTGCTCTTCGCACATGATGTGGAACGCGTCAGCCAGTTGTACGCGTAGCGTCGCATACCGCTCGACGAAGTACTCGTGTCCTGGATGCTTGTCTGTGACCGATTCCGCCGACAGCACGGCGTATGCCTGGACAATTCCGGGCCGCTGCTCGTTGTCGAACGCGGTGCGCACGAGGTGCCGGAAGAGGTCGGCGCCGTCAGGAATGTGCTGTCCCTCTAGGTCTTGAAGGTCCGCGCTGTCGCGATAGCGCAGGACTTCGACGAGGAGCTTGTCTTTCGAGCCAAAGTGGTGGAGCACGCCGGCGTGAGTCATCCCGACTTGCTCGGCGATCTCGGCGAGCGGCCCCTTGTTGAAGCCCTTGGAGCCAAAGATCTCGAGGGATGCCTTGAGGATTTCTTCACGGCGCGCCGCGGTCTCAGGGCGTGGAGCCAAGCGTCGTCGGTTGGAACTCATCGTGTTTCACATGCCTTGGATTGAAAGGTCGTTGGGGCCGGTGGATCGCTAGTTCATGAGTCTACGCAGACACGGGTAGAGCTCCCGGACCATGTCGGTCAGGTCACAAAATGGCAACAACCTTTGTCTCCCTTGAGTTACTTACTAACTGTATTGTAAGTTACTCGTCATTGCGGTGCTCGACACCGCATCGGCCCCAATGATGAGGAGATCGAAGGTGACAACGTCGTCCCTTTCAGCGCCAGTGTCGTACGCCACGCTGGCCGAATGTCGCCGAGCCGCCAGTGCCCTGAGCGTGGAAGACAAGGTCGCGCTGCTGACCGGCGAGACGATGTGGCGCCTGCGAGGCATCCCTCAGATCGGACTCCGCGCTGTGGCCTTCTCTGACGGTCCCGTTGGTGTGCGTGGACTGGGTGAGACCCCGGGGGAGACGTCCGTACTGTTCCCAACGCCGTCGGCGATCGCCGCGACCTGGAACCCGGCAATCGCGTTCGAGATCGGTCAGGCGTTTGCCCGTGAGGCGCGCGACCACGGCGTGGACGTCGTGCTGGCCCCCCAGGTCAATATTCAGCGCACCCCCGTGGGCGGTCGGCACTTCGAGTGCTTCTCCGAGGACCCCTTCCTCACGTCTGCTGTGGGCGTCGCCGTGGTGGAGGGGATTCAAGACCAGGGAGTGGGCGCGTGCATCAAGCACTACATCGCGAATGACTCTGAAACCGACCGCACTACCTACGTGTCTGACGTCAGCATGAAGGTCCTGCGAGAGGTGTATCTCGCACCGTTTGAAGAGGCGGTCGCCGCGGGAGCATGGGCGATGATGGCCGCCTATAACGGCGTGGACGACGGCACTCAGTCGGCGTCAATGACCGAGCACGGGCACCTCGTCACCGACGTCCTCAAAGGCGAACTTGGCTTCGACGGAGTGATGGTGTCCGACTGGGAGGCGAACCGCACCGACGTGGCATCCGCCAACGGGGGGCTCGACATCGTGATGCCGGGGCCCGGTGGGGCGTGGGCGCAAGGGCTCATGGCTGCCGTCACAGATGGGCGTGTCGACATCGCCACCATCGACGACAAGGTCGCGCGCATTCTTCTCCTGGCTCACCGCGTGGGGGCACTCGACTCTGAGCCTGCCCAGGTGACGCACACCAAGGACCTGCGCGCCTTGGTCCGCAAGGCTGCTGCGCAATCAATGGTGGTCCTCAAGGCGGATGGCGACAATGCGCCGTGGAACCGATCTGCGCCGACTTCGATTGCGCTGCTGGGTGCTAACGCCGAGCAACCCCATGTGCTTGGTGGCGGATCTTCAACCGTGGCACCAGTGCACGTCGTGACCCCGAGGGAGGGCCTTGAGAAGCGCTGGCCTGACGCCCAGATCTTGATGGAATGCGGCGGCAGCACCCGTGAACATGCCCCAGACTTGGACTTCTCTTATGTTGTCGGCGGAGTGGCCTCAGTTCACTTTGTGGATAGGGCCGATGCTGTGGTCGGGTCAGTCGAACTGCCTGAGTGGGACGGTTGGCTCGGTGACGTCCCCGACGGTGCTGTCGCAGCCGAACTGGCGTTTGACGTGCGCCTCGAGGCCGCCGGCACCCACTACGTGTCGATTGGCACGGTCGGGGCGCACTCAATCGCAATTGATGGCGCTGTGGTGTCCGCATCTGAGTCGTCGGTCGGGGTGGATTGCATCCTGGACTCGTCAGCGAACAACCCACGAGGTGTCGCGTATGCGGTGGAGGTCGAGGAGCCCCGAGTTGCCTCCGTGCGGGCGCGTCTCCAAGTGATTGACGCGGAGGGCTACGGCATCTTTGTGCGAGCCCAACTGCGCCACCAGCTGCCCTCGAGGACGGCTCAAGAGGAACTCGACGCTGCGGTGGAAGCGGCTCGTAGCGCTGATCTCACCGTCGTTGTGGTCGGAACAAATGAGGAATGTGAATCCGAGGGGTGGGACCGCACCACTCTCTCCCTTCCGGGCCAGCAAGACCTTCTCGTCGACCGTGTCCTCGATGTCGCACCCGACGCCGTGATCGTGGTCAATGCCGGTGCCCCTGTCCTCCTGCCATGGCTGGAGCGCGCACAGACTGTGCTGTGGGCGTGGTTTCCCGGTCAGGAAGCGGGGCATTCGCTTGCCGACATATTCGCGGGTGACGTTGAGCCCGCAGGCCGACTCCCGTGGACCCTGCCTGGGTCTCAGGCTGACGTTCCCGTCCCACACGCCATCCCGGTGGACGGGCGCATCGCGTATGACGACGGAGTCGATGTCGGATACCGCGCGTGGGAGCGCCGGGGTGCACAGCCGGCCGCGCCGTTCGGCCACGGCCTTGGGTGGACCACGTGGCGTTACGACAGCGTCGGCGAACCCCAGGTCAATGCCTCCGGTGATGTTGAGGTGGACGTCACTGTCACGAACACCGGGCGGCGCGATGGAACGGAGATCGTTCAGGCCTATCTCCAGCACGTTGGTGGCGACAGCGACCGGCCCGTGCTGTGGCTCGGCGGATTCACGAACGTCGACGTTGCTGCCGGTGCACAATCCACGGTGACCTTGCGCCTGGCACGCCGCCGCTTCGAAACGTGGGATGCCTCCGCTGGCTGGACGCGTCCCCCCGGCCCCTACCGCCTGCAGGTGGGTCGTTCTGCCCGCAACCTGCAACTCGAAGCAGTGGTCGAGTTCGCCGGCGACACGGAAGGAGGGCGGTAAGGCACGCCCACGGCATCTGTCTCAACGCAAGAAACCCGACAATGAAGTCAATGTCTCGATTGGAACTCGAGGCCTCACACAAGGAGAAATTATGAGGATAAAGAAGTCCTCGATTGCGGCCATGTCGATGGCTGCAGTCCTGACACTCGCAGCCTGCTCGGGCGGCGACAGCGATCCAGAAACCTCGGCCAGTGCCTCTGGCGAGGCCGCTCCGGCCGAGCCGGGCGCCCCTTTGACGATCGCCAAGCCTGATGGCGCGATCGCTACCGAGTCCAACAACCCGTGGGTTGGAGATGCGTCCGGCACCAAACTCGGATACATCTACGCGATGCTTGAGCCCCTGGCACATGTCAACACCATCGACCCCAACGCAGAGGTCACGCCGTGGCTAGCAGAGAGCATCGAATGGTCCGACGACTACACATCCGTGACGCTTACTCCCCGCGCTGGCGTGAAGTGGAGCGACGGTGAGGACTTCACTGCTGAGGACATTGCCTTCACCTTCGAGCTGATCCTCGACTACCCCGAGATCGACGGCGCTGCAGTGGGTCTTACGTCCGTCGACTCCGACGGCGAGACGGTCACTTTGTCGTTTGACGCTCCGATGTTTGTCAAGCAAGACAAGGTGTTGCACAAGGTTATCGTGCCCGAGCACCTCTGGGCCTCCGTCGAAGATCCGACCACGGACCCGTTCCTTGATCCAGTCGGCACTGGTCCCTACCTCATGAGTAGCTTCAGCACGCAGTCTGTCCAATTGGACAGCAACCCTGACTACTGGGGCGGTGAAGTTGCCGTTCCGACGCTGTACTACGTGTCCTACAACGACAACACCGCGCTCACGACCGCGCTCGCCACTGGCGACGCGGACTGGGCTCAGGCCTTCATCCCGAACGTGCAGTCCGCCTATCTGGATGAGGATCCCGAGCACAACAAGTACTGGGCGCCGCCAGGTCTTGCGGCAGACGTCATGTACATGAACCTGCACGAGAAGCCGTTTGACGACGTCGCCTTCCGCCAGGCAGTGAACATGGTCGTCGATCGTTCTAAGCACGCCGAGATCGCCCGTGAGGGTGGCGTTCCGGAGCTCACCTCGGTGACGGGGCTGCCGTCGCCCGTCGGGGACTCGTACGTCTCCGCTGACTATCAGGGTCAGAACTACACGGTTGACGTTGACGGAGCTCGCGCCGTGCTCGAAGATGCCGGCTACACCTGGGAAGGCGACTCCCTCGTCGACCCCGACGGTGAGACTGTCACCTTCGACCTGCAGGTTCCGCAAGGTTGGAACGACTATGTCACTGGAATCTCCCTCGTAGCCGATTCGGTGGCCGCGCTCGGAGTGACCGCCAACGTGCTCACGCCGGATGTTGACACCTGGTGGAACGACAAATCGGTCGGTGACTTCGATGCGATTTTCCACTGGACCGATGGTGGCCTGACCCCGTACGACATGTACAAGTCGATGCTGTCCGGTGAGTGGCTGGTGCCCTTCGGCGAGTCCGCCAACAACAACTTCGGGCGCTACGACAACCCTGAGGTCACTGAGGCACTCGAGGACTTCGCCAATGCACAGGATGACGCGGCACGTCAGGCTGCGCTCGACATCGTCGAAACCGCATTTGTCGAGGAAGCGCCGGTGCTTCCTATCGGAACCCGCCCCTCGATCGGCGAGTACAACACCCGCAACTATGTGGGTTGGCCATCGGATGAGGACCCGTACGCCGACATTAACCCCACGATCTCCAACGTCTCGCTGATTCTGACGAGTCTCGAGCCCGCGAACTAAGTCCCACAACTCTGGGTGGGGCCGGATGTATTGCCCGGCCCCACCCAGACCCACCCGTCATTATTAGGAAGGCATTCGTGAGTACCGAAACATTGCTCACCGTCTCGGACTTCAGCGTGGTCTACGACGTGGACCCGCCCGTCGAGGCGGTCTCAGGCGTCACGCTTGAGTTGCAGCGTGGGGAGATCCTGGGGCTGGCAGGCGAGTCAGGGTGCGGCAAGACGACTCTGGCGTACGGCATCCAGCGCCTTCTCAAGCCGCCAGCGATCATTACGTCAGGGCACACCATCTTTCACGATGAGTCGGGCGAGGACATTGACCTCAACACCCTGAACCCAGCGCAGATGCGCGCCTTCCGCTGGGACAAAGTCTCGATGGTGTTCCAAGGAGCGATGAACTCGCTCAACCCCGTGGCCAAGATCGGGGCGCAGCTTGACGATGTCTTCGAGACGCATCGGCCGGAGATGTCTGCTGCCGAGCGCCGCGTCGAAGGCGAGCGCCTGCTGGAGATCGTCGGAGTGGGAAGCGAGCGCTACCGCTCGTACGCACACGAACTCTCTGGAGGAATGCGCCAGCGCGTCATGATCGCGATGGCGATGGCGCTGCGCCCTCAGCTGATGATCATGGATGAGCCCACGACCGCACTGGATGTCTTGGTACAGCGCGAGATCCTGATTCAGATCTCCGAGTTGCGTAAGGAACTGGGGTTTTCCGTCATCTTCATCACCCACGACCTGCCGCTGTTGCTTGAGATCTCCGACCGTATCGCCGTGATGAAAGACGGGCGGATCGTCGAGCTTGCTCCTGCAGAGCAGATCTACCGCGACGCCGAGCACGAGTACACCCGCAAGCTCCTCGGATCCTTCCCGAGCCTCACGGGTGATCGCGGTGGTTTTAGTTACGGCACCCAGACAGGGGGGCGATAGCAAGTGACCACTCTGGACTTTAACCACGTCACGAAGCGCTACCGAGTACGCGGGGCTGGCGACATGCTCGCACTCGACGATGTCTCGTTCTCTCTCACGTCCGGCCAGACGATTGCCCTGGTGGGGCAGTCGGGTTCGGGCAAGTCGACGATTGCCAAGATCCTTACGCAACTTGAACGAGAAACGTCGGGGGAAGTCCTTCTCGACGGAGAGCCGATCCCGCGTCGTGGGAAGGGGCTGCGGCGCTATCGCCAGCGAGTGCGCATGGTTTTCCAAGACCCGTTCGCGTCGTTGAATCCGTATCACACGATCCGCCATCACCTCGAGCGCCCTCTTCGTCTCGACAAGGTGGTGCCGAGCGACGAGGTCGATGCGGAAGTGCGTCACCTGCTGGAGCGCGTGCGCTTGGAACCGGACATGGTGATTGATCGCCGCCCTCACGAGTTGTCCGGTGGTCAGCGGCAGCGCGTGGCCATCGCGCGAGCACTCGCCTCGCGTCCTGAGCTCTTGATCGCGGATGAGCCGGTGTCAATGCTCGATGTATCGATCCGCCTCGGTGTCTTGAACCTGCTCGCCGACCTCCAGCGGGAGTCGAACTTGGGCGTCCTGTACATCACCCACGATCTTGCTACGGCACGGCACTTCTCGGACCAGATCATGGTGCTCAACCACGGGGTCGTGGTCGAGCGCGGGCAAGCCGACGACGTCATCTTGAACCCGCAACATGAGTACACGCTTCAACTGCGCAACGCCTCACCGGATCCGGACAAGCACTTTGCCCAGCCGGGAGATACGCAGCTCGGCGGGAAGGAGGATTCGCGATGAGATTCATTCTTCGACGTGTCGCCTTCTATGCGTTCACAGCGTGGGCCGCCATCACGATCAACTTCTTCCTTCCGCGCTTCATGAAGGGCGACCCAATCACTGCGTACCTCCAGAAGAACCCCAGCGTCAGCCCTGAGGCGATTGAGTCGCTCGAGACTCTCTTCGGGCTCGACAACGGCAAGTCCGTGTGGGAGCAGTACATCGACTACTGGGGGCTCTTGTTTAGCGGGGACCTTGGGCGGTCCTTCTCCAAGGGGCTTGCTCCCGTGACGGAGGTCATCGCCTCGGCCCTTCCGTGGACACTGGGACTGGTTGGCCTCACGACGATCCTGAGTTTCCTCTTGGGTACCTTGACCGGAGCGGTGATCGGATGGCGGCGTGGAAGCCGTGCAGATTACGTCATTCCGTTCGCGACCTTCTTCTCAACGGTCCCGTACTTCTGGATGGCGTTGATCATCATCGCGGTGTTCTCTACGAGGCTGGGCTGGTTCCCGGCGTCGCACGCTTACGACAAGGGCTCCGTGCCGAACTGGTCGTGGGAATTCATCGGCGAGGTCATCATGCACGGAACGCTACCTGCCGTGACGATCATCGTGTCGTCGCTCGGCGGGTGGATCCTCGGAATGCGAAACATGATGATTACGGTGCTCGACGAGGACTACGTGACTGTGGCCGAAGCGAAGGGCCTCGCTCCGCGCTGGGTCCTGCGCAAGTACGCGTCGCGCAATGCCGTCCTGCCGCAGTTGTCGAGCTTCGCGCTCGCCCTCGGCTTCATTGTTGGCGGCACTCTCGTCACGGAGCTGGTGTTTAGTTACCCCGGTGTCGGAAAGATGCTCTTGGACGCCACCAATGCCAAAGACTGGCCGCTGATGCAGGGCGTGTTCCTGGTGATCACGATGGCGGTTCTGCTCGCGAACATCATTGCTGATATCGCCCACGCCATGCTCGATCCGCGCACTCGGATGATGGAGTCCTGATCATGACTGTGTCTAACTTCCCCACTGGAGGCTCTCCCAAGGAGGGCCTGTCCAACGAACCGCGCCGGCCCGGCGCGATCAAGCGCTTCGGGCAGTCGTTCGCGATGTTCCGCAATGGCAAGTCCCTCGTGGGGCTCATCATCGTGGCCATCTTCATGTTGACGGCAGTCTTCGCGCCGTGGATAGCGCCATATGGACCGCTCGAGAAGGACTTCGATTCGCTCAAGCAGCCGCCGTCGGCGGAGCACTGGCTTGGGACCACGCACCTCGGTGAGGACGTGTTCAGCCAGATTGTGTACGGCACACGCGGTGTCCTCGTCGTGGGCCTCATCGCGGGAATACTTGCCACGTTGGTGGCGGTTATCGTTGGTGTCGCCGCCGGTTACGTGCGAGGTTGGCGGTCCGAGTCGCTGTCAGCCCTGACCAATGTTTTCCTCGTGATTCCAGGCCTGCCGCTGATCATCATCGTGGCTTCGCAATATGACAACCCCAGCATCGTGCTGATTTCTGCGGTGATTGCGATCACGGGTTGGGCGTGGGGCGCTCGCGTTCTGCGAGCGCAAACGATGTCTTTGCGCAATCGTGATTTTGTTCAGGCGGCCCGGGCCAACGGGGAGAAGCTCTACCGCATCATCGCCGTCGAGATGCTGCCCAACCTGACCGCGATCATCGCCTCAAGCTTTGTCGGCACTGTGACTGCCGCCGTGCTGGGTCTCACGACCTTGGCGTTCATCGGCGTTATTCCCATCACCAATTTGAACTGGGGAACCATTCTGTTCTGGGCCCAGCAGAACGGCGCCTTCCCGGACTTCTGGTGGTGGTACTTCCCGGCCGGCCTATGCATCGCGATCTTTGGCATGGCGTTGTCGCTGATCAACTTCGGTATCGATGAGTACGTCAACCCGCGACTGCGTTCTGCGGGCGAGCGTGCGCGTGCGATGCGAAAGAAGGGGATGAGCCTGACCAGTGGCGTGACGGCTGTGCGTGACGGCTCCGACTCCGAACCCGATGGCGAAGCGGTCACTCCGACGAGAAAGCCCTAAGGAGTGAGACGGCAACCCCCGTGGTTCACGGCCTCGTGACGCACGAGGACCCTCCGTGCACGGTGAGTGCACGGAGGGTCCTGAAGTGCTGTGAGTCAGGCTCCGAAGCCGACGCGGCGCTTGCTCTCTTCGCCGATCTCGACGTAACCGAGTGCTCCGGCTGGCACCACGAGGCGACGCCCCTTGGAGTCGGACAGGTCTAGCGTGGCGCCAGCCACGGCATCGGACACCGCCTTTACAACGTCGTCGCTGCTCATATCTGTGTCGATGACGATCTCGCGTGCCACGTTCTGCACGCCGATGCGGATCTCCATTGTCGCCTCCGATGGTGATGGTCTATGTGTCTCACGACTATCGTAGAGGCGTGAGTGAGCGCGAGAGGGGCCTGTTCGCGGGCAGGGGAATCCACCTGCCAAGCTGGAAGGCCATCATCGTCACCGTCGCCATCACGTTCGTGGCTGGGCTTGCCGTCGGGTGGGGAACAAGCCTGGTAGGCGGTAACCTCGCGACCGTCGAGCCGTCTCTGAGCCCCAGTGCCACGCCGGAACCGTCGCCCACGGTCGATGTATCGCTACCACCTCTAGAGCCCATCGATCGCGAGCTCGACGAGGACGACATAAACGCAGGGTTGACGTCGCTGGCGATACCTGAGCGCCTTGACGGGATGTACACCACGGTGACGGCCGATGCTGAACCCACCGGGGATGCCCAAGCTATCCGTTACGTACGGGTGGACTATGAGACGGGCTTGGGGATCAACGATCTCGCTCTCGCGAGCTATGTCTTGGACGTGCTCAACGATCCGCGTGGGTGGGGCGCAAACGGTCGTTACGAGTACGTACCGACAGCGGGAGTCGCGGACATTCGTGTGGCGCTCGCCAGCCCTTACACAGCGACGCTGACATGCCCCAACCCTCATGCGCCCGCATCACTTGGGGTGCAAGCCGACCCCACGGCAACGCCGTCCGCATCCGCCGAGGCATCCGCAGACGCGAGCCCCGAGAGCTCGCCTTCGCCGTCGTCATCCGCCTCTGCGTCTCCGTCGGTGAGTGCTGAGCAGGAAGGCACCTGTGCGGACCGCGGCCTGATCATGATCAGCGCCTACGACTGGGCAGCCGGTCTCGACTCTTACGGCGACGAACGCAATGAGTCGCGCGAGTACTCCGTAAGCCACGGCGTGGGCCACGTGCTGGGCGAGGAGGACGGCATTTGCGCATCGGGTCGTGCCTTGCTGATGACGAATCAGGAAGAGCTGCCGGACGAGTGCACTCCCAACCCCTGGCCGTACCCTGACGAACCGGTTCCGGAGCCCAGCCCCACGCCGGAACCCTCAGTCTCGCCCTCCGCCGACGAGTAGCCGCGGGCATGTCACAGGGGTGTGGTGAAGTAGCTGCATGAGCGTTCGACTCACCCCACCGGCGGCGCGTGACGCAGTGCCATCGCTCGACCCTTCGCAACGGACCGCGGTCGCGCACGCAGTTGGCGGTCCGTCGCATCTCGTCATCGTGGGTGGGCCGGGAACCGGGAAGACCACGGTCGCCGCGGAAGTCGCCGCCCGTGCAGTCGCTGACGGTCTCGCCCCCGAACAACTTCTGGTGCTGGCCCCCACACGTACCGCCGCGGCGTCGCTCCGTGACGACGTCTCGGCTGCGATTGGCAGGCCCACCGGTGTGCCGGTGGTGCGGACCGCAGCATCCGTTGGGCACGCGATCCTGGCCGCTCGGGCAGAGGCGCAAGGAGCGCCGGTGCCCGCGCTGATTACGGGAGCAGAACAGGACACAGTGCTGCGCGAGCTCCTCGAGGGGCATCGTTCTGGCTCGGTTCCGGGTCCGGATTGGGCGGGCGTCGTTCCCGAGGAGGCCACGTCCCTGCCCGGATTTCGGTCCGAACTGCGAGACGTCATCATGCGCGCTACTGAGGCGGGGCTCGAACCCGACCAACTCATTGACGTCGCACGTGAAGTGCAACGGCCCGAGTGGGACGCCGTCGCCCATGTCATGCGCGAGTACCAGGACAACCTTGTCTACCGGACCCTTCCGGGGGACCAGGGCTTCAAGTACGACCCCGCCAGCGCCGCGCGTGAAGCAGCCGTCGCGTTGGACACGTGGGATGAGGCGTGGGGTGCGCGTCCCATGTGGTCCCTTGTGATTGTCGACGACTATCAGGACGCGACCGAGGCGACGATCGCGCTCTTGGACGCCATGGCGCAGGCGGGCGCGCGGCTTGTGCTCCTTGGAAACGCGGACGAGTCCGTGCAGGGATATCGGGGCGCGGTGCCCTCCGCCCTCGCAGATGCCACCTCGGATATGCCTGGCCGGGGATTCGGCGCGGAGCTTGTGCGCCTGGACAAAACGCATCGGCAAGGCGAGGCTCTCGCCGCGGTAGCCGATGCTGTTGTGAGTCACATCGGTACGCAGGGAGTCGGGTCTGTGCGGACCGGGGGGCGCTCGGGAGCCGGTGCACCCGTCGAGGTCATTGTCGCGCCGCACCGCTACGCCCAGTCCAGGTCCATCGCCGCGGCCCTGCGGCGCGTGCGTCACGCGGACGCGGCGCCGGTGCCGTGGTCGTCGATGGCGGTCATCGCACGTTCCAACACGCAATTGCGTGAGCTCCGTGCGGATCTCCTGGGCGCGGATATCCCGTGCGAGTCCCTGGGCGACTCGGTGGCCCTGCATCAGCAGGGCGCCGTCGCCTCACTCCTGACGCTCATGCGGATCGCCCTAGGCGAGGAGTGGACGGAGGATAGCGCGGTCGACGTGCTGACCTCGCGGCTCATCGGGGTGGACCCCGTGGGACTTCGCAGGTTGCGGCGCGCGCTCGTCCGCGAGGAACGCGCACACGATGGATTGCGACCGGCGAGCGAGCTGCTGGTCGAGGCGATGCATGCGCACGAGCGCTGGGCGAGCATCGACGAGCGAGAGGCCGTGCTGGCAGCCCGCGCGGTGCGCTCAGTAGATGCGGCGCGCACGCTCGTCGAGGAAAGCGCTTCGCCTCGGCGCGTGATCTGGGCGCTGTGGACCGAACTCGACGTCGCCGACACATGGCGAACCGGAGCGCTCGCCGGTTCCGCTCGCGACGATGCGGATCTCGACGCCGTCATCGCGCTCATGCGTGCTGCTCAGAACTATGAAGAGCGCATGGGTGCCGCGCGTCTTGACGGATTCATTAAGCACGTTGCGTCGCAGGACTTCGCAACCGACAGCCTCGGTGCCCGTGCCCAGGGTGTCGACGCAGTGTCCCTGGTGACCCCCGCATCGGCTGCTGGTCGCGAATGGGACGTCGTGGTCGTTGCAGGGCTCGAAGAGGGGGCCTGGCCAAACCTTCGGCTCCGAGACTCGGTGCTCGGTGCACAACACCTGGCTCAGGTTCTCACTGGCCGTGCCGCCCTTGACCCGCTGACGGCTGAGCGGCGCACACAACTAGCGTCCAGCGCGCGGCGCGACATCGTGGACGACGAGACTCGTGCATTTGCCGTCGCTGTGTCGCGGGCCAAGAAGTCCCTAGTGCTCACGTGTGTGCAAGACGCTGAGAGCCGGCCGTCTCGGTACATCGATTGGGTGCAAGAGGTCACTGGGGTTGACCGGTCCGATGCTGGCACCACACCCGTCGTCGGCGACCTGAGGCATGCGGTTGCCACCTTGCGTGCGCAAGGCGCCGCGGCAGAGGGCGACGACCGCGCGGGTTATGTCACGGCCTTGGCGAAGCTCGCGCGGCGAGGCGTGGCAGGAGCCTCTCCCAGTCAGTGGCACGGTGTGTCCGCTCCATCGACCGTCGACGGGTTCTATCCCGAGGATGTTCCGGTGCGGGTATCGCCGTCCAAGGTCGAAGGCGTCGAACGGTGCACGCTGCGGTGGGCGCTTGAGGCCGCCGGCGGTACTGGGCAAGACTCCGAGAAGCAGAGCCTGGGAACCCTGATCCACGAAATCGCCGCGGAACTTCCACGGGGATCTCACGAGGAGCTCTCGGCAGAGCTGGACCGCCGCTGGCCCGAGGTGGCCGGGACGGAGACTTTCCCTGACCGTGCCCTGCGAACCAAAGCAGACAAGATGATCGACCGGCTGGCCGGCTACATCGTCACCCACCCGGCGGAGGCAGTCGCGGTCGAGAAGGGATTCTCCGTCCACATCGGTAACGCAGTGCTATCCGGTAGCGCGGATCGCGTCGAGTGCACCGAGGACGGCGTGACTGTGGTGGACCTCAAGACCGGCAGCGCCTCCTACGTGGGTGACGTCGAGACTCACGCCCAACTGTCGATGTATCAGCTTGCTGCCGCGCACGGAGCGTTCGAGGGGCTGGATTCGGTCGACGGCGCGGCCCTCGCGTTCGTCGGTGGCGACACCGTTAATCACAAGGTGGTCAAGCAAGACGCCATTGATGTTGCCGAACAAGAGAAGCGTCTGAGCACGGTCGTCGAGGCGATGAGCGCAGACCATTTCATCGCGGTCGAGAACGACATGTGCGCCATGTGCCCGGTGCGCCACGTGTGCCCCATTCAGCCGGAGGGAAAGCAGGTGAGCGACGGATGAATGACGACAGCGTGATTGTGGGCCAGTCCCGGAGCGTCCAGGAACTGTCCGCGCTCATCAACCCCTCCACGCGGCCCACTGCGGAGCAAGCCGCGATCATTGGCTCGGGCCTGTCGCCCACGTTGGTGGTTGCGGGCGCAGGTTCGGGTAAGACAGAGACGCTATCGATGCGCATGGTCTATCTCCTTGACCACGGCGAGGAACTCTTTGGCCGACCCATCAGCCCCGATGAAATTCTGTGCCTGACCTTCACCCGTAAGGCTGCTGCCGAGATCGCGGAACGGTCGGGGGAGCGCATCGCCGCCGCGTTCGGCAAGGACGCATCCCGCCCGCCGGTCTCGGTGGCGACGTACAACGGTTACTCGGCATCCCTCGTGGCGGAGCACGGACTGCGTCTTGGAGTCGATCCGGATTCCGCAACCGTGACCGACGCCGCGCTGTGGCAACTGGCCCACGACATCGTGAGCAACTGGACGGACGTAGTCGCCCTGTCATCCGCCCAGAGCACCGTCACGCGCGCGATCGTGCACTTGAACTCACAGATGCGCGAGCACCTCGTCACTCCTCGGGAAGTGCGGCGTTGGGCAGAGAGCCTCTGGGAGACGCTGTCAGAGCTTCCTGCGCCTCAGGGAACCGCGCTCGTCAACCGCAACGGCAACGCGACCCCGGAGGCGAAGGACCTGAGTGGCGTTCAGGCTTTGCTGGATCTGGTCCCGATGGTCGAGGCGTACCAGCGGCGCAAGCGTGAGAGCGCCTTTCTCGACTTCTCTGATCAGGTCGCCTACGGAGTCGAACTCGCCGCCTTGCCGGGAGTTCAAGCGATCGAACGTAGTCGCTACCGCGTTGTGCTCCTCGACGAGTTCCAAGACACCTCGCCGGCCCAACTGACACTGTTCGCCACCATGTTTGGCGAGGACCACCCCGTGATGGCCGTCGGCGACCCCAATCAGGCGATCTACGGCTTCAGAGGCGCGTCCGCCAGTGCACTTTCCTCGTTTGTGTCGCAATTCGGCGGTCCCGGTTCGGTTGTGAGCCGGACGCTGTCGGTGTCCTGGCGCAACGAAGCCGCGGTGCTCGACGTCGCGAACGCGATCGCTGACACCCTTCCGGTCAATCCCCAGGTCTCCGTCGAGCCGCTCAAGTCCAAGGGCCAGTATCTGGAACGGCCAGAGCCGGAACGCGCCTCGCCCGGAGTCAGCGCGCACATGGCGGCAGACCTCACTGCGGAAGCTGAGGCCGTCGCCGACTTCATCCTCGCGCGCCGCGCGGAACTCGCACCCGAACGCAAACCCCACGAACCCGTGACGGCGTCTGTGTTGTGCCGTCGCCGCGTCCAGTTCCCCGCCATCGTCGCAGCCCTCACCGACCGCGGCCTCGACTACGAAGTTGTGGGGCTGGGCGGACTCATCGACACACCTGAAGTCGCAGAACTCCTCGCGCTTCTGGAGGTCGTACACGATCCGGCCCGTGGGGACGCGCTCATGCGCCTCGTCGCGGGGGAGCGCATCGCGCTGGGCCCCGCGGACTTGATGGCTCTCAAGGACTGGTCGGAGCGGGACATGGACCGCAGCGATCGTGGGGCCGCCTTTGCGCCCACCATCGTCGACGGGCTCGAAGAGCTCCCTGATGAACACTGGCGCTCGCGAGACGGCCGCAGCATCTCGGCGACTGCGCTGCGACGCCTGCGGGATCTCCAATCAGTAATCCGCGCTGTTCGTGAACACAGTTACCTCTCGCTGGGTGAACTCATCGTGTTTGCGGAGCGCGCATGGGGCCTCGACATTGAGGCTGAGGTCGCACGCCCCGACGGCCGCGCCGTGCGCAACATGGACGCCTTCATCGATGCCGCGCGCGGATTCGCCGCAGGAGCCGAGCGGGCGACCCTGGGCGCGTTCCTCGCGTGGCTTGACGCGGCACGCAGTGAGGAGCGCGGGCTTTCCGCACCGGTCAAGGAGCCCGAGCCCGACGCTGTGCAGATCCTTACCGCGCACAGCGCTAAGGGACTCGAATGGGACATCGTTGCCGTACCCGGACTCACCCAGGGAACTGGACGGGGCGCCAAGAGCCAGTTTCCATCCGGCTCGGTGCCGAAGGTTGTCGATGGCGATGACGGACCGGAGATTCGCCTCAACGACAGCGCATGGCTCAGTGGCATCGGAAACTTGCCCTTTGACCTGCGCCTTGACCGGGATGATTTGCCGCTGTGGGACAGGGGAGACGTCGTGGATCGCCCCACGCTCGCCGACTCCCTCGCAGGGTTCAAGGCTGATGCCGGCCTGCACCGCCTGGACGAGGAGCGGCGGCTGTTCTACGTTGCACTGACGCGTGCTCGCTCCCATGTCTATCTCACCGGATCGTGGTGGACGACGTCGAAGTCGCCGTCGGCGCCCTCGCTCCTCATGCGTGAACTCCTGGACGCGGGCCACGTCACGAAGGACGGCTGGGCACATGAGCCGGAGCCCGATGCCGAGCGTCCCGAGCAGCCACCCGCCCAGGGCCTGTGGCCACCGCCGGCCACGGCCGCGCAGCGTGAGCGTCGCGCGCTCGCGAGTGAAGTTCTCGAGGCAATGTCGACGCCTGAAGCCAGCGACCCCGCCTGGAGTTCGGAACTACCCCTGGCCTCCGATCTCGAGGCGATGTTGGCAGAGCGTGACGCGTCCCGGTTCGCTGGGCCCGCAGTGCCCATGCCAGGCCACCTCACGACTTCCGCGCTCGTGGCTCTCAAGCGCGACCGCGCGGAGTTCGCAGATCAGCTTCGTCGGCCGGTGCCACAAGAACCCACCATCGCGGCCGAGATGGGCAACGCGCTGCACGCGTGGATCGAGTCGCAATTCGGGCACACGTCGCTGCTCAGCGTCGACGAACTCGATGGCCTCGATGCTGGCCATGACCGCGCCGACCTCGCACGACTGCAGGACAATTTCGCATCGTCGGAGTGGGCGAGCCGCAAGCCGTCGGACATCGAGGTGCGCGTCGAATTGCCGGTCGAGGGCGTCACGATCCGTTCGCGCATCGACGCTGTCTTCCCGCCGGGACAGGGCCTCGACCGCGTCACTGTCGTGGACTGGAAATCCGGCCGGCCGCCACGTGACGACGCCGAACGCACCGCACGCGAGGTGCAACTCGCTGTCTACCGGTTGGCCTGGGCGGAATGGAAGAGTCTGGACATCGAAGAGGTCGACGCGGCGTTCTACTACGCGGGCGCCGACGTGACGGTGCGACCGCAGGCGCTGTTGTCGCGCGAGGAGATCGTGGCGCTCATCCGCGGAGACGACGCCGAGTAGCCGTCCGGCACGGCACTCCAGCAGGAACCGGTTAGTCCTCGGAAGCGTCGTCGAAGAGCATGGCCTCGAGGTCGGCGAGCATTCCTTCGCCATCGGCGACCACATCGGCGTTGTCCGTGCGGACGCCGTACATCAGCCACCGCAGCAGAGCGAGCTCCGAGGCCAGCCGGGCGCGGTCAAGCAGGTGCGAGTCGGGGGTCTCGCGGCGGCGCAGACGGTACGCCTCCATGACGGTGTCGAGGATGTCCTCGGGCGCAGATGCGACAAGCCACGCAAGGTCATCGGCCGGATCCGCGACTCTTGCATCCATCCAGTCCTTGATCCCGGCCACGGCATCGCGGTTGGTGACGATTTGGTGCTCGCCGAGGTCGCCGTGCACGACGGCGGGTTCAAAGCGCCACCACGAGACGTTTTCGAGTTGACGCTCCCAGCGGTCCGCGAGGCGCGGGGGAATCTTGCCGGTCTGAATACCCGCGTCCAGCTCCGCAAGGCGACGCTGCCGGTACTGCTCGGCGTCGTAGGTAGGGAGGCCTTCGTCGTCGACGAGCGTCGGCGGCAGTTCGTGGATCTCGGCGAGTGCCCGGCCGAGGTTCGCGGCAAGGCCAGGTCCGGCCTCGAGCCGCGCAAGCACGAGCGGAGCGCCGGGTACTTCCGAGTAGACGATCGCGCGTCCGTCGTCACTGCCGCTGAGGGACGCGGCGCCCTTGGGGCGCGGCACGTCGAACGAGACGAGGTCAGTGTCGTGGGCACGTCCAAGCGCCTTGAGCAGTCCGCGCTCGGCCTCGAGAGCGGCACCAGCGGCAGGGCGGCGGGGTGCGCGCACGATCCAGCGCGTGCCAGTAGCGTCCTTGACGACGACCACATCAAAGTCGGCGTCAGAATGTGGGCTGCGCAGCACGTCGTAGACATCAAGGCCGGGAACGGCGACTGATGCGAGCGCTGCGAGCGCAAGCGGAGAACGAGGCACCTGCTCACCGTAGAGCGAAAAGCCCCTGGACGCCACGCTCCACGCCGCCTGTTGGCGTAGCGTGGCCGGGTGAGCCGACCCCATGACTTTGCAGCTCCGTCCCTGGTGGACCGTGCCGCGCACCTGAGAGAGACCATCGATCCCGCAGCCTGTCATGCCGTGATCGTGCACCGCGGCTCGGTCGCCGTCACCGACAGCGGGCTCGCGCTCGTCCCTCCGGGTGCCCACCCGGACGCATCATCGGTTGTCTTTCTCGGCACCGCACACGACCAGCACCTCGTGACGATCGTCCCCGATGAACCCGACTCCGCCCTTCCCAGCCACGCGCGGTGGGCGCCCCTGCGCGACGTACTGATGCAAGCATCGGCCCTTGAAAAGGGGTCTCTCGAAGCGGAACTGGCCACGACTGCCGTGGCCATCACGACCTGGCACGACACCCACGGTCACTGCCCACGATGCGGGTCGCCGACTCAGCCGCGTCAAGCGGGATGGACGCGGCAATGTGCGTCCTGCGAGCGGGAACTTTACCCGCGGACTGATCCGGCGATGATTGTCGCGATCACGGACGACCAGGACCGGCTCCTCCTGGCGCACGGAGCGAGGTTCTCACGGCGGAGGTACTCGGTCCTCGCGGGCTTCGTGGAACCCGGCGAGAGCCTCGAGCACGCCGTGCACCGCGAGGTGCGCGAAGAGGTCGGGATTGGCGTCACGGACGTCACCTACCTGGGCTCACAGCCGTGGCCGTTCCCCGGGTCGGTGATGACCGCATTCAAGGCGCGCGCCATTGAAACGGAGCTGCACCTCGACAAGGAAGAGATTCTCGATGCCCGGTGGGTGTCGCGCGACGAGCTCCCGGAACTGATCGAGGCAGGGGAGTTAGTACCGCCGCCTGTGGGGTCAATCGCGAGCCGGATGGTGGCGATGTGGTTGCGTGGCGACGGAGGGCCGATGCCGGGGTGGGGAAACGATGTCAGTGGCACCTGACACCATGGTCCCCTGATGTCAGCAGAGAAGATTCTTGAGGCGCTTGATCCCGAACAGCGCGAGGTGGCGACGGCCCTTCACGGTCCCGTGTGCGTGCTTGCCGGTGCCGGTACGGGAAAGACGCGCGCCATTACCCATCGCATCGCGTATGGCGCGCAGGTAGGCGCCTACAACCCGCAATCGGTGCTGGCGGTGACGTTCACAGCGCGGGCTGCAGGGGAGATGCGACAGCGACTCAAAGGCTTGGGCGTCAGCGGTGTGCAGGCGCGCACCTTCCACGCGGCCGCGCTGAGGCAACTGAGCTATTTCTGGCCGCAAGTGGTGGGTGGCCAGATGCCTAAGTTGGTGGAGCAGAAGGCGCCGCTCGTGGGCCGCGCAGCACGTCACGCTGGGCTCCGTCCTGACCGTCTCACGGTGCGCGACTTAGCGAGTGAAATCGAGTGGGCCAAGGTCGCACTCGTGTCCGCCGAGGACTATGCGACGGTGATCGCGAAGGAAGGCCGCCCCACGCCAGCTGGAGTCGAGCCCACGGTGATGGCCGATGTCATGCGGGCGTACGAGGACGCGAAGACCGATGCCGTGGTGCTGGACTTCGAGGACATCCTGTTGCTGCTCGCGGACATTATTGGGCGTCACGGCGAGGTCGGCGAACAGATCCGGCGGCAGTACCGCCACTTTGTCGTGGACGAGTACCAGGACGTTTCTCCACTGCAGCAGTTTTTGCTCGAACAATGGATGGGCGGCCGGAATGAACTGTGCGTGGTCGGTGACCCGGCCCAGACCATCTACTCGTTCGCGGGGGCGTCGCCTCAACACTTGATGGGCTTCACGCGTACCTACGACAACGCCACCGTGGTGCGGCTTGTCCGTGACTATCGCTCGACACCGGAAGTCGTGGGCCTCGCCAACTCGCTGATGGCAAAGCGGGGTGCGGGCCAGGCAGGCGTGGAACTGATCGCTCAGCGGCCGCATGGTCCTGCGCCCGTCTACACCGCCTATGAGGATGAGCAAGCGGAGTCCGCGGGCATTGCCGAGCGCATCGACCGGCTCATCGCCTCAGGCGTCGCGCCATCCGAGATCGCGGTGCTCTATCGAATCAATAGTCAGTCGGAGGCGCTTGAAGAGGCGCTGGCCGAACGTGGAATCGGCTACCTGGTGCGGGGCGGTCAACGGTTCTTCGACCGCGAAGAGGTGCGCAAGGCCATGGTGCTACTACGTGGCGCCGCGGTTGCGCCGTCGGAAGAGACGGTGGGCGTCCAGGTTCGCGAGGCGCTTTCTGGAGCCGGCTGGAGTGAAGAGGCGCCGCCTGCTAGGGGCGCGGTCCGTGAGCGCTGGGAGTCGCTCCAGTCGCTTGCGCAACTCGCCGACGATTTCGACGCCGATGCCGGTGGCGGCGCCACCATGCGGGAGTTTGTCGAGCACCTCGTCGAGCGTGCTCAGGCTCAACATGCACCCACGGTCGAGGGCGTGACCCTGACCACGATGCACGCCGCGAAGGGTCTGGAGTGGGACGCGGTATTCATCGCCGGCTGTTCCGAGGGACTGATGCCCGTGTCGATGGCGGAGACGCCCGAGTCGGTCGAGGAAGAGCGGCGGCTGCTCTACGTCGCGATCACCCGTGCCCGCGAACACCTGCACCTGAGTTTCGCACGCGCGCGCAAGGCCGGTGGGCGCGCGACCCGCAAGCGCACACGCTTCCTCGAGCCGATGTGGCCCGACTCCGTCGCCCCGCGCACGCCGCGCCGGTCTACGAAGGAGTCGCTCAAGGACCTGGGGCCTGAGGACCTACGGCTGTTCGAGTCGCTCAAGACCTGGCGTGCCGCCGTCGCAAAGGAAGCCAGCAAGCCCGCGTTCACCGTGATTGTGGACTCAACGATGGCTCAGATTGCCCGGAACCGTCCCGGCACCCTTGGCGAGCTCGCCAAGGTCCACGGAATCGGCGCCTCCAAACTCGAAACCTACGGCCTCGCAATCCTCGAGGTCGTCGCCGAGCACTGATCCGCAGTGACACTCGGGGTGCCGGTGTGGCGTGCCGTGGTGTGTCAGCGCGTCCGGCGCGAGCCGCCACACCCCTGGGTCGTGCCCTGCCGTCCCCGCTCGGACAGCCCGTGCGATCAGCGCGGCGGCTTCAGGCACCAGGTGTGGATCAACACGAGCGCGCCGTCCGTCGCACTGAATCGCGATGTAGGGCCACGCGGCGTCGCCATCGGCCGCATGAAGTCCCAGGCATGTCGAGCAAGGGGTGGTGCCCGGCCGAATGAACGGACCCACGCTCACCCCGGCGTCATCCGTGACCACCAGCAGGTGGGGTTGGTCGCGCGCCAGTACGTCTATCGCTGTAAGCGACGGGCTGCCGAAGGACACGAGCACCTCGACATCTACCGGTTCAAACGCGGCGATGTCTTCGCCAGCGCGGATCCCAGATGCGCGGAGTGCGGATTCCAGCGCGGCCCGCACCGATCGCGGAGCGTTGACGCGTGCCGAGACCGGGCCGGACACGGTGGAGTCGTCCTCGGCGATCAGTCCCGCTGTGCGGAGTCGGTGGGCCAGAAAGGAATACGGGGCTGAGTCGGCGGCACGGCTACCCTCGAGGGCCATGAGCCACTCCCTTTGTGGCGCGTCGAGGCGAGGAAAGTCGACGTAGTGGTGCAGCCCGACCCGGACGCCATTGTCCGGCAGTGCCAGCACGGGAACCCCTGGTTTCAGTCGCATCCCTCCAGCGTGGCAGGCGCGACGGGCCCGCAACCGTTGTCCACAGGGACGATACTTCGCTGGCCTAGCCGCAGCATCGGCCCTCCGTACGTCACGGGCCGTGAACGCAGTGAAGGGCCGCCCCCACACGGGGACGGCCCTTCACTCACGCGTGGCTAATGCCAGGCGTTACGCCTTGCCGAGGATGCGGTTCAGCTTGGTGCCGCACTCGGGGCACACGGCCTTCGCCATGCGGCGACCGTTCTCGGAAACAACCACGTCACCCTCAGTGGTGCGCTTGTCCTTGCACTTCACGCAGTAGAACTCACCCTGGTACTTGTCGGCCATCAGCCTTCTCCTTCTCTAGTGACGCGCGGCGCCGGGGACGTCGCGCACGTGGTGGCCACGGGGACCAATCATGAGACAGCGTAGACGGAACTGGCGCTTTTGTGCTCAACCCGCGTCCGCGCCGTGTCGCGCCACAGCGCCTATTCGGGCCGGGAATCGCCCTCTGAATCGCCGTCGGGGTTCGCAGGTGAAGACGTGTCAGATTCATCGCCGGCGCCTGCCGCTCCCGACAGCATGGCCTCGAGTTCGCGATCGACATCATCCTCTGCGTCAGGTCCGGACAGCCAGCGGTCAATCCACGCGCTGGGTTCGTCGAGGTCCTCGCTGGTGGGCAGCAGGTCCGGGTGCGACCACACGCGGTCGCGCTCGTCCTGGCCAGCACGGATGGACAATTCGCGCCACAGTGCGGTCGCTTCGCGCATGCGGCGGGGGCGCAACTCGAGGCCCAGCAGGGTCGAGAAGGCGTCCTCGGCTGGGCCGCCAGCGGCGCGGCGTCGACGGAGCATCTCGCTCAGCGCGCCGATCGACGGCAGGTGTGGTGCTGCAGCGCGCAGGGCAATCTCGTCGACCCAACCCTCGATGAGCGCAAGCAGCGTCTCGATCGACGTCAGCGTCGCTTCCTGCTCATCCGAGTGTCGAGGCTGGAAGATGCCGCGGGTCAGGGCCTCCTGAAGCTTGGCGGGGTCCTGCATTCCGATCTCGCCCACGGCCTCATCGAGGGCCTCGATGTCGATGTTAATTCCGGAGGCGTAGCGCTCGATCAGGTGGTGGAGGTGGCCCACGAGCCACGGAGCGGCGGTGAACAGGCGGACGTGAGCGGCCTCGCGGAGCGCGACAAACGTGAGGACCTCGTCTTCGTCGATGTCGAGGCCTTCTGCGAACTCGCTGATGACGCTGGGCACGAGCGCGACGCGGGGCTCAGCCAGCAGCGGGAATCCAAGGTCGGTCGAACCGAAGCTCTCGCGGGCCATCTGACCGGCCACTTGCCCCATGTGCATGCCGCACACCGTGGGACTCACGGAGCCCACCAGGCCCGATGTCTCTGCGCCGGGGAGCATCGCGGACATTCCGCCGTCTTCCTGAGCGCCCTTGAGGATGCCGGACAGTGCTTTCGACACCGAGATCGCTACCGGGCCGGTGAGGACCTGCCAGGTGGGGAGGGTTGCTTCGATCCACTCGGCGCGGCTCCAGACCTTGGGGTCGCGGCCGGTGGGGTTGAAGTCGGTGGTGGCATCCAGCCACAGCTGCGCTTGCGAGATTGCGGCACGGTGTTTTTGGGACACGGTGGCCGTCACTGTGGGGTCGCCGCCTTGTGCCGCGACGCCCCGTGCCACGTCGTGGGCAAGCGTCCAGTTGACGTCTTCGCCCTGCGACTGATTCACCAACGATCGAATCTGGCCGAGTACGTGGTCCATCATTCCGGGGTTGTCCAGCATGCCCGAGGCCTGCGCGAGGGCATTGGGATCCATGCCCATGCGCTCAAGTTCTTCCATGGCGGCCTCGGCGTCGTCTCCGAACAGTTCGCGCAGCAGGCGCATCCACGGGGTGTTGTCGTCGCTCACGTAAATCTCCTGGTGTCGGTGACGGGCGCGCGTCGCTCGCGTCGATTCCAACCTAACCCGCGCGCACGCGAGTTGGGCGCATCGTTCGCTATAAGCAATGATGGTCCGGTGATGCCTCAAGACGAGACTGAACCGGTGGCCACCGATCCCGATGAGATTGGCGCGCACCGCTACACCGTGATGTCCATTGCCGGACTCGTCGCGGCGGCTCTCATGGCGATCCTGTCTGTGCTTCCTGCCCAGTTCGCCATCGGTGGTCCGGGGCCTACCTACGACACGCTTGGTGTGGACGACGAGGGCACTCCCCTCGTGCAGATTGAGGGTGCGCCCACCTATCCCGCGTCAGGCGAGTTGCGCCTCACGACCGTGTCAGTCGCGCGCTCCAGCTCAGAACTGTTCACGCTAGGCCCGGTGTTGCGCGGCTGGCTGTCTCAGGAGCGCTACGTCCAGCCTGAAGAGGACGTCTTTGGCGATCCGGATCAGGAAGAAGAGTTCGACGAGCAGTCGCAGCTTGAATGGGTCACATCCCAGGAGGCCGCCACCGTCGCCGCTCTCGAGGTGCTGGGCGAGCCCGTACCCGCGACCCTTACCGTGGCCGGCCTTGATCCCACGTCGCAAGCAGAGGGTCTCATCGAGGCCGGGGACGTGATCACCTCGGTTGACGGTGCGGACGTTACGACCTTCACGGAACTGACCGATGCTGTGACGGCTCTCGCTCCCGGCGACGACATTACGGTGGGTTTCACCCGTGACGGCACCGAGGACGAAGCCACCTTTGGTCTCAACGACAACGGCTCCGGAGGCGCGGTGATGGGTCTGTACATCGACCCTGCCTTCGATCTCCCCATTGACGTCACGGTCCAGATCGACAAGGTTGGGGGACCGAGCGCCGGAATGATGTTCTCGCTGGGCATCCTTGACAAGTTGACCGAGATCGATGAACTTGAGGGCGCCCATGTTGCAGGCACCGGCGCCCTCAGCGCTGATGGCGATGTGCACCCCATCGGCGGTATCCGCATGAAGCTCTACGGAGCGCTCAATGCGGGTGCCGAGTACTTCCTGGCGCCGATCGAGAACTGCGACGAGGTCGTCGATCATGTTCCCGAAGGCCTCGAGGTGTTCGCCGTGGACACCGTGGAGGATGCCTACGAGGCGATCCAAGCAATTGGAGCCTCCGACACCTCCGCGCTAGCCACGTGCACCGCACCGTGATTACTCTTGACCTCAGTTCCGATGCAGTGACCCAAAGGACCCTTTTGTGAGTTTCGCCGATACACCGTCCGACCGACCACGGCCTACGCGCCCGGTCGCTACCCCGCCGCGCAAGCGCTCGCCACTTCTTGTTGCGCTGATTGCTGTTGGCCTGTTCCTGTTGGCCACCGTGATTTTCGCCCAGGTATGGACCGAAGTTCGCTGGTATCAGCAGCTGGGCCACGAAGACGTTTTCTGGACGCAGTGGGTGGTCCGCCTGGTCATGTTCGTCGTCTTTGGTCTCATCGCCGGAGGCGCCGTGTGGCTGTCGCTGTGGCTTGCCAAGCGTGCGCGCCCAGCGGTTTCCACGGCCACGCGGGGGCCGGCCGACCAGCTCCGTGAGCAGATCCAGCCACTGGAAAAGGCCGTCATGGTCGCGCTGCCGATCTTCGTCGGCATCATTGCTGGTTTCTCGATGTCCGGTCGGTGGGAACAGTTCCTGGCCTGGTGGCACCATGAGCCCTTCGGAACCACGGACCCCCAGTTCGGCCTCGACGTCAGCTTCTACGTCTTCACGTTGCCGATCCTGCAGGCGCTCGTGGGCTTCTGGCTCGTCATTTCGATTCTGTGCACCCTGCTGGCCGCCTTCGTTCACCTCGTGTACGGCGGAATCTCAGGCGGCGGCCGTGCGTTCGTCGCCTCCGGCGGCGCGCGCATCCAGCTCGCAATTTCCGGTCTCCTGGTGATGCTCGGAATCGCCGCGAACTACTGGCTTGACCGCTATGCGCTCCTCAACTCGCAGGGTGAGAAGTTCTACGGCGCCGGCTACACCGACATCAATGCGATTCTCCCGGCCAAGATCATCCTGGTCGGCATTGCGCTCCTGGTGGGTCTGCTGTTCCTCGCGGTGATCTGGCGCGGTGACTGGCGTATCCCGGCCACGGGTGTTGCACTCATGGTGCTTTCCGCCTTGGTCGTGGGTGGTGTCTACCCCGCAATCGTGCAGAACTTCTCCGTTGAGCCGAACGCACAGGAACTTGAGAGCGAGTACATCCAGCGCAACATTGACGCTACGCTCGCGGCGTACGGCATTGATGAGGTCGAGACGACCCCCTATGCCGCGGCGACAGAAGCTGATGCCGACGCGCTCCGCGGAGATGCCGAGACCACCGCGCAGATCCGTCTGCTGGACCCCAACATCGTCTCTCCTGCGTTCCGTCAGCTGCAGCAGAACAAGCAGTACTACAACTTCCCTGACACCCTCGCGGTCGACCGCTATCGGATCGACGGCGAGATTCAGGACACCGTCATTGGAGTTCGTGAGCTCGACCTCAGCGGACTGTCGGACGAGAACCGCACGTGGGTCAACGACCACACGGTCTACACCCACGGATTCGGCATCGCCGCGGCCTACGGAAACCGCACCACGGCGGACGGCCAGCCCTCCTTCTTCGAGGGCGGCATCCCGTCGACCGGCCTGCTCGAGGTTGACCAGCCTCGCGTGTACTTCGGCACGACGGTGCCGGACTACTCGATCGTCGGCGCTCCCGAGGGCACTGACCCGTGGGAGCTCGATTTCCCGGATGACGACGCGGCCAACGGCCAGGTCAACACGACCTATACAGGTGATGGCGGCCCCAGCATCGGTTCGTTCTTCGAGAAGTTGATGTACGCGATCAAGTTCGGGGAATCGCAGATTCTGTTCTCCGACCGCGTGACGGCCGAGTCGCAGGTCATGTACCACCGCGACCCACTCGAGCGCGTTGCCCGCGTGGCGCCGTACCTCGAGCTCGACTCGACCAGCTACCCCGCCGTGGTCGATGGCGAGATCGTCTGGGTGGTTGACGGATACACGACGTCTGACCTGTACCCCTACTCGGCGCCGTGGAGCTCGAGCGCCCTGTTCGCGAGCTCGGCAGTGAACCCGCTGCCCTCACAGTTGAACTACATGTCCAACTCCGTGAAGGCGACCGTCAACGCTTACGACGGTTCGGTCAACCTGTATGCCTGGGACCCCGAGGACCCGATCCTGCAGACCTGGAGCAACGTGTTCCCGACTGCGATCGAGCCCATCGAGGACATCTCAGGCGACCTGATGAGCCACCTGCGCTACCCGGAGGAGCTCTTCCAGGTCCAGCGTGCTCAGCTTCAGCGCTATCACGTGACCGACGCATCGGCCTTCTACTCCGGTCAGGACGAGTGGGCAACGCCTAACGACCCGACCGCAGGCGACTCGGTGCTGCAGCCTCCGTACTACCTGACGCTGCAGATGCCTGGCCAGGATGACCCCGCGTTCTCGCTGTACACCACCTACATCCCTGGTGGTAACACGGACCGCAACATTCTGACTGGTTACCTCGCGGCGGACTCCGAGACCGGAGACACCCCCGGTGAGGTCGCGGAGGACTACGGAACTCTGCGTCTGCTCGAATTGCCGCGTGACACGACCATTCCTGGTCCAGGTCAGGTGCAGAACGACTTCAACTCGAACTCCGACGCGCAGACCACGCTGAACCTGCTGCGCCAGGGTGAGACTGACGTCCTCAACGGAAACCTCCTCACCCTGCCTGTTGGCGGCGGCTTGCTGTACGTCCAGCCGGTCTACGTCCAGGCATCCGAGGGCACGCAGATTCCGCTTCTGCGCAAGGTGTTCGTGTCCTTCGGTGAGGAAGTGGGCTTCGCTGACACCCTCCAGGAGGCGCTTGACCAGGTCTTCGGACCGGGCGCGGCGCCGGAGGCGCCGGATGAGACGGAGACCATCACAGACGACGGCGAAATCACCGATGAAGCCGATGTTGACGGTGGCGATACCGACACGGGCGACACCGACACTGGTGACACGGATTCCGGCGATACCGATACGGGCGACACCGGAACTGACTCGGGCACCATCGCCACAGACGACCTCGAGGCAGCGCAGATTCAGCTGCACGAGTCGCTCGCGGCCGCTCAGCAGGCGATCGAGGACGGCGAGGCTGCACTTGCCGTCGGCGACTTCGCTGCCTACGGTGAAGCCCAGGCTGACCTCGAGCAGGCCCTGAACGACGCAGTTGCGGCAGATGACCGCATCGCGGAGCTCACCGGTGTCACGTTCGACGACACTGCATCGGAGCCCGCGGCTTCGCCTGAGCCGTCGGCGACTGCTTCCGAGTAAGGCGATTTGGTTCCACGCCCCGCGTCGGTTAGGGTTGTATCTACCGACGCGGGGTGGAGCAGTTCGGTAGCTCGCCGGGCTCATAACCCGGAGGTCGCAGGTTCAAATCCTGTCCCCGCTACTACAGAAGGACCATCTACTTGGGAATTATCCCGGTAGGTGGTCCTTTTCCTTTCCCCCCTTCACATGGACTCACACTCGGACGTACCGTGAAGTATGGCCGCTGACACGACGCAGTTCCTCGAGTGGACCCATCCGCGCGAGGAAATCGAGTACGGCGTCCTCATGGCCAACGGGCGTCTCGCACCTCGCACCTTTGCAAACCGTGCCGAAGCCGAACAGTGGGCGCACACCGATGAGGGCGAACAGGTCGTCGAGTTCAACCACGTGTGCTCGTGCGACTTGTGACTTAAGTCAGTGGCCTGGTAATCCCACTGTTCGCCCTGGCGGCGTTCATTGGCGCGACACCGGTGGGCACTACGCTGTGGCCGTGACGTCTCAGCGCCGGATCTCCCTCCTCGCCGCCGTCGGCATTGGCGTCGGCTCCATGATTGGCGCTGGCGTCTTCTCTGACATGTGGGTCGACGTCCTTGGCGCTGGCGATTGGTACGTCGTAGCGATTCTTGTGGCCGCGGCCGTCGCGCTCGCGAACGCGCTCTCGACCGCTCAGCTGGCTGCGAAGTACCCGGTCGCCGGGGGCGCCTACGCGTACGGACGCGCGGAGTTGAGCCCGCTTGCTGGGCACATAGCTGGTGCGGCGTTTGTCGTGGGCAAGACGTTGTCCGTGGCGGTCGGTGCCACCGTCCTGGGCTCATATGTCCTGCCCGGGCACGCTGCAGTCGTGGGCACGGCGGCGGTTGCGCTCGCATGGGCGCTGAATTCGCGCGGCATCACCCGAACGGCATTTGGCGCCACAGTGATTGCCGTCGTGGTCGTGGTCGCGTTGGCGGCGTTGGTGGTGACCGCCCTCAGCGCTGACCCCACGGTCGCTTGGGTCCCTTCAGAAGCACCGCTGATGGCCGCCGAGGCCTCCACGGCGACCTCGGGCCCACCGTTCCTCGTTGCCGTGGCGGCGACATTTTTCGCCTTCGCCGGCTACGCCCGCATCGCGACGCTCGGGGAGGAGGTGCGCGACCCCGCGAGGACGATTCCGCGCGCCGTTGTGATCGCGCTGGCAATCGTTGTCGCGGTGTATCTCGCGATTGCTTTCGCTCTGCACAAGTTCTTCGCGCTACCGCACTTCCCTGGAAACGAGGTCGAATGGCCGGTTCAACCCAACTTCGCGCGGGCTCCTCTCGAGGCATTGGCCGATGCCGTGGGCATGCCGGTCTGGATCATCACCGTGGCAGCCGCCCTGAGTGTGGGCGGGGCCATGCTGGCCGTGATGGCAGGTGCGGGGCGTACCGCGATGGCGATGGCCAGAGAAGGGGACTTGCCGCGCGCATTGGCTGATCAGGGTGCCTCGGGAGCCCCATGGCGCGCAGAGGCGGTCGTGGCCGTTGCGGCGATCGTGCTGGTGTGGACTGAGGGCACGTCGCTCGTCCTCGTCTCCGCTGCGAGCGTCCTGACGTACTACGCCGTGGCGAACATTGCGGCGGTGCGTCAGCGACGCGCCGGCCGCACGGCCGGGCTGCGTGTCCCCGTGGCGGTCTCGATCGCGGGCCTGGCAGCATCGGCCATACTCGCAGTTGTTGCACTGCAAGGCGCTGGACGCGCCTGGTGGCCGACGGTGTTGCTGGTGGTTGCAGTGCTCGGGTGGCCCTTGGCCGTGGCGCTCGTGAGGCGGCGCGGAGAACGCGCGTAACACGCGCCGGTGGCGTCGCGGGAATGAGGCCGCCAGGCCCTGCGTTTTCGAAAGCACACCCACCATCCTGGGAGTACCCCGACAGCATTACGGAGGACAGACTTATGAAGGCACTGTTTAACGGCACGGTCATTGCCCAGTCCGACGACACCGTCGTCGTCGAAGGTAACCACTACTTCCCGCTCGACTCCATCACGACCGAGTACTTCACAGACTCCGACATGGTCTCTGCTTGCCCGTGGAAGGGCGAGGCAAGCTACTGGGACGTGGTCGTCGACGGCGAACGCTCCTCTCACGCGGCGTGGTCGTACCGCGACCCTAAGCCGCGCGCAGAGAACATTCGCGACCATGTCGCGTTCTGGAACGGCGTCGAGGTCGTCGAAAACTAGGGCTCTCAGGTCTTGATCGCTACGCGGTCGCGGTGGTGGCAATCGCCCACCCCGCGGCTGCGAATGTGAATCCGAGGATGCACGTGACCACCAAGTAGGAGATGGTGGCGCGCTTGCGCCCTTCGTTCCACAGTTCAATGGCGTCGACGGCGAGCGAGGAGAACGTCGACAGTCCGCCGCCAAGGCCAGCGCCGAGCACAAGCATCCAACCCGGGTGTGCCGTCGAGAGCGCGGCGAGTACTCCCACCAGTCCTGATGCCACCGCGTTCGCGATCACCGTGTGCCACGGGAAGTCGGCTCCGTAGTCGATGCGTCCCAGCACGTAGCGGAACACAGCGCCAAAGCCGCAGCCAATGATCGCCCCCACGTACAGCGCCGCGTTCACAGCTCGGCCGCCTGAGAGTCAGCCCTACGAATACCCCAGCGCCAACCCACGGCCGCGGCAAGTACGGCGACCACCATGGTCCCCGCGAGCACGAGCAAGCCCTGCGCGATGCCAGCCTGGGCACTCCACGTCAGAGCCGCGACCGAAGAGAATGTGGTGAAGCCACCGAGCATCCCTGGGCCGACCATGGGCTGCCACCACTTCTTGCCCATGATGATTGACCATCCGGCGACTGCTCCGAGCACCGCGGATCCCACGACGTTGATAGTGAGCAGATCCCACGGAACCGCGCCCACGCTTGGGATGAGCTCGTCGAGAAGGATGCGCACTCCACCGCCGATCGCTCCGCCCAGGAAGACGAGGAGGACAGGAGGCATGGTTAGCGCGCGGCCAACCACTGGTCTGCGGCTGCGAGTTCCTCGTCGAGGCTCTCTGTCACAGTGCGCAGGAGCGAGCGCTCAATCATCGACCCAAACATGGGGATCTTGACGTTGACGTCACCCTCGATCTCCAGGTGTGAACCATCGGCGATCGGGGACAGTTGCAGCTTCCCAGCAGCCCGGCCGGGGGCGCCGGTGATCTCCACCGCGAACGTGCCTGTGCGGTCCTCGCCACTGGGCGCATTCCACGCCTCGGTGTACAGCACAGTCAGGTCCGAGCCCACGAAGTTGCGAAACTCTTGCGGAATGGACGACGAGGGGACAACTCGGCGAATCGAGACCGTGAATCCGTCCGTCACCGAGCCGCTCAGCGCGACGTCACTGCCGGTAGACCCGGAAGCATCTGCGCGACGCGCGGCAAAGGCTTCGTCGGCGAACATCGCATAGACGTCGGTCACGCTCGCTGCGAAGTCGTGTGAGTGAGAGAATTTCATTCCTTGCCCCTTACGCGTCGCCACCAGGCTACCGCCCCTTGTTGCGCGCTCTAGGCTAGAGGGGTGGCAACGCTCAGAGAGACCGCTGAAAAGTACGGCACCGTGACAGACGCGGAGGCCGAGTGGCTCGCGCTGCTCACTTCCGACTGGCAGATCATCGCTGACCTATCGTTCGCCGACCTGGTGCTGTGGCGCGCAGTCGACGACGGCTTTGTCGCGATCGCCCAATGCCGTCCCTCCACGGGGCCCACCGTGCATCAGGACGATGTTGTGGGCACCATGGCAGCGGCCGGCAGGATCGCGCACCTGCAACGGGCTCTTGACGAGGGTGAGATTGTCGCCTCGCGTGAGCCGCGGTGGGATGAGACGTACGCGGTGCGCGAAGATGCTCTGCCCGTCGTGATGGATGGGCGAGCCATCGCGGTCCTCACGCGTGAGGTGTCACAAGCCGTCTCGCGTTCTTCCAGCCGCCTTGAGCTGAACTACAAGGGCGCCGCTGACGACCTTCTCCACATGATCACACGTGGCGAGTTTCCGGTCACGACGTCAGTGACGGGGCCCCGGCGTGGGGCGCCGCGTGTGGGCGATGGTGTCCTGCGACTGGACGCGGCTGGACACGTGACCTATGCCAGTCCCAACGCACTGTCGTGCTTCCACCGGCTCGGCGTGACCGGGTCGCTGATGAACCGCTCGCTCCCGCGCGTGACCAGCGAGATCGTGCACGACAAGGGTCACATCGATGAGACCCTCGCGATGGTCGTGATGGGGCGTGCGGCGTGGCGCACCGACCTCGAGGCGAACGGTGCCGCACTGTCGCTCCGGGCCATTCCAGTCGTTGAGCGAGGGGAGAGGTCGGGCGCGGTACTGCTGTGCCGCGACGTGTCAGATTTGCGCCGTCGCGAGCGCGAGCTCATCACCAAGGACGCGACTATTCGCGAGATTCATCACCGCGTGAAGAACAACTTGCAGACTGTCGCAGCGCTACTGCGCATGCAGTCCCGCCGCGTGGATGCGCCGGAGGCGAAGGAAGCGCTAGCGGAGGCAATGCGGCGTGTGTCGACCATCGCGTTGGTTCACGAGACGCTGTCGGGCACGTTGGACGAACTCGTGAACTTCGACGATCTGGCTGCCCGCTCGATGCGCATGGCCGCGGAAATTGCGTCGCCAAATGTGCAGGTCAAGATTGTCCGCGAGGGCGACTTTGGGATGATTCCCGCGCAATACGGCTCGTCGCTCGCGCTGGTGATCACCGAGCTCGTCACCAATGCGGTGGAGCACGGCTTCGAGGGACGCGATCTTGGAACCATCACGGTGAATGCGACGCGCACAGGCGCCCACCTCGCCGTCACTATTGCAGACGACGGGGTGGGGCTGAGCGCGGAACCCTCGGGTTTGGGCTCGTCAATTGTGCGTACGCTCGTCGAAAACGAGCTGAGCGGTCAGATCGCGTGGAGCAACACCGACGCAGGGTCAGTCGTCAGCCTCGAAGTCCAGGTGGGGGAGTAAGGGTCGCTTACTTGGCTGCGCGGCGTGCGCGTGCGGCACGACGCTTCAGCGAGCGGCGCTCGTCCTCCGACAAGCCACCCCAGACACCGGAGTCCTGGTTGTGCTCCATGGCCCACTTGAGGCACACTTCACGAACCTCGCAGGTGCCGCAGACGGCCTTAGCCTTCTCGATCTGCACCAGTGCGGGGCCAGTGTTGCCAACGGGGAAGAAAAGCTCCGGGTCGTCAACGTCTAGGCATGCTGCGTTACTGCGCCAATCCATGGGATCCTCCAGTGGGGTGGGGAGGCGCGGACAATCCCAGACCTTTGGGGGTTCTTGAGGGGGACTATTCCGCTGCCGTCGCGTATGTCACTGCTTCTAGGTTCTCATTGTTAACAACAGATGACAAGAGGTCCGCGATGTGTGATGGCTCACATTTAGGGCGCGGTACTTTGGATGACATGAACAATTCTCTCACGGCGCGACAGCGAGTAGTGCGCCCTGTGGGAGTGGTGCTTGTCGGTCTTGAGGCTGTCGCGCTGCTCGTTTTTGCCGTCGTCACTGTCGTCGACTCCATCTCTGGTGACGGAACCGGATTGGGTTTTGCGGTCGCAGGAACCCTCGTGATCTTCGCGGTGGCATTGGGTCTTGCTGCTCGTGCATTGGCACGCGGCCAGCGGTGGGGTCGCTCGTATTCGATCATGTGGCAACTACTCCAGATCGCGTCGGCTGCACTGATGTTCTCAAGCGCTGCTGCGGTCGCGGTCGCTGCCATTGTGGTGGGCGTCATCGCGGGTGGCGCCGTCATGCTCGACGCCATCGAGGAGATGCCCGACGACGAGTGATCCCAGTTGCACGGCCGCCGCGTGGCCGTCCTGGATCACCACAACCCGGTGGGACACCGGAACTGGATCGACGAGGCCGCCGACCAGTGCGCGCGCGAACGTGCGGACGTCTCGAGGTCGCGGATTGCACAAGATGACCGGTCCGCTCGCCGTGACCAGCGCGGGCAGTTCCGCGGTGGTGACATCGCCGCCGAGCGATTCCACGATGGCGCTCCGCAGCGCACTGTCAGGACCCACCACCGTCGCTCCGTGCGGCGGGTGAACCTCCGCGCCGTCGTCGCCGCCCACACCCCATACGTCGCGGGGTGCGTGGGTCGGCAGGGGTGCGACCAGGGTCGTTGGTGGTGAAGCTGACTGGGTGACGAGTTGCGCGGGTCCGTCGCCGCCGGGTTCCTTGAGCCAGCATCGGCCCACCCGAATCCCCGCCACGCCCACCGTCGCGATGGCGCGCGGCTGACCCCACACGGTGGCCTGCTGGCGTTCCGTCCCCTCGGCAACGGCGACGATCGCTGCATGCTGGCCCACTCGAGCAGGCATACGCGCGGTGCCCGCGATGGCAGTGGGAAGCCCGAGCGCCAGCCGATCGAGGAAGGCTTCTTGCGCTGCGCCGTCATCGACCTTGGCGAGCTTCGTCATAGCAGCGTCAGCATTGTCGACCAGGAGCAGAACGTCCGTGCGCGCGGCAGCAAGCGCGATGGTGCGGGCGGCCTCGCGTGGATCGCCGGGAAGCCACACGGGGGTTGCCCCCAGACGGGGTGCTTGGGCTGCGATCGCGTGCAGCGTGCTGGTCTTGCCGCAGCGAGGTGGGCCCACGACGACGCACGCACCGTCGCGGGGGTTCCACACGACCTCGTGTTGGCGCCGATGGTCGGGGTCGTCGCGCACCGCCACCAGGTAGCCGTCAGATCGTGGCTGTGGCGCGAGAGTTGTTGGCAGTGGCGCGCACCACAAGGCCTGGGCGCGAGGAGCGTGTTCCCACCGCCGGGCCGCCGCGCTCGCGAGAGTGTCCCCTGGCGGAGGCGGCGCGTCTGCGCGGACAAGCGCAGGTGCCGTCGAGACCTGGGGTGTGGCCGCCTGCCAGAGCACGTCTCCGTCGGGCCCGGACAGAATCGCGCGGCCCGGCGACGTGCGGGGGAGATGGGCGGCGTCCCCTGAAGCGATCAGGTCGCGGGACTCGGACTCGGTGCTCACCCGTAGCGCGATGGTGGAGCCGATGTTCGCGCGGACCTCGGGTGTAACCGCTCCTGAGGGGCGCTGCGTGGCGAGGATAAGGTGCAGCCCGAGCGAGCGACCCTGCGCCGCAATTCGCGCCATCTCCGGGATGAAGTCACGCATGCGCACACTCATCTCCTGATATTCATCCACCACGACCAGGAGTCGTGGTGGAGCTTCACCGGCGCTCTCCCAGTCGCTGAGCGACACGAAACCGTTCTGTGCGAGCGCACGTTTGCGCTCCGCCACCTCATGCGCAAGGCCCGCGAGCGCACGCCGTGCCTGCTCATCGTCGAGGTCTGTGACGGTCGCCGCGACGTGCGGCAGATCAAGACACGTGCGCAGCCCCGCTCCGCCCTTGAAGTCCATGAGCGCGATCTGCAGGTCACGTGGGTGGTGGGCATGCGCCAGGCCCGCGACCAGTGTCTCGAGGAGCACCGACTTTCCCGAGCCGGTCGTGCCGGCGACCAGGAGGTGCGGTCCGTGGCGGTCGAGGTCGAGCACCACCGTGCCGCCGAGCCCCATGCCGACAGCCACGCGCATACGCCGCGGGCGTCCAGGAATCCGTCGAACATCGGCATCGTCCAGCTGTGCCCACCGAACGGTTCGCGGCAGTCCATCCCGCGCTCGCGATGCCGCACTGCGTCGAGCGGCTGCTTCGGCTGTCGCGGTATTCATCGCCAGCGGCGGGCGCTCGGCCACGCCGTTCTCGCTTGACTCGCGGGTAGCAGAGGCCTCGACGTCGACGACGGTCCGGCACCACGAGGGCTCGACCTGCCCGCGTTTCAACAGCACGACGTCGTCGTCGCCTGCGTCTGGTAGCCACCGAATCCACGACTCATCCCAGTCAGCGAGCCGGGCATTCCTGTCGATCATGATGGCGCGCGCGTACGCGCGCACCAGATCGTCGTCTCCGCGAATGGCGAGGCTCCCAGTGGGCAGTGGCGGCGTGGTGGCGGTACTGGTGTGCTCGCGCGTACGCGCCACGGCCCTAGCCCCAAGGATGGTCGCGGGAAGTGCGAGCGCGATGAGCGCGAGATACCAGCGGCCCGTGATCACGGCGATGACCGTGCCGCTAGCGAGAGCTCCGATGACGGCAGTCCACGGGATCCCTCCTCGCCTGCGGGCTTCCTCGCGGGCGCCGGCGGTCGAGCCTCGCAACTCAAGCCACGTGTGTCCGAGCACCACCGGCGCTCCAGCGGGCCACGGCCGGTGGCGCATGAACCGAGTGCCGATTCCATTCGTGGACCCCAAGTCAGTGATGCGCGGCGGCGCGCCGGGGTCAATGCGCGCGTGCCGAGAGGACAGAGCCGGGTCGTCGAGACGCCAGGGGGCATCGCGGCCTGAGCCGATGGTGACAGGTCCGGCGAGCGCCGCTACGGCTCCCGCGTCGGGTCCGCGGACGGCCACGAGGTGAGGCCCGGCGGGTGTGTCAGTCAGCGGACCAGGGGACTGCGAGAGCGCCGCACCCTCCACGAGGGGTGGCACGCCAGCCGGGTGGTCGTCAGTGAGGACGGTGGCTCCGCACCACAACTGGCCGCACTTCCACGCCGCGCGCATCTCGCTCACGGTGGTGCCGCGCTGAAGCTCCCAGTCTTGCCCTGAGGGGTCGGTGACGCGCATGACAGCCACGATGGCTCAGCGCGCGCTCGCCGCGCGCCCGTCGGGCGCGATCTGTGGATAGTCCCTACGGGGTCGACGCGGTGTGACCGGCGGTGACGGGGGCCACTTCGCCGGTCGAGGTCACGATGCCTGCGTACCAGGAATAGTTCCGATTCAGCAGGCTACGAGGGATGCCCTGCAGCGTGTACGCCGAATGGGAGACCTTGGAGTCGACGACGATCGATGGTGTTTCCGTCCACGGCACGGAGTCACCCTGGCGGGTGAGCACAAGGGGAGCCTGGCCAAACGCGCTCGCGACCTCGGCGAGCTGGTCTTCGGTGGGATCACGCAGTTCCAAAACAACGGGTGCGTCGCACATCACACGCAGCGATCCGTAGTGGGAACTGGTTCCCACAAGCACGATGGGCCGGCCCGGTTCGATGGCACACAAGTCATTGAGTTGGTCGCGCGCACCGATCATTTCGCGGGTCGTCACGTTGACGGCTCCCGAGATCGGATACTCGGCGCCCGGCACAATGCTGAGCCAGCTCGTGAGTGGGAGGAGCAGCATGGACACGCCCACGATGCGTCGCAGCAGGGCACGTAGGCGCTCAGATGTCGCCAACGATGCCAGGACCCAGCCCGCCGCAGCGGCGGCCAGGAGGAAGCCTGGGAGGGTGGCGGGTTCGAAGCGGCGAATGGCCCACAGCTGATCCGGCACGATGGACGGCCGCCACAAGTACAGGAGCGTGGGCGCGAGCACGGCGCCCAGGAACACCGCCCACGGGGCATCGCGACGCACCATGCGCATGGTGGCCCAGCCGAAGCCCAGGATGGCGAGGATCACCAGAGGCCACGTGAGGTAGTACGACAGCCAGGTGACGGTGGACTCCGCGTACGTGCGAGTGCCGTCCACGGGCAAACCTTGGGAAGTCTGGAAGCCTTCGACCACGCCATTCGTGAACTCGTCGCGCGACGTCTCGGTTCCGCGGTGCACGGTGGTCCACAGGGGGCGGGAGGCGAACACCAAGAGCGTGAGCGTCACGACTCCGCCGAGGATCCAGGCGCCCGTGGTGCCGAGCGCATCGGACAGTCGCTCCATCCACGACCCGGGACCGCGCGTCCACAACGCGGCCCACACGGCCAGCGCAATCGCCAATACGGTGTAGACGGCCAGTAGCGCGTGCGTCTCGTCGGCCAGCCGCTCCAAGTACTCGGTGGACCACAGCGCCACCGACACGTACCCGACCGCCACCGTCATCAGCTGCCACCCCACGAAGGTGAAGGCTGCATTGCGACGCCACCGAGCATCGGCCCTCATGGAGGCCAACGCGATGCCAACGCCCACGAGCGCCCCGATGGCGTAGCTGGGGCCGTCGACGCGGACCAGCATGGTGGCGCCTGAAGCGATCGCGCCCGCGGTGAGCAGGCCCGTGGAGCGTTCCGCGACGCCGCGCCACGCCCACAGGATTCCCGCGATCACGAGCAGGAGGGTAAGGGGCTCGGTGTAGGCAGGGCGGGACAGGCCGATGTGCGAAACAGTAAGTGCGAGGGCTCCAGCGGGGGCCAGGGCCGCCATGGGCGACAGAAACTGACGTGCGAGAGCGTAGACGGCGAGGATTCCGAGCGCGCCGATCAGCACGTTGGTCGCGAGTACTCCAGTATCGCCGGCGAGCCAGCCGCCGATGGCGATCGTGGCGGGGAGCATCTTTGCGCCCTGCGGTTGGATCACGTCGCCCTTGAGGTTCCAGGCTTCGGAGGCGTCGGGAAGCATTGACGAACTGGCCTCGGCCGCTTCGACGGCGCCCGCAGCGGGAATGTCGGTACTGCCGTGATCGACGAGCCACAGGCCCGACAGCGTCAGGAAGCCCGGGTCGCGGACCACGATGAGGTACTCCGCGGCCAGCATCATGTTGACGACTGTCCAGGCGAGCGTGCCCCCGACGGCGATGAGCCCGGCGAGTGCAGCTCGGGGGGTGAGGTCCCGTGGTGTGCACGCGCGCCAACCCAGCACCGTCAGCACGATCGCCGCCGGCAGGACGGTCCACCAATAGTGGACGCCAGCGGTCACCATGACACCGGCCGCAAGGGCAATACACACTCCGATAAGCACGAGGCGTTCGGGTAGGGCCGCGGCGACGCGCACCCTCACGGGAGTGGTCGCGGTCATGGCTTCAGTCGTCACGGGCGCCACCCTACCGGCGGGCGGAGCGCATTCGTGGGCCCCGTTGGCGGTTCGCGTCGTTGCAATGTGCCGCGCCCCCGGTATCGTTACCTCATGACTCGAATCGTCTTGGTCGAAGATGACCCGACCATTTCAGAACCCTTGACCCGCGCTTTGGGAAGAGAAGGGTATGACGTGGAGTGGCACGGGACCGGTATGGGCGGCGTGGGAGCAGCGGATGACGCTGACCTCGTCATCCTCGACCTTGGCCTACCGGACATCGATGGTGTGGACGTAGCTCGCCGCATCCGCGACAAGGGACTCCAGGTACCTATCCTCATGCTGACCGCGCGCGCCGACGAGGTTGACCTTGTGGTCGGGCTCGACGCTGGCGCGGATGACTATGTCACCAAGCCTTTCCGCCTTGCGGAGCTTTTGGCGCGCGTTCGTGCGCTGTTGCGCAGGCGCCTGGCTGGCGACGGCGCCGGCGAACTGTCTGTTCACAACGTGCGCATTGATGTCGCTGGACACCGTGCTTACCTCGACGACCGCGAACTGCAACTGTCGGGCAAGGAGTTCGACCTCCTGCACATCCTCGTCGCCAATGCCGGCTCCGTGGTCTCGCGCGAGACGCTGATGCGTGACGTGTGGGATGCCGAGGCTTCCGCGCCGTCGAAGACCCTGGACATGCATGTGTCGTGGCTGCGCCGCAAGCTCGGTGACGACGCGACGTCACCTCGCTACATCACCACTGTGCGAGGCATGGGCTTCCGCTTCGAGAACGACGAGTAGGGGCCACCCTTGCGGCGCAGAATTCTGCGTGCCACGGTCTCAGCACTCGCCGTGGCAGTGGTGCTGCTCGGCATCCCGCTGGGGATTGCGGCCGTTGAACTGGTGCGCAATGACGCCCTGAGTGACCTCGACCTGCGCACGGCGACCGCCGCACGCGCGCTCGAGGTGCGATACAGCGCTGGGGAAACCATCACCGAGGACGTCTTGGACTCGTACGTGTCCGACGTCGCGGGCGCCCCTGCATACATTTACGTCAGCCTGCCCGATGGCACGGTCCTCACCGCAGGCGAGGAGCCTCGCCCAGCGTTCTCCGACTCTCACGTGACCGATGACGGCCTGGTCGTCGTCATGTACGTGCCGTGGTGGGACGTGTTCTGGTCCGCGGCGCGGTTTGTGGTGCTCGTGATTGGCGCTGGCCTCGTGGCCGTGGCCGCCGGTATCGCGACCGCGATCTGGCAGGCCAATCGCCTCACCGCGCCGCTGGTCTACCTCGCCGCCTCCGCCGAGCAGCTCGGTACTGGGCAGGTGCGGCCGCAACTCGAGAAGTCCGGGATCGAGGAGATCGATCAGGTCGCGGAGGAGTTGGAGCGGTCGGCGGACCGGATGGCCGCCCGCTTGGCCACGGAACGCCAGTTTGCGGCCGATGCTTCACATCAGTTGCGTACCCCACTCACCGCGCTCAATATGCGCCTGGAGGAGATCGGGGCCCTGTCGGACAGCGACGAGGTCCGCGAAGAGGTCGATAAGTCCTTGGAACAGGTCGAGCGCCTTGTTGGCGTGGTCGATGAGCTCTTGGGGCGTTCGCGCCAGGCACTCGGCTCGGGCACGGAACTTGTCGCGCTGGAGGAGATCTTCCAGCAGCAGCGTGAAGAGTGGATGCCTGCGTTCTCCGCGGCCGGCCGTGACCTGGTGATCCACCGCACCGACGCGACCGTCTTTGCTACGCCGGGGGGCCTCGCCCAGGTTCTGGCCACACTGATCGAGAACTCGTTGCATCACGGTGGCGGAACCACCACGGTGTCCGCGCGCGAGTCGGGTGCCAATCACGCGACCGTCGTTGAAGTGCGTGACGAAGGTGACGGTGTTCCCGAGGAACTGGCACCGCGCATTTTCGAGCGTGAGGTTACCTCGGGTCGTGGCACCGGTCTTGGACTTGCCTTGGCGCGTGACCTTGTGTCAGCGGACGGCGGGCGCCTGGAATTGGCGCAGCGGGTGCCGGCGGCATTCGCAGTGTTCCTGCAGGGAGTGCCCGAGATGGTCGACCTGGACTCCGTGATCCCTCACGGTCAGACAGTCAATCCGCGCCATCGTCGCTAACGCTTCCCGCAGCATCGGCCTGCGCCTTCCCCTCCGAGGTAAAGACGAACAGGTCGTAGCCGATGTAGCGCGTGATTGTGCCCAGTCCAATGCCGATGATGGACGCGACGTTGTCCGCCATCAACGAGGTGTATCCCAGGCCGTGGTGACTGATCGCGACCACAGCAGCCTCGAGGACGATCGCCACGCCGTTGATCACGGCAAACAGGGCGAGTTCGCGAGTGGGTGTGTGGCGTTTTGGTCCTCTGAACGTCCAGCCGCGATGCGCCCACCACGCGAAGATGATGGACACGACCGTTGCGATGATCTTTGCGGTGACGACGCGGTCGTCATCACCCGCGATCTCGCTGTCCGGCGCGAGTGGGCCAAGCCTCAGCAGATTGAAAACTCCGAGGTTCACGACGATTCCGGCGATCCCCACAGCCCCAAAGCGCAACAGTTCCCCCGCGCGGGATCGAAGCGTGGTCAGGATCGTCACGAGAGACGAGCCTAGTCGCCGGTAGGTTAGTGCCATGACTTCCCCCATCGTTGCCGTCGTCGGCGGCGGTCAGCTTGCCCGCATGATGGCCCCCGTGGCCACGAATCTGGGCATCACCTTGCGCGTCCTCGTCGAATCCGAGTCCGCTGCTGCCGCCGCTCCCGCCCACGAGACCGTCGTCGGACTGCCGACCGACCCTGAGGCTATCGAGCGTCTGTTGGCACATCCGCGGCCGGCCGTCCTCACTTGGGAGCACGAGCACATCCCCGCCGAGGTGTTCGAGGCGTCTGAGGCGGTGGGTGTCCCCGCTCGTCCGGGGCTCGAGGCGTTGCGCTTTGCACAGGACAAGATCGAGATGCGCCAGCGCATGGATGAGCTTGGCCTGCCCAACCCCGCCTGGGCCATCGCGGAGACCGCGGCCGACGTCGACGCCTTCCTCGATGCCCACGGCGGCGAGGCCATCCTCAAAACTGCACGCGGCGGCTACGACGGCAAGGGCGTAATGGTGATCCGAGCATCGGCCGATGCTCACGGCTGGCTTGAGGCCACCGCCCAAGGTGGGCCCCGCTTGCTGTTGGAAGAGAAGGTTCCGTTCACGCGTGAACTCGCCGTGCAGATCGCGCGTCGCCCAAGCGGCGACGCCTGCACGTGGGTGGTCGTCGAGTCCATCCAGCGCAATGGGGTGTGCTCGGAGGTGACTGCCCCGGCACCAGAACTGAGCACGACTCTCGCGCGACAGGCGGAAGGAATCGCCCGCACCATCGCTGCCGAACTCGACGTCACCGGCGCACTCGCGGTTGAACTCTTCGAGGTCGACGGCCAGATTCTTATCAATGAGCTCGCGATGCGGCCGCACAATTCCGGCCACTGGACCATGGATGGCGCCGTGACGAGCCAGTTCGAGCAGCACCTGCGTGCAGTGCTCGACCTTCCGCTCGGCGACACCGCCCCCACCGCGCCATGGACGGTCATGGCCAACGTGCTGGGCGGCGAGCGCACGGAGCTGGAAGAGTCCCTCGCGGATGTCACCGACGGTGCCGCGAAGATCCACCTGTATGGCAAGGGCGTGCGCCCGGGCCGCAAGGTGGGACACGTCAATCTTTCCGGCGCAGACCGCGCCGAGACCCACGATCGGGCCGTGGCCGCAGCAGCCGTGGTCCGGGATGGAGTGACCTCATGAGCGAAGGCATCAAGGTCGGCATCGTGATGGGGTCGGACTCCGACTGGCCCACCATGGAAGCCGCCGCCACTGCGTTGAGCGAGTTCGGGATCACGTTCGAGAAGGACGTCGTGTCCGCGCACCGCATGCCCGACGAAATGATTGCCTACGGTCGTGAAGCGGAAGAGCGCGGCCTGCGCGTCATCATCGCCGGCGCGGGCGGGGCGGCACACCTGCCCGGCATGCTCGCGTCCGTGACGACGCTTCCGGTCATTGGCGTGCCCGTGCCGCTCAAGCACCTGGACGGCATGGACTCACTGCTGTCGATAGTGCAGATGCCGGCAGGCGTGCCCGTGGCGACAGTGTCGATCGGCGGTGCCCGCAACGCCGGTCTCTTGGCAGCCAGGATTCTGGGTGCCGGCGAGACCGACGAGGCGGCAGCGGTGCGCGACAAGATGCGCCAGTTCCAGTCGGAGCTGCGCGACGTCGCCTACGCCAAGGGCGAGCGCCTGCGCAACCAGTAGTCGCCTACCGAACCGAGCGCTGCCCGTCTGCCCACGTGAGGTAGCCGCCGTCGAGGTTGACCGCGTCGAATCCCAACTGGCGCAAGACACGCGTGGCCGTGTGTCCTCGGAGTCCGACCTTGCAGTGGACAACGATGCGGCGGTCCTGCGGGAGTTCGCCGTGGCGCTCGCGAAGAGCGTTGACGGGGATGAGGATGGACGTGCCGCCGGCGTCGACGTAGCCCTCTTCTCGCTCGGAGGATTCGCGCACGTCAACGACGAAGTCGTCGGCGGTGACTTCGTGCCATTGCACCATCGGCGATGATCCCGACGCCGCGTTTTCCGCAATGTAGCCGAGCATGTTGACGGGGTCCTTGGCCGACCCATACGCAGGGGCGTAGGCGAGTTCCAGGTCCGCGAGTTCACTCGCTCGAATCCCGCCACGGATGGCCGTCGCGATCACGTCGATGCGCTTGTCTGCTCCCTCAATGCCGATGGCCTGAGCGCCAAGAATGGCGTCGGTGTCCGGGTCGACGAGCAACTTCAAGGCGAGGGCCGATGCTCCTGGGTAGTAGCCCGCATGGTTCAGCGGGTGCGTGTGGAGTGCGCGGTACGGGCGGCCCTCGGCGCGAAGGCGGCGCTCGGTGCGGCCAGTCACGGCTGCGGTGAGACCGAACACGCCCACCACCGCGGTGCCGATCGAGGGACCGACGTTCACATCACGGCCCGCGATGGCATCAGCCACGCGTCGTCCGTGACGGTTGGCGAGGTTGGCAAGAGGGATCAACGTGGGGCCGTCGCTGAAGGCGTCCGCCTTGGCCGCGGCGTCCCCGACCGCGTAGATGTCAGGTTCTGAGGTGCGCATCGCATCGTCGACGGCGATGCCGCCATTGGGTGCAAGGACGAGACCCGCATCTGTCGCGAGCTGGCTATCGGGACGGACCCCGATCGACGCAATCACGAGGTCGGCAGGCCGTTCCTGGGTGCCGTCGGGGCCTTCGGTGACCACGGCATCGGCCGTGATGGCAGTCGCCTGCGTGCGCGTCAGTACTCGTACGCCGTTGGCCTCAAGCCGGTCCTGGATGCGAATCGCAAGCTCCGGGTCGAGTGCGCTGAGGACCTGGTCGGCGAGTTCAACGACGGTCACGGACAGGCCGCGGTGTGCGAGGTTTTCCGCGATCTCGAGGCCTACGAAGCCGGCGCCGATCACGACGGCAGTTGAGGCACCCTCCATGCTTGCGACCACGCGGTCGACGTCGGCGACGTCGCGCAACGTGAGCGCGCGCTCGGCTCCAGGGATGGGCGGAACGATGGGTCGCGCGCCGGGCGCAAGAATGAGTGAGTCGTATGACTCAGTGGCGTCGCTGTGCTCGCCGGAATCGATCGTCACCGTCTTCGCGGCGGGGTCGATGGACGTGACGAGCGAGCGCGTGCGCACGTCAAGATTGAACCGAGCGTGAAGCGATTCCGGGGTCTGGAGCAGCAGGGCGTCGCGCTCCTCGATCACGCCGCCGGCGTAGTACGGCAATCCGCAGTTGGCGAATGACACGTGCTCGCCGGCCTCGAGGACGACAATGTGTGCGTTCTCGTCGAGGCGGCGTAGGCGAGTGGCGGCGGACATTCCTGCCGCGACTGCGCCGATGATGACGACTTTGTGGGCCATGTGGTCCTCCTTGGGGTTGCAAACAATATACCCCTGGGGGTATTGTCGAAGCAACTTCAGCTACGACCTAAGGAGTCGCTTATGTGTTCGCCCGTTTCCTGCCGCCAATGCGGCAAGACCACCTGGACCGGTTGTGGTCAGCATGTTGATTCGGTGAAGGCCCGCGTGCCTGCCGGTCAGTGGTGCGAGGGCCACGACAAGCCCGCCGGGCGCTCGTTCTTCCCGTGGTTGCGGGGTAAGTGACATGGCGGCCGATGCTGAGGTTCAGCGTGCAGCGCTCAATCGCCTGAAGCGTGCCCGCGGGCAGTTGGATGGCGTGATCCGCATGGTCGAGGAGGGTGGCGACTGTGAGCCCACCGTCACGCAGCTCGCCGCCGTGTCCAAGGCGCTCGACCGCGCAGGATTCATGATCATCTCTTCGTCTGTTCGCGAGTGCCTGGCCTCTGCGGACGAGGAGGGTCGCGAGGCGGACCTGGCCCGGTTGGAGAAGGTCTTCCTGTCGCTCGCGTGATGGCGCGCGGCTGGCCCTATCTTTTCGCAACGTAGGTATTGCCAAAATGCGTTGGGGGTCGCTATCGTCACTGTCACGAGCGCGCATCGAGTGCGCCCCACCCGTGACAAGGAGCGTGAGATGTCGATCTCGGTCTCAGCACTGGCGCACGTCGCTGCACTGGCATCTGCGGTGCCGCAATTGACGGTGTCCCTCGACACCCACGGCGGCACCACTGTGATCGTCGGCGACTTCGCCGAGGCATCGATGTGCGCGCACGCCTTCCGACATGTGGTGTCTCAGTGGCCGGCGCAGAACGCTCACGACCCCTGCGTCGAGCAGATCCACTTCGATGGCGGCCATGCCCGCGGGCCCCTGCTCGCCGCCGGGCCGGTGAGGTGGTTCGTGACCGATCTCTCCGCCCAACGAGCCGTCAGCGCACTGAGGTCAGTTCGCCCGCGTGCCCAAGGAGCGGCAGCCTCGGTGCGCTTCGACTCCGTGCTCGCCGTTTCGGTGGTGCGCTTTGAATCGGACGTGCTCGACGCCGACGCACTCGACGAGCTCGCCACGTCGGCCTACGCCGCGTGCGCGGTGGAGCACCTCGTCAACGAAGCCGCCACCGACGCCGCCTAAGCCCAGACGGGAGTGGGCTGGATTGCCCAGCCCAACCCCGGCATCGGCCCGACTAACTGTCCGCAGCCTCCTTGAAGGCCCGGCGAGGCTCGTGGATCCGACCCAGCGAAACCAGGTCGCGACGGAAGAACAGCGCCGTCGTCCAGTCCACCACCACGCGGGCCTTGCGGTTAAACGAGGGAATTTGGCTCATGTGATAGGTCCGGTGCATGAACCATGCGGGCCATCCACGCAGCTTCACACCCATGACCTGCGCGACACCCTTGTTGAGGCCCAGCGATGCCACCGTACCCAGGTGCTTGTGCTTGTACTCCTTCACCTCGCGGCCATGAATCTGGTTGGCGAGATTGGCGCCCAACAGCCGAGCTTGGCGCACCGCGTGCTGCGCTGATGGCGCGCACCATGCACCTTCACCTTTGGCGAGGTCAGGGACCTGGGCGCAATCGCCAGCTGCCCAGGCGCCGGGCACGACGTTGCCGTCGTCATCGGCAACCTGCAGGGTTGGCAGCGCATTGACGTGGCCGCGTGGGCCGGTGGGAAGGTCGGAAGCGCCCAGCACGGGATTGGGCTTGACTCCCGCGGTCCACACCACGGTGTCCGCGTCGAATTCCTGGCCGTCAGAGAGCTTGATGCGGCCCTCTTCGCAGCTCTCGAGGCGTGTGGCGAGGTAGATCTCCATGCCGCGCTTGCGAAGCACCTCGAGCGTGTAGCCGCCCATTTCCTCGCCCATCTCGGGCAGGATGCGCGGCATGGCCTCGACCATCACGAAGCGCAGATCGGCGGGCTTGAGCTCGGGGTAGTAGCGCAGGGCCGCTCGGGCCATGTCTTCGGTTTCAGCATAGGCCTCGATTCCCGCGAAGCCGCCTCCCACAAAGACGAAGGTCAGCAGGCGCCGCCGCACGTGCGGGTCCTCGGTGGTGGCCGCGCGGGCGATGCGGCCCAGCACGGTGTTGCGCAGGTTGATCGCTTCCTCGACCCATTTAAAGCCGATGCCCATCTCGGCAAGGCCAGGGATCGGAAGGGTCCGTGGGATCGCACCTAGCGCCACGACGACCTCGTCGTACTCGAGGTCCTGGTCGCCGCCAAAGTCGGTCTCGACGCGCACGCGGCGTTCGTCGTGAACGATGTCGGTGATCTTGCCCTGGACGATGCGGACGCCCTTGAGCTCCTTGCGCAGCGGCACCACGACGTGGCGCGGCTCGATGGAGCCGGCGGCCGCTTCAGGCAGGAACGGTTGATACGTCATGTAAGCCCGGCGGTCGACGATGGTGATGTCGACGTGGTTGCCGGCCTTCTTCTTGAGGGTCAGGGCGGTGTACAGGCCGACGTAGCCGCCGCCCAGGATCAGAACGCGAGTTGGACTCATGATTGCCTCCTGAACAGTGCAACGCATCCACGGCCGCACTGTTCCATCCAGGTGAAAATTGATGGTGTGCGCCGGTGCGCGGTCAATGCGCGCTACTGCGGCATCACCGGGTGGAGAACGTCGAGCCTTGGCTGCCTCACGTGCGGGCGCCTGCGTGCTCCACCATTGGCAATCGTAGACCGTGGTGAGAGTGGGGAACCGCTAGCGGTTCTCTCCCACCATGGTCGTCACGTCCAGGAGCTCGTCGAGCTGCGCCTCGGTGATCTCGCCGCGCTCCACGAAGCCCAGGTCGATTGTCGCTTCACGCACCGTCAGGCTCGCCTTCACGGCATGCTTGGCGATCTTGGCGGCGTTCTCGTAGCCAATGACACGGTTCAGCGGCGTCACGATCGACGGCGAAGCCTCCGCGAGGAAGCGGGCGCGGTCCACGTTTGCCGTGATGCCGTCGATGGTGCGCTCGGCAAGGACCTGCGAGGTATTGCCCAGCAGACGCATCGACTCGAGCACGCCCAGCGCCATGACCGGAATCTGCACGTTCAGTTCAAATGCGCCCGAGGCGCCGGCCCATGCAACGGTCGCGTCGTTGCCGATGACACGTGCGCACACCATGAGTGTGGCCTCGGGGATGACCGGGTTGACCTTGCCGGGCATGATCGACGAGCCGGGCTGCAGGTCGGGGAGTGCGATTTCGCCCAAGCCGGTGTTGGGGCCCGAGCCCATCCAGCGCAGGTCGTTGCAGATCTTCGTCAGCGATACGGCGACGGTTTTCAACGCACCGGACACCTCGACAAGTCCGTCGCGCGCGGACTGCGCCTCGAAGTGGTTGCGGGCCTCCGTAATGGGCAGACCGGTGTCCTCGGCGAGTAGCGCGATGACGCGCTGCGGGAAGCCGTCAGGGGTGTTGATGCCTGTACCGACTGCGGTGCCGCCCTGGGGGACCTCGGCGACGCGGGGGAGAGCGGCCTCGAGGCGCTCAATCCCGTAGCGAATAGCGGCCGCGTATCCGCCGAACTCCTGGCCCAGGGTCACGGGCGTCGCGTCCATCAGGTGGGTGCGGCCCGACTTGTAGACCTCGGAGAACTCGGACGCCTTGGCCTCCAGCGACTGCGCGAGGCGGTCGAGCTGGGGCAAGAGGTCGTTGACCAACTGCGACGTGGCGGCGACGTGCACCGAGGTGGGGAACACGTCGTTGGAGGACTGCGAGCAGTTCACGTGGTCGTTGGGGTGCACGTCTGCGCCAAGCTTGCGCGTGGCAAGCGTGGCGAGCACCTCGTTGGTGTTCATGTTCGAGCTGGTTCCGGAGCCGGTCTGGAAGACGTCGACGGGGAAGTGCTCGTCGTATTCGCCCGAGGCGACCTCGTCCGCGGCAGCCACGATCGCGTCAGCGATGTCCTGGTCCAGCACGCCAAGCTCAGAGTTGGCGCGTGCGGCCGCCTTCTTCACGCGTGCAAGCGCCTCGATGTGGCGGCGCTCAAGCGTGGTGCCCGAGATCGGGAAGTTCTCGACGGCACGCTGTGTCTGCGCGCGGTACAGGGCGTTCGCGGGTACGCGGACCTCGCCCATGGTGTCGTGTTCGATGCGGTATTCAGGTGCCTCGTTGCTTGCCATGGCACACATTCTGGCACCATCTTGCGCCCGTTCAGAACCCCTGGTTCCCCGTGCGGGAGCACAGCCGTGAGATGGGCCGATGCTGGGGCCCGGTCGACCGCCTCGGTTACGCGAGTTCGGCGAGCGTGGGCGGGTTGGCGCCCGAGCGCGAAACCGTGATTGCGGCGATCGCGATGCAGCGCTCGACAACCCTGCGAAGCGTTGCCGGATCCGCAGCGCGCAAGCCTTCGCGGCGCTCCGCTCCCAAGAGGCCCGCAGCCCACAGACCGTCAATGAGGCCACCCATGAAGGAGTCTCCTGCACCCACAGTGTCTGCGACCTTGACTGCGGGAGCGGCTACGTCGAAGCGGTGATCGGCCGTGAGGACCGTCGCCCCGTCGCCGCCACGGGTGATGACGACCAGCGCGGGTCCCGCTTCAAGCCACGATCCCGCGAGGTCGTCAATGCTCTCGCCGTCGCGAGAGAACCACTCGAGGTCTTCGTCGGACACCTTGACCACGTCCGCCAAGGCCACCATCTGCTCGACGGCGACCCGAGCATCGGCCGGATCCCCCATCAGTGAGGGGCGGGCGTTGGGGTCGTACGTCACTGTGGCCACGTCGCGCAGGTCGCGAACGATGTCGGCGGTGGCGCTCGCGCCTGGCTCCAGGGTCACGGCGATCGAACCGGTGTGCACGACGAGCAACTCGCGCGGAGCCTCGGCATCCCCGCTGACCTTCCATGCCAGATCAAACTCGTAGGTCGCCGCCCCGGTCGCATCGAGGTGCGCGGTCGCGACAGGGGTGCGCTCGGCGGTGGCGCTGCCCGGCAAGAGCGCGGCACCGGAGTCGTGCAGGTGATCGGTGATGAGCCGGCCGTCGTCGTCGTGTCCCAGGTGAGTGAGCAACTGAACGGGGCGTCCAAGGCGGCCGAGCCCTAGCGCCACATTGGCGGGGGAGCCGCCGGGGTGACGGGCTTGGCTGCCGTCCGCGGCGACCACGACGTCCACCACGGCCTCGCCGATGACGAGTGCGCCGCGCGTCACGACTGGGTCTCGCCTTCGTCGTCGTCTTCAGCGGGATCGGCCGGGACGGTGCCGATGATGCCGGCGTCGGAGAGCGCGTCGGCCGCCTCGTCATTGCCGCTAGCGGCGTTGATGCGCTCGTGAGCGCCGTCGAGCAGTTCCTGGCAACGCGCGCCAAGCGCCTCGCCTCGCTCCCACAGGCCCACGGACTCGTCGAGGGTGGCTGCACCGGCCTCAAGCTTTGCGACGATCGCAATCAGTTCATCGCGTGCCTCCTCGTAGGTGAGGTTCTGCACGTCTTCGTTACTGTGTGGCATATGTCTCAACTTACAGCGTCATAGTTGGGGGCCTCATCCCTCTCATGACATGCTGATGCTTCCTGATTCACAACGGAGTGAACATGTTTAGTGAGAACTATTCCCGCCAGACCGCCCTGGCAAGCTTGAAGGACCTCGACGAGAACCTGTCTGACCAGGAACTTGTGCGGTTCGCAAAGGCCGACGAGGCGATGATCCGCGCAGCTGCCGCGGCCCACCCCAACACCCCCCTGACGTTGCTGCTCAAGCTCGTGCGCGACGAGTCCGCGACCGTGCGCGCCGGTGTGGCGCGCAACCCGCGCCCCGATATGCCCGAGGACATCTACCTCGACCTCGCGGCAGACAAGACCCCCGAGGTCGTCTATGCCCTCATCGCCAACGAGCAGGTTCCCGACGCGATCATCGCGAAGCTGGGTCGCAAGTTTGGCAAGGAGTACTCGAGCGCCGCTCGTGAACGGCTGTCCGCCAAGGGCGGCAGGTCCAAGATGCTCGGCAAGTTTGGGATTGCTGGCTAAGGTCCCGCCGCGCTACTGGCGCTCCGCGTACACCTCGGTGACCGTGGCATCGGCGCTACCCGAAGCGAATCGCACGTGCACGCCTGCGCCACTTGAGAGGGCCGATGCTTCCGTCACCACAGCGCCCGAGGCATCCCTGGCAATGGCGTAACCACGGTCAAGGGTGCCCTGGGGGCTGAGGGCTCGCAGGCTCGCGGAGAGTTCGCGAGTAGTCGAGGTCGCGTGCGTGAGCATTGCGATCAGGGACCGCCGAGACGCGTCGCGTGCGTGGCCGAGATGGTCGATGAACGGATCCAGCATGCGTTGGGGCTGCGCGAGCACCGGGCGCGACAGGAACTGCGTGAGCCCGTCGCGCTCGCGGGTGAGGCGGGACGCCATGGCGACCCCGGCATCGGCCGTCAATTCTTGGATGAGTGCCCGCTCGACGTCAGCGTCGGGGACGATGCGCTTGCCCGCGTCCGTTGGGGTAGAGGCGCGATAGTCCGCGACGAGGTCGAGAAGTGGCGAGTCCTTCTCATGTCCGATCGCGCTGACAAGAGGCGTCTCGCACCGTGCCGCAGCGCGCACGAGCGTCTCGTCACTGAACGGCAGCAGGTCCTCGAACGAACCGCCGCCGCGGGCGACCACGATGACATCGACCTGCGGATCGGCGTCGAGTTCCGCGATCGCCGCGGTTGTCTCCGGCACGCAGCGGACGCCCTGCACGGTGACGCGTCGAATTGTGAACTCGACCGCGGGCCAGCGGCGCTGGGCGTTCTCGATGACGTCGTGCTCCGCGTCGCCCTGATTCGCGCACACCAGCCCCACCCGGCGTGGCACGAGCGGCAGGTCGCGCTTGAGGGAGGGATCGAAGAGGCCTTCACGGGCGAGATCTTCCTTCAGCATCTCGATGCGGGCGAGCAGATCGCCCAATCCGACCGAGCGGACCGTTTCGCCGGCCATTTGCAGGTCGCCATTCTTGACCCACCACGATGGCTTGGCATGCACGACCACGCGGGCGCCATCGACGAATGGCACGCTCAACTGATCGACCTCTGCGGCTGGCAGGGTGACCTTGAGCGACATCTGCTCGTCGGTGTCGCGCAGGGTCAGAAACACCATGTGCTTCCAGCGTTTGGCGTTGAGGACCTGCCCCTCCACCCACACTGGCGGCATGCGCGCGATGTAGTCGCGGATCTTGGGGCTGAGGTGCCTGACCGGCCACGGGCGCTCCGCCGAGGTCTCGCCCGCCGTGCCTGGAAGGCTCACGGAAGGTGCGGGGGCATCGGGCGATTCGGTCACGGGACCCAGCGTGCCAGAGAGCACTGACCGGGTGGTGGTGCGTTCGCGCGTGGCACGTAGGATGGAACGCATGCCTGACACCTCCTCCAAGCGAGTCCTCCTTGCCGCGCCTCGCGGCTACTGCGCTGGCGTTGACCGCGCAGTGATCGCCGTCGAGAAGGCGCTCGAGCTCCACGGCGCCCCGATCTACGTGCGAAAGGAGATCGTCCACAACAAGTACGTGGTGGAAACCCTCTCCGAGCGTGGCGCCATCTTTGTGAACGAGACCGACGAAGTACCCGAGGGTGCTCGCGTCGTGTTCTCCGCTCACGGAGTGTCGCCTGCGGTCCGCGAAAGCGCGGACCAGCGCAACCTGCTCACGATCGACGCCACGTGCCCGCTCGTGACCAAGGTCCACAAGGAAGCAGTGCGCTTCGCGAAGGCGGAGCAGACGATTCTCCTCATCGGCCACGACGGTCACGAAGAGGTCGAAGGGACCGCCGGCGAGGCGCCCGAGCACACCATCGTCGTGAACAGCCCCGAAGAAGCCGACTCCGTCGAGGTTGCTGACCCGGACAACGTCGTGTGGCTGTCGCAGACCACGCTGTCGGTCGACGAGACCATGGAGACAGTGCGTCGCCTGCGCGAGCGCTTCCCGAACCTCCAGGACCCGCCCAGCGACGACATTTGCTACGCCACGCAGAACCGCCAGGTCGCCGTGAAGAAGTTGGCCCCTGAGTGCGAGCTCGTCATCATCGTGGGCTCGGCGAACTCGTCGAACTCCGTGCGCCTCGTTGAGGTTGCGCTGCAGGCTGGCGCTGACTCGTCGTACCGCATTGACCGCGCAGCCGAACTGGACGAGTCCTGGCTTGAGGGCGTGACGACCGTGGGCGTGAGCTCCGGTGCGTCTGTGCCCGAGATCCTGGTGCGCGACCTGCTCGAGCGCCTCGATGGGCTCGGCTACTCGACGGTCCAGGAAGTGCAGACCGCCACGGAGGACCTGATGTTCTCGCTGCCGCGCGAGATCCGCGCCGACCTCAAGGCCGCAGACCAGGCAATGAAGGCCTAGCGGGCGCACTGCGCCCCACTTCCCCTGGCCGTACATACTCGGCGGGCTTTGGGCGTTTGCGGCGCCCTGGCCGTCACTTCTCGGTGGTGCGCCGATGGGCCGGTTCGTCACCGTTTGCTGCCAGACGCGGTTCCAGTGATTGTGGCGCCGCGGCCTGCCGCGCTCCAGTAGGCACTCTCGGTCATTTTCCGCGCTCGACGTGACCCCAGACGCCTACTGGGGCGGTAGCGACGACGGCCTTGACCGGAATGCCCGGCTGCGCCGGACTCTGATGGCCAGGGGCAAGTCGATCAATCTTTCCCACCGAGCATGTACGGCCAGGGCGCCGTCAGCTAGCGAATCCCGCCGAGTATCGCCGGCCAGGGGAACACGGGTGCCCAGGGGAGTGCGGGAGGCCTGGTGGATGTGGGCGCCTAGGGCAGCAGTGACGCCAGGGGAGAGGAGTCAGTCGCGCAGTTCTGGGGCGGCGAGTGCTCGCACGTCGGTCGTGACCTGCTCCGGTGCTTCCAACTCGCCCTCGATCTGCTGCATGTCCCCGAACTTGCGGGCGGTCACCAGTACGCGTGACTCGAGAGACGCCACCGTGTTGTTGTAGGCCTTGCCGGCTGCCTCGATTGCGCGCCCGACCTTCGCTAGGTGCTCGCCCATTGTCGACAGTCGGTCGTGGAGCAAGCGCCCTGCTTGGAGTACTTCCTGCGCGTTCTTGGCGAGGGCGTCTTCCTTCCACGCGTGTGCGACGGTGCGCAGCATCGCGACGAGTGTGGTGGGACTGGCGATGAACACTCGCTTGCCGTAGGCGTACTCCTGCAGCTGCGGATCCTGCTCGAGGGCCGCCTGGTAGAAGGCCTCCGACGGCACGAACATCACGACGAACTCGGGCGCCGAGTCGAACTGTTCCCAGTACTTCTTTGCGGCGAGGTCGTCGACATGCTTCTTGACGTGGCGTGCGTGCGCGGCGAGTCGTGATGAGCGGACGGCTTCGTCGTCAGTCTCGAACGCCTCGAGCAATGCCGCAAGCGCCACCTTGGAGTCCACCACGATGGTGCGTCCACCTGCCAAGCGGACCGTCATGTCCGGGCGCAGGAGTTCTCCGTCCGCATTGCGCACCGAGTCCTGTTCGGTGAAGTCCACGTGCTGCACCATCCCGGCCAATTCCACGACCCGGCGTAGTTGCACCTCGCCCCAGTTTCCTCGGACATCTGAGCGGCGCAACGTGTTCACGAACTCGCTCGTGCGCTGATCAAGTTTGGCCGAGGCCTCGAGCATTTGCTTGACCTGCTCCGTCATCTGCGCCTGCGAACTGGCGCGCGCCTTGTCGGCGTCGGAGGTCTGGCGTTGCACTTGCTCGAGCGCCTTGGACAACGGCTCAACGAGCTGCTTCACTGCCGCCTCGCGCTTGGCCATCTCGGCCTCACCGGCTTCACGTTCCCGCGTGAGTCGCTCCTTTGCTACCTCGAGCAACGACTCTTGGGAGGCCCTTAGCGTCTTCGCGGACAGCGCCTCGAACTCGCGCCGCATCGTCTCGTGGTCCCCACGCACCTGCTGCACATACTTCTCGTGCTCAACGACCAACCGTTGCTCACGACGCTCAGCCGCGCCGGCATCGGCCGCTGCTTGTTGCGTCAGCGATTCAATGCGCTGATGCGCCGCCGCAAGCTCCGCCTCCCTACGTGTGAGCGCTTCGCGCGTGGACGCAGCTGCGTGCGCCTGAGCCTCGAGGTCCGTGGCCCGTGACGAAGCGACGGCGGCTTCGGTTCGCAGGGCCGATGCGCGGCGTGCGGCGAGCGCGTAGCCCACCCCAAGGCCGGCGAGGAGCGACACGATGACAAGGAGGATCTCGACCATGACGTCAGCCTTCCACGGACGTCTGACATGGCTTGGCTCAAGGTCACGATTGAGTGTGGCGTAGGTCACATTGAGTGCACGATATGCAGAGTTTTGTCACATTTCAGGCACAATCACCCGTTCTGGGGCCCCTCGAAACGAATCTGACACAAACCGTTACTTAACCTGTTCGGCACGAGTGGGGAAACTCCCCGCTTCCCCTTCGCGCCAGAGATGTCGTCCCCAACCCGTGAGTCATCGTTGGCGCGTGATGCGAGAGGAACAAGTATGAAGATCGGCACGATGGGAAAGGGAGTAGCACTGTTCGCTGCTTCCACCCTCGCCCTGGCGGCGTGCACCTCGGATGCTGGAGACAGCGACGACGCGATGTCCGAGTCGCCGTCGACCGAGGCCACGACCGAGGCTGCAACTGGCTCGAACGATGACACCATTTTCATTTCCGTTGGTGAGGACCAGTGGGACGGTTACAACGACCTGACCCCTGACACCTACTCGACGTACAACTCGGTCATCAACGAGCGTGTTCGCCAGACCTTCGTCTACTTTGACGAGAACTCCGGCATTCAGGTCAACGAGGAGTTCGGCAACGTCGAGCTCATCTCGGAAGACCCCATGGTCGTCGAGTACACCATCGCGGACGACGCTGTGTGGTCCGACGGTGAGCCCATCAAGTACGAAGACGTGCTGCTGACCTGGGCCGCTCAGTCGCTCATGGTCGACGACGCAGCCATGTTCAACCACGTCAGTGGTGTGGACTACGGCGACCGCGTTCCCGAGGGTCCGCAGGGCGAGCCCGGCGGCAAGACCTTCACCGTCGAGTACACCAACCCGTACCCCGACTACATGCTGACGACCGTCGTGGACTTCCCCGCGCACATCGCAGCTGAGCAGGGTGGCATTTCGCTCGAAGAGATGGTTACCGCCATCCAGGCCGGCGACACCGACACCCTCGCACCCGTTGCAGAGTTCTGGAACACCGGATGGCTGTCGCCCACCGCAGGCGAGCTGCCCGACCCGGCACTCGCACTGTCCTCGGGTCCCTACACCTACGGTTCGTGGGAAGCCGGTCAGTCGCTGACCCTCGTCCCGAACGAGAACTACTGGGGCACCCCGCCGGCAACCGGCAACCTGACCTTCCGCTTCGCCGCTGCTGACACGCACGTGCAGGCGCTGCAGAACGGTGACCTCAACGTCATCGAGCCCCAGGCCACGGTCGACACCCTCGACCAGCTTGAGGCCATTGGTGAGTCGGTCACCGTTGGCACCTACGACACTCTCGTGTGGGAGCACCTCGACTTCAACTTCGCCGAGGGTGCTGCTTTCGCTGACAGCCTTGAGCTCCGCGAGGCCTTCGCCATGTGCGTGCCCCGTCAGCTCATCGTTGACAACCTGATCTCCCCGATCGCACCTGAGGCTGAGGTCATGAACGCTCGTGAGCGTCTGCCCTTCCAGGAAGGCTACGAGGAGCTCGTTTCCGCTGCCTACGACGGCCGCTACGACGAGGTCGACATTGACGGCGCTGCCGCCAAGATCGCTGAGTCCGGTGCCGAAACCCCCGTTCAGGTTCGCCTGGGCTACAACACCCCGAACCCCCGTCGTACCGACGTGGCCGCACTGATCAAGGACTCGTGCGACCAGGCCGGCTTCGAGATCGTGGACAACGGTTCTTCCGAGTTCTTCTCGGCAGACCTGGGCGCAGGTGACTTCGACGTCGCCATGTTCGCTTGGTCCGGCTCCGGCCAGATCACCTCGGGCCAGAACATCTACGGAACCGAGCGTCCGCAGAACTACGGCATGTACTCCAACGAGACCGTCGACGCTGGATGGGACGAGCTGACCGCCACGCTCGACCCCGAGGCTCAGATGGAGCAGCTCGTCGTCATCGAGGGTGAACTGTGGGATTCGCTGTTCGGCATCCCGCTGTTCGCACACCCCGGTGTCGCTGCTTGGGACTCGACGATCCAGAACGTGATCCCGAACCCATCGCAGTCGGGCATCGTGTGGAACGCTGAGGAGTGGGTCCGCTAGGCTTACCCACCTAGCACAGCACTCGCCGGTGGGGTGGGGCTTCACGGCCCCACCCCACCGGTCACATGTGAGGTGCCCGCGGACCAGCGTCGCTCCAGTAGCGAAGTGGCGAGCGGGCGTCTCACTGTCCAAGAGGAAGTCTCTTTATGACTCGCTACATCCTCAGGCGACTGGCGATCTCCTTCGGGGTCTTGTTCGTCGGTTCTTTCCTGTTGTACATAATGGTGATTAACTCGGGCGACCCGCTCGAAGATCTCCGCCAGTCCACCGCGAACAATCGCGATGTTCTCATCGACGGACGTATCGAAACCATGGGCCTCGATCTGCCCTGGTACGAGCGTTACTGGGGCTGGCTCACCGGCGTTGCCGGTTGTTTCTACGGAGCCTGCGACCTGGGCACCGACCGCTCCGGCACTGACGTCTTGTCAATGCTTCAGCAGTCCGCAAGCGCAACGTTGCGCTTGGTGACTATCGCTACCTTCGCCGCCATCATCATCGGCATCATCGTCGGTATTCTCACCGCGATCCGTCAGTACTCCGGCTTTGACTACGTCGTGACGTTCCTGACGTTCCTATTCTTCTCGCTACCCGTGTTCTGGGCCGCGGTGCTCCTTAAGGAGTACGGCGCGATCCGTTACAACGACTGGATAGCGGATCCACAAATATCTGTCATACAAGCGGTGATAGCCGGAGTGGTGCTGGGATTCATCCTGCAAGGCATCATGGGCGGCCATATCAAGCGCCGCCTTTTCACTGGCGGAGCGACCGCAGTGTTCGTGATCGTCGCGCTGCTGTACTTCACCTACGTCGGTTGGTGGCGTAGCCCGGCGCTCGGTCCGGTCATCGTGATCCTGGTTTCCGCCGCGTTCGCCGTTGGACTCACTGCGCTGATCACTGGCTTGGGCAACAAGCGTGTCTTGTACTCGACGCTGACGACCGTTGGTGTCGGAGCGATCCTTTACTTCGCATTGCAGCCGATTCTCGCGGAACCAAACTGGTGGCTGCTTCTTGGTCTATTGGTTTCTGCCGTGGTGGTGGGCCTCATCGTGGGCTACTTCTGGGGCGGCTACTCCAGGGGCCAAGCCATGGCCATGTCCGCGGTGACCGCGGTGTTCATGGCGGCCATGACGTTCACCGACCACTTGGTGTATGCGTGGGGCGGATTCCTCGAACTCAAGCCGCGACCGATCTCGACGATTGGCGCATCGACGCCTAACTTCCAAGGCGACTTCTGGGAGACCACCCTCGACTGGGGCACCCAGCTCCTGCTGCCGTCGATCCTGCTCACGCTGATATCCGTCGCGACGTACTCGCGCTACACGCGCTCGTCGATGCTGGAGACGATGAACCAGGACTACGTGCGCACTGCCCGTTCCAAGGGTCTGTCCGAGCGCACGGTGATCACCAAGCACGCGTTCCGCAACGCGTTGATCCCGATCACGACCATCATCGCGCTGGACTTCGCGGCGCTCATTGGTGGCGCGGTGATTACGGAGACCGTCTTTGGATGGAAGGGTATGGGAGCGATGTTCAAGGAGGGCCTTGAGCATGTCGACCCCAACCCGGTCATGGCGTTCTTCTTGGTGACGGGTACTGCCGCGGTCATCATGAACCTCGTTGCTGACCTTGCCTATGCATCCCTTGACCCGCGGATTAGGAGGTAGTGCCGTGATGGACCGCTACTTCTCGATTCGTATGAACGGAGCTACTCATGAGTGAGGAAAATCGCGACACCGCGATGCAGGGCGCTCCGGAGCCGCTGCCTCACGCGGGCGGTGACATCGACGACCCCAAGTTCGCCGACAAGTCCTACAGTCAGGGCCAACTGGTGCGCCGGCGGTTCTTCCGCCACAAGGGTGCGATCGCTGGCTTGGCCGTGCTCGTGTTCATCACGCTTCTTGCCTTCACCTCGATCGGGATTGGCCCCATCCCCGGTTGGTGGGATCAGGACTTCACCAAGACGGGAACAGTCGTCAACGGCGGTAAGCCCACGATGGGTTTCTTCCACTTTGGCGAGCACCCGTTTGGGCAGGACACCACCGGTCGCGACTACTTCGCGCTGGTGATGCGTGGCACGCAGATTTCGCTTGTCATCGCGTTCGTCGTGGGCATCCTGTCCACGATCATCGGTACCATTATTGGCGCCGTCGCGGGTTACTTCCGCGGGTGGGCAGAGTCACTGCTGATGCGCATCACCGACCTGTTCATCATCATCCCGCTGCTGGTTTTCGCCGCAGTCCTGGGAAGCATCGCGAGTGGCGCAGGAATCTGGGCGCTGGCGGTAGTGCTGGCGGCAGTGACGTGGACCGGCCTTGCGCGCCTGGTGCGCGGAGAGGTGCTGTCGCTGCGCGAACGCGAGTTCGTTGCTGCCGCACAGGCCATCGGCACGGGAAACTGGCGGATCATCTTCCGTCACATCTTGCCCAACACCATTGGTGTCATCATCGTGGCGACGACCTTTGCAATCGCTTCGGCGATTCTGCTGGAGACGTCGCTGTCCTTCCTGGGCTTCGGTGTGCAGCCGCCAGACATCTCGCTGGGATCGCTCATCAGCGACTACCAGACGGCGTTCACATCGCGACCGTGGCTGTTCTGGTTCCCCGGTGTGTTCATTCTCGCGATCGCGCTCAGCGTGAACTTCATTGGCGATGGTCTGCGCGATGCGTTTGACCCCCGCCAGGGCAAGGACGGTTGATCATGACGACGACTGACAACACCACCAACGCGCCACTCGAGGGCGACTCGGTCCTGTCGTTCACCGATCTCGATGTGAAGTTCAACACCGAGTTTGGACGGGTCCACGCAGTCAAGGGCATCTCGCTCGACGTGAAGCCGGGCGAGGTCCTGGCGCTCGTGGGTGAATCCGGTTCCGGCAAGTCCGTGACCTCGACCTCCGCGCTTGGGCTTCTGCCCCGCAACGCCACCATCAACGGCAAGATCAACGTTGCGGGCAAGAGCGTGGACACCATGTCGAGCAAGGGCCTGCGCAAGATGCGTGGTGACGATGTCGCCATGGTCTTCCAGGAGCCCATGACGGCCCTGAACCCGGTCCTCACGGTCCGGACTCAGATGGTCGAGGCATTGGAACTTCACGGCAAGGCCTACGGCAAGGAAGCCGACGAGAAGGCGATCGAGCTTCTCCGAATGGTCGGCATCCCCGACCCTGAGCGTCGTCTGTTCCAGTACCCGCACGAGTTCTCCGGCGGTCAGCGCCAGCGCATCGTGATCGCCATGGCGCTGTCGTGTGACCCGACGGTGATCATCGCCGACGAGCCCACGACGGCCCTCGACGTGACGGTGCAGGCCGAGATCCTCGACCTGCTGCGCTCGCTCAAGGAAGAACTCAACACCGGCATCCTGCTGATCACGCACTCGATGGGTGTCGTGGCAGACATGGCCGACCGCGTCGCCGTGATGTACAAGGGCGACCTGGTCGAGCAGGGCACCGTGCATGAGGTTCTTATGGAGCCCAAGCACGAGTACACCAAGCGACTGCTCGACTCGGTTCCGCGCTTGGGAACGCGCGGCGAGACCCCTCCAGTCGAGTCCGACGGACCCAAGGCACTCGAGGTCACCGATCTGGTGGTGGAGTTCCACCGCCAGGGCAAGACCCCGTTCCGCGCGGTCGATCACGTCTCGCTAAGCGTGTCGCGGGGAGAGATCGTGGGTCTGGTCGGCGAGTCCGGTTCGGGCAAGTCGACGATCGCCCGGACCGCGCTGGGGCTTATCCCTGCCGCGTCAGGTGAGGTCGCGATTCTCGGTGAGGACATCACCAAGATGAAGCGCAAGCCTCTCAAGGCTCTGCGCAAGCGCGTCGGTGTGGTCTTCCAGGATCCGGCCAGCTCCCTCAACCCGCGCCTTCCCGTGGGCGACTGCATCGCTGAGCCCATGGAAGTTCACAACGTGGGCAACAAGGCATCGCGTCGGGAGAAGGTCCTCGAATTGCTGGACGCGGTCGAACTTCCGCGCGCGATGGCCAACCGGTACCCCCACGAACTCTCGGGTGGTCAGCGTCAGCGCGTGTCGATTGCGCGTGCGCTCAGCCTTGACCCTGAGCTCCTGGTTGCGGATGAGCCGACCTCGGCGCTGGACGTGTCCGTCCAGGCCGCAGTGCTGAAGATGTTCACCGCGCTTCAGGAGCAGTACGACTTCGGTTGCCTCTTTGTCTCGCACGACCTCGCGGTGGTCGACATGCTCGCCGACCGCGTCGTGGTTCTCAAGGACGGCGAAGTTGTCGAGCAGGGTGACCGCGAGCGGGTGCTCCGCAACCCTCAGGAGGAGTACACGAAGCGTCTTCTGATGGCTGCTCCTGTGCCAGACCCGGATGAGCAGCGCGAGCGTCGCGAGGAGCGTCACCGCTTCCTCGAAGAGGTGGGCGAGCGCGAGCACGGCTTGCGTATCGACGACAAGTAGTCACAACAACTACGCACGGCGGGCCGATGCGCGACTTAGGTTGCGCTCGGCCCGTCGTCGTCTGTGCGGGTGCCTTCGGCATCGGGCCGATGCTCGGGTCGCCGTGGCGGCTCGGGCATCACTGCCTCGGTGGGCAGGGGAGGAATGTACAACTCGGCTCCGTCAGCGTCCCGAATGGGCGCGCCCGCGACAGGCGCGGGGGCGGGCAAGACCTTCTCGCGCGCGAGGTAGTCGATCGTCTCCTCGGCGCCCGGATTGAAGATCTCTTCAAGACCGCTCATAGCCCGACTGTACGCCGTGCGCCGCGTGAGTGTGCGGCAACGGGTGACCCCAGCATCGGCCCTCTGCACGCAAGGCGTCCCCGTACGAACTAGACTTGTCGCCCGTGGCTCTAACTATCGGAATCGTCGGACTGCCCAACGTCGGCAAGTCCACCCTGTTCAATGCTCTGACCCGCGCTGAGGTGCTCGCCGCGAACTACCCGTTCGCGACGATCGAGCCCAACGTCGGCGTCGTGCCGCTGCCTGACGCACGCCTGGGCAAGCTTGCCGAGGTGTTCTCCTCGGAGAAGGAGATCCCCGCGACGGTGTCGTTCGTCGACATCGCGGGCATCGTGAAGGGCGCATCCGAGGGAGAGGGCCTGGGCAACGCGTTCCTCGCGAACATCCGCGAAGCTGACGCGATTTGCCAGGTGACACGTGCGTTTGACGACTCAGACGTGACCCGCGTCGACGGCTCCACCGACGAGGCCGGCGACCTCGAAACCATCGCCACCGAACTGATCCTCGCGGACCTGCAGACCATCGAGAAGGTCCTTCCGCGCCTGGAGAAGGAAGTCAAGATCAAGAAGGGCTCGGCGGATCAGCTGGCCGCAGTGTCGCAGGCCAAGGAAGTCCTCGAGGCCGGGCAGACCCTGTTCGCCGGAGCGGCCGCAGCTGGCATCGACACCGCAGAACTCCGTGAGTTCAACCTGCTCACCATCAAGCCCTTCATCTACGTGTTCAACACCGACGATGCGGGCCTGATGGACGAAGACAAGAAGGCGCGCCTCGAAGCGCTCGTGGCGCCCGCGAAGGCGATCTTCCTCGACGCCAAGTTCGAGTCCGAGCTCATCGAACTCGACGACGCCGAAGCCCGCGAAATGCTCGAGTCCACCGGCCAGACCGAGTCCGGCCTTGACCAGCTCGCGCACATCGGATTCGACACGCTGGGCCTGCAGACCTACCTCACCGCCGGCCCTAAGGAAGCGCGCGCGTGGACCATCCGCAAGGGTTGGACCGCGCCGCAGGCCGCCGGAGTCATCCACACCGACTTCGAGAAGGGCTTCATTAAGGCTGAAGTCGTGTCCTTCGACGACCTCATGGAGCACGGCACCATGAACGACGCCAAGGCGGCCGGCAAGGTGCGTATGGAGGGCAAGGACTACACGATGGTCGATGGTGACGTCGTGGAGTTCCGTTTCGCCGTATAACCTCTGGCGTATGTGACAGGTTGCGAACAGACCTACTGCTGCGACCCTTTGACACTGCCCAGCGGCCAAGCTGATCAAGCGAACGGTTAGAGTGAGCGTGGGGGAGGAGCCTCGACATGAGTCTGAAAGATGAACTGGATGCGTACGTCCAGAAGACTGTCGACGAGCAGTGGGAGCGTCGCGCAGGCCAGAAAGTGCCCGACGCCGATGACCTTCCGCTGAAGAACCTTGCTGTCGAGCTCGACGCAACCGTCCTCTACGCGGATCTTGCGTCGTCGACGAAGATGGTCAAGGGTCACAAGGACTGGTTCGCTGCGGTGGTCTACAAGAACTACCTCTACTGTGCAGCGAAGATCATTCGAGCGCGGGGCGGCATCATCACGGCCTACGACGGGGACCGTGTCATGGGTGTGTTCATCGGGGACTCGAAGAACACCGACGCCGCGAAGTGTGGGCTGCAGATCAACTGGGCATCGAAGAAAATCGTGGCAGCGAAGATCGCCGAGAAGTACCCGAAGAGCACGTTCGTGCTCAAGCAACGGGTTGGCATCGATACCTCGAAGCTTTTCGTCGCCCGAACAGGCATCCGAGGCAGCAATGACTTGGTGTGGGTTGGGAACGCGGCAAACAATGCGGCGAAGTTGGCTGCGCTCGATCCTCGTTACCCGACCTACATCACCGCCGACGTCTACAGCAGGCTGAATGAGACCTCGAAGCTCGGGGGTAATCCGAAGCGGAACATGTGGACTGACCTGGGGACCTCCGACATGGGCTATCAGATCTACGGGTCGACGTTCTGGTGGTCGGGCTGACGCCGGATGTCAACTGAGGGAGCTGAGCCACTCGTCCATCGGCGGGATGATGGGATTTCCCTGGTACACGGTTCCGATGCCGGACGTCCACTGCGGTCGGAGTAGGCCTTGATTGTTCTCGTTCAGGTTCGAGTAGAAGACGTCTCCGACGACGATCGGGCTCGATCCCCAAGCGCGCCCCGCCAGGTGCGCCAGATGGGCTGCCCTGTTGACGACGTCGCCCATGTACACGACGTCGTTGATCGTGCTGCCGCTGTACCCCGCCTTGATCATGAGGACCCGCCCGTACTCGACGCCTATGCCGATGCTGAGCTGGGTGATCCCTGCCTTCTCGTAGTGGTGGTTGAGGAGCTTCAGGAGGGTATTGGCCTGCGCTGCGGTAGCGAACACATCGTCGATGTGGTTGACCTGCGTCGTCTTGTAGGAGGCCCACACGCAGTCGCCGACGATATTCACCTCGCGCACATAGGAGTCGGAATTTAGGACTGCGACCATTTCCGAGATGAATGACCGGTAGATCTTCGCAAGGACGGGCCTTTTGTGCTTCGACGTCAGGCCGGACGAGTCTCGGATGTCAATGAAGATCGCCGAGCACATGCCGTAGAAGCCGTTGGAGAACGTGAGCTTGTCCCGGTCAGGGAGCCCGTCTACCTCCTCGTACGCTCCCGCCGGCTGATCCAGGATCGCTTTGATCCGGGCCGAGCTGGCCGTCCAGTCATATGGTCTGTAGTTGCCGTCCATGTGCGTCCTAGCTGTTCGTGATGCCGACAACGAGGGCAAGGACTGCGATCGCGGCTCCTGCAGCGAGAGCGCACCGGATGGCCCACTTTGCGGCGGTTGCTTTGACCGTGGCAATCCGAGCATTGACATGTATCTGGTCAGCGAGATCTTTCGTCAGCTGAACAGGATCAGAGGTCAGCGTATGGAGCACCTCACTGTACTCCTGTCGCTTGCCCCTGAAATTTCGATCGATGCTGGCGAAGAAAAGCCTGTTGATCGTGTCCCGATCTGCATCCTTGTCCTTCACTCTCGGTGTCAGCGTCCATCCGCACATAGCGCCGGTGATGAGAAGCAAGAAGCAGGCCATGACAACGAGAGTGTCGAACAGCGCAGTCCGAGGAGCAAAGTCCTTTGCGAGGTTGAACGTCGTCGTTGCCATCACGCCAGTGAAGGCCAGCGTTACGCCGGCCTTCGCATCCGAGTGGCGAATCCACTCGTTCATCAATGCGAGTGTCTTCCATGCGTGATCCGGGTTCGGTTCGGGCGAGCTGACGGGCGTGGTCGCGTCGTGCGGACGGCCTCCGGTGGACCGTCGTCCACCGCGCCAGGACGGCATTCGAAACATAGCTCTAGGGTACTAAAGTCGACATAGATGCTTCAGGGACGTCCGTTACGCGCGTGTCTCAAGCGGGGCCCATCAGCTGGCAGTTATGGGGTTGAGCTTGAAGCGGTTTGCGCTCCTGCCCCCGCAGCTGCAGGGCGACCGCGGCGGACGCGCCACCTGTCGATCCAGAGGTTGCTATGTGCCGGAACTCGGTGGAGTTCCGGTTTAACGTCTAGCGCGATTCCGGCACGAAGAACGTCGCTAAACGGGGCAAGCGTCATCCGCTCTTGCGGTCGCGCTCAGCTCTGCAGCGGGTTGTCGTGGCTCTCTTCATGATAATCCAGTCGCGCCGCCAACGCCGTGGGGAGTCGCCACTCTCGAATTAGCTCTTCATACATACGGCCAAGATTGTCCGCCCGGCGGAAGGTGTCGAACAGGTGGTGCATGTATCTCTTGGCTTCGTCTGCTGACAGTAATCCTTCCGGTGGAAAATCATTCGCGAGAGACTGAAGGGCGCGCTGTACATCCTCCAGCGGCGACCAGTAGCCCGGCCCAGCTGGCGTCCAGATCGCCAGCCTAAGAGAGGCTCTGAGGAAGATGCGAGCCATCACCCTGAGTTCTGGAGAAAGCGTCACCATCTGCGGTTGGTGCTCGTCCCGCACGATCGCGGGTAGGGCTTCTGTGGTCCTGATCAATTCGTGATATTGGTATCCAAATGTGTTGAAGGCTGCATAGAGTTTGCTGCGCCTGGCGAGCAGCCACAGGTAGGCAAAGCTAGGGTCCTCCGCGTCCAGAACATTCCATGAGGGGATCATCACCGTCACTGATCCCTGGTCCTCATAGTTGGGCTTGTAGGGCAAGAGCGACTTGGTTACGTAATCGTTCAAGCACACATAAAAGATGGTCTCCGTCGAAAGGTCCACGAGGCACAACACCACTGGTAGTGCCGCACCCATGGCCTCGACGGTAAGGAGGGTTGTGGTGTCGAGAGAGAACTTCACGACCTCGATCTCGACTTCGTCTCCATAGCCCGGGTCGGGCTCATACTTCGCGACGTTCATGCGACTGCGAACAGCAACGAGCTCCGTCTCGACGCGCGCCACTGCCTTTACCTGGACAAAGAAGTGCTCGCCGAGGGTGTTCGCGCTCTCTGCCTCGAGCGCGTCCGGCTCGAACACCTCGACATGAAGGTCGAGCCCGTAGTCGGGCTGAAGCTCGCGCACCACCCAGTAGTCGGGTAGTTTGCTGCGGACCAACCTCACGCCGCGCTCGCCGGCGATGTGGTTCTTGTGAAGCTGCTTGGTCCGCGGGGCCGTCATCCCGAAATCATCTCATTCGTCAGCGGAACTGCGAGAGCTGACACGAACTTCGTTGCGGGCGTTGCTTCCAAACCTAGGTGTGCGAGAGCGGCCATAGGTTACTCCGCTACGGATCGTGATGGTATTTAGATCTGCGCTCTAACTTCTGCTAGCGGTGGCCATCGCTAGTCTTCAGTGCGCACTAGTGCGACCGCTCGACGCTGAAATTCTGCAGGACAGGCCTTAGGCAAGGTTGGGCTCCTTGCATTCGCGCAAGCCCAACGCGCTGCTACCGCAAACCCGACCGTTGGGCAGGTTACGGAGTCGCCTCAGCCCTCAGCGGTCCCGCATGCCCGTCAAGAGATCCGACTGGTGTCGGTGTGTCTAGATACGGTTGAGCGAATCCCGTAGTGACTAGTGGCTTGGGCAAACATGCTGAATAACCGTGAACTTGCGTCCGTGATCTTGATCGCGTTGCTGGTCGTGCTCGCCATGGTGCTCCCTAAAGGGCGCGAGGTCGTGCTGCCTTCTCTCAGATCTGTTGCGCGCGCTCTCTTCAAATGGGCGGTGCTCCGCGTCTTTGGGCTCTTCATCGTGTGGGTCGCACTGTGGGTCTGGCTCGCATGGCTCATCGGCATTTGGCAGATGGAACTACTGAAGGACACCGTCGTCATCTTCGTCGGTGTTGGCTTCCCGCTCCTCTTCAAGTCCATAGGAGCGAAGTCCGGCGTTGAGATCCTCAACCATGTCCGTCGCGAGACCGTCACGCTGTCCGCGCTGTTCCTGTTCTACCTGAACCTGGAATCGCTGCCCCTGTGGGGCGAGCTGATCGCGCAACCGGTCATCTTTCTCCTCGCGGCGATGACGGCCTTTGCTCAGCATGACGAGAAGGGCCAGCGAGTACTCGGGTGTTTCTCGATCCCGCTCGTGCTGATCGGACTGGGCCTGCTCGCATGGACCACCGCCCAGACCGTCAACAAGTGGGACGAGCTCGACTGGCCAGACCTACTGGCCCCGTTGGCGCTCTCAGTGTGGCTCCCGTTCGCGATGTTCCCTTACCTCTACGGAGTGGCGTTCTACGCCGCCACTGAAGTGATCTTGAGGAGGCTCCTGTGGACAAACGAAGGGATGCCACTGCGTGCACGCTTGGGAGTTTCCGCGGGGCTGCACGGATCTGTGAACTGGGCGAAGGAACTGACTGGCCGCTACCACCACGTAGCGCGCGCAACGACATTCAGGGGAGCGCTGTCGGAGATGCGCGACTTCCGACACGACGTGACCCGACGCGAGCGACTCGAAGCTGATCGGCTTGCCGACCTGGAGATCTTCTCAGGCCAGGTCGGGGTTGACGATACAGGGGCTCAACTCGACCGTAGAGAGTTCGACGGCTCCAAACGCGCTCTACAGTTCATCCATACTGCCCAGGCTCTCCGGTACGAACGGCGGGGAGAGATTTTCTGGGATGACCTCACCGATATGGTGATCAGCCCCGTGTCGAAATGGGGCTTACCAGATCAGCACGGCATCGTCGTTCAGAGGACGAACAACAAGAAGAAGTGGCGGGCGTGGCGTCGCTTGCCATCAGGCTGGGTGCTCGGGGTCGGAGCAACCGGCCGCTTTGGAGAGTATCGGTATGCCGGTGACGAACCGCCCACGACGTGGCCAGGAGCGTCCGACGAGTGGACCGACTCTGCCCTCGCGTTGGGTCCCGTCGATTGGGATCGGGACGACGGTCCCAGGTTCTGACGATGGCCTTGCCCCGGCGTTACTGTCACGCATGAGCGGATTATCGTCATATCGGGTGAGACGGCTTTGCCGCGTTCTCAACCTGAGGTTATTCGACTACTTAACGTGGTGGAGTTCCGGTTTAACGTCTGAGAAGGACCCCTTGACTCTTCCCTTAACAGGAAGATATATTCCTGTTTTGTGAAGACTTCTGCGTCGCAGTTGACACCGTTCGTGCGTTCAGACGCGGTCGGGGCGATCCTTGCAGAGGTGCTGGGGCACCCCGATCGTGAGTTCACGCTATCTGAGCTCGGACGGCGCACGGGCGCGAGTGGGCCGGTCGTCCATCGCGAGTCGGGCCGTTTGGTTGAGAACGGTGTGCTTCGCGATCGCCGCGAGGGACGCAATAGACTCGTGCGGGCGAACAAGGACCACCCGCTTTTTGCGCTCATGCGCGATCTCATCGCGGCCACGTACGGTCCAGTTCCTTTACTGCGCGAACTCTTCGATGAGGTCGACGGCGCGGGCCAGGTGTTGATCTACGGTTCGTGGGCCGCGCGTCGCGCGAGCGAGAGTGGGGCGTTTCCGAACGATATTGATGTGCTCGTCATCGGAACTGTGCCGCGTCGTGCCCTGTCGACGATCGCGAGCGAAGCAGGCGATCGACTCGACGTGCCGGTGAATGTGACCCGACTCGATCGTGACGAATGGGAGACCGACGAGCCGTCGCCCTTCGTCTCGACGGTCAAATCGCGCCCGATCGTCGACGTGCTGACCGGCGACGTGCATGTCTGATGTGATCGAGCAGATGTTGGCGAACCGTCGACTGGAACGCGTCGAGCCGAATCTTGATCACGCGCTTGCCGTCGTGCAGACGGCGGAGCGACACGTGATTACGGCGCGAGGGCTCTCGGAGACCGGCGGCCAGGGGATGGCGTTCACCGCTGCGTATGACGGTGCGCGGAAAGCAGTCGCAGTGGTTCTTGCAACTGAGGGGCTACGCGTGCGCCCGGTGGGTGGCGCGCACCGAAACACAGCGGTCGCCGCGGCCGTGTTTGCCGATGACTCATCGCTCGAGAACTTCGATTGGATGCGGCAGGTGCGCAATGCGACGGAGTATCCATATCTCGATCGTCCGACTGCGACGGCCCAAGATGTCGCAGTCGGACGATCGACGCTGCGGCCGCAATTACTGTTGCGTGCGCGGTGTAGGTGCGGCGCGGTGCGTGACGACAGCACGCGTCGATTCATGCGGGAGCTTGGAGAGGTCCGGCCTCCTGTCTCGCGTACTTGGGCAAGCGAGGCTCCCCGTGGGCTATGCCGGCCACTGGAGCGAGCACTGACTCTCGTAGTCTCGTGGCTCCCGGTCGATAGGGTCCGTGAACTGCAGACGTCGCGCGACCAACTGCAAAGGCGAACTGAAGTCATTTGGTGGGACGTCTCGGACGCTCGGGTAGAACGAGTCACCCAGGATCGGTATGCCCAGCCCCGCCATGTGGACACGGAGCTGGTGCGTCTTCCCGGTGACGGGGGACAGGCGGTAGCGCGCCACGTCGCCGCGCACTTCGACAATCTCGATGTGGGTCTCGGCGTTGGGTTCGCCCGGGACCACGAGCGCCTGCAAACTCTCTCGCGTCTTTTCGATGCGGTTGACGACGCGGCGTGGAAACTCAAGGGCGGGGTCAAACGCAGCCAGTGCCTCGTACGTCTTGGTGGCCCGGCGCTCCTGAAAAACTCCGGCGTACGCTCCGCGGTACTCGCGTCGCGTGGTCAGGAGCAACACTCCGGCGGTGAGTCGGTCCAGGCGGTGCGCCGGCGCCAGCTCCGGCAAGTCCAGCAACAGTCTCGCTTTGACGAGAGCGGTCTCCTGGACGTGCGCGCCGCGTGGCGTCGTCGCCATGAAATGGGGCTTGTCGACCACGACGTAGCGGTCGTTGTGTTCGAGAATCCCCAGTGGGAACGGGACGGGGACCTCGGGCCGTAGCGGCCGGTAAAACCACACGAACGTGTGCGGGCGGTAGGGCTCATCGCCGGTCCACGCCAGCCCGGCCTGGTCCACGAAGTCGCCAGATTCCAGCATGCGGGGCACGTCCGCGCGGGCGGGCAGGCGGACCATGAGGAAATCGCGCATTGTCGCCCACGGCGATTCTTCATCCGGGCCGATGCCGGGGGTGCGTATCCACGCGGCGTCGACTCCGTCGCGTTGAGGCAGAGGTGAGCGCGGTGGCATCAGGTGAGTTCAGTAGCGCGGAGGGTGGGCACGACGAGAATCGTACGCGCGATGTGTGCGCTTCAGCGTTGGGCAGTTGGCTCTCGCCTTCAACCGTGCGAGCCTGGCGTGATGGACATGAGCTACTTCTGGACCGGCTGGACCCCCATTTGGCACACGCTGTTGGTCGGCATTGTCGGCTACCTCACGTTGGTCATCCTGTTGCGCGGCACGGGTCCGCGCACCATGGCCAAGATGACGCCGCTGGACTTCGTGATTGCGGTCACGTTGGGCTCCGCGTTTGGGCGTGTCGTCACGGCGGAGACCGTGAGCCTCGCCCAAGCGGTTGTCGCGCTCGTGCTTCTCGTCGTCATCCAGTGGGTGCTCGCGGCTCTGCGTGCCCGGTCCCCTCGCATGCGCCACCTTCTCGACTCGCCCCCGGTACTGCTGTATTACGGCGGTGACATGCAACATCGGTCGCTGCGCCGGCACCGGCTCACCGAGGCAGACGTCCAGACCGCCGCCCGCCAATCTGGGCACGGCTCATTGGCAGGCATTGACGCAGTGGTGCTGCACCAAGACGGTTCGCTGGGCGTGATCGCGGACGGTGCGATGGGGGACGGGTCGAGCCTGATGCCCTTCGTGGAGGGGCAGCGCCGTGGTTCCGAGGGTCCGGCCTAGCCGCGCCAGAACGCGATCAGCGCTACGGCAGAGACTCCGCGAGCCCGACCAGGATCCCCTCAGGCCCACGGATGTAGCACAGGCGGTAAGCGTCTTCGTAGCGGACGACGTCGTTGCTGACTAGCTCAGCGCCGTGCGCCTGTGCCTGCGAAAGCACGGCGTCGATGTCGTCGACGTTGAACATCACGCGGAGGTACCCCAGCGCGTTGACGGGGGCGTGGCGGTGATCCTCAGCGATGGCTGGCTCGATGAATCGCGAGAGTTCGACCCGTCCATGGCCGTCGGGGGTGCGGAGCATCGCGATCTCGACGCGTTGTCCAGGCAGGCCCGTGACGCGTCCGGACCATTCGCCGTCGATCTCCGCGCGCCCCTCAAGTTCTAAGCCGAGGACCTCAAAGAACTCGATCGCGCGCGTAAGGTCCTCGACCACGATGCCGACGTTGTCCATCCGGATAGTCATGTCTCCACGGTAGGCGCGGTGCCCCGGTCGCGCAGTGGCAGCGTCAAGCCAACGCAGTCACCGCGGCACGTCGACCGTTACGGTGTCGCCGCCGTACCCGAACTCCTGGTCGCGCCCCTCGACAACGATTTCCGAGACGCCATCAGGGATCTCGAATGGGGAGCTCGTCCGTGTGAAGGGTTGCTCGTTCGCGTGGTCGTGGCCCAACGTGTGCTCGGACAGGACATCACCGTCCGCCGTCATCACCCGCCACCCGTCGGCGTAGCGCTCGGGGGTGTCGTACGGCGAGGAGAGGGTGACCGCGATCGTGAACCCGTCGCCGCTGGCGCTGAGTTCAGCGTCCACGACGTCCGGGTACTGCTGCTGCGCATCTGCCGCACTCTCCGACGGGGCGGTGCTCGTGGCAGGGGTCGTCGTTGCGACGGCGCTCGTGGCGTCGTCGCCAGCCTCAGTCGAACACGACGCCAGGGCCATCGCGACGGCGACTACGGGCACAGCGAGTTTGACGGTCCACATGTCAATAGACGCTATCAACCTCATGAGCGTGGGGGAGCGCCGTACGATGAGCATCACTTGCCTAGAAAGGAAGCGCGTGCCGATCGTTCCCGTGTACAGCATCGCCAAGACCTACACCGCTGCCGCCGCGCTCCTCACCTGGCCCGTCGGCACGCGCATGGGTGACCTGCTCCCGGAAGCGGACCCGAATAGCAGTCCGTTGTCGCTCGAGTCCGTGCTGAGTCATCGCTCGGGGCTGAACGACTACTTCCCCTGGGACGACTACCGCGCGGACGTCGCGGCCCGCCGTGACCCCTGGCCCGCCTCCCAGGTCCTCGCGCGCGCGACAGTCGGTGAGTCCGGCCAGTTCGCGTACTCCAACATCGGGTATCTCTTGGTGCGCCTCGCGCTCGAGCGCGCGCACGGCGAAAGCTTCTTCGATGTTCTCAATGCGATGGTTCTCACCCCGCTCTCCGTCGATGCACAGCGCTTTGAGACGCGTGAGGATTGGGGCCGATGCTCAGGGGTAGAGATCGACGAATCTCTCCGCGCGTACCACCCGGGCTGGGTATACCCGGGCACGTTTATTGCCGATCCGGCCGATGCTGCGGCTGGAATCGCGCGCATCATGCGTGGGGATTTGGGTCCGAGTCTGGCTGAGGCGATGAAGCAGGTCCACCTCGTGGGCGCGCCGGACACGCACCCCATGCAACCCGGCGCGGGCTACGGATTGGGGCTCATGACGAGCGGCGACCCAGTGAGCGTGGTTGGGCACGGCGGTCAGGGCCCGGGCTTGAGTGTCTTCGCCGCAGCTAGCGCGGACGGGAAGCGGTCCGACGGCGATTTTGCGGCGGGGGAGGGTGAGGACCTTGACCTCATTGCGCGGTGCGTCGAGGCCGTGCTCCCCGCCGGTCACGCGGACTGAGTTGACCCGCGACCATCGCGGTGAGCGCAATGGCGAAGCCAATGATTTGAATGAGGGTGAGGGTCTCCCCGGCAATCGTGACACCCAAGAGGGCCGCCACGAGGGGAGCCAGGAGTCCTAGTAGTGCGGTCGCGGTGACAGGCAGTCGGCCGATGCCGGCGAACCACAGGCTGTACGTCACCAGCGCTCCCATCACACCGAGCCACAAGTAGCCGATTACGGCGGGGGCATCGATGGTGGGAATGCCGTCGACGGCCAGCGCCGGCACGAGCAGAACGAGACCCGCGGCGGTGAGTTGCCACCCGGCGAGCGCGACGGGGGACGCTCCCTCGGGGAGTCCCCATTTCTTGGTGAGGATGACGCCCAGCCCCATCGACACCGCGCCTCCCAAGCCAGCCGCGATCCCGACTGCGTCAAGGCGCGCGGTGGGACCGAGCACCACGAGCGCCACTCCGAATGCTCCGGCCGCGCCCCACGACAGTCGCCAGATCGACAGCTTCTCGTGCAGGACACCCACCGCGAGGAGCGCGATGAGCATGGGCTGGATGGCGCCCAACGTGGCCGCGACGCCGCCCGGCAGGTGCTGAGCGGAGATGAACAACAGCGGGAAGAACGCCGCCATGTTGAGCGTGCCGAGGACTAGTGACTTCCACCACCAGTCGCCTCGTGGGAGAGTGCGCGCAATTGCGATTGCGATGAGCCCGGCGGGGAGCGTGCGCATGAGGGCCGCGAAGAGCGGGTGGCCCTCGGGTAGGAACTGGGTCGTGACGATGTAGGTCGTGCCCCAGGTGGCTGGCGCGATCGCGGTGAGCAGCGTCCAGCCGGCGCGGCTGCTGGCGCCGGTGCCGGAAGACGGCTGCGCAGGATCGGGCGCTGGAACCGGTTGTGGGGCTGGGGCCAATGTCGTCATGCGTTCATCGTGGCCAGGGCATCCACCATGAGTCCAACACATTGTCGACATGCTTTCCATGAACTGACATCATGAATGGGTGGAACTCCAGCAGATGCGCTACGCCATCGCCGTAGCCGAAGAGCGCAGCTTTACGCGCGCTGCCGAGCGTTGCCATGTGGTGCAGTCGGCGCTCAGCCACCAGATCAAGGCGCTTGAACGGGAGCTCGGGACGCAACTGTTCGCCCGCACCAGTCGCCGCGTCGAGGTGACGTCCGCAGGCGAAGCCTTCGTGGCATCGGCCCGGGAGTCCCTTGCCGCCGCGGAGCGCGCAGTGGCCGAGGCCGCCGCAACCACCGGCGAGGTCCGCGGCACCCTGTCGGTCGGCGTCATCCCCACGGTGACGGCGATCGACTTGCCTGCCGTGCTCGGTGCCTTCCACCGCGCCCATCCGCACGTGCACATCCACATGCGCGGCGGCGGCAGTGACCAGTTCATTGCCGCGATCGCCGCCGGCGACCTGGACGTTGCGGTGCTCGGCTTGCATGAGGCGCACGTTGACCGCGCGGGCGTCGCAACCCGCTTGCTGTCCTCTGAGCGTCTTGTCGCGGTCCTCCCGGCTGTGCATCCGCTCGCGCAGCGCGACGCGCTCGCGCTCCGCGACCTGGCCGGAGAGGTCTTCGTGGACTTCCCCGATGGCACACCGGGTCGCGTCCAGTCTGACTGCGCTTTTGCCGACGCCGGGCTACAGCGCGACGTGGCGTTCGAGGCCGTCTCGAGCGATTTCATGCTCGAGCTCGTCGACAACGGACTGGTGGTCGCGCTCTTGCCGCAGGCGGTGGTTGAGCAACGGCCGGGTCTGATCGCGCTGCCGGTTGAGGATGGGCCCACCCGCCATGAATTCCTGTCGTGGAGTTCATTCAACCCGTCGCCGGCGGCACGAGCGTTGATGTCTTCGCTCGACGTGGTGCCCACGTAACCTGTGTGAGATACCTAGGGAGGCGCCATGAGCATCATTCGAGGGCGCAGTAGCGCCAAGACGGCAAAGACCACGACGCAGGCCGCTGTCAGCGGAGCCTGCCTGGTCCGGCTCGTCGATGACGGCGGGACTCCCGAATGCGCGCCCGACGGCACCACTGCGGCCGAGGCGCTCGACCTGGCTGCTGCGGAGCCCGAGCGCATGGCATTCATGCTTTACCCGGAGCCCGGCCCCGAGTCGGTACGGGAACTTGAGCAGGCGTGGGATCTGCACCCTGTGCTGGTGGAGGACCTCCTGCACGGTGGTCAGCGCCCCAAGGTGGAGCGCTATGGCGATGTGCTGTTCTTGGTTATGCGGTCCGCGCACTACGACGATGCCCGCGAGGACGTGGACTTCGCGGAGTTCCACGTGTTGGTGAAACACGGTGCTATCGCGGTGTTGTGCCAAGACGGCATGTGGTTTGACGGCACATCCGCGACCGACCTGGTAGATGCGAACGATGCCGCGGGTAACCGGGTGATCGGGGAACTCTTGGGTGACGACTTGCTGGGGCTCGGCCCGGAAGCGGTGGCCTACCGGATGCTCGACGCGATCGTCGACGGGTATGCGCCGGTACTGCGCGAGGTAGGGATCGACAAGGACCAGATCGAGCGCCAGGTGTTCAGCGCTGATCCGGAGGTCGCTGAGCGCATCTATCGCTTGAGCCAGGAGGTCATTGACCTTCAGCATGCGACGTCCTGGATGGCGGAGGTTCTGGCTGGTTTGCGCGACGGCTTCGCGAAGCATGACGTTGCGGAGGAGCTGCAGACCTACCTGCAGGATGTGTCCGACCACCTCCAGCGGATTGGCGCACAGACCGCTGAGTACCGCGAGGCCCTGACACAGATTCTGAACGTGAACGCGACCCTGGTGGCGCAGCGCCAGAACGAGGACATGAAGAAGATCTCCGGTTGGGCGGCCATTCTTTTTGCGCCCACACTCATTGCGGCTGTTTACGGCATGAATTTTGATTCGATGCCGGAGCTGCATTGGGCCTTTGGGTATCCGATGGCCGTGCTGGTGATGGTGGGCTTCTCCGTGGCGCTGTACTTCATCTTCCGCGCAAAGAAGTGGATGTAGGCGGCGCGGTGACTGCGCGGGGCCGTGGCCTCGTTAGGCTGGTGCAATGGTGACGACGCCTCCAACAAATGATGACTGTGTTTTCTGCGCGATTGTCGCGGACCCCTCGAGCGACCACGTGGTGTGGGATGAGGACGGCGTCATCGCGTTCATGGACATCAATCCCGTGACGGACGGCCACCTACTGGTGGTGCCCAAGGAGCACTCGCAGGGGCTCACAGATATGCCCGCGGAGACTGCGGCACGCGTGATGCAGGTGGCTCAGGAACTGGCTCGTGCCTTGCGTGCATCCGACCTGCGTTGCGAAGGAGTCAACCTCTTCTTCGCAGAAGGTGAGGCCGCGCTACAGGAGATCTTCCACTCCCACTTGCATGTCTTGCCGCGCTACGAAGGCGACGGCTTCGGGATCACCGCGGACTGGGCTGGATCCACCGAAGAGGGCTTGGCCGCCGCCGCCACGTCAGTGCGCGCAGGGCTTAGCCAAAGATAAGGCCGACCACGCCCGCGACGCCGGAGATGCCGGCCAGGATCAAAGCGATCGTGATGAGCTTGCGGTGCACCGAGTAGAACTTGGTGCGGTTGCCGTCGGCGTCCGTTGAGCGATCGTCTGCGGCGATGCGTTTCATGAACTGTGGCCAGACCATGAAGGCGAAGATCGCGTTGGTCAGCAGGAGAATCGACAGTACGAGAGTCACCCCGGCACTGTAGCCCAGGCGCGAATGCGCACGCCCCGGACCTTCGTCATGTCGCATTGGCGTCACTGTGGCGTCATACTGACGTCATGGAACTATCTCACTACACCGAAGAGCTCCAGCGTCAGCTGGCCGTTGCCGCCGCAGCCGGCTCCGATGAGGCGCGCGAGCTCGCCGAGCGCCTCGCCTCCGCCCTCGAGCCCGCCACGCGCCTCGTCCTTGTCGAAGCCTTGTCAGAGGCCGCCGGCGAGATCTCCCGGGAAATCGCCCCGGGCTCCGTTGACGTGCGCATGCGCGGTCGCGACGTCGACTTCGTTGTCGCGGGCGTCGACTCAATGGGCCCGGAGTCTTCAGAGTCCGTCGCGACACCCGCAACGCCGGTTGCCGAGGACGCTCCGGCGCTCGCGGCAGACGGAGAGGACGCCACCGCCCGTATCTCACTGCGCCTTCCCGATCAGCTCAAGCAGCGTGCGGAGACCGCCGCCGCCCAAGAGGGGCTGTCGCTTAACGCGTGGCTCGTGCGCGCAGTCGCGGGGGCGGTCACGCCCGCGCCGCAGAGCCGGCGCGGCATGGCCGCCGCCCGCTACACAGGGTGGGTCCGATGAGTGCCCCCGAGATCACAGGGGTCAGGGTAGATATCCCGGCGGGCCGCATCGAGGTTGTGGCCGTCCCCGGTCGAGACGAAGTCTCCGTCGTCGTCAACCCCTCCAACCGCTCGCGTGCGGGTGATCGGGAGGCCGCAGAGAATGCAAGCGTCGAACGCGCTGGAGAGGTCGTTGTCGTGGCCGTTCCCACGCGCACCACGGTGTTTGGCAAGCCGGACTCGGTTGACGTCATCATCGAAGGGCCCGAGGGCCTGAACATCGACGCGAACACAAAGTACGGCGAGATTCGCCTCGCCGGCGCCGTGGGTGCAGTGCGGGTAGCGGCGCAGCATGGACAGATCCGGGCCGATGCTGTGGGCACCGCGGACATTCGCGGCGGCAATGGGAAGGTTCAGATCGGGACGGTCGCCGGGGACTCTACGGTAACGGTGAGTAATGGGGCTGCACGCGTTGGAGCCGTCGGGGGTGCCCTTTCCTTGCGAGCCACCAACGGTTCGATCGGAGTGGATGACGTGCGTGGTGAAGCCACGCTCGAGACCACGAACGGCTCGATCAAGGTGGGGGCCGTGACCGGTGCGCTCGAAGCGCGCTCAACTCACGGCGCGGTGCGCGTCCGTGACCTGAGTGGCGGCACAGCGCGGCTGGAGACTTCCATGGGGTCGGTCAAGGTGGGCGTGCGGCGTGGAGCGCCGGTGTGGCTAGATGCGTCCTCTGGACACGGCAAGGTCACCACTGATCTTGACGCGGACAGTGGTCCCGTTGAGGGTGAGCAGCCGGTCGAGCTGCATGTGCGGACCGGCTACGGGGCTGTGGCGGTGACACGCGTCTAACGGCGAAAGCCAGGGCCTGTGCAGTGCAGGTGTCTCCTGCGCGGCGAGTGGTGCCCCACTAGGGTCGTGTTAGTACAGAATCGCCCCCCAAGGAGGCCCTCTCGTGAATGCCGTCCCGACACCATCAGGCCGTGAAGTCCAACACGTGGACCTCAACCCGCAAATCGCGCATGACCCCGCGAGCGCGCCCATTCCACTGTTCACGCTTCCTGAAGGCCAGCTCGACGCCCACGAGGCGTATCAGTTGGTTCACGACGAGGCCATGCTCGACGGAAACGCCCGCCTCAACCTCGCCACCTTCGTCACGACGTGGATGGATGACTGGGCCTCCAAGCTGTACGCGGAGACCGTCGACAAGAACATGATCGACAAGGACGAGTACCCCAAGACTGCCGACATCGAAAACCGGTGCTGGCGGATCCTGGCGGACTTGTGGAGTGCGCCCGACCCCGACAGGGCCATCGGTACATCAACTGTGGGGTCCTCGGAGGCCGCGATGCTTGCGGGCTTGGCCCTGATGCGCCGGTGGCGCGCTGCGCGCCGCGCCGAGGGCAAGCCAACGGACCGTCCTAACCTCGTGATGAGTTCGGCGGTTCAGGTCTGCTGGGAGAAGTTCTGCAACTACTGGGACATCGAGATGCGCCTTATTTCCGTATCCACGGAGCACCCAGTGCTCGACGGCGGGCAGGTGCGTGACGCCGTTGACGAGAACTCCATTGGCGTGGTCGCCATCATGGGTGTCACGTACACCGGCTTGTATGAGCCGGTCGAGGAGATTTGCCAAGCCCTGGATGCCCTCGCTGCCGAAGGTGGGCCCGATGTGCCCGTCCACGTCGACGCGGCTTCCGGCGGGATGATCGCGCCCTTCCTCCAGCCTGACCTCGTGTGGGACTTCCGGTTGGAGCGAGTGGTGTCCATCAACACGTCAGGACACAAGTACGGCCTGGTCTATCCGGGACTGGGATGGGCGATCTGGCGTGACCAGGACTACTTGCCGGAGGACATGGTCTTCAAGGTCAGTTACTTGGGCGGCGACATGCCCACGCTCGCGCTGAACTTCTCGCGTCCGGGCGCGCAGGTGCTGCTGCAGTACTACCTCTTCATGAAGTTGGGACGGGAGGGCTACACCGCCGTGCAGCAGGCCACTCAGGACGTGGCGCTCTACCTATCCCGGGAGCTGGAGAAGATGGGGCCGTTCGAACTCGTCTCGGACGGCTCCGACATTCCGGTGTTCGCGTGGAAGCTCAAGGAGTCGTACGGCGCGCAGTGGACTCTGTACAACCTGTCCGATCGCCTGCGCGGGCGCGGCTGGCTGATCCCGGCGTACCCCATGCCCGAGGACCTGCAGGAGACCACCGTCCAGCGCATCGTGGTGCGCAACGGGCTCGGCTTCAACCTGGCTCGGGACTTGCTGAGCGACATCGAGGAGTGCGTCCAGTGGCTGGATAGCCTCGATGGCCCCATTCCCCACGAACACGCTCAGCCTGGCTTCACGCACTAGCAATCAGTCGCGGGGCGACGAGACGCCTGTCTGCGTGACACCTGGTCGGCTCACAACTGCGGCGAGGAAGAAGCAGGCGGCACCCGCCATGGTGCCTGCCGAAACCCACCATGCGCTCAGTACCTCGTCCGTGTGGGGCACAACCCAGGCGCCTACGGCGGAGGCGGCGAAGGCCACCGAGCCTGCGACGTTGAGCCACACAGCACCCGGGGTGCGCGCGAACATGTCCCACAGTTCGTGCCGCCGCTGGAGCGCCCCGAGTGCGAGGAAGCTCGACACCAGAAATGCCAGCGATCCCCAAGCATCGGACCGCCACCCGGCACCTACCTCGTCCGGGTCGCCCACGACGGCGAAGAGTGCCACGGCGGTGGACACGTTGAACATGGCGGTTCCCACCAGTTGCACGGTGGCGGACCACCAGTCGAGGGCATTGGCTGCTGTCGTGCCAGTGATCGGGGCGCGCCTCCCGTCCAAGAGGAGTTGGAGCACCGCGGCGGTGGTGAAGAACAGTGAGCCCACGAAGAACGTCGCATTGGCGGCCACGACTCCCACGGCATCGAAGTACCACGGCAGCGAGCCCACAAAGAAGAAGAGCGAGCCGACGGCGAACCCCACGACCTCATGGCGCATCCGGAGAAAACGGCGGCTTGGCATGCGGCCACAGTACTGAGTCCCGTGCTGTGCCAGCCAGGGGACTGTCGTGTGGGCTAGTCGTCGTCCTCGGCCTGGCGGGCCCGATACGCCTGCACCGCGGCACGGTTTGTGCACGTGGTTGAGCAGTATTTTCGTGAGCGGTTGCGAGACAGGTCAAAGACGACGCCGTCGCAGTCGTCCATCTCGCAGCGGTCAAAGCGACTCATCTCATCCGCACGGATCACGTCGATCATGCCCATCGCGGCCTCGACGAGGATGCGGTCGGCCAGTGGCCGGTCGTCAGTGGTGGCGTGAATGTGCCAGTCAATGTCGCCGTGTTTCACGACCTGGGGCAGAGCGTGGTGCTCGGCCAGTACCGAGTTCACGAGGGGGACGGCGCCGTCGCGCGTCGCTTTGAAGAGTGCGCGCAGTCGGGAGCGGATGGCGCGGACTTCGCGCAGGTCCTTCGCGGTGGGCCGTGCGCCCGTGTAGCCCCAGTCATCGAAGAACGCCACGAGCTCGTCAAACGTCGTCAGCGTGTCCGGCTCTAGCTCGGAATTGGCGAGCCACACCCCGGTCTCGAGGGCCATCGCGGTGTCATCGGCAAAAACCATGTTGACACATTACCAAGTGAGACCGTACTGTCATGAGTCATGACGACTTTGGCTCATGACATCAAAGCCCCACGCCTGGCATCCGGGTTGGGATTCGCCCTGCTCTCGGCGGCGGCTTTTGGCATGTCTGGAAGCCTTGGACGTGGCCTCATGGACATGGGCTGGACCGCAGGGTCCGCGACGCTCATCCGTGTGGCCATTGCCGCGATGGTGCTGACCCTCCCCGGCATCATCGCCCTGCGCGGTCGCTGGCACCTTGTGCGCCGCGGCATCGGCTCGATCATCGCTTACGGCGTCTTCGCCGTGGCGGGCGCGCAGCTGTGTTACTTCTTCGCCGTCCAGCACCTGGACGTCTCCGTTGCACTCCTCATCGAGTACCTCGCGCCTATCGCCGTGGTGCTGTGGATGTGGCTCCGGCGCGGACATCGCCCCACGCGCCTCACCCTCGCGGGCGCGGCAGTGGCGTTCGGCGGCCTGGTGCTCTTGCTTGATGTGCTGGGCGGCGGAGAAGTCAGCATTGTCGGCATTGGCTGGGCACTGTGCGCCATGGTGGGTGCATCTGTGTACTTCGTGATCTCCGGTGACGAGTCCAACGGACTCCCACCCCTCACGCTGGCCGCCGGTGCGCTCCTCGTGGCGCTGGTTGTCTTGAGCGCAGCGGCCGTCACGGGCCTGCTACCTATGGCATTCGCCACCGGCACTGTGCAATTCGCGCCGTTCGCGGCGCCATGGTGGCTCGTGGTGATCGTGCTTGGCGTGGTGACTGCCGGTGTGTCCTACGTAGCCGGAATTGCGGCCACGCGACGCCTCGGCGCGCGCCTTGGATCCTTCGTCGCGCTGACCGAGGTCATGGCGGCGGCGCTGTTCGCGTGGTTCTTGCTAGGCCAGGCGCCGCGCGGAATTCAGATCGCCGGCGCCGCCCTCGTGTTGACCGGAGTCGTCATCGTGAAGCTTGGCGAGCGTCGGATCGAACCCGTCCGCACGCCTGAGCCCGACCCGGCTCCCGCCTGGGTGGGGGTCGACGATCGACCTGCCCCAGCATCGGCCGGTGTTCCCGCCCCGGTGACCCTGTTGCCCGGTGATTTCGGCAGCGCGGTCCGCTAACCCCAGATGAAGCGGCCGTCCGCGAAGCGGGCGGGCCACACGCGCGTCACCCAGTTGGGGTCGATCGCGCCGTAGATGTGCGGGAAGAACTCTCCCTCGCCGCCGTCTTCCTCAATCAACTCGACGCCCGCGGCGATGGCGGCCTCAGTATCGACCTCGAGCACGCACAGTTCTTCCGGGTCATCGGCGTAGAGGAACTCCGCCACCGTGGACACCTGGTGGGCGTGGGAGGCGTGGATGAATCCGACCTGAGCCAGGTCCGCACCTCGGGTCGACACGGTATACCGACCGTCATTCACGGCCGCAGTCCAATCGGCAACGTGTGCCAGGTGATAGATCGACATGCGTGCAGTATCCCGCGCTGGCCAAAGCTTGGCGATTTCTGAGAGTTTCGAGATCTTCCAGCGGTTATGCTGGCAATCCCTTCTCACCACAACTTCGCACACACACGCCACCTGCGCGTAGCAGGCTGATCGCCCTTCGCATTGACGCGAATGAGGGTGATGGGTCAGTGACGCTCGGGTGGGGTCGAGAGGGTCAATGATGGCAATGACCACGGAAGTGCCGCTGGTAGCGCGAGGAGCGTCGCACGGCGGTGACGGTTCGGCCGCGGATCTACCTGGCGCGCGCCAAACGGAGATTGAGCACGCCCTGGAACGGGTCGACGAGGGCTCCGGGGCAATCCTGTGGACCGCGGAGCACGGCATGGGGCGCTCGACCCTGCTCGATACCCTCGCTGAGGCGCTCACGGCAACCGCGGCATCGGCCCGCGCCTTGGTTGTGCGGGTCTCGCCAGAGCGCCTGGATCGCGACCGTAGCCGCGACGCGTTTCTCGCTGCCCTACTCAGTCAAGTGGAACGACTCAGTGATACTGGCGAAGAAGATCTTCCCGTTGAGCGCGGGCTCGAGGCCGCCATCGCCGCGCAGTTGCGCAAGGTCGCCGCGGGCAAGACGTGCGTGATCCTCATCGATGACGCCGACATGCTCTCCGGTGAGGCGATCGATTCTGTCCTCCAATTGTTGGGCCATGACGGTTCCGCCACCGTTGTACTTGCGACCGCCTGCCGCTCTCCGTTTGGGGAGCGACCGCCACACGACGTGGAGATTCGAGAGCTGCCAGGCGTGACGACGGACGGCGCACTACGTGTCATGGCCGAGGCTCATTGTGGAGCCGTCGCGCCGCACGTGGCCGCGACCCTGACCTACCGCCTGGCCGGCAACCCCGCTTGCATCGTGCAGACCGCGCGGCGCCTGAGCCCCCAGCAGTTGGCCGGAACATCCATGCTCCCCGACCCGCTCCCGGTCGTGCCAGCGGTGAAGAACGCCCTGGCCGCGCATCTCGAGGACTTGACCGACCGCGACCGTGCGGCGCTCCTGATCGGTGCCGTCGCCGTCGTGGATCGGATCGACACACTGACCGCGGCGACCGGGGAGGATGTCAACTACTTCGTCTCCGGCCCCGTCGCCAAGCACCTCACGCTGTTGGCCGGAGGGTTCAGCTTCGAGGACCAACGACTGCGGTCGCTCCTTCATGGACAGGCTTCGCTAGCGCAGCGCACCACGGCGCACGAGGCGCTCGCGCGTGCTCACCAGGAGGCAGGGGAGCACCAGGTGGCGGCGTGGCATACGGCCCTTGCGCGGATCGCCGGCGACCCTGCGGTAGTTCCCGACCTGCTGCGCCTGGCGGTCAGGCACTTGCACCACGGTGACACGCGGTGGGCGCACGCAATTGCCCGCGAGGCTGTGGGTCACGCGACCGGCGACGAGCGTGTCCGTGCTTGCGAGTTGTCAGGCATTGCGGCGGTCCTCAGCGGCCACATTCATGACGCCGCTCACTGGCTTCCACATGCCGCGAGGTCTGGCGATCCCACCACCCGCGCGCGCACGTTGCTTGGTCTGGTCGTGACCTTGACGTTGACCGACGGGCGCGTGCCGGACGAGGTGCTGGAGCGGGCGCGCGTCGAAGCGATCGCGGGCCCCGATGACGAGTCGGGCAGGCGCGTGAGGTCCAACGTGGCGCGCGCGCTATCCGCCGCCGCCTGCCTGCACATGGAACGCGGTGCGACGGCAGCGGCGTGGCGTCGCCTCGAGGAAGCTCGAGAACTCGTGGGAGGGGGTCGATGCGGTGATCGAGACGGCACGCGCCTCGCCCGGGCGTGGCTATCGATCTACGCGGCGGAAGCCACGGGTGAGGTGGACCTGCCCGCCCAAGCCGTGGTCCCCGACGACGAATCTCTGGGTGCCGTCGCCAGGGGAGTGGCGCTCATGCACGCCGATGAGCCAGACGCCGCGGCCCGGCTCCTCGCGAGTGCAGTTGCAGAACTGTCTCCCGTGAGACGTAGCGACGTGTGGTTCGACGGACCAGAGGGGGCTGCGTCTCCTTTGGTCGTCGCGCATTTGCGAGTCGTGCAGGCACTGGTCGAGTTCCGTGCGGGCGACGTCGAGCGCGCCGCCTCGACGCTCCGCGAGGCCGCCGAGCACCTTCCCGTTGGGCTGGTGTTGTCGGGGCTTGGTGTGACGCTGAGCCGCCGCATCGACGTTGTCCGCGACGGTGCGGTCAGTGCAACCTCAGAGGCGCTTACGGAAACATCGCCGTGCCACGCGAGCACGCAGGTCCGCCTGGGGTTGCTCGTGGACCGGGCAATCGAGGCCAGCTTTGATCGCGACCACGTTCAGGCCGCGACGTTGCTGGAGGTTGCAGCTGAGCGTGAGCTGCGCGAGTCAGCTGCGGGGCTGACGGTGCCCGGAATCGACATCGTCGAGGAGTGGGCGACCGCTGGCAGGAACCATGAGGCCCACCGCGCCTTGCATCGCTTGCGCGCCCGCATCGGCACGCTGTCGCCGCTATCCCGGGCGGTGGTTCTGTCACGTGCGGAACTCGCCATCGCTACCGAGGAAGACATCGAGTCGCGGGTCGAGGCCGCAACCGCTGCGGCGCGCGACATCACGAGCGCCTACGACCGTGCGCGTTCGGAACTCAGCGTGGGACGAGCGTTCGCCCGCGTTGGACTCCAGGAGCGGGCGGAGGCGGCCATGCTGAGCGCCCAGGACTTGTTTGACGAGTCAGGGGCCGATGCCTGGGTTGCGTTGGTACGTGAAGAGGCCGCGTCGTTGAGTTCAGGGGCGACAGAGCCGATGCGACGTGCCACCGAAGTGTCCGAGCACGTGAGCCCCGCGGGCACGGACTCCGCATCCCGCGAGGACGCGGATGCATGGGCAGTTGACCTGACTGATCGCGAGCGCGAGGTCGCGACGCTCGTGGCACAGGGCTACGCCAACCGTGACGTGGCAGAGCGCCTGTACGTGTCCGTCAGGACTGTTGAAGTGCACTTGGGGCGTGTGTACCGCAAGCTCGGATTGCGTTCGCGCGTGGAACTCGCGGTGCTCGCGCATCGTTACTCAGACAGTTCCTGAGCCACCCGCGCTCATACGTACGTAGAAGTACGTACGGGTAGTTAGTGAGGTTTCCTCACAAATGTGGTGAACGCGGATTACAAGCGGCTGAACATCTTCCTACATTGGGGTCACGTTCCCCAACGTCTGCACCCTCAGCGCAGGCAGGAAGAGAGGCAGCAACGATGCTTCCTACCCACTCACGAGCGCGGCGTTCAGTCGCGGCGACGACAGTCACCGCACTGCTCGGCGCGTCGCTCACAGCGGTCGCGATGACCGCGACAGCCACGGCCGCCTCGGCCGCGGACTGTGCCCCGGCATGGGATTCCGGTAACTCCAACTACAGCGGCGGCACGGTTGTGTCGCACGAAGGTGAGAACTGGGAGGCCAAGTGGTGGGCCGGCAGTTGGGAGGTTCCCGGCGCGTCGCAGTGGAACGCCTGGCAGTCGCTCGGCACTTGCGGCGACGGTACGCCCGAGCCAACTCCGACGCCGACTCCCACCACGGATCCGTCGCCTACGACGGACCCATCACCCACCACCGATCCGTCACCTACGCCGGATCCCACCCCGACGACGGACCCGTCACCCACGACCGACCCGTCGCCCACTCCGGATCCCACACCGACCACGGACCCGACTCCGGACCCAGACGCCAATCCCGATGAGGCCTGCCGCCCTGATGGGATGGCCCAGACCCCCGGCGTTGACACCCCGTACTGCGACATCTACGACGAGAACGGCGTGGAGATTCTCCCCAACGGCCTCGATCGTCGCGTAATCGGCTACTTCACCTCGTGGAGGACGGGCAGCAACGGGCCCGCATACCTCGCAGGCGACATCCCTTGGGACTCGCTGTCGCACATCAACTACGCGTTCGCGCACATTGATGACAACTGGGAAGTCTCGGTGAACGAGGACGTCCCCGGTAACGCGGCAACCGACATGACGTTCCCGGGCGTGCCTGGGGCGGAGATGGACCCCTCACTGCCGTACACCGGTCACTTCAACCTGCTGAACCAGTACAAGGAAGACAACCCCGGCGTGAAGATCCTCCCCGCAGTGGGTGGATGGGCTGAGTCCGGCGGTTACTTCGACGGCAACGGAGACCGCGTCGGCAACGGCGGCTTCTACACGATGACCGAGTCCCAGGACCGCATCGACACCTTCTCCGACTCGGTCGTGGACTTCATTCGTGAGTACGGCTTCGACGGCATCGACATCGACTACGAGTACCCGACCTCGAATGGCCAGGCCGGTAACCCGCTCGACTTCGCTATCGCGGACGCCAAGCGTGGCGAACTGTTCAGCGACTTCGTCGATCTGATGAAGACGCTGCGCGAGAAACTCGACGTGGCCGGCGCAGAAGACGGCGAGTACTACATGCTCACCGCCGCTGTGCCTTCCTCCGGATGGCTCCTGCGCGGTATGGAGGCCTTCCAGGTCACGGAGTATGTCGACTACCTGAACCTCATGACCTACGACCTCCACGGCGCGTGGAACAAGTACGTCGGCGGTAACGGACCGTTGTTCGACGACGGCAAGGACCCCGAGCTCGCTGCAGCGGGTGTCTACGGCGCCTACGACAACATCGGCTACCTCAACGGTGACTGGGCTGCGCACTACTTCCGTGGCGCTATGCAGGCCGGACGCATCAACATCGGCGTGCCGTTCTACACTCGCGGCTTCGAGAACGTGACCGGTGGCGTCAACGGCATGGGAGGCACCGCCGCCGCACCGTCTGGCTTCAACTGCCCTGACGGCACCAACAATGCCTGCGGTCACGGTGGCGAGGGAATTAACAACCTCTGGCACGATCTGGACGAAAACGGCGACCCGATTCCCGCCGGTGTGAACCCGATCTGGCACGCTCTCAACCTTGAGGACGGGGTCCGTGGCGACTACGTCGACTCGTACGGCGTTACCGATGAGATCGAGGGCGACTACGTTCGCTACTTCGACGAGACCACCAAGAACGAGTGGTGGTGGAACGACACCACCAACACGTTCCTGTCGGGTGACTCGAACGAGGCCGTGGCGGCGAAGGCAGACTATGTCGCTGAGACCGGACTCGGTGGCCTCATGATCTGGGAGCTCGCAGGTGACTACGAGTACAACCAGGACAAGGGTCAGTACGAGATGGGCTCCACCCTCGTGGACCTCATGCACTCGCGCCTGTCGGGTGTCGGTGCCTACGGTGACTCGAAGGCCAACGCCGATCGCACCATGCCTACGGATGCCCTTGACCTGGACATCGAGTACACCGAGTTCGCACTCGGCGACAACAACTACCCGATTGCCCCCAAGGTCGTCTTCCGCAACAACGGTGAGGTCGACATTCCGGCCGGTGCCACGATCTCTTTCCAGTACGCCACGTCCGACACGGGCGAGATGAGTGACTGGTCCGGATTCGGCACCACGACCACTGATCTGGGGCACACCGGTGACAACATCGGTGGCCTCGACGGAGACTTCCACACCGCGGAGTTCACAGTCCCGATGACCGGCCTTCCCGCCGGTGGCGAGATCGTGAACAACCTGAAGTGGACCCTGCCTGTCGCGCAGTTCTCCAACGTCATCGTCTCCTTCGGCGGCGCGGACTACTCGACCACCTACGACCACGGTCGTGGAATCCAGGTCGTGTCCGCCCCGGTCGACGGTGGCGGCGATGGAGGCGGCGACGGTAACGGTGGCGGCGACGGCGGTGGTGATGGCCAGTGCTCGGCAGCGGCATGGGATGCCGCCACCGTGTACAACGGCGGCGCCACGGTCAGCCACGCCGGCCAGGAGTGGACTTCCCGCTACTGGACGCAGGGCAACGAGCCCAGCAGTGCCAACGCTTGGGGCCCATGGGCTCCAGCCGGCACCTGCTGATCTAGCGGCGGTGGCGGGCCGTGACCTTTCCGGCCCGCCACCGCACACCAACCGTCCGGGCTACTCGCCCGGAAGGGGCGCAGCCTCATCCCTCACGCAGGCTGCGTTCCGTCCGGTGGCGTTGATCGGAGAACCCCCGCATCGGCCCATCGGCGCTCTCGCAGCACACACGAGAACAAAGGACACACATCATGGCCCCATCAACGAGCACGAGTCGCCGCAGCCCCTGGGCTGTCGTCGGCTCCGTGGTCGCCTCACTTGCGTTGGTCGGCACAGCTGCCGCCAGCGCCTCGGCGAACACAGCATCGGTGGCTTCTGCCACCCCCATCACCACCCAGGCGGTCTCCACCGCTGACGGTGACTCCAACATCAACGGATTTCGCAACGTCGGCTACTTCGCCCAGTGGGGCGTCTACGGGCGCGACTTCAAACTCAAGCAACTCCAGGACTCCGGTGCCGCCGCAGACCTGACTCACCTGAACTACGCGTTCGGCAACATTCATCACGAGGAACTGACCTGCTTCATCGCGAATAAGGCACAGGGAACCGGACCCAACGGTTCAGACGGTGCAGGCGATGCCTGGGCCGACTTCGGTATGGGTTACACCGCTGCTAACTCAGTCGCGGGTGTGGCCGACCAGTGGGACCAGCCCCTTGCAGGTAACTTCAACCAGATCAAGCAGCTGAAGGAGGAAAACCCTAACCTCAAGGCCATGCTGTCGATCGGTGGCTGGACCTGGTCCAAGAACTTCTCCAAGGCGGCAGCGACGGACGCCTCACGCGAGAAGCTGGTGTCTTCGTGCATCGACATTTACATCAAGGGCAACCTGCCCACCATTGATGGCAAGGGTGGCGATGGAGCAGCCGCAGGCGTCTTTGACGGCATCGATATTGACTGGGAGTGGCCAGGCACGAACGCCGGCCTCGAAGGCAACTATGTCGATGAGGAGAACGACCAAGAGAACTTCCGTCTCCTGCTGGCCGAGTTCCGCAAGCAGCTCGATGAATACGGCGCAGAGACTGGCGAGAACTACCTGTTGTCTGCGTTCCTGCCCGCAAGCCCGACTGTTATCGAAGCTGGCGGCTGGAACGACCCCCGCAACTTTGAGTCGCTCGACTTCGGCAACGTCCAAGGCTACGACCTGCACGGAGCATGGAACGCGTCACTGACGGGTCACCAGATCAACTTGTATGACGACCCTGCAGACCCTCGTGATGAGGACCAGCAGTTCTCGGTGGACAAGGCGGTGAACATGTACATCGATGCGGGCGTTGCGCCTGAGCAGTTGGGCCTCGGTATGGCCATGTACGGACGCGGCTGGAAGGGCGTCGATGACGCTGATCCGTGGGCCGCTGCCACTGGTGCTGGCCCCGGAACGTGGGAAGCCGGCAACGAGGATTACACAAAGTTGAAGAACCTGGGTACCTCGTACTTTGATCCTGAGGTGGTCGCATCCTGGCGCTACGACGGCAACCAGTGGTGGACCCTTGACGATGACAAGACGATCCCTGTCAAGGCGGACTACATTCGCGACCAGGGCCTCGGCGGCGGCATGTGGTGGGAGCTTGACGGCGACCGCAACGGCGAGCTGACCGAGATTCTGATGAACGACCTCGGCAACGGCGCTCGCGGCCCGGTCGACGGCGGTCCTGTCGTCACGCCGACTCCGACTCCGACCGAAACGTCGACTCCGGACCCCACGGTGACGCCTACGACCTCGCCTGAGCCCACCGTGACCCCCACGGAGCCTCCTGTCGAGGAGTGCGCCAACCCGTGGAGCGCATCCGAGGGCTACCCCGGTGGCACTCAGGTGACGCACAACGGTGAGACCTGGGAGAACAAGTGGTGGTCGCAGGGTGAAGAGCCCGGCGCCTCGCAGTGGGGCCCCTGGGTCTCGCAGGGATCGTGCGATGGCACCGAGCCCACTCCCACGGCCACGCCTGAGCCGACCGACACACCCACGACGGAGCCCACGACCGAACCGACCGTGGACCCTGGTCAGTGCTTGACCGAGTGGGTCAGCGGTGACGTCTATGTCGGTGGCGACGAGGTGTCGCACAACGGTCACAACTACCGCGCCAAGTGGTGGACGAACGGGGACACCCCGGGCGCCGCTCAGTGGGGTCCCTGGGAGGACCTCGGCGCTTGCTAGGCAGCATGACTGCGCGGGTGCTCCCCGTTGCCCTCGCCGTGAGCTTGCTCGCGGCGGGGTGCACGGGGGGCGCTCCCGCGCCGGGGGAGGCCTCGGGCACGGATTCGGAGGGCTCCTCGGCACACGCGGAGGAGGGTTCGGCCGATGCTGCTACGGCGGCGATGCCCGTTGGTCCCCTCGAGATCGACGCAGCTCAGTACTGGACTCCCGTCCAGGCCGAGGGTGACATTAGCCGCGTTGCGGCGGGTGGTTGTGAAGCTGACGCTCCATGCCCGTCCTTTGCAGTGATTTCCGGCGACACCGCGGCGCAGATCGATGCTTCCGAGCCCTTCTTCGACGACGGCATCGCCTGCCCTGTTCTCGGCACCACGCCCACGGAGGGCACCTTGCTCGCGGAGCACCCGGCCACCGTGGCAGGGGAGGACGGCACTATGCACATGTTTGATGTGACGTGCACGGATGCCGACGGCAACGAGGAGCTGACGTTGCCGCAGAACCAATGGAGCCTCGAGACCGAGTCGGGCACGATCGTCATCGTGGACCGCTGGTCCTTCGACGGACTCCTGACCAAGGTGGCGGAAGCCTCCCTCACGTAACTCCAATGCAACGCATGACGAGGGCCGATGCTGGATCGCAGCATCGGCCCTCGTCATGCTCGGGAGGGTGTTAGTTGAGGTTCTTCAGCAATTCCTCGTGCTGGGCGTGCACAGCCTCGGGGACTGCGTCGCCATAGCTGGCGAGGAAGCGTGAGGTGTCGACGGCCTCGGCCTGGAGGGACTCCTGGTTGACCTCAAAGAGGGCGTCCCACTTGTCGCGGGTCATGCCCGCGGCTGAGTAGTTGATCGAGCCGTCGACCGGCATGCGGCCCAGCGGGCCGTCGGTGTACGAGGCGCGGCCGTCGACGCGGTCGAGGATCCATGCCAGAACGCGGGCGTTCTCGGCAAATCCGGGCCACAGGAACTTGCCGTCTTCGCCCTTGCGGAACCAGTTGACCTGGAAGATCGCGGGTGCCTCGCCCTGGCGGTCCAAATCGGCGCCCACGTTGAGCCAGTGCTGCCAGTGGTCACCCATGTGTGTTCCGGAGAACGGCAGCATGGCGAAGGGGTCGCGGCGCAGTTCGCCCACGGTTCCTTCGGCTGCTGCGGTGCGCTCGGATGCAAGCGTCGCGCCCAGGTAGACGCCGTGCTCCCAGTCGCGTGCTTCGGTCACCAGCGGCACGTTCGTGGCGCGACGGCCACCAAAGATGATCGCGTCGATGGGAACTCCGGCGGGGTCGTCCCACGTGTCGGCGATGGTGGAGCACTGCGAGGCCGCGACCGTGAAGCGCGAGTTCGGGTGTGCGGCCGGGGTGGGGGAGTCAGGTGTCCAGTCGTTGCCGCGCCAATCCGTGAGGTGGGCCGGCGGCTCCTCGGTGAGGCCTTCCCACCACACGTCTCCGTCGTCCGTGAGCGCCACGTTCGTGAAAACGACGTCGCGCTTCAGCATGTCCACAGCCACCGGGTTGGTGTCCTCGCCGGTGCCGGGGGCGACACCGAAGAAGCCGGCTTCAGGGTTGATAGCGCGGAGGCGACCGTCGGCGCCTGGGGCGAGCCAGGCGATGTCATCGCCGATGGTCTCGACCTTCCACTCGGGGATGGACGGCTGCAGCATTGCGAAGTTGGTCTTGCCGCAGGCGCTGGGGAATGCGGCCGCCACGTGGAAGACGCGTCCGCGCGGGTTCGTGACCTTGAGCAGCAGCATGTGGGCGGCGATCCAGCCCTCGTCACGACCGATGGCGGAAGCGATGCGTAGCGCGAAGGCCTTCTTTGCAAGGATCGCGTTGCCGCCGTAGGCCGAGCCGTACGACCAGATCTCGCGGTCCTCGGGGTAGTGGACGATGTACTTGGTGTCCGAGCACGGCCAGGCCACGTCCTCCTCGCCCGGAGCCAGAGGTGCGCCGACGGTGTGAACGGCGGGGACCCACGCGTTGTTGGGGGTGATCTGACGCAACGCCTGAGTGCCCATGCGGGTCATGGTTCCGGTGCTGATGACGACGTAGGGCGAGTCGGTGACCTGGACTCCGACGCGGGCGAGGGGGCTACCGACGGGCCCCATCGAAAATGGGACGACGTACATGGTGCGGCCGCGCATGCAGCCGTCGAAGAGGTCGTCAAGGGTCTCGCGCATCTCGGTCGGGTCGGCCCAGTTGTTGGTGGGGCCGGCGTCAGCCTCATCGCGGGAGCAGATGAAGGTGCGTGACTCCACGCGAGCGACGTCGTCGGGGTGCGAGCGCGCCAGGTAGGACCCGGGGCGCTTGTCCTGGTTGAGCTGCGTCAGGGTGCCCGCCTCGACGAGTCCGTCGATCAGACCCTGGCGCTCCTCGTCCGATCCGTCGCACCACACGATCTGGTCCGGCTGGGTCAGAGCAGCCATGCGTTCGACCCATGCAACGACGCGGGCGTCGGCTGCGGCTGGGGCGGGATTGGCGGAGTAGGTGCGGTGTCCAGCGACTGTGGCGGTCATGGTGGCTCCTGGCGGGTAGAAGATGTGCCGTGCTTTCACCTTACGGAGGGGACCCCGCCAACCTTCCACCCATTTGCGCGTGAAATTTCGCGATTCTTTCTCTATGGTGAATGCCATGGCCAATCTCTCCACACTTGGGCGCCGCATTCGCTTCTATCGCACCCGCAACGGGATGACCCTCGATCAGCTCAGCGCAGCCTGTGACACCGCCACGAGTCAGCTCTCCCTCATCGAGAACGGCAAGCGGGAGCCGCGTCTGTCGCTGCTGGGAGTCATTGCCGAAGCGCTCGGCGTATCCGTGTCGGATCTCCTTCGTGAGGAAGCGCCCACAGGGCGCGACGCCCTCGAAATCGAGCTCGAGCGCGCGCAAGAGGGCCCGTCGTACCGGGAACTGGGGCTGCCCGCGTTGCGTCCGTCCAAGTCGATGTCCGATGAGACGCTTCGCACTCTCGTGGGGCTCCACCGCGAGCTTGACCGCCGAGCCAGGCAGGCCATCGCAACTCCCGAGCAGGCGCGACGCGCAAACACCGATCTGCGCCTCCAGATGCGCGAGATTGACAACTACTTGCCCGAGATCGAGGCTTTGGCGGACGAGGCCGTCGCCACCGTGGGTCACACGGCCGGCGCCCTCACGCACCGCACGGTTGCGGAGATGGCAGAGCATGTGGGTCTCAGCATTGTCCACACCGACGATCTCCCGCACTCCGCGCGTGCCGTCGTCGACATGGAACACGGCCGTATCTACATTCCGCCCGCCTCCATTCCCGGCGGCCATGGGCTACGTTCGCTCGCGCTCCAAGCGGTTGCGCAAACCGTTCTCGAGCACCGCGAACCGGTCGACTACGCCGACTTCCTGCGCCAGCGGCTCGAAGCCAGCTACTACGCAGCAGCGTGCCTGATGCCGCGCTCGTCCGCGGTGCCCTTCCTTGAGGAAGCCAAGCGTGACCGCGCCATCGCGATCGACGACTTCCGCGACGCCTACGGCGTCACGCACGAGGCTGCCGCACTCAGGTTCACCAACCTCGCTACTCAACGCTTGGGGATCCGCCTCCACTACGTGCGGGTCGCGGGGGACGGCACGGTCGCAGGCGCCTACGAGAACGACGGACTCCCACCTCCGCTGGATGCGACCGGATCCACGGAAGGGGAGGTTGTCTGCCGGTTCTGGAGCGCCCGCCGCGCGTTTGCGCGCAAGACCCGCACAACGGAGCACTACCAATACACCGACACGCCTGCGGGAACGTTCTTCGAGGCCACGCAGACGGGAATCGGCTCGGACGAATACTCAATCACCGTGGGCGTGCCCTACGCGGAGTCCAAGTGGTTCCGCGGCCGGCAAACCCCGGTCCACGAGACCTCGAAGTGCCCTGATGTGTCGTGCTGCCGGCGTCCCGCGGATGGCCTCGCGGAGCGGTGGACAGGTCGCTCATGGGCGTCCCCACGCGTGCGCCCCTACCTCTTTGCGCCACTTCCGCATGGCACCTACCCGGGCATTGATGACCGTGAGCTTCACGAGTTCCTGCAGTCTCACGCGGACGATTCGCCGATCCCCAGCAATGGTGCCGTCTGAGCCGTCACCGCCAATTGGGCCGATGCTCGGGTCACCACAGCCCCAAGGTTCCATCCCGTACGGCACGGGACCGCAGCATCGGCCCTATGCCAGCAGGAAGCCAAGCACGACGATCGCGGCGGCTCCCAAGACGAAGGCGACCCCAGTCCAGTCCCAGGACCGTTGCACCGACGGTTGCCCGGCTGCCGCTGCGGTGTCCGCGGGGCGTTCATCACTCTCGAGCCACGCCTCTTCGCCACCGCGAACCATGGCAACAAGCGGCGCGGACTTGTGCTCCGATGGCGGCTTCTTGCGGTCCCGGCGCTGAGGATCGGGCGCCGCGAAGGCACTGACCTTCTTGCCGTCGTCCGTGAGGATTTCGAGTCCCCACTGGGTGCTGAGGTCTGCCATGCGGGCGAAAGGCACGTAAGCGTTCCGAATGATGTTGCGGACCACGATGCCGCTGCGGTGCACGTCCACTGACGGACGCATGAACGTCGCGTAGGACACGAGCATGACGGCGAACCCCACGCCGATCGATCCGAACGCACGCGGAAAACCGTCGACTACGAGGCTCAACACGACGATCAGTCCACCGGCCGCGATACCAAACCACCCCCACATGGGGGCACCACCGGTGCGGTACGAGTCGATGGGGGAGTCGAGGTCCATGACGCAATCGTGTCACGGCCTGCGATGCCCAATAGCGCCCCACACGCAATGTTTCCCCAAGACCGCTATCATGGACCGGCGGTGCCCATCGGCGTCGACCTCCCCCTCAACGAAACGAGTTCTACCCATGCCTGTGCGCTCCGACCTGCGCAATGTCGCGATCGTCGCCCACGTCGACCACGGAAAGACGACGCTGGTGGACGGCATGCTCGTCCAGGGTGGCGCTTACGGCGACCACGCCCACATTGAGGACCGCGCGATGGACTCGGGCGACCTCGAGCGCGAAAAGGGCATCACGATCCTCGCCAAGAACACCGCGATCCGTTACACGGGCGCCGCGGCTGTCGAGGGTGGCGTGACCATCAACGTGATCGACACCCCTGGCCACGCCGACTTCGGTGGCGAGGTGGAGCGCGGACTGTCCATGGTGGACGGCGTCGTGCTGCTGGTAGACGCTTCCGAGGGCCCGCTTCCCCAGACCCGCTTCGTGCTGCGCAAGGCGCTCGCGGCGAAGCTTCCCGTCATCATCGTTGTGAACAAGGTTGACCGCCCTGATTCGCGCATCTCCGAGGTTGTTGAGGAGACCCACGACCTGCTGCTGGGCCTGGCCTCCGACCTCACCGACGAGGTCCCCGACCTCGACGTCGACTCGCTTCTCGAGGTCCCCGTCGTCTACGCCTCGGCAAAGGCCGGCCTGGCCTCGCTCGAGCAGCCTGCGGACGGTTCACTGCCGGACTCGGAGAACCTCGAGCCCCTGTTCCAGACCATCATGGACCGCATCCCCGGCCCGTCCTACGAGGACGGCCACCCGCTGCAGGCGCACGTGACCAACCTCGACGCGAGCCCCTTCCTGGGCCGTCTCGCGCTGCTGCGTGTCTTCAACGGTGAGCTCCGCAAGGGCCAGCAGGTCGCATGGGCACGTGCTGACGGCAGCACCTCTTCGGTCAAGATCACCGAGCTCCTTGAAACCAAGGGCCTGGACCGTGTCCCCGCTGAGGTTGCGCGTCCTGGAGACATCGTCGCTGTGGCCGGTATCGAAGAGATCACCATTGGTGAAACCCTCACCGACATGGACGACCCCCGTCCGCTGCCGCGCATCACCGTCGACGACCCCGCGATCTCGATGACGATCGGTATCAACACCTCGCCGCTGGCCGGCCGCGTCAAGGGCGCCAAGGTCACCGCACGCCAGGTGAAAGACCGCCTGGACAAGGAACTGATCGGTAACGTCTCGATCCGCGTTCTGCCCACTGAGCGTCCCGACGCTTGGGAGGTTCAGGGCCGTGGAGAGCTCGCGCTGGCCATCCTCGTGGAGCAGATGCGCCGCGAAGGCTTCGAGCTCACGGTCGGCAAGCCGCAGGTTGTGACGAAGGACGTGGACGGCAAGGTCCACGAGCCCATGGAGCACATGACCATCGACGTCCCCGAGGAGCACTTGGGTGCCGTCACGCAGTTGTTGGCGTCGCGCAAGGGCCGCATGGACTCGATGTCCAACCACGGCACCGGCTGGGTCCGCATGGAATTCATCGTTCCAGCGCGTGGCCTGATCGGCTTCCGTTCCACATTTCTCACCGAGACTCGTGGAACCGGCATCGCCTCGTCCATCTCGCACGGCTTCGCGCCGTGGGCCGGCAACATCGACTACCGCACCAACGGTTCGCTCGTTGCGGACCGCACCGGTGCCGTCACGACGAACGCGCTGCTGCTGCTGCAGGACCGCGGTACGTTCTTCGTCAAGCCCACAGAGGATGTCTACGAGGGCATGGTCGTCGGCGAGAACTCGCGCGGCGAGGACATGGACATCAACATCTGCAAGGAGAAGAAGCTCAACAACATCCGGTCCGCGACCGGTGACGAGCTTGAGCGCCTCACGCCTCCCCGCACGCTGACCCTCGAGGAGTCCCTCGAGTTTGCGCGCGAAGACGAGTGCGTCGAGGTCACTCCCGAGAACATTCGCATCCGCAAGGTGCAGCTGGACGCAACCTTGCGTGCCCGCGCCGCCTCGCGCGCCAAGAAGATGTAATTCGGCTTAGCGCCGTACCTCAAGGGCCGATGCCCCACTCACCTGAGTGGAGCATCGGCCCTTGGGTTTTTTGGGTGCGTCACGTTACGGAACTGCATCGGCTGGGACCCGTGCACGGGCAGTGTCTGTGCTTGCGCCTATCCTGGTGCGCATGAAGGGTTCCCTGGGATATGTCGTCGTCGGCCTCGCCGGCCTGCTGACCGCAACGGTTGGTGCGGTGGCATATCGCTCTATCCCGCCATGGGGTGCCGTCCTTGCGATCATCATGGTGTTGGCCGCAGCCGTCTTCGCACGGACGTGGCAGTCATGGGTGGGGTTGGGCATTTACGCAGGACTATGGGCTGTGACCACGATGGTGTGGTCCCTCAATGGCCCTGGCGGATCAGTGCTGATTGCGCAAGATGCCTTGGGAGTGACCTGGCTTGTTGGCGCCGCGGTCGCGATTGTTGTCGCGGCCTTTGTGCCCGTAAAACTTCTCGTGGGGGATGATGTCACGCCGTAAAGACCTGGACCGCGCTGCGGCCGAGCAGGAACTTCAACGACGCCGTAATTCCGCAGCGCATCGTAGTTTGCGCAAGCGCGCTGAGCGCGGAGCAGGAGCGCACTCCGCGGTTGCCGCCCCCCGCGTGACGGCGGACACCCCTCAGGTGCCGACCGAGCGCACGCCCACCTCCGAGCTTGTAGCCCCCACTTGGCTCGCACCCGACGCCGCCGCGGCCGGCCTCCCAGACGACACCGCGGAAGAGATCAGTAACGACGACTCGGGCAATGCCGAGCGCGTCAGTTTTGTCGCCGCAGCCGCCGCAGCCAAGTTTGCGTCGTCCCGTCCATCCGCGGCTTCTGCGGAGGCGGCCGACCCCATGGAGGGCGTCGAAGCTACCGGTGAAGAAGTCGTGGACCCACCCGCGGAGGACGCGACTGAGGTCATGCCCGCGGTCGAGCCTGACCCAACCCCGGCACCCGAAGCGCCGTCCTCCATTCCCCCCGTGCCTCCAGCCACCGCACAGGAAGACGCACCCGTGTCCGACGCTCCCAAGCGCAAGCGCAAGGGCCGCGGATGGCTCGTCACGCTCGTCCTTCTTCTCGTGCTCGCAGGTGCCTACGTGGGCGCCGCTGCACTGTTGTCGAACACGGTGCCGCGCGGCACGACCGCAATGGGAGTCGAGATCGGTGGAATGTCTACCGGCCAGGCGGTTGCGGCATTGGATGACGAAGTCGAGACCGTTGGCGCCCAAGAGATCACTGTGACGGTCGCCAATGTCGAAGGCCAGGTCACGGGGACGGAGGCCGGCATGGGCGTCGACACCCAGGCAACCGTTGAGCAGACGATCGGTTTCACGCTTGAACCCGCACGGATGTGGGAGCGGTTCGCGGGAGGCGGGGAACTCGAGGTCGAGAAGACCACAGATGCCGACGCCATGGTCGCCGCCATGTCGGGCTTGAGCGGTCAGATGAACCGCGAGCCGGCCGATGCCACGGTTGAGATTGTGGGCACGTCCGCCATCGCGTCTCCCGGGCAGACCGGAGTCACGTTGGACGAAGATGCCACGGGCGCCGTGGTGGCTCAGGCTTGGCCCGAATCCTTCGAGGTGGAGGGCGTCGCCGACGTCAACGAAGCGACGATCTCTGATGGCACCGCCGAGAACTTCGCGGATGAGGTCACGACTGTCGCGTTCTCCGGACCCGTCACGTTGGTGGCGGATGCCGGCGAAGTGACATTGACGCCAGAAGAAATCGCGGAGATGTCCACGGTCGTCCAGCACGGCGGCACGCTGGCCCTCGAGGTCGACGGTGTTCCGCTCGCGGAAAGCCTGCGCGAGGCCAATCCCGACCTCATTACAGAGCCTAAGGACGCCGAGCTGAGCTTCACTTCGGATCAGAAGGTCGACGCCACTGAAGGCGTCGAGGGCCAAGATATTGACGATGCAGCGCTCGGCGAGGCGATCGTTGAGGCCGCGTACTCCGCGACTCGTTCGGGCGACTTGCCGGTGGAGGTCACTGAACCCGAGGTCACCTCTGAGTCACTCGGTATTGAGGACCTCAAGGAGGTGGTCGCGACCTTCGATACGCCGCTCACCAACGAGGCCATCCGGACGCAGAACCTCATCACTGCAGCGGCCGATGTCGAGGGCACAGTGATTCTTCCCGGCGAGCAGTTCAACCTTGCCGAAACGCTGGCGCCCATTACCGTGGCCGAGGGCTACGGCGAGGCGCACGTCATTGTCGACGGCGTTCTGACGAACGGCGTGGGTGGTGGCCTGTCGCAGATGGCGACCACGACGTACAACGTGGGCTACTTCGCAGGATTTGATCTGATCCAGCACCGCCCGCACTCGGTGTGGTTCACGCGCTACCCCGCGGGCCGCGAGTCCACGCTGTGGGGCACCACCATCAACGTGATCTTCGAGAACAACACGCCCTACGCGGCAGTAATGAACAGCTATGTCTCGGGCGGAAGGCTCTACGTCGACATGTGGTCGACGCCGCACTTTGATGTGGAGACCTACGCTTCAGACAAAACCAACGTGCGCTCGCCTGGCGTGCAGGAGGTCGACAACGCGAACTGTGAGGCCAAGGGGCCGGGTCAGGACGGGTTCACGATTACCAACACGCGCAAGGTTTTCTTGGATGGCGAGCAAGTAGATGAGAATGTCGATACGTGGACTTATGAACCCGACGATGCCATCAAGTGCGTCTCGGATGACGACGAAGACGACGACTAACAACTGACCTGCTGAGGCTGTGCACAAGGCACAGAAGCGGCGGTATGATGGTGCGGCCCGTGCACCCCTGAGTGGAGGAGACGAAGTGACCTACGTCATTGCTTTGCCTTGTGTCGATGTGAAGGACAAGGCCTGCATCGACGAGTGTCCCGTTGACTGCATCTACGAGGGCGATCGAATGCTCTACATCCACCCGGATGAGTGCGTTGACTGCGGTGCCTGCGAGCCCGTGTGCCCCGTTGAGGCGATCTTCTACGAGGACGACGTCCCCGATAAGTGGGCCGACTACTACGACGCCAACGTCGAGTTCTTCTCGGAAATTGGCTCGCCCGGTGGTGCTGCGAAGATGGGTCTGATCGAACACGATCACGACCTCATCAAGACGCTCGAGCCCCAGGCCTAGCCGCCGCATGGGCCTGCAGCCGCGCGCCCTACCCGACTTTCCGTGGGACAGTCTGGTCCCGTATCGCGAGCGCGCCCGTCAGCACCCTGACGGCGTCGTTGACCTGTCTGTCGGCACACCTGTCGACCCGACCCCTGCGGTGGTGCAGGATGCGTTGCGAGGTGCGGCAGATGCGCCCGGATACCCCACAACGCAGGGAACTGCGGATGTGCGCGCCGCCATCAGCGAGTGGTTTGCGACCCACCGTGGGGTGACGGGGATCGGTCCCGACGCCGCGATTCCCACCATCGGCTCGAAGGAGATGGTGACGTGGTTGCCCGCTCTCCTCGGACTAGGGGAGGGGGATGCGGTGGTCCACCCAGCATCGGCCTATCCCACCTATGCCGTGGGTGCGACCTTGACCGGCGCGACCCCCGTCGCTGCCGACGACCCGGCCGATTGGGCTCACCGCGACGACGTCAAGCTTGTTTGGATCAACTCGCCGTCCAACCCCACGGGAGCCGTGCTGTCACGTGAGCAGCTGCGCGCCATCGTGCGCCAGGCGCGGGCACAGGGTGCTGTGGTGGCATCCGACGAGTGCTATGCGGCGCTGCCGTGGGAGGCTCCGTGGGCCGATGCCGGCGTTCCGTCGGTCTTAGACCCTGAGGTTTGCGAGGGGTCCCATGAGGGCCTGCTCGCGCTGTATTCGCTGTCGAAGCAGTCCAACCTGGCGGGCTACCGCGCGGCGTTCATCGCTGGAGATCCCGCGCTTGTAGGTGCCCTGTTGGAGACGCGCAAGCACGCGGGCATGATCGTGCCCGCTCCCGTGCAGGCCGCCATGGCCGCCGCACTGCGCGATGACGAGCACGTGGCAGCGCAGCGCGAGGTCTATCGCGCTCGCCGCGATGCGCTACTTCCCGCGGTGCGCGGGGCGGGCTTCACTGTCCCGGGGTCTGAGGCAGGCCTGTACCTGTGGGCAACCCGCGGGGAAGACTGCTGGGACACCATCGCGTACCTGGCCGAACGCGGAATTGTCGCAGCGCCCGGCGCGTTCTATGGTGATGCGGGCGCGCAATATGTCCGTATTGCGCTCACCGCAACAGACGAACGCATCTCCCAAGCGGTGATGCGTTTGTCCAATAGTGGGTAAACTCACACCCAAGCGAACGCACACAAAGGCGCTGCGGCGCACGGAGGAACCACAGTATGACTCGAGTTGTCGACGCACGTCTCACGGTGGACGGCACCACCCGCGAACTCCCCATCGAACGGGCAACAGTCGGTAATGACGGCATGTCCGTCTCCACCCTGATGCGCGACACCGGTCTGGTGACCGTAGACCCCGGCTTCATGAACACCGCTTCATGCGAATCGGCGATCACTTACATCGATGGCGACGCCGGAATCTTGAAGTACCGCGGCTACCCGATCGAGCAGCTCGCAGAGAACTCCACGTTCCTCGAGGTGGCCTACCTGCTGATCCACGGCGAACTGCCCACCGAGGACCTGCTCAACGCCTTCAACAACCGCGTTGCGCGCCACATGCACGTGCACGAGGGCATCAAGTCGTTCCTGGGAGCCTTCCCGCGCGACGCGCACCCCATGGCGGTCTTGTCCGGGGCCATCTCGGCACTGCCGACCTTCTACCCCGAGTCAGTCGGTTCGGATGAGGAAGCTCTCGAGCTCGCAACCGTGCTGTTGCTGGCCAAGTCGGCAACGGTCGTGGCGTACTTGCAGCGTCGCTCCACCGGCGGCGACCTCATTGAGCCCCGCCAGGGCGGCCACTACGTCGACGAGTTCATGCGCATCGGTTTCTCCGGTGCTGATGGCGAACTCGCCATTGACCCCATCATGCGCAAGGCCCTCGACCTGCTGCTGATTCTGCACGCCGACCACGAGCAGAACTGCTCGACGTCGACGGTGCGCATCGTGGGCTCGTCGCAGGCCAACATTTACGCTGCCGTCTCCGCCGGAATCGGCGCACTCTCTGGCCCGCTGCACGGCGGTGCCAACGAGGCCGCACTGCGGATGTTTGACCAGATCAAGGAGTCTGGCGACACGGTCGAGCAGTTCGTGGCGAAGGTCAAGGACAAGGCCGAAGGCGCCCGCCTGATGGGCTTCGGTCACCGCGTCTACAAGTCTTACGACCCGCGCGGTGCGCAGGTCAAGAAGATGGCGAACCAGATCCTGGCTGACCTCGGCGGTAACGACGAGACCTTCCAGATGGCTCAGCGCCTCGAAGAGATCGCGCTGTCGGACGACTACTTCGTTGAGCGCAAGCTCTACCCGAACGTCGACTTCTACACCGGCCTGCTCTACTCGGCCATGGGCTTCGACAAGGCGATGTTCACGCCGCTGTTCGCACTGGGTCGCATGCCCGGCTGGATCGCTCACTACCGCGAGATGCTGGCGGACCCGCGCACCAAGATCGGGCGCCCGCGCCAGATCTACACGGGTGAGACGGACCGCACCTACGCCCCTATCCAGGAGCGCTAACCCCCCGCTTAATCCTCAAATGGCTCCATTTATCTGTTTCAGTTAGCTAGAACAGACGAATGGAGCCATTTGTGATGGTGGGGGCGAGGGCCCGATGCCTACTCGGCTTGCGTACGGATCGTGACCCTCACGCCGTTGTCGAGAGCGCTGGCGGGTTCCGCTCCATCCCTGACCCAAGCATCGGTCTGGCTCACGGCTGAGGTGACGGCCTCGTACGAGGCGACAGTGACCGCCCACTCTTGAAGCGCGGCGTCAGCGCGCGCGTCGCTTCCCGTGACCGCCAAGACCGTGTCGGAGTCGTCGGTGCCGATGACCTCGACGGTGTACTCGCCCTCGCCAAAGTCCGCGTTTACCCGTTCGGTGAACGCTCGGGCTGTCGTAGGCGCGTCAGGATCGGGGAGGTCGCACGCTACCGAGCCGCCGTGACCGGTGTCCGCAGACGCCCACAGGCGGCCCTCCTCCTCATGATCGGCGTAGGCAAGCGGGAAGCCCGAGCGCTGCACGGCCTGTGCGGCGTCGGTGACGTCCATGCCTTCCCAGCCGTCGATCGTGATGAGCGCCTCGTAGAAGCGGTCGGTGGCGTAATAGGGGTCCATGATCTCTTCCTCTGAACCCCAGCCTTGGGACGGGCGCTGTTGGAACAGGCCCAAAGAGTCACGGTCGCCGTAGTCGATGTTGCGCAGGCTCGACTCCTGAATGGCCGTGGCCACGGCAATAGTCGCAGCGCGCGCGGGCAGGTCCCAACGGATTGACCCGGCCACGATGAGGCCGATGTTGTTGGCCTGGTCCGCAGTTTTGCTGTCGGAGCGGTCGTCAAGAGTCACCGTGCACCGCGAGGACGCGAAGTACTCGTCCCCGTACCGCTCCCACAGGCGCGGCACCCACACAATGGCGGCGATTGTCACCGCCACGATCAGAGCGAGGGCGATGATGCTCGCGCCGCGTCCGCGACGGCGAGCTGCCACGTTAGTTCGCGTGGAGCGCGGCGTTGAGTTCGACGCCCTGACCCTGACGCATCACGGCCTCGAGCGCACCTGTCACCGAGTTGCGGCGGAACAGCAGTCCGTCGCGACCCGCGAGGTCCTTGGCCTTGACGACCGTGGGCTTGCCTTCGTCGTCGGTCTGACCCACCAGCACGACCTTGGAGCCAGCGGTCACGTAGAGCCCGGCCTCGACGATGCAGTCGTCCCCGAGCGGGATGCCCAGACCTGAGTTGGCGCCCAGGAGCGAGCGTTCGCCAATGGAGATGACTTCCTTGCCGCCTCCGGAGAGGGTTCCCATGATCGAGGCGCCGCCACCAACGTCGGATCCGTCGCCTACGACGACGCCCGCGGAGATGCGTCCCTCGACCATCGAGTGGCCGAGCGTGCCGGCGTTGAAGTTCACAAAGCCCTCGTGCATGACGGTAGTGCCTTCCGCCAGGTGAGCGCCCAGACGGACACGGTCCGCGTCAGCAATGCGCACGCCCGAGGGAACGACATAGTCGACCATGCGCGGGAACTTGTCGATGCCGAACACCGTGAGCTGTTGACCGGCTGCTCGGAACCGCAGGCGGGTGGCGTCGAAGCCCTCAATGGCGCACGGGCCAGCTGAGGTCCACACCACGTTGGTGAGAGCGCCAAAGACGCCGTCAAGGTTGACGCCATGCGGCTGGACCTTGCGATGGGAGATGAGGTGCAGGCGCAGGTAGGCGTCCTCGACCGACGCCGGGGGCGTATCGAGGTCGATCTCCGTGCGTAGCGCGCGGACGGTGACGCCACGGAGTTCATCGTCGCGTTCGGCGGACGCGATCGCCGCGGGGATATCACCAGTGGGGCCGGAGCCCAGGCCCGGGTTGGGGTACCAAGTATCGAGGGCGACGCCGTTCGCGTCGTAAGTGGCAAGTCCGTATCCGTAAGCAGCTCGAGTCATGCCCCCAACACTAGTTGAGGTGCCATGCCATCGGTCTCAGTCGCCCGCGTCCCGGGGCATTGGCGCGCGGCCTCGCTACGTGACGACTCGGTGAACCGCGGTCGCGGCGTGCGGAGGGCGCGGCTCCAGCGTCGATAGGCTGGAAAGATGCCGCACCTTGACCTTGCCTCCGCCGTAGAGCGCCTCGCAGCGCAGCTGATCGATATTCCGTCGGTGTCAGGGGATGAGAAGGCGATCGCCGACGCCGTGGAGGCGGCGCTGAGCGTCCACGGGCACCTCAGCGTCACCCGCGATGGCGACGCGATCGTGGCGCGGACCGAGACCGGGGCGGCGGAGCGAGTCATCATTGCCGGCCACCTCGACACCGTCCCGATCAAGGACAACGTTCCCGGCCGCTTTGACGCCGATGGAACCGTCCTGTGGGGTCGCGGAAGCGTCGACATGCTCGGCGGGGTGGCGGTGATGCTGTCGCTCGCGGCGCAACTGGACGCTCCCACTCGCGACATCACCTGGGTGTTTTACGACCATGAAGAGGTGGTCGCGACCAAGAATGGGCTCGGTCGCCTTGTCCGCAACCACCCGGACTTGTTCCACGCCGACTTCGCAGTGTTGTGTGAGCCCACCTCCGCCGCGATCGAGGGCGGCTGCAACGGCACTCTGCGCTGTGAAATCACCGTGCCTGGAAAGGCCGCTCACAGCGCCCGCGCGTGGAAGGGCATCAATGCGATCCATGGGCTTGCGCCGCTTCTCACCGTCCTGTCCGCATATAACCCGGCCGCCGTCACCGTGGATGGCCTCGACTACCGCGAGGGCCTCAACGCGGTCGCCGTTCGCGGCGGTATCGCCAACAACGTCATTCCGGATGAGGCGACGCTGACCGTGAACTACCGCTTTGCACCCAACAAGAGTCTCGATGACGCCAAGAACCACGTCGAAGCGCTCGTTGCCGCAACACTGACCGGCGAGTACTCGCTGGTGTGGACAGACGAGTCTGCTGCCTGCCGGCCAGGCCTTGACGCACCCTTGGCGCTGTCCTTTGCCGCCGCCGTGTCGGCAGCAGGCGGTGGGCAGCCTCGCGCCAAGGAAGGCTGGACTGATGTGTCTCGCTTTGGCGAGATGGGCATCCCCGCCGTCAACTACGGACCTGGAGATCCGGAACTGGCGCACGCGGACCAGGAGCAGTGCGCAGTGTCCGAGATTCATGCATGCCGGGCAGGCTTGGAAGCGTGGCTCACGGAATGACCATCCGGCCGATGCCTGCGTGAGCGGCGTTGGCAACTCACCTCAGGAGGCGAACATGAGTGAATACCGCAAGGGACCGGTGCTGCTGCGCGGGCTGAACATCCCGAAGGAGTCGACGTCGGGGCGGTTGCTAGGCGGCCAGGAGCAACCTGATTGGCTTCATGAGGACCCTTGGCGCGTCTTGCGCATCCAGTCGGAGTTCGTCGAGGGCTTCGGCGCACTCGCGGAGCTCGGGCCGGCCGTTTCGGTCTTTGGATCCGCGCGCACCAAGCCGGATGCCACGGACTACGTGCAGGGCGAGACCGTGGGACGGCGACTCGTCGAAGAAGGCTTCGCCGTCATTACCGGCGGTGGCCCCGGCGTGATGGAAGCGGCCAACAAGGGTGCCCATGACGCGGGCGGCGTATCGGTGGGCCTCGGGATCGAGCTGCCGTTCGAGCAAGGCGTGAACCAATACGTGAACCTGGGCATCAACTTCCGATACTTCTTTGCGCGCAAGACCATGTTCGTGAAGTACGCCCAAGGCTTCATCGTGCTGCCCGGCGGTTTCGGGACTATGGATGAGCTCTTCGAGTCCCTCACTCTTGTGCAAACGCGCACCATTACAAAGTTCCCCGTCGTGCTCGTGGGTCACAAGTATTGGGACGGACTCGTGGATTGGCTGCGCGATTCTGTCGTCGCCGATGGAAAGGCGTCCGAGACCGATATGGACTTGTTCCACGTGACCGATGACATCGAGGAAGCAGTCCGGATAGTTTCTGAGTACTCCCGCGGCGAGGGCACCAGACCTCTAGCGCCGTCCACGCCGCCCACTTCGGAGCCGATGTAAGCCCTGTCCTCGAAAAAGGGGGCCGTGCCGCCGTTTGGGCACTTCTACAAAAGGCTGCGGTCTTCATTTGAACAGGGAGTTGGGACGCTTGTCCGATACGTCGTAGAATAGTTCGCGGTGCCACGCGTCAGCGTGGCCGACGCACACTGGCGAGGAGAAGCACATATGGCTGCGATGAAGCCCCGTACCGGCGACGGCCCCATGGAGGTCGTAAAGGAGGGCCGTGGGTACGTGATGCGGGTGCCGCTGGAGGGTGGCGGACGCCTCGTCGTTGAGGTGAATGCAGATGAGGTCGCGGAACTCCGCGACGCCCTTGCAGGCGCTTTGCAGTAACGCCGACGAACTTCATACAACAACGACCGCGTGCCCCGAGGGGCCGCGGTCGTTGTCGTATGTGGAGCCTCTAGGCGTTCTTGATGGCCAGCAGCAGTCCGTCGCCGGCCGGCAGCAGCACAGTGGTGAGCGACTCGTTCTCGCGCACCGACTTGAGGGTGGTGCGGATCGCAGTGGTTTCCTGATCGCGCTGGGCGGGGTCCGGGACGCGGCCGTGCCACAGCGAATTGTCGATCGCGATGATTCCACCCACGCGAGCCAGGCGCAGCGCCTGTTCGAGGTATTGTGGGTACTCAACTTTGCGCGCGTCGATGAGCACCATGTCGTAGCCACCGTCGGTGAGGCGGGGGAGGACGTCGAGAGCGCGGCCGGTGATCATGCGTGCCCGCTCGGGGGCAAAGCCAGCTTCGCGGAGAGTGCGCTTGGCGGCCTTGTGATGCTCGGGCTCGACGTCGATCGTCGTGACGACTCCGCCAGTGACCATGCCGCGCAACAGGTACGTCGTTGACACACCGGCACCGGTCCCGATCTCGACGACGGATCGCACGCCAGAGGCCTGCGCGATGAGTTGCAGTGTTTGGCCAGCCCCGGGAAGAATTGGTGGACAGCCCAACTCCTCGGCGAGATCACGCGCGGTCAGGAGAACGCGGTCCTCGGGCAGGAAATCCTCGGCATAGGCCCAGTTATTGCCTTCGACGCTCATATGTGGCCTCCTCTAGTACCGCATCGTAGTCCGGGTCTAAGGACCTATGTCTCAGCAAACTCCCAGGATCACGTGGGAACATGTTCTTGTTGGCAACCGTTGACCGCTACGTGGAGGAGGCAAAGACTCAAATGACTGAGACACAGCACGTGGAAGCCTCCGCCGCGCCTACGACAACGCCCCAGGATTTAACGTGGGAGCGCATCGTCGAGGAACACTCCGGTCGCGTCTACCGCCTGGCCTATCACCTCACCGGCAACCAGCACGACGCCGAGGACCTCACGCAGGATGTCTTCATCCGTGTGTTCAACTCGCTGTCGCAGTACAAGCCGGGGACCTTTGAGGGATGGCTGCACCGCATCACCACCAACCTGTTCCTTGACCGCATGCGTCGCAAGAAGCGCATCCGATTCGACTTCATGGCCGATGACGACGTTTCCGTGCCCACGTCCAGCAGCTTCGACCGCCACGAGCGGTCGGGACAGCCGGAGGACGCTTTCGACATGGCCCACCTTGGCGATGACATCATCGCCGCCCTCGCAGACCTTCCTCCCGAGTACCGCGCCGCCGTGGTCCTCGCCGACATCGAAGGCCTGAGCTACGAGGAGATTGCCGCCACACTCGGCATCAAGATGGGCACTGTCCGGTCCCGACTGTCTCGCGCCCGCGCGAAGCTCCGTGAGTCATTGGCTCACCGTGCGCCGGTGCGGGGTGGCGTGTGAGGGAAGAACACCTTGGTCTGAAGGTTCACGATCTGCTGGACAACCGTTTGGGTGCCCAGGAAACGGCCGATGCTATGGCTCACATCGAGGGTTGCCTCGAGTGCCGTACCCGGTGGGAAGAACTGCGAGCGGCCCGTGAGGCCCTCCAGTCATCGCCTGCCGGAATCGATATGAGTTTCGCCCAGCAACTGCTGGATCGCGAGCGCATGGCCGAGATTGCGCAGCGTGAGTCCAAAGCAGACGCTCGTGCGGCCTCTGGACACAGCCGCCGTCCCGTTTTTGCCCTGATGCTGGTCCTCGTCGTGCTCTCTGCAGGCGTCGTCGGATCCTATGCGGCCGGTGCTCCGCAGCAGGTCGAGCCGGCGTTCGCTGACGCGGCCACGAGTGCTTCCGGAGCCGAGTCTTACATTTCATCGAACTCGATGCGCAGCAGCGACGAGCTCGCCAGCTGGGCACACCCCGTGTGGGAATCCACGGACCTTGTCCCGGTGGAGGCGCGCGTTGTGCGCGACGCCCGCGATCGCGAAGTTTTGGTCCTGTGGTTGTTGGCCGGTGCCGACACCATCGTGGTGACCGAACAGGAAGGCAGCCTGGCCGATGCCGTGGCTGAGCATTTCCCGACCGTCGACATTGGTGAGGTGCATGCGTATCTCGTCAATGAGGACCCGCTCCGAGTGGTGTGGCAGACCGGCGACTTCGTCGCCTCGGCAGCGTGTGAGTGCACCGCCGCCACGTTGAGCGAAGCAGTAGAGAGTTTTCCGACTGCCGGAGCCCCCGGCATTGTCGAGCGCGTGGGCGATGGCGCCGCGCGCATCGTAAGTGTCCTGACCGGAGACTGAGACCCCGCCCCGAGGAGCAACATGTCTGACAACCCTTTTGCGTCCCCTTCCGAGCGCCGTGACGGCGACTCGCCCGACCCCCAGTCGCAGGCGAGCGCCCAGCAACCGGACGGTCAGCCGCAACCCGGCCAGCCACAACCCGGCGAGCCACAGTATGGACAGGCGCACAACGGCGCCCCGCAACCGCAGAGCGCGCCCGCAGCGGGAACGCCCGTCGCCCCGGGAAGTGCATACGGTGCCTCCGCCCCGCAGTCGGGCTCCCAAGCATCGGCCCCCGGTAGCGACCCTCAGTACGACACTGAAGTGATCGACCGCACCCAAGTGCCCGTAGCCGGCGCAGCCGCCGCCATGCCTGGCGCGATGGCGCCGGCCGCAGATGGCACATTCTCAACTGCGGCGCCCGCGTACGACGCCTCGGGCTACGTGGCTCCGCCCGCCGCTCCGGCCCCCAAGAAGGAAAAGCGCGCCCGCGTTGGCAAGGGCGCTGTCGCTGGTATCGCGGCCGGCGCATTGCTCCTTGGCCTCGGCGGTGGCGTTTTGGGTGCGTGGGGATACGACGAGTACACCGCGCCACCTCAGGCGCAACTGTCGACGTCGACCGCCGAGACCGTTGACCGCGAAGCAGGCTCAGTCGCTGCCGTCGCAGCGGAGGCCATGCCGTCGACCGTCTCGATTGAGGCAAGCGCCGGACAGCTCGGTTCGTCGACCGGTTCCGGTTTTGTTATCCGCGAGGACGGCTACATTCTCACCAATAACCACGTGGTCGAGGGCGCTGACTCCATCACCGTGATCTTCTCCGACGGCTCGGAGTACCCGGCTGAACTCGTGGGCGCCACCGGCGACTACGACATCGCGGTTCTGCAGGTCGAACTGACGGGTCTGACGCCGTTGGTCTTCGCCGACTCCGACGAGGTCGTTGTGGGCGACGAGACCATCGCCGTCGGCTCGCCCCTGGGGCTCGAGGCGACGGTCACCACCGGCATCGTGTCCTCGCTGCACCGCCCTGTGCGCGCGGGCGAAATTACGGAGCCCGCCTTCATCGATGCAATCCAGACGGACGCCGCGATCAACCCCGGAAACTCGGGTGGGCCGCTGCTGAACGCTAACGGCGAGGTCATCGGCGTGAACTCCGCGATCGCAACGCTGTCGACGGCGACCGACACCACAGGATCGATCGGACTGGGCTTCGCCATCACGTCCAATCAGGCCAAGCGCACGGCGGAAGAGCTGATCGAGACCGGTCAGGCGACCTACCCGATCATCGGCGTGCTGCTCGACGACACGTACACCGGCGAGGGCGTCAAGGTTCTCGACGACCCCAGCGGAGTGTCGACTGGCTCGCCCGCAGCTGAGGCCGGCATCGAGCCCGGCGACGTCATCACCGCGATTGACGGACGTCCCATCACACAAGTGGACGAACTCATCGTGTCGATCCGTGCTCAGGCGCCAGGCGATGAAGTGGTGCTGACCGTGTTGCGCGACAACGAGGAACAGGACATCACGGTGTCCTTGGCTTCGTCCGCGACACTCAACGCACAGCAGGGTTAGCCGCCCAGGGCACAATAGATGCTGTGTTCGGCATTAACGGAGGAGAACTCCTCGTTCTGATCCTGATCGCGATTGTCGTGATCGGTCCAGAACGTATGCCCGAATACGCCCAGCAACTGCGTCAGTGGATTGTCCGCGGCCGCGACATGGTCAACGAGGGCAAGGACCAGATCAAGTCCGAAGTTGGCGACGACGTGGACTGGACCCAGTACGACCCTCGTCAATACGATCCTCGCCGCATCGTGCGCGAGGCCCTGTCGGAACCGAGCCCGGCGCCCTCGGCCGCGTCTGCCAAGGCGGCTGGTGCTACCACGGTGACCACGGCATCGGCCGGACTGTCGGATACCGGGCGTCAGCGCGAGTCCGGCACTCTTGCCGCGGGCTCTCCATCTCCCTTCGACGACGAAGCGACGTAGGTCCACAGGCAGTTCACAAGACACCTGCAGATGCGGAACAATGGCGGGCATGAAGCCTCGCGTGTTTTCGGCCATGCAGCCGACCTCAGATTCTCTCCAGCTCGGTAACTACCTGGGCGCGCTGGTGGAGTGGGTCAAGCTGCAGGACACGCACGACGCAATCTACGGCGTCGTCGACCTGCACGCTCTTACCGTGAGCCCCAAGCCCGAGGTGCTCCGCGAGCGCACACGCCGCACCGCCGCGCAGTTCCTCGCGGCGGGCGTGGACCCATCGCGCTCCGCCGTCTTCGTACAGTCGCACGTGCACGAGCACGCTGAGCTCGCATGGTTGCTGAGCACCTTCACCGGGTTTGGCGAAGCGGCCCGCATGACGCAGTTCAAGGACAAGTCGGGCGCGCTGGGGGAGTCCGGCACCAACGTGGGGCTGTTCACGTACCCGGTGCTGATGGCAGCGGACATCCTGCTGTATGACACGAATGTGGTGCCCGTGGGGGAGGACCAGCGCCAGCACCTCGAGCTGTCGCGAGACCTGGCTGAGCGCCTCAACACCCGTTTGGGCGAAGGGGCCGTCGTGGTCCCCGAGCCGCACATCGTCAAGGAGACGGCCAAGATCTACGATCTCCAAGAGCCGGACAAGAAGATGTCGAAGTCCTTCTCGAGCCCCAAGGGCCTCATCGAGATTCTGGATGACCCCAAGAAGGTCGCCAAGAACATCAAGAGCGCCGCGACCGACTCCGACACCGTGATCGCGTTCGACCGCGAGAACAAGGCCGGAATCTCGAACCTGTTGACGATTTACTCGGCCCTGACCGGCCGCGCAGTCGAGGACATCGTCGCTGAGTACGAAGGCAAGATGTACGGCCACCTCAAGGTGGACTTGGCCGATGTTGTGGTCGAGTACCTCACGCCCGTGCACGACCGGGCGATGGACTGGATCGAATCGCCTGACGCGTTGGACGAGGTCCTGGCCGACGGCGCAGCGAAGGTGCAGTCCATCGCGCGCGAGACCCTTGCACGCCTGTATGACCGTGTGGGGCTGGTCGCCCCTCGACCGCGGAGTTAATGCATGAGTGACTCTCCTGAACCCAAGCACGTCCCGCTGCGCGACACGTTCACCGAGTCCATCGCCGTCCAGAAGAGCAAGACCGCGCTTGAGGATTCCGGCGCTATCGACAAGACCAAGGCAGCCCTCGCGGAGGCCAAGGGGCAAAAAGAGAAGTTCGACGGCACCCATGTGGGCCGGACGCTCAAGCGCGCGTCGGAAGAGAACGCCACCATCCTCGCGGGCGGAATGGCGTACTTCTCGCTGACGTCCTTGGCGGCGGGGCTCGTGATCGGCATCACGCTGTCGACATTCATGGTGCACTTCAACGAGGATTGGAATGACGCGTTCTACACATTCCTCGATGACACCATCCCGGGTGTCGTTGATGACGGCAGCGGTAACGGGCTCGTCGACCCCGCCGCCATTCAGCCGCAGACCATCACCGGCATAGTGGGTCTTGTCTCGTTCCTGATCCTGTTCAACACTGCAGCGCGGTACCTCACCGCCGTGAGAATTGGAACCCGCGCGATGCTGGGCAAGGGCAAGATGCCCGCGGTCGCGGGAAAACTTGGCGACTTTGCGGCGCTGTTCGCGATCTTCCTCATCGTCGTGGTGGGGGTCATTGTGCAGGTGTTGGCATCGCAGTTCGCGGATGTCTTAGCTAGCTGGATACCAGGAGAAACAGTATCGCAGTGGGTCATTCGCGGCCCCGCGCTGTTCGTGGGGCTTTTGGTCGACATGGCCTTCCTGACGCTCGCCATCGTGATTCTCGGAAAGTACCGCGGTTCCAAGAAGTCTTTGTGGATGATTCTGATCCTCGGCGGTATCGCGATGGGAATCTTGCGACAGGGCGTTTCCTTTGTCGTGGGTGGCGTTGGAAGCAACCCCGTCCTGGGATCCATCGCTGCGGTCATCACGATAGTTGTCTTCGTGGACTGGATCGCGCGCATCATGCTGTACTGCGCCGCATGGCTGGGTACCTTGCCGCCGAGCAAGCTCGGCGATACTCAAGAGACCGGTGAGATCCCTGCGGCGAAGGCTGACTCTCCCGCGCGTCGCCCTCACGGATCCGTCACTACCAAGCGGGCGACAACGCGGGAGAAGCCCTCGGACTAGCGCTCTCCACGGAGCGGGGGTCGCGCAAAGTCGGTAACTACCAGTAGATTCTTGGCGTCACCTTGATGCTGAGGAGAAAACGTGACCGACAACGACCCTTTCCTGCGCCCGCCGCCCAAGCCGGGCGACCCTGCCGCGCCCAGCCAGGCCAGCGCGCCGCAGTCATTTACCCCGCAGGAGACGCCCGAGTGGGCACCTCAGGCAACGGCACCGGGGCAGGCTGATACTGGCCTGACCTACGGCGACCCGTCGGCAGCGCAGCAGCCCGCCTACGCCGCGCCGGGAGCACCTGGCGCGCCGGCCCCGACGCAGGATGCCTATGCACAGTCCGGCGGCATGGCGCCCAGTCAACCGCAGCCCGCGTATGGCGCACCTGCCTACGGTTCGGTTCCGCCGCCTTCCTACGGTGCGCCTGCATCGACGTCCAACCAGACTGACGGCTTCTCGATCGCGGCGCTCGTGACCGGAATCGTGGGCCTGTCCGTGGTCGCTATCGCGCTGGGCGCAGTGGGCCTGCGGCGTACCGCCCAGGGCGCGCGTAAGGGCACCTGGATGGCCGTCACGGGCCTCGTGCTTGGAACCGTGTCCACCATCGCGTGGGCCGTGTACATCACGAGCATCCTCGTGGCCACCGTGACGTTCCTGGATGAGACCGGGATCGACTGGGAAACGGAGTTGTCCACCTCGCAGAACTACGGCGACGACCCCGAACTCGACGTCCTGTACGACCAGTGCGGCGCGGGCGACGGGCAGGCCTGTGACGACCTGTACTGGGCGTCGGCCATCGGCTCGGAGTACGAGGAGTACGCCGAGACCTGTGGCGGCCGCGGCGTGCCCACGATCACCGGGTACTGCGCCGACGAGTAGTCGAATGCCGCGGCGCTAATGCCGCGTAACGCAACGGGCCCCGGCCGAGGAGTGATCCTCAGCCGGGGCCCGATGCTTTGCTAGCGCGAAGACTTAGATCTCGCCGGTATTCAGCGCGTGCTTGACCTCAGAGATGGCCTTGGTGACCTCGATGCCACGGGGGCAGGCCTCGGTGCAGTTGAAGGCCGTGCGGCACTTCCACACGCCGGCCTTGTCGTTGAGGATCTCAAGGCGGTCCCACTCACCCTCATCACGAGAGTCGAAGATGAAGCGGTGGGCACCCACGATTGCCTGCGGGCCAAAGTACTGGCCGTCGGTCCAGAACACGGGGCAGCTCGTGGTGCACGCGGCACACATGATGCACTTCGTGGTGTCGTCGAAGCGTGCACGGTCCTCGGGGGACTGCAGGCGCTCGCGCTCGGGAGCGGTGCCGGTGGTCATGAGGAACGGCATGATCTCGCGGTAGGAGGCGAAGAACGGCTCCATGTCGACGATCAGGTCCTTCTCCACGGGCAGACCCTTGATGGGCTCAACCATGATGGGCTTGGCCGGGTTGAGGTCTTTGAGCAGGGTCTTGCAAGCTAGGCGGTTGCGGGCGTTGATGCGCATGGCGTCGGAGCCGCACACACCGTGCGCGCAAGAGCGGCGGAAGGCCAGCGAGCCGTCCTGCTCCCACTTGATCTTGTGCAGGGCGTCGAGCACGCGGTCGGTGGCGTGTGCCTCGACCTGGAACTCTTCCCAGTACTCCGTGCCCGGCTCGCGGCCGTCAAGGCCGTCGGGGTCAAAACGCAGGATCTTCAGCGTCACCGTCATCGACGGGATAGCACCGGCCTCGGCGGACTTCTCAGCAGTGGCAGTCATCTCGCGTCCCTCCTAGTACTTGCGTTCCATGGGCTGGTACTTGGTGATGACGACCGGCTTCCAGGACAGGTCGACAGTCCCATCGGCACGCTTGTACGCCATGGTGTGCTGCATGTAGTTCTCATCGTCACGGGTGGGGAAGTCCTCACGGTAGTGACCACCGCGCGACTCCTTGCGTCCGTCGGCACCAGCGATGACCACCTCTGACAACTCGAGCAGGAAGCCCAGCTCGATCGCCTCGAGGAGGTCGGTGTTGAAGCGCGTGCCGCGGTCGTGGATCGCGATGTTCTCGTAGCGCTTCTGGAGCTCGATCACCAGGTCACGCGCCTCGGCGAGCGACTCAGCGGTGCGGAACACCTGGACGTTGCGGTCCATGGTCTCCTGCAGCTCCTTGCGGATCTGTGCCACACGCTCGGTTCCGGAACCACCCACGGTGTCGCGCAACCGGGCGACGGACTGCTCAACCCCAGCCGAAGCATCGGCCGGAAGCTCTGGAGTGGTCTCCGTCGCGTTGGCATACTCCGCGGCGGCGATGCCCGCGCGGCGCCCAAATACGTTGATGTCGAGCAGCGAGTTGGTGCCCAGGCGGTTGGCGCCGTGCACGGACACACAGGCGCACTCGCCGGCGGCGTACAGGCCCTTCACGACGTGGGTGTTGTCGCGCAGCACCTCGCCCTGCACGTTGGTCGGGATACCGCCCATCGCGTAGTGCGCGGTGGGGAAGACCGGGACGGGCTCGGTGTAGGGCTCCACACCGAGGTAGGTGCGGGCGAACTCCGTGATGTCCGGGAGCTTCTCGTCGATGTGCTTGGGCTCAAGGTGGGTGAGGTCCAGCAGGACGTAGTCCTTGTTGGGGCCGCATCCGCGGCCTTCGCGCACCTCGTTCGCCATCGCGCGCGCCACCATGTCGCGAGGCGCGAGGTCCTTGATGGTGGGGGCGTAGCGCTCCATGAAGCGCTCACCCTCGGAGTTGCGCAGGATTCCACCCTCACCACGAGCAGCCTCAGACAGCAGGATGCCCAGGCCAGCAAGGCCTGTGGGGTGGAACTGGAAGAACTCCATGTCCTCCAGCGGCAGGCCCGCACGGAGCGCGATGCCCATGCCGTCGCCGGTCAGGGTGTGGGCGTTCGAGGTGGTCTTGAAGACCTTGCCCGCACCGCCGGTCGCGAAGATCACGGACTTGGCGCGGAAGGTGTGCACCTCGCCGGTGGCCAGCGAATACGCGACAACACCGGCAGCGGCGACCTCGCCGTCCTCGCCAGCGGCCTGCGGGTCGCCATCGAGGATCAGGTCCAGGACGTAGAACTCGTTGAAGAACTCCACTTCCTGCTTGATGCACTGTTGGTACAGGGTCTGCAGAATCATGTGGCCGGTGCGGTCTGCGGCGTAGCAGGCGCGACGCACGGCAGCCTCACCGTGATTGCGGGTGTGCCCGCCAAAGCGACGCTGGTCGACCTTGCCCTCGGGCGTGCGGTTGAACGGCAGGCCCATCTTCTCGAGGTCCAGGACCGCGTCCACAGCTTCCTTGCACAGGATCTCCGCTGCGTCCTGGTCGACGAGGTAGTCGCCGCCCTTGACGGTGTCGAAGGTGTGCCACTCGGCGTTGTCGTCCTCGACGTTGCTGAGCGCTGCGGCCATGCCGCCCTGCGCGGCACCGGTGTGCGAGCGAGTGGGGTACAGCTTGGTGATGACGGCGGTCTTGGCGCGCTGGGAGCTTTCCAGCGCCGCGCGCATTCCGGCTCCGCCGGCGCCCACGATGACGACGTCGAACTCGTGCTCGGTGGCCATTTAGATGTCCTCACAGAAACTTGGGAGCAGGGACGGGTCAGAACCCGCTGGGCAGGGGTCGAAGGTGAACAGCACCAGCGTTCCCAGCACGATGATGACGACGGTCGCGATGCGCAGCGCCCACTGGAGCGTGGCGTGCATCCAGGGCTTGCGTGCATAGTCGTCGATGATCATGCGCATGCCGTTGGCGCCGTGCAGCATCGCCAGGACCAACATGAGGAAGTCGAACCACTGCCAGAACGGGTTGGCGAGCTTGCCAGCCACGAAGGCGAAGTCGATCTGGTTGATGCCGTCGCCCATGACGAGGTTCATGGTCAAGTGGATGGCGATCAGCAGGATCAGGATGACGCCAGAGATGCGCTGGAACATCCAGCTCCAGCGGCGCGCACGTCCAAGCGTGGAGTGGCTGATGGCCTTCTTGGGGGCCTTGAGATCGGGTGCGTTACTCATTACGCACCTCCGAACGCGTGCATGAGGTGGCGGGGCAGGAAGCCGATCATGACGATCGCGAATCCAATCCACACGACCCACACCAGCACCTTCTGGCGGCGTAGCGCCCAGGTCCATTTGTCGACGGCGATCACGCGCAGGCCGTTCAGGGCGTGCAGCGAGATGGCGGCGACAAGGCCGGCCTCGATGATGGCGTAAATGGGTGTCTTGTAGTGCCCGATGACCTCGTTATAGGCCTCAGGCGACACGCGCACGAGGGCGGTGTCAAGAACGTGAACCAAGAGGAAGAAGAAGATGGCGACACCGGTCGTGCGGTGCACGACCCACATCCACATCCCCTCAGCTCCTCGGTAGAGCGTGGGCGCTGGCGACACGGACTCTCCTTCGAATTCCGGGTTGACTCGCCGTCCATCCTAATGTGGTCGCATGACGACAGATGACAGCAGTGTGAACCTCGTGGACGACTTTGTGTCGGTGGTGCCTGCCGGAGGGGTCGGTTCGCGGCTGTGGCCGCTGTCGCAGCCTCACCGCCCCAAGTTCCTGATCGACTTGCTCGGCACGGGGTCGACGCTCATTCAGGACACGGTTGAACGCCTGGGCCCCCTCTCCGCGCACACGCTCATCGTCACGGGGGTGCGCCACGCGCCCGCTGTCGCCGAGCAACTGCCCGCAACCGACGCATCGGCCCTCCTCACCGAACCCAGCCCACGCGACTCGATGGCCGCAATCGCGCTCGCCGCCGCCGTGATTGAGCAACGTCACGGCGAACGCGTCATGGGTTCGTTCGCCGCAGACCACGTGATCCCGGATGGGGATGTCTTCCGCGATGCAGTCCGCACCGCGATCGGCGCGGCGCGCACCGGCAAGGTTGTCACCATCGGAATTGAGCCGACCGGACCCTCGAGCGCGTTCGGATACATCCGCGCGGGGGAGGCGCTCGCGGATGCGCCTGGCGCGTTTGCTGTCGAGGCCTTCACCGAGAAGCCGGATGAGGAGAGCGCAGCGCAGATGCTTGCCGCTGGCGGTCACACGTGGAACGCCGGCATGTTCGTGGTGTCGACATCGGTGCTGCTCGCCCACCTCGCGCGTCTGCAGCCCACGCTGGAAAGTGGTGTGCGCGAGATCGCGGCCGCGTGGGACACCGAGCAGCGCGATGCAGTCGTGGAGCGCGTCTGGCCCACGCTGACCAAGATCGCGATCGACCACGCGATCGCGGAACCGGTGGCCGCCGAGGGCGGGGTAGCGATGGTGCCGGGCAGCTTCCGCTGGCATGACGTCGGCGACTTCGATTCATTGGCGGAATTGTTGAGGGCCGATGCTGCGGGCGTCTATTCGGTAGGCCGTGAGCAGGCGGTGGCGACAGTTGACGCACGTGGACCGGTGGTCATGGGTGGGACCAAGCCCGTGGCGATCGTGGGGATCGACGACGCCGTGGTCGTGGAGACCGATGAGGCCATCCTCGTGACCCGGCGCGATGTCGCTCAACGCGTGAAGGATGTCCGATTTGAGTAAGTGCCCAGGTGACGGGGCGGTAACGATTGATACCGAACCGTAGCCTGTAAGCAACACTTCCGGCGCGAACGCGAAACGCTATCTGCGTAGCATTGTGACTAACGCAACAGCCTGGCGTACCCAACAGGTCATTCGAAAGTAAGGAAGCAACAGATGCGCAATTCGATTCGCATTGGTGCAGTGGCGGCAGCATCCGCCCTTGTCTTGGCAGCGTGTGGCTCGGCCCCGGAGGAAGAGACCTCCGCAGAGGCCAGCGACGACTCGACGATGGAAGCCGCGGAGTCGATCGACTTCAAGGCCTGCATGGTTTCTGACGCAGGTGGCTTCGATGACGCCTCGTTCAACGAGTCGGCATACAACGGCATCGAGCGCGCTGGCGCCGAGCTTGGCGTCGAGGTCGCTGAGGCAGAGTCGACCGCCGAGTCGGACTACGGCCCCAACTTGGAGGCACAGGTTGCCGCAGGTTGCGACCTGATCATCACGGTCGGCTTCCTGCTCGGTGACGCGACCGCTGAGGCCGCCGCCGCTAACCCCGACGTGAACTTCGCGATCGTCGACTTCGGCTACGAAGAGCCCATCGAAAACGTCAAGCCCATGTTCTTCGAGACCGATGAGGCCGCATTCCTCGCGGGCTACGCCTCGGCCGGCGCCTCGCAGACCGGAACGCTCGGCACCTTCGGTGGAATCAACATTCCGACCGTTTCGATCTTCATGGACGGCTTCCTCGCCGGCGCCAACAAGTACAACGAGGACATGGGCGGCGACGTCTCGGTCCTCGGTTGGGACGGCACCGACGGTTCGTTCACCGGTGACTTCGACGACCAGACCAAGGGCCAGAACACCGCTCAGGGCTTCCTGGACCAGGGTGCAGACGTCGTGATGCCCGTTGCTGGCCCCGTGGGCCTGGGTGCCGCATCGGCCGTGCAGTCGGCCGGCGACGCATGGCTCGTGGGTGTGGACTCCGACTGGACCGAGTCCGCTCCTGAGTACGCAGACATCGTTCTGACCTCCGTGCTGAAGAACATCTCCAACGCTGTGTTCGACACGATCGAGCAGGCCGCTGGCGAAGGCTTCACCAACGAGCCCTACGTGGGCACGCTGGAGAACGAGGGCGTCGGCATTGCTGACTTCCCCGAGGGCGTTGTCCCCGAGGACGTCGTGAGTGCACTTGATGGCCTCCGTGAGGGCATCATCGCTGGCGAGATCGAGCCGTCGACCGCCGGTTAATTCACGGGAAGTCGAGCAGACAGCTCACTAGACGCGAGGGGCGTGCCGCGTAGACGCGGCGCGCCCCTCGTGCTTGACTTGAGGGGCCCGCATCGGCGCAGGTCCTAGAAGGAGAACAGCGTGAAACTCGAACTACGCGAGATCACCAAGAAGTTCGGTGACTTCACCGCGAACGACGCCATCAGCATCACCGTTGAGTCCGGAACCGTTCACGCCCTGTTGGGTGAAAACGGCGCAGGCAAGTCGACACTGATGAATGTGTTGTTTGGACTGTACGACGCAGACGGTGGCCAGATTCTCCTGGACGACGATCCCGTCGTCTTCTCCGGCCCCGGCGAGGCCATGGCCGCTGGAATCGGCATGGTGCACCAACACTTCATGCTGGTGCCGCCTTTCACGGTGGCAGAGAACGTCATGCTGGGACACGAGCAGGTGACGGGGCCGGCCAAGCTACTGGACCTCGCAGCGGCGCGTTCCAAGGTGAACGAGATCTCCGAGCGCTTCAATTTCCACGTTGACCCCGACGCCGTCGTCGAGGATCTGTCCGTGGGCGCGCAGCAGCGCGTCGAAATCATCAAGGCGCTCTCGCGAGACGCCAAGGTTTTGATCCTGGATGAGCCCACCGCTGTGCTCACGCCCCAGGAGACCGATGAACTGCTTGAGATCGTGGGCCAGTTGCGTGACTCCGGCACCGCCGTCGTATTGATCACGCACAAACTCCGTGAGGTTCAAGCGATCGCCGACACCATCACGGTCATCCGGCGAGGAAAGGTGGTCGGCACGGCCGAGCCCACCGACTCACAAGAGCATCTCGCGTCCCTCATGGTGGGCCGCGACGTCTCGATGACGGTCGATAAGGAACAGGCCAAGCCCGGCGACCCAGTACTCGAGATCAACAACCTGTCGGTTGTCGACTCGGCCACGTCGATCACCCTGCTCGATGACGTGTCCGTCGAGGTCCGCGCCGGCGAGATCCTCGCGATTGCAGGTGTGCAGGGCAACGGCCAGACGGAACTCGCGGAGGCCATCATGGGCGTCGTCGAGACCGCAGGCGGCTCGGTAACGCTGGAGGGCAAGAAGCTCACCGGCCGCTCTATTCGCCAGGTGCTCGATGCCGGGGTCGGCTTCGTCCCCGAGGACCGCACAGAGGACGGCATCGTTGCCTCCTTCACGGTGGCCAACAACTTGATCCTCGACCTGTACGACCGCCAGCCGTACTCGCGTGGCGGCGCCATTAAGCCGTCCGTGGTCCGGGACAACGCGGAAGAGCAGGTAGAGCGGTTCGACGTGCGCACCACCTCGATTCAGGCGCTCACGGGTTCACTGTCCGGCGGAAACCAGCAGAAGGTCGTGCTGGCCCGTGAGTTGGCGCGTGACCTCAAGGTGCTCATCGCATCCCAGCCCACCCGTGGACTCGACGTGGGTTCCATCGAGTTTGTCCACAAACGGATTATCGAGGAGCGCGACAAGGGAGTGGCGGTCATCATCGTCAGTTCCGAACTCGACGAGGTCTACGCGCTCGCAGACCGTATCGCCGTGATGTACCACGGCAAGATCGTGGACATCGTGTCTCCCGACACCGACCGCGACACCATGGGCCTGATGATGGCCGGTGCTCACGAGGAGGAAGCCGCATGAGCGACGCAGACGCATCCCGCGACAAGGACGAGCCAAAGCCCGACGCGGTAGACACCAAGGCCCCTGAACCTGAGGGTGCCGGCGGAGCGACGGATCCCTCCGATACCGAAGAGCAGTCGCGTTCGCAGAGCGTCCTGCGCCAGATCCTCGAGAGCTCGACTCTCGTCGTGGTCATGGCTGTCGTCGCAGCCCTGCTGATCGCCGGCATCCTGATCTGCTTTGCGGATGAGGATGTGCGCACGGCTGCCGGGTACTTCTTCTCGCAGCCAGCGGACATGTTCTCCGCGATCGGCGACGCGCTCGGCGGCGCCTACAGCGCAATCTTCCAAGGCGCTGTGGTGAACCTGCAGGCAGAGTCCTTTGCTGGGTTCATCAAGCCGTTTACGCAGACCCTGACGATGGCGACGCCACTGATCTTTGCTGGTCTTGGACTGGGAATCGGCTTCCGTGCCGGACTGTTCAACATCGGTGCTCAGGGACAGCTCCTGATCGGTGCCGCACTCGGTGCCTTCATCGGCTTCACGTTCCACCTGCCGTTCCCGATTCACCTGCTGCTTGCAGTGATCGGTTGCGCTCTGGGTGGCGCGATCTGGGGCTTCATTCCCGGATTCCTCAAGGCCAGGACCGGCGCGCACGAGGTGATCGTGACGATCATGCTCAACTACATCGCGCTGTACTTGGTCGCGTACTTGCTGACGCGTGAGGCTTTCCAGCGTGAGGGTTCCAGCAACCCCATCTCGCCGATTGTTGACGAGAGCGCGCAGTACCCGCTGTTGCTCGGGAGCCAGTTCAACCTCCACTGGGGCTTCATCCTTGCCTTGGGCTGCGCGTGGTTCGCGTGGTGGCTGATGGAGCGGTCCACGCTCGGCTTCGAGCTGCGTGCCGTGGGTGCCAACCCCCACGCGGCCCGTACCGCAGGTATGAACGTCTCGAAGGCCTACATCCTGGTCATGGTGATCGCGGGTGCGTTCGCAGGACTCGCGGGCTCCGCGCAGGTGCTCGGTACAGAGAAGGTGCTGACCACCGCAACGGCCGGATCGATCGGATTCGACGCCATCACCGTGGCGTTGTTGGGACGATCCCGGCCCTTGGGAACCGTCTTCGCGGCGATCCTCTTTGGTGGCCTCCGCGCGGCAGGGCCCACCCTCCAGGTGCAGGCCGGACTTCCCGTTGACATTGTGCTCGTCATCCAGGCGCTCATCGTTCTGTTCATCGCGGCACCGCCGCTCGTAAGGTCGATGTTCCGCTTGCCTGCCCCGGCCCACGAGAAGGAGGTGGCGGCATGAGCGCCATGACGACTGAGGCGAGTTCCGCACCACAGCAAGGTGCGTCAGGGCAGGTTGTGAAGACCAAGTCGTGGAAGGCCACGATCGGGCTCGGCGCTGTAGCGCTGATCTCGCTCCTGTTCTTCGGGTTCGGTACGCCGACCGGGGTCCAGACCACGTTCACCGTTGCCACTAGCACCGACTTCATTGCAGTACCGAGCATTACGGTTCCGGCGCGTGCCGCGGCGGTGACGCTGTCCATCGTGGCGCTGCTGCTGACCGGCTATGTGGCGTTCCGTGCCAACCAGTTCCGCAAGGTGGGCGTGTGGCTACCGATCGTCTACGGCATGGCCATCATGGGTGCGCTGCTGACGTGGGCCGGCGCTGACCGCTCCGGAACGACCATTCAGCTCACGGGCCTGCTGACCTCGGCCCTGTTCCTGGCCGTTCCGTTGGTCTTCGGATCGCTCGCGGGCACGCTGTGTGAGCGTTCGGGAATCATCAACATCGCGATTGAGGGCCAGCTGCTGGCCGGCGCATTCCTCGCCGCACTGGTGGGCTCCATGGCCGGCAACGCCTACGTGGGCCTCATCGTTGCGCCCATCGCCGGTGGGCTTGTTGGCCTGCTGCTTGCGATCTTTGCGACCAAGTATTGGGTCAACCAGATCGTTGTCGGCGTTGTGCTGAACATGCTCGTCATTGGTCTGACGAGCTTCTTCTTCTCGACGATGATGACCGACGACCCCAGCCTCAACCAGTCGTTGTCGCTGCCGTCGATTGACATCCCGTTGCTGGCCTCGATCCCCGTCCTAGGGCCCGTGCTGTTCCAGCAGAACCTGCTTGTGTACATCATGTATGTCGTCGTGATCGTGCTGCAGATCATGCTGTTCAAGTCCCGGTGGGGCCTGCGCGTGCGCGCCGTCGGCGAGCACCCCAAGGCCGCCGACACTGTGGGCATCAAGGTCAACCGCACCCGCGTGCGCAACACCATGCTCGGTGGCGCCGTTGCCGGACTCGGTGGAGCGTTCTTCACGGTCGCTTCGGGGCTGGCGTTCGGTAAGGAAATGACGGCAGGTAAGGGCTATATCGCCCTGGCCGCCATGATCCTTGGCCGTTGGAGCCCTCGCGGCGCTCTCGCTGCGGCGCTCCTGTTCGGTTTTGCGGACGCGCTGCGCGTACAGCTCGGAATCATCGGGTCGTCCATTCCGTCCGAGTTCCTCGCGATGACTCCCTACCTTGCAACCATCCTGGCAGTGGCCGGTCTTGTGGGCCTGTCCCGTCCGCCGGCTGCTGAAGGTATCCCGTACAAGAAGTAGGAGGCCGCAGTGCCTGACATCGATTGGGATGGATTGCGGGCCGCGGCTCGTGAGGCGTCGTCCCGCGCCTATGTGCCGTACTCGAAGTTCCCGGTGGGGGTCGCAGCAGTGACCGACACCGGCGAGCTCGTGGTCGGTGCGAACGTGGAAAACGCCAGCTATGGGCTGACGCTGTGCGCCGAGTGTGCCCTGGTGTCGAAGCTGCACACCGATGGAGCAGGCTCGCGTCTGGTCGCATTCACGTGCGTTGACGGCAACGGCGAGATCCTCGCGCCGTGTGGCCGGTGCCGACAGTTGTTATTTGAGCACGGCGGTCGCGCTCTTTTGGTAGAGACGGCCGATGGTGTGGTCACTATGGACCAGTTGCTCCCCGGAGCATTTGGTCCCGACGATTTGGAGAAGGTGCAATGAGCGAGCAGAGCAAGACCGAAACCCACGACGCCGTCGACGTCATCCGCACCAAGCGCGACGGGGGAGTGCTCGCGGATGACCAGATCGACTGGGTCATCGACGCGTACACCCGGGGCGCCGTGGCGGATGAGCAGATGAGTTCGCTCGCGATGGCGATCCTGCAGCGCGGCATGACGCGTGCAGAGATTGCGCGCTGGACCAAGGCGATGATCAACACCGGCGAGCGTCTGGACTTCTCCGGCCTGGGCGCTCCTACTGCGGACAAGCACTCGACTGGAGGCGTTGGCGACAAGATCACGTTGCCGCTCGCGCCGCTCGTTGCGGTCTACGGTGTCGCGGTTCCGCAGCTGTCCGGTCGCGGACTTGGTCACACCGGCGGCACGCTCGACAAGTTGGAGTCCATCCCGGGCTGGCGCGCGGCGCTCAGCAACGAAGAGATGATGGATCAGTTGAGGGATGTTGGCGCAGTCATCTGTGCAGCCGGGTCAGGCCTGGCGCCCGCGGATAAGAAGCTCTACGCGCTACGCGATGTCACGGGCACCGTTGAGGCCATCCCGCTGATCGCTTCCTCGATCATGTCGAAGAAGATTGCTGAAGGCACCGGGGTGCTTGTTCTCGACGTCAAGGTCGGCTCCGGCGCGTTCATGAAAAACATCGACCAGGCCCGTGAACTCGCCGAGACCATGGTGCACCTGGGCACGGACGCAGGGGTCAAGACCTCAGCGCTCCTGACAGACATGTCCACTCCTTTGGGCCTGACCATCGGCAATGGGCTCGAAGTCACCGAATCCGTCGAGGTTCTGGCTGGCGGAGGCCCCGCGGACGTCGTCGAGCTCACGGTGGCGCTGGCGCGCGAGATGCTCGCGGGCGCCGGAGTCACGGGTGTGGACCCGGCAGAAGCGCTCCAGGACGGCCGCGCCATGGACGCGTGGCGCCGCATGATCGAGGCACAGGGTGGCGACGCTGATGCGCCGATGCCCGAGGCGCCTCACCAGCATCAGGTGCTTGCCGAGCGGGACGGGGTGGTGAGCCGCCTCGATGCGCTTGGCACCGGAATCTCCGCGTGGCGACTTGGCGCTGGCCGCGCCCGCAAGGAAGACCCAGTCCAAGCATCGGCCGGTATTACCGTGCACCGCACGGTAGGTGAGCAGGTGCGCAAGGGCGAGCCCATCCTGACCCTCCACACCGAGACCGAGTCGCGGATGCCTCGAGGCCTTGCGGCACTCGCCGAAGCATGCGACGGAGCCGGGGCCATCGAGATTTCCGATAGCGCTGAGGAGCGGAACATCATCTTGGAGACGCTGGGCACGGTGTCCTGAGTGGGCTGGACCGTCACTTCCCTGGCCGCACGCGCCGCGGGTGCTGTGGGGCTGAGGGGTGCGTGGGCGAAGCCGTATGCGGCCTCGCATGCTGCGGGCCTCGCTCAGCGCGGGCCGCGGCGTGATGGCGACACGGTGTTCGCGCGTGCGTATGCGCGCACCATGGCCGGACTCAGCGGAGCAGACCGCAAGGCGATCGAAGCGGCTCGGTCAGAGATGGTGACCGATGCAGAGGTGCTTGAACGCGCGCTCGCCTCGGGTGCCACTGTGACCGCCGCAGCCGGACTCGCGGCAGCATGGGAGAAGCTTCCGGAGACCGCGAAAGATGTGGTGAGGGCACCGGCGGGGACAGGGATTGGGGCAGCCAAGCTCGGTTCCGTCAAGGCGGTCCAGACCGATGACACCACGTGCGGCGCAGCCGTCATGGCGATGATGTCGATGACCGGCGACCCGTTGCTGGCTGCGTGGGTGATGACCGGCCGCGTGTTCGGCGACCACCTCCCGGCGGAGGCTCTTGCCGTCACTCTTCACGAGGACAACCCCCGCACGATCGACGAGCGTTGGGCCGCATTGCAGCGTGTCTTCCACGCCAAGACGACCTCGCGCGCGCTGGGTGTGGCGCCGTGGCCCAAGTCGCTCGGCACTCCGCCCTGGCGGGTCGACAACCAGACGCGTTATGCAGGCGTACGTTTCCACTCGGCGATGCTCGACGACACGGACGAGGAGCTGATGGAGGCCGCGATCTCGCACGCATGCGCTGCGCTGCGCGACGGGATCCCGGTTCCGCTGTTCGTCGGAGGCGACTCGGATCTGGGCCTTGACGCCGTGGTTCCGCGGCACGTGGTCTTGCTCGTGGGCCGCATCGACGGGGGCTTCCGTGTGTACGAACCCAGCACCGGGCGCATTGTGCCCCTGGCAGACGAGCGACTGACCGGCGGCGGGCCCAAGGAGCCAGCTTTCGGACACTGGACGCGCGCATGCTGGCTGATCTTGCCCAAGCAGCGTCGCAAGGGCTAACCCGAGCGCGAGGCCGTGGCACAGCGACTAGCCTTGAGGCATGACACTCTCGCACGCCGACATCGTCGCCCTGCCCAAGGTCGTCCTGCACGACCACCTCGACGGAGGACTGCGTCCCTCCACTCTGATTGAGCTCGCTGCCGAGATCGGCCACGAGCTCCCCTCGACCACCCCCGATGAACTCGCCGAGATCTTCGCCAAGAACGCCGACTCCGGCGACCTTGTCCGTTACCTCGAGGCCTTCGCTCACACCACCGCCGTGATGCAGACCGCAGACAACCTGCGCCGGATCGCCCGTGAGGCGGTCGTTGACCTCGCAGACGACGGCGTTATCTACGCCGAGCTGCGTTACGCGCCCGAGCAGCACCTCGAAGGTGGCTTGAGCCTCCAGGAGGTCGTCGAGGCCGTCCAGGCGGGCATCGAAGAGGGTGTGGCCGAGGCCACCGAGAACGGCCGTGCTGTGCGCGCGTTTGCACTGCTGGACGCCATGCGCCACCTCGACCGCTCGCGCGAGATCGCGGAACTGGCCGTGGCCAACCGCGACAAGTGCTGCGTCGGTTTCGACATTGCTGGTCCGGAGAACGGCTTCCCCGCGGCCAACCACGCTGACGCCTTCGCGTACCTGCGCGCCAACCACATGCCCGTCACGATCCACGCGGGCGAGGCCGACGGTGCTTCCTCCGTGTCGGACGCGCTGGTTCAGGGCGCTCGTCGCCTGGGCCACGGTGTGCGCATCTGGGAGGACATCGAGGACTTCGAATCGGACGAGCCCAACCTTGGCTACATCGCCCAGCACGCGCTCGACCAGCAGATCCCGCTCGAGGTGTGCCCCACGTCGAACGTGCAGACTGCTGCCGCCAAGTCGCTCAAGGAGCACCCGGTGCACACGCTGCGCGACCTTGGCTTCGCTGTGACGATCAACACGGACAACCGCCTGGTGTCCGGGGTGTCGATGTCCGGTGAGTTCGAGGTGCTCGTGGAGCAGGGCTGGACCAAGGACGATCTGCTTGAGGCGACTCTGAGTGCCGCCTGGGGCGCGTTCCTGCCGTACCAGGAGCGCGGCGACCTCGCCGAGACGATTCTTGAGGCCTACGGCATCGAGCTGTAACAAGCCACACGCGTCACCCAGCGCCCCCATTTCCCCTCGCCGTACATACACGGCGGGAAATGGGGGCGCTGGTGCGTCTGGCCGTACTTTTTCGGTGATGTGGGCCGGGCAAGTCGGGAGCGACACGGCCTGCCGTGCCGGCCTAGTGCGTGAGCTTCAGCCCCGCCACGCAGCCGACGATGCCCATGATCAGCAGCACGCGCACGATCGAGAACGGCTCCGCGCCGGTCGCCATGGCCCAGATTGCAGTGAGCGCCGCGCCGATGCCGACCCACACCGCGTACGCAGTGCCGACGGGGAGCGATTTGAGCGCCCACGCGAGCCCGCCCATGGACGCGACCAGCGCGACAGCGAAGATGACGGTGGGCCACAGGCGCGAGAAGCCTTCCGAGCGTGACAGGGCGGTCGCCCAGACAGCCTCGAGGACACCAGAAAGAACAAGAATGAGCCACGGCATGAGATCTCCCGTGTGACGTCTTGTCGCGTTGCCGGGTACGTCACCCTCGTCCGGGAGCCGGTTGCTGGCTCTGCCGCCATGATCGCACGCTCCGCCCAACTCGGCAACACCCCAAGAAACCGCCATGGGACGTAGGCTGGTAACAGACGCATCGTCCCTTACGAAATGGAGAACTCCGATGGCAATTTCCCGCGCAGAACTGGCCCAGTACGTCGACCACACCCTGCTCAAGCCTGAGGCCACGCCCAGCGACGTTGACGAGCTCGCGGCAGAGGCCGGCGAACTCGGCGTGTTCTCGATCTGTGTGTCGCCGTCGATGCTTCCGGTGCACACCCCGGAGGGCGTCGCCGTCGCAACCGTGTGCGGTTTTCCGTCTGGCAAGCACCACTCGTCCATCAAGGCCGCCGAGGCCGCGCTCAGCATCGAGCAGGGCGCCGACGAGGTCGACATGGTGATCGATATCGCCGCTGCAATCGAGGGGCGCTTCGCTCAGGTCGAGGAAGACATCGCCGCCGTGCGCGCCGCCGTCCCGGAGGGCAAGATTCTGAAAGTCATCATCGAGTCCGCCGCGCTGAGCGATGAGTCCATCGTGGGCGCGTGCCGGGCTGCCAAGGCCGCGGGCGCGGACTTCGTGAAGACCTCGACTGGTTTCCACCCGGCTGGCGGCGCGAGTGTCGAGGCCGTGCGTCTCATGCGCGAGACCGTCGGTGACGAGCTCGGAGTGAAGGCTTCCGGTGGCGTGCGGACGGCCGATGCTGCGCTCGCCATGATCGAGGCGGGCGCCTCGCGCTTGGGTCTGTCGGGCACCCGTGCGGTCCTGGACGGCCTTGATGGCGTTGAGACGGCCGATGCTGGGGACGGCGGGTACTAAGCGCCGCCACGCTGGCACGAGGGTCTGCGACTGAAAAACCGTCGCAAACCTACGGCCAGCGGGACTGTGCCTCCCAATCCCCGCCGCGTATGTACGGCCAGGGGAAAAGGGGTTAGAGGCCCAAGGCTTCGCGGACGTCCGACGCCAGCGCGTCCATGGCAGACTCTGCGCGCGAGCGTGCGCCCGCGACATCGTCCGTGGGCTCTTCGACCACTTCAAGGTATGCCTTGATCTTGGGCTCGGTGCCGGACGGTCGAATGATGACGCGCGCGCCGGACTCCGTTGCCAAGTGCAGCCCATTGGTGGGCAGGAGGCCGTGGAAGCCTTCGTTCATGTCGTCGGTGTGGACCACCGGCGAGCCGGCCAGCGTCGCCGGAGGGGACTCGAGTAGCCGTGCCATGAGCGCAGGGATCTGGGCGACATCAGAGAACCGCCCCGAGACCTGGCGCGTGAGGTGGACGCCGTAGGTGCGCGCGAGGTCGTCAATCGCGTCCTCGAGCGTGCGGCCTTCGAGCTTGAGGTCGGCTACGTAGTCCGCCATGAGCACCGCCGCCGAGACTCCGTCCTTGTCGCGGACCAGATCCGGCGCAACGCAGTACCCGAGCGCTTCTTCGTAGCCGTAGACCAGGCCCGGCTCGCGCGCAATCCACTTGAAGCCGGTCAGGGTATGGGCGTGGCTGAGCCCGTGCCGCTCGGCGATGCGGCCCAGCAACTGAGACGACACGATCGAGTTCGCGAGCACCGCGCCCTCGGGGTGGTCGCCCGTGGCCGCGATGCGCTCGCCGAGGAGCGACCCCACGACGTCGCCGTGAAGCATGGCCCACTCGCCGTTGATCTTGGTGGCGACAGCGCAACGGTCAGCGTCGGGGTCGTTCGCGATCACCAAGTCCGCACCGGTCTCGGCGGCAAGTGCGAGCGATAGGTCGATCGCACCGGCCTCTTCCGGATTAGGGAAGGCGACAGTGGGGAAGTCAGGATCCGGGTCAGCCTGCTGGGGGACGGTGTGGATGTTGCCGAACCCTGCGGCACTGAGCGCAGCCTCGACGGTGTCGCCGCCGACTCCGTGCAGAGGTGTGAGCACGATCGTCACAGCCGAGCGGTGCCCGTCACCCGTGGGCGCAGGGACCAACCCAGACATCTCTGTCACGTACTCGGCGGGCAGCTCTTCGCTGATGGTTTCCCATCCGCTGTCTGCGCGGGGAACGTCCGCTACGGCGTGGACCTGGTCGATGTGTGCGGCGATTTGGGCGTCGTACGGAGGCACAATCTGCGCGCCCTGGCCGTCGCCGGTGACGACACGGCCACCCAGGTACACCTTGTAGCCGTTGTCCTGCGGCGGGTTGTGCGAGGCGGTCACCATGACGCCAGCGTCGGCGTTCAGCGCGCGGGTCGCGTATGCCAGAACTGGGGTGGGGAGCAGTCGCGGCATCACGAGCGCACGGTGCCCGGCTGCGGTCATCACAGCGGCAGTGTCATCGGCGAATTGCCGTGAGCCGTGGCGAGCGTCGTATCCGATCACGACAGTGGCGGCGGGCTCCTGCCCGGCCTGCTCCAGCGCGTCTGTGAGGAACTGTGCCAGGCCCGCAGCCGCGCGAATCACGACCGCGCGGTTCATCCGGTTGGGGCCGGCGCCGATCGCTCCACGCAGTCCCGCCGTGCCGAACTCCAGCATGCCCCGGAAGCGGTCTTCCAGTTGTGCCACGGCGTCGTCGTATCCGGCCTGCGCCGCGAGGATGATGGCCTCGAGCTCTTCGCGGGTTTCTGGGTCGGGGTCGTCCGCAGCCCAGGCGTGGGCCTGCTCAATGAGGGCGTTCGTGTCAGTCATCGCATGCGCTCCACGACATCGGCCAGGAGGCGGGAAATGCGAGGCGCGGCGGCGGTGCCGGCGTCGATGACCTCCTGGTGGTTGAGGGTCTCGCCGCCAATTCCGGCGGCGAGGTTGGTGACGAGGGAGACGCCAAGGATCTCCATCCCGGCTTCACGCGCAGCGATCGCCTCAAGCGCGGTGGACATGCCTACGAGGTCGCCACCCAAGACGGTCGCCATCTTCACCTCGGCAGGCGTCTCATACTGAGGCCCAGTGAACTGGACGTAGACGCCGTCGTGCAGGTCCCCGTCAACTTCACGCGCAATGTCGCGAAGTCGCGGAGAGTAGGTCTGCGTGAGGTCGACGAATGTCGCGCCTTCAAGCGGCGTCGCACCGGTGAGGTTGATGTGGTCGGACAGCAACACGACGGACCCGGGTCCCACCTCGGGGCGTGTCGATCCGCAGCCGTTGGTCAACACCAACTGCTTGCAGCCCGCCGCCGCCGCCGTGCGGATGCCGTGCACTACTTTCGCCGCGTCGCGGACCTGATAGAAATGCTGGCGCGCTCCGAGGACCAACACAGCCCGACCATCGGCCGTCCTGAGGGACCTCAGCGTGGGATTGTGGCCAGCAACGACGTGCCCGGCGAAACCGGGAATCTCGGAGGCGGGCACGGAGGCCACTTCCTCGCCGATGAGGTCGGCCGCGCCGCCCCATCCAGACCCCAGTACGAGGGCGATGTCGTGGTTTTCGACTCCGGTGGCTGCCGCCAGGGCCGCTGCTGCTTCTGATGCATATGTGGCTGCTTCGCTCATACCTACGACAGTAGTCCCCATGTGGGGTGCTTCGCCTGGGACATGTGCGAGACAATAGTCACTATGGCATCGACTTCAGTGGCGATCATTGGCGGAGGCCCAGGCGGGTATGAGGCGGCGCTGGTGGCGCGCAAGGCGGGTGCGGACGTCACCCTGATTGAGCGTCAAGGGATGGGCGGCAACGCTGTCCTGACAGACGTGGTTCCCTCCAAGACGGTCATCGCGACCGCGGAATGGCGCACCATCGCTGACCGCGCGCCTCAGTTGGGGATTCGCGACGCACAGAGGGCCGATGCTGACGAGGTTCCTGAGCACTTCGTCGACCTGGGCGCCGTGAACGCACGTGTGGGGGCGCTGGTCGAGAAGCAGTCGGGCGATATCGCGGCGCGAATGGCCAAGAACGGCATCGAGATCGTCGATGGCACCGGAACGTTGACGGCCGACGGCACCGTTGAGGTGAACGGCAGCGAGTTGAGGGCCGATGCTGTCCTCCTCGCGCTCGGCGCTCGCCCTCGCGTGGTTGACGGCGCGGAGCCCGACGGCGAACGGATCTTCACCTGGACGCAGCTGTACAACCTCGAGGCGTTGCCAGAGCACCTGATTGTGGTGGGATCCGGCGTGACGGGAGCGGAGTTTGCGGGCGCCTATAGCTTGCTGGGCTCCCGCGTGACGCTGGTGTCCTCCGGTGAGCGCGTGCTGTCGAAGGAAGACCCTGAGGCCGCGGCACTGGTGCAGGAAGCCTTCGCTGAGCGCGGCATGAACGTGATGGGCGGGTCCCGGGCTGCGACCGTCGTCAACACCGGAGCGGGCGTTCGCGTCACGTTGACCGATGGCCGTGAGGTCGAGGGCAGCCACTGCCTCATGGCGGTGGGATCGGTGCCCAACACGGACGGAGTCGGTCTGGCCGATGCCGGGGTCGCGATCGACGAGCGCGGCTACATCGCGGTGGATCGAGTTTCACGAACCTCTGCGCGCGGCATCTACGCCGCGGGTGACTGCACCGGCGTATTGCCACTGGCCTCGGTCGCGGCGACGCAGGGGCGCATCGCGATGGCGCACGCGCTGGGTGACGCCGTGCAGCCTCTCGACCTGCGCCATGTGGCATCGGCGGTGTTCACGGCTCCCGAAATCGCGACTGTGGGTGCCAGCGAGGCGGACCTCAAGGAACGCGGAATCTTCTACGAAGTCTCCCGACTGGACCTGGCCCGCAATCCGCGCGCCAAGATGCTCGGTATGGACGGTGGCTTCGTCAAGATCTTTGGGCACACCGTGACCGGTCAGGTCTTGGGCGCTGTGATCGTCGGGTCACGCGCTAGCGAGCACATCTTCCCGCTGACGCTCGCGGTGACGCATCACCTCACGGTCGACGATGTCGCGGGCACGTTCACCGTGTACCCGTCGTTGTCAGGCACCACCGCGGAGGTCGCACGCCGCTTGCATCACCTCGGTGACGCCTCGCGGATGTGACCTAGCCGTCTTCGGGGGAGGCCTCCGGGTTGGGGGACTCTGACGCGCCTGAGTCGGCAGGCGTGGCGCTCGCACTTGGGTCCGCGCTGGGTTCTGGTGAGGTGGTGTCGGCGTCGACTCCGGATTCCTCCGCCGCCTCCGGTGAGATGGTCCCGGTCAGCCCAGTCACGGCGCTGGCTATGAGCGGCCTGTGGTCCGACCACAGCACGTCGAGGACAGTGAAGTCGTTCAGCTCCACTTCGCGACCCAGGAGGAAGTCGACGCGCACGTCCTCGGATTCCAGGGCGGTTGCCGCGAGGCCGTCCCCTGGCAGGCCTGCGCTCGGTAAGGTGAAGCCCGAGTCCAGCAGAACCGAGACGGTTGTTGCGTCGAGTCCGGGGGCGGTGTCTCCGCGGTCGCCGCCGATCACTGTGGGTCCCACCGAACCTAGCCAGTCGCGAGCCCGCGCGGTGAGGTCGGTGTCGTCGGGGCCAATCTGCGTCGATACGTACGTGGCCCCCATGAATGACAGCGAAACCGCGCCGCGATCGGGACCATCCGCGCTATCGAGGTCGATCGAGCGTGGGTCCGAGAAGGGGCGGGACGTGAAGATGGCGTTGCCCGACTGCGGGGTCTGCGCGCCGGCATAGAGGTACGGCAAGTTCAACTCGCCGGAGAGATACTCGACCATGTCGATGCCGCCGCCAGCGATGCCGCCGCGTTCGACCTCTTGCAGCATCGCGACGTCGACGGGGTTGTCCGTGAGCGTGGCGGCCACGTGCTGTGCGTTCACGCCAGGTCCGGCCTCGCCTGACGGCGTGACGCCGTGATGGAGGTTCCACGCCATCACGGCCGGCGTGGGCAAGAAGTTTTGGGAGAATGTGCGCTCTTGCTCGTAGTGGTCGTGGGTCCACCAGGACGCCCCTGCGACGATCAGAACGCCTACGGCAATCCGCGGCAAGACACCCGGCGCAGTTGGGGGCTTGACGGGGTTCCAGGCGGCCATCGACGCACCCGCCATGAGGACGAGCCCAATCGTCGTGATCAGCAGCCCGTGGCGCAAGGGAAGGTCTGCCAGGCGATCTACTTCCGCAGCGAGCAGGGGCAGGCCCAGTAGCGCGACGAACGCCATCGAGGCACCCAGACTGCGCAAGGCGGTTCCCTCGGCCGTGCGCATGACGAGCGCAACGGCGAATGTCGATATGGCTGTTGCCGCAGGCAGGGCAACAGCCGCCGCTGTTCCGGGCACGAGTGCCATGACGGCGATCGCTGCTGCACCGAGAGTAACCAGAGCGATGTTGATGCCACCTGGCATTGCCCCCGACGATGCCGCGAGCCTGGCGCCCAGGAGTAGGCCGACGACCGCGAGCGCAACCGCGAAGGACAATCGCAGATCCGCTTGCGATGCGACGTATCCGACGTTGGCGAAGGCGTAAACCATGAGCCCCCAGAACAGTCCGTACGCCCACCAGCCGCGCGTGTGCGCCGCGGGTTCGAGGTCGTGGCACCGCCAGCCGTTGGCGATCGCGAGCAAAGCGACCACTCCGATCGCCACCCAGCCCCAGATGTCGTCGCGCCAGACCGCGTCGAGGGTCCGCAGCATCGTCTGTTCGATGACGGCAGCCGCGGCGCCAAGAGCGGTACCCGCCATCAACGTGGGCCCCGCGCCGTTGCCCATGGCGACCCGGGCGGCCAGGATGACCGAGGCGATGGCGAGGGCCGTGACATACAGCCCCGCGCCGATCATCCAGGCTCCATCGAGGAACGGCAGGCCTATCCGGAAGACGGCGGTGAGGGAGACCAGGAACCACACGGTGCCGCCGTGAGAGAAGAACTCTGACGCAAGGGACGCGACCCAGGCAAGGAGCGCGCCGCCGACAAGTGTTGCGGCAATTGCGAGATACGCCGGAGCCGGCGTGGGCTCGGCGAGGTCGAGCAGGAGCGGCCCCGCTGTGCGCAGTGAGTCAATCAGGAGCCATGTCGCGATGGCGATCAGGCCCAGGGAGCGGCGCGCGGCGGTCATGCTCGTCACGCTACCGCGCACGTGCTGCGGTCGCGAAAGCGAGCTGGCACGGCTGTGGACTTCTCCGCAGTCCCGCCCCACCGGGGACGAGGGCGAAGGTCAGGCGGAAGCGATCTCGCAGATGACGGTGCCGGAGCTGACCGACGCGCCCACGGCGTGCGACAGGCCCGTGACCGTGCCTGACTTGTGAGCAACGAGCGGCTGCTCCATCTTCATCGCCTCGAGAACCACGATGAGATCGCCCTCGGAAACCTCGGCGCCGTCCTCGATCGCGATCTTCACGATCGTGCCCTGCATGGGCGAGCACAGCGAGTCGCCGGACGCGGCCGCCTTCGAGGCGCCCCCGTTGCGTCGCGTGGCGCGACGAGCCGGACCCGCGCCACGGCGGGCGTTGGCGCGTCCAGCTTGCGCGAGCGCGGCGGGCAGGACGACTTCCAGTCGTTTGCCTCCCACCTCGACAACGACGCGCTCGGTCGCTGCGGCTTCCGCGGCGACCTCGACGCCTGCACCGGTTGAGCCAAGAGCAGCGACGGTCTCTGCGTACTCCGACTCAATCCAGGTCGTGAAAACGCTGAAGGAGCCGTGGGCGGCGGTGAACTCTGGGGCGTCCAGGACAGCGCGGTGGAAGGGGATCACGGTGGGGATGCCCTCGACCGTGGTCTCGGCGAGTGCTCGGCGAGCGCGCTGAATGGCCTGTTCGCGAGTGGAACCGGTGACGATGATCTTCGCGATCATCGAGTCGAAGTTGCCGGAGACGGTGTCGCCTTCACGCACACCAGCGTCGACGCGGACACCGGGGCCGGAGGGGAACGTCAGCGTGCTCAGGCGCCCCGGGGCCGGCATGAAGTTGCGGCCCGGGTCCTCGCCGTTGATGCGGAACTCGATCGAGTGACCGCGCGTGACGGGGTTGAGATTCGAGATCTCCTCGCCCGCGGCGATGCGGAACTGTTCACGAACCAGGTCAACTCCCGTGACCTCTTCGGTGACGGGGTGCTCAACCTGGAGGCGCGTGTTGACCTCAAGGAAGGAGATGGTGCCGTCGACGCCCACGAGGAACTCGCAGGTGCCGGCGCCCTGGTAGCCGGCCTCGCGGAGGATGGCCTCGCTGGACTCGACGAGGCGAGCGTTCTGGTCATCGGTCAGGAAAGGCGCGGGCGCCTCTTCGACGAGTTTCTGGTGGCGGCGCTGCAGCGAGCAGTCGCGCGTGGAGACCACCACGACGTTGCCGTGCGAGTCCGCCAAGCACTGAGTCTCCACGTGGCGCGGCTTATCGAGGAAACGCTCCACGAAGCACTCGCCGCGGCCAAAGGCGGCGACGGCTTCACGCGTCGCAGAGTCGAACAGTTCGGGAATCTCCTCGCGGGTACGAGCAACCTTGAGCCCGCGTCCACCGCCACCAAAGGCAGCCTTAATGGCGACCGGCAGGCCAAATTCGTCCGCGAATGCCAGGACCTCGTCCGCGTTAGCGACGGGGTCCTTGGTGCCGGGAACCAGGGGAGCGCCCGCGCGTTGCGCAATGTGGCGCGCGCTGACCTTGTCGCCCAGGCCCTCGATCGACTCGGGCGAAGGTCCAATCCAGGTCAGGCCGGCCTCGATGACCGCGCTCGCGAACGACGCGTTCTCTGACAAGAAGCCGTAGCCCGGGTGGATGGCCTCCGCGCCGCTGCGACGGGCGACATCAATGAGCTTGTCGATGTTGAGGTAGGTCTCGCCTGCGGTCTCGCCTCCTAGCGAGTACGCCTCATCTGCGAGGCGGACGTGCGGGGCGTCGCGGTCGGGTTCTGCGTAGACGGCGACAGAGCGAAGTCCGGCGTCGGCGCAGGCGCGGATCACACGGACGGCGATCTCGCCGCGATTGGCGATGAGGACTGAAGAAAAGGCGGACACCCCGACACCGTAGCGCGCGTGCCCGCCTCGCCCAGCGTGTTCACGAGGGCGCATTGGGAACTTTGGTAGCCGGTGACACGTTGCCGGGGGTCGATTGTAGGAATCCCACAATCGAGTTGACCTTTTCTTTGGCTACGCGGACGTAGGTTGTGCAGTCTCCACAATCTGGGGCGATGCGCGGAGGGTGTGGAACGGAACCGATAGTTCCGCGAGGAGCGCGCGCAGGAGGGGCAGCGAGACGCCCACGACGCCATGAAAGTCGCCCTCGATTCCCTCCACGTAGGGGCCGCCCAAGCCGTCGACCGTAAAGGCCCCCGCAACCTTGAGTGGCTCGCCAGTCGCGATGTAGGCGTCAATCTCATCGTCGGTGAGATTCGCGAAGTGCACGACCGTGTCGGAGGATGCCCCGACCGAGCCGCGCGTGCCATCCTCGCGATCATCGACAAGCCAATGGCCCGTGTGGAGCACCCCGGAACGCCCCCGCATCCGCTGCCAGCGCTCGCGCGCGATCTCGGGCGTGCCGGGCTTGCCGTAAATCTCGCCGTCCAGCTCGAGCATGGAGTCGCAACCCAGCACGATCGAACCCGTCTCGTACTCCCGGGCCACATGCTCGGCCTTGGCCTGCGCCAAGGCGAGAACAGCATCGGCCGGACCCGCTTCCGGGTACTCAGAACTGAGGCGCTCCAGGATCGCGTCCTCGTCAACGCCAGACACGATCACTTCGGGCTCAACGCCCGCCGAGCGAAGTGTGGCAAGGCGAGCGGGGGACTGCGAGGCGAGGAGCAGGGGTACGGGGGTTGTCATGCCCCAGACCCTACCGATCGCAGGTGGCTAGTGAGCGTGGGCCTCTTCGGTTTCCTCGAGCGAGTGGCCGGGCTCCGCGGACAGCGACTTGTCGCCGCGTGGCAGCGTGAGCAGCATCAGGATCGCGGTGCCGCCCGCGATGATCGCGGAAATGAGCATCGCGTGCTGGCTAGCATCCATGAAGGCGGTCTGCGCGGCCTCGAGAATGCCAGGAGCCATCTGTGCCGCCTGGCCACCTTCTGCGGTCATGGCGTCGGTGACGGCCACGGCACCCGCGAGCGAGTCCTGGACGGCCTCGCCAGCCTCGCCAGGTACCTGCTCGGCGACGTCCGAAATGCTCGACGTGTACTGATTGGCAATGAGGGATCCCAGCAGTGCGATGCCGAGCGACGCACCAAGCTCGCGCGTCGTGTCGTTCATCGCCGATCCCATTCCGGACCGGTTGCGCGGCACGGACGCCATCAGCATGTTCGTTGCCGGGGTCATCACGAGCGCCATGCCGAGGATGATGATCGTCATTGCGAAGAAGAAGTCCCAGTACGACGGGATCACTGGCCACGTCGTCATGAGCAGGAATCCTGCCGCGATGATGACGAGCCCAGGAATGACCGTCCAGCGGGAGCCGACCTTCTCGACCAACTTGGGAACCATGGGGCCAACGATCATCATTGGCAGCATGGGGGGAATCATGGCCAGTGCAGTGGTGAGTTCGTCGTAGTCCATGACCAGCTGGAAGATCTGCGTCATCGAGTAGAAGGCGCCAATCATCGCGAAGAACGTCAGCGTGACGGAGATGACTGACAGCGTAAAGCGGCGGCGCTTGAACAGCGTGAGGTCGAGCATGGGGTGCTCGACGCGCTTTTCCCACCAAATGAAGAGGGCGAGAGAGACGGCACCGAGGACGGCCGCGCCAATGGTCAAGGTCTCCCAGCCGTGCGACGGCGCTTCCATGATCGTGTAGACGATTCCGGCGAGCGCGACGGTCACGAACAGTCCGCCGATCCAGTCCACCGGGGTGGCCTTCTCGTCGACAGATTCGGGGACGATGCGCATGGTCAGGATGAGTGCGACGATGCCGAACGCGGCGCCCAGGTAGAACGCGGCGTGCCAGTCGAAGAAGTGCAGAAGGAGTCCGGTCAGCACGGAGCCGATCATCATGCCCACACCCGCTACGGCCGCCCAGATCGCGATGGCCTTGGGGCGCTCCTTGGAGGGGAAGACCACGTTGACCAGCGACAGCGTTGTCGGCATCACTAGCGCGGCGCCGATTCCCATGACGGCGCGCGAGGCGATCAGCTCGCCCGCGGTCGTCGCGAAGAGCGGGGCATACGCGGAAGACAGCACGAAGATCACGAGTCCGACCAGCATCACGCGCTTGCGCCCGTAGCGGTCCGCGATGGCCGCGGCGATGAACAGGAGCGCTGCGAACACGAGGGTGAATGCCTCGACAACCCAAGTCAGCTCGAGCTGCGTCATCGAGAACTCAACCGCCAGCTCCGGCAGTGCCAGGTTGAGGCTCATGTTCGCGATCATCGCGGTCATGAGTCCCAGGCACAGAGTCGCGAGGATGGCCCAGCGCCGCTTGTACGTGGACTCGGAGATGCCCTCGTCGAGGGCGTCCTGAAGCGAGGACTGTGCGGGGGCAGGCTTGGACAACGCGACTCCTAGAGAGTGAAGAAGAGGGAGTCCCTCCCGTGGGACTCGGCTACACTACTTCGCGTGACAAGAACTATCAAGTTCGTGTGACATGAACTATTTATTGACGGGAATCCTGGCCAAACGCAACACGAGGAGGCGCCAGTGGCACGCGAGGACACGATCGCGCAGATCCTCACGCTGCAGGGCACCCTGATGCGCACGTCGATGCGTCACCATTCGCGCACCATGGCTGGGGAGAACCTCACCCCCGCGCAGTTCCACCTCCTGGTATTCCTGCATTCGCGCCCTGGGACTCCCACGGCGGAGGCCGCCGACGCCATGGGGGTCAAGCCCAACATCGCCTCAGGCGTGATTCAGCGGCTGGTCGAGCGCGGGTGGGTGGCGCGCGAGCCCTCGGCGCACGACGGGCGCGTGCGTCTGCTGTCCCTCACGCCATCCGGGGTTCAGACGGTTGACAACGCGGTCGACGCGGCGGAGAAGGACTTTATCGATCACGTCTCCGTGCTGTCCGATGAGCAGGTGGAGCAACTCCGGGGAATCCTCGACACACTTGTCGCCGCGCTCGCGGCAGACGCTGACGGACATCGCTTCCAGTAGGACACGGGGGTCACATAATGGCCCTGCCGTGACCCGGATTGCCTACTGGGGCTCTTCGACAGTGAGGTCCTTGTCGAACTCGGTGCATTGCTGCGCAACCTCACCGGGTAGCAGTTGCGTGAGAAGCGAGGTGAGGTCGCCGCGGACGGCTTCCGGAACCCGCGAGAGCAGGACTTCTTGCTTGAGTTCGTCGTAGGCGGCCGATGCTGCGGTCACCACTTCGAAGCCCTTGTCGGTGAGCGCGGCCCAACTGGCGCGGCGGTCGTGGTCGCACGTGCGGCGCTCGACCAACCCCTCGGCCTCGAGCTTCGACACGGTGTGGGACAGGCGCGATAGCGACGACTCCGCCGCCTGCGCAACGCGGGCCATCTGCAGCATGCGATCGGGCTGCGTGGCGAGCGTCGCGAGGATTGTGTACTGGTGGTGGTTGAGCCCAGTGGTTTCCCGCACGCGCTCGTCGAGCGCTGCGGGCACGGTAGACAGGAGCACGACGAACCGGCGCCACAGGAGTTCGTCCTGGGCACTGATGGTGGTGTGTGCTTCCACGGTCATGTCCTCATCGTAGTGATAGCGCGGCGTTGGCGGGAATAGATGCTCTGTTATCGTTGTAGCATCAACGATTGATACGTCAACTATAACTCGATGGGGCAGCGTGCTCCACTGGCATCACTTAAAAGGAGTTCCCCTCGTGGAAATTGTCTACTGGATCCTCGCAGGCATCCTCGCCCTCGCGTTCCTGGCCGCCGGCCTGACCAAGCTCACCAAGTCCGCCGAGCAGATGCAGGAGATGGGCATGATGCCCGCCAGCCGCAGCATCGGCGCTCAGCGCGGAATCGGCGCAGTCGAGGTTCTCGGCGCGCTCGGCCTCATTCTGCCGCCGCTGACCGGCATCGCCGTGATCCTGGCCCCGATCGCCGCCGTTGGCCTGGTCATCACCATGATCCTCGCGATCATCGATCACAAGAAGCGCAACGAGCCCTTCACCGGTGCGCTCGGCCTGGGGGTCGTCTCGATCGCCGTCGCCGTCATCGGCTTCATGGTCTGGGCTTAAGCAACCACTAGCGCGAATCGCTCGCGGCGTCCGTTGGTACGGCGGCGTCGCGAGCGATCTCTAGCGCAGCCTTCCACGTGGCGGGCACTTCCCGGATGTATCCGCGGTAGGTATGCCACCTGGTTGTCAGCACTTCCGGGTACGCGCCCTGGACATCGAGTCCCACTGACCGGCACAGCCACATCGCTCGCGGCAGATGGAACTCTTGGGAACACACGATCGCGCTGTTGATCCCAACGGCCCACGCATTGCGAGCCGACTCCCGAGTGTCGTAGCCGTGCGGGTCCTTCAGGAGCGCCTCCTCCGGAACACCGAGCTCGCGAGCAGTCCGGTGCATCGCCTCTGTCTCGTCGAGACCTTCGCGGTTATGCCCAGCGCCAGTCAGAACCAGCAGTTCGACGTGGCCCGCCTCGTATAACGCGACCCCAGCCTCAACCCGCTGACGCAAGAAGCGACTGGGCCTGCCGTCCGCCCATACCCGCGCACCCAAGATGAGCGCCGCATCGGCCGGCATGAAGCGCCGGGACGATGCTGGGTGGAGATCCCCGTGAGCGCTCGCCCTGGCATATGCCTGGGGCGCGACGAGCGCTACCGATCCCGCCGCCACGGCGGCGGTCAGAGCAGGACGTAACCCGGGCATCGGCCCTACCTCAGCGAGTGACGCCAGGCGGATGAGCCGCGACCGAGTGGCAGGTTGCGGAACGAACCGCGCATGGTGCGCGTGCGGTCCATCCACGCCGAGGTTGGCGAACCGGGAGCGGCGTCCTCCGCATCGGCCGACGCGACGACGGCAACGCCAGCGACCAGCGCCGCGAGTTCTGCGTCGCTAGGGGAGCCTTGCACGACCCGCAGGCCCGCGGCGGCCTCGAAAGGATCTTCAGGGTTGTCGGTCACAGCGGAATGTTCCCGTGCTTCTTGGGCGGTAGCGACGCACGCTTGGTGCGTAGCGCGCGGAGCGCCTTGGTGATCTGTGCGCGCGTCTCGGACGGCTCGATCACCGCGTCCACGTAGCCGCGGTCGGCAGCGTCGTAGGGGTTGACGATCTCTTCCTCGTACTCCGCTGTGAGGCGGGCGCGCTCTGCCTCGACATCGCCACCCTCGTCTGCGACAGACGCCAGCGCGCGACGTTGCAGGATGTTGACAGCGCCACCGGCGCCCATCACAGCAATCTGCGCCGTGGGCCACGCGAGGTTTACGTCTGCGCCCAGCTGCTTGGACGCCATCACGATGTACGCGCCGCCGTAGGCCTTGCGCGTGATGACGGTTACCAGCGGGACGGTGGCCTCGGCGTAGGCGTAGATCAGCTTGGCTCCGCGACGGATGATGCCTTGGTGCTCCTGGTCCACGCCGGGCAGGAAGCCCGGGACGTCGACGAAGGTAATGACCGGGATGTTGAACGCGTCGCAGGTGCGGACAAAGCGCGCGGCCTTCTCAGACGCGTTGATGTCGAGCGTGCCGGCCATGGACTGCGGCTGGTTGGCGACAATTCCGACGGAGTGGCCCTCGACGTGACCGAAGCCCACCAGGACGTTGGGAGCGAAGAGCGGCTGGATCTCGAAGAACTCGCCGTCGTCCAGCACCGTCTCGATGACTGACTTCATGTCGTAGGGCTGGTTGGGGGAGTTGGGGACGATGCTGTTGAGGGCCTCGTCCTCATCGGTCACCGCGAGGTCTGCGGGCGCTTCCCAGTCGGGCGCGTCCGAGAGGTTGTTGGTGGGCAGGAACTGCAGCAGGTGCTGCACATACTCGATCGCATCGTCCTCGTCGGAGGCCAGGTAGTGCGCGACGCCGGACTTGGCGTTATGGGCCTGGCCGCCGCCGAGTTCCTCGAAGGTGACCTCTTCGCCGGTGACGGACTTGATGACGTCGGGGCCGGTGATGAACATCTGGCTGGTGCCATCGGCCATCACGATGAAATCCGTGAGGGCGGGGGAGTAGACCGCGCCGCCCGCGCTGGGACCGAGGATGATGGAAATCTGCGGGATGACGCCGGATGCGGCGACGTTGCGCCGGAAGATCTCCGCGAACTGGGTGAGGGCCGCGACGCCCTCCTGGATGCGCGCGCCGCCACCGTCAGAGATGCCGATAAGGGGAACGCCGGTGCGCAGCGCGAAGTCCTGCACCTTGGTGATCTTCTCGCCGTGTACCTCGCCCAGCGACCCGCCAAACACGGTGAAGTCCTGGCTGTAGACCGCGACCTGCCGGCCATCAATGGTCCCGTAACCGGTCACGACGCCGTCGCCGTACGGGCGGTTCTTGTCGAGGCCAAAGTTGCGACTGCGGTGACGAGCCAGGGCGTCGAGCTCGGTGAACGAGTCCTCGTCCAGCAACAGCTCGATGCGCTCGCGGGCGGTCTTCTTGCCGCGGGCATGCTGCTTCTCTTGGGCAGTGGCCTCGCGTTGAGTCACGGCCTCGTCGAGCTTGCCGCGCAGTGCATCGAGTGCGCCTGCGGTGGTCGCGGTGGGCTTGGGATCCGTCACGGTACTCCTTTGGTGTGGCTTCGGCGGCTAGCCTAGCCCGGTGACCTCACTGACGCCTGCAGCCGTTGCCGCTTCCCGCGAGCCGCTGACGGCCGATGCCCTGGCTGGGCTGGTGGGGCCGGGCCGCCAATTGGCCAGGCTTGAGGTGCGCCCTGCGTCACCGTCGACCAACACAGTGCTGCTTGATGCCGCCCGGACCGAGCCGGATGAGTGGCCGCATTTCAGCGCGATCATCGCCGACCATCAGACTGCCGGGCGCGGGCGAGCCGGACGTGGCTGGGCGACCCCGCAGGGTGCGGCGCTGACTGCGTCCTTCCTGCTCAGGCCCGACGTCGCGGACGACCGCTTGGGCTGGGCGCCGCTGGTCGCGGGTCTCGCGACGGTGCGCGCGCTTCGCGATGCGGGCGTGGGCGCCTACCTGAAGTGGCCCAACGATGTTGTTGTTGAGGCGGGCGTCAAGCCGATTCCCGGATGGGGTCGCTGGCGCAAGGTCGTGGGCGTGCTGTGCGAAATGGTGCCGCGTTCCGGGGTTGATGAGGACCCCGCGATTGTTGCTGGCATCGGGATCAACGTGTCGCAGTCCGCGTCGGAACTGCCCGTGCCGCATGCTGCGTCGCTCGCATCGCTCGGGGCCGCACGCCTGGACCGAGCCGCGCTCGCCAAGTCGCTCACCGCACACCTGCGGGACTGCGTGTCGATGTGGGAGTCCGATGAGGACCTCCCGCGGGTCCACGCCGCCGTTGAGTCCGTGTGCGCGTCGATTGGCTGGGACGTTGCCGTCGACATGCCCGGCGGGGAAGTTGTCTCGGGGCGCGTGACGGGCCTGTCGGAGTCGGGGGCGCTGCTGATCGCGACTCGTGAAGGACAGCGCGAAGTCATGGCCGGCGACTTGCGGGTCCGCCGCGCTTAGCCCGTTTTTCCCCTGGCCGTACATACACGGCGGGTTGTCGGCTTCCGCGAGCTCCTGGCCGTAGATTCTCGACGGCCAGGAGCCGCGCGAGGCGAGTCAGAGAATGGCGGCCAGGTCCGGGTCGCAGGCCTCCAAGACGGCCTGTCTGGCGTCCACGGGGGTGCGCGCAGACCGAGCCAGGTGAGCGAGCCGAGCACACTGCGCGAACGTGTGCCGCGACAGCGCATACCTGACAAGTGGAACCCGCGACGGTGCCATGGACAGGCTCGTGATCCCTAGTCCTGCCAACACAAGAGCCATGAGAGGGTCACCGGCGGACTCGCCGCACACGCCCATCGGCCGGCCGTTGATGACCGCGCCACGCGCCGCGCTCGCGACAACGTCCAGCACTGCCGGCTGCCACGGGTCTAAGAGCTCCGCGAGCTCGCCCTGCATGCGGTCCGCAGCCATCGTGTACTGCGCGAGGTCGTTTGTCCCGAGCGAACCAAACTCAACTTCCGCCATCACGTGCTCGGCGCGCAGAGCCGCTGCGGGAATCTCGATCATGACGCCCGGCGTGCGCAGGCCGTTTTCCCGCACGCGTCGGGCGAACCATGCGGCTTCCTGAGCGTCCGCGACCATGGGTGCCATCACCCACACGTCCGCACCAGTGTCCGCGGCGGCGCGACTGAGGGCTTCGAGCTGAGTGTCAAGTAGATCGGGGAGTTCGGCGGACAGCCGCAGACCCCTGCGTCCCAGGGCGGGGTTCTCCTCGGCCCCAAGGTTCGCGAATGCGAGCGGCTTGTCCGCACCGGCATCCAGCGTGCGGACCACGACGCGCCGGCCCTCAAACGGCGCGAACACGTCGGCGTAGATCTTTGTCTGTTCCTCGACTGTGGGGGCCGACGCCGCGGACAGAAAGACAAACTCCGTACGGAAGAGCCCAACGCCCTCGAGGTCGAGGGCGCCCGCCTCCCGGGCGTCCTCAACGCCGCCAATGTTGGCGAGGAGTTTGACCTGCTTGCCGTCTTGGGTGCGTCCGGGCCCGGAAGTGCTTGCCAGCGCATCGGTACGCCGCTTGTCGCGCTTGCGCCGCTTCGCCACCGTCTTTTCTGACGGGTCGAGGTGGACTTCCCCGGTCTCTCCGTCGACGAGGACAACATCGCCATCGGACAGATTCACCGCTTCCGCGAGCTTCACGACAGCAGGAATGCCCATCTGAGCCGCGAGGATCGCTGTGTGTGAGGTGCGGCCGCCGACCTCGGTGATGATGCCCAACACCTGAGAGCGGTCCAAAGTGGCAGTGTCTGCCGGCGCGAGGTCGTGCGCGACCAGGACACACTCGCCGGTGAGCGGTGGCACGCCCGGAGCGGGCTGGCCCAACACGGACGCGATGGCGCGGTCACCCACGTCGCGCAGGTCCGTGGCTCGCTCAGCGAAGTATCCGCCGAGCGCCGCGAACTGTTCCATAAACTCGCGCGTCGCGCCGTCGATCGCCGTCGCCGGCCCGCTTCCGGCCGTGGCGCGGGCGATCGCGCCGTCGATCAGACTCGGGTCTCGAGCCAGCATCGCGGTCGCAGACAGGATCGCTGCTGCGGTGTCGTCAACGTGCGCGGTACGGCTGTCGAGGTCGGTCGCAACGGCCTCGAAGGCGTCTCGAATTCGGGACTCAGCGTCGGCCGCAGCGGCCTCGTCCTGTGGCGGCTGGACGGGCTTGCCGACCGTGACGACCGGACCGAAGGCGAGGCCCGAGGAGACTCCAATGCCTTGAACGATGCTCATGAGGGCGCCTCGGTGGCCTCGTCCAGGTCGGTGGCCAACAGGGCGGCGAGCTCGTCAAGCGTTTGTTCTGCTCCATCGCCTTCAGCCGTGAGCTGCACTTCCTCGCCGAACTTCGCGCCGAGCGCCATGATCGCGATCATGCTGTTGGCGGGAGCAGGGTTGCCGCCTGGCTTCGCAATGGTGACGGGCACGGGGGCAGCCGCGGCTGCCTTCACGAAGAGGGCTGCAGGGCGGGCGTGCAGGCCGACGCTTGATCCAATGGTGACGCTACGAGTAGGCATGTCATCTCCTTTGATGAGTAGTGAAGTGTGGGTTAGTCGCTAGTCAATTTCAGCGTGGTGACTGGGGAAGGCAGGACCTCGACGTTGATGGTGGTGAGGTCCTCTGGGTGGGGTACCGCGGAGCCGGGCAGGAGCACGGCGGCGCTTCCCCACCGGACTGCTGTCGCGAGGGCATCGGAGTCGGTAGCGCCGCGCGAGGTGGCGTGGAGCCAACCTGCGAGGAAGCAATCGCCAGCCGCGACGGTCGAGCGGGGCGCGTCGACGACCGCGACCGCATGCGTCACACCGCTGGCTGTCACCGCGACTGCGCCATCGGAGCCAAGACTGACGAGAACCGTTGTGATCCCCGAGTCAACGAGCGATTGCGCCGCGCCCAAAACATCACCCAGCGTCTCCAGCGGGCGGCCGGCGAACTCTTCCAGCTCGTGCCGGTTGGGCTTCACGACGTCTGGCCGAGCGGCGACCGCGTGGGCAAAAGGCGCATCGGAGGTGTCGATCGCGACACGGATCCCACGACGGTGCGCCAGTTCCACGAGCCGGGCATAGATGTCCGTATCGAGTCCGGGAGGTAGCGACCCGCAACCCACGAGCCAATTCGCGCCGGCGATGTGAGAATCGACCGCATCAATAAGCGCTGCGGTATCCGCGGGGTCACAGGTGCGGCCGGCCTCGTTCACTTTGGTAGTCGTGCCATCGGCCTCAGCCAGCGTGATGTTGGTGCGTACCGACCCTGGCTGGTCGACAAGGCTGTGGGGGACGGAAGCGGCCGTGAGCAGGTCGCTGAACGTGCTTTCGGAGTCATGCCCGACGGGTACGAGTGCCAGTGTTGACGTGCCGTTAGCGGCGAGTGCGCGTGACACATTCACGCCCTTGCCGCCGGGCTCTTCGAACACACTTGTCGCGCGGTTGACGTGGCCGCGTTCGAGTGTTTCGACAGCGATGGTGCGGTCGATGCTCGGGTTCGGGGTGACGGTGACAATCATGTTCGCGCTACTTCCACGCCGCGGTCTTCAAAGTCCTGGACCGTGTCGTCGTCGAGATTTGAATCGCTGATCAAGAGCGCGATTTCGTCCGTGGGAACAAAGCGGTGCATGTGAACTTGGCCGGCCTTGGACGAGTCGGCGACGCAGACCACACGGCGGGCGGCCGATGCCATGGCTCGCTTGGCAGCAGACTCGGCCTGGTCGGGGGTCGTCGCACCGCGGTCAACCGTGAAGCCATTGGCTCCCAAGAACGCGATGTCGACCGCGACTTCGGTGAGTGAGTCGGTGACCCAGTCGCCCACCGCGGCCCCCGTGCGGCGCCTCACGCGACCGCCCAGCACCATCAGCTCGGTGCGCGGCCGGTCGGCCAGGCGCGAGGCGATGTTGATGGAGTTCGTCACGATCGTGAGGCGCATTTCCGGGGGCAAAGCCTCAGCGATGGCGAGGGTAGTTGTGCCTGCGTCGAGCAGGACGGCGTCTCCCTCTTTGATTTCCATCACTGCACGCGCCCCGATGCGGCGCTTTGCCTCGGAGTACTGGGCATGGCGAGCTTCGAGGGATGGTTCGAGGGTGAGTCGCTCAACCGGGAGGGCCCCGCCGTGCACGCGGCGCAGCACACCAAGGCGTTCCAGTGCAGTGAGATCGCGGCGGACGGTCTCCACCGTGACGCCGAGTTCCTCGGCGAGCGATCCCACCTCGACCCGACCGCGTTGGCGGGCGGTTGCGACGATGGACTGCTGGCGTTCTTGGGCGTACATGACGGGGTGCTCCTGGTTCATGGGTAGCGACTAGTCGGCGGCGACTTACGGCTCGATCGTGACCTTGATGGCCTCGCCGCGCTTGACGATGCCAAAGGCGTCCAGCACGTCCGTAAGAGGGATCCTCTCAGTAATCAGGTCCTTCACAGGAACCTCGCCGGAGGCAATGCGGCGCAGCGCTTCCTTGTTGTGGTGCGGAGCTGACCCGTTTGCGCCAAAGATGCGTAGCTGGCGGTAGTGAACGAGGTTGGAGTCACAGGTGATGGTCGGATTGGTCTTGGGGAGCCCTCCGAAGAAGGAGATGCGACCGTTGCGCGCGGCCATTTCGATGGCCTGCTCTTGGGCGATGTTGGCTGCCGTTGCGGTAATGACACAGTCAGCGCCGCGGCCATCGGTCAGTTCTTTGACCTTTTCGACCACGTCGACCTGCGAGCCATCGATGACTTCCTCGGGGTGGACGGCATCGGCCGTCATCTTCAGGCGCTCCGCGTTAACGTCGATCAAGAAGACGCGGCCCGCTCCGTTGGCCCGTGCCAAGCGGATGTGCATTGCTCCAATGGGGCCGGCGCCAAACACCACGACGGTGTCGCCTTCCTCGATGCCGAGGATGGACTGGGCGTTAATCGCACACGCCAAAGGCTCAGCAGCGGACGCTTCGTCGAAGCCGACGCCCTCAGGGATGCGGTTGAGACCGTCAACCTTCATGACCTCACGCGGGACGATCATGTACTCGGCAAACCCGCCGGAGTACTGGTATCCCATGGACGTCTGGTTCTGGCAGACCTCCATCCAGCCGCGGGAGCATTCGTAGCAGTCGCCACAGGGAACTGCTGCGATGACCTGCACGCGGTCACCCTCGGACCAGCCTTCGACGCCGTCACCGGTCGCGACTACCTCACCGGCGATCTCGTGACCAATGATGCGCGGAGGCGAGAGGTTCTGGTGGCCATTGTGAAAGATCTTCACATCGGTGCCGCACGTCGAGCAGTTGCGTACACGGATCTTGACTTCTCCAGGCCCGACTTCGGGCTCGGGGACGTCTTCGACGCGAACGTCTTCGGGGGCATAAAACACGAGGGCCTTCATGGAGTTACTCCTGGTTGGGTTCGGGGGACAGCAGGGAGAGGACGTCGTCGGCGGACGTCGCGGTGCGAAGCTGTTCGGCCTTGGCTGGGTCCATGAGGACCTGCGCGAGGGCGGACAGAATGTCGACGTGTTCCTCGGACTTGGACGCGATCGCCACGCAGACGTAGACGGTTTCGCCGTCCCAGTCGACACCTTCGGGGAACTGCAAGTAACCGAGTGCAGCGCGCTCGATGTACTCGCGGGACTCATTGGTGCCATGGGGGATTGCGACGCCTTCGCCCACGTACGTCGACACTGAGGTCTCGCGCTCGTGGAGAGCATCGGCGTATGCCTCGGTGGCGGCGCCGATCTCGACCAGAAGAGCGCCAGCTTGGTTCAGCGCCTCGGTCTTGTCAGCCGCGGTCAGTCCCAGCCGGACCGCGTTCGCCCCGAGGAGCTGCGACTCAGGACTCAAGGGTCTTGCCCTGGAGAATCGCGTCCTCGACTCGCGTGAACGCGGGATCGCCGATGAAGATCGAGAACGGCACGACGACCGCATTGGGGGCGGTGCTTTGTGCGCGAGCGGCGAGTCCCTGGTGGCACAGCACGAGCTTGGCGCCTTCGGGGATCTCGTTCACTGGCGTGTGGACGACGTCGATTCCCTTGGCCCTGAGCTTCGAGCGCAGGTTGCTAGCAACCATGACTGAGCTGCCCATTCCGGCGTCGCAAGCGACGATGACCTTGGTGACTTCGGAACCGTTGACTGTAGGCATGTGACTCTCCTTTGAATCCTGACGGCGGTGCCGTCGTGGGTTGGTTGGGTACGAGTTAGGCGGATGCGGTCTCGGTGACCTGTGCCTCGGCAGCGGCGTCGTCGGCACCGTCTTCGCGACGTGCCTCCCGGCCAAAGCCCATGAGGAACGCGGCGACGATGAACGACACTGCGGTGGCGAGGATGACCTGCGAGAACATCACGAGGTAGTTGGTCCAGCCCGGAGGGGTGAACGCGATCCAGGCGAAGATCGAGCCGGGTGAGGGGGGAGCCACGAGGCCACCGTTGAACATCACTCCGACCAGCACGCCGGTCATGCCGCCCAGGATGGCTGCTGCGATGAGCTTGGGCTTTGCGAGGACGAAGGGGAAGTAGACCTCGTGGATACCGCCAAAGAAGTGGATGACGGATGCGCCGGGGGCCGCAGCCTTGAGCATGCGCGGGCCAAAGAACATGAAGGCCAGCAGGATTCCCAGGCCGGGTCCGGGGTTGGACTCGATCATGAACAGCAGCGACTTGCCGGTGTTCTCCGCTTCTGCCGTGCCCAAGGGGGTGAACACACCGTGGTTGATGGCGTTGTTGAGGAACAGAACCTTTGCGGGTTCCACCACAACGGACGCAAACGGAAGCAGGCTGTTCTCGACAAGGAAGTCCACGCCTTCACCTGCCAGTTCGACTCCCTTGGAGACGATGGGGCCAATGATGATCTTGCCCAGGATCGCCAAGACGGCGCCGATGGTTCCGAGCGAGAAGTTGTCGATCAGCATCTCGAAGCCAGGCTTGACCTTGCCCGACCAGGAGCCCTCGACGATCTTGAGGAGCCATGCGGCAAACGGGCCGATGATCATGGCGCCCAGGAACATCGGGACGTCTGAACCGACGATCACACCCGTTGTTGCAACAGCTCCGATCACGGCACCGCGAGTGTCGTAGACGAGCTTTCCGCCCGTGTAGCCGATGAGCAGCGGGAGCAAGTAGGTGATCATTGGTCCGACGATCACGGCGATGCTTGCCGTCCAGTCCATGACGGACTGGTTGGGCGCACCGTTGAACATCTCTGCGATCTTGTTGATCCAGCCGGCTTCGATGAACAGGGCCGTAATGAGGCCCCAGGCCACGAAGGCGCCGATGTTGGGCATGATCATGGCCGACATGAAGCGGCCTAGCCGCTGAATCTGTGCACCGATGCCGGGGCCTGAGCGATTCTTTTTCTCCGAGGCCTGGGCCTGAGCGTCGCTGAAGGACATGAGCGTCCAACCTTTCTCCTCCGCTCCATTGCGAAGGGCTTCTCTTAGTGTGCCCGATTGGGCCCGTTCCTGTGGAACTATGTTGACACGCTAGCGGGCGCAAACGGGCATGTCAAGACATAAACGGACATTGACGGGCATGCGGGGCCCGGTGCATGCATTCAGCAGTGGCTGGAGGTTCCGGCTTAGCTCAGCGGCGCGATGTTCTCGGGGGCGTTGTTCTTAGGGCTGCCCACGGCCTTTCGCACGGCGTGCCAATCGAGATCTGGCGCGGGCGCCGCGATGACATCAAAAAGCGTGCCCTGATCACTGTCGCGATCAAGCCAGGTCTCCACGGCATCGGCCCCCAGCATCACCGGCTGACGGTCGTGAATGTCCCGCATGTCGCCGCGCGCGGCCGTCGTCATGATTGTCGTCGTCACGAGCCACGGCGCTTCGTCCCCAAGCGCCTTGTCCTTCCAGAACTCGTACAGTCCTGCGAAGGCGAGGGGTGCGTCGTCGGATGGGTGAATGTAGAACGGCTGCTTGCCGTCTGTACCCGTCTGCCACTCGTAGTAGCCGCTTGCTGGCACCACGCATCGGCGCTTTGTGAACGCAGACCGGAACGACGGCTTCTCGGCCGCGGTTTCCGAGCGCGCGTTGATCATGCGCGACCCGACCGCAGGGTCCTTGGCCCACGACGGGACCAGGCCCCAGCGGGCCGGCTCGAGCCGCGGCCCGGGCGCGTCGTCCTTGCCCGGCACCACGATTGCGACCAGCTGGGTGGGGGCGACGTTCCAGTTGGGGTCGAGCAAGCGCGGTTCGTCGGCCACCTGCGCAAGGTGGAAGTGGTCGACAAGCTCTTGCTCGGTCAGGAAGTTCGCGTAGCGGCCGCACATACCGTTCATCGTGGCACGGGTTGGGTGGTCGCGGAGGGCCGATGCTGGGGCGGGTTTGCTGCGTTGCTAGCGCCGACCGGTGGCTTACATTGACAATCATCGATGTTTGGCCCATGCTCGAAACATTGACGGGCGTCGATGTCGCCCGCGGAATGGAGTTCACCTCATGCGACCAGTCGTCGTGATCGGCGCCGGCCCCCAGGGCTTGGCGGCAGCTGCCCACCTCATCGAGCGCGGACTTGAGCCCTTGGTGCTCGAGGCTGGGGATGGACCGGCGGCATCCGTCGCCGACTGGGGCCACGTGCGATTGTTCTCCGGGTGGTCAGAACTGGTGGACGGGGCTGCACAGCGACTCCTGGAGCCCACCGGCTGGAAGGCCCCCACCGCAGCCGCCGACGGTACGCAATACCCCACAGGTTCCGAGTGGATCGAGAGCTACCTCGCGCCGCTCGCGCAGGAGTTGGGCGAACGCGTCCGCTACGGCTCGCGAGTCGTTGGCGTGGCACGCAAGGGGCGCGACCTCTCTGTTGATGCCGGGCGCGACAGCGAACCGCTCGTGGTGCAACTGCGCCGTGGCGACGGAGCCGAGGCGCGCGTCGAAGCATCGGCCGTGATCGATGCTTCCGGAACCTGGACCACGCCCAACCCCGCTGGCGCCGAGGGTCTTCCTGCTCTCGGTGAGACGGCCGCTCGTGAGACTGGTGTCGTCGCCACCCGGATCCCCAACGCTGATGAGGCGCAGAGCCTCGCAGGCAAGCACATCGTCGTTGTCGGCAACGGTCACTCCGCGGCGACAGCCATCACCGCGCTAGCCGATGTCGCCAAGCGCGAGCCCGAGACTCACGTGAGCTGGGTGCTTCGCCGCGGCACCGTCGGCAACACCTTCGGTGGCGGCGCCGCCGATGAGCTTCCCGAGCGTGGAGCCCTGGGGCAGCGCGCTGGCCGTGCCGTCCGCCACGGCGACGTCGAGATGGTCACGGCGTTCCGTACCGAGCGCATCGAGCTGGTCGATGGTCGCGCGGCGCTCACCGCCGAGGATGGCCGCACACTCGAGCCCGCTGATCAGGTTTACGTACTGACCGGCTTCCGTCCCGACCTGACCTTCCTCACTGAAGTGCGGCTCGACCTCGACCTGCGTCTCCAGGCGCCCGCCAAGGTCGCGACCGAAGTAGACCCCAACGAGCACTCGTGCGGCTCGGTCCGTGCCACCGGCGCCGCCGACCTCGCGCACCCCGAGTCCAACTTCTACATCGTGGGCGCGAAGTCTTACGGTCGCGCTCCCACCTTTCTCGCGCTGACCGGCTACGAGCAGGTGCGTTCGGTCGTCGCGGAGATTGCAGGAGACCGCGAGGCGGCTGCGCGCGTGGATCTCGTGCTTCCGGACACAGGCGTGTGTGGCGGTGCCGGGGACTTTGATGCTCCCGCTGGATCGCAGTTGAGCGGCGCGTGCTGCGCGCCGGCTCCGGCGCAGCCGCAGTCAGTGGAACTAGGGCTGAGCCCGGCCGCGCGCTAGCCTCCTCGTGGTACCCATGCCTTGAGGTGAGGGTCGCGCTTGAGGTAACCCGAGCATCGGACCGATGCTGGCGAGAGTTATCCACAGATTGCCTGAAGCCCCTCGCGGCTGAGCCGCGTTCTCCCTAGTCTCGGGGCCATGACGGGGGAGGCCATCGCTCACATCGAGCGTCAGGTGCGACAGCGGATACGTGATTCGGGAGTGGATCCGTCTGCGGAGGTTGCAGCAGTGCGCGCCATGGTCGATGAGGCGCTCGCGGACTGGGATGCGCGGTCCTTGTCCGGCGCGGTGGCTCCAATCTCTGACGGGCAGGCGGTCGCTCGGTCCGTTGTCGACGCAGTCGCCGGCTTGGGGCCGCTACAGCCATACCTTGATGATCCGGAGATTGAAGAAATCTGGATTAACGGTCCTTCTGAAGTCTTCGTGAGTCGGGCGGGGCGCTCTGAGCTCACGACGACCTTGCTCACCGAAGAGTTGGTGCGCGATCTCGTTGAGAGGATGCTCAAGCAGTCGGGTCGTCGGCTGGACCTGAGTTCGCCTTTCGTCGACGCCGCGCTTCCCGGTGGGGAACGACTTCATGTCGTCATCCCCGACGTGACCCGGCGCGACTGGGCCGTCAACATTCGCAAGTTCGTCGCGCGAGCACGGCACCTCAACGACCTGGTGGCGCTGGGATCACTGTCTCAAGAAGCCGCGGACACGCTTTCCTCAGCCGTCGCGGGTGGCGCGAACATCTTGGTCTCCGGTGCCACACAGGCCGGAAAAACTACGATGCTTAACGCCCTCGGCGGTGCGATCCCCGCGCGAGAGCGGGTGATTACCTGCGAGGAAGTCTTCGAACTCACCCTCGATTGTCGCGACACTGTCGCCATGCAGTGCCGCCAGGAATCCCTTGAGGGCACCGGCGAGATCGCCTTGCGCCGGCTGGTGAAGGAGGCACTGCGCATGCGCCCCGATCGCATCGTGATCGGGGAGGTGCGCGAGGCAGAGGCACTTGACATGCTCATCGCTTTGAACGCTGGAGTACCCGGGATGTGTACCCTCCACGCGAACTCCGCGCGCGATGCGATCACAAAACTGTGCACCCTGCCGCTACTGGCCGGAGAGAACGTGACTGACCGGTTCGTGGTGCCCACGGTCGCCTCGGCTATCGACCTCGTCGTCCACCTGGATCGGGGTCCGCACGGGGCACGCCGTGTTCGCGAGATAGTCGCGGTTCCCGGCACCGTCGAAGGCGGAGTCATCACCATGTCGACGCTGTTTGCTCACGATGGTGCGCGGCTCGTCCCCCACGGCGCCGGAGCGAGCGCATGACGGAAGTGTGGGGCTTGGTTCTTGGCGTGGGTGCGTTCTTGGTGTGGTGGTCGTTCTGGGCAGCTCCAGCGCGGGGCGCGCGCGGCGGTTCACGCTGGCACGCGCGCACCAGCGACCTCTTGGTGCAAGCAGGGGCCGATGCTGTCACGCCTACCGCGCTCGTCGTCACCTCGGTGGGGTGTGGGTTGCTGGCATGCGTTGTGTCGCTATCGGTGACGGGGTCACTTCCGATTTCTGTGTGCTTTGGGCTGATCGCCGCGCGAGGACCGTCGGCGCTGGTGATTGCCCGCGCACGAAGACGGAACGCTCGGGTGAGGCAGCTGTGGCCAGATGTCGTGGACACGCTCGCGTCCGGAATTCGCGCAGGGATGGCGCTGCCCGAGGCGATCTCTCAAGTGGGTCTGCGTGGGCCGGAGGATCTGAGGGAACCGTTCGTGCTGTTTGCCGCCGACTATCGCGCATCGGGCCGCTTCGACGACTGTCTCGATCTACTCAAGGCGCGCCTGGCAGACCCGGTGGGAGACCGCGTCGTCGAGGCACTGCGTCTCACGCGTGAAGTGGGCGGCACCGACGTGGGGCAAGTGCTGCGCGCCCTGTCCGAGTTCCTTCGGGACGATGCGCGCATCCGTGGCGAGATCGAGGCTCGCCAAAGTTGGACGGTCAACGCGGCCCGGCTGGCCGCTGCCGCACCGTGGGTCCTGCTCGCCTTGCTAGCGGCGCGTGGAGATAACGCGCAGGCATACAACTCGGCAGGCGGCGTGATGGTGCTCGCCGCGGGCGGGGTTGCGACCGTCGTGGCGTATCGGCTCATGATGCGCGCAGGTCGTCTGCGCACCGAAGTGCGGGTGCTGCGATGACCGCGGTGATGTGGGCCGCTGCCACGGCGCTCGGTACTGGCGCGTGGCTGCTTTACCTGTGGCACAGGGCGCGGCGCGCGACCCTTCACGCCCGCATCGCACCGTTTGTCCGGGCGGGACTGGCGGATGAAATTCGGATGCGCGCGGTGACCGTCACGCCGTGGCCGACTCTGGAACGGATTCTCGCGCCTGCGGTCAGGGACGGGTCCAGATTTCTCGCCAGGTGGGGTTCTCCCGCGACGCAGGTTCGTCAGCGCCTACGCCGAGCCGGTGCAAGGACGACAGTCGAGCAGTACCGAGCCCAGCAGGTCGTGGCTGGTTGCGGAGGACTTGCCGTTGGCATTGCTTGCGCCACGGTGCTCGCGTTCACGCGAGGTTCGGGATGGCTCTCGCTGATTGTCCTGGTGGCGGTGTCGACCGCCAGTGGCCCGCTCCTGCGCGACGCGGTGCTGGGCCGAGCGATTGCGGCGCGGGAGCGCAGAATCGTGGAAGAACTTCCGACGATCGCGGAACTCCTGGCGCTCGCGGTCGCCGCTGGGGAGTCCGCGACTGCGGCGCTCGAGCGAGTCTCACGCATCACTCACGGAGCGATGTCAGACGAGCTTCGCATCGCCCTGGCCGACTGCAGAGCGGGCGCGCGGCTCCCGCGCGCACTCGAGACCATGGCGACGGATGCTCATGTGCCCGCGTTGTCGCGATTCGCCGAGGGAATCGCGACAGCAGTTGACCGCGGTACGCCACTCGCCGCTGTGCTGCGCGCCCAAGCGCAAGACGTGTGCGCCCATGGGCGCGAAGCGCTGATCGAGGAGGGCGGCAAGCGCGAGCTAGCGATGCTCGTCCCTGTCGTCTTCCTCATCTTGCCCATCACCATCGTGTTTGCGGTTTATCCCGGCCTGATCGCACTGCGCATTAGTTGATGCCGCACCACAACCACACCCACCACCAAATAGGGGAGCAACTATGAAAGACCATCACCGTCATGACACATTGCACGAGCGATTGAGTTTGGGCCTTCGTCGGTACCGGACCGCACTGAGGGAGGAAGCGGCGTCGGACCGCGGCGACGTGCCCGGATGGGTCCTGATCACGCTCATGAGTGCCGGAATCGTTGCCGTTCTATGGGCGGTCGCCGAGTCCTCGCTGACCAACCTCTTCAACGATGCCATCAACTCCGTCACCGGGGGATAGGCGTCAACGAGTCACGCGGGATGACGGCAGCGCAGTCGTCGAGTTTCTCGGGGTCGCGGTGATCGTTGTCATCGTCGCGCTCGCGCTCGTTCAACTCATTCTCGCGTTGCATGTGCGCAACACCATGACCGCGAGCGCTTATGGAGGCGCTACCCATGCGGCCTTGGCGGATCGCACCACTGCGGAAGGGGCCGTCCGTGCCGAAGCATTGATGAGCCAAGCTCTTGGGGCTGTTGCGACGAGCGCAAGTGCACAGGCCATCACCGTGGGAGGCGAGCCGGCGAATGAAGTCACCTTGACGGCGCGGATGCCACTCATCGGCATCTGGGGGCCCTCGAACCTCACTGTCACGGCGAGAGCGTTGGAGGAGGGAAGTGAGTGACACGCGCATGCGCCGGCGCGGTGCGCTCAACGATGACGGCGGCGCCATCGTGGAGTTCCTCGGCATCACTGTGCTGCTCTTGATCCCGCTCGTCTACGTCGTCATTGCGCTGGCACAAGTGCAGGCGGCGACCTTTGCCTCGGAAGGCGCGGCCCGTAGCGCCGCACGTGTAGTCGTGACAACGGGAGTCGAGGCACTGCGTGATGGAGAGACGACGACGGGAGCCTTTACTCAAGGCGTCGGGGACGCTCACGCGGTGGTCGATCTCGCGCGCGCCGACTTCGGGCCGCATGCTGTGAGCCTCGAGGTCGAATGTGTTGGTGCCTGCTTGAGTCCAGGCTCGGTCGTCACTTCGCAGGTCACGATGACTGTTCGTCTGCCTGGGGCTCCCGACTTTTTGGCCGGCGTGATTCCTCTGGACGTAGCGGTGAGCGCGCGAGGGTCCTCGCCAGTGCCCGGCGACGCACCGTGACCAGGCCCATCATGACCGCGCCCGTCGTGGCTGGGTCCACCGTGACCGGGACTACCGAGACGGGGAGTGCCGAGCCTGGGCCTAGGGAAACCGGACCGACCAGGCGAACGCGCGAACCGCACGGTGACGACGGCAGTATCGCGATCCTCACCTTGGGTTGGATCGTCGTCGTCGCCATCGCGGTGCTTGTGGTTGCCGTCGCCTCCGACCTGCACGTGCAACGCATGCGACTCAGCGCGCTCGCGGACGAGATCGCGCTGACCGCTGTCGGGTCCGGCGGCGCGTCGTATTTTGGGGGCGAGAGCACCCGCGTCCTCACGGACCGGGCTGTGTCCGATGCGGCACATCAACGTCTCGGCTCAGTGGGCGCGGCGCCGTGGCAGGGATCGGTCGAAGTTCTCGACGCCTCGTCGAACGACGGCGTGAGCGCGACCGTGACGCTCGGGCGCGACGTGCCGCTCCTGATGCATCTCGACGTACTCACGCCGTGGAGCGATGGAGTCGCTCTCACCGCGACAGGAACTGCTCGCTCCAGTTAGGCATCGGGCCGGGGGACGTCTCCGGCGCGCTCCCCGGCCACGAGCGAGTTGGCGCTGACCAACACGCGCTCGTCGAGGAACGCCTGCGGGTCGACGTCCGCTGCCGTCGCGATGTGGAGCGTGACCGACTCTCCTGGAACTACGGTGACGAGTGCGTCGGACACGACTGCGTCGGGTGCGACCTTGTCGGCGAGCACTGCAAGATCGCGCACCACACCGGTCGCGCGCACCGTTACGTCGTAGCCACCGGCCACGCGCGCGGCCGTCGCGGTGAACGGGCGGTCCTCATAGGCAATGTCCTTGTCCTCCGCCGCGGTCCATACGGCACGAACATGATCAGAGTCCCCCGGATATCCCGCATCCGCTACCACGATCTCTGCGGCGGCTTCGTCCGGGGTAGCCACATGCCCGGGTACCGCGACGGCCCGCACAGACCGCGCCGCCACCGCCACCTGCACAGTGGCGACCGCAAGCTCCGTGCCGTCCAAGGCCATCCGCGTCAGCGTCACAATCTCGTCCCAGTCCTGGTCCGTATCGTTCACCGCGACCACGTGGAGCGCACCCTCCTGGTCGAGCGAGCCGTCGGCCCCACGCGGCTGGAACGTCAACAGCCGCGACGCATACGCGGCGCGCAGCGCGAACCACAGCGGCTTGGGACGCTCATCGCCGTCGACCGCCGCCCACGAGGTCACCGGCCAGCAGTCGTTGAGCTGCCACACAATCGACCCGGCGCAGGTGGGCCACCACGAGCGGTAGTGCTCGATCGCGTAGCGAATCGCGCGGGCCTGATTGAGCGATGCCGCCCAGTGCGACTCCTCAAAGTCGCGCCCGGCGGGCAGGTGCGGGGCCAGTCCCCGATTGAGTTTCCCGTTTCCGTCATCTGCCTTCTGGTGGGCGAGCCAGGCCGCGGAGTTTTGCGAGCGCGCATCCTCCGGTATCGCACGGGTCAGCGTTGCCCACGTGGGCGGTCCCTGGAAGCCGTACTCCGACGAGAAACGCGGCACGTATGAGCCATAGTGCGTGTAGTCGAGCTGGTTCCACACCTGCCACTCGTGCACAGGTCCCCACGCGGGGTCGTTGGGGTGAACTGTGTCCCACGGCTGATGGGGACTGAACGGCGAGGATGGCGTGTACACGCGGCCCGGATCAAGGTCCGCGACCAGGGCGGGGAGGAGCTCCTCGTAGTAGCCGATGCCCCACGTGCCATCGCCCTCGATGTTTCCCTGCCAGTCCCAGTCGTGCCAGCCCCAGATGTTCTCATTCGAGCCGTTCCACAGCACCAAAGAGGCGTGGGGCATGAGCCGCACGATCGCCTCGCGCGCCTCCGCCTCGACTTCGCCTCGCACCGGCGGCCCCTCGGCGTATGCCGCGCAGGCGAACAGGAAGTCTTGCCAGACCATGACGCCGGCCTCGTCGCACAGTTCGTAGAAATCCTCGGATTCGTAGATACCGCCGCCCCAGACGCGCAGCAGGTTCATGTGGGCATCGGTGGCCTGGGTGATGCGGCGACGCAGCCGGTCGCGCGTGATGCGGGTCAGGAGGTGATCGTCGGGGATCCAGTTGGCGCCCTTCACGAACACGGGTTCGCCGTTCACGATGAAGGTGAAGCCAGCGCCGGTGTCGTCGGCGGCCATGTCGACCTCGACCGTGCGGAACCCGATCTGCCGCGCATACGTGTCGAGCGGGCCGTCGCCCGCGGAGACCGACACCTCAAGGTCATACAGCCGCGCCTCGCCGTATCCGCGGGGCCACCAGCGCTCCACCTGAGGCACGTCGAGGACAACCGTCGCCGTTGACTCGCCAGCGACAATCTGCGCCTCAGCGGACACTCCGGCGACCTGGGCGACCACGGTGAGGTCAACATCGGCCGCGCGCTCGACGGTCACGTGCGCCTCGACTCGGCCCGTCTCGCCCTCCACGGTCACGACAGGCCGCACAGAGTCGATGCGGGCGGTCCTCCACCGCTCGATCCGCACGTCCTTCCAGATGCCCGCGGTCTGCAGGTCTGGACCCCAGTCCCATCCAAACGAGCACGCCATCTTGCGGATCGCGGGGTACGGGTGCGGGTACGGAGTGGGGCGGTGGCCCAGGCGGTCGGTGAGATTGCGGGCGTATTCGAGCGCTGAGGCGAAGTCGACGGTCAGCGCGTGCGGTTCGTGGCCGAGCAGTTCGCGCACGTCAAACCGATACGAGCGGTGCATGTTCTTGGTGCGAGCAATCTCGACGCCGTCAATACTGACGGTCGCGATGGTGTCCAGGCCATCGAAGACGAGGTCCACGCGTTCACCGGGGGCCGCCGGCTCGGCGTCGACTTCACACGCGTAACGCCACTGGCACAGGTGCATCCACGCCAACTCTTGCTCGTTGGTCGCGAGATAGGGATCCGGGACGAGTCCCGCGGCCAGGAGATCCACGTGGGTGCTTCCGGGCACCGTCGCGGGCACCGTGACGCCTGCAACCTCACCGGGAGCATTGCCCCCGGTATGGGTCAGGGTCCAGCCGTGGGCAAGGGGAATGGATGTGAGCGACTTTGCCGACATGAGGCCACCGTAGCCGGGCGAAACGTTGCGTGCCGCAACCCGTGGAAAACCGGCCGATGCTGGGGTCCCCAAGCGAGCATCGACCCGCCTTTCGAAAGTGGGGCCGAAGGTCCCAAGCGAGCGTGGAACGCCAGGGCTACGGTGGTTAAAGAGCGCACGGGAGGACCAGCGGAACCACCGCTCATCCCCGTGCTCGAGAGGGAGAGAATCCACCATGACGAGCACCGACCCCCGCACAGCAGCCGACACCCTGGCACACGCTGACGAGTGGCGCGGCTTCGACCGTGGCCCTTGGGCAGACGGTATCGACGTCCGCGACTTCATCCAGGCCAACTACACCCCATATGAGGGCGACAGCAGTTTCCTGGCCGGTCCCACAGACCGCACCACCCGGGCCTGGGACTCCATCGCCGCTCGCTTCCCGCAAGAGCGCGAAAAGGGCGTCTACGACGTCGACGCCACCACCCCCTCGACCATCACCTCCCACGCACCGGGCCACGTGCTTGAGGGAGAGGACGTGATTGAGGGCATCCAGACTGACGAGCCACTCAAGCGCGCCATCATGCCCTACGGCGGCTGGCGCATGGTCGCTAAGTCTCTCGAGACCTACGGCTACGACGTGGACCCCGAGCTCGAGAAGATCTTCTCGACGTACCGCAAGACCCACAACGACGGCGTTTTCGACGTCTACCCCCCGAACGTTCGCGCAGCCCGCAGCTCGCACATCGTGACGGGCCTGCCCGACGCCTACGGCCGCGGCCGCATCATCGGCGACTACCGCCGCGTGGCCCTCTACGGCGTCGATGCACTGATCGCTGGCAAGAAGCGGGAGCGCGCCATGCTCGACATGGAGCGTTCCGTCGAGGACGTCATCCGCGACCGCGAGGAAAACAGCGAACAGATCAAGGCGCTGAACGAACTCAAGCAGATGGCCGCCAGTTACGGCTACGACATCTCCGGTCCCGCCAAGGATTTCCGTGAGGCCGTCCAGTGGCTGTACTTCGCCTACCTCGCTGCGGTGAAGGAGCAAAACGGCGCCGCAATGTCGCTCGGTCGCACCTCGACCTTCCTCGACATCTTCGCCCAGCGCGACCTCGCCGAGGGCACCCTCACCGAGGACGGCGCCCAGGAAATCATCGACGACTTCGTCATCAAGCTACGCATCGTCCGCTTCCTGCGCACCCCTGAGTACGACAACCTCTTCTCCGGCGACCCCACCTGGGTCACCGAGTCCATCGGCGGCATGGGAGCCGACGGTCGCCCGCTGGTCACCAAGACCTCCTTCCGCTTCCTGCAGACCCTGTACAACTTGGGTCCTGCCCCGGAGCCGAACCTCACCGTGTTCTGGTCTGACCAGCTCCCACGCGGCTTCAAGGAATTCTGCGCTCAGGTCTCGATCGACACCTCGTCGATCCAGTACGAGTCCGACGAGCTGATCCGCTCTCAGTGCGGTGACGACGGAGCAATCGCGTGCTGCGTGTCCGCGATGGAGGTCGGCAAGCAGATGCAGTTCTTCGGAGCTCGCGTCAACCTCGCCAAGGCACTCCTGTACGCCATCAACGGTGGCCGCGATGAGGTCTCCGGCAAGCAGGTGTCGCCCGTGAGCGCACCGCTGACCGCAGAGGTGCTCGACTTCGACGAGACCCTCGAGGCCTTCGACGGACTGCTGGACTGGCTCGCAGAGACTTACGTCGACGCACTGAACTGCATCCACTTCATGCACGACAAGTACGCCTACGAGCGCATCGAGATGGCCCTGCACGACAAGGAAATCCTGCGCACCATGGCTTGCGGCATCGCCGGCCTGTCGGTCGCAGCTGACTCGCTGTCGGCCATCAAGTACGCCGAGGTTCGCCCCGTGCGTGACGAGACCGGCCTGGTCATCGACTACGACGTGACCGGCGAGTACCCGACCTACGGCAACGACGACGACCGCGCAGATGACATCGCGATCGACCTCGTGCACCGCTTCATGGACAAGGTGCGCCGCCAGCCCACTTACCGCAACGCGAAGCACACTCAGTCGGTCCTGACGATCACCTCGAACGTGGTCTACGGCAAGGCCACGGGCAACACTCCCGACGGTCGCCGCACCGGTGAGCCCTTCGCACCTGGCGCCAACCCCATGAACGGTCGTGACACCCACGGCATCGTGGCCTCCGCGCTGTCGGTAGCGAAGTTGCCTTACGCCGATGCTGAGGACGGCATCTCGCTGACCACCTCGGTAGTACCGACGGGCCTGGGCCGCGACAAGGCAGAGCAGATCACGAACCTGGTGGGAGTGCTGGACGCGTACACCGTGTCCAAGGGCTTCCACATGAACGTCAACGTGCTCAACCGCGAGACCCTCGAGGACGCCATGGAGCACCCCGAGGAGTACCCGCAGCTGACCGTGCGCGTGTCCGGCTACGCCGTGAACTTTGTGCGACTGACCCGCGAGCAGCAGCTCGACGTCCTGTCGCGCACGTTCCACGCGAGCCTCTAAGAACTCCTCCCAGCGCTCCGGCGCCCTCCTCGTGAGGGCGCCGGGCGCACCTCTCTTTCCCCGTTAGGAGTGCAGGTCATGTCCGTCCCCGCTGACCTTGACAAGACTTCGGCCGATGCTGTGGTCACCACAGCATCGGGCTCCCCAGATGCACCGGCGACCCTGGCATCGGACCTCTCCGGTCGTAATCCGATTCCGCTTGAGGCGGCGGATTCTGACCTGCACCGCCCGCAAGCCGCGGGCGGCGACACCGGGTCCGTGCACTCGTGGGAGCTCGTGACCGCTGTTGATGGTCCTGGCACGCGACTCACGTTCTTCCTGGCAGGCTGCCCGCTTCGGTGCCTGTATTGCCACAATCCCGACACCTGGCAGATGCGCCGCGGCACCCGCGTGCACGTCGACGACCTCATGAAGCGCGTGAACCGCTACGCGCCCGTCATGAAGGCCTCCGGTGGCGGCATCACGCTGTCCGGCGGCGAGGCGATGTTGCAGGCTGCCTTCGTCGAGCGCGTCTTTGCCGAGTGCAAGGCGATCGGCGTCCACACCACCCTGGACACGTCCGGGTTCCTTGGAGCCCGTGCCACCGACGACATGCTCGACAACACCGACCTGGTGCTGCTGGACGTGAAGTCCGGCGACCCCGAGATCTACAAGAAGGTCACCGGGCGCCTCTTGGAGCCCACCCTCGTCTTTGGCCGCAAGCTCTCGGAGCGCGGCATCCCAATCTGGTTGCGCTTTGTCGTGGTTCCCGGTCTCACCGACGGCTACGACAACGTGGAGAAGGTCGCCGAGTATGCGGCCTCGCTCAGTTCGGTCGAGCGTGTCGAGGTGCTGCCCTTCCACCAGATGGGCCGCGAGAAGTGGCACGAGTTGGGGGAGAACTACCCACTCGAGGACACGGAGCCGCCGTCTAAGGAACTGGTTGAGCGCGTGCGCGGGCAGTTCGAGGCGCGGGGTCTCACGACCTACTAGTCACTGATGTCCCTTGGGTGTCGGGACCTTTGTCACGCGGGACTATGGCCTCAAGATATGGGCTTCCTGCAGGCATAGATTCGAGGTATCAGGATCCCACATGGGGTCCGTGACCCAAGGGAGAATCATCATGACCGCCACTGTTGACAGCCCCACTGCTGCTCAGCCGTCCGTCGCAGAGGAAATCGATCGGTTGGTCGCCAACGGCCAGCGCGCACTCGACGCCTACACAGCGTTCACCCAAGACGACGTGGACCTTCTGGTCAAGAAGGCATCCGTCGCAGCCCTCAACCAGCACGGAGACCTCGCCCTGCAGGCCGTCGCAGAGACCGGCCGCGGAGTATTCGAGGACAAGGCGGTCAAGAACATCTTCGCCTGTGAGCACGTGACTCACTCGATGGGCAACATGAAGACCGTGGGCGTCATTCACGAGGACCCCCTGCTGGGCATCACCGAGATCGCCGAGCCCGTGGGCGTCATCTGTGGAGTCACCCCGGTCACCAACCCAACCTCGACCGCGATCTTTAAGTCGCTGATCGCGCTCAAGACCCGCAACCCGATCGTGTTCGCGTTCCACCCCAGCGCTCAGGAATCCTCCGTAGCCGCAGCTCGCGTGGTGCGTGACGCCGCCATCGAGGCCGGCGCTCCCGAAAACTGCATCCAGTGGGTCGAGCACCCCTCCATCGAGGCCACCAACGCCCTGATGAACCACGACGGCATTGCGCTGATCCTGGCCACCGGCGGAAACGCGATGGTCAAGGCCGCATACTCCTGCGGCAAGCCCGCCCTCGGTGTGGGCGCCGGCAACGTTCCCGCCTACATTCACGAGTCCGCCAACCTCAAGCGCTCCGTGAACGACATCATCATCTCGAAGGCCTTCGACAACGGCATGGTGTGCGCCTCTGAGCAGGCAGTCATCATCGACACCTCCATCTACGACACCGCGATGGACGAGTTCCAGAAGCTGCACGCCTACGTGGTGAACGCTGATGAGAAGGCCAAGCTCGAAGAGTTCATCTTCGGCGTGCAGGCCAACGGCGAAAACTGCGCTGGCGCAAAGCTCAACCCGAACGTGGTGGGTAAGTCGCCCGAGTGGATCGCCCAGCAGGCCGGTTTCTCGGTTCCTGCGGACACCTCGATCATCATGGCCGAGGTCAGCACCGTCGGTGAGTCCGAGCCCCTGACTCGCGAGAAGTTGTGCCCCGTCCTCGCCGTCCTCAAGTCCGAGTCCACCGAGCAGGGCCTCGACTACGCCGAGCGCATGGTCGAGTTCCACGGCCTGGGCCACTCGGCCGCCATCCACGCCACCGACCAGGACCTCATCCAGGAGTTCGGCTCCCGCGTGAAGGCCGTGCGTATCATCTGCAACTCGCCCTCATCGCAGGGTGGCATCGGTGACATCTACAACGCGTTCCTGCCCTCGCTGACGCTGGGCTGCGGCTCCTACGGCCACAACTCGGTGAGCAACAACGTCACCGCAGTGAACCTCGTGAACGTCAAGCGCATCGGCCGGAGGAACAACAACATGCAGTGGTTCAAGGTTCCGGCAAAGACCTACTTCGAGCCCAACTCGATCCGTTACCTCAAGTCCATGCCTGACGTTGAGCGCGTGACCATCGTGACCGACTCGACCATGACCCGCATCGGCATTGTGGACAAGCTTCTCGATGTCCTAAACCGCCGCAACAACAAGGTCTCCGTCCAGATCATCGACAACGTGGAGCCGGAGCCCTCCGTGGCCACCGTCACCAAGGGTGCCGAGGTGCTGCGGGCGTTCAAGCCCGACACGATCATCGCCGTCGGCGGTGGCTCACCCATGGACGCCGCGAAGGTCATGTGGCTCATGTATGAGCACCCAGAGGTGGTCTTCAACGACCTCAAGGAGAAGTTCTTCGACATCCGCAAGCGTGCGTTCACGTTCCCCCAGTTGGGCGAACTGGCGCAGTTGGTGTGCATCCCGACTACATCGGGCACCGGCGCGGAGGTCACCCCCTTCGCTGTCATCACCGACACCGAGACCGGTCGCAAGTACCCCCTCGCCGATTACGCGCTGACCCCGTCGGTCGCGATCGTCGACCCCGTGCTCACCGCGCAGCTTCCCGCTCGCGTTGCCGCGGACTCCGGCTTCGACGCTCTGACCCACGCCACCGAGGCGTTCGTCTCCGTCTACGCCAACGACTTCACTGATGGCATGGCGCTGCAGGCGATCCGCATGGTCTTCGACAACATCGAGACTTCGGTTGCTGGTGGACCAGAGGCGGAAAAGGCTCGCGAGAAGATGCACAACGCTGCGACGATTGCCGGAATGGCGTTCGGTAACGCGTTCTTGGGACTCGTCCACGCGATGAGCCACGTGACCGGTTCGATGTTCCACGTCGCCCACGGCCGTACCAACGCGATCTACCTGCCGCACGTCATCCGCTACAACGGCAAGATCCCGACCAAGCCCACCTCATGGCCAAAGCAGGAGTCCTACGTGGCGCCCGAGCGGTTCCAGGAGATCGCGAAGGTCCTTGGCCTCGCACACTCCACTCCGGACGAGGCCGTCGAGGCCTACGCCACGGCAATCGAGGCGCTGCGCGCCAAGGTTGGCATCGAGGCCTCGTTCCAGGCGGTCGGCGTCGACGAGAAGGAGTTCATCTCCTCGCTCGACACCCTCGCGCTGAACGCCTACGAGGACCAGTGCGCACCTGCCAACCCACGTCTGCCCATGCTGGCGGACATGAAGGTCATGATGCAGGCCGCGTATTACGGCATCCGTTACGAGGACGTCGAGGCCCGCGAGGTCCAGGCGGCCGATGCTGAGGCCAAGGCCGACGAGAAGGCCACCAAGGCGGCGGCTAAGCCCGCAGCCAAGAAGGCCCGCGCTAAGAAGTAAGTACGACGCGCACTAGCGCGATCAAGACGAAGCCCCTGGGTGTGAACGCCTGGGGGCTTCGTCATGCCCCGGCGGCTCGCCGCGCCGTCTTGCCCAACCGCACCCGTCTCGCCCCCGCCTGGCCGCACTGTTTTCGCCTGGCCGTACATACTCGGCGGGGATACGGGCCGATGCGCGTCCTGGCCGTTGTTTTTCGGTGCCCGTGGGCAACGGAGGAATGGTCGAGCGCGGTGAGAGACCGTGGCTAGCGCTACTTTTCGCGCGCTTCTTCGGGCGTGATTTCCGGCTCGGGTGGGGGTTGGTGGCCTGCGTTCGGCGGCACGACCGCGTGCTCAACGATCATCGCGGGCGCCGAGGTCACCACGAGCCACGTGGGCAAGATGATGACCATCAGGACCGGCAGGATGGTGATGTCGCCGACGAGAGCCACACCCATGAACCCCGCAAGCCAGCCGTCGCGCCCAATCGCGAGGATCGAGCCCATAGAGCCAGCCGCAATCGCGAGCGCAAGTGACGACTCCGGGAACAGCGAGTGGCCTGCAAGTCCGAACGCCGCCCCGATAAATACGGCCGGGAAGATTCGACCGCCGCGGAAGCCCGCCGCCGCAGAGACGGTGAGCGCTGCCACCTTGATCAGCGCCATGCCCAGCAGTGCCCAGAACGAGAACTCGCCTGCGCGGGAGACCAATTCGCCGGTTTGCTCGGCACCCTTGAACAGCGTGATGGGTCCACCGATCGCTCCCAGGACGCCGAGCATGATGCCGCCCAATGTCGTGAACACGATGGGATTGGGGAAACGGCGAAGCAGGTGCCACAGTTTGGGCATCAGCCAGGCTCCGGCGAGAGAGCCGAGTGCCGCAACGACTGCGATCGGAATGCCGATCACGAGGTCCATCCAGTGCGGACCCGCGTAGTCGCTGATGTCACTTGGCGAGAACGCCACGCCCAGCCAGTGGGCGGTCAACGCGCCAGCGGACGCCGCTGCAACGGGTGCGAAGAGGCGGTCCCACAGCAATCCGCCGGTCTTGACGCCTGCGACGAGCTCCGTCAGCAGCAGTGCGGCGGCCACCGGGGAGCCAAACATTGCACCGATCATTCCGGCGCTCGCGATCAGGATCACAGGGCCGTGACCCACGTTCGGCATGATCTTCAGCAGACCCCACATCGACAGCCCTACGGCAATCGAAATGATCGGGCTTTCAGGACCAAGGCTCACACCAGCGCCCAAGCTGACGATCAGTGCCAGCGCAACGCCCGGGAGCACCTTGAGGGGGAGTGGGGGAGCCACGAGCTCTGTCGTGGCGGAGTCGTAGCCACCGTGCCCTGGGATGTAGCGAATGATGACGCCGACGGAGAGCCCCGCAAGTCCCAGGACCACGATCGGCCACCAGCGGGCCTCGGGATCAATGCCGATCCAATCGGGCACCAGTTCCCACATGAACACGGTGACGCCGTGCGCGGCCTCGTCGATAGCCCACAGCAAGACACCGCACATTGCGCCGATGATCACGGCCGGCACCGTGACTCGCAGCAACTTTCGAGCGCGTGAGGTCTTGTCCGGGGAATGTGCAGCCGCATCCACAGTCATGTCTGCGAGCATACGGCGTGCCGACTACCAGCGGGAAGGCTTGTGTCCATCCGACAGGTCCGTGCCTGTCGCGACGGACCTTGTTCAAGACGTCGAAGGCGCCCCAGCCACGCGCTTGCCAAGTTCCCCCGCAGTGAGCAGGAGCAGAGCCGTCAGGATCAAGGAGGCGACCAGGACGGACACCAACACCGTGGGCGTGTCGACAAAGCTGGTGCCTGCAATCAAGAGAGCCGCGGACAGGTTGCGCTGGGCGGACCCGAGTGAGGTCACGACCTTCTCATCTCGAGTGGACCCGCCCATGAGGTAGCCGAACACGAGCAACACGACAACAAACAGAATCGTCGCGAAGATGAGTCCGGTCCCGATCTGATCCCAGATAGACGGCAGCGCCACGATGATCCCGGCGCCAATGCCGAGGGCGAGGCCAGTCGAGGAGATCTGATTGAACTTGGGCGCAGCCTTCGCGGACTCGGGGTACCTGGCGCGCACGATAAGGGCAATGATGAGCGGCAGCAGCATCAGCAGGACGAGCGGGCGGGCAATGTCCCATGCGCTCACACTCACGCCGTCCACAAGAAGCGGCAGCACCAGGGGCACGTAGATGACTGTGACGACCATGAGCAGTACCATCAGGCCCACCGAGTACGGCACGTTTCCCTTGGCCATCTGCGCCAGTTTGGGGAGGAAGGGTGCGCCCGCCGCGACGCCCAGCAGGATGAGGCCCAAGGCCTGATCGTCGCCGAGCCCAAACACCGTTGCGATTCCCCAGGCCGCCGCGGGCGCGATCACGAAGCTCACGAGCAGCCCCAGAATCACCAGTTTGGCGTTTTTGAGCGGAGTCAGGATCTGCTCAACCGTGAGCGATAGCCCCAACGCGATCATGGAGGCCACGACAAAGACAAGAATCGACACTTGCGCGATCGCGGTCAGTACTTCAGACATGTGTGCTCCTGAATCGTGTGTGCGCCGAATGCGGCATTTCCCCTGGTTGCTGTCTCTTTCCTACCACGGCCGTGGCCTCAGGGGGCTGGGCGCGTGCGCGAGACACACCGGCCCATCGCACGCGCCCAGGCCGTCGCGGAGCCGTCCGCGTGATCCCGACTAGACTGGACCGTCGTGGCTACCGATTTCCCAGCAGAGCTGTCCGCGCTTCAGGCGACCTTCGCGCAGATCGAGGCCGTAAGCGACCCCGACGCCCTCAAGGCCAAGATCGCCACCCTTGAGACCGAGGCGTCAGCGCCGGACCTGTGGGATGACCAGGACAACGCCCAGGCGGTGACCAGCGCTCTGTCGAATGCCAACGGCGAGCTCGAGCGTCTCAACACTTTCCGTCGCCGCATCGAGGACCTCGAAGTCCTCGTCGAGCTCGGTACCGAGGGCGAAGACGAGGAGACCCTCGCTGAGGCAGACGCCGAACTCGACGTCTTGAAGAAGGACCTGTCGGCCATGGAGGTCCGCACCTTGATGTCGGGGGAGTGGGACGAGCGCAACGCCGTCGTCACGATCCGCTCTGGCGCGGGTGGCGACGATGCAACCGATTTCGCCGAGATGCTGCTGCGCATGTACCTGCGCTGGGCGGAGCGCCACGGCTACGCGACCAAGGTGCTCGACACCTCGTACGCGGAGGGTGCCGGCATCAAGTCCGCGACCTTCGAGGTCAACACCCCGTACGCGTTCGGAACTCTCTCGGTTGAGGCCGGCACGCACCGCCTCGCGCGCATCAGCCCCTTTGGTTCCGCGGATAAGCGCCAGACCAGCTTCGCTGCCGTCGAGGTGATTCCGCAGATTGAGTCCACCGACCACGTCGAGGTGGCCGAGGCTGACCTCAAGATCGATGTGTTCCGCTCATCGGGCCCCGGCGGCCAGTCGGTCAACACCACCGACTCTGCGGTCCGCATCACCCACCTCCCCACCGGCATCGTCGTGTCGATGCAGGATGAGAAGTCGCAGATCCAGAACCGTGCCGCCGCCATGCGCGTGCTGCAGTCGCGCCTGCTCCTTCAGAAGAAGGAAGAGGAAGCTGCGCAAAAAAAGGAACTCGCGGGCGACATCAAGGCCTCGTGGGGTGACCAGATGCGCTCGTACTTCCTTTACGGCCAGCAGCTCGTCAAGGACCTGCGCACGGGCTACGAGGTCGGCAACCCGCAGGTCGTCTTCGACGGCGACCTCGACGGCCTCATCGACGCCGGTATTCGCTGGCGCAAGCAGCAGCAGGTCGCGCAGGACTAGCCTCCGGCGCCTTCATAGGGCCGATGCTGGCTTAGGTAACGTCCCCGGCTTGTGTTGGCTTCTACCTGCGGTGATACAGCAATGCCTCGGCGACGTGGTCGCGTAGCTCCGCCTCAGGCACTGGTTCAGGCGCCCTCACAATCACGGCGCGAGTGCCGTCGTAATCGAACACCTCACCGTGTTCCGCCCGGCATTCGCCGACCAAACTCGTCTGACAGTGCGTGAAGATCGCGACGTCATTGCTGCCCTTCACCCGGTCAATCCTCACGGTCGTCCCCGTGCGCGGCGACGTCGTCAGGTAACTCGGCTGGCCCCATTTGAGAGTCTCGTGGAGCTCACCAACGCCCGGATCGGTCGCGGCGACGTGCCACACGAGTTCTCTGAGCTCAAGAATCCGAGCGCGGACGTCGTCGGAGTAGTCAGCGATGACCGCCTCGATCGCCGCAGGTACAGGCGGAACTGGCGCGGTCGAATCTGGCTGTTCCATTCCCGGTCTCCTCACGTCGCTTCACCCGACACTAGGTGACACGGCAGCCCGCGTCTCCCCGGCATCGGCCCTCTGGAAGTACTTGAGGTGTGAACAATGTGACACGGACACGCGCGGCGCGCCTGCGGGGACCGTGCTTGACCCCTTCTTACGATGCTTGCGTACAGCGTGCGACCCGAACCCCGTGCGCGGAAGTGAACCATGATCCGATTCGACAATGCCTCCAAGGTCTATTCCCGCGGCGCGCGACCCGCGCTGGACGGAATTGACGTGGAGATCGAGCGCGGCGACTTCGTCTTCCTGGTGGGCTCATCCGGCTCCGGCAAGACGACGTTCCTGAAGCTCGTGCTGCGCGAAGAGCGCCCCACCAGCGGCGACATTTGGGTGGCCGGACGCCACCTCAACCGCCTCTCCAACTGGCGGGTGCCGCAGTTGCGCCGCGAGATCGGCACCGTGTTCCAGGACTTCCGCCTACTGCCGAACAAGACGGTGTACCAAAACGTCGCGTTCGCGCTCGAGGTGATCGGCAAGTCGCGTCGTGACGTCAAGGCGACTGTGCCCGAGATGCTTGAACTGGTGGGACTGGCCGGCAAGGAGCGTCGCCTCCCACACGAACTGTCAGGTGGTGAGCAGCAGCGTGTCGCGATCGCGCGCGCATTCGTGAACCACCCGCCGATCCTCCTGTGCGATGAGCCGACAGGAAACCTGGACCCCGGCACGTCCGTGGGCATCATGCGCTTGCTTGACCGCATTAACCGCACCGGCACCACTGTGCTGATGGCCACGCACGACGACGAGATCGTTGACCAGATGCGCAAACGCGTCATCGAGCTCAAGGGCGGCCAGCTGGTGCGCGACCAGGACCGCGGCGTCTACGGGTTGGAGACCGTCTGATGCGGCTGAGGTTTATCGCCGGCGAGGTCTGGAATGGACTGCGCCGCAACTCCACGATGGCGCTGTCCGTCGCGCTCGTGACGTTCGTGTCGCTGACCTTCGTGGGCGCGGCTGCGCTCACCCAGATGCAAGTCCAGCAGCTGAAGGACGCTTGGTACGGGCAGGTCGAGGTGTCGATCTTCCTGTGCCAGCCCGATGCCTTCGAGGAAAATTGCGTCGAGGGCGCCGTCACGACGGTGCAGCAGGACGAGATCCTGGCGGTGCTCGAGGAGGGCAACGTCGCTGACCGCGTCGAATCCGTCTACGTCGAGACGCGTGAAGAGGTCTACGACAACATCGTCGCCGCCGACGATTCCGGCGTGTACGCGCAGCTTGAGCCCGAGGACCTGGCTCCCGTGCTGCGCGTGAAGCTTCACGACCCCGAGCAGTTCCAGGTGGTGGCCGATGCCACGGCTGGGTTGCCCGGCGTCCAATCCGTGTACGACCAGCGAGAGGTCTTCGATGACCTGTTCTCGCTGCTGAACTCCGCGACCATCCTCGCCGCCGTCCTGGCCGGCGTCATGATGCTGACCGCGATCTTGCTGATTACGACGACGATCCGCCTGAGCGCGCTGAGCCGTAGGCGTGAGACCAACATCATGCGCATGGTCGGTGCGTCTCGCTCGCTGATTCAGGCGCCGTTCATGCTCGAGGGCGCCGCAGCGGCAACCGGTGGTGCTGTCATGGCGATTGCGGGCCTGTGGCTCGCGGTGAAGTACTTCGTCGAGGGCTGGCTCACCGGCTCCGTCGCGTGGGTTGACTACGTGGGGCGCGAAGACGTGTGGGCGGTGGCTCCCTGGCTGATTCTTGCCGCGGTGGGCCTGGCCCTGATCGCGTCGCTACTGACGCTCAAGAGGTACACGCGCGCATGAGGTCACTACGCAGAGAGTTCATCGTCATCGCCGCCGTGCTGCTCGCGGCGATCCTGGGCGGCATTGCCGTGGGCCAGACGGGGGCGGCGCGCGCGTCGATCTCCGACTGGGAAGACGAGATCGCTGAGCAGGAAGACGCGATTGAGGACACGCAATCTTCAATCGACGACGCCGAGGGCGAAAAGGCTTCCGTCGAGGACGAGGCCGCGATGCTTGATACCGCGATCGACGAGACCGACACTGACATCGTCGAGACCGAGGCCAAGCTCGAGGAGCTCAACGACGAACTCGCGGTGCTCGAGGACGAACTCGCTGCCGCGCAGGCTGCCGTTGACGCGGCCGTGGTGGAGCAGGGCATCGTCGCTGACAAGCTTGAGGCGGCTCAGGCGCAGGACCGCGCCATCACTGCGCAGATCGAGGCCGACGAGGAGCGCACCGAGGAACTAGAAACCCTCGTTGCCGCCATTGCCTATCAGCAGTACAAGGGCACGTCGCTGAACGCTTCGCTGAGCATCGTGCTCGGTGCGGCGGATGCGCGAGAGTTCGTGGATGAGTACTCCGCGCAACAGTCCGCATCGCGCGTTCAGGCCAGCACTCTTGCGGAACTTGAAGAGATTGCGGCCGTCAACCGCAACCGCGGAACCCGCCAGGAGGCGGTGCGCGAGTACATCGAGGAGCTGAAGGTTGAGGCCGACGCTCTGGTCGTTGAACTCAAGGGTTTGCGCGAAGAGGCGCAGGCCGCCCGCGACGCAGTGGACGCGCTTGTGGTCGAACAGGAGGCCGTGAAGGCCGACCTTGAGTCGCAGCGCGCGACGCTCGTGCGCCAGCAGCAGGAGAACGATGCGCTGCAGGAGCAGATCCGCGACCAGGTTGCCGCGCTCTACCAGGAGCAAAAGGCTGCCGAGGCAGCGAAGGCCGCAGCCGAGGAGGGCTTGTCCGAGGCGGAGGCTGAGGCTGCTCGAAAGGCTGCCGAGGAAGCCGCGAAGGAAGAGGCCGAGAACGGCTCGAGTAGTGGCTCCAGTGGGGGGTCAAGCGGAAGCTCCGGTGGTGCATCGAGCGGCGGTTCAAGCTTCTGGGCGTACCCCACCTCCAACGTGCACATCACGTCTTCCTACGGCATGCGCTATCACCCGGTTCTGGGCTACTGGCGCCTGCACGCAGGAACCGACTTCCGTGCCTACTGTGGCACCCCAATTTATGCAGCGGCTTCCGGCACGGTTGCCTGGGCAAAGTACACAGGCGGATTCGGAAACCAGGTGATGGTCGACCACGGGTACGTGGGTGGCGATGCCGTGATGACCAGCTACAACCACTTCTCGGGCTTCGCGGTGAGCGCTGGCCAGTCTGTTTCCCGCGGACAGCTGCTCGGTTACTCGGGCACCACGGGAACGTCGACGGCCTGCCACTTGCACTTCGAGATGTACGTCAACGGCGGGACCGTGAACCCGATGAGCGTGCTTCCTTAAGGAATCGCCTAGACTCGTACCTCGCCCCTCCACGATGGGCTGCGTGCTCGCGCGGCCTTCTTGGGGGAGGGGACACGGCATGCTAGCCAGCAGCATCGCAACCGCGGTGACGCGTCACGAACGTGGCGCACGGAGATGAAGGAGGTGTGAGATGCCTGAAGAGTTGAAGATCGTTGCTTCGAACCGTTCGGCGCGCCACGACTACTTCATCGACGAGACCTTCGAGGCCGGACTTGTCTTGCGCGGAACCGAAGTCAAGGCGTTGCGAGCGGGTCGCGCGGCGATCGGCGAGGGTTACGTGTACATCGACGGCGGTGAGGCGTGGCTCGACAACGTCCACATCCCCGAGTACTCCCAGGGCAACTGGACCAACCACGCGCCGCGTCGCAAGCGCAAGTTGCTGTTGCACCACGCTGAGATCGACAAGCTCATGATCAAGACGCGCGAAAAGGGCTTCACGATCGTGCCGCTTCGCCTGTACTTCGTGAAGGGTCGCGCCAAGATCGAGATCGGCATTGGCCGCGGTAAGAAGCATTACGACAAGCGGCAGACGCTGCGTGAGCAGCAGGACACCCGCGAGGCTCAGCGCGCCATGAGCCTTCGCCGTCACGACTAGCGTGGCGTAGCGCGACAGAAACGTGCGCAGCCACGACTCGCGAAGCCCAGCGCCATTGATACCTGCGCTGCCAGGTCGAGCAACGCGTCGCGCACACGCCCGCGCGTCAGGACCTACCCCAGCGCCCAAGGGACCAAAGGCCCCGCTGTCAGCGCCTTTCGCGGCTTAACGTGGCAGTGTGAAATCCCTCCCCGAAAACGTCTCCGTGCAAGCTGACGACGCTGCCTCCAAAGTTGCGATGGCCCGTAGCCACCCCTGGCGATTCCTTGCGTCCGCGATGATGGCGGGCCTGTGGATTGGGACTGGCGTCTACGTCATGTTCTCGGCGGCTGGCCCCTTCTTTGCGTCAGACTCTCCAGCAACCAAACTCGTTTCCGGTGCGGTGTTCGCTGTAGCGCTGACGTTTGTCGTTTTCGCCGGAGCCCAGCTCGCGACGTCCGCCATGATGGCGTTGCCGTTGGGGGCGTTCCGCAGGGTGATCTCGTGGTGGTCGGCAATATGGACATTGCTGTTCATCTTTGTTGGCAACTTGATCGGCTCACTCGCGTTGGCCTGGGTTCTGATTCAGTCGGGGATGTTCCACAACGCTGCGACCGAGGCGATGCTCGACGGCACTTTGACATCGAAGATGGCACACACGCCAGCGGAGATGTTCTTTGGTGGTGTGATGTGCAACATCCTCGTGTGCGGTGCGATCTGGTCGGCGTCCCGTCTACGAAGTGAGTCTGCGAAGGCCATCATTCTGTTTTGGGGTGTGTTCGCGTTTATCGCCTCGGGATTTGAGCACGTGGTCGCGAACATGACGATTTACGGTTTGGGGATCTTGGGCGCGGGAACTGTGTCCGTATCCCTCGGGGCTTTCGCAACATCGATGCTTTGGGTCGGGCTCGGCAACCTCGTGGGCGGAATGGTCGTCATCGGCATGGGGTACCTCTTCATCTCTGGTCCGCAGGGCCAAAACGAGGCCGATGGCTCGGATATCGACCGCGACGCAGCTGCGCCAACCCTGGACACAAAGGAACAGCGCGTGCCGTTGAATGACGACGGCAGGTTCGCGGACAAGTTCGCCGAGTGCCAGCCCCAGCCCCAGCGCCAGGCCCAGACCGCAGCCCAGCAACAAGCCCAACACCAGAGCCAGGTCGAGGCGCAACCTCAGGGCCAAAGCGCGACGCGCGCGGCCTCGGGAGCGTCGGCACCAGCTCCAGTCGCGAAGTTCCAGCAAGACTGAGAGGTCTTTCCGAGCTATCGCCGGCGTGAGGTCGCCCCGGTGACGTTGGAACGCAGATTGCGGACCGCGAACCCCTAGCTACGGACCCCGGAACTACGTCGGTATCGACTACGTGCCGGCAGACTTCTCCGAGAATCGGCTGCGCTCGGCGCGCATCCGAGTATCACGGTGACAGTCAAGCGGACCCACGTACCGCCATCCCGACGTTGATTGGTCGACCTCGGGACCTGACACTGCCATGCTCATCGCCCGAGCCTCACATCGCCAGTTTTGACGCGGAGCCGACCGGCCGCCGGGTTTTGAACCACCGCCGCGATCCACGTCACCACGAGAGTCGACCTCGCCGCCGGGATCCGCCCCGCCGCCGGGATCCGCCCCGCCGCCGGGTTCAGGCCCACTGCCGGACGCCACAGAGCCGCTCGCACCCACCGCGCGGTCTTCACCCAATGCGCTGGGCGCAGGCCCGCCGAAGAGTTTCTTCCCGCCCGGACACGGTCGCCGCTGCGGATCGATGGATGCCGGGGGAGTGAACCACACCTCGTCTGGTGTCGCCCGGATTCCCCACGATTGGCGATGAACATCGTGATGACATCGCACGCAGAGCATCACGCCGTTGGAAAGGTCAGTGCCCCCGCCATCAGCCCATGAGCGAATGTGATGAGCGTCGCACCACGACGGTGGCGCGCCGCACTTTGCGCATCCTCCATCGCGCTCGATGAGCGCGAGTTTCTGAGCCTTAGTGAACAGTCGCACTTCGCGGCCAAGGTCCAGAACTTGTGACCTGCCGCCCAACACGACCGGCACAATCCCCGAGGAAGCAGCCATGCGCCGCGCATCGCCCGCACACACTGCACCCGCAGCGCCATCAACCTGGGCCGCGCCACCGTTGACCAGGTCGTCGAGCGACATCCGGATCACAACACGCACACCGGCCAGCGGCAATTCTTCCGCTTCACACTTGAGGAGATGCCGGGCGAAGGTCCCCAGGGCATCGGCCCGCATCTGGCCTGCTGTGCGCCGGTCCTCGGACACAGGCGCGCCAGTCCCCGCATGCTCTTGCTCACGCCGGCGCATACGGAAACCATGTGCGACCATGCCATCGACAGCAGCGCGCAACGGTGCGGCATTCTCGGGATCGAGACGCCCATTGAGCAGGAGCATCCCGTCCTTGTCTTCGCTCATGATGAAGTAGCGCTTTTGCCGTTGCTCCTCCGCGCGCGCCTCAACGCCAGCTTGATCGAGGCTGTCGCGGTAGCGGCGAATCACTCGGATGAGTTGCTCGTAGGGCAGAAGTTGAGCCTTGGCGACGAGGGTGCGTTCGGCATCGACCCAATCCGAGTCCAGACACCGCCCGTGAACGGCTTCAAGCATGCGGGTGATCGCGTTCGCGGCATCGATGCTGATCATCGCGTCGCGCATCGCGGCGCTGACGTGGGGGAAGTGCAAACCATCGGGCTCCGGGGCACGCTCGGGCGCCCTGACCGGACCGCGCGGCTGAGAGCGATCAGAGTCCCGCCGCTCCACCTCCGCCAGCGCAGCACCCACCTGCAACAGCCGCTCGGCTTCGTGGTGCGTGCCGCCGGTCTGCTTCGACACCATGCCGCGCGTGGATCCGTGCCCCTGCGTACGCGCCAGCCCATCAGCGCCCGCAGCCTCAGAGGACAGCTCGGCTTGAGCATTGGCGACAACAGCGAGCATGGTGTCAACCTCGCGTCGCACAGTCCCCAGCGCCTCGGCCATGGCGAGCAGGCCCCGCGAACCTAACGCCGAGGCCTCCGCCGCAGACAAGCCGCTACGACCAGACAGCGACGTCAACACACGCTCCCGCAGCTGCGCAGGCGTGAGCCCGGGAGCCTCGGGAGGTGCGGTCGTCGCGTCCATGACCATAGTCAATCACCAGGGTCTGACACGGAACGAGAAGCCCGCAAAACCCCAGGTAAAAACCAAAAAGCCACTAAGCCAGAGCGTCAATCGCCGCAAACCCGTAGTGCGTCACATCCGCAGCCATCGCGGACACGATCCCCACGCCAACGCCAGCATCGCGGTCGGCCCCCACAAACGACGCGAACCCACCCGTCATCCCGTTGTGCCACGTCACCGTATGCCCACGCGCAGGCGTCACCATCCACGCGGACCCAATCAAAGACGGAGGTTGCGCCTTCGCCATTGGCTCCAAAGCATCGGCCCCAGGTAGTTCGGTGATCCCCGCCAGGCCCTGCACTAGCGCCTCGAGATCCGCTCCCGTAGCCCGGACCATTCCGGCGGGCGCAATCCCCTCGCCCGTCCACGCCGACTGCGTTACGCCCCGCTTCGACACCCCCGCGAGCGCCCCGGCTCGCAGGTCATTCGGTACATTCGCCACGTACGCATCGTGCATGCCCACAGGCGTCAGCACCCGCGACTGCAGCAGCTCCGCATACGGAGCCCCTGCGGCGGACGCCAGCGCGTGACCCAAGAGCGAATACCCCAGGTTGGAGTAGCGAAAGCGTGCCCGCTTGACCCGCGTCGCACGCGCAAACGACAACCACTCGTCCAGCGAGTCACCGTAGGGGTCAGTTCCGTCCCGCTTCATCGCCTTGGTGCGCGCGCCAATCGACTTGTCCTTCGCAAACGCAGGCAGGCGGGGCAGGCCGGACCGGTGAATCGCCACGTCGCCAAGCAGGAGTCCGCCCACCGGCGACTCTCCAAGGTCCAAGAGGTCGCCCAACCGTGTCCCCGAGTCGATCTCGTCGCGAACGAGCGCCTGCTGATACAGCAAGCCCGTCAGCCCCTTCGTGATCGACCCCAGCTCGCCATCGCTGCCCTCGGGCGCCCCAAAGTACCGGTGCGCGGTCTGCCCGTCCTTCGCAACAGCGATGAAGACCCGCTCGTGGCGGTCGGGGATGAGGTCGCGCACGCTGGCGAGGATGTCGTCCATAACCCAAGACCCTAACGATCAGGAGGGCCGATGCCACACTCACCACACGCACAAACGCCCGGCCTGCCGTGGGCAGACCGGGCGTTCAGGGCCGATGCTCGGGTTACGACTACTTGTCGCTGTCCTTTGACTCGGGGGAGGAGTCCTCGGTGGCACCGGGCGCGGGGTCAGCGCCCGAGGCGGTCACGGCGGCAGGTGCCGGGTGCTCGCGCTCGAGCGAGGAGCCCTCGACGTCGACGTTGGGGACGATGCGGTCGAGCCACTTGGGCAGCCACCATGCGCCTTCGCCGACGAGCGTCATGAGCGCCGGCATGATGTACATGCGCACCACGAAGGCGTCGAAGAGCACACCAATCGCGAGGCCGAAGCCCATGGGCCTGATCATCGTCAGGTGGGAGAAGATGAATCCTCCGAACACCGACGCCATGATGATCGCTGCCGCCGTCACCACTGCACGACCATGGCGCATACCTGCAACCACGGACTCGCGGGCGTTGTTGCCGTGGACGTATGCCTCGCGCATGCCCGAGGTGATGAAGAGCTGGTAGTCCATTGCGAGACCGAACAGGATTCCGGTCAGCAGGATGGGCAGGAAGCTCAGGATGGGCCCCGGCGCGTGAACGCCGAAGATGTCTGACAGCCAGCCCCACTGGTAGACCGCGGTGACGGCACCCAACGCGGCAAACAGGCTGAGCACAAAGCCCAGGGTTGCGATGAGCGGCACCACCAGGGAGCGGAACACCACGATGAGGATGATGAGCGACAGACCCACGACCACCGCGAGGTAGATCGGGAGCGCGTCCGCGAGCTTCTCAGAAATGTCGATGTTTCCGGAGGCCGTACCAGCGACACCGATCTCGGTGCCGTCATCGAGCGGCGAGATTGCGCGGATGTCGTGAACGAGTGTCTCAGTCGATTCGGCGTTGGGGCCTTCGGCCGGCACCACCTGGAACGCGAGGTAGTCGAGGTCCTCCGAGGATCCGGCGGGCGTCACGGCAGTGACGTCATCGAACTCCATGAGGCGGTTCTCGATGTCCACCTGCGTGGCCAGTAGGTCGTCCTCGCTGATGGGCTCGGGCAGGTCTGCCGTCACCACGAGTGACCCGTTCAGGCCTTCGCCGAACTTCTCGTCAATGGCGGTGTAGGCCTTATAGGCGGTGGAGTCAGGAAGTTCCTGGTCGCCGCCGGGAAGTCCCAGTCGCATGCTTGCTGCGGGAATCGCGACGATTCCCAGCAGGAGCACGCCCGAGACGACGCGCAACCACGCCTTGCCCGTCTTCATGGGAACGAACGGCGCCTCGGCCTCTTCAGGCGTTCCGGCGCGTCCGCGCGACTTCTTCGAGATCGCGCGCATTCCGACGAGGCCCAGAACTGCGGGCACGAGGGTCACGGCCACGGCAACTGCGATGAACACGCAGAAGGCGGCAACGTTGCCCATCACTCCAATGAACGGAATCCCGGTGACGTTGAGGGCCAACAGTGCGATCAGCACCGTGGATCCTGCGAACACCACAGCGTTGCCCGCCGTCCCGTTCGCGAGGCCGATGGACTCCTTGACGTCCATCCCCCGCTTCAAGTTGATGCGGTGACGGTTGATGATGAACAGCGCGTAGTCGATACCGACCGCGAGTCCCAGCATCACACCGAGCACGGGCGTCACGGACGACATGGAGATTGTGCCCGACAGCGAGAGAGACGCGGCGACACCCACGCCCACGCCGATCATCGAGGTCAGAATCGGCGTAACCGCCGGCCAAGCGGTGCGCATCATGACGAACAGCACGACGAGTGCAAGGAACACACCCACGATCTCGCCTACGCCAAGAATGCCGTCGATTTCCTGGGCAAGCTCCGTGGAGTAGAAGGCCGTGACGCCGTCAATGTCGGCGCTATCGATGAGGTCGATGACCTCGTCCTTGTCCTCTTGGGCGAGGTTCAGGAGGTCGTCGTTGAACGACACTGCCGCAAGGGCGGTGGTGCCGTCGTCGGAGATTGTGCTGATGGTCGACGCGTTGTCGTAAAGCTGTTGCCCGAGGTTCAGCTGCTCTTCGTTTGTCTCGAGTTCGGCGTAGCCCTCGTCGATCTGCTGCTGTGCGGCCTGCACCTCAGCGAGGCCCTCGTTGATGGCCTCCTGCTGAGCATCAATCTCGGCCTGCTGGGCGTCAAACTGTGCCTTGCCGGCCTCGTAGACGCCGGCGTCCTGTGCCTGCTCGATTGCGGCGTCGAGTTCTGCCTGGCCCGCGTCGAGCTGCTCTTGGCCCGCTTCAGCCTCAGCAATGCCAGCGTCGACCTCGTCCTGGCCGGCGGCGAGCTCCGCGCGTGCCTCATCGATTTGGTCAAGGCCGCCGGACAGTTCCTCGCCCTGAGCCTCGAGCTCGGCCTCGGTCGCGAACGGGTCGATGGTGCCGGAAACCGAGTCGAGTTCGCCAACCTCGGTCAGCGTCGCGGAGATCTCTTCCTGCTGCTCAGACGTGAACTCGCTGTCGTCCTCCGTTTGGAAGACCACGCGAGCGGTAGCACCGGCGGCCTCGGGGATCTCTGTCGAGAGCTGGTCGGTCACTTCCTGAGTGGCCGTGCCCGGGATGGAGAAGGAGTCGGTGAGTGTGCCGCCAAAGCTGAGGAATGCGCCAGCACTTGCTGCGAGCGCAATAATCCATGCGATGATCGCGACGAAGGGGCGACTCGCGCTGGAGCGCCCCAATTTGAACAGGAAATTTGCCACGTGCAATGCCTTTCACAGGTGGTGAGTCAAGGGGACGGGCGACGGTGCCTCCGGCAAGTGTAACTGCCCCAACTCAAGAAAAACGACACTTGTCGGTTATTGCTTGGTGGATCCAGCATCGGCCCGGCACAATAGGGGCATGGATGCTCGGATCGTGCGCACGCGGAGGCGCCTGCAGGAAGCGTTGTTCGCGTTGGCGGGGGAGCGTGGGATCGACCACGTGACGATCAGCGACATTGCTGAGCGTGCCGGTGTCAACCGCACAACGTTCTACCAGCACTACTCCGACAAGGAAACGCTCCTGGCGGACGCGCTCGACTTGGTGGCGTCGGAGGCCGGTGCCCAGCTGGGTGATATCGAGGTTCTCTCGGGCCGCCCGCCTGAAGCGCTCGTCACCTTTCTGACCCACATCGACGCGCATGCGGAGCTCTACCGCAGGGTGTTCACGGAACCCGGTTACGGAGCGGTGTTGGCGCGCTTGCGTGCCGAGATTCAGTCCGCCGTCGCGCAGACGGCCCACGATCACATGCCTGACGGGCGCGTGATGCCCGACGAGGTGCTCGCGGCGGGCATGGCGGGTCTGATCGGTGGCGTGGTGGCGTCGTGGCTGAAGATGAGCCCGCGACCTGACGTAGCGACTGCGGCCGAGTGGATCTGGTGGGTGATTCAGGGTCCGTCGCGAGACACGGTAGTCACCAGCTAGTCAGGGGCTAGTCGCGTGTCAGTCCCTCCCGTACACTAGAGGGATAACTGCACAGGGGATGATCGGTTTCGACGTGTGTGCTTTCCTCAGGGGAAGCGGGCCGAGGACGTCACGTTATCTCGTTAACGCTCGTGACAAACCAATAGGTGCCGATAACAAGCGCACCGACTTCGCCCTCGCTGCTTAAGCGAGCCTCGAAGTCCGTCAGCCCAGGCTAGTTCCCGTCCTGGTCCCTGACGTCATCTAGGGAACTTGCTGAGTGGCCTCGTTACCGGGCCGCTCGGGACTCTTAGGTAACTGGGGCTATCGCACAGCCTGTCTGAAGGTCGTGCGGGTCCGAGACACTGTTATTTCAGACTGCGCCCGGAGAATACCTGTCGTCGTACATGCGGACGCGGGTTCGATTCCCGCCATCTCCACGTTTATCTCCCTGTTTGGTGACCGAAAGGCCGCCGTCGCTCCTCTTCGGAGCGCCGGCGGCCTTTCGTGTGCCTACCGCTTTTCGCGCACCTGGCTCTATCGCTCGGTCTCAGCGCGCGAAACAGAGAGTTGGCGCCATTTGCCGGGCACGGGGTTACGGTTGACGTCATGGAACAACGACGACTTGGATCCGCCCCGTTCACCGTTTCCGCGATGGGCCTTGGCTGTAATAACTTCGGCCGTGAAGGCACTGTCTCCCAGACGCAGGAGGGCACCAACGCGGTTCTGCACGCGGCCCTGGACGCGGGTGTGACCTTCCTCGATACCGCCGACCTTTACGGCGGCCAGTGGGGCCTCAGTGAGACCCTGATGGGCGAGGCGCTCAAGGGGCGCCGCGACGAGGTCGTCCTGGCCACAAAGTTTGGCTTCACCGAGGTGCCCACGCCGCTTGACGAGCTCGGCGCAAAGGGCTCGCCCGCATACCTCCGCGCCGCGTGTGAGGCATCCCTTGAGCGGTTGCAGACCGACCACATCGACCTGTTCCAGCAGCACCAGCCGGACCCGGCCGTCCCCGTCGGAGAGACGCTCGGCGCGCTCGCGGAACTCGTGGAGGAGGGCAAGATTCGTGCGTATGGCGTCTCCCAGTTCACGGCAAGCCAACTGCGGGAGGCCGATGCTGCGGTCCACGAGCGCTCAATCCCCGGCATTGCGTCGAGTCAGGACGAGCTCAGCCTGATCGCCCGCGGCGTCGAGAACGATGGCCGCTTGTCCGCCGCGCACGACATCAACGCTGGCTTCCTGCCTTTCTTCCCGCTTGCCAACGGACTCTTCACCGGCAAGTTCACTCGCACGGACATGCCTGCGGATTCCCGTATCGCCAAGATTCGCCCCCAGATTGCGCAGAACGCCGACTGGGACGCCATGGAGGCATACCAGGCGCTATGCGATGACTGGGGTGTGACGATGCTCCAGGCCACGCTTGGCTGGTTCCTGTCGCGTGCCGTGGTCTCCTCGGTCATCGCCGGTGCGACCCGACCCGAGCAAGTGCGCCAGAACGCAGACTCGGCCCACTGGCGCCCAAGCCCCGACCAGGTGGGCCTGATCGAGTCGTTGTTCCCCGCCTGACCTAGAAGTGCCGTCGGGCGATCAGGATCCCGAACCCGAGGAACACCAACGCCGCAGCGCCACCCACAAGCCACGCCGAGCCGCTCGCGCCGGTGACCGGGAGGCTGGGCCCTGCGGTCCCATCATTGGATTCGGCCGATGCCGTGGTGCTGGGGGCAGGGGACGGTTCCGGTGACGCGGTGGGCGACGTGGACGCAGACGGCTCCGGCTCTGGGTCGGGGTCATCGGCCGCCACGAGCGTCAACGGTGCTGACGCCTGGCCCGCCGCACCCAAGGCGACAACGTCATGGGAGCCTGCCGCAGCATCGGCCGGAATGGTGACGTCGGTGGTGAAGGTACCCGCAGCATCGGCCGTCGTGGACCCCACCGATACCGGCGTGGAGTGAAGCTCAAGCGCCACGGCCTCATTCGGGTCGAAGCCCTCGCCGGTCACAGAGATCGTGTCGCCAGGGGCGGCCTCAGCGGGCCCGGTGAGGCTATAGACGCTGACGTCATACTCGGCCGTGAACGTGAGCGCCTCGGTGACGGGGACTGTGAAGTCCGCGGGCGCTCCCGCCAGCGTCCACTCGGCAAAGCGGTGGCCGGGGACAAAGGGCGCGTCCGGAGCGGACACGAGATCGCCGTGCTCGACGTTGACTGTCACATCGCCGCTCCCGTATCCCAACTCGAAGACCACCGGATACGTGGCGACGTCCCACTGCGCATACAGCGTGGTGCGGCCGTCGACGGAGTCCGCCGTGAAGTTCCACATCGAGGTGCCTTCGGGGTCGGTCGACCAGCCTAGGAAGGCCTCGCCCGTTGAGGTGAGAGGTGCGGGCTCGGTGAGTGAGCCGCCTACGGCCACGGTCTGATCGCTGGGCGTGTCCGGATGGCCGTCGGCCTCGAAGGAGACCGTCACGACGGGTGACGTCGGGTAGTCGATCTCATCGACGACGTCATGACCAGACGTGTAAGGAGCCCATCGAGGGTAGTCAAAACCGTTCCTCGCCATGTCGTAGATCACCGTTGCGCGTTCGTACGGCTCCTGAGTGCCCGAGAAGTGGTAGGTGCCGAGTGCCTGATTCCCGATCGCGCTGGGTTCGTCTCCAAGGAACGTGAAGGTCTCGAGGGGATTGTCCTCGAACGCGAAGGAGCCGATTGACGTCACTGTGCTGGGAATCGTGACGTCAGTGAGGAGGTTTTCCGAAAACGAGTCTGACGGGATCTCCGTGAGCGAATCGGGAAATGTGATCGACTCCAGCTCATTGATCGAGAACGCCCCGTAGCCCATGGTCGTGAGGCCGGGAGGCAGCACAACGGTAGGACCAAGCTGTGCGCCGTTGAATGCGTAATTGCCGATCGACGTCACCGTGGACGGGATCTCGACAGTCGACGACGCTCCCTCGCCCAAGGGGTTGTTGCTGATGAAGCCCTCGGGGATTGCCGTGATGCCGTCCGGCCACCTCACGTCAGTCAGCTTGTTGCTTGAGAACGCATATCCGCCGAGCGACGTGACCGAGTCGGGGATCTCAAGGCGTCCGGTCAAGGAGGCGTAACTGAACGCGGACTCTCCGATGCTCGTCACGGTCGACGGCTCCTCGAAGGTCAGGGTCGAGTCATCCGCCCACTGGTCGCGGAAGGCCTCTTCGCCGATGGACTGGACGCCGGAGGGGATCACTATCGCAGTGAGCGAATTGCTCCTGAACGCGCCTTCACCGATGCTCGTCAGCGTTGAGGGAAACGTCAGTGACGTGATTCGGTTGTTGCGAAAGCTCTCGAACCCGATGGAGGTCACGCCTTCGGCGATCGTGAGCTCCTGGATGTACTCGCCTTCGAATGCTCCATCTGCCACGGCGACAGCCGGGTAGGTCGAGCCGCCTTCAGAGAGGGTCGCGGGAATCTCGACGAGCGTGGCGCAGGAGTAGTTGCACCCGGTCACGTGCGCTTCGCCTGCAACGACCTCGAACGTGAACGAATACGTGTCATCGGTGAGGGCCGATGCCGGGGTTGCGGCAGCGACGGCGCCCGCCGAGGCGAGGGCGATTGTCGCGATCGCGGCGGCGGTGCGGCGGAGAAGGGAGGTGGTGTGCTTGTTGTCCTGGCGATTCATCACGAAAACAGAGTACATACAAGACTGTATGTAAACAATACGGTGTGACTGAGTCCACTCGGAAAGTGATCGGAGTGGGCGCGGCCGGGCGCGGGTCAGCCGTCAACGCGACACGGGCGGCCGCAACAAGTGCGGCCGCCCGTGTCGGCGGAGTGAGGAGTGTCTTAGCGGCCCATCGAGACGCGCTCGGGGCAATCGAAGGGATCGCGCGCGGCGAGACCCACACGGTTGAGGTACTCGATGACGATCGCGTATGACTCGATCAGCGTGGTCTCCGTGTACGGGACATCGTGCTGGGCGCAGTACTCGCGGACAATCTCGCGGGTGCGAACCAGGTGGGGGCGCGCCATGTTCGGGAACAGGTGGTGCTCGATCTGGTAGTTCAGGCCGCCGGTGAGGATGCTCATGGCCCAGCCGCCGGAGATGTTGCGGCTGGTGAGGACCTGCTTAGACAGGAAGTCCATCTTCACGTCGGCGGGCACAATGCCCATGCCCTTGTGGTTGGGCGCGAACGACGCACCCATGTAGACCCCGAACACGGCCATCTGCACGCCGATGAATGCGAACGCCATCCCGAGCGGCAGGAACATGAACAGCGGCACCAGGTACAGCGCGAAGTGGGCTGCGATGAGCGGAAGCTCAGTCCAGCGCTGCTTGCGCGTGCCCTGTGCGAACAGCGACACCACCGAGCGGTAGTGAAGGTTCAGGCCCTCGAAGGTGAGGAGCGGGAAGAACAGCCAGCCCTGGCGCTGAGTGACCCAGCGCACGATTCCGCGCGCCTTCGCGGCGTCCTCGTCAACAAACGAGATGGTGTCCGTCTCGATGTCTGGGTCCGAGCCCACCTTGTTGGGGTTGGCGTGGTGACGCGAGTGCTTGTTCATCCACCACTGGTGGCTGATGCCGACAATCAGCGCGGACAGCACGCGGCCAAGGCGGTCGTTCGCAGGGCCCGACTTAAAGACCGTGCGGTGCGAGGCCTCGTGACCGAGAAATGCGACCTGCGTGAGCACGATGCCCAGCGCGGCGGCCATCAGCAGCTGGAACCACGAGTCGCCGAGCAGGATGATGCCGGTGATGACACCGCCCATTGCGAGAACGAGCGCGGCGCCAAAGCCTGCGTAGAAGCCGTACGAGCGGTGCAGGAGCCCGGTGTCGCGCACCGTTGCGGCGAGTTCGGCAAAGCGGTGGGTGATGTGGTTTAGCGGCATCACGGTGCCAGCGTTGGGCGTGCGAGTCATGCGTCTCCAGAACAAAAAACAGGGGGCGTACGACTTCCCAGCCGTCGAACTGGCACGGTGCAAACTGTCCAGCGAGCGACAGCGCGCGCCGTGCGGATGCCTCGACCCTACGCGACCGTAGGTTACTTGTCACGCCTTCGGTCGGCGAAACTTCCTAGGGCCGATGCACGGCTCGCCGTCCGCTGCCACCTTACGGGCTTAGGCGCGGCGCCTGAGAGCGATGAGGCCAGCGCCCGCGAGAGCGAGCACGACAGCGAACCATGCCGATGCGGCGGTGGCTTCCGGGCCCGTCGTCGGAAGAGTGGAGCCTGGTGTGGAACTCTGCTCCACCGCGTCGTCGGCGGGCACGCCGCCTCCGTCGGCAGGAGTCTCCTCTAGCTCGACCGGGTCAACTGTGAGTGGCTTCGACACTGTGCCCGACGCTGACACCAACACGAGCTCATGCGAACCGGGCGCGATGCTCGTTGGAATGGTGACATTAGCGCTGAAGTCACCCGCCGCGCTGGCCCGCACGGTGTCGAGGGTCATCGGCGTCGAGTGAAGCTCAATCTCGACGGGCTCGCCGGGATCGAAACCGCTTCCAGACAGTTCGATGGTGTCACCGAGGGCGACCTGGGCCGGCGCGATGATCGTGCGCACGTTCTCCGTGTACACCGCGGTGACGGTGGTGTCGGTGGTGACCGCAGTGCCGGCGTTCCAGGCCGACCCATCGGATCCCACCCACCCGGTGAAGGTGTGCCCACTCAGGAATGGGTTCGTCGGTGGGTTGGCCGGTTCCGGGTATGTCACGACCGCGACGTGGGGGTCCTCTCCGTTGCCAGGATCGAACGTCAGGGTGTAGTCGTTCGGGGTCCAGGTGGCGGTGACGGTCGTGTCCGCAGTGACGGTTGCGTCGAAGTCCCAGGGGTTGTCCGTGTCGCCGACCCATCCGGAGAAGGCGTAGTGCGTTCGGGTGGGTTCGGCGGGGAGGGTGGCGGTCCCCGGGTAGGTGATGGTCTGCGCCGGAGTTGGCGTGCCGCGTGCGGGATCAAATGCGACCGTGTAGTCCAGCGGAGTCCAGGTCGCGGTGAGGGCGGTGTCGGCAGTGATGGTTGCGTCAAAGTCCCAGGGCTGGTCGGCATCGCCCACCCAGCCGCCAAACGCGTAGTGGTCTCGAGTTGGGGCGGCGGGCTCGACGATGGTGCCCGGGTAGACAACGCTGTGAGTTGGCACATCACTGCCGCCCTTGGAGTCAAAGGTCGCGTCGTAGCTGTTCGCGCTCCAGGCGGCAGTGAGGGTGGTGTCTGTGGTGACGGTCGTGTCGAAGTCCCACGCGCTTCCCGTGTCGTCGACCCAGCCGGTGAAGGTGTAGTGCTCGCGGCTGGGATCTGCCGGTTCAGCGACTGTGGCGGGGTAGGTGACCGTGGCGTCGGCTGGGATTCCCGACCCGTCTCCCGCGAAGGACACCGTGTAGTCCAGGGGGTCCCAGGTGGCGGTGAGGGTCGTGTCCGCGGTGATGGTCGCGTCGAAGTCCCAGGGGCTTTCCGTGTCGTCGACCCAGCCGGTGAAGGTGTAGTGCTCGCGAGTGGGATCGGCCGGCTCGCTCGCTGCGCCCGGATAGGTCACGGTCTCGCTGGCGGGTAGCCCGTCTCCCTCGCCGGCGTAGGTGACGCTGTAATCAACGGGGGCCCACTGTGCCCACAGCGTCATGTCACCCGTGACGGTGGCGTCGAAATCCCACTCTGTGCCGGCGCTAGCGTTCGTGTGCCAGCCGCTAAACGTGTGGTGTGCGCGACTGGGCGCTGACGGCTCGCTCGCCGTGCCGCCGAGGGGCACGTGCGACTCGAAGCGGTCGCCCGAGCTGCCGGTCTGCGGGTCAAACGTGACGATGTGGGCGTCGACGTAGTGTGCGTAGTAGGTGTCACGCCCGGGGTTTTCCCACACTGAACGATCGTTGAGGTCGACGTGGTTGCCGTCGCTGGCGGCATCGCGCCAATCGGCGAAGAGTTCGCCTCTGCGGGTTTGGTCCTCAAACGCGGAGGGGAAGAAGTACTCCATGGCGCCCCCGCCGACCGTGAACTGGGTGAGGTGGTTGTGTGCGAACGCGCGGGTTTCAAGTCGCTGGACACTGGACGGAACGGTGACTTGCTCGAGGTGGTTGCTAATAAACGCCTGGCTACCGATGTAGGCGAGTCCGGTCGCAACTTCGAGGCCAATGTGTTCCAGCTGATTGCTGGCGAACGCACCTGATTGGATCGTGACGAGATTCGCGGGCACGTTGATGTAGGTGATGTCGTTTTCCGCGAATGCATCGGTGCCAATCGACGTGACTGTCGCGGGGAGTTCGACGCTCGTCAGGCCCTTGCGGTACATCGCACGGTTGTAGATGCTCACGACCGTCTTTCCGCCAAGGGTCTCCGGTACTTCGACTGAGCCGCCCGGACCGTAATATCCGGTGATGCGGGCCTGGGTGTTGTCGAAGACGTACCGCCAGTCCCCGGACTCGGTTGGAAAAGTGGTCCAGGCGGCGGCTGGCGCGCTCAGCCCAAGTGCGGCCGCGGTGGCCACCAAGGCGGCGACAATCACAGAGGCGATGGGTTTTCGAATGCGCACGATTGCTCCTCAGCGTCGACGGGGATGCCGAACACAATACATGCGCGAATGAATTTATTTGAAGGGCCACGCGAGGAAGCGTGACGCGAGGTCCGGTAGACCTCGTCGGGACACGCCCACCGCTACGCTCGTGACCATGCTGATCCCAGTCCTCGCCACCCTCGTAGGGCTCGGCGCGCTCGCTTGGAGCGCCGACAAATTTGTGATGGGCGCTGCGTCCGTTGCCCGCTACCTCGGCATGGCTCCGCTGCTGATCGGCATGATCGTGATCGGTTTCGGAACCTCGGCGCCAGAGATGGTGGTCTCAGCTTTCGCCTCCGCAGACGGCGATCCTGAAGTCGCGCTCGGTAACGCCCTCGGATCCAACATCGCCAACATCGGCCTGATCCTCGGAACGACCGCGATCATGCTGCCGATCATCGTCAAGCGCGGCATCCTCCACAAGGAGCTCCCGCTGCTCGTCGTCGTGACGGGCATCGCGTGGCTGCTCATGAGCGACGGCACGCTGTCCAGCGGCGACGCAGGAGTGCTCATCCTGCTCCTGATCGTCCTCCTGACCTGGCAGATCATGTCCGCTCGGCAGCACAAGGGCGACGCGCTCGGCGTCGACGTCGAGTCATCGACGGACAGCCGCGGCATGACCAAGAAGGCGGCGTGGATCTGGCTTGTCTCGGGCCTCGTGCTGCTTGTCGTGTCGTCACGCCTCCTGGTGTGGGGCGCTGTCGAGATTGCGGAGTCCCTCGGGTGGTCCGACCTCGTGATCGGACTGACGGTGGTTGCGATCGGTACGTCCGCCCCCGAACTGGCTTCCACCATCAGCGCCACGCGCCGCGGTGAGAACGACTTGGCGCTGGGCAACGTCATCGGCTCCAACCTCTTCAACACTCTTGGTGTCATCGGTATTGCGGGCCTGATCCACCCGGCTGCGGTCAGCTCGGAACTGCTCTATCGCGACTTCCCCGTAGTGATGGGCCTAACTCTCCTCGTCATCGCCTTCGGGTTCCGGTGGAAGAGGGACGGACGGATCAACCGCCTCGAAGGCGCTGTGCTGCTGAGCCTGTGGATCGGTTACACCGCGTTCTTGCTGATCACCGCCTAATCCGACATGACGCACACCCCACCCCCGGATGCCCCGGCCGCCATGTCTCTGCGGGGTCTGAGCAAACGGTTCGGCTCCACAGTCGCGGTTGCCGGCATCGACCTCGACATCCCCACGCACTCTTTTTATGGCGTCGTGGGCCCCAACGGCGCTGGAAAGACGACCACCCTGTCGATGGCAACCGGCCTTCTGGAGCCAGATTCCGGCAGCGCGTTCATCCACGGTGTCGACATGTGGCGCGAGCCGGCGCGCGCGAAGCCGCTTGTGGGCGTCCTGCCAGATGGTCTGCACACCTTTGACCGCCTCACCGGCGGGGAACTCATTAGTTACGCGGGACTCATGCGCGGACTCGACAAGGCCACTGTGCGGACGCGACGCGACGACCTGCTCGCGGCGCTGGACCTCGACTCCGCCGGATCCACCCTGGTGACGGACTTCTCCGCAGGCATGACGAAGAAGATCGCGCTCGCGTGCGCGCTCGTCCACGCGCCCCGGGTCCTCATCCTCGACGAGCCCTTCGAGGCCGTCGATCCCGTCTCGGCCGGCGCGATTCGTCGCATTCTCAAGGAGTTCGTCGCCTCGGGCGGGACCGTCGTGATGTCGAGCCACGTCATGGCGCTCGTGGAACGACTGTGTGATCACGTCGCCGTTGTGGGCGGCGGTCGGATTCTCGCCGAGGGCACCATCGAAGAGGTCAGTGACGGCCGTGACCTCGAGCAGCGATTCGTTGAGCTCGTAGGCGACGTGTCCGATCAGCGGGATCTGTCGTGGTTGCGACAGTCCTAAGACTGAAGTTCACGACCGTGGCGCATCAGCTACGGCGCGAATGGTGGCGGGCGCTTCTCCTGATCGGCGGCGCCGTTTGGTCCCTCACCTTGGTCCCGATGGTGTGGTGGGCGCAGGTGAGGCTGGGATTTGAATCGGCCGATGTTCGGGGCACCATCCTCGTCATGGCGGCGGCCGTGTGCATCGTGGGGTGGATCGTGGTGCCGCTCATGGTGACCGGTCTCGAGGACACTTTGGATCCCACGCGGTTTGCGACGTTGGGAGTCAGCGCCCGGCAGATCGCTCCAGGGCTCACCGTCGCAGCGTTCCTGACCGTGCCGGCCCTGTTCTTCGCTGCAATGTTCGTGGTGCTTACCGGAGGCTGGCGGTACGACGGAACAACGGCGCGCGCGATCGCCACTGCGGGCAGCCTCCTGACCGTGGCGGTCATGGTCCTGGGAGCCCGCGTCGCTGTGGCCTGGAGCGCGCGGGCAGTGAACGATCGCCGCGCTCGCGGTCTACTGCTACTCAGCATCGGCCTCGGCATCGCGGTACTGGGCTCGGTGATGTGGGTGGGCCTGCGGGACGGGCTCGACGACGGCCTCCAATACACAGTGCCGGTCCTCAGCGAATGGCTGGCGCGCACACCCATCGGCGCGGGAATGTACGCGCCGGCCGCCTTCGTGGCTGGTGACGCCGCCGGAGCCGTGTGGCGCCTGGCCATGATGGCCGCGACTGTCGGACTGCTGGCGTGGGCGTGGAAAGACTCGATCGCCCACGCGCTCATTCACCCCGTTCACCGCGGTGGCGGACGCAGGCGTAGGGCCGATGCCGTCCTCACCCACGCATCCAGCGCGCCAGCACGCAGGTGGCGAAGCGGCGGGGCCACGAGGGCGGTGAGGGCTCGCATGCTCGTGTCGTGGGCCACGGACGCTAGGTACTTGGTGGGCGCCGCCGGCGTGGTCGCGCTTCCCGTGCTGTTCTTCGCCGTCGCCATGCCCGTCTTAAGCCTTGAGACGCGGTGGGCATTTGTGGCGCCGGTTCTACTCGCCTCGTCGATTGGGTGGGGCCGCCACAACGATGTCGCGCTCGACAACTCAGGCCTGTGGCTGGACATCGTGTCCGGCTCGCGGGGGCGCGCTGTGATGCTGGGCCGGATGCAGGCAGTCCTGGTCTGGGCTGTGCCTGCGGTGCTCATCGCCGTTGTCGGAGTGCTCGCGTGGAGTGGTCGCTGGGCAGATGCTCCGGGACTCATCGGCGCGAGCCTGGGCACCTTGGGGACAACGATGGCTGTCGGTGCGCTGTCCTCGGTCCTGCTCCCGTATCGCACGGCTGGCCCCGGCGACAATCCCTTTGGCGCGGAAGTCGGCTCCTTGGGGGCGTCCTTCCTCGCGCAGATGGTGTCTTCGATCGCCACGCTGATCGTTCTCCCGCTTGTCACGGTTCCCTTCATCTTGTCGCTGACCGTTCACGCCGGGTGGGGATGGGTTGCCTGCGTGACGGGCGTGACGCTGGGAGCCGCCGCGTTCTTTGCGGGCGCGCGGCTATCTGGCACGGTCTATGACCGTCGCAGTGGAAAACTCATCGCCGCGGTGACGTAGCGCGTCGTACACTGGCACGCATGAGCGAGACCCTCGATCCCCAGCGCGACTCCGGCTCCACCAAGGGCGGCACCGCCACCATTGAGCGGGTTGAACAGCAGGAAATGGCCGAGCCCGGCGATGCGGAGCGCTTCGCGCACTACGTGAAGAAGGACAAGATCATGGAGTCGGCACTGTCCGGCGAACCCGTGATCGCGCTGTGCGGAAAGGTGTGGATTCCCGGCCGCGACCCCAAGCGCTTCCCCGTGTGCCCGCAGTGCAAGGAAATCCTTGACGCCGCCTTCGGCAATAACGACGGCGACGACAGCTAGCAGCCTCCCTCGCATCGGCCGGCCTTCACCGTAGGGTAGAAGCGTGTCGACCCAGGAGGAACTCGAGCGCGACCGCGCTGTCGTGACCCTCGTCGACGACGTGTGGGTCACGATCGTGTGGAACGACCCCGTCAACCTCATGTCTTACGTGACGTACGTCTTCCGGACTTACTTTGGGTTCACCAAGGAGGTCGCGGCGGCACGGATGATGGAAGTGCACCGTGATGGACGCTCCGTGGTGAGTTCGGGTCCGCGAGAAAAGATGGAGGTCGACGTGCAGGCAATGCACTCGTACGGCCTCCATGCCACGTTGCAGCGGAGCGATGCATGAGGGGATTTGTCGCCACGGACAACGGCGCCGTTGCGCAGCTTGACGATGAAGAGCGCACTGTCGTAGCGCGCATCGTCGCTGATGTGGGACTACTCCTTGGCGGAGAGCCCTTCGGGATGACGGCCCCGGTCGACCGTGAGCAGCCGCGTGACGATGAGGATGCGCTGTTCGCCGCGCTTGCCCGCATCACGGAGTCCGTTGAGGACCCCGACGACCCTGCCGTCCTCGCGTTGCTTCCGCACGCCTCCGATGACGATCGCGAACTCGCCCAAGAGTTCCGCCGTCTTACCGAAGAAGACCTCCGCCTGCACAAGACCGACCGCCTGCGCCGGATGTGGGAGGACCTTAGCCAAGACGGGCCCGACTGGCTGGTGCCCTTTGATGAATGTTTGGCCACGGCATCGGCCCTCACCGATATTCGCCTTGTGCTCGCGAGCCGGCTGGGCCTGGACTCCGACGACGACGGTGAGCTGCTGCGCAGCGAACTGGCGACTGCGATCGAGGCGGACGACGAGCCCGCGAGCCGGAGCGAAGCCGAACGTATCTGGCTGGGCATGTTGTATGAATCACTGGGGTGGCTCCAGCAGAGCCTGCTCGACACCCTCATGGAGGACGACGATGACGAACTCTGACGCGCCCATTGGGGTGTTCGATTCCGGAGTGGGAGGCCTGACGGTGGCGCGCGCCATCATGGACCAGCTCCCGCACGAGTCGATCCACTACGTGGGGGACACTGCGTACGGTCCCTACGGACCGTTGCCGATTTCCGACGTCCGCCAGCACGCGCTGGACATCATGGACGCGCTCGTCGATGACGGTGTGAAGATGCTCGTCATCGCGTGCAACACGGCCTCCGCGGCGGTGCTGCGGGATGCGCGCGAGCGGTTTTCGCGTGAGCGCGGGGTACCGGTCGTTGAGGTGATCGTGCCGGCCGTGCGACGTGCGGCCGCGCTCACCAAGTCCGGTCGCGTGGGCGTCATCGGCACCACGGCCACCATCACCTCCGGTGCCTACGACGACGCTTTGGCTGCCGCACCCGACATCGAGGTGTACTCGCAGGCCTGCCCGCGTTTTGTTGAGTTGGTCGAGGCCGGCATCACCGCCGGTCCAGCGGTCATTGAGGTGGCGCGCGAATACCTCGAGTCGCTCCAGGTCGCCCAAGTCGACACCGTGATCTTGGGGTGCACGCACTACCCGATGCTGCAGGGCGCGATCGGCTACGTGATGGGGCCTGACGTGACACTCGTCGACTCAGCCACGGAGACTGCCATCGACGTCTACCGGGCGCTCACCGCGCACGGAATCGAACGGGACACGGCGCGCGCTCCCGAGCACGTGTTCTCTGCGACCGGCGAGACCGCGAGGTTTGAGCAACTCGCTCAGCGGTTCCTGGGCCCGGTCGTCACTCAAGTGGAAAGGCTCGGCTGATGCGGCTGACAGTTGTGGGCTGCTCCGGCTCCGTTCCAGGGCCCGCCTCGCCGGCGTCGTGCTACCTCCTTGAAGCGGACGATGCCGATGGCAAGACTTGGCGCATCGCGCTCGACATGGGCTCGGGCGCTTTGGGCGCACTCCAGCGCTATTGCGATCCCCGGGAACTCGACGCCGTCGCGATCACCCACCTGCACCCCGACCACTGCGCGGACCTCACCGGCCTGCACGTGTATCTGAAGTACCACCCCAGTGGCGAGATGTCTGTGCCTGTGTACGCGCCCTTTGGTGCCTCCGGGCGCATCGATCAGCTCCGCGGCGAAAACACTCATTCCGACGTTCTGCCCACTGTGGTGTGGCAGGCATCCGGGGAGACGCGCATCGGCCCCTTCCACATCACGTGCGAATCAGTGAACCACCCTGTGCCCGCGTACGCCCTACGGATCGAGGGGCCCAGCGCGGAGCCAGCCCGAGCATCGGCCGTCCTGACGTACTCCGGCGACACAGATGAGTGTGACGGGCTTGATGTCGCTGCAGCCGGAGCGGACCTGTTCCTGTGCGAGGCCTCCTTCTTGGAAGCCGATGATGCCCCGCGCGGACTCCACCTCACGGCGGCAGCCGCGGGAGCCGCTGCCGAGCGCGCGGGCGTGGGGCGCTTGTTGCTGACCCACGTCCCGCCATGGGTCGACTCCCAGAGCGTCCTGGCCGAGGCCGCCGCCCACTGCAGCACCGACGTCTCGCTGGCGAGGCCTGGTCAGCACATCGAGATCTGACGCGACCGTTAGGCTCATGAACTATGAGCGACATCACCCGCGCCGATGGGCGCACACCTGACCAGCTGCGCCCCGTGAGCTTTGAGCGTGGCTTCCAGCGCAATGCCGAGGGCTCGTGCCTCGTGACCTTTGGCGGCACCCGCGTGCTGTGCTCCGCATCGTTCACCGAGGGCGTTCCGCGCTGGAAGAAGGGCTCCGGTGAGGGCTGGGTCACCGCCGAATACGCGATGCTTCCCCGCGCCACCAACACCCGCAACGACCGTGAATCCGTCCGCGGCAAGATCGGCGGACGCACCATGGAAATCTCGCGCCTCATTGGTCGCTCGCTACGCGCAGTGGTCGACATGAAGGCGCTCGGCGAAAACACCATCGTGCTGGACTGCGATGTCCTCGACGCAGACGGTGGTACGCGCACCGCGGCAATCACAGGCGCCTATGTAGCCCTGGCCGATGCGATCGCGTACGGCCGCGCTCAGGGCGCCATCAAGCCTGGTGTGCGCCCGCTGACCGGTTCGATCTCTGCGATCTCCGTAGGCATCATCGACGGCGTGCCCATGCTCGACCTCCCGTACGAGGAGGACGTGCGCGCCCAGACCGACATGAACGTCGTGATGACCGGCGACGGCGGCTTTGTCGAGGTGCAGGGCACTGCGGAAGGTGCCCCGTTCTCCAAGGACGAGCTCGACGCGCTGCTCGCGCTCGCGACCTCCGGCACCGCCGACTTGACCCGCATGCAGAACGAGGCCCTCGACGCAGCGGACGGCCCGGTGCGCTGATGACCCGCCTGGCGATCGCGACGCACAACGCCCACAAGGTGGGGGAGATCTGGGCGATTCTTGCGCCGCTGGTCTCGGGGCTCGGGCGGGAGGACGTCGCCTCTGCGGGCGACTTGGGCGCGCCCGCTCCTGTCGAGGACGGCGTGACGTTCGAGGAGAACGCGCTCATCAAGGCGCGTGCGCTCGCGGCGTCATCGGGTTTGCCCGCGATTGCTGACGACTCCGGGATCTCGGTGGATGTTCTTGGTGGAGCGCCGGGAATTTTCTCCGCGCGCTGGGCCGGCTCCCATGGGGACGACGCCGCCAACTTGCAACTGCTTCTTGACCAAGTGGCCGAGGTGCCCGACGAGCACCGCGGCGCGGCGTTTGTGTGCGCCGCTGCGTTGGCGATGCCTGATGGCGCCGAACACGTTGTCGTGGGGCGCATGCCAGGGGTGTTGCTGCGCGCACCGCAGGGCGACGGCGGGTTTGGCTACGACCCGATCTTCATGGGCGAGGGTCAGACGGTGTCCAACGCCGAGCTCGAACCCGAGGTCAAGAACGCGTTGTCCCACCGCGGAGCGGCATTCCGGTCGCTTGCGCCGCTGGTCGCGGAGGCGCTCAGCAACTGACGCGCTGACCGCTACTGCCGTGGCGGGACCCCCGTCCACCGCCCTTCTGCCCTGCACGCACGCGGGTCCGCATCGCTACGCCCGTGAGAAGCCTGCGGTGTGGCGAATCAGGTCCGCGACTTTGTGCGCGAATCGGAGAACCTGACTCGTGTGACCGCAGGTTCTTCACGCGGCTGTCATCGCGACAGCGCCCAGAGATCTAAGGAAGCACGCCGCAGTGGGCGAGCGCCTGACGCAGCAGGGTGTCCTGGCCGCCCGTCATGTCCCGCAGGACTTCCTCGCTGGCCGCCTCTTCGGGGGAGATCCACACAATGTCCAGCGCGTTCTGGCTCGGTTCGCAGTCGCCGTCAACGGGCACCACGTACGCAAGTGCCACAGCGTGCTGGCGCGGGTCGTAGAACGACGTGACGCCCTGCACGGGGAAGTATTCCGCAATCGTGAACGGCGTGGGCGAGGCCGGGATCCGCGGGAGTGCGACGGAGCCCAAGTCCTTCTCGATGTTCCTGATGAGGCAGTCGCGAATGCGCTCGTGATAGAGCACTCGTCCCGCGATCAGCGCACGGTGGATCGCGTCATCATCGGCCCTGAGCAAAAGCCCGACCTCGGTGACCTCACCTGCCGAGTCCAGCCGCACGGGCACGACATTCACGTAGATCACCGGAAGTTCCGAGCGCACGTGATCAAGTTCGGGTTCGCTGAGCCAGCCTGAGGGCTCTGGGGGCATCTCCGCCATATCCGTCATGCCCCCATTGTGACTGCCTAGGCGCGGTCGTCGCGAACGCTCGCCGAGCCGTGGCAGGGTAGAGGAGGAATAGGTTTCCCGTGGCATGCGTTACGGGGGCATCCGGGGAAGCGACACGAAAGGAATCCCCTCATGGCAACAGTTGATCTGACCACTGAAACTTTTGAGCAGACCGTGACGAAGGACGGCATCGTCCTCGTCGACTTCTGGGCAGAATGGTGCGGCCCGTGCAAGCGCTTCGCACCTGTCTTCGACGCTTCGTCGGAGTCCAACCCCAACGTTGTGCACGCCAAAGTCGACACCGAGGACCAGGCCGCTCTGGGCCAGCAGTTCGGCGTCACCTCGATCCCGACGCTGATGGCTTTCCGCGACGGCATCATGGTCTTCCAGCAGGCTGGCGCTCTGCCCGCTCCCTCACTCCAGCAGGTCGTGGACGCCGTTGAGGCGCTCGACATGGAAGAGGTTCGCACCAAGCTCGCCGAGCAGCAGGGCTAAGAATCGTCACGAGGGCCGGAGCGGTCCTCACGCACAGAAGGCCCCTCACCTTTGGGTGAGGGGCCTTCTGCTGTGTTGGGGGCGTTGTCCACAGGTCGCCGACGAGCTAGCGCTCCGATCACTACCGTGACGGCGTGAGTCGTCAGCGTTCCGTGCTTCCGATGCAGATACCCAGTTGGGGTTCAGCAGGTTTGAGACTGGTCTGTCGAGGATCCGCGGGACAAACGAGTCCTCTCGGCCCGACCATGTCGAGGGCACGATTTCAGGCCGTTGCGCGCAGCCGCTAGCCATTGTCCCTCGAGCCATAGGCGGTCGACGGGTGGGGAGGATTGCCAGTCGTCGTGCCGCACTACCGACAGTGGAAGGACGGCCCCGCCCCGTTCACTGCGAGGGTTCGACTCTACTTAGCCCGTGAGTTACGAGGTGAGAGACTTCGTAACCGCAGTGCTTCGGCCCACCTTGAACCAAGCGATCGGACCGAGCACCGGGATGACCAGGACGGCGAGGCTCCACCCGATGAGCGAAAGTCCGCTTTTGACTGGCGTGCGCAAGATCGAGACGAAGGCGACCAGGGCAAATGCGAGTGCAGCAATAGCGACGACACTGAAGATCACGTCATACATGGTGGGAACAAGCGGACTCATCGGGATTCACGACCTTTCGCTAGCGCCATCGACGAAATTGATGCCGTTGCGGCTAGGTCGAATGTACTGGATCGCTTCACTGGTGCTCCAATACGCGGTGCCCTTGGGCCCCGAAAGGGCTGAGTCGACATCGTCCGCGTCAAGCGACCCTAGGGTTTGGAAACCGCCAACGTCGCTGCAAAAAGAGCAGACCCCCCCGATTGCTCTCGGGGGCCGCGCCCGGTAGCCGAAGCATCCGGGTGGTTATGTCTTCACGGTACTGTGCGAACTTCGCCGAGTACAGGGATTCTGTTCGTTGGGGAGAAGTGCATGCACACCTTGCTGCGCATGCACAATCTTCATCGTGCGCGAGGGGGGACTTGAACCCCGCTCGAAGGATTGAGCGTCTTGCCTGGTAATCAACGAAATCCGGCCCTTGTCTGACCGCCTCTCCGTGTAGGCGTGCGGGGCGATTTATGCGGGGATTGACAGGGATTTGTAGGCGCGCCTACACGCTCAGTGACACTAGTGACGCTTGATCTGGATGAACCTCATGCGCGCATGTGCACGCGCGTAGGGCGTCGATCCCGGAAAGAAGCGTCACTGGCGTCATTATGCGTCACCACCAGGGGATTCGTTGGGGCCGATGCGTCACTCGACGTGTCACCCATGTGTCACCCCAGTGTTCTGTCGGACCCGCGTGCTACTGTTCACGCATAACCAAGGCCGACCGCTTGAACAGTCACCCCACCGGTGCGCGTTCCTCCCCTCGGGGCGAGGATAGAGCGGTCGGCCGTTTCTATGTGAAGTGCCAGTAGGTTCCGCCGTTGGCACGCCGCGTGCGCGTCACGAAGCTCGTCATGTGCTCGATGGCTTTCGCTTCCCCTGTCTCGACCCGCCGCCTGATTGCGCCCGCAACCATGTCGGCTAGTTGAACCAGACCGTTTTTCGCTGAGTCGGCAAACTCAACCTCTCGTAGCGTTCCGGGCGTGCGACCGTTGACGCGTGCCATGAAGTGGTCTCGGTCTGAGATCTCGAACGCGCGAGTGTCCTGCCCGTCGATGACGAGTTTCGCGTCGTCGATGGTTCCGAAGTGGCTCGACATTAGTTGGAAGATGAGTTCGTTCTTGAGGTGCCCTGGCTGTGCGAGCAGGCGGTCGCTCCAAAGGAGCTCCTTGTCCAGGATGATCGCGCGCACACGGAACTTCGCTTCGGCGATCTCTTCGAAGAATCTGTCTTTGTGGGTGTCCTTGCACTTGGAGTACTTGAACTCCTTGGACACGCGGAAGGTGGTGCCGTCGGGTGCCGTGTGGATTCGGGCGTTCTCCACCAACTGAAGCGCTTCCTTGATGTGGGCCCTGTCGTCGAATATGCAGGCGGCCATAACAACGTGTGAGGTCGAACCGCGCCCGAGTTTTACGCCGCAGTCGCCAGAGTCATCGAGGAAGATCCACACGTTGGGAGATGGTACCCGTCGTCGTTGACGTCGCCCGCCCCGCGACCTCCCTGATCACCTGCGGAACGGTCTCCACCACGGCCGTCCTCCATCCGCGTCCGCGTCCGCGTAGCCCATCACCGTCTCGCTCCACCCACGCGACGATGCTCCCCGATTCGGTGTGGATGATGGCGGTGTGTCCGGCGCGGTCGGCTGCGTAGTATTCGAGCTGCGGGGCGGTCATTCTTGGGACATGGCACCCGTGAGGAAGCCGGCGATTGTGTCGCCTATCCAGCCGATGGTTGCGCTGAAGGCGGCGCCGATTTCGTTGGGGAAGATGATGCATGCGAGTGCTACGACGGCGATGAATGCGAGTGATCCGAGTTTCATAGGTCGCAGGGTAGCGGCGGGGTGTGACATGGGGGTCTCGCGCTAGTGTGGCTTCAATTGAAAGGGGTAAGTGTGAAGCGTGTTGTGTGGGTGAAGCCGGATTATTTCGTTGAGCGTCCTGGGAATGTGTTGGCGGCGGTGGCTGCCGCGTTTTTGGGTGCGTTGTGGTTTGTGTTCGCGTTGTTGATGTTGGCGTGGTGGTCGTGGCAGGCGGCGGTTGTGTTGACGTTGGGGACGCTTGTGTTGGGTGTTCCTGCGTGGGTGTTGGCTGATCGTTGGGGTGTGCGGAAGCGTTGGAAGGTTGCGCTGGTTGAGTCTGCGGTTGAGGTGCCGGGGGGTATGGCGCTTGAGGTGGTTGACGTTAAGGGCAATGCGCATGATGTGATGACTGATCCTGTGAATGGGCATGCTCTTGCCACGGTGTTGATGCGCCGCTAGAAACGCAAAAGACCGCCCCGCCCACTCGTGAGAGCAGGCGGGGCGGTCGCGTGTGCGGGTGGGGCTAGTTGGCGGCGAGGACTCGGGGTGCAGGGTAGATGCGACCTTCGGTGGGTGGCGTGTATGAACCGCCGCCGTTGGGCTCGCCAGCCCCATTGACGAAGATTGCGGGTACGGCGCCGGGAGACCCGCTGACGGGTCCACTGGGTACGTTGACCCATTCAGTGACGGCCATCACTCAACCGCCCATGCGATCGCTGGGAGGCACACAATATTCGTTGATACGCCTACAGCAGCCTGTGCCGCAAGTCCGGGGTATGTAGAGGTTGCCGTGTATGGGAAGGCTCGTAGGGTGCGAGCGGCTCCGTTGATGGTCGCTACCTGGATCACAGAGGTGGCCCCTGCGTCACCTGGCATCACGACTGCGATGCCATTCGGGACCCAAGGTGCGACTCCGGGCGCAGCCAGCGGGGCGGGGAACACCGGGGCCTTCGTTCCGTCCTCCGAGAGTGTCGCTGTCAGCAGGTTGGAGGTGTTCATGGCGACGCCGTTGACCTTGGTCGGGAGAGTCATTCCAAGCACGCCGTACTCCGCGCTTTCGCTGGCCCCCTCGACGCCTGTGGTTGCTCCCACGATGTAGACGCCTCGGTCGCTGGGCGAGTACCACATGACTGCGATGGCGTCCGCGTTGTAGTTGCCGTCCGTCCCGCAGGACCGCATGATCGAGAAGCCCGCTGGCTGCTGTGACTCCTGCCAGGCTGGCCAAGTGATGATGTTCACGGACGATCCATCGCCGGAACTGTAGGACGCATACTCGGTCGTCGTTTGCTTGTAGTTCGACGAGAACGATCCGCTGTTGGATAGCTTGGCTGACGCCTTCACAGGGCCCGTGAGGTTGCCTGCTCCGTCCGAACCTGTCGCAATTGCAACGCTGTACCAAGGCTTCGCCTGTGACGATGAGTACAACTCGCCGTAGACGATTTTGATGAAGACCGGTGCGGTCGCCTGTACGTCGTCGTCGAAGCGCCAGATCTCATACCCCAGGGCCGTGGGCGAACCGGGGTTCGTCGGGGTCACTGTCGCGAGGTTGATCTGACCGGTGTCCCCTGTCTGCACGAGGCCAGCAGAGAGGAGGCCGTCGTGGATTCCTTGCATCCACTTGCGTGCCGCGGTCGTGGTGTGGTTTGAGGGCGCGCTCATCCATGAGTGTGTAGTGACGGGCATGTTTAAATCTCCTTGATGGTGAGCGCGATGGTGACCGGTCCGCCTTCGATGTGCGCGTACACGTTGGTTTCAGCGACGGCGCGGTCGATTGTGACGGGCGATCCGTCGTCGGTTTCGGGTGCGGTGGCGACGTATTCGTACATGCGGTCGCGACCGCCTGGATACTCGGTGGTGACCTCGCGTGGGGCGTCCGCAGCGCGCCCAGAGGCCGTGCGGTACAGGCGTAGTCGGCATGGTCCTGAGTAGTTGATCGCGTAGATGCTAGCCAGTTCAGGGAAGGCGAACTGTTCGTTCCCATCGACGTCGGTGAGCGTGACCGTTGTCGGCTCCGCGCCACCACCCGACGCAGGATCAACCCACCGAGTGTCGTAGTCAGCGCCCGACGCCTTCGACATCACCTGACCCGTCGTGCCGCCAGGAGGAACACCGACACCGGGGGCACCGTCTGCGCCATCCGCGTCGTCATTGCCAGCCGGACCGTGTAGACCAGTCGGGCCAGGCTCGCCCTGCGGACCTTGCGGTCCAGTGTCGCCCGTGTCACCCTTCGGCCCCTGCGGACCCTCGGGACCGGTCGCCCCGTCCTGACCATCGGCACCAGCGGGACCGGGGTCGCCCGGTAGTCCTTGTGGGCCAGCGGCACCCTCGGGACCCTCGGGACCCTGAGCGCCATCAGCACCAGCCGGCCCCTCAGGCCCAGGATCACCCTGCGCGCCAGGAGGGCCCTGGCGCTCGACGACGCCGACCGCGACAACCTCGCGCTCGATTGCTGCTGCGTAGTCCTCAGCCATCATGACTCCGTTCGCGTGACGTCGGGGTACACCGTGACGATGCCTTCGGTGTGACGGATCGTGCGGCCATCGGGCGTTACGAGCTCGACGTCATATACGCCTTGCCCGACGGTCGCGTACTCATCCCACTCGTCAGTCTCGGTGGCCTGGGCGGGCAAGATCAGAGTGAAGATGCCGTCAGCCTCGAGCATGATGCGGGGGCCGTCCGTTGCTTCCGACGTGAGGGTTGCCCACACGGTGCCGCCAGCGACATCGCGGATCTGTGCGCGTGCAGACCATCCCTGCGTGAGGTCGGGATACGTGATGACCGCTTCCTCGCCCTCACCGGTCTGCGTGCCGTAGATCAAGGGATTGGTGACGTCCGAACCCTGGGGAACGTCCCACGGGACGATCTGCAAGACCCGATACCCCGCCGGGGCCTTGGTCTCCGGCTCAGGCATCGACTGCCGCCTTGTACGACGCGGTACCGGTGTGACCCATCACGATAGCTTCAAGCCAGTTGGGAATGTGGGGGCCGATCCTCGACCACAACCAGTGCCACAGGGCCGTGACCGCAGCCACAACCGCGAGGACGGTGGCCTCAGAACTCAGCCACACGCCAACGAAGTCGGGGAGCCAGGTCGCGGTGCCCAACAGCCACGTGACCAGCACAGCCCAAGCGGCCGGGACAGCGGTACGAAGTCGAGCAATAGCAGCATCAGACATGAGGGTCTCCTTAGTTGGTGATCTTGTCGTCGTTGATGGCCCGCTGAAGGCCCTGGATCGTGAGCGACTCCTTGTCGAGGCGGCCATCAATACGGCCCGTGTAGTAGCCCAACTGCTTGAGGCGACGCTGCAGACCCTTGATGAACTCGGGGCCAATGTCGCCGTCGCGCTCGCCGCGGTAGTCCGAACCCAGCCAGTCCTGCATCTTGTAGATCAGAGGCGATCCACCGGTGTTGGTGGACTCCCACTTCCAGCCCCACGTGAGGGCAGGGTTCATGGAGCGCCACACACTGTTCTGGCGCCACACCTCACCGTCGATCGCGTCAGGGTTGAAGATGTACTGCAGTTCGATGGTGGTGTCGGTGCCCCAATACCCGTCGACGTCAGTGCGGCCATCAGCCTTGCTGTCGGGCTTGGGTTCCGGCTTGGGCTTCACGTCACCTGCGCCGGCGTACATGAAGATCAGGTCAACGAAGTCAGACCACGAGATATCCGTCTTGGAACCACGCAACTCGCGCGGGCAGTCCTTGCCCCATGACGAGAACTCGTTGTGCTGGTAGATGTCGTCACGGGTCCACCCGTACTCGACGACGTCCATCGCGATGCGTTCCGCAGCGTTGTGAACCATCTTCACGTAGTCGCCGTCGGAGTTGACGCACAGCTCGTATGCGATGGTCGTGGTGTTGCCCGGACCGGTGCCGTCACCGGCGTGCCAGCACTTCCGTGAGTCCAGGTAGGACTGGAATGCCGCTTTGTCGTCGATGGAGACATGCCAGGAAGCGACGCGGACGTTTCCGCGGGACTGCAGGTTTGCGTGTGCTTGAGCGTCCGCACCCTTGTTGGTGTTGCCGGTCATGTGGACCGTGGCACCAAGGCAGGGGTTCGTGCCGGGATAGTAGCGGCGCTTGGACGTGATCTGGTCAACAACCTTGACGCTCATGGGGGTGGGCTCCAATCGGGTGTGGGAATGCGAAAGCCCACCGCGATGGGTGGGCTCAAGGGTTGAGGCTTGATCTGGTCAGATCAAGGCGGGGGGCTTTATGAGCGTTCGGCCAGCCAGATGATGACGGTCGCCGCGAGCGACAACACACCGATAAGGGCCGTCACGTACACGGCAGGAGGGATGCGCTGCGCTTTGCGTTCAGCGCGCTCGTTCGCGAGGCCTGTCTTGAGGTCGGCGATCTCCCGGTCCAGACCGGTCTTCCATGCGATGAACTCTCGTGCCGGCACAAAGTTGTCACGCTGATCCTTTAGGTCCTGGCGAAGCCCGTGGACCTCATCCTTCAACGCTTGGACCGTGGCCGTCAGGCCAGCGATCTGTTCGGTTTCGGACATGTCGTTCACCTGGGACTCTCCTAGAAGCTGTGGATGCGCGTCAGCGCGATACGAGACAAAGGCTCGCGAGTGCGGATGGTCAAAACCTGTTGTTGCGATGAGACAAAGGCCACGAACCTGTGGTGCCATGCTTGAGTGGCCAGCCGCCAGACGTGCCACCCGCAGTGCCGCGCTGCTGCGTCGACCACATGCCATGCCCCTGAGGCGTGTCATACAAGTACCGGTAGTTGTCCCACGTCACATGACGCGTGAACGTGATACCCGACACCGCCACATCACCGGTGTCCATACCCGTAGTGCGAACCAGCAACAGTTGCGCCTTGTCGCCAGCATCAACCGTGAACGGAAACACCGCGGGCGCAACGGTGCCGAACGTGTCAATCCAGCCCGTGCCAATCTCGTCCCAGCTAAGACGCCCCGGCACCGACGTCAAGCCGTGATTCCACGTCCCCACCAAATCGAAGTCCGCGAAATCACCATCGGCCTTGATGACCTCAAACGGTGTCGGCACACCCGGCACCGTAGGCGCCGACACCGTCACCACCGCCTGATAGGAATGCACCTCAAGCGCGATATACGCCGACGACGGGCCCTGCTCAAACTCGACATCCACAGCACCGGCAGGCATCGCCGCATATGCCGGATGCAACAGCGACGAATCCTCCCACGTGTACGGGTCATCAAACACGACCTGCTGAGCAACCCAGTCACCATCAACGAAACTCGCCAACGTCGAGTCATGACCCAACGCATACGAGTAGTCCCGCAAATAGTTCGGGTCGTTCGTGGGATAGTTCGGATCGCCAGACGGCCACGCCACGTCAGGCCACGACTGCCACCGGCCACGCGAATCCAAAGCCGCCCAATCCCGCGTAAACGGGTGCGGCATCGAGCCCACGCCCGCGGGCTGAGCAGTGAACGACGCATCAATCGTGCCCGGCGTCATCAACGCACGCGCATGCGCCTGCGGATCATCCACCGTGCCCTGCCACGAGCCGGGAAAACTCACGCCGGCGCCCCGTAAATGCGGCCCTTCACGAAACACGAAGTCCGCGAGATCGTCGCCACATACAGCCAAGGAGAACGCTCAGTGGTGTACTGCCAAGAGCCTCGGTGAATCAGTTCACCCGTCACCGGCGCGGACGTTGTTCCATTCGGCGTCGTGCGCGCACGCTCACCCAAACCCGCAGGCTGTTCCTGCCAACCCCACGCGTCAATGAACCAAAACTTCTCACGCAGCTCTTTTGCATGCACATCCCACGGCGACTCGAGCGGATCAGCACCCACATTCAGCGGGTTGCCCACGATCGCCTGCAACTGTGCGGCCGTGATGGGCTTACCGAACGCTGCCGTCGAGAACTCCGTCGCCGGACCAAACGTCTGCATCTCAAACAACACCGCCATCCCAACCTTCGACATCGGGATACGACGCACATCGAACAGGTCCTCACGGATCGCATGCTCAGGAATACGGCCCGCCTTCGACTCCGCATCGAAGGTAGGACGGTCGGTGGCCACAGCTGCTTCCGTGATCCTCTTGACCGCAGACCGTGCAGGATCCATTGCGGCCTTGTCACGCTGCATGATTGCCTGCAGAGTTGGCAGGTCCCGCGCCTTCGAGTCCACCGTCGCGGTGACTGTGCCTCCGCGACGCTTCACGTCGACAACGTGCACGACGATGTCCTCGTCGTGGTGGCCACGCACGAGCCCGTTCTGTCCAGCCCGGATCAGGTGGCGTGGCATCTGTTCGGGGTCGATGGAGAATGTGATCGTGCCGGTATAGCCCGGGTTCGAGTCGCGTGCCAGGACCTCGCGCGCGTCGCGGCGCGCTTCGGAACGCCACACTCCCTGCCCGTACTCAATGATCCTGTCGATACGGGGCACGTTCGGGTCGTATGCAGGGTTGGGGCCAAGGTCTTCACCATCGGCCCCATGCAGGCGTGGCATGACCTCGGTCGCCGCGGCCAAAGGCGCATGGAAGGGGGTCAGGATCCCGACGTTCGCGCCGATATCGAACAGGGCAGCCCACGTTTGAGGGCCTACCACACCATCGACGAGTAGACCGTGGTCCTCCTGGAACCGTTCTGCCGCCTCCGCGTCCCCCCACGACCAACGCCCAGTCTCGGGGCGGTCGAGCTTGCGCTGTGCGAGCGTGACACCGTTGCCGGTGTCCGTGTCCGCATCGGTCGTGCCTACCACAACTGATCGGCCAGCGTCGTTGAAGCAATACTCCGGACTGTCATCGTATTTCGCGTCGGGGTACAGGGTGTTGAACCACGCTCCGCCCGCGGGGTTGACGCCGTAGCCAGTGATGTAGTTCGGAGCCTCGGTCGAGTCCTTTGTCAGGTCCACCTTGATCAGGCGCTGCCCGGCCCGGACCTCCCAAGCGATCGTGGTGAGATCCTTGGCGCGCAACACGGGCTTGCGACCGTCGAGCATGAGGGTGTACTGCTTGCCCTCCTTCACCGCGGTGGCGAGGCGGGCCTGCACAAACCCCGTCAGCAGCGGCTCCCAACGTCCCGCGACGGACGTGGTGATGCCGGTCACGGTGCGATCCATGGGTTCGTATCGCACCGACGTTGCCGCGTTGATCTTGTCCGGGATCGCGGCGCCGATGTCTTTCGGGTCGGTGTCGAATGAGGGACTGGTGTTTTGGTGGTTTGCGGCCATGAGTAGGCCGTCGCAGTAGAGCGTGAAAGGGCCAGAGTCTTGGAGGTCGTTGGTGCCGCCGACGATGCCCTCGTAGACGGTGTCGTAGCCGCCGTCGGACAATCTCTTCACACGGACCGCGAAGTTGGCGCCAGCCGCCGCCTGAGGCGGGATGTCGTCGTGCACCTTGATTTGCGGAAGCCGGATCGTCGCCGGCCCATAGGAGAACGGCTCGGACTCGCGCGTGTCCGGCTCGGGCGTGGGCACGCCGTTCAGGTAAGTGAAGTCGACGCCCTCGATCACGATCTGCAAGTGCCCGTACTCCGCTGCTCCCGTTGCGGACGGCTGCCAGGGGGCGTCGCCCGCGGGCGCCTCAAAGCGCTCCCAGCGATGCCGAACCGGGATCGGCTCAAGGCCAGGAGGGATGACTAGCTCAGGCGGCTCAGGCGGCGTGCGGGACCCGCCCGGCGTGGGGATCGTGACCGGGGGCAGCGTGTAGGGCTTGCCGCCGACTGGCGCGCCCGTTCCCTGGATCTGTGCGGCGCCGAGGCCTTGCGCGTCAGCCATGTCAGGCCCCTGCTGGCGTGACCGCGAAGTTCAACGCGCCGGGTGGGAACCGTACCGGGTCACCTTCGACAGGAACAGGGTCAGGCCACGTCACCTGGGCGTAGATCACCAGGTTCCCACCGTCTGCGGCGTCGAAGATCCCGAACCGTGTCGGCACCGTGACAGGCATGAGTCCAGCGTCCACGTCCGAAATGTTCGTCGCACTGTTCACGCCCGGACCGAACGCGTCGTGCGGAACCTGGACGCCCGTCGTCGCAATCACCGTGTTGGCGTCATCCATCCACGCACCCCACACCACGTCAGGAATCAGTTGCCCATGGTTGGGGCCGACGATGCTTTGCGCGACACGGGACGCAAACGACGGGCCAACCGTGGACGCCGCACCAGTCGGCGGCTCCGGACCCTCACCGTTGAGAACCGCGGCAAGGTACTGAGCAGTGTCGGTCGCATCGGCTTGCGACACCGCGAGGCCTTCCCACAGCCACACACCCAGCAACCGCATCCCGCCCACACCACTTTCGGTGTTGAACTCAAGAGCCGACGCCGTTGCCGCACCCGTGGTGCCAGCACCAGCTGCGACGACTCCGTCAAGGCTCGTCCCGAAGAACGACTCGACCGTGTTCGCGGTCAAGAACACCACCACAGGCGCGTCACTCAAGGGTGTCGCCAGCGTCGTCGGACCCATGGGCAGAAGGTCAACGTCTGCGGCGGTCGCCTGCACGATCTGAGTCGCGCTTCCGACAATGTCACCCCAACCAGACGCAAAGAACAGAGGGCTGACCGACCCCTTCGAAGCAATCTGGTCGAACGCGACCATCAGAGTCCAGTCATCGCTAGGAGCAAACGACGACGCCTCAACATACGCAGCGTCACCGTCAACCGACGTGTCGCGCGGCAACACATTGAAGCCGTGCGCGGACACCTCCACCGGCTGATACGGGGTCGTACCCCCATCCGTGAACGGCGCCGAGAACGTGACACCACCGGGCCCAAACGCCACACCCGTGTCAGTGAGCTCACCAGAGGGGAACTCCACCACACGTGTCGCGGAGTTTGGGTCCAGGGCAGTCATGAGGCCTCCACCACAGGTTGGGGGTCGCAGCGGACCGTGATTAGGTACTGGTCCCGGCCGCGACTGATGTCGAACGCACGCGACCCTGCCGCATACTGCAAGTCGGTTTCCTCGCGCGGGACGATGTCGGCAGGCTGGCAGCGCGTCCACGTGCGCGTCACACCCTCGACCACATCGGTCAACGAGTACGAGAACCGCGACAACGCACGCTCCATCAGCTGCGTATTCAGGGTGTGATCGGCCCACGTGCCACCCAGGACACGCACCGAGAACCTCAGCACCGCTGTGTCCTGCACCGCGACAATGAGTGCCTCGCCTGGAACATAACGCCCTGTTCCGGACTCGCGTCGCCACCGCTGACCCGGGTTGGGGCGCGTGAGCAGTTCGAACCGGGTGTGGTCGTTGAAGTCCACCGCCCCGTCCGGTGCCGGCAGGGTGGTCGTGAGTGCGAGGGTGATCTGCGGGTCAGTCACGGTAGCCTCCGTTCGATGATGTCGCGGCGCGTTCGCGAGCCTCACGCTCGAGCTCTTCGATGCGGCCCTGCCAGTTCGCGATCGACACGTTGATCGGGGCCTCGGTGGTGTGCCGCACTGTCTGGCGGATCGTCGGTGCACGGGTGACACCGCCATTGGCCATGGGCTGGACGCCCATGCGGCGCATCGTTTCCATCAGGATCGCCATCGAACGTGGCGACCCGTCCAGCGGGATGAATGCTTCGTCGACGTCCATGCGGTCACCGACCACGCGCAGCGTGCCCGGGGGAACCATCTGTGCGATCGGAGCCAACGGGGAGGCCCCGGCGAGGTTGAGGTTGCCGTAGGCGTTGGTCTGGACTGGCTGGGTGCGGTTGTACGCGGTGTCGCCATACGCGATGGGTGCGGAGATTCCGGCCGCATCCAACTTCGCGCGCAAGGTGGCGAGGCGCTGCTCGGCAATCGCGGTGTCGATGTTGATGTCAGTGGAGATCTCCGACGGGATCGCACCGTACGCCTCGACGAGCGTGTCGACCTGGTCTTCGGTGAGGCCCATCGCTTCGAGCTGGTCCTCGAGGGCGGTCTTGGATTCCTCGAGGCGTTCGTTCATCGTGGCGGCGTCTTCGCCGGCCAGTGCTGACGCGACGGCTTGGTCTTCCATCGCGGACACGACGGCCTTGAGTTGCGAGTCCAGTTCCGTGCCTGCCAGCGCGGCCCTCGTCATCTCACCGTCGTAGTCCTCGAGGAGATTCTTGCCGGTCGAGGCGGCGTATCCGACGGCGTCGATGTCGCCTGCGAGGCGCACTGTCGCGTCATGGAGGGCCGCGTCCTTGAGGAGCCCGTCACCGAACTCGTTGAGGCGCTCCTGTGCGGGTACGAGTCCCTGGTTGATGAGTTTTTTGCGGATGGTGTCGGCCACGTCTTCAGACGCCCCGTCGAAATCCTTCATGTCCTGGATCATCGTGTCCATGCTGTCGATCTCGTCACCAAGATCGATGAACGGACTCGCGTTGAGGTTGTCCAGGATGCCGCGCACGGTCGATGCAACAGTCACGAGCGGACCGCCGACGAAATCGCCAGCAGCCTCCGTACCGGATGCGAACGCCTCGACAAGCGCAATACCTAACTCGATAGCACCGTTCGCTGTGTCGAGCAGGAACCCGACCACGGCCTCACGGTTCTCGGTGGCGAACGTTGCACCGGCTTCGATCTGCGGTCCGAACGCGTCCGCGAGAGCAGCCTTGATGCCGGTCGCGGCAGTCTCGAGGTTGCGCTGCGCGGTGTCGATGTCGTTCTGCGCGTTATCCGTGAGAGCGTCGAGTGCCGACGATGCGGCACCTTCGACCGCGCCGAGTTCGTCGACGGCAGTCGAGAGGTCCATGCCGAGGAGTGCGGCCTGCATGTCCTCGGCCTTGGTGCCAAACAGTTCGATCGCGGCGGCATCACGAATCGCAGGATCCTCGACCGCACGCAACTCGTCGAGGACGACTCGCAGCACCTCGGTGGCATCCTCGCCACCCTTGGCAACCTTCGCGGCCATCTCCTCAGCATCGAGACCAAGCTTCTTGTAGCCACCCTCGCTGTCCTCGAGCTCCTTGCCTCGGATCGCGAACTCTTTGAGCGCGTCAGCAGCCACGTCGGTGTCACGCGCACCGCCCTGGACGGCCTGACGCAGCAGCCCCATGGCCTGCCCGCCCGTCAGCCCCAGCGCACGGAACTGCGTGGAGTACTCGTCAATGGTGTCGAGCCAGTCCTCCGACACGTTCAGGCCCGCCTGTTGGCCTTTCACGATGATGTCGAACGCCTCGTCGGCGTTGGCCGCGATGCCGTTCTTAATCAGCTGCGACGACGAGCGGGCCACACGACTGGTTTCCTCGTTGAGGAGATCGGACACGCCCGCGAGGTCGGAGATGATCTGCTGTGCGTCCTTCTTCGTGGCGTCGGGATCGAGCAGGCCGGTCTGCAATCCGATGCGGGCCGTGTCGAGGTTCGCCTTGACGGACTCGCCCCAGTTGTTCGCGTACGCCTCTCCGGCGGCACGACCAATCACCGCGATTGACGTTTCGTCCAAGCCTGTCTCGGCCATGAGACGGTCAGCGTTCGCCTCGACCGACAGGCCGTCCGAGATTCCCTGCATGAGGGCCTTGCCCGCGACGACTCCGACACCCACGATCGCGCCCGCGATGGGAATGGAGATGATCGCCGCAACGAGCTCATCCGACAGGCCCTCACCGGCCTGCTTGCCGCCCTCGCGGCCCGCGTCGCCAGCATCGTCCTCGAGGTCATCAAGGGCGCGCGTGGCGCTACTGGTGTCGGCCTCGACGGTCATGTTGCCGTCGGGCAAGCCCCGCACGGTCGACTCGACGCGCTGGAGGTCTTGGATCGCGGTGGTGCTGTTGGTGTCGACTGTGATGTTCGCCTTCGAACCGTCAAGACGCTTCTGTTCCGTCTCAACCTTCCGGGCAGCCTGCTCGAAGGGTTGGATGTTCGCGGTGAAGAGGCTTTCGAGTTCGGCGACGCGCAGGGTCATGTGGGGTCACCGTCCTTGATGAGAGCGTTTCTGAGGCGAGAAGATTCGTGCACGAGGCTGAGAATCAAAGTCCGTACGCCTGGCCATGGGCGGGCCAGCACTGCAGGGTCGTACAGGTCGAGGCGATACTTGTCTGCCAGGTCTGCGATCACGCAGTCCCAGTGCGTGACGATGTCGGACCACCACACTTGCCGACCGCTCGAGGTGGACTGCGCGGGCGCAGCGGGTTTGAGGTTCGCGGGGATGCGGTAGTCGGGATAGAGGCCGTCCGCGTCAGGGGTGCCGATGCCGTAAGGAGCCCAGTCCTCAAGCGTCACCGGCATCGTCATTCCCCCGACGCATCACCCTCACCCTGGTCGTCGCTCTGGTCTTGGCTCCACATCGCTAGCGCGATCGCGTCGGCGCGTTCCTTGCCGCGACCCCAGTACCACATGCCGTAATAGGCCATGCGGCGAATCGACTCTGGGTCCAGGCCTGCATCGCGCAATTGGGCATGGACCTTGGGGCCAAGGGTGATGTCAGCGAGCGGCTTGTCGCCGTACTTTTCAACCACCTCAACGACCTCAGCGGGAGCCTTGCCCTTGGCGAGTCCGAGGCGATGTTCTGCCGTCACGACGAACGCGAGGATCAGTTTCGCGCGCTCCACGTCAGGTGGCGCCACCTCGTAGGTGACGCCACCCAACGGCAGCTTCAAAGACGGGGTCAGCCAGTCCGTGAAGTCAACGGTGCTCATTGTCGGGTCAGGCTCCGCGCGTGTACGCGTAGTCGCTGGATTCGCCTGTGCCGTTCGTGACGGACACCCCGACCTCGCCTGCAGTGCCGGCGGGCACCAGGACCGAGAGGGTCGAGTCGGAGATCACGTTGAACGTGGCCGACGTAGGCGTGCCCTCGGTGTCGAAGGTCACGTCCGTGGTGCCAATGAACCCTGAACCACTGATGGTCACGAGTTCACCCTCGGCCGCAGCGACCGGTGTGATCGATGCGATGGTCGGTGCCGTTGCACCCCACCCGTTGAAGGGGTTCGCGATTTCGGTGCGCGGGCCCTTGCCGGTCAGGGTGACGGTGAACGCCTCGACACCCTGGTTGCCGGTGTTGGCACGCTGGATGCCGACGGTAGCGAATCCCTCGAACGCCTGGTTCGGGTTCGGGGTCCCAGTCTCGGGCTTGTCGTAGTACCGGACGTGCAGGACCGCAGCCTCACCCTTAGCGGAGGGCTTGGTGCGAGCCATGATCGCTTCGATCTCTTCGGGGTACAGACCGGTGGCGGTGTTGCGGTTGCCCTGGATAGTGAACGTGAGCGACCAGTTCTCACCGGTCTTGTCGTCATTCGGGCTGCCGAAGTCGTCATACGTGGATGCGTCTTCAGTGATGGGAGTCAGGTTCGGCTGGAACGCGCTGATACGGCGGCACGACTGCCATGCGGGCGAGCCGGTGGTGCCGGTATTGACGTCGATGCCCCACTCATAGGAGTGGCCCAGCGAGAAGCCGGCGGGAAGTGCAGGTGCGGTAGGCATGATGGGTTAGGCCTCCAGGTTGTCGAGGATGATTTCGTAGGAGTCCGTCCGCTCCTGGCGGTCGTTCTCGTCGGCGCCCAAGTGAGCCATCTGGACTCTGAACACCAAGTTCAGGCCTGCCACCCGGGCAAGGCCTTGCAATACGGCGAACGCCGCATCGGCGAGATCGTCGGCACCAGCACGGGAGCGGCGTGGGCCGCGGAACCGGAGCTGGACCCGACGCACCGCCAGGCTTGTAGCGAGGTCGTCGTCCGACCAGTACGCGGTGATCCCCACGGCCGTGTCCGGACCGTCAGGGAGCGCCCCATAGGTGATGCCCACTTCACCGTCGGAGTAGGCGGGGCCGTTGGGGCGCCACTGCCAACCGGTACGGTCGGCTAGGATCTGCGCGAGCGTCTCGATGAGGGTGCGGGTGTCCATCAGCGCTCCAAGTGGCGACGCACGATGGTGCCCGCGATTCGTTCACCCTCATGGGTCGCGACCTGCAGGGACGCAAGTTCAAGGAACTTCGCCTGCCCGCCGTTGGGGTGGCGGTAGCCGAGCTCTTCGTGCTGGCGCACTGCATACGGCAGGTCAGACGCAACTGCGGACTCGATGTCGGGCTCAGTCTCGCGTGCAGGGACGACCGTCAGGGACGATCGCAGGTCACCACCGCCTTGAGAGATGGGCGTCATGGGGATCGCGGTCGCGCGCGTGCGCTCCCCAACAGTATTGACGGCGTCGATCGCGCCCGCGCGCGCGGCTGCGATGAGGTCGTCTGCGTTGTGGAAGATTGTCATGTGAGGTTCACCTCCACGTGTGCCGGTAGGTCCACGCCGAGCGTGTCGAGCGTCTTGACGGTGATGACTGCTGCGCCCCGTCCGGACGGCAACGTCACCTTCGACCCGGGGGCGTAGATCCCGGCGCGGGTGGTGTCGTCGTCGAAAATCGTGGTCTCGGACACGACCTCGCGCGCCGACATGTCGCGCACGACCTTGCGGGCGTCGTCAACCTGGACGCCCTCGACAGTGCGGGGTGCGGCGAACGTGTCGCCCATACCGCCCGAACCGGTGAGAGTTTCGACGGTGACGGTGTGGGCGTTGAAATCTGTGAAGTCGCTCACTAGCCGATCACGACAGGGCTGCCGCCGGTCAGGCCGGCCTCCGCGAGAATGATGCGCGCGTCAAGCGACAACTGGGTCGCTGCCTTCGCACGCTCGAGGACCGTCGACGCATAGACGGCGTACTGCACCGATGCCGCACCGCGGGACTTCGAGGCCACACTGTTGCCGCCGTCGGCTGCCCCCTTCGCGGGATTCACCTCGAGGGCGGCCCAGGTTGCGGCCTGCGAGCAGGTCGCGTCACGCAGGCCCGCACGGAGGACGGGATCAGTGGGCATGCCTTCAGCGTCGGTGGCGTAGTGGGAGGACATCGTGGCGCGGGCCACGAGTCGGGACGCGAGGGCGAGCCAGCGGGCCGTGTCCTTCGCGTCGACCCCGGTGACGAACCAAGGGGACTTCGCTAGGTCCGACGTGGTCGCGAAAACACGGGACATGGTGCCTCCTGGCTGCGGTGTGTGAACGCGGGGCGTGAGCCGGGGGTCATCTCACGCCCCGCGTTCATCAGAGGGGGTTACGCCGACGTCTCGTCGGGGTCATTCGACGCGTCAGACTCGTCGTCCGCGTCGCTTTCGGAGCCTTCCTGGCTCTCGTCGGTGTCGCCGGCAATGACCTGCTCATCGGCGGACTGAAGTTCGGACACTGCCTGCTGCAGGTCTGCCTTCGTCTTGCCACCAACCTCGATACCGAGCGACTGCGCATACGCTTCCCACTCGGACTTCGAGGCACTCTTCGCGGGCACCTCCACCTCCGAGACGCCCTCAGCAGACGCCTCGGGGGTGGAGTGGTAGCGCCGCAGCGCGCCGGCGCCCATTACGCGGTGAGGGTGCCGACCAGCACGCCGTTGTCAGCGAGGCGCTTGACCGCGTAGTGCAGGTTGGTCGTCACCAGCGTGGTGCGGGCGAGGATGTCGCGGTCCTGCTCGACGAGGGGGCGACGCTTCCACATCACACCCAGCGAGTTGTTCTTCAGGACCAGGAACTTGTCGGCTGCGACACGGTTCGTGACGAACACGGGCACGCCTCCCAGCGTGCCGATGAGGCCACGACGGATCACGTCGTTGCCCGCAGAGCCGTCGGCACGAACGAAGTCGTCGTCCTTGAACAGCTGGCCGCGCTGCTTCGCGTTGATGAAGATGCCGCCGAACTCCTCGGGCTCGAGGTCGTCCCCGAACTCTGCGGTCGCGTCGACGTAGGCGTCCCATCCGAAGACGGCTCCGGAAGTAGAGTCCCAGGTCAGGGGCGCCGAGTCGGTGGCGGTCGTGCCGTCGGCATAGGTGATTCCACCGGTGACGGTGGCCTGTGCAGCGGCGATCAGATCGGCGTCAACCTTGCGGGCGGCGAGCACGCCGAACTGGCGGATCGCCTCGTCCTGGGCGTTACCGATGCCGACCAGCTTGGCGGTGTCGGTGATCTCGACAGCCTTGCCAGCCTCCTTAATGGTGGCCTTGGACGAGCGCTGCGACAGCTTCTCGGGGGTCATCGCGGTGCCCTCAGAGAGGTCGTCAAGTTCTCCCAGTGCCATCCACTTGGGGAATTCGACGGTCTCGCCGGGCTGGCCCGCGAGGGTGTCGTCCTGCAGGACGGCGCTGGTGGTAGCAACGATGGACTTGCCGATGAACTCGGCCTGTGCGGCGTCCTCCCACACCTCGGGGGCGTAGAGGTCACCGGAAGTGGTGGCAGTCATGGTGAGTGGTCTCCTTCCCGGCTCAGCGGCCGGTCAGTTGGCGGTATAGGTCGGGGTCCGTCTGGAAGAGCTCGTTCCTCTCGGCCGGCTTCATGGCCTTGAACTGCTCGACGGTGATGGCCTTCTCCCCGGACCCGCCGGGGTGTTGGACCGTGCTCTGACCCGCCACCTGGACGGCTGTGAGCGATGGGTTCGCGGTGACCGCAGCCTTGGCGGCATCAGTCACCTGGGTGGTGAAGTCCTCGTCCGTGGGGTCGAGGTCCGCGACCTTCGCCAGGAAGGTCCGGGAGTCTGTGAGGCGGGCAGGGTCCCCGCCGTGGTCGCGTGCGGTGCGGTACACCTCGAGTTCGATGTGCGCATCCTTCGCTTCCGTCTGGGAGTCAACGAGCTGCTGCGCCATGGCGGCAGGGTCGGGAGTCTCGGCGCCCTCGGGCAGTTCGAGCCCGACGGCCTTTGCGAGCGCCATCACGGCGTCACGTTGCGCAGTCTCGGCCTCTGACGCCTTCGTGCGCTTCTGAGCGTTCTCGCTGCGCAGTTGGCGGATCAGGTCCTGTGCGCCGGAGGGGAGTGACTCAACCTTGCCGTCCCACGCGTTGCCCTTGTCGCCCTCGGGTGCGGCTGGCGGCGTCGGTGTAGCCGGCGGCGTCGCGGGAGGCGTTGCAGAGGGAGCGGCGGGCGGTGTGCCGCCCTCGGGTGGAGTCGAACCGCCTCCTGCACCGTTGTCGGTGTCGTTGAGGCGGATCATGCCCTTGCGGGCGAGTAGATAGAACTTCTTCGGCATGGCGTGTTCCCTCCTGGGGAATGGGTGAGGCCCCTCCTGGGGGCGGTTATGTTCGGCGGTTGCCGAGGTTCAGTTGCTCGCGACGGCGCTGGCGTTGCAGGCCGGTCGCGGACACGTGTTCACGGATCTTCGACTGCAGGTCACGGACGCGAGCGTTCGCTGCGGTCCGGTCCGCGTCGGTGAGAGCATTCGCGGCCTGCAGTTTCGAGCGGCGCACCTCACGCTCGAGGTACCGCAGGCGCTGGCGTGCCTGTTCCGCTTCCGGGTCGTAGGTCGTGGCATCGACGACGGGCGTGGTCCCGGGCACGTATGCGGCAGTGCTGCATCGACAGTTTGGGTGCCTCCATCCGGCACGCTTCGCATCCTCGAGCGTCCCGGCGCACCGCACCGACACGGTTTCGTCAGGGTCCAGCATGGACGGCACTTCGATACGGCCCGTGGGCCCATCGTCGACACGCAGGATGCGTCCAGCCCACGCAGCACAGTTCTTGCAACTACCGGAGCCGACGACGACGGTCACGAACTCGACGCCGTTCTCACGCATCCCCGCGACCTTCGCATCGTCGAAAGCACGACGGGTGGCCGAACGCGTGGCCATCTCAACGTACGAGGCGAGGGACCAGCGCCGACCAGCAGCATCAGTGAAGCCGGTGACGCGTTGGTTGAGGAGCTCGTTCCACGCCGCCTGCTGCACTTGCACGCCGGTCGCTTGCCCCAGGGGCACAGCGGCTGCCGTTTGGCCGATGGTGGCGCGGTACACGTCGTCCGGATACCGCAGGACACGCATGGTGACGTCGTCGAGGGCGTTCGTCAGGTCCGCAACCATCGACTGTGCGGCAGGGGACCCGGGCAGGCCCGCGGTGGTCGTGAGGTCCGTAACCTTCGCCAGCGCCGACATCTCCTGCAAGGCTGCTTCGGCGCCCCACTCCGCAGCCGTGTCAGCGATCCGTGCGACCTCGTCGGGGTACGCGTCTCGCAACTCCCGCGCGATCTGCTCGGCATCGCGTCGCAGTTCCGCGAGGTTGAGCGCCTCGTCAGGACCTTGACCCTGTTCGAGCCCCACACGGCCTTGGAGGGCGAGCGACGCGGTGAGGCGTTGCTCTGCGGTGGAGAACAGTTCGACGATCGTGGCGATGAGCCGGTCGAGCCCGTCACGCCCGTCCGGCTCGTAGCGGGCCACGGTCTACGACCCGATGGTGAAGGGGTCGACGACGGAGCGCTGTTCGGCGATGATCAGCTGCACTTCGTCCTGCACCTGCTGGCCGGTCCAGTCAGGGTGCTGCATCCGCACCAGCGTTGCGGTGGATGCCGCACGCGCCGTGTAGAGCGCTTGCGCAGTCTGCGCCATCGCCAGTGGGCTGTCCTCAGCAGTGTCGGGGAACTCGACCGAGATAGGTTCCGTCAGGTCGAGGCCGCCGGTGTTGAACACGGCAGCATCGATGGACAGCATCTTCGCCACCAGGGCACGAACCGCGGGCGTCTCGTTGCGAATCTTCCGATTGCGGGTACGGAACGTGCGACGCTCACGAGCCTTGACCTCGGTCGCAGTGACCGCCGCACCGTCTGCGTCGTCACCGAACGTCTGCGACGAGTAGCCGGCTGTGTGGACGATCTGCTGCGTGATCTTCTCGCACGTTGCCAGGTGCTCTTCGACCCGGATCGCGAACTGTTGCGCGATGATCGGAGGCGCTGAACCCTCGGTGTCGGGGATGTTGAGCGAGTCGTACACGGTGCGGTCAAGGTCGAACGTCGTGCCCGCGCCGGGACCGTTGGACCGCAGCATGTAGTCGGGGACGATGATGCGGCCCTTGCCGATGCGAATGTCCCGCATCCACGACGAGAACGCTTCATCGAGGTTGTCCATGAGCGCTTCGACACCATCGAGGTCGGAGCGCCCAAGGAACATGCCTGGGTCGTGATGCCGCCAACGTCGCTGCGGGGTCTGGTTCGGCACGTACACGACGTTGAGGCCCTTGGTGCGGCCCTCTTTGAGGGCGCCGAACTCGTCGACCAGGTTCGACAATGGTGCTGTCGCGGCCTGGACGTTCAGCGGGCGACGCTGACCGAGCTCACTGTCGGTACCTTCGTAGAGGCCGTGGAACACGAGTCCGTAGCCGTCGGCGTCGAGCTCGTGGCGCTCGAGGTGACGCCACACCTTGGAGCGGGTCTCGTCGGAGGCGACGACGTACCAGAACGTGACTGTCGTGAGTTGGCCCCAAGTGAACTCGGGGTACGCGGCGTCGGCATCGACGGTGGTCGCGAATGGCCGGTCGGCGACAGTCTTGTCCCAGGTGACGCGATGGAAGCGGCCACCGAGCACTGACCCAAGTTCGGCACCGTTCGCGAGGACCTGGTGCACGTCCGGCATGTACGAGTCGATGCGGGCCTGCGTGCTCTTGGATTCACTGACCGTGATCTGGGGTGCCTCGTCGTACAGCAGGTCGGCACTGCCACGCGCAATGTCCGCGGCCACGGGCAGGTGGGCCTGGTCGATCCGTTCGGACGGGTTCGCAGGGATGCGGCCCCACCACATGCGCTGCAGAAGACCGAGTACGCCACCTGCGCGGCGCTCACTTTGCTGAACTGATTCGCGCTGGCGGGGTGCGTAGAACGCCGAGAGCGCTTCGGGGGTGCCTTCGTACCAGGCTGACCACTCGCGCATGGCGCGGTCGATCTTGTGGAGCTCTGGTGGTGGCCAGGGGCGGTTGGATTGAGGAAGCGGCACGAGTCTCCCCTTCCTGGGTTAGTCGTCGGTGTCGTTGCCTGGTGCGGTGTCCATGGCTGGTGCGATCGGGATCAGGGGTCGCCAGTCGATGCGGGTGGTGTAGACCCCGTATCGGAGGGCGTCGGCTTCGTCGTCATCGGCTTTCACGGGTGCGGTGTCGCCACGCTTGGTGGCTTTGTCGTCCCACACGTACCCGGGGATACGGTTGATGAGCTGCTCACACGTGTCAGCGACCACGAGCTTGTTCACGGCGAGGAGTCCCGCGATGGCTTGAATGCCGGGGAGGACGGCCTTGTGGGCGTTGCGGACCCCGGGGACACCGTCGTGGAACAACTGGTTCTTGAACGCTGCGGCTGCGGAGTCGACAGACACCCATTCGGGAGTGCGCCACTTGTCGTGCGGCTGGCCAGCGAGCCATTGCCGGAGCGATGTGGAGCGTTGGCCGATGGTGCCTTTGCCCGGCGCCCATTCCGCGAGGACGTAGAGCCGGTGCTCGCCGTTGTGGTCCTCGCGGGTGTCTGGTCCGATGCCGATGAGGTAGCCGCGGGTTGCGTGCTCGTCTCCGTAGTCGACACCCGCTGTGAGAACACGGTCCATGGTGGGTAGTTCGTGGGCGCGGATGACGTGTCGGTCGGGGTCCCATTGTTCGTAGACGGCGCCGGCGGCTTGCACCCATTCGCCGAGGATGAAGCGGCGATACCAAAGGCCGGTGTATTCGCGGCAGATCTGCGAGACGTAGTCGGCGTCGAGGTGCGTGTTGTCCGTGAGGCGAAACTGGAACACCCGGTAGCCGAGTTCGTCGACACGGTCAACGACTTGCTTCTTCAGCCAGTGTGCGGGCCCGTCGGGGTTGGTGGTGGCGAAGAGTTGCGCGCCACGCACGGACATGCGGCCGATCAGCTGCGTCCAGAACGCTTCGGCGACGAGGGTTGCTTCGTCGACATACGCACCGGCGACGGTGAGACCTCGGAGGACGGCTTCGGCGCGGGAATCGCTGGCGCCGAGGACGTGGATGGTGCGGCCGAGGATGGTCGCGGTGGGTGCACCGGCGGTGTATTCGACGTGTGCGGCGAGTGGCCCGAACAGTGACGGGTCTTTGAGCGGGCCGAAGACGTTGCGGGCGATGGATTCGCGTGTGCGGCCGATGACGACGAGTTCGCCGCCGCGGGGTGCGGTGGCGATGAAGATGAGCCAGCGCAGGAGGGATGCGATGGTTTTGCCGGAGCGGATGGATCCGGTCCAGAGGTTGACGCGGGCCGTTGAGCGGGCAATCGACCACAGTTGCCGCGGGGATAGGAACGACTGCAGGACGGCCAGCGAGTCGCTGACGTTGGTCACGTGCCCGGTCCGTCCTCAGGCATTTGTGCGGCGGCGTCTGCGATGGCTTGTGCGATGCCTCCAAGCATGGACACGGCCTCGGAGGTGCCGTTGTTGGTGTCCATACGGCGGATGCGTTCGATCGCGGCCCAGTGTTGTGTCATCGAGGATGCGAGGTCGCGTTCGTCTCGTGTCGGTGGCCGGGTGACGGTTGCTTCGTTCTCTACGCCGCCTTCGCCGCGCAGGATGGTGATGAATTCGGATGCTTCGAGGCGGGCGAGGATTGCTTCGATGCGGTCGAGGTGGCGGTGCTCGAGGGTCGCCCGGCGTTCTGCGGCGGTGATGCTGCGTGCTTCGACGGCTGCTTTCGTGCCGGCGTGGTCGGACTTGATGCCGAGGTGTTTGCGGCGCTTCGCGACCGATCCGTGTGAGACCCCGAGGTGTTTGGCTTGTGTGTTGAGGGACAGGGGAGGGATTGCGGTGGCGCTGGTGCGGAGGTATTCGTCCTTGTCGGGGGTCCATTCGATGCGCTTGGGCATGAGGGGCCTCCTGGGCGTGTGGTTGCGGCGTGCCTCCGAGGTGGTGGGGTTGGCGTGGCCGCTGGGCTCCTGGCCCGTTGCGGGTACGTGTTGGCGCTCCGTCGCAAACAGTCCGCTGGAGACGATGTAGGGGCGGTTGCAGCCGGCGCTTTCGGCTGGCCCGTGGTCCTTCGGGCGGCAGGGTCCTCGACATGGCAGCACACACACGAACTGGCAGGGAGGAACGTTTGGGGAATGACGAAGGCCCCGACCGGTGTGGTCGAGGCCTCGTGTTGCGCGCCCGCGTGAGGGCGCACTTGTTCACCACCAAGAGTAGGGGCTGTGGATAACTATTGCAAGGACCCGTCTGCCTGGCGTGTCACAGGGCTCTGGGACAGTGAACGGACCTACCTGAAAGGAGGCCAACCATGGCCGTTGACAAGTTACCCGCGAAGAAGGCTCTGCTCGAGGCGATCGTGCACAGCGTGAGTCAAGGCGACAATCGTCGTGCGAAGGACTACGCGCTAGCATTCCGGCTCATTGATGGCGGTGTTCAGCCCGGCTCGGCGATCGTCGAGAGCAAGTAGTGCAGGGTCCTGCAGCAAGCAGGCTAGACATCTGCTTGCTGCAGGACTGCCACCCACGCATCAGCGGGCCAACGCAGCCACTGGCCATGCTCGTCTCGACAGTGACGACACCACACGTCAGCGCCCGCGCCTTGATGCTGCCAGCCGGGACGCAGCCACAACCGACAATCGCAGTGAGGACAGCAAAGGTCCCCCGGTGCTCGCGTCCACGGCCGCGGATCCCCCGGTTCGGGATCGTGGTCGAGGAAGCGCCGCAGCAAGGCCGGCCATCCACTGAGCTCCTTCACGGCATCCGTCACGTACCGCCTGTCTGCGTACCCTGCGCGCACCGCTGCGGCGACGAGGTCAGGAATCCGCATGATCGCAGCCATAGTGTTCGCATCCGACCGGCCCCGATACCGGACACCACCGAACAGCAACAAACACAAGTTGAGCTCATGCTCCCTCGCGCGTTCACCGACCGTCGTATGCATGTTCCCAGCCGGGGTGTTCCAGGGCGCCGGAAACACGGCACGCTTCGAAGGCTTCCCACCAGACGACTCCACGGCGGTCGCATCATCTGTCGGGATTAGCGCGGCGACCTCCTCGAGCAGCTCGACCGTCTCCAGTGCAGCCCGCTCCAAGTCGGTTGCGGGGACTTGCTCACGCGCGCGACGCGTGAGGCTCACTTGACTGGTCACTTGTCCTCCTCGGGTCGTGTGCCGCTGATGAGGGCGGTTAGGTCGCGCAGGGTCATTGTGATGAGCTGATCTGCGGGGCTTCCGACGCCATGGCGTTTGTGGGCGACCATGCCTGCGAGGGCGTCGTCGTTGCCGCGTTCGACCTCGGCTTCGCGGATCCAGGGTCCGATCTTCAGTGTGGCTTCGTTTTTGCATTCGATGACGAGGCGTTGGCCGTGGATGCGGAGGCCTGTGATGTCGCCGCGGTCTTTGGCTCCTGTTTTGACGCGGCGGTCGATGCGGTCGTCTTGGAGGGTGTCTTTGAGGTAGTCGGCGATGTCGCGTTCGAATTTGGCGCCGGCGGCTTTGGCGCTCTTGCGGTTGCGGGTCACAGTTCGTCCTCCCATTCGTCTATGGCGTAGAGGAGCTCGTCGAGGATTGCCTCGAGGGTGTCGCGTCCTGGGCAGTCGCACTCGTTCCCGTGCCGCATTGTGTGATGACTGTTTCGCGCTGACTCGGCGGTGGCGAGCGTTCGGGTGAGGCGATCGTGTGGGCGGTGGTTGTCCATTAGAAGGGGATCCTTTCGAGGTCGATGGCGCTTTGTGGTGGTCGGGTCGGGAGTGTTTCGCGGCTGAGGGGTGGGTGGTGGCAGTTGTGTTGGGCGAGGACGGTGACTTGGTTGGCGGGTGGGTGTGTGCCGAGGGGTGGGATGCGTGGTTGGTGGCGTGGGGTGAGTTGGTAGTGGCCGGGGGTGCCCCAGAGGCGGTAGGTGGGGATGTGGAGGATGACGGCGGCGGCTTCGAGCCTCGGGGTGAGGGGGTTGGGGTTGGTGATGGCGAGGCCGGCCATGATGTGGGAGTCGTATCCGGTGAGGGTGAGGCGTCCGCATTTTTTGCAGTGGCGGGGGTGGGCTTGGGTGCCGGTGAGGGTGGGGTCGTCTCCGGTTTGTTGGGTGTGGAGGATGAGCCATTGGGGTGTGGGTTGGGTCATGCCACGGCTTTCTGAGTGGCGATCAGTGACGCTTGTGACGCTTGTTCCTGGTTCGTCGGTCCACATGTGCGCGTATACGCGCGCGTAAGGGCTGCTAACTCAGAACATGCGTCACTAGCGTCATTAAGCGTCATTACCTGCGGATTTGCCGTCGCCGATGCGTCACTGGTGGTGTCATTTTTTGGGGTGTATGCGTCATTCATGGGTCACCATCCGCCTCTATCCGAACGATCGGTGCCGTCGAGGAACCCTTGGGATGACGCTTCGGGTGACGCATCGGTGACGCTTCCTGCGAGCCGGATTCCTTTGAGGATTCGAAGGGTTGAGGTGCGTGATGTGATGACGTCGAACCGGGTTTTGAGGCTGGTGGTCATGGAGCGTTGGTTGCGGGGTTCTTCTCCTTCGGCGGTGCACCAGCGTTCGTATGCGCGGCGTAGCTCGTGGGAGGGGACGGACATGTTGGGGTCGCTGAGGGGGCCGAGTTCGCAGCATTCGTCGACGAACCTTGCGAGGGAGTCTTGGTCGCGTTGGTAGGCGGCGGTGGCGCGGGTGACGGAGGTGGGTTCGGCGAGGCCTTGGGTGAAGTAGTCGGCGGCTCCTTGGATCATCCAGGCGAGGATGGCGGGGCCTTCTTGGTCGATGAGTTTGTCTTCGAGGTCTGGGACGCGTTGTTCGGGTGGGACGGTGTGGAGGAAGGGGAGGAGGCGGACGCGGCGCCAGAATGCGTCGCCGCCGGCGCGGACTTCGGGTTGGTAGTTGGCGAGGAGCCAGAGGGTGTGGGTGGGGGTGAAGTCGAACCAGTCTTGGCGCATGAAGCGGCCGGAGATGGTGTCTTTGCCGGTGAGGAGTTTGATTTTGGCTTCTGCAAAGCGTTGGTTGTCTTCGAGTTCGGATGTGACGACCATGCGTGCGCCGGAGAGGCGGGCGAGTTCTGTGGGGTGGGCGTCGTTTTTGGTGGCCAGCAGCATGGTGGCGGGGGCGCTCATGGCGTAGCCGGTGGGGCCCATGCCTGCGAGGTGTTGGGCGACTGAGAAGAGGGTGGTTTTGCCGTTGGCTCCGGCGCCGTGGGCGAAGGGGAAGATTTGTTCGAGGACGACTCCGACGAGGGAGAGGCCGAGGAGGCGTTGGACGTAGGCGGTCATTGTGGGGTCGCCTGCGAAGGTGTCGGCGAGGAACTTGTTCCACATTGGTGCGGGTTGGTTGAAGTTGGGTGCGACGGTGGTGGAGCGGGTGTGGAGTGCTGCGGGGTCGGGTTTGTTGATGGTGCCGGTGCGGAGGTTGACGACGCCTGCGGGGGTGTTGAGTTCGTACGGGCGTGCGTCGAGGTCGGCGATGTGGGCGACGATGCGTGGGTCGGATGCGGCGAGGTCGATGATGCCTTTGACGCCGTTCGCTGAGAGCGCGCGTTTGCGGTAGGTGTCCCAGCCTTCGCCTTTGGGGAGGCGGCGGGCGATGGTGCGGACGAGTTGGCGGATGTGGCCGCGGTCGTCTTCGGTCCAGCGGTGGCCGTTCCAGGTGAGCCAGCCGCCGCGGCCTTGGCAGTAGCGGATTTCGTATTGGTGTTGGTCGACGAGGAGGAGTGCGGTGTTGTCTTCGTTGGGTTCGGCGTCACGCGCCGGCGGGGTGGTCGGTTCGTTGGGTTCCGCAGCAGATGCAGATGTCGCGGCCGGTGCGGGGGCTGTGGGCCCAGTTGTGGTCGCCGTGGAGGTTTCCGTTGCAGGTGCTGTTGATGATGGTGGCTGGTTGTTCCATGTGGGGGTGCTTTCGGTGGGGGCGACGAGCTGGTTGAGGTCTTCGGCGGTGGGGTTGTCGGGGGCGAGGCGGGTGGCGATCGTGCCGTAGCCGTCTTTCGCGAGCTGCTTGGCGGCTGCCGTGTAGTCGCCGGCGTAGTGGAGGATCGCGTAGGCCGCGAACTTTGACAGGGGGTTCTCGGTGGGGAGTTCAGTGCTCGTGGTGAACACGTAGAGGCGGTCGTGCTCGTTCTGCCCGGTGGTTGCGCTGATGCCGTCGCCTGCGTTTTTGCCCGGGCGGGTCCATCCGAAACCGGCGCCGATGCGTTTGGTCTTTGTCCAGCCTGCTGGGGTGAGGACTTCGTCCCATGTGGTGCGGGCGTCGAAGTCGTCGCCGGGACGTAGCCCGTCGGCGGGGTTGTGGGCGGCTGCCGGGGTGGCTGGGAGTGCCTGTTCGGGCATTTTGTCGAGGGTGGATGCGAGGGCGAAGAGGGCGTCGCGGTCGTCGATGCTGATGGTGGGAACCGACTGTGGGGTGCCGGTGATGGTGGTCCAGGCGAGGCCGGTGGGGTGGGTGCGGCCTGCGGAGGGGGCGATGACGGTGAAGCCGCCTTCGCCGCGGGTTTCGATGAGGACGTCGACGCCGCCGCCGTCGCGGGGCTTGGATGCGAGTTTGGTGTTGGGTGCTGCGTCGCCGTCGACGCGGTAGTAGATGTGGATGCCGCCGGAGGGGGTGGTTTCGACGTATCCGTTGGCGGTGAGGCGCGTCCAGAGGTCCGCGAATCCGTTGTCGGCCATGAGCTCGGCGAGTTCGGGGATGAGGTGGGTGGCGCGGCCCTCGAACTCGACCATTTCGAGGTTGCCGGACACTTGGCCGCAGATGAGCCCGATGCCGTCGGTGCGTCCTGGTGTGAACCAGGTTTCGAGGTCTGTGGGGGTTGGGCGTTCGGTTTGGAATTGCTTCCACTGGGGGAGGCCGGGGCGTTTGGTGCCGTCGGTGGCGGTGGGGACGACGGCTGTGCCGGCCTCGAGCCAGAGGTTGGCGGTGTCGAGCAGTGTCAACGGATGCTCCTAGTGGTGTGCGTGCTTTTCGCGTCCTGGCCCGGCTCGAACGGGCTGCCCACCGGTTTTGGGGCAGGACGGGCCAGCAGGGGGTGGGCTGGCCGTCTATGGGCCCTCGTTAGGCGAGGAGTGCGGGAACGATGGATGCGTCGACGCCGAGCTGAGCGGCGATGACGTCGTCGGTGATGCCGAGGGCCTTGAGCTGCTTGGCCTTGACTGCCGGGGTCTCCTGTGAAGCTGCGGCTGGGGTGGCTTCTGCAACAGGTGCGGGGGCAGGAGTCGTGGTTGCGGGTGCCGGGGTTGCGGTGGTTGCAGGTGCGGTCTGTTCTGTGGTTCCGAGGAACCCGCCGGTTTCTGCTGCCCGGTCCGGGGCCTTGTAGGTTGCTTCCCACAGCTTGCGGTCGTTAAAGCCGCGGGTCTTGGATGGTTCGGTGCCAATGAACGTGACGGTGAGGGTGCCGCCGGGTTCGAGGCCCTTGGCGTTCGCGTTCTGGACTGCGGCGCGGACTGCGTCGTGCAGGGACTTGGAACCGATGGACTTGGAGCCCTTGACGTAAAGGGCACGGTTGCCGTCGTCTTCGTCGTCGATGCGCTGGTCAGTGTTGATGGTGACGACGAGCTGCATCTTGGGGTCGCCGTTGTCCCAGGTGAGGGGCTGGCCTGACTGGATGTCGGTCTGTTGGCGGACCTCGGTGGTGACGATCTGTCCGGTGATGGACGTGCCGATGGGGTCGTCCTTTTGGAATGCGGATGCGGATCCGCCTCCCATGAGGAAGTCGCTGGCGTCGGTCATTGTTCTGCTGCCTTTCGGTTGGTGCTGCGTTATTGGGGGAGCAGGCCGGCGAATGCCTCCTGCGGTGCGGCGTGACCTGGTTTGGTCTGTCCCGTGCCGTCGGGATACCTGGCGCAGTCCCAGCAGGAACTGTCGCGAGGAAGACTGGTGATCCACGCGTCTCTGGCGTCTTCGCTGACGGAGGTGAGTGCGGTGATGTTGCGGTGGAGTTGGTTGGCGCGCTCGAGGGCGTCGAGCGCGATCTGTTCGTCGTAGGGTTCGTGCCAGTAGATGGCGTTGTTCAGGGACACGTCGTTGCGGGGGAGGAAGCACACGGCAACGTGGCGCACGTTGAATCCGGCGCGGGTCCAGCCACGTCCGTACAGGTGTGCCTGGACCCGGTACTGGGGCTTCGCTCCTTTGGTGCGTGCTTGTTTGAGGGTGGATGCGCCAACGATCTTGTGGTCGATGACCATGCCTGCGACGGTGTCGAAGAGGTCGGTGGATCCGGTGATGTCTTGGTCGCCGATTTCGCCTACGCTGACGCGGCGTTCGGTGAGGTACCTGAGGCCGCCGTTGTGTTGGGCCCCGCGTTGGTTTTCGTGGCGGATGAAGAGCTCTTCGAGGAAGGCGTGGGTGGCGGTTCCGATGGCGGGTAGCCAGGGGATGCCATCGTCGGTCTTGGTCCAGCCTGCGAGCTTCGCGGCGAGGCAGTGGTCGCATGGGTCGCCGATCTCTGACGGTCCGATGCGCTTCTGCAATGAGCGGGGTTGGTTGAGGATGCCGTCTTCGATGACCCACCGGTACTCCTTGAGGGCGAGATCCGGGCTCATGTCGGCGAACTCGGCGTAGCGGGCCTCTGGCGCGGTATCGATAGTGGTGGTCATGGTGTCACCGCCGGTCGGTAGCATTCGCGCATGGAAACCGAGCCCATGACCTTTGCCAGCGTTGCGGCGATCGCGACCGCCGTGTCGGTGACAGCGACGCTCGTGCTCTCGCTCTTTTGGCGAATGCTGGACGGACGTCGGGCTGAGTGGGTCGCGCACTCGTCGAAGTCAACTTGGCGGTACGACGGCGAATCGCCGCAGTCCGCTGCGGCGGCACTCGAGTGTGAAGTGGCGAACACCGGGGACGGCGATGCGTACCGGGTCGAGGTGACCGGCGCCGGGTGCCAGGTCTTTGTACAGGGCGAGAAGAGGACGAGCTCGCACGGCTTCGGGTCGTGGCGCGAGCAGTTCGCGCTTGTGCCACGAATGGGAAGCGGCGACCACTTCCACTTGACGGTGACATGCGACCCAGGCGTATGGCACGAGGCTCGCATCGTCTTCACCTGGACCGCGTCGCCAACCCGTTTCCGCAGGCTCTCGCGACGGATGCGAACGATGCGGCTAAGCGACGTTGCTCCGCGTCCACCCCTCACAGAGGAAAAGCTCAACGAGGAATGGGGCGGGTACGAGACTGTCGAGCATTCGATCCCGGCACGGACGTACATGCCCGAGGAATACACACCGGACTCGGCGCTCCCCCCGCGCCGAACGCGGGTGTTCTCGCGCCTCAAGTGGCGATTGAGCGTCTTGACCGGACGCAGAGCGTAACTCACTACTTCACCACGACGGTCGGCTGTCCGTCGGTCTTGTAGCCGTCGAGCTCGGCGGGCGCGAGGTGGTGCTTCACTGCCGTGGTGTCGACGGTGTGCTTGTACAGCTCGGGGGACTGCTCATAAGGGTGGTTGGCGGCGACCTTGCCGGGGTCGACGCGGCGGGCACCGGCGCGCACCTGGACGGTGTGGTCTCCGATGTCGTGGGACCCGATGGGCAGGTTGTCGATGAGGGTGGCCTTGATGGTGGCGCGGCGTTCAGCGATCTGCTCGGCCGCGGCGGCGAGGGTGAGTTCTTCGTTGACGAGGGCTGCGAGGTCAGGCGCAGTGTTCTTGCTGGTCATGAGGTCACTCCGGTGTGTGTCGTGTGTGTGGATGGTGGTGTCGCCCTGGACGGACGAATCTGTCCCGCATCGGTGGCGGGTCCGTCCAGGGCGTCCCCACCGGTCGGTGGGGAAACTGAGGGTTCGATCGCGTGGACGCAGTCGCAGAACACGGGGTCGCAGGCACGGTGATCCCCGGCCTGGCAGGGCAAGCAGATGCGGACACGCTGCGACTCGATGTATGCGTCGTACTCGGCGTCCTGGACGCATGAGCATTCGGGCCTGTCCTCGCTGATGTGCCATGGGTCACGACATTCGGCGGTCATGCTGCTGCCCTCGCTTGGTTGCTTTGCATCTGGCGTGCCCGTAGGTGCATGTCGGCGATGAGGCAGTCCGGGCATGTGACTTGGGGGCAGGGGAAGTCCCAGCCGGTGTCGCTCGTGTGTGCGATTCGGTGGGTGCAGTCGGTGCAGTTCCATAGGGTGCACAGCCCGCATGCGGTGGCCATGTCCGGCATGAGTGCGTACACCTCGGTTGCGGGTTGCACGTCGAGGTCGTCTAGGAGGGTGAGGAGGTCACTCATGCGGCCACCTCCAACGCCCAGCCCACTTCGAGCTCGCTGGCGCACTTGGCGATATACGTGTCGAGGTCGGCGTGCGAATGGTCGGGCCACACGTCATGGACTCGTGGCAGGTAGTAGCGGTGTAGCCAGAAATCGACTTCGTGCTCCCGCGAGTGAGGGTGGCCCTTGAAGTTGAAGTCGGGGCACTGGTAGCACTTCTCGCCCTTGTAGTCCCGCTCTGCGATCTGCATGAGTGTGTAGATGACGTGATTGAGGGTGAGGTGCATGGCGGTGCATTCGGGGTGGCCGGTGCGGTCCCAGTGCGCTCGTCCGGTGCCGTGGTTGGTGTTGATGTCGAACCAGCCCACGAGGTGTGCCAGGCTAGGAAGTCGTCCATCTGCTCGAACCAGGCGAGCCGCAACGCATATCCCGGCTTTGACTTGCTGGTCGGCTTCGACTGCTTGCTGTGCATGGAGGCACCAGGGAAGTCGTCGTGCGTCATCGTCCACAGCGGGGTCACTTCGAGCAGGTGGTACGTGAGCGACTGGCGAACAGTGAGCCGCCCCTTGCGCGCTTCCGTCCTGTCGGCGTTCGTGTAGTGCCACTCGTCGCGCTCGGCTTCGATGAAGGCGTGAAGGGCGCTCGCCTGCACGTCCGTATAGGCCGATGGATTGACCTTGAACGGAACGCGTCCGACCGACACCTCTCCGCATTCGAGGCGATAGATCCGCACGCCCTCGAACTCAAACGGCGATTCCTTCGTGTACTTGCTCATGACTTCCTCTCAACCTCTGCGCCCAGGGCGACGGTGAACGCGCGCAGCTCGTTGTAGCGGCGTGCCTGGGTGCGAGTCGTGCGCTGATAGTGGCGAGCGCGCAGACGCTGACGGTCCGCCTCACCGAGGGCCTGCAACCAGGACCAACACAGGGCCAGGGCCGCAAGAACGATCGCGGCGATGTGCAGCCATGCGGACGTGCCGCCATCGGTGAAAAGGCCAGCAATCGTCAGTCCGAACGCGAAACCGAACAGGCCAAACGTCGCGAGAATGTCGCGCTTCATGACGCGAGGTCCTCGCTGTAGCCGACCGGTTCACGCAGGATTGAGAACAGCGGGTCGGACGTGTGCATGCGGCGCTTGACCTCGTGCATGAACACCGCTTCCCGTGCCTGCACGCCGTCGTTGACGCGGATCTGAGTGTTGCCGGCCCGGACGTAGTGCTCGACGGTGTCGCCGACGGTGACGGTTGCGACAGTGGCGGGAGAGTTGCGGTCCAGTCCCTTGCGTCGTTCGTCTGGTGTCCAGCTTGTGGTGGTGTCGGTGGGGTTGTTCATGCTGCGGTCTCCTGTTCGAGGGCATGTGTGTGTCCGCGGGCGATGATGTGGAGGACGCGGGCGGCTTGTGTGGCTTTGCGCGCCTCCGTCTGGTGGTGGTTGACGCGTCGGGGGTCGCCGATGGTGGCGGCGATGTCGCGGTGCTCGGTGGCGTCGGCGAGTTCTGCGCGGATCGCTGCAGCACCGAGGGTCGAGGCGTTCATGCGCGGCTCCTGAGGGGGCGGGTGCGTGCCCAGGGGTCACGGTTGACGGTCGCTCCGCGGAATGCGTCGAGGGCTTCGCGGGTGATGCGGATTCGACCTGTGGTGCCGCCGACGCGGTAGTGGTCCAGGCGTCGGCTGCGGATCATCCCGTACACGGTGTGCTCGGAGCAGCGGAGCTCGCTGGCGACTTCCTTGACGGTGAGGTCGCTCATGATGCTTGCCCCATGGCAGTGCGCTGTTCGGCGGCGAGGGCCTGCATTAGGCGTCCTGCGTTGATGTCGAGAGCCATGCAGATGGAGATGAACTCGTCGATCGTGAGGGGGCTTGCGCCGACAAGTCGACGGTGGAGAGTCGAGAGGGGGATGAGGGTCTCTTCGGCGAGGTCTCGCTGTGAGATTCCTCGGCGGGTCATCGTTGTATTGATCGCCCGCAGCGCGGTGTTGTCGATGCGTCGTGCCATGTGAAACATCATCTGCGCAGTATTGCGCAACGTCAAATGTGGCGCGCCGATTGTTTCACATTTGGCGTATCGTGTGCTGTATGGCACAACGATCTTCGAAGAAGGACCGCCCAGTAGGGCCTATGAGCCGCGTACTCGCCCGCCGGCTCAAAGGCATGCGAGCCGAAGCCGGCCTGAGTCAAGAGCAAGCCGCAGCGCTAACCGGCATCTCATACGGCACGTACCGCAGGATCGAGTCTCGCGACTATGCGATCGACCTCGAGCAGTTCCTTGCAATCGCGAGCGCGTTCGACCTAGACGACCGTGCCTCCGAACTCTTCAAGGAGATCTACGACACGGCGTGGGACGAACTACTTGAGTACGGGACCGCGGCCTACGACTCCCACTCAATCTCCGACATCACGCTCAGCGAAATTTCGCTCCTTGCGCGGGCAGGACGAGACCTGCCTAGCGACCCGCACCACTCCGACTACGAGATGCGACTACGCGAAGACCACGAGCACCTGCTTGACCACATCGAACAGTTGCGCGGTCTCCTCGACGCCGACGACGAGACGCCGGAGGCCATGAGGAATTTGAAGGCGGGGATCCGGCAGCTCGAGCGTCGTGTACGCGACCGTGAGGAGTACATGCCTCGCGAAATGATCGAGTCAATCGAGCAGGCACGCGATGAACGCGAGCGTCGCCGCCGATCCGTGTCAGACGGCACTGGCACAGTGCAAGAACTGCCCATCGCGGCTCGCGTGGACAACGACGACGCCGAGAGTGAAGCGCAGCAGGACTAGTAGACCTTGAGGGGGGTCATGGGTCGGATCATCCGCACAGCCGAGCACATGGGCTACAGGGTGCAGTTTCGCGACATCGGTCGCGCCAGCGGGTACCTGTACGGCGGTGGTCTCATCGTGCTCAACTACCGCCGCAGTGAGTTGACTCAGCGCGTCACGCTCGCGCACGAGCTAGGCCACGCGCACCACGGTCACGACTGGACCCGCGACCACGACCGACACCGCGACGAGCGTCAGGCTGACCAGTACGCGGCGCGGCTGTTGATCTCGCCGGTCGAGTATGCGGCAGCGGAGGCGCTGGTAGGTTCGCATGCAGGCGCGCTCGCACGAGAGTTGGGTGTGACGCGACGACTGGTGGAGTTGCGCCGTGAGGACTTCGCTCGAGACGAGCGGATCATCGAGACAGTAGAAGCATGGAGGCACAATGGGGTGGCTTGACAGATTCCGCAAGAGCAGAGGCGAAGATGCGGCCGAGCAGGGACTCAGCGCGGAACCCCCAGAGATGCCGTCGCCCCCCGTCCCGGCGACACGCGACACCCCAGCAGCGAGCGGCGCTGACGATGGAGGCGAGCACTCCGACTCACCCTTCCTTAACTTAGTTCTCCGTGGCGAGCAGGAAGAGGCCGATCGTGCGCTAGAGACGGTCCAGGAAGCCGCCCTGGTTCGCGGCGAGCGCTACAACGTGCAGATCAAATACGTGAAGGAACTGAAGCGCGAGGGGCGGCTCGAAGAGGCGGAGCGGCTTGCTCTTGAGTGCTTGGCAGCCACCGTGCGCGAGGCTCGCGCTCACAGGGCAGTCCACGGAGGCACGTTCGATCCGGGCACGGGGTATGCGAACCAGGTCGCCATCATCTATCGGAAGCGTGGCCTTCCCGACGTCGAGGCTAGCTTTCTCCGCGAGCAGATCGCTTTGCGTGAGCGCGAGGGCTGGAACATAGGGGAGTTGCCGCAGCGACTAGAGAAGGCAACGGCCCTCGCGGAGAAGAAGGCGCAAGGCTAGCCGGTGATCTGTTCGGGGGCGGTGAGGATCGTGCCCATGATCGCGGCGACAGCGTCGGCGTCGCCCGCTGTGGCGTCCGGCATGAGGTGACCGTAGGTGTCTACGGTGGTGGTGATTTTCTCGTGCCCTAGCCGCGCTTGAATGTATGGCAGTGGGCGACCTGCCGCGATGAGCCAGGACGCGTGGGTGTGCCGTAGGTCGTGGATGCGGGGGCGCTTTCCCAGGGGCGTGAGCTTCGCCTTGGCGCATGCGGCCGGGTCGTTCGCGTTCTTGACGGCCGGACTCCACACGCGAGTCCACACCGACCCCGACCAGTGTGCCGTCCCGGCAGAGGTGGCGAACACGAGCGCGTCACCGGCGCCGCGGGGACCGAGCTCGAGGACGAGTGCCGGGGGGATCGCGATTGTGCGCTCTCCGGCGCGGGACTTGGGTGGGCCCAGATGGCGGGGCACGCCCTTGTCGCCGTCGATCCACGCCTTCGTGACATGCACCAGTGGTGGGTTCGAGTCTGCGTCGATGTCTCCCCATGTGAGCGCGGTGGCTTCAGACCAGCGCAGCCCGGTCCCAGCGAGGAAGACGAACAGGGGTCGCCACGTTGGTGGGATGAAGTGGGCGAGGGTGTTGAACTCCGACTGTGTGAGGACCACCATGTTGCGCTTCTTGGTGCGCGTGGCTTTGAGTCCGCGGGCGGGGTTCGATGTGATGAGGCCGCGCTTGTGGGCTTCGGCGAGTGCTTGAGAGAGCAGTCCGTGCCAGTTGCGGATGGTCTTCGCCGCGCGGGGCGTGCCGTCCGGTTTGCGTTCGGACTCGACGCGGGAGAGCCACACGTTGATGTCGTCGCGGGTGATGGCGTCGAGGGGTAGCTCTCCGAGGTGGGGGAGGATCGCGTCGCGCGCGATCTGTTGGTAGCGGGCTCTTGAGGTGGGGGAGACGCCGGCGAGGATACCGGTGGTGGGGTCGAGGTAGCGGGTAATCCAGTCGTTGAGGGTGACAACGTCGTGGCCGCCTTGTGCGGCTTGGTCGCGGGCGTTGCGGATGCGGCGTGCTTCGGTGATGCCGAGGCGGTCGACGACCTTTGCGAAGGAGCGGGCGCTGCGTTCTGCTTGCAGTGGGTCGTTGTGGAAGAAGGTCTCTTGGACCATCCGTCCGCCTGCGTCGCGGGCCTGGACTCGCCATGCGTAGCCGGTGGCTCGTTTGACTGGTGTGACGGATGCCATGACGGCATTGTAGGCGCATCGTGTAGGCGACTGCCTGGTTTCAGGGTAAATGCCCTGGTAGATAAGTGCGCGAGGGGGGACTTGAACCCCCACGTCCTAAGACACTGGAACCTAAATCCAGCGCGTCTGCCAATTCCGCCACTCGCGCGAGGTCCCCAGGATACTGGGGTCGACGGGGTCGAAGTGACTAGTCGATGCCGAGTTCGCGGCGAACGCGCGCGACATGGCCGGTGGCCTTCACGTTGTACAGCGCGAGTTCGACCTTGCCCTCGGGGTCAATGACGACGGTCGAGCGGATCGAGCCCACGACGGTCTTGCCGTAGTTCTGCTTCTCGCCCCAGGCGGCGTAGGCCTCCTGGATGGCCTTGTCCTCGTCGGACACGAGAGTGAAAGTGAGGCCCTCCTTCTCGCGGAACTGCGCGAGCTTCTCGGGACTGTCCTTGGACACGCCCACGACCTCGTAGCCAGCGGCCTGTAGGGCGTCCAGCGAGTCGCGGAAGTCGCACGCCTGGGTGGTGCAGCCGGGCGTCATCGCAGCGGGGTAGAAGTACAGGATGACGTGCTTGCCGCGCGCGTCTGCCAGGGAGAAACTTCCCTGGTCGGTGGGGGCTGTGAAGTCGGGGGCACTGTCGCCGATGCTTAGTCGAGTGTCGCTCATAGGTCCACGGTATCGCGGGCGCTGGGGCCGTCCGGCAGGCTTCGCGACCAGCGATACTGGGCTCGTGGAAGCGTGTCTCTTGAGCTCGTCACCTCGATTTCACACAATGGCCCTTCTCCTGCTAAAGTTGTTTCTCGCACCGCGCAGCCGCGTGCAAGCACCTCTAGCTCAATTGGCAGAGCAACTGACTCTTAATCAGTGGGTTCTGGGTTCAAGTCCCAGGGGGTGTACCACCAAGAAGGGCCGTCCGTGAGGGCGGCCCTTTTGTGTTTCCGTAGAGCCGAGCGTGCGACAGCCTCCCCAGAAGGGGATTTGGGACACTCTCGGCCCAGAAAGTGACCCAAATGTCCTACTGAGGCCAGAGACGCCCCGGACCGTGATGCCGCGGACCCGTGAACCGCCGGACAGTGAGCCGCCGTCGAAGTCCGCGACACCCTCCCCACAACGCGACGAGGCCCGGCCTCCCTCGAAAGGGGAGCCGGGCCTCGCGGGTGGTTAAACCGTCGTTAGCCGACTGCGAGCGCGCCGTCGGAAGAGAACACCAGACCCAGTGCAATCTCACCGGATGTGATGGCGTTCTTGGTCAGCGGGCCGCCAGCGTCGAGCGACAGGAACTGCTGCACCTCGATGCCGTAGGTGTCTTCCAGGCCCACCTGGCAGAAGGTGCGCTCGGGGCACTCGGGAGGTCCGCCCAGCACGATGCCCTCACACGTGGCTGCCAGGTCGGAGAGGTTCGTGACCTCGTACTCCTGGGCAAATGCCGAGGTGACCGCGAAGGCGTTCTGGTCCTGAGCATCGGCCGCAGCGCCGACCACGATGCCCTCTTCCGCCGCGAGCGGCTCGAGGGCGGAAACGGTGTCCGCAATGTCTCCGCTGGCCACTGGCTCAGCGTCAGCACCGTTGATGCGGAGGTTCAGGAACTCGGTGAAGGTTGCCGCGTATTCGGGCACGATGCCGATCTCGCCGCTAACAAGTGCCGGCAGGTAGGTTTCGCGGTTACCAATCTCGCGAACCTCGGTCTCGTAGCCGGCGTCGTCGAGGACCTCGGCATAGATCTCCGCGAGGGTGATGTTCTCGGAGAAGTTTGCGGCGCCGATGGTGATGGAGGATCCGTCGCCAGCCTCGGCGATGCTGAATCCTGCCTCGTCAACCCATTCCTCGGCGACTTCCTCGGACGTGCGGCGGTCGATGTCCACGGCCTTGTTGAGCTGAATCAGCCCATCCGTGGTGAGCGTCTCCGACACGGCGGCGAGCGCCTCGAGCACGTCGTCGTTCGCGACGTCTTCGTTGAGCGCAGGAATGATGTTGTCGCTGTTTTGCAGCATCAAGTCATCGTCGAGAACGACGAGCTGGTCGCCGGGGACCGGCAGGCACTCGGTGGTGCTTCCGGGGTTTCCGGTGGGGCCAGCGGCGCCCACGTCGGTGCTCGCCTCGGCGGACGGGTCCGCGGAGTCACCTCCGTCAGACGAACATCCGGCAATGATCAGGGCCGATGCGGCAATAGCCGCGAACGGAAGGGAACGGGTGTGCATCACAGCTCCTCGTGTCAGGGGACGGTCAACGGTGCAAACCACCGCGCCGCCCCAGTTGTTCCCGGTGAACACCTACCAGGCTAGGACGACCAGGCACGATGCGCCGGACGAAGTGCAATTCGCGTCGAAATCGTGACGATCGTGTTCAGGCAGCCATGGCCGCTTCGCGTAGCGGCTGGGGCGTCGCGGCACGCTGCAGACGAGCCATGATCGCGTCGATCCCGAGCGACAGCAAGGCCACGAGGACGGCTCCGGCGAGTACCTGGCCGTACCGCTGCGTCGCGAGACCTTCGTTGATGATGACGCCCAGGCCGCCTCCTGCAACAAGCGCCGCAAGGGGGACAGTCGCGACCGTCTGCACCATCGAGGTGCGCAGTCCAGCCGCGATGAGCGGAATCGCTAGCGGGAGTTCTACCTTGAGTGCCACCTGCCGGCGGGTGAGCCCCTGTCCGAGCGCGGCGTCGCGGATATCCGGGTCAACATCGGCCATACCGGTGTAGGCGTTGGTCAGCACGGGAGGGAACGCAAAGATCGCTGCGGCGAGGATGACGGCCTGGTTGCCATACCCAATGGCCGATGCTGCAAACAAGGTCAGCAGCGCGAGCGTCGGCATCGCTCTGGTCACGTTGGATACGACCACCGTGGCGGTGCCGCCCTTGCGGACGTGACCGAGGAAGATTCCCAAGGGGAGTGCAACCGCGATAGCGAGCACGACGGCTGCCACCGACAGCCACAGGTGCTCAAGCCCCAGCCCAAGAATCGAGTCGCGCGAGAATCGCCACCCGCCGTCGAACGTGGGGGACGTAATGCCGTTGGCGCCGGTCCAGTTCTGTGCGGTGGTGAGGTAGTCCCACGCGTCGCTGAGGATGCTCATGCGGGCCTCCTGCGTGTCCAGGGTGTGAGCGCTCGACCCACGAGCATCAGGATCAGGTCAAAGACCAGCGCGAGCGCCAGGCACAGGATTGTCGCGGTCATGATCTGTGCCCGGTAATCAGACTGCAGGCCCCGGAACATGAGCTGGCCCAGGCCGCCGTAGCCGACGACCACGCCGACCGTCACAAGCGCCACGGTCGTCACGGTCGCGATACGAATTCCAGCGATGATCGAGGGAAGCGCGAGGGGAAACTCGACATGCCACAGCATGCGTCCCGACGTGTAGCCCTGGCCGCGTGCCGCGTCCACGACGTCACGGTCAACGCCCTGTAGTCCCACGACGATGTTGCGCACCAACACCAGCAACGCGTACGCGACCAGTCCGATGAGCACTGTCGTGCGCCCGATGCCGGTGAACGGCGCGAGCAGTCCGAACAGCGCGAACGAGGGGATTGTGTACAGGACGCCAGTGGTGCCCATGATGGGACCGGCCAAGCGGGGGATGCGTCTGGCAGCGATGCCGAGCGGCACGGCGATGGCGAGCGCGATCAGCACGGCTTGCAGCGTGAGGGTGGTGTGAATCCACAACTGTTCGGACACCTCTGACCAATTTCGTGTCAGGTAATCCAGCGAGAACCACGGATTGGGCACGGAGTCCATGCCTTGACGCTACATGGCGTTGCTCCACGATTGGGTAAGGCGGGCCTGTACGGTGGCGGGATGGACCACGGTGGCATCACGTTCTCCCATGTGCGCAAGGAATTCCCGGACGGGACGGTCGCTGTGGGCGACCTTTCACTCGACGTCACCCCAGGCGAGATCATGTGCCTGGTGGGACCGTCCGGATGCGGCAAGTCGACCACGCTGCGCATGGTGAATCGCCTCATCGAGCCCACCGCCGGCACCATCACGGTTGACAACCAAGACGTGATGGCCGCGCAAGCAGTCGAACTGCGCCGCTCAATCGGCTACGTCATCCAACACGTCGGGCTCTTCCCGCACAAGACCGTCGCCCAGAACGTCGCGACGGTCCCACAGTTGGTCAAGTGGCCCAAGGACCGGATCGCGGCCCGCGTCAACGAGTTGCTGGACCTGGTGGGTCTCGATGCCGATACCCACGGCCCGCGCTACCCGCACGAGTTGTCAGGCGGTCAGCGCCAGCGCGTGGGAGTGGCCCGTGCGCTCGCGGTTGAACCGCCCGTGATGTTGATGGACGAGCCCTTCGGCGCAGTTGACCCGCAGGGTCGTCGTCGCCTGCAAAGCGAGTTTATGGAGTTGCAGCGGCAGTTGGGCCTCACGGTGATGATGGTCACGCACGATATGCGGGAGGCTGTGCTCATGGCGGACCGCATCGCGGTGTTGTCGACCGGGGGTGTGCTCGAGCAACTCGATACGCCCGAACGCATTGTCGACGAGCCTGCCAATGACTTCGTCGCGGACTTCCTCGCTGACTTTGGCGGCCTTGCGCGCAACTAACGCTTGGGTGTGGCCAGGCCGCGTTACTTAGTCCTTGGGGCTCGCTGGAGAGCGCGGGGTGTCTTCTACGCCGGGGCTGGCAGGGCTGTCGGCCGATGCTGGGGTGTCTTCGGTCTGCGAACTCGCGGCCGAGCGTGACTTGCGCAGCGACAGGCCGCCGCCGTTTTCAGACCAGCGGCTCGGGCTGCGCGGCTCGCGCCACTTGGAGCGCCACCAGGCGACCATGCCGCCTTCGGCTTCGGCTGCGTCGCGAGCGGCACGCTCTTGGGATTGCAGGATTTCGCGGTGGCGGCGACGGCGACGGCCGGTGGTGACGATCCGATAGACCGCGATTGCCATGAAGATGAAGACAAAGATGACGAGCACCGGCACAAAGATCGCGACCAGGCACAGGATCACCGCGATCGCGTCCTCCGCGAATGACGCCAAGGGAGCGCCTGTACCACCGGTGGTGGCGTTGACTGCGGGGCGAGAGCTCGCCTTGCCCAGGTGAACGGCGAGCGCGACGAGCGCACCGACGATGCCTGCGACAAGCGGATTCTCTTGCCAGAAGTTTGACTGATCGACAACCTGCGATGCTGCAGTGGCGGCGAACAGGATGCCGCCCACGACCGGACGGATCAGCGTCTGAATCAGGTCGTTGATGTGGTCGACACCAGGGATCTTGTCCAGAACGAGTTCCAGCATCAGCAGCAGCAGCGAAATGATGATGACGGGCCACGACTCAAGCCACGCGAGGTGGTCGGGGAGCACGATGAACTCGGTGAAGCGCGCGAAGAGCCCAACGATCACGAGCGGAATGAAGGCGTTCAGTCCGGCAGCCGCCGCGAGTCCAGCTCCGGTGAGCGCTGCGAGCATCCGAGTCCTCCGAGATCAGTGTGGGCTAACCGGTCTAGGTTAGCCTGCGCGGAATCAGTTTCCGAGTGGCACGAGAAATAACGAAGGCCCCCGGCGACTGCCGGGGGCCTTCGTATCTAACCGGGTGGCTAACGGGACTTGAACCCGCGGCCCCCTCGACCACAACGAGGTGCTCTACCAACTGAGCTATAGCCACCATCGGCCCCAGCAATTCAGGGCCAGCGAAAATCATACCTTGCCTGTGGGGGTAGGTGTGACCTCGAGAGTGCGAAGAACTTAATTTAGGCCTCGCTAGCGCCTTCGTGCACGGCGGCGACGCGAGCGGCTGCTTCCTTTGCTGAGTTTGAATCTGGCCCAGGAAGGTCGACGAGCACGGTCTCGCGGTAGTAGCGGAGTTCCGTAATGGAGTCCCGAATATCCCCGAGGGCACGGTGGTTGCCAGTCTTTGCGGGCGCGTTGAAGAAGACCCTGGGGTACCAGCGGCGCACCAGTTCCTTGATGGAACTCACGTCCACGACGCGGTAGTGCAGGTGCGCAGTGAGGTCCGGCATGTCGCGCTCAAGGAAGATGCGATCCATCCCCACGGTGTTGCCCGCGAGCGGAGCCTTGCCAACCTGCGGGGCGTACTTCTTGACGTATGCGAGGACCTGTTCCTGAGCGTCGGCCACCGTGGTGCCGTGCTCGAGCTCGGGTAGCAGTCCCGACTCAACGTGCATGTTGGTGACGAAGTCATTCATCCCGGCGAGGGCCTCATCTGAGGGCTTGATCACCACCTGCACGCCGTCTCCGAGCACGTTGAGCTCGTGATCGGTCACCAGACAAGCCACCTCGACGAGTGCGTCGCGGGTGGCGTCGAGGCCGGTCATCTCACAGTCAATCCAGACGAGGGGGGTCTCAGGCATGTGTCCACTTTACGGCTCCAGTGGTGCCGCTGTTCACGGCTACGGAGCGGGCGGGTTGGGCCAGGCTCGAGATTCTGGCTTGACAGAGAGCCGTCACGATGGTTAGTTAGTTACACAAGTAACTAACCGACGAACCTCAGGGTCGTCGATCACAAGTGAGGCGGACAGCGCGTGGACGAAGGAAGGCCCATCTTCATTCAGGTGGCCGAGAATCTCGAGTCGCAGATTCTTGCGGGCGACCTGCCCGAGGGCGCGCAGGTGCCGTCCATCAATGAGCTGGCGGCTTTCTTGCGGATCAATCCGGCGACAGCGCTCAAAGGGGTGAATCTCTTGGTTGACCAGGGGACGTTGTTTAAGCGTCGCGGGATCGGGATGTTCGTCGCCGAGGGAGCGCATGACCGGCTCATGGCTGAGCGGCGATCCGAATTCAGCCAGTCGCATGTGGCTCCGCTTGTCCAGCAAGCCCGCTCACTAGGACTAACCGCACAAGAAGTGCAAACCATGATTTCAAAGGAGATGGAGAAATGAACGCAGTGGTGGAGGTGGCAGGCCTCACAAAGAAGTACGGCGCGGTTCGTGCCGTGGATGACGTCACGTTTTCCCTAGAAGAGGGCGGTATCCACGGGCTTCTAGGTCGCAACGGCGCGGGTAAGACGACGCTCATGTCGCTGCTGACCGCGCAAGAGTTCGCTACTGCGGGAGACATCAGGGTCTTTGGTGAGTCTCCGGTGGAGAATGCCTCGGTCCTGGGCCGCGTGTGCTTCATCAAGGAGTCCCAGGTCTATCCCGATGCGTTCAAGGGCAAGCACGTCTTGCGCAGTGCTGCGTGGTTCTTCCCGCACTGGGACGGGGACTACGCGGCAAAGCTCGTCGAGCTCTTCAATGCTCCGCTGGACAGGCCAATGAAGAAGCTATCGCGCGGTCAACGCAGTGCCATTGGAGTGATCGTTGGCCTGGCCTCCCGCGCAGAACTCACCTTCCTCGACGAGCCCTACGCCGGCCTCGACGCCGTCGCGCGCCGCCGCTTCTACGACGAGCTCCTCGCGGACTACACGGAGCACCCGCGCACCATCGTGCTGTCCACGCACCTCATTGATGAGGCCGCAGACCTCCTCGAGCGCGTGCTGGTCATTCACGAAGGAAAACTCGTGATGGACGCGGATGCGGATGAACTCCGGGGAAGCGTCACGACGCTCGTGGGTCGCGCCTCCGACGTCGAGTCCTTCGCCGCGGGCCGCGATGTCCTCGATCGCTCGACCATCGGCGGGATCGCATCCGTGACCATCGCCGGACTGAACGATAACGACAAGGCGGCCGCAGCATCGGCCGGACTCGAGGCGAGCTCTGTCTCGCTCCAAGACCTGATCGTGCGCCGAACCGGCGCCATCTCGGAAGGGGAAGCAGCATGACCTCGACAGACACTGAGCGCGTCGCAGACGTCACGCCGCACGGCTCACGTGGTGCGCTGAGCCGCATCGTCAACGTGGCACGTCTCCACGTGGCCAATCCCGTGCCCATGTTCGTGATCCCCGTGGCCATCACGTTCGTGATCTTCGGAGTGAACCTCGCCATCTGGGCGATGGTCGCTTCTGCCGCCGGGGGTCGGTCAAACCTTGAAGCCGATGCCTTCTCGTACAACGGGGGCGTGACGTGGATCATCGTGTTCATGATGGTGATCGGCGTCCAGGCCGTGACCCTGACGTTCCGCTTCGCGCTGGGGTTCTCGGTGACCAGGCGTGACTACTTCGCTGGCACGTTGCTGTTCTTCGCGGGGATGAGCGCGGTCTACGCGGTGTTCCTGGCCACGATGGCCGCGCTCGAGCGCGCCACGGACGGTTGGGGACTTGGCGGCGGATTCTTTGGCCCATGGGGCCTGGCTGATGCCCCGATCGCCGTGGTCTGGCTGGTGTTCTTCGCGGCGATGCTGCTGTCCTTCGCGATCGGCTTCGTGGTCGCCGGCATCTGGATGCGGTGGAGGGCCTACGGGCTCTACACGTTCTTCATCGTGCTCGCGACCCTGGGTGTGGCCGCGGGCTGGTGGATGACCTCGCAGAGTCTGTGGGGAGACCTGTTCTCGTGGCTCGGTGAGCAGTCGCTGACGTCGATGTCGCTGTGGTCACTGGCCGCGACGGTCGTGTGCGCTGGCCTTGGCTGGGGCATCCTCCGGCACGCTACGCCACGGAGCTAACGGGGCCTGCGCGGCGGGTCGGGACTACTGCGCGACCACAGTCACGGATAGCAGACCTGATTCGCCGCCGGGCTCTTTGGCCCAGGCCACCGTCACCTCGTGGTCGCCGTCGGATAGCCGCTCGGTGCGTGCGGCGTCCTCGACGGAGATGTCTCCGACGGACTCGAAGCCGGAGTGCGTGAGCTCGTCGACGTAGTCATCGAAAGCCAACGCGGGTGCCGCGGCGGCGGTGCTCCACCCGCTTCCGGTGGTGCCTGCGGCAGTGAGTTCCAGATCGGGGACGGGCACGGTTTGCGGCCAGTTCGCAGGAACCGATGCGCCGTTGCCGAGATTGACGGAAACGTCCCCGCCAGTGGCGTTCTCGACGGCATTCTCCGCCGCGCTGCCTGCCGCGTCGGCGATGTCATCCGCCCAGCCGCCGTTCGAGCAGCCCGTCAGAGCAACGCTCGTGACCATGATTGCCGGCACCCAGGCATGGCGCATGACATCCTCCTTGATGAATCCTCAGAACAACTGGTGTCCTGAGAGGAACGGTCGAGAAAGCGCGGCTGTTCCCGGCTGGCCCACGGGCTAGCGCACGTGCTGTTACGGCTTGTCGGCGAACGTTCCGCGTTCGTACTGCAGCGGCCAGTAGTCCACGTCCACACCGAGCTCGTGCGCAGCGCGTAGCGGGAAGTGGGGGTCGCGCAGGAACTCGCGACCTGCCATAACGGCATCGGCCTGGCCTGCGGACACGATGTGCTCGGCCTGGTGGGGTTCCGTGATGAGGCCTACTGCGGCAACCGGCATCCCGGTACCTTCCTTAACTGCCGTGGCGAATGGCACCTGGTAGCCCGGGCCCACGGTGATGCGAGCGTCGGGAAGGTTGCCGCCGGAAGAGATGTCGATGAGGTCGGCGCCAGCCTCGCGGGCCCAGCGGGACACCTCGACGGTCTGCTCGAGCGTCCAGCCCTCTGGCTCGATCCAGTCGGTTGCGGACAGGCGGAGGAACACGGTCGTTGATGGCGCCGCCTCGCGGACCGCGCGGATGACGTCCAGCATGAAGCGGGCTCGGTTCTCGAGGGAGCCTCCGTACTCATCGGTTCGGTCGTTGGACGCGGGGGAGAGGAACTCGTGCAGGAGGTAGCCGTGCGCGGCGTGGACCTCGAGGACGTCGAAACCTGCGGCAGCGGAGCGGCGCGCTGCGTCAGCAAAGGCGGTCACGATGTCCGCTATGTCCTCGTGGCTCAGCGGCTGCGGATCTGCCAGTCCGCGGAACGGTAGCTCGGAAGGTCCCACCGGTGTCCAGCCACCGTCACTGTGTGGCACCGCCCCGCGGCCCGACCACGAACGGTACGTCGACGCCTTGCGGCCTGCGTGTGCGAGCTGGATGCCCGCCTTCGACCCTTGGGAGTGGAGGAAGCGCACGATCCTGGCCCAAGCATCGGCCTGATTGTCGTTCCAGATTCCTGTGTCCCAGGGTGAAATTCGGCCTTCGGGGACCACCGCAGTCGCCTCCGCGATCACGAGCCCAGCCCCGCCGCGTGCCATGCCGCCAAGGTTCACGAGATGCCAGTCCGTGGGGACGCCATCTCGGTCCTCGCACGAGTACTGGCACATGGGGGCGACCCAAAGGCGATTCCGGAACGTCGTGTTGCCGACGGTGAGCGGGCTGAACAGAGCGGAAGAAGTCACGAGGTGCCTTTCGACGGGATGGCTGCGCTGTGTCAACGCGCCCGCAGGGTCCCGTGATTCCCGCCGGCCGGACGGCCCGGTGTCAGAGGCCTTGTGCGCAGAGTGGATCGGGACCTTTGGCCGGGTTCATATTGACGGTCATCGATGTATGCTGAGGGAAGCGCCACATCGACGCTCATCTATATGGAAGGTCATGTGTCATGGTCAAGGTTGAGGTTTTCGATCCCGCAATGTGCTGCTCCACCGGAGTGTGCGGTCCGTCCGTGGATCCCGCACTGTCCCGCTTCGCTGCGGACCTGGAGTGGCTTGCAGCCAACGGCGTCGCCGTCGAGCGCGCCACCCTCGCACAGGAGCCCGCAAAGTTTGTCGCCAATCCACTCGTCAGCGGTGCGCTTGCCGAGAACGGCGACGGTGCATTGCCAGCGATCATCGTTGACGGGGCCCTGGTCTCGAGCGGCGAGTACCCCGAGCGCAACACACTCGCGCAGTGGGCGGGAGTTGCTGTCACAGCGGACAACGCCAAGGACGCAAAGGCCGACAACGGTTGCTGCGGAAGCACCGGGTGCTGCTGAGATGACTATCACCGACTCCCTCCTAGACACTGACACCGACGTTCTCGGTGACGTTGTGAACAACGCCACCCGGTACTTGTTCTTCACGGGCAAGGGCGGCGTCGGTAAGACCTCCACAGCATCGGCAGTTGCCGTTGCGCTCGCGGACCTTGGGCGCCGCGTGTTGATCGTGTCCACCGACCCTGCCAGCAACCTCGGCGAGGTATTGGATCTCGACAACCCCACAGCCACCGCACCTCAGGCGGTCCCAGGCGTAGACCGCCTGTGGTCGCTCAATGTTGACCCGGTCGCGGCTGCGGCCACGTATCGCGAGAATGTCGTCGCACCATTCCGTGGTGTTCTGCCTGACTCGGCGATCGCTCAGATTGAAGAAGAGCTGTCCGGCTCGTGCACCGTTGAGGTCGCTGGCTTCAACGAGTTTGTGGGGCTGTTGGCCGATGCCCAGATTGCCCGCGACTACGACCACGTTGTCTTCGACACCGCGCCCACCGGCCACACTTTGCGCCTGCTGTCGCTGCCGGCCGCATGGACGGGCTTCCTCGAGACCAATACCTCCGGCGTGACATGCGTGGGCCCCGTCTCCGCCCTGGGCCAGGCTCAAGAGTCCTACTCGGGCGCGCTCGCCGCGCTCGCGGATGAGGACGCCACCACGATCGTGCTTGTCGCCCGCGCCGAGCGCGCGACGCTTGAAGAAGCGGCCCGCGCCTCACGCGAATTGCACGACCTCAACATGAGCAACCAGCGCGTCATCGTGAACGGCGTGTTGCGCGCCCACGACTCATCCGACCCGATCGCGACTGCGTGGCAGGAGCGCGAGGCCGCATCGCTCGCCCACATGCCCGAAGAGCTCCGCAAGGCGCTGTCCGTGGACTACGTGCCGCTGATGCCGAGCGCGCCGGTGGGCATCGCCGGCCTGCGTGAACTGATCGCTGGGCCGCAGTGGGAATCGGAGGTCGTCGCGGCAACCGCACTGGACGCGCTCGCGGACACTCGTGATCTTTCCGTCCTAGTGCACCAACTCGCTGAGTCCGACTCTGGCGTGGTGATGACAATGGGCAAGGGCGGCGTCGGCAAGACGACCGTCGCCGCTGCCGTCGCGTTAGGGCTTGCGGAGCGCGGCCTCAACGTCACGCTCACCACCACTGACCCCGCCGCTCACGTGAACGAGGTGCTGTCCGACCCGCCCGCGAACCTCGAGGTCACCCGCATTGATCCGGTCGCGGAGACTGCGGAGTACACCGCCAAGGTGTTGGCTGAAGCCGGTGAAGGCTTGGACGAGTACGCGATCGATCTGCTGGCGGAAGACCTTCGGTCTCCATGCACGGAGGAGGTCGCGGTGTTCCACGCATTCGCCCGCGCTGTCGCTGCAGCAGGGGACCGGATCGTCGTGATCGACACCGCTCCCACTGGCCACACGCTGTTGCTCCTGGACTCGTCGCGCAGCTTCGAAAATCAAATGTCTAAGACCGCTGCAGTGGGTCAGGACGCGACGGCCACGCTGTTCGAGACGCTGACCGACCCCGCCAAAATGCGCGTGCTCCTGGTAGCGCTACCCGAGGCGACGCCCGTCCACGAGGCGCAGGGCCTTCAAGAAGACCTCGCGCGCGCGGGCATCCGGCCGCTGACATGGGTGGTGAACCAGTCGCTCGCTCGCACTGACACGCAGGATCCAGTCCTCGTTGCCCGTGCTCAGGCGGAGTCTCGCTGGCTATCTGAGGTGCACAACCTCAGCGCCACAGCGCCCGTCGTGTTGCCCTGGGTGCCGCAGGCGCCACGTGGGACGGACGGGTTGGCCCCACTACTGGGGTAGGCCGAGGCGTTGGTGACGACTCCTCGGGTGAGAAAAACGGAGTGCCCCCGGCAGGACTCGAACCTGCAACCTACGGATTAGAAGGCCGTTGCTCTATCCATTGAGCTACGGGGGCCGGCGTGCCCGCGGCACGCCTCTAGGGTAGTCGCCGGCGCGGCCCGGACCGCATCGCCCGGTGGCAGTAGAGCGAAAGTCTTGCGAGCATCGGCCCGATGCTGGGGTGGACGAAGCCCCGAATACCGCCTTGAGCGGTGCTTCTGTGGCGCAACTGTCCTGGTCAGTGGTGAACTTAGGGCAGGCGGCAGTCACGGTAGCCTGGTGCCTGTTGCGAGCGAGGAGGGACCACACGGGTATGACGATCCGACCCATGAAGACGTGGTCGTACCCCGGTGCGCTCTTGGACGCTCTCGTCGACACCCGCAAGGTAGTCGCCAATCTCGACCTGCCGATCCCGCTGGGCAACGCTCAAGACACGCGCGAACTGCGCGATCACATGCTCGATCAGCTGGATCACCACCTGATTCCGCGCGTGCGCGAAGAGGCGTCGCCCGCGATCGTCGTGGTGGCCGGATCCACCGGTGCGGGTAAGTCGACAGTCGTCAACGCCCTGCTCGGCGAACAGCTCACCCCCTCGGGCGTGCTCCGCCCCACGACTCGCACCCCCCACGTTTTTCACCACCCGCTCGACGCGGACGTCCTCACCTCCGTCGCGCACGAGGCGAAGGTTGTCGCGACCGATGCGGTGCCGCGTGGCCTCGCCATCGTTGACTCGCCGGACCTCGACTCGGTGCGGGCGGAGAACCGCGAGATCGCGGAGAACCTGCTCGAGGCGGCGGACCTGTGGGTCTTCGTCACGACAGCGGCGCGTTACGGCGATGCCGTGCCGTGGGATGCACTGCGCCGTGGCGCTGAGCGTGGTGCCTCGATCGCGATGGTCCTCAACCGCGTCACCCTCGACGTGGCCGCGCAGGTTCGTCGCGAGTTGGTGCAACGCCTCGCCGATGAGGACCTCGAAGCGCTGCCCTTGTTCGTGATTCCCGAGGACACCCGGGGCGGGAAAGACCTTCCGGCCGATGTTGTTGGTGGGTTGGGACGTTGGCTGGAGTCGGTTGCGGCGTCGTCAGCTGCGACCATCGTCGAACGCACCATGCACGGCGCGACAGAGTCGCTCAAAGAGTGGCTCGAGACCCTCGCCGAACGCATGGATGATCAGGTTGGCGCTGCGCGTGAGGTGCGAGCCGAGGTGCGCCGCTGCGCTGCCCAGGCCGAGGCCAAGGGCGGAACCACCTGGTACGAGGAGATCTCGACCGGATCGCTCGCTGGTCGGTGGGAGTCTGCCTGCGCCGAGGGCGGCCCGCTCTACAAACTCCGCCACAGCATGTGGACCAAGCGCAGGTCCGCCCGGGAGCTCCGCGACGCGTCCCTCGAGGCGATTCGCAAGGATGTGCTGGCCTCCGTGGAGGCAACCCTGGCTGCAGCAGCGGCCGATGCTTCGGACACCATGGTCGAGGCCCTCACCGATGGCGATGAATCGCCGGGCAAGTGGTTGGCCGGGCAGCGCGATCCGCGGGACGCACGCATTATTCGCGAACGCCGAGCCTCCGATGCCACGCGTGCGTGGATGACCAAGTGCCACGAGCAAGTCATGCGGCTTGACGGCGCGCAGCGCGGAGCCGAGATTATTGGTGAAGAGGGGCTTGCAATCGCGCTGGCCTCCGCGGCGCTCGGCGTTGAGGAGGCGCGCACCATTCTCGGTGTGCTCGTCACGCCCTCGGTCGGAGAACCGGTCCACCTGGCCCGGGCGGAACTGACCGGCGCGCGACGCTATTGCATCAACCGTGAGGCTCTCGACATGATGAAGCCCACCGACGTGCCGTCCCTGCTTCCCGAGGTCGCATCGACCGTGCGCCTGCGTCGCGCCGAGCTCAGGGGGCTGATGTGAGCGTCCAGTTCGTGCCCCTCGAGCCGCGTTCGGAGACCACGGCTTTGCGCGAGCGCGTCGCGCGGCTGCGCTCGGCGATGGAATGGGCCTCCGAGGCGATTCCGGCGGCTGTCCGGGACGACGTGTTTGCGACCGTTGACCGCTGCGAGGAACGGCTTGAGCTGGGCATTGACCACACGGTCGTGGCGCTGGCCGGTGGTACCGGCTCGGGAAAGTCGACTCTCTTCAACGCGATCCTTGGCCGTGAGTTCGCCGTTTCCGGCGTGGCCCGACCCACCACCTCCAAGGTGAGCGCAGCCGTGTGGGGGACAGACGCATCGGCCCTCCTCAATTGGCTTGGTATCGACGAGCAGCGCCGCTTCACGCGCGAACTTGACCCGCTCGATGATGAGGCGGAAACCGCCATGGGCGGCATGGTGCTGCTCGATCTGCCCGACCACGACTCGGTCAATCCCGATAACCGCGAGACGGTCGATCGCATTGTGCCCATGGCAGACCTGTTGCTGTGGGTCGTGGATCCGCAGAAGTACGCGGACAATGCATTGCATTCGGCCTATCTTGAGGCTGCGTCGCAACAGCAGCGGCCGTCGCTCGTGGTGCTGAACCACGTGGACCGGCTGGCCACCGAAGACGCTTGGGCCGTGGCGCGTGATCTGCAGCGACTGCTCGCCGTCGACGGAATGAACCAGGTGCCGGTGATGCCGATCAGCGCAAAGACGGGCCAGGGGCTCGACATCTTGCGTGCTGAGCTGGCGGGAGCTGTCGCCGCGAAGACTGTGGCCGCAGAAGCCGTGCGTGCGGACCTCGTGTACGCCGGGCGCTTGCTGTCGGGTGCGCTGGCACGCGGAGCAGAGCCAAAGTTGCCTGACGTTTCGGAACTCGTTGAGGCCCTGGCGCGTGCTGCCGGCGTTGACGCAAGGGCCGATGCCGTGGCCGCCCGGGCGAAGGGCAGCGCTGGTGACGTTCACACTGCGTTGCGCATGTCCGTCGCGACTGCGGAGCGTGAGCGGATGGACTGGGTTGACGCGGCGACCGAGGGGCTTCCGCCCACGTGGCGTCGTGTCGTGGCCGAGGCGACCGCGGGCGGGGAGTCGTTGGCCGCTGATATCGAGGAAGCGTTGGCGCAGGCGCCATGGCCTCAGGTTGAGCGACCCACGGGAATCAAGGCGCTGTTCGCGAAGGCCGGACTGTCATCGAAGGCTCGCAAGCGCACGCTCGAGGTGGGCCGCAATGCGGTCTTGGCTGTGGTCGCTCCCGAAATCGTGGAGCCGACAGAGACTATTCACCAGGCCTATCGCGCCATGGATGAGTTGACTCGCCTCGATGCGAGCGAGCCCGAGGCTAGCGGGACTGATTCCGCGTCACGTACTCGCTGACGATCTCTGTCGTGCGGCGAAGGTGGTCGTAGACGGCGCGTTGTGCGGCATTGGGATCGCGTGACTCGAGCGCCGCAATGATGTCGCGGTGTTGCGAATTGACGACTTCGGCGTCTGCGGGGGGATGAATCGCCGCCGCGCCAAATGACCAATAAGAAAACGACGTGCGGTGAGCGACGTCGTCGAGCACGCTGTTTTGAGCGGTCTGGGTCACAACCTCGTGAAAAGTCCGGTTGAGCCGGTTACGAGTGCTGAGGTCGTGGTCGCCCGTCTCCATTTGGGTAGCAAGTTCCCGCAGTGCGTCGAGCTGGTCGCCGGTCACGCGGGGTGCGCCGAGGTACGCGGCTCCGGTCTCAAAGACGGTGCGAGCTTCCAGCAAGGTCAGGATTTCTTCCGGAGTGTGGTCGCGGACCGCCCAACCCCGTGAGCGGACGACCAGGCCATCACGCGTGAGCCCCATGAGTGCCTCGCGAACCGGCGAGCGGCTCACTCCGAGGTTTGCCGCCAGGTCCTCTTCCACTAAACGGGCATTTGGGCGGAGTTCGCCGGACAGGATCGCATCCCGTACGCGCTCATATACCGCGTCCGCCGCCACGGTGCGCGTGGTGGGACGTCGTGCCAAAAGCTCAGACATGAGGGCGGCCTCCTTGATGACCTCTTTACAAACAGGCAACGTATCACCGGCTGGTGGGTTCGTGAGTCTTTGTGCGTGCCCGCGCTGTTGAAACGCAGTCCCACGAACGTGATGGATGGTGAAAGAAGTAACAAAGACGTTACACAAGACGGGAGACAGGTCTGTATACAACACGGTACTTTGACTCACATGCAACGAGGCATCAACTGTTTCGAGGCATCGCGGCAACGGGCGAGGGCCCCGCGTCGTGGCAAGGATGACGACCACTCGCACAAGCGAAGGAAGAACTCATGACTGCTCCGACCACCCGCCGCGCCCGCCGCGCAGCGATGAGCGCCACAATGGCGTTCGCGCTCGTTGGCACGCTCGCGGCCTGCTCCTCCGACACCGAAGCTGAAACTTCGGAATCTCCGGAGTCCTCAGCGTCCGAAACGGCCGCGATGACCTCGGACGAACCCCTGGCCATTACCTCGTTCCTGCCTCACACGGGACCCCAGGCATCCGCGGTTGAGCCGCTGATCGCCGGTGTTCAGCTCGCGATCGACGAGATCGACGCTGCTGGCGGTGTGTTTGGCCAGGACGTGTTGTTCGAAGAGGTCGACTCGACCTCCGACAACGACACCGCTACCTCCGCCGCGGACGGCGTCATCAACTCTGACGCAGACGTGCTGATCGGTACCTACGGTTCCGGTATGGCCGCCGCCGTGGCACCGCTGATCACCGAGGCCGGCATTATTCAGGTCTCCGGCTCGAACACCTCGTCGTCGCTGACGGGTATTAGCGAGCACTACTTCCGCACGGCTCCCACCGATGCTCTCGAGTCGGCACGTCTTGCTGACCTCGTCGCTGGTGACGGCCACACCTCGGTCGGCATCATCTGGCAGAACGACGCCTGGGGTGCTGCGTTCGAAGAGGGAATGGTTGCCAACTTCGAAGCCGCAGGTCTCGACATCGCCGCCAACGAGCCCTTCAACGTTGAGGAGACGGACTACTCGGCACAGGTGACCGCGGTTGCTGCCGCTGAGCCCGACGCGGTGGTGTTCCTCTCCTACGCCACCTACACCGGTGCCATGATCGAGCAGCTGGTGGGCACCGAGGGTTACCCCTCGGAGGACATCTACTTCTCGAGCTCCACACTTGGTGGCTACGACGAGTCGCTGTCTGACCTGTCCTACCTGACCGGCATCCAGGCCTACCAGCCCGGTGCGGACCTCGACACGCAGGCGACCTATGAGGAGAAGCTCCTCGAGATCGACCCCAACCTGGTGTCCTTCGCCTACTCGGCATCGACCTACGACGCGACCATCGTCGCCGCCGTGGCCGCTGCCTACACAGGCAGCACTGAGCCCGACGCCATCGCTGCCGCTCTGACCGAGGTCAGCGGTACCTCCGGTGAGGGCGAAACCTGCACGACCTACGCCGACTGCCTCGCCATCATCGACGGCGGCGGACTGCCGGACTTTGACGGTCTGACCGGTGCGATCGACTTCGACGAGAACAACGACGTCGGCGCAACCAACTACCTGCACTTCGTGTACGCGGAAGACGGCACCTACTCCGTCGTGGAGTAAGCGCTTCGCGGGCGGGGCGTACCTCTCGCGCCCCGCCCGCTCACCGCGTTCGACCAACCGACCGAAGGACACCTGTGCATCATCGACCAAGAGCCCGCTCCAGGGCCGCCCTCGCAGTCTTGACGCTGCTGGCCTCACTCTTGATTCCCTCCCTCGCTGCGACCACCGCGAGCGCATCCACGGACGCCGAGTGGGGCTTCATTCCCCGCCTGGTTGATGCCGATGGAGAGCCCGTGGAAGGTGCGCTCGTGACCGTCGCCAACGCCGACGGCGAGCTCGCGGAGACCACGACGGGCGAGAACGGCAACGGCGACACGCTCGCCGTCCCGGACGAGGGCGACTACGTCCTCACCTTTGATACTTCCGCGATCGACGCCTCATTTGACGGCGGCGACGTGTACGCGGTGGCCCGCACCCTGGGCGAGGCCAACACGCTTCCCGTTCAGCGCGTGATCGTGACCCTTGAGGAGACCGCCAATGACGGCGAGGTGGCTCTTGGCGAGGATGGTGAAATCGACACCAACACCTCGACCGGATCCTCTACCGGATCCGCATCCGTGACGTTCGACCAATTTCTCCAGCAGCTCGCGTCGGGACTGAACCTCGGCATCGTCCTCACCCTCGCGACCTTGGGCCTTGGACTGGTGTTCGCCACAACGGGCCTGACGAACTTCGCGCACGGTGAGCAAGTCACCATCGGTGCGCTCGCCGCGTATGTGGGCACCACGCTAATGTCGTTGCCATTGGCTCTCGCCGCAGTGTTCGCCGCTGGCGTCGGAGCGGTGGCCGGATGGGCGCAAAACGCCGCCATCTGGAAACCGCTGCGCAAGCGTGGCGTCGCCATCGTGTCGGCCATGATCGCCTCGATTGGTATCGCGCTGATGCTGCGCTTCACCTTCGCCGCGTTCTTTGGATCGACCACCAAGCGCGTGTCGCTTGAGCAGTCGGAGCGGTGGTCGCTTGGCCCCGTCGCCTTCCCCGCGAGCACCTGGATTGGTGCTGCAGCTGCGGCCGTCGTGGTGGGACTCGTCGGCTGGTGGCTGATGCGCTCGTCAACAGGCCGCGCGGCCCGCGCCGTCGCTGCCAACCGGGCCCTGGCATCGGCCACAGGAGTGAACGTGGAGAAGACCATCTCCTCGATCTGGATTGTCTCCGGCGCCATTACTGCGCTGTCCGGCGTGCTCTTTGCGCTCTTGAACGGCGTCTCTTGGGACATGGGCTTCAAGGCCCTGCTCCTGATCTTCGCCGCCATGCTGCTCGGTGGACCGGGAACGGCTCGGGGAGCTCTCGCTGGAGGTCTCGCGGTGGGTCTGCTCACCGAGATCCTCGTCCTGTGGCTGCCGTCGGACATGAAGTATGTCGGCGCCCTGGCCATCCTCATTGTTGTTCTCATGGTGCGACCGCAAGGAATCTTCGGTCGCGCGGAAAGGGTGGGCTGATCCATGGCGCTCCTCGACGCATTGCTGGCCGCAGGTCAGCAGATACTCTCTCCGGTCACCGCGGCCTTCGCGCTCGCGGCCATCGGCCTCAACATCCACTTCGGCTACACCGGACTGATCAACTTTGGTCAAGCAGGCTTCGTGGCCGTCGGTGCATACGGGTTCGCGCTGTCGGTTGTGTGGCTCGAACTGCCAATCTGGCTAGCCATCCTGATCGCGTTCGCGGCGGCAGCGGTGTTCGCCATCCTTCTCGGCATTCCGACACTGCGGCTCAGAGGTGACTACTTAGCGATTGTCACCATCGCCGCCGCGGAGATCATCAGATACACCGTGAACTCCTCGTTGTTCGACGACGTGACCGGCGGTGCGCAGGGAATCACGAACAACGAGTCACAGGGCTCGGACTACTCGAGCTGGCTCAACCAGTTCAACCCGCTCGGCGAAGGTCGTATCGAGTTGGGCCCGTGGGTCTTCACCGGCACTGCGCTGTGGTGGTCCATCGTGACGTGGGTCATCGTCGGCATCGTCACCCTGTTGGTGTGGCTGCTTATGCGTAGCCCGTGGGGCTTGACCCTGCGCGGCGTCCGTGAGGACCCCGACGCGATGGCGTCACTGGGTAAGTTCGACTCGGGCATCAAGCTGCAGGCGCTCATCCTCGGTGGTGTCATCGGTGCCATGGCCGGCATCCTCTACGTGCTCCCGTCCGCGGTGTCTCCGATCGACTACAACTCCCGCATGACGTTCAACCTGTTCACGATCGTGATCCTGGGTGGAGCCGCCACGATCCTTGGCCCCATCGTGGGATCCATCGTGTTCTGGACCGTCTTGGTGCTGTCGGAAGCCATGATCACCTGGCTGGTCGACATCGGCATCCTGGCGAATTTCGCCGATGCCCCGCAGCTCCGTTTCGCCCTCGTGGGCCTTGCCCTGGCGCTGTTGATCGTGTTCAGACCACAAGGAATCCTTGGCAATAAGAAGGAGATGTCCTTTGCCCGCAGTTAAGCATGCCTCTGATCCGATCCTCGTGGCTGAGGGTGTGCAACGTCACTTCGGCGGTGTGGCCGCCGTTGACGTTGAACTCCTCGAAGTGCCTCGCGGTCAGATCACTGCACTCATTGGTCCCAACGGAGCGGGCAAGACCACGCTCTTCAATTGCCTCACGGGCTTTGACTCCGCCAACGCTGGAAAGTGGTCATTCGACGGCGAACCCATGCAGAACGTGGACCGCCACCGTGTGGCCCGCCGCGGCATGGTGCGTACCTTCCAACTCACGCGAGTGCTGGGCCGCCTGACCGTCATGGAGAACATGCTGCTGGGCGCGCGTCAGTCGGGGGAGAAGTTCTCCCGTTCGCTGTTCAAGCCGCTGTGGAAGGCCGACTACGACGAGGCGACCGAGCGCGCCTGGGGTCTCCTCAAGCGCTTCAAGCTCGATACCAAGGCCGACGACCACGCAGCGAGCCTGTCCGGCGGCCAGCGCAAGCTTCTCGAAATGGCCCGTGCGCTCATGACCCAGCCCAAGCTGCTGATGCTCGACGAGCCGATGGCCGGCGTGAACCCCGCGCTGGTGCAGTCGCTCCTGAGTCACATCACGGACCTCCGTGACGAGGGCCTGTCCATCCTGTTCGTGGAGCACGACATGCACGTCGTGAAAGAAATCTCGGACTGGGTTGTCGTGATGGCGGAGGGGCGCGTGGTCGCCGAGGGCGAGTCCGGTCCTACGCTGGCAAACCCTGCCGTGATCGATGCCTACCTGGGCGCGCACCACGACGTGGACCTGCGTGCCATCATTCGCGAACGAGAGGCTGGTCGAGCATGAGCGACAGCACCAAGACTCCGCACCTCGACGTCACCGACATGGTCGCGGGCTATCTGCCCGAGATCGACATCGTCCGTGAGTGCTCCATTCACGCCGACGACGGCGAGCTTGTGGGCATCATTGGCCCCAACGGAGCCGGAAAGTCGACGCTCCTCAAGGCCATCTTCGGCCTGGTGCCGGTGCGTTCTGGAACCGTCAAGTTGTCGGGCGAAGACGTCACCAACCGGGCCGCCGACAAACTGGTGGCTTCCGGTATGGCGTTTGTTCCGCAGTCGGACAACGTCTTTGGCCCCATGACCGTCCGTGAGAACCTCCAACTGGGAACTCACCTTCAGCGCAACCTGTTCGGCGAGCGCATCGATAAGGTGCTCGGCATTCTTCCGGAGTTGAAGCCGATGCTCAACGCCCGGGCAGGTTCGCTGTCCGGTGGTGAGCGGCAGATTGCGGCCATGGGCCGTGCGCTCATGAGTGAGCCATCAGTGTTGCTGCTCGATGAGCCGTCCGCTGGGCTGTCACCCGCCCGTCAGGACGAGGCCTTCCTGCGCATCCACGACATCCGCTCAGCGGGCGTCTGCGTGGTCATCGTTGAGCAGAACGCTCGCCGCTGCCTTCAGATCTGTGACCGCGCGTACGTGCTCGACCAGGGCACCGATGCGCATGAGGGCAGTGGCGAGGACTTGTTGCATGACCCCAAGGTGGTGTCCCTGTACCTTGGGGACTTGGGCGTGGAAAACTCTGGCGCCGAACCCGGTGCACAGGAGGAGACTTCATGACGTCTACGGCGATGAACGAAGCGTCGATCGCTGTTCTTGGTGGCGGCAACATGGCTGGCGCGATTGCGCGTCGGCTCCTGTCCACAGCGCCGTATCGCCGTATGCGCGTGACGACGGGCTCGTCCGTTCCCGAGTGGGTAGCGGATGGCGCGGCTGCCGAGCACCGTGCGGTGTCGGCGGATCCTGAGGCCAACCTGTGGGCCGTGGATGGCGCCGATGTCGTGATCCTTGGCGTCAAGCCCAAGGGCATCGTGGACCTCGCCGCGGAGATCGCGCCTGCACTGCAGCCCGGTGCCTTGGTGCTGTCGGTCGCGGCAGGCACGCGCCTCGATGCGATGGATGCCGTGTTGCCTGACACCGCGCGGTTGGTGCGCACCATGCCCAATACGCCGACAGCCATCGGACGCGGCACCACGCTGGTGTGCGCGTTGCCCGGGAACGACGATGCTTTGGCCGATGCTGAGGCTGTGTTGGCACCCACCGGTGTCGTTGAACGTATTGATGAGCACCTCATCGACGCGTTCACTGCGGTCACCGGGTCGGGACCGGCCTACGTGTTCTACTTCGCGCAGGCGTTGCGTGAGGCAGCGATTTCGATGGGGGCCGATTACGACCAGGCCTCCCGCATCGTTCCTGCCATGTTCTCCGGCGCCGTCGCGTACATGGAGGAAGCCGGAGAGCTTCCTGAGACCTTGCGGCAGCAGGTCACCAGTCCTGGTGGTTCAACGGCTGCCGCTGTAGCGGTTTTCGATGAGCGCGATCTCTTCAGAACTGTCGGCGACGCGCTCAATGCCGCGCGCCGCCGCAACATCGAGCTCGGTGAATAACAACTGAGCCTCGTCCCCAGGTAAGGCTGGTGCGTGCTCTATCCACGCATCGGCCCTCGTGTCTGGTCCGCACCCTGTGATCCCCCGAGTGTGGTGGGAGGTCGCAGGGTGCGGCCGCGAGAGGACACGATGAACGATCTGACGATCACGGTGACCGGATGGGTCGCCACAACGCCCGCCTTCGTGGTGCGCAAGGACGGTCAGCCGACCGACATGTGCACGTTCCGAGTGGCGCAGACGCCGCGGCGTTTCGACCGGGATTCCGGCAGCTGGGTAGACAAGAAGACTGAGTGGTTCGACATCCGTGTGCGCGGCAAGGCCGCCGTGTTTGTTGAAAAGTCTGTCCACAAGGGAGAACCCGTGATTGTTGCCGGCCGTCTCCAAACCGACGAGTGGGCAACTCAGTCGGGAGGCGCGCGTTTCGCTCTCCAGGTCAATGCCTCAGCGATTGGTCACGACCTTTCCCGAGGTATCGCTACCTTCAAGCGGGCGATTGTGGAGAACGGGGAGATTGAGATGTTGCCGGGCAAGCCGTCGGAGCCGGGTCCGGAGGGCGAAGCCGGTGGGGACGCGACTGCTGAAGGCACTGATGCCGAGATCGATGGCAGCGACGTCGATGAGGCCTTTGCGAGTGAAGAAGAAGCCGCTCAGGAGCCTGCGCTCGCCGCTTCCTGACCGCTTATCGAGACCGGCTCCGCACGCTTGCTCCCCTCAGTAGCGTGCGGAGCCTCACCGCAGGCTGTGACCGCGTAGGCTGGTGCCAGTCATTCATGCGGTGCCTTTCGGGCGCTGCCCCCACAACTTCACGGAGTAGCAGTGGCAGAGTTCATCTACACGATGCAGAAGGCGCGCAAGGCGCACGGCGACAAGGTCATCCTCGATGACGTCACGATGGCGTTCTACCCGGGCGCGAAGATCGGTGTCGTAGGCCCCAACGGTGCAGGTAAGTCGACCATTCTGAAGATCATGGCAGGCCTCGAAGAGCCGTCGAACGGTGAGGCGCGGCTGAGCCCCGGCTACAGCGTTGGCATCCTGTTGCAGGAGCCGCCGCTGAATGAAGAGAAGACTGTCCTGGGCAACGTCGAAGAGGGCGTCGCCGAGATCAAGGGCAAGCTGGACCGCTTCAACCAGATCTCCGAAGAGATGGCCAACCCCGACGCCGACTACGACGCGCTGCTGGCGGAGATGGGCACGCTCCAGGAGGAGCTCGACCACGCCGACGCATGGGACCTCGACGCTCAGCTTGAACAGGCCATGGACGCGCTGCGCTGCCCGCCGCCAGAGGCCGATGTCTCGGTGCTCTCCGGTGGTGAGCGTCGCCGCGTGGCGCTGTGCAAGTTGCTGCTGGAAAAGCCCGACCTGCTGCTGCTCGATGAGCCCACCAACCACCTGGACGCCGAGTCCGTGCTGTGGCTTGAGCAGCACCTCGCGAAGTACCCCGGTGCCGTCATGGCCGTCACACACGACCGCTACTTCCTCGACCACGTCGCGGAATGGATCTGTGAAGTCGACCGCGGCCGCCTGTACCCGTACGAGGGCAACTACTCGACCTACCTCGAGAAGAAGCAGGAGCGCCTGAGCGTCCAGGGCAAGAAGGACGCCAAGCTCTCCAAGCGCCTCAAGGAGGAGCTGGAGTGGGTCCGCTCGAACGCCAAGGGCAAGCGCACCAAGTCCAAGGCTCGTCTGGCTCGCTATGAGGAGATGGCCGCGGAGGCGGAGAAGACCAGGAAGCTCGATTTCGAAGAGATCCAGATTCCCCCGGGCCCGCGTCTGGGCAGCGTGGTCATCGAGGCCAAGGACCTCCAGAAGGGCTTCGACGACCGCGTCCTCATCGACGGACTGTCGTTCTCGCTGCCACGCAACGGCATCGTCGGCGTGATTGGCCCCAACGGTGTGGGTAAGACCACGCTGTTCAAGACCATCGTGGGTCTCGAGCCGCTCGACGACGGTGACCTCAAGGTCGGCGAGACCGTGCAGGTGTCCTACGTGGACCAGTCACGCGGCGGCATCGACCCCGACAAGTCGCTGTGGGAGGTCGTCTCTGACGGCCTGGACTACATCAACGTCGGCAAGGTCGAGATGCCCTCGCGTGCATACATCTCGGCGTTCGGGTTCAAGGGTCCGGACCAGCAGAAGCCTGCTGGCGTGCTATCCGGTGGTGAGCGCAACCGCCTCAACCTGGCGCTGACGCTCAAGGAGGGCGGAAACGTCCTGCTGCTCGATGAGCCGACTAACGACCTCGACGTCGAAACACTCGGCTCGTTGGAGAACGCCCTGCTCGAGTTCCCCGGTTGCGCCGTGGTCGTCTCGCACGACCGCTGGTTCCTGGACCGCGTTGCCACCCACATCCTCGCCTACGAAGGCACCGAGGAGAACCCGTCCAAGTGGTACTGGTTCGAGGGCAACTTCGAGGCATACGAGGAGAACAAGGTGGAGCGCCTCGGCGCCGACGCCGCACGTCCTCACCGCGTGACCTACCGAAAGCTCACCCGCGACTAACCCTCCTTTTCCCCTGGCCGTACATACACGGCGGGGATTCGCAGCATCGGCCCTCCTGGCCGTACATCTCCGGTGACGGAGGCGTACGGGGGAGGGTCTTTGCTGTTGTTGGCCCCGGTTCGTCGTGGGCACACGGAGGGGGCCTGGACCCGGCCCTCGTGGTCCGCCTTTTCCCCTGGCCGGACATACTCGGCGGGGATTGGCGGCCCCGGCCCTCCTGGCCGTCAGTTCTCGGCGGTACCGTGGATCGCATGAGTCGCATTCACGTCCCCGTCACGCTCCGTTGGTCCGACATCGATGCCTACGGGCACGTCAACAATGCCGAGATGCTCCGCCTTCTGGAAGAAGTGAGGATCCGGGCCTTCTGGGCGGATGAATCGGGAGATCACGCCCCAGACGGTCAGCACCACGATGCTTCCAATGACGGCCACCGAACGGCAGTCATTTCGGGCGGGCCAGGCGCGGAGACCATCACACTGATCGCTGGCCAGCAGATCGAATACCTCGCGCCCGCGCCGTACGTGCGCAAGCCGTTGGATGTCCAGTTGTGGATCGGGCGGCTCGGGGGAGCGAGCATCGAGATTTGCTACGAGGTGCGCTCACCCATCAGCGATGGTGAGCAGCGCGTGTACGCGCGCGCGACGACCACGCTTGTGCTGGTGGATGCCGCCTCGGAGCGGCCCCGTCGCCTGACCGAGCGGGAGCGCGATGCGTGGTCTGAGTACGTCGAGGAGCCGGTGAAGTTCCGCCAGCGTTGATCACCGGGCGCTCCTTGCACCCTCTGAGTGCACCAGTCCGCGGAAGTCGCTGAATTCCAGCCTCATGTCCTCACAGGACACATCGCGCCCCGGGTGCCTTTCCTAGGGCCGATGCTGGCTCGCCATCATCGAGAACCTACGGCTAGGAGGGCCGCGGCGCCGGATCCCCGCCGGGTATGTACGGCCAGGGGAGTAGGGGGATACAGCAAAGCGCCGGCCATCCCTTTCGGGATGACCGGCGCTGTGTATTACTGCGTCAGATGACGCGGATCAGACTTACGCGGTGAGCGAGTCGACCCACTCCTGGTTCTCTGCAACCCAGTCGGCCACAACCTGCTCGTGCTCCGTGGAGTCGGCAGCGTTGAGGGCGTTCTCAAGGTTGTACAGGAGGTCGGACTCCATCGTGAAGTTGCCGAGCCACTCGGTGACCTCGGGGAACTCTTCACCGAAACCGGTGCGCGAGTAGGTCACGATCTCTTCAGCCTCACCGAGGGTGCCCTCGGGGTCCTCAAGGTTCTTGAGGTCGTAGGCGCCGTAGGCCCAGTGGGGCTCCCACAGCGTCACGGCGATGTTCTCACCGTCGCCGGTGGCCTTGTCGAGCTCAGCGAGCATCGCGGGCGTCGACGAGGTGATGAACTCCATGTCCGACAGACCGTCGTACGTGGGGATGGTGGCGTCCTGCATGGTGGCGGTCAGACCGGCACCGGGCTCGATACCGACGATGCGGTTGTCGAACTCGTCAGCAGCAGCACCCAGCTCGGCGAGCGAGTCGATGGGAGCGTCAGCGTTCACAGCGACGGTGAGCTTGGCCTGGTCGAACCATGCGCCAACCTCTTCCATGTCGTCACCGAACTCCTCGATGTACGAGGCGTGGGTGAGCGGCAGCCACACGTCGGTGAGGACGTCGTAGTCGCCATCGGCGATGCCCTGGAAGCCCACGGCGGCGTCGGCGTATTCGACCGAAGCCTCGTAGCCCTTTTCGTTCAGGATGTTCTGCCACAGAAGCGAGGTCGCGATGGACTCGTCCCAGCCGTTGAATGCGGCCAGCGTGATTTCGCCGCCGGCCATGGCCTCCATCGAGCTGTCGTCAGTGGCGCCAGCGGTGTTCTCGTCGGTGGTGTCGTCCGAGGACGAGCAACCAGCGAGCACGAGGCCCGCAGCAGCGGTGACCGCGAATGCGGTTCCAGTGCGCTTCAACATTTTTCTTCCTTTCTCGGCACAGGGATTTCCGGGTGCCGTGGAAGCGTCTCGCCGTGCTTGTCGGGCGAGGCGCCCGCAGTCCGTGAGGACCGCGAAGTCTTGCGTAAGGGCAACGGCGCGAGGGCCGATGCCTGGGTTCAGGTGGACAGTTAGATCAGATACCCGCGCGGCGGGGTCCCGCCGTTTCGAGTTGCTGTGCATCGATACGAGCCTGCTCGGCAGCCTCACGCTTGGCGTGGCGCTTGCGTGCAATCTGGCCGTACAGGCCCTGGCCCTTGCCGAACGATGCGGTGAAGCGGTCCAGAAGGATCGCGAGAACCACGACGGAGAGGCCGGCTTCGAAGCCGAGACCAACGTTGAGCGAGGTAATCGCCTGGGTGACGTCGCCACCCAGTCCGCCCGCGCCGACCATACCTGCGATGACGACCATCGACAGTGACAGCATGATGACCTGGTTGATGCCGGCCATGATCGATGGCATCGCCAGGGGGATCTGAATCTGGCGCAGGATGCGACGCGGGGTGGCGCCAAAGGCCTGTCCAGCCTCAACCACTTCCTTGTCGACCCCACGGATTCCGAGCTCAGTGAGTCGGACTCCGGGTGCAAGGGAGAAGATGAACGTGGCGATGATTCCGGGGGTCACGCCAATGCCGAACAGTGCCAACGCAGGCACCAAATAAACAAAGGCGGGTAGGGTCTGCAGGAAGTCCATCGTGGGCTTAACCACTCGCGACACTTTGTCATTCCGAGCGGCCCAAATTCCCAAGGGAATAGCAACCGCGATCGCGAGAGCGGCGGCGATGATCACGAGGACGAGCGTGTCGACGGCGTTTTCCCACTGGTTAACACCAAAGATGAAGACCAGGCCCAGGACGGCCCCGGTCGCAAACTTCCATCCGCGGGCGAGCAGCGCAAAGACACCCACGATCACCATGATGATCCATGCGGCAGGAGTGGCGAACAGCCAGTCCAGGCCGTCGAAGACCACGTCGATGGCGTCGGCTAGCCAGTCGAAGAAAGCGCCGAACGTGTCGTCCAGCCAGTCAAAGAATGACGCGATCCAGTCGCCTACGTTGAAGTACTCGTTAAAGAATTCGCTGAAGTTCACAGGGTGCCGCCCTTCTCCGTGGAGGCGTCAAGCACCTTGTCGACAACCTCACTGGGGAGGGGCTCAACGACGGGCTCGGCCGACGTGGCGGCATCGGGCTCGCCGCCCAAAGCTGCCAGCAGCGTGACGCGGGGAACAACACCAACGAGGCGGTCCTTGTCATCTGTGACGGCAAGTGCCAGCGCGGCCTCGAGCGACGGAATGAACAGGTCCGCGAGCGGGGTGTCCTTCGAGACAGCGCCGTGGTCGGTCTGAATGACGCTGGCAATGGACTTTTCGCCCTTGCGAACTAGGTCCATGACGTCGCGGTCGCGAATCCAGCCCACGATGGTGCGGTCACGCTTAATGACGTACAGCGCGGAGATCGCGTTTTCGCGCATGGCCTGCAGCGCTGCCGCAGGACCGGAGTTCTCGTGAGCGACGGCGAACGGCTTGCGCATGACCGACTCGGCGGTCAGCACCTTGGCGCGGTCGACATCCTGCACGAACTGCTCAACGTAGTCGTTAGCGGGATTCGTCAGCACGTCCTCAGGGGAGCCAATCTGCACAATGCGGCCATCGCGCATCACTGCGATGCGGTCGCCGATGTACATGGCCTCGTTGAGGTCGTGCGTGATGAAGATGATGGTCTTGCCCAGCTCGGACTGCAGCTCGAGGAGCTGGTCCTGCATCTCGCGACGGATTAGCGGGTCAAGGGCGGAGAACGCCTCGTCCATCAGGAGAACCTCGGTGTCAGCGGCGAGCGCACGGGCCAGGCCCACGCGCTGCTGCATTCCACCGGACAATTCCGACGGGTACTTCTCTTCCCAGCCGGACAGGCCGACAACACCGGTGATCTTGAGAGCACGCTTGAGGCGCTCTTCCTTGCTCATGCCCTGGATCTCCAGACCGTAAGCGACGTTGTCGATGACGGTGCGGTGGGGCAGGAGCGCGAAGTGCTGGAAGACCATGGAGATCTTGTGGCGACGGATGTCGCGGAGCTTGGCGGGGGTGACGCCGGTAATGGAGTCTTCGCCGATGGTGACGGTTCCCGCCGTCTGCGGGTGGAGGCCGTTGAGCATACGAATCAACGTGGACTTACCGGAGCCGGATAGCCCCATGACCACGAAGATCTCGCCCTTCTTGACCTCGAACGAGGCGTCGATGACAGCGGCGGTTGCGCCGCCTAGGTCGTCTCGCGAAGCACCGTTTTGCAGTTTCTTAACGGCATCTTGCGCGTTGCGGCCGAAGACCTTGTAGAGGCCCTCCGCCTTCAATGCGGTGTCGTTCACTGATGTCCTCAGCTGCTCCCAGCGTCAGGTCGGGAGCGTGATTGCGACCTTGACACAGGCGAGAGGACTCGCAGCCGTCGGACGGCAGTCACGGGCCCGCAGGCGACATCATCGGGATGTGCGCCTCGCTCGCCTGGGCGCAGCCGGGGAACGGCGCTGCAACACAAGGTCTGGGCTGGTCATTGGCGTTTCGGTCGTGACTGACGCGGACCCCGAAACGGCCTTACGACGCTATCAACCGTGGGGCAACGCTCTCAACTCGTACGGCCAGTTTTGGGCGCGGTTCATGTCGCATGAAAGTTCAACTTGCCTGGTAAAAAGCAAAATGTGCCATTTACGTCACATTTGGGTAAAGGGGGACCTTGGTCCGCTTTACTCAGGACTACCCATCCTAAACATGCCTTCCTGAGAGGCCGATGCCACCAGACGTCCGTCCTCGGAGAAGATCCATGTGCCTCCAAGACCGCGGCCTCCTTGGGCCGTGGGTGCGTCTTGGACGTACAGCAACCACTCGTCCGCGCGCACGGGACGGTGCCACCACATTGCGTGGTCGAGGCTCGCAAAGTTAAGGCCCGGGGTCTGCCAGGAAGCGCCGTGGCGGCGCAACAACGGCTCAAGCATCACCTGGTCGCACGCGAACGCCAGCAGCGCGCGGTGCATGAGGTCCGATGCTTCGACGGGCTTGCGAAGCCGGATCCAGGTGGTCTGGTACTGCTTTGGGCGGGGATCAGGCTGCATGAGCAGACTGCCCTCGACGTGGCGGAGGTCGAACGAGGTGCGCTCGAGCCAGTAGTCAGCCGTGGGGTGACCGGCCATGGGGGCCAAGATGTCGATGGCCGAGACCACGGAGTCTGGGCCTGGAACCTCCGGCATCGTGACCGAGTGCTCAGGCCCATCCTGCTCAAGCTGGAACGACGCGATCATGGACAGGATCGGCTTGCCGTCCTGCATAGCGTGGGTGCGGCGCGCGGAGAAGGACCGCCCATCGCGCAACTCCTCGACGTCGAAGGTGATGGGACGCGAGGCGTCTCCCGGGCGCAGGAAGTACCCGTGCATGGAGTGCACAGCGCGGTCGTCATCGACGGTGTGTCCCGCGGCCAACAGGGACTGAGCCAGCACCTGACCGCCATAAGCGCGGCCTCCGGGCATCGGAAGGGAGTCGCCTTCAAACGAGGTGTCGCTCAGGCGGCGCAACGTCAGCACGTTCATGCCTGACTCGACGGCCTTGTCTGCCCAGATGTCCTCTGCGCGGTTCATGAGTTCTCCTCGGAAGCAGGGCCTTGTGGGCCCGGGGTGGGATCAAAGGTGTTGATCATGGAGTGTGCTGCGCGCTCAAGGTAGTCCATGAGGGTCATCGCATGGAGCGGGGAGAGGTTCTCCTCGGCCACGGCATCGCGCATCAGTGAAATCCAGTGGTCACGGGCTTCCGGGTTGACGTGGAAGCCGTGGTGACGCATCCGCAGTCGCGGGTGTCCGCGCTGGTCGGAGTACGTGGTGGGCCCGCCCCAGTACTGCTCAAGGAACGCGGTGAGGCGCCACTCGGCGCCCTCCATGTCGTGCGAGGGGTACATGGGGCCAAGGATCGGATCTTCGGCGACACCGGCGTAGAACCGGTGGACGATGCGCGCAAACGTCTCGTGCCCGCCTACGGCCTCGAAGAAGCTCTGCTCGGGCTCCTGCGTGGGTCCAGCGCCGATGTTCATTCCCGGCTGGGTCATGTCAGTCGGCCTCGCCGTCGCCGTCGAGGTCGTCCGAGGCGGGGGGCAGGGGCGAGCCGTCGTCATCAACGGGCTGCTCGTGCGGGCGGCGACGGTCGCGAATGCGCGGCGCACGCTTGGCGGGCTTCTCGTCGATGACCATCGCGTCGCCGGGAACGGCCAGGCGGATGTTGCGCTCACCAAAGATGCGGCGCATTTCGCGGCGGATCTCGCGCTGCACGTCCCACTGCATTGCGGGGTTCACCTGGCACATAAGGCGCAGCATGATCGCGTTGTACTCGAGCGACTCGATGCCGGCGACCTCGGGCTCGCCCAGAAGTGCAGACTTCACTTCGTCAGACTCCTCGGCAGCGGCCTTGACCGCGTCGATCATGGCCTCGCGAGCTGCCTCGATGTCCGTGTCATACGCGAAGCGCACCTCGACCATGACGCGGCTCCACAGGCGCGTCATGTTGCCCACGCGGGTGATCTCACCGTTGGGGACGTACCACACGGTGCCGTCCAAGGCGCGGAGACGGGTGGACCGCAGGCCGACTTCCTCGACGGCACCGGCAGCGGCACCAAGGTCGACGACGTCCCCCACGCCGTACTGATCCTCGATCAGCATGAAGATTCCGGCCAGCAGGTCCTTCACCAGCGACTGGGCACCGAAACCGAGGGCAACACCCAAGATTCCTGCGGAAGCCAGCATCGGCCCCACTGGAAGGCCGAGGACGCCCAGAATCGTGATCAACACGATGATGACGATGACTAGCGTGAGCGCAGAATTGAGGACGCGTTGCAAGGTATGCGCACGCTGGCGACGGCGCTCAGCCTCAAGTCGGGCATCGACCTCGTCTTGCTGCGGAAGTCGAATCTTCGCTTTCTTGAGCGCCGCGACCGTCTTGGGGTCGGACATCGGCGCTCCGCGCTCAATGCTGCGCGTAAACAACTTGATCGCGTAGCGGAAGACCAGCCAAATGACGAAGGCGATCACCACGACGGCGAGCAGGCTAGGGACGCGCTGCTCTACGCCGTCCAGCCATTGGCCGATGTCCTCTGAGTCAGGCACCGAGATGGGCGACGGCGATGGGGACGCCGTGGGCGACGTCGAAGGGTCTGCGGACGAATTGAAGGCGAACACGATGTCCAGGTTAGTCACTTGCGCGCAATACGGAAATGACAGGGGACCGATGCGGTGTCGACTAGGTCTCAAGGCCTTACGCGGGTGGCCTTGACCCTGGCAGGATAGGGGCATGAGTGACACGCCGCCGTCCGGTGTCAGCGAAGCCCTGGCAACCCTCGCACGTGAGTGCGGGGTCTCCCTGTCCTACACCGGGTGGGACGGGCAGCGTCGAGATTCCTCTCCCGACTCCATCCGCGCGGTCCTCGCCGCCATGGGAATGGATGCCACTGACGACGCCGGCTGTGAACGCGCGCTCGCGGCCATCGATGACCACAAGTGGAGCCGTCTGGTCCCTCCCGTCACGGTGGTGCGTGAGCACCAAGGTGCGCACATCCCAGTTCATGTGACCCATGGGGATCCGGCACAGGTGAAGGTCACGCTTGAGGCCGGAGGCGAGCGCCAACTCGAGCAGCTCGATATTTTGGTGCCGCCGCGCGGAGACGGCCCTCGCGCGATTGGGCGAGCGACGTTTGCGCTGCCGAGTGACCTGCCTTTGGGCTGGCACCGGATCGAAGCGACCACCAATGGCCGCCGCGGCCGCGGCTACGTCGTGGTCACCCCCTCCAAGGTGAGCGTGCCTGACTGGGTGCGCGAGCATCGGCCCTGGGGCCTTGCCGCCCAGTTGTACTCCGTGCGGTCCGAGCGTTCGTGGGGAATCGGCGACTTCGGCGACCTGGGTGACCTGGGAGCGCTCGCGTCCGTGCGCGGCGACGCCTCGTTCCTGCAGATCAACCCGCTCCACGCTTCGGAGCCGGTCGCTCCCATCGAGCCTTCCCCGTACCTGCCCACATCGCGGCGCTTCCTGTCGCCCCTGTACATCCGTATCGAGGACATCCCCGAGGTGTCCTACCTGCCGTCGCAGCAGCGCGCAGTCCTGGCATGGGAGTCGGAGAAACCGCGCCGCGCGAACGCGTCAGGCGACAACATCGACCGCGATGCCGTGTGGCGTTCCAAGGTCGTGGGGCTCGAGCAGATCTTTGCAGCGCCGCGCTCCGCGGGACGCGAGGCTCAGTTCGAGGCGTTCTGCATGCGCGAGGGCCGCTCGCTCGAGGACTACGCAACGTGGTGCTCGATTGCGGAGGCCCACCGCGGCGTGCCGTGGCCGGAAGAGCTGGCCACCGGAGCCCGGGCTGCTGTGGAGGCATGGCGCGAGGAGCACTCCGAGCGCATCCTCTTCCATGCATGGTTGCAGTGGGTCGCCGACGAACAGTTGGAGCGCGCCCAGCGACGCATGAAGGACGCCGGCATGAGCATTGGTCTCATGACCGACCTCGCCGTTGGTGTTCACCCGTTTGGGGCCGATGCTTGGGCTCTGGGGCCTGTCATGGCCCGTGGCGTATCGGTTGGGGCGCCGCCGGACATGTACAACCAGCGCGGTCAGGACTGGTCGCAGCCGCCGTGGCAACCGCGTGCGCTCGAGGCCAACGCGTACTTGCCGTTCCGCGACGTGGTGCGTGCCGCAGTCCGGCACGCTGGTGCGCTGCGGATCGACCACATCCTGGGACTGTTCCGGCAGTGGTGGGTGCCGCAGGGTCACGAGCCCAGCGACGGCGCCTACGTCAGCTTTGATCACGAAGCGCTGATCGGCATTCTCGCACTCGAGGCTCAGCGCGCCGGTGCGATCGTGATTGGCGAGGACCTGGGCACGCTTGAGCCCTGGGTCTCCGATTACCTCAATGGCCGAGGACTGCTCGGCACAGTCGTCGCGCTGTTCGAGAAGGAGAACGACGGCTCGCCAACCCCGCCCGAGAACTACCGCTCGGACGCGCTCGTGTCAGTCACGGTGCACGACCTGCCGCCTACCGCCACCTACCTGGCTGGCGACCACATCGCGACGCGCGCTGAACTGGGACTCATCGGCGATTCCATTGACGACGAACGTGCCAAGAGCGATCACGAGCGCGAGCAGATCGTGAACTACGTGCGTTCGCGCGGCTGGATGATCGAGGACTGGGAAGAAGAAGACCTGGTCGCTGCGGTTCACAAGCTGGCGCTCGCGTCACCCGCGCTGCTGACCTCGGTGGCATTGACCGATGCCGTGGGGGAGCGCCGCTCGCAGAACCACCCCGGAACTCACACCGAGTACCCGAACTGGCAGGTGCCGCTGGCCGACGGCAACGGTGCGCCCATCCTTCTGGATGACATTTTCGATTCGCCGCGGGTACAGCGGCTGATGAAGGCGGTTCGCACCGCGCGATAGGCGCGAGCGAAGCGGGTGGGGCAATCCCGAGACGGGACCGCCCCACCCAGTCTTTCCGCTACTTCAAGCGGCCTGAGCCGCGAGGGACCGTCGCACGTCATCGAGGGCCTCGGTGACGACCTTGCGCAAGACGCCTGGAGCATCGGCGTTGTCCGTCAGCCATGCTGCGAGCCGTGTGTCGAGCCCCTCCACGCGCCCCGCAAGAGTCACCGGCATTACGTACTTGGCGACGCGCACACCCATCATCGGGTCCATCGCCTCGTAGGTGGGGCGGAGGGTGTGCAGGAAGTCGTCGAGGAGCGGCGCGAGCATCTCGGGGTCAGCGCAGCTGGTGAGCCCCAAGGCGATCTCGAACGCGATCGCGTTGGCCGGGACCGCGCCGGCCGGGCGGGCCAAGCGGTTCCATGCGCGCTGCTTCGCTTCCGCGCCAGCAATCATGGCGCGGACGCCCGCGGCGCGGCGCTCACCGGCCGATCCCGGGTCGCGAGAGAGATAGCCGTCAATGTCGTTGTCATCGACCGCGCCCACGCGGGCCAGGCCACCCAGCAGGTCCCACGTCAGCTCGGTGTCGATCGGCAGACCGGGCAGGTCAACTCCGCCTTCGAGCCATCCGTGCAGTCGGTCGCCGTGGCCGGTTGTGCAGGCGGCCGCCGCGAAGCGGCGTACGAACTGCAGCTGAGCATCGCTTCCAGCCTCAGCGCTGTCGACCAACTCGGCCAAAGCATCGGCCCATGCCACTGACAGTTCCGGAGCGTCCACCACGGGCGCGTAGCGCTGGATCGCGACCTGCGCGTTGGCGAGGTGGCTACCCAGGACCTGGGGGTTGGCGATCGCGGGAGCCGCGCGGCGTACTGCGTCGACGTAGTCGGCGGCGGGGAGAAGCCCATCGCGCACCATGTGCCATAGGGCGCCCAGGACGACGACCTGCGCGTCGGCAGGGAGGTCATTGGCGTGAGCCACGGCCGTGGCGGCCGAGTGCTGGTCCAGGCGCACCTTCGCGTACGTGAGGTCGCCGTGGTTGGCCAGCACCAGGTCGGGCGCGGTCAGGCCAGCGGCTTCGGGAACAGGCGTCGACGCGCCGTCGGTGGACACGTCGAGCGCCCAGAGTTCGGCGAGGCCGCTCGGGCCCACTCCGAAGCCAGCTACACGCAGCTGGTGCGGGTGGTGCACGGAGCCGTCGGGCACATCCTCGGTGACCGTGAGCGACGTCACCGCGCCCTCGGAGGTCTCGATCTGCGCGCCCAGAGCGGTGAGCCCGGCAGTCTCGAGCCAGGCACGCGACCAGGCCGTGAGATCCCTGCCGGACACGGACTCGAGCTCATCGAAGAGGTCGCGCAGGGTCGCGTTTCCGAATGCGTGCGCCTTGAGGTAGCGCGCCACGCCGGCGAAGAACACGTCCTCGCCCAGCCACAGCGCGAGCTGCCGCAGCGCGGACGCGCCCTTGGCGTACGTGATCATGTCGAACTGACCCGCGACGGCCTCGATGTCAGGGATATCCGACAGCACTGGGTGGGTCGTGGGGAGCTGGTCCTGCACGTATGCGACGGACTTCCGCTCGGCTCCAAACGCGGTCCATGCGCCGTCGAGGTTCTGCGCTCGCTCGCCCGCATGGGTGCCGACGAACTCCGCGAAGGACTCGTTCAGCCACAGGTCGTCCCACCACTGCATCGTGACCAGGTTGCCGAACCACATGTGTGCGAGTTCGTGGAGCACCGTCACCAGGCGTGACTCCTGCACCGACTGCGAGGGGCGCGTCCGGAACAGCAACTTGTCTTCGCTGATGGTGACGAGCCCGACGTTCTCCATCGCCCCCAGGTTGTACTGGGGCGCGAAGAGCTGGTCGTAGCACTCGTAGGGGTAAACGGTGTCGAAGATGCGCTCATACAGGTCGATTCCGGCCTGCACTGCGCCAAAGATCTCTTCGGCATCAAAGTGGTCGGCGAGCTGCGGACGTCCGTAAAGGCGCGCTGGAACGTCGCCACCCGCCGACTTGAGCGTGGTCTCAACGAAGGCCCACGGCCCAGCGGCGATGGCTGCCACATAGGTGGGCAGCAGGGGCGTGGGGGAGAAGTCCCAGCGCCTCAGGCCACGGTTCACGCCCGCGACCATAGTCTCGCCGGGCACGTCGACGGGTTCAGGCGCGATCGAGTTCGAGGCAACGTTCCAGTGATCGGGCGCCGTCACGGAAATCTCGAAGGTGCCCTTGATGTCCGGCTGATCGAAGCAGGCGAACACTCCGCGGGCGTCGTCGATCGCGAACTGGCTGTACAGGAAGGTCTCGTGGCTCTCCGGGTCGATGAAGCGGTGGATGCCCTGGCCCGTGGTGCGGTAGGCGCACTCGGCTTCGATCGTCACGGTCGTCGCGCCGCTGAGCCCCGTGAGCGCAATCCGGTCCTCGGTTTGAAGGGCCGATGCTTCACGCGCCTCACCGTTGACGGTCACGCTGGTAGCGGTGCCGACGAGGTCGATGAAGGTGTCCGTGCCCGGGGCGGCGGTGAACTCGACGGTGGTCGTCGAGCGGAAGGTGTCGCCCGCAGGGGAGAAGTCGAGGTGGATGGAGTAAGTGGCGGTCGGCACTGCCGCGGATCGCGCGGCGGCCTCCTCACGAGTCAGGATTGGCATGGTTTAAGTCTGGCACGCAAAAAGGCGGGGACGGCCGCAGCCAACCCCGCCTCTTCGCGTGTGAGTGCCGGTACTACTCGGCGCCGTCAACCGCCTGGTTTTCGAGCGCGCGGCGCACGCCGTCGCGACCTTCGATGATCAGGCGCTTGAGCGCGCTGTGAGCGTCCTCGTTTTCGGCGAGCCAAGCATCGGCCTTGTCCTGAAGTTCAGGCAGGCGACCGGCCAACTCGACGGGGTACAGGCCCTCGATGAGGGTCGTGGCCATCTCGTTGGTCTTGGTCTCGTAAACGCGCCTCACCGAGGCGAAGTACTCGTCGACGAACGGCACCAGGAGGTCGGTGTCGTGGACGTGGCCAAAGCCGGCAGTCGCGGAGAACTGCAGTGCGTTGGGCATGTCCTTCTCGGCGTTGACCAATGCGTCCCAGGCCTTGCGCTTGCCCTCGGGGGTGGGGATGGTCGCGCGAGCCTGAGCGGCGCGGCGGTGGCCGGATGCGGTGGCATCGTTGGTGAGCTGCACCTCGATGGCGACCTCTTCGCACCGTCCACCGGCCACGAGGCCGATAAGCAGATCCCACGTGAGGTCCGTGTCGATCTCGAGGCCCTCGAGCACCAGCTTGCCGTCGATGAGGCCCTGGAGCGTGTCGAGGTGGCTGTCCGTCGAGGCATGGGTGGCGAATGCGCGCACCAGCTGCAACTGGCTGTCCGAGTTAGCCTCAGCGGTCAGCGCCATGCCCCACAGAGCGTCTGCGGCATGCTCAGCGACCTCGTCGGCGACATCGGGGTGGACGTACAAGCCGAGCGTGGTCGAGAGTTGACGCAGGAGCACCATCACGGTCGTGGACTCGGTCTCCGACTGCAGCGCTCGCAGCACGAGCTCCACATACTGACGGGCCGGCATCTCACCATCACGGGTCATGTCCCATGCGGCGGACAGCACCATCGAGCGCGCCAGGGGGTCCGAGAACCCGGCGACGTGCTCCACAGCCGTGGCGAGGGACTGCTCGTCGAGGCGCACCTTCGCGTAAGCGAGGTCACCGTCATTGACGAGGATCAGCGCCGGGCGGTGGTTGCCGACAAGCTCGGGAACTTCCGTGAGCTCTCCGCGGACGTCGATCTCGACGTGCAGGGTGCGCTCAAGGTGTGCGTTGCCGTCGTCGCCGATGATCACGTCGTAGCCACCGATGCCCAAACGGTGCGGACGCTGCGTGGGCCACTCCTCAGGCACCTCTTGGCGCACGGCGAAGTACGCGATGTCCTCGTGGGAGTCCACCTCGATCTGTGGGCGCAGGGTCGTGATGCCGGCCTTCTGAAGCCACACCTCGGACCAGTCCTTGAGGTCGCGGCCGGAGGTGGCCTCGAGCTCGACCAGGAGGTCCTTGAGCGTGGTGTTGGAGTGGTGGTGCTTGCGGAAGTACTCGGCGACGCCCGCGAAGAACTCGTCCTCGCCCACCCACGCGGCGAGCTGGCGCAGAACGGAAGCGCCCTTGGCGTAGGTGATGCCGTCAAAGTTGACCTCAACGTCCTCGAGGTCCGCGATGTCCGCCATGATCGGGTGCGTGCTGGGCAGCTGGTCCTGACGAGCGGCCCAGGTCTTCTCGAGCGAGTTGAACGTGACCCAGTTGTTCTTCCACTTGGTGGTTTCCACGGTTGCGACGGTGGAGGCGTACTCCGCGAAGGACTCGTTCAGCCACAGGTCGTTCCACCACTTCATGGTGACGAGGTCGCCGAACCACATGTGTGCGAGCTCGTGCAGCACCGTGACGGTGCGGCGTTCGACGCGTGCCTGCGGCGGCTTGGAACGGAACACGTAGTCCTCGAGGAACGTGACGCAGCCGGCGTTCTCCATCGCACCCGCGTTGAACTCGGGGACAAAGATCTGGTCGTACTTCTCGAACGGGTAGTCCATCTGGAACTTGTCCTCGTAAAACGCGAATCCGTTCTGAGTGTCGTCCAGGATCACGTCTGCGTCGAGGTACGGCGCAAGTGCGGCGCGGCAGTACACGTTGGCGCGCAGCGTGCCCTTGCGGGACTCCACGGTGCCCTCGACCTCGTGATACGGGCCGGCGACAAGAGCCGTGACGTAGCAGGGGAGCTTCGTGGTCTGGGTGAACTCCCAGCGCAGCTTGCCGCGCGCAGTGCCCGCGATGTCGATGGTGCCGTCGACCTTGCTTGAGGTTCCCGGGTTGTTGCTCAGCACGTGCCAGTGGTCCGGCGCCGTGACGGTGAAGGTGAACTGCGCCTTCAGGTCAGGCTGCTCGAACACGGCAAACACGCGGCGAGTGTCCGCGACCTCGAACTGGGTGTAGAGGTAGACCTCGCCGTCTTCGGGGTCGACAAAGCGGTGGAGGCCCTCGCCGGTGTTCATGTACTCACCGGTGGCTTCGACCACGAGTTCGTTGCTCGCGGCGAGCTTCGGGAGCGCAATGCGGCTGTCCTCGAAGTGCGTGGCTGGGTCGAGTTCCTCGCCGTTGAGGACGATGCGGTGCACCGTGGGTGCAACCAGATCGATGAAGGTTGACTCGCCCGCAGTGGCTGAGAAGCGGACGGTGGATGTCGAGTGGAAAGTTTCCTCTGAGGTGGTGAGGTCCAGCTCGACGTCGTAGGTCTCGGTAGAGACGATGGCGGCGCGGGTTTCAGCTTCCGCGCGAGTGAGGTTTGTACCTGGCATAGCGAGATTCTTTCATGAGGCGGGCACGGCCGATGCGAGAACACGTACCGCTATCAGCGAAACTTTGCACGGGGCCACGGTCCGTACACTTGTGCGGTGACCCAGACGGAAGCCCCTCGCCAGCGCCAGCGCCGGCTCGTCGACCTCGCCCCACTCAAAGCATCTCCCGCCTTCGCGCGGCTGTGGATCGGTGGTGTGATCGCCGGCATTGGCTCACAAATGTCGATCGTTGCCGTCGGGCTGCAGATTTTCGAGATCACCGGATCCACGTTCGCTGTAGGCCTGGTGGGCGGCATCGCGCTAATCCCCATGATCATTGCGGGACTGTGGGGCGGGATGTTGGCCGACGTCTTTGATCGTCGTCGCATCCTCATCATTTCCTCACTCACCGCGTGGGCGAGCACCCTCGCGCTCGTGGCGTTGTCGACGTGGGACGCGGTCCTCCAAGGCGACGGTGCGCATGCGCCGGTGTGGCCGTTCTACCTCGTCACAACCGTCAACGCCGTGGCCGCCACCATCTCGGGGGCAACGCGATCCTCCGTCACGCCCCGCATCCTGCCGCCGGACATGATCTCGAGGGCCACCGCCCTGGGTGGCATCGGCTTTGGCCTCATGTTGACAGTTGGTCCTGCGCTCGCGGGCGTGCTCGCTGCGACCGTGGGACTTCCGTGGACCTTCGCGATCGATGCGGTGTTGTTCACCGCGGGCTTCCTCGGGATCTGGATGCTGCCATCGCTGCCGCGTCTGGGGGAGAAGGTTGAGGCCGGCTGGGGACAGATCCGCGAGGGCGCCGCATTCTTGAAGCGTGCACCGAATATCCGCATGAGTTTCATCGTCGACATCATTGCGATGACCTTCGGGCGCCCGTATGTTCTGTTCCCCGCGCTCGGCGCCACGATCGTGGGTGGAGGCTCGCTGACCGTGGGTGCCCTCACGGCCGCCGGTGCGGCAGGAACCATTCTCGCGAGCTTGTTCTCGGGGCCAGTCGCGCGCATCCACCGGCACGGGCTGGCGGTGTCGCGAGCCATCGCCGTGTTCGGCGGATTCGTGGCGCTGTTCGGCGTCACAGTGCTCGTCATGGGTGCGATTTCGCACGACGCGGCAGATGATTGGTCCGGCATCTACTGGCCAGCACTCATTCTGCTGAGCCTCGCGATGGCCGGAATGGGCGCCTCGGACGAGGTCTCCGCGATTTTCCGCCAGACCATGACGCTCAAGGCGGCCCCGGACGAAATGCGCGGGCGACTCCAAGGAATTTTCGTCGTTGTCGTCACCGGCGGCCCCCGCATCGGCGATATGTACGCAGGAATCTTCGCGACCGCCGTCGCCCTGTGGTGCCCGCCTTTGTTTGGCGGACTGCTCATCATTTGCCTCGTGGGCGTCCTGACGCGCGTGACACGCTCCCGCACTGGGCAGACGTTCCGCGACTACGACGACCGGAATCCGACGCCGTAGCGATTTCGCCTAGGTGTTGATGGAGAAGGCGATCGAAACGTCGAGCACCATCACCACGGCGATGAGCATGAGGCCCACTCCCAGCAGGCCCAACTGGGCGCCCGCGGGGGTGCGCTCGCCGAGTACGCCGGCCACGGTCGCCAGCATCCGCGTGGTGGGGGTGGCTTCCTCGTCTCCGGAATTGTCGCTGTCGGCAGGGTCCGGCTCGGCAGAGGTCTTGCTCGCCGTCGACTTAGCGGCACTGGTTTTCGCCGCGGTGGTTTTCGCCGTGGAGGCCTTGGCTCGTGGCTTTGGCGCAGACTTGGCTTGAGACTTCTCCAAGAGAGCGACCGATGTCGCAGCAGCTTCTCGCTGGCGGTATACGGTGACGATGGCCTGAGCCAGGATGCACAAAGCACCCGTGACCAGCAGGAAGGAAATGACGACGGTCTCCATGACCAGCCTTTCGTTGAGCTGAGGCGATTGTCGTGCACGGCGGTGCTTTTCCACAAGGCCTGCTGTCAGGAGAAGTCGGCCTGCCTCCAGGCTTCATACGTCACGAGCGACGCGGCGTTAGTGAGGTTGAGCGAGCGGCGGCCCGGGATCATGGGGATGCGCACTCGGTCCGAGACCCGCGGGTGCGCCATGACCTCTTCCGGCAGCCCCGTGGGCTCGGGGCCAAAGAGCAACACGTCATCGGGCCGGTACTCAATGTCGCAGTAGATCGTCTCTGCATGCGCGGTGAAGGCAAAGATGCGCGACTCCGGCATAGCGGCGGCAAACGCATCAAAGTCTGCGTGCACGGTCACGGATGCGAGGTCGTGATAGTCGAGTCCCGCGCGTTTGAGCTTGGGCTCGGACAGGTCGAAGCCGAGCGGCTCCACGAGGTGAAGATGCGCGCCCGTCACTGCGGACAGGCGAATCGCAGCCCCCGTGTTCTCGGGGATGCGGGGTTCGAAGTAGCACAGGTGCGGCGCGGCTGACATGGAGGCCATTGTTCCAGCAGTGGTCAGTCGTCGACGATGATGCCGGCTTTGGCGGCCATGAGTGGCGCCAACGCCAGGAGTTGCTCATGCGAGACGAGGGCTCCGGCAAGCGCTACCGGGTCATCGACTCCGTCGAAGTCGAGACCCGTCAGATCGACATCGGTGAGCTCCGCGCCCCGCACAGTGAGCATCCCCACGCGGCAACCTCGAAACGCCACGCGCTTCAGCGTGGCGTCCATGAGATCGAGGTCGTCAAAGGTGCAGTCCTCGAACACAGTGTCGGTGATGGTCGCCGCGCGGAGGTTCGCGTAACCGACTTTGGATCCGCGTACGAGGCATTGATCCCACGTGCTGCCATGCCAGGTAGCGGCACCGAACCGTGAGACTTCAATGCTGCAGTGCGCCCACCGGCTATGAGGAGCTTCTATCGCCGATGCGGTGACGGCCTCAATCTGCGAGTCCGTGAAGGAAGCCCCGCGTAGACGTGATTGCGCCAGGTCGACACCCTCAAATCGGCACCCGGTGAACACGGCATCAGTGAAGTCGCGATCGCTCATATCGAGGCGAACAAACTCGAGGTCTTCCCACACCGGGCCCTCGTCAACGTCGTAGGCGTCCGCGCTCACGAGCGCCGGGAAACTCCAAGAGGTCACACGAGGAGGGGAAATGCGAGTCACACCGTCACTCTAGGCTGTGGCCATGCATACTCCCGCGCCTCCAGGGTCCCGCCGCGCAGTCATGGGCGGCGGCTCAGGCAGGGGAGTCGCCAAACGAGATGAGGCCGCTCAGCGAGCTGCGAATGCGGATGCCCCCGACATTCCGCACCTGTGGCGCCGCGTCGGCGCACTGTTCAAGCCCTACCGTGCCGCGCTCACGGTGACGGCTGTGCTGGTGCTGATCACAGCATCGGCCGGCGTAATCCCTCCGCTGCTCATCGAGCGGATCTTTGACGACGCGCTGTTCCCGCAGGATGCACCGGGCCCGGACCTCACGCTGCTCGCGCAACTCGTGGGACTGGTCATTGTGATCTTCCTGCTGGTCGCGGCGCTGAGCGTGTGGCAGACCTACATCACCTCGTCTGTGGGCAACAAGGTCACGGGGGACCTTCGCACCCGCCTGTTTGACCGCTTGCAGTCGATGGACCTCGCTTTCTTTACCCGCACGCGCACCGGCGACATCCAGTCCCGGCTGGGCAACGATGTGGGCGGCGTCTCCGGCGTGCTGACCACATTCGTGACGTCGATCGTGGGCAATACGGTCACGGTGATCGCCTCGCTGGTCGCGATGATCCTGCTGGACTGGCGGCTCACCCTGGTGGCTGTCGTGATGATGCCGATTCTCGTGATGGTGCAGCGCAAAGTCGGGCAGGTCCGCGCGCGACTGGCGTCACGTACTCAAGAGTCGCTGTCGGAAATGACGGCGATCACGCAGGAGACCCTGTCTGTCAGCGGAATCCTGCTCTCGAAGGTCCACAATCGTCAACGCCTGGAGTCTGAGCGCTACAGCGCAGAGAACGACAACCAGGTGGACCTCCAGGTGCGCCTGTCGATGTCGGGACAGTGGTTCTTTGGGCTCGTCAACGTCATCATGAGCTCGGTGCCTGCGGTGATCTACCTGGTCTCGGGCTATCTGATCGCGCGGTCGCTCGATCAGGGATTCGAACCGTCCATCACTGCCGGAACCATCGTCGCGTTCACTGCGATCCAGGGACGCCTGCTGTTCCCCCTCATGGCGCTCATGCGCGTCGCGCTCGAGATCCAGACCTCACGGGCGCTGTTCGCGCGCATCTTTGAGTACCTCGACCTCACCCCGGAGATCACGGATAAGCCCGATGCTCGGAACGTCTCCGAGGCTCCCGGTCCTTTGGGATCGGTGGAGTTTGACGACGTGACGTTCCGGTATCCGGGCAGTTCGCCTGAGCTGCGGCCGACGCTGGATGGAGTCTCGTTTGCCGTGTCACCAGGGCAGACGGTTGCCTTCGTGGGCCCCTCCGGGGCCGGCAAAACCACCATCGTGTACCTCGCCGCGCGCCTTCATGAGGCCACGGGCGGAGCGGTGAAGTTCGCGGGCGAGGATGTGCGTCACCTGACTCATGCATCGATCGTCGACGAGGTCGGCGTAGTGAGCCAGGAGACCTATCTGTTCCACGCATCCATCGCCGACAACCTGCGGTACGCCAAGCCGGACGCCACTGACGAAGAGCTAGAAGAGGCGTGCAGGGCCGCTAACATCCACGAGCAGATCACACAGTTCGAGGACGGCTACGACACGCTCGTCGGAGAGCGTGGCTACCGTCTGTCTGGTGGAGAGAAGCAGCGCATCGCGATCGCGCGCGTGCTGCTCAAGGACCCGCCCGTGCTGCTGCTGGATGAGGCGACGAGCGCTCTCGACACCGTGTCCGAACGCGTGGTGCAGAGCGCACTCGATCGCGCCGCACGCGGGCGTACGACTCTGGTGGTGGCGCACCGGCTCTCCACGATCCGGGACGCTGACGTCATCCACGTCGTCGACGCGGGGAAGATCGCGGAGTCGGGCTCGCACCGCGACCTGATGGCGGCCGGCGGGCTCTACGCAACCCTCGCCCACGACCAGGCGACAGCACCGCCGGCTTAAACCCGAGCATCGGCCCTGTGCGCGCCGAACATCAATAGGACATGAATGCCCGGATGGGCGCCGAAACGGGCGCCTATGTCCCAAAAACGGAACCCAGGCATCGGCCCTCCCCGAAAACGGAGGATGAGGGGCGACGGCGAAGTGTGTGGAGACGCAAAAGGCGGGACCGGAGCTCAGTGCTCCGATCCCGCCTTCTGTCTAGAAGTTTTGGGTCGACCTTACTGGCCGCAACCGCAGCTTCCGCCGCAGCATCCGCCACCGTTATCCGTGGCGGCCTCGTCAGCCTTCGGGTCGATCAGTTCGATGTTCGTCTTCTCAGCCATAGGCGCCTCCTGAGGGGGAATGAACAACTCCGCTGCGGAGTATCTGACTACTGTAACCCCGCAGCGGCGCGGTGGCGATCACCAAATAGCGACGCGCTCGTCCTCGGGCAGGTAGAGCTCGTTGTCCTCGGTCACGCCGAAGGCGTCGTACCAGGCTGCGACGTTGCGCACGATGCCGTTGACGCGGAACTCACTCGGGGAGTGCGGGTCCATCGCGATGCGCGTGATGAGGGCCTCGGAACGGGTGACCATGCGCTCGGTGAGGGCATAGCCGATGAAGAAGCGCTGCTTGGCGGTCAGGCCGTCGATCTCCGGCGCCTCGTCGATGGGGTGTCCCAGCGCAATCTCGTAGGCCTTGAGAGAGATCTCGACGCCCGCGAGGTCGCCGATGTTCTCGCCGACTGTGAGAGCGCCGTTGACGTGGTGCGAGCCGTTCAGCTGCTTGGGGGAGTAGCCGTCGTACTGTGCGATGAGCTTGTTGGCACGCTCCATGAAGGCCGAGCGGTCGTCCTCAGTCCACCAGTTCTCGAGCGCACCGGAGCCGTTGTACTTGGAGCCCTGATCGTCGAAGCCGTGGCCGATCTCGTGACCAATCACGGAGCCGATTCCGCCGTAGTTCACAGCGTCGTCGGATTCAGGGTGGAAGAACGGCGGCTGCAGGATCGCGGCGGGGAAGACAATCTCGTTCGCGGTCGGCAGGTAGTACGCGTTGACAGTCTGCGGGGTCATGAGCCACTCGGTGTGGTCAACCGGCTTGCCGATCTTTGACCACTCCCAGTCCTCGTCGAAGCGGCACGAGGCACGCACGTTGCCCAGCAGGTCATCCGCGGACGCCTCAAGGCCGGTGAAGTCGCGCCACTTCTCGGGGTAGCCGATCTTGGGCGTGAAGTTCGCCAGCTTGTCCAGCGCACGCTGCTGAGTCGCGGGAGTCATCCAAGCGAGGCCGGTGATGGACTGACGGTAGGCCTCGATGAGGTTCGCGACCAGGCGGTCCATGTGCTCCTTGTGGTCCGGAGGGAAGTGCTCCTTCACGTACTCCTGGCCCACGACCTCGCCCGCGACGGCCTCCACGAAGCCCACGCCACGCTTCCAGCGCTCGCGCTGCTGCGTCGCGCCCGAGAGCACGGTCCCGTAGAAGGAGAAGTTCGCCTTCGAGATTTCTTCCGTGAGGTACGGGGCGCGCGAGGAGACGATGCGCCACGCGAAGTAGCGCTTCCACGTCTCGACGTCAGTCTCAGCCCACAGGGCGGCGACGGCCTCGAAGTAACTTGGCTCGCCTACGACGAGCAGCTCGTGTGCGGCGGCGGGCAACTCGATTGCATCCGCCCAGGTCGACCATGCGAAGCCGGGGGCCTGCTCGGCGAGGCTGGCAAGCGTCGCGGGGTTGTGCGTGAGCTCGGCTTCACGGGACTTCACGACGTCCCAGTGGTGCTTGGCGATCGCGGTCTCGAGCGCGAGGATTTCCGCGCCGGTGAAGTCCTGGCCGGTCAGCGCGGCCATCGCGTCGATGTGCGCGGTGTACTTGTCGCGGACCTCGGCGTAGGAGTCCTCGCGGTAGTAGGCCTCGTCAGGCAGGCCGATGCCGGACTGGCTGAGGTAGACGACGTTGCGGTCCGGGGCGTTCTTGTCTGCGAAGACGTAGTACCCGACGAGACCTGCGACGCCGGTGCGCTGCAGACGGCCCACAGCCGTGGCCAGGGCATCGTGGTCGGCGACGTCGAGTTGCGCCAGGTCCTCATCCAGAGGTGCTGAACCCAGGGCATCGACCTTGGCGACGTCCATGAAACTCGAGTACAGGGCACCGATGAGCGAGTCCTTCTCGGCCGCCTCGATGATGGTGCGCGTGTGCTTCTCCGCCTCATCGCGGAGTGTGTAGAAGCTACCGTCGGCGGAGCGGTCGTCAGGAATGACGTGCGCCTCCTCCCACGGCCCGCTCACGTAGCGGAAGAAGTCATCGCCGGGGGCAATGGAGGGGGAAAACTCGGACTGGTCAATTCCTGAATGCTTTGCCATATTCTCACCCTACGTGCGCGGGCCAGGCACCCAGGTGCCGTTTCGCTCACGGCGAGGACGGATTCCAGCCCGGCCCAGGCATCGGCCCTACGGTCGCGAGCCGGCACCGCACCCTGGCAAGATGTTCCTATGCGTATCCACATCGCCGCGGACCATGCCGGATGGGAGCTCAAGGAGCACCTCAAGGCCCACTTCACCGCTACGGGCCACGATGTCGTGGACCATGGCGCGCACGAGTATGACGCCCAGGACGACTATCCGTCGTTCTGCATCGCGGCAGCGGAGGGCACGCGTGACGATGAGGGCTCGCTCGGAATCGTGATCGGTGGCTCCGGCAACGGTGAGCAGCTCGCGGCGAACCGGGTCACCGGCATCCGGGCCGCGCTCATCTGGTCAGAGGAAATTGCGCGCCTGGCTCGTCAGCACAACGACGCGCAGGTGGGTTCGCTCGGCGGACGCATGCACTCCCTCGAGGAAGCCACCGCCATCGCGGACGCCTTCATCAACGAGCCGTTCAGCGGTGACGCGCGCCATCAGCGACGCGTCGATGAGATGACCGCGTACGAGAAGTCGCGCGGCTAGTCGCTAGACGGCGAGTCCCCTGAAGTAGGCGATCTGGGTCACTTTTCGCCTGATTAGTGACCCAAACGTCCTACTCGAGCGGGGGCGCTCACGCAGGCGAACCGCATGCGTGAGCGATGCGGTCCACCTGGCGAAGGGCTTAGAAGTCCCAGTTAGTGAGCGGCGCGATCGGCGACAGCATCGCCACGGCGAGTTCGCGTGCCTGACCGGGCGTGTGCTCGGCGATCTGGCCGGCTGCGGACAGCGACTCTACTGACGTGCCGCCCAGGTAGATCGTGGACAGGCGACGCGTGTCCATCGACAGGTCCGCCTCATCCGAGGAGTTGTCACTGATCTTGGTCACGGTCGCGTCAGGGCCCTCAACGACAATGCGCCACACGCCCGCGTTGGCCGGCACGTGACGGTCCGTCAGCGAGAACGTGACATCGCAGTCGTGGTAGTACTCGCGGGCCTCGAGCGCGGTCTTGACGTCCAGCAGGCGAACCCACAGGTTGTCGATGACCTTGGAGCGCGCGCCGCGGGCGTCCTTGAGCTGGTGCAGCAGCGGGTCGTCGATCGCAAGGTTCTCGGTGTGGGTAGTGCCCACGAGGTCAAAGTCGAGCAGCGTCTGCCACAGCTTCTGTGACGCGGCGGGCGTGAGCGAACCGTGCTCGCGCACCTGGCACACGCCGTCGTGGATGCCGATCTCGGAGTCCGCCTTGCGACGGAAGAACGCATAGGCGACGGGCTCGCCACGGTCCTCGACGATCGCGATGCGCCACTTCTCGTAACCCTTGCGGTTCCCGATGGGGTCGGTGAAGCGGGCGTTACGGCCCGATCCTTCAGGGTTGATGATCGTCGCCGGGCGGGTCAACTTGGCCTGCAGGTCCGCGACGAGCTGGTCGTGCTTGTCGAAGTCAGCGCGCTCGATGCGGATGTTGAGGTCGTCGACACCGTCCACGGGCCACATGGCCGAACCGCGGGGGATCGATGCCTTCACGGTCTGCGACGCCATGCCGTAGCCAAAGCGCGAGTAGATCTCCGCTTCCATCGCGTACAGAGCGCTGACGGCCTCGCCGCGCTCAATGCAGCGGTCAAAGTGGTCGCGCATCATGGCGGTCATGAGGCCGCGGCGACGGTGGGCGGGGTGGACACCCAGCCACGACAGGCCAGCGGTCTTGACACGGCGGCCACCGTTGGTGACCATTTCCGTGCCAAAGGACGCGTGGACGGCCACGAGTTCGCCGACTTCGCCGCGCGCTTCATCGGTGACTTCGAGTGCGCGGGCGCGTTCTGTCGGCAGGGCGTCGATGTAGTCCTGCCGGTCTTCCTTGAGCCATTCGCCAACGAATGCCCATTGCACCACCTGGAAGAAATCGTCGAGGCGGTCTTCGGGAACGGAGATGGACTGGTAACCCTGTGCCTTCTTCATACCCCCTAGTTTCCCAGGTTGTGCGTCTCGAATGAAATCGAGATTTCCTTGCGCGGCTTCGGAAGGCTAGAAGAAGAGGTTGCCAGCTGGCGCTACCTCGCAGGCAAAGGCGCGGGATAGGTCGCGCACCGCGTCGGGCCGATGCTCGCTCACCAATGCGGCTGCATGCAGCTGGGCAAACGTGGTTCCGCCAAGGTACGCGGCACCAAGTTCCTGGGCGGCGACAGTGACGTCCGCGGGTTCGTCGGTGCGGGTGACAGTTGCGGTTCCCTCGGACGCGCGGATGCGCCACGTGCCCTCGTTGCCCGGAAGTTGCTTGTCCGTGATGGCGAGCGCCACGTCGCAGTCGGCTGCGTATGAGCGTGCTTGGAGGGCGGCGGGGACGTCGAGGACGCGTAGCCAGATCATGTCCCTGACGGCGAGCTTGGCTCCGCGAATGTCTTTGATGCGCAGCAAGAGCGGGTCATCGGCCGTGAAGTTGCGCATGACTGTGGTGCTCATCAGGTCAAAGTCGGTGAGGACTTTCACCAGACGGTGTGTGGCGGCGGGGGAGGTGGAGGCCCACATGCGCACGCGGGTGCGACCGTCGGGACCTGAGGATCCCCAGCCGAGCTTCCGCTGGAACAGGGCCCATGCCACCGGCTCATCGCCGTCGCGCACGATCGCAATCCGGAGTTCCTCGGCGCCATCGCGGTCGGCGTCGAGGTCCATGAGCACGTCCGCGACCGTGTGGGAATCCCACTGGGTCACCATCCCGGGACGGGTTTGCCGGGCCTGGACTGCGCGCATCGTGTCGCCGTGGCGATCTACGTTCGCGGTATCGATCTCGACGATCAGCGCGTCGGCGCCAGGGAAGTCCCGTAGGCCCACTGAACGCCCCAACTCCATCTGGATATCGGAGGTCGCAAGTCCGTAGCCAAAGCGCTGATAGATCTCGGTCTCGGCCGCAATGAGGATCGACACCGCCTCGCCGCGCCCCAATGAGCGCTCGAAGTGGTCATCAATCATGTCCCGCAGGAGCCCTCGCCGCCGGTGGCCCGGGTGGACTCCAACCCAGGTCAGCCCGGACGTCGGGATCTGGTGGCCGCCGGGCACCTGCATGCCGAATTCAAAGCTTGCATGGACCGCGGCGAGCGTTCCCACTGTGCCGCGTGAGGCATCGGCTACCTCGATGGCGCGGGTGCGCTCCCACGGCAGGATCTGAGTCAGGAAGTCCCGATCTTTGTCGGGAACGGTAAACGCAAACGCGAAGGAGTCCACGTGCAGGACTTCGCTGGCACGTGAGGAGTCGATGGAGACGCGGCGGTAGCCGTCCGGGGTACTCATGTTTCAGATTCTGACACGGCTCCCGTGGCGGCGCCGTGGTGGTGTCAGTGCTGGTGCTGCGCGATCTCGTCGCGCAGGCGGGCGTACTCCACTTTGATGCAGTGGTTTTGCACCACAGTCAAGCCACCGGAGCGTGCCACCGTCGCGGCTTCCTCGTTGACGACGCCCAACTGCATCCACAGCACCCGCGCGCCCACCTCGACAGCCTCTTCAGCTACCGGCGGCACGTGCTCGCTACGGCGGAACACGTCCACGATGTCGGGCGTGACGGGCAGGTCCGCGAGCGAGGAGTAGAAGGCGTGGCCGCGAATCTCCTCGCCAACGGCCATGGGGTTCACGAGGAACACCTGATACGGGGTGTTCTCCATCAGCCACACGGCAATCGCGTACGAGGTGCGCTGGTCATTCGGCGAGGCGCCCACGACCGCCACGGTCTGGGCCTGACCCAGCACCTGCGTGAGCGCGGCATCATCCGGGAGTTGGCCGGTGGCCTGCGCCGGGCACGACCCACCCTCAGTGGGGACTGGCTCCAAAGGTGACGTGTTCATATACCTGGAACCGTAACTGTCAGCCGGTCATTCCCGCACTTCGAAATGGCCCGGGAATGATGACTGTGACCTACCCGTTATGACTGGTGTAGTCCCTGTACGTCGATTCGAAAAGGAGAATGCATCATGGCTGACGCCACGACCCCCGCCATCGGAATTGATGAGGCCAACCTCAAGGAAATCAACGCCGGCCTGGCCCGCACGCTCGCGGACACGTTCACGTTGTACCTCAAGACGCACGGGTACCACTGGAACGTTACGGGCCCGCACTTCCGGTCGCTGCACCTCATGCTTGAGGAGCAGTACAACGCGATGTTCTTGGCCGCAGATGAGCTCGCCGAGCGCATGCGCGCCCTCGGGGAGACCGCGCCCGGCTCCATGGCAGAGATGCTCGAACTTACGAGCCTCAAGGACCACGAGCCCACCGACGACGCGATGACGATGGTGACCAACCTCCAGCGTGACCACGAGAAGGTCGCCGCCTTGATCCGTCCGCTGTCTGACGCAGCCGACGAGGCCGGCGACGGCGCCACCGCCGACCTATACAACGCGCGTCTGAGCTTCCACGAGGAGACCGCCTGGATGCTCAGGTCCTTCGCGTCCTAGCCTCTTCGCCAGACAACGACAAAGGCCCCCACCGTAAGGAGGGGGCCTTCGTCGTCGGCGCGGCTGAGGGACGCGCCACGTTTAGTGAGCAACTGCTCTGGTTGTCACCCTAGCAAGTCGTTCCCAAATGTGGGAGACGAAGTGACTTACCTCACTCGAGGGTGTTGTTGAGGTCTTTGCCAGGGGTCTTGTCTGACAGTTGGTTGGTCGAGAAGCGGTTAGATGTAGTACATCGCCGGTTCGCGCTGCTCGACACCCTCCGGCGGGGCATCGGGGTCGGGGTGATGCTGTGAGTCTCCCCAGTCCACAGCCGAGGCCGCGGTGTTGGCCTCGCGCTCGGACGGGTGGCTGCGAATCTTCGCCGGGATGCCGACGGCCGTGGCGCCTTCAGGGACATCCCTGACGAGCACCGCATTGGCGCCGATGCGCGCATCGCACGCCACGTGCACGGGTCCGAGGACCTTGGCGCCAGCACCCACCACAACACGATCACCCAAAGTGGGGTGACGCTTGCCCGGGCTCATCGTCGTGCCGCCCAGCGTGACGCCGTGGAACAGCAGGACGTCGTTGCCGACTACTGCAGTTTCGCCGATGACGACGCCCATGCCGTGGTCGATGAACAGGCGGCGCCCCAGCGTCGCACCGGGGTGAATCTCAATCCCGGTGCGACGGCGGGCGTACTGCGACCACAAACGGCCGTAACTCTTGAGACCGTGGTTCCACAGCCAGTGGGCGGCACGGTGGTGCCACACGGCGTGGACGCCCTGGTAGGACAGCGCAATCACCACATTGGAGCGCGCCGCGGGGTCGCGGCGGCGGGCGGTGCGGATGTCCTCGAGAGCCAGTCTCAAAGGGCCGATGCGGTCAGACATAGAGGAAGGGTTCTCCTTAGTCCATCAGGTCGGCGTACAGCACCGACGACAGGTAGCGCTCACCGAACGACGGGATGATCGTGACGATCGTCTTGCCGGCGTTCTCGGGACGCTTCGCGATCTCGATGGCTGCGTGCAGTGCCGCACCCGAGGAGATACCGACCAGGAGGCCTTCCTTGCGTGCGGTGGCGCGTGCCACTGCAACAGCGGTCTCGGAGTCGACGTCGAAGACCTCGTCGTAGATCTCGGTGTTGAGGACCTCCGGCACGAAGTTGGCGCCGATGCCCTGGATCTTGTGAGGACCGGCCTGGCCACCGTTGAGGATGGCGGATTCCTTGGGCTCCACGGCGACGATCTGGATCTCAGGCTTCTTGGCCTTGAGGACTTCGCCGACACCGGTGATGGTGCCGCCGGTGCCGATACCAGCGACGACGATGTCGACTTCACCGTCGGTGTCGTTCCAGATCTCCTCGGCCGTGGTGCGGCGGTGGATCTCAGGGTTGGCCTCGTTGGCGAACTGACGCGCGAGGATGGAACCGGGGCGCTCTTCGGCAATCTTGTTGGCAGCCTCGACCGCACCCTTCATGCCCTCAGGGCCGGGGGTCAGCACGAGCTCGGCGCCGAATGCGCGCAGCAGACCGCGGCGCTCCTTCGACATGGTCTCGGGCATTGCGAGCACGACGTTGTAGCCGCGGGCTGCGCCGACCATCGCGAGCGCGATGCCGGTGTTTCCCGAGGTGGCCTCGACGATGGTGCCGCCGGGCTTGAGCGAACCTTCCTTCTCGGCAGCGTCAACAATGGCGACACCGAGGCGGTCCTTCACGGAGTTGGCGGGGTTGTAGAACTCGAGCTTGCCCAGCACGGTTGCGTCAATGCCCTCGGTGAGGGAGTTGATCTTGACCAGCGGGGTGTTACCGATGAGGGCTGTGGCGTCCTCATAGATCTTTGCCATGGGTTCTCTTCCTTTGGTGTTGGTGCCCCGATGTGGGGCGCGGCTGGAGTGGGTAACGCAGAGTGAATCGTGGTGATTCCTTATTTCGAGCGCTGGCGGCGGGTATCTGTCGCGGGGCTCCCCGCGAGCTCGTGCCAGCGCTCTACAGACAGCAGCACTCGACGCACATGCGGCAGCACATGCTCGAGCGGCTGGAACACATCACGGAGGCGCGGGCCTGCGTCGCGGCTGTGCGCGTGACGTGGCTCATGTCGCGGTCCCTCCAAGTGCGAATATCGCCAGGCTAGCGCCGATGCCCCGAGCGGGCAACAAGGTGAGGGTGATTCGCTAGGGTGACCACGGCATCGGCCCTGGAAAAGAGGAGGAACAGTGCCGGTTTTTACCTTGGACGCGACGTTTGACCTGCCGCTTGATGCGGCGGCCCAGGATGTGTGGGCGTTCGTCGACGACCGTGAGGTGCAGGCGCGGTTCCATCCGCAGATTGGCCGCATTGACGTGGTCAAGGGGGCGTGGGGAAAGCCCGGATGCGAGTTCGTGACGACGCGGATCCCGCCACCAGCTAAAAACGCGCGCGCGAGGGCCTTGGCTGAGATAGCGTGATAGCAGGAAAGATAGGCCGCGCTCGAGGGAGGCTTTGCCATGAAGAACCGCACGGTGGAATGCTCGCGAACCATTGACGCGTCCCCGGAGGCCGTCTTCGCAGTGCTCACTGACCTTGATCAGGCGCCCGATGTCATCACGTCGATCCGGAAGGTCGAGCGCCTCGAAGGGGAGGGGTATGAGGTCGGAGTTTCCTGGCGTGAGACGCGCAAGATGTTCGGCCAAGAAGCCTCCGAGGTCATGGAAGTGACCGGAGTCGATGCTCCACGGTCGACGACTATTGGCTCGCCCTCTCATGGTGTCTACTACACGACAGAGTTCCGCTGCGAGCCCGACGGGGAGTCCACGGTGGTGACCGCAGTGTTCGCCGGAATCCCGCAGGGCCCGAGCTTCATGCAGAAGGTCGGCTGGGCGATCTTTGGTGCGACTGGCATGCGGGCCTCGCGCAAGGCGCTCGAGGCGGACCTGGAAGACATCGCGAAGGCCGCGGAAGCCCCCACCGACTAGCCCCCCATTTCCCCTGGCCGTACATACTCGGCGGGATTTAGAGCTCGCGCGCCTCCTGGCCGTCAGAATTCGACGATGCCCCAGCCCGGACATGAAACGAGGCCCCCGTCATCAGACGAGGGCCTCGCAGCGGAGCGGGTGACGGGAATCGAACCCGCGTGATCAGTTTGGAAGACTGAGGCTCTACCATTGAGCTACACCCGCACTGGCGACGCTTCAGGCTAGCTGCCTGCCGCATCGGCTCCACTAGAGTAGCCGAGCCTCGCCCAAGAGAAAAACCGCCGCGCCTAAATCAGCGCGAGTGCGAGGCAGATGATCGCCAATGCAGGCAGTGTTCCTTGCTTGATTGCGGCGCCGCGGTACTTCTTGCCGCTTATCGTCAGCACGATCGCCGCGGCGAGCATCGACCCTGCTCCAGCAAAGATCAACGCCGCACCCGGCGCGTCCTGCCCGGCCCACATCAGGGCCAACCCCACCAGCGTGATGAGCGCCAGGAACAGGTTATAAAAGCCCTGGTTGTAGGCGAGATCCTTGGTCGCTCGAGCGTTCTCGACGGAACCGGTTCCAAACACTGCGCGCGTAGAGGCCTGCTCCCACGCGAACGACTCCATCCAAAAGATGTAGACGTGCAGGAGCGCAGCGAGCGCGGCCAGAATCTGTGCGGCGATGAGCATTGGCCCTCCATGCGGTTGTGCACGACTGTTGTGGCGAGTCTAGGCGCCAGGGGAGGGCCAATGCCGGGGTGGCTACTGGGAAGCGTCGGCCCAGGACCACACGTCGTCGCCGCGCAAGACGGCATCGGCGCCGCCATCGCAGTAGATGGTCTGGCCCGCCATGTGCGAGTTGGCAGCGCTGGTTAGCCACACGAGCAGTTCGGCGATGGAGGACGCAGGCTGGTGGTAGTTCAGTGGCATGGGGACCGAGGAGTCCACCATGGCTGCGCCCTCCTCCGTGGCGAGCAGCTCGGCGGTCATGGGGGTGATGACAGTACCGGGGGCCACCGCGTTGAGGGGAATGTGAGAGCCCGCCCAGTCCTCGGACACCGAAGACCGTCGCACCCACCGTGACAACGCCCGCTTGGACGAGGAGTAGTTCATGTAACCAGCGCGAGGGTCTTCCGCGAGCTCGGTGCCGAGCTTGACCGCTGTTTCTTCGTCACCCGCGAGCGCCGCATCGACCAACGACTCCGCCACGGGGTGCAGCGAAGCCATCGAGGACACGACTGCCGCGCGGGGCGCGTCAGAATTGCGCAACGCGGGCAGTAGAGCCGTGAGGAACTCGGTGACCCCAAAGAAGTTGATCGACATGGTCTTGGCGATCGGCGCGGAGATGCCGGCGCAAGCGATGACGGCATCGACGGTGCCGCCGGCCTTCTTGGTCGCGGTTGCCGCTGCCTCTGCGCGGCCCTCAGTGGTTGACAGATCTGCGATGACGTCAGTGTCGTGCAGGTCAACGCCGACGACTGTGGCGCCCTGGGCGCGCAGCATTTCGGCGGTGGAGGCACCAATTCCCGATGCGGCTCCGGTGACGACGTAGGTGCGTGACATGTGGACTTCTCCTTAGGTGTTGTAGTGGGGTGAGGCGGGCCGATGCCGTGGCCTCGTGGGGACGTCAGGGACTGCTGAGATGAACTTGGGTGTCGTTGACGGGCCCGAGAAGGGCCCGGCCAGCAGTCAGGACCTCGGCTTTGAGGGTGGCCGAGTCGATGTCACGTATGCGTGGATCGACGGCGGGGCCGATGAGGCCGGACAGAAACATCGAGACGCGCAGGCGCCGTGCCGCGTTGGCGCTGGGTCCCGCCAGTGCGTCCTCGAGCCGAGTGAAGGCGGTGCGTGCGCGGTCGCTTCCGACAGCGAGTGGTCCCATCGCAACGTCCCGAAGAACGGTGGCGTAGAGGTCGTGGTGGGTGACCGCTTGCTCCGCGAGGTCCGCGATAAGGCTGTCGACTTGTCCGCTGGCGTCGGCGATGGTGTTCGCCTTCGCAACGCTCTCTTCGATCTCGACCAGCACCGGTTCCATGACGGCCTCGACGATTGCGGCTTTGGATGGGAAGTGATGGTAGACAGCGGCCTTCGTCACGCCCGCTTGTGTGGCGATCATCTGCAAGGACGTGTCCTGGACGCCATGGCTCGCAAACAGGGTCATCGCGGAGGAGACCATGTGGTCGCGGCCGGGGCGGCGTTGTTTGGGTTTGCTCATCACGTCCTCGTGTGGCCCGGGCGTCAATATCGACGCTTCTATTGTACTAGCCGATCGGCTAGTTTTAGAATTGGCGTTGACAGCAACGCGGCTGACCCTGATCGCTAGAGCGCAGGCACCACGCAAAATGAGGAGTTTCTCGCCATGAATTCACCGCAGATCGCCCCCGGACCTCAGGCACACGACGTCGAGGTCGACGTCCTCGTCGTTGGCTCGGGCACAGGTATGGCCGCTGCGCTCGCGGCACACGAGAAGGGGCTGACGTGCCTCATCGTCGAGAAGACCGAGTATGTGGGCGGTTCCACAGCGCGCTCTGGCGGCGCGTTCTGGGTCCCCGCCAATTCGACCCTCGCGCGCGACGGCGCTACGGACACGACCGAGCGGGCTGAAAGCTACCTAGAAGCGGTCGTGCGTGATGTGGCACCCGCCGAACGCTGGCACGCCTACCTCGACCACGGCCGTGCCGCCATCGACATGGTCGAGCGCACCACAGGTCTGGAATTCTTCTGGGCGAAGGGCTACTCCGACTATCACCCCGAAAACCCTGGTGGCTCGGCGGTGGGGCGCACGTGCGAGTCCAAGCCGTACGACGCATCGGCCCTTGGCGAGGAGCGCAGTCGGTTCCGTCCAGGCCTCATGGAGGCACCCGTGCCCATGCCCGTCACCGGCGCCGACTACAAGTGGATGAATCTGGTGGCACGCAAGCCGATGTCGGCGCTGCCCCGCATCGGGAAGCGAGTAGCACAGGGGATAGGCGGCAAGGCAGTCGGTCGCGAGTATGTCGCTGGCGGACAGGCGATTGCTGCTGGCCTGTTCGCTGGTGTCACTGAGGCGGGGATCCCGGTGTGGACCCGCACGTCGCTTGTGTCGCTCACTCGGGATGCCGAGCGAGTGACTGGTGCCACTGTCGAACAGGACGGACGTACCGTCACGGTGACCGCGCGGCGTGGAGTCATCCTTGCCACGGGCGGCTTTGAGCACAACGTGCCGTTGCGCCGTGAGCACGGAGGGGCAATTTACGACCAGGACTACAGCCTGGGGTCCGAGGGCAATACCGGCGACGGCATCTTCGCCGGCCAGGACGCGGGTGCGGACCTAGCGTTTATGGACCAGGCATGGTGGTTCCCCGCGATCGCGCCGGTGGGGGACGGGCCGGTCCAAGTGCTACTGGCGGAGCGCTCTCTACCGGGGTCGCTAATCGTCAACGAGCGCGGCGAGCGCTTCATCAACGAGTCCACCGACTACATGACCTTTGGGCAGACTGTGCTTGCTGGCCGGACGTCCGGCGAGGGCCCGCGCGACATGTGGATGGTGTTCGATCAGCGCTACCGCGACTCATACGTGTTGGCAGGGGCCGTCTTCCCGCGCCAGGGTTTGCCGCAGGAATGGCTCGACGCGGGCATCGCGCACCGCGGTGACAACCCGCGTGCCTTGGCCGACGCGATCGGTGTGCCGGGCGACGCGCTCTTGAGCACTTTGCGGCGGTTCAACGCGCTCGCGGCCAACGGTAACGACGAGGACTTTCACCGCGGCGCCAGCGCATATGACCGCTACTACGGCGACCCCACCCAGACGCCCAACCCCTGCCTGCGACCGCTACGCGGAGGTTTGTACGCGGTCAAGGTTGTCGTCTCCGACCTCGGTACCTGCGGCGGGCTCAAGGCCGACGAGCGGGCCCGTGTACTGCGTCCCGACGGCAGCGCGATCGAGGGACTGTATGCGATCGGAAACACCGCAGGTAATGCCTTCGGCGATCGCTACCCAGGCGCTGGCGCGACGATCGGTCAAGGGCTCGTCTTTGGATACATCGCGGCCCTTGACGCGGCTGGTGCCCTCGAGTCCTCCTGAGTCGTTTTGCACTCGACGAATAAGTATTGGCAACCCGTTGCCGGAGGGGTTCCGAGGGCCGATGCCGGGGTCGGGTCGTGAGCACCCCTCATCTCGTACTAGAGTTACGTCGCTCGCATTTGTGGGCATCGGGGTGTAGCGCAGCTTGGTAGCGCATCTGTTTTGGGAACAGAGGGTCGCAGGTTCAAATCCTGTCACCCCGACTGAAGAAGTAATGACACACGCGCTGAGCATGGCTCGCGCGGGCTTACACTGAGGCTCCACCACTTCTTAGTGGGGACCTCTCGTTGACACCGGCCACCTGGCCGGCACGATCCCGGCGCCTCCTCTGAGCACTGACTCGAGGACGTCTTTCATGACTGGCTTCATTACTGTCCCGCGCCTGCCCGCGCCCGCACCCCTTGACACGCGCCCTGCGGCGATCGTGTACTGCGAAGCCAATTTTGGCCGCATCGATGGCAAGACCGCGAATGGGTTGGTCCGCAGCAGCGAGCGGTATCGCATCGCAGCGGTGATCGATAGCACCTGCGAAATGGCCGATGCCGGACTTGCGTTGGGAGCGGAGCATGCCGGGATCCCTGTGGTCGCGAGTTTGGCTGCCGCCCTGGAAGCAGCGGGATCGGCCGATGTGTTCGTCTTTGGCTTGGCCCCGTTGTCCGGATTGATGTCCGCGGGTGACCGCGCTGCGGTCATCGACGCCGTCGAGGCAGGGCTCGATGTGGTGTCCGGTCTCCATGAATTCTTGAATGACGACCCCGAGATTGCGCTCGCCGCGCAGGAAGCGGGCGTCGAACTGCACGATGTGCGCCGGCCCCGTCCAACCAAGGACCTCCGGATGTTCGACGGCGCGATTGACACAGTGGATTGCGTGCGGATCGCGGTGCTCGGCACCGATGGGGCAATCGGCAAGCGCACCACGAGCACGATCCTCACGGACGCGCTCAACGCCGCCGGCATCCCGACGGTCATGGTGGGCACCGGCCAGACAGGCATCATGCAAGGTGCGGCCTACGGCGTAGCGCTCGACGCGATTCCCGCTCAGTTTGGGGTGGGAGAGCTCGAAGGTGCCGTCGTTGCGGCGTGGGAGGAGCAGCGGCCGCGCGTCATTGTGGTTGAGGGCCAGGGTGCGCTGAGCCACCCGGCTTACCTCAGCTCCACCGTGGTCCTGCGCGCCTCGCGTCCTCACGGCGTCATCATGCAACACGCTCCAGGTCGCAGCGTGTTGTCGGACTACCCGGACGTCCCTATGGGCACGCCGGAGCACGAGATCGCGCTGATCGAGATGTTTGGCCGCACCCGAGTGGTGGGCATGACCATCAACCACGAAGACATGTCGCGGGTCGATGTCACGGCCGCGATCGCGCTGTACCAAGTGGACCTGGGGATCCCCGTCACAGATGCTCTGTGGCGAGACCCGGTGGAACTCGTGCAGATGGTCGTGAAGGCATTCCCAAGCTTGATGCGGACGGTTGTGGCGGCGACCGCGTGATCACGCCTCGGATTGATATTGACCTGACCGCGATTGAACACAACGCGCGCACGCTGGTCGCGAAGCTTTCCAAGCGGGGACTCTCGGTCACGGGAGTCACGAAGGCGACTCTGGGTTCACCGGATGTCGCCAAGGCGATGCTCAGGGGTGGAGTGGTCGGGATCGCGGACTCGCGCATCGAGAATCTTGAAGCGCTAAGGGACGCCGGCATCCGCGCGCCCATGACGCTCCTACGCTCTCCGGCTCCAGATTGGGCAGACCGAGCCGTTGCCTGCGCATCCACCACCCTCGTCAGCGACCTCGATGTCGTGGACGCGCTGTCGGCGGCTGCGGGTCGACGTGCCGTGAATCATCGCCTCGTGCTCATGGTGGAACTTGGGGACCTGAGAGAAGGGGTGATGGTTGCCGACGTCCTCGACGCCGCGCGCCGTATTTCGCGTACCCGCCATGTCACACTCGCGGGCATTGGAACCAACCTGGCATGCCGCAGCGGCGTGATCCCCGGAGACGACCAGATGAGGGAGTTGTCGGCGCTCGCGACCGCGCTCGGCGCAAAGTTTGGTGTCGCAACGCCTGTGGTCAGCGGCGGCAACTCCGCGAACCTCACGTGGGCCATGGGGACGACGCCGGTGGGGCGCGTGAACGATCTGCGACTGGGGGAGGCCATCTTGCTCGGCATGGATCCGCTGACCCGCAAGCCCATCCCAGGGTTGCGCCAGGACACGTTCTGCGTCGTCGCGTCCGTTATTGAGTCGCTCGCGAAGCCGTCCTATCCCTGGGGACTGCGGGCGCAGTCTGCATTCGGTACGGTCGCGGCTCCGCGAGAACGCGGGTCCATCGTGCAGACGCTGGTGGCGCTGGGCCGTCAAGACGTGGATCCTGAGGGTGTGACGCCGCCCGCCGGCTTCCATGTTCTGGGCTCAAGCAGTGACCACCTCGTGCTCGAAACGCCCACTCGCATGCCTGCTGGGACCGAGGTGAGATTCTCGCCTAGCTACTCTGCACTGCTGCGTGCCATGACGTCACCGTTCGTTGCAGAACGGCTCGTCACAGCATCGGCCGGAAGCAGTATCGCCGCTTAACCCCGCAGGCTGCTCGAGGTCAGCGCTCAAACTGCCGCTCGGGGTGCGGCAGACGCGCATCTCCGTCGAGATCGTGGTGCAGGTAGAACGCACGGTCACCGGTTGATGGGTCGCGGTGCACGAACCCATGTCGCTGATAGAACCGCAGGGCATCGCCATCTGGCTCGTCCACAAACACCTCTGCGGCCATGATCCCGCGTGCTCGCGCCCGCTCGCCGAGCGCCTCAATGAGTGCGCTGCCCGCGCCATGATTGCGCGCGTCGGGTTGGATGTAGAGATCTTCGAGCGCTGCTACCGCGTTGTCTCCGTAAGCGGTGGCCCGGAGCGCGACTGTAGCGAACCCGTACGCTGGTTCGCCCGCCAGGATGGCGAAGAAATCACGTCGGGCTAGGAGTCTGCTCAGCCTGCCCTCGACGGTTGACCGGTCGTCGAGCTCAGCACCGAACTCGCTGTTGAAGTCGCGAAGCAGGCGCGCGAGAGTGGCGGCGTCGTCGGGTGTCGCGACGCGGATGGGAATTGACGTCGTTGTCATGCATTTGACCCTACGCCACCCAGCTCTCTCGGAGACCGCGGCGAGCCGAGTTGTGTCTGTGGCCCACGCCAAGCCGAGCGCGGAGCCCTCACGTCACGTTTTATAACGCGATCCCCGATAACGCTGGTATTTCTAATGCGGCTGGGCCATGATGTGAAAGTGAGTGTCGCTCGGCAGTCACAAAGCCGAGGACGATGGCACGGTGCGCACTTGGGGCACCGGGGACTCGGCAACGGCGGAGACGTCGTCGGTGGGTGTCATCGTCCGCGAGTCCCTTGGAGCAGCGATGGAGAAGTGGAAGATCTTCAGCAATAGCACCGTCGTCCGTGCGACGGCAGGCGTCAGCACCCTCGTCGCCACAGCAGTCGTGGTGGGCGCGGGCTGGAAGTGGTTCTGAGTTCCAAATCTGGGCAGGGCGGTGCGGGGCAACAATCGTCCGCACCGCCCTTTCCGCTCCTTGCATACATCGCAGTCATAGTCCTGTGTGGTGCGACCGCGCTCGTCGCGATCGCGGTCCTCACGCCGTGGGCGGAGACCGCGGACGCGCTATTGATATGGCCGACGGTGTTCCTCGCCGTGGCAGCCGTTGTCGGCGAGGTCATGCCCATTCAGTTCGCGCGCCGTGGCGCGGAGACCCGTTCGCTGTCCACATCCGCGCCCTTTGTGCTCGCGCTGATCCCGGTGGCGGGCCTGGGGGTCGCCGTAGGCGTCCAACTGCTGGCGAGCTTGGTTGACGACGTCCGTTTCCGACGGTCGTTGCCAAAATCCCTGTTCAATAGCGGCCAGTACATCTTGAGCGTGACGGCTGCGGGCGTGGTGTTCGCCTTGCTGACCGACCGCCCCATCTTCGGCGGACCCGTGGCAGTCACCGCCAACGACCTCCTTCCGATCTTGGCGGCGGGGGTCGCCATGATCGCGGTGAACTGGCTGCTGGTCGCAACAGTGGTGACACTTGCAACTCAGGTCCCCATCGCGGTAGTCCTGCGCGAAGACGTGCGCGTATTCGTCGTGACAAACATCGTGCTGTTGAGCGTGGGAGGCTTGGCGGCCATGGTGGCAGCGGACGGGATCGGCGTGCTGATTCTCGTGACCGCTCCGGTCATCGCGGCACACATCTTTGCGGCAACCGCGGCGGAACACGCGCATGACGCGACCCATGACCCGCTCACGGGTTTGGGCAACCGAGGCCAACTCCACCGTGACCTTGACCGCGTCCTGGCCGGGGTCCACGCGGGCGCAGCCGACGGGGCGTCAGTGGTGCTGATCGACCTCGACCATTTCAAGGACTTCAATGACACGCTCGGTCACCCGGTGGGGGACCTGATTCTTCGCGAGGTGGCTCACCGCCTCATCGAAGCCGCGCCGGAAGGGGCCAGCGTCCACCGCCTTGGCGGTGATGAGTTCGCGATCGTCCTGTCCGCTGGGCAGGACGATGCCCAACAGTGCGCTGAGGACCTACTCCAGTCCTTCGACGTCCCCGTGCGCGTCGACAACCTTGAGCTCCTTGTTCGCGGCAGCGCGGGCCTCGCCATTGCGCCCGAGCACGGTGACTCCGTCGAGACGCTTATGAAGAACGCGGACATTGCGCTCTATCACGCGAAGTTGGAACGGGACCGAATCAGCATTTTCACCGAGCAGTTTGATGTGAACTCCGTTGAGCGACTGCAGCTGCTCGCAGACCTGCACACGGCGCTGGACAACGATGAACTTCGCGTGGTCTATCAGCCGCAGTTCGATTTGGCAGACGGCACCGTGGTTGCGGTGGAGGCGCTCGTGCGGTGGCAACACCCCAGTGGCGAGCTCATTCCGGCAGACGAGTTTGTGCCGTTGGCAGAGAACTCTGGACTGATCTTTCCGCTCACGGACTTCGTGCTCAACACCGCGCTCAGTCAGGCCGCGGCGTGGCACCGTCAGGGCCACCACATCCGCATGTCCGTCAACCTTGCGGCACGGCACCTGTCCGACCTGGCGCTGCCGCAACAAATCTCGCAGGCGTTGGCGCGGCACAAGATTGAGCCGTCGCAGTTGGTCCTTGAAGTAACGGAGACGGGGATCTTGTCTGATCCCGCGAGGGCCGATGTTGTGATCAAGTCAGTGCGAGAGCTCGGGGTGGCAATCGCAATTGATGATTACGGCACCGGCAACGCGTCGCTCAGTTACCTCAAGCGCCTCGACATCGACGAGTTGAAGGTTGATAGAACCTTCGTCACCAACCTCGGGAGCGACCGTCACGATCGCGTCATCGTGCGTTCCACGATCGACCTTGCGCTCGCTCTTGGATTGCGTGTTGTCGCAGAGGGGATCGAGGACGAGCGGACGGCTCAGACCCTCGCCACGATGGGGCACGTCATTGGGCAGGGGCGGTACCTGGCATGGCCCGCGAGTGCCCAGGAGGTTTCTGAATTGCTCAAGCGCTCGGACCGTTCTGCGGTGACATCCGGCACCATCTCAACCTCACGTGAGGTGCGCTGACGTGCTCGTTCTCGCCGCCTGCCTCATCGCAGTGGCGTCACCACTGGTGCTGTGGAGATGGCCCGCCGGACTTCTCACGCGCAAATGGACGCTGCCGATCTTGGTGTGGGTCGCGCTTGCGACCCAGATCGTCATCATCGAGTTCGGTGCACCGGACGGCTGGGCACCCGTGCTCCACGTCGCGACCTACGTTCTGGCGATCGCGTTCATGTGGCTCAACCGGCAGGTCAGGGGAGTGCTCGTCGTTGGAGCAGGCGCGTTCCTGAATGGCATCACGATCGCACTGAACGGTGGTGTTCTCCCCGCGCGGCCGGAGGCTGTTGAGGCCGCCGGTATCGACGTGGATCACGCATTTGTGAACGCGGGCGTGGTCGATGACCCCGTGCTTCCGTGGCTCGGAGACGTGTTCGCGTGGCCCGCCCCCATGCCGCTCGCCAACACCTTCAGCATCGGCGATATTTTGATCGTGCTTGGGGTAGGGCTGGCGGCGTGGGCCGGTGCGCGACGCATCGGCGCCCCCGTCAGCGAGCCGGCAAACGCCTAGCGCAGTGCGCTCACCGCAGCCGTCTCGATAGCCAAGCCCGCCTCGTACTGCGCGAGCCAGCTGGCGTAACCCTCGACGTCCGCGGGATCAGGCGAGGCGACGGTGACATCGGCCCCCGCAAAGACCTCGTGCGCGAGGTAGTCAGCCAAACCGGCCTCGCCCCCGGACCGCGTGAACTTCGCCAGCACGGCGATGCCCCACGCGCCGCCTTCGCCGGCGGTTTCGCCGACGGTCACCGGGGTGTCGATCGCAGCCGCGAGGAGCCGTTGGGCGACGCCGGCGGTGCGGAACATCCCGCCATGGGCAAACATCGAGTCCAGCTCGACGCCCTCATCGTGGAGCACGCGCATCCCCAGGCTCAGCGTCCCGAAAGCGGCATACAACTGCGTGCGCATGAAGTTCGCCAGAGTCAGACGGCTCCCTGGGGTGCGCACCACGAGGGGGCGTCCCTCCTCGAGCCCGGTGATGGGCTCGCCTGACAAGTAGTTGTAGGCCAGGAGCCCTCCGCCGTCCGCGTCGCCCTCGAGCGCTGCGTTGAACAACGCCCCGAAGACGGCATCAGGGTCGGATGAGCCGCCCACTGCGCCCGCGAACTCCGTGAAGACCGACGCCCACGTGCCCAGTTCAGACGCACCGTTGTTGCAATGGACCATCGCGACCAGGTCGCCGGCCGGGGTCGTGACGATGTCGAGCTCGTCGTGCACCGCATCGAGCGGTTGCTCCAGCACCGCCATCGCGAAGATGGACGTGCCCGCGGAGATGTTGCCGGTCCTGGGAGCGACGGCGTTGGTGGCGACCATGCCGGTGCCGGCGTCGCCCTCGGGTGGGCACAGGGGAGTGCCGGGCTGAAGGGCGCCACTGGGGTCAAGGAGTGCGGCCCCGCTGTCCGTCAGCGAGCCCGCATCTTGCCCGGCGACTAGGACCTGAGGGAGCACCGCGGATACCGAGAGGTCCGCGCCCTGGCCCGTGACGAGCGACTGGAAGCCCTCCAGCATTGCGGAGTCGTAGTCGCGGGTGGCGGGATCGATCGGGAACATGCCGGAGGCATCGCCCACGCCGAGCACCTTGGCGCCGGTCAGTTTCCAGTGGACGTATCCCGCGAGCGTGGTGATGAACGAGACGTTCTTTACGTGGGGCTCGTGGTCAAGAATTGCCTGGTAGAGGTGGGACGCGGACCAGCGCTGCGGGAAGTTGAATCCCAGTTCCGTGGTGAGGGCCGATGCTGCGGTTGCCGTATTCGTGTTCCGCCAGGTGCGGAAGGGGGTGAGGAGGCGGTCCTCGGCGTCGAAGGCAAGGTAGCCGTGCATCATCGCGGACACGCCGATCGCGCCGATCGAGGTGAGGTCGACGCCGTGGCGCTCGCGGACATCGGCGATCAGCGTCCCATACGCGCCCTGCAGGCCGCTCCAGATGTCGGCATCGGCGTAGGTCCACAGCCGGTCGTGGAACTGGTTCTCCCACGCGTGCGAGCCGGACGCGAGTACCTCGTGGTCCGGGCCAATGAGGCACGCCTTGATGTTGGTTGAGCCCAACTCGATCCCGAGAGAGGTCTGTCCGGAACTGATGATGCTGGCCACGGTGGTCGAATCTGTCACGGCTTCTCACTCCAATGTGCGCCCGCCGCGTCGCTGCAGCCGGCTCGAAAGTTAACGTTAACTCGCAGTGTATCTGACCCACCTCACGCCTGGGCGGGCTCCTCAAGCGAGCGCCGGGCGCAACGCCTCACGAGGTCGCACCCAAGAAATCCGCGTAACCCCGGCATCGGCCCTCAGCGAACGCGATTGGGCGTGAGGCCCCGCTCCCACTAGACTCGTGGGGTTGCCTTAACTAGCGGCGTGCCCGCGTGCGGGCATGGACTCAATCCCAATATTCAGGAGCACATCAGTGACCAGCGCGCTCGAGAAGATCGACGACACGACCGTCAAGCTCACGGTTACCCTCACCGAGGAAGACCTCAAGCCCTCGATGGACCACGCCTACAAGCACATCGGCGAGCAGGTCCAGATTCCCGGATTCCGCAAGGGCAAGGTGCCGCCACGCATTCTTGAGCAGCGCGTGGGCAAGGGTGCCGTCGTAGAGCACGCCGTCAACGACGGTCTGCCCGGCTGGTACTCCGACGCCGTCAACGAGCAGGACATCCGCCCCTTCGGCCAGCCTGAGGTTGAGGTCACCAAGGTTCCCGGCTCCGAAGAGGGCTTTGAGGGCCTGGAGTTCACCGCACAGGTGGAGATCCGCCCCGAGGTGAGCCTTCCCGCCGCCGCCGACATCACCGTCGAGGTCGAGCCCGTTGAGGTCTCGGACGAGGACGTCGAGGAGCGCCTGACTAACCTGCGCGAGCGCTTCGGTTCGCTCAAGACCATCGACCGCCCCGTGGCCGACGGTGACTACACGACCATCGACCTGGCTGCGAAGCTGAACGGCGAAGATGTCGACAACGTGCAGGGCACCTCGTACCAGGTGGGCTCGGGCAACATGCTCGAGGGCATGGACGACGCACTCATCGGCCTCTCGGCTGACGAGGAGACCACGTTCGAGGCACCGCTGGCCGCGGGCGAGCACGCCGGTCAGACCGCCACGATCACCGTCAAGGTGACCGCGGTCAAGGAGCGCGAGCTCCCCGAGGTCGACGACGAGTTCGCACAGCTCGCTTCCGAGTTCGACACCGTCGATGAGCTGAAGGAAGACCTCAAGGCTCAGGCCGCCAAGATCAAGGCGAACAACCAGGCCATCGAGGCACGCGAGAAGCTTCTCGAAGTGCTCACCGAGGCTACCGACTTCGAGCTCCCCAAGAAGGTCATCGAGGGAGAGGTGCACTCGCACCTCGAGAACGAGAACCGCCTTGAGGACGACGAGCACCGCGCCGAAGTCACCGAGGAAGCTCAGAAGGCCCTGCGCGCGCAGATCCTCCTGGACCAGCTCGCTGACGACCTCGAGATCGAGGTTGAGCAGAACGAGCTCCTCGAGTACCTGATCAACGCTTCGCGTCAGTACAACATGGACCCCCAGACCTTCATCCAGCAGGTGGAGCAGGGTGGCCAGATCCCCGCGATAGTCGCCGAGGTTGCACGCTCGAAGGCCACCGCCTTCGCACTGCGCCGCGCGACCGTCAAGGACACCGCGGGCACCGTGGTTGACCTGTCCGAGGTCATCGGATCGATCGAGGACGAGAAGTCCGACGATGAGAACGAGACCGCGGAGGACAAGGGCGAGTAATCGCTCCCTGTCGCATACGCGTTAAGGCCCCGTCACCCTTGTGGGTGGCGGGGCCTTTGCGTTGCGTGCTTGCGGCTAGGCCAATGCCTCGATGGTCACGCCCGAGTCGCTCTCGCACCACTCAGCGGGGCTTGAGCCGCCGCATTCCGATGCCAGCCACCCAAAGAACATGGTGAAGGCCACGATCGCGATGATGCTGAGCACCACGAGCGCGTAGCCGACGATCAGGCCGGCGAGCCCGAGCCCGCCATTGTTGGCTTCTCCACGCTTGGCGGCGGCGCGGCCCATGTGGCCAAAGATGATGCCCGGGATGACCGAGATGCCGATGATGAGACCGCCGAGCGAACACGCCAATGACGTGATGTTCATCCAGTTCTTCTCAGTGCCTGGCATCTTGCCGCCGGGCTGCGCGTACTGAGGCTGTTGGGCGTATGGCGGCTGCTGGCCGTACTGGGCTGGCGGCTGCGCGTACTGCGGCTGCGGCGCGTAGCCGCCTGCCGGGGGAGCGCCGTAGACGGGAGGCTCGGGTGCCTGCGGCGCTTGTGGGGCCGATGCTGGGGGCTGCTGGGAAGCGTCGGGCCCAGTTCCGTCGCTCTTGCGTTCGAATGGGTCGTTCGGGGGTGTGCTCACGGTGTTCTCCTCAAGGTTTCGCCACGTATGACCGCAACCTTAGTAGTGGGAGGCGACCCACGCATCGGCCCTCAGAACGAGCCCACCCCTGACGTGAATCGGGGGTCCTGTGCACCCGATCCCATTCCCCGTTCTCCCAGTAGCGAAACCAGGGGGTAAACGGCAATAGTGAGGCGCTCCTGCGCGTTAGGGTCAAGCAAGACGTTCAACTAGGAGGACTCACGTGAACGAGATCACGGCTCGAGGAGACGGCGCCGGCATGGCGCTGAATGACTCGATCTTTAACCGGCTTCTGCGCGAGCGGATTATCTGGCTCGGCGACGAGGTTCGCGACGACAACGCGAACGCTATTTGCGCCCAGATGATGTTGCTGGCGGCTGAAGACCCGGACAAGGACATTTACCTGTACATCAACTCGCCGGGTGGTTCCATCACGGCGGGCATGGCGATCTACGACACCATGCAGTACATCAAGCCAGATGTCGCCACAGTGGCGATGGGCATGGCGGCGTCGATGGGTCAGTTCCTGCTGTCCTCCGGCGCCCAGGGCAAGCGTTTCGCAACGCCCCACGCCCGCGTCATGATGCACCAGCCTTCCGGCGGCATCTACGGCACCACGACGGACATCCGCATCAACGCCGAGCTCATCATGCACATGAAGAAGACGCTCGCCACGCTGACCGCGGAGCAGACGGGCAAGACGCCCGAGCAGATCAACAAGGACGCTGACCGCGACCGCTGGTTCACCGCCCCCGAGGCGATGGAGTACGGCTTTGTGGACAAGGTCATTACCCACGCGGCCGAGGCCGGCGACGCGTCGCAGGGAGGCAAGGCATGAGTGAGATTCAGCAGGCACTGCACGCCGCAGGCCGCACCGCAGGCTTCGGTGGTGCCGCCCCGGCATCGCCCAGCTCGCGCTACATCCTGCCGTCCTTCGAGGAGCGCACCGCCTACGGCTTCAAGCGTCAGGACCCCTACGCAAAGCTGTTCGAGGACCGCATCATCTTCCTCGGCGTTCAGATCGACGACGCTTCCGCAGATGACGTGATGGCGCAGCTGCTCGTGCTCGAGTCCCAAGACCCCGAGCGCGACATCACGCTGTACATCAACTCGCCTGGTGGCTCGCAGACCGCGCTGACCGCGATCTACGACACCATGCAGTACATCAAGCCCGAGGTGCAGACCGTGTGCCTGGGTCAGGCAGCCTCCGCGGCCGCCGTGCTGCTGGCGGCAGGTTCGCCCGGAAAGCGTCTCGCGCTTCCGAACGCTCGCGTGATGATTCACCAGCCTCGTATTGAGGGTGGTGCGCGTGCGCAGGCCTCGGACATCGAGATCTACGCCGAAGAGATGATCCGCATGCGTGAGTGGCTCGAGTACACGCTCGCCAAGCACACCGGCCAGACGGAAGAAAAGGTGCGCGAGGACATCGAGCGCGACCGCTTCCTGTCCGCGCAGGAGTCCAAGGACTACGGCCTGGTTGACCAGGTGCTCGAGTCCCGCAAGGGCGTCGACACGGTCTCGCCCGAGGACCGCGCGCTGCGCCAGGCGGAGTAACGCACAGTTCTTTACCCGTTCAACGGCGGCCATCCCAGTGTGGGGCGGCCGCCGTTGTGCTGTGAGGGGGCCGATGCCGCGGCTGAGCGGGATTGGAATGCGCTGTGGGCGTACGTGGCGGCGCGTCGACCAGCGCGTGTCAGAGGGGCTATGTAGCCTGATGCAAGACGGTTCGAGTTGATGGTGCTCGACGCCGTGAGAGGAGACCCTGATGACCCGTCCGGCCGACAGCGGCGATCTGCTGAAGTGCTCCTTCTGCGGAAAGACCCAGAAGCAGGTGCGCAAGCTCATTGCTGGCCCCGGTGTGTACATCTGCGATGAGTGCATCGAACTGTGCAACGAGATCATCGAGGAGGAGTTCGCGGAGGCCGCGGAGGCGGAACTGACCGAGCTCCCCAAGCCTCGCGAGATCTTCGACTTCCTCGGGCAGTACATCGTGGGGCAGGAAGCCGCCAAGCGCGCCCTGTCCGTTGCGGTGTACAACCACTACAAGCGCGTGCGTGCGGGAGAGACCGCAGCCAAGGCCGGCGAGGACACCGTCGACATCGCGAAGTCGAACGTGCTGTTCATCGGTCCCACCGGAACCGGAAAGACGTACCTCGCGCAGACCCTGGCACGCATGCTCAACGTGCCCTTCGCCATCGCTGACGCCACTGCGCTGACGGAAGCCGGCTACGTCGGTGAGGATGTCGAGAACATCCTGCTGAAGCTCCTGCAGGCAGCCGACTACGACGTCGAGAAGGCCCAGCGCGGCATCATCTACATCGACGAGATCGACAAGGTTGCCCGCAAGGCGGAGAACCCGTCCATCACGCGCGACGTGTCCGGTGAGGGTGTGCAGCAGGCGCTGCTCAAGATCATCGAAGGTTCGCAGGCCTCCGTGCCGCCGCAGGGTGGACGCAAGCACCCGCACCAGGAGTTCATCCAGATCGACACGTCCAACGTGTTGTTCATCCTGGGTGGTGCGTTCGCTGGCCTCGAGGAGATCATCTCGTCACGCGTGGGACGCAAGGGCATCGGCTTTGGCGCTCAGCTCAAGGAGGCCGACAACTCCGACCTCTTCGAGCAGGTCACCCCTGCCGACCTCCACAAGTTTGGGCTGATTCCCGAATTCATTGGGCGTCTGCCTGTCACCGCGACCGTGCGTCCGCTCGACGTCGACGCCATGGTGTCGATTCTGACTGAGCCCAAGAACGCGCTGGTCAAGCAGTATCAGCGGATGTTCGACCTCGACGGCGTGCAGCTTGAGTTTGACCGCGGCGCGATCGAGGCGATTGCGGAGCAGGCACTCGAACGTGGCACCGGAGCGCGCGGTCTTCGCGCCATCATGGAGGAAGTCCTCCAGGAGACGATGTTCGAGGTCCCCGGCCGCGAGGATGTGGCTCGAGTGCGCGTGACGCGCGAGGTCGTCATGGACCGCGTGCTGCCCGCCTACGAGGCTCGCGAGGAGCAAGAAGAAGGCGCCGCCTAAGGCGTGTTCTGACGCCTGAGCCTTCTAGCCCTGGCCGTACATACTCGGCGGGATTTCGGCGGCGCGAGCCTCCTGGCCGTCAGTTCTTGTTGATCGGCTTGGCGGGTGACGACTCGCTTGGCGTGCATTCCCTGACGTCGTGGAGCGTGGACTCCACTGTCATCCAGTGCGAGTTAGTCCAGATCACTTTTGTCACGAGGCAGTACTCGGCGTAGGTCGCGAGTTCGGTGTGATTCTCGCTCCGTGTGATCGTGGACAGTCCTGAGTCGCACACTTGGTACATGACCCAGAGGTAGTCAGTTTCCTCAAGGAGATATCCGTCACTGGAGTCAGAGCGGCAGGGTTCCTTCTCAACCGACCTTTCCAACGTCTCCCAGTCGGCGACGCTGGACAGTGCGGCTCCGCAATATTGGCATTCGGTACTGGAAAGGGTGCCGTACAACGTTGTGTCGTATGGCGGTGCGTACATCTCGTACTCGAGGTCCATGAAGAATGCCGCGAAGGCGAGAGCTGCCTCTGGCGTGAGGGCGAGGGTTTCTTCGGGAAGCGCGGCGAGCAGACGGTTTCGAGTCAGCGGGCTGTCGAGGTCTCTCCCGATCTCGATGGCCGGAGATTCCGACTGCTCGGGCGTTGACGACGACACTGGGTGAGCACTCGCCACCGACGAGGGACTGGGCTCCGTAGCGGAGTCCGTTCCTGCGAAAGTGCAACCTGCGAGAAGAAGGGCAACGCCGGCGAGAGCGACCGCACGGGTCATGATCTTTGTTGATGTCATGGTTGGCGACGCTAATGACGCGACCTGAGCACTCGCTACGGATGGCGCACATCTGTGGACAACCCGCGTTGCCGTCGTCCCCAGCGCCCAAGGGGAGGGACGTTATCCACGGAAGCGCGCATCGGCCCTGCCCGCCGAGGGCAATCCGCCACACAGTGACCATGTGAACAGACTCAAGAGCATGCCGACGTGCCCGGCCCCGCGGGACCTGCCCGACGTGATGGCCACAACCTGGCGTGCCTTCACCTGGAAAGAGCTGGCGGCGATCGCCTCCGACTTCGCTGTGCGCCACGCAGTGACAACCGGCGACCTGGTGCGGGTGACTCCGGGCCACTACGCTCACGCAGCCGCGGCGCAGAGCTTTTGGACTAGGGCCGATGCTGCGGTCCAGTGGATCGGTACCCGCGGGACGCTCGGGGGTGAGGCGGCGCTGTTCATCGCCGGTGTGGTCCCGGAACCTCCGCGGGACGTCGCGGTGGTCGTGCCGCGGCACACGCGAATCGCCCAGGCGCCACCGTGGTTGCGGGTGACGTACGCGAAGTACGCGCCGCGCGTGAGTTTCGTCGAGGGGTGGGAAGTGGTCGAGCCCAGCATGGCGCTTGCCCAGTGCTTCGGTCGGCTAGATCACGAGACCAGGGCCGGGGTGTTCTTCGATGCACTCGCGGATGGCGCCGTGACGGTCGAGGGGATGCGACGCGCGTTCGCCGTGATGCCGCGCATTAAGGACCGCCCAATCCTCAAGCAACTGGTGGAGGACGCGGAGGCCGGGGCTGAATCAGTTCTTGAACGCGACGCAAAGAACGATGTCTTCGACCTGGTGGAGTTCAGCGGGTTTGTGCCGCAGTTCGACATCGTGGCCGGCGGCAGACGCTACCGGCTCGACCTCTTCCACCCGGAGCTGCGCATCGCGGTGGAACTCGACGGCGCGGCGTACCACGCGGGCCAGGGCCACTGGCAGCGCAACCTCAATCGCGACGCGGCGCTGCTCGCTCAAGGAGTGGTGACGGTCAGGTTTTCGTACTGGGACATCACGGAGCGGGCAGCGTGGTGCCGGCAGATGTTGCGGTCTGTGATGGCCCAGCGCTCACGCGGCGGCGCCCTCACCGTCGAAAAGTGACGGCGAGGGCGCTCGCGAGTGCCTTTCCCCGCCGAGTATGTACGGCCAGGGGAGAAGGCGGGGGTAGGAGTGGGGGTTAGGAGTCGGCCAGGACCGCGTTCTCGGTACGCATCACGGTGGTGTCGGCGATCTCCGCCGAGTCGCCGCCGTCCACCGACGGGTCCAGTGCAGCCACAGCGTCAACGACCTGGAGTGCGCGCACGCGCCCAGCAGCCATGAGGTCCGCCTTGGCCGCGTTGACGGCCTCGACCTGAGCCTCAGGCACCAACAGGTCCACGGACACGAGCTCGGTGCGCTGCGAGACCTTGGCCTCGGACTTGATCTTGCGCAGCGTGGCCAGCGCCTCACCGGCGGTGCCGACGAGCGACGCGTCCGCGCGGTCACCCACGACAGCGTGTAGCGGTCCGGACGTGGGCCACTCGGCGCGGTGGACGGTGCCGGGACGGAACCACGACCACACCTCCTCAGTGGCGAACGGCAGGAACGGAGCGAACAGGCGCAGGAAGGTCTCCAGCGCGATCACGAGCGTCGCGCGGGCCGATGCAGCGCCAGCAGAGCACGGAGCCAGAGGATCGATCTCCTCGCCAGGTGCCGCACCGTCATACGCGCGGGCCTTGACCAGCTCGACGTAGTCGTCGCAGAAGGTCCAGAACAGGGTCTCGGCCTGCTCGAGCGCGCGGGTGTGGTCGTAAGCGGTGAAGGCCTTGGTGGCGGTGTCGACGACGTCGGCCAGTCCCGCGAGCAGAGCGCGGTCAAGCGGCTCGGTGACGAGCGACCCGGTGCCATCGAGCGCCGCGGGGTGAGCGTCACCAGCGGCGCCGCCACCCAGGCCCGTGTGCGTGCCATTGATGACGCCAGACGTCACGTGCGACGTCGCCGCCACGCCAGCTGCGAGCGACTCGTTCGCCGCAGTCGCAATGCCGGTCGCGCCCAGCACGAACTTCGACGCATTCAGCACCTTGTTCGCAAGGCGACGGCCAATCTTCATCTGGCCCTCGTCAAAGGCCGCATCCGTGCCGAGGCGAGCGGACGATGCCCAGTAACGAACAGCATCGGACCCATGCGTCTCTAGCAGCCCCATGGGCGTCACAACGTTGCCCTTGGACTTCGACATCTTCTTGCGGTCCGGGTCCAGGATCCAGCCGGAGATCGCGGCGTGCTTCCACGGCAACTGGTGGTGCTCCAGGTGCGAGCGCACCACGGTGGAGAACAGCCAGGTGCGGATGATGTCCTGGCCCTGGGGGCGCAGATCCATCGGGAACGTCTTGGCGTACAGCTCGGGGTCGTCGCGCCATCCGCAGACAATCTGGGGCGTGAGCGAGGACGTCGCCCACGTGTCCATGATGTCCTTCTCGCCGGTGAAGCCACCGGGCACGTTGCGCTGGTCCTCGGTGTACCCGGGAGCGGCGTCGGCGGACGGGTCGACGGGGAGCTGGTCCTCGGCGGGAACGATGGGGGAGTCCCACACAATCTCGCCCTCGGCGTCCAGCGGGTACCAGACCGGAATCGGCACACCAAAGAAGCGCTGGCGGGAGATCAGCCAGTCGCCGGTGAGGCCGTTGACCCAGTTCTCGTAGCGCTTGCCCATGTGGGACGGGATGAAGTCGAGCTGCTCGCCGCGCTCCAGCAGAGCGTTGCGCAGCGTTGCGTCGCGGCCACCGTTAGCGATGTACCACTGGCGCGAGGTCACGATCTCGAGCGGCTTGTCGCCCTTTTCGAAGAACTTCACAGGGTGCTGAATGGAGCGGGGCTCGCCGTCGATGACGTCCGCCTCCTGCAGCATCTCCACGATGCGCTTCTGGGCGGAGAACACGGTCAGGCCAGACAGTTCGGAGAAGGCTGCGAGCGCTTCCTCGGACTCAAGTCCGGCGGGGGCGTCGGCGAGGATGCGGCCGTCGTGGCCCAGCACCGAGCGCATCGGCAGGTCCAGCTCGCGCCACCAGATCACGTCGGTGACATCACCGAACGTACAGATCATCGCGATACCGGAGCCCTTGTCGGGCGACGCAAGACGGTGAGCCACGACGGGCACCTCGACACCAAAGATGGGGGTGCGCACGTGCTTGCCGAACAGCGGCTTGTAACGCTCGTCATCGGGGTGAGCGACCAGGGCGACACACGCCGGCAGGAGCTCGGGACGCGTGGTCTCGATCCAGATGGAGTCGTAGGAGCCGGTGGCCTCTTCCATGTCTGCCGCGGGCTCGAAGGCCAGACGGTGGTACGCGCCGGGGCGCTCGCGGTCCTCAAGCTCGGCCTGCGCAACCGCGGTGCGGAAGGTGACGTCCCACAAAGTGGGAGCCTCTGCCTGGTAGGCCTCGCCGCGCTTGAGCGAGCGGATGAACGCCTGCTGCGCGACAGCCTGAGAGGTGGGCGCGATGGTCTGATAGGTGCGCGACCAGTCCACGGAAAGACCCAGGTGGCGCCACAGCGCCTCAAACTGCTGCTCGTCCTCGGCGGTCAGGCGCTCGCACAGCTCGATGAAGTTACGGCGCGCGATGGGCTTTTGGTCGGCAGCCTTGATCGACTTGCCGTCGCCGCCCACGTGAGGGGGCTCAAATTCCGCCTCGTACGGGAGGGTGGGATCGCATCGGACCCCGAAGTAGTTCTGCACGCGGCGCTCGGTGGGCAGGCCGTTGTCGTCCCAGCCCATCGGGTAGAACACCTCGCGGCCGCACATGCGCTTGAAGCGCGCGACAACGTCGGTGTGCGTGTAGGAGAACACGTGGCCAACGTGAAGCGAGCCGGACACGGTCGGCGGGGGAGTGTCGATCGAGTAGATCTCATCGCGGGACTTCGACGCGTCGAAGCGGTACGTGCCGTCCGCTTCCCACGTCTCGTTCCAGCGGTCCTCGAGTCCATCAACGGTGGCCTTGTCGGGGATACGCGCAGTCATGGGGGTCATTGTTCCAGAGTCGCGCGCCTGTGCGGGCACGCAAGCTCTCGCGCGTGCGCATACGGCGGGCCGATGCTGGGGTCACCACCGGTGATCGGGGCCGATTCGCGGCGGGTCTGGGAAGGACAGCTGGGTCACTTTTCGGCTGGATTTGTACCCAGGTTGCCTATTGGGGCGGACCGGATGCGCAACGTGCCTGGGATGCTGGAATGTGTCGGCCCCGATTGCTAGTGTCAGCCCGGTGAGCACAGCGGCGGTACGACCAGAATTCCTCAAGGCACTTGAAGACTTCGACATGTCCGTGGGCGGCGAACTGAAGCCGCGCCTGCGGGAAATGGTGCGGTTGCGGGTGTCTCACATCAACGGCTGCTCGTACTGCATCCGCCTGCACTCTGAGCAGTTGGCGACCCTGGGCACGTCGCCGGAACTCATCTCTGCTCTGGCGCGCCCCGTGAAGCTCATGCGCGACGACATTGTCTCCGAGGGGGACGCCGCGGCGCTGCGATTCGCGGAGATCCTCACCGACCCGCCGCGCGGCCTCGAAATCGAAGCTCGCGACGCGGCTGGGCAGTTCTTCACGCGCAAGCAGCTCGGCGCGATCGTGGAAACCGTCGCCGTCACTAACGCCTGGAACCGCGTTACGCGCGGGATGGAGTAGCGCGCGCCGCCTTCCGGAATCCCAAGACGACATCTACTACTGCGACGATCACCAGGACGAGAAGCGTCAGCATCTCGATGTTCTCGAGCGTCAGCGTCGTTGTGCCATCGGGCCAGCCGATCTCCGTGAACAGGTCCCGGTTGAGGAACGTGTGCTGCAGTAGTGGCATCGCGACCACCGTCGTGGTGGCGATATTGAGACCCAGCGTGACCCAAGCATCGGCCCTGGTCCAGTGCCCCCGCACCTGCCGGGCGATAACCACCACCAGTTCGATGGCCATGACGGCCAAGAGTGCGGGTAGAACGAAGGTCCACAGGCCGGGGTTGATGAGCGGGAGGCCCTCGCCTGCAGCGTCGTGGGCCCAGGGATAGACCTGCTGCCAGATGATGAAGACCGCGGTCACCACGAGGGTTGCGGCGGCGCCGATGGTGTCTCCCATCACGACGGTCGCGGTGGGGGTCTTGAGGTTGTCGACCGTCCACGGTTCTGACAGCTCGGCGGCTTTGGTTCCCGTCCGCTCCATGGCTGCGAAAACCACGGTGACCCAGAACACCAGGTAAACGCCCACGGTGAGCGTGCCGCCCCAGGTCTGCCCGATGATTGCCCACACGCCGGTGCCGTCGAGGTACCCGGCTACGGGGATGAGGATCGCGATGATCGGCAGGACGATCCACAGCAGCGAAACCGTGAGGCGCTTCCACTGGAGGAACAGCTCTGGCCCGATCAGGAAGAGCGAACGGTCCGCGTACGTTGCGGCGAGCTTTTCGGGATCGCCCATCGTGTTCAGCACGTGGCGTTCGGCTTCCTCGGTCGTGGTCTGTGGCGTCGACACCAGGTGAGCGTCGATCGCGTCGCCGATCGCTTCTGTCAGTTCTGAAGAGACATCCGCGCGCTGATCTTCGGGAAGCTTCGCTGCCGTGGCAGCAATGTAGCGATCGGTGAGGGTCATGGTGTCTCCATGTGGTTCAGCGCGTCCGTGAGGCGGTTCCAATCCGAACGCAGAAGTGTGAGTAGTTCGATGCCCTCCGACGAGGTCGAGTAGACCTTCCGTGGGCGGGTGTCTGAGGTATCCCACTCGAAGGTGAGCAGTCCTTGTTTGTCGAGTCTGCGCAACAGGGGGTAGAGGGTGTTGGCCTCTGTCGCCAGGCCGACGTCGGCGAGCCTGGAGAGCAGGTTGTAGCCGTAGTCCGACTGCTGTGTCAGCAGCGCCAGGCAGGCCAAGGAGGTGGTCCCACGGCGCAGTTCCTGTTGGTGTTGCGCGACGAGGTCAGGCGCGATCATGGGCTACACGATAGTGTGTGACACACACTATTGCCAAATACCTGCCTTCGGCGCGGGCCTCGTGGCGTGTCCGATGATGGGCGTGTCGCAGGCATTTCCCGTGCGGACCAGCAGGCGGTGCAGTAGCGTCAGAGCCATGGTGCGATTCATGTGGAATATTCTGACCAACCTGCTGGCAGCTGTCGTCGGCCTTCTCATCGCGGCGGCCGTCGTTGACGGCTTCTCGATGCAGATGGATGGCTTCATCATCGCCGTCGTGATCTTTGTTGCCGCGCAGGCCATCCTGTCGCCATTCATCTTCAAGATGGCGCACAACTACGCGAAGGCGCTGCAGGGCGGTGTTGCCCTGATCTCGACCTTCGTGGCGCTGTTCCTCACCACGCTCATCACCGACGGCCTCGCCATCGATGGTGCGATGGCGTGGCTCCTTGGAACGCTGATCGTCTGGCTGGCTTCCGCGCTCGCGGGCTGGATCTTGCTGACGTTCATCATCAAGGAACGCGTGGGCGACAAGGACTAACGCAAACTCTCACGTTTCGTGACGAAGGCCCCCCGGGATGGTCCCGGGGGGCCTTCGTGCGTCTCGCTCTGGATCCCCGCCCCGCCTCGCCACTCGCCGTCTCCCATCGCCCTTAGCCGCCTCAGTAGTGCATGAGCCCGCTCGGCGCACTGCTGACCGGGCCCCATGCACTACTGCGAAGAGTTACGAGGGTTCGCCGTCCGTCATCACGTCGACGGCCATGAGGTCTGCGACTTCGTACACGCCCACGAGGACGCGGTCCGCGCCAAGCTCGGTGAGGTACTCGACGTCCGTGTCGCCGTGTCCGCGTGCGATGACGCGTGCGCGCGGATTCAACTTCTTCACCTTCGACACGATCGCTCCGGCAGTAAGCGTGTCGTGGATGGCAACGAGGACGGTGGTCGCGGTGGGCAGTCCTGCCGCGCCGAGCACCTTGGAGCGCACCGCGTTGCCCAGAATTGCGTCCTGGCCGTCTTCGCGGAGCGCCTTGACGACGTCCTCATCGTCGACGAGCACCACAGTGGGGACTCCGTGCTGCCACAGCTCCGTCGCGACGCGGGTGCCGACTCGGCCAAAGCCGATGACGATAACGTGCTCGGCTCCGTCGTAGGAGCGAGGGGAGTCCGCCGTGGGGATCGACGCTGTGCCGGCGCCGGGCTCATCGGACTCGGGGTCTGCACCGTCGCGGTAGAAGCGCGACACCCACGCGAATAGCAGCGGGTTGATCATGATGGACAGGATCGCGCCGCCAAGCACCAGGTCCTGGGCGTCCTGCGACAGAATGTCGTAGTCCGCTCCCAAGGTGACGAGGATGAAGGAGAACTCACCGATTTGGGCGAGTGATGCTGCGACTACGAGGGACATGCGTCGCGAGTACTTCAGGAGGCGCACAAGGCCGAACGCGACGATGAACTTGCCCACCACGATCACCAGCGTCGTCACGAAGAGCGCAAGGGGAGCATCGACGATGATGTGCCAGTCCACCAGCATGCCAACAGCGACGAAGAACAACACGGAGAAGGCATCGCGCAAGGGGAGCGAATCGTTCGCGGCGCGGTGGGACAGGTCGGACTCGCGCATAATCATGCCTGCGAAGAAGGCGCCCAGCGCGAAGGACACGTCGAACAGCCATGCGCCACCGAGCGCGACGCCCATGGCGATCGCGAGGATCGACAGCGTGAACAGTTCCCGCGACCCGGTGTCGGCGACCCGAGCCAGAAGCCACGGGATCACGCGGCGGCCCACCACGAGCATCAGGGCGACGAAGATTCCGACGCGCACGAGCGTCCATGCCAACTCGCCGGCGATCTCGCCAGGACCCGACGCATCGACAGCCAGGACGGGGATGAGGACTAGCGCAATGACCATCGCGAGGTCTTCGACGATGAGCCAACCCACGGCGATGTGTCCGGCGCGGGTATCGAGGAGTTGCTTGTCCTCGAGCGCGCGGAGCATCACGACCGTCGAGGCGACGGAGAGTGCCAGTCCAAACAGCAGCGATGCGCCGAGCGTCCAGTCAAGCCACAGCCCGACCCCGGTTCCGAGAGCGGTTGCCGTCACCATCTGCACGATTGCGCCGGGCACCGCGACCTTGCGCACGGCAAGAAGGTCCTTGAAGGAGAAGTGCAGGCCCACGCCGAACATCAGGAGGATGACGCCGAGTTCGGACAGTTCGTATGCGACCTCTGTGTCGCCGACGAATCCGGGCGTATAGGGGCCAATGGCGAGGCCTGCTGCGAGGTAGCCGACAATCGGCGACATCCGCATTTTCTGGGCGATGAAGCCAAAGACGAAGGCAAACACCAGCCCCAAGGCCATTGTGGTCAAGAGGGGGGCGTGATCCAACATGGCGACAGTGTACTTGGCTAGTGTTTCCCGAGGATGACCGATGCGCGGAAAGCGAACGGCTGCTTCACCTGGGGCGATGGGCCTGCCGCAGGGGGCTTGCTAGCATCGCGCACATGGACGTCCCCGAGCAGGACAAAGGCCTCGCCGCGCGTTTGCGCGAGGCTACCGCCGCAGAACACAAGGACACGGAGAGCCGTAGCTTCATCTCGCAGTTGATGGGCGGCGAGCTCAGCCTCGACGCTTACACGATCTATCTGGCGCAGTATGCGTACGTGTATCGGGCACTCGAGTCGCGCGCTCCTCAGCCTGGCGACCCCGCGATTCTGTCCGATCCCGCGCTTCCACGTTTCGCGTCGATTGTGTCCGACCTCGAGCACCTGGGTGCGACTGATTGGGAGCGATCGCACCCGGCCTTGAAGGCGACGCAAGCGTACGTGGATCACCTTGAAAGTATCGAGGACAGCGATGTGCCGCGCTACCTCGCGCACCATTACACGCGCTACCTCGGCGACCTTTCGGGTGGCCAGGCGATCGCAAAGCTCGTGGCGCGTCACTACGGCGCCTCCGATGACCAGCTCGCGTTCTATCGTTTTGAACTCATCAGCAGTGCTGCCCGTTACAAGCGGTCGTACCGCGAGCAAGTCGATTCCCTGGGCTTCGCCGACGAGCAGGAGCAGACGTTATTCGCGGAAGCCAAACTCGCGTTCGGCCTGAATGGCGAGATGTTCTCGGAGCTCGGAGAGACAGAGTCCGGGCGTTCGGTCGGAACCACTACACCCGGGGCCTAGATTACTGCCGGGAACGGCCGGCGGAGAGGTCCCTCAGCGAATCTCCCGCGACCGGCCCGCGCCCCCGCTTCTCAATAGCGTACACATTCGTATGTGAATTTTCTGCAGGTAATCTCTAGCCGCTCGCGCACGCTAGCGACCGGGGGCTACGGCGCAGTCTGCGCTTGCTGCTCCAGCATGTCCGAGCGGTCCTCGAGGTGGTTCGCGAGCGAGTCCAGCGCAGTGCCTTCGAGTGGAGAATTGGTGGTTTCCGCCCACGCCTGCAGGTTCGCCGTGACCGTGTAGAGGTGCCCGAACCCATCGGGAACGGACCCAGCTGCTGGAAGGTCCAGGAGTACCTGCCACATCGTGACCAGCGGGTACCAGGCCATCGTGGAGGACACATCAGGCGCGCGCTCGTCGGGTCGTAGCCAGTCCGGGGACTCCCACGCGAGGTGCTGGTTGAAAAACACCACGGGATCGGAGCCGTGCTGGAGGTATACAACGCGAGTGTCTCCCCACAGCGGCCCGTTGCTCTCCGAGATCCCCTGCTCGTCCGCGAGGCGCACCGTGCGTCCGTCGTTAAATATGGGCAGCGAGGCGGGGGAGCCGACGTCGCGTTCTTCCGTGATCTCGTAGTGCATTTCGTTGAGGAACGGGGGACCCACCATGAGTGCGCCGTCGATCGGCTCATTGAGGATGTCGACGCTGGACAGCACAGCCTCCACGCCCGTGGTGCCGAGCGAGAGTCCATACAGATAGAGCTCCGGGCGATCGGAGTCTGGCAGGGTCGACCAGTAGTCATGGATGGTACGGAACGTGACCCGCGAGGTTTCTTCGACAACGTCCTGGTCGGCCAACAGCGAGATCCAACTGGGCAGGTAGGAGTACTGCATGCCCGCGATCGCCGTGTCGCCATTCCACAGGTATTCGAGCGAGTCCACGCCGTGAGGCGCAAGGAAACCAGTCCCTGTTGTGGTGGCGACCACGAGCACCTCACGTGAGAAAGCATCGGCCCGGATCAATTCATCCAGTAAGAGTTCCGCCCGCTCTTCAAGCGTCTCAGCGCTACGCAATCCCACATAGGCGCGCACAGGCTCGATGGCGCCCGACCCGCTGTCGCCTTCGCCGCGGTCGATGTTCGCCGCATCGATATCCGCAGCTGTCGGTCCGGTGGCAACGAAGGAGCGGCCCTGGCGGCCCAGATCGTCGAACTCCACGAGCGACTCAGCAGAGCCGGACAAGGTGGGCGTTACTGGCGCCTCCACGCCCGGGTTCGTGGCCAGGTCCCGGCCAGAGAACGCCCAGTTCGACACCGTGAAGAACGCGTTGACGAACGCACCAGAGGCGACCCACCACAACAATCCACCCAGTACTATCGCGACCACAGTCACTGCGAGACGGCGCGGGAGGAAACGGTCCGCGAGGTCGTCCGCCCAGCGAAACAGGGTGCGCAGAGAGCGCCCAATGATGAGCAGCAGGGCGCCGGTGGCGACGCCGGCAATGAGGATCACGGGCCATACCCACGGCGACAGTGGCTCCATCCCGAAGCTCAGTCGCGTCGCGTTCTGCCATCCCACGTACGCCCACACCGCAAACGCTGTTTGGACCCCGATGATGATCAGCGCAAGGCCGAGCAGCACGAACCGGACCTTCCCGCGAGCAGTGGGCACAGTGAGGAACCGTGCAATGGCGAACGCCGCGACACCGAGCGCGTAACCAACCATGAAGGTCACGCCGGAGTTGATGCCTTGGGTGATGCCTGTGCGCGGAAGCAGTGAGGGCGTGAGCGACAAAGAGAAGAAGTACAGGCCGGTGACAAGTCCCACGCCTGAGAAGCTGAATTCGAGAATTCGCGGCGCTCGAGGACGGCCTGTGCGCGGTTCCGTCAGGCGCGAAAGGCCGCGGTCGATGACGCCTGACGTGGGGCGCTCGGGTGCAGTGGATGCAGGCATGTCACCTCCTCAGGGCCGATGCTTCGAAGGCTACCGATCTGACGGTCGCCAGGGCGTGGGGCGCGCTTGGCTAGGAGGCGTTGCGGGGTTGAATCAGATCCCAGCGGACGCCCTGGAAGTCCTCGAAGACCGCGACGGTGCCGTACGGCTCGTGCCGGGGCTGTTCGAGGAAGGTGACGCCTTGGCCCAGCATGTGGGCGTGGTCGGCGGCGAAGTCGTCAGTGGCGAGGAAGTACATGACGTCGGTGCTCGCGAGGCTGCCGGGTTGCTGGTCCCCGGAGGTCAGCGCAAGCACAAACCCGGTGCCGTCGCCGCGTGGTCCTACGACGATGCGTCGCCATTGGGGCGTGATCTGCTCATCCTGGCGCACCTCGAATCCGAGCGCGTCAACGAAGAAGGCCTTGGCCGCGTCCTGATCGGTGGTGAGGTACGTGACGTTCTGAAGGTGGAGCATGGTCGCGAGCGTACGCGGCGCTTAGGGGTCGCGTACAAGCGGCTGCGTCATGCAGTGCGCGCCACCGCGCCCGCGGCCGAGCTCGGCCCCGACAATCTCGAGTACCTCGATGCCCGCGGCTCGCAGCGCCGTGTTGGTCGCTACGTTGCGGTCATAGGCGACCACGACGCCGGGTTCGAGGGCGAGCACGTTGTTTGCGTCGTCCCACTGCTGGCGCTCCACGTCGTAGCGGTCGCCGCCGGTTTCAATGACGTGGAGTTTCTTGAGTCCCATGGCTTCTCCGACGACCTCGATGAACGGCCGGTCCTCGCGCTGAACATCGAGCCCAAGCGGGGTGGGTGCCTCGCGGATCGAGTAGGTCTCGATGTCGTCGACGACGGCAGGGAACACCGTGGCCAGATCGCGGTCCGCCAGAGTGAAGACCGTGTCCAGGTGCATCGCGGAACGCATGCGCGGAAGCTTCGCGACGATGACCCGCTCCGCGGCGCCGCGAGCAAACAACTCCGTCGCAACCTGGGTGATGGCCTGTCGACTTGAGCGCTCGGACATGCCGATCACCACCGTGCCGGAGCCGATCGGCATCACGTCGCCGCCCTCAAGCGTGGCCAGCCCGTGGTCCATTTCCGGGTCGCCCCACCAGGTCGTGACCTGATCGGCAAAGAACGGGTGGAAGGTGTAAACGGCCTTCATGACGAGCGTCTCCGCGTGGCGTGCGGGCCAGTACAACGGATTAAGCGTGACGCCGCCGTAGATCCAACTGGTCGTGTCTCGGGTGTACAGCGTGTTGGGCAGGGGAGGCAGGAGGTAGTCGCGCATGCCGGACTCCTCGCGCACCAACTCGACGGTGGGAGGGGCAAACCCGCGTGGAAGGTCGGTCGTCGACAACCCGCCCAGGATGAACTGCGCCAACGCCCGCGATTCCAGGGAGTCGAGGAACGCGCGCACGTCGTCGATCAGACCCACGCCCACCTCGTTGGCAGTGACCTTGCGGTCCAGCAGCCATGAGCGCGCATGCGGGATCTCCATCGTCTCCGTCAGAAGTTGCGTGAGTTCGAGGACTTCGATCTCGCGTGAACGCAACAACTCGCAAAACTCGTCGTGATCCCGCCGTGCATTCGCGACCCACATCACATCGTCGAACAATAGGTCCGACGAGTTTGACGGGGTCAGGCGGTGATGGGCGAGGCCCGGCGAGCACACGAGCACGCTGTGGAGCTGGCCCACCTCAGAGTGCACGCCAAACTCGCGCCGCTCGGTGTCGATCAACGTTCCGGCCATCGGGGCCTCCTTGGCTACGACTGGTCTCCTGACGCTATCAAGCCCGCCCCAGCATCGGCCGGTACCAAGGTCACTTTCTTGCGGCCTGCCGCAACCGTGAGACGGCCGATCGCCAATCTACCTGTGGAATTACTGTGAGCCCGTGGTGGTTTGCTCTTCATGTGGACCCTCGCGGAGTGCACAGAGCTTGACCCAGTGACGGTCCCTGCAACAGGGAGATCTAAGGGAGGGCAATACCGATGACGTTAGGTGATACGACTCAGACTCTGCAGATGCCGAGTGTTTCTATCCACGGCAGCCACCTGCCGACCCCGGCGAGTCAGCTTGAGAGGCTCTTTCCGGGTAGTGGGGCACGGCTTCACGCCAAGCTCGACCAACTCCAGTTGTCAGGGAGCACAAAGGAACGCACCGCGCGTTTCCTCCTTGACGAACTTGTGCACAGTGGCGCTCTGCTGCCTGGCGGCACCGTTGTCGAGTCCACGTCAGGCAATCTCGGAATGGCGCTTGCTCGCCAATGCACGTTACGTGGCTACACCTTCATCGCGGTGGTGGACGAGCGCGCTAACGGCGCTGCCACGAGGACCATGGAGGCCTTTGGTGCGCGGGTCGATGAGGTGAAGACCCCGGCGGACGGTAACCGGCTCCGCGCCCGCGTTGAACGCGTCCAGCAGTTGCTCGCCGAGATTCCAGGTGCAGTGACCACCAACCAATATGGAAGCCTGGCAAATCCGTCCGCGCACGCGACGACGACGATGCCGGAACTCGTGGCATCGTTAGGTGCGCCTCCCGACCATTTGTATGTAGCGATGAGCACGACCGGGACGCTCCTCGGGTGCCAGCAGGCGATCGAATCTGCGGGCTGGAGCACGCGCCTAGTGGGGGTCGACGCTGAGGGGTCAGCTCTATTTGGCGGTTCGATGGGCGAGCGCAAGCTTCCTGGACTGGGCGCAGGGTTTGAGACTGACCTGTCACATGAGGCCCACCCCAGCGTGGTTCATCGAGTCAGTGAAGCCGACATGATCCGAGGGTGCCGTCTGTTGGCACGGCGCGAGGGGATTCTCGCGGGAGCCTCAACGGGCGCTATCGTCGCTGCGATTGGACGCGATCTACCGTCTTTGGCCCGGGGCACGTCCGTCGCGATGCTGGTCCACGATGGAGGCAGTGCGTACTTGCCGACGGTGTATAACGACGCGTGGGTCCGCTCGGAAATCCCAGATGCGGAGCATGTCCTTGCGGGTACTGCCACTCCAAATCCGTTCGTGGAGCAAGCATGACGGAAAGCGCGCCGGGCCGGTACAGCGATCTGGTCGTGGTGGGCGGTGGCCCGCGCGCGCTGTACGCCTTGGCGGACTTGGACGAGGAGTTGGCGCGCAGTTCCCAACTGCCGGCGCGGCCGCTCCGCGTGACGGTCCTCGAGCCGGGAGTCCCAGGAGCCGGTGCAGTATGGGATCCATCCCAGCCGTCGCATCTGATGATGAACGTAGATGCGGCAATCGTCGATGCGACCAGCCCATCCGTGCCATGGACGTACCACCAGTGGAGTGGGGGTGACGAGGTCACTTTCCCGTCGCGCGCTGACGTGGGCCGCTATCTTTCGTGGAGCTTTGAGCACTTGTGTCAGTCGCCGCGCCTGGAAATTATTCACTGGCGTGCGAGGGTAACTTCCGTGCGGAGGGACGGCGCAGGATGGGTCTGCGAGACGAGCACGGACCACGGTAGAGCGAGCATCTCCGAGCGTTCCGCACGGGTCTTGCTCGCGACGGGGCATGCAGGTGGCATCGGCCTCGATCACAGTGCGTTGACGGATCCGACTCGGGGTCCCGCCCCTAGCGAGCCGGTCGTGATCCACGGGGCAGCGCTGACGGCCTTCGATGTGGTCATGGACCTGACGGTGGGACGCGGCGGTACCTGGGAATCCAATCCTGACGCCCCCGCTGGGAATCGGTACGTGCCTTCAGGGATGGAGCCGTCGAAGGTCACAATGGTTTCGCGCACGGGGGAGACGATGCTGCCTAAACCCGTGACGCAGTCCGCCGATCTGACGCAGGCTGTCCGCGAGGAGACATCCCGTTGGGAGCGTGGTGCCACTGCCGATGATGCGTGGTGGGAGGTGCTGGCCGATGCCGCGATCGCGGCCGCCAAGGTTTCTGGTGTCACGGTGCGGCGAGACGAATTGTGGTCCCGTGTGGGGCACGCGGGCTCTGCCCAGACTCGCCCCGACCTGCGCTGGCACCGGGACCTGGCGCGCGCTACGGGAGAAGTCGATGAGGACCCTGCGTGGTGGTGGGGACGTGCTTGGGCAGCCGGCTACGCGGACGTGGTGCGTTCGCTGGAGCGCGCGCCTCGGAAAAACCCGTTGTGGTCACGGTGGCGTACCCGAGCAGCGACCTTAGAACGGTGGGCGTTTGGGCCGCCGTTGGAGACTTTCAACCGCCTCGTCGCGCTTCGCGATGCAGGACTGTTGTGTGTGGTTCGCCCAGCGGACCTCAACGTCGAGGATCCCGCCTGCACCATCGTGAACGCCTACACGCGTGGGCCAGGGGTCATCGCCGGCGACACGCTTGGGGACTCGGCACCCACGGAACGCGTGGCGGACACGGAACCTTGGGCCGGTCTCCTTGCCGACGGCCTGGTATCCGTGCGTGCTGGCGAACGTGGTGTGCTGACCATGCCGGATGGGACATGCGTCGATGCACAGGGTGACGCTGTGGGCGGACTTGCCTCACTGGGGCGCCCCACCGAAGACCCGGTCATTGGACACGACTCCCTTCAGCGGCGACTCCACCAAGACTCGCGTCGGTGGGCAGTGTCCACGGCAAGTGACTGGACGCACGAGGTGGATTCCACGGCCGAACGCCACGCAACGGTAGGCGCAAATGGCTGACCTGGAATCTCCGGCATGTGAGGGTGTTCTCCCGCTCGTGCCCCGGACCGAGCCATGGATGGAAGACCTTCTTGCAGACCCGGAGACGTGTGAGTCTTTGATTGAGGAACATGGGTCTCCGGTGAATGTCCTCGACTTTTCTCCGCTGGCCCGCAACGCCGCGGAACTCACGCGCGCAGCCCAAGACGAGGGCGTGCGCCTCAGCGTTTACGTCGCAAGCAAGGCCAACAAGGCACTTGGACTGGTTGACGCGGCGCGGGAGGCGGGGTTGGGTGTCGACGTTGCCTCGTTTGCCGAACTGCAGCAGTGTCTTGACGCAGGAGTACGCGGCCGGGACCTCATCGTGACGGCTGCGGTGAAGTCGCACGCGTTGATCGAGCTCGCACTCGAATCTGGCGCCGTCGTGAGCGTCGACAATCTGGACGAGCTGGAGGATGTCTCTCACGCCGCATCGGCCGGAGGCACCCCAGCACGGCTTGCGCTCCGCCTCGCATCCTCCGACCCATCGATTCCGCCCACCCGCTTTGGGTTAACCACGGGCCAGTGGGACAGCGCTCTCACGGGCACCGAAAGCGGCACAGTGAACGTCGAGGGCATCCATTTCCATCTCAACGCCTACAGCTCCGACGAGCGCGCCGTGGTTCTCCGCGAGGCATTGCCGTGGGTCGACCGTCTTCGTGATGCTGGCCACCCCGTGGCCTTCATCGACATGGGCGGCGGTATACCGATGAGCTACCTGGCGCACCGGACGCAGTGGACCTCTTTCTGGGACGCGCTGGCGGAGGACACCGGGGGAGCCCTGACATGGCGTGGAGACAACTTGGGGCTGACGGATCCGGCGGCGGCCCGGCCCTCAAGCCAGCTCTACCCGTATTGGCAGGCACCTGTGCGAGGTGAGTGGCTACGCGAAGTGCTGCGCGCACCGGGCGTCGATGGTGCGTTGATTGCGCAAGATTTTGTCGCTCGCGAGCTCGAACTGCGGTGCGAACCCGGCAGGTCGGTCTTGGACGGGTGCGGAATGACGTTGGCCAAGGTCGCGTTCCGCAAAGCCACGAGCGATGCGGTTCCGTTGGTGGGTTTGCACATGAACCGCACTCAAGTCCGCTCGACGTCTGCGGATTTCCTACTCGACCCGCGATGGGTTCGGCCAGCTAGCGCGGGCGAGCCCAGTGAGCCCGTCGAGGCGTTTCTCGTGGGGGCGTACTGTGTGGAGGACGAACTGATCCTGCGACGGCGCCTGCGTTTTCCCAACGGCGTGGCGCGCGGCGACATCGCGGCCTTTATCAACACAGGCGGATACCTCATGCATATCCTCGAGAGCGCCTCGCACCAGTTGCCACTGGCCATCAACGTGGTGCGCGTGGGCGGTGCGTGGGCGCGTGATCGAATCGATGCGACGCGGTGAGATATACATCGCTCGCGTCAGACTAAGTTGGGCACATGGGATTGTTCGGACGCAAGCGCCGCCGTGTGGAGCCGTATCAGCTGTGGTCGGATGACGCTGAGCGCTGGGAGGCGTTCCTCGCGCGAGGCGCCGACCCTACTGCGGAGCGCAACCTCGAAGTATCAGTGTCCTTCGTGAAGGAGGACGGCGCCCGCTCAGCGGCAAAGGCGCTCGCGGCCTCGGGCGCTGCGGGGCAGTTGGTCCCGCCGAGTCACGGGGTCGAGGAGTGGGGAATCCTGCTCGTGCGCCAAGACGTGGCGTTGGTGCCGGATGTTCTTCGCGAGACCATCGACGTTGGCGAGCAGATCGCCGCTGACCACGGCGGAGAGTACGAGGGCTGGACCGCCTTCTACACGCCCAATGAGAAGAAGGCGTGGGGAGTCGAGCTGCTCGACGGCGTATGAACGCCGCCATTGTGAACCGCCGCTGACGTTACGCGGCGCAGGTGCAGCGCTTGTCGTCGGGAACGCCAGCCAGCGCTTCCTCGACGTGCAGGCCGCAGCCGGTCCAGGTGGTCTTGTGGCAGGTGTCGCAGGCAATCGGTGAGCACATGGGCTCAAGTGTACGGAACGCGGTTAGAAGCCCAGCGCGCGCTGCGTATTGACCTGACGGGTCTGCGCGGGGAGCGTGAAGAGATCCACAATCCAGCCGATGCCGAAGATACCCGCCGTAAACAGGTACAGCAGTCCGCGTCCGACCTTGCCCAGATAGAAGTGATGGACGCCGAAGATCCCGAGGAAGAACCACAGGATGTAGGCGATCGGCAACGACTTCGCGCGGTAGGGACGGTAGGTCTGCGGATATGACATGCCCTCAGCGTACGTCCGCGCTCAGACAGTCGTTTAGGACGTAGGGGCCGATGCTGGCTCAGGCTCCGTACTCGGGTTGCGGATTCCGAGCCACGAGACCACGCCGCCGGCGACCATCAATGCGGCGATCACGATCATCGCCTGGTGGAACCCGTCGAGGTCGAGGGTTCCGCCAACCACGGCGCCCACCATCGCGACGGCGATGAGTCCGGCCACGCGGGAGATCGCGTTGTTGGTGGCTGAGGCGATGCCGGCGCGCTCGCGCGGCGCTGCAGACAGGATCGCGGAGGTGAGGGGCGACACCATGAGGGTGAGCCCGAGTCCAAAGACGGTGATGCCAGGAAGTACCTGGGTCCAGTAGTTCACGGTGCCACCCACGGCCAGCAGCATCAGCGAGCCGGCGCCCATCAGGAGCGGGCCTACCGTCATGAAGAGGCGCGGTCCGTACTTGCCCGACAGCGCGCCCACGCGAGAGGACAGGGCGATCATCATGAGTGTGAGCGGCAGGCTGGCAAGTCCCGCGGCTGTGGCGGAGAACCCTGCGCCTTCCTGCAGGTAGACGGTGAGCACAAACCCGTTGAGCGACAGTGCGCCGTAGATCAGGAAAGTTGCCAGGTTGCCCCACGCAAAATTGCGGCGGGCGAACAAACTGAGCGGCAGCATCGGCCGGGCGACGACTGCCTGGCGCCAGATGAAGGCGACGAATGCCGCGGTGCCAGCCAGGCCCGTTACCCACACTTCGGGGTCGGACCAGCCCAGGTGCGGTTGTTCGATGAGCGCGTAGACCATCCCGGCGAGGCCTCCGGCGCACAGCAGCGCGGAGAGAATGTCGACGTGCGCTTCCGGGTGGCGGACGTCGCGCTGCTCGAGGCGAGTCAGCAGCCACACGCAGATCCCGATGGGCACCACGTTGATGAGGAACACCCAGCGCCAGGACGCGAGGTCGACGAAGAGGCCGCCGATGACCGGTCCGGCGACCATTGCCCCCGAGGTGGCCGCGGTCCACGTGCCGATGGCCTTTCCTTGAGAGGGGCCCGAGTAGTTCGAGGTAATGAGCGCGAGGGAGGACGGCACCAAGAGGGCCCCGGCGACGCCTTGGGCTAGGCGCGCGCCGATGAGGAACTCGGCAGTGGGTGCGAGCGCGATGGCCACGGAGGTGAGGCCAAAGCCGATGAGGCCCCACCGCAAGACTCGGATCCGTCCGAACGCGTCGGAGACGGCACCAGCGACCAAGATCAGCGAGCCGAGCGTGATCAGGTACGCGTCCACTGTCCACTGCTGGGTCGTGATCCCGCCGCCAAGGTCGTTCTCAATCGCGGGCAGGGCGACGTTGACGACCGTGCCGTCGAGGAAGGAGACGAACGAGGCCAGGATGGCGATCCACAGGACTAAGCGGAGCTCGCGTGCGGAAGGGTCGGCCATGCCCTCAGGGTACGTCGACAGGTGATTTTCCAGGCTCAATAGTGAGAACGACGATGTCGAAACGGTTGATTTGACGTTGTTTGTCCACATTTGGGGCAATCTGAGAGTTTTCTCAGGCGTCAATCCCTACCGTCCAACGGTATGGGACACGTACTGCATGTCTGGGAAGGCCCTGCGCCCTCCGATCGCGATGAGGCGATCCGTGATTTCTACGGCCTTGCCTGCGAGCACCTCATGGATGAGGTGGCTCCTCCCACGCCCGCGGTAGCGGCCTTCATGGCCGACCTTCTCGAGGTGTGGCCCGAGCGCGTCTCCACGCGCGGAATCGAACTGCCCCGGTCCAGCCCGTGGAAGTGGCCCGCGCGCACGAGCGCCTCGGGCCCGGTGTGGCGCTGCCAGGCCAAGCACACGCGCGCGGCGACCGCCACATACGTCGTCGCCGCGATCGCCGAGCGGCACGGACTGAACTGGCACGACCCGCAGCCGCGCGCGCTCCAGGTGGGGCTGCGTCCGGTGTGGAAAGGACGTGAGGCGCCGCTCTTTGCAGACGTGGCGCTCCCCGCGTAGTGGCTTAGTCGACTGTGTGCGTGCGACCGGTCTGGATGCCCTCAACCGCGCGACGGTAGGCGTGGCCCACGGCCTCATCGCTCACGGGCGGGAAGCCCGCGAATGCTGCGTGGTGGCCGGGGGAGGACTCCAGCACCGAGGGGCTGACGATGTTGAGACGGACGCCGCGCGGCATCTCGGGGGCGGCTGCGAGGACGTAGGCCTCGAGCGCGCCGTTCGCGAGCGACGCAGCCGCACCCGTGCGAATGGGTTCGCGGGCGAGCACACCAGACGTGAGAGTGAACGAGCCGCCGTCGCGCACGAACGGCAGCCCGGTACGCACCACCTCGATCTGGGACGCGACCTTGCCGGCGAACGCACTCGCGAATGCCTCGACGCCAAGCTCCTCGAGCGGCGCGAAGGGCACCTTGCCGACCGTGACGACGACAGCGTCGACCTCGCCCACCGCCTCAAACAGCGCGCGGACGGATCCCGCGTCCGTGATGTCCACGGACGGCTCCGTGGAGCGGCTCGCGACAATCACCTCATGGTGAGGCGCGAGTGACGTAAGCGCAGCGGTTCCGACATGGCCCTGGCCGATCAGCAGAATCTTCATGGTTCCCACGATGTCACACCTGGTGGGCGCGGCATTCACCATAATCGGGGGCACAATGGCGGGAGAAGCAACGGTGAGGAGACGCCATGGCGTGGTGGAAGACCTGGGTGACGCGGCTCGCGTCCCGGATCTGGTTCCGGCTCGCGCTGTTCACCGTGGGCGCGATCGCGGTCGTCCTTATCGCGTGGCTGCTGGGCCCGTACCTGCCTAGCGTGCTGTCTGCTGATCTGGGGCAGGACTCGGTCGGCACCATCTTGGAGATCATGGCCACCTCCATGCTGGCGGTGACGACCTTCTCGCTGACCGCGATGATCTCGGCGTACTCGGCGGCGGCTCGGGCCACCACACCGCGTGCCACACAGCTCCTGATCGACGACCCCACCTCGCAGAACGCGCTGTCGACCTTCCTGGGCGCCTTCGTGTTCTCGATCGTCGGGATCGTGGCCTTGGGGCTCGAGGCCTTCGGGGACGAGGCCCGCGCCGTGCTATTCATCGCGAGCCTCATCATGATCGCGATCGTGGTCGGGACGCTGCTGCGCTGGATCCACCACCTGACCGGCTTTGGGCGCGTGCCGGACACCATCGACCGTGTGGAGCGGGCAGCGACCCAGGCGGCGTGCGACTACGCCCGCGCGCCACGCTTTGGTGGCTCGCAAGAGCGCGAGCCTGCCGCGGGTGTCACGGAGATTCGAGCCGGGCGACCGGGTTGTGTGACGGGGATCGCGATGGAGTCGCTCCAGGAGTGGGCGGATAGGGCCGATGCTCGGGTCCACGTGGACGTTCTGCCCGGCCGCACGGTGGGTCAGGGGCAGTGCTTGGGTCGCGTGGAAAGCGACAGTTCCGTGAGTGAAGCCGACCTTGGGCACCTGTGCGAGGCGTTCCTGATCGAGGATCACCGCACGTATGAGCAGGATCCTCGGTTGGGTTTTGTGGCACTCGCGGAGATTGGCTCCCGCGCCCTGTCGCCGTCGACGAACGATCCCGGCACCGCAATCGAGGCGCTCAACGCCATCGAGCGCACCTTCACCCACGTCCTGACTGCGCAGCCCGACACCGACGTTCCGTATCCGCGGGTCCACGTTCCCGCACCAAACCTAGGTGACCTGATCGAGGACGCGCTGCGTCCCGTGGCACGCGACGGCGCACCGCTCGTGGAGATTGGCTTGCGTGTGCAACGCGTATTGGAGCACCTGCTGGCGCTCGCGGAGCCGCGGGATGTGGCGGTGTTCGTGGGCGCGTCGGAGCGGGCGGAGCGTCGTGCCCTCGACGGGCTCGTTGACGCCGGTGACCGCGAACTCGTCCAGCGCGCGGCCCGCGAGGCGCGCGCCGTCGCGGACTGAGTCAGCGCAGTAACTGCCCGTCCTCATCGATGTAGCCGCGCTCCTTGAGCTGGCGCACGTACCTGGCCATCCCGCGCTCACCCTTGGAGCGAAAGAGCGGCATGATGCGCGGCAACTGGTTGGGGGAGACCAGGGCCACGCGCACGAGCCACGACTCGCTGGGCTTGGGGTAGGCCTCCAAGCGCGGCTTGTCCAGGAGCTTCTCCATGGTGCGCGCGACGTGCTCGGCGGACTGTGGCGGGTCCTGGAACTGGAAGGCGTTGCCGCCCTCGACGGCCTCTTGCCGCAGCATGCGGGTGTCAGTGGCAGAAGGCAACACCGAGGACACCGTGATGCCCTTGTCGCGCAGGTCCAGCGCGATGGCGAGCATCGCCCCACGCAAGCCGAACTTCGAGGCCGTGTAAATCGGGGTCTCACCCAGCGGGAAGATCGCGCCGAGCGATACGACCGAGATGACCCGCGCATCGGCCGATGCCTTCAGTAACGGCACCGCCAAGCGCGTGAACATCAAAGGCGCATTGAGGTTGACGGTGAGTTCACGGTCGATGGACTCCACCGAGCGCTCGTCAAAGCGGTCCGCGGACGTCATGCCCATCGAGTTCACGAGCACGTCGATACGCCCGTGCTTGGCCTCGATGTGCGCCATGATCCGCTCGACCTCGTCGCGCGAGGTGAGGTCGCCGATGACCACCTCGTGGGTGTCGCCGGGGAGCCAACTTGCGACAGCATCGGCCGCCTCCGCCCGCAGATCCACGAGCACCACGGTCGCGCCGCGCGCCGCGACCAGGCGAGCGAACTCCGAGCCGATGCCGCCGCCACCGCCCGTGACCACGACCACCTGGCCGGCGCCATCCCAGCGCTGGCGCGTCATCGCAGGTCCCACCCCATGCGCCGGCACACCATCCGCAGATACCGGTCCATGGTGTGCGAGTCGACGTAGCCCTGGTGCCGCGGCGAATTCACAAGTTGGAGGCCGCCGGTGAGGTCGGGATCGTCGCTCGCAACGTGACGCTCAAAACGCTCCCACTGGCCGGGGCGGTGATCGCGATCCCAGATGTGAGAGGCGATCATCTCCGCGAGCATGTCCATGAGCCGGTACGCGCCCGAGTTGGTCTCGACAAACCCCAGCCCATACAGACCACTGTTGCGGCTGAACGCCGTGAGATACATGTCCGGGTGCTGCTCGTCGCCGTACAAATCCTGCGCGTAGGGCACCGAGTGGCAGTAGCCGGTGGCGAGCAAGATGAGGTCGAAGTCCGCGCTGGTTCCGTCCGTGAACGTGACCGTTGAGCCGTCCGCGCTCGCGATTCCGGGGCGCGCGGTGACGTCCCCGTGGCGCAGATGGTGGAGGAGTTGGTCGTTGAGGATGGGGTGGGTCTCGAAGAGTTTGTGGTCCGGCTCTTGGAGCCCCAGGCGCGTGACGTCGCCGTTGATCCGGCGCAGGAGGCTACCGAAGACGGACTGCTCGGTGGCCATGGGGAGGGCGGGGCCGTTGTCTGCGAAGACATCGACGGGCACGCCAAAGATGTGCTTGGGGATGAACCAATAGCCGCGGCGCATCGAGATCACGGCGTGCTCGGCGGACCGGGCGGCATCACACGCGATGTCGCATCCGGAGTTGCCCGCGCCCACGATCAGCACGCGCTTGCCCGCAAACTCTTGAGGATCGCGATACGTCTGCGAGTGCTGCACCTCGCCAGTGAAGCCGGGAACGTCGATCACGTTGGGCTCCCACTGCACGCCCGATGCCGCGATCACGTGATCGTACGTGCGCTGATAGGGCTTTGATCCGGCCGATGCTGGCTTGAATTTCACCGTATAGCGGCCCGTTGGGGTGGGCGTGACGGACGTGACGGTGGTCTCCAGCTGGATGCGTTGGTCCAGATGGTAGTGGGCGGCGAAGGCGCGGAGGTAGGCCAGGATCTGGCGGTGGCTGGGGTAGTCGGGGTAGTCCTCCGGCATGGGGAAGCCGGGGAAGTTGCTCAGGGTCTTGGAACTGATGAAGTGCGCCGACTCGTACATGGGCGAGCCCGGGTTGTCGATGTCCCACAGTCCGCCGATGGCGCTGTGGCGCTCGACGTGGTCGTAGTCGAGGCCGTGGTCGGCGAGGGCGCGCGCAGCGGCGAGTCCTCCCGGTCCTGCTCCGACAATGAGGGTCGCGGGGGTGTCGTCAGCCATGCATCCTCTTTCTCAACGATGAGATTGGGGACCATCGTAGGGGAGGTGAGAGGTAGCGCGGGGGTAGGGCGGGTTCGCGCGGCTCATTCTCGGAAAACCAAGAGTGAGCCGCGCGTGCCGGTTGCTTGTGCGGGGTGGCGGCGGGTTAGTCCTCGGTTGAGGGGCAGCCGTCCCAGTCGGGGTAGTTGACGCGGTGCCACTGCAGCGCGTCGAGGACACGTAGGGGCGTAACCGACGCGTCGAGCCCGGCCCGCTTGCGCAGGGACTTGCCCGCCTCCCAGAGTCCATGGGGATCCTTGACGAAGATCTCGAGCAGGGTGTCCCACTGCTCGTCGACACTCGTAATGCCCAACTCGCTCGCGACCGAGGTCTCGAACGATGGCACCAGCTTGGAACGCTTTCGAGCAAGTAGCTTGCTGACCGTCACGGGCCCCATGCCGGGAGCCTTGCTCCACAGCGCCTCGAGCTTGGCGACCGGACCCTTCGCCGAGAGCAGCTTGCGCGCCTGCTTGTCGGTGAGCTTGGCGTCGACCGGAATCTTCGCCAGCTGCTTCTTGGCCTTCTTGAGGTGCTTGGGACGCAGGATCCACACGGCTGCCTCACCGCGGATGGGTGCCTGCAGCGTGGATAGTGCGAGAAGGTCCGCGGGCGTGATCGTGGTCGCGGTCTTCTTGGCGTCCCAGGGGTGGCCCAGGGTCGTGAACTGTGCCCCAGCGTGCGCCGGGGCCCCCTTGCATGCGCCAAAGTAGTGGCGGATGCGGCTGAGCGCCTCGTCGCTGTCGAGGTTGTCGAGGACGGTGGGAACGGGTGCTGGTGTCGTCATGATTCTCGCTCACTCGGACCTGAGGTCCGTGCTGAAGGTGAATTGGAGGACTTACGGCTTGAGGAGGATCTTTCCGGTGCGGCCGGGCACAAAGTTGGCGCGGGCGGCATCGGCGATCTGGTCGAGGGGGTAGACGGCCTCGACGGGAAGGGTGATGGTGCCGTCGGTCAGGCGCGCGAAGAGTTCCTGCATGAGGCGCGAACGGTCCTCGCCGGACATCGTGGCCGAGACCTTGGAGCCCCAGAAGCCGCGGACTGTTGCCTGCTTGAAGATGACGTCGCCCGAGCGCAGTTCCAGCACCGGGGAGGCCATGGCGCCGAACACTACGAGGGTGCCGTTTTCGGCAAGCTGCGACAGGACGTCGCCGGCTGCGGAGCCGCCGACGGACTCGACGCCGAACTTGATAGGTGCGCCGCCTGTGATGTCTGCGACCGTGTCCTTCCAGTTGTCCTGGTCGGTCGCGACGACATCGTCGATGCCCTGAGCGGCGAGTTCGTCGACGCGCTCGGGGGTGCGGACGAGTCCTACGACATTGATGCCGCGGCCCTTGGCGAGTTGCGCGACCAAGCGGCCCACGGCGCCGTTGGCCGCGTTTTGGATGAGCCAGTCGCCCTCATTGAGGTCGAGCGAGTCCAGGAGTGCGATCGCGGAGAACGGCATCGAGACCAACTGCGCGGCGACCTGGTCGGGGATGGCGTCCGCGACGGGGATGAGCCCGGCGGCGTCTGCCACGAACTCCTCCGCCCACACGGCGAACGTGCCCGCGGACACGACGCGCTGGCCCACGCTGAGGTCCTCGACCTCGTCGCCGATCTCCTCGACAACACCGACCGCCTCGGTGCCAGCACCGGCGGGCATGTCGGGCTTGAAGCCGTAGTCCCCGCTCACGGTCCACAGGTCGTGGTTGTGAATGGGAGACAGCACCATGCGCACGCGAGCCTGGCGTGGTCCGGGCGTGGGCGAGGGGACTTCCTCGATCTTCAGGACCTTGGTGGGATCTCCGAACTGCTGCTGAACGAGTGCGCGCATGAGTGATGGCCTTTCGACGTTGGGGTGGTGACTGCCGTGTACGGGTGTCTACAGGGGTGAACCCCACCGGCGGCCCAGGTATTTCTTGTTTGGGTGCGCGCTAGGCGAAACGTGACCTACCTCACGGTCTCGCGCTGGTGTCCGGCGCGCCCGGTGTGACGAAGTCCTCTCAATATTGGTAATGGGCGTGTCGCGGCGAAAATTAAACTAGAAGAGTGAATACAGCGCCGACGCCGTCCACCACCGAGCCCACTCGTCGCCGGTTCTCGGCGAAGTACGAGAATCCGGTACTTGGGAAGCGGCTCACGATTGGCGGCGGGTCTGCCGCGCTGCTAGGGCTTCTTCTCTTGTTCGCGGAGCCGTTCTCAGGGCTTTTCTTCTTCCTCGGTGGCCTGGGCGCGCTGGCGTGGGGCATTTACACGTTGCGCGGTCAGGGTGTGGATCCCAAGAAGGCTGCGAAGGAGGCCGAGCGCGCTGAGCGCGAGGCCCGGAACGCCAACTACGCCGTTACACAGGCGACAAATAGGCTGGCCGAGGCGAAAACTGGTGCGCGTGCACTGATCACCTACCGCCAACTTGAGGCCGCCACGAAGCGCTATTTCCCCACGCAGTCCCAGGCGAAGCTTCGTGAAGCTGTTGACTCGATCCCCTTCGATATGGCGAGGATCGGCTCGCCAAGGTTCGGCAGCATCGGCTCTACGTCTGGTGGCTTTGTCGAGGTGTTTCGCGACTACGTGGTGTTTGGTCAGGAGGGTTACGACGTGGACCTCACCACGCGCGGACAGGTCCATGTGGACGGTTCCATTCAGGTGACCTCGCATGTGGTGACCGACCAGCGGGGACGTCAACAGATGGTCAACCAGCAGCACGACATGCGTAGCGCGACCCTTCAGTTCACGAGCGCGCAGTGGGCGCTGACCGCCCCTATTCACCCGGACCACGTCAGCCACGCGCGCACGTTGGTGCAGCAGTTGGACACGCTGGTGGAGTCCCTGAAGCCTCAGGCCGTGACGTCCGCGGACCTGAAGTCAATGCTGGACGGAATCGTCAACAACAGTTCTGGGCAGACCGCGACGCAGCGGATCGAGGAGCTCAACAAGCTGCGTTACTCGCGGCTGCTGACCGACGACGAGTTCGCGCGGGTGAAGAACCAGATTCTTGGGTTGTAGCGGCGGCCACGGGCCCCGGTCCGCAACCAGAGGTTGAAGTGCCAATGCGGGTCGGGAGCGTAATCCGTGCTATCGCCCGCGGTGCCATGGGCGCCGTTGAGATAGCCTCAACCCGCAACGGCAAGTGAAAGTTGAGGCGCGGATGCCACACGACTTGGTGACGTCAGTCTTGCCGTCCCCTTGGAAGGTCCGCTGAGGTCGGATTCAACGTCTTCGACGTGATGCACCATGGTCTGCACGAGAAGCAGATCTCCAACGTGTTCCGGTGGCTTCTGGAGGAAGACGGCACGCACGGCTTCGGCAGTGGCTTTACCGAGATCTTCATCGAGCAAATCAATGCGGCTAGAGCCGGTTCCGAGCCGCTACCCGCGAGCGGCTACGTGGTTCGTCAGGAAGTCAATACCGCGACATCGGCAATGGGTGCCGATATCGCCGATCTCGTGCTCGACGGTGCAGACAGCAGGATCGTGGTTGAGAACTACTTCACCTCCGATGGGCACGGGCATGTCTTTCACGGCTACCGCTCATACAGTGAGCGGCTAGGCAAACGGGGTGAGGTCGTCCTCCTGTGCCGAGACCGCGACGCGTCTCTCCAAACTGACGGGTAGGAAAAAGCCGTCGTCCTCACGTATGGCGCATTGATTGAGCGCCTGCACGCGAAACTGGCGGCGGACAGTGCGTATCCACGGCGTAACCCGGAGGCGTTCGTCTTTATTGAGCAGATGTACCGGAAGTTTGTGACAGGAAGAGGGCTCATGGACAACCACAGCGCAGTTGATTTCGTCACCGCCATGTGTGAGACGGGTGAGGCGCGACGCTATCAGCAGCACCCTGAAGTGGCGGCGACTCAGTTCGCGAGCGACCTCGCCGACCAAGCGCGGGAGATGATGACGGAGAGCCGGGACGTGCTGCATCGCGCTAAGGGTCTCCTGCGAGTTTTCTGCGCCGGTCCGCTGGCCGCACAGTTGAGCGAGACGTATGGGGGAGAGTATGTCTTTGCGGTCGACATTGGCTTTAGCGGCATATACCAGTGGACCGTGAATATCCACACTGCGGACACCGAACGGAGGTCCTCCGACGGGCGTCTCCAAATTAAGTTCGGGCCAACAGCCTGGTTCGCCAATGAGATTGACAAGGACTGGTCCGACACCGTTGATCCAGCGGATGCCGACTATTCGATGCTCTTTCTCACGCACTCGAAACACGGCCGGATAGTTCAGTCCTCTGTAGGGCTCTCGGAAGTGTTGGATGGGCTCGATCCGAGTGACAAGCGACTGCACGATGAATTGATTTCACTGGTTGACCGCCGTCTCTAGGGCCAGGTCAGCCGCACCGTGAGGGCTGGCCCGTTGAGCGTCCATTGGCAGGCTGACGACTGCTCGCGGCCCGCTGGTGCTCTTCGAAGAACCGGGGGGCTTCGGCGCTTTTCGCCCCGCACGGTTGGGGACGGCAGTGCAGTCGGATTTGGCGCGTCCGGTCGCGGCCAGTCGGTTCGTGGCGCCCGGTGAAGGCAAACTCTGCGCCGAGGAGAGGGCGCATGCGTGGGTACTCCGCGGGCGAAACTAAGCGCGTAGCGATACGCTGATCGTTTCACACCAATGCAACCAGGTGGTCGGAATTCACCGGATCGCGAAGTCCGACATCGAACTAGATGCACCTTAACTTTGCCTGTGCTCGCCGGTCTTGATCAGGTTTCCAAGCTCTTCTACGCTAATCCAATCCCGACGATGAATGATTCGATGGCAATTCGCGCAAAGGAGGGCAAGATCACTGATCGAACTCTCCGTTTGCCCCGATGCGTGCAGTGGAGTCCTATGGTGTACCTCAATGTACTGGCGCCCACGCTCGCCGTAGGTTGCTTCAAAGTTGAACCCACAGACTTCGCAACTGAATGCCTCACCCGCGGCGGCGATCTGCGTCAGTTTCCTTCGCCGGAGTGAACGGCTTCTCTCCCGGCGCAAAGTGAGGACGTAGGAAGCCCCACCCTCGATTGCTGCAGTGACCTCCTCCTCATCGAGGGGGATGACTCGCTCATGATCGAGGCCCTCTTGCGCGCCTACGTCTCGTCGGAGCGATTCAGCAAGAGAGCGCATCAGGCTTCGGTTCTCTAAGAACTCGGTTACGACCTGGCTCTCTCGTTTAGTAGCCCGAAGCCCCCCGTCCACGAGCGGGTTCGCCCCCTTTAGATTTCCCAGCTTCATTGAGACGGAGTTTCCGGAGCGGAAATTCGAGCCTACGGTGGGGACATTCGGGAAATTGGCTAGTCGGAGGGTCTGTGAGAGGGCAACAATTTCGGGTGAGCGAGAATTTCCGCCTCGCCACCCTAGTCGATCAATCAGGTCGGTTGCGAGAACGAGCTCCTCGAAAGTCCACGGTGGGTTGGCGGTCACCTACAAGAATATAGCGGGTATCTCCGTGGTTTCGAGCGAGAGAATGTGCCGTATATACCTGGGTTTCAGGTGAATTGAGTCGCTGCACACACGCGGGGCCGACGCCGCATGTGACGGTCTGCGATCACCGAACACGCTGTCGTAGTACTCATCAGGCTCGCGGACGCAACGCTTCCGCCCATTCGCCGTTGAGGAGTTCGGCGAGAATTCGGTCCTCAGTCGCGTTGCACGAGTACCAGGAACGAATAGCAACCTCCGCCGCGGTGCGGTTTCGGATCCCATTCGGATCCCTGGGAATTCTCGTCTGCTCGAGGAGAAGTGCGACTTCGTTGGCTGGGAGATGCCGGAGCCGCCGTCCCGCCCTTCGCCTCACGCGAACCGGCGGGGTGCCGTGTTCGTGCAATACCCACAAAGCAAAGTCTTGCCGCCTGGAAGCCGGCACTACGTCAAGCGCGTTGCGTTCAAGGAGTTCTTCGACTGCTGCTTGAATCTCGCTACGCGCTAACTTGGGAGCGGCAGTCACTTGCGAACGCCGGAGTTCAGCGACGATGTGTCGACCCGTGACAGGTCCGGCGCGCCGGACAAAATCCAGAATCTGCTGGGTGGTTTCTCCGAGCGCCGGGGCTGGTTCGGGCGTCGGCGGGTCCTGGCGAGGCTCTTTCAGCATCTTCACCGTGTATGGGCGGGAAGGGGGGTTGTTTGTGGGAGCCGTGTCACGATGGGCAATGCGGAACGACTGTGTCGCGAATGTGGTGCCGTTTCCCACCGCGTCCAGGAGGCCACGCTGCACCAGATCCGCGACCGTTTGGTCAATCGTGTCTAGTGCAAGCCCCATTCTTCGCTGTGTCATGAGACCCCGAATAATCGAGCGCAATACACCACCCGGCAATTCGCCTCCACTTGAGAGCGCCTCGAGCACGATTGGCTCGATCGATTCTTGCCGGGATCGTGGTGTGTGAGTCTTTGGGCTCGCAGTTTGACCTTCGCCCATGGCTGTGTCGGGCGTGCGGGGTGCAGGTACGGGCGTCGCGGTACGCGGCGAGAGCAGCCAACTCCGTCGGACTGCGCTGCGGAGCTGAGGTCCGAGCGATTGCACCGCTATGCGGGCGGCTTCGGCGACATCGAGGTCCTGGTCGAGTGACAACTCGGTGAGTATAGGGACGACCCATTCTTCACCCACGCTGCTGAGCGACCTGGCCACTTGGATGCGCTCCGCAGCATTGGCGGAGTGGGATTGGCGTTCCGCTTGTTGTCGGCGATCGAGATGGTCCGTCACGTGGATTCCGTGGGTCAGCGGGGCGCGAGCGCGATGCGCCAACGCACCTTACACCGGTACGGCTCTCGGTAGCCGTTTGTTGGACACACGCACTCAACTGACATTCACATTCCCCTTCTGTGTGCAGATTACACAACTCCTGATGAGTCGTACGCAGCAAATGCTTGGAGTGGCACAGTGCCCGACGTGGCCAAGTGAACCACCGGCCTAAAGCGCTACTCATAGGCGGTGTTGCTGTACGCGATACATTGAGAGGGGAGCCGTGCGGCACATGCGCGGTCGCAAAACGCCCGGGAGAGAAACGTTGTCTGTCTACGAAACGGCCAAGGACAAGGCTCACGCCGTTGCACGTATGTACTTCCTAGGGGGAGAAGAGCAGCAGCCTCTCGGCCCCGGAAGCAAAGAAAAGCGCTCGGCTGTAGAGGCATTGGGTACCGCCGTGGGACTTGATTTGCGGCACGTACCGGGCAAGGTCGAATGTTGTCGCCAGATCGCCGGTGCCTTGGGAATTCCATGGGATACCGCCTATTGGTCTGCAGGTGACACCGTGACGCTCCAAGGGCTCAACGCACTGGTCGATGCGGCCGTAAACGTTGCTGCGCCACAGGATGCACTCGCGAGAAAGTACTTCATGGAGAGGCTCCTCGAGGTGGGGCCCGTAGCCGTTGAACGAACCGAGCAACACGAGGACGTCGAACTAGCCGGGGACGTCGAGGCGATTCGCATCGAGTTCCTTGATGACGAGTCCGTCCCCGTCACTCCAGTCCCGGAGGACACCACGCCGGACGCTCCCGAACTGACAGCGCAACAGCGGGAGATCCTGGAGCGGGTTGCTCTACTTTCTCAAGTCGCGGAAGCGGTACCGGCGGGGGTGGTTGAAGCCACTACTCCATACCGACCTCTCGACGGCGACTTCGTGACGGGCAAATGGCGGTCTGCACTCCGGTCGGTGCAGGACTGGCTCCACCTCGCAGCCGAACTTGACACTGCCACCGAGACATCGTTGGCACGATCATTCTTCGAAGGGATCGGAGACGCCACGGAACTTTCTGGAGTAGAGAACGGTGCTTGGTCGTCTGAATTTTTGACGCGACTTGGTGAGCGACTGGATCGAGCGGTGGCCCTGAGGGACGCTTTCGAGACGGAGGTGCTGGCGGCCGACGACCTTGACGGTGCGGTGGCCGCAGCGACGGTGACGTGGAAGCGAAACTGGGACGATGCCGATGACGAAGCCCAAAGTGAGGTGGACCAGCCGATTCAGGCGCTCGCCGACACGTGGCCCATTGCTGACTTTGTCCAACACGCCCGTGACGGTGAGCTCGACTTGAGTCCGTCGTATCAGCGCGCGGATGTGTGGCCGAACAGTGACGCACAGATCCTTGTCGAGTCCGTGTTGCGCGGCATTCCCCTGCCCTCTGTCATTTTGTTGCAGCGTGCTGACTCGGGAGTGTTGCGGTTTGAGGTTGTTGATGGAAAGCAGCGGCTCACGTCGATCTTGCGGTTCACCGGTAACCACCCCACTGCACTCGACATCGTCGAGCACAAGTCGACGCAGTGGGAGATGCCGGACTTGATGACTATTTTCCAGGTTGACTATCCCCGGTTCAAGAAACTGTGGAAGCAGAATGAGGGCGAGAATCTGTCCGCGACCAAAGAGCGTGAGTATTATTTTCCGTTCCCACTCAGGTCTGGTGCGATCCGGGCGTTGTCCGGTGAACTCGAGCCGTTCAAGGGCCGGTACTACTCAGACTTGCGCAACCTCCCGATCACGGTCGTGGGGGAACCGCGTACAGTGCGCTCGCTCTTCGAACAGACGTCTCAGTACCGACTGCCTGTGATCGTCTACAAGCAGGTCACGTCCGAGCAGATCCATGAAGTCTTTAGCCTGTACAACAAGCAGGGCAAGCACCTCAATGCGGAGGAGATCCGCAACGCGTTGTATCATCACCTGCCTTTGATGAAGGCGCTGTTGGTGGCTGCAGGGGATACCCAAGATCTCGATGGTGTGGCTCCCTTCCTCCGACCGCTGCGCGGCAGTGTGACTGCGATGGGGCGCACACTCGGAGGCTACGGCTTCGCGCGCGCGGGCTTCCGCAGGACAAAGTTGCTGGCCTGGGTAGCATCGGCGTTGCTCGTGGAGGAGGGGCGTCCCGATAGTCGCTCCACCGCGCGTCACGTCGATCTGCTGTTCAAGGGCGTTGATGAGTCGCAGCGCAGCCCCCTGCGCACTACTACCGCAGTGACCTCGCTTGTGGAAATGCTCGCGCTCGGTGTCGAAGCACATCGAGCGGTGGCTCCCTCCACGTGGTCCCCGACTTTCCGTAATGCGCAAGCCTATGAAAAGTGGCAGGAACTCCAGTTAGTAGGGGTACTGATCGGCTTTGCAGCCGCATCCGCCGTGCGGGGTGAAGATGTTGTCCGGGACGTGACTGCTGCAACAGACGAGTGGAGGGAACTCTCAAGCGCCAGGGGTTGGGCACGTCCTGAGAAGACACAGTCCAAAGTCCAGTGGTCATATATTGCAGGCATTGTTGCGGACATCCTGGAGACGCTCGACGTTCCCGCTTCCGAGGTGGCCGCTGCGCTTCGAACGCGGTTTGGATCGTCAGGTGTGGACGGTTTGGTCCGGCTCGCCGCTACCCAGAGTCCTCAGGAGCGGATCGCGCTGAGGGACGTTGATGGAGCTCGTGGTGCCGCAAGTACTGAATCGACCAGGTCTTGAGGTAGATCGTCAGCGTTTTGGGCGACATGGGTACGGAACACGTGCCACGCGGCCCCCACAGCAACGCCATTGCCGACCTGCTTGTAGGATGCTGCGTCTCGCTGCTCCCCGAAGCTGAAGTTCATCGGGAAGCCTTGCAGGCGAGCCGCTTCGTGCGGCGTTAGCCGTCGGCTCCGTGGCCCGAATATGGACGTCTGGGTAATCGCAACGAGGGCGGGCAGGTAGCTGGGTCGCTTGACTCGAATTCCGGACGGGCGTAGTTGGAAAACTCCATCCCAAAGGGACTTGAGATCGCGTGCCTGCCATTCCAGTTTGCGACGAGATGCGGGGAAGGCGCTGAACTGTGGGTGCCGTTTGCGCCAACCATTGATGAGCGTTCGGTGCGAATCGTAAAAGCGCGCGTTTTTGAGGATGATCGACCGGCGCCACGCTGGCATAGATTCTAGGTCCAAGGGGTCCAGCGTGCCCTCTGAGACCCAATGGTCCGCCCAAAGAGGGAATCCTGGCAGGCTTGTCAGTGTTTCTTGGCGGTAGCGAGCCACCAAGTCGTCCCAGACATTAATCCAGTCACGTTCGATCGCAGTGAGCCGGTAGCGGTCGATGTCCGTAATCGCTTCGTCGTCGTCAAGTATCCACTCGGTGAGCCAATCGTCCACGGACCACCCTGCGCTGGCACGACGGTCTACCACGGGACCCGGAATCCTCTCAGCGGCGATTTCGGAGGCCACGCGTTCAGCACCGATGTAGGTTCCCAGGATAAATACACGATCACGGACCTGCGGCGTGCCTCCCTCGGCGGGTGGGAGAAGGTGGGGAGAGAAGACCGTTGGCTGATCGGACACGCGGTACCCAATCTCGCGGAGCGTGCGAATGATCACATCCCACTCATGGCGATGGCGGGGTCCCGCTATGTTGCGTACGTTTTCGAGGAGCACCACGGAGGGAGTGCGGTCCTCGAGGATGCGAGCAATGTTCCAGAACAGCGTTCCGCGAGCCTCATCCATGCCTCGCTGCATTCCAGATTTGGAGAACGGCTGACAGGGGAAGCCTGCTGTAAGGACATCATGCTCGGGGACGTCGACCGCACCGTGCTCAGGCGTGGCCTTCGTGATATCCGTGTTGACCTGTGGCTGGTCTGCGCCAGGGAGTGGTGCGATCCAATTCAGTTCGTAGGTTGCACGTGCACGGTCGTCAATCTCAGATACATATACACATCGCCCTCCTCCGTGGCTCAGCGCTGCGTGGAATCCGCCGATGCCGGCGAACAGATCCGCGTAGGTAAAGCCAGAGGAGGAAGCGTTTCGCATGATCGACAGCTTAGCTGATGGGAGAGACATTGGGTGTCCCGGCGGGGCGCGTGGCCACAGTGCAATTGTCAGCGATGTCACAGGTGCGTGAAAGCCTGGACGTGTCGAGTTGCTTTGCGGTGACGCGATAAGGAATATTACATAGCAACACACAACCGACGACGCTGGGGGCGACGGTGGCAAGCATTGAAGCTTGGAGCAACTATTCATCCTGGAATGACGCTGTAGCAGCGATAATCTACCCAGAGGCTGAAGATGCGGGTCCGTCGTATCTCGACCTGGAAGACGACATCCTCGCGGAGATTGCTAAGGCAGCCAATTGGTCGGGGGACCCGGTATCCGGTCTGAGGGATGCGGTGGCCGGCGTTGTAGTGAGCTCCGGACGCCTCCGCCTTAACACGCTCACCGTGGAACGACGGGTGTGGATGCGAGACGCCAACACCAGGAAGCAGCCTCCACCCATCCTTGCGTTTCTTGCGATGACGGTGGTCGCAGCCGAACAGATGGGAGCAGACGACTCGCCGTATGCAAAGAACGCGTACTACCCCCAACTCGCTGCTGCACTAGGGCTCGCGACGGACAAGGCATCGTTGTCAGACGTTCAGAAACACTATTCAGCGCGGGCCGAAGACTATTGGGGGGCGTTGAACTGGTGGCTTGAGGAGTGCGATGGTGCGCGAGGGCTGCCGACCGCGTATGCGTTGAGCCATAGGTATGTGGGCTTGCCATTGTCGCAAGCGTTGGTGCGCGATGGCGACAGGAAAAAGTTCATCCACTTCTTCGTCAAGTACGGGCTGGCACCCGGTATGGAGATTGCTGGGGCGGACCTCGAGGGATATTTGGGTGAGTGGTTCTCGCTTGAGTCTTGTCCCGCTTCCATGAGCCTGAAGAAACTGTGGTCTCGAGACTCCACCCGGGCTCGAATCGCCGATGTCGTCGCACTTGAACTCGCAGGCTGGGATGGTTCGGTTGATTCGACAGATTCGGAACTTGCGCAGAGCCAAGGCACCGTACGTTTGCTCGCCGACCTCCATGAGGGTTTCTTCGGCAGCAATCTGGAACTAATGCTCCTCCTGAACTCCAGGGGTGCGTCTGCAAATGCGACGGCGTTGGAAGTGCGAGATTCCAAAGGGGATTGGAGCGACATCGAAGCCGTCGCAGGGGCGTCTACCACGCGCATTATTCCCACACGCGGGACCATCGCACCCGCAAGTGTGGTCTCGGGCATCGTTGAATTGCGCGAGAGCACAAGTGATGGCCTTGCGCCGCTCCGACGTGACCCGCGATTCATCGTGCCTTTGGTGTTCGATGAATTGCAGCAGGCATTCGTGGAGCGGGAGCGGCTCCAACTTAATTCCGAGTCGATCCTGTTGGTGGACGAGGGGTGCATCAAAGGAACCGGCTTGGGCCTGGTAGAGCAGACGCTTGAAGCCCATGCTCGTCCAGGATGGCAGAAGCGGACTGGGGTGGAGGGTGTACCTGAAGGATGGGCGCTGTTCACCGATGTTCAGATGTTCACGCCGCCCCTCGAGAATTTGGTGCCAGAACTAGTCCCGCTAGCTCGCGGATTCCTTACGCTTGGCGGCGGGATCAAGATTCCTTCGAGGATCAGAAAGTGGTCTGTCAAAGCGCCGCCGGAGATCCGAGTTTCGCTCGAACAGGTGCCTTCGCTAGAGATCCGTATGTCCTCTCTCAAGACGGACACCGTGGTGCGCACATGGAACGCGGACCACGGCGCTGCCATCGTGGAGCTCTCGTCTGAGCAACTTGCCGTGGGGGACTACCGCATCGAACTATATGTCCCGGGTCAAGTTGACCCAGTCCAGCAGGTCACGCTGCGTCTACGGACGGGGGGCGAACAGGAACCAGTTTCATCGACCGGCGATGTGCTGGCCTGCTCCTATCGAGTGGGACCCGACCAAGCTGCACGCGGTGCGGTCGGCATGGAAGTATCCCCGGAATCCGATGTGACTGCGAGCATTTCTGGATTATGGGTAGAGGGCGGAGAACTTGACGTAGAAGTGGCGCCGGCACCGGCGACGGCACCATGGATGCGGCGGACTGAGACGAACGTCGTCTCTGAACCGTCCGTTGCGCTTGCCGAGTCCGACCCGAAGTCGTGTGTGCGCACCGGCGCTCACTACTTGGAGTATCCGGTGTTCGGGACCGGCCCAAAACTCAAGTACATCTCGGGCGAGTGCAAGTACTGTGGGGTCGTCAAGCGTTCTCCGGGCTGGGCGTGGAAAGCGACTAAGGTCGCTCCACAGGCGTATGTAGAACAAAAGCTTGACGTCTCAGACCTGCCTACAGTTGACGAGGGGAAGTCTCGCCTATGGGCAGGAGCGCTCGACGCCGTTCAACACCTGGGATCGGGCAAGCCTTCTGCACTTGACTACGTCGCGACGCAAATCGAACCGGGTTCTCTTTTCCGATCCACATTTGTAGAAGCCCTTGAGCAAATCTGCGCCATTGATATTGAACGGGACGCGACGGGAGCCGTCGTCCGGTGGTCGGTGCCTGAGGCTCAGCTTGCGGTGCGCCCCAATACTGAGTCTGAGCCGATTGGTTCTTGGCCGCAGGAGGCGTGGGAATGGCTGATCGATTCGGCCGGATCGGAGGGTGCGTTGCTCAGCGAGCGCGCGAACGAAGTCCAGCCGCCACGGTCGATCATCGAGAACGTCCCGGAGTCAGTGCTGGAGGTCGCGTTCGAACACGGTATCGGAGTGGTCGACGACCCTGCCTGGCAGCTCACGCAGGTGCTACCGTCCATTAGTTCCGTTGGGGGCTCACTGCCTCGCGTGAAACTACCTGGCTTCGTGTCAGCCGAGTTCTTCGACACCGTCAGCGCATCGTGGGTGGCTACAACTGATGTGGATCGCGCGGGGGCATTCAGACTTATCCGCGGCTTTGAGCGCATGTACATCTGGCGGGAGGCCTCGGACGTTGGCCTAGGGCACTGCGCGCGTGGACCCGCGTCTCTGGTGAAATACGTGGCCGCGACTGACGCGGGACACCCACTGGCCACATATCATGCGGACAGCGCAGCAATCATGGTTCCCCGAGGGTGCAATCTACCGGGACTTTATGCCCGTGCGGCTGTTGTCAGCTCTGGCAGGTTGCCGCGCCCAGCGCGGATATCTGTTGGCAAAGTCAAGAGGCGTGTGTCGGTTTACACCAACGTCGACCGGCCGACTGCAGATTGGCTTCTCACGCTTCTTTGTTCCTAGCGACCCCGTCTACCAGTGCCGTATCGGCATCAACTGAAAGGCCATTGATGAGCGCTCAAGCGAGTCCCTCCACACTTGCACAGGGATTGCGAGATGCCTTCCTGCGGTACTACGACACCGCGTATTGGCTCAACGACCCCCAACTCATGCAGGAACGCAAAGAACTCCTCGAAGCCGAAGGTGCTGTCGTAGGTGACGTACTCATCGAGCCTGTGTTGCCGTACCCCAACGTAGTGCCCATTGGGGCTGCCGCGGATGCCGCAGGGGTGTCGCGATCACACTTGGAGCAGGTTGCATGTGCTCTCTTTGGTGTGGATGACGCCGAAGGTGTGCGGCTGCGGACGCATCAGGCAAATGCGATCGAACGTCACTTTAGCGATGATTCTCAACACAACGTTGTCGTGACGTCTGGTACCGGCTCTGGAAAGACAGAGGCTTTCCTTTTTCCGGTGCTAGCGCGGTTGCTGCAGGAAGCGGAATCCTGGGGGGCACAGCCGGAGGCTAACCACTGGTGGAAGGCAACTCAGCCACAGTGGGCTCCTATGCGCCATGGCGAGACTAGGGCTAGTGCCGTTCGAACGCTGGTGCTGTACCCCACGAACGCGCTGGTCGAGGATCAAATGACCCGACTGCGCAGGGCAATTCGCACCCTCAACGCCGCAAATCCTGGCCGCCCAGTCTGGTTTGGTCGATTCACCGGCAGCACGCTGGGGAACCAAGGCAAGCCGACCAAGAACTCAAGAAAGGCGGCTGAGGTTGCGAAGGAGCTCCGTGAACTGGATCAGAGTTTCGCAGATGTTCTAAAGTCTATTGAGAACGACCGCGACCTTGGAACTGCGGGAAAATCCAAACTCGACCCAGCAGAGTTTTCTGATCCGGTGTCGGGCGAAATGATGACGCGGTGGGACATGATTGACAGTCCTCCGGACATCCTTGTCACCAATTACTCGATGCTCAGCACAATGATGATGCGCTCATTCGAGGACTCGCTGTTCACTACAACGCGTGACTGGCTCGAATCCGACCCGTCTCATGTGTTCACTCTCGTCGTGGATGAGCTCCACCTCTACCGGGGAACGCAAGGTAGCGAGGTGGCGCTTATCATCCGTCAACTCTTAGGTCGCTTGGGTCTGTCCGCAGACTCCCCGCAACTCAGGGTTATCGCGACTTCCGCTTCCTTGGATGAGGGACCTTCGAGCCAGTCGTACCTGGAAGAGTTCTTTGGCACCTCGCGGGAGTCTTTCGCGGTTGACGCGGGGGCGCCTCTCGACGTGGAGGAGTTATCGGGCTACTGGAGCGCGGGCGCACTTTCTGATGCATCGCTGACGGACGTTTCGCACGCCGTAGCGGCCGCATGCCGCGAGCCGGGAACGGAGCGCATAAGGGCAACGTCTGTGGGCGACATCGCGGCGCGACTATTGGGCCCGGGGGTAAACTCCGAGGCCCAACTGGATGCCGTGCTCCAGCGCCTGGCAGATGCGAGTGCTGCAGAGACAACGCCTCGACTGATCCCGATGCGTGCTCACCTATTCGTGCGCACACCCCGCGGGATCTGGGCATGCTCAAATGCGTCGTGCAGTGGTGTCAGCAATCGTGGTGCTGAGCGGCGCATCGGCCGTCTCTACTCGGCACCCAGGACTACCTGCGACGATTGCGGCTGCAGAGTGCTGGATTTGCTGTACTGCTTCCAGTGCGGCGATGTGAGTTTGGGTGGCAACACGGTTGAGGTGAAGGGCAGCGACAGACTGATCTCGTCTTTGCCGACCATTGAACGCCAAGCGAGCCGGCCAGTGTTTCGCAAGACTGGCCAGGAGTACCTCTGGCTGAGGCCCGGCGGGCCCGTCGACGTCGACGACTGGAGCGCGGCTAAGACCAAGTTTGGTTTCCGCTCGCTCGATTGGGACCCAGCACTGGGGTTGGCGCAGCCTACGGTTGGGGCAGGCAATGCGATTCGACTCGCTTCATTGAGCGGTAGCGACACCGGAAACTCCCCGGCATTACCGACGAAGTGTCCCGCATGCGATGTCAACGAGAAGCAGCCCAACTCGGACGTGTTCCTCAGCGGAGTTGCCCGGTCTCCCATCCGTGCACATACTGCTGGTAACGCAGCGGCGACTCAACTGTATCTGTCCGAGTTGGTTCGGTCCCTGGCCATTGGGAAAACTGGGCGAGACGCCATTGTCGATGCTAAGACCATCATCTTCACTGACAGCCGCGACGATGCCGCACGTACCGCCGCAGGAGTCGCGCTCAATCGGCACCGGGACCTGATCCGACAAGTTGTCCGTCGTGAGGTGCACCGCGCGCCAGACCCCATCGCAATCCTGGACTCGGTCAAGGACCCGGACCAGGCGGAAGAGTTGGGTGTCTTGGTGGGGTGGCAGGCGCACGTCATGCGCAAGGCGGGTATCTCCCTGGGCGAGTCTCAAGTAGCAGACCTTCAATCGGCGCTGCAGACGTTGGGCGAGGGGCAATCGCTCTCCATGCTTGAGCTCCATGGTCGTGTCGAGTCGGCACTGCTCGAGATCGGCGTCAACCCTGGAGGCCCGAGTCCGTGGAACGCCCAACTTGAGGATATGCATGCCGCGTCGACGACGCCGTGGTATCGCGCATTCGACCCGCCGGTGAAGGGGGCGTGGAAGACTCCCCCGATTGAGAAAGGCCGAGAGAAATTGCTCCGCGAGATGCGGAAGGCAATCTCGGAGTCACTCTTCGATCGGGCGCGCCGAGATCTTGAATCGGTCGGGATCGCGCGCCTCACGATCGCTGACACGCCGCATGTGGATGGTCCGTTCGACCCAGAAACACTCATACAGGTCATGGATTCCGTCATTCGTACACTTGGGCTTAAGCGGCGCTTTGACGACAGTTTTGCCTCTGGAGTCCAGGCCGAGCCAGTGATGGTTCCTGCAGCCAAGTACTTTGTCACCGCTGCGGCAAAGGCGTTGGGCGTTGACGCTGACGCTGGGCTCAACCAAGTGGATGCGCTATTCGCCACCGAGGTGGTCGTGCGCGCTGTGGAGGGCTGGATCCTGACCACCGGATCGGTTGACACAAGTTTGGTGGCGGTGCCCGGCGGCCGCAATGTCTGGAGATGCGCAGTCTGTAAATTTATCCACCTGCACCCGAGTGCCGGTGTGTGTGCCAACAGCCAGTGCCTGGCACCTGCACTCACGATGGAGACTCGAGAAGAAGACTCCACCGACTACTACGCATGGTTGGCTGGGCACACGCCGCGCCGCCTCGCAATCGCTGAATTGACGGGGCAAACACGCCCGCTGGCGCTACAACGTGATCGCCAACGGCGCTTTAAAGGAGCCCTGAGCCCCAGTGAATATTTGCTCCCTGATGAGTTAGACGCACTATCCGTGACCACGACAATGGAGGTCGGTGTCGACATTGGGTCACTTCGCTCCACGATGATGGCCAACGTGCCGCCCCAACGGTTCAATTACCAGCAGCGTGTGGGACGTGCCGGACGGTCGGGTCAAGCGGTGAGCTTCGCACTCACGCTGTGCCGGGATCGTACCCACGACGACTATTACTTCCAGCGCCCGGATCGCATCACGGGCGATATTCCGCCGCAGCCGTTCTTGGACTTGGGGCGCCGTGCCATCATCCAGCGAGGTGTCAACTCAGAGTGCCTCCGGCTGGCTTTCTTGTCGCTCACTATCCGTCCCAAATGGAAGCCGAGCAGCAGCCACGGGACCTTTGGGCAGGCTGAGGAATGGGCCGATTATCGCGACGCGGTCCGTGTCTTCTTGGCAGGTTCCGACGTCATTGGGGACGTTGCCGAGCGGGCAGCGCGGTACACGCGGCTACCGGTCGATGAGATTGATGCCGCAGTCGAGATCGTCCGGACTACGCTCGTTGAGCAGATCGACCGCGTTATCGAGGATGAAGGCGAGGATTTTCAGGGCGAACTGAGTGAACTGCTCGCTCGCCGGGGGCTGCTCCCGATGTTTGGATTCCCCACGCGGGTGAGGTCGCTGTACGACGGCAAACCTTGGAACACGGAGACCTTGGACAGAATGGTCGTTTCTGACCGACCTCTTGGGCAAGCGATTTCCACGTTCTCTCCTGGTGCCGAGGTCGTGAAGGACGGCAAGGTTCACACGGCGGAGGGATTTGTGGCGTACAACGTCCAGGGGGCAGTGGTGAAGCCAGTGGCTGATCCTCTTGGACGAGCAACGCATGTGGGCCGGTGTGACACCTGTGGCCGCACCGACCTTCAAGAGGTACGCCGTTCGACGGTGTGCGGACAGTGCGGCGGGACGCTATCTTCCATGGACCTCTATGAACCACGGGGGTTCCGGACGACGTACAAGCCGCGTCCCTATGACGATCGCAATGACGAACAATCGTATGCATCGGCTCCTGATATCTCGGTCCAAACCACGCCCGAATGGCGTGAGGAACTGGGGCCGCTAGACCTTGAGGCGTACCCACAGGCACCGTTGGTGAGTTTCAACGATAACGGGGGCGCGGGGTACCAGTTTGCATACGCAGAGGATGGATCTGTCACTGTGGATCGAGGCAACCCGCTTGATCCGGTAAAGAAGGTCATCGGCGAGATCCGAGTCACAGACGCACTGTTGATTACCCCCCGTCGGTTGGCGTTGAAGACAGGCTCGCTTGGGCTGCTGGAGCAGTGGTCGGCGCGCGCGGCATATACCTCGCTTGCTGAATGCCTCAAGATTGCGGCCCAGGCACACCTTGACCTGGACCCTGGAGAACTTGCGGTCGGACTTAGCCCGGTTCGAGTTCCGATCGTTGTTGACGATCAGCCAGACCTCAAGGCACAAGTCGCGGCGGCGATCTACATGGCAGATACGGCCGAGAACGGCGCGGGGTACGCGGTTGAGATTGGCGAGCGGGACACGTTTGCGAGCATTTTGTCGCATGCCCTGCACGATCTCCAAAGTAAGTGGATGCAAGACAGCCACGCGAGCAAGTGTGACGTCTCGTGTCCCGACTGCATGCGGTCGTACGACAACTCACGCAAGCACCCGCTGCTCGACTGGCGCCTTGCACTAGACATGCTCGAGTTGTTTAGCGGCGAGGAACTCACTCTTGGCAGGTCCCTGCTCGCTGGCAGCGAGGTCTATGAAGTTGCCGCTCGTGCCCTACCAAATGCAGAGGCGCGGTCATACGGTGAGATCCCAGCTATCGTTTCTGGCTCACGATGTGTGCTCCTCTCCCACCCGCTCTGGCGAACAGAAGAGGCGTGGCTCGATGATGTTCAGGCTGTAGCGCAGGTCCAAGCTCAGAGTATGGACGGCCTGGAGGTGGAGTGGTTCGACGCGCGCCGTTTTCGACTCAACCCGCTCCAAGTCTTGCCGCTGCTGTACCCATGACGGGGCTGTATCCACGTCCCGAGGCCCCGTCATACATCAGCCCAACTTTGGTCATAGCGTTTGAAGCATGTCCGGCTAAGGCTGGCTTTGGGCGGGACCCGTCCGTGGTCGGACTGCGAAGGACGGGCCCTGCAGCGGCGGTCGGCATTATTGCCCACGAGGTGTTGGCGGCAGCGGGCGCCGGTGTCGCCTTCGATGATGTCTGGAGTGCCTCTGCTGGCAGTGCGTTCGAGAAGCTCGCTGCACAATGGGCGCCTGCGACACCCCCGCAACCCAGTCAGTGGCCCAACTGGGCCTTGACCCGGGAGCGCGTCAAGGTCAAATTCGGCGATTCGGACACCCACGGTAGCTTTGTGAACTCTGTTACGGACGATGTTCGTGCCAGCAGGCTTCAACACGTCACTCTCCTCGCGAGTATGTCTCCGCAACTTGACTCCGTGAAGAACGCGTACACGCCGTTGCCGTGGATCGAGAGACAACTGTTCGATTCTGACACGCGGATGATGGGGATTCCGGACTTGGTCGAGGAACACGATGGACAGGTCGTCATCGTGGACCACAAGACCGGTACCGCAAGAGAAGGTGCCGAAGCGGATCATGAGTTGCAACTGCGCCTGTATGCCGCGCTGGTGTCCGCTGAACTCGGAGTGTCGCGCGTTCGGCTTGAGATTCACAACGCCTCGGGGCAGGTCCGGCTCGTTGAATCCAGTCCCGGGTTGGTGGACGATGCGGTCGCAATCGCTCAACGAGCTCACGCCTCGCTGTTGGCTGCCGAGCGTGGTGAGGAACAACTGTCCGGGAAGCCTGCGCCAAAGACGTGTGGAGGCTGCCCGTTCCGCGGCGTCTGCCGCGCGTACCTCGAAGCGCCCCCAGGTGACCGCCGGGCGGGCCGCGCCTTCGCGTTCGATGTCCTGGAGGTCGATGATGCTGGTGCACGACAGGGTATCTGGGCAAGAGTGATAGCACCCGTAGAACAGCAGGGGCGGGTTCGCATCACCGGCTTTCCGTTCGCAGACGAACCCGAGATTGGCTCACGTTGGGGTGCCTCGGACTTTGAACTGAGGGAGGGGCACGCTCGCGGCCACTGGACGACGTTGCTCCACCCTTTGCAGTAGGGCGGGCTGAGCCGCAAGAGATTAGTTCTTTAAGGGGGCTTGACCGCGTACGGTTGTCGCGACGAAGCGCTCGCGTGACCCATCAAGCTTCCTGCAGGCGTCCTCGGCGATATCAATCTCGAGCACGTCCGCGAGGCGCAGCAAGTACGTAAGGACGTCCGCAATTTCCTCTCCCGCCCGCTGCTTGCGGGCGGGATCCTGGAACTCAGCCACGGCATCGGCCGCCGGAACCCACTGGAAGAGCTCTGCCAACTCGCCCACCTCGCCCACAAGCGCGAGAACCAGCGACTTGGGGTCATGGAACTGTTCCCAGTCACGTTCGCGGGCGAATTCCCGGATCTCGTGGGTGAGGTGTGCGATCGAGTCGGTTTTGTCACTCATGACATGACTCTCCCACGTGGTCTCAACCAGTGTCAGCCCCGAGCGCTAATGTCGTGAACGTAAGCGCACCGACAGGCTTTTGCTCCGGCAAACACGCCTCCCGCGCAGTATTCGTACTGTCTGGGAGTCCAAATGCAGGTTGTGCGCCACAGCGCCCACACGCTCGCCAACTACGCGAGCCACGATTTCTCACCCGTTGAGGAGTCTCTTGCCGACATGTTCTTCTTTCATGGACTTGGGGTTCCGGGGGCAGGGGAGCGGCAATCGTGGCGGAACAGCATCCCGCAGCTCGCTTCCGTGCTGGCCGATGCTGGGCTGGGACAGGTAGAGGTAATGCTCGAGCACAGGCTCCCGCTGACCAGCAAGCGCGCCGATGCCGTGCTCGCCGGTGTGCACCCCGGCACAGGGGCGCCTTCCTATGTGGTTGTCGAGCTCAAACAATGGGCCAAGGCACGCAGGCACGAGGACTCAGATACTTTGGTGGATGCCGACGGTGTGGCCTACAACCCGGTGTTGCACCCCTCGCTACAGGTGGGCCAGTACGCGCGCTACTACCGGGACTTCGTCAAGGGGCTGGACGACATTCCGGATGCGCTGGTGGGAGCCGCGTACCTTCACAACGCAAATGACTCGGGTGTGGCCGATCTGTGGTCGGTGGCACCCAGTGCCGATGGGCGAATGTTCACCGGACAACGACGCGGGGACTTTGCTGAGTTCTTGACATCACGGTTGGCGCCGGAGGATGGTGCCCGTGCCGCTGACGACTTCCTTTCCTCGGCTATTGCTCCGTCCAAGCAACTACTCAAAGTGGCGGCCGCAGAGATTCGTGACCGCGAGCAGTTCGTCCTGCTCGACGAGCAAAAGGTGGCCTACGAGCTTGTGATGCGGGCGGTGGAAACCGCACGCCAAGCCGACACCAAAGAGGTCGTCATTGTGACTGGCGGTCCTGGCTCGGGAAAGAGCGTGATCGCGTTGTCGCTGCTCGGTGAGCTGGCGCGCCAGGGCCGTGTGGCACTTCACGCGACCGGTTCGCGGTCTTTTACTCAGACGATGCGCAAGGTGGCGGGCAAGGGATCGTCGTCCACCCAGGAACTGTTCAAGTACTTCAACAGCTTCATGGACGCGGAAAAGAACGGGCTCGAGGTGCTGATCCTCGACGAGGCTCACCGAATCCGCGAGACATCCACTACCCGCTACACGCCCAAGGCCGTACGCGAGCAGGCGCGACCGCAGGTCGACGAACTCATGGATGCTGCGCGCGTCCCGGTGTTCCTGCTCGATGAGCACCAAGTGGTGAAGCCGGGTGAACTCGGCACCGTTGCGGACATTCGTGCGCATGCTGCTGTCCGCAACCTACCTGTGCGGCAAGTGGATTTGAACGCGCAGTACCGCGCAGGAGGTAGCGCCGCCTATATCGAGTGGGTGCTACGACTGCTGGGGCTGAGTGATGGCGGACCTATGGAGTGGGGTGGCGACGATGCATTCTCCGTGGAAGTGGTGGACTCGCCGCTCGAGCTTGAGGCCCGACTCGAGTCAAAGCGAGCCGAAGGATTCTCTGCGCGCATGACTGCGGGTTTCTGTTGGTCGTGGTCCAACGCTAAGAATGGCGCACTCGTCGACGATGTGGTCATTGATGGATGGCGCCGGCCGTGGAACTCCAAGGAGGATCGGCGGCTAGGTGACATCCCTCCCTCTGCTCTTTGGGCGTCCGAGCCCGGGGGTGAGGGGCAAGTGGGGTGCGTGTATACGGCGCAGGGTTTTGAGTATGACTGGAATGGGATGATCTTTGGCCCAGATCTGGTCATCCGTGACGGCCGTTGGGTGAGTCAGCGCGAGTACAATAAGGACCCATCGTTCAAGAGCCGGAAGGCAGTGAGCGACGAGGCATTTGACCGCAACGTGCGCAATGTCTACAAGGTGCTCTTGACTCGCGGGATGGTCGGTACCGTTTTGTACTCCACCGATGACGAGACGCGGGAGTTTCTACGGGCCCTGGTGACATTGGGCTGACCTTTCCGTCTAACGCGGCTCAGCGCTGCGTGGTCACCCGCCCAGCGAACAAGTCTTCTTGTGCCCGTCGAACCTTCAAGTGTGGTGTGAGTCGCCGACTCTTGACCAACTCACTGTTCCGGATACACGGCGCTTCGGGTTGGAGGTGGTGCGCGCGTGGGCGGCGGAAGAGCGGAATTACAATTGTGCGGGCTGCAGGACTGCAGTGCCGCGGAGAGCCGCAAGTAGACCACTTTCTGCGTGCCATCATGAACTCGTGCCCTCCCAGCGAATCTTCTCCAAACTCATCAAAACGGATGACGCGGACCTCGACAGCCTGAACGAGGACGCCCGCCCATACGTCGCGGGCAACGCCGTGCGGCAAATGGCGGCTCAGGCCCTTCAGTCCACAGGCGACCAGGTCGTCAATGCCAAGACGGTGTTGCCGTGGTTGATGAATGCGCTGGGTGCGCCGAGCGCATTCGTCGCGTTCCTGGTGCCTATTCGCGAGTCAGGGTCGATGCTTCCGCAGGCCGCGTGGGCGCCCAAGGTTCGCCGCCAGCGGGTGCGCAAGTGGGTGTGGGTCGCGGGAGCCGCCGGACAAGCCTTCGCCACGGCGGTGCTCGCGCTTGTCGCCGCGACCGCCGAAGGCGTGATCGCTGGTGTGGGCGTGCTTCTTGCGCTCGCGGTGTTTGCGTTGGCGCGTTCGCTGACGTCGATTGCCAGCAAAAATGTGCTCGGCCGGACCGTGCCCAAGGGCGTGCGCGGTCAGATCAAGGGGGTCACCACGGTCGCCTCCGCCGTCGTGGCGCTCACGCTCGGGTTGGCGCTACGCGTGTGGGGAGGGGACAGCCTTGGTGTGGGCGTCCTCGCCGCGCTTCTGGGCGGTGCCGCGCTCGCGTGGGCCATCGCCGCCGCCGTCTACGCGACCATCCACGAACCCGCCGAGGACGTTGAGCCCGAGGCCCAATCGGAGGACGGGCCAGGCTGGGCTACTCAGGCCAAGGACCTGTGGAGGGACGATGCCGTGTTCCGCCGGTTCGTCACCGCCCGGGCGTTGCTGTTGGTCGCCGCTTTGAGCCCACCTTTCGTGGTGGGGCTCGGCATCCAGCAGGGCGCTTCCGGGCTGGGGTCTCTTGGTTTGTTCGTGATGGCGCAGGGCATTGCGGGGATCATCGGTGGGCCGCTGTTCGGGCGCCTGGCGGACAAGTCGTCGAGGCGCTTGATGATTGGGGCATCGCTTGCGAGCTCCGCCGTGATCGTGGTGTTCCTCGGACTGCTCGCGCTTCCGGCAACGAGCGAGGCTTTCTGGCTTGCCCCCGCCACCTACCTGTTGCTGGCGCTGGTCCACGTGGGCGCGCGCCTGGCCCGCAAGACCTACGTGGTTGACATCGCGGAAGGGGACCAGCGCACGCAGTACGTCGCCGTCGCCAACACACTGATGGGCATCCTGCTCCTCGCAGCCGGTGGCATCACTGCGGTGCTGTCGGCGTGGGGTCCGCAGTACGCGCTGCTTCTCCTGGCCGCACTCGGTGTCGCGGGCGCGGTGGTGGGGTGCAGTCTCCCCGAGGCCAGCGACGCGTAGGAGCGCTCCATCGCACTGGCGCTTGCGCCACACTGGACGAACAAACCCAACGAAGGGCCACACATGTTTACCGGCATCACCTCCGACATCTGCGCGCAAGCGTGGGACGTCATCACCCCGTCCATCGAGCGCGGCTACGAGCAGGGCCTCCTCAATCGCTTCAAGGGCGGCGTCGTTGTCCTCGACCCAGCCGATACCTCCGGCCCGGCCCTGTTCACCGCGCACCTAGGGGAGGACCCCGAATCCTTCGTTGAGTGGGCGACCGCAAAGGCGGCCGTGGCCGCACGCACCGGGATGGACACCTCTCGCATGCGTGACCACTCGCCGCACCTGTACAGGGCCGGCGACATCAAGTGGCCCGGCGGCATCGCCCGCGAGGGGCTCGTGGTGGCATTCAGCGGAGTCCAGGGCGAGTACGACGAGATGATCGCCGAGTGGCTCGTGAGTGCCATCCGTGCCATCTGCCGCATCGAGTTCGCGGCGCCGGACGGTCCGAGCCTCAACGGCGGACCCTTCCTCGAGGCTTAAGCAGAGCGCGAGCTACTCGTAGTAGCGCCGAATGTCGCCCTCGTCCGGGGGTGGTGTCTTACCCACCGGGCGTGACGGGCCTGCCTGGTCGCCACTGCCGCGCCTGCGCACAACGAAGCCAGACATCACGGCATAGAAGACGAAGGGACTGAGGAACAGCCCCACGAGAAAGCCCACCGATGACATTCGACGCCTCCTGTCTATCGCGTGCTCGACGAGGCGATGCGGCTTGAGCCGTCCTGAGCCTTCACGACGTCGAGCTTCGCGGGGATCTGCTCCTTCATCGCCTCGACGTGGGAGATAAGCCCAATGGTGCGGCCGCCCGCGCGCAACTCGTCGAGCGTGGACATCGCGACCTCGAGGGTGTCTCCGTCCAACGACCCGAACCCTTCGTCAATGAACAAAGTGTCCAGGCGGACGCCCCCGGCTTCCGCGGACACCGTCTCCGCCAGTCCGAGCGCGAGCGAGAGTGACGCCAGGAACGTCTCTCCGCCGGACAGCGACCTGGTGGATCGCGACTGTCCGGTGTGTGAGTCGGCGATCCGCAGTCCCAGGCCCGTCTGGGCATTGCGGTACTGGCGGTCGTCGTCGTGCTCGAGCGTGTACTGCCCGCCGGACATGATCTGCAGGCGCTGATTGGCCGCGGCGACGATCCGCTCCAACTTGGATGCCAGCACAAAGGACTCCAGGCGCATGCGGCGCGCATTGGGTGGCTCTCCCGCGACCGAGTCCGCCAGTGTGAGCGCTACGTCTCGTTGCTCGCGCGCGGATTGCGTCGCTGCAGAGCGGTCCTCGTATTCTGCGCGCATGGTCGCCAGTTGCGTGACCTTCCCGCCAGCGGATGCCTCGGCTGCGACCGCAGCATCGCGCGCCTGGGACGCCTCGACCGACGCGGCTTCGAGCGCCGGGACGTTTGCTTGCGTGTCGGGCAGTTCCTCGCCGGACAGTTCCGCGACGACCGCCTGGGCGCCGCTCAGACGCGTGCGGTGCTGCTCGACAGCGGCCGCCAACGCTTCGAGCGCACCGGGCTCCAGCGCGGCGTCAAGCGCGTCCTCGGCCGAGTCGAATGCACTACCCGCGACCGCATCGGAAACCTCAGCCTCTCGCGTGGCGGCAGAGCGGCGCGCCTCGTCGAGATCACCCGCAGCATTCGCGACCCGCTGCACCAGCGCACGTGCCTCGCCAAGCGCATCGGCGAACTCACGCACCGACTCGTAGCCCTCGGGCACGGAGCCGGTGAGTTCCTCGGCATCGGCGACGTCCTTCTCTGCCGCGGCCAGTGCTGTCTGCGCTTCGCCTACCTTCGCTGACGCGGACTCAACGTCGGCGTCCAGACCGGCGAGCTTCGTCGTCATCGCCTCGATCTCACCGGCGAGTCGGTCGCGTTCTGCCACTGCGTCAGTCGCGCGCTCGTGAGACTCGCGAGCCCCCACCAACGTGGCTTGGGCTTCCTCCTCGTCACCGTCGCCCGCGGCAGAGCGCGCGGCTGCGAGGTCACGCTCCACGGCTTGCGCCGCAGCCGTCGCCGATGACAACGCGGCATGCGCGACATCCATCACCTCACGCGCGGCCTCGACCTGATCGTCGGTCACGTGATCGCTTGACGGCCGCGCCGGGTCAGGATGCTCGGTCGATCCGCACACCTGGCACGGCTCACCAGGAACCAGCGCCTGCGCGAGGTGCGCGGCCTGGGACCTGAGCCTCCGCTGCAGCAACGCGTTGTGGTCCTCAGCGGCCCGCACATGTACCGCGGACGCCCCGCCCTCCGCAGCGCGCGCAGCGGCAAGCTTGGTGTCGAGTTCGGCGACACCGGCGTGGGCGTCGAGCGCTTTCTCCGCGCGCTCCAACGCGTCGGCGGCGTCCTTGACCCTGGCCGATGCCTCAGTCGCCTTTCCCTGCGCCTCCCTCAACGTGTCGAGTTGGGCAGGCAGCGACTCGCGCTGCGTGACGAGGTCCTGGTGGGTGGCGCGGGCCGCGGCCAGCGCGGACTCAGCGGCCGTCTTCGCCGTCCGTAGCGCGGGCAGCTTGTCCTCGGCCTCGAGAGCGGTCGAGAGAGCCCCGATCCGCCCCGCCACATCTTCGACCGCAGCGCGCAACGCATCTTCATCAGCATCGGCAATGTCGCCCCGACTCCACGCCAGAGCCAGGCGGTCATCGGCCGCAGCCGACTCGCACGCAAGCTGGTGACCAGAGCGCGCCCTCTCCAATGACTCTTCAGCCTCGCGCGCAGAAGTGACCGCACCCAGCAGGGGTGCGGCGGCACGCGCCGCCTCGAGGTTCGCGACGTCCGCAGCGTGCGCCTCGGAGCCTTCTTCGAGTTCCGCGAGAGTGGTGCGCGCCCGCTCAAGCCGCGCCCTCTTTTCCTCCGCTTGCTTGGCCTCGGTATGGGCCTTGGCCGCAGCATCGGCCCGCTTGACGGACGCCTCGCGCGCTTGCGTTGCCTCCGTTGCAGCCGTCTCTACCTGCTCAGACGCTTCAATCCACCAGGGCGCCACCTGCGCGGGCTCGGGCGCCTCGTCGCCCACCACGGCGGCGGCGCGCGTCACCAGGTCACTCAAGGCAGCATCGGCCGTCTCGACAGCGCGTCCCCGCTCGCGCGCTACCTCCCGCAGGTGCTCCTCGATTGCGCGGAACCGGCCCGTGCCAAACAGGCTGCGTAGGACTGCGAGGCGTTCCTTGGTGTCTGCCTGGAGGAACTCCTGGAAACGGCCCTGAGCGAGGAGGACGACCTGCAGGAACTGCTCGGCGCTGAGGTGCATGATCTCGGCGATGGCGTTGCCGACCTCGACGGGGCGCACGGCGAGCGCGTCCCAGTCCCCGTCGCGCTCGATCCACAGCTGTGCCTGGGCTGCCTGCTTAGTGAGACCGTCGCCGCGCTGCTTGGGCCGCTTGAACTCCGGGGAGCGGCTGACCTTGTACCGCTGGCCGCCGGCCTCGAACTCGAGGATGACCTCGGTGGGGTCGGTCGGCGTGCAGAAGTGGCTGCGCACAGACTTGTCGGTGCCCTCGTATCGCGGCACCTTGTCGTACAGGGCAAACACGACTGCGTCGAGGGTCGTGGACTTGCCCGCGCCGGTCTTGCCGGTGATGACGAAGATGTCGTCGTCGAACTGTGTGAAGTCGACGGTCTGGCGCGCGAGGTATGGGCCGAAGCCTTCAACGGTGAGGTGGAGGACCTTCATCGCGAGGCCTCCTTGGCGTCGAGGGCGTCCAGTGCGGCGTTGAAGAGGTGCTGCTCCGCATCGGTGGGCCCGGCGCCGTTGCGCACGTAGGCGAGGAACTCGTCGAAGACTTCCGCGTCAGACTTGCCCTCGACGCGCGCGGCGTAGTCTTGCTCGCCGTGGTCGTGGACGTTCGCCGGCCGGTGCGTGAGTGTGACGGCGTGCGGGTAGCGCTCTTGCAGGGTGCGCATGGCGTCACGCGGGAGCTGGTCGTCGGTGAGGACGGCCTCGACCCAGGCGTCGCGCGCGTCCTCGTGGGCGCCGTCCGCGAGAAGCTCGGTGAGCGTTCCTTCGATGCGTACAGCCTGGCGCGGCGTGGGCAGCTCGAGCCATTCCGCCTGCGCGGCGCCAGCGGCGTCGATGTCGACCAGCCACATCCCCTTCGCGCTTGAGCGCTCGCCAAAGCTGAACCGCAGGGGAGCGCCGCTGTAGCGGACGGTGTCGGAAAGGGTCTGCCGTGAGTGGATGTGACCCAGGGCGCCGTAGGCGGCGCCGTCGAACGTGCTGGTCGCCACCAGGTTGAGGCCGCCGCGGGTGATGTCGCGCTCCTCGGCGCGACCGGTGTCCTCCGTGGTCTCGGGAGGTGCCTCGCCGCCCACGCTCGCTGCGAAACAATGCGCGGCGACCACGAACCGTGGTGAGGCGGAAGCGGACCTGGCCGAGGCATCGGCCCGAATCCAGTCCATCGCGAACGTCAGCGCATCCTGATGCGTGCTGCCGGTGAAGTCCTTATAGGCGCTGCGCATGAACTCTGGGTGCAGGTACGGGATTCCATAGACGAGGACCTCGCCGTGCTCGTCGGTGAGGGTCACGGGCGTGAGGTCCGTGTGGTCGGCCTTGATGTGGACGCCGCCTGCGCTCGCGAAGGCCGCGTTGTGCGCCAAGCGCGCCGGGCCGTCGTGATTGCCGGACGTGAGGATGACCTGGGCGCCGGTGTCGCGGATGGCCTTGAGGGCCTCGGCGAGGATGGTGAAGGCGTCGGCCTTGGGCGTGGAGGAGTCGAAGACGTCGCCGGCGACGATGACCGCGTGCACCTCGTGTTCGCGTGCGGCGTCCGCGATGGCGGCGAGTGCGTGGCGCAGATGATCGTCCGTGCTGTGCCCGTGGAATGTGCGGCCGATGTGCCAGTCGCTTGTGTGCAGAAACCTCATGCCTCGCACAGTAGCGGTGGGGTGCGACACGTTCCGCGGCGCCCGCCCGATCAGGGCCATCCTGCGCGTGTCAGGGGCCGGGTGTACGTTCGCGACCATGGAGCCAATTGAGGAGCTGGTGCGCACCCGCGTCCCAGATCGCACCGTGGAGTTACGCGTGCACGGCGTCTCGGGCACACCGCCCGAGGTGTTGCTGGGCTCCTTTCCCGTGCGGGTCGAAGGCAACGCTGACGCGGGGTTCTACCGCTCCCACGACGCGGGCGCGGCCGGCGGGATTGCCGAGGCCTTCAGTTGGGGCGGCCTCACGTCCCGCAAGCGCTCGACCGCCTTGTGGCTCTTCCTCGCGCCGCTGGCGTTGATCAATGTCGCCGGATGGATGACACCGACGCACTCGATGCGCACCCGCGAGGGCCCCGCACAGATGTGGCGAGATGCGGCGATCCGGCTTGTGACCGTGGTCGCGACAGTGCTGGTCGCCGCGGTCGCCGTGCAAGCCGCCGCGTCCGTGCTGGGCCTGATGACGACTGACGCGCCAATGGTGGCTGGACGCGGCACAGCCGTCGTCGGTCTTGCCGCACTCGTGCCATTGGGACTGCATCTCCTGTCAAAGGTCGGCGGCAGGGCCGACGATCGCGAGGAACACGACGACCCCTGGGGTCGTGCGAAGTCGCTCCGCTCACTGGGGCACGCGCACCTCGGCGTCGGGTTGGCCGCCGTCGCTGCGCTGGGGTGGGCGGTGACCGGCGACGTGGGGCGGGCCGATGCTTGGGGCATCACCGCACTCGCAGTCGCGTTGGGTGGCGCGTGCCTTGGCGCCACCGGGATCCTCGCCACGCAGGTGAGGGGGCCCGACCGGTCGCGTTGGATGGGCGCTGCTTCTGCCGGGCTTGGGCTGGGTGCGGTCGTGGTGGCAATGGTGGCGGCCGGACTGCGCGACCATGCGCTCGCGGCCGCTGACGCGCTGACCGTCATCCACATCACCCTCGCGGCCGCGGCCGCCGTGCTGCTGTCCGTCGCGCTGGTGGCGGAGATGCGCATGCCGGTGCGGAGCTCCGCGGGATTCTCGCCTGCGTTCGCGGTGCTGGGCTTCTTCATGGCGTACTCGGCATTCGGGGCGCTGTCCTACGGGATGCTCGCGTTCGCATCGGACCGCTCACCGCAGGCGTTCGTCACCGACCCCGAGCCCGCGACGATGTTCCACTTCATCGACTACTCTGCCTTCGTCCTGACGTGTGCAGTGCTGTGGGCCGCAGGGCGGATCGTTGGGCACGTGCGTCCGCTGGCCCCTGGAGGCGAGCTGGGCGTGGACGCGGCACGGCGTATCCGCGCTGCCATTGCCTACGCGCCAGTGGAACTGCGGCGCGCGGGACTTGGTCTCTTGGCGGCCGCACTAGTGCTTCTCGGGGCGCAACTGTTACGTATTGCCCTTCCGGACGCCGAGTGGGCGCAGCGTGTCGCGCAGGTCGTCATGGAGCCGCGGCTGATCCTGGGCGCGGTGGGCTGGCTGTTTTTGGTCTACCTGGTCGTTCGCGTGTGTCGCGGGCGCCCGGTGGCTTTGCTCGGTGCGGGCGTTGTGGTGGTCGCGCTGGCGGGGCTCGCGTGGCTCATCCATCGCGGTGGGGTCGACGTGCTCGCGTGGGCACGGCTCGACACCGACCTCACCGGAGCCGCCGGGATCGACCACCCGTGGGTCGCCGCCACGTCTTTCACTCTGGTCGCGGTCGTTGCTGCGCTGTTCCTGCCCGCGATCGCTGTGCTCTTCTTCGTCGTGTCCGCCTCTGGCGACCGCGAATCGCGCCGCGGCGTGGGAGTGCTGTGGGACCTCACGAACTTCTGGCCCCGCCTGTACCACCCGTGGGCCCCGCCGCCCTATAGCGAGACGGCGATCCCGGCGCTCGCGACCCGACTGCGCCACCTTCACGCGGACCATCCTGCCCACACCCTCGTGCTCAGCTGCCACAGCCAAGGCGCCGTGCTGGGTTTCCCTGTCATGCGCCGTGTGCTTCACAACACCGAGGTCCCGGGAGGCTCGCTTCGGTACCTGACATACGGCAACTTGCTGTCGGCTCACTATCAGCAGCTGTTCCCGCACCTGTTCGACGACGACAGGCTGGCGTCGCTCGAGACCGCGAACCCTGGGCGGTGGATCAACCTGTTTCGCGAAACCGATCCGCTCGGGCACTCGATCGACGCGATCGGGGACGCCAATCGCCTCGTGGGCCACGCGCCGCCGCGCGGCGTTGATCACGTTCTGACGCATTCGTCGTATCACTACAGCGCCGAGTATCAGGCGGCGCTCGATGATCTAGGTCGCGACCGTGACGGTGCTGATCGCTCGGCGCGAGACGCCGACGGAGCTGCAGCAGGTGGCCGGCGACGATGGTGGCGCCGGACTTCGTCGTAAAGGCCCGAGACGCGGGTGGTCCGTGAGACTGCGACCCGCCTGGAGTGCTAAGGGGGCGCGGTGTGGCACGTGGGGGTGAGGCGGGTGTAGCCGTTCGCCCTCACCGCGCCAATGTCAGTGGTCGGTCTTACAGTCGATTGCAAGAGCACACGACTGAGGGGACGCACCATGAGCAACGACATCGACACCACCGCGCCAGCCCGCAGGCTGATCCTGATTGACGTCGAGAACTTGCTGGGTTGCGAGCCTGCCGCCGCGGAGCCTGGGCTGTTCGCCATTGCCGTGGAGTCCCTGTTGGAGAGCCTCCACTACGACCTGCGCCGCGACCTGATCGTGGTGGGTGTGGGGGTTGACGCTGTGCACCGCGTGTTCGGTCTCGCCGTGCCACACCGCCTCGTCATGAAAGCTGGCCGCGACGGTGCTGACCGCGCGCTGGTGGAGGTTGCAGCGGATCACGACTTCATCGCGAGGCGCTTCAACGAGGTCGTGGTGGCCTCCGGGGATCACGAGTTCATTGAGACGGTCGTGCAGATGAAGGCGCGCCACGTGCGGGTCACGGTCGCCTCGCGTGACGAGGGACTCAACTGCACCCTCGCGCACATCGCTGACGACATCACGTATGTCGCCTCCGCGCGCGACCAGCTCGGCCTGGCGCTCGCGGCCTAGCAGGGCCGATGCTCGGGGTAACCGGGCAACACCGACAGCCCTTGGCAACGGGTTTGGGGAATAGTGACAAGCCTTAGTCACGTTTAGATATACAAGCAAGCGTCACCGGGACAACGGTGACAAAATGGACAGTGATGGCGCGCAATCCCCACATCTGGAGGAAACGTGACAGTCTCAGGAGTCCCATCGCCGGGCATCGGCGAGTGGACGCGACGACGCGGACGTGAGAACCGGGCAACCCCGGGTCAGGTTCAGTCGGCGCCTAGTGGTCCCTTCCCGCTCGAGATCGATGCGGCCCACGAGCCACACGCGGAGCATCCGGCCCGTGAACACGCTAGTAACGTCAATGCCCGCCGCGCGGGTATGGGTGTCGTGGCCATCGAGTGGGCCGTGAAGTTCGCGGTTTTCGCGGGTCTGATCGCGGTGATCTACTTTGCTTGGACCGACAACTGGTTCGGCGCCGCGACCGATGCCGTCGGGTCTTGGTACGGCGAAGAAGTGGCACCGTGGATGGCCATCGACTTTGACAGCGCCGTGGAGCCCGTGGATGGCGTGCCTGCTGATTCGGTCCTGGTGCGGACCGGTCCATGACGGATAGTTCCGTCGACCCCGCCCACGCCGACGTTCCACGCACGCCAGCGCTCGACGCGCTCGTCGACAGCGGTATTGAGCATGAGGTCACGCAGCACGGTCCCGTGAAGTCCCTCGAGGAAGCGGCGCGTGCCCGCGGACTCGACCCACGGCAGCTCCTGAAGACGCTCGTGGTGCGCCGCGGCTCGGGCGACTACCTCTTTGTGCTCGTGCCCGGCGACCGGCAGATCTCGTGGCCCAAGCTTCGCGAGTACCTCGGGGTCAGTCGGTTATCGATGCCGGACAAGGACAAGGCCCGCGACGTGACTGGGTACGAGCGCGGCACCATCACGCCGTTTGGCTCATTGCCGTCGCCCGCGGGCACGCCCTGGCCAGTCATTGCCGATCGCCTCATCGTGTCTCGCGAAGGGCCAGTGTCGATTGGCGGGGGAGCGCACGGCGTGGCCGCAAACGTGGACCCGGCGCAACTGGTCGAGGTGCTCGAGGCCGCTGTTGCCGACGTCACGGAAGGCTTCGACGCGGAGTAACCCGAGCATCGGCCCTCCGCATCAACGGAATCTGACGGCCAGGGCGAGCGAGAAGCCCAAACCCCGCCGAGTATGTACGGCCAGGGGAATTTAGAGGGCGGCGAGCCAGGCTAGGGCGCGCTCTTCGAAAAGGTCTGCGGCGTCCGCGTCGTAATCAGGCAGCGACGGGTCGACGAACATGTGGGCCTGGTCGGCGTAGGTGAAGACATCGGCTGCGGGGGCGGCGCGGTGAAGCGACTCGACCTCATCAGATGTGCACCAATCGTCCGGCTCCGCGACGTGGATCTGAAGCGCGACATTGGGCCGCCACGACGAGCCCAAGTTGTCCGGTGCGGACACCCCGCCCATCAACAGGCAACCGCGCATGCGCCGCACGTGCTGCGCGACCAGTTGCGCCTGCATGGTGCCCATCGAGAACCCGATCGTCACATCCGCATCGCGATGCTTGCGCGCCGAGCGCATACCCACGTGGGCAATGGCGTCGCGCCCAATGGTCTCGGCAAAGCCGATGCCCTCGTCAAGATTGGTGAAGACGCGCCCCGAGTAGGTGTCGGGGGTGTACACGGTGTGGCCGTCGGCACGCAGGCGATCCGCGAACGCACACAGCCCGCCAGTGAGGCCGTGCGCGTGGTGGAAAAGCATGACGTTCGCCATGTCTTCAGTCTTCCCCGAGATGCTCACCGGCGCGCGGTGAACCGGGATGCGCGCGGAAACTTCAGGCTTTAGTAGGCATGTTGGTGACGCACACGGGATCCGAGGTGGGCTCCTGCGAGCCGCCCGGAGGCTCCATCGTGACCGCAACGGCAGCGACGTCACCCATCGCGCCCTCGGCAACGGCCATGTACTCGCCGTCGTGCGGCATGAACGTGGGGCCGGCCATCTTGGAGCCGTCGGCCATCACGAGCCACAACTGGTACTCCATGCCGTCCTCGGGCATGGGGGCAGACGTGCCCATCACTGCGAGCGAGTCCATGCGCTCGCTCGTGACGACGTGGCCCTTGCCCAGTTCGAGGTCCATCGAGTTGGCGTCCGGCGCAGACGCGACCATCATCACGTCCTTCTCGATGGCGAGCTCGGACTCGCGGTCGGAGCGCACGTCCATCCAGGCCACTCCAGCCAGCGTTAGCACAACGGCGGAGGCTGCGGCGACTGCGGACACTGCCCATCCGCGGCGGGCGCGGCGGTGGCGGCGGGCGCTCAGGTCATCGCCGGAATTGGCTTTCAACACCTCGGTGTCGGAATCGTGGGTGCGCGGCCCAGCGGCGCCGGTCTCAGCAACGCCCGATTCCACGATGGGAGGCAACTGCGACGTGCGCCGCACCTCGTCCATCACGGAACCCTTGAGGCTCAGCGGGGGAGCGGTCTCTTCGCCCAGGGCGAGCTCTTCGACGGCGCCTGCGAGCGACACGACCTCTTCCTGGCAGTCCTCGCAGGAGGTCAGGTGCGCCTCAAACGCGGTGCGCTCGAGCTCGGTGAGGGCGTCCACGGCGTAGGGCGCGGCAAGGGAGTGAATGTTGTCGTTCATCGTTCCACTCCCCACGAGTCTCGCAGTTTGATAAGGGCGTCGCGGATGCGCGCCTTGGCTGTGCCTAGCGGCACGTCGAGGGCATGCGCCACCTCGCGGTGCGTATACCCCTTGAAGTAAGTCAACTCAATTGCTTCGCGCTGGCGTTCGGTCAGTGCGGTCATTCCGGCCCGAACGCGCGCTGCGCGCCACTGGCCGTGCATCTGGTCCACGACATCGTCCTGCTCGCCGTGGTCCACCTCGGCTGCGACGCCGTGGTTGAGCATGCGGTCGGTATGTGCCTGCTCGGAGCGGACGCGGTCAACGGCGCGGCGGTGGGCGATCGTGAGGATCCACGAGCGCGCGGTGCCGGCGCTGCGGTCAAAGCGCGACGACTGCCGCCACACCTCAACCAGCGCTTCCTGTGCCACGTCCCGTGCCATTTCGCGGTCGCGCACAATGCGCACGGCCAGGCCGAACACCGCCGCGGCGACGAGGTCGTACAGCGCTTGAAACGCCTCCTCGTCACCGCGGGCGGTGCTTTCGAGCAAGGATGCGAGGGCTTCCGGGGAATCGGGTTTCGCGTCCTTGCTGGTGGCGCCAGAGGTCTCCGAGGGGACGGCGCGCAAGTGCCGTTGAGCGCTCATCGCGTCATCCCTCTCGTCCATCTCCGTCACATTCCTCGCGTTAGGTTACGCGTCGTCCTCTTCCATGGAGTCGTCCTCCATGGCGTCATCTTCTTCCATCGAGTCCTCGTCGTGCTCCATGGAGTCGTCTTCCATGGCGTCTTCCTCCATGGCGTCGTCCTCTTCCATCATCGCGTCTTCCGAGGGCTCCATGGACTCTTCCATCATGGTGTCTTCGCTCATGGCGTCCTCGGGCTCGGACGAGTCGCCACAGGCAGCCAGCAGCGAGCCGGACAGCAGGATGACCGCGGGAACGGCGAATGTGCGTAGTGCAGGCATGATTCCTCCTTGCGTTGGTGCGGGCCAGGGGTGGCCCGATATCAAGCATTCGGAGGGCCGATGCTTGCGGATGGGTGCAGCGTTCTCTTTTGTTGCGCATGGGTCCAGACATGGGCCGAGGGGCGACCCCGCATGCTGCGGTGCCGCCCCTCGGATGGGAGGGTGAGGGGTCTTAGCCCTCGGAATCCATCGTGGATTCCATGGTGGACTCCATCTCGGTGTCCATCGTTGAGTCGTCGCTGGTGTCCGACGATGAGTCTCCGCAACCGGCCAGCAGTGAGCCGGCGAGTAGAACGGTGGCGGGAAGGGCAAGTGCCTTACGAAGCTCCATGGTGGATACCTCCTGGGGACTTAGTACTGCGGCGAGCCACTCTGACCCGCCTCTACCATTCACGCCCGAAATGTCCGTTTCTTCCACTCGAGACGGGCAAAATCTTGGCCAAGTCCTTTACCCAAAGGTGAAGGCGTAAACCTCGATGCCTTCCTCGAACTCGATGTCGATGACGTCGCGCTCGGGTTCCCCGAGCACCAGGTCGTAGCGATCCGAGGTGCCGTCCACGACCACCTCGGTGGTCTCACCCGTCGATTGGGAAGTGACGGTTACGGTTCCCTCACCTGCCATGACGAGGTGAACATCGGCCGCGTAATAGTTCAAGGTGAGTGAAGCATCGGCCCCAGCCAAGGCGTACTCGTCGGTCAAGGTCCACTCGCCCCGATAGGCGAACATGTCCTCGCCGGGCGTGGACCCGTAGGTGTAAGTCGTGGGCTCGTCGCGGACAACCTGGTCCTCGTTCTCGGCGTACTCGAGGCGTCCGTAGCCCACGTACGTCTCGTGGGTGCGGCCCGAGGTGTGGTTGCCGGGATCGGCCTCGACGACGTCCTGCTGATCGGAGTCGAGGAGCTCCTGGATCAGTCGCTCGGTGTCGTCGTAGGCACCCTCGCCGTAGTGGACCTGAACCACGGTTCCGGACGAGTCCACGAGGTAGTGGGCGGGCCAGAAGCGCTGGTCCCACTCGCGCCAGGTCTCGAAGTCATTGTCGATCGCGATGGGGTACTCGATCCCGTAGCGCTCGGCTGCGTCCTCGACATTGCCCACCTCCTTCTCGAATGCGAATTCGGGGGAGTGCACGCCCACGATTGTCAGGCCCTCATCGCGGTAGCGGTCGTCCCACTCGGTGATGTAGGGGAAGGTGCGCTGGCAGTTGATGCAGGAATAGGTCCAGAAATCGATCAGCACGGGGCCGTCGAGGTTGTCGAGATCAACGGCCTCGCCATCCGGGGTGTTGAGCCACTCTTGGATTCCGGGGAGGTCGCGGGCGGGGCCGCAATTGCGCAGCACGTCGCCTCCTGCGTCCTCGCACTCGTCGAAGGTCATCGCGCCAACAGCGGCTGTTTGCTCTTCGCGGCCCTGGAGATCGTCGAGTTCGGTGCGGACGGTGTCGTTGTCCTCGATGGCCTCCTGGGCGCTGGCGAGCACGCCGGGAACCCAGCGCTGCAGCGGCTCGGCGATATTTGTCGCGATGACCAGGGCGGTGAGCATGAGGACCACGCCGGAGCCGATGCGGATAGCGTTCAGGCGTTCACGCACGAAGGAGATGCGCGAGCCCATGGCCTGACCCGCGAGCCCGAAGCCCAGCAGGGGGATTGCGATTCCGGCGGCGAAGGACAACGTCAGAGTCACGAGTCCCCAGCTGAAGCCATTGGTGGCGGCGAGAACGGTGATGGACGCGAGGATGGGGCCGGCGCACGGAACGAAGACGAGTCCGAGCGCAAGGCCCATGACGAAGCCGTTGCCGTCGCGGTCCATCTGGATGGGACGAATGCGCTCGAACGGGCGCTGGAGCAGTTCACCCAGCGGCGGGATCGCCAGTCCCAGTCCCACGATGGCGAGGATGATGATTCCCGCCCAGCGGAGCAGGTCATCGGGCAGGCCGAGCGAACTGAGGAGCAGGCCACCCAACAGCGTGAAGAACGCGAAGCTGGTGACGAGACCCAACACAACGATGAGGGGCCGGCGGCGCGACGTGGCGCCATCTTGGACGGAACTTGTGAGGATCGCAGGGAGGACCGGCAGCACACACGGGCTCAGCGCCGTGATGATGCCGGACAGGAAGCCGACGATGGTGAGCGTGATCATGTGGGGCATTCGGTGCCAAGCGGCCCGAGGTTGGGTCGCGCTGTCTGGCCGGCAAGGCAACAGGGCCGATGCCGTCCGCAGCCGTGTGGGTGGGTGCGGCTAGCCTGGTCACATGACAGTCGGATTCGTCCTTGGTGGCGGCGGGGTACGTGGAGCCGTCGAGGTAGGTATGTTGCGTGCCTTGTTCGAGGCCGGCGTGACGCCGGACCTGGTCGTTGGCACGTCGATCGGAGCCATTAACGGCGCCGCGGTTGCGCACAAGCCCAGCATGGATGTGATTGAGCAGCTCGAGACCGCGTGGAAGTCCAAGACGGCCTCCACCATCTACGGCGAACCTTTCACCAAGCAACTCACCCGCTTGGCGCGCTCGCGGACGCACCTCAACTCGCATGTGCCGCTCAAGAAGCTCATTGAGTCAGTGCTGGACGACGTCCGCACGTTCGAGGACCTTGAGATCCCGCTGGCCGTCTGCGCGGCGTCGATCGAGCGAACTGCCGAGACCTGGTTCGATTCCGGCCCGCTCATGAACGCCGTCATCGCGAGCGCATCCGTGCCCGCGGCGCTGCCGCCTACCCTCATCGATGGCGAGCACTACGTCGACGGCGGAGTCGTGAACTCAATCCCCTTGGGCGAAGCGATCAAGCGCGGCGCGAATACCGTCTACGTGTTGCAAGTGGGCCGCATCGACGAGCCATTGTCCGTGCCGACCAACCCCGCAGACGTGGGCAAGGTCACATTCGAGATCTCCCGTCGCCACCGCTTTGTGCGCGAGATGTCCGAGGTCCCCGAGGGCGTCACCGTTCACGTCTTGCCCTACGGTGGTCCCCAGCCTGGCGACACCAAACTGGGCGCCTATAAGGACCTCGAACTGGCGCAGGTGCGCATGAACGCTGGGTATGAGGCATCGGCAACATACCTGTGCGAGGCCGGAGTCGGTCAGTGAGTTCGCACTCCGAGGACCGCAAACGGGCAAAGGCCCTCCGACGCATTTCGTGGTCACTCCCACCCGTGTGGGTGCGCCGCTGCGTGATTGCGCCGTTCATTGTCCTGCTGGCACTCGCGTGGACGCCAGCTGCACTGTGGCTGGCGATCCTGATCGCAGGTGTGGTGGCGTGGGCGCTGCCTGGCCGTCTGCGGTTGTTCCGTATCTTCTTCATGGCCGGGCTGTATTTGCTGTGGGACGCGATGGCGCTCGTGTGGATGTTCGGCTTGTGGATCGTGTCCGGCTTTGGCTGGAAGGTCCGCACGGACCGCTTCCAGCGTGAGCACTACAAGCTGGCGGGAGTGATGCTGAAGTCGCTGTTCGCAGCTGCGCGTCGCATCCTGCGCCTCACCATCGAGTTTCGTGACGCAGACTTCGATGCGGTGGCACCTGGCCGGCCCATCATCGTCGTCTCCCGCCACGCGGGCCCCGCCGACTCCTTCATCATCGTGGAGTCGCTCATCAACCGGTTCAAGCGCGAGCCGGCCATCGTCCTCAAGGACACGCTGCAATGGGACCCTGCCGTTGACGTGCTCCTCAACCGTGTCCCCACGCGCTTCGTCTCGCCGTACAAGCGACGCAAGCCTGGCGCTGCCAGCGGCACGGCATCCGTCGGGTCCCTGGCCGCCGGGCTCAAGGGCGACGACGCACTGCTGATCTTCCCTGAAGGCGCCAACGCGACACCCAAGCGCCGCGACCGCCGTATCGAGCAACTGCGCCGCTCCGGGCACGAGGAACTCGCCGCCCGCGCCGAGTCCATGCCCCATGTGATGCCGCCGCACGCCGGGGGAGTGCTGTCCGCAATGGAGGCCTGCCCAGAGGCGACCATCGTGATGGTGGCCCACACCGGTCTTGAGCGACTCTCGACAGTGCGCGACATATGGCGCGAACTCCCGGTCGATAAGGAGATCATCCTGCGCGGTTGGGCTACCGACCCCGCCAACATTCCTGAGGGCCGCGAAGCCCGCGAGGAGTGGCTCTTTGATTGGTGGGAGCGGATCGACGCCTGGATTGATGAGAACCAGCCGCAGACCTCGCCCGAGGCCGTCGCCAAGGCCCGTCGCGAGAGCCGACGCGAGTCCAAGGCCGCAAAGCGCAAAGAAAAGGCAGCCCAGTGATGTCCCGTTTCAGCGAGATCGTGAGCGAGGGCCGGTGGGTCATGGTCGCCGTGCAAGGCCTCCTTTTCCTCGCCGTTGCCGTTACCGCATTTGTGACCGTCGGCCCGTCGTTGTGGTCGTCGCTATGGGTGGCCTTGGTGCTGATCGTCGGGGGAGCGATCGGCGTGATCTCGACGGGGCGCTCGCTCGGTGGATCCCTCACGCCGTCTCCCGTGCCCAACGGGGAAGGGCTCGTCGCGCGCGGGCTCTACCGCTGGGTCCGCCACCCCATGTACACCGCGCTGATCATGATGTGCGCGGGCATCGCGGTCAGCGCCGGAACCATCGCGTGCTGGCTCAGCGTCCTCGCGCTGATCATCTTCTTCGAGGTGAAGACCCGGGTCGAGGAGCGCTACCTTGCCAGCAGCTACGAGGGCTATCCCGAGTACGCCGCACGCACCGGCAAGTTCCTGCCTGGCGTCGGCAAGCGACGCTGACGGGCCGATGCTCGGGTGGCCCCGGCTACTAGGCTCACCTCATGACTGAGACACCTTTGCATGCTGTGGTGACTGGAGCATCGTCCGGTATTGGTGCAGCCACCGTCCGCGACCTGATTGGACTGGGATGGCGAGTCACCGCGGTGGCGCGTCGCGCCGACCGCCTCGAGGCCCTTGCGGCTGAGACCGGCTGTGCGGTTGCTGTCGCGGACATCACCAGCGACGCAGACGTCGAGGCGCTCGCGGCCGGGCTCGAAGGCCCGGTGCACGCACTGGTCAACAACGCCGGCGGCGCGATCGGGTGGGAAAACGTTGCGGTCTCCGACCTGGATGCATGGACCCAGCAGTACGCGCTCAATGTGGTGGGCACAGTCCGTGTGACCAAGGCGCTCCTGCCGCTTCTGGAAGCGTCGGGCCGTGGCGACATCGTGAACCTCACCTCGACTGCAGGGCATGAGCCCTACGAGAACGGCGCCGGATACGTCGCCGCTAAGCATGCCGAGGCCGCCATGACACGGACACTCCGGCTCGAACTGACGGGCAGCGGCGTGCGCGTGATCGAGATCGCGCCGGGCATGGTGAAGACGGAAGAGTTCTCAAAGAAGCGTTTTGACGGTGACGAAGACAAGGCTGCTGCTGTGTATGAAGGCGTCGAGCCCCTGACAGCAGCCGACGTCGCCGATGCCATCTCCTACGCTTTGACCCGTCCGCACCACATGAACGTCGACCTCATGGTGCTGCGTCCTCGCGAACAGGGTGGAGCCACCAAGCTCGTGCGACGTTAACGTTCAGCCTGGAAAACGACGGTTGTCGGTTATGTGCGGATTGTGCGCGGGGTGCTCGTTACCTGGCGTTAAGTGAGTAACATGACGCGGGTGGCTAGCGAACGAGCAAGACTTCTCCTGCACCCTGTGCGTATGCAGGTGGCGATGGCGCTGAGCCAGGACGAGCTCACCGCGCGCGAGTTGCAACAACTGCTTCCCGATGTCCCGCAGGCCTCCCTGTACCGCGCAATCAAGCAATTGTTCACCGGTGGCGCCATTGAGGTGGTCAAGGAAGAGCGCAAGGGCGGCGCCGTTGAGCGCACCTATAGTGCGGTCCCAGAAGAGACGCTCATGACGCCGGAGGAGTTCACGTCATCGGACGGCGCCGAGTTCATGGCGGCCGTCCAGACGTTCGCTGATTGGATTCCAGCAACCGTGGCGCGATCGATCGCTCATGACGGACCCCAGTGGCGCGAAGACCGCTATTCGCTGCGTCACGAGTCGGTCTGGCTCACCGCTGCCGAACGTGAAGAGCTCTCGTCTGACCTCAAGGCTGTGTACGCCAAGTACTCGGCGCTGCCCGAGCGTGATGATGCTCGGCGTCACGCGCTCATGGTCGTCGCGGTGCCCGAGACCGGCGTCATCGAGCCGTCAGACGTCGCCGACGTTCCTGTCGACGACGATCGTGTCGACGAGGAGCCTAATAACTAGTCGACCTCGAGCTGCAGCCGCACGAGTCGATCATCGCCCGTTGTGGGCGAGCCGCGCCCGTCGGTATTGTTCGTGAGAGCGTGAAGCGATCCGTCGGCGTCCACGACCGCCGCGCGCAGGCGCCCCAAATCTTCAACGATGGTCTCAGGCTCACTGAAGCCAGCATCGGCCCTCCACGGGATCCAAAAGAGAGCTTCGCCACGTAGTGCGGCGACAAATACTCCAGCCTCTGTGGCGGCGATGCCGCTGGGCGACGCCGTCGACGTCGGAGACCACTGCGCGACGGGATAGGTAAATCCGTTGGCCGTCTCGCCCAACTCGGTGCCCTCGGGTGCGCCAAAGAGTCCCTCGAATGCGGGCCAGCCGTAGTTTGCGCCCGGTTCGATGACGTTGAGTTCGTCCGCTTGCGACTGCCCAAACTCGCTGGCGACCATGGTGCCGTCCGGAAGCCACGCGAGGCCCTGTACGTTGCGGTGCCCCATGGACCACACGGGTGAATCGAAGGGGTTCCCCTCCGGCACAGAACCGTCCGCATCGCTGCCGTCGGCGGTGACTCGTAGGATCTTTCCGGCGAGCGAGTCTTGATCCTGCGCTAGGCCGGGTTGTGCCGCGTCGCCGGTTGCGACGTAGAGGTGCCCGTCCGGGCCAAAGGCGATGCGGCCGCCGTCGTGGTTCGACGCCTTGGGGATCCCGGTGAGGACATCGGCGGGGACGGAGAGGCTGTCACCGTCGAGGTCCATACGTACCACCGCATTGCCGTCGGCGCGCGTGAGGTAGGCGTACAGCATGGACTCGTCCGTCGGCAAGAGCGTGATCCCGAGCAAGCCGGCCTCGCCCGTGGGGTCGGTAGCCTCCGCGATGGCGTCCGCACCTGGGCCGTTCAGGGTAGTGGTCTCGCCGTCGACCACGCGCACAATGCGGCCGGCATCGCGTTCGGTGATGAGTGCCGCGCCGTCGGACGTGAAGACTGCCTCCCACGGGGCATCGAGGTCCGTCGCGATATCGGTGGAGCCGGTCACGGTGATCGACTCGACGGGGTCGCTGACAGTCGGAGGGACGATGCTCGTGTCACCTGAGTTGTCGGGCGCGGCGGACGCGGTGACTCCCGGGACCGGGAGGCCGATCGTCGCCGAGGGCGTTGCCTCAGGGGAGTCGCCTGAGCATGCGGTGATAGCGAGCGCTGTTGCTGCAGCTGTCGCGATGGCGCGGATCATGGAGCCTCCTCTTCTCACCAGTGTGACGCGCGGGCCGCCCCGCGTCGCCCCAGCAGGTGCTCAGTGCCCGAATCGACGCGATATGGGCACTGAGCACCTGCCAGCGCGCGAGGAAACGTCAGCGCATCCGCGTGGTGATGCCGTAGCCGACGCTCTCCATCGACTGCAGTCGCTCGGACCGGTCACCCGGCACGGAGCGGGTGCGGACCTTGCCGGACTTGGGCTTGCCACCCTTGCGGCGCTGAATTCCGAGCTCCTTTTCGCGCTGCCTCCAGGCGGAACGGCGCGCATTGAGCTCGGCGACGCTCGCTTGGGCCGCGCGCACGTGCCGTGGCACGTTCAGCAGGGAGCGGGTGCGCTTGTCGACGGTGACCGTGATGAGCAGCGCAATCATGAAGATGAAGAAGGACACGGCGGGGAGCGCTTGCGTTCCCCACGTGCCGACGATGCCTGCACCGACGACCGGACCGGCTGCCGCACCTGCATTCGCTGTCGTCGTGTAGATGCCGCCGCCAACTTCCGTGCGCCACGGTGTGTGACGCATGGCCCAGTTCAGTAGCGCCGCGACCAGCACGGCCCATCCCGCCGCTTGGAGTCCTTGGGCGATGACGGCCGCCCAGCCACCGCCGGTCCACAGAATCGCCCATGCCAGCGCAACCATGGCCGCACCGATCGCGACCGTGCGCACCGCGTGGCGGACGATGTAGCGCGACACCGCCATCGTGGCCGCGACGGCGAGGAGGCCGCCGAACGCAAACATCAGCGGCAACATGTCGGTGTCAAGACCGGACACTTCGGTGAAGAACGGCACGATGTAGGTCCACGTCGCGGACATGCCCATCGCGGCCAGGAAGGTCACCGCAAGCACGCGGAAGAAGTCGTTGCGGGACGGCAGGTCACCGAGGGTGTGTGACGTGGAGGTCACTCCGCGACTGCTCGGCAACACCATGGCGACGGCAACGGCGAGCGCAATACCGAGGACGGCGAGCGCGAAGTACGGCACGCGCCAGCTCAGGTTTGCGCCCGCAGCCGTGACCAGCGGTGTACCGATGACACCCGCGGCTGCGGCGCCCAACATGATGCCGGTCACCGTCTTGGGGCGCAGATGAGGCGCGAAGAGACTCGCAGCAGTAGGCGCGACAAGAGCCCAGAACAGTGCGTGTGCCACGCCCGACGTGACACGGCCAGCCGCGAGTTGCCCCATGGTGGTCGATGTCGCTGCGATGACGAGCCCAACGCTCCACACCGACATTGCCGCGGTGATCGAGACACGGCGGCTCCATCGCTTTGTGAGGAACGTCAGAGGGATCGCGCTGAGCACGACCGTGAGCGCGAACGCCGTGGCCAAGAGACCTACAGCAGAGACGCTGACGCCCAGCCCCGCGGCGATATCGGTGCTCAACGCGACAATCGTCGCCTCGTTCACACCCATCGCGAAGGCGCCGACTGCAAGGGTCAGAAGTCCAAGCTTGGCGCGCCGCGCGCTGACCAGAAGCGAGGCTTCGGACCGGCTACCCGGCTCTTCTTCCTCGAGCACCACGGCTGCCGCACCGCCGATGACCGGTATGGACATCGTGGTGGGCTGGTGCTCGTAGTGCTCTGCGTAATACGAGTCGTGGGTGGGCTCCGCGTCGGCGGTATCGTCGGTGGCGTGTGCCTCGACGGTAGGGATTCCGTCAGTCGTTTCGCCATCCGATTGGCCCGGTTCGGAGGACTGCTCGGCGGAGTGCGCCGCGGCTTCCGCCTCCTCGGCGTCGATGCGCTCGATGATCTCCATCGTGCGCGTCGCGTCACTCTCAAGGTACGGCCGCATGTCCAGTTCTAGGGTGCGGGGCACGTCGTTCACGCAGCACTCCTTTCGCGGCTGGTGGAGAGTGGCTACTCCATGGGTACAGTCCCTTGTCTGTGGGCGCAATCTGGGTGCTGCGCATGTCCGTCCCGACAACGGCGCGCGTGCCCGGTTTGTTCCTGATCTGCGCGTGCCGGTCCGGGCGATACACTGGGAGCATCAGCACAGACCCGGCCATCACCGGTGAGCTTGCGGAAGAACGGATTCTTGTCCTAGGACGTGGGTCTCAGTAGAACCGCACGGGCAGCCCGTCACAGCGGCGCTTTCGTGGAAGCGAGAGCATGAGCGGTCGCGCTTTGCCTGCAACGGCAGGGGAGTGCGGCAAGCGAGGTGGTACCGCGCATCGGCCGTGTGAGCACGGAAGGTTGCGTCCTCGTACGGAACAGTCCCACGAGACCCGCGCAAAGGACCACTGAAGCTGCTATGAGTGCCTACCCCCAGCATCGGCCCGAATCCTCCATCCCGGCCTCGCCGAGCTTTCCCTCCATTGAGGAGGAAGTGCTCGGGTACTGGAAGGACGACGACACCTTCCAGGCGTCGATCGACAACCGCGCGGAGGCCGAGGAGTTCGTCTTCTACGACGGTCCTCCCTTCGCGAATGGGTTGCCGCACTACGGCCACCTGCTGACCGGCTACGTCAAGGACGTGGTGCCGCGCTTCGAGACTATGCGCGGATTCAAGGTCGAGCGGCGTTTTGGCTGGGACACGCACGGACTGCCCGCTGAGCTTGAGGCCGAGCGCATCCTTGGCATCACCGATAAGTCGCAGATCGACGAGATGGGCATTGCCGCCTTCAACAAGGCATGCCGGGACTCGGTCCTGAAGTACACCGACGAGTGGCAGGAGTACGTCACTCGCCAGGCGCGCTGGGTGGACTTCGACAACGACTACAAGACGCTCGACCCCACCTTCATGGAGTCGGTGATCTGGGCATTCAAGACGCTGTACGACAAGGGCCTGGCCTACGAGGGGCACCGCGTGCTTCCGTACTGCTGGCGCGATGAGACGCCGCTGTCCAACCACGAGCTGCGCATGGACGACGACGTGTACGCGATGCGCCAGGACCCCGCGCTCACGGTTGCAATGCCGCTACGGGCCGATGCCGTGGCTGGGTCTGCGCTTGATCCTTCCGTGAAGGAGGCGCTCACTGGCGCGGAGATCCTGATCTGGACGACGACCCCGTGGACGCTGCCCAGCAACCTTGCCGTCGCGGTGGGGCCGGAAATCGAGTACTCGATTGTGGCTCCCGGCGCCGAGTCGGCGTTTGCTGGCCGCAAGGTTGTCGTTGGCTCTGGTCGCGTGGCTGCGTATGCGCGTGAACTTGGCGAGGATGCCGAAGTTGTCGCGACGGTGACGGGCGCGCAGCTTGGCGCGCTCACCTACGACGCTCCGTTCCAGTACTTCGCGGACCTCGACAACGCGCACCAGGTGCTCGTTGCCGACTTCGTGTCGGTCGAGGACGGTACGGGAATCGTGCACATGGCTCCCGGCTTTGGTGAGGACGACGCCGCCGTGTGTGGCGAGGCAGGCATCGAGACGGTCGTGCCGGTTGACTCCAAGGGTCGCTTCACCAGTCAGGTGTCTGACTATGCGGGGCAGCAGGTGTTCGACGCGAACGCGAACATCATCCGCGATCTCAAAGAACGCAGCATCGTGTTGCGCCACGAGACCTACGACCACAGCTACCCGCACTGCTGGCGCTGCCGCAACCCTCTGATCTACCGCGCCATCTCGTCGTGGTTCATCAAGGTCACCGACTTCCGCGACCGCATGGTCGAGCTCAACGGCGACATCACCTGGGTGCCCGAGCACATCAAGGATGGTCAGTTCGGCAAGTGGCTCGAGGGTGCGCGCGACTGGTCCATCAGCCGCAATCGTTACTTCGGCACGCCCATCCCCGTGTGGGTCTCGGACAACCCGGAGTTTCCGCGCGTCGACGTCTATGGTTCCTTTGCTGAACTCGAGGCCGACTTTGGTCGCCTCCCCCTGAACGAGGACGGCGAGCCCGACCTCCACCGGCCGTTCATCGACGAGCTCACGCGCCCCAACCCGGACGACCCCTCCGGCCAGTCCACGATGCGCCGCATCTCCGACGTGTTCGACGTGTGGTTCGACTCCGGTTCCATGCCGTTCGCACAGGTGCACTACCCGTTCGAGAACGAGCAGTGGTTCGACACCCACAACCCGGCGGACTTCATCGTCGAGTACATCGGGCAAACCCGCGGCTGGTTCTACGTGATGCACGTGCTCGCGACCGCGCTGTTTGACCGCCCGGCGTTCTCGAGTGCCATCTCGCACGGCATTGTGCTGGGTTCTGACGGACGCAAGATGTCCAAGAGCCTGCGCAACTACCCGGACGTCAACGAGGTCTTCAACCGCGACGGCTCCGACGCGATGCGCTGGTTCCTCATGGCCTCACCAATCCTCCGTGGCGGCAACCTGGTCGTGACAGAGGACGGCATCCGCGAAGGCGTACGCGAGGTGATGCTGCCGCTATGGTCGTCGTACTACTTCTTCACCCTCTACGCGGGTGCCGCCAACGGCGGAAACGGATACGAAGCATCGGCCGTATCGCCGGACGCCGTCACGGGCTTGCCCGTGATGGACCGCTACGTGCTCGCCAAGACCGCGGAACTGGTCGACACCATGTCCGCGCAACTGGCGGAGTACGACGTGCCCGGAGCATCCGACACCCTGCAGTCCTTCATGGACCTGCTGACCAACTGGTACGTGCGCACCCAGCGCGACCGCTTCTGGTCGGAGGATGCTCAGGCGTTCGACACGCTCTACACCGTCCTCACGACGGTCACGCGCCTGGCCGCTCCGCTGCTGCCGCTGCTGACCGAAGAGGTCTACCGAGGGCTGACTGGCGAGCGCTCCGTGCACCTCACCGACTACCCGGTGGCTTTGGATGCGTGGCGAGACGATTCGCTGGGTGGCGTCATGGACCAGGTACGTGAGGTCGTGTCCTCGGCTCACGCGCTGCGCAAGGCCGAGCAGATCCGTGTGCGCCAGCCGCTCGCGCTGCTCAAGGTTGCCGTCGCCTCACCCGTCTCGCTCGAGCCGTACGCGGGCCTCATTGCGTCCGAGCTCAACGTCAAGGCGGTGTCGCTGGTGTCCGTGGAGGACTTCACCGCCGCGCACCCCGTTGAACAGCGCTTGTCGGTTAACGCGCGTGCCGCTGGTCCGCGCATCGGCAAGCAGGTCCAGGCCGCGATCAAGGGATCCAAGACGGGCGACTGGTCTGTGTCCGACTCTGGTGAGCTGGTGTCCGGCGGGATCGCGCTGGTCGAGGGCGAGTACGAGCTTGCGACCGTGATTGGGGACGGGGGCGAGTCCTCGGACGCCGCGTCTGTTCTGCCGTCTGGCGGCTTCGCGCTGCTCGACACCGCGCTGACGCCGTCGCTGGAAGACGAGGGCTACGCGCGCGACGTCATTCGCACCGTGCAGGACACCCGCAAGTCGCTCGACCTCAACGTCGCAGACCGGATCGTGCTTGCGCTGACGGTGCCTTCCGACCGCGTTGCGGCCGTGGAGACGTGGGCCGAGCTCATCGCGTCGGAAACCTTGGCGGTCGACCCTGCGACCGGAGCGGCTCGAGTGTCCGTGGTGGCCGGGGATGACCTGCTAGCGGAGATCGCCGTCGGGAACTGAGTGCGTATGTGAAGTAGCTTTCCTCAAGGCGGGCACCGCGCGGAGGAAAGCTACTTCACACTCGGCTTGTCATCGAGTCGAGGTCCTTGACTACCGTGCCCGCTTGGACAACCGCGCGGATCGTGTCTGGATCCTCGAGGGCGTGAATGCTCTTGAGCGGGTCGATTTCAGTAACGACGAGGTCCGCCATCATCCCCGGTCCCAGAGTCCCTAGGCTGTCGCCGAGACGAAGAATGCGTGCACCTACCGCAGTCCCTGCGTGAATAGCCTCGAAAGGGGTCAACCCAGCATCGACCAGGTGGCCGAGTTCCGCTAGGTTGCGTCCTTGTGTATGGATCCCCGCGTCAGTACCCATCCCAAGGGTGACGCCGGCGTCGATGGCGCGTCGCGTCGAATCACGACCGCGCTCCTGCCAACCTCGCTTGAGTGCTGCCCTCTCTGGTCCGACCACTGTGGGGTCCGCTGGCTTGAGGAGAGTGGCAAGCGTGGGAATCAATGCAGTCCCGCGTTCGGCCATCAGCGACAAGGTCTCGTCTGTAACGTCGTACCCGTGCTCGACGCTGGATGCACCACCAACTACCGCAGCCGTCACGCCGTCCGCACCTTGTGCGTGGGCAGTGACGGGCTGGCCTTGAAGCTTCGCCATTTCTTCAACAATGAGCGAGACTTGGGACGTGGGTACGCCGGGGTGGTCGGGACCGTAACTCGGTGACGACATGCCCCCAGTGGTGCAAACTTTGATGACATCCGCCCCAGTCCGGGCGAGTCTGCGAACGGCGCGGATCACTTCGTCGTCAGTGTCAACAACCTCCCACCCCGGCGTGGTGGCGCGCTCGGCGTAGAGAGGGACGGAGCCATTCGGGTGGACTGGATCTCCGTGCCCACCGGTGGGGGAGAGCAGTGCGATAGCCAGGTGTAGACGGGGGCCAGAGACTCTGCCCTGCGCGATGGCCTTGCGATATCCCGGGGTCAGTCCCGAGAGGTCACGAGCCGTGGTGACGCCAGCGTTCAGCGTCGATCGCATGGTCGACGCGGTGGCAAAGGCTTCCTCTTCAGGGAACCATCGCCGTTGTTCCTCCTGATCCGCTTCATGGGACATCGCAAGGTGCACATGGAGGTCGACAAAGCCGGGCATGACAAACCCGCCCCGAGCATCGACCACGGTCATAGCGTGGCCGCGTGACGGGCGGCGAGGGCCGACGTAGGACACTACGCCGTCGACAAACTCCACCTCAGCATCGAATAGAGGATCCCGGAGCGTCCCATCGAGCACGGTGGCGCCCACGATGCGAGTGATGCCGGGAGAAGCGGGCACGTGTGGGAGTCGAGCGACCGTCATTGGTGAGATGCCTTTCCCCGCGGAGTGGAAGCCATTGACCGCTCGGCGTCCAGTGCTGTGGCATCGAGGGTGAAGCCTGGCGATCCCGGGTCAGCTTCCAGGAGCGAGCGCGTGTACCAGTGCTTTGGATCGTTGAAAATCTGTGCCACAGGCCCGCGTTCGACCACGACGCCCCTGTACAGAACCAGCACCTCATCGCTCACACGCTGGACGACGGCAAGGTTGTGCGAGATGAACATCATGGTGAGGCCGAGGGTGTCCCTGATCTCGGCCAGAAGTTCCAGGATTTGCGACTGTACAGACACATCGAGCGCCGACGTAATCTCATCTGCGATGACCAGGGTCGGGTCCACAATCAGCCCACGCGCGATTGCAATTCGTTGGCGTTGGCCGCCGGAGAACTCGTGGGGATAGCGATCCATCATCGACCCTGCGAGGCCCACTCTCTCGAGCCAGTCGACGATCCGTTCGCGGTGCGGCCGCACACGGCCTCGGCCGGGCTCGATCGCTTCCGCCAACGTTTGGCCAATGGTCCTCCTGGGTGATAGCGAGGAGAAAGGGTCTTGCGGGATCATCTGGGTTCGTCGTCGGTAGTCTGCAAGTTGCCGGCGGGTGGCGTGACGCACATCCAGGCCGTCCACCCACACCTCACCGTCGGATGCAGGCACAGTTCCTACGAGCGTCTTCGCGAGCGTGGACTTTCCCGATCCTGACTCGCCAACGACCCCGATGGTCGTGCCGGTAGCGAGGGCGAACGACACATCGCGCAGGACGTGGGCCGAGCCAAAGTGGACGTTGAGATTGGCGACGTTGACGATGGTCTCGTTCATTGCTGCTCCTCGTTTGCCACGCTCACGACGGGAGTGGCCGCAAGGAGTTGCCTGGTGTACGGGTGTTGAGCCCCCTCAACAGTGAGATTCTCCATCGAAGAGATTTCCTCAACAATCTGACCCCGCTGCATGACCAGAACTCGGTCGCATAGGCGACGAACCACTCCGAGGTCATGTGAGATGAAGAGCACGGCGGTGCCTCGTTCTGAGTTAAGGCGATGGATGAGCGCCAGGACCTCACGCTGCACAGTGACGTCAAGTGCGGTGGTTGGCTCATCTGCAATCAGCAACTCGGGCTCAACACTCATCGCGGATGCAATCATCGCCCTTTGGTTCATGCCTCCAGAGAGCTCATGAGGATTCTGGCGCAGGCGGCCCTCTGGGTCTGGCATGAGAACATCTTTGAATGCCGCGACTAGGGCATTGCGAGCTTCACGCCGTCGCATCCCCATCCTGGTGCGCAACACGTCTGTGAGTTGCGAACCGAGAGTAAGGGCGGGATTGAGCGCTGTTCCTGGGTCTTGGTACACAAGGCCGATGCGTGAAGCGAGTTCAGGTTGTGGAACTCGCCCAAGGAGGTCGGTTTCACCTAGGGTCAGGCGGCGTGCGGAAGCGTGCAATCCATCCTGCAAAAGACAAGATGCGACAGAAGCGGTCAGAGACTTTCCCGAGCCGGACTCTCCCACAATTCCCACGATCTCCCCGCGGCGAATCGTGAACGAGACGTCGGAGACAATCTCCCGTCCAGACTCAATGTGGCTCACGTGGATACCATCGGCGACAAGGAGTGCGTCTTGCGGCACCTCGAGTGAAGTGGACTTGTCAGATCGCGCGGAGACGCGCGCTTGCTTTGCGTTGGACCGGGGGTTTGCTGCGGCGGCTAGCCCGTCTCCAACGAAGAGGGCGGCCATTGAGACAAAGATGATGGCCACCGCAGGACCAACGAGCAAAATCGGGTTCGTCATGATCTTTGACAGGCTGTCGGAAAGTAGGGTCCCGTAGTCGTAGTACGGAGCTTGTGTGCCTAGGCCGACGAACGATAGCCCGGATATCTCGACTAAGGCTCCGGCGAATGCCTGAGCGGTAATGATTAGCATCGGCTCAGCCATATTAGGGAGCACGTGCCGAATTGCGATGCGGGGGCCTGGAACGCCCAAGAGACGGGCTGTCGTCACGTACTGGCGGGCCGCAATGCCTGACGCGAGGTTGGCAGTGAGGCGCGCAAATCCCGCGATACTGGCGATGGCGACCGCGATCACTGCAGTGACCGCACCCTGTCCCAAGATAGCGGCCACGATGATCGCCAGCAGGAGTCCCGGGTAGGAAATGAAGAACTCGATTAGCCGTAGTCCAAGGTTGCGGATACGTCGAGGAGCCAGCCAGACGCCGATCCCGAAGCCGATTCCCACGACTGCCGCCAGCGAGGTCGCCGCGAGAGCCATCAATACTGTCGTCCGTGTGGCGACGAGGGTCCTGGCGAGCATGTCTCGTCCAAGGGCATCCGTCCCGAGTGGGTGACCGGCAACGGTGCCAAGGTTTGAGTTTCCCGTTAACTCGGCCGCCTGGTCGGTGTAGAAAAACGGCGCAAAGATGGCGACGAGCGCCACGATCGCGAACATGACGATGCCCGCGATCAGTGTGCCGTTCCAACGGACACGGCGCGTCTGCGGGCGCGCTACGGTGGCGTTCAACGTTCTTCTCCGAGGGTCCGAGGGTCGATAGCGCCAAGGACGATGTCGATGACGAGGGTAGTGATCAGCGAGATCGCGCCGATGACGAACACCGCGGCGCGGATGACGGGATAGTCCTTGTCTTCAGCGATAGCGCGGATCACTGCACTGCCAATTCCCGGCCAGCCGAACACCGTCTCCACGATAAGAGCGGAACCGAGCAACGCGGTGAGGATGATCCCTGACAGCGTGAGCGCGGTGGTGAGCACGTTTGGGAGCAAGTGCTTCCCATATCGCACGATGGCCGGAAGTCGCCATCCGCGCGCGCTACGCATGTAGTCCATTTCTTCGATCACCGCGGCTTCACGCCGCACGATGCGGGCCATGCCTCCGATGCTGCCAATGGACAGTGCTGCGATAGGCAGCACGGCAGATTGCCAAAACCCATAGGCAAGGGTGTACGCCGGCGGAAACCACGACAGCCACAGAGCGAAAATCACGACGAGAAATGTTGCGAGGATGTACGGGGGAATCGATGTGAGAACACTTGTAATCGTGGTGAAACTTGTGCCGAGCCAGCGGCGGCGGTCGCCACGCGTTGCGATTGCGACCGAGATCCCCAACGCCACACCGCCCACCAGCACGATCAGAACGGACGCGAACGCGATTGTGATTGTGTACGGCGCAGCAGCCATGACGATGTCGAGGGCCGGAACGCCGTAGCGAAATGATTCGCCAAAATTGCCGGTCGCCACCCCTACGAGGTAGTCCCACAGTTGGGCAAGGGTGGGGTCATCAAGGCCAAGCTCTGAGCGCACAGCATCGACGGTGGCCGGCGAGGCGTCGGGGCCGGCGATAGCCTCAGCTGGGTCCCCAGGAATAAGTTGAACGATGAAAAACGTCATGAGGACGAGCATGACGAGGCTGATTGCGAGGCTCTTGAACCTGCGAATGAGGAACCGTTTCCACGTCTGAGCCCGACTTCCTGCTCCATGCGGGCTGACGGCGGGAGCGCCGCCCGTGCCGGGGGCCTCGGAGTCGTTCGACAGCGATTCGGGCACTGTGGTGTCGTTCCTTCCTTGGTCTCCGGCGCGAGCGGCGCTATTCATGTCTCTACGCCGTCACACGCATGGCGGTGAGGTCCCAGTTGCCGGCGATGATCGGCGACGAGAAACCTGCGCGCGACACGATGAAGTGCGTGTCGGAGATCAGGGGGGCAAAGGCGACGTCGGCAAGTACCGACTCTTGAGCTTCGAGCAAGGAAGCGCACGCGGCATCCTCATCGTCGGTCGACATCGAGACGGCGAGTGCAGAGTCTGCAACGTCGTTGACCTTGCCTGTGATGTTGGAACCGCCGTCTTCAGTCAGCGGCCCCATTACACGTTCGAGAGAAAGGCTGACAATTCCGGTGGTGTTGCCATCGGCGACGAGAGTGACATCCCAGATGCCCTTCTCGGCCCGCTGAGCTGCTCTCCAGTCGGCGGGGTCAAGTTCGGTAACTTCGACGGTTGCGCCTGCGGCCCGCAGAGACTCTGACATGTAGTCAGTCGCGGCGTCCCAGTTCGACATCGTGAGCAGACGGATCGTCACGCCTTCGAGCTCGCTCGTGGCGGCCGCCGTGTCGTACGGCTGAAGTAGTGACTCGTCATCAGCTACACACGGGGACTGCGTGTACGTGATGGAGGTCAGCGGAGTGCCGAGACCATCGAGTGCGGCCTCGTTGAACCTTTCGCGCGATACTGCGCTGGCAGCAGCGGCACGGAGTTCCGGAGCATCGATGAAGATGGATCCAGAACCCTCCGTTTGGTTAAAGACGAGAGAGTAAGCTGAGGCGTTGGTTGTCTCATATGAGTAGTCATCGCTTTCGGTGAACTGAAGCGCGTTGGAATCGTAGAAACGAGTAACGTCCACTCCTCCTGACTGCAGGAGATTGGCGGAGGTAGTCGAATCTGCGGCAACGGTGATGTTGATCGTTTCCGCCGGCACACCGTCGAGCTCGTAGGGCCAGACTGTGTAGTCGTCACGCAAGGCGTAGGAAGCGCTCACGCCTGGGTTGCTGTCGCTCAGGGTGTAAGGGCCCGACCAGGCACCCTCAACTGTCCCCGCTGCGAGGCCCTCGAGGTCTTCGAGACCGGCAGGGCAGATCACGCCGGTGTTCTCGAGCGCAAGGCCCGCCAACACTGCTGAATACGGTTCGCTCAAACTGATGGTGAGGACATCGTCGCTCGCGGTGAACGTCGCGCTGCCCGCTCCGAATGCCTGTGCCGTGGCGGCTTGTGCGGCGGCATCGTCGACGGTTGTGAGGTACGTCAGCGAGTCCGCGACAACCTGCGCATCGATGCTTGTGCCATCGGAACACGTGGCGTCGCTGCGAATGGTGAGAGTGTAGTCCGACGCGGACTGGGCTTCCCAGTCCGATGCCAATCCGCCAACATATCCTTCGTCGCTAGCCCTGAGCAGGGTGTCGAACCCAAGGCGGGCGGCCGAGACGCTTGCCGAGCCGGATGCGATTGCGGGATCAAACTGAGTCGGAGCGGAAAAGAGCTCTGTATTGATGGTGTCGGTCGATGCGGTCGGTGCCGAAGACTCGCCAGCCGAGGTAGCGGTTCCTGGTTCTTCCGTGGCGGCTGAGCATGCCGCGAGCGTAAGTGTCGCGGTAAGTGCGTAAGTCGCGAAGGCGACGGTTTTCCTAGCCATTGTTACTCCTAGTGGACGGAGGGGGAGGTAGCCGCAGTGGTTCCGCCTCACGTTTGCGAGGCCGCTGCGGATCAGCTCAAAGGTGAGTCGCGGAGAGCGGTCAGGCATCCAACTTGTGCTGATGTGTATCCAATCTACATTCCCGTGTATCCGAACGTGAACTCCCAGGTTACGTTCTTGTAAATTCGAGGCCGACGATGCGGGTGTCGAGGGGTTGCGGTCGGGGCCGATGCTTGCAGGCCAGGCCCTGTCTCGATTCCAGGATCACCCCGCGGCATGAGTCGTTCGCGCCATCGGCGGGAAAATTTACATGGGGGAAACGCTCGTGTCGCTGTTCGGATACTCAAGCGTGTAGATTGGATCCAACTTGCTCTAAATAGTAGACAACTCCGCATGGTTGCTCCGACTTGTGAGATCCCCAGGGCGGTCGCGGATTTGTCTGAAAGGACCTAGCCGGACATGTCACTCACCATTACCGCTGTATTGGTTGCGAATCGCGGCGAGATCGCGCGCCGTATCATCCGTGCCGTTCAGTCCGCGGGACAGACAGCAATCGCGGTATACACGGCTGCCGATGCTGCTGCTGCGCACGTGCGCGAGGCGGATGTGGCGGTCGCATTGTCTGCGGACGGAGCCGGATATCTCGACATCGCTGAGATTATTGACATTGCCACTGGTGTCGGAGCTGACGCTATTCATCCAGGGTACGGGTTCCTTTCGGAGAACGCCGCGTTTGCTGAAGCTGTCGATGACGCAGGGCTCACGTTCATCGGCCCAACAGCCCGCCAAATCGCGTTGTTCGGTTCCAAATCCCGTGCCCGATCGCTCGCCGCCAGTGCAGGCGTAAGCAGCATCCCAGGCACGGGGGTTCTTGGCTCTGCGGCGGAAGCGAATCGAGCCGCAGCGTTGATTGGATATCCGGTCATGCTGAAGGCCGTTGCTGGGGGAGGAGGGATGGGAGTTCAGCGGTGCGACAACGAGACAGAGCTCGTTGAGGCCTACTCGGCGCTAGGTTCGCTTGCATTCCGCCTGTTCGGTGACTCCAGCGTGTTTCTTGAAAAGGCCATCATCGCTCCGCGCCACGTCGAGGTCCAGATCGTAGGGGATGGAAGCGGGAATGTTGTCGTGCTGGGTGATCGAGATTGTAGTCTCCAGCGGCGTCATCAGAAGGTGATGGAGGAGGCTCCGGCGATTGGCCTTCACTGCCGTCTGCGTGACCAGCTTTGGGAGGATGCGCGACGTATCGCATCGGCAGTGAACTACCGCTCCGTAGGAACTGTGGAGTTCCTCGTGAGCGGTGATGATCACTATTTCTTAGAGGCGAATACCCGTCTCCAAGTTGAACACCCGGTGACCGAGCAGGTGAGCGGAGTTGACTTGGTCGACGTGATGCTCCGGCTCGCTGGCGGTGAGAAAACTCTGCCTGAAATAGTCCAGACAGGACACTCCGTAGAAGCTCGAGTGTGTGCGGAGGACGTCTCTGCAGGCTTTCGACCAAGTTCGGGACTGGTTACCCGGGTGCTACTGCCCGAGGGCACCGGCGTCCGCGTCGAAGCGGGAATCGAAACCGGTGATGTCGTGACGACTGACTACGACAGTTTGCTGGTCAAAATCATCGCGACTGGTCAGGATCGGGCCGAAGCCTTCTCCATCTTGGCGGGTGCGCTCGCTGACACTCGAATAGACGGCATCGAGACGAACCTTCCTTTGCTGAAGGCGCTCGCCGTGGATCCGCTTGTGGTCGATACGACTCCCACGACGAATACCTTGGCGTCCGTCGACGTAACTGACGCCAGGATCGTTGTTGAACGGCCGGGTATGTCGACAACATTGCAGGATTGGCCGGGCCGTGTTGGCCACTGGCAAGTGGGAGTTCCTCCGTCCGGGCCCTTCGATGATGTCTCGATGCGCCGCGCCAATCGGTTGGTGGGTAACGATGAAGGAGCAACTGCGCTTGAAGCTACGATGCAGGGTCCCGCCCTTTCATTCAGCTATGACACCTATGTGGCGGTCACGGGAGCGCCAGCGCAGGTCCGACTTGACGGCGTAAACGTGGAGCAGTGGGAACTGATCCGGGTCGATGCCGGGCAGGTGCTCGATGTCGCAACTCCTACGGCAGGTGCGCGTACGTATATCGCGGTTGCTGGAGGATTCGACGCTCCCACGTACCTGGGGAGTGCATCGACCTTTGTCGCAGGAGGATTTGGCGGCCACGGCGGGCGAGCATTGCGGCTCGGAGACGTCTTGCGGGCAGGGGCGGGTGCCGCTCTTGCCCCTGACAAGAGTGCCGGGCTCGACCGTCCTGAGTTCCCCGGTGCGTGGGTGTTGCATGTTGCTGAGGGCCCGCAGCCAGCGCCGGAGTACTTCACTCGAGAGTCTATTAACGCGCTTTATGAAGCCGAATGGCGCGTTCACGTCCACGCTGCGAGGACCGGTGTGAGGCTGATCGGCCCGAAGCCTACGTGGGCACGGCCAGATGGCGGCGAAGCTGGACTGCACCCATCCAACCTCCACGACAATGCCTACTCCGTCGGGGCAATCAACTTTACTGGTGACACTCCCTCGATTCTCGGCCCCGACGGCCCGTCTCTGGGAGGGTTCGCGTGCCCGGTGACCGTGGTCTCGGCTGATCGATGGAAGATCGGCCAGATGCGTCCTGGTGACACGGTAACGCTCGTCCCCGTAGATGACTCAATAACGTCTGATATCCGTTCCGCCCGCGCAAAGGCTGCTGTCTTCAACCCTTCCCACGTCGGCAGTGACTCGGACGACGGTGTGCTTGGGCGACGCGAGGCTGAAGCCGACAGCCCAGCCGTTGTGTACCGCCGTGGCGGTGACGACAATCTCTTAGTCGAGTACGGCGACATGGAACTCGACCTCGGACTCCGCTTGCGCGTCCATGCGCTGATGGAGGCGCTGACCGAACATTCCGCGCGTGGGGTCGTCGATGTGACACCCGGTATCCGGTCGTTGCACCTCCACGTCGACGCCGACCAGATGAGTGTGCGGGACCTTCATCGTCTCTTGGAAGAGCTCGAATCCGCTTTGCCTGCCACTGACAACCTCGTGGTGCCGAGTAGGGAGGTGCACCTCCCCATGTCGTGGGATGACCCTGTGGTTAGAGCTGCGATAGGCCGCTACGAAGATCTCGTTCGTGACGACGCACCATGGAGCCCGGACAATATTGAGTTCATTCGCCGCATCAATGGCTTGGCAGAGGCCGACGATGTACGGCGGACGGTCTTTGACGCGTCATACATGGTGCTCGGACTCGGCGACGTATACCTGGGTGCGCCCGCGGCTGTACCGATCGACCCCCGGCACCGCCTCGTCACGACTAAGTACAACCCGGCACGCACATGGACTGCGGAAGGAACAGTTGGCATCGGTGGAAGTTACATGTGTATCTATGGCATGGATAGCCCCGGTGGATATCAACTTGTTGGAAGAACGCTCCCGATCTGGGGCGGAGTTCGTAATTCAAACCCAAACTTTCTCCCGGGTGAACCGTGGTTGCTGCGGTTCTTCGACCGCGTGAAATTTGTCGAGGTCGATCCAGACACCCTTGAAGAACAGCGGATTGCCTTCGCAGCAGGGCGCTTCGAAGTCCCTGTGACTGAAGGAGAGTTCTCGCTGGCGGAGCATCGTGAGTTCTTGGAGCGGGAAGCCGAATCAATATCGCTGTTCCGCGGGCGACAAGGCGAAGCCTTCGAAGCAGAGCGCGCCGCATGGGAGGCCTCAGGGGAATTTGAAGTGGCCGACCCCGGGCCCTTGGGCGATTCCGACCTCGGAACTAGTCCCGCTACTGAGGTCCCCGACGGGGCGGACGTGTGCGTAGCACCCATGGCCGGTGTCGTCTGGAAAGTACCCGCCGTACCAGGTCAGGAAGCTGGCGCGGGCGACGCAATCGTTGTCCTCGAGGCCATGAAGATGGAAGTTCCCGTTGTGCCCGAGCGTGCCGTCACTGTCCTGGAACTACTTGTCAACCCCGGCGAACCGGTCACCGCGGGCCAACCGGTAGCCATCGTCCGTCCCATCGTCTGAACACAAGGAGAAGCTCATGATTATTGATAGTTACAACACAACGCAGGATGTGCGTGGGCGCAGTGACTACCTCACCGGCGCGCGTCCAGGGCAACAGGCGCCGCCTTATGTGCCGTTTGATGCCTCTCGCATCCTCGACCGGATGGACGCGGCGGGAGTGGACAAGGCGATGGTGTGTTCGCTAGCGCAGCGCATCGAGAATGAGTTCCTCGCGGGACTTGTCAAGCGTCACCCTGACCGACTCTTCGGGTTTGGCCAAGTCATGCCACAAGACGACGACGCCACCGAGCAGATCCGAACGTTCGTCGATGCGGGTCTTGTCGGACTAAAGCTTCATCCGAGTATGCACGGCTACCACGTTGCCGATCACGGACTGCTCGATCCCGTTTTTGAGGTTTGCGCTGAGTTGAAGATCCCGGTACTTATTAACGCGCTGGATGATGCGTTTTGTGCGCCGTTTGCTATCGAGGAGATTGCGAAAGACCACCCGACGGTGCCCACCATCATCGCTCACATGGGTGCAGTGTGGAACGTCCCAGAAGCGATCATCGTCGCTGAGCGCCGCGAGAACGTCTACTTAGAAACGTCGGCGACCCTCATGTCAGACGTTAAGCGAGCGTACGCTCGGGTCGGGGCGGAGAAGATCCTGATGGGTTCCGAGTGGCCCGGTTCCGACTTCGACCTTGAGCGTATGAAGATTGCGAAGGCGGTACCGGATGCCGATGATCGTGCGTTGATTGAAGGAGGGAACATGTGCCGAATCATGGGCTGGGTATGAGCGCCCAACGCCCAACAGTGATCCAGGCCCAGGCCTGTATGGGAACCGCTGACTCTGCGCTCATGAGCGAAGCCATCGCACTTCTTGAGGCGCGGTATGAGGTTCGTCGACATGAGGTCGCGGCCGCTGCGCGTTTAGAGGACGGCCGAGTGGTGACGGGCATTCACGTCGAAGCCTCCCAGGGTCGCGCTTCAATATGCGCAGAGTCGGGAGTCGCCTCTGCCGCGGTGGCCGTCGGGCTGCGCGTCGTGTCCCTCGTGGCGGTTGTGAGGAGGCCAGACGGCACGGATCATCTCATTGAGCCTTGCGGCGTGTGCGCTGAGCTCCTGGCCGAGATGTGGCCGAGCGCGCGTGTATGGGCTGGCAAGGCGGGGGATCCAGCGGCCGTTACTGCAGAAGAGCTGTTGCCCTACCGCCATCAGCGCATAGGACGCCTAACTACGCCTTTCAAGGAGGACCCCGCATGACCCCATCATTGCCACCCACTGGACTTGATATCCGCGCACTTGCCTCAGAACTAGGAGGAACCGGCGCGCCGTTGAGGTGGGAGGAACTCGATTGGCTATCAGTGTCCTCGACCGTCGAACACCACCGTGCAGCCATCATTCCTATCGGTGCGATCGAACAGCATGGGCCGCACTTGCCCATGAATGTTGACACCGAGATCGATGCCGCACTGACCGACTGCGTGTCCGCCATTACTGGAATTCCAGTTGTACCCCCCGTCTCGATCGGGGTCTCCGGGTCTCACGGCGACTTTCCCGGCACGCTCACCTTGCGCCCAGAAACGCTCATTGCTGTCATGCATGACTTGACCGACTCTTTGTACGCCTCCGGTGTGCGCCAGTTCATCTTCATTTCGGGGCACATCTGGAACAACGGTGCCCTCGACGTGTCGATAGAAAAGCTCCGTACTCGTTACGACGACGTGCGCGCTCGCTCGATCGGGTACGTAACCATGTATCCCGGGCCCGAGGTTGACGGGCGAGTCCAATTCGGACGTGGTTTGATGCACGCCAACTTCTTTGAAACTTCTGTAATGCTGCACTTGCGGCCCGATCTGGTGCGCATGGACAAGGCGATCTCACATGCCGACGTAGATTCGTTCTGGGACTACCGAATGGATCAGGTGTCGGAGTCGGGGGTGTGGGGCAACGAAGTTGAAGCGGCAAATGCCGAGCATGGACGAGCCGAGTTTGATCGTTGTGTCGAACGCACCTCGCGAGCGCTTGCAGCGGCTGTTCGCGAGCAGGAGCCGCAACGCACGCGATAGGCATTTCGACGATTCAGCCGGCGGTCACTGTGGTGGCCGCCGGCTGCTTTTCGTTGGCCTTGCGTCGCGTCCATCGACCCTTGACGCGCGTGCCTTTTAACTCCTCGCGGCATTTCGAGTTTTAGCCGGAGGTAAGAGGGGGATAACTGCGATTTGAGCCACAGCACAGAGCGCGATCGTCGCTGTCGATCCCACGACAACAATCAGGGATCCTCCAGCGACGGCCCCGACTGCCATGCCTGCTGACGTCGCGGCGGAGAACCAGCCAATGGCGGTTGACCTATCTGGCCCCGCGAGCGACTGGGTCGCCAGCACGGTCAGCGAGGGATAGAGCGGCGCATAGCCAAATCCAAGGGCGATTGCTGCCGCGCATGCAGTAGCGAATCCTGGGGCAACAGCAAGTCCCGCTAGTCCTAGTGCAACGACTCCGAGCGCCGTTTGCGTGGCGCGTGTGGGTCCAAGGCGGTCGGTGAAGGACGCCAGCGCGATACGGGCGAGTAATACTGAACTCGCGAACACCAGCAGGATGGTGGCTCCGCCCTGGAGCCCCGTTGCGGGAATGCTGCGTGCCTCCAGATGCGAAACGAGGAATGCCGTGAGCACGCCCTGTGCGCCCCAAGCTGCAATGGCCACTGCGGCGGGCACGGCGACGGCTCGGCGCACGGTCGTCACGGTGGAGGCCTGACCCGCCCGGGAGTCTTCACCACGCACGGGGTTGCCCCGTACCGTCACAGCGAGAATAAAGGTCAGAGCCTGGACCGCGAGCAGAACGGCCCAGGTGCGGCCGTTGCCAATGGCTGCATATACGTTCTCTGCCAGCACTGGCCCGATCGCCAAGCCCAACCAGACGCTCATCCCGTAATAACCGAGAGCGCGGCCGCGAGAAGCCGCAGGGGAGGTGGCGCTAACCCACGCTGTGGTCGCCACGGTAATTCCAGCGTTTCCGAGGCCGTATACGATCCGGCTCGCCACGATTCCAGGAGTTGCGAACGCGATGGTCGCGATCCCGATCCCGATGGTGGCCAGGGCGGCTGCCACAATTGTGACTCTCGGTGGGCCGAATCGTCCTGCTAAGTAGCCCAGCGCGGGCATGGTGGCCATTCCCGCGAACCCCGCTATCGCAACAAAGCTACCCGCGATGGCCGTGTCGTACCCGAGAAGTTCAGGGACGGATCTATTCAGGAGCGGGGCTGTGGCTGCCATAACTGCGTAGTTCGCGGTCGCGGCAAGAGTGACGAGCCAAAAGCCCCATGAACGGTGACCTGCGGGGGCAAGAGGCATGGAGTGCTCCGAGACATAGCGTAATGGACCCTATTATCAGTATATTGGATCCAAACCCGAATGACGTGCACTGGCTCAGTGTCGGATGTCAAAACCGGGAGTGAGGGCTTAGTGGCGAAGTATCTTGGTCGAACGCCGTTCGTACCAGCGTGCGACCTGATCACCCGCGCTGAGGACGTGGGCCCGCATCAGGTCCGATGCCGCGTTGGCGTCCTGGGCGGCAAGCGCGTCGATGATGCGTGTGTGTTCTCGGTGGTTTTCTTCGCGGTGGCTTGCGTTTTCGAGTAGGAGCAAACCTGGCACATTCTTGGGAAGAGACGCTTGAACGCCGTCGAGCACGGACTCGAGGCGGGCGTTGTCGGCGGCCGCCAGGATTGCTGGGTGCAGTGCGTACTCGTTCGCCGCATCCAGTATCTGACTCGTGGAGTCCTGGGAGCCCTCCTGGGCGGCCGCTCGGGTGAGGTCGAAGAGCTTGTCGTTGTGCTCGCGCATCTGGGCGATGGCTTGAGTCGACAGCCGCGTCGCCGCGCGTCGTGCGGCGAGGGCCTCTAGTTCTGCGCGCACTTCGTAGGACTCGCGGACCTCCCAGGGTGTGGGAATCCGCACGATCGCGCCGCGGTGAGGGAATATTTCGATCAGCCCGCCTGCCTGAAGTTGACGGAGGGCTTCTCGTACGGGAGTGCGGCTCGTGCCAAAGCGCACGGCCAGATCCGCTTGGCGCAGTGGTGTCCCCGCGGCGATTTCTCCCGACACGATCAAGTCACGAAGCTTGTTGGCAAGATCGTCGACCAGTGCGGCGCTGTCTGTGGCGGTCATATAGGAATTGCCCCTCGCAGGTTGTCTTGGAGCGCGCGCGATACCGCGCCGTTGGATCCAATTGACACAGTCTAGGGCACGCCTGTCAGGCGGTCCGTTGGGAACGCCTGTGTGCTCGCCAGTCACCAACGGAGGTGATGTCCGTGCCGTCCATGTTCGTAGACAAGAACCCGGTGACCACTGCGCCGGTATCGAGTTCAACCGGGCCGAGTGCCAGCGGTACTCGAACGTCGGCGAGGAGCGGGCCCCAAGCGCTCGGAGGGAGCATCCACAGTTCCCCGTTGATGCGTGCGCCTTCACCCTGCGGTGCTGGTGCTACTCCTGGTTTCGGCACATCTCCTGGTAGCTCGACCATGCGGTAGCTCTCCGTGGTGGCGATTGGGCCGACAAGAGTGGCGCCTCGGTCAGTGAGTTGACCGTTCAGCGGCTCTCCCGAGAGGTGGGCGCCAAAGACTGCTAGGGGGGTGCCCCCACCCAGCCGCGGTGGCGAACTCTCCCCGGTTAAGATAGCGGCGAGGTCCAGCGCAACCTGATCCTCGAAGGCGCGCGCGACCACGGTGACGCCAAAGCCGCCGGTTTTCGTGCTTGCTGCCGGCACTGCGACGCCGCACAGGTCAAGAAGGTTCATGAAGTTTGTGAAAGTCCCCATGCGCGTATTCGTGGCGACGGGATCCGCTTCCACCTCGGCCAGAGTGGGGTGCATGGGCGCCGTGGGAATGAGTAGTGCGTGAGTTTCTTTGAGGAGCCGTCTTGCCTCGGCGCGCGCCTGGTCAAGCCGCTCGGTGTCCTTCACAAGGTCGACAGCGTTGTGCCGGCTTGCGCCAGCGGCGATGCTCGCGACAATCGGGTTCGCACCTTCCGGGTGGCTGGCAAGGAATTCTCCGTATGCTGCGGCACGTTCTGCGGCGATGGCGCCGCCATACAGGAGCTTCGCGGCTTCGAGCAGTCCGCTGATGTCCACTGTCACCAACCGGGCTCCGCTCGCCTCGAGGCGGCGCGCGGCCGCCTCGAAGGCCTCTACTCGTTCAGCGTCGAGAGACGTGAGGTCTTCGGCGCGAGGAACTGCAACGGTAGGCGTCGGGGGAGCCGCCAGCGGGGCATCTAGTGACCATGTTCGAGATAGCGGGTCCGCAGTATTGGGGCCGATGAGGACTGCGGCGGCCCTTGCTGCAGTGGCGACGTCCCGTGCAAACACGGTGACACAGTCATAAGTGCGAGAGGCGGGCACGACGCCGGACGCAGGGATGAGTCCGCGAGTGCACTTGATGCCGACGATGCCGTTCAGGGCGGCAGGAACACGGCCACTGCCGGCGGTGTCGGTTCCGAGTGCGATGTCGACTAAATTGCGGGCCGTCGCCACCGCCGAGCCTGAGGACGAGCCTCCTGCGATCCTGCCTGAGTGGGTGGCGGACTCCAGGGCTCCAAAAGGGGAACGGGTGCCGACGAGCCCAGTGGCGAACTGGTCCATGTTTGTCGACCCAATGATGATTGCGCCAGCTTCGCGAAGCCTCGCGACAGCTGCAGAGTCGGCACTGGCAACCGCACCAAAGTTCGGGTGTGCAGCAGTGGTGCGAATCCCCTCCACGTCAATGTTGTTCTTGACTGCGACGGTGAGCCCCGCGAGGGGGAGTGGTTCGCCCGTTGTGACCCTCTCATCGACAGCCTGCGCCTCGGCGAGAATGGCTGAGGCGTCTCGGAGCTCAATCCACACCGCTCGAGTGGGGTCGGCGTCGATGCGCTTCAGGGTTGCGTGTGCGCGCGAGACGGCAGTCGTGTGGTTGTCCACGGGGGCCTCCGATGATCAGCCGTTAGGTATGTTGCATCCGATAATACGTTAATTGGATACCTTTCTTGCGGGGGCGTCAAATTGCTCTGCCTGATGTGCCCCCGCAGCCTTAATCCCGCTAGCACTCCCGGCCTTCAAGTGGGTGATTTCTGATGGACTGTCGGTCGTCTCCATCGTTGTCCGCGCTATTTCCTCACGCGGTCCCTCGTTCGCGCCCACTGGACCCGATGCGGACCCGCTGGGAGCGACAGCGATGGGTTGTGCCTGGGGTGTGTTTTCGCGGGAACCGTTGAGTGTCCAATCGCCAACCCCGCCGTTATGGCTGCGGTGTCCGAGGGCGCGGGTTCAGCCAGCGATCTTTTAGGGTCGGACGGTATCGATGCGGCTCCACCAAACGTTACGGCTCACCAGGGCCGTTGCCCGCAGTCCGGCTGGCCGGTCAGGCGGGTCGCGTCGCGGCGGTACATCTCAGCGTGAGCGTGGAGCTCCGACGCGCCCGAAGCGACCGCATGGTTATCTGACCAATCCGCGAGGTCCAGGAGGCGCGTGTGCATGGTGGCGAGTACTTCGCGTGACGTGGGTGCTACATCGCGACCGTACGCGTCGAGAAGATCGTGGAGACGATCTCCTGGAGTCGTACCCGCCGGGGCGGGCATATCTTCGCACCAGCCACACAGGCGATACGCGAGGTAGGCGAGATCCCACACTCTGGGGCCGGGCGAGGACATATCGACGTCAATAAACGCCACGACACGAGTGCCGTCATGGACCATGTTGTAGGGGGCGGCGTCGTTGAGACAGATGACTTCGGGCGGCTCGTGGCTGGGCGAACGCCAGTGCGGGGAATCGGGATCAAAGTCCACGGATGCGTCGTGCAAGAAGCGCAACATCTGGCCAACCTGGACTCGAGTCTTCTCCGTCCACACCCACTGCGGAACCGGCCAGCCGCCCACGTTGCCGTCGATCCACGTCAGTACCTCGCGGCCTTGGGAGTCGAAGCCCAGGGGCGCCGGTACGAATGTCATGCCACTGTCGCGCACGTGTGTGAGGAATGCGTGGATGGTCGGCGTCCATGGCCCCGCTGTGCGGTGAACGGTGTCGCCAATCCGTTCGACCTCGTTGACGTGACCTCCAGAGATGTCTTCTGTCATGCGAGAACTCCTTGCGAGTGGTGGTGCTACGCGGGAACGGTTGCGAACGGACGGACGGGCGAGGTCGCCAGGCCCGCGAAGTTCAACGGAACGGCTGTCACGGTGAAGCCGTCGCGTGGCAGCCGGTCGATGTTCGTCATGTGCTCGATGATCGGAATGCCCGCAGCGAGCAGCGAAGTGTGGACGGGTCTCGCGTTCGTGGATGTGCCGTCGACGTTTGGGCCGTCGATTCCCACCATGGCCGGCCCCGCGGCAGCAAGCGCGGCTCCGGCGTCGGCGCTGATGAACGGAGCGTCGACCACGTAGCCATCCGTATTGAACCGTGCACTCGCGCCGGTGCGCACAAGGACGGCTTTGCCTTCGATGTCCAGGCCGGCCACAGCATCGGCCGAAAGAAAAGACCCCTCAACGTCGATCACGATCCCGGGAACACTCACGAGACGGTCCAACTCGTATCCGGTGATGTCCGCGCCGCCGGGGAAGCGGTGTAGGGGAGCGTCCATGTACGTGCCGGTGCCGCCAATGACATCCAGGTGAGAGAACGCGAACGACGTCCCTTCGGCGTACATCGACGCGGTGTCGGAATGGGTGCGCCACCAGCCGATGCGCGCGCTGGGCTGGCCGGGAGTGGTTACCGTGCCGTCGGCGACGGGCTGCGACAGGTCGATGTGAGTGACGGGCATGGCGCGAGTCTAGGTGCGGCATGGGAGACTGGGTCCCATGCCTGAGTCTTCTGACCTCATGCTTGGTGGCCTCTCTCCGGACGAGGCCGAGCGCGAGATTTATCAGCACATCATCTCCCGCAACCCCGAGCACTCCTTTGAACCGACCCTTGACCGTGTGCGCGACGTGTGCGCGCTGCTCGGCGATCCCCAGCATGCGTACAAGGTGATTCACCTCACCGGTACCAACGGGAAGACGTCGACCGCCCGCATGGCCGAGTCGCTCGTGCGCGAGCACGGACTGCGGACCGGGATGTTCACGTCGCCGCACCTGTCGTCCGTGCGCGAGCGTATCCAGATCGACGGTGAGCCCATTGCGCAGGAGGACTTCATCCGCCTGTGGACCGAGGTCGCGCCGATCATCCACCTGGTCGATGCGAAGTCGATCGAGAACGGCGGGCCGCGACTGAGTTTCTTCGAGGTGCTCGTGGTGCTCGCATTCGCGGCCTTCGCCGACGCGCCCGTTGATGTCGCAGTGATCGAGGTCGGCATGGGTGGCGTGTGGGATGCGACCAACGTTGCCGATGGCGACGTGTCCGTCATCGCGCCCATCTCGATGGACCACGCGCAGTGGCTTGGCGATTCGCTCGCCGGTATCGCGAGCGAGAAGGCGGGCATCATCAAGCCCGGAGCCGCGACCATCATCTCCGAGCAGTCGGAGGCGGTCCTGCCGGTGCTGATTGGCGCTGCGGCGGAGCGCGAAGCCCGCGTGCAGTGGGAGGGCTCCGACATCGAGGTTGTTGAACGCCAGCCAGGCGTAGGCGGCCAGCTCGTCACTCTGCGCACCACGGCGGCGACCTACACCGACATCTTTGTCCCGCTTTACGGCGACTACCAGGCATCCAACGCGCTGCTGGCGCTCGCGGCGGTCGAGGCACTCATGGCCGACGGGGGAGAGCCCGCCGCACTAGCCGGCGAGACCATCGAGACCGGCTTCGGAAACGTCACGTCGCCGGGCCGCCTCGAGGCTGTGCGCACCTCGCCCATGGTTCTTGTCGATGCCGCTCACAACCCTGCGGGCATCGACGCGCTCGTGGGCGCGCTCGAGGAGTCGTTCACATTCAAGTCGCTCGTCGGCGTCGTCGGGATCCTCGAGGACAAGGATGCCGAGGGAATCCTGGCGGGACTCGAGCCTGCGCTCGACCACGTGGTCCTGACCGCGTCGACCTCGCCGCGCGCAATGTCGACTGATGACCTTGAAGCCATCGCCACTCCGCTGTTCGGCGAGGACCGCGTCACCGTCGCGAGCAACCTGCCTGATGCGCTCGACCGCGCCGTGCAGATTGCCGAGCGCGACCACGACATGGGCGCGGGTGTGCTCGCCGTCGGTTCCGTCACGCTCATTTCAGAGGTGCGCATCCTCATGCGGGCCGACGAGCGTAAGGGCACCGGGCAGGCACGATGACCGAGCAAGACCCCACGCCTCCCACGCCACTCGATGGTGAAGGCGCCGCTTCCAGCCCGGCCCCAGCATCGGCCGAAACCACGGAACCGGACGTCCCCAAGACCGGCAAGAAGCGCTCCGCGAAGCTGATCTTCACACAGGCCGTTCTCATGCTCGAGGCGTTCTGCGCTCTGTTTGCGACGCTGCTTCTGTGGGGTCTCGCGCGTGGCGGCATGGTTGACGTGCCGATCCCGTGGCTGCTTGGCGGCGGACTCGTGCTGGTGCTCATCATGGCCTGGGCGTCAGGGAAGCAAGCGAAGTCGTGGGGCCAGCCGCTTGGATGGGCGCTGCAGGTACCCCTGATCGTTGCCGGCTTGCTTGACCCCGCGATTGCCGTCGTCGGCGTCGTCTTCTTGATTCTGTGGATCATGGGACTGCGCATTGGCGGCCGTATTGACCGCGAACGAGCCGAGTTCGACGCGGCCCAGGAAGCACGGGAGTCGCCGGAGTGAGTTCCGCGCGGGTCTTCCTCAGGCGCATGATGCTTGCTCTTGTGGCCGGGACCATCGGCATCTCGATGGTGTTCTGGGGCTTGGAGCAGGCCGCGCTCTTGCGGATGGCGGAGGTGCGAGGTGAGTCCGATGGAAACCTGCCTTTCACGGTCTATATGACGATCTTCTTTGGCCTTCTCGTGACGTTCTTCACCGTCGCGTTCGCGCTACGGACGTGGGCCCAGCACCTGCGGGAGAACCCCGGGACCAAGCAGATGCCGCTGTGGGTGGCGATCCTGGTCATGGCGATCTCCGGTGCGTTGCTGATTACCGCGCTTGCCATCCACGCGGGTTGGATGCGCGAGCAGAGCCCGGTGCCGCTCGAGCCCGACCTCGGATTCATTCTGTTCGAGACTCTGTGCCTGACGCTCGTGCTCGTCCCGCTGGTGTTGATCGGCGTGCGCTGGGCGCCTGGGTATAAGGCGGTTCCGCGCAAGCGCTGAGCTCGACGCGGGTTTTCCACAGATTGCGGTTTTGCCCTCGCGAGGTGGCGCGTGGCGCGGCTATCGTCGCGTGGCATGGGGGCACAACAGACTTCTCGAATTCGTAGAACCTTGGTCGGCGCCGTTGCTGGCCTGGGTACGTTGGTACTGCTCGCCGGGTGCACCGGGGAAGGTGTTGCTGGGGTCTCGGTGAGCCCATCGGCCGATGCTGGCGCGGCAGAGGTGTCCGCGGCGCCTACTTCGATCACGCCACCCGCGACGGCGGCCGAGGTGAACCCAGTGGAGTTGGCTGAGGATTTTCCCGAAGCGCAGTCAGTTGAAGACGTCGCGGGCGCAACTGCGTTTGCCACGCGGTTTCTTTCGAGTTACCACGACATTGTTGGTGAGGCACCGGCGCTCTTCGCCGCGTTGACCACCGCGGACTGTGACTTCTGTTCTGGTGTTAAGGATCACTATGAACAAGTGGCGAGTGAGAATGCCGAGCTCAGTGGCGGTGCCATCGAAGCGCGAGCAGTCGACTCAAAATCAGGCCTGCAGCAAGACGGCACCTGGGCAATCGAGTTTGAGGTTGACGTCGAGGACTTGGTGAGGACCTCGTCGGATGGCGCTTCTGAGGTGATTGACGATGGTGGTCCAGGGCTTGCGACTGTAATTCTGATCTATGAAGACCACTGGCGCGTGCAATACGTCGGAGCAGAGCGCACGTGATGTCTCCTGTCGTGGTCGCGCTTGGGTTAGCGGCCGGCAGCTTGCTGATTTCCCAGCCGCTGGCTCGGGCCTCTGCCCCATGTAATGACGGCGATGCGAGTTCGGGCCTCTTTGCGATGACTTGCGGAGACCGCCTTGAAGCGGAGCTCCGCGAGGATTCCGGACAGACCGTCGACCAGTCCGGTTTCGGTGAAGGTGCCGAGCATCGCGAAGTGCGTTGGGAACGGGCGCCGATTTGTGCGGCATGGACTATGTCGGGCGAGTATGCCGCAGGGGTGTCAGTAGAGTTTCACGGCACAATCCCCGTCTGTGGAGGTGCGGGAGAGGCCACCCCAGGCGTCGAATGCACGGATGGGCAAGTTCTTCAGGATCCGCTTTGGCGGTCGGATCCGGTTTCTGACACCGCATACGGTCCGTGGCGACGTGTGAGCAACTACACCTGCACTACGGATCCGATTCATGCGTTGGCGATTGAGGCGTGGCAGTCCATGACGATCGCGCCCGAGGGCTATGTGTTGCAGCCCGACAACGGATGGGCGACCACTCACCAGGGGTTCTACGCGATTCCCAATGGAGAACCGCAGACTGCGACCGTGACGCTCGCAGGCACCACGGTCACACTGCGAGCCACTCCAACTACATGGCACTGGTCTTCCACCGACGGCGACGAATACGTCCACACCACCCCGTCAGGTGGCTACGAGAGCGATGATGATCCGATCACGTTCATGCCGGGTGAGCGACGCATCGGCTGGAATCTCACCACGACATGGGAAGGTGCCTACAGCCTCAACGGCGGTGATACCTGGATCGATGCGCCGGGCACGGCAACCACGACCAGCGAACAGCGCTCCGTCCACCTCTATTCGCCGACGCCACGCCTGGTGGACTGTGACTTGGGCGGCAACTGCGCATCCGGCCAGAAGGCACCCACCGGTGCGGTCCCAACATTGACCGACCCGGATGCCGACGGCACCGACAACTACACCGTCCCAGACGACGACATCAACACCTACCTCGACAAAGTCGGACGCGGTTAACCCCGGCCAGCACCACTCACGCAGCAATCACCGAGAACTGACGGCCACGAGCCCTCCGGCTCCCAAACCCCGCCGAGTATGTACGGCCAGGGCACAAGGGGGCGAGGGAGAGGGCAGGGAAGGGGGCGACGGAGCGCTAGACGTGCACGACCGTGTTGACGGCGTAGTCGGCCAACCGCTCGCGGCCCATCAAGGCTTCGATCTCCATCAAGAAACTGAACTGCACGCTCGCCGCACCCGCGCGCTCCAGCATGTCCGCAACGGCGACCGCGGTACCGCCCGTGGCGAGCACGTCGTCGATCACGAGCACGCGCTTGCCCGCAATGCCGTTTGGGTCGAGGACGAGCTCGGATGCGCCGTACTCAATGGTCGCGTCGGCCTCGAGCAGTTCGCCGGGCATCTTGCCCTTCTTACGCACCATCGCCATGCCGAGTTCAAGGGACTGAGCAACAACCGGCGCAAAGATGAAGCCGCGCGCGTCCACGCCCACGACGACATCGACGGGGGAGACAGGCATCAACCCATCGCACGCGTCACGGAAGCGCGCAGGGTCGGCCAGGATCGGCGAGATGTCGTAGAACAAGACGCCGGGAACGGGGAAGTCGGGAAAGGTCGCAAAGTCATCGAGCGTGATCACCGCACTATGCTCCCACGCGCGCCTTCGCGCCGGTATGGTCGTGGCCATGACCGATGCGAATACGCCCACCGAACGCACCCTCATCCTCGTCAAGCCTGATGGCGTCAGCCGCGGCCTGTCCGGCGAGATCCTGCGCCGCATCGAGGCCAAGGGCTACAAGCTCGCCGCCGTCGAACTGCGCACCGCGACCCCCGAACTCCTCGAGCAGCACTACGAAGAGCACGTCGGCAAGCCGTTCTACGAGCCGCTGGTTGAGTTCATGCTGTCCGGGCCCACGCTGGCGGTCGTCGCCGAGGGTGACCGCGTCATCGAGGGCTTCCGCTCGCTGGCCGGCACCACCGACCCCACGTCGGCAGCGCCTGGCACCATTCGCGGTGACCTGGGTCGTCAGTGGCCCACCAAGGTGCTCCAAAACCTCGTGCACGGCTCCGACTCCACCGAGTCGTCCGCCCGCGAGATTGGGATCTGGTTCCCTTCGCTGTAGTGCGCAACCCAAGGCGTGAGGCCATTCGGGAGGAGGGCCGATGCTGGCTATACCTGGTACGCCTCACGTTCGTAGCGCTGTGCGTCCCCTAGGCTGACCTGCGTGTACCTCAAGACACTGACGCTCCGAGGCTTTAAGTCCTTTGCGTCTGCCACGACGCTGGAGTTCGAGCCGGGAGTCACCTGTGTGGTGGGCCCTAACGGCTCGGGCAAGTCCAACGTCGTGGATGCGCTCGCCTGGGTGATGGGTGAGCAGGGTGCGAAAACCCTGCGTGGCGGCAAGATGGACGATGTCATCTTCGCTGGTACTTCCGGTCGTGCTCCGTTGGGCCGCGCCGAGGTCTCGCTGACGATCGACAACACCGACGGCGCTCTTCCCATTGAGTACACCGAGGTCACGATCTCGCGGACCCTGTTCCGCTCCGGCGGGTCCGAGTACGCGATCAACGGCTCCAACTGCCGTCTGATGGATATTCAGGACCTGCTGAGTGACTCTGGGCTCGGCCGTGAGATGCACGTCATCGTGGGTCAGGGTCAGCTTGATGCCGTGTTGCGCGCGACCCCTGAGGAGCGACGCCACTTCATTGAGGAGGCCGCCGGCATCCTTAAGCACCGCCGCCGTAAGGACAAAGCGCTGCGCAAGCTTGACGGGATGCAAGCGAATCTCACGCGCGTCCAGGACCTGACCGCTGAGATTCGCCGCCAGCTCGGGCCCCTCGGCAAGCAGGCAGAGGTCGCCCGCCGCGCTCAGCAGATCCAAATCGATGTGCGCGACGCACGTGCCCGACTGCTTGCAGATGACCTGGCGCAGATGCAGGCCAAGCTGGATGCCGGTAAGGCAGATGAGTCAGCACTCCTTGAACGCCGTGAACAGGTCGAGAAAGAACTGGGGGAGGCCCGCGACCGCCTCGCGACACTCGAGCGCAGCGCCGCCGAAGCCACCCCCGCCCTTACCGCCGCGAATGACATTTACTACCGACTCAGCGCGATCCGTGAGCGCCTGCGCAATCTCGAGTCGCTCGCCCAAGAGCGCCTACGCATGCTCGGCACCGCGACCGACGCCGCGCCGCCCACCGACCTCGTGGACCTGGACGAGCAGCTCGAGCGGGCTCGGGCGGCCAAGCAGGAGTTGGATGCGGAAGTCCAGCAAGCGGCCGATGCTTTGGTCACTGCTGAGGAGGAGCGTCAAGAAGCGGAGAAGGTCGCCGAGGCTTCAGAAAAGCACCTGGCTAACCTCATGCGGTCGGTCGCCGACCGACGTGAAGGCGTTGCGCGCCTAGCGGGCGACGTATCCGCGCGCCGCAGCCGTGTCGAGGCGGCCGAGCAAGAGATCGGGCGTCTGCGCGAGGCCAAGGACGATGCCGACAAGCGCGCCCACGACGCCAACACCGAGTTCAAGGCGCTCGAAACGACCGTTGCATCGGTCGAGGGCGACGAGGAAGACCTCGACGCACTTCACGAAGCCGCCACCGAGGCGTGGGACAACGCCAAGGCCAAGCGCGACGAACTTAAGGACGCCCTCCACGTCGCGATGCGCGAGCGTGACACGTGGGCCGCGAAGGTCGAAGCCCTCGAGATGTCGCTGGCCCGTAAGGACGGCGCCGGAGAGCTTCTGGCCTCGGGTTCGACGTCAGTGCGCGGAACCGTCGCCGCCCTGATCGAAGTGGGCGCAGAAGCAGAGGACGCGATTGCCGCCGCGCTCGGCCCACTTGCTGACGCACTCGCCGTTGAATCCGTCGAAGACGCCGTCGACGCCATTCGCTGGCTACGCGATGAAGACGCAGGTCGCGCGCGGTTCCTGGTGGCCGACCCATCAGCAACGATCAGCCAGCCTGATGTCACGCTGCCTGCAGGCGCTGACTGGGCCGCAGACCTCGTGTCCGGAGCCGGCGGAATCGCGGAGACCGTTCGTTCGCTGGTGTCCGGCGTCGCCGTCGTCGACGACCTCGCCGCAGCGCGCTCCCTGGTCGGGAAGCTTCCTCAAGTGACCGCAGTCACGCGCCGCGGAGATGTGCTGGGAGCACGGTCCGCTTCGGGAGGTGCCGGAGACGCCCCAAGCGTCCTCCAGATGCAGGCAGCGCACGACGAGGCACGCGCCAAGCGGGACGCCGCGGCCAAGCAGGTGGAGAAGATCACCCAGGATCTCGCCGATGCCGAAGAGGCCACCGCGGACGCCCGCAGCCACCATGAACGCACCCTCGAGCGCCTCAACGAGTCGGACGCCAAAATGGCCGCCGTCGCGGAGCAACTTGGCCACTTGGGCGCTTCAGCCCGTGCCGCAAAGGCGGACTCTGAACGCCACGTCGGCCAGATTGAGGCCGCCCAAGCCCGCATGGCCGAGCAGTCCGAGGAGCTCAAGAGCCTCACCGAACGCCTTGCCGCAGCTCAGGCCGAACCCGAGCAAACCGAAGCCGACACCCGCGAAGCGCAAACGCAGCGCGATGACGATGAAGCATCGGCCCGTTCCGCACGTGCCCGCGAAACTGAAGCCCGCCTCTCGCTACGTACTTCTGAAGAGCGAGCCCGAGCATCGGCCGCCCGTGCCGAGTCACTTGAGCGCGCTGTGGAAGCCGAGCGGGACGCCCGCGTGCGCGCTGAAGAGGCCGCCAAGCGACGCGAACGCCAGGCCCTCGCCGCGCGAGAGGTCATTGCTGGCTGCACGGACGCGCTCGCGGCCATCGACTCCTCGGTCGCCCAGGCAGACGACGCGCGCGCCGCGGCGGAGGCCGCTCGCAACGAGCGCTCCGGACAGCTCGGTGACGTACGCAAGCTTGTCGAGCAGATGGCCGACGAGCACCGTCGCTTGACCGACGACGCCCACCGCGACGAGGTCATGCGCACGCAGCTACGTGTGCGCCATGAGCAGTTGGAACAGCGCGCCGTCGATGACCTGAGCATGGACCCGGCGCAGCTGGTCGAGGAGTTTGGCCCTCACCTCCCGGTCCCCGTCCACGAAGGTGAACCGGACGAGGACGGCAACCCCCCGACCGAGCCGTACGTGCGCGAGCGTCAGGAGAAGCGCCTGCGCACCGCTGAGCGCGCCATGAACCAGCTGGGCAAGGTCAACCCTCTCGCGCTCGAGGAGTTCGCCGCGCTCGAGGAACGCCACACCTTCCTCCAAGATCAGCTCGCCGACATCAAGAAGTCCCGCGAGGACCTGCTCGAGATCGTGCGCGAGATCGACGAACGCGTTGAGCGCATCTTCGTCGAGGCCTTCGAGGACACCGCGAAGCAGTTCGACAGGATCTTCCCGCGGCTCTTCCCTGGCGGCGAGGGAAAGCTCGTCCTCACTGACCCCAAGAACATGCTCACCACGGGCATCGAGATTGAGGCGCGCCCCGCGGGCAAGAAGGTCAAGCGGCTATCGCTGCTGTCGGGCGGCGAGCGGTCACTCACGGCCGTGGCGATGCTCGTCTCAATCTTTAAGGCCCGCCCTAGCCCGTTCTACGTAATGGACGAGGTCGAGGCGGCGCTCGACGACATCAACTTGGGTCGCCTTCTCGAGATCTTCACCGAGCTCCAAGAAGACAGCCAGCTCATTGTCATCACGCACCAAAAGCACACCATGGAGATCGCCGATGCGCTCTATGGCGTCACGATGCGCGGCGACGGTGTGACGACGGTGATCTCGCAGCGCCTCAGCGACGAGGTCTAACTCACGCCCGCGGCGCGCTACGAATCCGTCGCGACAACCCGGAAGTCGTAGGCCTCGCCTGGCTCGCCGAGGTAGTCCGTCACCGCAACAACCCATGTGCCGCTGCTGAACACCTGGTCGAGCAGTGGATCGGTGTCGGCGAGGCTGGTTGCCAGCGGATTCCCGTCGGCCCACGCCACGCGGAACGGTGTGCCATCGGCCTCGAATCCCAGCACCTCGAGCACCAGATCCTGAGAGCCGAGCGTTGCCGCCTGGATAGTGAGGCGCTGGCTTTCATCGACGCTGACGCAGAGGTATTCGCCTTCGCTCTCGACGGTCATCGCGTCGCCCACACTGAGCGCCGGGGCGTCCTCGCACACGTCCGGCGTGAGCGAGGCCTGTGATGCGGACGGCGTTCCGTGGCGCATCAGCGTTCCGGTGTCGTCGACATAAACCTCGACGTCCGCGAAGGGCGCCTCGTCCCAGGCGGCGATCTCGACGAAGTACGCGCCAGCCTCCAAGTCCCAACTCACTTCCGGGTCGGTGCCGAACGTGTCGTCGATCGCGATGATGGGGGAGCGGGCCTCGTCGGCCGTCGTGACGAGCAGTCTCAGGTCCGCATCGCCGCCGTCGGAGTCCGCCCCGATCTTCACGAACGCGTCCGCGGATACCTCAAGGCACGCCAAGGGGTTCTCGTCGGACACGGTCGCGGGCGCATCGGTGGCCACAGTCGGTACGTCCGCTGGGCACGCGGTCGCGGCGGCCGTCGAGGAATCGGGCTCGCTCGTGGGTTCGTCCGATGCTTCAGTTGCCTGGGAGGTGGCGGTCACCAAGAGGAACGGCGGGGGAGGATCACTCGGCGCGCCGGTCACTGTGACCTGAATTTCATAGATTCCTGGGGTGACCTCAGCGGTCACTTCGGGGTCGGCCTCAGGCGTGGAGTCCGCCGTCGCGAGGACATCACCGCTGGCAGTCGCGAGCGTCACCGTAATGGGGGTGTCGGGCTCGAGCGATGCGGCGCCCACGGTCAGCGTCGTATCGGTGTCGATCGTGACGCAGATGGGGTCCTCGGGCTCAGAGACCTGAGTATTGAGGTCGATATACTCGACACCGTCGGCGTTGCAGCCGGCTTCCGCCACGGGAGTGGACGAGGTCTCCGTCGGGCCCTCATTTGATCCCGTGGTCAGCACTACGGTGACCACGCCAAGCGCCACGAGCGCGATGGCGACGGCTATCCAGATTCCGCGGGTGCGCGCAGGCGATGCGTTCATCATGTGGGGGAGGCTATCGGCTCCGGAGTGCATGCGCGGCCACGACGCGGCGCGGGCCACCTCCTTGTATCCCAAGGTTATTGGCGCCGTCCGCGAGTGTCCGTTTTGTCCGTTTGTCTCGCATGGAGGTTGCTTCGATGTTCAGTTCGCCCGTGTCTTTCCTCATCGTCACCGTCCTGCTGTCGCTCGCCGTTGTGGCTGTCGCCGGACTGTCGGAGGGTCGCCTGCGGCACGTGCTCCGGATCGCCTTTGGCCTGGAGCGCAATCGGGGCAAGGAACACGTCTACGACGAGATCGAGCGCCCCGCCAGCGACTGGTCCCTATTGCAGGGAATCCACGCTGAGCCCGAGGAGCTCTCTGGTGCCGACCGCGCCAAGGCATGGACCATCGACGCCTACGGCCAGGCCAAGGACCTGACGCGTTCCGCCTTCGACGCTGGCCGCGAGCAGATCGCTAAGGCTGCTCCCATCGAGCCCTCGACTGACACGAGCGAGTTCCCCACCACTGGCGAACTCGCCGTGGGACGCCGCTAACGCCTGACCTTAATATCCAGTGCGCGGGTGTGAAGCACTGCGCTGACCTGAGAGACTGGGCGTCATGGACGTGACCTGGATTCCCGGTGATGCCGACCTCATCGTCGTCGCCGTTGTGGCATTGGCAGCACTCGGCGGTGCCGTCGGGTTCCTCAAGCTAGGCAAGGGCTCGGATTCGACCCCGACCACGCGCCCCCCAGAGACACGCGACGCGGGCGCTGAGGCATCCGCACCAGCGAGCGAGGAACCCAGTTCCCCCGCCGCGACCGCGACTGTTGAGGCGCCGGAGTCTCCCGATGGCCGCCTCGGACGGCTACGTTCACGCCTGTCCGGTGGCCTCGGGGCGAGCCTGCTGGCGATCTTCTCGCGCGGCTCGCTGTCCGCGGATGACTGGGACGAACTCGAAGAAACGCTGCTCATGGCAGACGTGGGAGCCAGCGCCACCGACGAGATCCTCGAATCTCTCAAGGCGCGACTGAAGGCTGACCCCGACGCCGATCCCCGCGAGACGTTGCGAGCGGTCCTCCTCGAAATCGTCGATCCCACGCTCGACCGCGAACTCAATCTGTCCGCTCCCGCATCCGGCGCGCACGAGGCGATCATCGTCGTGGGCGTAAACGGAGTCGGTAAGACCACGTCCGCAGGCAAGATTGCGCGCGTTCTCGTCGCGCAGGGCCGCACCGTGGTGATGGGCGCCGCCGACACCTTCCGCGCGGCCGCCGCAGACCAGCTCGAAACATGGGGCGCCCACGTGGGTGTGCCCGTCGTGCGCTCGGACCGCGATGGCGCCGATCCCGCGTCGGTTGCCTTCGAGGCCGCCGCAAAGGCAAAGGAAGACGGCACGGACGTCGTCCTGATCGACACCGCGGGACGCTTGCAGAACAAGGCGGGCCTCATGGATCAGCTGGGCAAGATCATCCGGGTGTCCTCCAAGGCGGCGACGCCGGTCGAGGTGCTCCTCGTCCTTGACGCCACCACGGGTCAAAACGGGATGACCCAGGCCAAGGTGTTCGCAGAAGCGGCACCGGTGTCCGGCATCGTCCTGACAAAGATGGATGGCACCGCAAAGGGTGGCATTGTCGTCGCGGTGCAGCGCGAACTGGGCGTTCCGGTCAAGCTGATTGGCCTCGGCGAGGGCGCTGACGACCTGGCGCCGTTCGACGCCGCAGAGTTTGTCGACGGACTCCTGGGTTCCTAACGTGAGCGATCCGCTCGACGAGAAGAGCATCGACTGGTTGCCACAAAACGGCACGCCTGTCGAGATCGTCAACGCGTACTGCCGCGCATGGGACGAGGCCAACTACCGCGCCCTGCTGTGGATCACGACGGCACATCTGCTCGAGTCGCTCGGGATTAACTCCCGCGAGCAGTTTGCGGACAGCGCCGCGGACTACGCGGAAGAGGCCGAGTCCGCCCAACGCATGGTCACGGACTTCACGATTGACGGCAACAAAGCGACGGTTGTGATGGTCGAAACGGTGCTGGATGGCACCGACTACATCACCGACACCCTCACCTATGGACTGGTCGTCGATCCGGACGGCGACTGGGTCGTCGACTCAGTTATCGCCAATTAGTTCCCCATATTTGTTGTCGCAACAGAGTTTTTACCTGAGAGAGCCTGTTGTAACAGTCGCGAAACACAATGGCCGCGCAGGGGCAACAGCAGTGCGGAAGTGTGACTCCTGACTCGCCGAGGGGCGGGAACAAAGGAGAAGCAGAATGGACAGCGGCAACATTGCCTGGCTCCTGACCTCTGCGTCGCTCGTGCTCTTGATGACGCCTGGACTGGCGTTCTTCTACGGTGGCATGTCGCGCGGCAAGTCGGTGCTGAACATGATGATGATGAGCTTCGGCGCGATCGCGGTTGGCGCGGTTGCCTGGGTGCTCGTAGGTAACTCGATCTCGGTCGGAGAGTCCATTGGCGGACTGTTCGGTGACCCAAGCACGGACTTCCTGCTTCAGTCGTCGTTCGTGTCTGGAGATGGTGAGGCACTGATCGCGACCGGCTTCGGTGCGACCTTCGCCATCATCACCGTGGCCCTGATCTCCGGTTCGGTCGCGGACCGCATGAAGTTCAGCGCCTGGATGGTCTTCGCCTTCGTGTGGGTCATCCTCGTTTACTCGCCCGTCTCGCACTGGGTCTGGGGCGGCGGCATCCTCTCGGATGGCGGCCCCATCTTCAGCGAAGACTGGTTCCCGCAGGACTTCGCCGGCGGTACCGTCGTGCACATTAACGCTGGTGTTGCTGGCCTCGTGCTGGCACTGCTGCTGGGTGTCCGTAAGGGCTTCGGCAAGGTGCCCATGCGTCCCCACAACCTTCCGTTCGTCATGCTGGGCGCCGCCCTGCTGTGGTTCGGCTGGTTCGGATTCAACGCTGGTTCGGCCTTCGCTGCTGACGACTCGGCAGCTGCTGCCTGGGTCAACACCACGACTGCTGCTGCAGCCGCCATCCTTGGTTGGTTGCTGACGGAGAAGATCCGTGACGGCAAGGCCACCTCGCTCGGTGCCGCTTCCGGTGTTGTTGCCGGTCTGGTCGCCATCACTCCCGCTGCTGTGGCAGTGGACCCGTGGGGCGCGCTCCTTATCGGTGCCTTCGCCGGTGTGTTCTCCGCACTCGCTGTTGGCCTGAAGTTCAAGTTCGGCTACGACGACTCGCTTGACGTCGTGGGCGTTCACCTTGTTGCCGGTCTCTGGGGCACCGTGGCCATCGGCCTGTTCGGTACCACCACCTTCGGTGCTTGGGACGGACTCCTGCTCGGCGGCGGTCTCGGCGGACTCTGGGCACAGATCGTGGCAGCTCTCGTGACGATTGTTTACGCCGCGATTGCTACGCTGATCATCGGTCTTGCTATCAAGTACACGATCGGCCTGCGCGTCAGCGAAGAGGTCGAGATCTCGGGTATTGACCTCGCCGAACACGGTGAGACGGCCTACGAGGAGGCGAAGTAGCCATGAAGTTGGTCACAGCGATCATTCAGCCACACCGCACGGACGAGGTCCGCGCAGCTCTCGAAGCCGCAGGCGTCAAGGGCGTCACGGTCTCCGAGGCAGCCGGATACGGCCGCCAGAAGGGTCACACCGAGGTCTACCGCGGTGCTGAGTACACCGTGGACCTGGTGCCTAAGGCTCGCATGGAGGTCCTCGTCGACGACGCAGATGCCGCCAGCGTGACCGAGGCAATCGTCTCGGCAGCGCAGACCGGCAAGATCGGCGACGGCAAGGTCTGGACCGTGTCTGTTGACGACGTCGCCCGCGTTCGCACTGGCGAGCACGGCTCCGACGCTCTGTAAATGGGAGTCATGCAGAACTAATGGAGACACCCCCCAGCACTGCTGAGGGCTCCGACGCTGAGGTCCCGCACCCTTCTGGGGTGCGGGACCTCAAGCGCGTCAGGGCGGACCTCGCTCAGCAGCTTTTCGATGATGGCGTTCTTGGTCCTGAGCGCCGGGCCGCACTCACGCGCCTTGTGCGAGAGCGTCTTATCCAGCATTGGAACGAGGCCGATGCTCCGGCTGAGGGCGTTGCCCTCGCTGCGGTCGGGTCGTTGGGCCGTGGAGATATGGGCCCTGCCTCCGACCTCGACTTGGTGCTCTTGCACGACGGTCGCACGCTTGACGATGCCGGGCTCGGCGAACTCGCGCAGCGGCTGTGGTACCCGATCTGGGACACCGGCCTCGAGCTCGATCACTCCACGCGGTCGATTACCCAGTGCCGGCAGGTCGCATCCAAGGACCTCGCCGCCGCAGCCGGACTGTTGGACGTGCAGCCGCTGGCTGGAGACGATGCGCTCGTCACCCAGGCCCGCGCGGCCATCTATCAAGACTGGCGCGCCGCCGCCCGCAAGCGCCTTCCTGAACTCCTCGCCGCCTCGCACGCACGCACCGAGCGTCACGGCGAGATTGCCTACCTCATCGAGCCCCACCTCAAGGAGGCCAGGGGAGGCCTACGCGATTACGCGAGCCTTCAGGCACTGAGTGCGACGTGGCTGACCGACAAGCCCCACGGTGCTGTCGACGCGGCCGCCGAGCACCTGCGTGACGTGCGCGACGCGATCCATCTTGTCTCTGGCCGTCCTGTAAATATCTTGGGCCGGCACCTGGCCGATGACGTCGCCCAGGTGATGGGGATGGCCGATGCTGATGATCTGTTGGCATCCCTTGCCCAGGCCGGGCGCACGGTCGCCTTTGCGGTAGATACGACGGAGAGGGGAGCGCGCCGTTCGCTCGAGCGTTCCGGAATCGGCTCGCGCGCATGGAAGGCACGGCGGCAGAGGTCAGCGCCGCGCCACTTTGAAGTGGCGCCGGGGCTCATCGATGTTGACGGCGAGCTCGCATTGGCGCCCAAGGCTGAGCTGGATGCGTTGCTCCCAGCGCGCGCCGCGGGAATCGCCGCCACAACGGGACTTCCCCTCACGCCGGGCACGCTCGAAGCCCTTGCCGAGTGCCCCGACCTCCCGGCACCGTGGCCTGCGGAGGCTCGCGAGCACTTGCGTGAGTTGCTGCGCGGTTCCAATCACCTGGTGAATGTGTGGGAGGCGATCGACCTGTACGGCCTTGCCACGCGCTGGGTTCCCGAGTGGGAGGGCGTGCGCAACCGTCCGCAGCGCAGTCCGGTCCACCGCTTCACCGTGGACCGCCACATGATCGAGGCAACGGCGCTGGCGGGAAAGATGCGCCGGCACGTTCCCGATCTCGACCTTCTCGTCGTCACCGCCTGGCTCCACGACATCGGCAAGCGCCCCGGCGCCACCGATCACTCCGCTGATGGCGCGGAACTGATCCCCGGCATCGGCTCCCGTCTTGGCCTGTCCGACCAGTTCACCGCCGACGTGACCCTCCTTGTCCGGGAGCACCTGACCCTGGCCGAGTTCGCCACGAAACACGACCCCGCAGACCCGACCACAGCAGCGGCCCTCCTGGATCGCCTGGACGGCCGTGTAGATCTCCTCGATACGCTGCGGGCGCTGACGGAAGCCGATGCTCGGGCTGCCGGCCCCAAGGCATGGACCTCGTGGCGGGCCAAGCTCGTGGACACGCTGACCGACAACGCGAGGGCGCAGCTGGCGAAGCGGGCGTAGCGGCCACGGTCCCTCGGCACGCCGGTAGGCTATGCACCTGAAGCACTTTGAAGGGACAGTACGTGTTCGCCAACCTCTCCGACCGATTGACGTCGACCTTCCGCAACCTGCGGGGCAAGGGTCGCCTCACTGAGGCAGACATCGACGGCACCATTCGGGAGATCCGTCGTGCCCTCCTGGACGCCGACGTCGCCGTGCCCGTCGTCCGCACCTTCACCGGCAACATCCGTGAGCGTGCCCTGGGCGCCGAAGTCTCCGGTGCGCTGAACCCCGGCGAGCAGGTCGTCAAGATCGTTAACGAGGAGCTCATCGCCATCCTCGGTGGCGAAGCGCGTCCGCTGCAGTTTGCCAAGACTGGCCCCACGGTCATCATGCTGGCCGGTCTCCAGGGTGCGGGTAAGACCACTCTGGCCGGAAAACTCGCGCACTACCTGAAGGACCAGGGCCAGACGCCAATGCTGGTGGCGGCCGACCTCCAGCGACCCAACGCTGTGAACCAGCTCCAGGTCGTTGGTGAGCGCGCGGGTGTTCCCGTGTTCGCGCCGGAGCCGGGTGTGACCCGCGAAGGGGAGCGCGTCAAGGGCAATCCCGTCAAGGTCGCAAAGAAGGCGATGAAGGAAGCTGCCACCAAGCAGCACTCCGTCGTGATTGTTGACACCGCGGGTCGCTTGGGTGTTGACGCCGAGCTGATGAAGCAGGCCTCGGACATCCGCAAGGCCGTAGAGCCCGACGAGGTTCTGTTCGTCATCGACGCGATGATCGGTCAGGACGCCGTTGCTACGGCCACCGCGTTCGACGAGGGCGTCGACCTCACCGGTGTCGTGTTGACCAAGCTCGATGGCGACACCCGCGGTGGTGCGGCGCTATCGGTGCGCGAAGTGACCGGCAAGCCGATTCTGTTCGCGTCCACCGGTGAGAAGCTCGACGAGTTCGAGGTCTTCCACCCGGACCGCATGGCTAGCCGCATCCTCGACATGGGTGACATCCTCACCCTGATTGAGCAGGCTGAGAAGTCCTTTGATCAGGACGAAGCCCAGCGCATGGCCGACAAGGTCTCCAAGGGCGAAGACTTCACCTTCACCGACTTCCTGTCGCAGATGCAGCAGCTCAAGAACATGGGCTCCATGAAGAAGATGCTGGGCATGTTGCCTGGTATGGGGCAGATGCGCGACCAGATCGAGAACTTCGACGAGCGCGAGCTTGTGCGCACCGAGGCCATCGTCCAGTCCATGACGCCGCTTGAGCGCGACAACCCCAAGGTGCTCAATGGATCGCGTCGCTCGCGCATCGCGGCCGGTGCCGGCACCACAGTCACCGAGGTCAATTCGCTCGTGAAGCGTTTTGAGCAGGCACAGCAGATGATGCGCGCGATGTCCGCCGGTGGGGGCATGCCGCAAATGCCAGGTCAAGGCGGCGGTGCTCCCGGTGCGTGGGGCGGAATGCCCGGCGGCAAGAAGTCCAAGGGCAAGCAGGCTCCGCAGAAGAAGGTCAAGGGCAAGTCGGGCAACCCCGCCAAGAGAGCTCAGCAAGAGGCCGCCGCCAAGTCTCGGGCGTCTGGCCAGGGCGCGCAGGGAAGCGCGTTCGGACTCGCAGAGAAGCCCAAGTTTGACCCCAAGGACCTCGACACCGACTTCAGCAAGTACCTCGGGAAGTAGTCGCCGTGGAGGCGCTCCACTTCACCGGGCCCGTGCTGGTCGACGACGACACCGTCGCCGACCAGGCCTGGTCCGTGGGTGGCCGCCTCACGTTTGAGCAGCCCCGTCACAGCGGGGAGATCACCACGGTCGGCGGGTTCGTGGTGCCTGGACTTGTCGACATGCACTGTCACGTGGGCTTGGACTCCGGTGGGGCGACGGATCCGGAGCTGGCCGTCAAGCAGGCGACGCTCGACCGTGACGCCGGCACACTTCTTATCCGAGACGCGGGTAGCCCGCTCGACACATCTTTTGTGCACGCCCGCGAGGACCTTCCCCGGCTCATCCGGGCCGCACGTTTCATCGCCCGCCCCAAGCGCTACTTGCGCTACTACGCACGCGAGGTTGAGCCCACCGAACTTCCCGACGTCGCGGCAGAGGAAGCCGCCAAGGGCGACGGGTGGATCAAACTCATCGCGGACTGGATCGACCGCGACGCGGGAGACCTGACGCCGCTGTGGACGCCGGAGCAACTGCGCGAGGCGCTTGTCCGTGTCCATGATGCTGGTGCCCGCGCCACCGCGCACACGTTCTCAACCGAAGCCATCGGGCCGCTACTGGACGCTGGCATCGACTGCATCGAACACGGCACCGGCATGACCGCGGAGCACATGCGCGTGGCTGCCCAGCGCGGCGTCCCGGTGGTGCCGACCATGCTGCAGGTGGACAACTTCATCGGCTTCGCGGACGCGGGTGCGGCCAAGTATCCGGAGTACGCGGCACGTATGCGGCGCATGCACGAACGTCGCTACGACCACGTACGTGACCTCCACGACGCTGGGGTCATACTGTTGGTGGGGACCGATGCTGGGGGAACCTTGGGGCACGGACTGTTGCCACAGGAGGCGGTCGAGATGGCCCGCGCCATTCCTGACGCCGAGGTGTTGGCCGGCGCGACGTGGCGGGCGCGACGGTTCCTTGGCGTGGACACGCTCACCGAGGGGGCGTCCGCTGACCTTGTGGCCTATCCGCGTGACCCGCGCGAGGACATCTCTGTGCTGCATGAGCCGGACGCGGTCGTCCTCCGTGGCCGCGTCGTCGCAGGCCGGACCGCATGAGCTCGACACGGCAACCGGCTCTGACTCTCCTGGAAGATCGTCGCCGCCGGTCGGCGCGCCGCTCTTGGTGGACCGACGGGCTCGAGGCCGCAGTCTGGCTCGCTGCCGTGACCGGAATCGCGCTCATGATCGCCTCCGGCGGTGTCGCCTACGCGACCTCCCCGGCCGACTGGCTGTATGCGGCAGGCCGCGCGTTCGGCATCGTGGCTGCTGTCCTGATGATGGCGCAGGTATTGCTTGCGTCGCGGGTGCCGTGGGTGGAGCGGGCCATCGGGCACGACCGGGCCATTGCAGTGCACACCAGGTGGGGCAAGGTCGCGATTGTCCTGATGCTCGTGCATCTGGCCATCATGACGACCGTCACCGCCTCGTACGACGGGCGCTCAGTCGGAGCGCAGGTGTTCGCGTGGCCCGAGTACGGCTGGTGGATGCTCGCGGCGCTCGTGGCTGCAACGGCCTTCATCGTCGTCCTCGTCACGTCGCTGACGGCAGTGCGACTGCGGTGGCCTTATGAGCGCTGGCACGCGGTGCACATGCTTGTGTACATAGGCGTGGCGTTCGCGGTCCCGCACCAGTTCTTAGAAGGCTCGACATTCCGCGCAGGCGGTATCGCGTGGTGGTTCTGGGCCGTGCTGTGGACACTGTCGATCGGTTCGTTCGTACTCTTCCGTCTCATTCGCCCGGTCGTTCGCATTGGGCGGCACGGGCTCATGGTGGAGTCGGTCACGCCACTGGCGGACGGCAGCACCACGGTGACGGTCGCCGGCCGCAACCTGGACCGACTCAAGGCGCAACCCGGGCAGTTCTTCCTGTGGCGCTTCCTCAGCCCTGAGCTGCGGACGCAACAGCATCCATACTCGCTGTCTGCCGCGCCCGGGGACCGTCTGCGCATTACGGTCAAGCCATCGGGGTTCGGGTCGACCGCGGTGAAGAACCTCACGCCGGGAACCAGGGTCATGGTGGAGGGGCCGCTAGGAATCTTCACTCATCAGTCCAGAACTCGTAGCGCGCTCGTGCTGGTCGCCGCCGGCATCGGAGTCACACCTGTGCGGTCGATGCTCGAAGAGTGCGAACCCGGCGACGACGTCACGGTCATTGTCCGTGCACGTTCACGCGACGAGGCACCGCTGCTAGATGAAATTGAGGACCTCGCGACTGCGCGCGGGGCCACAGTGCACCTGCTCCTGGGATCGAGGGGCCAGACGTGGGGAACGCGCGAGAATCCGGCGTCCATAAGCGATCTGGTCGCCTCACCCCAAGACGCAGACGTCTACATTTGCGGACCCCGGGGATGGGCGCAGGTCGTTGCTGCCGATGCGCTCGCGGCGGGCGTCGCGCCAGCTGCAATTCACCGTGAAGAGTTTGGGTGGTGATGGTGTGAAGCGCGCAAGAGCTGTGATGGTGGGAGGCGCCTCCGCGGTGATTCTCGTTGGAGGATTTGCCGCGGCCCCGCAACCCACAGCGAAGGAGACTGACGGGCTCGCCGAGTCCGATGCTGACGGTACAACGACGGGGGAGCCTAGCCCTGCCGCTGAGGCGAGCGAAAGGGAGCAGGGGGCCGATGCCGCAGTCACCGGGACCTTCGATGGTCCAGTCGTGTCGAACATCCGCGGTGACTATCAGGTTCAGTTGACGTTCGAGGCGGGGGTTCTCGTGGCTGTCGACTATCCGGTCGCCGGCACCGAGGCGGCCGAGTCGCGACGCGTCAACGACATGGCGTTGCCCATCCTTGAAGAAGAGTTCCTCGAGGCTCAAGACTGGGACGTGGAGCATGTCTCGGGTGCCAGCTACACCTCGCCGGCCATGATCGAGTCCGCTCAGGGGGCGTTTGAGGACGCCGGGCTGTGAGCGACGGACCCACGCCGAGCCCGCCCCGGCCGACCCATGCGCGCACGGTCACCGCGATGGCGATGGACTTCACCTTGACCGTCGTGGGCGACGTTGCCGACGCCTCCCTGGATACCGTGATGCCGCATGTCGACAGCGACCTCCAATGGGTCGACGCTGTGTTCTCGACGTTCCGCGAGGATTCGTGGATATCGCGCATGGGGGCAGGCGCCGCGACAGTGTCCGATGCGCCACCCGCCGTTGCCGAGGTGCTCGACCTATGCGAGCACTTTCGAGAGGAAACGGGCGGCCACTTCGACGCACGCACTCCTGACGGGCGCATCGACCCCACCGGAATCGTGAAGACGTGGGCGATGCAACGCAGCGCGTGGAGGATTGCGCTCCTCGGTGCAGAAGGCTGGTCGTGGGGGTGTGCAGGAGACATCCAAGTTAGTGGCACGCCGCCGACCGATGCCGGGTGGCGCATCGGCGTAGCCGATCCGCGCGCTGAACCTGGGCCCGCGGCACGGACGGTGGCCAAGGTCGTCTTGGGAGGCGGGAAGCGCTCCCCACATGCCATCGCGACATCAGGGAGGGCGACCGCGGGGTCTATCTGGACCCCTCGACAGGAGCGCGGGGCCCAGGTGGCACAGGCGAGCGTCATCGGTCCCGACATTGTTCAGTGCGATGCCTGGGCCACCGCGATTGTCGCCGGCGGCGCAGAGGTGGCCAGACGTGCACCGAAGTACGGCGTCGAGGTGTTGGCACTGCGTCAGGTCGGGGAGCGGATCAAGTCGTCACGCACGCCAGGGTGGCCGGCTTAACAGGCACGATGCGTGCCGTCGATGGCGTATAGGTGCGTCACGACGCGTGAGTGCGGTAGGTTCATAGGCACTTCATTGTCCGAGGGAGTGCGATGGCAAACTCGCTCCGCCGGGTGGGAGTCGTCATGGTGACGGCCGCACTCACGGCTTCTTGTACGGTTCCGTCGAGCCAGGTCTTAAGTGACGCCGCCGCCCACTCGCAGGCGGCTGTCGCGGCCACAGCATCGGCTACGGCCACGGGTGACACCCGTGATCTTGTCCGGTTGTCCGCTCCCGCGCTGTCTAACCTTTCGGGCCCCACGAACGAAGATGGTTCGCTGGGCTCGGGGTGTGAGATTGAGGAAGCTACCGAATTGCCTGACGGGCAGTGGTTCGTGTTCGTCCACGCGGTGGACGAGAGCGCTCACACGTTGACCGTTGACGTTGCTTGCATGTTCGGCGTCAACTCTGCGGCGTGGGAGGCGTACGCAGAGGGCCTGGATGACGATGTCGCGCCGAGCAACCATGTCATTACCAACGACGTGCGTCTGGATATCGAAGTTGAGGTCGCTCGGGACGCGCAGATGTATCTCGCCGCTCACAACTGGGAGCCGGTGGGTTCCGATGTCGCTGCGGAGGACGCGCGCGAAGCCATTACTGAGCGCCGTGCAGCCGGATTGTGGTTGCTCGTTGACGATGCGGTCGTGCAGGCGGTCATCGAGCCGCGGCTGGACGAGTTCGCGTAACCGCGAGGGTTGCACCTGGGCGGTAGCGCCGGTTTCGCGGCAGGGGTCAACATCTGGCACAATGGTGCGTTGGCTGATGTGGCCCTCTACCCGCATCGGCCTTTCGTCTGGCTAGTCCGTCTCCGCGATTTTCCCCGTGGATAGCGGACCGGCTCACACCGAAAATACAAGGAGAACAGCCATGGCTGTGAAGATTCGACTCAAGCGCTTCGGCAAGAAGAAGGCGCCTTTCTACCGTGTCATCGTGATCGATGGCAAGGCCAAGCGTGATGGTCGCGCGATCGAAGAGATCGGCAAGTACCACCCGCTGTCCAACCCCTCGTTCGTCGAGATTGACTCCGAGCGCGCGCAGTACTGGCTCTCGGTGGGCGCACAGCCCTCCGACCAGGTCCGCAAGCTGCTCGAGCTCACCGGCGACTGGGGCACCTTCAAGGGTGACAAGGACGCAAAGTCCACTCTCGAAATGCCTGCAGGCAAGGCCAGCGCAGACGACCAGATCAAGGCGACCGCTGACGCCGCCGAGAAGCTCAAGGCTGAAAAGGCCGCTGAGGCTGAGAAGGCGAAGAAGGAAGCCGAGGAGGCCGCAAAGGCTGCCGAGGCTGAGAAGGCCGCTGAGGCTGACGCCGCCACCGAGGAGCCCGCAGCCGACGAGGCTGCTGAGGCCGAGGAGAAGTAATCGTGGTTGTCGACGTCGTGGAGTACCTGGTTCGTAGCATCGTCCGTCACCCGGACGACGTCACCGTGTCCGAGCGCTCCGGCCGTCGTGGCACCACGCTGAACGTCGTGGTGCACCCCGAGGACCTTCCGCGCGTGATCGGCCGTCGTGGCCGCACCGCGACCTCACTGCGCACCGTTGTCGACGCCATTGCGCGCGACGACGTACGCGTCAACATCGTCGACGTGGCCTAAACCCCTACGTAGCGAGAAAAGCCCCCGTCACCGTGAGGTGGCGGGGGCTTTTGCGTGGAGCCGAGGACCTTACGTGTCGAGGAACCACTGCGATGCGCTGCGGTGGTTCAGCAACGCCAAGATCAGCGCAGCCCACGCGATCGAGATGACGGCCTGCCACAGCGGATACCCCGGAATGGAGATCAGTCCCCAGACATCGAGGCCGATGCGGATGACCATCACTGCGTTGATCAGGAACCGCGCGAAGCGTGAGCCATTGCCAAGGCCTATCGCCAGCAATGCGATGAATACCCCGATGATCAGGATGCTCCACGCGTAGATCTCCACGGTGTTTGCCGTGGCATCCACCTCGGACAGGAAGCCGTCCTCGCCCATCGCGAAGAGCCACAGCCCTCCGTTGATCATCATGAGGATCGCGTAGATCCACGTCAGCACGACGACGAAGGTGACGGACCCAGGTCGCACGTTCCGGGGGGCCATGGCAGCTCCTTGTCGGGGGACAAAAGTGTGTTCACGCACCAATGTAGTGCCCTCGCCCGCGGAACTGCCGTGGTGAGCGTCGCCTACCCTTGGACCTATGAAACTGACTGTTGCGCGCATCGGCCGTGCTCACGGGCTCAAGGGTGAACTCACCGTTGAGGTTCGAACCGACATCCCCGAGGACCGTTTGGTCCCGGGCGAGGTATACGAGACGGAGCCGGCCACCGCGGGGCCCCTCACCATCGAGAATGTGCGCACTCAGTCGGGCCGCTGGTACGTCCGCTTCGAGGAGATCGCAACCCGCGAAGAGGCTGATGCCGTCCGCGGCGTGGAGCTGGTTCTCGACGGTGACGAGTCTGACGAAGAGGACGCCTGGTACGTGCATGAGTTGGTGGGGCTGGGCGTGCAGCGCCCGTCCGGCGAGGTCCTTGGTGAGGTTGTTGATCTGCAGTCGATGCCGGCTCAGGACCTGCTCGTGGTGCGGCAGGGCAGTGGCTCGCGCGCGATGATTCCGTTCGTGGAGGAGTTTGTGCAGGAGGTTGACCTCGAGGCCGGGCACGTGATCGTGACGCCCCCGTACGGGCTCCTGGACGGCGAGCAGCCCGAGCAGACAGGGGAGACGCACGGATGAGGATCGACGTCGTTTCCATTTTTCCCGAGTTCTTCTCGGTGTTGGACCTCTCGCTATTGGGCAAGGCTCGTGCCAAGGAACTCGTTGACGCGCACATTCATGACCTGCGCGGCTGGACGTCCGACGTTCACGGCACAGTCGACGATGCTCCCTTTGGCGGCGGGGCTGGCATGGTGATGAAGGCCGATGTGTGGGGAGCCGCACTCGACGACGTCATGCAGCCGGGCGCTCACCTTGTGGTGCCGACACCCGCAGGGCGTCCCTTCACGCAGGCCATGGCGGCGGAGCTGTCGCAGGAACAGCAGTTGGTCTTTGCCTGTGGCCGCTACGAAGGCATCGACGCGCGTGTTCCGCAGCACTACGCCGAGGCGGGATTTACTGTCTCCGAAGTGTCGATCGGCGACTACGTGCTCAACGGGGGAGAGGTCGCCGTGGTCGCGATGATTGAGGCGATCACGCGCCTCATCCCGGGATTCATGGGTAATGCGCAGTCGATCGTTGAGGAGTCACACTCGGACGGGCTGCTCGAATACCCAAGCTTCACGCGACCGGCCTCATGGCGCGGCCTCGACGTCCCCGAGATTCTCTTGAGCGGCCACCACGGCAAGATTGCGCAATGGCGTCACGAGCAGCAGGTGGAGCGCACGCGCGAGCGCAGGCCCGATCTGCTCCCCGGTGAGCCTTCAGATATGGCATAATCGATCTTCGGTGTAAGCGGGGCTGACGCCTGCCACAGGGGGCCTCAGCACATCCCGACTTTTCACCACCACTGAACAAGGCCGTAAGGCAGAGTGCGTGCAGGACCTGTGGCGTGTGCGTAGGAGTAAGTCATGCAGAAGCTTGACCACGTCACCGCGGGCCAGGTCCGCGATGACGTCCCCGACTTCCGTCCGGGCGACAACGTTAAGGTCCACGTCAACGTCGTTGAGGGCAACCGCTCTCGTATCCAGGTGTTCCAGGGCTTCGTCCTGCGTCGCCAGGGTCACGGCATCGGCGAGACCTTCACGGTCCGCAAGGTTTCCTTCGGCGTGGGTGTGGAGCGTACGTTCCCGGTTCACGCCCCCACGATCGACCACGTCGAACTCGTCAGCCGCGGAGACGTTCGCCGCGCCAAGCTGTACTACATGCGCAACCTGCGCGGTAAGGCTGCTCGCATCCGCGAGAAGCGCGAGAACTGATCATCGGCGACACGTCGCACGCACCGGCGGAGGGCTCAGCGCCCTCCGCCGGTCGGCGTCTGTGGGGGTTTATCAAGGAACTCCTAGTCATCGTGCTGTGCGCGCTGGCGTTGTCGCTGATCCTCAAGACGTTTGTTTTCCAGTCGTTCTGGATCCCGTCAGCGTCGATGGATCCCACCCTTCAAGAGAACGACCGCATTCTTGTCACGAAGTGGCGCCCGGACCCCTTGGATCTGCGCCGCGGTGACATCGTCGTCTTCAAAGACCCGGGCGGATGGTTGCCGACCGTCCCCGAGGACACCGACGACACTGAGCTCGAGGCGTTCGGCAAGACCGTCCTGACCTTCACCGGGCTCCTCCCCGAGGACGCCGGAACCCACCTGGTCAAGCGCGTCGTGGGCCTTCCCGGCGAGACCGTGGTGTGCTGCGATGCGGACGGCAACATCACTATCGACGGTGAACCGCTCGACGAGACGTATCTGCCCAGCGACGTTGACCCCTCGCTGAGCGAGTTCGAGACCACCGTGCCCGAGGGCTACATCTGGGTAATGGGAGATAATCGCGCCAACAGCGCCGACTCCCGTGCTCACGTGGGCAACCCCGGCGGCGGCTCCGTCCCGATCGACTCGATCGTGGGAACCGCATTCGCCACGGTGTGGCCGCTGTCGCACTTCCACGGCATCGGGAACCCTTACGAGGACCCCGACGTCGTCACGGACTAGCCCGTGCCCGTCTCCCTCGAATTTGAGCACGACCTCTGGTCTGCCGGCGCGCGCGTGGTGGCCGGTATAGATGAGGTAGGCAGGGGAGCACTGGCTGGCCCCGTGACGGTGGGCGTGTGCGCCGCCGCTGCGTGTGACTCATGGCCAGATGGCCTCGCCGACTCGAAGCGGTTGACGCCCGCGCGCCGCGTGGCGATGGTTGATGCTCTGGCCGAGCACGACGGCACGGGTTTTGGATTGGCCCGCACCGTTGCCCACGCCAGTGCCCTTGAAATCGACCAAGTTGGCATCGTCGGCGCACTCCGCCTCGCCGGGATGCGTGCGCTCGCGCAGGTCTCAGCGCAAGGCATCCGCGTTGACGCCATCCTCTTGGACGGCAAACACGACTGGCTCACGCCCCCGCAAGCCGACCTCTTCGCAAGTGTGGAGCCTGAGGCGACCGCAGCATCGGCCCTCTTCCCGGATGTTCCCGTGCCCCCGGTGACCATGGTGATCAAGGGCGACGACCGCTGTGCGTCGATCGCGGCGGCGTCGATCGGAGCGAAGGTGGAGCGCGACGCCATCATGGTCGCCGCGCACGAGCAGCACCCGCAATACGGCTGGGACGGCAACAAGGGCTATGGGGCCGCCGGTCATCTCGATGCGATTCGGCGGCTGGGTCCGTCCGATTTGCATCGCCGCAGCTGGTCACTGCCCGCGCAAGACGCGTAGGTCGCCAGTCGAATCGCGGCGCGCCGGTCCGCACCAACACGCCCAAGCCACCAAGATGGTTCCTGTGAGCAGTGACGATCTTGAGAACTACGAAACCGCAGCCGAACTGGCCCTGTACCGCGAGTACCGCGACGTCGTGGGGCTCTTTCAGTATGTGGTGGAGACTGAGCGACGTTTCTACCTGTGCAACAAGGTGGACCTAGGCGTGCGCTCGTCCGGCAATGACGTGTACTTCGAGGTCAATATGACCGATGCCTGGGTGTGGGACGTCTACCGTTCCGCACGGTTGGTGAAGAACGTTCGCGTCGTGACGTTCAAGGACGTCAACATCGAAGAACTCGCGCAGGATGACGCGATGCCGGACATCCGTCAGATCAGGGGACGCTGACCGCTGGGTTTTTTTCGCGCCTGGTAAACCCCGGTCGCTAGGGTCGGCGACATGGCGACGACGGCGTCTTCTCAGTCCCGTGCCGGGATTGTCCCCATGTTCATTGGGCTGATGACGGCGATGCTGCTGTCAGCCCTTGACCAGACGATGTTCGCGACGGCCTTGCCCACCATTGTGGGCGAGCTTGGCGGAGTCAACCTGACGCGGTGGGTGACCACTGCCTACATCCTCGCCGCGACCATCATGATGCCGCTGTCCGGGAAGTTCGGCGACCTCATTGGCCGCAAGGGCCTCCTGCTTGCCGCCATCGCCGTGTTCATGCTCGGGTCGGTCGTGGGTGCGCTTGCGACTGACATGCCCGAGCTGATTGCGGGCCGCGCGATCCAGGGCCTCGGCGGTGGTGGCCTCATGGTGCTGTCCCAAGCGATCATTGCGGACGTCATTCCAGCCCGCGAGCGCGGGCGCTACATGGGCATCCTCGGGTCCGTCTTCGCATTCTCGTCTGTGGCGGGCACGAGTACGACTGGATCTCGCCCATGATTATCGGTCTCGCGATCGTCACGGTGGCGGCGGCAGTCGCGTTCGTCGCCGTCGAACGCGACTGCCGAGCCAGTCCTGCCGCTCGAGTTGTTCCGCAAGCGCAATTTTGTCCTCACCACCGCGGCCGGCCTGCTGATCGGTATCACGATGTTCGGCACGCTGACCTACATGCCGACGTACATGCAGATGGTCACCGGCGTTAACACCACGGAGGCTGGTCTGTTGCTGGTGCCGATGATGGGAACCATGCTGGTCACGTCGATCGTGGCGGGCCGCGCGGTGAGCCGCACCGGAAGGTACAAGAAGCTGCTCGTTGCGGGCGCAGGCATCTCGACGATCGCGCTGTTCCTGATGTCGACGATGGTGTGGGATGAGCCGCTGTGGCTGACGTGCACGTACCTGGCCATGGGCCTGGGTATGACGATGCAGAACCGCGTGCTGGTCGTGCAGAACACCTTCCCGCTGAAGGTCGTGGGCACGGCGACGTCCTCGAACAACTACTTCCGCCAGATCGGCGCCTCGCTGGGCGCGGCGCTGGTGGGTTCGATGTTCACCGCGAACCTCACGGGCCTGTTCCAAGAAAGGCTTCCGGCCGATGCTGTGGAACAGTCGGGCGCTGACTTCAACTCGATCACGCCGGAGGCGGTCGCGTCGCTGCCAAATCCGTATCACGACATCGTGGTGAGCTCCTATAGCGATGCGCTCGCACCCGTGCTGGGCCTGATCGCGCCACTGACCCTGATCGCCATGGTTCTCCTCATGTTCGTTGAAGGGGTTCCGTTGCGCACGCACATTGACCGTGACTTTGGGCCGGGGGAGGCGCTGGACCGCGACGGGCAGTGGGAGTCGGACTACACCGCGCCCGCGACGCACGAACTGCGCGCGGTGATCCTCGAAGATGCCAGCGCTGACGCGCGAGAGCTCGCGCGCGAACTGGATGCCGAGGCAAAGGCTCTGCTTGCGCAAGATTCTCAGGCGAGCCCGGGCCCGGCGAGTCTTCCGACTCGGGACCAGAATCCGACGGCGAGCCTCCCGCCCGAGCCTAGTCAGCATCGGCCCTCCACCCCGCGAGTACTCAAGCGCGGCCTGATCGCAAAGAAAGTGTTGCAAAGGTTTCTTTGTAGTCGTATCGTTTCCGTATGACCACACCGCAACGCAGAGTTGATGCCGCCGCACTGAAGGGTCTTGCGCACCCCATGCGTGTGGATCTGCTGGACGCCCTCGTCGTGGGTGGGCCAGCGACCGCCAGCGCCTTGGCTGAGCAGTTGGGTGAGTCGTCCGGCGCCACCAGCTATCACCTGCGCCAGCTCGCGCGCCACGGCTACATCGAGGACGACCCTGACCACGCGAGTGGGCGCGAGCGGTGGTGGCGAGTCGTTCATGGTGGCATGACCATTGCGGCATCGGGGATGGGGGACGACGCCGCTGCGCGTGAAGCCGTGGGAATGGTCGCGCGTCAGTTCATTGACCAGCGGGCTCGACGGGCGGACGCCTTCATTCGCGCGGGCGAAAGGGGTATGGGCGCTGACTGGGTTGACGCGTCTGTGCTGAGTAGTGCGACCGCCTCGCTCACGCTCGAAGAGATGGGCGAACTGTCCGAACTGCTCATGGACACTCTGAGTGACTTTCTTGATCCCAGACGTGAGCGCGACACGCCTCACGGTGCACGCCGCGTCGCAACGCACATCAACGTCTTCCCGCTCGAGGGAGAGCCGGAGAGTGGGTCATGACCCGCGCGGGCCTGGGCGCTGACTTCGGCAAACTCTTCACCGCCGCCATCAGCTCGAATCTTGCCGACGGCATTGGCCGCCTAGCGATCCCACTCACCGCGGTCGCGCTCACTCAAGACCCCCTCGCAATCGGCCTGCTGACGGCACTGACGTACGTTCCGTGGCTGATCTTCGGAATCCCCTCGGGCATGTTGGTCGACCGCATCGACCGCCGCAAAGCGATGGCCATCGCGAATGTCGCGCGGATGCTGACTGCCGCGCTCGTGGCGGTGTCGATCGCCACGGGCACAATCTCGATCGCAATTCTCGCCGCAGCGACGCTCTTTCTCGGCATGGGCGAGACGCTGTTTGACAACGCCACCAATGCCGTCGTGCCCTCGCTGGTACCGCGCAAGAAGTTCGGTGCAGCCAACGGGCGGATCCAAGCGGCCCAAGTGGGCGTCGACATGTTCGTCGCCACCCCGCTCAGCGGGCTCCTTTACGCCATCGCCGTGGCCCTGCCGATGATCGTCTCGGGCGCGGGATACATCGTCGCCGTGGTCCTCGTCCTGGCCCTTCCCGTCGCTGCCGCCGGACCTCGCGCGGTGCCAGGTGAGGAGGCGACTGCGCCGATTCCATTGCGCGAGGCGATGCGATTCTTGTGGAACCACCGGTATCTGCGGTCCGTCACGCTCTTGACGACGGCCATCGGTGCCTCGATCGCACTTGCCCAGTCCGTGACCGTTCTCGTGTTCGTGGAGCACTTTGGCGTCACCGAGGCGGCCGTGGGTGTCGTGACCGCGGGGATTGGTGTCGGTGGGCTCGCGGGCTCGCTATTGGCAGGCCGGCTTATGCAGCGACTGGGGTACGGGCGGACGTTGGTCGGGGGCTCAGTCCTGGGCGCCGTCGGCCTCATCGTTGTCGGTGTCGCGCCCTGGCTATGGCTGGCAATGGTGGGCTACGCCATCAGCGCCTTCGGAATCTCGACATGGAATGTGCCGTGGGCGACTTTGCGTCAGGTCATCATTCCCGACCGCATCCTGGGGCGCGTCGTGGGCGCCATCCGCACGGTCACCTGGTTCTTCATGCCGATCGCCACGATGCTCGGCGCGTGGATTGCCCGTGCGTACCTTCCCGTTCCCTTTGTGGTGGGTGGCGCGATCGCCTTGGTTGTTTCGCTCGTTGGCATCCCGCTCCTGATGAGGGCCGATGCTGAGGTTGCCTTGGCCAGCGAGCAAGACGTGGACAGTGGGAGCGCTGCCGTCGTCCCCAAGGAGACCGACGCCGTCGTGTAGTCCACCGTTCCCTCTCCGGTACTAGTGGCCTCCGGACCCGTGCGCGAGTGTCGTTGCGGAGGTGCAGACGTGACGACAGCACAAGAAGTGGGGCGCTACGGCGAGCAGGTAGCCCGCGCGTGGATGGTGGAGCGCGGGTGGCAGGTGCTCGCGAGTAATTGGCGGTGCGCGGAGGGGGAGATCGACATCGTGGCCGCCGACGGCGGAACGCTTGTGATCGCTGAGGTCAAGACGCGGCGCAGCGTGTCAGCGGGGACTCCGCTGGAGGCAGTTACCCCACATAAAGTCTGGCGCCTGCGGCGCTTGGCTGGCGTCTGGCTCCATAGCCATCACGCGCGGTGGCGGGATGTCCGCATCGACGTCGTCGCAGTCCGTGTCGGCGCCAACGGTCGCACCGACGTCGAGCACGTGCGCGGTATCGAATGATTGGCCGGACGCGCTCAGTGGTCCTGACCGGCGTGACGGGCCACGTGATCGAGGTCGAGGCTCACGTGGCGTCGGGATTGCCGGCCTTCACGATCGTTGGCTTGCCCGACGCGGGCCTCAGCGAAGCGCGGGACCGCGTGCGCGCGGCCTGTTCTTCGTCGCACATCTCCTGGCCGGCGCGCCGCGTCACGGTCAACCTCACACCAGCGTCCCTTCCAAAATCGGGCGCTGGCACCGATTTGGCGGTGGCGATTGCCGCGCTCGCGGCCGCTGGCGAGATCGATCCTGCACGCGCAGCCGCCTGCGTCCACGTCGGCGAGTTGGGCCTCGACGGACGGGTGCGCGCGGTGAGGGGGATCCTTCCCTCGGTTGCAGCGGCGGTGAAGGACGGTGCGCGCACGGTGGTGGTGCCCCAAGGGAACGTCGCCGAGGCGCGCTTGGTGCCCGGAGCGACAGTCGTGGGCGTGCGCTCGCTCGCTGAGGTGGCGCTGCGCTACGGCTGCAGGACCGCTGTTGAGGACCCGGTAGCGGCACGCATGTCTGTAGACGTGGCTGAGCGTCCGGCGCAGCGTGCGACCACGAGGGATATGTCAGACGTGCGTGGCCAGCCAGAGGCGCGTCAGGCCCTGGAGGTCGCGGCAGCGGGCGGGCATCACTTGCTGATGGTGGGCCCTCCAGGGGCCGGCAAGACCATGCTGGCGACTCGTCTGCCCGGACTGCTGCCGGACCTGTGTGATGCGGATGCCGTCGATGCAACCGCAGTGCACTCGCTCGCGGGCACCTTCGATCCTGGCGGGGGACTCATGCGAAGGCCCCCGTTCGAAGCCCCGCATCACTCCGCTTCAGCGGCCGCCATCGTGGGCGGAGGGAGTGCGTGGGCGCGGCCCGGCGCAATCTCGCGCGCACACGGCGGGGTGCTCTTCCTCGATGAGGCACCCGAGTTTGGCTCTCGCGTACTGCAGACTCTGCGTCAGCCGCTCGAACACGGAGAGGTCGTGTTGCACAGAGCCTTGGGTGCTTCCTGCTATCCCGCGCGGTTTCAGCTCGTTCTAGCCGCCAACCCCTGTCCATGCGGAAAGTTCGCGGGCTCTGGTGAGCACTGCGACTGTGCGCCCATTTCTCGTCGTCGATACTTCAGCCGGCTCTCAGGCCCTTTGCTGGACCGCATCGATCTTCAAGTCGAGGTGCGGCCGGTGCGTCGGGGCTTTGACGAGTCTGGAGAAGACAGCGCATCGATCGCCACACGGGTGGCGGCGGCACGAACGCATGCCGCCGAACGCCTGAATGAGCATGGCTGGGTGACGAACTCTCAAGTGACTGGCACGTGGTTACGCGCACACACGCCGCGAGGTGCGGTTGCAGATGTGCTGCGAGCGCTCGACACTGGCGTCATCACGGCTCGTGGGGCCGACCGCGTGTTGCGTGTCGGCTGGACGCTGGCAGACCTGGCCGGCGACGACAGTCCGTCTGTGGATCACGTCGCGGCGGCTATGGCGCTGCGCACCAGGGTGGCGTCATGACAGCGCGGGAGGCCTTCGCCGAGCTTCACGTCGACACTTCCGAGGCGGATGCATGGGTGACGTGGTCGGCGCTCGCTGAGCCATCCGACTCCGTGGCGCAGTGGCTCGTGGGGACCGTAGGCGCGAGTGGCGCGCTCGCATGGCGGCGAGAGGTGGGCATCCACGGCGATGTCTCGCGAGGGCTTCCGCTTGATGTCGACGCCAAACAGCGGGACGCACTCCAGCGCGCCGTGGAGCGCTGGGTGGCGCGTGAAGGCCGGGCGGACCCTGCCCAACTGCTTCATGCCGCCCGCGCTTGCGGAGCTCGCGTGCTCACGCGCGGTGAACCTGGATGGCCGCAGTCCCTGACGGACTTGGGTGACGCGGCGCCCTTTGCACTATGGGTTCGGGGCGACGGCGATGTGGATGCCGCGCTTGCGACCGGGATCGCGGTGGTCGGCGCTCGAGCGGCTACGGGGTACGGCGAACACGTGGCGGCGGAGATGGGTGCATCGATCGCGGATGCAGGACGGCCCGTGATCTCTGGCGGCGCCTACGGGATCGACGCGCGGGCTCACAGGGGTGCGCTCGCGGCCGACGGCATCACCGTTGCGTTCCTGGCCGGCGGCGTGGACCGCCTGTACCCGGCGGGCAACGCGGACCTGCTGACGGAAGTGATGAGAACCGGGGCCGTGGTGTCGGAGGCGCCGCCTGGGTTCGCGCCCCACCGTTCGCGATTCTTGCTGCGCAACCGCCTGATCTCGACGGCGGCGGCCACCGTCGTCGTGGAAGCCGCGTATCGCTCAGGTGCACTATCCACTGCAAGGCACGCGACGGCGATCGCCCGGCCAGTGGCGGCTGTCCCTGGACCGGTGACGAGTGCCTCGTCCGGGGGATGTCACGCACTGGTGCGTGACCAGGAGGCCGTGCTCGTCACTAAGGCTTCGGAAGTCCTGGAACTTGTCGAACCGTTGGAGCAGGCGCTGGAACTCGACCTCAACCTCGGAACCCGCGACGACAGGGTCAACTTCGCGCACCCGCACGATCGTGCCGTATTCGATGTCCTCGGCAGGCGCGGTGCGCTGGTGGAAGAGGTCGTGGTCGGTGCGGGCCTGAGCGCGGGCGAGGCGCTCGCGGCGTTGGGCCGCATGGAACTGTCCGGCACAGTTCAGATGCGGGGGTCTCGGTGGGTTCGGTCCCGATAGGTGACGCCTGTTAAGGTAGTCAAAGCATATTAAACGCCATCAAAATCCAGTGACGCAACGATGTTGATGTGACAAATGTGACAGAAGGGGTTGATTTGACAGGTGTGACGGTGCCACGATGTCGTCATGCCTGGCACGGACGCAATCGCCGCGAGTGATCTTCTCGCGCGCTTTGAGCGGTACCTGCTGCACCAGCGCGGGCTCTCGGCCAACACCGTGCGCGCTTACCTGGGCGACCTCAGTCACCTCGCGCACTTCTGCGCCGGCGATGACGAGGGGATTGACTCCGTCCTGTGTCGCATCGAGCTAGCGGACCTCCGGTCGTGGCTCGCCGCGATGTCCCAGGAGGGTTTGTCCCGTACAACACTCGCTCGTCGCGGTGCCGCCGCACGCACGTTCTATGCGTGGGCCGAGACCACCCAGGTGGTCGCCGCAAGCCCCGCGGCGCGATTGGCGTCTGCTCGTCCCGCATCCGTGATGCCGGACGTGGTGTCTGGGGCGGACATCGAGCGCCTTCTCGATGTGGCCCGCACCCGGTGCGATGACAACGACCCCCTGCACGTGAGGGACTGGGCAGCCGCTGAACTTCTGTACGCGACGGGCATGCGCGTGGGTGAACTTGTCAGTGCCAACGTCGACTCCGTCGACCTGGACAGCCGCATGATCCGCGTGATCGGCAAGGGGAACAAAGAGCGCGTCGTCCCCTTCGGAGTTCCCGCGGCACGCGCCCTTCAAACCTGGATCGACCAGGCTCGCCCCAAGCTCGTCACGCCCCACACAGACGGCGCGCTCATGCTGGGGCGGCGCGGCAAGCGGGCAGACCAGCGCCAACTTCGCGACGTGATTCACACGCTGTGTGCCGCGGCGGGCATCCCTGATGTTGCTCCGCACGCGCTACGCCACTCCGTTGCGACCCACCTTTTGACCGAGGGGTCTGACTTGCGCTCGGTGCAAGAAGTGTTGGGGCACGCGAGCCTCAACACGACGCAGCGCTACACCCACGTATCCGCTGAGCGGCTTCGCGCCGCCTATCAACTTGCGCATCCGCGCGCCTGAGGGAAATGACGATGACTGAGCTGAGGGAGACCGCTGTGGCACACCGCCAGATGACCGAAGGGCGCACACCGTTGCGCGCTGACGCGCCCGACCTGACCGATGCGTGGGCTGCGCTGGCTAGCGGCAACGAGCTAGCGGCCAAGGAGGCGCGCGATGCGATCATCACGCACTATTCACCGCTGGTGTCCCAGGTGGCGTCGCGCATGATCGGCCGCCTGCCCGAGACCGTCGAGCTCGCAGACTTGGTCTCCTACGGGTTCTTTGGCCTCATCGACGCTGTTGAGAAGTTCGACATCGAGCGCGGCTTCAAGTTTGAGACGTACGCCTCTCAGCGCATTCGCGGTGCAATCATCGACGAGATCCGCGCCTCCGACTGGGTTCCGCGTTCCGTGCGCTCGAAGGCGCGCACGGTCGAGCACGCCACGCGCGCGCTCGAGCAGTCGCTGATGCGTCCCGTGACGGACGAGGACGTGGCGGACCACCTGGGGTGGGCAACCGGCGAGGTGCGTACCGTGCGCGCTCAGGTCGCGTTGTCGCACGTCAGCGCGCTGGACGCGATGGTGGCCGGTGGTGAACACGATGTGCTCGACGCCGCCCAGGATCTCGCCATGCCAGAGGCCTCTAGCCCGGTCGAAGCTCGCGAAACGCGCGCCTTGCTGGCCACCGCGATCCAGGGTGTGCGCGACCGTGAGCAAGAGGTTCTGCGGTACTACTACTTCGACAACCTGACTTTGGCGCAGATCGGCCAGATCCTCGGCGTCACGGAGTCCCGGGTGTCGCAGATCCACTCGGGAGCAGTGAAGAAGCTTCGCGAGTCGCTCCTGCGTACCGGAGCGTTCTAACCCGTTTGAAGGCTCCGGCGTAAGTGGTCCGTCGCCCTGTGCTGCGGACTACGGGTCCACCTCGAGCAATCGCACCGGACCAAATCCCGCGAGCAGATCGAGCGGATTGACGTAGGCGTCGCCCCGGCGAACGCCCCAATGAACGCATGAAGTCTCCGCGCAATGGTGGGGATCTGTCGCGAGCGTGGCAACATCCTCGCCCACAAGCACCGTGTCGCCCACTGCCACAGTCGCCGTCACCGGTTCGAATGATGATCGCAGTCCGTTGTCATGGGTGATCGTCATGACAGGCCGGTCCACGACCACCCCCACGAAGGACACGACTCCACCGCGGGGCGCCAGAATGCCGCCACCGGGCTCGAGAGCAACATCAACTCCCCGATGGCCCGGATGCCATGGCTGCGCCGGGATCCTCGCGTGCTCAATCACTGTCAACGGCGCGACCGGCGACTGGAACACCGGTTGCTCGACCGCTCGGCTGCTGTGGATCGGCGCGATTCCCACCGCGCCGAAGTCCCGTTCCCACTGGACCACCACAGCGGGGGAGTCCGGCGTCAAAGTGCCCCGAGCATCGGCCGATGCTGTGGTGGTCCAAGCCACCACGCAAACCACGGCGAGGGTGCAAAGCCAGAAGCGAGGACGATTCGTGAGACGCGTAACCATGTAGTCAGGTTGGACCGATTCGTCGCTCCCGGCGTGTGGTCAGTCGCAACGTGTGGATAGCCCGGGTAACTCGGCGCGCGGGGGACGATGCGCGAACGCGGGAAGCGGGCGCGCGACGGAGGCTTCATCGGTTATGATTGAGCCTGCATCCGGCATGCCCGGATGACATCGCGCGCCTTTCGCGCTTCCTACGCGATCTCGATCGCCAGGGAAGTGCGCCGGAAGCGGCAAGGTCCGAGTTCGCTCGGTGCCGTCCACGCGTAGGCGCTAGGGATGAGTCTCACTCGAGGCTCATCGGTAACCGAAACGCGGGCACAAAGCCCGCCTAAGCAAGGCACACCTTGTGGTGTGCGGATAAGGACAGCCATGGCCGTCGTGACCATGCGCCAGCTGCTCGACTCGGGAGTCCACTTCGGACACCAGACCAGCCGCTGGAACCCCAAGATGAAGCGCTTCATTTTCACCGAGCGCAACGGCATCTACATCATTGACCTGCAGCAGTCGCTCGCCAAGATCGACGCCGCGTACACCTTCGTGCGCGACACCGTCGCTCACGGTGGCAGCGTGCTCTTCGTGGGTACCAAGCGCCAGGCGCAGGAGCCCATTGCTCAGGAAGCCGCTCGTGTGGGCATGCCCTACGTGAACGAGCGCTGGTTGGGTGGAATGCTCACCAACTTCCAGACCGTCTCCAAGCGCATCTCGCGCCTCAAGGAGCTCGAAGAGATCGACTTCGACGACGTCGCCGGTTCGGGACGCACCAAGAAGGAACTCCTCGGCATGCGCCGCGAGAAGGAGAAGCTGGACAAGGTCCTCGGCGGAATCCGCGACATGGGCAAGGTTCCCTCCGTCGTGTGGATCGTCGACACCAACAAGGAGCACCTCGCCGTTGACGAGGCTCGCAAGCTTGGCGTTCCCGTCGTTGGCATCCTTGACTCGAACTGTGACCCCGACGAGGTCGCTTACGGCATCCCCGGTAACGACGACGCCATCCGCGCCGTCTCGCTGCTGACCCGCGTGATCGCGGACGCTTGCGCCGAGGGCCTGCGCATCCGCCACACCCCCAAGGGTGACGAGGCTGAGGCCGAGGGCGAGACCGAGCCCCTCGCCGAGTGGGAGGCTGAACTCCTCGAGGGCAAGAAGGACGACGCCAAGGCTGACAAGGCCGACGACGCCAAGGCTGAAGAGCCCAAGAAGGCTGAGGAGCCCAAGAAGGACGAGGCGAAGGCTGACGACGCCAAGGCCGACGAGGCTAAGGCTGAAGAGGCTCCCGCCAAGAAGGCTGCCCCCAAGAAGCCAGCCGCCAAGAAGGCTGCTGCCAAGACTGACGACGCTGAGGCCGCTCCGGCTGAGGCTGCCACCGACGACAAGTAAGGAACGCTTTCATGGCGAACTACACCGTTGCCGACATCCAGGCACTGCGTGAGCGCACTGGCGCTGGAATGCTGGACGTCAAGAAGGCTCTCGACGAGGCTGACGGCGACCTGGACAAGGCCGTTGACATCCTCCGTGTGAAGGGCCTCAAGGGCGTCACCAAGCGTGAGGGCCGTGCCGCTTCCGAGGGCCTGGTCATCGCTTCCATCCAGGACGCCGATGGCGGCCAGGTGGGAACCCTCATCGAGCTCAACTCCGAGACCGACTTCGTGGCCAAGAACGACAAGTTCGTGGCTCTCGCTCAGCAGGTGCTCGCTGCCGCTGAGGCCGCTGGTGCGGACTCGGCCGAGGCTGCACTTGCTGCCGACATCGATGGCAAGACCATTCAGGCCTTCATCGACGAGAACGCCGGAATCCTGGGCGAGAAGGTCGTGCTTCGTCGCGTCGCTCGCGTCGAGGCCCCGGTTGTCACCGAGTACCTCCACCGCACCAACAAGGACCTGCCTGCTCAGGTAGGTGTCCTCGTGGGTTCGGACGCCAAGGCTGGTGAGGTCGCTCGCGACATCGCCATGCACATCGCTGCCTACTCGCCGACCTATCTCGTGCGCGATGACGTCCCCGCTGACGTCGTCGAGAACGAGCGTCGTGTGGCCGAGGAGACCGCGAAGGGCGAGGGCAAGCCTGAGGGCGCCCTGCCGAAGATCGTGGAGGGCCGTCTGAACGGCTTCTTCAAGGAGAACACCCTGGTGGACCAGGCGTTCGCGAAGGACCCCAAGACCACGGTCGGCAAGGTCATCGAGAACTCCGGCGGCGAGGTAACTGCCTTCGCACGCTTCCGTGTGGGAGCCTAATTACCACCACCTTTCAGCATCAGTAACGCGCCGCTACGCCTAGGAGGAACTCCATGCCCGACGACAGTGACATGACGACGGGCACGGAGGATCCCACGGCGCAGCGGCGCGTTCTGCTGAAGCTCTCAGGCGAGACTTTCGGCGGTGGTGAAGTAGGACTCGATGCGGCTGTGATCAAGCGCATCGCGCAGGAAATCGCGGATGCCGTCCGTGATGGCGTGCAGGTTTGCATCGTCGTCGGTGGCGGCAACTTCTTCCGCGGGGCAGAACTGTCGCAAAGCGGCATGGAACGCGCCCGCGCCGACTATATGGGCATGCTGGGCACCGTGATGAATGCCCTCGCCCTCCAAGACTTCCTCGAGCAGGCTGGCGTCGACACTCGTGTCCAGACAGCCATCACCATGGGCCAGGTCGCGGAGGCTTACATCCCGCGCCGCGCCATGCGTCACCTCGAAAAAGGCCGCGTCGTCATCTTTGGCGCAGGAGCCGGCATGCCGTACTTCTCCACCGACACGGTGTCCGCACAGCGAGCCCTTGAGACGCGGTGCACCGAGGTGCTCATGGGCAAGAACGGTGTGGATGCGGTGTATTCGGCTGACCCTCGCACTAACCCCGACGCGGAGCGACTCGAGACGGTGACGTACCGCGAAGCTCTCGCTAAGAACCTCCAGGTGATGGACGCCGCTGCGTTCTCCCTGTGCATGGAAAACGAACTTCCCATGGTCGTGTTCGGACTCGAAGAGACCGGCAATGTGACCCGCGCCCTACTGGGTGAGAGAATCGGCACCCTGGTCACCGCGTAGCGCGGGACCGCCACACTTGAAGGAGACGCACGTGATTGACGAGATTCTGCTCGAGGCAGAGGACAACATGGACCGCGCCGTGGCGGTTGCCAAGGACAACTTCGCAGGTATTCGCTCGGGTCAGGCATCTGCCTCGATGTTCGCGAACATCAGCATCGACTACTACGGTGCCCCCACGCCGCTGCAGCAGCTGGCTTCCATCTCGGTGCCTGAGGCTCGCATGGTGCTGATCTCGCCCTACGACGCATCCGCGAAGAAGGACATCGAGACGGCGTTGCGGAATTCGGACTTGGGAGTCAACCCCTCCGACGACGGCACGGTGCTGCGCATCAACATGCCGCAGCTGACCGAGGAACGTCGCCGCGACTACGTCAAGCTTGCTAAGTCCAAGGCAGAAGACGCCCGCGTCACGATTCGCAACATGCGCCGCAAGTCCAAGGACCTGATCGACGGAGCCGTCAAGGACGGCGAAGTCGGCGAGGACGAGGGTTCGCGTGCGGAGAAGGAGCTGGACTCGCTGACCAAGAAGCACGTCGACGCCGTTGACGCGCTGCTGGCCGCCAAGGAGAGCGAGCTGCTGGAGGTCTGACCGACCTTTCGGTCCTCCGTGCATCACCATGAGTAGATTCCGCAGGCGACAGCAGCCTCCTGAGGAGACACCTGCGTCCAAACCTGTGGAGTTCACCCCGGAGAAACTCAAGGGCTCGGGTATGCCCTCCCTGCACGAGGACCCGCCGCCACCTGTAGACCCGGCTGCTTCGACGTCTCCGTTCGCGCCCGCGGACGCCACGGCAGTGCAGAGGACACACGAACCCGTCCTTCACGGCGCCATGCATCCGAACTCGGCGTCAGAGGTTCGCGAGGCCCAGCAGCGCGCACGTGCGGAAGCGGACGTTCCCGATGAGGGAGTCGACGGCGAAGACATCGACCCTCGTATTACGACGAGCGTCGAGACTCCCACCGAACAGGTGGCACCTGTCGCACGTCGCGGTGGACGAAACATGCCCGTGGCTGCTGCTGTGGGTATTTCGATTCTGGTCGCGACGCTCGCCTTGGCCTGGTGGAGCCCTTTGGCATTCACGATCGTGTTGACGGTCGTGTGCATCGGTGCCACGTACGAGTGGAAGCAGGCGCTCGCCACGCATTCGCGTGAGGTCGCGATCATCCCGATCATGCTGGCCTCAGCCGGCATGGGAGTGGCGACATGGACTGGCGGCCCGGAGGGCCTCGTCGTGGCCTTGCTGGTGGGGTGTGCCGGCGTTGTCGCGTGGCGCGTGGCGGATGAACGTGTTGAGAACACGATGGCCGACGCCATGGCGTCGATTCTCACCCTCATGTGGATCCCGTTCCTCGCCAGTTTCTTGATCTTGATGGAGACTGCGGACCACGGCTGGGCACGTGTATTGATCGTTGTTCTTGCTGTCGTCGGTAACGACACAGGGGGACTCTTTGCCGGAATGTTTGCTGGTAAACACAAGATGGCACCCCGCGTGAGCCCCAAGAAAACCTGGGAGGGTTTCGCGGGCGGCATGATCCTGGGAACGTTAGTGGCGAGCATCGCGGCCTGGTTCACGCTGGATGAACGCTGGTGGATTGGTGCAGCCGTGGGAGCTGCCTGTGCGGCGGCCGGCGTCTTGGGCGATCTTGCCGAAAGTGCACTGAAGCGTGATATCCAGGTGAAAGACATGAGCGGGCTGATCCCCGGACACGGTGGGATCATGGACCGACTGGACTCTATCGTCGTAGCCGCACCCGTGGGCTACGTCGTCTTCGCATTGTTTTTGGGAGCGTAATGACTGACCGACCCGTGCTGCAGATGGCAGCACCCAAGCGTGGCAAGCCGCCGCGCCATTTTGCCGACCTCACCCGCGAAGAGCGACAAGAGGCTGTGCGCGAACTCGGTGAGCCGGCGTTCCGCGCCAAGCAGTTGTCGCGGCACTATTACTCGCACCTGACCGACGACGCTTCGGACATGTCAGACCTGCCGGCAGCGTCTCGTGATGCGCTCGTTGAGTCGCTCTTCCCCAAGTTGCTGTCTCCCGTGACGTCGCTGAAGGCCGACGGGGGAGCGACCCGCAAGACGCTGTGGAGCCTCCACGATGGTGTCAAGGTCGAGTCTGTGCTGATGAAGTACCCCGAGCGCGCGACGCTGTGCGTCACTAGCCAGGCGGGCTGCGGAATGGCCTGCCCCTTCTGCGCGACCGGCCAGATGGGCCTGACTCGCAATCTGTCCGCGGCGGAGATTATCGAGCAGGTGCGCCTCGCCGCCAAGTCCGCGCGCGACGGCGAACTGGGCGGCGACCCGGTGCGCATGTCGAACGTGGTCTTCATGGGCATGGGTGAGCCGATGGCCAACTACAAGGCAGTCATGGGCACTGTGCGCGCATTGACTGCCCCGGAGCCTGAGGGCTTCGGGTTGTCTGCCCGTCACGTGACGGTGTCGACCGTCGGCCTGGTCCCGGCCATCGACAAGCTGTCGAAGGAGGGCATCCCCGTCACGCTGGCGGTCAGCCTCCACGCTCCCGACGATGAACTGCGCAACGAGATCGTGCCGATCAACACGCGCTGGTCCGTCGACGAGGTCCTCGACGCAGCACGCCGCTACTTCGACGCCACGGGACGCCGCGTGTCGATCGAGTACGCGCTGATCCGCGACATGAATGATCACGGCCACCGCGCTGACCTGCTGGGCGAGAAGCTCAACGCGCGCGGTGAGGGCTGGGTCCACGTGAACCCCATTCCGTTGAACCCGACGCCCGGCTCGATCTGGACCGCATCTGACCCTGCCGTGGAACAAGAATTCGTAAACCGCCTGCGTGCTCACGGGATTCCGACCACAATCCGCGATACTCGAGGTAGTGACATCGACGGCGCCTGCGGGCAGCTGGCTATCAAGGAGGCGTAAGCGGTGGCGAAGGGCATGTTTCCTAGGGTCAATGTCTTCAAACTCGGTTACGACCGCGAAGATGTTGAGGAGTTTTTCAACTTCGCGCGCGATGCGTACGAGGACATGGCCTCGGACAAGAAGTTGGAGCCCTTCGAGGTTCGCCGCGCATCGTTCGATCTCTCGCACGGTGGCTACGACCCCGCCGCGGTAGATGCAGCCCTGGACCGCCTCGAGGTGGCCTTCTCACTTCGTGGGCGCGAGACCTACGTGAAAGACCGCGGCCAGGATGCCTGGATGCGTGAACTCGCTGACCGCGCGCAGACGCTCTACCCGCGCTTGCGCCGGCCAGTCGGTGAGCGCTTCTCCCACCCGGGCGCGATGAGCCACGGGTACGCGGCCGACGAGGTCGATGCGATCTTGGATCGCCTCATCGAGTTCTTTGACAAGGGCACGCCCATCACCGCGGACGAGATCCGTGCGCTGACCTTTAAGCGCAAGCGCGGCGCACACGCATACCAAGAGCGCGTCGTGGACGCGTACTTGGCCCGCGCGATCGACATCCTCCTCGGCGCCTCGTGAGCGAAGCGACCCGCTCGGTCGCGCTCCTGGGCTCGACTGGTTCCATTGGCACGCAAGCGCTCGACGTTATTGCGCGCAACCCGGACCGCTTCACCGTCAGGGCGCTGGCCGCTGGCGGTTCCGACCCGGACCTCGTCATTGCTCAGGCACGTCAGTTCCGTCCGCAGTTTGTTGCAGTCGCACAGGCCGATGCTGCGGTGCAGATCGCAGGCGAGCTCCCCGGCGTAGAGGTTGCAGGTGGGGCCGATGCTGTGGTTGAGGCGGCGCGTCGCGGCGCGGATGTGGTACTCAACGGCATCACGGGTTCCGTGGGTTTGCGCCCTACCTTGGCGGCGCTGGAATCGGGTAGCACCTTGGCCTTGGCCAACAAGGAGTCGCTGGTCGCGGGCGGCGCGCTGGTCAAGCGCGCGATGCAACGGCCTGACCAGATTGTGCCCGTCGACTCGGAGCACTCCGCGCTCGCGCAGGCACTGCGAGGCGGTCGCGCCGACGAGGTGAAGCGCCTCGTTGTCACGGCTTCCGGGGGAGCATTCCGCGGGCGTTCACGCGAGGAACTCACGGATGTGACCGCCGCAGACGCCCTTAAGCACCCCACCTGGGACATGGGAGCGGTCGTCACGATCAACTCCGCGTCAATGGTGAACAAGGCGCTCGAGGTCATCGAAGCGCACCTGCTTTTCGACATCCCCATGGAGCGGATCGACGTCGTGGTGCACGCGCAGTCCATCGTGCACTCGATGGTTGAGTTCATTGATGGATCGACCCTGGCCCAGGTCTCGCCTCCTGATATGCGTCTCCCGATCGCGCTGGGTCTGAGCTGGCCCGAGCGCGTCGCGGATGCCTCTCCCGCGATGGACTGGACCCAGGCCCAAACCTGGACCTTCGCGCCGCTCGACGAAACCGCCTTCCCAGCTGTCGCACTCGCACGCCAAGCCGTCCAAGCATCGGCCCTCCACCCCGCTGTATTTAACGCGGCGAATGAAGAGTGCGTCGCCGCCTTCATTGATGGACGGCTGCCGTTCCTTGGGATCGTTGACACCCTCACGAGCGTTGTGGAGGCGTATGAAGCTCCTCAGGAATTGTCACTGGCCGCGGTCGACGAGGCTGAGCGATGGGCACGTGAGCGTGCCGTCGCAGCGATCGGCTGAACGCCGCGGACTGATTACTGAAACGTAGGGTAGGACTATGGCAACCGTCATCGGCGTCCTGGTGCTTGTCATCGGGTTGCTGGTCTCCATCGCGCTGCACGAGGTCGGGCACATGGTGCCGGCCAAGAAGTTCGGCGTGCGTGTGAGCCAGTACTTTGTGGGCTTTGGGCCGACCCTGTGGTCCAGGCACGGCAAGGAAACCGAATACGGGGTGAAGGCCATCCCCCTGGGTGGATACGTCAAGCTTGTTGGCATGATTCCGCCGGCAGAGCGGGTGAAGCCAGTCAAGGGCGATGGCTGGGCCGCGCGTCTGATCGCCGACTCGCGTGACGCTGCCGTCGAGGAGATTCACGAGGGCGAAGACGCCCGCGCTTTCTATCACCTGGCGTGGTGGAAGAAGGTCATCGTGATGGCCGGCGGGCCGCTCGTGAATCTGTTCCTGGCGATCATTGCGTTCACGTTTGTGCTGTCCGTCATTGGCGCTCCCACGTCGACGCTCAAGGTCGAGTCTGTGGTGCCATGTGTGCCTGCTGCCGGAGCGGTCGAGTGCTCTGCGGATGATCCCGAATCGCCCGCGGCGGCTGCAGGCCTGGAGGCGGGCGACGAGATTGTCGCTGTCGACGGACAGGACGTCACCACGTGGGAAGACGCAACCGCGATCATCGCGGCGTCCGCGGGGGAGACCATCGAGGTCGATGTGGACCGCGGCGGCGAGATTGTGCCGCTGAGCGTGACGCCGGAGCCGCGCGAACGCGTCGTGTACGACGAAGCCGGCCAGCCCGTTATCGACGACGCCGGCGATCCCGTGACCGAGACGGTCGGCTACATGGGCATGTACTCCGAGGTCGAGGTCCAGCAGCAGCCGCTCGCGGCAGGCGCAGAACTGACCTGGGACTACCTAGGGCAGACCATGAAGGTGATCTTCACGCTCCCTGAGCACCTGTATCACACGGCTCGCGCGGCCTTCGGGCTCGAAGAGCGCGACGCCTCGTCCGTCATCGGTGTCGTGGGCGTAGGCCAGGTCGCCGGTGAGATCGCTTCTGCTGAGGTTGACGGTTATGGGATGGAACAGCGCATCGGCGACATGCTGATGCTGCTGGGCGGCCTGAACCTGGCGCTCTTCGCGTTCAACATGATTCCGCTCGTGCCGCTCGACGGTGGGCACATTGCCTCCGCCTTGTGGCAGGGAATCAAGAACGGGTGGGCGCGTGTTCGAGGTATGAGTACCCCCGCACCTGTCGACGTGGCTCGCATGATGCCGCTTGCATATGGCATGTTCGGACTATTGCTCGTGATGGGCGTGATTTTGATCTATGCGGACATCGTCGCTCCTGTGACGGTGACGTGATGCACTGTGGTGAGACGTTGAAGGAGATAATGAACCCGTGACTGCTATCGGACTCGGAATGCCGGCCATGCCCGCCCCTACTCTTGCCCCGCGCCGTAAGACGCGCAAAATCAAGGTCGGTGATGTGTATGTCGGTGGCGACGCGCCCGTGAGCGTGCAGTCGATGACCACCACGAAGACTCACGACATCAACTCGACGCTCCAGCAGATCGCGGAGCTCACGGCTGCCGGTTGCGACATCGTGCGTGTTGCGTGTCCTACTCAGGATGACGCTGACGCGCTCCCCGCAGTTGCGAAGAAGTCGCAGATCCCCGTGATCGCCGACATCCACTTCCAGCCCAAGTACGTCTTCAAGGCGATCGAGGCTGGTTGCGCCGCCGTGCGCGTCAATCCTGGCAACATCCGCAAGTTTGACGACCAGGTCAAGGAGATCGCCCAGGCGGCCAAGGACCACGGAACGTCCTTGCGCATCGGCGTGAATGCCGGATCTCTTGACCCGCGGCTGCTTGAGAAGTACGGCAAGGCCACGCCCGAGGCACTCGTGGAGTCCGCAGTGTGGGAGGCGAGCCTGTTCGAAGAGCACGACTTCCACGACTTCAAGATTTCCGTCAAGCACAACGACCCTGTCGTGATGGTCAAGGCCTACGAACTGCTGTCGCAGCGCGGTGACTGGCCCCTGCACCTCGGAGTGACGGAGGCCGGCCCGGCGTTCCAGGGGACCATCAAGTCCGCGACGGCCTTCGGAGCACTGCTGAGCCAGGGCATCGGCGACACCATTCGCGTCTCGCTGTCCGCGCCGCCTGTCGAGGAAGTCAAGGTAGGCATTCAGATCCTGCAGTCGCTTAACCTCAAGGAGCGCAAGCTCGAGATCGTGTCGTGCCCCTCGTGTGGCCGCGCGCAGGTTGACGTCTACGAACTCGCGGAGAAGGTCACCGCCGGTCTTGAAGGCATGGAAGTTCCGTTGCGCGTCGCCGTCATGGGTTGCGTCGTGAACGGTCCCGGTGAAGCCCGTGAGGCAGACCTCGGCGTCGCATCCGGTAACGGCAAGGGCCAGATTTTCGTCAAGGGCGAGGTCATCAAGACCGTGCCAGAGTCGCAGATCGTGGAAACCCTCATCGAAGAGGCCATGCGCATCGCAGAGACGATGGAGACCGAAGAGGGCTCGTCGCCTGAGGTGGTTGCCACGTCATGACCGATTCGCTGCTCCGGCGCGCTCAGCATGTGCTGGCGCCGGCGCAGCGGCGTGACTTGGAGGAGATGGCCGCGCTGTGTGCGGCCGATCCCGTCACGAATGTGGTCCCCGCGATGCACGTGGAGGTCGCGCTCGCCTCGGGTGTGGTGCCCGCGGGTTTGTGGGCCGTGCGGCGCCGGTCCGGCTGGTCCCGCTCGCTCATTGGACTGGTGTGGGGCGGCGCAAACCTGACATACGTCTTGCCGTCGTCCGGGGACCTGAGTGAGGACGACGACGTTCGCGCAGACCTGGCCGCGGCGATCATTGGCCGGCTCACGCGCCCCGCGGCCATGGTTGGGCCTGCAGAAATCACCCTCGATCTGTGGGGCAGGGTTGAGCCGTGGTGGGCTCCGGCCCGCGAAGTGCGGCCGCATCAGGTGTCGATGTCGATTACAGGGCCCGCCCGCACCGTGGGAGCGCTCGATGTCGCAGACCTCAACCTCGAAGCGGTGCGCCCTGCCCGGGAGATCGACTATGAACGCCTCCTGCCCGCGTGTGTTCACATGTTCATCGGTGAGGTTGGCTATGACCCCATGCGGCACGGCCGCGCCGCCTACGAGGATCGGCTGCACTACCTGATCCGTGCCGGACGGGCTTACGTCCAGTTTGGTGACATCGAGGGGCGCCGGGAAGTCGTCTTCAAGGCAGAAGTTGGGGCCCTTGGCGGGGGAGTTGCGCAGCTTCAGGGTGTGTGGGTGCACCCGTCGTTGCGCGGACGGGGTCTCGCGCGGGCTGGGCTTGGAGCCGTCATCGACGGCGTAAGAGCGCACCACGCGCCGACAGTCTCGCTGTACGTCAACGACTTCAACGAGCCCGCCGTCGCCGCGTACGACGCAGTGGGCTTCGACCGGCATGGAGCCTTCGCGACGATCATGTTCTGACGCGTCAGCAACGGACAGTTATCACGCTCGCTGACGTTCTCCCCTGGCCGTACATACTCGGCGGGCTTTTGGCATTCGCCACCTCCAGGCCGTACTTCTGCGTTGGTTCTGAACCGCAGCATCGGCCGCCCGCACTAGGCTTGGCCCCATGCTTCGCATGTCCACACTCTTTCTGCGCACCCTCCGTGAGGACCCGGCCGATGCCGAGGTCGCCTCGCACAAACTTCTCCTCCGGGCGGGTTACATCCGTCGCGCGGCGCCGGGTATCTACTCGTGGCTGCCGCTAGGTCTCAAGGTGCTCGCCAAGGTCGAGGCCGTGGTGCGCGAAGAGATGGAGCGTGCAGGAAGCCAGGAGGTGCACTTCCCGGCGCTTCTGCCGCGCGAGCCCTACGAAGCCACGGGCCGCTGGGAAGAGTACGGTCCCAACCTGTTCCGCCTGCACGATCGCAAGGGCTCCGACATGCTGTTGGCGCCCACGCATGAGGAGATGTTTACCCTCCTCGTGAAGGACCTGTACTCGTCGTACAAGGACTTGCCGCTGTCGCTGTTCCAGATCCAGACCAAGTACCGCGACGAGGCGCGCCCTCGCGCGGGACTCCTGCGCGGACGCGAGTTCATCATGAAGGACGCGTACTCGTTCGACATCGACGACGAGGGTCTCGAGGCATCGTATGAGGCCCAGCGCGCGGCCTACATCCGCGTGTTCGACCGACTCGGTCTGGAATACGTCATCGTGGCCGCAACATCGGGCGCAATGGGCGGTTCGCGTTCCGAGGAGTTCCTCGCTCCCACCGAGATTGGCGAGGACACCTACGTCCGCTCGCCCGGTGGATACGCCGCGAACGTCGAGGCCGTGACCACCCCCGTACCCGACGCGATCGACTGGGCAGACGCCCCTGCCGCGCACGTCGAGAACACCCCCGACACCCCCACGATCGACACCCTCGTGGCCGTCGCCAATGCTGAGCACCCGCGCCCTGACCGGGAGTGGACCGCGGCGGACACCTTGAAGAATGTTGTCCTCGCCGTGACGACCCCGGCGGGGGAGCGTTCGCTCCTCGTGGTCGGTGTCCCCGGCGACCGTGACGCTGACATGGCGCGCGTGGAGGCTGCACTGGCCCCCAACGACGTCGAGGCTGCGACGGAGGCCGACTTCGCCAAGCACCCCGAACTCGTCAAGGGCTACATCGGCCCCGGAGTTCTGGGCCCACAGCACCGAGCGGACGGCGTGGAGCGCGGTGACGAGAACGACACGGCGATTCCGTATCTTCTTGACCCCCGCATCGTCCCCGGCACCCGGTGGATCACCGGAGCTGACGAGGCCGGCAAGCACGTCTTCGAACTCACCGCTGGCCGCGACTTCGTTGGCGACGGGACCATCGAGGCTGCGTCGGTCCGTGCAGGCGACCCGGCCCCGGACGGCTCGGGCCCGCTCGAGCTCGCGCGCGGCGTTGAGATCGGCCACATCTTCCAGCTCGGACGCAAATACGCCGAGGCGCTCGACCTCAAGGTGCTCGACGTCAACGGCAAGCAGCAGGTCGTCACGATGGGCTCGTACGGCATCGGCGTCACCCGTGTGATGGCGCTCCTGGCAGAGCTCCACAACGACGAACTGGGTCTCAAGTGGCCCGCGCACGTCGCACCGTTCCACGTTCACGTGATGGCAACGGGCAAGGACCCTCAGATCTTCGAGGCTGCGGAAGAGCTGGCATCGGGACTGGAGTCGCAGGGTGCAGAGGTGCTCTACGACGACCGTCCCAAGGTGTCTCCGGGCGTGAAGTTCAAGGACGCAGAGCTGATCGGCGCGCCGTTCATTCTGGTCGCCGGACGCGGACTTGCAGACGGTGTCGTTGAACTCAAGACCCGGGCCACGGGGGAGTCAGAGAACCTTCCGGTGGCCGATGCTGTGGCCGAGGTGGCGCGCCGCGTCGCCTCAGCTGTTCAGGGCTAGTCCGGTTTAGGGGCTCGCGACGCCTGGCAGGGCTGGCACGGCCAGTACCTCCACCGTCGCGTCGCCATACGCGCCTGCTTGCGCGTAGGCGTCAAAGGCTCCGCTGAGGAGCCATGGCAGGTCGGACACATCGGCGCCGGCCGCCAGTGTCGCGTAGGTCTCGCCGATTGCCAGTTCCTCCGTCTGGGCCGCCTGCGTGCGGGCGGCGGCGTCCGGCAATTCACGGGTCGCGGTGACGTATGTCGCTTTACGGAGGTCGTCGACGCCTGGTAGTGCAATGAGGGCGGCGGCGCGGTCTCGTTGAATGTCGCGCCGGGCGAGCCACTGCTCGCGCTCGGTGTCCGCAGACCGCGCCGCGAGGACCTCGTAGAGGTATCCCGCCTGGTCGTGAGCCAGCGCAAGGTCTGTGACGGTTGCAGCGTCCAAAGCGGGCGCGGTCGGCACAAGCGTTTCCCCTTCGAGAGTCTCGGACTCAAGCAAACGTTCCGCGGATACCGGCTGGTCGACCGCCGCGACTACGTCCGTCACCCAGGTGGCATACCAACGGCTCAAAGCGTGGGACAGTCCGGCCGATGCTGTGATGACAGCGAGGTTGTCGTCCTCAGTCGTCAGTGCGTCACCAAAGTGGCCTTCTTGGGCGGCAAGGACGGCGTCGGGGACTGTGGTGGCGTTAGCCGATACGGACGGCGTGGGGGACGCGGAAGCGTCGGGGTAGGGGACGTAGACCCCACCCAGGGCTTCGAGCCTCGTTGGCGCGTCGTTGACCTCGAGGTCCGCGAGGACGGATGCCTCCTGACTCGCGGAACTGTCCTGCGCGTCGATCGCCTCGATGACGTCCTGTTCGCGCTGGGCGGCGGCATCACGCATGAGGGTTTCTGCGTCTGGGGTGGGCCAGTCCGGCTCGGGCGTTTCGAGTCGCCATGAGCATCCCGCAAGCATGGCGATGGCGGCGACAGCGGCGACAGAGCGCATCGCGAAAACGGACCGAGTCATGGCGGCCATGATTCCACGTGTCACCGGTAGAATGGCGCAGACGAACTTCAGCAACGGAAGCGTGCACCCGCACGCGAGGAGGCGAATGGCCCATGGACCTAGACAGCCGAATTGCCGACCTCGCGGGCCCAGCCGCCCAGCAGGCCGGTCTGGAGCTCGATGGAGTGCACGTGTCTCCCGCTGGCAAGCGCACCAAGGTGCTTGTCACGGTTGACCTTCCAGAAGACCGCACCGGTAGCGCAGAACTCGACGCAGTCGCGGACGCATCTCGCGCTATTGGTGCTGCGCTCGACGAGGCGAACGTGCCTTCCACGCCGTACGTGTTGGAGGTGTCGACGCCAGGCACGGACCGGCCGCTCACCGAGCGTCGCCACTTCATGCGAGCGCGCACGCGTCTCGTGGAACTCGTGACCGGGGGAGAGACCATCAAGGGTCGCCTTCGTGAGGTGACGGGAGACAGGCTCGAACTGGACACTGATTCCGGTGCGCGTGAGGTGGCTTTGGCCGACGTGGAAAGCGCCCACATCGTTGTTGAACTGAAGCGTCTCGACTAACGATCGCAATTGACGCGTGGGGTTTCCCTCACGCCAGCAGGAGGACTGATGGACATTGATATGGCGGCCCTGAAGGGCCTGGAGCGGGAACGTGAGATTTCGCTCAACGTCCTGATCGACGCGATCGAGCAGGCGCTGGTGTCGGCGTACCACAAGACGCCGGGCGCTTACCGGGAGGCGCGTGCGCACGTGGACCGCACCAGCGGTCGCGTGACGATCTTCGCGCGTGAGGAGGTTGACCTCGAAGCAGGGGTCGATGCTCGTGACATGCCCGAGTTCGACGACACCCCCAAGGACTTTGGCCGCATCGCCACGATGACCGCACGCCAGGTCATCGTTCAGCGACTGCGCCAGGCGGGTGACGACCAGGTGCTGGGCACTTACGCCGAACGTGCCGGGACCCTGGTGTCCGGTGTCATTCAGCAGGCGGCTGACCCTCGCAACGTTCACGTCGACATTGGTGATGTGGAAGCCGTACTGCCGCAGCACGAGCAGGTGCCGACGGAGACCTACACTCACGGCGAACGCCTCCGCGGATATGTGCTCGAGGTGACTCGCGGCAACAAGGGCCCGTCGATCACGCTGTCGCGCACGCACCCCAACCTTGTGCGCCGACTCTTTGAACTCGAGGTGCCTGAGATCGCTGACGGCACGGTCGAAATCATGTCGCTCGCCCGGGAAGCTGGTCACCGCACCAAGATGGCCGTCCGCGCCACGGTGCCGGGTGTGAACCCTAAGGGCGCCTGCATTGGCCCCATGGGATCGCGCGTGCGCGCCGTCATGAGCGAACTGCACGGCGAAAAGATCGACATCGTGGACTGGGATGACGACCCCGCGCAGTTTGTTGGCAACGCACTGTCGCCTTCCCGCGTGGTCTCGGTCACGGTGGTGGATGAGGAAGAACGCGCCGCCCGCGTGGTCGTTCCCGACTTCCACTTGTCGCTGGCCATTGGCAAGGAAGGGCAGAACGCCCGCCTGGCCGCTCGTCTCACGGGCTGGCGCATCGATATCCGTTCCGATGAGGACCCGGAATCGCCCGTCGCACGCCGCTGACAACACGCCGCGGTTCGGGCTCAAGCCGCGAACCGCTAGACTAGAGAGGCCGAGAAGCCATGTCCGGTAACTCCCGCACGCCCGCAGGAGGCTCATTAGAGCCGATGCGCACGTGCGTGGGATGCAAGGAGACGGCACCTCGGTCGGTTCTGATGCGTCTGGTTCTTGACGGCGATCGCGTGATTGTCGATGAGACCGCGACCAAGCCGGGTCGGGGAGCGTGGCTGCACCCCGACGCGACATGTCTGGACCTCGCTCATAGGCGACGCGCCTTTGGTAGAGCCCTGCGCTCACCGGGTGCCGACACCTCTGCAGTGGGATTGCCAGGTTCTTCAGCACCGTCCACCGATCGTCAACAAGTTGGGATGAAAGCCCATGGTCATCCGATGAGTCCCTCACGATGAGTACCCACCAGTAACGACGGTTCGACCCCTGCCTCGGTCGGACCGAGACAGGAGAATTGTGGCAAAGCCCCGCGTTCACGAGATCGCGAAGGAACTCGGTATTCCGAGTAAGGACCTGATCGCCAAGCTCAATGACATGGGCGAGTACGTCAAGGGAGCCTCCTCGACGCTCGAAGCCCCTGTAGTGCGTAAAGCCCGCGAAGCTTTCCCCGCTGGCGCCGCTGACAAGAAGTCGGCTGCCCCTGCGAAGAAGCCAGTCGCGAAGAAGGCCGCACCCAAGCCTGGCCCCAAGCCAAGCCCCAAGCCTGCTGCGCCGGAGCCCGAGGCTCCCGCTGCGCAGGAGGCACCCGCACCCGAAGCCCCTGCAGCATCGGCCCCCGCCGCTGCCACAGACAAGGGCGCTGACAAGCCTGCCGGCAAGCCCGCGCCTAAGCCTGCCGACAAGGCTGCGCCGAAGCCCGGTGCGCCGACCCCGGCAGACATGCCGAAGCCGCGCCCCAAGCCCGGCGGCAACAACCCGTTCTCGGAGCGTTCGGCGGGCCCACGCCCCCGTCCGCGTCCGGGAGGCAACAACCCGTTCCAGACCAACCGTCCCGGACCTCGCCCTGGTGGCGGCGGTCAGGGCGGGCAGGGTGGACCCGGCGGTCGTGGTCCTGGTGGACCCGGCGGCGCTGGTGGACCCGGTGGCGGCGGCGGTCGCGGCGGTGCACGCCCGACTCCCGGCCAGATGCCTCAGAAGGCACCCGGTGGCTTCGGTGGACGTCCTGGTGGCGGCCCCGGTGGTCGTCCCGGCGGCGGTCCTGGTGGTCGTCCCGGCTTCGGTGGCCCTGGTGGCCGTCCGGCAGCTGGTGGTCGTGGCCGCGGTGGCGGTACTGCTGGTGCCTTCGGGCGCCAGGGAGGCCGTCCTGCACGCTCGCGTAAGAGCAAGCGTGCCAAGCGGGCCGAGTACGAGCAGCAGCAGGCTCCAGCAGTCGGCGGCGTGCAGATCCCTCGCGGTGATGGCAACACGCTGATCCGTTTGCGTCGCGGTGCGACCATTACGGACTTCGCCGAGAAGATTGACGTCAATCCCGCGTCGCTCGTGACCGTGCTCTTCCACCTCGGTGAGATGGCAACGGCCACGCAGTCGCTCGACCAGGACACGTTCGAGACCTTGGGCGCCGAACTGGGTTACAAGATCCAGATCGTCTCGCCTGAGGAAGAGGACCGCGAGCTGCTCGAGGACTTCGGCCTGGACATTGAGGCTGAGCTTGAGGCTGAAGGCGATGACGTTCTTGAGGCTCGTCCTCCGGTCGTCACCGTCATGGGTCACGTTGACCACGGTAAGACGCGCCTCCTGGACTCGATCCGTCAGGCAGACGTCATCTCCGGCGAGGCCGGCGGTATCACCCAGCACATCGGTGCGTACCAGGTTCACCACGAGCACGAGGGCATCACTCGCGCCATCACGTTCATCGATACCCCGGGTCACGAGGCGTTCACCGCCATGCGTGCCCGTGGTGCCGAGGTCACCGACATTGCGATCCTCGTGGTCGCTGCCGATGACGGTGTGATGCCGCAGACCATTGAGGCCCTGAACCACGCTCAGGCAGCTGACGTGCCGATCGTTGTCGCGATCAACAAGATCGACAAGGAAGGCGCAAACGCGGACAAGATCCGCCAGCAGCTGACCGAGTACAACCTGGTTTCCGAGGAGTGGGGCGGCGACACGATGTTCGTCGAGGTCTCCGCTCGCGAGAACCTGCACATCGACAAGCTGCTTGAGGCGGTGCTGCTGACCGCAGACGCCGGCCTTGACCTGCGTGCCAACCCCGACAAGGACGCCCGCGGTGTCGCAGTCGAGGCGCACCTGGACAAGGGCCGCGGTGCAGTCGCAACGGTGCTGGTTAACTCCGGAACGCTGCGTGTCGGTGACTCGATCGTCGCGGGAACGGCTCACGGCCGTGTCCGCGCCATGTTCGATGAGCACGACAATCCCGTTCAGGAGGCCACTCCGGCACGTCCGGTGCTGGTCATCGGTCTGACGTCGGTGCCTGGCGCCGGTGACACCTTCCTGGTCTCTGACGACGACCGCACGGCGCGTCAGATTGCCGAGAAGCGTGAAGCCGCACAGCGTGCTGCTCAGCTGGCCAAGCGTCGCAAGCGCATCAGCCTCGAAGACCTCAACAAGGCCATCGAGGACGGCAAGGTCGACACGCTCAACCTCATCATCAAGGGTGACGTTTCCGGTGCCGTCGAGGCACTCGAGGACGCGCTGCTCCAGATCGATGTGGGCGACGATGTCGACCTGCGCATCATCCACCGTGGTGTGGGTGCTGTGACGCAGAACGATGTGAACCTGGCAACGGTCGACAACGCGATCATCCTGGGCTTCAACGTCCGTCCCGCCGAGCGTGTGCAGGACCTCGCAGACCGCGAGGGCGTGGACATGCGCTTCTACTCGGTTATCTACCGTGCCATCGAGGACGTCGAGGCGTCGCTCAAGGGCATGCTCAAGCCGGAGTACGAAGAGCGTCAGGTCGGTGGAGCAGAGATCATGGAGATCTTCCGTTCCTCCAAGTTCGGCAACATTGCCGGTTGCTTGGTGCGCAGCGGAAAGATCGTTCGCAACGCCAAGGCAAAGGTGGTCCGCGAGGGCGTCGTCATCGGCGAGCCCACGATCGACACCCTGCGCCGCTTCAAGGATGACGCCACCGAGGTCAAGGACGGCTACGAGTGCGGTATTGGACTCGGTAAGTTCAATGACATCCAGGTGGGCGACATCATCGAAACCTTCGAGATGGTTGAGATTCCGAGGAACTAATGGCAGACAGTGCACGGGCGCTCAAGCTCGCGGGAACCATCAAGAAATTGGTGGCCCGCGCGCTTGAGACCGAAATCAAGGACCCACGACTGGGCTTCGTGACGGTGACCGATGTTCGCGTCACCGGCGATCTTCAGCAGGCGTCCGTGTTCTATACGGTCTACGGCGGGGAAGAGGAGCGCGCGGCTACGGCCGCCGCCCTCGCCTCGTCGAAGGGCCGGCTGCGCTCGCTGGTGGGCCGTGAGTTGGGTATCCGACTCACGCCCACCCTCGAGTTCCACCTCGACGCGGTCCCCGAGACCGCGGCCACGTTGGACAAGGCTCTTCATGAGGCCCACCAGCGTGACGAGGAATTGCGTCGCCTCCGCGAGAACGCGAAGTATGCGGGCGACGAGGACCCTTACCGCACGCGCGCTGACTCGGATGAGGATGGCGAAGGGCGCTAAGGACGAGCCCACCCCGGGAATTGTCCTCGTTGACAAGCCCGCGGGGTGGACCTCGCACGACGTCGTCGGACGAATGCGTCGCCTGGCGGGCACCCGCAAGGTGGGCCACGCCGGCACGTTGGACCCGATGGCGACTGGCCTGCTGGTCATTGGCATCGGTAAGGCCACCAAACTCTTGACCTACGTCGTAGGCCACGACAAGACGTACACCGCGACCATTCGTTTGGGTCAGAGCACCGTCACCGACGATGCCGAAGGCGACGTCGTGGCTGAGGCTGATGCCGCGGGTGTTACGCAGGAGCAGATCGCCGATGCCGTGGCTGAGTTGACCGGCGATATCCAGCAGGTCCCAAGCGCCGTGAGCGCCATCAAGATTAACGGCGAGCGCGCTTACAAGCGTGTACGCGACGGCGAGGACGTCGACATCCCAGCGCGCCCCGTCACGGTTCACGAATTCAAGGTGACCGGCGCCCGCCGCGAAGGCCCCTTCATCGACCTCGACGTGCGCGTCGATGTGTCATCTGGCACCTATGTCCGTGCACTGGCACGCGACTTGGGTGCCGCCGTCGGCGTGGGCGGTCACCTCACTGCGCTGCGCCGCATCAGCGTCGGCGACTTCGAGGTTACGGACGCGATGACCCTCGAGCAACTCGGCGGGGTCGTTGACGGCGGGGGAGAGGTCCCGCGCCTGTCGATGGGCTCTGCGGGTGCCGACATCCTTCCGGTCCGCGCTCTCACTGAGCGTGAGGCGAGAACCCTAGGCTTTGGCCAACAGTTCGACGACACCGAAGACTTCAAGTGGGACGGTCCTCTCGCAGGGCTTGACCCGGATGGCGAGTTGGTGGCGATCGTGCGCCAGGTCAAGGGTCGCGTGAAGGCAGAGATCGTCTTCAAGCCTTCTCAGTCTTAGCGCTCGCCCCGGGACGTACGTCCGATGTGCTGGATACGCACCGTGCCTAATCTGATGAGGACCCCACTCAAGGAGACCCCTCATGACTGACCCAACCCCAGCATCGGCCCGCCCCTCCATGCTCGGCGCAAGCGAAACGCCTGCCGGGGCCATGACAGGGGTGGAAGAGCTTGCGAGTTTGGTTTCGGTGCAGCCGGAGTCAACGGTGTCGCGCACTGTCCTCAAGGCCGATGGGTCGCGCATTGTGCTCTTCGCCTTCGATGAGGGACAGATCCTGACCGAACACACGGCGGCGATGCCCGTGCTGCTGATGGTGCTCGAAGGAAGGCTCACCATCACGGCTGACGGTCGCACGGAAGAACTGGTGCCCGGCGGCGTGATTCACCTGACGACGCGCCTGCCCCACGCCGTCGACGCACTCGAGCCCAGCAAGCTCGCGTTGATCATGCTGGACGCCCGCTAGGAGCGCGGAGAAGCATCGGGCACAATAGGCGCCATGCAGATCTGGCACTCCCTCGCCGATATCCCGGCTGACTCAGGCCCGGCAGCCGTCACGATCGGCAACTTCGACGGAGTCCACCGCGGTCACCAAGCCGTCCTTGAACGAATGGTGGCCGATGCTCGCGAGCGCGGGCAGATCGCCGTCGCTATGACGTTTGATCCGCACCCCAAGGCCGTCCACGACCCCGCGCACCCTCCCGAACTCATCACAGGGCTCGAGGACAAACTGGACCGCCTGCGCCAGACAGGTCTCGACGCAGTGCTCGTGGTGAACTACACGCTCGAGTTCGCGCAACAGACGCCGCAGGAGTTTGTGCGGCGCTGGCTCGTTGAGGGGCTGAACGCGAAGACCGTCGTTGTGGGTCAGGACACCCGCTTTGGCCGCGGTAATGCCGGCGATGTGGGCACGATGCGTGCGCTGGGTTCCACGCTTGGCTTTGAGACGGACGTGATTTCCGACGCGTGCGCGGTGACTGAAGCCGGTCGGCGGTGGTCATCGACCTGGGTTCGAGACCTGCTTGAGTCCGGTGACCTTGAAGAGGCCGCGAAGATTCTAGGCCGCCCACATCGCGTGCGCGGCGTCGTTGAGCACGGCGACAAATTGGGCCGCGAGATCGGCTTTCCCACCGCAAACCTTGGCGTCACGGGCGGCATGATTCCCCGTCACGGTGTCTACGCCGGATGGCTGACCGTGCTTGACGCTCGCGACAACGCTGCGGCGGAGTCGCTGGTCGGCGAGTCGATGCCCACGGCCATCAGCATTGGCTTCAATTACACCGTCGGAGTGGCAGGTCTGCGTGTTGAGGGCTTCGTTATGGATCGAGATGGTTTGGACCTTTACGACGTGGAAGTCGCCTTCGACCTGGTGAAGTGGCACCGGCCGATGCTGGACTTCGGTTCCGTAGAAGCGCTCACCGATGCCTTGGCGGCAGACGTAGCGTGGTGCCGCCGCGTGTTACAACTTGATTAAAGCCGCCCATATGCCTGCTAAAGCCGCTAAGGTCACAGAATGGACGATGCCTCAATCGGCTCGCCCGACAGCGGAGCACAGGCGCTCGTCAGGCTAGAGCACGTCAATAAGCACTTTGGGGACTTGCACGTCCTCAATGACATCAACATGACCGTCAAGCGCGGTGAAGTCGTGGTGGTGATTGGGCCCTCAGGGTCGGGTAAGTCGACCTTGTGTCGCGCCATCAACCGTCTTGAGTCAATCGACGACGGACTCATCGAGATCGACGGCACTCCGTTGCCCGCTGAAGGGCGTCCGCTTGCAAAGTTGCGCGCGGATGTCGGGATGGTTTTCCAGTCCTTTAATCTCTTTGCGCACAAGACGATCCTCGAGAACGTGACGCTCGGACCCATTAAGGTCCGCAAGATGTCGAAGAAGCAGGCCGAGTCCGAGGCCATGGAACTCCTTGAGCGCGTGGGGGTCGCCAACCAGGCGGATAAGTACCCTGCACAATTGTCGGGCGGCCAGCAGCAGCGTGTTGCTATCGCTCGTTCGCTCGCGATGCATCCCAAGGTGATGCTCTTCGATGAACCCACCTCCGCGCTTGACCCGGAGATGATCAACGAGGTCCTCGACGTCATGACCGACCTCGCGAGGGAAGGCATGACGATGATCGTCGTCACGCACGAGATGGGCTTCGCTCGCAAGGCCGCGAACCGAGTCGTCTTTATGGCTGACGGCAAGATTCAGGAAGAGAACACCCCAGAGGAGTTCTTCACCAACCCGCAGTCACACCGCGCCCAGGACTTCCTGTCCAAGATTTTGACGCACTGACGCGTCACAGAAGTGTTGCGGACTGTCCGTCCGTAGCTGATGAGAGGAGAACACCGCATGTTCACGAAGACCAAGGTGGCGGCGCTGGGCGCCGCAGCAGTGCTCGCACTGTCCGCCTGCAGTTCTGACGATGGAGGCTCCGAAGAAGCTGCTTCGGGCGACTTCCCCGAAGGCTCCACCATGGCAGCCCTGTCCGACGCCGGATCGATCACCATCGGCACCAAGTTCGACCAGCCCCTGTTCGGACTCGTGGGCCCTGACGGCGCCCCGGTCGGCTTCGATGTCAACATCGGCACGATCATCGCGGAAGAGCTCGGAATTTCCGCAGACAGCATTGAGTGGGTTGAGACTGTTTCAGCCAACCGCGAGCCCTTCATCGAGGGTGGCCAGGTCGACATGGTTGTCGCTACTTACACGATCAACGATGAGCGCAAGGAAGTCGTGTCGTTCGCCGGCCCGTACTACAACGCTGGTCAGTCGCTGATGGTGATGGCGGACAACTCCGACATCGCTGGCCCTGACGACTTGTCGGGCAAGAACGTCTGCTCGGTCGAGGGCTCGACTCCCGCCGCGAACATCGACGAGAACTACCCCGACGCGAACCTCGTGCTGTTCGGTGCTTACACCGACTGCCTCGAGCCGCTGCGTAACGGCCAGGTCGACGTTGTCACCACCGACAACGTGATCCTTGCTGGCTACGTGGATGAGTCCGACGGCGAGTTCGCTATTGCTGGTGAGCCCTTCACTGAGGAGCCCTATGGCATCGGTGTGGGTCTCGAGGACGATGAGTTCCGCGACTGGATCAACGACGTGCTCGAAGAGATCTTCGAGGACGGACGCTGGCTCGAGGCCTGGAACGCGGATGGCTCGGCTGGCACCGTGCTGCCGGAGCCTGAGGTTCCGTCGGTAGACCGCTACTGATCCACTGACGTAACCGTTGTGAGGTGGGGCTCGGCGCATACGGCGCCGGGCCCCACCCGCACACCTCTTGAGGAACTGGGGACATGGGAGCACTTCTCGAAAACTTCGATCTACTGTGGCGGGCCTTCCTGACCACACTGTGGATCGCGACAGCGGCAGGTGTGCTGTCGTTCGCCTGGGGCGTGACGCTCGCGGCATTCCGCGTGTCTCCGATTGGCCCCTTGCGTTCGTTCGCCACGGCGTATGTGAACATCATTCGCAACACGCCATTGACGCTCCTGTTCCTGTTCCTTGTCACCGCGTCGCCGCAGTTGCTTGGCTTGGTTGTTCCGCTCGGCATTCCCATGGCGATCTTGGCGATGACGCTGTACACCTCAACCTTCGTCTGTGAAGCGGTTCGCTCGGGTATCAACTCCGTGGGAGTGGGCCAGGCAGAAGCGGCCCGGAGTGTAGGCCTGACCTTTGTGCAGTCCCTGTCGACAGTGGTGCTGCCCCAAGCCTTTAGGTCCGTCGTTCCGCCGCTGATCAACGTTTACATTGCCCACATCAAGAACACGTCCGTCGCGGCAGGCTTTGCCACGACGGAGCTCACCGCGATCGCGAACCGCTTGTCCAACGGCAATCCCGGTGACGTTATTGGGATCTTCTTCGGGGTTGGATTGGCGTACCTGGTGATGACGGTGCCCTTGTCCGTCGCAGCGGAGAACCTCGAGTCGAAGGTGGCGGTGGCGCGATGAGCGAAAAGCAGCAGGTTCTTTACGACATCCCGGGCCCCAAGGCCATCGTCCGGGACAAGCTCTACACGGTGATTTTCTCCATCGTGATTTTGGGCGCGATCGCTTGGTTCGCGTTCGACGCTTACCGCCGCGGCATCTTTGATGACCGCTGGCAGGTGTTGTGGGCCGGAGACAAGGGCTTCTCCGGTCTCGAGGTGTGGCAGCGCCTTCTGTGGGATGGACTCATCCTCGGAACAATGAAGGCTGTCGTCATCGCGGTGCCGATTGTGGTCGTCTTCGCGCTGATGCTGACCATCGCACGTCAGGCGCCCACGCGCTGGGTGCGCTACCCGGCATACGGCTTTACTCACATCTTCCGCGGCATCCCCGTGCTGCTCATCATCTACTTTGGTGTGCTCGCCCTCAACCTCAGTCCGCTCTGGGCTGTTGTCCTTGGTCTCGTGGTCTATAACACGGCCGTGGTGGCGGAAATCCTGCGCGCTGGCATCGCGGCGCTGCCTTCCGGGCAACGCGAGGCAGGCCTCAGCATCGGCCTGACGCCGCTGCAAACCATGATGCGAATCCAGCTCCCGCAAGCGGTCCGCATCATGTTGCCCGCGCTGATCAGCCAGATCGTGGTGCTCTTGAAGGACACCTCGCTGGGCTTCATCATCGCGTACGTCGAGCTGCTGACCGTGACCAAGAACCTGTACAACTTCTTCGGCAACAGCTCGGTGGTGCCGCTGATCCTCGCGGCTGCTGTCATCTACATCGGCGTGAACATGGCAGTGTCGCGCTTGGCGACCTGGCTCGAGGGCCGTATGCGCCACAGTTCCGCCGGAGCCAAGCCCGCCGCGGCCCCCACTCAGGCGGGCGGCGCCCCCGCGGTGTGACATACATGGCACGACGAAGCCCCATAGCTGCTGCGCTCACGTGTACTCTCGTGCCGCAGAGGGGATGAACGATATCGATGATGAGAACAGTTGTGCGAGGCGGCGTGATCGCCGGTGCTATCGCTCTCGTGGCGGCGCTGAGCGCCTGCTCGGCCGATGAGTACCCAAGCGACTCGACCATGTCCAGCCTTGCTGAGTCGGGGGAGATTACGATCGGCGTCAAGCACGATCAGCCCCTCTTCGGCGAACTCGATTCCGAGGGTGTTCCCCAGGGTTTCGATGTCGAGGTAGCGCGCATTGTTGCCGACGCCCTAGACATCGACGAGTCGGGCATCACCTGGGTCGAGGCGCCGAGCGATGAGCGCGAGAACCTCCTCGTGAACGGCAAGGTCGACCTCATCGTCGCGACCTACACAATTAGCGAGGAACGCAAAGAGAAGGTCGGCTTTGCCGGTCCTTATTACGTCGCAGGCCAGACGCTGATGACTCGCAAGGACGATGTCGACATCGCGTCCCCGCTGGATTTGGACGGCAAACAGGTCTGCACCGTGGCCGGCTCAACCGCAGCTGTCACGATCGGTCGCGTTGCCCCGGACGCATCGGTTGTGCTGTTCGACGACTACTCCGACTGCCTTGAGCCACTGCGCACCGGCCAAGTGGACGTCGTGACAACCGATGACGTGATCCTCGCTGGGTACGCGGACGAGTCCGATGGTCAGTTCCGGATTGTGGGTGCGCCCTTCACCGCCGAGCCTTACGGCATTGGCGTCGCGCATGACGACGACGAGTTCCGCGCGTGGATCAACGACACCCTCGAAGCATCGATGGAAGATGGCTCGTGGCAGGACGCGTGGGACTCGACCGCGGGCACCGTTCTCCCCGAGCCACAGCGGCCTCACCTGGACCGGTATGAGGCGTCCGCAGAAGGCGACAGCGACAGCTAGTTTGTGAACATCGCGACACCTAAATGGCACCGTGAGTGACAAAGGTGTGAACTAGCGGTGAATGTCAGGCGAGGATCGAGTGTGCCGGTTGTGCGCATCGGCCCTGGTCCGGCAAGGTCCAGCACATGCCTGCTCCCCACGCCGCCGTTGCGGTCACCGCGCGCGCACTCGTCTCCCATGACGGTGCCGTGCTCGACACTTTGACCCTCCCGGTTCCAGATCTCTCTCCAGGGGAGATCTTGGTCGCGATGCACTTCGGTGCCGTGTGCGGATGCGTGGTCGACATGGTGGAGCAGCAGCACGCGGGCGCTCACCCAGCAGTGCTGGGGCATGAAGGAGTCGGGGTCATTGAAGCAATTGGCCGGGGGGAAGCCGCCGTTGCTGCCGATGGCACGCTCTTGGCACCAGGTATGCGAGTGGTGTGGGGGCGCAACGCCGGCTGTGGGCGGTGCCAGGGGTGCGCTACGGGGAGAGCCTGCCGCAACCCTACGGTCCTGGGCGAGGCGCAGGCGGATGCTGAGGTCGCCCTGAGCGGCAGCCTCACCACGCATGCAGTGCTACCGCCCACCGCGGTCGTGGCGATAGTGCCGCGCAGCATCCCGGACATGATTGCCGTACCTGCTGGGTGTGCAGTGGCTAGTGTCTGCTCGGTGATCGACACGGCTGGGCCGCTTGCGGGCAAGCGTGTGCTCGTTCTTGGAGCAGGCATGCAGGGCCTCGTGGCCGTCGCGATGGTGGCGGAGGCGGGTGCATCGTCGATCACCATCGTCGAGCCGGACCCGCAACGGCGCCAGCGCGCCCTCGAGTTTGGGGCGGACGCTGCACTGGATCCCGCCACGGGGCTGGCACGCGCGGATGTGGTGATTGATGTCTCCGGCGGAGCGGCGGCGTTGGCGGCCGCCAGCGATGCCCTCGACACCGGGGGAGTGCTCGTGGTGGGCCGCACTCGTGCACGCGTGGCGCATCTGCACCTCGACATGGCCCGTCTGTCGCGCGAAGCGCTGTCGGTTCGCGGCGCTCCGCACGTGGGCCCTCACCACCTGCTCGCAGCGTTGGACTTCCTGGCGGGCACACATGCCACCCGCGACTGGGGATCGCTAATGGCTCCGCCTGTGGCACTGGAATCCGTCACCTCAGAGCTGCCGTACGCTGAAGGACAGCACGCTAGGGCTCTGATCTCGCCCCGGTGAGCCAGCATCGGCTCGCCCGAAGCCTTCTCCTTGCTGTATAGTGGGACGTCGCCGTGAAACGGCCGCGGATCCCAAGCCCCCGGAGAACATGCCCGGGAGCTCCGTGCAACAAGACATCAGAAGGAGTGAGCCGTGCCTCTTGACGCAGCCACCAAGAAGTCCATCATGACCGAGTACGCCACCGTCGAGGGCGACACCGGTTCGCCTGAGGTTCAGGTCGCGCTCCTCACGCAGCGCATCAACGACCTCACCGGTCACCTCAAGGAGCACAAGCACGACCACCACTCGCGTCGTGGCCTGCTGCTCCTCGTTGGTAAGCGCCGCAACCTGCTGAACTACCTTCAGCGCATCGACATCGAGCGTTACCGCTCGCTGATTGAGCGCCTGGGTCTGCGCCGCTAACGCGCAGATCCGGTCGCGCTCGGCCCGGTTGCTCCCTCCTCACGGAGGTCGAGCAGCCGGGCTTTTCGCTTGTCTGGACGGATCCCTCGCCCCACCCGTCCGCCCCGCCGCCACTCCGCTCCACCCTGCCGCACCCACAAACTAGGCAAGCCATGCGCATGCGGCACCACAGCATCGGCCCCACGAGGCTCGTGATGTATATGAGTGAGCCATCTGCTGGGGCGCGCCCAGCCCGCACTCGTGCGCCAGAAGCGGTCACACTGATAGCATGGGCAAGGCCCGCCATTCATGGCGGTGCCCAATTTCATACACCTGGCAGGGCAGCTGGACGCTGATCCTCGGTGGAGATGGGCAGAATCCCCGCGCATCAGACGCGGGCGCACGTCTGACTATGTCGACTGACGATCAGTATCGGACTCAACGAGTCCCTTATGTTCGCCTGGCCTGCTCCACAGAAAAGGAGCAACTTCCACATGGAAGGTCCTGAGATTCAGTTCGCTGAAGCAACCATCGACAATGGTTCTTTCGGCACGCGCACCGTTCGCTTTGAGACCGGTCGCCTCGCCAAGCAGGCCGCCGGTTCCACCGCCGCCTACCTCGACAACGACACGATGCTGCTGGCTGCCACCACGGCTGGCAAGCACCCCCGCGACGGCTTCGACTTCTTCCCCCTGACGGTGGACGTCGAAGAGCGGTCGTATGCAGCCGGCAAGATCCCCGGTTCGTTCTTCCGTCGCGAGGGCCGCCCCTCGACCGACGCCATCCTCACGTGCCGTCTGATTGACCGCCCGCTGCGCCCGTCCTTCGTGTCCGGCCTGCGCAACGAGGTCCAGGTCGTCATCGACGTCCTCGCGATCAACCCCGACGACGCTTACGACACCCTCGCAATCAACGCTGCGTCGATGTCCACCCAGCTGTCCGGTCTGCCGTTCTCCGGCCCCATCGGTGGTGTCCGCGTGGCACTCATCGACGGCCAGTGGGTCGCGTTCCCGCGCTACTCCGACAAGCAGCGCGCCGTCTTCGAGATGGTCGTTGCTGGCCGCGTGGTTGGTGACGACGTCGCCATCATGATGGTCGAGGCTGAGGCCACCGACGACGCTTTCAACCTCATCTCCGAGGGTGCCCAGGCACCCACCGAAGAGGTTGTGGCGCAGGGCCTTGAGGCTTCGAAGCCCTTCATCAAGTCGCTGTGCGACGCTCAGGCCGAGCTCGCCGGCAAGGCAGCCAAGGAGACCGTGGAGTTCCCGCGCTTCCTTGACTACCAGGACGACGTCTTCGCAGCCGTCGAGCCCTTCGTCGCTGCTGACCTCACCGCTGCCCTGCAGATCGCTGACAAGGCTGAGCGCGAGAACCGCCTTGACGAGATCAAGGCTGGCGCACTCGAGAACTTCGCTGAGCAGTTCGAAGGCCGCGAGAAGGAGGTCTCGGCAGCTATTCGCTCCGTGACCAAGCAGACCATCCGCCAGCGCATCCTCAAGGACGGCGTCCGCATCGACGGCCGTGGCCTCGAGGACATCCGTCCGCTGTCGGCCGAGGTTGGCCCCATCCCGCGCGTGCACGGCTCCGCCATCTTCGAGCGCGGCGAAACCCAGATCATGGGTATCACTACGCTGAACATGCTCAAGATGGAGCAGCAGATCGACTCGTTTAACCCCGAGACGAAGAAGCGCTACATGCACCACTACAACTTCCCGCCCTTCTCCACGGGCGAGACCGGTCGTGTGGGTTCCCCCAAGCGTCGCGAGATCGGCCACGGTGCTCTCGCTGAGCGCGCGCTGGTTCCCGTCCTGCCGTCGCGTGAGGACTTCCCGTACGCGATTCGCCAGGTCTCTGAGGCACTGGGCTCCAACGGCTCGACCTCGATGGGTTCTGTCTGCGCATCGACCCTGGCCATGCTGAACGCCGGTGTGCCCCTGAAGGCCCCCGTCGCCGGGATCGCTATGGGCCTCGTGTCCGACACTGTTGACGGTGAGACCCGCTACGCAGCTCTGACCGACATCCTCGGTGCAGAAGACGCGTTCGGTGACATGGACTTCAAGGTCGCAGGTACCTCCGAGTTCATTACCGCCATCCAGCTGGACACCAAGCTCGACGGCATCCCCGCATCGGTCCTCGCCGGTGCTTTGGGCCAGGCCAAGGATGCGCGTCTGCACATCCTGTCGGTCATGAACGAGGCCATCTCCGAGCCTGACGAGATGAACCCGTTCGCACCTCGCATCATCACGGTGCGCGTGCCCGTCGACAAGATCGGTGAGGTCATTGGCCCTAAGGGCAAGATGATCAACCAGATCCAGGACGACACTGGCGCTGACATCTCCATCGAGGACGACGGCACCGTGTTCATCGGCGCCGACAACGGTGAAGCTGCTGAGGCTGCGCGCTCGGCGATCAACGCGATCGCTAACCCGCACGTGCCTGAGGTCGGCGAGCGCTTCGTGGGAACTGTCGTCAAGACGGTTGCCTTCGGTGCCTTCATCTCGCTCAGCCCCGGCAAGGACGGACTGCTGCACATCTCGCAGATCCGCAAGCTCGTCGGTGGCAAGCGTGTCGAGAACGTTGAGGACGTCCTGTCCATCGGCCAGAAGATTCAGGTCGAGATCAACGAGGTCGACCCACGCGGCAAGCTGTCGCTGGGCGTCGTCGAGGAGGCGGGCGCTGAGTCCGCAGACTCGGACGAGGCCGGCGAGTAATCGTCGTCTGATCTGACGCTCACGAGGGCGGTCCCGGTTCGCCGGGGCCGCCCTCGTGGCGTTTCTGCCGCACACCCGCCAAGCAGTTAGGCTCGCCCGTATGCCTCACGCCCTTCCTCTTGTCCCTGCCCAGTCCATCGGTTCTCATCTCGCCGTTGAACAGGATCATGGTGCGGTGATACGCCGCAGTGTGCTCCCGGGAGGCGTGCGAGTCCTCACGGAGCACATCCCCGGGATGCGGTCGGCGACCGTTGGCGCCTGGGTTGGCGTCGGGAGCCGCGACGAGACCCCAGAGCACGCCGGCTCGACACACTTCCTTGAACACTTGCTGTTCAAGGGAACCCAGCGACGCAGTGCGCAAGACATCGCCGTCGAGTTTGACCGCGTCGGAGGCGAGTCCAACGCGATGACGGGCAAGGAGTTCACTTGCTATTACGCCCGGGTGATCGACCAGGACCTGGCACTCGCGATCGACGTGATCTGCGACATGGTGACCTCGGCCCGGCTCGATGACGCTGACTTCGAGATGGAACGCGGCGTCATCTTGGAAGAGCTCGCGATGAGCGAGGACGACCCCGGTGACGTGGCTCACGAGCGCTTCACGCAGGCTGTCCTTGACGGGCACCCGCTGGGCCGTCCCATCGGCGGCACGCCGGACATCATCCGCGCCGTCACCCGCGACGCGGTCGAAGACCACTACCGCGAGCACTACGTTCCCGAAGGACTCATCATTGCGGCCGCCGGGGGAGTCGACCACGACATGGTGTGCGCACAGGTGGCCGACGCGCTCGCGCGAGGCGGCTGGGACCTGACGGACAACCGTGCGCCCTTGGACCGCCGCGACACTCTCGCCCACGTGGAGGCCGGCGTCGTTCCCGAGGTGCGGGTCGACCGCGATCTCGAACAAACGCACGTGCTCCTCGGCATGCGGGGATTCCGTGCCACCGACGAGCGCCGCGCGGTTCTCGGCGTGACTAACGCAATTCTCGGTGGCGGAATGTCATCGCGCTTGTTCCAGGAAATCCGGGAAAAGCGCGGGCTCACCTACGGTGTGTACTCGTTCGGTGCTCCGAGCGCAGACACGGGGCTGTGGGGCATGTATGCCGCGTGCAACCCGACCAACGCCGATGAGGTCGAACGCCTGCTAGGAAGCGAACTGGAACGCTTGGCAGAGGGCATCACCGCCGAGGAGCTCGAGCGTGCCCAGGGCCAAATTGCCGGAACCACCGTGCTACGCCTCGAGGACTCGTACTCCCGCATGTCGCGTTTGGGCAAGGCCGAACTCGTCCAAGGTGAGCTGTGGTCAATCGGAGAATCTCTTGATCGAGTACGCGCGGTGACGGCCGATGACGTGGTTGCCCTGGCATCGGACCTCGCCTCGCGTGAGCGTGTCAGTGTGCGTGTAGGAAAGGTCGATGCGCCCGTAGAGTAGACGCCATGATCAACGTCGCAGTATTGGGCGCCTCGGGGCGCATGGGAACCCACGTCGTGAACGCCGTCTCTGGCGCTGAGGACCTGGAAGTGGTGTCATCTCTCGACGTGGGCGACGACATCGCTGACGCTGCCCGCGCGGGCGCCACCGTGGCCGTTGACTTCACCGTTCCCGACGCGACCGAGGCCAACGTCCACGCGCTGATCGATGCTGGCATCCACGCGGTCGTCGGCACCACGGGATGGACGAGCGAGTCGCTTGGTCGAGTGCAGGAGCACCTTGCCGAGCGTCCTGAACTCGGTGTCCTGATCGCACCCAACTTCGCGATCGGTGCGGTTCTCGCCATGCGCTTCGCGGCAATGGCCGCGCCATACTTCGAGTCCGCAGAGGTCGTCGAGCTCCATCACCCCAACAAGGTCGACGCACCCTCGGGCACCGCGACTCACACCGCTCAGGGGATTGCCGCAGCGCGCGCCGCAGCGGGACTCGGCGCGAGCCCGGATGCCACCACCTACGATCCCGGCGGAGCTCGCGGTGCAAATATTGATGGCGTCAACGTGCACGCGGTGCGCCTGCGCGGAATGGTCGCCCACGAAGAGATTCTCTTTGGCAACGAGGGAGAGGCCTTCACGATCCGCACCGACAGCTTTGATCGCGTGTCGTTTATGCCAGGCGTGTTGCTGGGTGTGCGTGAGGTAGGTCACCACACGGGACTGACCGTTGGCCTCGACCAGTACATGAGCCTGTAAATGGGACTCATGCGCTCACCCGCGTTCCTTGGCGCCGTCGCGATGACGGTGATCCTGGCGCTGTACGTGGCGTTTGTCGCGAACTACGCCTGGGTGCTGATCAACACCGATGCGTGGCAGGCTCGCGCACTCGGCGTAGCGATGATGGTGTTGCCACTCATTGCGGGTTGGTATCTCATCATTGAGTGGCGTCTGGGCATGACCGTCCAGAAGATGGCGCGCGACCTGCAGGAGCGTGAGGAACTTCCGAGTTTCGACGGTGAGGTCACAGTCAGCGGACGCCTGACCCCGGAGTCTGCAGAGGTCGCGTACGAGGAGGCTAAGGCCGCCGTCGACGCCCAGCCCGAGCAGTGGGAAGCCTGGTTCCGAGTCGCCTACGCGTATGAGGAAAACCGCGACCGTTCCATGGCCCGAAAGTCACTGCGTCACGCCGCAGACCTGTTCCGCGCCGAGCGCCGGCGGATGCGCGCGGGCCGCTAGAGCCCCCACCCCGGGCGACTAATCGACGAGGGTCGCCTTCCAAAGGATCTCGCTGAGTTCATCGCCAGGTCCGTCGATGCCGCGGCGCATGCCGCCCTCGCCCAGTCCGGCAGAGCGCAGGAACGCGGTGCGCACCTCGTCCTGTTCAAGCGCCCACGCCTTGATCTCGCCGCCGCCGTGAATCCGGACGGTGTCGACGCAGGCGGCCAACAGGCGCGATCCGTGGCCAAGGCGCCGGTACTCGGGGGCGACCTCGAGGGCAATGATCTCGGTCATCGCCAACGCCGCAAAGCCCACAACATTGGGGCCGTCCGTGGCGATAAACATGCGGTGCTTTCGGGACGGAGGCGACTCGATCGCAGATGCCCACTGCGCCAAGATCTGGTCGCGGGGGAGTTCGTCGACGGCGTCTTCGCCAAGGGTGAGTCGCCACGCGGCCAACTGGATGTCAGTGATGGCCTCCTCGTCTCCGGGGACGGCGGGGCGGGCGGACACATCAGCGGTGGGCATGCCCACAAGCGTACGCGGCTCATGGCCATGGCTATGGTGGCCTGATGGACGTCGGAGTTGCTGCGCTCGCGAGCGCCATGGGAATTGGCACGCTGCTCATCGGCGCGGCCATCGGCTGGTTCTGGGACGTGCCCCGCCGCGTCGTCGCGGGTGTCATGGCTTTTGGTGCGGGAGTGATGGTCGCGACCCTCGCGCTTGAACTCGTCGCTGAGGCGGCCGACGGCGGGGGAGTGTGGCCCGTCGTTGTCGGCTTCGCTGCGGGTGCGCTCCTGTACGTGGGCGGCGATCGCTTGGTCGCGGCGCGCGCGGCGCGGGCAGCCGAGCGAGCGCGCACCGACTCGCGCAACATCACTGCGAGGCGAGGTGGGGCCACCCGTGGCAACGGCGGGGCGATTGCTGTGGGCGCGCTCCTGGACGGCATTCCTGAAGCAATCGTGATCGGACTCAGCGCCGCCAGCGGCTTCCCAGTGGCGATCGTTGCGGCTATCGGCTTGAGCAACATCCCCGAAGGGCTCGCTGGAACAGTCCCGCTGAAGAAGTCCGGTCGCCCTGCCGGTCAGGTGTTTGGGCTGTGGGCGGCAATCACCGTGATCGCCACGCTGGCTGCTGTCGCGGGCGCCGCATTACTGGCCGATGCTCCGGCGGAGGTACTCGCGGTGATTGTCTCGCTGGCTGCCGGTGCGCTGTTGGCGATGGTGTGCAACGCCATGATTCCCGAGGCCTTCCACGAGGATCACTGGGCCACGGGCCTGCTCGCCGCGGCAGGATTCTTGGTCGCCTTCGTGCTCAATGAGCTGACGTAGGCCGCTTAACCCCAGCCAAGGAGCCGCAAGCCTGCGGCCACCCCCGCGGCGACGAACACCACGACAATGAATGGGGCCTTGCGCCACAGCAACACGGCCGCAACTGCCACCGCGGCCACGCGGGCATCCAGCACCACGTCGGAGCCTGCCGTGAAGGCCTGCACCGCGAACAGCGCCGCGAGTAGCGCGACCGTCACGTAGGCGGCGATACGGTGCACACGCGGGTTCTCGAGCCAGGTCTCTGGAACGACGTGCCCCGCGTACTTCGTCGCCCACGCCAGGACGCCCGCGACGACGATCGCGACCCACATCAGCATGTACTCGCTCATTCCGGCACCGCCTCGACATCCTCGGGCGCCGGCCAGCCCGCGATGACCGCAACGAGCGCTGCGGCCAGTATCGGAAGACCGGACGGCAGCACGGGAGTGAGCAGCAGGGCGACGACGGCCGATGCTGCGGCCACCGCCTGCGCAGGGCGGCTCGCTAGTCGCGGCCACAGCAGGCCAAGGAACGCGGCGGCAGCTGCCGCATCCAACCCCCACTGAGCCGGGTCGCCGATCCGCGAACCGAGCAACGCACCGACCACGGTGACGGCGTTCCACGCCACAAAGACGCCAACACCGGTCCACCAGAATCCAGCTCGGCGAGCCTCGACGTCCTCGGGCGGCTGCGCCAAAGCGACCGCGGTGGACTCGTCAATCGTCACCTGGGATGCCCACACGCGACGCAACCCACGCATCGGCCGGAGAACAGGCGCAAGCCCCACTCCGTAGAAGCCATTGCGAAGACCCAAGAATGTGCTCGTGGCGACCGCCGCGGCAGCCGTGCCTCCGGCACCCAGTACCCCCACGAAGGCGAACTGAGAGCCCCCGGAGAAGACCAGCAAACTCAGCGCCATGGTCTGCCAAATGTCCAGACCGGCCGCAACCGACAGCGCCCCAAAGCTAATCGCGTAGGCCCCTGTGGCCAGTGACACCGACAGCGCCTGTTGGCGCGTGGCATCGAGTCGGGACACAGACATGCCGGTCATTGTGGCAGGTGATGACCTGTGTCCTGTCGCCCGGTAGAGTTGCGTCCCATGAGCACCGAGGACAAGAAGCAGCGCCGTGTGCGCATCGTGGCCCTGATCACCATCATCGCGCTGACCCTGTCGGTCACCGGTGGCATCGTTCTCGCCACGATCTTCGGCTAAGCGTCTGCCCGCTCAGCGGGCCAGGCAAACTCGGTACCGTCGGCGCCCCAGGCGCGCGGGCGCGGTGCGGCGGCAAACGGTTCCTGCGTGAGGTGATCTCGCGTCGCCCACCACATCACGCCATCGTGCATCTGACCGTCATCGAAGCATCCGTGCGCGACAGCCTCCTGGCGCACAAATCCCAGCCGGCGGGGGATAGACGCAGACCGCTCGTTTGACGGCGCGTGAGCCACATCGACGATGTCCGCGCCCGCGAGATTCAACGCCACAAGCGTGAGAGCCACCGCGGCCTCCGTGACAAGACCACGCCCTTCTTGTGCTCGATCGATCCAGTAGCCGAGTTCGAGCCGGTCAGGATGGGCCCGCACGTGATACCCGGTGCCGCCGATGAATTCCCCTGAGTGCAGGAACATCCCAAGCGTGTAGTCCTCACCCGCGTCCGCCTGGGAATTCAACGTATCGATGAGGGCGCGCCTTTGCTCGATGCTCTGCGGCTCGAACTGGATCCACTCCATGTAGCGACGCAAGTGATCGACGTTGCGGGTTGTGACCTCGCCGAGCGCCTCCGCATCGGCGTGGGTGTAGCGCCGCAGGACGAGCCGTTCGGTCTCCACGCGGTGTGGCACGGTGAACCTCATGCGCCGGCTCTCAGCGTCGGGTGTAGGTGAGGAAGCGGTGGCGCGGCCCCGTTGCGGAGTCACGCCATCCGGAGTCTTCGGTGGCTTCCCAGTCGGTTTCGTTAACCTCGGGCGCGTACGTGTCGCCGCGCGTTTCGAGATCAATCTCGGTGACCACGAGTGCATCGACGACGTCCATCGCGGCCGCATACAACTGCCCGCCACCCATGACCCACGCATCGCGCCCCGGCGCCCTGTCCGTCGCGATATCGCGTGCCTGTTCGAGTGAGGCGACCACGGCATCGGCCCCCTCCACGCTGTCGCGGGAGGTGACGACGATGTTGAGGCGCCCCGGCATCGGCCGGAATCGCTCAGGCAGCGCCTCCCACGTCCGGCGTCCCATGATCACCGGGCACCCCATGGTCGAGTTCTTGAAGTGCCTCAGGTCCTCGGGCAAGTGCCACGGCATGTCGCCGTCGAGCCCAATGACGGGCCGGCCGTCCGCGTCGCGAGCCTGTGCCCAGATTGCCTTGAGTGCCATGTCTCAGACCGCGATCGGGGCCTTGATGCCCGGGTGGTGTTGGTAGTCCTCGATGACGACATCATCCAGGTCGTAGTCCATGAGGGAGTCCCGCTGGGCGAGGCGCAACGTGGGGTACGGATACGGCTCGCGGCTCAGCTGCAATTCGGTCTGCTCGAGGTGGTTCGAGTAGATGTGGCAGTCGCCGCCGGTCCACACGAACTCGCCGACCTTCAGCCCCGTCTGCGCCGCGATCATGTGGGTCAGCAGCGCATAGGAGGCGATGTTGAACGGCACGCCGAGGAAGAGGTCAGCGCTGCGCTGGTAGAGCTGGCACGACAGTTCGCCGCCCGCGACGTAGAACTGGAACATCGCGTGGCACGGGGGGAGCGCCATGTTGTCCACCTCGGCCGGGTTCCACGCAGTGACGATGTGACGGCGGGAATCGGGCTTAGTGCGAATGGACTCGATCACGTTCGCGATCTGGTCAATGGAGTCCCCGCCGGGGGTGGGCCACGAACGCCACTGCGCGCCATAGACCGGACCAAGATCCCCGTTGTCATCGGCCCACTCGTCCCAAATCGAGATGCCGCGCTCCTGGAGCCACCGCACATTCGTGTCGCCGCGCAGGAACCACAGCAACTCGCCCGTGATCGACTTCATGTGCACCCGCTTGGTTGTGATCAGCGGGAAAGACTCGCGCAGGTCGAACCGCATTTGGCGACCGAACACGGACAGCGTGCCGGTGCCGGTGCGGTCCTCCTTGCGCGTGCCATGCGCGAGCACGTCGCGCAGCAGGTCTTCGTACGGCGTGGGGATGGTGCTCATGGGGTCCAACTCTAGGGCGACCTGTGCTCGCGGGTGGGTGCCACACCGGAGGGCCGATGCTGGGGTCGCCGTGCGCTCGGGGTGCAGTTGCGGTTGACTGGCTCGCAGGGGGAGTGAGGAACGTGACATGAGCATTGTTGACCTGGACGGCCTTGTCGACGAGCAATTGGCCCTGGCCTACGAAGCGCCCAGCGGGCGCCATGCGGTCACCTTAATGGGAGGGCGCGACCGAGACTTGCGTCAGACGGTTATCGCGATAGCGGGTGGCAACGCACTCCATGATCACGACAGTCCAGGAGAAGCGACGCTGCAGGTGCTCAGGGGAGAAGTGACATTCACCTCTGGTGATTCCGAATTGGCGCTGTCGGCCGGTGACTTCTTGGTCATTCCGCCGGTGCGTCATGGGCTCACCGCAGCGACCGATTGTGCGGTGCTGCTGACCGTGGCATCGCGCGCGGGAAGGTAAAGAGTAGGTGATGGTCGTGGTGGAGCTCCGTGTGCTGCGCTTGAGGTTCGGCGGGACCCCATTGAGACGCCGATGAGCCCCATTGCGGTGGGCCGTTGCCTGGGCAATGATGTTTTTGACGTTGGCACCACGGATTGCGATCTAAGAGGAGAACCACATGTCTCACCATGACCCGAGCGAGTCGATCAAGGTAGCGCACGCGCGGCATTTGCAGACGATGCCGTTTGGCGATCGCCAGGACTTTGAGGATGCAGATCGTGGATTTCTCGGAACCCTTGAGGATCCCGCGATCCGGAATGAAGCAGGCGACGTTGTGTGGGACAACTCCGCCTACGACTTCTTGGATGGCGAGGCACCCGAGTCCGTCCACCCCAGCTTGTGGCGACAGGCTCAGCTCGTCGCAAAGCACGGTCTCTACGAGGTCGTCGAGGGCATCTACCAGGTGCGCGGGTTTGACCTCTCGGTGATGTCGATCATCGAGGGTGATGAAGGCGTGATCGTGGTGGATCCGTTCATCGGAAAGGAAAACTCCGCCGCCGGGATCGGTTTGTATCGCGACCACCGTGGCGACCGCCCGGTCAAGGCGGTGATCTTCACTCACTCACATATCGATCACTTTGGTGGAGTGTTCGGGCTCGTATCGCAGGTGCAGGTGGACAACGGCGAGGTTGAGATCATCGCCCCCGAGGGACTCGTCGAGCACGCGGTCGCTGAGAACGTTTATGCAGGTACGGCCATGGCGCGTCGCGCGGGCTACATGTACGGCGCGCTCTTGCACAAGGGTCCGCAAGGGCAGGTGGGCGCCGGGCTCGGTCAGTCGACGAGCGTGGGGGCAGCAGGTCTGATCGTGCCGACTATTGATGTTGCGAAGACCGGCGAGTCGCACACCATCGATGGCGTGGAGATGGAGTTCCAGATGGCGCCGGGCACCGAGGCGCCCGCGGAGATGCACTTCTTCCTCCCGCGCTACAACGCACTGTGTATGGCGGAAAACGTCACGCACACGCTGCACAACCTCCTGACATTGCGCGGCGCGCTCGTACGTGACCCCAACGTGTGGGCGAAGTACCTGACGGAAGCCATTGGCACGTTCGGCGACCGCACGGATGTTCTCTTTAGCTCTCATCACTGGCCTACCTGGGGTCGCGAGCGCGTGTTCCATTACATCGGGATTCAGCGCGATCTCTACAAGTACCTGCACGACCAGACACTTCGAATGCTCAACCAGGGCATGACTGGGGCGGAGATCGCCGAGGAGATCACGCTGCCGCCAGCGATCGAAAACGTCTGGGGCACCCATGGCTATTACGGCTCGGTCAGCCATAACGTCAAGGCTATCTACCAGCGCTACATGGGCTGGTTCGACGGCAACCCCGCGCGCCTATGGCCACACCCTCCTAAGGCTCAAGCGGAGCGTTACGTGAAGGCGCTGGGCGGCATGGAGCGTGTCGTGGAACTTGCCCAGGAGGCATACGACGAGGGTGATTTCCGTTGGGCTGCGACGTTGCTCGACAATGCGATCTTCACGGAGGCAGACCACGCCGCTACGCGCGAGCTGTACGCCGCGACGCTCGAGCAGTTGGGATACGGGTCTGAGAACGGCACGTGGCGCAACTTCTTCCTGTCCGGTGCGCAGGAGTTGCGAGAAGGAAACTTTGGTACCCCGACCACGACTGCCGCGCCCGAGATCGTCGCGCAGCTCAGTCCAGAACAGATTTGGGACGCGATGGCTATCGCGGTAGACGGGCCCAAGGCCTGGGACCTTGATCTCGCGCTCGACGTGACATTGACGGACCTTGGCCGCTCGTTCCGGGTGACGCTTCGCAACGGAGTCCTGGTCGGTCACGAGAGCGAGCCCCGCGAGGGCGCCGCAGCGCGACTGTCGCTCACCAAGATGCGTCTCATCGCGCTTACGGCGGGCGACACCGAGTCGCCCGGCATCGAGATCGACGGTGACGGTGATGTCCTCGACCAGCTGCTGTCGGTGATGCAGCCGGGCGACCCCAGATTTGAGATCGTGGTGCCGTAAGCGGCCGCGAGGCCATCGGATCGCTTGAACGCGCTGTACCCCGCAACCGCGCTGGTCGCGGGGCACAGTTGCGCTCCGCCGATGACGGACTGATGGCGCACACGCGATAGGTTTGTCATCATGGATGACATGCGCCCGATGGGGACGGTGCTCACTGCGATGGTGACGCCGATGCACGATGACGGTTCTCTCGACATCGATGGTGCCATCAAGGTGGCCGAGTACCTGCTTGCCCACGGCTCTGATGGGCTCGTGGTGTCGGGTACGACCGGCGAGGCACCCACCACGCACGCTCCCGAGAAGCTCGAACTCACGACCGCCCTTGTCGAGGCGGTCGGTGACCGTGCCACGATCGTGGCGGGAGCGGGTTCCAACGACACCGCCCACGCGGTCATGATGGCCCAGCAGGCCCAGGAATGTGGCGCCGATGGCGTGCTCGCACTGACGCCGTATTACTCGAAGCCCTCGGACCTCGGCGTCCTTGCCCACTTCGAGGCTGTGGCCGGCGCGACCGACCTGCCCGTCATGTTGTACGACATCCCGGGACGTACGGCGAAGCCCATCTCTGACACGGTTCTCGACGCGATCGCGGAGCGCTCCAACGTTGTGGCTGTGAAGGACGCCACCGGTGACATCGACCAGGCCAAGGCGCGCATTGAGCGCACGGGACTGGACTGGTATTCGGGTGATGACCCACTCACCCTCGAGTTCTTGCGCGCAGGCGCTGTCGGAGTTGTCTCCGTGGCCAGCCACGTCGTGGGCGAGTCCATCGCCCGCATGGTTGCCGCACACAGCGCTGGTGAACCTGAGAAGGCCGCCGCTGAGTTCATGTCACACGCTGGCGCCATTGACGCCGTGATGGGCGGAGGCCTGGGCGCCGTGACCGCCAAGAGCGCGATGTACGCGCTTGACCTGATTGGCAGCCGCCACATGCGCCTGCCACACGTGAGTTTTGATGATGCCGAGTACGCCGAGTACGTCGCGCTGTTGCGCGACGCAGGTGTGCCCGTCGAACCCTAGGAGAGAAGTGACCTTCCACCCCGAACTATCCGAGCCGGCACCGCTGGAGCCGGGCACCTTGCGCGTCGTCCCGTTGGGAGGCCTCGGCGAGGTCGGGCGCAACATGACCGTCTTCGAGATCGATGGTCGCCTGTTGATCGTCGACTGTGGCGTGCTGTTTCCCGAGGACCACCAGCCAGGCGTCGACCTGATCCTGCCGGACTTCGGCTACATCGAAGACCGCGTAGACGACATCGAGGCGATCGTGCTCACGCACGGTCACGAGGACCACATCGGCGCCGTGCCGTACCTCTTGCGCCTGCGCCGCGACATCCCGATCATCGGCTCGCAGCTCACGCTTGCGTTCATCGAGGCCAAGCTCAAGGAACACCGCATCACGCCTCTGACGCTCGCCGTCAAGGAGGGCCAGGAAGAGCAACTCGGAGGCTTCGGCCTCGAGTTCGTCGCCGTCAACCACTCCATCCCCGACGCGCTCGCGGTCTTCATCACGACCGCCGCAGGCACCGTGCTCGGCACAGGTGACTTCAAGATGGATCAGTTGCCGCTGGATGGCCGGATCACCGACCTGCGCGCATTCGGTGCTCTTGGTGAGCGCGGCGTCGACCTCTTCATGGTGGACTCCACCAACGCCGAGTCGCCTGGATTCACGGCCTCCGAGGTCGAGATCACCCCGGTGCTTGACCAAACCTTCGCGCAGGCCACGGGCCGCATCGTGGTTGCCAGTTTCTCTAGCCACGTCCACCGCGTTCAGCAGGTCATCAACGCCGCACACGCCCACGGGCGCCGCGTGGCCTTTGTGGGCCGCTCGATGGTGCGCAACATGAACATTGCAGCAGAGCTGGGCTATCTCGACGTGCCAGCAAACATCCTGGTCGACGCCAAGAAGGCCGACAACCTCCCCGCTCACGAGGTCGTGTACATGTGCACGGGCTCCCAAGGTGAGCCGATGGCGGCACTCAGCCGCATGGCCTCGCAGGACCACAAGCTCTCGGTGGGCGAGGGCGACTTGGTGATCCTGGCATCGTCCCTGATCCCGGGCAACGAGAACGCGGTCTTCCGCGTGATCAACGGCCTCATGCGCTTGGGCGCCACGGTCGTTCACCAGGGCAGTGCGCGCGTGCACGTGTCAGGTCACGCCTCCGCGGGCGAGCTCCTGTACTGCTACAACATCGTTCGCCCCAAGAACGTGATGCCCATTCACGGTGAGGTTCGCCACCTCCTGGCCAACGGAAACCTCGCCATCAAGACGGGTATCCCCAAGGAAAACGTCCTGTTCGCGGAGAATGGCGTCGCGGTGGACCTCAAGGATGGCGTCGCCAAGATCGCTGGCGCGGTCGAGGTGCACAACGTGTACGTCGACGGATCCTCGGTGGGCGAGGTGACGGATGCGGAACTCAAGGACCGTCGAATCATGTCGGAGGAGGGCTTCGTGTCCGTCTTCGCCGTGATCGACTCCACGAACGGCTCGGTCGTCTCCGGGCCAGAGGTGCACGCGCGAGGTCTCGCGGAGGACGACTCGGTCTTTGACCCGATCCTGCCCAAGATCCGCGAAGCACTCGAAGAGGCCGCAGCGACCGGAACCGCGGACAACCACCAGCTCCAGCAGGTCATGCGCCGCGTCCTGGGTCGCTTCGTGGGGACCAAACTGCGACGCCGGCCCATGATCATCCCGATCGTGATTGAGTCCTAGGGAACGCTGGGAGAACGAAACGCGTACGCGCGGGGTGGCAACCGCGTGAAGGGCCGATGCGCCGGTAGCCTCCGGAAGCATGGCTCAGTCACGTCCCACGAGCACCCGAAGCAAGCCCGCTGCCAAGCGCGCCCCCGCTAAGGGTGCGCCCAAAAGCAAGCAACAGACCGAGCGCAAGCGACCACCGGCGATCCTGCGTGGCATCGCCGCGATGGGGCGCGGCATCTCAAATGCGGTCGGATCAGGCGTGCGCAGTGTCGGCCACGGTGCACGCGAAGTGAGTCCCGAGGTGCGCCGCGACGGCCTGGCTATTGGCCTGATCCTGCTCGCCATCATCATTGCGGCGCGCGAGTGGTTCCAGCTTCCCAGCTGGGCCGGGACCGCGATTCACTGGCTGTTTGCTGGTGCGATCGGTGTCCTGGCGGTTGCCCTTCCTGTGGTGCTCGTGGTGTTTGCGGTGCGCTTCATGCGAGCCCCGGATGAGGAGCAGGCGAACCACCGCATCACTTTTGGTGCGGTCCTCCTGACCATTGGCGTTGCCGGTCTGATCCAGATTGGCGCAGGCCGTCCTAGCCCGTTTGACGATATGGACGCAGTCCGCAGTGCCGGCGGCGTCGTCGGTTGGGCAGTGGGGACCGGACTTGCTGCCGTGCTGTCGGCACCACTGGCCGTCATCACGTTGATCCTGCTGACCCTGCTGAGCATCCTGATCATTGTCGGAATCCCTCTACGTGAACTGATCGCCATGGCCAAGGAGCGCTTCGGCCGCGCCGGTGGCGAGGGCGCGGACGAAGAGTTCCCTGAGCACCGCACCTTGGCCCGCAAGGGCGACAAGGAACCCAAGCCCAAGGGAACCAAGAAGCGACTCTTTGGGCCCAAGAAGCCCAAGGAGGACGACGGCCAGCTGGAGTCCTACGAGGCCGACGAGGCCTTCGCGTCCGCCGCAGAGGTTGTGCGCGGGGAAGAGGAGCCCGAGTTCACTCCCGGCGGCACCGAGTTGTTGTCGACGAACGCGGGCAAGGTCTCGCCGTATTTGTCCGGGGCCGATGCCGGGGCTGAGACCGAGTCCGAGGCCGGCGACGAGTGGGCCGAGATGCCTAGCGGCGAGATTCCCCAACGCGAGGCCCCGGCCACGACGCGCCTGGTTCCGACGGGGGAGCAGGGCGAGTTGGAGAACTCCTCGCCTTATGTGCTTCCCAGCACCGAGTTGCTGGTGAAGGGTGCTCCACACAAGACACGGTCGGCGGCGAACGATCGTGTGGTTGACGCGCTCAAGCAAGTCTTCACGGACTTTGGAGTGAACGCCGAGGTAACCGGCTTTACGCGTGGCCCCACCGTGACGCGCTACGAGCTGGAACTGGGCCAGGGCGTCAAGGTTGAGCGCATCACCAACCTGTCGAAGAACATTGCCTACGCCGTGGCGAGCCCCGATGTCCGGATCCTGTCGCCCATTCCGGGTAAGTCTGCGATCGGCATCGAGATCCCCAACGTTGACCGCGAGACGGTCGCGCTTGGCGACGTGCTCCGGTCGGGCAACGCGATCAAGAACGATCACCCCATGGCCATCGGTATCGGTAAGGACGTCGAGGGCGGCTACGTCATGGCGAACCTCGCCAAGATGCCGCACATGCTGGTCGCCGGTGCCACCGGTGCTGGTAAGTCGTCCTTCGTGAACTCGATGATCACGTCGATCCTGATGCGCGCCACGCCCGATGAGGTGCGCATGGTGCTCGTTGACCCCAAGCGCGTGGAACTGACGATCTACGAGGGTATCCCTCACTTGATCACGCCCATCATCACCAACCCCAAGAAGGCGGCACAGGCTTTGGAGTGGGTGGTGAAGGAGATGGACATGCGCTACGACGACTTGGCAATGTTCGGCTTCAAGCACATCGACGACTTCAACAAGGCAGTGCGCACGGGCAAGCTCAAGCCGCTTCCAGGTTCAGAGCGCAAACTGACGACGTACCCGTACCTGCTGGTGATCGTCGATGAGCTCGCCGACCTCATGATGGTGGCGCCTCGCGATGTCGATGAGTCGATCCAGCGCATCACGCAGCTGGCTCGCGCGGCCGGAATCCACCTGGTGCTGGCCACTCAGCGCCCGTCCGTGGACATCATCACCGGAACCATCAAGGCCAACGTTCCATCCCGGTTGGCGTTCGCGACCTCGTCTCTGGCTGACTCGCGCGTGGTGCTCGACATGCCCGGTGCGGAAAAGCTCATTGGACAGGGTGACGCGCTCTTCTTGCCGATGGGGGAGTCAAAGCCAATGCGCGTCCAGGGAGCCTGGGTTTCCGAATCGGAGATCCACGCGGCCGTGGAGCACGCTAAGGACCAAGCGAACCCGCAGTACCGCGACGATGTCACGCAGCCGCAAGGCGGCGCCGCGACTGTGGCTGAGGACATCGGCGACGACCTGGATGACCTGGTTGCCGCTGCTGAACTTGTGATCACGACGCAGTTGGGCTCGACATCGATGCTCCAGCGCAAGCTGAAGATGGGCTTCGCGAAGGCCGGTCGTTTGATGGATCTGCTCGAAAGCCGTGAGGTCGTTGGTCCGTCGCAGGGCTCGAAGGCCCGAGAAGTTTTGGTTAGTCCGGATGACTTGGCTGGAACACTCGCTATTCTTCGTGGTGAGACCCCTGCTCCGGCAGCGGCATCCGCACCCGATGACGAGAGCGAAGGAGCACCGTGGGAGGAGTCGTAGAGGCCATAACCGAGCCGGCTGTGGCATGGACCGGCACCATCACGGTTCTCGTTCTCGCTTTCTTCGCCCTCTTCTTTTTCTGGCGTTCTCGCCGTGCCCGGATTGCGCGCGACCAGGTCATGGCGCGTGAGCGCAAGCTTCAGCGGCAGTTCGAGGCGGTCATGTCGTCCACTCGCGACGGCATCCTGATCGTCACGCAGACCGATGAGATCGCGTTGCTGTCTGACGTCGCCGCCAATGTGTTGAGCATTGACCGTGAAGAGGCGGTCGGTAAGCCACTATCCCGACTGGGGATGCGGGTCGTTGATGACCGCATGCGGCCGCTGCTGTTGCGAGAAGCGTTTGGAATCGACTCCAACGACCTGACGTCGCGCATCATCGGCGTTCCAGGACGCCGAGGAGCCGACGACATTCGCTGGGTCCAGGTGCGCGCACGCGTTGTCGAGGACGGACTCGATGACGGGCCGGTCACCATCGTCACGATCATGGACACCTCCGGGCTTCGGGAAGCCGCAGAGGCCATCTCGCGGTCCGATGCCCAGTTCCGCAAGGCCATGGAGAACGCCCCCAGCGGGATGGCGCTCGTGGACCTCGAGTGGCGCCTGATGGAAGTGAACCGCGCCTTCGCGGAGATGATGGGCTCAACCGTGTCCGCGCTGAGATCCGTGCCGTTCTCATCCCTCTCGCACCCCCAAGACCTACACGCGGAGCAAGACCAGCTCGAGCGCCTGTATTCAGGCGCGCAGAACCGCTTCAACGTGGAAAAACGCTACGTCAAGGCCGACGGAAACGTGGTGTGGGCACAGCTTGACGTGGGCCTCGTGCGTCACGCCGGCGGTGCCCCCGATCACTACGTGGTCCAGCTGCGAGACAGCACTGACGACCGCATGCACTCCGAGATCCTTGCTCATCGGGCAATGCACGACCCCCTCACGGGGCTTGCTAACCGCACGTTGATGCAAGAGGTGTTGCAGGAACTGCTCGATCAGCCCGATCCTGAGTCACGGGTGGGTGTGCTGGCGATCGACCTTGACGGATTCAAGGGCCTGAACGATCGCTTTGGACACGCCACCGGTGACAACGCCCTTGTCCACGTCGCGGGAGTTCTGCGTGCCGCCGCGGGGGGCCGTGGCACTGTGTCGCGCATCGGCGGTGACGAGTTCGTCATTGTGGTCCAAGACCCCGATTGTTCGAAGGCGCTGTACGACATCGCCGGTGCGATTCACGAAGGACTGCGCCGCCCCATTCAGGTCAAGCGCCACCAGGTCGCGCTGCACGCCTCGGTGGGCATCGCCATGGCCGACGGCGAGACGGTTGACGGCGGCGCGCCCGCCCTTCTCAGCGCCGCGGATTCTGCGATGTACCGCGCCAAGTCGCTCGGAAAGTCCCGCACTGAGGTCTACGAACCATCGATGCGCGCAGCCAGCGAGCGTCACACCGGCTTGGCTGCTGAACTCGTTGACGCGATCGAGCGCGGCGACCTCGTGCTGCACTATCAACCCATCTTGGAGCTGCGCACACGCACGGTGGTCGGCTACGAAGCGCTGGTGCGGTGGCAACACCCCACCCGGGGCCTGTTGCTTCCTGCGAGCTTCCTGCCGCTGATCGACGACCGCAACCTTGCCGTCGCACTCGGCATGTCGCTCGTTGAACAGGCCGCCTCGTTCCTGGCCAATGGCCCGTCACAGACCACCTGGGTCTCCATCAACGTCTCGGCCGACCAGTTGGGCGACTCGGAGTTTGCCGACAAGGTGCTGAGCGCCATCGGCCGGTATCACCTGAGCCCCCAGCGCCTAGTCGTGGAATTGACTGAGGCCTCGCTCGTGGCACCCAACACGCGTATTCGTCACGAACTCACGGAGTTGCGCAACGCGGGTGTCCCGATCCTGCTGGACGACTTCGGTACCGGTGTATCTCCGTTGTCGTATCTGCGCGACCTGCCCGTCTCTGGCGTGAAACTCGACATGTCGTTTGTCGCGGGAATCCCCGAGGACCCCGCGGGGGCTCGCGTCTCCCGCGCGCTGGGCGCCCTGGCGCGCGAACTTGGCCTTGCCACAATCGCGGAGGGCATTGAGAACGAAGACCAGGCCCAGTTCCTCGCGGACTGTGGCTGGCGCTACGGGCAAGGGTGGCTCTTCGGGGTCGCACAGCCGGTGGGTGCCTTGCGAGAGAGCACGCCGGAATACACATCCAGTCTCATTGACCCTCGGCCAACCGAGGGCGAGTCAGCTCAAGACGCGATGCGTCTCAACCGCGACTAGCGGCAAGCACCCCCGGGTACTAAGGCGCGAGGGCGGAAGGGACTGTATCAGCCCCGCGCCTCAACGGTGACGCTGTCCGCCAATGGTGCGACCGGCATCGTCCGCTCTAGCGCGTCCGGCCCCACAGCATCAGCCACCCGCGCGTAGCGCGCTTGCGCTTCTTCAGCGCTCAGAGTGCCCGCTCCCTCGTCTGCGATGTCGTGCAAAGCGTGCATGGTGTGATCTCCGCGGCGATCGTAGGTCAGCGCAGTCCACGACGCTTCAACGTCGGTCACGCCGTCCGGTGCCACGGAAAGAGTCGCGGACAAGAGCACGCTCGCTCCCGTCTCAGGCACACAACATGCGTCGTCTTGGTTGGACAGGTAATTACCGAGACCGAATGCCGTCCACATGCCGTCGCCGTAGGGGCCTCCCTCGAGAAGCTCGAGGGGCTGCGGCACGTGAGCGTGGTGGCCGACGTACAGGTCGACCTCGCCTGACGCGGCGATCTGCTCAGCAATGTCTCGCTGCGCGGCAGTGGGCTCGGTGAGGTACTCAACGCAGCAGTGCACCGAGGCGATCACGACGTCCGCGCCTTGATCCCGTGCCGCGCTCGCCGACTCGATAATCGGTGCAGCGTCCATGCCATCCGCATCGAAGGTGTTGACCGACCACGGCATCCCCTCGGGTTTAGGCAAACCGTTGAGTCCGTAGGTCCACGACACAGAGGCGACGGTGATGTCGCGCCCCTGCGACGACACCGTGTACATCTGTGTTTGCGTGGACTCTGCCTCGGTGCGCGCCGTGCCGGCGTAGCCCATGCCTTCGGCCTCGAGGGTGTCGATCGTCGCCTCGAGCCCCGCATATCCACGGTCGACCGAGTGATTTGACGCCGTCGAGCACCCGTCCCAGCCCGCCTCGCCCAAGTCCGTGATCAATTGCGCGGGCCCACCGAACATCGGGTAGCCGGTGTAGTTGCCCTCCGTATCGACCGGGTATTCCAGGTGACACAGCGCGAGATCCGCGCCGGCGACATAGGGGTCTACTCCGGCCATGAGCGGTGAGAAGTCCATGCCCTCATCGGTCGTGGCTGACCACACCACCGGCATATGCGTCAGCACGTCACCGCCCGCGACGAAGGAAAACTCGACGGTGGGAGTCGTCGGAGTGGGGGAGGGCGTGGGGCTAGGAGTGACGCTCGGTGTGGCACGTGGGCTAGGTGTGGTGAGGGCCGATGCCGGGTTCGAGTCGTCGTCCCCGAGACCTGAAGCCAGAACGGCGCCAGCGACGACGGCCAGCGGCAGGTACACGATCACCGTCGTGAGGAGCGCTGGGGTGGCGTGGCGACGGGCGTGTGCCGGCGGTTTGGCGGGGGGCATAGGGCCATTATCCAGGCCGAGAAGGGTGCGGACATCCACCGCTCGGGGCTATAGGGTGAAGGCGTGACTGCGACTCTCCCCAACGTGATCACGGCCCTCAGGCTCGTGATGGTGCCTGTTGCCGTCATCTTGCTCATCATGGACGGCGGCCAGGACGGCGCCGAGCGATGGTGGGCACTGATCCTGGTGCTGCTTGCGTCACTTACTGACTGGCTCGATGGATACCTGGCGCGACGGTGGAACGTGGTCTCCTCGTTCGGCAAACTCGCGGACCCCATCGCTGACAAAGCACTGGTTCTAGGAATCCTCGCCGCACTCGTATGGGTTGACGGCATTCCGTGGTGGCCGCTGGCGATCCTGATTGTCCGAGAGGTGGGCGTGACGGTCGGCAGGCTGGCTGTTGCAAAGGGAGTCGTCATTCCGGCTTCGCGCGGCGGCAAGATCAAGACGGTCCTACAGATGACCGCGATCTGCATGTACCTGGTCCCGGGCATGCCGGGCTGGTTCGACGCCATCGCGTGGTGGGTTCTTGTGGCAGCGGTCGTGGTCGCAGTGATCACAGGCGTTGACTATGCGCGGATGATTTCACGCGCGGCCCGTGACCACCGCGAGGGCAAGAACGCGACGGACCATGACGCGTCGCGATCCGCGACCGGCGGTTCCGAAAACTGACGTCCCCATGGCGACCACACAGCTGAGCGAGCAGGCGCGCGCGCTGGTGGCTGCTGCGGTCGCCACGCACACGACCATCGGCACTGCTGAGTCCCTCACCGGCGGCCAGGTGGTCTCCGCACTGGTCGAGATTCCTGGGGCTTCGGAGGTTGTGCGCGGTGGCGTGGTCTCCTACGCCGTGGACCTCAAGCACGACCTGCTCGACGTGCCGCAAACAGCTCTTGACGATCCCGGGCCGGTCTCGCGGACCGTCGCGACCGCCATGGCCCAAGGGGCCCAAGGCCGTCTCCACGTGGACCTGGCCTTGGCGACCACGGGTGTCGCGGGACCTGAGCCTCACGGAGGCCAACCAGTCGGGACCGTGTGGGTCAGCGTTGCCCACGAGGGCGGAGTGTGGGCGCGCGAACATCACTTTGACGGTGACCGCCAGTCGGTACGTGAGCGGGCGGCGGAGGCCGCCATGGAACTAGCAATTGGTATTCTTGAGTCACCTACGCGCATGTTGGCCTGGAAGTCGGGAACATAACTGCGGTAGTGTGCGTTGGACATGGCGAACCACCATGAACGTGAGGAGGGGCACATGCCAGTGCTTCGTAATGAGATCGGAGACGTCCTGCGGGACGCCCGACTGACGCAGGGCAAGACTCTGCGGGACATTTCTTCTGGCGCTCGCGTCTCCCTGGGCTACCTGTCCGAGGTTGAGCGCGGACAGAAGGAAGCTTCCTCGGAACTGCTCGCGTCGATCTGCGATGCACTTGACGTGCCCATGTCGACGGTGCTGAGTGAGGTCTCCGATCGCTTCGCGACTGCAGAGTCGCTTGAGTCGGTCGAGGTCATGCCTCGCATTCCTGACACCGTGCCCGAACTCCTCAGCGGTGTGCGTGCGCGCTAGTGCGCTTAAGTGAATTCTGGTCACTGGCTGACACAGTGTTCGGGGAGACTTACTCCCACACCCTTGCGAGGGAACTGGCCCTTGACGGTCTCGATTCTCGTACCGCGGATCAAGCGCTCGGTGACGGCGTAGCCGCACGTGATGTCTGGCACGCGCTGTGTGACCAGATGGATATCCCCGAAGGTGCCCGTGACGGTGGCCGACAAGAAAACGTCGTGCCTCCACGGCGCTAGCCGCCCCATTCGTTTTGCCCTTGCGCGACACGCCCACCGTAGCGCGTGCGTTCGAACATGCGTTCGATTACTGTAGTGCACAGAGCGAGGAACACCGGCTCATTGCACACAGATGGTGATGCGCACGGATTCCATGTCACAGGTGCGGCGTAGCGTCATCAGTGATCACCGGAACATGACAGCAACGTCACGTAAGGACAGGGAAAAACATGGCTAAGGCAGAAGACCGTAGCAAGGCACTAGAAGCGGCACTCGGACAGATCGACCGTCAGTTCGGTAAGGGCTCAGCCATGCGACTGGGGGAGTCCAAGAAGGTCGCGATTGAAGCGATCCCTACTGGCTCCTTGGCGTTGGACGTCGCTCTCGGCATTGGCGGACTGCCTCGCGGTCGTGTCGTCGAGATTTACGGACCAGAGTCCTCCGGTAAGACCACGGTTGCGCTTCACGCCGTTGCGAACATGCAGCGTCAGGGTGGTACTGCGGCGTTCGTCGACGCTGAGCACGCCCTGGACCCGGAGTACGCCAAGAAGCTTGGTGTCGACACCGACAACCTCATCGTCTCCCAGCCGGACACCGGCGAGCAGGCGCTGGAGATCGCAGACATCCTGGTCCGCTCCGGCGGAGTGGACATCCTGGTCATTGACTCCGTGGCGGCACTGGTGCCCAAGGCGGAGATCGAGGGCGAAATGGGCGATTCCCACGTGGGCCTTCAGGCACGCCTCATGTCGCAAGCACTGCGCAAGATCACCGGCGCACTGAACACGACCGGCACCACCGCAATCTTCATTAACCAGCTGCGCGAGAAGATCGGCGTGTTCTTCGGTTCTCCCGAGACCACCACGGGTGGAAAGGCACTGAAGTTCTACTCGTCCGTGCGACTGGACGTGCGCCGCATCGAGACGCTCAAGGAAGGCACGGAGCCGGTCGGAAACCGTACGCGTGTCAAGGTCGTCAAGAACAAGATGGCGCCGCCGTTTAAGCAGGCCGAGTTCGACATCTTGTATGGCCAGGGCATCTCGAAGGAAGGCAGCATCATCGACCTCGGTGTTGAGCACGGCTTCGTGAAGAAGTCAGGTGCTTGGTACACCTACGAGGGCGACCAGCTGGGACAGGGCAAGGAGAATTCGCGCAACTTCCTCAAGGACAACCCCGACCTCGCCACTGAGATCGAAATTAAGGTCAAGCGCAAACTTGGCGTGGCCGGAATGTCAGAGGATGATGCGGTCGCAGAGACCGCCGCTCCCGAAGACAAGGAGAGCGCCACCTTCTAATGGCACAGTCGGTCAGCGAGCATGAAGCGGCCGCCGAGGCGTCATTGACGCACAGTGACGATGCGGCTCAGCAGGGAGAGAAGGCGCGGGAGATTGCCCTGCGCCTGCTCTCGCATGCGCCGCGTTCCACTGGGCAATTGCGCGAGGCTCTCGTGTCGCGTGAGATACCCGAGGACGTCGCGGACGAGGTCGTCGCGCGGTACGTCGAGGTTGGTCTGCTCGACGATGCCGCGCTGGCCGGCGCGATCGCCCGCACGCGGCACCGCGAGCGAGGCAAGGCACGCCGAGTCATCGCTCAGGAGCTCCAGCGCAAAGGATTCGACGCCGCCCAGGTCGACGAGGCTGTCGGGCAAATCAGCGAAGATGACGAGCGCGACGCCGCTGCTCACCTTGCCGAAAAGCGGTGGCGGCAACTGTCGAATGTCGATGAGGATGCGCGCGTCAGGCGCGTGGTCGGGATGCTCGGAAGGCGCGGCTACTCACCGTCGTTGGCCTTTGCACTCGTGAAAGACTTGCAACGTGCCGATATTGAGGACGCGTAGTCTGACTCGAGTGCCCGCACGGGCGCACTACACCGACCGAACAGGAGCGTCGCCGTGGCACAAGTGATCGCGACCGCTGCGACGCTGATCCTCCTGCTGGTGTCGCTCCTGCTTGTCCACTTCGCGCGGCGCGAAGCCTCCGACATTCGGCGGTCGTCGCAAGAAGAAGTTCAGGGCATCCGGACAGAAGCACGCGATCTCCTGTCTGAGGCGCAGCGGCGCGAGGAACGTGTCGCGTTGCGCGAGAAAGAGCTGTCGAGCGATCAGCGCGCCGCTCAGAAGTACTCCCGCGTGCTCGAAGAGCGCGCCGCAGTCGTGAGTCGCGATGAGCGGCGGTTGCATGACGAGCGCACCGGATACGAGCGTGCGCAACGTGAGGCGTTGGCGGATATTGCCCATCTCGAGATGAATGACGCCAAGAAGGAACTTGAGGCCAGGCTCCTTGCCGAGGCCAAGGAGGAGTCGCGATCCTCCATCCGCCGGATCGAACGCGAAACGCGCCGTAAAGCCGACGCGAAGGCTCGCGAGATATTGGTCAGCGCCATGCAGCGTCAGGCAGCCGCGACGTCGTCGGAGAGCGCGACGGTGTGGATCGATCTGCCCAACGAGGAGATGAAGGGGCGCATCATCGGCCGCGAAGGGCGCAACATTCGTGCCTTTGAAGCGCTGACTGGCGTCAACGTCATCGTCGAAGAGGGCGTGAATGCGGTCCAGTTGTCGTGCTTTGACGTCGAGCGTCGTGAAATTGCTGAAGTGACGCTGCATGCGCTGGTTGATGATGGGCGTATTCATCCGCAGCGCGTAGAGGCGGCGTATGCCACTGCAGTCGAGGAAGCCGAGCAGCGCCACGAAGAGGCCGGGCTCGACGCCATCGAGGCCGCTGGCGTCAAGGGCATCAGTCATGAGGTGGTGCTCGCACTGGGGCGGCTACGTCTACGGACGTCGTATGGCCAGACCGTCCTCGCGCACCTTGTCGAATGCGGACAGATAGCGGCAGACATCGCCAGCGAGATCGGTGCCGACGCGGACACGGCTCGTCGCGCGGCGTTCCTCCACGATGTCGGCAAGGCCTTCACCCACAACACTCCCGGAACCCATGCGGCGATCGGTGCGGCTGTTGCTGCTGAGCACGGCGAGTCGAGCGTTGTTGTCAACGCGATCGCAGCTCATCACGATGAGGTACCTCAAGAAAGCGTGGAAGCTGTCATCGTGCAAGTGGCGGACGCAGTCTCCGCGGGCCGCGAGGGAGCGCGCCGCGAGGACTCGGATGGCTACGTCGAGCGCCTCGAGAACCTCGAGCACCTCGTCGCTGAGCACACCGGTGTGAGCCGGGTCCTCGCGATGTCAGCGGGCCGCGACGTGCGCGTGATGGTCGATCCCGGTGAGGTTGCTGACACCGCGGTGCCGGAACTGGCGCGTACAATTGCTGAGCACATCAGCAAGGACCTCAGTTTCCCTGGGGAGATCAAAGTGACCGTCATCCGCGAACTTCGCGCGGATGCCGTCGCAGGATAGGCATGACAGACACCGCACTCGCACCGACCTACCTCGTCAAGACACTCGGCTGTCAGATGAACGTCCACGACTCCGAGCACATGGCAGGTCTCCTTGAGGGCGCCGGATACAGTGCTGCAGACCCGTCTGCCGACGAGGCTGACGTCATTGTCATCAACACCTGCGCAGTGCGTGAGAACGCCGCGAACAAGCTGTACGGCAACCTCGGTCAACTCGCGTCCGTCAAGGCTCGTCGTCCGGGGATGCAAATCGCCGTGGGCGGTTGCTTGGCGCAGAAGGACCGCGGCGAGATCGTCGACAGGGCTCCCTGGGTCGACGTCGTCTTCGGCACCCACAACCTGGACGTTCTGCCCGTCCTGCTTGAGCGCGCCCGGCACAATGCCGAGGCGCAAGTTGAGATCGAAGAGTCGCTTCAGGTTTTCCCTTCGACGCTCCCGAGCCGTCGCGATGCCATCGCTTCCGGGTGGGTGTCGATTTCTGTTGGCTGCAACAACACCTGCACGTTCTGCATCGTGCCCTCCCTACGTGGCAAGGAGCGTGACCGCAGGCCCGGCCAAGTCCTCGCCGAGGTAGAGGCGCTGGTGTCGCAGGGCGTGGTCGAGGTGACGCTCCTTGGCCAAAACGTGAACTCCTATGGTGTCGAGTTCGGCGACCGCGGCGCCTTCGCGAAACTCCTGCGCGCGTGCGGCGAGATCGAAGGTCTGGAACGGGTCCGCTTCACCTCGCCTCACCCCGCTGCATTCACCGACGACGTCATCGAGGCAATGGCGGAGACTCCCAACGTCATGCCGAGCCTGCACATGCCGCTGCAGTCAGGCTCGGACGCAGTGTTGCGCGCGATGCGCCGCTCGTACCGCTCCTCGAAGTTCCTCGGGATCCTCGACAAGGTCCGTGAGCTCATGCCGGAAGCGTCCATCACGACGGACATCATCGTGGGCTTCCCCGGCGAAACGGACGAAGACTTCGAGGACACTCTCCGCGTCGTCGAACAGTCGCGGTTCGCCAGTGCATTCACGTTCCAGTACTCGCCGCGCCCCGGCACGCCTGCCTTCGAATTGCCCGAACTGCCCAAGGACGTGGTGCAGGAACGCTTTGAGCGTCTCCTTGCACTGCAGAACCGCATCAGCGCAGAAGAAAACGCCACGTTGGTGGGGCGAACCGTGGAGCTGCTTGTCATGGACAACGAGGGCAAGGGCGGCGGCCGCAAGGACGCTCAGCACGAGCGCATGTCGGCACGTAGCCCCGACAACCGCCTCGTGCACTTCACGGTGCCGAGCGGAGCCGAGAATCCCCGTCCGGGAGATCTCGTGACCGTCGATGTCACGCACGCGGCTCCGTACCACCTCATTGCAGATTCGGCTCTGGACGGTGGCACGTACTCAGTGCGTCCCACGCGTGCTGGCGACGTATGGCAGCAGGTGCGCGATGGTGACCACGATCACGAAGGCGGCGGTTGCGGGTCCTCGTGTGGCACAGGAGCGCCGGCTGACGGTCCCGTGGGGTTGGGTATGCCGACGCTGCGGTCCACAAGCGCGTGAGTGACGACGCGCCGCACGTCATTGCGATCGTGGGCGCTACTGCCACAGGCAAGTCGGATGTCTCTCTGGCCGTCGCAGAGGCGCTGAACGGGGAGATCGTCAACGCCGACTCCATGCAGTTCTACCGCGGCATGGACATCGGCACAGCGAAACTTCCCCTGGCTCAGCGGCGCGGGATCGCGCATCACCAACTCGACGTCCTCGACGTCGACCAGGATGCCTCCGTGGCCGCGTTTCAACGTGACGCTCGCGCGGACATCGACGCGATTCATGCGCGCGGCAAGCGAGCGGTTGTCGTGGGCGGATCGGGCCTCTATCACCGCGCGCTGCTGGACCACTTTTCCTTTCCACCCACCGACCCCGAGGTCCGCGCCCGCCTGGAAGCGCGAGCGGAGCTGGAGGGCCCCGGCATCCTGCACAGCGAGCTCGTCGCTGCTGATCCGGTGGCCGCGGAGCGGATCGATGCCCGCAACGCCAAACGCATCGTGCGTGCGCTCGAAGTCATTGAATTGACCGGGCAGCCGTTTTCGTCAACGCTTCCCACGCACCAGTACGCGATGCCCGCAGTCCAAATCGGGCTTGAGATGGGCTATGACGTCCTTGACCCACGTATCGAAGCCCGGGTGGCGGGCATGTGGGCCGACGGCCTGGTCGACGAGGTGCAGCGGCTGGTCGACGCAGGCCTCCGCACGGCCACAACAGCGCAGCGCGCGGTGGGCTATGCGGAGACTCTGCGCTATCTCGACAGTGAGCTCAGTAGCAGCGAAACCCAGGACCTCATTGCCCAACACACGCGGCGACTGGCGCGGCGTCAACGGCGCTGGTTTGGACCTGATCCACGCGTGACGTGGGTCGACGGGCCTGTCGATGCCGCGGACGCCGATCGTGCGGCGGCTGAGGTCGTACGTATCGCGGGTAGCCTGGAAACATGACCCGAGCATCGGCCCCAGGCACTACCTTGCCCTTCACCAAGGGGCACGGGACGCGCAACGACTTTGTCTTGCTTCTTGATGAGGACGGTGACATCGACCTCACGCCCGAGGTTGTGCGGTTTCTTGCCGATCGTCGAGGCGGGCTTGGTGGCGACGGAGTGATCCGCGCGGTGCGATCGGGCAACCTGCCGGCGGGAAGCGCCGCGGAGCCTGACTCGTGGTTCATGGACTACTGGAACGCCGACGGCAGCACGTCGGAGATGTGTGGAAACGGGGCGCGCGTGTTTGGCGCGTTCTTGGAACGCGAAACGGGCGCAGACCTCAGCGGCGGCTTGGATTTCATGACCCGCGGTGGAGCTCGCCGCGTGACGTCGGCCGGCGACGGCACCTACGCGATCGGCATGGGCGGCTACACGGTCGGCACAGGCGACGCGCCTTTTGACGCGGAAGTGCAAGCGCGCGGACTGGATATGGCCAGGCCCGCCCTCTCCGTCGACGTCGGGAACCCTCATCACGTCGTCGCCTTGGCCTCCCTCGACGAGTTGGAAGCCCTTGACCTCACCGTCGCACCGGATGTGATGCCGGTTCCGGCGGACGGCTCCAATGTCGAGTTTGTGGTCGCGCTGGGGGAGCGCGCCGTGAACGCGGAGGCCCGCGGGCTAGTGCGAATGCGTGTCCACGAGCGTGGTTCTGGCGAGACTCAGTCGTGCGGCACCGGGGCGTGCGCGGTCGCGTTGGCTGTCAAGACCTGGGCGGGGGCCGATGCTCCGGCTGTGTGGGACGTTGAAGTTCCCGGCGGCGTGGTGACAGTACGGATTTTCGAGGACCACACGGTGCTGGAAGGACCAGCAGTCCTGGTCGCCGAGGGCGTCGTCACTCTTCCTTGACCGCTGTCAAGAACGCGTGAGCCTCAGGACGCGGAACCCCTTCGCGGATCCCACCTTCTCTATCTGGCCCCACGGCTTTCCGTTGGCATCGGTTTGTCGAGCGATCCATGCCATGAGTGAGTCAGACCCAAGATTCTTCTGCACGACGAGGTGCGCCTGACCCCCTGTGTTGAGGCGCGGGAGCCACGCGGTCAAGAGCTCGTGCAGCGCTTGCTTGCCGATGCGGATAGGCGGATTCGACCAGATAGCGTCGAAGGTCTGCTCCGCGGGCACGGCATCGGGCTCGACGGCCGTAATGGCGCCGGCTGCACCTAGGCGCGCGGCGTTGCGCTCCAACAGGTCCAGCGCGCGACGGTTGACGTCTACGGCAGTGATGCGAGCATCGGGCCTCTGCAAAGCCGCAGTGAGAGCGAGGGGCCCCCAACCGCAGCCCAAGTCGAGGAGCGTCGCCGCTGGCGGCGGGAGGTGCTTGAGCAGGACCTGGGTTCCAAGGTCTATGTGTCCGGGGGAAAACACGCCCGCGGCGGTCTCGAGTTCAACCTCGCGTCCCGCGAGAGGCACGCGGATCCGGCGCCGTTCATCAGAGGACGCGGGCTCCGCGGTGAAGTAGTGGTCGGTCGGGCTCATTCCAGCGAGGCTACATGCACAGTCGTGGTCATTGGTGAATCACAGTGAGACAATGGAGGCATATGGCTGACCTTGACACCCCGACCAGCGCCGAGCAGGCGAGCCGCGACGATGCGACGATCGAGCGCGTACTGTCGCGCGCCGGCACCGCGGTAGCCGCTGGCGCCACCGCACGCACCGATTACGACGGCGACCAGTTCGACCGCGACGAGCGCGCCGCATTGCGCCGCGTCGACAACCTCTCGACAGAGCTCGAAGACATTACTGAGGTCGAGTACCGCCAGTTGCGTCTCGAGAAAGTTGTCCTCGTGGGGCAGTTTTCGCGGGGCACTACAGCCGATGCCGAGGTCGCCTTGAGAGAGCTCGCTGCGCTCGCCGAGACCGCCGGTTCCCAGGTACTTGACGGTGTGCTGCAACGCCGGCCTCACCCGGACCCAGCCACGTACATCGGCAAGGGCAAAGCCGAAGAAGTGAAGGACATCGTCAAGGCGGTGGGCGCGGACACCGTCGTCGTTAATGACGACCTTGCGCCGAGCCAGCGGCGCGCACTTGAGGACGTGGTGAAGGTCAAGGTCATCGACCGCACCGCACTGATTCTCGACATCTTCGCGCAGCACGCCAAGTCCAAGGAGGGCAAGGCGCAGGTCGAGCTCGCGCAACTGGAATACCTGCTTCCACGTCTACGTGGTTGGGGTGACTCGATGTCCCGCCAGGCCGGTGGCCAGGTGGGTGGCGCCGCCGCCGGTATGGGCTCGCGCGGCCCCGGTGAGACCAAGATCGAGCTCGATCGCCGTCGTATCCACACGCGTATGGCTCAGCTACGCCGGCAGATCAAGGCGATGGAGCCTGCGCGCAATGTGCGACGCGACCGGCGCTTGGCGTTGCCCAACGTCGCCATTGTCGGCTACACCAACGCGGGAAAGTCGTCGCTGCTCAATCGCGTGACGGGAGCTGGAGTATTGGTCGAGAACTCTCTGTTCGCCACGCTTGACCCCACAGTTCGGCGGTCTCAGACTCCCGATGGTCGTGAGTTCACCGTGTCCGACACTGTGGGATTTGTCCGCGACCTCCCGCACCAGTTGGTGGCGGCCTTCGCCTCGACGCTGGAAGAAGTGGCGCACGCTGACCTGATGTTGCACGTGGTCGACGCCTCGCACCCTGACCCGGAGAGCCAGATCTCCGCGGTGCGCGAGGTCCTGGCAGACGTTCCTGGGGCCGATGACGTGAAGGAAGTCATCGTCCTGAACAAGTCTGATGCGGCGGAGCCGGAAACGCTCATGCGCCTTCGTGGGCGACGCGAGATGACGATCGAAGTGTCCGCGCTGACCGGCGAGGGCATCGCTGAGCTCATGGCGCTCATCGCGCGTGAGCTGCCGCGACCCGAGGTACGCATCGACCTTGTGGTCCCATACACGCGGGGCGACCTTGTCAACGAAGTGCACCTCCACGGCGAGGTCCTGTCTGAAGACCACGAAGCGGCTGGAACCCACCTGGTGGCGCTCGTCGACGAACCTCTGGCCGGCCGCTTGCACGACGCGGCTAGCGGCGAGTGAGCGGGGACGCCGAGGCCGCACGGCTGCTCGAGGTCGCGGTCAGCGCTCTCGGGGGCTCTGCACGTGAGGGCCAAACCCAGATGGCCGTGTTGGTGGACGAAGCGCTGGGTGACGGCGAGCATGTCTTAGTCCAAGCGGGCACTGGTACCGGTAAGTCGCTGGGCTATCTTGTGCCCGCGGTCGCCCACGCCGCGCGCGAAGGGTCGCGAGTCGTGGTGTCGACTGCGACCCTTGCGCTCCAGCGCCAGGTGTTCTCGAAGGACCTGCCCATGGTGCTCGACGCTCTTGAGCCTGAGTTGGGCAAGCGGCCGGCAGCGTCGTTGTTCAAGGGTCGGGCTAACTACCTTTGCGTGCACAAACTCGCAGGCGGGTATGGCGAGCCGGACGACGACATGTTGCCCATCGCGGCGGGGCCCACGAGCGAGCTCGGCGAGGAAGTGGCGCGCCTGCATCAGTGGGCCGACGAGACTGACAGCGGCGACCGCGACGACTTGGTGCCGGGTGTGTCTCATCGCGCGTGGGCCCAGGTGTCGGTCTCCGGCCGTGAGTGCCTGGAGTCAAAGTGTCCCGTCATCAAGGAGTGCTTCTCGCAGAAGGTCCGCGATGAAGCGGCCAAGGCGCACATCGTCGTGACGAACCACGCCGTGCTCGGCGTGCAGGCTGCGTCCCACGACCTCCTGGGCGAGCACGACGCTCTAATTGTCGACGAGGCCCACGAGCTGGTTTCCCGCATTACCTCCGCCGCGACCCACGAGATCACAGTGCTGCGAGTCGACCGTGCAGCAAGGGCCGCCCGTAAAGCCGGGCACACAACCGAGGCGCTCGACAGCGCGGCGAGGGCATTGGACGCGGCGCTGGGTGAGCACGAGCCGACTCGGTTGCGATCGGGCCTCGATGAAGGGCTAGCGCAAGCGATCGAGACCGTCCGCATGGAGACGCGCACGTTGCTCAGCGCCATCCAGAAAGAAAGCCAGACCACTCCCGAAGCGGCATCGGCGACGACCAAGGTCGCAACCGCCGCTTTGCAGGAGATTCACGATGTCTGTGAAGAACTGCAGGGCGAGCACGGTCGCTACGTGATCTGGCTGGCCCCACCGGACGGCGACTACGACTCCAGGCAAGCGGTGCGCATCGTTGCGGCACCTTTGGACGTAGCCGGTCTCGTCAAGAACCGGCTAATTGAAGACAAGGCTGCGGTCTTCACATCCGCGACCCTTGCGCTCGGCGGAGACTTCCGCGCCATCAGCGCGCACCTGGGCGTCAACGAACCCACAACCCTCGACGCGGGTAGCCCCTTCGACTATGAGCGCCAGGGCATCCTCTACGTGGCCTCGCACCTGCCGCGTCCCGGTCCCGGCGGAATCTCGGAGGAGGCACTCGATGAGATGGAGGCGCTGATCCGTGCCGCGGGCGGGCGCACTCTGGGCCTTTTCTCGTCACATCGAGCGGGTCAGGCAGCCGCGGAAGCGATGCGCCAACGCCTCGATATGCCGATCCTCTACCAACTGGACGATCAGCTCCCGACGCTCGTCGAGCAGTTCAAGGCTGATCCGCGTGCGTGCTTGTTCGGGTCGACATCGCTGTGGCAGGGAATTGACGTTCCCGGCGCTTCAGCGAGCCTTGTGCTCATTGACCGCATCCCGTTCCCGCGCCCGGATGAGCCCATTGCTCAGGCCCGCACCGAAGCAGTCGCTCAGCGCGGTGGAAACGGCTTCATGGCCGTCTCAGCTACGCACGCGGCGCTGCTGATGGCTCAGGGTGCCGGACGCCTGATTCGTAATTCCGCTGACCGGGGCGTCGTAGCGGTACTGGACTCCCGGCTCTCGAGCGCGCGATACGGCGGATTCCTCGCGCGGTCTATGCCCCCGCTGTGGGGGACGACCGATCGGGGCGTCGTGCTCGGGGCACTTGAGCGACTGGACGATGCTGCGAGCAAGCAGGGGCAGTAGCCTCTATGCAGAACACAACGAGAGGGTGGGCAACCACGATGAGTGACAACGAGACCTCCGAAGAGTTTCGCCGCGGCCAAGAGGCCGAGCGCGCCCGCTTTGCGGAGTATCTTCAGTCGTATGAGGCCGGCTCCAGAAAGCTAGCCGAGCAGGCAGAGACCGAAGACTCGCGTGTCTACCAAACCACCATCGCGAACGCGATGAACGCCATGCGCCGCGCTATCACCGGTGAATTCCACTGGCAAGACGGCTGGAAGAAGTAGCTGCGCGCCGCGACGAGGTCGTGAGTTAGACCTTACGTAGCACTGACACGACCTTGCCCATGATGGACGCGTGAGTGCCATCAATGGGCGTGTACGCGGGGTTGTGAGGCATGAGCCACACCTGGTCGTTCTTGCGACGGAAGGTCTTCACTGTGGCCTCATCATCGAGCAGAGCGGCCACGATGTCACCGTTCTCAGCGGTGTTCTGCCGGCGGACCACGACGAGGTCGCCGTCGCAGATCGCGGCGTCAATCATCGAGTCACCGGTGACCGTCAGCATGAACAACTCGCCTTGACCCGTTAGCTGGCGGGGGAGTGTGAAGGTGTCCTCGACCGCTTGCTCGGCCAAGACCGGCCCACCTGCGGCGATGCGGCCCACTAGAGGTACGGTCGTGACGTCTCCGGCCGGAACCGGGCCGTCCGAGACGACTTCTGCGGGTGCGCTGGTCTCGCTCGCCTCTTCCGGCAGGATCACTTCCATCGCGCGTGGCCGGTTTGGGTCGCGGCGCAAAAGCCCCTTGCCCTGCAGCGCACTTAGCTGGTGCTGAACCGAAGAGGTTGAGGTCAAGCCGACGGCGCGACCAATCTCGCGCATTGACGGCGGATACCCGCGGGAGTCGACGCATTCGCGAATGAACTCGAGGATGAGCCGCTGGCGCTCGCTCACTCCGGCGCCGCCCTTGTCGGGGAACTCGTGAATGGTGGCATCCGTGCCGCCCGTTGAGTGCTCCATGTCTCCTCCTGAGATACCCGGTGACCGATTCGATGTCAGACCCCGGTGATTCGCTGTCTTCCATGACGGTAGAGCAACCACGCACAGGAATCAAACATATGTTCGAGCGTGTCTTGCCCTTCCGTGCCGACAGTGCTACAAATAGAACAGATGTTCGACGAACAGATGTTCGAATGGAGGAGATCATGACTGCAGCAGCGATGACCATTCCCGCAGGTGCTTACCGTGTGCGGTCCCAGAGCCCCGCACCCGCGCACAAGCGTGAGCGCAACGCCGCCTCTCACTCCGTCGGACGCGTCCGCATCATCGACAGTCCAGTGATGCGCCGTCGGCGTCGCGTGCTGGCGGCCGTCATCTTGGCGATTGCCGCAGCGGTGTTTGGCCCCCAGGCCTTCGCCGGTGACGGCTCAGGTACACCTGCTGTCTATGACACCCACACGGTGGCTCACGGCGAGACCCTCTGGTCGATCGCGTCCTCCATCACCGCGCCAGGGGAGGACGTCCGTGACGCCGTGGCAGACATCTCGAACATGAACGCAATGTCCGGTTCCACGCTCCAGGTCGGCGAGCAGCTGCGAATTCCCGCTCTCGACTAGCCGGAACGCCGCCAAGGCCGGATTTGTGGCGTCGCTGGTAGGTGGCGGATTGCTATCTGAGGGGTCGGTCGTGGGACAGTAGTGTCATGCACTGTCCGTTCTGCAAGAACCCAGACTCTCGTGTCGTCGATTCACGCACGACCGATGATGGCCTGTCCATCCGGCGTCGACGCGAGTGTCCCCAGTGCGGAAAGCGGTTCTCGACGGTGGAGACGGCAAGCCTGACCGTCATGAAGCGCAATGGGGTTGCTGAACCCTTTAGTCGTGAAAAGGTCATGAGCGGCGTCCGTAAGGCATGTCAAGGACGACCTGTCAGCGACGACGACCTCGCCGTGCTGGCACACAAGGTAGAAGAAGCAATTCGCGCCTCGGGAGTCGCGGAGATCAACGCGACGGACATCGGGCTGGCGATCTTGCCACCGCTGCGTGAGCTCGACGAGATCGCGTACCTGCGCTTCGCGAGTGTCTACCAAAACTTCCAGAACCTGGACGACTTCCAGGGAGCAATCAGCGACCTCCGCGCAGAGCGCGATTCGACAGGCGCTGGAAGTTAACGCTTCTTCTTAGACTTCGCTTGGCTCTTGTTCTTGGGGCGAGGCTTGCCCGAACGGCCGGATGCCTTCGAAGACTTCTTCCGCTTCTTGCCATCGGGAGACGACTTTGGCCATTCACCACGCGGTGCAGCGGATCCAGCACTGTCACCATGTGAGGCAGACCCGTTGTCTTGAGGCTTGCGAGAGGGCTTTGCGCCCGCTCCTCGTGCCGTATCGTCACGAGGAGCGGATGTCCTGCCCGGCTTCTTGGGTCCACGCCGGTCGCGAGGATCGACCTCGTCACGACCGCGCTGGCGGCGGGCGGCTTCACGCTCCCGCGAAGTGAGTTTCTGCCCACTCGTCTCGGAGCGGCCTCGCGAGTCATCTCGTTTACGCGAGGAATCCCAACTATTGGCCTCACGACGGTCGGTCGACGCGTTTCGGCCGCGAGACTGGCCACCGTCACGACTCGAGCCAGCCTTGCGTGAGTCGCCGCGGCCCCGGGACGCGTCGCCGGCCCAGTCGTTGTCGCGCGCGCGTGCATTGGCACCCTTGCGTGGCGGCTTCGCACCCTTGCCACCGCGCTGCGGGCGATCTCCCTGAGAGCGGTGCTGGCTACGCGAGGCTGAGGCACGGTCGTCCCGCTGGCGCTCGGCGGGGCGCTCCTTGTGTTCACCGCGAGCCGCGTCTCGGTCGTCACGGGCAGGTCGCCGGTCGCCACGAGCAGTGGAACGGTCATCATGACCGTATGCGCGGTCATCGTCGCGGTCGCGTGGGTCGCGCCGTTGGCCTGCAACGCGTGGCCCGCGTCCGCGGCCTCCACCGCTGCGATTGTCACGTCCGCGCTTGTCGCGGCCACCACGTTCGCGCTCGGCTGGTGCCAAGCGGGGGAGCTTCACGCGCTCTCCGGAGGGCTCCTGAGCGCCAGTGAGTGACTCGAGCATCGCGAGCGACTCGTCGCCGTCGTCCTTGATCTTGCGGAAGGTAGCGTCGACACCAGCGTTTTCGATCAAGCGGTCGATCGTGCGCCGCTGGTGGGGAAGTGACAGCGTGACGACCAGCCCTGCGGAACCGGCACGCGCCGTGCGACCGGCGCGGTGCGTGTAGTCCTTGTGGTCGGCTGGGGGGTCCATCTGAAGGACCAAGTCGACGGCGTCCACGTGAATGCCACGTGCTGCCACGTCGGTGGCGACCAGGACGGGAATCTGACCCGAGCGGAAGCCGGTGATGGCGGCGTTGCGTTCGTTCTGCGTCTTGTCACCGTGCAGAGCAACCGCGAGGATGCCGGCGTCGCGCATCTGGGTAGCGATGCGGTCGCATGCGAGCTTGGTGCGCACAAAGACGATCGTGCGGCCGTCGCGGGCAACGATGCGATGCGCCGTTTGGTACTTGAGGTGTGGCGGGATGCTCAGCACCACGTGGGTCATATCCACTTGGGCCGCAGCACCATCGGTGACGTCGTGGAGTACCGGGTCGCTCATGTGCTCGGCGACGAGGCGATCGACGTCGCCGTCGAGGGTCGCAGAGAAGAGGAGCCGCTGACCTCCGGAGGGCACGTGCTCGAGGATCTCGTTGATCTCGTCCATGAAGCCCATGTCCGCCATGTGGTCGGCCTCATCGAGGACGACGAGATCGACGTCAGACATGTCGGCATTGCCGCGGCGAACAAGGTCCGCGAGGCGGCCGGGTGTGGCCACCACGAGGTGCACGCCACGGTTGAGCGCCTGGACCTGCTTCGTCATCGACAGGCCGCCGGCAACGAGACGTAGCGAAACCTGCATAGCGTGAGCGAAGGGCTCCAGCGCGTCATTGACCTGCATCGCGAGTTCCCGGGTGGGGACCAGGACGATTGCACGCGGCTTGCGCGCTTCAGGCGCAGGACCGTCGGCTAGACGGGAAATGGCGGGTAGCCCGAATCCGAGCGTCTTTCCCGAGCCGGTGCGTGCTTTGCCCAGCACGTCGCGCCCAGCCAGGGCATCGGCGATCGTCGCCGACTGGATCGGGAACGCGGTCGTGAGACCTGCCTTGTCCAGCGCTTGGATGAGGGCGTCGGGCAGACCGAGGTCTGCGAATTGGACTGCGTCGCCAGTTATGAGAGCACCCGCAGACGAACGGTGCCGGGCATGGCGCCAAGCGCGGCCACGGCCTCGTCAGTCAGGCCGGCAGCGACGTCCGTCACGACGTAACCGAGTTCGCCCCGCGTCGAGAGCATCTGGCCCTCGATGTTGACGTCGTGCTCGGCAAAGACGTGGTTGACGGCCGCGAGCACACCGGGGATGTTCTCGTGCAGGTGAGCAATACGGTGCGAACCCATGGGGCGATCAAGCTGCTGGCTGGGCACGTTCACGCTCAGCGAGGTCGAGCCCTTCTGGACGTAGTCCACCAGGCGCGTCGACACGAAGATGCCGATGTCGCGCTGAGCCTCTTCGGTTGAACCACCGATGTGCGGGGTGAGGATCACGTTCGGGATGTTCTGCAGCGGAGTGATGAAGGGGTCACCCTTCTTCTTGGGCTCCTCGGGGAACACGTCGATGGCGGCACCGCCAATCGCGCCCGACTCAAGGCCCTCACGCAGAGCATCCACATCCACGATGAAGCCGCGGGACAGGTTCAGGAAGTGCGCGCCATGCTTCATCGCCTCGAACTGCGCACGGCCAAAGAATCCCTGGTTGCCGCTGCGACCGTCGACGTGAAGGGTGACGATGTCAGCTTCGCGCAGCAACGCGTCGAGCGAAGGCATGCGGGTGGCGTTGCCGAGTGCGAGCTTCTCGGCGGCGTCATAGAAGATGACGTTCATGCCAAGGGCCTCAGCCACGACAGACAGTTGCGAGCCGATGTTGCCGTAACCCACGATGCCGAGCGTGCGGCCGCGGATCTCGTGAGCGCCATCGGCGCTCTTGTTCCACAGGCCCTCGTGCATGAGCTTCTGGTGCACGGGCAGGCGGCGCGTCAACGAGATCATCTCGGACACTGCCATCTCCACGACCGAGCGGGTGTTCGAGTACGGAGCGTTAAACGCTGCGATACCGCGACGAGCTGCCGCATCGAGGTCAATCTGGTTGGTACCGATCGAGAATGCACCAACGGCGATGAGTGACGGGGACGCTTCAATGACTCGCTCGGTGAGCTGGGTCTTGGAACGAATGCCGAGGATTTCGACGCCCTTGAGGGCTTCGATCAACTCGTCTTCGTCCATCGCTCCGCCGTGGTTGTCGACGGAGATGCCGGCGGCCTCGAAGTTCTCGGTGGCCTTGGGATGAAGATTTTCAAGTAGGAGTGCGCGCACGTGGTCATCTTTCCCCATATTGGTCCCCGTGACCAATCCGCGACCTCAAGGACGCCGCACGGCACACCCCGCCCCTACATCGGGCCGATGCTCGCACGCCTTGGCGTCGTTGTCTCACCAGGGCTCATGGCAGGCTATGCCACATGGGAGCGCCGACACGAATAGCCATCATCCTCGGGCTCGGCGCTGCTGCGGCGGGCGCCGGGATCTGGGCTACTGGCGCGACCTGGGAAGACATCACCCACATGGGCCAGCCACGCAACGTGCTGGAGATTGAGGGCCAGGAAATCCGCGTTCCCCAGGCGCAAACAACGGGGGAGAGGTTGTCGCCAGCGGTGGCGGTCTCGACGACCGGCGAGCACTCTTTCTTGTTTACCGAGGATGAGGAGCCGACCCGGTACGACCCGTGCATGGAACTGGCCTGGGTACACAATCCGGCCGGCATGCCTGATGGTGCGGAGGGCCTTGTAGCTAGCGCCGTTGCAGACATCGAGACGTACACCGGCCTGGCGTTCTCCTATGAAGGCGAGGTCGACGAGGTCGCCCACTTTGACCGCGCCCTGATTCAGGAAGAATACGGCGATCGGTTCGCCCCCATCATCATTGGCTGGTCCGATGAGGAAAGCACTCCGGACCTTGCTGGATCGACCGCCGGGCTCGGAGGTTCGTCCTCGGTCACGGGCGCCTACGGGGATCAGCGTTTTCTTGCCGCAGGCGTCGTCATCCTCGATACCGAAGACCTCGGCGAGCTGCTCGGAGAGTCCAACGGCTCCGAGCGAGCCGAGTCGATCATTCGCCACGAACTCGCGCACGTCGTAGGCCTCGGACACGTGGAAGATTCCACGGAACTCATGCATGCGGAGAATATGGCCGCAGCCGCATGGGGCCCCGGCGACCGCCAAGGCCTGGCCATCGCGGGCGCTGGGCCCTGCCAGTAGGTCGCTAGAGGCCCGCAGGTAGGTTTCCGTCGTGGACGATTTCGAGGCGCTGAGTCGGTCGAGTGAGCGCCACGTAGAGATCGCCAGGACGGACCGCGATAGTGGCGGGGTCCACGACCACCGCGACATCGAATTCCAGTCCCTTCGACTCCCGTGCCGTGCACACGGTGACGTCGTCAGCTAGATCCGAGTCGGTAAGCGCTCGTCGGACGTCTCCCAGCAATTCGGAAGGCGCAATGATGGCAACCAACCCGGCCTCGGCATCGGCCATCCGCTCGGCGTGACCCACAGCAATGGCGACGGCCGTCGATGACAGTGCCCCGGCATCGGCCCTGGTTTGGGCCACCGCGTCATCTACGTCGCGCGCTGCACTCAACTCGCTGACAGGCAGTTGGGCCGCGGTCGCGAAGGCCTGTGCGACCTCTGCCACGGCGGCCGGGATGCGGTAGGAAACGGTGAGCTCGCGCAACTGCCACGAGGGCCCAAACAGCGGGTCCATCGTCTCGGGCCACCACCGCGAGCCGGCCGCGGACGTCACCTGCGCGACGTCGCCCACAATAGTGAACGACCTCGTGGGGCAGCGGCGCAGCAACATCCGCCAGGCCATCGGGGACAACTCCTGGGCCTCGTCGACGACGACGTGGCCGTAGGTCCACGTGCGGTCTGACGCGGCACGCTCGGCCAGGCTCATGCGAGACGAACCGCCGCGCATCCGCTGCGCCAAGTCTTGAGCCGTCACCATTCCGTCAGTGTCGAACGTCGACAGCACTTCCTCCGCGTATGCGACTTCCTCATCGCTGGGCCCCTGCGAAGCGCGCGGAGCGGAGGACGGCATGTCGCCCAAGAGTTCAGCGGCCTCATCCAGGAGGGGAATGTCGGCATCGGTGAACGGCGCGTTGGCCGGACGCAGGAGCAGACCGCGGTCGGCGGCACTGAGTCCCCGGGCTGCGTGCTCGAGTAGGTGCGGCTTCGACAGCAAGTCACGCACGAACTGCTGCGGCGTGATCGGCAACCAACATAGGTTCAGCGCGATGCGAATGGTCTTCGAGTCGCGCACATCGCGCTCGAGTTCCATGCGCTCCTCACCGTCGAGCTGATGATCGAGTTGTTCCATCAGCTGTGTGGTGAGACGCGAAATCATCTCCTTGGCAAAGCTGGCGCGCGCTTCGTTGTGTGGTTTTCCCTCGCGGCGCGCCTTCGCCTGGGCATCGCGGATATCGGCACGGCGGATGACCACGGTGCGCCCGTCGATGCTGACTTCCTGATCGGCACGTGGCTGGCGCTGGCGCTCGCGGACCGCGTTCTTGATGACGCGGCCCATGATCGTGCGGCCCTTGACGGAGGCAATGTCGTCTTCCTCAATGGCCGTGACTCGGACGCCCGGGACCAGGCCCGCCATGGTGGTCGAGACCGCGCCGGTTTCGCCCAACGATGGCAGCACGTGGTCGATGTAGCGCAGGAACTGAGCCGACGGTCCAATCATGAGGACGCCGCGCCGTTCGAGTTGCTCGCGGTGGTGATAGAGCAGGAAGGCTGCACGGTGCAGGGCCACAGCCGTCTTGCCCGAACCGGGGCCACCTTGGACAACGAGAGCGCCGTCGAGACCGGCACGGATGACCGCGTCCTGTTCGGCCTGGATCGTCGCCACGATGTCGCCCATGCGTCCGGTGCGGCGCGCGTCCAGGGCGGCGAGCAGTGCGCCCTCACCGGCGAGGGTGTCTTCGAGACCTGCTTCGCGAAGGGCTGCGACGTCGAGGACATCGTCTTCGACAGCGACTACGGTGCGGCCACGCGTGGTCAGGTGCCGACGATTGACGACGCCGGAGGGGGAAGCAGCGGTGGCGGAGTAGAAGGCACGGGCGGCGGGGGCACGCCAGTCGGTCAGCAGGGGAGCGTGCTGCTCATCGGACAAACCGATGCGGCCTACGTAGAGGCGGTCGCCGTCTGCCAGGTCGAGCCGCCCAAAGCACAGGCGGTCCTCGACGGCGTCCAGCTGCATGATGCGGTCCTCGTAGAGAGTCGCAAACGCATCGCGTTCCGATCGGTTCTGCGGGGAACCGGAGGGTCCCTCCTTGCGGATTTGAGCCAGGCGCAGTTCCGTTTCGGTGCGCACGTCATCGAGGCGGCCATAGAGCCCATCGATCACGTCTTGCTCGGCATCCAGTCCAAAGTCGGTCCGGGTGCTGTCGTCTTGCATGCTTTCGCCCTTCATCCCCAGCCCGCTCGCGCCGAGGCAGTCCTCTATTATCCCCGCAACTTGGGGTGAGTGCCACCGCCTTGCCGGGAATTCACCTGGGACGGCCGGTGTTTCGCGCTCAGCGTGCATCGGCCGATGCACGCACCTCGCGTGAAACAATGAAGGAACTATGAACTCTTCACTCCTGAGCTGGGACCCCGACGGTGTCGAGGAGTGGGCGCGTATTGCGCCCGCCGACTCTGCGGTCCTCATGCACTCCTTGCGAGGCTTCATCGATGCCGGCAAGACCGGGTCACTCGTGGCCTCGCAGATTCTGGACAACTCCGAGCCCATCCGGCTTGCCTCGTTCGATATCGACGAATTGCTGGACTACCGCTCGCGCCGCCCCGAGATGACGTTCTCCGTCAACGAGTTCACGGACTACGACGAACCACACCTGCACGTGGACATCGTCCGTGACAGCGAGGACACGCCGTTCCTGTTCTTGCACGGCTTTGAACCGGACATTCGGTGGGAGGGCTACATCGCCGCGATGCGGGAGATTGTCTCGCGCACCCACGTGGGGCTCACCCTTGGTGCCCATGGCATTCCGATGGCTTCGCCGCACACGCGCCCGCTTGGCGTGACGGTGCACGGCACGCCGCAGGAGCTGCTGCCGGACTCACCGTCCTTCTTCGGCAACGCGGCTGTCCCCGCCAGTGCCATGAACCTGATGGAGTACCGCTTTGGTCAGTGGGGTCTGTCGGCGGTCAACGTCGCCGTGCACGTCCCGCACTACCTTTCGCAGTCGTCGTACCCGCAGGCCGCAACGCGCGCAATCTCGGCGATCGAGGACATCTCCGGACTGTTGCTTGACTCCGAGGGACTGACAGAGGACATCGAAGTCGCTGAGAGCGAAATTGTGCGTCAGGCCTCCGAGTCGGAGGAGATCCAGACCCTTGTGACGGCGCTAGAAGAGCAGTACGACGCCTTCATGGAGCGCCGTGAGGACGGCATCGAAGCGGACGGTCCACTGCCTTCGGCAGACGAATTGGGTGCCGAATTCGAGAAATTCCTCAAACAACAGCGCGGAGACTCTCCCCCTGGGACGTAATCCGTGACACACTAGGGGTGGTTGCAGAAAACGTAGTGTGCAAGAACCGGTCTGTCTGGCCCGGAACAAGAACATTGCGGCGACAGCGGCGAGCAAAGTGTTCGTTGCTCCCGTCCGCGGGCAAGATAGACAAAGGAAATACGCATGGCACAGGGATCTGTGAAGTGGTTCAACGCTGAAAAGGGCTACGGCTTCATCGCTCAGGATGGTTCGAGCGACGACGTGTTCGTCCACTACTCGGCAATCGAGACCGACGGCTACAAGAGCCTCGAAGAGGCGCAGCGCGTCGAGTTCGAGGTCACGGACGGTCCGAAGGGCCCCCAGGCGGCGAACGTTCGCCCCCTCTAAGACCTAGAGACTTTCAATAGCAGCGAAGGCCGCTGCCGGGAAACCGGCAGCGGCCTTTGTGTGTCTTCAGGGGCCTCACGTGCGGTGCTGCACGCGGGCGCGCCAGGCTTTAGGCAGGCCAGCGAGTCGAGACTCCGGTGGGTAGCGGTGCAGAAGCGGCGTACCTCCGGAGCTGATCAACGTTCAGTCCCGACGAGTGCGCCAGGATCACATTGCCGCGACGTCGCCCCTTGAGCACTGCGGGCTCACCGATCGCCACCATCGCGCCAAACACGTCGCTCGCCGCGCGCGCATCGGTCCTGTGTGCGGACCCGCCCGGCCTTGTCCCCACATTGGCAAGAATCAATCCGCCCGGCCGGAGCACTCGGCGGGCCTCGGTCCACCACTGGTCGCTGCACAGGGGCGGGGGAGTCTCGTCGCCTGCGAACGCGTCACGCACCAGCAGGTCAATGCTGTCGTCGTGGCGCGTCGTTAATGCCTCGAGCCCGTCTTGCTCTCGAATGCGCAGCCGTGGCGCGCGGGGCAGGTCCCACCACTCACGTGCCAGCCGGGGTAGATCGGCATCGATGTCCACCGCGATGTGCCGAGAGTCGCCGTAGCGATGCGCCAGATAGCGTGGCAGCGTGCACACCCCAGCGCCGACGTGGAGCGCAAGCAGCCGTTCGGGGCGCGCCCACGCATCGACAGCCGCAGCCTCGTGCCGCATGTACTCGAAGTCCAAGAAATCGGGCTCAATCCGCATCGAAGAACTGGGAACTCCACCCACCCATACGATCGTTGACCCATCAGGCTCGTCCTCGAGCCGCACCATTCCACTCGAAATTGGCATGTCGACACCGCGTTTAACCCCCGCTGCGACGGGATTTTGAGGTGAGCGGGGAGACATGATCCAACTTTCTGCGCCAGGACTAGTGTGCGAGGGCGACGCGAACTAGACTAGGGTCTACGCCACAGACCGTGTTGGAGGAGGGCATCATGCCGCTTTCTGAGTATGAGCAGCGTGTACTCGACGAGCTTGAACAAGATCTCGGGAGTGACCCGTCGCTTCACCGTGCCATGAATCGATCGTCGGCGACGCCTACGCGCGTCATTATCGGCATCATCGGCGTCATCGCCGGGCTGGGCATCGTGGTCGCTGGTGTGGCCATGCAGATCCCCGTCTTGGGAATCGCTGGCTTCGTCCTGATGGCTGGTGTCGCCTTGTGGACGCTCCTGGCCACCGGGAAGAAGGAAGAGCCCACTGCAGAGGCCGCAGCCGCGCCGCGGCCTAAGCGTCCTACGCCGCAGGCAAAGCCTGCCAGCGACAACAAGGACTTCATGCAGCGCTTCGAAGAGCGATTCGATCGTCGCCGGGAGAACGGCGACTTTTAGGGTCGGTTCAGAGATTTTCTAAGTAGTGCCCCGGGCGTCGAAGCCCGGGGCATTGCTGTGTCCGGCTCCAGGCGGTCCCGCCCGGGGTCTTTCGGGCAGGGCCGATGCCGTGGCTTACTTCCGCGCGCCGGTTGCCTTGAGTGCATCGACGACCGTCGCGCGCCACGCGTTCATGTGGGCTAGCGGTACGTCAGTGCCCGCAGGGTCGTAGCGATAGGCGGTGACCGCATGCGCCAGGTGAGCGAGCGCATCATCTGCGTGCGTAGGAAGCGGATCGCCCCGTTCGGTCCGCTCGGCGCGCACGTACTCGACTGCCTCCGTTGGGGTCAGAGATTCAGGCCAGCGCATCCCATCGGGCACGTCGCGGTACAGACGCGCCCAAACTCCGTCCGTGGCAGCCGCCTCGGGTGGCCGGCTCGCGCGGTGACGCAGGTACGCCCAGATTCCACTGGTGAGCAGCAGCACGCCGGCAAGGGCGACGAGCCACCATACGGACGAGTCGTCGCTGGAGGCCGTCGTCACGGGTGCCGAGGTTCCCTCGGTCGTTGGCTCGATCTCTTCGGGGAGTTCCTCGTCTTCCGGCTTCGGCGTGATTTGGTCTGACGCGTCCGGCGCGGCCGCGGTGTCGACTGCGGCGTTCGTGGCGTACCAGGGGGCAGAGCCAGTTTGCACGGCTGGGGTGGGCTCAAAGCGGACCCACCCGACGCCCGGGAACCACAGTTCAGGCCAGGCGTGAGCCTCGGAGCCCGTCACGACGTACTCGCGTTCGGAATTGATCTGACCTGGCAAGTAACCCACGGCGAGCCGAGCAGGGATCGACAAGGTGCGCGCCATCATCGTCATAGCCGTCGCGAACTGGACGCAGTATCCCGACCGTTCGTCCAGGAAGGTACTGACAGCATCGTCCGTGCTGTCCTGTACCGACGTGTCGTATGTGAACTCCATGGGATTGCGTAGGTACTGCTGGAGCGCGACGGCTTGCTCGTGGCGGGTGGTCGCGTCCGCGGTGACTTCTTGGGCGACCGCCAGCACGCCCTCGGCGTCCATGGCATCGGGGAGTTCAAGGTAGATACCCGGCACAGCATCGAGCTCGGTGCCGACATTGTCTTGCGCCGCCAAGAGCCGCTCTCCCGTGACGTACGAGGTCGCAGCCGTGATCATGAGTTCTTGGCCGCGCGCGGAGCCGCTGGTCACCTCCGCCTCGTCGAGTTGGGCGTCGTACTCCCATGAGGCATCCGTTTCGACGACCCGCGGGGCGGTGGGAAGCGGCAGGTTGGACTCGCCCACGCCGACGGGATCGAGCGCGATGGTCATAAGCCGTTGCTCTTCCCAGTCATCCACGGGTGCCGACCACAACACGGCATCGTCGGCCTGCGGCTCGAGGTTCTCGGCGCCGGTGTCCGCCCACGTGACGCCGTTGAAGTCACTGACGGTGTGGAACTTGAACGCGCTCGGGCGCCCTCCGTCGGTGGTGTACCGCAGGACGGGCACGGACGAGCGTGCACCAAGAGAGGCGCGCAGATCCAGGTCCAGGCTGAGGCGAGTGACTTCGGCGCCGGGGCCTGCCGCAGCGAACCTCGGCAAGGAGCCCCAGCCGGGGCCGCTGACCAGGAGCGGTGAGACGATCGTGGCGACCAGTACGACAGCCGTCGCAGCGAGCAATGGCGGTGCCAGTGGTGGCGCGGTGCGGCGAGCACCTTCGCCGCGGCGCATCAGCCCCAGGGTGGCGATCCAGCATCCGACAGCGACCATCAGGGGCAGGATCGGTACGGACCTGTCGAGGATGACAGCGGGTAGCCACGGGGCAAGCAAGATGATGCCGGCCGATGCTGCGAAGCCAAGGCCCACGCCCAACAGGTCGGAGGCGAGGAAGGTCGCTACGACGGCAAGCGCGATGAGAAGGGTGAGCCCCGCAGTGAGGTCAGCAGGGGCGACCGTGATTGCGGCATAGTTCACACCATCGCGTGCGACGTCGCCGAGTTGCCCCAGCGCCTCGGGCGTGGGGAGCCAATTCGTGCTCCCATCGTCGCCAACCGAGAAGAATGGGACGCTCACGACGATCGCGACGACGATGCCCACCAGGCTGGGAAGTGCGCGCACCGGCGAATAGGCACGAGTCAACGCGACGGCGGTCGCGGTGGCCAACAGAATGAGCGTGATGGTGGCGATGCCGCCGTCGAACGTGACCCATGCAGACACGGCGTTGAGACCCAACAACGATGCCAGTGCGATAAGCGCAGTGGCAAGGGTCCGGGCGCCGGCGCGAGGCTGCAAGGTCATACGCTCACGGCCTCCTTGAGGAGATGCCCCCACCCGTCGGGCACGCCGGCGTTGGAGTCAACGAGGGCAACGTGCCATCCCGCCGCGCGAAGCGACGCCGCGGTGCGACCGGCCGCGGCTGCGTTACCGGTCTCGCGGACCAGCGCCCACGCTCGGCCATCGGGGCCAAGTGCGCTCAGCGCGCGGAGCGTTTCGTCGCTCGCAGGCTCGAGGACGGCAAAGACGACCGCGCCCCGACGTGCCACGTCGAAGGCTGCAGAAATGGGTTCCAGGAGATCTTCGGCTCGCCTGCGTGCAGGTGCCTCGAGATCGATCAGGGAGTCGAGGAGGCGCGCACGAGCATCGCCGGTGTGTGCCTGCGCTGGGGGCAGGTCCCGCGCATGAATATGTGCCGCGTGGCCGGAATCGAGGACGCTGCACGCGATCGACGCCGCCGCCGAAATTGCCCACTCGGTGGCCTGCGGGGCAAAGGGAAGGTCCAGCACAACCACTGCGGGCCGCTTGCCTTCGTGCTCGTCGCTGCGTACGAGCATGGTGCCTCGGCGTGCGGACGATGCCCAATGGACTCGGCGCAGGTCGTCGCCTTCGTGGTACTCGCGCAGTGATGCGTCGTCGGCCGAGGAGGACCTCGTGCCCGAGCGTGTCTGTTCTGCTTCACCCATGATCGCGCGGGCTACGTCGGAGAGGTCGTGTATCTGGGGCCACACGCTGACCTCGTCGGTCGCGCCCATGGCGCACGACGCGCGCATCAGGCCGAGTGGATCCGCGGAGTCGACGACGCACGGCCCCAGAATCCATCTCCCTCGCAACGAGGGAGTGATCGGGTAGGTGAGGGTGACGGCGCGGTCAGCTCGCGACACTGCCGCGCGCTGGTGGGCCGTTCCCGTAATCTCCGCCGCGGCCTGCTCGCTGACTCCGAGACCGCGCACCATGGCGTGCGTGGTGGCATTCCAGCGGATGGGTTTGACGGTGGTGATGACCTTGGATGGCGCGCCCACCATGGGGTGTCCTGGTCCCACGGCGCGTGAGACTCGCGCGTAGCGCGACGGCAGGACAATTCCCGTGACGACGACCCAGATGGCCGCGAATGTGGCCGCCCCAAAGGTCATGACCCCGATGTAGGTCAATGCTGGGGACGCGAATCCAACACCGAGCGCCACCATGGAGACGCCGGCGATGAAGACACCGACGCCGCTGCCCGTGGGGCTCAGGCGCGTAGACGCGTGACGCGTAGACATGTCAGCGACGTGCGCTGGCGACGCGGGTAGCCGATCGAGATGCGGGTGCACCAGGGATCGCTGTGTCCGCGATGATCTGTGTCACGACGTCCTGGGGGTCGAGGCTCGCGAGGCGGGCTTCGTGGGAGGGGAGGAGGCGGTGCGACAGCACTGCGGGTGCAAGCGCCTTGATGTCTTCGGGGAGTACGTGGCCGCGACCGTGCATAACGGCAGTGGCTCGCGCAGCGGCGAGAAGCTGAAGCGAGGCACGCGGGGACGCTCCGAGCCGGAGAGCCGAATGCCCGCGCGTTGCAGCGACCAGCGCGAGAACGTACTGCTTCGCAGCCGCAGAGGCATGGACCGCGTCGGCCGTAGCCATCGCCTCGGCAATATCGCGCGTTGAGGCTACTGGGACCACATCGGCGAGCGGATCGCCACCGCCGTCGCGGCCGTCCAGCATCGCCATCTCTGCCTGCGCTGAGGGGTACCCGACCGACACCTGCGCCATGAAGCGGTCGCGCTGAGCCTCGGGCAACGGATAGGTGCCCTCCATCTCGATCGGGTTCTGCGTCGCGACCACCACAAACGGGTTTGGGAGCGGGCGAGTGGTCCCGTCGACGGTGACTGATCGCTCTTGCATGGATTCCAACAGCGCTGACTGTGTCTTGGGAGAAGCACGGTTGATCTCGTCTGCGATGACGACGTTGGCGAACACGGGTCCTTGGCGAAACTCGAAGGTGTGCTCAGCCGCGCGATAGATGTTGACTCCGGTCACGTCCGCTGGCAGCAGGTCAGGAGTGAACTGAATACGGCCTACCGAGGCATCGATGCTTGCGGCGAACGCGCGGGCCAACGTGGTCTTTCCCACGCCCGGGACGTCCTCCATCAGGACGTGGCCTCGTGCCAGCACCGTCGCGAGGACGGCGGTGATGGCATCTTCCTGCCCCGCAATGACCCTGCTCATCGACTCGTGAATCGCGCTCATCCGGCGCTGGACCTGTTCGAGTTGCACGGCCGTGGGAGGGGACTGGGTCATGGAAGCTCCTTTGCGTCTCTACCTGGTGAGCCTATGCGATGAACGCCGCTTGCGACACTCCCGGGGCGCCTTCGGCTCGCCTCGACGCGGAAATCCCTCCACTCGACATCCACGCTGTTTACCAGGAGGTTTAGGGTCAGTCGCGGGTGAATCGTGGACTTCGCCTCCAAATGTGGGGAGAAGTGGAGTAAAGTGGGGGAATCGAGCGAGTCGTGGCGCTGAGGAGGTGATCGCGTGTCGGAAGCACTGGCGCACGGTCTGGGCCCCACAGGGGTCTTCCTTGGCACGTTCACGCCTCGACTCGATGACAAGGGCCGGCTGATCCTGCCCGCGAAATTTCGCGGGAGGCTCGCGTCGGGTCTTGTTGCCACGCGTGGGCTGGATCGTTGTGTGTTCCTGTTCCCCCTCGACGAGTTCGCAGTCGTCCACGACCGCCTGCGACGCGCGCCGTTGGAGAACAAGAACGCACGCGACTACCTACGTAACTTCCTGGGTCACGCCTCGGATGACATTCCCGATAAGCAGGGTCGAATCTTGCTCAGCACTCCGCTACGCAAGTACGCCGGGCTTGATCGAGACGTCGCCGTGGTGGGCATGGGCTCCCGCGTTGAGGTGTGGGATGCGCAGGCCTGGGAGGACTACCTCGAACGAGGCGAAGACGAGTACGCCGCTACTGCGGCGGAGGTGTTTGACGCCATGTAGACGCACCGTGTTTCGCGGCCTCCTCCCGCGCAGCTCTGACGGACTTCCCCCCGCCAGAGAGCCGGAGGGAGACCGGGAAACACGGTGAAAGACAGGGAAGGAGGGACCATGTCGGATGCAGCATCACGTCACCAGCCGGTGATGCTTCAGCGATGCGTCGACCTTCTCGCGCCTGCGCTCAGCCACGAGGGCGCGGTCGTCATCGATGGCACGCTCGGAATGGGCGGCCACTCGGAAGCCCTCCTCACCCAGTGCCCGGACGCCACGCTCGTCGGAATCGACCGCGACCCTCAAGCCATTGCGTTGGCCTCTCAGCGGCTGCAGCGTTTCGGTGACCGCTTCATTGCTCACCACGCGGAGTACGACGACATGGCCGGGGCGCTCGCGGCCGCAGGCGTCGACAAGGCCGATGGAATCTTGCTGGACCTGGGGGTCAGCTCGCTCCAGATCGATGAGGCCGACCGCGGCTTCTCATATGCCCAGGATGCTCCGCTGGATATGCGGATGAACTCCGAGGACTCCGTGACGGCCGCGGACCTTCTCGCGACCGCGGACCAGCGTGAACTGACGCGAATCCTGCGTGTGTATGGCGAAGAGCGCTACGCGGCGCGCATCGCGGAGTCCATCATCGCCCGGCGCGACACTGACCCCGTGGAGCGTTCCGCTCAACTGGTCGACCTTGTGCGGGCGTGCATCCCTGCCGCCACCCGCACCGCTGGCGGCAACCCCGCCAAGCGCACGTTCCAAGCATTGCGCATCGCCGTCAATCGCGAGATCGAAATCCTTGAGCGTGCCGTACCCGCTGCGGTGGAAGCCCTGGGAACCGGCGGCCGCATCGTGGTCGAGTCCTATCACTCACTTGAGGACCGCATCGTCAAGAACGTCCTCGCGGAAGGCTCGACAGCATCGGCCCCTCCTGGTTTGCCTGTCATCCCGGATGAGGATCAGCCGTACCTGAAACTCCTCACTCGGGGAGCGGAGAAGGCCCCCGAGGCAGAGGCAGAGGCTAATCCTCGCTCCAAGCCGGTCAGGCTCCGTGCCGCCGAACGAACCCGTCCCACCCCGTCGAAGCGCCATAGGAGGGCAGCATGAGTGCAGCGCCCCTTCGTCAGTCCCGGCCCGTGAACGCGAGCCAGCCTTCGCGCAGCCGCGGCGCCGCGCAGGCCCCGGCACCTCGACGCCATCTTCATGCGGTCGCCGCGCCGGAACAAGCACGGTCGTTGGCACCTTTCGCCATCACGTGCGTGCTGATCATCCTCGGTGCCATGGCCTCAGTGCTGTTGATCAACACCCAGATGACTGAAGGCGCTTTCGAGCGTCGCGACCTCAAGATTGAGATCGCTACGTTGCACCAGGAGCGCGCAGCGCTCGTGAGTGAGCTCGAGTCGTTCTCGGCGCCGCGCTACCTCGCGTCGGCTGCCGATGAGCTGGGCATGGTGCCCGCGGAAGCCAGAGGATTTGTGTCCATCGCAGAGTCGTCGGTCCTGCACCAGGGAGAGTGATGAGCCAAAAGCAGCCTCCACGCGGACCGCGAAAGACACGTAGTACGGACAAGTCCGCTCGGCCTCAGCGCCCTACGCAAAGCAAGTCTCGCTCCACATCGGGGTCGGCCAAGCCGGCGGCCGGTGCACCTCGGCGGAACACTCAGCCCGGTCCAGCCCGCAAACGTCCTGCCCAGGCGCGCCCCACGGCCCCGCGAACAGCCTCATCCACGCCTCCACGGACCTCGCGCGTCGAGCGCGTCGGCAACCCTGTCAACCGCCAGCGCTTCATGATGCTCATGATCTTGGCGATCCTGGGAGTGTTCGCTGCGCGCTTGGTGATGGTTCAGGTCGTGAACGCGGAGGAACTATCCACGGCCGCGCTCGAGAATAGGCTCGCCACAACGGAGATTGCCTCGCAGCGCGCGGACATTGTTGACCGCAACAGCACGGTGCTCGCTACGTCCGCTGAGCGCTTCCACCTCTTTGTGGACCAGAACGATGTCGCGGCGTGGGAGCGCAAGGAGGGCGGTCAGGTTGTCGCCTCCGGAGCTCTCGACGCCGCGCGAATCCTGGCTCCAATCCTCGGGGTCAGTGAGTCGGAGCTTGCCGCGGACCTCGTGGGTGACAAGGACTTTCAGTACATCGCGAAGTACGTGACGCCAGAGACCTGGGATTTGGTTGCCGACGAGAAGATTGCCGGCATCGACTATGAGCCGGTGTCCGAGCGCGAGTATCCCAACGGAGATGTCGCCGGAAACCTGGTGGGCTTCGTGGGCGGTAAGGCCGATGCCGTAGGCGTCAATTGGGGACTTGCTGGCATTGAGGCCTCGTACGAGTCCGTGCTCCTCGGCGAGTCCGGATCGCTGACGTACGAGCGCGGCGGGCAGGGAACGGTGATCCCCACCGGCGTGCTCGACGAGGATCCCGCTACGCCAGGTCAAGACGTCATGCTCACGATCGATCGTGACATTCAGTACTACGCGCAAGAGCGCCTCGATGAGGCTCTCGCCACGACGGGCGGCCGCCAGGGAATCGTGACGGTCCAGCATGTGGAGTCGGGTGAATTTCTCGCCATTGCCGACTCCAGCAGTGTCGACCCCAATGACCCGGGCGCCTCTGACGCGGGCGATCGCGGCGCGGCCTCCGTGGAAGACGTGTTCGAGCCCGGCTCGACCGGTAAGGCGATCACGGTCGCTGCCGCGCTTGAGGAAGGCATCGTCACTCCTACCAGCCGCTTCTCCGTTCCCTACGAGTACACGACGGAAAATGGCCAGACCTTCAAGGATTCGCACGAGCACGAGACGCAGCAGCTGACGACCTCCGGCATCCTGGTCACCTCGTCCAACACCGGAACGGTGAAGATCGGTGAGCAGTTGAGCGAGGCGCAGCGCTACGAGTACTTGGAGAAGTTTGGCTTCGGAACCCGGACGGGCGTGGGAATGCCAACGGAGTCGCCCGGCATTTTGCGCGACTGGGAGGACTGGGACGGCCGCACCGAGTACGCCGTGCTGTACGGCCAGGGTGTCGCAGTGACTGCGCTGCAGACGTCGCAGGTCTACCAAACGCTCGCCAACGGGGGAGTGCGCGTGCAGCCCTCCGTGGTGAAGGGCTTTGTCGATGGTCATGGTGAGTTCACGCCGGCCGAGGACACCGAGCCCGTCCGCGTTGTCTCGGAAGAGACTGCAGATCAGGTCATGCTCATGTTGGAGGATGTCACCGAGTCTGGAACCGGTGGACTGGCCAAGATCGATGGCTATCGCGTTGCCGGCAAGACTGGTACCGCACAGGCCGTTGGCACTTCTGGTGAACTCGACTCGATCGTGGCATCGTTCGTAGGCGTCGCGCCCGCTGACGATCCTGAGATCGTCGTGTCCGTGATCGTGTTTGACCCCAAGAGTTCCATCTGGGGCGGCGAGGTGGCCGCGCCGGTGTTCTCCGACGTGGCAACCTTTGCCTTGCAGGCTCTGCGGGTTCCGCCCTCGGCTCCTGCTGAGGAGATGTACCCGACCACCTGGGAGTGACAGTGGCAGATATGGCACTGCGACCTTCGAGCGCGGCGCCCACCGCACTCGCAGACGTCGCGCACCGCATTGGCGCACCGCTGTCCGCGGGAGGCGAAGGCATCAGCGTGACCGGGGCAACCGTTGACTCACGGGACGTGCGCCCAGGCGACCTCTTCGGCGCTTTCCCTGGCTTTACCGTCCACGGCGCCCGCTTTGGGGCCGATGCCGTCGCGAGTGGAGCATCGGCCCTCCTCACCGATGCTGAAGGAGCTGAGCTTCTGTCTGAGGCGGGCGTGGACGTGCCGGTCTTGGTGACGGCCGATGCTCGTCTCGCTATGGGCGAGGCCTCCGCCTTAATCTATGGGGACCCCAGCCGCGATCTCACGTTTGTGGGTGTGACCGGTACCAATGGCAAGACCACCACGGCATATCTCATCGAGAACGTTCTGGCGCGGGTGCACGAGCACACCGGCATCATGGGCACGGTTGAACTTCGGATTGGAGATGAGGCGATCGAGTCGCCTCGCACCACGGTCGAGTCGCCGGTGCTCCACGGGCTCCTTGCCCGCATGCGGGAAGAGGGCGTCACCGCTGCCGTCACGGAGGTCAGCTCACACGCCGCCTCCTTGGAGCGCATCTCCGGCGTCGAGTTCTCCGTCGCGGTCTTCACGAACCTGCAGTGGGATCACCTGGACTTCCACGGCACCATGGACAACTACCTCGATGCCAAGGCGAAGCTCTTTGCTCCGGGTCGTGCGCGCTTTGGCATCATCAACGTCGACGACGAGTGGGGGCGCAAGCTGGCCGCCCGCGTCGAGATTCCCGTCCAGACCGTGTCGACACATGCAGCCGATCCTCACCCGGCCGACTGGACCGTGACGCACGCGGACATCGGCCTCGACGGCGTCGGTTCGCGATTCACTTTTACCGACCCAGATGGCGCGGAGCACCAGGGATTCTCTCCACTGCCAGGGCTCGTGAACGTCTCCAACTCGATTGTTGCGATCGCTGCGGCGCATGCCGCGGGGGTGAGCCTCGCGGAGGCCATTGAGGGCGTGGCGACTGCTCATGGCGTGCCCGGACGCATGGAACGCGTGATTGAGCGCAGTGACGTGGATCCGCTTGCGATTGTGGACTACGCCCATACCCCGGACGCTCTCGAGTTGGCCCTGGAAGGCGTGCGCCCAATTACCCCGGGCCGCCTCATCCTCATCTTTGGCTCGGACGGCGACCGCGACCAGGGCAAGCGTCCGGTCATGGGCGAGATTGCCGCGCGGCTTGCCGACGTCATCGTGCTGACAGACGAGAACCCCCGGTCCGAGGCGCCCGCTGCGGTGCGGGCGATGATCCGTGAAGGCATCCAGAAGGTGCGCCCTGCGCTCGCCGATGTCCACGAAGTCGAGCCGCGCGCACTGGCCGTCGAGACCGCCTTGCGCCTGGCGAACTCAGAAGACACCGTTATCGTGACGGGCAAGGGACACGAACCCACGCAAGAAATTGCGGGCGTGTTCCATCGATACAACGACCGCGACGCCTACCTGCAGGCGTACGCACGCATTACTGCCGAAACGGAAGGGCACGCATGAGGGAGCTGACGGCGCAGTGGATCGCCAACGCCGTAGGAGGTGAGTTGGCCGCTGACGTCGACACCCGAGTGCGAAGCGTCGAGAAGGATTCGCGACTCATCACGCCGGGCGCGCTGTACGTCGCGTTTGTCGGCGAACGTGTCGACGGCCATGAGTACGCCCCTCGCGCTTTTGAATCCGGTGCAGCGCTCGCGCTCGTGTCGCAGCCTGTGGCCGGTCCGCACATCTTGGTCGACGACGTCGTTGCGGCGCTTGGGTCGCTCGCGCGCGCCTATCTGGCGCTGCTGCGTGTCGAGGGCGATATTCGGGTGATCGGCATTACCGGCTCCAATGGCAAGACCACCACCAAGGATCTGTTGGCTCAGGTCCTGCCCGAGGCCATTGCGCCCCAGGGGAGCTTCAACAACGAGATTGGCCTGCCGCTGACGGTCCTACGCGCAGACGTCACTACCGAGTGGCTTGTGCTCGAGATGGGCGCGTCCGCCCCGGGCGACCTGGCCTACCTGACACGGATTGCGCCCCTCGACATTGCGGTGGTGCTGACCGTGGGTACGGCGCACCTGGGTGGATATGGATCGGCCGATGCTTTGGCTGAGGAGAAGGCCAGCCTTCTGGATGGATTGGTGCCGGGTGGATTGGCTGTGCTGAACGGCGACGATCCGCGAGTGGCGGCGATGGAGTCGCGGCCAGTGCTTTCCGAGGGCGACCGCCGTCTGGTGACGTTCGGAGTGGGCGGACAGGGCCGCACGCTCCAGGCTTCGCGTATCGAGGTCAAGGCCGGCTGCGCTGACTTCGACCTCACCGTTGCGACTGCCACCGAGCACCTCACGCTGTCGCTCGTCGGCGAACACCACGTGACCAACGCGCTCGCCGCGATCGCGGTGGCGCTTGAGGCGGGGCTGACGGTCGGCGACTCCGCTGAGCGTGTCGCTGCCGCCACGCCACTGAGCCCCCACCGCATGGCATTGACGGTGCGCGCTGACGGAGTGCGCATCCTGGATGACAGTTACAACGCGTCGCCTGAATCGATGCGTGCTGCGCTGCGCGCGTTGAAGGACGTCGCGGACGCTGGCCGTTCCTTTGCGGTGGTTGGCGAGATGCTCGAGATGGGCGACGCGTCGCTTGCGGCTCACGAGGAGGTGGGGCTGGACGCTGTGCGCCTACGCATCGATCACCTTGTCGTGGTGGGCGCTGGTGCGCGCGCCGCGTACGTTTCCGCGGTCCGCGAGGGCTCCTGGGGCGACGAGGCTGCGTTCGTCGCTACGATTGACGAAGCCCGCGAGTTTCTCGCGGAACGAGTGAGCGGCGGAGATACCGTGCTCGTCAAGGGCTCCCACGGCACCGGGCTGTGGAAGTTGGCGGACGACTTGGTGGGAGAGACTGCATGAAAGCGGTGATGTTCGCAGGCGGCATCTCCCTCGTGATCGCACTGTTGGGGACCCCTGTCTTCATCCGCTACCTGACTCGCCATCAGTATGGGCAGTTCATCCGGCACGATGGTCCCGCTTCTCACCTGGTAAAGCGCGGCACGCCCACTATGGGTGGCGTCGTCATCATCTTCGCGCTCGTTGTCGGTTGGCTGGGTGCCAACCTGCTCACGGGCCGCACGCCGTACGCGTCTTCGATGCTCGTGGTGTTGCTGATCGTGGGCCTCGGCCTCGTCGGCTTCCTCGACGACTACATCAAGATCCGCCAAGAGCGATCGCTGGGTCTGAGAGCCCGGTGGAAGATCCTCGGCCAGGCCATCGTCGGTATCTCCTTCGGTGTGCTCGCGCTGCAGTTCCCCAACGAGCGTGGACTGACGCCAGCGTCGGAGTCGATATCCTTCCTCCGCGATACCTTCTTGGACCTGGCCTACTGGGGCCCGGCCATCGGCATCATTCTGTTCATCATCTGGTCGAACTTCCTCATCACGGCCTGGTCGAATGCCGTGAACCTCACCGATGGACTCGATGGTCTCGCCAGCGGTGCCGCCCTGATCTTCTTTGGCGCGTACACGCTCATCACCGTGTGGCAGTACAACCAGTGGTGTGGCTTCACCTCCGCGTCCTCGCAGTGCTACGAGGTGCGAGATCCGCGAGACCTCGCCATCCTCGCCGCCGCGATCGCCGGCGCGTGCTTCGGCTTCCTGTGGTGGAACGCATCCCCAGCGAAGATCTTTATGGGCGACACCGGCTCGTTGGCCCTCGGTGGTGCCATTGCGGGAATCACGATCATGTCGCGCACCGAACTGCTCGGCGTGATCATTGGTGGCCTGTTCGTGATCATCGTCGCGTCCTCGGTCATCCAGATCGGTTGGTTCAAAATCTCCGGCGGTAAACGGGTGTTCAAGATGGCGCCCCTGCATCATCACTTTGAGCTGATGGGCTGGGGAGAAGTGACGATCGTCATCAGATTCTGGATTATTGCGGCGCTGTGTGCTGCCGCTGGTGGAGCCCTGTTCTATACCGAGTGGGTAGTCACGCTGCCCTCTGGCCAGTGAGCGCCTTTGCCGGACTGAGGGTCTTGATCCTCGGCCTCGGCGTTGCCGGAGCGTCCGCCAAAGACGCCTGCGATGAACTTGGAGCACAGGCCGTCACGGTCGATCCCAGCGGTCGCGCCGATCACACCGACCTCTCCGGTGTCGATCTCGCATCCTTCGACCTGTGCATGTCGTCGCCGGGTTTTGCTCCACACCACGAGTGGGTCCGGGCCGTGCAGGATGCCGGCGTCGAGATCGTCTCGGAGATGGAGTTCGCGTGGCGGGTGCGCACTCCAGGCATCCCGTGGGTTCTCATCACCGGTACCAATGGCAAGACCACGACGACGCAGATGACGGGCGCGATTCTTGAAGCTGGAGGCGTCGATGTCGCCGTGTGCGGCAACATGGGCGTCCCCGTGATTGCCGCCGCACGTGAGCAGCACGATGCCGTGGCCGTCGAGATCGCCAGCTTGCAGTTGCATTTCACGTCCACGTTGTCGCCGCACGCCGCGGTGTGCCTCAACGCCGATGAAGACCACCTGGACTGGCATGGCTCCGTCGAGGCCTACCGCGCTGACAAGGCGCGCGTCTATGAACGCGTCCAGGTCGCATGCGTCTACGGCGCACATGACCCCGTCACGGAGTCGATGGTGGAAAACGCCGACGTCGTGGACGGATGCCGGGCTATAGGAGTGACGCTCGGTTCACCAGGGCTGTCCCAGCTCGGCGTTGTCGAGGGCGTGCTCGCTGATCGCGCGTTCCACGATGGCCGGCGTCACGAGGCCATCGAGCTCGGCCACGTTGACGACTTGGCTCACCTTGTCGGAGGCACGGTTCCTCCGTATCTGATCTTCAATGCGCTGTGCGCCGCCGCCCTGGCTCGAGCCCTGGGCGTCGCTCCCGAGGCTGTCACGCGAGGTCTCAGCACCTTTGCGCTCGACGCCCACCGCACTGCGCTGGTGGGGCGCGTCGGTGACGTCACGTGGGTCGACGATTCCAAGGCCACCAATGCCCACGCCGCTATCGCTGCTTTCGGGGGCCACAGCCCGCAATCGGTGGTGTGGATCGCCGGGGGATTGGCCAAGGGTCAGGAGTTCGACGACCTGGTCGGCGCCGTAAAGGAACGCATCCGGGCAGTCGTGCTGATCGGTGAGGACCCCGAGCCGCTGGCAAGCGCGCTCGCGGGACACGCGCCGGATATCCCGGTCACACGCATTGAGCCGGGGGAGACTGTCATGGTCAGGGCCGTACACGCGGCTCGGGAGGCCGCATCGGCGGGCGACACCGTGCTGTTGTCACCGGCATGTGCCTCCTTTGATCAGTTCCGCAGCTATGCGGATCGAGGCGAAGCCTTCGCCGCAGCGGTGGAGGCACTGGACGGATAGGAGGGGTGATGACGGCCACGGCTTCACGACGTTCCCGTTCCGACACCCCGCCCTCCGGCTCCCCGGTCACGACGTACTACCTGATCGTCGCCGCCACCACGATGTTGGTGCTGATCGGTCTCGCGGTGGTGCTGTCGGCGAGTTCGGTGACCGCACTGCGCATCGACGGCGACAACTCGCCGTACACGCTGTTTGTGACGCAGGCCGTCGCGCTCGTGCTGGGACTGGCCGCGCTCCTCGTGGGATCGCGCATGTCCATCGAATTCTGGAAACGCAGCGGCCCTGTGATTCTTTACGTCTCGATGGGTTTGCTGGTGATGGTGGCCCTGGTGGGTGAGTCCGTCGGTGGTAACCGCAACTGGATCCGCATTGGCCCCATGAGCTTCCAGCCATCAGAGATGGCCAAGGTGGGCATCGCGCTGTACCTGGGCGTCGTGCTTGCGCGCTTCCGCCGCGACCTGACCACCATCAAGGGCATTTTGGTCCCCGGTGGCTTGATGTCGATTGCTGTCATTGGCTTGGTCATGTTGGGCCAGGACCTCGGCACCACGCTCGTGATGATCATGATGGTTGCCGCAGCATTCTGGGTGGCCGGCGCCCCTAAGAAGTTCTTCGTCATCGGAGCCCTGGCCTCAGTTGCTTTGGTCGCGGCGTCGCTCACGGTTGGGTCGAGCCGCTCTGCCCGTATTGACGCCTGGCTGAACCCCGACCTGGCAGACCCGCAGGGGATCGGCATGCAGTCGGTGCACAGTCTGTGGGCGCTGGCGTCCGGTGGTCTGTGGGGCCTGGGCCCTGGCATGAGCCGCGAAAAGTGGGGCGGCTACCTTCCCGTCGCGGACTCCGACTTCGCGTTCGCGATCATCGGCGAGGAGTTCGGCCTCATCGGAACTCTTCTGGTCCTGATCGCGTTTGGCATGTTGGCGGTCGCGATCAACCGCCTGGTCCAGCGCCACACCGACCCGTTCGTACAGATCGCTGCTGCCGCCCTTGGCGCGTGGCTTGTCGGTCAGGCACTCGTGAACATTGCCGTGGTGATCGGCCTGCTGCCCGTCACCGGTGTGCCGTTGCCGCTGATTTCTTCTGGAGGCTCGTCTCTCATCATGTCGCTGGCTGCCGTTGGAGTTCTCATGGCCTTCGCGCGCCGCGAGCCAGGGGCAGAGGCAGCCTTCGCTGCCCGTCCCAGCGTTCTGCGCCGTTCCATCGCGGTCGTTTCGCGAGGCCGTCGTGGCTAGCATCCTGCTCGCTGGCGGGGGTACCGCCGGACACGTGAATCCCATGCTCGCCACTGCGCACGAGCTCCGCGACCGCGGCCACGATGTCGCAGCGCTCGGCACTTCCGAGGGACTGGAAGCGGACCTCGTGCCTCGAGCCGGCATTGAGATGCATGTGGTGCCGCGCGTGCCCATGCCGCGTCGCCCCTCTGGCGACCTGTTCAAGCTTCCTGGCCGGCTGCGGGCCGCCGTACGCGCGGCGGAGGACGCGATCGACGCAACCGGAGCATCGGCCGTCGTGGGTTTTGGCGGTTTTGTCTCGACGCCTGGTTATCTTGCTGCTCGCCGCCGCAAGTTGCCGATCATCGTTCACGAGGCGAATGCGCGCCCTGGACTGGCCAACAAACTCGGGGCTCGCTGGGCCGCTCGCGTCGCGATCACCCTTCCGGATACGCCGCTCAAGGGCGGTGTCGTGACCGGCATGCCGCTTCTCCCGCCTGTGCGGGAGTTGGCAGAGACATTGGCCGATGCTCGGGTCGCCGCGGACGTTCGTGGCGCCGCCCGTGAGGCGTTGGGATGGGCAGCCGATGCCCCGGTGCTGGTTGTCACCGGCGGCTCCCAGGGTGCGGCAAGCCTGAACGCAGCGACGGCCGCAGCAGCAGCGACGCTCACCGATCACGGCGTGCACGTGTGGCACATCACCGGTCGGGGCAAGTCGGTGGAGGCCGAGCGCGCCAAGGGCGACCTGAGCGCCGCCAAGCGAGACATGTACCGCGTCGAGGAGTACTGCCACGACATGGCAACGGTGTACTCGGCCGCGGGCGCCGTTGTGTGCCGCGCGGGTGCCGGAATGGTGGCAGAGGTCACTGCGATGCGCCTTCCCGCAATGTATGTGCCATTGCCTCACGGCAACGGCGAGCAGGCGCTTAACGCGATCCCAGCCGTGGAGGCGGGCGCCGCGACGATGGTGGAGGACGCAAAGCTGTCCCCAGTCGTTCTTGAACTAGGTGCCGAGCGCATGTTGCTTGAGGGCACCGATGGACAGCAAATGATTCAAGCGGCTGCCGACTTTGGCATCGCTGACGGAGCCGCGCGAGTGGCAGACCTTGTGGAGGAAACGCTGTGAGTCGCGTGCATTTCATTGGCGTGGGTGGCTCCGGCATGTCCGCGGTGGCTCGCCTCACTGCGGCGGCCGGACACGAGGTCTCGGGCACCGATATGCGCGTTAGCCACTACTTCGAGGCGCTCCGCGACGCCGGCATGAACGTCACGATTGGTCACGATGCCGCCAACGTAGATGGCGTCGATCAGGTCGTGATCTCGACGGCTGTGCGTGAGACCAACCCAGAACTTGCGCGCGCTCGTGAGCGCGGCATCGAGGTGGTGCACCGTTCGGAGGCGCTCGCGCGTGCTCTCGACCACCACCGCCTGATCGCGGTCGCAGGCTCTCATGGCAAGACCACGACCTCCGCGATGGTCGCTCACGTGCTTCACGGCGCGGGTGTTGACGCGTCGTTCGCGGTCGGCGCACGCGTCTTCGGCATTGACGGCGCTGTCGCGGGCGGGTACGCAGGAGACAGCGACATTGCTGTAGTGGAAGCGGACGAGTCCGACGGCTCGTTCCTGCGCTACCACCCCGAGGTGGCGATTCTTCTCAATGTTGAACCCGACCACCTGGACTACTACGGCACCGAGGAACGCCTCCACGAGGCCTTTACCGAGTTTTCCTCCGACTGCCGCGTCCTCGTGGTGTGCGCGGATGACCCCACCGCGATCAGCATCGCCCGCACCGCGAGCGAGCGCGGCGTCGAGGTCATCAGCTACGGACGTGGAGACGGCGATGTGCGCGTCTCGGCTACCGGCTGGGCATACCAAGGCGAGGAGTACACCGTCGCGGTGCCGGTGCCAGGGGATCACATGGTGCTCAATGCGGCGGCGGCCTGGGCCGCGTCTGTCGCGATGGGCGCAGACCGCCAGGCAGCCGCGCGTGCCGTGGAGTCCTTCGGCGGCACCGGCCGGCGCTATCAGCTTCGCGGCGAGGTCGCGGGCATCACCGTCGTGGATGACTACGCGCATCACCCCACCGAGGTGGCAGCCCTGATCGCGGCGGCTCGCTCTGCTGGAGCTGGCCACCTAGTGGTGCTGTTCCAGCCTGCGCTCTTTAGCCGTACTCAGCTCCACGCCGCCAACTTCGCCGCGGCGCTGTCCGCGCCTAACGCGGATGTGGTCATTTCCGGGGTCCACGGTGACCGCGAGGACCCCCTTCCCGGCGTCAATTCGCAGACCATTCTCGATCAGATGGTGATCCCTGAGGACTCGACTGCCGTCGTCGTCGAGACGCTCGAGGATGCGGCAGCACGCGTCGCTGACGTTGCTTCCGAGGGCGACTTGGTGCTCACCGTCGGCTCGGGACCCGTGACGTATGCCGGCGAGTGGATCCTTGATGCACTGAAGGCACGCGAGGCCGGCAATGGCTGACAAGGGCACGCCGCCGTCTTCCGGCCGTCCGGCAGCGCCGGGGCGGCCCGCTGTGCCCCGGACTACGAGTAAGCGCGAGTCGGAGGCGCCTGTCCGGCGCGCCCAGCCCACGCCTCCACGCACGGGCAAACAGCCGTTGGGCGGCGCCAAGAAGCCTCGGAGCGGCCAACAAGCCACACGGAAGTCCGCACCCAAGCCTCCGACGCCAGGCGCGGTGCGCGCCGGTAGTACGCGCAAAGCAGCTCCGCGCACGGCCTCAACGCGCACAGCATCAACGCGCACAACCGCCCCACGGACCGCCCCCACCCGCAAGGCGACGTCGGCAACCACCTCAGCCCGAGCATCGGCCCGTCCCGCGAAAGGAAGTGAGAAGTCGCCAGCCACCCAGGCGACCCCACGCGCGGGTCGGCTACGCATGTGGGCGCGCACAATCCGACTTCCCAAGCGCGGCTCGGACGAGGCTGTCGCGACAGCCACCTCGACGACGGCGGAGCCAGGGACCGTTGCCACCCCGTGGGCGCGGGTCAGCACGCGTCTGAGCAGCGCAGTCGTCACCGGACGCATGCAGGACCGGCTCAAAGAGAAGCGTTCGGTCGAACGCCGGGTGTGGGCCATCAAGTGGGGCAAGCGCGCTGCACTCGCCACCGCGGTGGCCGCTGCTGGCTGGGTCGTGCTGATGTCGCCGCTGCTCGAGTTTGACGCTGAAGCAATCGAGGCCTCGGGCTACGGCTCGGTCGTGGATCCGGCGCAGGTCGACACCGTGCTTGCCGCGTATGACGGCTCCGCGCTCGCAACCCTCAACACGTCACACGTTGAGAATCAGCTCACGGAGATCATTGGCGTGAGCGCCGCACAGGTCGAGGTGGTGTGGCCATCGGGTTTGCGGGTGACGCTGACACCATCGGAGCCTGTCGCCGCAATTCCATCAGAGGATGGGTTCGCGCTCGTGACCGACACCGGCGAACAGGTGTCGACGAGCGAAGAGAAGCCGGGAGACCTGCCCGTTGTTGCCGTTCCGGTGGGGGAGGAGCATGAGCGGATCCTGTCCGGTGTGCTCGGCGTCCTTGACGAGACCCCGGTGGACCTGCGCGAGCGGATCGAGAATGTTGAGGCTGACACGGAGGACTCGATTCACTTTGTCCTTCGCGACGGCCCGCGCGTGGAGTGGGGCAGCGTTGACGATTCGCCGCTGAAGGCGGAGGTACTGACCGTCCTGCTGGCCTCGCCTGAGGCTGAGGACGCTGAGGTCATCGACGTCTCGGCACCGAGTTTGCCGACCGTCGTCAAGAGTTAGTCCGCGCGGCACGCACCATGCGGACTATGCCGACCACCAGGATGACGAGGGTGCCTGCGAGCGCGAAACCGGTGGCAACCTCGAGGTTCATTCCGTAGGACTGCGCAACCAGTGAGCCGAAGAGCACCGCGATCGCCAGGTTCAGCCACACGAGCATGTCGACCGCTGCGCCATACAGACCCGGTGCATTGTCCTGCGTTACCTCTACGAGGTAGTTGAGAATGTGCGGCACGCGCGAGAGCCATTCGAGCCCCGCGACCAGCGCCACCCACAATCCGATGAGGACGGCGAGCATCACCGGGGATCCCCACCCGTCGGCGACGCCAGCGGCATTCCAGTGAATGGGGATGCGGTCCGGCAACGATGGGTATGCGATGAGTCCGGCGGCTGCGCCGCATACCGTGAGGACGAGGGTGACAACGCGTGCAGCCTGGGTAGCAGGGCCGATGCTGGGTTGGATCCGCGGGCGGGCACGGGCAGTCATGGGGAACCAGTGTGGTGGGCTGATTGAGGCCGCGCAAATGGGTCGAATTCAAGATGCGACACGCGCGCGCCGGTGCCGCCGTTATCGGCGTGCGGACCGTACCGTCATCGGTGGAAGTAGTTGACATAACTATAACCTTCAAGTAGAAGGTTAAGGTTGGGAGAGGGCTCATGGCCGCACCGCAGAATTACATCACCGCCATCAAGGTCGTCGGCGTGGGCGGCGGCGGCGTGAACGCCGTCAACCGCATGATCGACGTCGGCCTCAAGGGCGCCGAGTTCATCGCGATTAACACCGATGCTCAGGCACTGCTCATGTCGGACGCCGACGTGAAGCTCGACATCGGCCGGGACCTGACGCGCGGCCTTGGCGCCGGCGCCGACCCCGAAGTGGGCCGCCAGGCTGCCGATGACCACGAGGACGAGATCGCCGAGGCACTCAAGGGCGCCGACATGGTGTTCGTCACCGCCGGTGAGGGTGGTGGCACCGGAACCGGTGGCGCGCCCGTCGTGGCCAAGATCGCGCGCTCGCTAGGTGCGCTCACCGTGGGCGTCGTCACGCGCCCGTTCGGATTCGAAGGGCGCCGCCGCTCGGACCAGGCAGATTCCGGCATTCAGCGCCTGCGCGAAGAGGTCGACACCCTCATCGTGATCCCCAACGACCGTCTGCTCGACATCTCCGATGCCGAGCTCTCGATCCTCGGTGCCTTCGCCGCTGCCGACCAGGTTCTGCAGGGCGGCGTGCAAGGCATCACCGACCTCATCACGACCCCCGGCCTGATCAACGTTGACTTTAACGACGTGAAGTCGGTCATGAAGGATGCGGGCACTGCACTCATGGGCGTGTCCTCGTCGCGCGGCGAGGGCCGCGCGCTGTCTGCAGCCGAAGGCGCGATCGCTTCGCCGTTGCTTGAGGCCTCGATCGAAGGCGCTCACGGCGTGCTGCTGTCGATCGCCGGTGGCACGAACCTCGGCATCAAGGAAGTGGAGACCGCAGCCCGTCTGGTGCGCGAAGCCGCCCACCCTGAGGCCAACATCATCTTTGGAACGGTCATCGACGACTCGCTCGGCGACGAACTGCGTATCACCGTGATCGCCGCTGGATTCGACGGGGGAGCGCCGACTGTTCGCAAGCACGAAGGCGCGCTTGGCGGTGTAGAAGGTGCCACTGCCGCACCGGCCGCCTCCGCGACGGAGCCCGTGCAGGCACCGGTCGAAAGGCCGGCAGTCGCGCCCGAACCCGCCGCAGTCCCGCAGGCAATCGACGCCGAGCCGGCGCCTGAGACTGACGCGATCGACGTCAGCAAGGCACGCAAGAGCGAAGCCGACGCCCTCGATATCCCTGATTTCCTCCGCTAAGCGGTGATTGACGCCGGTCTGCCGGTCCGCGCCTTCTTCACGACGCGGACCGGCGGACAATCCCAACCGCCCTACGCAAGCCTTAACGTCGCGACCCACGTCGGCGACGACCCTGAGGCGGTAGCCGCCAATAGGGCGGTCGTGGCGAGGCACGCGGACGCGCCCGTGACGTTCCTGAATGCGGCCCATGGAGTGCGCGTCGAGTGGATCACCGAGGCGGGTAGAGAACCACCGCCGGCCGACGTCCTCATCACCACCACGCCCGGCGTCGCACTCGGGGCGATCGCCGCGGACTGCGTGCCGTTGCTGTTGCACGATGGCGGGACTGGCGCTGTGGCCGCGGTGCACGCGGGCAGGCCGGGTCTGTACGCAGGCGTGATCGATGCCGCCATGGCAGCCCTGATCGACTTGCGAGGCAAGTCCACGCCCACGACCTCCATCAGCGCTTCGATCGGTCCGTCCGTCTGTGGCAAGTGCTACGAGGTCCCCGAACAGATGCGTGCGGAAGTGTCTGCACGCCACAGGGCCGCCTTCGCGACCACGTCGTGGGGCACACCGGCGCTCGACCTTCCTCGCGCCGTGGAGGCGCGGCTAGGGGAGTTGGGCGTGCGGACCATTGTGCGCATCCCGGTGTGCACTCTCGAGGACCAGCAGGTCTTCTCGCATCGGCGTGACGGTCTGACGGGGCGTCACGCGGGCGTCATTGTGCATCCGTAGCGATGCGCGGCGTGTCGCTCCCTGATCGATGTCGACGCGAGCCGTACCGTGAGAACAACCACCTGGCAACTTGGTAAGGAGCGGGCCCATGAGCGCCATGCGCAAGGCGATCCAGTACCTCGGCTTCGACACATCGCAGCACGAGGACTACGACTACGCGGACGAGGAGCTTGCTCCCGTCACCCACCTTCACGACGTCTCTGACGTGCGTGATAAGAGCGAGTCGCGCTCCCGCGGCGAGGGACGCCGTGCGTCCGTTTCCGAGACTGACCTGCGTCGTATTCAGACCGTCAAGCCTCGTAGTTACAACGATGCGCGCCTGATTGGTGAAGCGTTCCGCCAGGGCGTTCCCGTGATCATGAACCTCACCGAGATGTCTGACGCGGACGCCAAGCGCCTCGTCGACTTCGCTGCAGGTCTGTCCTTTGGTCTGCACGGATCGATTGAGCGCGTGACGACCGCTGTCTTCCTGCTGTCGCCCGCACACGTGGAGATCGGTGTCGACGAGGAGCCTCAGGCTCCCGCCGAGAGCGAATTCTTCAACGAGCACTAAACCAGTTAGGCTCACTGCGTGGTCTTCGCTCTTGCCGCGCTGAAATTCGCGCTCTATCTCTTCATGCTGCTGCTTTTTGCGCGCATGATTATCAGTTGGGTCTTGGTTTTCTCCCGCGAGTGGCGTCCCAAGGGACCCATGCTCGTGCTGGTTGAGGGCGTCCTGACAGTCACTGATCCGCCGCTGAAGGCGTTGCGGAGTGTTATTCCGCCCCTTCGACTGGGCGGAGCGTCGCTAGACCTGGCATTCTTGGTGCTCTTCATCGGTTGCATCGTGCTCGATGGGCTCCTGAGTCAGCTGATCCTCGTGGTCGGCTGATATTTCCTACTACGGCAGACTCATGCTTCTGCCGATACGTATATAGAGTGAAGTACAACCAGTTTGGGCCGGACACTATGGCCTTGACGTGACTAGAGGTGGTCGACACATGGCACTGCTGACTGCAGAGGACGTGCTGAACAAGGCGTTTTCCAAGACGAAGTACCGCGAGGGTTTCGACCAGGATGAGGTCGACGACTTCCTCGACGAGGTGGCGCAGGCCATCTCGGCATTGACAGCTGAGCGCGATGACCTTGCGCAGCGTCTGGCACAGGCTCAGGCAGGACAGGCCACCGCTCCGGCACCGGTCGCACCTTCCGCGGAAGAGGCCGCGCCTCAGAGCGAGAGCCTTCTCCAGGCCGCAACCGACCCCACGCCTCCGACGGCGACGGGCATGCTTGCGATGGCCCAGCGTCTCCACGACGAGTACGTGTCGGCAGGTGAGGCAGAGCGTGATCGCCTCATTGACGACGCGAAGGTCAAGGCGGAGTCGATCGTTGGCCAGGCAGAGACCGACGCGAAGTCCCGCCTCGATGAGCTCTCCTCCGAGCGCACCGAGCTTGAGGGCAAGATCGACGACCTGCGTCGCTTTGAGCGTGACTACCGGTCGCGTCTCAAGGGCTACCTCGAGAACTTGCTCGGTGACCTCGACCACGGTTCGTCGAACCAGGAGCCCGGCGCCGCGTCGCTTGACGACGCACCCGCACCGGATCGCGTCTCGTTCGGCGCCTCGTTTGGAGCCACGGAAGAGTCCGTCAGTGAAGAGGCGAGCGACTCGGTCGTTTCCGCCCCCTCGGTGGCCCAGGCCAGCGCTGAGGACGAGCCCGCAGCAGACGCAGCGGAGGGCGAGCAGCCCGCTGCGAGTCCGTGGGCCCAGGTCCGTCCCGAGAGCTCGTCGAGCGCCGGTGAGGCTGAAGAGTCCACCACTCCGTGGGGAGCTTCTCAGTACACGCCGCGCGTTCAGCCTCCCGCAGGCGAAGACAACCAGCACAACTAAGCACAACAGCTTCACCAGCGTTCACGCCGTCGTCAGCCTCCGGGCTGGCGACGGCGTCGCTGTGTCTCATGGGGCGTGGCGCTTTGCGCCGGGGTCCGAACGGGACTAGTCTCGCGCTACTACTCGAAACGAGGATGGTCATGTCCAGCACAGATGTCACGGTGATCGTGATCGATCCGGCCGACCTAAAGGCCGCCGACGCCAAGAAGCTCGCAGTGCGCGAGGGGGACGACTCGTGGAAGCTCGCAGAGCTTCGCGCACTCGTCACGACGCTGAATGAGGACGTCGAGCGCCTCGTCACTGAGTTTGAGGGCGTCGAGAATGAACTCGACGATCTGCTCCACACCTCCGAAGGTGCTGGCGACGACCAGGCCGACGTCGGCTCATCCGCTCTCGAGCGCGAGCAGGAGATGTCGATCGTCAACAACACGCGCGACATGCTCGAACAGAGCGTCGACGCGCTGCGCCGCGTCCGCAAAGGCACCTACGGCACCTGCCAGGTCTGCGGTGAAGGCATTGGCAAAGCACGTCTACAGGCTTTCCCGCGCGCTACTCACTGCGTGGCGTGCAAGCAGCGCGAGGAGCGTCGTTGACCTGGCGACCCACCCTGTGGTTGGTCGCACTTGCCGTTGTCCTGGTTGATCAGGCGACCAAGCAATGGTCGCTGAAAAATCTTGTGCCATACGAGAAGCACGAGGTTCTGGGTGACTTCCTGTCCATCCAGTTGGTGTTCAACTCCGGCGCGGCGTTCTCCTTAGGGGACAACTTCACGTGGGTTCTGACCGTCGTCGCGCTGGCGATCACGGTCGGAATTGTGTTCTACGCGCGGCGGGCTAAGTCAACTCTCGCGGTATGGCTCTTCGGCATCGGCCTCGGAGGCGCCGTCGGTAATTTGATCGACCGGCTGTTCCGTGACCCGAGTTTTGGCCAGGGCCACGTGATCGACATGATCAACTACAACGATTGGTTTGTCGGAAACGTCGCGGATATCGCGATCGTTGGCGTCGCCATCGCGGTGCTGTTGCTCACCATGCGAGGGACCCAGCTCCTCACGCCCGCGCCCGGGACCTCGACTGAAGAGGCGCCCGATGCTTCAACCCAGGACAATGAGGAACGTGGCTGACACTCGATATCTCCCAGTGCCCGATGCAGTGGTCGGCGAACGCGCCGACGCCGCCCTGTCGCGAGTGCTGGGTGTGAGCCGCACCAAGGCTGCCCAGTTGCTGTCTGACGGCGCGGTGCTCCTGGACGGGCGTCCGCTGGGAAAGTCTGACCGGGTCGCCGATGGCGTGCTCGCTGTCGACATCCCTGACGAGCGCGAAGCGACCCCTGAGCCGGAATTTCCAGGCGGGCTCACGATCGCCTATGAGGACGAGGACATCGTCGTCGTCGACAAGCCCGTCGGCGTTGCGGCCCACCCTTCTCCAGGCTGGACTGGCCCCACGGTGGTGGGTGGCCTCGCCGCCGCCGGCGTGACCGTCTCTCAACTGGGACCTCCCGAGCGCCAGGGGATCGTGCATCGGCTGGATGTCGGAACCTCAGGCCTGATGGTCGTGGCACGCTCGGACATCGCCTACACCGAGCTCAAGCGAGCGTTCAAGGAACGCACGGTCGAGAAGGTCTATCACGCAATTGCGCAGGGCCACCTGGACCCCACCGAAGGCACGATCGACGCCCCTATTGGCCGCCACCCCAAGTCCGACTGGAAGTTCGCGGTGATGCAAGACGGCAAGGACTCGATCACGCATTACAAGGTCCTCGAGATGTTTCCCGCGGCATCCTTGCTGGAGATCCACCTCGAGACCGGGCGCACGCATCAGATCCGCGTGCACATGACGGCCATGCGGCACCCGTTGGTGGGTGACCTCACGTACGGTTCGGATCCGGTCTTGGCAAAGCGTCTGGGACTGAGCCGTCAGTGGCTCCACGCCCACGAACTTGCCTTCGCACACCCCGCGCATGGCGAGGAGGTCCGCGTCACCTCGCAGTACCCGGATGACCTCGCCTCCGCGCTCGCGATTCTGAGGGACTGACATGCGCGTTGCCATCGTTGGGCAGGGAGCCACGCTCGAGGACGCCATGAAGGTGCGCTTCGAGGTCTTCGTCGATGAGCAGGGAGTGTCGCCTGAAGGTGAGCGCGACGCGCTCGATGACGACCCACGCACCATCCACGTGGTGGCCTTTGACGGCGACGGCATGGCTTTTGGCGCCGGACGCCTGCTGGCACCCCTCACCGACACCGTGCACGGCGAGGGCACCGGACACGGCGTGATGGACCCGTCAACGGCTCACATCGGCCGCCTCGCGGTATCTCGTGCAGCTCGCGGGACTGGCGCGGGCCGGGCCCTCATGCAGGCACTGGAGAGCGCCGCGCTAGAGCACTACGGAGTCGATGGCGGCGTGCGGGTGGAATTGTCCGCGCAAGACCACGCCATCCCGTTCTACGAGCGTCTTGGGTACACCGTCTACGGCGACCCGTATCTAGACGAGGGCATCTGGCACCGGGACGCGTTCAAGGATGTGGGGCGCCTCGAACCTCATCAGCCGAGCGAGTCGACGAACGCCAACGCGGCTGAGGAGATCTGAGAACGCGCATCATCATCGGAGATGGTGGCGACGCCGTCTCCTGGCTGTGGTCCGTAGTCCCCGAACTGAGAGTGGCTCGCGCCGTCGATCACCGTGAAGTGAGCGCTTGCAGGAAGATTCCCGCGTGAGAGCTCGATCGCGTCCGGCGTTGACAACCCGTCGTCGGTGCCCGAGATCGATTCGACAGCGGCCGTGAGTGACGAGCTCATGTCATTCGCGGGGTAGGACGCGAACAACAACAGCCCGTCCGCACCCTGCGCATCCGTTGAGCCATTGGCTTCCATCGACGCAACCACGCCGCCCAGCGAATGGCCGCCGACCGCCCAGGTCGTCAGTCCCGCGTGCGCGGCCCGCGCGCCATCGAGCGCACGTGTGTTGAGGAAGGCGATACCCAGCGGCTGCTTGGTGACGACCACGGTGTGGCCGGCCTCCGCGAGCGGACGCAGGTGAGCGGCGTAGGCGCGGGGATCCACGAGTGCACCCGGCTGGAACAGCACGCCGGTATCCGTGGCCTGCTCCGTGGGGACCATCGTGACGCTCGTCGCGGTCTCGGTCACGGTCACCGCGGCATCGGAATCCATCGCGTCGAGCGCTGGCTCAATAGCGGTGAAGGGCTTGAGCCAGATCAGCAGGCCCGCCCAGCCGATCGCCAGGACGGCACCCGTGATGCGGAACACCCGCCGGCATCCGTGACGAGCCGTGCGGCGCTGCCACGTGAGCGAGCGAATCAGGACGGCTAGTGCCGCGACGGCGCTGAGGATCAAGAGCACCGCGTAGGCGGGGTGGCTATGGATGATGCCGCCCCATGCGGTCGCGAAGGCCCACACCACGACGGCGATCCACAGGACGGCAATGCCGCGTTCGGTCCACACCCGCCACGGGGGCGCGAGGGAGGCGGTCACGAGAGTTCCTTCACAATGCGCTTGGCGCTGATCGGTTCGCTGGTGCCGAGCTGCTGGGCGAACAAGGACACTCGCAGCTCTTCGATGAGCCACTGAGCGCGCACCAGCGCCGCCTCGCGGTCCGCATCGACACGGCCCTTGTCGTACGCGGCACGAGCCTGCTGAACGGTGTCCTCAACATCGCGCACCTGGCCAGCGAGCACCGCGTCGCGATGAGGGTCCGCGACTGCCTTCTCCAGTCGGATGCTCCCGGCACGCACAAAGCGCTCCAGGTGCGGCCACCAGGCGGGCGGGGTGGTCGCGACGAAGCCGTCATGCACGAGCGCGCCAGTGGTGTCTCGCAGGTCCGTGGCCGTGGCCAAGAGGGCGAACGAGTTGGAGCTGGATATCGCGGTTTCGAGATCGCGGTGGGCGGCGAGTACGGCCGATGCTTGGGTCGCCACCGCTTGGACCTCGCCTTCAAGCACATCGCGGATGCGGTTGCGGGTTGCCTCGTAGTCGGCTCGCGTGGTCACGCGCGCAACATCATCGTCGCCGCTGGTGAGGCGCTCGATGGCTGCACGGTGTAGGTCCGTCACGAGTGCATCAGTGGACCGGTAGGGAGAGGTGCCCAGGTTCATGGACTGTTGCGTGTCCCACAGGCTCGTGATCCGCTTGGTGGGGAGCGCGAGCTCGCTGAGCAGGAGCGCGCGCACGCCCGAGCGGTGGGTTCTCTCGACCGACTCTGCATGCGCCAGTACGCGCAGCGCGACTCCGTCGCCGCTCTCGTCAACCAGCGCGGGGTAGCCCCGCACGGTCGCGCCGGCAGCCTCAACGGTCACCTCGCGCGGCAGCGCGTCGCCGCTGGATCCCGCAACGTCCGGCCAGCCGTCCAGCTGAGCCACTTCGATCGCGCTCGATACGGTCCGGGACGCCCCTGAAGAGGTGACCGGAGCATCGGCCGGCTTCCCTGACTTCTCCGGCTTCGCGCTACGGGCCTTCGCTTGCGCCAGACCAGCGGGGGTACCGACTGCAGCCGAGACTGCCGCCTGGGCCTCCGGGGCCAACCGGCGCTGCAACGCGAGGAGCGAGGTCGACTCGTCGAGAGAGTCCTTGCCGTCCTCGACCCGGAAGGTCACTTGCAGGTGCGGAGCGATCCGGGTCGCGGCCTCATCCCAAGCCGCGTCCGGAATCTCGACGTCGCGAAGCTCGCGCACGGCGCGGGTGAAGGCAGATTGGTAGGACTCCGCCATGTCGCCCGCGCGCGCCATGTCTTCCCATGCGGGAGTCTCCCGCCCCATCCACGCCACGACGTCGCGCGCGGTGTCTGGCGCGGGCACGAGTAGGCGGCGGACAGTCTTGGGCAGCGCCCGGATTGTGCCGGTCGCCAGATCATCGGCCATCCCCGGCACCAGCCAGTCAAAGCCGTTGGGGGCCACGCGGGCCAGGACTTCGACGGGGATGTGCACCGTCACGCCGTCGGCGTCCGTGCCGGGCTCGAACTGGTACGTCAGGCGCAAGGAGAGGTCGCCCTGGGGCCAACGGTCGGGGAACGCCGAGGTGTCGACCTGCTCGTGCTCGGGAGCGACATCGGCCATCGTGAACGTGAGCAGGTCCTTGGACCGGCGCCGCTCGTCCTTCCACCACCGATCAAAGTGGCGCTGGGAGATGATCGACTCGGGCAGGCGATCGTCGTAGAACTCCACGAGCGTTTCTTCGTCCACGATGAGGCCGCGCGAACGCGTGCGCGCCTCAAGCTCCTCCGCCTGGCGGAGCGTGCGCTGGTTGTCACGCCAGAAGTGGTGATGCGTACGCCACTCGCCTGCGACCAGGGCGTGGCGGATGAACATCTCGCGCGCTTCCTCGCGGTGCGTCTTTCCCCACAGGACCACTCGGTCCGTGACGATGGGCACGCCGTGCAGCAGGACCTTTTCCGTGGCGACGGCCGCCCCGCGCTTGGCCGACCACACAGGGTTGGTGTACGTCTTCTTGGCGAGGTCGCCTGCCAGTTCCTCGGCCCACTCCGGCTTGATCGAGGCAACATCGCGCGCCCACAAACGGGAGGTCTCGACGAGTTCCGCGGCCATGACGAAGCTCGGTGGCTTCTTGGACAGGGGAGAGCCGGGGAAGATCGCGAACCGGGCGCCGCGAGAACCCATGTATTCGTTGCGGCCGGACTTCTTTGCGCGCCGCACCGCCGCCTCGCGCGCGCCACCACGCAGGTGAGTGAAGTCGGAGGCCTTGGGCTCCTGCGTCACCTGCATGCCGATCTGGCTCAAGAGGCCGGACAGCACCGAGCGGTGGATGGCCTCCTCGTTCCACACGTAGCGGACGGCATCTGACTTCTCGGCGCCGCCGCTATCGGAGTCCGCAGGCTTGGGTTCGTGACGCGTCAGGGTGATGCCAAGCGGCTTGGCCGTCTGGCGAATCTGGCTGACCACGTCCTGCCATTCGCGGATGCGCAGGTAATTGAGGAACTCGCCGCGCACCTCGCGGCGGAACGCGTTGCCGGAGAGGTCGTCGCGGCGGGTACGCAAGTGCTCCCACAGGTTGAGGTAGCTGAGCAGGTCGGAGGTGGGGTCCGCAAAGCGCCGGTGGAGTGTGTCCGCGGCCTCGCGGTGCTCCGCGGGGCGCTCGCGCGGGTCCTGGATGCTGAGCGCTGCGGCGATGATTGCGACCTCATGGGCGACGCCGTGCTTGGCGCCCTCGACCACCATTCGCGCCGCTCGCGGGTCCATGGGGAGCCGGGACAGGGTGCGGCCGGTCTGGGTGAGCCGGGTGCGGCCCTCACGGGTTTCGATTGCGCCCAGTTCGGTCAGCAGCTGCACGCCATCGCGGATCGCGCGCGTGTCCGGCGGCTCGACGAACGGGAACGCCGCGACGTCGTCGGGGGAGGAAACCACACCGACGGCAATCATCTGGAGCAGAACGCTGGCAAGCGAGGTGCGCAGAATCTCCGGCTCCGTGAACGCCGGCCGGCCCTCAAAATCCTCCTCGACGTACAGGCGGATCGCGATGCCGTCGGCGAGACGCCCCGCACGCCCAGAACGCTGATTGGCGCTGGCACGTGAGATGGGCTCAATCGGCAGGCGCTGGACCTTCGTCGCCTTCGAGTAGCGCGAGATGCGGGCCGTTCCCGGGTCAACGACGTAGTGAATGCCAGGGACTGTCAGCGAGGTCTCGGCGACGTTGGTGGCCAGCACAATGCGGCGGGTGCTGTGCCGCTCGAAGACACGGTGCTGCTCGGCCGCACTGAGCCGGCTGTACAGCGGCAGGATGTCGACGGCGCTGGGGTGCTTGGGGTCACGCGCTCGCGGCCCCAGGTGCCCCTCCAGCGCGTCTGCGGCGTCGCGGATCTCTCGCTCTCCGGACAGGAAGACCAGGATGTCGCCGGGGCCGGCCGCCATGAGCTCGTCGCACGCGCTCACGATCCCAGTGACCTGGTCGACCTCCTCGCCGCGCTTCTCGCCTTCCAGCGGGCGGTAAAGCACCTCGACGGGATACGTGCGCCCGGTGACCTCAACAACAGGCGCAGTCTCCGCGTGCCCCCCTTCCCCCTGGCCGTACATACTCGGCGGGCTTTCGGACTCGCGGCCGCCCTGGCCGTCGTTTTTCGGTGACTGACCCGCGGACTGAACGGCAGCATCGGCCCCCTCCACGGCATCGGCCGCATCCTCGGGAAGCGGCGGCAACGGCCCGCCGGGCGCAAAGTGACGCGCGAACCGCTGCGAGTCAATCGTCGCCGACGTGATGATGATCTTGAGGTCGGGGCGGCGCGGCAACAGGTTGGTGAGGTAGCCCAGCAGGAAGTCGATGTTGAGACTGCGCTCGTGAGCCTCGTCGATGATCAGGGTGTCGTAGGCGCGCAGGTCCGGGTCGCGTTGAATCTGCGCCAGGAGAATGCCGTCGGTCATCACACGGACGAGCGTGCGCTCCGAGGACTCGTCGGTGAACCGCACCTGGTAGCCGACGATCTCGCCCAGGGTGGTGCCCAACTCCTCCGCGATGCGTTCGGCGACCGAGCGTGCTGCGATGCGGCGCGGCTGCGTGTGGCCAATCTGCCCCTCGCGCCCGCGGCCCAAATCCAGGCAGATCTTAGGAATCTGCGTCGTCTTTCCCGATCCCGTCTCGCCGGCCACGATCACGACCTGGTTGTCGCGAATGGCCTCGGAGATCTCGCCGCGGCTCGCTGAGACAGGAAGTTCAGTGGGGTAGTCGATGGGCGGCACGGTCACGGCGCGCCTGGCGCTCGCGGCCTTTTCGAGTTCGCGTGAGCTCACCGTGCGGTGGGGATCGGGCCGATGCTGGCCTCGCCTTTTCGCGTTTCCGCGGCGGTTGCGGGATGGGGACGGGGAACTCACGGTGCCATTGTCGCAGGGAGGGAAGGTGCGTCACGCGAACCCTGGATCACTTCGACACGCCGGGTGACCACAGCATCGCCCGTGCTGTGACGGCGTGTTGCCGCAAGATCTGGTTCCCAGGGCCGGGAAGCGAGACGCGATGTCGGTGGACGGTCCTACAATCAACCCCATGCCCGGCAGCGATTTTGTGCACCTCCACGTCCACACCGAATACTCGATGCTGGACGGTGCTGCCCGATTGGATGACCTGTTCTCGCACGCCAAAGAGCTGGGTCAAAGCGCGATCGCGACCACTGACCACGGCTACATCTTTGGTGCCTACGACTTCTGGTCCAAGGGCCAGCAGCACGGTGTGAAACCCATCATCGGTGTCGAGGCGTACTTGACCCCCGGGACGGCTCGTCAAGACAAGACCCGCGTGAAGTGGGGCGAGCGTGGCCAGGAGCGCGACGATGTCTCCGCCAACGGCGCCTATACGCACATGACGATGTGGGCGCAGAACACCGCTGGCATGCACAACCTGTTCCGCATGTCCTCGTACGCCTCGCTCGAAGGTCAGTTCCACAAGCCGCGCATGGACCGCGACCTCTTGCAGCGCTATTCCAAGGGCATCATTGCGACGACCGGGTGCCCCTCGGGTGAGGTGCAGACCCGGCTGCGGCTGGGGCAGTACGACGAGGCGCTCAAGGCTGCAGGCGAGTTCCAGGACATCTTTGGCGCAGACAACTTCTACGTCGAGCTCATGGACCACAACCTCGACCTCGAGAAGCGGGTGCGAGAGGATCTGCTGCGGCTCGCGCACCAGATCGGCGCACCGCTCGTTGCGACCAACGACTCGCACTATGTGAAGAAGGAAGACTCCGTCGCGCACGAGGCGCTGCTGTGCGTCCAGTCGGGGTCCAACCTCAACGAGCCCACGTATGACCAGGGCGGAAAGCGCTTCGCGTTTAATGGTGACGGCTACTACCTCAAGTCCGCCGCTGAGATGCGCGAGCTGTGGAAGGAACTTCCCGAGGCCTGCGACTCCACACTGGAGATCGCCGAGAAGTGCGAGGTCGAGTTCGACACCAAGGCCGACTACATGCCGGTCTACGACGTCCCCGCCGGTGAAGACGAGCACTCGTGGTTCGTGAAGGAAGTCCAGCGCGGCCTGCACGAGCGTTTTGGTGAGGAGATTCCTGGCGAAGTCCAGGAGCGCGCCAATCTCGAGATCGATGTCATCGCCGGCAAGGGATACCCCGGCTACTTCCTGGTCGTTGCTGACTTCATCAAGTGGGCCAAGGAACAGGGGATCCGGGTGGGTCCCGGCCGTGGTTCCGGTGCAGGTTCCATGGCTGCGTATGCGATGAAGATCACGGACATCGACCCGCTCGTTCACCAGCTGTACTTTGAGCGCTTCCTCAACCCCGAGCGCGAGTCCAAGCCCGACTTCGATATCGACTTCGATGAGCGCAGGCGTGCCGAAGTCATCCGCTACGTCTCCGATAAGTACGGCGAAGAGAAGGTCGCAATGATCGCGACCTACGGCACCATCAAAGCCAAGCAGGCGCTCAAGGATGCCGCGCGCGTCCTGGGTAAGCCCTTCGCAGTGGGCGAGCAGCTCACGAAGCTCTACCCGGAGCCGCAGCAGGGGCGCGATATGCCGCTGTCAGGGTTGTTCGATGAGAAGCACCCGCGCTACAGCGAGGGCGCTGACTTCCGCGCCCACTTGGAAAGCGACCCCGATGCTCCTCAGGTTCTGGAACTGGCCCAGGGCCTTGAAGGACTGAAGCGTCAATGGGGAGTGCACGCCGCCGGCGTGATCATGTCCTCCGATCCGCTGATCGACATCATCCCCATCATGCGCCGCGAGCAAGACGGCGCTGTCATTACCCAGTTCGACTACCCGACCTGTGAGGGTCTGGGACTGGTCAAGATGGACTTCCTGGGACTGCGCAACCTCACAATCCTGGACGATGCTCTGTACAACATCGAGCACAACGGCAAGGAACCGTTGGTGCTGGAGGACCTTGAACTCGCGGATGAGGAGACATTCAAGCTCCTGGGCCGTGGCGACACCCTTGGGGTGTTCCAGCTCGATGGCGTGGCGATGCGTCAGCTGCTGCGTCAGATGCAGCCTGACAACTTTGAGGACATTTCCGCGGTCCTTGCGCTGTACCGCCCGGGCCCCATGGGCATGAACTCGCATACCAACTACGCCGAGCGCAAGAACGGGCGTCAGCAGGTCGAGGCGATCCACCCTGAGCTCGAGGAGCCGCTACGCGAGGTCCTCGGCATTACGCACGGCCTGATCGTGTACCAGGAGCAGGTCCAGCGCATTGCGCAGATCGTCGCGGGCTACACACTGGGCGCCGCAGACTTGCTGCGCCGCGCGATGGGTAAGAAGAAGAAGGAGATCCTCGACAAGGAGTTCGAGCCCTTCAGCGCGGGTATGAAGGCCAATGGCTACTCAGATGAGGCCATCAAGGCGCTGTGGAACACGATGCTCCCGTTCGCCGACTACGCCTTCAACAAGGCCCACACAGCGGCCTATGGAGTGCTGTCGTTCTGGACCGCGTACCTCAAGGCGCACTACCCGACCGAGTTCATGGCGGCCCTGCTTACCTCGGTGGGTGCGGACAAGGACAAGTCCGCGATGTACCTCGCGGAGTGCCGCCGCATGGGTATCACCGTGCTACCTCCGGATGTCAATGAGTCGATTGCGTTCTTCTCCGCAGTCGGGACCGACGTTCGCTTTGGATTGTCCGCCGTGCGCAACGTGGGTACGAACGTGGTCGAGGGCATCATCAAAGCCCGCACCGAGAAGGGCGCCTTCACGTCGTTCCAGGACTTCCTCGACAAGGTCCCAGCACAGGTGTGCAACAAGCGCACGATCGACTCGCTCATCAAGGCCGGTGCCTTCGATTCGCTGGGTCACTCGCGCCGCTCGCTGAACGCGGTTCACGAGCAGGCGATCGATTCCGTCGTGGGCGTGAAGCGCCAAGAGGCCACAGGCCAGTTCGATCTCTTTGGTGGCGATGACGATCTCAGCGGTGGGGTGACCGTCCACGTTCCTGATCTCGAGGAGTGGGACAAGAAGACCAAGCTCAACCTCGAGCGCGACATGCTGGGTCTGTATGTGTCCGATCACCCGTTGTCCGGGCTGGACCACATCATCCGCTCCGAGGCGTCACATCAGATCTTGAACGCGACGCCCGCAGCTGGCGTAGCCGATGGGTCTCAGGTGTCGTTCGCCGGCCTGCTGACGCGGGTGGATCGCAGGGTTGCCAAGTCGGGCAACCCGTACGCCATCGTGACCCTTGAGGACATGACTGGCGAGACCGAGATCTCGTTCTTCGGCAAAACCTACGAGACGTACGCCCGGGACCTGACGGACGATGCCGTGCTTGCGATCAAGGTCCGCGCCCGCGAGCGTGGTGACGGTGGTCTGCAGTTCTCTGCTGTCGAGGTGCGTATTCCGAACCTCCAGGTTCAGGACACGTCGCCGCTTGCGATCACGCTGCCCGCGGCACGGGTGAATCCGGCGCTGGTGAACGAACTGAAGAACATCTTGGGTTCGCACCCGGGCAACATCGAGGTTCGGATGGTCCTCACCGGATCGCAGGATCCAGTGACGATGCGCCTGGACGACAAATTCCGGGTCTCACGCTCCTCAGCCCTCTACGGGGACTTGAAGGCGGCATTCGGTCCCAACTGCCTCGCAGTCTGAGGTGACGTGATGTCCTCACTGACGCCGGCATCGGCCCTGACCAGTGAGGACGCGCTCTACTTGGCCTACTTCGGCATGGAGACCGACCTTGTCTTCACCCAGGGCGTTGAACTCCCGGGATTCGCATCGTTTCCGCTGCTCGAGACGCCCGAAGGTCGCCGTCTCCTATCGGGATATGCGCAGGGAGTCGTCGACATAGCGCGTCGCCACGGGACTGGGGCATTGCTCGACACCTGCACGTGGGTTGCGAGCCCCGAGCGCGCGGCCGCTCTGGGGTATTCGAGCGCCGACCTCTCCCGTGTGTACCGCGATGCCGTCGCGCTGGTTGCGAAGGTCCGCGATGACAATCCCTGTGTCACGGCGTTGCTCAGCGCGCAGATTGGCCCGCGGGATGACGGGTACGCCCACGACGCACTCATGACGGCCGCGGAGGCTCAGGATTATCACCAGGTGCAGGTTGCGGCGCTTGGGGATGCCGGTGCGGAGGTCCTGATGGCCGCGACGATCGGTTCGGTCGATGAGGCACTCGGATTAGTGCGCGCGGCCCGGGACTGCGACCTGCCCGTGCTGATGTCGTTCACGTTGGGTACCGACGGACTCTTGCCCGATGGCTCGACGCTGGGTGACGCCATTGATGCCGTCGACCGGGGCACTGAAGCGTTCGCGCTGGGGTACCTGATCAACTGCGTGCATCCCGATCACCTCACGGGAGTGCTTGCCGGCACGTGGGTGGAGCGCGTGCGCGGCGTCGTGGCAAACGCGTCGCGGAAGACACACGAGGAACTCGACAACGCTGCCGAACTCGATTCCGGCGACCCCATCGAATTAGGCGAGCAGCTTGCTGTTCTGCGCGCGCATCACCCGCATCTCACTGTGCTCGGAGGGTGTTGTGGCACGTCGATGGAGCACATGACTTCCATCGCGAGCCAAGGGCGCTCCCGCCTCGCCTAGTCCGTGTCGGTTGCCAGGCCGCCGCTAGCATCGGCCCCATGACTCCAGTGACCTGGCAAAGGCTCGAAGGTGTGGCAATCGCGGTGGTAGCGATCATGGCCGCCGTGATGCTCGATGGCTGGTGGTGGCCATTGGCGTTGTTCCTGCTGTTTGACCTCAGCGCGCTTGGCTATGTGTCGAACCCCCGCTTGGGTGCCGCGCTCTACAACGCCGGCCATTCGTTGATTGGTCCGTCGCTGATGGGGATGTGGGCTCTTGCTGGTTGGGGCTTTGGGGTGCCGGGCGGGCGCGTTGCCGCGCTGATCACGGCCTCGTGGGTGTTCCACGTCGGAGTGGACCGTGCGCTCGGCTATGGCTTGAAGGTCAGCGACGACTTCAAGCACACACACTTGGGGTGGATTGGTGGAGCGGGCCCTGCGCGTTCCACCGAAAACTGACGGCCAGGAGCCCCCGGACTCCGAATCCCCGCCGCGTATGTACGGCCAGGGGAGAGGAGGAGCGGTGGCCACTAGACTCGCTTGTGTGTTGAGCCGCATCGATCTTCGTGAATCTGCCCCGACTGCCCGTGAGCTGCTGGACATTGTCCCGCGCGCCGACGTCGACGTCTCTCATGCGCTCACCATCGTCGAGCCGATGCTCGCTGACGTGCGCGAGCGCGGCGAGGCCGCCCTACGCGAGTTCGGCGAGAAGTTCGACGGCGTCAACCCCGAGCACCTCCGAGTGCCGAATGAGCGTATTGAGGCAGCCCTTGAGAATCAGGACGCAGCCGTCATTGACGCGCTGCGCGAGGCCATCACGCGAGTCCGCGCCTTTCACGAGGCCACCGTCCCACCTCCCGTGGAGATGGAGGTCGCGCCCGGGGCCAAGCTCAGCCAGCGGTGGATCCCGGTAGGCCGAGTTGGTCTGTACGTGCCAGGCGGACTGGCGGTGTATCCCAGCTCAGTCGTAATGAACGTCGTGGCCGCGCAGGCTGCTGGCGTGGAGTCCATCGCGGTGACGACGCCTCCGCAAAAGGCCTTCGACGGAGAGCCGCACCCCACGATCCTCGCTGCGTGCGCGCTGCTGGGAATCGATGAGGTCTATGCAGCTGGTGGTGCGCAGTCCATCGGCATGCTCGCGTACGGCGTGGACGGACTGTGCGACCCCGTCGACGTCATCACCGGCCCCGGAAACGTCTACGTCGCTGCGGCCAAGCGTGCGGTGAACGGTGTGGTGGGTATTGATTCCGAGGCTGGTCCGACTGAGATCGCGATCATTGCTGACGACAGCGCCGACGCCCACTTTGTTGCCGCTGACCTTCTGAGCCAGGCCGAGCACGACCCCATGGCCGGCTCTGTTCTCATCACGGACTCGGAGGAGCTCGCCGACAAGGTAGAGCAAGCCCTCTACGGCCTCGTGGATGCGACGCCCCACATCGCTCGCACCAAGGAGGCCCTCACCGGCCGCCAAAGCGCGATCATCCTGACCGGCAACATCGACCAGTCGGTCCAGGTCGCGGATGCGTATGGAGCTGAGCACCTCGAAATTCACACGCGGGACGCGGAGGCCGTGGCCGCGCGCATCCGGAGCGCGGGTGCCATCTTTGTTGGCCCCTACAGTCCTGTGCCGTTGGGTGACTACATGGCGGGCTCGAACCACGTGTTGCCTACAGGCGGCACGGCGCGATTCGCGTCTGGTCTGGGCGCGCACAGCTTCTTGAAGGCGGTCTCGACGATCAACTACACGGCCGATGCTTTGGCTGAGATTGGTCACAAAGTCGTCGCCTTGGCGAACGCTGAAGACCTCCCGGCACACGGCCAGGCGATTCAGGCGCGACTCGATAAGTAGTGGCTCGTCGTTGCACTCCGCACCAGATTCGGTGCCGCTAGGTCAGCGCACACCTAGGACGAATGGGTAGACCGCCTGCACTCCCGCCTGTCGCAGAAGCCGTGCCGCCACGGTGAGCGTCCAGCCCGAGTCGGTGTAGTCGTCGACGAGCAGTACCGACCGTCCTGCGAGCGAGGCGCGTGCCGAGTCTTCGAGCGTCAACCTGCGCGCAACGACAGCAAGTCGCTGCGCTGAGTTGAGGTCGTGACGGCCGGGTTCTTCTTGGCCTGCAGCCGGCCCGAGCCAGCCCGCGAACGGCATCTCCAGGTACCGGGCGAGGCCGGGCGCCAGGTGACTCAGGAGTTGCGGACGGGTGGTGGACCGGATGCCCACCACGGCGTCAACAGCGAGCGAGCGCATGAGCCCAGAGCCGTTCCAGAGGCCATCCCAGTCGTCGAGTACGCGCGTCGCTGCCCCACGTAGTGGTACGGGGGTCTCGCCATCCACCGGGCGGCCATCGGCATCGCGCGCCTCCAAGAGGTCACGCAACGCGCCGGACCAGCCCAGGCCATCAAGCCTGGCTACCGCGCGGCCAGGTTGCGCCTGCTCATCCGCCGGGATGCGGCCGCGCAGGTCAAAGCCGATGCGATCCAGGCCGCTCGGCCACTGACGGCGTGCCGTGATCTCGACGCCAACCCGGTCCATGTCCGCCCGGGCAGACTCGATGGCTGCCAACTCGGGCGCAGCGGGGAGTTCGACGCCGCCACACACGTCGCAACGACCACACTGCCACCCCTCCACCAGGTCGGGGTCGTCGAGAACGTGGCGCAGGAACGCCATGCGGCACGTAGTGAGGTTCTCGTAGTCGATCATTGTTTGCTGTTCTGCCTCGCGCGCCTGAGCTACGCGCGCGTACCGATCAGCGTCGTAAACCCACTCTTGGCCGGTAGACACCCACCCGCCTTTGACCCGCTTGACCGCGCCGTCGACGTCGAGCACCTTGAGCATCGCCTCGAGCCGTGACCGGCGAAGGTCAACCTGGGTTTCGAGGGCCATGACCGACAACGCGTTGTCCGGTGACAGTGCATCCAGAGTCGCGCGCACCTGGTCTTCGCCAGGGAACGATTGCGATCCGAACCAATCCCAGATGGCTTTGTCCTCAGCCCCGGGCAAGAGCGCCACGACGGCTCGGTCAACACCACGGCCCGCACGGCCGACCTGCTGGTAGTACGCGATAGGAGACGACGGGGCGCCCAAGTGGAAAACAAACGCGAGGTCAGGCTTGTCGAAGCCCATCCCAAGGGCCGACGTCGCAATCAGTGCCTTGACGCGGTTGTTCTTGAGGTCCTCCTCGAGGGACTCACGCTCGGTGGGGTCCGTGCGCCCGGTGTATGAGGCGACCTCCAGCCCTGCGCTGCGCAGCTGTGAGGAAACTTCTTCCGCAGCAGACACCGTGAGGCAATAAATGATGCCTGAGCCGTCCATCTGCGGGAGCGCCGTGGTGAGCCAGGCGACACGGGTGGCGGGATCCGACAGCGGCATCACCGCGAGGTGAAGCGATTCGCGATCGAGTTCGCCCCGCAACACGAGGACATCGTCGCGTTCGATGCCGTCCACGCCGGAGACACCCAACTGCTCCGCCACGTCATCCGTCACTCGTGAATTCGCGGTGGCCGTCGTGGCGAGCACAGGGATTCCTGACGGCAGTTCGGTGAGCAGCGTGCGGATGCGGCGGTAATCCGGGCGGAAATCGTGGCCCCAGTCAGAGATGCAATGCGCCTCGTCGATGACGACCAGCCCTGCATCGGCAGCAAGCTTAGGCAAGACCTCGTCACGGAACTGAGGGTTGTTCAGACGCTCGGGTGAACACAGCAACACATCAATCTCACCCGCGCGGATCGCTTCGTGGACCTCATCCCACTCTGTGACGTTCGCGGAATTGACCGTGGCCGCCTTTACTCCGGCCCGGGCCGCCGCCGAAATCTGATCGCGCATCAGCGCCAACAGGGGAGAGACGATGATTGTGGGTCCCGCGCCCCGAGCACGCAGCAACGACGTGGCCACAAAATAGACCGCGGACTTTCCCCACCCTGTGCGCTGCACCACCAGCGCACGCGCATGCCGCTCGACGAGAGCATCGATCGCGAGCCACTGATCGTCACGCAAACGGGCATCGTCCCGACCCACAAGGCGTCGCAGGGCCGCCTCGGCCTCATTGCGGACGTCGCCCTCGCCGGGAGCGTCCGATGCCCCCGTTGCCGTATTCGCGGAAGGTGCGCTGAGCCCTGCATTGTCTGCCATGGCCCCACCGTACGTGCGCCCGCTGACACTGGATGCCCTAGTACGCTGGCGGACAGTTCGGCACGCGTAGTTGCACTGTGTACGCAGAGGGGCGTATACGCCGCGGGCTGGAACGGAGGAGCCTCGTGAGCACGCCTGATCCCACCTTCAACGGTTGGTACGCAGATCCCGAAACTGGTGGCACTCGGTATTGGGACGGGTCTCGATGGACGGGGGATACCCGGCCGCCACGGCGTGCTTTCGCGGCCAAGGCGCGCGAGGAGACTGCGTGGCCCCTGATTCTCTTCGGCGGCGCGTTCGCCGTCGCTGGCGTATTCGCGGGCCCCCTCAATGACGGGAGCGTTCCGACATTCGCTCTGTTCGCCGTGCTATTCGGTCTAGGGCTAGCTGGAATAGCAGGTGGTATATATCAACTACGGGGCCAAGGGCCCACGACGGAGGCCGTGGAACGCCGTTTGGATGAGGAACGCAAGCAGGCGCGTAGCCGCCGTCGAAGCGGCAACGTCGCAGGCGTCACGGCCCGCTTTTTCGGCATGGGGACCAGCCCGGCGCCCGAGCACACCAGTGGCGGGGACCGTGCCACGGCCGCTCAGGTCAACGCGCTCGCAAACCCGGACACGGCCAAGGCGCTTGAGCAGCTCAACCATCTTGTCTACTCCCGAGTCATCACGCGCGAAGAGTACGACGCGGCGAAGCAACGCCTGGTGGGCGCGCCTCCTAAGCACGACGCATTTGACCAGATTCAGCGCTTGGAGGAGCTCCACCGAACCGGAGTTCTCAGCGATGTGGAGTTCGCTGCGGCGAAGGCCCGTGCCCTCGGAATCTGAGGATTGAGCCTCGGAACACCCCAGCATCGGCCCGCCTCACCGATCCCACTAGACTTCCCACCATGACTTTGCCCCTGCGCCCCGACCTCGCGGGGCTCGAGCCGTATGGCGCCCCGCAACTGTCAGTAGCCGCGCGCCTGAACGTGAATGAGAACCCCTACTCGCCGCCACCGGTGGTGGTCGATGCGATCGCGCAGGCGGTCCGCAAGGCGTCGGAGGGGCTGAACCGCTACCCGGACCGCGACTTCACCCTGTTGCGCCAGGATCTCGCCAACTATTTGGCGGCGGAGAGCCACGTGGACTTCGTCGAATCGCGCAATATCTGGGCGGCGAACGGGTCCAACGAGGTCATGCTGCACTTGCACCAGGCCTTTGGTGGCCCCGGGCGCACGGTCATGAGCTTCGCCCCCACGTACTCGATGTATCCCGAGTACGCGCGTGACAGTCTCACGGAGTACCTCACGGTGCCGCGCAACGACGATTTCACGATCGACATTGAGGCAGCCGCGCGTCAGATTCGCGAGACTCAGCCCACCCTCGTCATCGTGGCAAGCCCCAACAACCCCACGGGAACGGCGCTGACCCTCGACGAGGTCCGCGCGCTATACGCCGCGACCGAGGAGGTCGAGGGTGGTTGCGTGCTCGTCATCGACGAGGCGTACGCGGAGTTCCGCCGCTCGGGGGTCCCCAGTGCCGCGACGCTCATCCCCACCCACAAGAACCTCGCGGTCAGCCGCACCATGTCGAAGGCCTTTGCGCTTGCTGGCGGGCGCCTGGGTTACCTCGTGGCGCACGAGCAACTGATCGACGCCCTGCGCGTGGTCCGATTGCCGTACCACCTGAGCGCGATCACCCAGGCGGTTGCCCGTGCAGCCCTGGCGCACCACCGCGAACTGCAGGCCCAGGTTCACGAAATCCGGGCCGAGCGCGACGACACCGTCGAGTGGCTACGCGCACAGGGCTACATCGTGGCGGAGACGGACGCGAACTTCTGCCTGTTCGGTCCCTTCGATAACCGTGAGAAAGTGTTTCAGGGGCTCCTCGCACGCGGCGTTTTGATCCGCGTGACGGGACCCGAAGGATGGCTGCGTGTGTCGATCGGCACCGCGACGGAGATGGCGCTGTTCCGCAGCGCCCTGATGGAGGTCACGGCATGAGCGACGCCGCACCCGAGCTCGGCACCCGCACGGGACGCATTGAGCGCAAGACCAGCGAGTCTGAAGTTCTCGTTGAACTCGACCTGGACGGATCCGGCACCACCGAGATCGACACCGGCGTGCCGTTTTACGACCACATGCTCACTGCCCTGGGCAAGCACTCGCTGATGAACCTCACCGTGAAGGCGACGGGAGACGTGCACATCGACTCGCACCACACCGTTGAGGACGTGGCGATCTGCATCGGGGAGGCCCTCAAGCAGGCGCTCGGCACCAAGGCTGGGATCTCCCGCTTTGGCGACGCGATGGTGCCGCTTGACGAGGCCCTCGCGCAGTGCGTCGTGGACGTTTCCGGTCGCCCGTACTTTGTGCACGTCGGCGAGCCTGTCGGCCAGGCGACACACCTCATCGGCGGCAACTTTGCGGGGTCGCTCACCGGTCACGCTCTTGAGTCGATCGCGCACCACGCGGGCATCTGCGTGCACATGCGCGTCCTGGCCGGTCGCGATCCGCACCACATCGTGGAGGCGCAGTTCAAGGCGCTTGCCCGCGCGCTGCGCTTCGCTGTGACGGCCGATGCTCGGGTTCAGGGGATCCCGTCAACGAAGGGCGCGCTGTGAGTCAGTCGGATGACTCGTTCCCCGAGGGCGTCGAGATTCCCGACGATCTGTCGGGCCTGGACAACGCAGCCCCGCAGGGGGAGAGCGGGCGGCACGTCGAAGAGGCGGTCAGCGCCATCTTCACCCCGGTGAACAACGGCCGCATGCTCGCGGCGGTGTGCTCGCTCAACGAAGTGCAGGGCCGTTGCATCGAGACCTCCGCCGGAGCGCTCGTGATGCTCGACGACACCGAGCCCGGCAATTCGGCTCGCGCCGCCCAGGCGCTGTCCGCGTTCGTGAAGACGCAGCCGATCCTCCAGATGGATCGCCGCGCCGGTCAGATTTCCATCACGCGCTGGCTCGCTGGCGAGGACAAGGGCAAGGTCCCACCGGGACTCGCGCTCGACAACGCCCCGGGTGTCCTCGAGACGCTCATGACGGGCGTGCAGACTGTCGACGAACTCGCGATGACGCACCCCGGCAAGGTCTTCGAGGCGCGCATGTCCAAGATGGCCGCGTTCAAGGAACTGCGCCGTGCATCGAAGGACGCGAAAAAGCGTTACAAGGCCATGGAGAAGAACAAGCGCGATTCGGACCCAAACCCGGACGGTTCGGGCTCGGACTAGGGCCGATGCTCGAAGTGCGACTGCCTGTCAGCGCACCCGAGTCTGGCGAACCTTTTCCTCGGCCTTGCGCACTTTCTCGTCAGACTCGGCGATACCGCTGTCGTAGGTCTTCTGCGCTTCGTTGAGGCGGACAGTTGCCTGCTCGTTGGCCTGCGCAATGTCGGCTTCGGCGGCCTGAGTAGCTTCGTCCCGCTGGCGCTTCACCTCGTCGACGTGGCTCGCCGCGGACGTGATCTTGGCGGCGATGGCGCGCACGGCGTCCTCTTGCTCGGGCTTGAACGGCACGGTGGCCGTCTCCTCGCCGATGGTGACCGTGAGAACTGCCTTGCGAGTGTCCTCGTCCCCCTCGGCCGCGGGCGCGGTCCCTTCCGTTGACGCGCTGGCGGATGTGCCGGGCTGGAGCTCACGCTCGCCCACGGGCAGCGTCACCGTCAGCTGGGTGAGGGACACGGTTCCCTCGGGGCCCTTCACGGAGTCGATCTTCTCGCTGCCGATCGCGAGGGCGTTCTTGAGGCGGTCGCGCGCCTCCTTCACCGCACGCTCGGTGTCCTTCTCGACGGCCTTGTAGTCGCTCTTGAGCTCAGAGACGCGCTTCTTGTGTGCTCGTTGCGCGTAGTGCAGGTCACGCTGTTCGGGCGACATTGCCTTGACCTTGCGTGAGTGACGCACCCGCATAAGGATCACGATGATGAGTGCCACCACCGCTACGGCGGCGACGATGATCAGGATTTCCTGGGTTTCCATGGCAACCTCCTGGTAGCGCGGGAGTGCGTCTCTTCGACCCTAGCGCGGTCGTTACTCTTGTGGCGTGACAAAACCACTGGTGACTGTTCTTGATTATGGCTTCGGCAATGTGCGCTCGGCCGTGCGCGCCCTCGAACACGTCGGCGCCCGCGTGGTGTTGACGGACGATCGCGTGATCGCCGAGCACTCCGACGGCCTCGTCGTCCCCGGCGTGGGAGCGTTTGAAGCGGTCATGGAGGGGCTTAAGCGCGTCCGCGGAGACCAGATCGTAGGCCGGCGCCTCGCAGGCGGCCGCCCGGTGCTCGGCATCTGTGTCGGCCACCAGGTCATGTTCGAGCGTGGCGTAGAGCACGGTAAAGAGGCCGATGGTCTCGACCAGTGGCCCGGGGTCGTCGAGAAGCTCGCCAGTCCGATCGTCCCGAACATGGGTTGGGCTCCGGTCGAGGTGCCCCAGGGGTCCGAGCTCTTTGCTGGCATCGAAGACGAGCGCTTCTACTTCGTGCACTCCTACGCTGCGCGGGAGTTCCCGCTCGGTACTACAGAGGACACAGGGCGCTTTGCGGCACCCAAGGTGACGTGGTCAACCGCAGGTACGGCCGATGCTGGGGATAGGTTTGTCGCAGCCGTCGAGAACGGCGCTTTGAAGGCCACGCAGTTTCACCCCGAGAAGTCCGGTGAAGCCGGGCTGCAGTTGCTTCGCAACTGGGTGACAAGCCTCTAGAGCAAGTCCTTGCGGGCGCCACGGTTTGTGGCCGCGGGGGGTGCCTCACCAGTGGAGGCACCTGCCGTGCAGCACTCGTCGCCACAATCGTCTGCGCGCGTTGCGGCCAACACGGTCGTGTGCGCTGCAGGCGCGTCACAGCAGCTGTCCTCGCAGGCAACGTCGGTTTCTCCGTGAAGTAGCGCCCCCGAGGTGGCGCAGCACCCGTCGCCCTTCCAGGCCTCGCGCCCCTCGCGAATCGCGAATCCAGCGATAACGATGGCGGCAATCGGGTCAGCCCACCACCAGCCCAGCGTGGCGTTCAGCAACAACCCCACGAGCAGCGCGGCGGACAGGTACGAGCACAGGATCAGTTGACGTGCGTCGGCCACGGCCGTAGGCGACCCGAGCTCTTCGCCCGTCTTGCGCTCAAACCAAGCGGCCGTCGGCATGATCGCCAGCGACACGGCTGCCAGCACGATGCCCACAGACGATGTCTCCGGGGGAGCGCCAAAGACCAAACTCCTCACGGCATCGGCCGTCACCACTGCCGCTAGCGCGAAGAAGGCGACCGCGATCATCCGCATCGTGAGGTGCTCGCGCTTCTTGGGATCGGGCGCGGCGAACTGCCATGCCACGGCCGCCGCTGAGCCCACCTCGACGACGGAGTCGAGTCCAAAGCCGATCAAGGCGCTCGAGGAGGCGACTGCCCCGGCACTGAGCGCAATGATCGCTTCCACGGTGTTGTAGGCGATCGTGGCGGCGACAATCCAGCGAATGCGGCGCCGTAGGACGGCTGTGCGTGGAGTGGTGAGAGTCGGAGTGGTCATCAGCAGGTGCATTCCTTGTTGTCGCAGCAGTCAGGGTCGAGCGCCAGAGCGAGGCCGAGCATGGCGTCCAGAGCGCGAGCGACGTCGTCGTGCGCGAGCCGGTAATGGGCGTGACGCCCGTCGCGCTCAGCCACCACAAGGCCGCAACCGCGCAACGTTGAAAGGTGATTGGACATCTTCTGGCGGCTGACATCGAGCGCCTCGGCGAGGTCAGCGGGGCACTGAGCACCATCGCGTAGGGCGAGCAGAATCGCGGAGCGCGTCGCATCGGAGAGCGCGTGGCCCAGGTGGGCGAGCGCCGCGGTGTGGGTGGGTGTCGCGCTCAGGGCGATGAGTCCGGGGTCCATGCCCTCGGCGCCGGCGTTCGCGTGTGCCATTGCTGTCATAGCCGCCACGGTAATACACGAAGTGATGAACTGTCCAGAAAAACGTGTATCAATCTTCGTGAGGCGAACTCCGCCCTCTCTACCCACGGCGCACCCTAGGCGAGGGTGCCGGTAGCCTTGATCCCGCATCGGCCCTTGACAAGCCGCACACGAGCCCGCCTGAGAAAGCGAGACCATGACCGACACCCCCCGCCTCGAACTCCTTCCCGCCGTCGATGTTGCTGACGGCCAGGCCGTGCGCCTCACTCAGGGAGAGGCCGGCTCGGAAACCAGTTATGGCGACCCGCTGTCGGCCGCGCAGGACTGGGTTGACGGGGGAGCGGAGTGGATTCACCTGGTCGACCTCGACGCCGCCTTTGGTCGTGGTGAGAACGCGTCACTGCTGGAGAGCGTCGTCAAGAGCGTGGACATCAAGGTTGAGATGAGCGGCGGAATCCGCGATGACGAGTCGCTCGAGCGCGCTCTCGCGACCGGATGCGCCCGCGTCAACATCGGCACCGCGGCCCTGGAAAACCCCGAGTGGACCGCAGCCGCCATCGCGAAGCACGGCGACCGCGTGGCCGTGGGACTGGATGTACGCGGCACCACGCTGTCGGGACGCGGATGGACCCGCGACGGAGGCGACCTGTGGGACGTCCTCGCTCGCCTAGACTCCGAAGGCTGCTCGCGCTACGTCGTCACCGACGTCAAGAAGGACGGCATGCTGTCCGGGCCCAATCTGGAGCTGTTGCGCCAGGTTGCCGAGGCCACCAAGGCCCCTGTCGTTGCCTCGGGCGGAATCTCGAGCCTCGACGATATTGCGGCGATCCGCACCCTCACTGACATCGGCGTCGAGGGCGCCATCGTCGGTAAGGCCCTCTACAACGGCAACTTCACGCTGCCGCAGGCGCTGGACATCGCGGGTCGCCCGTAGTTCCAGTCACAGCCTGCGCGTAGAGTCGTAGGTATGAGTGACGAGCCCATGAAAGAGATTCCCGAGTCGGTCTTTTCCGACGACGACGGGACCGCCGATGCCCGCCTGGCTCAGGTGCTCATCCGCCACTCGCATGGCCACGCGCCGTTGTCTGAGGTGGTGGACGCCCTCGCCTATGCGCGGGTTTTGATACCCGTCCTGGCCACGGGGGAAGAGCGCTTCGTGGGCGAGCACGGACTCGAACAAGACGCAGTGGCATCCACCGGCGTCGTGGCGGTCCAGATGCCTGACGGTCGCGCCGCGCTTCCGGTCTTTACCGACGTCGATGCCGTCAAGGCCTGGAACGACAAGGCCCGGCCGATCCCCGCTGAAGGTCCACGGGCAGCGCTCGCCGCGATCGCGGAGAATTGGTCGTCGCTGGTCCTCAACCCCGGCATGGAGACTGTGCTCATTCCGCGGCCTGCGGTGTGGGCCCTTGGTCAGGGGGACACGTGGAAGCCCGCAGTCATCGAGGGCGAGGTTCAGCCGGACATCGTCGAGGCTGTCCGCGACGCAGTGACGTTGGACTCCGCGCTCAAGGCGGTGTCAGTCCGGCAGGGCACAGGGGCGGAGATTGCTGTTGTCCTGGCGCTGGTCGCGGGGCTGACGCGCCCCGAGGTCGATACGGTGCTGGAGCGCGTCCAGCGCGAGCTCGCACAGTCAGATGTGGTGGCGCAGCGGGTGGATGGCTTGGAGTTGAAGCTCACCCAAGCGTGACGTGTGGTGGGCGCATTGGGCCGATGCCGCGATCGCCACGGTGCGGACGCTAGGCGTCGCAGTTGGTGGGCTCGGGCACCAGGAGACTTGGCTGGGTCAGTAGCGAGTTCAGCGTCGACACGGGCACAATGAAACTCTGATTGTTGTCGTTCTTGGCGTAGACGACACCCACCACTTCACCGGCCTCGTTCAGCACGGGTGAGCCGGATGACCCGACCTCGACGGGCACAGTTGTTGCCAGAACCTTGTCGACTGCGCCGCCCGCGCCGTCCTCCGCGAGCGGATCTTGGACGGGACCCAGTACAACACCGGTAGTGGTGGTGAGGCGTCCGCCCTTGGGGTAGCCGACGGCGGTGACCGCGTCGCCCTCGAGGGGATCCTCGTCGGCGCGAACGGCGAAGGCACCGCCCATCGATGTGGCGGTGGTGACGATCGCGATATCGGCGACAGTGGTGACTGATGCGGTCTCGACCTCGACCGTGCGGCCGTCGTGCGTCGACAACTCAATGCGTTGGGTGTTGTCGATCACGTGACGGTTCGTGACCAGCGTGTAGGCGTCAAGCGCGAAGCCTGAGCCGGTCGAGATGAATCCGCAACCAATATTGCGCACACGCAACGTCATCCGCTGGGCGGCACTGAACCCGTCGGGGGACAGGGCCACATTGTTGAGCTCAGGGGCCGCTGAGGGCTCCGGCACCCAGTCCGAGGGCATGGGCGCCGGGGATGCGGGGAGGACCGCGCATCCACCCAAGGTCAGGGCGGCTGCGATGGCGGCGGCAGCGAGGCGTTTCACTCGGACGCCAAGGCTGACTGGAAGTTTGCCGTCGCAGTGTCAGAGGCCGCGCACAGTTCGTTGACTCCGTCGGCGTAGTCCTCGACCTGTTCCGGGTCGTACTCGTCCTCGGGGGCCGCAAGGTATTCGTTGAGCTGCTCGAGGCCGTCGATGCAGCTGTTGAGCGAAGCCGTGGCGGTCTGCCCCAGGCTCAACGTCGTGTTGAGGCCCTCGATGAGTTGCTCATTGAACTCCTGGCCGTCGACAGCGGAGGCTTTCTCGTCAGCGAGGTCCAGCAACCGGTCGTTGGAATTGGCGAGCTGCTCCGACAGGAGGTCGACCTCGGCCTCCTTCTCCACCACAGTCGCCTGCTCCTGCGCGATCTGCTCGCCCAGTTCGTAGTTGGCCATCTCCAGATCGCCTGCATACGCCTGCCACTCTGTATTGACCTCGTACATCCGCCATCCCAGGTACGCGCCGCCGATCAGCAGGAGCAGGAGCGCAATCGTGGAGATGATCCACGGCAGGCGGCGCTTGGGTGGGTAGATAGGACGGATGACGGGAACGGGACCCGTGACGGGGATGGCATCGCCAACGATCGGGATGGGTCCGGTGGCCGGCACGGTTCCGACAATGCGTTGCTCGGCAGTCGCGGTGTCCGCGCTCGCGGACACGTCGTCGGTACTCACAGCCTCGTCATCGGTGCTGTCCGGTTCGTCGAGAGCTGTCTCAACCTCTGCGGGGGGTGCCGCCGTCTCCGAGGGAGTCTCGTCAGCCGTGTCAGTGATGGACTCCTCAGGCGCGCCAGGGTCGCCAACGACAGTTGTGTCGTCGGTGTCTGTCTCCTGAGGAGTTCGATCCATCTAGCTCACTGCCCCCGTGTACTTCTCTCCTGGGCCTTCACCCGGCGCATCGGGAACCACTGAGGCTTCCCGGAACGCCAACTGTACGCTTCGCAATCCATCACGCAGCGCGCGTGCATGAGTGTCGCCGAGATCCGGTGAGGACGCTGTAATCAGACCAGCGAGGGCGTTGATGAGCGTGCGGGCCTCATCGAGGTCCTGGTGCTCTTCGCCTTCGTCGGCCAATCCGCAACGGAGCGCGGCGGCGCTCAGTAGATGAACGCTTACAGTAGAGATAAGTTCCACCGCATTGACCTCGGCGAGATCGCGTGCCGCGTTGGCGTCAGCGCCGCCCAGTGAGTCATTGGCGGACGGGGAGTCAGTCATCGTGATATCCTTGTGAGTCGACCGGCCGGGAAGAGGTTTCTCGGCGCGCAAGTGGAGTCCACCTCCCACCCTAGGGCCAGCAAATGGGCCTGGGTCCCATGTCAGGTATCGACCTCATTACGATGAGGCCAGTACAGATATGACGGTGGCCTTCACTCGTGTTCGGGTGAGGGCCTTTTTCCTTGCTCGGGGGTAGTAGCCACGTCCACTGTGTAAGGAGCCACTCATCAACGAGCCCCGCATCAACGATCGCATCCGCGTTCCTGAGGTCCGTCTTGTCGGACCGCAGGGCGAGCAGGTCGGCATTGTCCGCATTGAGGATGCGCTCCGTCTGGCGCAGGAATCAGAGCTTGACCTTGTCGAGGTCGCTCCCAACTCGCGCCCCCCAGTCGTCAAGCTCATGGACTACGGAAAGTTCAAGTACGAGGCGGCTGTCAAGGCACGTGAGGCCCGGCGCAACCAGGCCAACACTGAGATCAAAGAGATGCGATTCCGCCTCAAGATCGACGAGCACGACTACGAGACCAAGAAGGGCCACGTCATCCGCTTCCTTAAGGGCGGCGACAAGGTCAAGGTCACGATCATGTTCCGCGGTCGCGAACAGTCCCGTCCTGAGATGGGTCGTCGCCTGCTGATGAAGCTGGCGGCTGAGCTCGAGGAGTACGGAGTCGTCGAGAACGCACCTTCGCAAGAGGGGCGCAATATGTCGCTCGTCCTGGGCCCGCTGAAGAAGAAGGCGGAAGCCAAGGAAGAGCAGCGCAAGGCGCGCGATGCGGCAAAGGTCGCAGCGACCGCTGAGCGTGAAGAGCGAGCAGCCGCGAAGGCTGCCAAGAAGCCGTCCGGCGAATAAGCCGGGTACAGACGCGTCCGGTCACAACCGGGCCTGATGTCAAGAAAGGGCAGACATGCCGAAGAACAAGACCCACTCGGGCGCCAAGAAGCGCTTCAAGCTCACTGGCACCGGCAAGGTGAAGCACGCTCACGCAATGAACGTGCACAAGTTCGAGGAGAAGACCTCCTCGCGCAAGCGCCGCGTCGCCGGTTCGGCGATTCTGTCGGACGCCGACTCGAAGAAGATCAAGAAGCTGCTGGGCGAGTAACGCCCGTTTAACGCAAGGAGTAACACATGGCACGCGTCAAGCGGGCAGTAAACGCCCACAAGAAGCGCCGTAGCACCCTCGAGCGGGCAGCGGGTTACCGCGGCCAGCGCTCGCGCCTTTACCGCAAGGCAAAGGAGCAGGTCACCCACTCAATGGTCTACAGCTACGGCGACCGCCGTAAGCGTAAGGGCGACTTCCGTCGTCTGTGGATCCAGCGCATCAACGCCGCAGCTCGTGCGAACGGCATGACGTACAACCGCTTCATCCAGGGCCTCAAGGCTGCTGAGATCGAGGTTGACCGTCGCATGCTCGCAGAGATCGCTGTGAACGACGAGGCCGCGTTCGCGACCCTCGTGGAGGCTGCCAAGAAGGCGCTTCCCGAGGACGTCAACGCTCCCGCCGCGTAAAGCGCATTCGCATGACAGAACGCCCCGCATCGCTGGCAGACCTGGAGCTCACCCTCACCAACGTGAAGGCTGAGCGCATCAAGAAGGTCGCCGCGCTTGCGGGGCGTTCTGCGCGTTCGCGCGTCGGTGCCCTCCTCGTGGAGGGGCCGCAAGCAGCGCGAGAGGCCGTGACGTGCGTTCCCGAACGCGTTCGCGACCTCTACATCTCGGAAGAGGCGCTTGAGCGCCACCCCGAGATCGCCCAGCGTGCATTGGACGCCGGGCGCTACGTTCACCTCGGCACCGCGCAGGTGCTTGAGGGAATGAGTAAGGACGCACAAGGCGTCGTCGCGGTGCTGGATGATGCCGGCACCTCGCTCGACGACGTCGTGGCGACCAAGCCCACCCTGGTTGCGGTCCTCAGTAACGTCCGGGATCCAGGTAACGCCGGCACGGTAATTCGTGCGGCCGATGCTGCAGGGGCTGACGCTGTCGTCCTCGCCGGGCAGTGCGTGGACATTTCGAACCCCAAGGTGATCCGCGCGACTGCAGGAAGCCTGTTCCACCTTCCCGTCGTGCGGTCGCTCCCGTACGAGGATGCCCTCGCGGCGCTGTCGACTGCGGGCCTGCGACTCCTCGCCGCTGATGGTTCCGGGGACGTGACGCTGGGCGATAACTCAGCCGATGCATCGGCCCTTTCCGAGCCCACCGCGTGGGTCTTCGGCAACGAGGCCTGGGGATTCAGCGACGACGAACTGTCGCTCGTCGATCAGGTGGTGCGAATTCCGATCTACGGCCGCGCCGAAAGCCTCAACCTCGCAACCGCGGCAAGCGTCTGCTTGTACGCCTCCGCGCAGGCTCAGCACTCAGCCTGACGCCGCGGGTGTGGGTGACACACTCCACACGTAATTGGCCAATCGTGGCCATAGCCCTTGCTTAACCTTGATCCATGGGTATTCGTAGGCGCTGGCGGCTTACTCGCACGCGCGGGTATCTGTTGGCGTTGGTGCTGATTGCATCGATCGCTGTGGTGCAAGGCGCCGCTACCGTCGTGTTCGCCGTTGCCGCGGACCGCAAGCTGGAAGACGCCGCTCTTGACACCTATTCCTACGTTGGGGACCTCACGACCGAGCGCGTCGCGCGCTACGCCCAATTCGCGGAGAGTGCCGTCATTGCCACCGCACTGCAGATCACGCGAGGCGACCAGGCTCCATCCGATGACGATCTTCTGAACTCCCTGTACCAGCGGATGGTCGCGGCTCCCGATGTGCGATCGATGTATGTGGGCTGGCCGGATGGGGCGTTTCTCAACCTCGAGCGCTCTGCCGGGGGATATGTGTCGCGAGCGTCCACTGGCGATGGTCAGGTCGATGTCCTGACCTACGACAGTGTGTTTACCCCGCTCGGCGAGCCGGCCACTGGAGACACAGAGTACGACCCACGCGTTCGCCCTTGGTACCTCGCGGGGGAAGACGGCGCTCACATCGAGTGGACCGACCCCTACGTGTCCTTCGTTGCGCCGGCGCCACTTGTCTCTGTCGCGCTGGCAGCGCGCGAGCGGCCCACAGGGGACCCAGTTGCAGTGATCGGCGCTGACTTGAGCTTGGACGCGCTCGGGGACGTTCTCGACGACCTGCCACTGGGGGCCGGAGCCGAGGCGGTGGTCCTGTCCGCGGACTCTCACGTCATCGCTGTCCCACTGGAGTACCTCGACGCTTTGACGTCGTACGTCGTCGACACCGGCGAAGTGCCTTACGCCACCGATCTCGGGATCGCGACGGAAGGCTCTCCAGGTGGACCGGACCAGGCCCGCTTCACCGAACGCGGCCAGACCCTCGTTCTTGACCAGACCTTCGCCGCTGAGGACAACCTGGACTGGTACATCCATATGACGGCCGATTCCAGTCAGTTGTCGAGCGGCTTGGGTGGCACACGCGACTTGCTTGCCTGGATCACCCTGTACTCCTTCACCGTCACGGTGATCGCAGCGGTACTGATCTGGCAAGTGAGGCGGCCATTGCGCAGATTGCGCCACAACGCGGCCCGGGACCCTCTCACCAACCTCGTGAATCGGGCGGAGTTCACGCTGCGCGGTGACCGCCTGCTCGACCGCTCCGTTGAACAAGGCGACGCGGTGGTGCTCACGGTGCTCGATCTCGACAACTTCAAGGCGCTGAACGACTCCGCGGGCCACGATGCCGGCGACCAGGTGCTGATCGCCGCGGCAACCGCGATGCGGGACTCAACACGCGGCAAGGACGTGGCTGCGCGCTTCGGGGGAGACGAGTTCGTCACTCTCCACAGCGTCCGCCACGTTGATGACGGAGGAGTCCTCGCAGAACGCTTGCGCGAGGCCGTCGCGCAGAAGATTCATGCGGTGTCTGGCGACGCTGTGCACGTGGGCGTGACCGCCGGGTACACCGTCATCGCTCCTGGCACGCGCGTTGAGCTTCACGCGCTGTTGTCGGAAGCGGACGAGCGCCTGGTGCGCGGAAAGAGGACCCGCAAGGGCCGTGCGTACGGTCCTGACGCCGGCCTGGATCCCGACGACACCGGGACGCCGACCGCCGACGACACCCCACGCTGATACCAAGCGGAAACACGCGGCTGTTAACCTCAGCGCGGAAACGAGGTACGCATGACCAACGAAATCACGCCGCTAGAACTGCCCGGCTCAGTGGGCTCCACTGAGATTAAGGGTGCCCAGGGCGTTCTCTACTTCATTCGCCACGACGACGAGATCGTCTCGCGGCGCCGCGGCCGGTGGCTGATCCCCATGGCCAACGGCGAAATGGGCGAGCTCCGAGCACACGGGTGGGTTCCTGGGTTCCAGCGCCTGTCGTGGCAGGGCACCGAGATTTTCCGCATGGGCGCACACGCCACGCTGGCAGAGAAGATCGCGATGTTCGCGCCGCTGCTGCTGGTGCTCCTCGGAAGCTTCCTCGCTGTGGTCTTGGGGCTGGTGTTGTTCTTCATGTCGGTGCGCGTGGTGAAGACTCCCGCAATGCCGATCTTCCTGCGGATCGCTCTGCCGATCATCAACACCGTGGCAGGTGGCCTGATCGTCATCTTGCTTGCCGGCCTCCTGGCTTCCGGTTAATTCGAAACCTGAGCGAGCATCGGCCCGATGCCGGGGATGCGTCGGCGTTCCCGATACAGTAGTTCTCATGAACACCAGCGCCCGCATCGCCGTCCAGGCCCGCCGCGCTGCCGTGTTCGGGGAGTCGGTCGCGCCGCGTCGCACCGCACCTTCGCTGTTTATGTAGGCCCAGGGAGGACCCCTGGGCCCAATCCGGCCTGGCCCCACGTTGCGTGCCAGCCTGCGCCGGTAGACTTCCGCACGGACCCAAAACAGCTTTCTGGAAAGCAGCTATGACTGAGCTCTCACCATTGGACGCCGCTGGCGTCGACGCGGCCGTTCAGACCGCACTGGCGGATATCGCCGCCGCCGATTCTCTAGACGCTCTCAAGGAGACGCGCCTGGCACACACGGGGGACAAAGCACCCCTGACGCTGGCGAACCGCCAGATTGGCCAGGTCGCTCCTGAAGACAAGGCCACTGCGGGCAAGACCATGGGCGCGGCCCGCGGTCGCCTGAACAAGGCACTCGCGACGCGCCAGGAGGAACTCGAGGCCGAGCGCGACGCGCGCGTGCTGATCGAGGAAACCGTTGACGTCACACTTCCCGTGAACCGCGCGCTCGTGGGCGCGCGCCACCCGCTGGAGTCCATGCAGGAGCGCATGTGCGACACGTTTGTCGCTATGGGCTGGGAAGTCGCCGAAGGGCCCGAGATGGAGGCGGAGTGGTTCAACTTCGATGCCCTCAACTTCGACCCCGATCACCCGGCGCGCGAGATGCAGGACACGTTCTTCATCGACCCGCCCGAGTCCGGCCTGCTGCTGCGTACCCACACGTCGCCGGTGCAGATCCGCGCCGCCATGGACCGTCGCGACGGCCTCGTCGATGAGGGTCGCGGTATTTACGTCGTGTGCCCGGGCAAGACCTTCCGCACTGACGAACTCGATGCGACCCACACCCCGGTCTTCCACCAGATCGAGGGCCTCGCGGTCGACAAGGGCCTCACGATGGCGCACTTGAAGGGCACGCTCGACGCCTTCGCGCGCTCACTCTTTGGCCCCGACGCCGTCACGCGCTTGCGCCCATCGTTCTTCCCCTTCACCGAGCCCAGCGCTGAGATGGACCTGCGCTGCTTCGTGTGCGGCGGCGCGGACTCCGGTTGCCGCACCTGCTCCGGCACCGGCTGGATCGAGTGGGGCGGCTGCGGCATGACGCACCCCAACGTGCTGCGTGCGGCCGGCATCGACCCCGATGAATACACCGCCTTCGCCTTCGGCATGGGCATTGAGCGCACGCTCATGTTCCGCCACGGCGTCAAGGACATGCGCGACATGGTTGAGGGCGATATTCGCTTCTCCCAGCAGTTCGGAATGGAGATTTAAGTGCCTAAGATTCCGCTGAAGTGGCTTGAAGAGTCCGTCTCTCTCGTTGACGGACACACCGCCGAGGACGTAGCCGCAGCGCTCGCCAAGGTGGGCCTGGAAGAAGAAGGCATCGAGGGCGGCGGCGTGTCCGGCCCGCTCGTGATTGGTCGCGTGATGACGCTGACCAAGGAGACTGCCTCCAACGGCAAGACCGTCAACTACTGCCGCGTGGACGTGGGGGAGCACAACGACCCTGCGGGCCCCGGCCACAAGCCTGACAACAAGGAGGAGTACCCCTCCTCCAAGGGCATTGTGTGCGGTGCGCATAACTTCCACGAGGGCGACTTCGTGGTGTGCATCCTGCCCGGCGGCGTGCTTCCTGGAAACTTCCAAATCGGTGGCCGCAAGACGTATGGCCACTGGTCTGACGGCATGATCTGCTCGTCCAAGGAGCTGGGCCTGGGGGAGGACCACGACGGCATCATCGTGCTGTCCTCGCCGTCCGGTGAGTCCGAGGTCACGTTCCCCGGTTTGGTGAGCGACGGCGACTTGGTGCCTGGAGCATCGGCCATTGCCCTCATGGGCCTGGACGAGTCCACCCTCGAGATCAACGTGACCCCCGACCGCGGCTACTCGTTCTCCGTGCGCGGTGTCGCACGTGAATACAGCCACGCCACGGGGCAGGAGTTCCGGGATCCGGCCGATGTTTCGGTCACCGGAACTGCCGGCGACGGTTTCGCTGTGGTCGTCGAGGACCAGGCGCCCGTGCGCGACACCGTCGGTTGCGATCGCTTCGTGGCGCGCCGCCTGCGCGGCTTCGATCCCACTGCCGCGTCTCCAGCATGGATGAAGCGTCGCCTTGACCAGGCAGGGATGCGTCCCATCTCGCTGGCTGTCGACGTCACCAACTACGTGATGCTCGAGCTAGGCCAGCCGCTGCACGCCTACGACCTGGGCACGCTGACCGAGCCCATCGTGGTGCGCCGTGCTCACACTGGCGAGAAGCTGACGACGCTTGACGACGCTGTGCGCTCGCTGTCGGAAGAGGACCTGCTCATCACGGACTCCGCCGGTGGTCACGGTGCTCGTGCCATTGGTATGGCCGGTGTCATGGGTGGAGCGGAGACTGAGGTTTCCGACGCGACCACCGACATCCTGCTTGAGGCCGCGCACTTCGACCCCATCACGATCGCCCGCACCGCGCGCCGGCACCGTCTGGGGTCCGAGGCGTCGCGCCGTTTCGAGCGTGGAGTCGACACGCAGCTCCCGCCGCTGGCGGTGCAGCGAGCCCTGGAGCTGATGAAGGAGTTTGGTGGGGGTGAGATCGAGGACGTCTTCACCGACGTCGACTCGACCGTCGCGCTTCCGCAGATTGCCATGGATGTGGCGTTCCCGTCCCTCATTGTGGGTGTGGAGTACACGCCCGACGAGGTCGTTGCGGCGCTCGAGGAGGTTGGCTGCGAGGTCGACCGCGACTACGAATCGCTACTCGTCACGCCGCCCACGTGGCGCCCGGACCTTGAAGCACCGGTGAACCTCGTTGAGGAGGTCGCACGCCTGCGTGGCTACGACAACCTGCCTTCCGTGCTGCCCGTGGCGCCTCCTGGGCGTGGGCTGACGCATGGCCAGCGCGTGCGTCGTTCGGTGGCGCGCACGCTCGCCGAGTCCGGCCTGACCGAGGTGCTGACGTACCCGTTCATCGCGGAGTCGCGCCTGGACGAGCTCGGCATCGCCGACGTTGATGCCCGTCGCGACATTGTGCGCCTGGCCAACCCGCTGTCTGCCGAGTTGCCGATCATGCGCACCTCGATGATGGCGACGCTCGTCGACGCCGTGAAGGTGAACCTGGGCCGTGGCGAGCAGGACATCGCCGTATACGAGCTGGGGCGCGCCTATCAGGGGAAGAACATCGGCGACGTGCCTGCGGCCAACCCGAACGACGGCCGCATCACGCCTGAGGAGATCCAGGCGCTCAACGAGGCGCTACCCGGCCAGGAGCGCCGCGTCGCCGGCATCATGGCGGGTAACCGCGTGCGTGCTGGCTGGAACGGTCACGCGACGGCGTGGAGCTGGGAAGACGCCCTCGCCGCAGTGGAGCGCATTGCGCGTGCTGCCGGTGTTGAGGTTGTCGTGTCGCAGGGTGCGCGCATGCCGTGGCACCCGGGTCGCGGCGCGAGCTACTGGCTCGCAGACGGCTCGTTCGTTGCGCACGCCGGTGAGCTGCACCCCAAGGTTTGCGAGACGCTCGGTTTGCCCGCGCGCTCCGTGGCGTTCGAGGTCATCCTCGATCCGCTGATCGAAGAGGGCGAAGGCTCCATCGTTGAGGCTGTGGCTGTGTCGCAGCAGGTCGTCGCGAAGGAGGACTTCGCGTTCGTCGTGGCGGCGGATGTCGCCGCTGGCGAACTTGTCGATGCAGTGAAGCGCGCCGGGGGAGAGATCGTCGAGGACGCCCGCGTATTCGACGTCTACGAAGGCGAACAGATCGGCGAAGGCGAGAAGTCGCTGGCCGTGAACGTCCGCCTCCGCTCTGCCGACCACACGCTCCAGGCTGATGAGGTGCTCGCTGTGCGCGAGGCGATCATCGCTTCCGCAGAGAAGGAGTTCGGCGCGCAGTTGCGCTAGGCCTTCTGGCGGTCCTGGGGAGTTCCGGTTAGCCCGGCGCTCTCCAGGATCCACGCCGCTGGCGCTGCACCTGGTATCCTTGAGGCTGTAGCCCGGTCGACAAGACCGGACACGCGTCGCAGATTGCTTCTCCTTCTCGCTTAGCGCTCGGCCTGTATCTAGGCCCACGTCCACCAACTGGACACCAGCGCGGCTCGTAGAAATCCTCTCTTCGGCGAACGAACGCGGACACCTTCGCGCTTCGCCACCATTGCCGGTGCCGTGACTTCCACGGACAACACGCGCTGCTGACGTTCAGTGACGCGTCCGGCACCTTGCCCCGAAAGGCATCACCACAGCATGACTCAGACTTTCGCCGAACTCGGCGTGCCCACCGCACTGACCGATGTACTCGAGCGTGAAGGCAAGACCAACGCCTTCCCCATCCAGGCAGACACCCTGCCCGACACCCTCGCAGGACGCGACGTCCTGGGACGCGGCAAGACTGGCTCGGGTAAGACCCTTGCCTTCTCGCTGCCCATCGTCGCTCGCTTGGGCTCCACCACGTTTAACACCAAGGGCGGCAAGGCTCAGCCCGGTCGCCCTCGTGCGCTCGTGCTTGCTCCTACCCGTGAGCTCGCAACCCAGATCGACGCCGTGCTCGCACCGCTGGCAGCCGCCTACGGCATGAGCACCACCACCATCTTTGGTGGCGTCAACCAGTCGCGCCAGGAGCGTGCCATGGCACGTGGCGTCGACATCGTCGTGGCCTGCCCGGGTCGCCTCGAAGACCTCATGAAGCAGCGCATCGTGTCGCTCGACGCAATCGAGATCACAGTGCTGGACGAGGCCGACCACATGGCCGACCTCGGCTTCCTGCCCGGCGTCACGCGCATCATGAACGCCACTCCTAAGCAGGGACAGCGCCTGCTGTTCTCCGCCACGCTCGACAACGGCGTGGACAAGCTCGTCAAGCGCTTCCTCGACAGCCCCACCACTCACAGCGTCGACAGCGCTGAGAGCCCAGTGGAGGCCATGACGCACCACGTCTTCCGTGTGGCCGATGCTGAAGCCAAGAAGGAGGTCGTCCGCGTCCTGGCATCAGGTACCGGGCGCCGCATCCTCTTCATGCGCACCAAGCACCACGCGAAGCGTCTTGCCAAGCAGCTCACGTCCGACGGCATCCCCGCGGTCGACCTGCACGGCAACCTGTCGCAGAACGCCCGTGACCGTAACCTCGCGGCATTCGCGTCCGGCGAGGTCAAGGTGCTCGTCGCGACCGACGTCGCAGCGCGCGGTGTCCACGTCGATGGCATCGAACTCGTCATCCACGTTGACCCGCCAGCCGAGCACAAGGCATACCTGCACCGCTCGGGCCGCACCGCCCGCGCCGGCACCGCCGGTGACGTCGTGACGATTGTTCTACCCGAGCAGCGTCGTGACGCCGACCAGCTTCTGCGTCGCGCAAAGATCACGGTCAAGCCCGAGGCTGTCAGCTCCACCTCTTCCCAGGTCATCGACCTGATTGGTGAGGTCGCTCCTTACGTGAAGCCGTCTCCCGAGGCTCCCAAGCAGCAGGGCGGCGGTGGACGCGGCCGTGGCAACGGCGGCGGAAACTCGCGCCGTGGTGGTCACGGTGGCGGACAGTCGCGCGGTGGCCAGAGCCAGGGCGGACAGCGTTCCGGTGGCCAGGGTGGACGCGGTCGCTCGCGTAACACCCAGTCGCGCTCGACCGCGACCTCAAACGAGCAGGGTGGCACTCGCCACGCCAGCAGCAAGCCTGCGGGGCGCCGTTCCGGTGGACAGTCCTCGGGCGGCCACAAATCGGCAGCGGACTTCTCGTCCAGCCGGGGCGGTCGTCGCACGCGCTAACCCAAACGCGTCTTAGCGGGACATGAGTGTCCGAATCCGTGAGGAATCGGGCACTCATGTCCCGCTTTCTCGTTCTCTAGGTGCGTAGGTCAGGACCCAGTAGCGCCCCCTTCACGTTGCGCCCACGCCCTGAGTTCCTGACGGGTGATAATGCCCTTCATCCACGGAGCCATCTCATCCGGTGAGGGACAGGGCTCCCAGCCGTGGGGCGATGCGTAGGAGACATCGAAGCCTCCGACGGTTGCGAGACCGTAGTCGTACGCAATCACGGTTGGGTTCGTCCGTTTGACTGCATCGCGTACCTTGTCGCGCCACTCTTGATGCATGCACCAGACCTCGACTCGGTCCGGATTCTCCAGCGGCGCTACGACGAAGCCACGGTCGTGTTCGCCGACAATCTGCATTTGTTCCCTCCGACCCGCACGGCGCGCGAGCTTGCGTTGAATGGGGTGAATCATGTGGCCCGAAGCTGAGTAGGTGCAACGGGCAGGGCTGTCTTGCGACATGGTTCTCTCCTCGAGAATCCGTTCTTCCCCGTGACGATGTGACACAGGGCGGATCTTCCTCCAGAGGCACCGTGTCGGGACGCGGTTGCCAGTTGGCCAGCTGGAGGGCTTGACGGCCAAACTTCCTGATCCACTGACGACCGTATCAATCAGCACCGACACGTCAAGGTGGTGCCCAGGAACGCCGCACAACCCGAGCATCGGCCCGCCACGACACCCACGTGAGCGCCACTCAGCGATACGATCCATGCGGAACCAAGCCACACAGAACAGCAGGGGAGTCACGTGAGCGAGACCGAGCAGACCGCTGACCCTGCCCACCGCTGGCTCAACGCATCGCGCACTTTGCTGTTCGTCATGGGCATGACCTTCCTGATCGCGATCTTCCAGTTTGGCTACGGGCTCACTGTGTCCGAGGGCAGCGCCGCGGTGGTTCTCGACAGCGACGTGCTCAACCCCGCGTCCATGCCGGAAGGCGTCTTGAAGGGCGTTGAGGCTTCCGCGACCTTCGAATACTCGAACATCACCGATCTTGCCGACCGCGCGCGCATCTATCTCGGCGATGTGGCGATGTGGCTGTCGATCGCGTTTACGGCCTTTGTACTGAGCCGCTTCGCACGCCACTTGGCTGATGGTGAGCCGTTGGTAGGGCCGATGCGTCGGCGAGATTGGGACGCAGCCGCCGGTGTCGCTGTGGCGTGGGCAGTGGTGGTTCCGTTGGGCGTGTGGGCTCAGGGAACTGCGGTGATTGCGGCGGCGGGGGAGCCGAGCGGAATTGACCCCGTGCTTGCGATTGGGTGGCCGTGGGTCGTCGTGGCGATCGTGTTTAACGTGATGGCGCGGCTTGACCGGTTGCCTGGCGCTGCGCCGGAGTCTGACGAACCCGCCTGATAGACGCAGACATTCGTGGTGCTGCCCGCTAGGCTCACCAGCAACCGCTGATTCCAACGGAGGATGTCCCGTGAGGTCTACTGCCCGTCGCATTACCGCACTGATCCTTGGCGCCACGCTTGTGACGGGAGTCGCGGGCTGTGGGTACTTGCCGGATATCGATCCTTCGAACCTTCCGAGCATCACGCGCGTTCCGGACAACTCCAGTAGTCCTGAGCCCGCTCCGACGGAGACGGTGACTGAAGACCCGGAGCCCGTTCCCACGGAGACCGAGACGATCGCTCCCGAGCCGGACCCGGAGCCCACGCCCACGCCGACCGCGACGGAAACCGCGTCGAGCAATGACGTCGCAGACGGCTCCGGTGACGAGTTGTGGCCGTGGGCCATCGCGGCGCTCATTCTTGCCGCCATCGCGATCATCTGGGGTGTGTGGCACTCCAAGCGCAGCGGGTGGGACAAGCAGCTCATGGAGGCTCGCGCGGAGATCGCCTGGTTCGAGGACTCGCTGATCCCGCAGATCCTCGCCAAGCCCAGCCAGACGGAAGCGATGTCGATGTGGCAGGCGGGCCGCACGCGGGTCATTGACACAGACCAGGCACTGCACGAACTCACCGAGTCCGCGCCCTCTGACGAGCGGCGTCACCGCGCGGCTCAGGGGCAGCAGGTTCTGCGTCTACTCGCCGAGGCGATTGATGCTGACACGTCGTCAGCGGCCGGCACGGATGCGGACTCGTTGCGCGCCCGCCGCGCCTCGCTCGACACCGCGCGGGCCCAGGCGCGCGACTGGCTTTCCGCCACGCAGTAGCCCTTCCGCGCTCACCTTGCCACCTCGTGTGGCGACGTTGCTGTGCTCTGGGCCCGAGCATCGGCCCTTCTAAACCCGCGTTTTGCTCGTGGCGCGCCTGCGTGTCTATGCGATGTGGCCGGAAGAAGATAGGCTTCACTCAGGAGTTAGGTAGGTTTCCTAACAAACAATGTGGTCGACCTGAGGAGCACACCGATGGCCAAAGACGCCGAGTCACCCTTCGCCAAGCCCGTCACCGCGGCTGTCGTCCTCGCCGCTGGCGCAGATGACGCCTCGCGGGGGCTGCTGTCCGAGTCCCTCGGGGACTCCACGGTCGCCGAGCTCGCGCTCAAGAACGTCCGCGCAGTGGTGCCCGCGAGCCACATCGTGGTCGTGACCGCTCCGGGAGACGCCGCCATTCGCGAGCACCTGGGCACCGACCTGACCTACGTCGAGCAGACGGAGCCGTTGGGTACGGGAGACGCGGTCCTTGCGGCCCGCTCCGCGATTCCGGCCGATGCTGCGGCACTGTTGGTCACATACGCTGACACGCCGTTGTTGCGCACCGATTCGCTGCGGGGATTGCTGAACCGTCACCACTTGCTCGGCGCGGATTTCTCTCTGCTCTCTGCAGTAGTTGACCAGCCGTTGCCGTACGGGCGCATCGAGCGGGGCGACCACGACCAGGTCACCTCGATTGTTGAGCCCGAAGATCTGACGACGGCCGAGGCAGACCTGCACGAGATCAACGTGGGCTCCTACGTTGCGGCCCCCGAGCGCCTGTTCGCGCAGATCGATGCGCTCGCGGCCAAGGGCGAGCACCGCCTGACCGAGGTTGCGCGCCAGTTCATCCAGGACGGCTCCACGGTCGTGACCTACCGCAGCCTTGACCCTGATGAGGTCCAGGGCATCAACACGCCTGAGGAGTTGCAGCAGGCAGCCGACATTGTGTTGAAGCGCCTGTTCATGCCGAAGAAGGACACCGACACCACGATCAAGTTTGGTACCGGTGGCTGGCGTGCCGTCATCGGCGAGGGCTACACGCTCGGCAACCTGCGCCGCCTGTGCCAGGCCGTCGCGAACGAGGCCACGCGCCAGGGGATTGCTAGCAAGGGCGTCGTCATTGGTGGTGACCGTCGATTCCTGTCTCGCGAGTCAGCTGAGGCTGCCGCGGAGGTCTTCGCCGGCAACAACATCCCCGTGATCCTGCTGCCTGACGATGTTCCGACTCCGCTCGTGACCTTCGCTGCGCCGCACACGAACGCGGCATATGGCGTCATCATCACCTCGAGCCACAACCCGCCGGAGTGGAACGGCGTTAAGGTCTTCCGCGCGGACGGCTCGCTGCCGCTGGACGAGGAAACGGACCGCTACCAGGACGAGGCCAACGCCATGTCTGTGGATGACGTCATCTCGCTCGACCTGCCGCTGGCCCGCAAGGCCGGCATGGTCGTCGACAAGCCGCTCACCGAGCCCTACATCGACGCGATCGAGAAGATCATTGACGTTGAGGCTGTCCGCGGCTCCGACCTGCGCGTGGTCGTGGACCCCATGTACGGCACCAGCCAGCTGACGCTCGGCACCATCCTGTCCGACATGCGAGTGCGCGCGGAGTTCATTCACGACGCGCACAACCCGCTGTTTGGTGGCGTGGCGCCCGCGCCTGACCTCCAGCGTCTGTCCAGCCTGATCGGAATCATCAAGAAGGCTGACGGGGAGTACGACCTCGGCATGGCGACCGATGGTGACTCCGACCGCATCGGCATCGTTGACGAGACCGGCGAGTACATCTCTACAAACGACCTCCTGCTCCTCCTGTACTGGTACCTGCACGAGGTCCGTGGCGAAAAGGGCGGCGTAGTCCGCAACCTCGCGACGACGCACCTGTTGGACCGCCTTGCCGCGCACTTTGGCGAGGAGTCGCGCGAGTGCCGCGTGGGCTTCAAGCACGTGACTGCGGGCATGGACGAGATCGACGCCGTGCTCGGCGGCGAATCCTCCGGTGGCCTGACCGTGCGCGGCTGGATTCTGGGCAAGGACGGCATCTTCGCGTGTGCCCTTGTTGCGGAGATGCTGGCCCAGACCGGCAAGCGGATCTCCGAGCTGCGCGCCATGATTTACGAGATCACTGGGCGCCTCTACACAGAGGAAGCTGGCGTGCCTGCGACTCCTGAGATGCGCGTGGCCGTGCCCCGTCGCCTTGAAGCCGACCCACTGACGCACATCGGGCCGTACCCCGTGAAGTCGATCAGTCACCTCGACGGCACCAAGATCCTGCTGGAGAATGACAACTGGGCGCTCCTTCGCTTCTCTGGCACCGAGCCCATCCTGCGCATGTTCGTCGAAGCGGACAGCCCGGAGAAGGCCACGGAACTGATGGACTGGCTCAAGTCCTTCGTGACTGCCTAACTGAACCCAATACCCAGGTCCCCCACAGCATCGGCCCGGTGCCCGTAGCATCGGCCCCTACCTCTCAATCCAAAGAACGGACACTGTCACCCCATGCAGTACGGCCACTTCGACACCGACAATGACGAATACGTCATCACCCGCCCCGACGTTCCTGTCTCCTGGACCAACTATCTGGGCACCAAGAACATGTGCACCGTGCTGTCGCACAACGGCGGTGGGTACTCGTATTACAAGTCCTCGCAGTACGGACGCATCTCGCGCTTCCGTCAGAACGGCGCGGCGCTGGACCGTCCTGGTCACTACGTCTACGTGCGTGACAACGAGGACGGCGACTACTGGTCGTCGGCATGGCAGCCCGTCGGTAAGCCCTTCGAGGGGGAGGGCGCCGCGAAGTACACCACCGCGCAAGGCTTGGGATACTCGCGCTTCGAGTCGAGCTACCGCGGCATCGACACCTCGCACACCATCTTCATTCCGCTCGATGACGACGTGGAGCTGTGGGACGTCCGCGTCACCAACACGTCGGACAAGGTCCGCGAACTGACGGTCGGCTCGTACGTGGAGTTCTCCTTCCACACCATCGAGATCGACAACCAGAACCTGCAGATGTCGCTGTACGCCTCGGGGTCGTCCTATGAAGACGGCATCATCGAGTACGACTTCTACTACGAGCCCTGGACGTTCCACTACTTCTGCTCTTCGGAGACGCCGGACTCGTACGACTCGCTGCGCGATAACTTCATTGGCCCGTACCGCGATGAGCGCAACCCCATCGCGATCGAGCGTGGAGAGGGCACCAACAAGTCCGCCACCACGCAGAACCACTGCGGTTCGTTGCAGCACAAGGTGACGCTGCAGCCCGGCGAGACCAAGCGCCTCGTCTACATGCTCGGCTACGGCTCGCGTGACGCTGCGGGACGCGAGATCCAGGCCAAGTACGCCGACGTCGCAAACGTGGACGCCGAGTTCGCCGCGCTACGCCAGTACTGGAAGAACAAGCAGTCCAAGCAGCGCATCTCCACCCCGCACGAGGGCATGAACACGATGATCAACTCGTGGACGCTCCTGCAGGCGGAAACCTGTGTGGTGTGGTCGCGCTTTGCCTCGTTCGTCGAGGTCGGTGGGCGTACCGGGCTTGGATACCGCGACACCGCGCAGGACGTCATGAGCGTCATCCACTCCAACCCCACCAAGACGCGCCAGCGCATCATCGAACTGCTGCGCGCTCAGGTCTCCAGCGGCTACGGCATCCACCTGTTCGATCCCAAGTCGTTCGACCCAGATGCAGAGAAGCTTCCCGACATTCCGTCGCCGACGATCGTGCCCACGCCATCCATGGACGACCTCATCCACGGCCTCGAGGACACCTGCTCCGATGACCACCTGTGGCTGGTGCCCTCGATCATCGAGTACGTCAAGGAGACCGGCGACCACGCCTTCCTCGACGAGGTCATTCCGTTCGCGGACGGGCCCGAGGCGACTGTCTACGAGCACCTGAAGGCCGCGCTGAACTTCTCTGCTGAGCAGATCGGCCAGAACGGTGTGGCACTGGGTCTGCGCGCGGACTGGAACGACTGCCTGAACCTGGGCGGCGGCGAGACCTCGCTCGTGACGTTCCTGCACGCGTGGGCTATCAACGCGTTCCTCGAGGTTGCTGAACACCGCGGCGATGCCGAGGCTGTCGAGACGTACACGGCCGAGCGCGAGCGAATTGCCAAGGTTGCTGATGAGCAGCTGTGGGACGGCGCTTGGTGGATCCGCGGCTATACCCGCGACGGCGTCAAGGTGGGGTCGAACGAGAACAAGGAAGGCAAGATCTTCCTTGAGCACCAGGCATGGCCCGTCATCGCGGGCATCACGTCCCAGGAACGCGGCGAGCAGTCGATGAACTCCGTGCGCGAACTGCTGGGCTCCGAATACGGCAACCACCTGAACTGGCCGGCCTTCACCGAGGTTGACGACACCGTTGGCTTCGTGACGCGTGTCTACCCAGGCATCAAGGAAAACGCGGCAATCTTCTCGCACCCCAACGCTTGGCCCATCATCGCCGAGGCCATGCTGGGACGCGGCGACGAGGCTGTCGACTTTTACGACAAGATCCTGCCGTATAACCACAACGACAACATCGAGGTCCGCGGTTCGGAGCCTTACGCGTACGTGCAGTTCCTCTACGGACGCGACCACGAGTGGTTCGGCAAGGCCCAGAACCCGTGGCTGACCGGAACCGCCGGCTGGATGTACACCGCGGTGACCAAGTACATCTTGGGTATCCGTCTGGCCTTCGATGGTCTGATCGTTGACCCCTCCATTCCGAAGGACTGGGACGGGTTCAACGTCCGTCGCGAATGGCGCGGAGCCGTGTACAACATCGAGGTGAAGAACCCGTCGCACGTGTCGAAGGGTGTGGCGTCTGTGACTGTCGACGGTGTGGCTGTCGATGCGTCCGCGCCGATTCCCGTACAAGAGCCTGGTGCTGAGGTAGAGGTCGTGGTGACGCTGGGCTAACGCTCGAGCGCTACTTCCTCCGCGACGCCCCGTGTGGTGGGCGGTCCACTCCGGTGGATCGCTCGCTGCGCGGGGTGTTGTGCGTTTGCCTGGGATTTTGGTGGGCCGATGGTTCCATGTCAGACCCCTCTGATTGAGTGTAGGTATGGCAAGCGACGTCGCAGAGATCGACCGGGTAATCGCACTGGTGAGTGCGGTCATCGACGGCGATGCGTCGGCGCTGTCGCGGGATGAACTGCGTGATGGGCAGGCATCTGCGGCACGTTTGGAACGGGTTGCGGGTGCGTTGAACTCCTGGTTTGCGGGTGAGATTTCGCGCCGCTCCGCGCCCGGTAGCCCGGATGGTGGATTCGCACGCCGCGAAGGCTTCGGAGATGCGGGGAAGATGATTGCGAAGCGGTCAGGTGGGACCGCTGGGCGCGCAAAGCGAACCATACAAGCCGGCGACGCGTTTACGCCCGTGGCTCCTGTCGCGGAGTCGCCGGGACTTCTTGGCGGTGGTGAGCCCGCGGACGCCGAACGTGACGCGGCCAGGCCTCGTGCTGCGCGGTCTGTGAAGTATCCGCGCGTAGCTCAGGCTCAGGTGTCAGGCGAACTCTCAGTGGAGGCTGCCGGGACCGTCGTTCAGGCGCTCAACGAGGCGGCGCAAGACCTGGACCCTCAGGCTGTCGCCGAGCTCGAGGCGCGGCTTGTTGGCAAGGCCGTCGGTCTGTCAGCGCATGAGGTGCAAAAGATGGTCGCCACCGCGTTGGCACGCGCGAACCGTGAGGGACGGCAGCGTCGCGAGCGTGAGCAGTACGACGAGCGGTACGTGGCGTGGAAGCAGGACCACCGGGGGATGGTGCGCTTTCACGGACAGATGGACGCGGTGACTGCGGCTCCCATCATCAATGCGATTGAGCAGATGGTGACTCAAGACTTCCGCGCTCGGAGGGATTCAGATCCCGCTGAGGCTGACCAGCGCACGGTCGGACAGATGCGCGCCGACGCTCTCCACACACTTGCGCGCCATGCAGCCGGATGCCAGCAGATGGACCGCTCGGGCGTGCGCACCTCGATTGTGGTGCGAATGAACGTTTCCGACATCGAGGGTGACGACGGCATTGGCACAATCGACGGCATCGACGCTCCCGTTTCTGTGGGTCAACTGCGCCGCCTGGCCGGTGACGCCGGAATCATTCCCGAGGTTCTCGGTAAGGACGGCGAAGTGCTCGACCTTGGGCGGCATGTACGTGTGTTTTCGCGCGCTCAGAGGCTGGCTCTGCTTGAGCGGGATGGGGGCTGTGCAAAGTGCCATGCGCCTCCCGAGCATTGCGAGGCGCACCACATCACCTGGTGGTCTCGGGGTGGTCTGTCCAACCTCGACAACGGCGTCATGCTCTGCACCCGTTGTCACCATGACATCCATCGATATGGATGGGACATCGTCGCCACCGCTACGAGTGTGAGTTTCATTCCACCAACCCAGATCGACCCTCGCCGCCGACCGATTGCCGGTGGGGTGCGGGCGATAGACATCCGCGAGCCTGATCCAGGGATTCCACCGGATCCGCCGCCGCGAGATTCGATTCACACAGCACGACATCAACGGTCGCGAGGCGATGAGCGACGGGACGTGGCAGTACGCGCGCAACGGTCGCTGTGTGCGTATTCATCAATGTTCTCGACTTCGTCGGAGCTTGAGTTCTCCGCGCCGTGAGTGCTCGCTCCTGCGTCAGTGCGTCAGGGGGTAGTTCGTCAGCGACTCCATCAGTCCGAGTGAGTCGATACCTGACAGAGACCGCGCTGGCCGTGGGTGGCCCCGAGGCGCGGCGCCCAGCAGGACCCCAGCGGGCGTCGCGCGCTACGGTGGAGCGATATCGGCGACGTATGGTCGATAGCCCTGGCAGCAACAGTGTTTGCGTGGCAGCGATAGCAAGCGAGAGGGACGGCGATGTCTGGCGACGAAGAAGCACCACCTCCGGCGAGCAACTCCACAGGCGGCTCCGCAGGCGGCTCGACAGCGGCGCGTCCAAAACGCGAGGCGTGGTCGGGTCAAACCGCCTTCATCCTTGCCGCAGTCGGTTCCGCAGTCGGACTAGGGAACATTTGGCGATTCCCAGGCGAGGCGTACGACAACGGCGGGGGAGCGTTCATGATCCCCTACCTGATCGCGCTGATCACGGCGGGAATCCCCATCCTTTTCCTGGACCACGCTCTCGGACACCGTTTCCGAGGGTCGTCGCCGCTGTCGCTGAAGCGTGCGGCCAAGGGTGGAGAGGCTGTGGGGTGGTGGCACGTCGCTGTGTGTTTCATCATCGGCCTGTATTACACGGTGATCATTGCGTGGGCGCTGTCGTACTTCTTCTTCAGCTTCAACCTGGCCTACGCCGAGGACCCCGCAGGGTTCTTCACGGGGACATACCTGCAAGCCGCGGATCCTGGCTTCAGCCTCGACTTCGTTCCCGGGGTACTGTGGCCCTTGGCTGCGATCTGGGTGGTCACGATCGTCGTCCTGGCGCTCGGCGTGACCAAGGGGATCGAGAAGCTCAACATCATTGCGATCCCGCTGCTGGTCGTGACGTTCACTGCGTTGGTGGCGCGAGCGCTCTTCCTCGAAGGCGCCGCAGACGGGCTTGACGCGCTCTTCAGCCCGGACTTCGCGGCACTGGGAGACCCCGCCGTGTGGATCGCCGCGTACGGGCAGATCTTCTTCTCGTTGTCGATCGCCTACGGCATCATGATCACCTACGCCTCGTACCGTAAGCGCCGTTCCAACGTGACTGGCCCGGGCCTCGTCGTGGCGTTCAGTAACTCGTCGTTCGAGATGCTCGCGGGCATCGGCGTGTTCTCAACCATCGGCTTCCTCGCCGCCCAGCAAGGCGTCTCCGTATCCGAGCTCGAGGGCCTGACCGGGATCACGCTGTCTTTCATCACATTCCCAGCCGTGATCGCGCAAATGCCCGGGGGAGCGATCTTCGGTGCGCTGTTCTTTGGGTCGCTCTTGCTCGCCGGAATGACGTCACTTGTCTCGGTCTTGCAAGTCGTGCTCTCCGCCATCCAGGAAAAGTTCAACCTCAACGTCCGCCGCACGGCGTTGTGGATCTGCATCCCGATGGCCATCGTGTCGTTGGTCGGCTTCGGTACTACAACCGGGCTGTACCTCCTGGACACGTTGGATCAATGGTCGAATCAGCTTGGCATCGTGGCCGGCGCATTCCTGATGGTTGTGGTGGTGATGTGGTTCGGGCGCCGTGGCGAAGAACTCGCGCGTCACCTGTCAGCGGTGTCCACGATGAAGGTCGGCAGGGTGTGGCTCGTCGTCACATCACTCGTGGCGGTGCTGCTGATGTACATGTTCGTCGACAAGGTCATCACGCTCGTCTCGGAAGGCTATGAGGGCTACCCGACGTGGTACCTGGGCGTCTTCGGCTGGGGGACGCTCGCGTTCATCGTCGTGGCGGCCCTGGTCATGCCGACAATCAAGTGGGCGCGCGGCACCGATGACTTTGTGGCGTGGCCTACGCGCGAACAACTCGGGCTCAGTTCGCCGCCAGACCACGACACGACCCCCGCAAAGGAGACGCGATGAGTACCGGCGCCATCATCCTCATGGTTGTGACCCTCGCCGTGGTGTGGGGAGGCCTCATCGCATCGATCTTGTTCCTGCGTGCCAAGCCCGAACGCGATGACATGCCCACGGGCGGCGACGACGAACCGCTACCCGATCCAAACGCCAGGTAACAGAGGCACCACCACACGACCTAGTCGTTCGCGACGAGCTGCCCCGCATCGACCACTTCGCCCACGAGCCGTTCGATGACGTCCTCGAGCATCGCGGCGCCCATCACGTTGCCGTCCTTCACGACGAGCGCGATGTGGGTACCGCGCGCCTGCATGGCGGTGAGCGCGGACTCAAGTGAGGCATCGGCCGGAATGGTTGTCAGAGGCCGGATAGCCTCCGGTGGAACCGGCTTTGTAGCGCCGCCACGCGGGACCTCAACGAAGTCCTTGAGGTGCAGGTATCCGACGTAGTCGCCGTCGTCGTTCATCACGGGGAAGCGAGAGAAGCCAGTCTTGAGCGAGGTCTTCTGCGCGCGCTGCGGCGTGACGTCCGCGGGAAGAGTTTCGAGCTCCTCACACGGCGTGGTGACGGTCTCGACAGTCTCGAAGGACAGCGTCAAGGAGCCGGAAAGCACCTGATGCTCTTCGTCATCGAGGAGGCCTTCGTCGCGCGACTCGGCGACAAAGGCCGCAACCTGATCGGCGCTAAACGCGGACTCAACCTCTTCCTTAGGCTCCACTCGCAGCAACTTCAGTACGCAGTTGGCGATCCAGTTGAGTGCCCAAATCACAGGCTTCAGGATCCACACAATGCCATACAGCGGGGGAGCGAGCAGCATTGCCATGCGCTCGGGGTTTGCGAGTGAGATGTTCTTGGGGACCATCTCGCCCAGCACCATGTGCAGGAACACGACGATCGCCAGCGCGATACCGAACGCGATGCCATGCAGCCACGCGCCCTCGATACCGATGGCAGCGAGCGGCTTCTCGAGCTGATGCGCCACGGCAGGCTCACCAATGGCACCGAGACCCAGCGAACACATCGTGATGCCCAGCTGCGCGCCGGCCATCATCAGCGATACGCGTTCCATCGCTCGCACGGTGATGCGCGCGGACCACGAACCTTCGGCGGCGTACGGCTCAACCTGCGTGCGACGGGCGGATACGAGCGCGAACTCCGCGCCCACAAAGAAAGCGTTACCGATCAATAGGGCAACGGCGATGAGGATTGCTACTCCGTCAGACATTGTCGTCCTCCTCATCCTCGTCGTCGTCATCGTCGCGCGGCATCGCCTCCAGCATCACGCGGTCAACGCGGTGGCCATCCAGGCGGGTGACGGTGATGCGGACATCGACGGGTGTTGGGATGTCGTCTTCGTCGCGGTGCTTCTCATCTCGGGCCTCGACCGTGACCTGGTCGCCAAGCTGGGGGAAGCGCTCGAGGTGCTCAGTGAGCAATCCGCCGAGGGTGTCGGACTCGCGGGCTTCAGGCAGATCGAAGCCCATGATGTCGCCCGCTTCGTCGGGACGCAGCAGGCCGGACAGCGACCACTTGCCTTCGTCGATCTCGCGGTGACGCGCGAGAGGACGGTCCTGCTCGTCCTCAATCTCGCCCACGATCTCTTCGACCAGGTCCTCGAGCGTCACGATGCCGTCCGTGCCGCCGTATTCGTCAACGACTACGGCGATCTGCGAGCCACGGCGCAGCGCCTCGAGCACCGCAGACAGCGGCATGGTTGACGGAACCGACTCGACCTTCATGGAGATCTCGCGGACCGTCATGCTCTTGCGCTGACGCGCGGGCACGGCCAGCGCCTTCTTGAAGTGAGCGACGCCCACGATGTCGTCGACGTCTTCACCCACGACGGGGAAGCGGGCGTGACCCGTGCGGGCCGCGAGCGCCAAGACATCCGCGACCGTGTCATCGGCCTCAACGAACGTCACGCGGGTGCGCGGCGTCATGGCGTCGGAGGCGGTCCGCTCACGCATTTCTGCGGCGCGTGACAAGCGAGTCGCCACGCGAGGGTCCAACTTGCCCTGTGCCGCAGAACGGTTCGCCAGCGACTCAAACTCCTGCGCAGATCGCGCGGAAGCCAACTCCTCCACGGGCTCGATGCCCATGCGGCGTACCAGCCAGTTCGCGGAGCCGTTGAGGAAACGAATGAGCGGGCCCGCGAACCACGTGAAGCCGCGCTGCAGGCCGGATACGGCGCGACCCACACGCATCGGCTCCGCAATCGCCCAGTTCTTGGGAACGAGTTCGCCAAAGACCATCTGCGTGCCGGTGGCAATGATGAACGCGGCCGTGAACGACACCGCGAGGACTGTGCCATCGGGCATGCCGGTGGCCTCGAGTGCGGGCCGCATGAGGGTTGCAAGCGATGGCTCGGCGATGAATCCGACGAGCAGGCTCGTGACAGTAATACCGAGTTGAGCGCCGGAGAGTTCGGTGGAGAGCGTGCGCAAGCCCAACTGAAGGGACTTGGCGCGCTTGTCACCGGACTTGACCGCCTTGTCGACGGTCGGGCGGTCCACGGTGACGAAGGCGAACTCCGCAGCGACGAACAATGCGTTGGCGGCGATCAGCAGCACCGCGAGCACAAGCAGGATGCCGGCAGTGGTCATGCGATCAGACCCACCGAATCGATGGAGCACCGCGCCGGGCCGATGCTCGTGGCATCAGGGCAGGCAGCGTCGCGTGACAGAGGGATGAGGGCAGGCGCCAGGCCGCGCGTGATCGCTGCGGGCTGGCGCTTCGGACTATGGCCGTCGGGCATGGATGGATTGTACGGGAAATGGGCGGGGTCAAGCACGTACAACGGGTGGGTTCCGTACCCTTGTGCGAGATGTAGTTCGTGACGTCCGCGATGAGAGGTCTGACCCATGGAGCGCACCGCAGAATCCGTCGATGAGTTCTTGGCACAGGGGGACAGCGACGCGGATGGCACCTTGACTGCCATCGACGCGGTGATCGTGGCTGCGCTGCCAGATGGGACGCGCACGCTGTGGCGCGGAATCTTCTGGGGTGGGTCGGAGCAGGCGATCATCGGCTACGGCGACATCACGCAGCCGCGCCCGCGTGGCGCGGACGTGGAGTGGTTTCTGATTGGGCTCGCGCGGCAGAAGGACTACGTGAGCCTGTACGTGAATGCCGCAGACGGCCGCCAGTACCTGTCGAAGGAGTATGGGCCGCGTCTGGGGAAGACGAAAGTCGGTGCAGCCTCGATCAGTTTCAAGAGTGTCGAGGACGTCGATCTCGAGATCCTGGCGGAGATGGCTCGCCACGCGGGACGGGTTCAGGCGTACTCGTAGGGGCCCAGGTGTCGCAAAGAGTGCAACGAGCGTGCGGAAAGTGAGACGCGTCTCCGCACAAAACGGACAAGATACGTGATTTCCCGTATCTACAGCGTGCCGTTGGTCTGGCTAGCGTTCGAGAGTCCGTGATGGATCCCCCGCAATGGGACTGAACAGAGCAACGAGGCCTGATCAATGCACACATGGAAATCGCGCATCGCGCGCACATCAACAACCGCGCTGGCAACCACAGCCGCCCTGGGGGTGACCGCGCTGGTGGCCACCACAGCATCGGCCGCACCCCAGACGTCTGAACCTGCCAGCGATCCCGACGGCATCAACGGCTACAGGTCGGTCGGGTACTTCCAACAGCACGCCCCCAACAAGGACGGGCGTGACTACCAAGTGGCCGACATTATCGACTCGGGTGCGATTGATCACCTGACCCACATCAACTATTCGTTCGGAAATGTCACGAGCGACCTGGTGTGTGACATCACCGATGCCGAGGCCCCGGCCGATGCGCCGGACCCCGGTCAGATTGAAGGCGACCCGCTGAACGACTATCAGCGCCTGGTGTCGAAGAAGGACTCGGTGGATGGCAAGGCCGACAAGGAAGGCCAAGCGCTCGCGGGTAACTTCAACCAGCTCCTCAAGCTGAAGGAGGAGTACCCCGACACCAAGATCCTCATTTCGCTCGGCGGTTGGACCTGGTCGGACAACTTCTCTGAAGCATCGCTCACTGCCGAGAGTCGCGAGCGTCTCGTCGACTCGTGCCTCGATATCTACATTGATGGCGACCTGCCCGTCGACGGCACCTTCGGTGGCGAAGGCGTCGCGGCCGGCATCTTCGACGGCATCGACATCGACTGGGAGTGGCCGGCGGCCAACGGCGAGCACCCCAGGCCAAAGCCGGACGTCGACAAGGAGAACTTCCTGTCACTCCTCGAGGAGTTCCGTGCCCAGCTGGACGAGCGCGAGGCGGCCAACGACGCGGAATACCTGCTGACGGGCTTTGCGCCTGCCGGCTGGGCCCCGCGCACCAACGGTGGCTGGGTTGATCCGCGCGCCGTTGAGGCGTTCGACTTCCTCAACGTTCAGGGCTACGACTATCACGGAACCTGGGTCGCGGGCCGGACCGGGCACCAGGGCAACCTTCACGCCTACGACTGGCCGGTCGACCCCGCAGACCCCACTGGTGATCAGGCCACCGCGAACTGGGGACTAGCTGCAGATGGCCTCATGAACGCGTACAAGGCTGCGGGCTACACCGGTGAGCAGCTCAACCTTGGTATGGCGATCTACGGTCACGGCTGGGAAGGCGTGGACGACGGCGAGATCGCCGGAACCGCGGCAACCGGTGCCACCGGGACTGCCACCTACGACGAGATCAAGAACCTAGGCGATGGATACTTCGATCCCGCCGCAGGCGCCTCATGGCGCTACGACGGCGATCAGTGGTGGAGCTATGACGACACCCAGTCTGTCCGCGCAAAGTCGATGTGGCTTGCCGAAGGTGACTTCGGTGGCGCGATGTGGTGGGACCTGTCGGGAGACAAGAACGCCGACCTCGTGACTGAAGCCGGGAACGCGTTCGCGGCCGCCGCCTCGGGGCCGACTGTCGCCGACAACTGCGCCGCACGGTGGTTTGCCGCGGGCGTCTACACGAGCGGTGAGGTTGTCTCGCACGACGGCGCCGAGTATCGCGCCGACTGGTGGGTACGCAACGTGGAGCCGGGTGCCGCCCCCAGCAACGGCTGGAGCATCATCGGCGACTGCGGATCTTCCGGAACGGAGATCGTGCTCGAGGAATGTGCACCCGCGTGGGATTCTGCCGAGGTGTACACCCGCGGTGACGTGGTCTCGCTTGCAGGTGTCAACCACACCTCGTCGTGGTGGAACACCAACACCGCTCCTGGGTCCAAGCCCTGGGGAGCATGGGAGGCCGGCGCCTTGTGCGGATAGCGCCGCCGCTGACCTGACTGATGCCCGGGCCGGACCCGTTCGTGCCGTCCGCATCGCCCCGGACGTCAGCAGTTGATTGGTGAGGGCCGATGCTGTGGTGACCACAGCATCGGCCCTTCACCTCTGTCTGTGGATCGCCTTTGTTGGGGCAGCAGGCTACGGGCGCTCGCGGTCGTCGTCCGTCAGTGAGCGAATGACGCGTGCAGGATTGCCCGCGGCGAGGACTCCGGGCGGCACGTCTCGCGTCACGACGGAGCCGGCGCCAATCACGCTGTCGCGACCAATCGTCACGCCCGGGCACACCACGACCGATCCACCGATCCATACGTTCTCTTCGACAGTGATGGGGAGGGCGCGCTCCCAGCCCTCGCGTCGAGTTGCGGGATCCATGGCGTGGTTGGGTGTGTAGAGCCGCACGTCGGGCCCAATGAGGCACTTCGCACCGATGGAGACCAGCCCGCCGCCCAGGATCAATAGGCCCGCGTTAATGAAGACGTCGTCGCCAATGCGGACGCGCTCGCCGTAATCCATGTAGATGGGCGGGCGAAAGTCGAGATTGTGACCACACGAGTCGAGCAACTCGTGCATGAGTTCATTGGCCCGCCGCGGGGAGTCAGGGTAGACGGAGTTGATGGCGCGGCAGGCGGCTTGAGTGGCGTCGGTGCGGTCCGTCAGCTCTGGCCCGGCGTGCCGATAGCGGAACCAATCGCCGGCCACCATCTTGTCGAACTCGGACCGGTCTGGATCGTCATCGATCATGTCAGCCATCAGCGTGTGCCTCTCGTGGGTGGTCCTTGTCTTACGCTACTCCGGCGCGCCGGGGGAGTCCTTGCGAGTCAGTCGAACATGTGTTCGAATGGCGGCATGCGATGGGAAGCACAGGATGTGACGGTGGAGCGGGCCGACGCCCTGCCTGGCTTGGCCAAACTCAACACCTTCATTCGGTCTGTGCAGACGCCCGAGTTTGCGGGAGTGACGTTCCACGAGATTCACGCCAAGAGCGCGCTGAACAAAGTCGGGGATTCCTCGGTGGTGCCGTTCACCTGGACCATCAATCCATACCGCGGCTGCTCGCACGCTTGCGTGTACTGCTTCGCGCGGCCCAGCCACAAGTACCTTGAGCTTGATGCCGGGGACGACTTCGACAACCAGGTGATTGTCAAGACCAACATCGTTGATGCACTCCGCGCGGACTTGGCGAAGAAGTCGTGGCAGCGCGAGCACGTGGCGCTCGGCACCAACACCGACCCGTACCAGCGGGCCGAGGGCCGCTATCAACTCATGCCCGGCATCATCGATGCGCTCGCGGAATCGGGCACTCCGATGTCCATCCTTACGAAGGGCACGTTGCTGAGGCGCGACCTCCCGCGCCTAGCCCAGGCCGCACAAGATGTCCCCGTCGATATTGCGATGTCGATCGCGATCTTCGACGACGACCTCCAGCAGTCCATTGAACCGGGCACGCCCACAACGGCTGCCCGTCTGGCGACCGTCAAGGCGGCCGCGGACATGGGCTTCAACGTCGCAGTATTCATGATGCCGGTCTTGCCCTACCTGACCGACTCCGAGCCTCACCTCGACGCGGCGCTGACGCGTATCAAGGAAGCCGGCGCATCGTCGGTGACCTACACCGCACTCCACCTCAGGCCCGGGGTCAAGGAGTGGTACGCCCGGTGGCTCAACACCCACCGACCAGACCTGACGCCCAGGTACCGGCGTCTCTTCGGCGACGGCGCCTACGCGCCCAAGCACTACCGACACGAGCTCGCCGCACGCATCAAGCCGCTGATCCGCAAGTACGAGCTCGCACCGACTGTCGAGGACCCCAACACTGGGTCGATGGGATCAACTGACAGCGCACGGGAGCGTAGCGCTAGTGCGCGTGCGACTGCCCGCGACGGTAACGGCGAGTGGCGGAGAACCCAAGCCTCACGTCAGCGCATCGGGGAGTCGGGGAGCGCAGGTGCCAGGTCCGTCGCGCTCGGTGCCACAGATCATGACGCCGCGCTTCCCGACGCCGCACTTCCCGACACCGCGGCGCAGGAGCCTGCTCGTCTTTTCTAGATGAAGCGCAGGGCGAGCGGGCTACTCAGCGAAGGCGAACTCCGTGCCAGCGATGGAGGCGCGGCCCTGCTCGAGGACGTCGACTCGTGTAATCCCGGCAGCCACGGCGGTCGTGAGCGTTGCGGTCGCGGCGTCATCGAGCTGCCAGAGCCCTGAGCCTTCGCCGTCCGTGACGATCACGCCGCGAGGAGTCATGGTGATGATGTAGACGCGCATGGTCATCATGTCCGCCTCCTTGCCGCTCACCTGGCCCATAGCCGAGGTGCGCGAGGTGGAAGCGGCGCCCGAGCGTGCGGGCCTGACGATGCGAATTGTCGCAGTCATCTTCATCTCCTCGTGAGTGGACCCTGTGAGCGTAACCCGGGCATCGGCCCTGTGGCCAGCACCAAAAGTCCCGGATATCTCCTGAGCCTCAGTTGCGCGTGACTTCCCTGGCTACGATGGGACTCGCCGTCGTTGGGAGGACGCAGTGGAGTTCCTGGTTATTGCCGTTATCGCGCTCGTCGCGATTGCTTTCTCCACGGCGGTGAGCCCCAAAGTCGGGATCGCGTCGCCGCTGATCCTTGTCGCGCTCGGCTTTGGCGTGTCACTACTGCCGTTCGTGCCGGACATTTCAGTCGATCCGGAGGTCATCCTCGCGGGCGTGTTGCCCCCGCTGTTGTTCGCGGCCGGTGCCTCCATCCCGGCGACAGACTTCCGTCGCGAGTTCAAAGCCATCTCTGGCATGTCGGTGGCCTTGACCATCATTTCGACGCTGCTGCTCGGAGTCTTCTTCCACTGGGTGATCCCGGACCTGTCCTGGGCGTGGTCGTTCGCCATGGGCGCGATCGTGTCGCCTTCGGACCCCGTCGCCACGGCGATTATCAAGCGCCTGGGTGTCTCGCCCCGCGTGGTCAGCATCCTGGAGGGGGAGAGCCTCCTCAACGACGCGTGCGCGCTTGTCCTGTTGCGCGCTGCGGTTGCTGCGGCCGCCGCGGCAGTCACCATCTGGGATGTCGCCGTCGAGTTCATCCTTGCGATGACGGTGGCCGTGATCATTGGGCTCGTGGTGGGGCGGCTCAACCTGTGGATCTCGGGACGCATCACAGATACGACTGCCAACACTGTCTTCACGCTGGCGGTGCCCTTCATCGCCTCGATTCCAGCCGAGCTGGTTGGAGCCTCCGGACTCGTCGCCGCGGTCGTCTGTGGGCTCGTGACCGGAAATGGCGCCGCGCGGGCGCTGTCGCCACAGGTGCGGATTTCTGACGCGCAGACTTGGCACGCGATCGAGTTGATTCTCGAGGGTGTCGTCTACCTCATTGTCGGTCTCGAGCTTCTTGCCACGATCGAAGAGGTTGAGGCCAACCACCAGGGGGTGGGATTCGCTGTCGCGGTTGCGGCGGGAGCCCTGTTCTTCGTGCTGGCAATTCGTGCGGCCTTTATCGCGCCGCTGCTGTGGGTGCAGGCCAAGCGCGCGCGTCGCGCTGCCGCCCTTCAACCGCATCTTGAGTCCCTGCGCGAACGACTTCGCGACCCCGATACCGCGACTGGCGCCATGAAGCAGGTCGGACGCGCATCGGGCGGCCTGCGCGGGCGCGCCATCGCTCGTGGCAAGGTCAGCGAAGAGCACGTCCACCGCCATCTCCGGCGCACCGAGGCAGACATCAGCTACCTCGTGCGGGAACCGCTGGGGCCTCGCGAAGGCGGACTGATGGTGTGGGCAGGCATGCGCGGTGTCGTCACGGTCGCCGCTGCGCAGACCCTTCCCACGGACACCCCTGGGCGCGCGCTCCTAGTGCTGATCGCATACGCGGTCGCCGTCGGCTCGCTCGTCATTCAGGGAGGCACCGTCAAGTGGGCAATCCAACTCCTGAAGCCTTCCCGCGGCGCGAGCCCCGAACAGGAGCGCGCGGAAGCGGCCGCGCTCGACGAGTACTTGGCGGAGACCGCCGATCAAGCCCGCGCCGAGTACCGCGACGAGGGCACCGCAGAACATCGCGTAAGCCAACACGTCGCGGTAATCGAGGCCAAACGGGAAGCACTGATCGACGCCCGTGGACTAGGGATCTTCAGTTCGCAGGCGCTGTCGGCCAAAATGGACCGCCTCGATGCCGACCAAATCCGGCTCGAACTGTAGACGCGCTCGTGCCCGCATGCTTGTTCGCGGCGGTTGCCTCAGCACCACTTACGGCACGGGCAGTCCGCCGTTGACGTTGATGGTCTCGCCCACAACGTAGCTCGACTCGGGTGAGGCGAGGAAGACATACGCAGGTGCCATTTCGACGGGCTGGCCCGCACGGCCCAGCGCCGTGTTGTCGCCAAAGCCGTCGAGTTTGCCCTGTGGCTGTCCTTCGCTCACCTGGAGCGGCGTCCAGACAGGACCAGGGGCCACGGCGTTAACGCGAATGCCCTGATCGGCCAATTGCATGGCCAGGCCCTTCGTGAATCCGTTGATACCGGCCTTCGTGGTGGCGTAATCCACGATGATGGGCGAGGGCTTGTATGCCTGCACCGATGTGGTGTTGATGATGGTTGAGCCCGGACCCATGTGCTGGAGCGCGTCCTGAGTGAGCCACACCATCGCGTAGAGATTGGTCTTGAACGTTTGGTCCAGATCGTCATCGGACAAGTCCTTGAAGTCCTCGTGAAAGACCTGGTAACCAGCGTTATTCACGAGAATGTCCAGTCCGCCAAGAGCGTCGACGGCCTTGCTCACAAGGGTGCGGCAGAAGTCGCGGTGCCGTAGATCGCCCGCGATGAGGACGGCGCGGCGGCCCTCGCTCTCGATAAGGCCGCCGATGCGCTCGGCGTCAGCCCGCTCAGCCTCAAGATAGGAAATGACAACGTCCGCGCCCTCACGTGCGAATGCGATGGCGACGGCAGCGCCAATGCCGGAATCTCCGCCGGTGATCAGAGCCTTGCGGCCTTGGAGTCGGCCGGTGCCGCGGTAGGTCTCCTCGCCGTGATCGGCTTGGGGATCGAGGTCTCGGTCCAGGCCCGGGAACGGATGCTTCTGTGCCTTCGGACGGATGTGCGCGTAGCGCTGCGACGGGTCGTCGAAGGTGAGTTGATCAAATGACATGTGAACCTCCTGAGCAAATCTCGGGATGGGCGTCTCATATGCCCCTGTCTCTGTCGACAACCAATCGCCGGCCGCGAGGATTCCCATGTCAGCGTGGCACCACAGCGCTTCCGGGCGTGCCAGGCTAATGGTGTGGATGACACTTCTGTGAGGCGCAGCAGGACGCGGAGCGCGATGCTCTTCGCCGTGCCCGTGGTGCTGACGCTGACAGGGTGCATCGGCCCCGGCGCGCCGACTCCAGCGTCGACAGTCACCGTCACTCCAACCGCGTCCGCCGCGGCTCCCGAGGGCGCGGATGGCGGCCTTGACCCCATCGCCGACGTCGACGCAGAAGTGATCGAGCACGCCGACAATCGCTACCTGGTGGTGACGCTTCCGCTCAACGACTTCGACATCTCCATCGATTGGGACCCGGGTGACCCCGGCACCATGCTGCGCGACGCACTTGCGGACGACCCCACGGCCGCAGTCGCCACGAACGCCGGAATCTTCACGGAACAGCTGGTGCCAGGCGGCTTGCTGGTCTCGGACGGTGAGGAGCTCGTGCCGGTGAATCTCAACGAAGGCGGGGGCAACTTTCACCTGATGCCGAACGCAGTGTTCGCTGTGTATGGCGATACCGCGGCGGTGATGGACAGCCGTGACTACGTCCCAGACGGCGTGCTGCAAGCGACCCAGTCCGGTCCAGCACTCATCCTGGACGGAGACATCCACCCAGACTTCAACGAGGGCTCGACCAATCTCGCTGTGCGGTCCGGCGTGGGAGTAAGCCCCGATGGGGAGACGGTCTATCTGGCTATCAGCCGCAGCCTCACAAACTTCTGGGACTTCGCAACGCTGTATCGCGACGAGCTGGGCGTCGACGATGCGCTCTACCTCGACGGCGACATCTCGTCCCTTTGGGTCACCGGGATGGATGAGCCCGGTCCGCTCGACGGCCCCTACTCAGGGATCATCACCGCGCACCAGAAGTAGCGCTGGCGCTGCTGGCCCGGTCGCAACCCGCACCCGTGCGCCGCGTCCCCTCAACGGAGGTGCGAGACAGCGCCGTGTCCGGCGAGCATCGGCCCGCTCCAAACGCTACCGTCGAGAACGTGGGCTTCCCGAGGACTCTGGGGCACCCTCACAGATCGTTGACCAGGAGGTTTGCATGCCGCATCAGGTAACACCGCAGGTCGCGCTTGCAAACGAGCGCACCTTCCTCGCGTGGATTAGAACCTCTCTAGCGCTGACGGCGACCGGCGGTGCCCTCGTCGCGCTCGACCCCCCTGTTCATCCGGGTTGGCTGCTGGTGTCCGGTGGAGTATTCGTGCTCCTTGGCATCGTGACTGCAATTCATGCGTGGATTGGCTGGCGCATCACCAATCGCGATGCGGGGCGGGGCGACTGGGAGCCGACGCTGCCTCTCGGTGGTGTCATTGCCGTCGGCGTCGTGGTCGCAACGCTGATCCTGTGCTTTGGAGCATTCTTCGCATGAGCCGGCGATCGCGCGGAAGGCTTCCGGACGGCGCGGACAGTCACGACCCCGGTCCGATGCGTCCGCCAGACGCGTTCGATCTGCGTACCTTGACCGCGTTGGCGTGGCGACGCACGTCATTGCGGATCGGGGCAGTCTCGATCGCGGGAGCTCAGCTCCTGGTTCTGTACTACGGTCCTGCCGCCTATTTGCTTGCGGTTCTGGGCCTCGCGTCTGCGTTGATCATGCACCTGTCGGCCTCGCGCCGGTACGTCAAGGTCTCCCACGGCATCAGGCAAGGGGAGCACCACGCGGGCATCGCGCGAGCAGGCGTCAGGGTCGGAGTGCTGAGCATTTTTGCGGGCCTCGTGGCGCTGGCGACGTTCGGGTGGATTGTGCTTGAGGCGTATGTGCTGTGACTTGCGGTGAATCCTTCTTCCGGCGTACGCCACGGTCCCCGGGTGCGATGGCACGATCATGACCATGGCAACGTATGTTTCGCGGCAGTGGGCCTGGCAGAACTCAATTGCGCTCGGTGCTTTGGCGTTCGCAGCGGTCGCCTGTGGCGTGGCCTTCACCGTGGCCGACACATGGCTGGAGACGCCGTGGATCGCTGTGGCGTCGATTGCGATCCTCGTCGCGTGCGCATGCATCCCGCTGACGATCACCGTGGCGCCAGCGGGCGTACACGTGTCCCTTGGCGGGGTGCTCAAGCGAGACATCCCTGCCGCGGACATTGCGTCGGTGACGGTCGCGTCATACCGGCCGATGCGGGAGTTCGGCGGGTGGGGATGGCGCTTTGGTCTCCACGACAAGCGGGCACGCGCGTACACCGTCACCGGGTCGACCGCCTTGGTGCTGACGCTCCACGACGGAGGCAAGGTCTACCTCGGCGTCGCCGACGACCGCAAGTGCGCAGAGGCACTCGCTCAGGTCACCGCCTGACTCGCTGATTCACCGACGCACGGGCACACAGACCCACCACGGCCACCAACGCACTGGCCGCGCGGGGCGGTGTCCGTTTACTCGCCGGTCGGGCGCTCCACGTGTCCGCCGAATCCCTTGCGCATGGCGGACAGCACCTTCTCCGCATAGATGTCGAGGTCGCGCGAGGCAAAGCGGGAGTACAGGGCCGTCGTGAGCACGGGGGTCGGCACACCCTCGTCGATCGCCGCGATCGATGTCCAGCGGCCCTCACCCGAGTCAGCAACCGAGCCCGAGAACTCATCCAGATCGGGGTCACGCTGAAGCGCCTCGGCAGTGAGGTCGAGCAGCCACGAGCCCACCACTGATCCGCGACGCCATACCTCGGCGACCTGATCCACCGGAATGTCGTACTGGTAAAATTCGGGGTTCGACAGCGGCGCGGTCTCCGCGTCGGCCTGGCGTTGCTGTGTGCCAATGTCGGCATTGCGCAGCACGTTGAGCCCCTCCGCGTAGGCAGCCATGAGTCCATACTCGACGCCGTTGTGCACCATCTTGACGAAGTGTCCCGCGCCGTTGGGACCGCAGTGGAGCCAACCACGCTCGGCGGGGGAGACCTCGCCGGTCAATCCAGGTGTGCGACCGGCGGATTTAGCACCGGGTGCGATCGTGTCCCAAATGGGTGACAGGCGCGTCACCACATCTGTTTCGCCGCCAATCATGAGGCAGAAGCCGCGCTCCAAGCCCCACACGCCGCCCGAGGTGCCGCAGTCCACGAGGTGGATGCCCTTGTCACTTAGTGCGGCCGCGTGCGCGATGTCGTCGCGGTAGTAGCTATTGCCACCGTCGATGATGGTGTCGCCCGGCTCTAGGACCTCAGCAAGCTCATTGATGACCCCCTGTGTAATGGCGCCAGCGGGGACCATCACCCATACCGTGCGCGGCGCCTCAAGCGCGGTGAGGAGGTCGGCCACCTGGGGCGCAGGAACGGCGCCCTCGGCTGCCAAGGTCTCCACAGCATCGGCCGAAACGTCGTGGACGGCAACCGTGTGACCGTCGCGCATAAGGCGACGGGTGAGGCCCGCGCCCATGCGGCCCAGTCCAATCATTCCGAGTTGCATTGGGGTGTCAGTCATGTCAGTTGCCTCCATCGGTCGCAGCGTGTGCTTCTGGGTTGTGCCAGGGGCCGTCTTCGCCAATGAGGCGTCCGGCAGCTTCTTCGGGACCCCACGTGCCGGGGGTGTAAGGAATGGTGGCCGCGTGATCGGTGAGTACCCCGTCGACCACGCGCCATGCGGCCTCGACCGAATCCTCGTGGGTAAACAGGGCGCTGTCGCCAGCAAGCGCATCGGTCAGCAACCGCTCGTATGGTTCGAGCTCGAGCGGGCTCTCCGTCGGAAGCAGGAGCTCGCGTTCGTGGCCCACAAACTCCTCACCGGGACGCTTGACGCGCACGCCCAGGCCAATCTCGCCCTCAGGCTGGAGACGGAAGCGCAGGCGGTTGGGGTGCTGGTCGGGGTCCATCGCATCGCCAAAGAGCGCCTGAGGTGGGCGCTTGAAGTTCACGACGACCTCGCCAGCCGAGGTCGCGAGGCACTTGCCGGTGCGCAGGTAGAAGGGGACTCCTGACCAGCGCCACGAGTCGATGAACAAGCGCACAGCCGCAAACGTCTCGACATCGGAGTGCGGGGCGACACCTTCCTCGTCGCGGTAGCCCTTGAACTGGCCGCGCACATAGTCGTGACGCGTCAGTGGGCGCATCCCCTTAAAGACGTTCGCCTTCGCAGCCTGAACGGCACCGTATCCCTGGTAGGTCGGCGCCTCCATGGCCAAGAGTGCGACGATCTGGAAGAGGTGGTTCTCGACGACATCGCGCAGGGCTCCGGCGGACTCATAGAACGATCCGCGGCCCCGGACCCCGAAGCTCTCGGCGAAGGTGACCTGGATGGACTCGATGTAGTTGCGGTTCCAGATGGGCTCGAACATCGAGTTGGCGAACCGGAAGTACAGCAGGTTCATGATCTCTTCCTTGCCAAGGAAGTGATCGATGCGGAAGATAGCGTGCTCGTCGAAGGCGTCAGTGATGACGCTATTGAGCTCACGCGCGGACGCAAGGTCACGGCCGAATGGCTTCTCTACGACCACGCGCGCATTCTCGTGCAGCCCCACCCCCTTGAGGCCCTGGACCACGGTGCCAAACAGCACGGGTGGGATCGCCAGGTAGTGCGTCGGGAACTGGCAGGTGCCCAGACACTCACGTAGCGCGTCGAAGGTCGCTGGGTCCTGATAGTCGCCGTCGACGTAGCGCAGCAAGGCCAACAGGCGTTCCATTGCGTGCGCGTCGTCGATGCCGGTGGCGGTTGCCTCGACGGCGTCGTGGGCTCGCTGCTTGAGGTCGTCGAGGGACCACGAGGAGAACGCGACGCCGATGACCGGCACTGTAAGCGTTCCGGCCTTCACCATGCGGTACAGCGAAGGAAAGATCGATTTGCGCGCCAGGTCTCCGCTGGCGCCAAAGAATACGAGGCAGTCTGAGGGGGTTTCGGGGGCAGCTCCTGGCATGCGCACTCCTTGTGCTCGCTGGTAAGTCGGGCGTCGTCGTCTCCTCCCACCCTAGAGGCACGTGTGGCTGAACGGCGGGCAATCAGGCGCGGGCTCGTGAGTGGGTGGGTGAACGTTCGGCGACGCGCTCGCGAGGGCGGCGAGCCGATGGAATGCTCATGTGTCAGCAGTGGTTCCCCTCACATCGACGGCTTCTACGGCCGCCACACCTCAGAAGAAGGAGATACGCAATGACGCACACTCACGATTCCGACCCCACCGCGACCGCGCCTGACTCGCAGGCCGCACCACCCAATGAGTCGCTCCAGGCGTTGGCGAGCGCCGGCGTCTCCATTTGGCTCGACGATCTCAGTCGCGAACGCCTCAACTCCGGATCCCTCGAGGCGGACGTCCACGCCAAGTCAATCGTGGGTGTGACGACCAACCCGTCCATCTTCGCTAAGGCAGTCTCGAGTGCGGACACGTACGACGCCCAGATCGCGCAGTTGGCAACGCGTGGCGTGGGTGTCGAGGAATCCGTGAGGATGATCACGACGGCCGATGTTCGTCACGCTTGCGATGTGATGCGCCCCGTGTGGGAGGCGAGCGGGGGAGTCGACGGGCGAGTGTCGATCGAGGTCGACCCACGCTTTGCGCGCGATACCAAAGCAACCATTGCCGAGGCACGCCAATTGTGGTGGCTCGTTGACCGGCCCAACGTCATGATCAAGATTCCTGCCACGGTCGAGGGCCTTCCCGCGATCCGCACCGCAATCAGCGAGGGAATCTCGGTCAACGTGACCCTGATCTTCTCCCTTGACCGCTACCGCGAGGTCGTCGAAGCCTTCGTCGCCGGACTGGAGGATGCCCACGCGGACGGCAAGGACCTCCCGAGCATCGAGTCCGTGGCGTCATTCTTTGTCTCGCGCGTCGACTCTGAGGTGGATTCCCGCCTGGAGACAGGAGGGGCGGCACCGGAACTGCGCGGCAAGGCAGCAATCGCCAACGCGCGGCTCGCGTTCGAGCACCACGAGCAGGTGCTTGCCTCGGACCGCTGGGCCACGCTCGCCAGCGCGGGCGCGCACCCGCAGCGCCCACTGTGGGCCTCGACGTCGGTGAAGGACGACGCCTACCCCGATACGCTCTATGTCGACGAGTTGGTCACTGCCGGGACCGTCAACACCATGCCCGAGTCAACCCTGGATGCGTTCGGTGACCACGGCGAGCCTGGTGGCGACGGTGGGCAGTGGGACACCGTCCGTGGCACATACGACGACGCCCGTGCCACCTTCGCGGCGCTCGCGGATGCCGGCATCGATATGAGTGACGTGACCTCCCAGCTCGAGGACGAGGGCATCGCGAAGTTCGCCGATGCGTGGGAGGACCTGCTAGCGCGAGTGCGTGAGCAGTTGGGCGCCTAAGTTCCGTGTTGTCCCGTGGAGCCGGGCCGATGCTGTGGCCTAGAGGTCAGGGAGCTCGCCACAGCGCTCGAGTGTGTAGGGCAACACCACGCTGAGTCCTTCACCGCCGGCCGATGCTGCTTCGACCACCGAGGCGTCTGAGAGCAGGGCCACGGTGGCCTGGTCGTACTCGGCGATCGAGCCCGCGCTCGCGGCAATCTCGGCCTCCGGATTCACCCATTCGGTCAGGTACGTCTCGATGTCGGTCAGGGCCGCCTCAACGTCCGCGCTAGCGAAGTCTGGAGTGGTCGGAGCCGCGGGGTTCTCTAGCGCGCCCGCGGCTTCGCTCCACTGATCAGCCACGATGGCGGATGCCGCGAGCATCTCGGTGCCAGCGGCATTCATCTCGGCAACGCTGCCGCCGTCGCCGTCGACTCCCGTCTGGGCAGACTTGCGATCGGTTGCATCGAGAAGGTCCCCCATCGCCTTCGCGCCGGCGAGTGCCGGCTCGCAATAGGGGTCGATGCCCGCGGCCATCGCGTCGTCCGGCTCACTGCCTGAGTCATTGCCAGATTCGTCGGCCCCGGACTCCGCGTCGCCCTCGATACCGCCGTCCTCGGTGCCACTATCCGACCCACTTGCGTCAGCATCGGCCGATGCTGTGGGAACCGTGGAGCCTGTGGGTGCCACGCTCGTCGTGGTCTCGCCTTCGGAGCTCTCCGAGCCGGTGCAGGCGCTCAGAACAAGAGCAACGGTGGGCACGATGATGAGAAGGCGCAGTCGCATGCCACGAGGATGTCACATGGGCCTCCTCGCTCGTAGTTGGTGCGGGGGCCGGAGTGCCTCGTCGCGCCAGCGATTAGCGGTGGACGACGACCTTGCCGATCATCGACTTCGACTCGACGAGCCGGTGGGCTTCTTGGAGTCCAGAGGCAGAGAAGTCGTTGATGGCCTCGGTCATGGTGCTTCGGACCTGTCCCGCATCCACGAGGTCGGCGACCTGCGCCAAGATCAGCCCCTGTTGCGAGATGTCCCATGTCTCATAGCGCGAGCGCGCGAACATGTAGCCCCAATGGAATCCAACCGCCTTGGGAAACAGGGGGAGGAGGTCTAGTTTGCCGCCATCGATGGACACAATCTGGCCGAAGGGCCGCAGAAGTTCGCCGTATGTAGCGATATTTCCCGGGGTGTAACTCGAGAAGACGTAATCGACGTCGCCGTCGTGCGCTGCCCGCACGGCCGCGGTCAGGTCGTGATGGTCGACCACGAGATCTGCGCCCATCTGTCGGCAGTAGTCCTGGGACTGTGGGCGAGACGCGGTCGCGATGATCTTCAAGGACGTGACTGCCTTGGCGATCTGGGTGAGCGCTGATCCCACGCCGCCGGCGCCGCCAACCATGAGGAGCGTGCCGGAGTCTTCGCGGCTGAGGCGCATCGAATCGAACATGCCTTCCCAGGCTGTGAGCGCCGTGAGGGGAAGCGCCGCTGCCTCGGCGAACGAGAGGCTGCGCGGTTTGTGCGCCACGATGCGATGGTCGACGGCCTCGAGGTCGGCATTCGCTCCTGGCCTGCTGGCGTCGCCTGCCCACCACACCTCGTCGCCAATGGAGAATCCCTCGACGTCGGAACCCAACGCGGTCACGGTGCCCGCGCCGTCGAAGCCGAACACACGTGGTGGCCCGCCTGCCTTCACTCGTGAGCGGCGTTGCACGTCGGTGGGGTTCACGGACGTCGCCTCGACGCGGAGGAGCAGGTCCGTGGGGCGCAGTTCGGGGTCCGGAAGGTCAATATCTTGCAGTGAAAGCGGGTCATCGATGGGCAATGCTTCGAGTGCGGCAATCGCGTGCATGAACTGCTCCTTCGGTACAGGGGACTGTGGGGTGGAGGGGTCTACCGGGGACGGTGATTTTCTGCGTCGAGGCGAGCTCCCGCGGCGTGTGCGACAGCGGCGGCCTCACGCCAGCCCAGTCCCGCGGCACACAGTGCATGGGTCATGGCGAGTCGCCGCCAGTCAGAGGCCAATTCGGGACGTGCGGCGGCCAGGATCAACGTGTCCCATGCTGCCTGCTCGACGTACCAGGCCAGCGCAGCCTCCGGAATGTCGGTGCGGACGGAGTCCTGAGCGATCCCGCGCTGAAGGGCCACAACAAGGACCGCCCGCAGCGGCGTGAGCGCGTTCTCGACATCGGAGCGGAATCCGCCGCGCGCGGCCATTCGCGTGACATGCAGTACGTCCTTTTGGTCCTCCCAGACACGGCCGATCAGCATCGCAATCTGTTCGCTGGGTTCGCCGTCGTCCAGAAACGCCGCGCGGCCGACTCGCTCGGCGCCCCGCATGGCCGTGGCGCGGATGAGGCCATCACGGTCTTCCAGCAGCCGGACGGCCTGAGCGCGGTCGACGCGCGCCCGGTCAGCGACGTCCTCGAGGGAGGCCTCCGGGTTGCGCTCGAACTCCTTGAGCGCGACATCCATCAGTTTGCGGCGTGCGGCCGCGTCCGCCTCGGGGGTCGGTTCAGGGGAGCGCCGGCGCCAGGGGCTCACGCGCCAGCCTCACGCAATGCCGCGCGGTAGATCGCGCACAGCGAGTCGAACATGGCGTTCGCCTCATCGTCGACGTGTTGGCGCTCGGGGTCCGCTTCGAACCACTCAATGCACTCGGAGATCCCCTCGGCGAACGACGTTGTTGCCGTCCAGCCCGGGACCAAGTCCTTGATCAGTGAGGTGTCGTACACCGCATTGTGCATCTTGTCGCCGTAGATCGAGCCTGCCTGGCGTGGGGCGGCTGCGACCATCGCGTCGGACGGGACGGCTACACGCTGGGCGTGCCATTGCTCGGGAGACAGGCCTGCTGCAGCGGCGATGGTTCCGTAGAGCGCGTTCCACGTGAGCGCCTCATCCGAGGTGATGTGGACTTCCTTACCGAGCGCACGCTCATTGCCCATGAGGCCCACGATCCCGGCCCCGACGTCCCGTGCGTGAGTGAGAGTCCACAGAGCGGTGCCGTCTCCCGGCACGGCGATGTCAGCTCCGCGGCGCATCCGATCCACGACGGTCCAAGGAGCCGACGAGTTGCCGGTGTAGGCGGGAATCTTGGAAGGCCCGTAGGTGTGGGCCGGCCGCACAATGGTCCAGTTGAGGTCCGCTGCGGGGGCACGCTCTCGCAAGGCTTGTTCAGCCTGCGCCTTGAGTTGCGCGTATTCCCAGTAGAGGTTCTCCTGTGGGTCGTCCTCGCGCAGTGCATGGAACTGATCGAATGTGCGGTAGCTCGCAGACGTCGCGATCAGCATGTACTGATTTGTCAGCGGCGCAAAGGTCTCGACGTCCTGAGCGACATGCTCGGGGGTGAACGCCACGCTCTGGAGGACGGCATCGAACCGTTCGCCTCGCAACCTGGGTCCCCGCAAAGCTGCCCGCAGCGCCTCGGGGTCCGTGGCATCGGCCGTAATGGTGTGTGCCCCGGGCGGTGGCGCGGCTGTGGTTGAGCGGCCGCGCGTGACAAGCGTCAGGTCGTGGCCTTGGGCGGCCAGTAGCGACGCGACTTCGGAGGAGATCAGGCCGGTACCGCCAACTATGAGGATGCGCATCTTCCCAGCGTAACCGCGACTGAAGGGTCCGCACCCGCGGCGGGAATCCTCGCGCCCGCGACGGGACCAACGGCGCCTGCGGCACCCGCGGGGGGCGGCTAGAAGCCGGTGTCGACCGCTCGCGCCAGCAACGCCACGCGCACGGTCTCGCCCTTGGTCTCCAACTCGCCTAGACGGCGAAACCCAAGGTGCTCGTGAAAGGCCATCGAGCGTGGATTCGCCGGGCGCAGATTGACCTCTGCTGTGACGTCGGTGACGCTGCGCTCGCGGGCGCGTTCAAAGACCGACTCATACATCGCGCGGCCCACGCCGGTTCCGCGCGCTTGCTCGCCGACAACAATGCGGTCGATGTATTGGTGACGGACGTGACGCTCTTCGAACCAGTGATAGTTCTCGGAGTCGTAGTCCTGCCCGCCGGCAAGTGACAACAGGAAGGCGATGACATCGCCATCGCGGTTCGCCGCGACGAGTGCGACGTCGCACATGTCGCGCACCGCCGTTAGCGACTCCGCCGTGAGCTCATTCACCGCAGGCGCTGCCTCGTTGTTCAGGCGCAGCACCGTGTCGAGATCGGTGGGGCGCATGACGCGGAGGCGAAGGTTCTGCATGTGCTTATTGTGCCCCGCGATTGTCACGATTGCGTGACAATGACGATTCATGCCCGTTGCTCAGTTATGGAATCAGCACAACTTTCCCGGTGGTGCGGCGACCCTCCAGTGCCGCGTGGGCTTCCCCCGCGCGATCGAACGGGAAGGTCTCACCAATGCGGACATTCAGGTTGCCGGACCTCACCGCACCGAACAGTTCTTCGGCACGCCAGGAGCGCTCCTCGGCGGTGGCGAGGTAGTGACCCATCGACGGGCGGGTGACATACATCGATCCAGCCCGGGACAGACGCTGAAGGTCAAACGGCGGGACCTGGCCCGACGAACCGCCGAACAGCGCGAGCATTCCGCGGGGTTTGAGGGACGCGAGCGAGCCGTCGAACGTCGTCGCGCCCACGCCGTCGTACACGACGTCGACTCCGGCGCCGTCGGTAAGCGAACGGACTGCGGCGGGCAGCTCGTCGGACACCGAGTCGAATTGGTCGTAGCGAATCACGTCGCTCGCGCCGGCTTCACGCGACAGCGCTTCTTTGTCGGAAGTAGACACCGTCGTGATGACCCGGGCGCCCCGCGCGACTGCCAACTGGGTCAATAGCAGTCCGACCCCGCCAGCTCCCGCGTGAACGAGCGCGGTGTGGTCGGCGCCCAAAGGGAAGGTCGAGGCACTGAGGTAGTGAGCCGTGAGGCCTTGAAGCATCAGGGCTGCGGCGACGGTGAGGTCAACGCCTTCCGGAACGCGATAGCAATCCTGGGCGCCCAGCAGTACTTGTTCGGCGTACGAGCCGCGCGATCCCGCCCACGCGACGTGGTCACCGACAGTCGCAAAATCGACGTCCGCACCCACCTCGCGCACGACTCCCGCGCCTTCAAGGCCCAGTGGGTGAGGCATCGGGACGGGGTAGACACCCGAGCGCTGATAGGTGTCGATAAAGTTGACTCCGCATGCAGCCACGTCAACGAGGACCTGGTCGGCAGCGGGTTGCGGCGTCGGAACGTCCTCTACCTGCATAGCCTGCGGTGAGCCGGGGGAGTGCACGACGATTTGCTTCATCTGTCCATCGTGGCATGCCGGCCTGAAACCGGCCTAGGTTTGGCGTCGGCCATTCACTGGCATGTATAGTTATGCACATGTCAATCTCTGTCGCAGTTTCTGGTGCCTCCGGATATGTCGGTGGCGAGGTCCTGCGCGTTTTCAGTGAGCACCCGGACGTTGAGTTCGGCGCACTGGCCGCGCATTCCTCCGCCGGCGATCGATTGGGGGTGCACCAGCCACATTTGCGCACGCTTGCTGACCGCGAAATCGTCGCCACGAGCGCGGAAACGCTCGCAGGCCACGACGTGGTCGTGCTCGCCCTGCCGCACGGCGCCTCCGGCGAGGTCGCGGCACAGTTGCCTCCCGAGACCCTCGTGATCGACTGCGGCGCCGACCACCGCCTTGCCTCGTCTGAAGCCTGGGCCGAGTACTACGGCGGCGAGCACTCCGGCACCTGGCCCTATGGAATGCCTGAACTGATCACGGCTGACGGCCACCAGCGCGACAACCTGCCTGGCGCCAAGCGCATTGCAGTGCCGGGCTGCAACGTCACCGCTGTGACTCTCGGTCTCCAGCCAGGTGTCAAGGCCGGTGTCATTGACCCGACCGACATCGTCACCGTCCTGGCGAATGGATACTCCGGCGCGGGCAAGAAGCTCGCAACCAACCTGCTGGCCTCCGAGGGACTGGGCGCCGCGAGCGCCTACGGAGTGGGTGGCGTTCACCGTCACATCCCCGAGATCGTCCAGAACCTTGGCGTCGCAGGTGCCGAGGACATCAAGATTTCCTTCACGCCCACGCTGGTTCCCATGGCTCGCGGCATCCTCGCGACCATCACGGCGCCGTTGGCTGCTGGCGTCACAGCCGACGAGGTTCGCGGCGCATGGGAGACGGCCTACGCCGATGAGCCCTTCGTGCACCTCCTTCCGGAGGGCCAGTGGCCAACGACCGCGGCAACACTCGGCGCCAACACCTGCTTGGTGCAGGTTGCCGTCGACGAGAAGGCCGGCCGCGTCATCGTGATTTCCGCGATCGACAACCTCGTTAAGGGCACCGCGGGTCAGGCACTTCAGTCCATGAACCTCGCGCTCGGAGTGCCCGAGACCACTGGTCTCCAGGTCCTGGGGGTGGCGCCGTGAGTGTCACCTCAGCTCAAGGTTTCACCGCCTCCGGCGTCGCAGCGGGCATCAAGTCCACCGGCGCCAAGGACGTGTCGGTCGTCGTCAACGAAGGCCCCCACAAGGTCGCTGCCGGCGTTTTCACCACGAACCGCATCGAGGCCGCTCCGGTCACCTGGTCGCGTCAGGTCGTCGCCGACGGTCGGGCCGACGCTGTGGTTTTGAACTCCGGCGGCGCCAACGCGTGCACGGGTCCAGAGGGCTTTCAGGACACGCACCGCACCGCCGAACACGTCGCTACCGCACTCCAGGGCACCGGCCGCGACATTGGCGCAGGAGATGTCGTGGTCTGCTCAACCGGGCTGATCGGCGTGCGCCTGCCCATGGACACCGTCTTGGGTGGGGCCGATGCTGCGATCGCAGGTCTGTCGGCCGACGGTGGTCAGGCTGCTGCCGAAGGCATCATGACGACCGACTCGGTCGCTAAGACTGCCGTCGCTTCGCGCGATGACTGGACTGTGGGCGGCATGGCCAAGGGAGCAGGAATGCTTGCCCCGGGTATGGCGACGATGCTGTGCGTCGTGACGACCGACGCGGTCATTGACCCGGAGGTTGCCAAGGCGACCCTGGCATCGGCCGTGGGACAGACTCTCAACCGAGTTGACTCTGACGGCTGCATGTCGACCAATGACACCGTCATCCTGATGTCCTCGGGCGCTTCGGAGACCGCGGTCTCCGCTGAGGACTTCGAGGCGGCGCTGACCGAGGTTCTCGCGAGCCTGTCGCGCCAGCTCGTTGCTGACGCCGAGGGTGCCGGTCACGACATCGCGGTGACCGTGAAGAACGCGACGACGGAAGACGCGGCTGAGGCTGTCGCCCGTGCGATTACTCGCTCGAACCTCTTCAAGACGGCGATTTTCGGCAACGACCCCAACTGGGGCCGGATCATCTCCGCCGCAGGCACCGTGCCCGCCGAGGTCGCGCCGTATGACGCGACCACCCTCGATGTCTACGTCAACGGAGTCCAGGTCTGCCGCGCTTCCGGCGTAGGCGACGACCGCGACCTCGTCGACCTCACCGGCCGCGAAGTGACCGTCGTCGTGGATCTCCACGCAGGCGACGCGACGGCGACCGTCTGGACCAACGACCTCACCCACGATTACGTCCACGAGAACAGCGCATATAGCTCATGAGCACAGACATCGAATATCCCGACATGACCCCTCACCAGAAGGTGGGCGTCCTCATCGACGCCATGCCCTGGATTGAGAACTTTAAGGGCGCCACGGTCGTCGTGAAGTACGGCGGCAACGCCATGATCGACGAGAACCTCAAGGCTGCTTTCGCCCAGGACATCGTCCACTTGCGCCTGCTGGGGCTGCATCCCGTCGTCGTGCATGGTGGCGGTCCGCAGATCTCGGAGATGCTGGGCAAGCTCGGTATCGAGTCCGAGTTCCGAGGTGGACTGCGCGTCACGACCCCCGAGGCGATGGACGTGGTCCGCATGGTGCTGACCGGCTCTGTGTCGCGCGAACTGGTGGGCCTCATCAATGATCACGGCCCGCTCGCGGTCGGCCTCTCCGGTGAAGACGCAGGCCTCTTGCAGGCCAAGCGCCGCAAGGCGACCGTCGACGGCGAAAAGGTCGACGTCGGCCTCGTCGGTGACGTCGTCAAAGTCAACCCCGCCGCGATCGAGGACATCATCACGGCTGGTCGTATCCCCGTCGTGTCCACTGTCGCTCCTGACATGGAGGACCCCACCACGGTTCTCAACGTAAACGCGGACACCGCGGCTGCCGCTATCGCTGTGGCACTGCGCGCCCGCAAACTCGTCATGCTCACCGACGTGGAGGGCCTGTACGCCAACTGGCCCGACCCCGAGTCGCTGGTGCGCCGGATTCACGCCTCCGACGTCGAGAAGATGCTGCCCTCGCTCGCATCAGGCATGGTGCCCAAGATGGAAGGTTGCCTCCGCGCCGTGCGCGGTGGTGTGGCACAGGCCCACATCATTGACGGCCGCGAGCCGCACTCGCTGTTGACCGAGATCTTTACGACCCGCGGAATCGGCACCATGGTGCGCCCGGATGACACGGAGCTGTGGGCATGAGCGACGCACAGACCACCGCACCCGCCGGTACCGCGGGCCTCGAGCGCTACGAGCACGCCCTCATGGGCACGTACGGCATGCCGATGCGCATGCTCGAGCGCGGTGAAGGAAGCTACGTCTGGGATGCCGACGGCAACCGCTACCTTGATCTTCTCGGTGGCATTGCCGTCAATGCGCTTGGCCACGGCCACCCCGCGTGGGTGAAGGCGCTCACCGAACAGGCCGCAACGCTGGCCCACGTGTCGAACTTCTTCGCGACGGCGCCACAGGTGGCGCTCGCCGAACGTCTGCTCCAGTTGGCAGACGCGCCCGAAGGCTCGCGCGTGTTCTTCTCGAACTCCGGCGCGGAGGCCAACGAGGCCGCCTTCAAGATGGCGCGCAAGACTGGACGCGGCACCATCATCGCGTTCGAGGGCGGCTTCCACGGCCGCACGATGGGTGCGTTGGCCATGACTCACAAGCCGGCCATCCGCGAGCAGTTCGCACCGATGCCGGGTGGCGTGGTGTTTCTTCCTGCAAACGACCAGGAAGCGCTCAAAGCCGCAGTCGCCCAGGCAGGCGACGACCTCGCCGCAATCATCGCCGAGCCCATTCAGGGCGAGGCCGGCGTGCAGCCGTTGACTCACGAGTTCCTCACGCTGGCGCGCGAACTCACTACCAGTGCAGGCGCGCTGCTCATCCTCGACGAGGTACAGACGGGCGTCGCACGTACCGGTGCCTGGTTTGCGCACCAGCTGTACGGCGTGAAGCCGGACGTCATGACGCTGGCCAAGGGACTGGGCGGAGGCTTCCCCATCGGCGCCGTTGTGGCCTATGGCGAACGCGCCGGGCACCTGCTGGGCAAGGGCGAACACGGCACCACGTTCGGCGGAAACCCCATGGGCGCGGCTACGGCCTTGGCGACCTTGGACGCTATTGAGGACGAGCAGCTGCTTGCCAACGCCAAGAACGTTGGCGCGCACCTGACCGAGCGCCTTGAGCAGCTTGACGGCGTGGTTGAGGTCCGCGGTGAGGGCCTGATGCTGGCAATTGGCCTGGCATCGCCCCAGGCGCCCGCCATCGCGGCATCTGCAATCGACGCTGGTTTCATCGTGAACCCGCCATCGCCAGACACCATCCGTTTGGTGCCTGCACTGACATTGTCCGTCCCCGAGGCGGACTCCTTCCTTGACTGGTTCGCCGGCCACCTCGCCGCGAACCCCCTAACCCAAGACGGGGGACGGTGATGACCCGCCACTTCCTGCGTGACGACGACCTGACACCGGCCGAGCAGCGTGAGGTACTCACGCTGGCGCTAGCCATGCGCCACGACCGGTTCATGCACCGACCCTTTGAGGGTCCGCAGGCAGTGGCGGTCATTTTCGATAAGCACTCAACGCGCACCCGCGTGTCATTCAGCGCTGGCATCGCGGAACTTGGCGGCTATCCGCTGGTCATCGATGCCGCGAGTTCGCAGATGGGTCGCGGCGAGTCGATTTCCGACACCGCGAAGGTGCTTGAGCGCATGGTGAGCGCCGTCGTGTGGCGTACTTTCGGCCACGACCGCATCGAAGAGATGGCGGCGCACTCGTCGGTGCCTGTCGTGAACGCGCTCACCGACTCGTTCCACCCGTGCCAGATCCTCGCTGACTTTGCTGCTATCGCCGACGAACGCGGGGGAGTGGGCGCGCTTTCCGGCCTGGACTTCGCGTACATCGGTGACGGCGCCAACAACATGGCGCAGTCCTACCTCCTGGGCGGTGCGACGGCAGGCATGCACGTGCGCATCGGTACTCCCGAGGGATACCTGCCCGATGCGGAGGTCATCGCGAGGGCGACCGAGATCGCAGCGCAGACAGGCGGCTCGATCACCATCACCCACGAGCACGATGAGGCCGTCCACGCCGCCGACGTCATCGCGACGGACACTTGGGTATCCATGGGTGACGAGGGCGAGAAGACCGCTCGCGAGCAGGCTTTCCTCGCTTTCCAGGTCAACGACACGTCGCTCCAGCTCGCCGCCCCTGGCGCTCAGGTGATCCACTGCCTGCCCGCGTACCGCGGCAAGGAAATTTCAGCATCGGCCATTGACGGCGACCAGTCGATCGTGTGGCTCGAGGCCGAATACCGCCTGCACGCGCAGAAGGCACTGCTGACCTGGTTGGTGGAGCAGTGACGATGACGCAGACCATCCCCGCCACCAAGGCCGCGCGTCAGGCGCTGATTCGCCGACTCATCGAGTCGGAGTCGATTCACTCGCAGGGTGAGTTGGCATTGCGCTTGGAGGGCCAAGGGATTGCGGTGACGCAGGCAACATTGTCGCGCGATCTCGTGGATATTGGCGCGGTCAAGGTACGTGGGCTCGGCGGTGCACATGTGTACGCCACCACTGATTCACTGAGCGCGTCGGAAGACACGGATCAGCGACTCACGCGGCTGTGCGGCGAATTGCTGCTGACCGCGGACGGGTCTGCCAACCTCACAGTCCTGCGCACCCCGTCCGGGGCTGCGCAGTACCTCGCAAGCGCGATCGATCAGCACGATGACGAGGACATTCTCGGCACGGTGGGCGGTGACGACACGATCATGGTCATTACTCGCGATCCCGAGGGCGGCCTACGCCTGGCGCGACGCTTTTTGGAGCGAGCCGTCGGAGGCGGGCACGAGCGCTCGTAACGCCCCCTTCGTGACACGACCTCTCTGAGACACGCCGGCCCGGCCGGCAACACGATTTAGAACTACGACACAACGACACACGATTCACAAGGAGACACAACATGACTGACCGGGTGGTGCTCGCATATTCGGGCGGACTGGACACCTCGGTGGCAATCGGCTGGATCGCCGATGCCACGGGCGCGGAGGTCATCGCTGTTGCGGTGGACGTCGGCCAGGGCGGAGAGGACCTCGAGGTCATCCGTCAGCGTGCGCTCGACTGCGGTGCGGTTGAGGCGTATGTCGCCGACGCTCGCGATGAGTTTGCCGAGGAGTACTGCATGCCGGCGCTCAAGGCGAACGGCCTTTACCAGGACAAGTACCCGCTGGTGTCGGGCATCTCGCGTCCCGTGATCGTCAAGCACCTGGTGGAAGCTGCCCGTGAGTTTGGCGGCACGACCGTCGCTCACGGTTGCACCGGTAAGGGCAACGACCAGGTCCGCTTCGAGGTCGGCATCACGTCGATTGCACCTGACCTCAAGTGCATCGCACCTGTGCGTGACCTCGCGCTGACCCGCGACAAGGCCATCGAGTACGCAGGCCGTCACAACCTGCCCATCGAGACCACGAAGTCCAACCCGTTCTCGATCGACCAGAACGTGTGGGGCCGCGCCATTGAGACCGGCTTCCTCGAGGACATCTGGAACGCGCCCACCAAGGACGTGTACAGCTACACCGACGACCCGGCTTTCCCGCCGGTCCCCGACGAGGTCATCATCTCGTTCGACCGTGGCGTTCCCGTCGCGATCGACGGCGAGAAGGTCACCCCGCTGCAGGCCATCGAGATCATGAACCGTCGCGCCGGTGCGCACGGCGTGGGTCGCATCGACATCGTTGAGGACCGCTTGGTCGGCATCAAGTCGCGCGAGGTCTACGAGTGCCCCGGCGCGATCGCGCTCATCGAGGCGCACCGCGAGCTCGAGAACGTCACGCTCGAGCGTGACCAGGCTCGCTTCAAGCGCGGAGTCGAGCAGAAGTGGGGCGAGCTCGTGTACGAAGGCATGTGGTCGTCGCCGCTGAAGGACTCGCTCGACTCGTTCATCGAGGACACCCAGGAGTACGTCTCCGGAGACGTGCGCATGGTCCTCCACGGTGGCCGCGCCACCGTCACCGGCCGCAAGTCCGATGTTGGCCTCTATGACTTCAACATGGCGACCTACGACGAGGGCGACGCCTTCGACCAGTCGGCCGCCCGCGGATTCATCGAGATCTACGGCCTGGCAGCCAAGCAGGCTGCTGCACGCGCCGCACGCGTGAAGGGATAGTTCAGTGGGAGAGCAGCACGGCACGAATGAAGGCGCCCTGTGGGGTGGCCGGTTTGCCTCAGGTCCGGCCGATGCTTTGGCCGCTTTGAGCAAGTCGACACAGTTTGATTGGCGTTATGCGGACGACGACCTGCGGGGGTCGATCGCGCACGCCAACGCCCTTCACCGTGCTGGGCTGCTCTCCGACGACGAACTGTCCACCATGATCGACGGCCTCGATGGGCTACGCCGGGACGAGGCTGACGGCAAGCTCGTACCGTCGGAGTCCGACGAGGATGTCCACGGCGCGCTCGAGCGCTTGCTGATCGAGCGCATCGGCCCAGAAGTGGGAGGCAAGCTTCGCGCTGGCCGCTCGCGCAACGACCAGATCGCGACGCTGGCGCGGATGTACCTCCGCCGCCACGCCCGCGTCATCGCTGGTCAAGTCCTCGGCGTTGTGGATGCGCTCCTTGAGCAGGCGGACCGTCACCTCGACGCGCCCATGCCTGGCCGCACACACTTCCAGCACGCGCAGCCGGTCACTCTCGGCCACCACCTGATGGCGCACGTGTGGCCGCTCTTGCGTGACGTCGACCGCCTCGTCGACTGGGATGCTCGCGCCGCTAAATCGCCCTACGGCGCTGGTGCGCTTGCCGGTTCCACGCTTGGCCTGGACCCTCAGGGCGTCGCGGATGAGCTCGGATTCTCAGGCCCGTGCGAGAACTCGATCGACGCGACCGCGGGACGCGATGTCGTCGCAGAGTTCCTGTGGGTGACGTCGATGATTGGCGTTGACCTGTCGCGTATCTCGGAAGAGGTCATCGCGTGGGCGACTGTCGAGTTTGGCTTCGCGAGCCTCGACGACGCGTTCTCTACGGGATCGTCGATCATGCCGCAGAAGAAGAACCCGGACATCGCCGAGCTGGCACGAGGCAAGGCCGGCCGTCTCATCGGTGACCTCACCGGTCTGCTCGCCACGCTCAAGGGCCTGCCGCTGGCCTACAACCGCGACATCCAGGAAGTGCACGAACCCGGATTCGATGCGGTCGAGACCCTTGAGGTCCTCCTCCCCGCATTCTCCGGAATGGTGCGCACCCTGGTCTTCCACGAGGACCGTTTGGCTGAACTTGCACCCGCTGGCTACTCGCTTGCCACAGACATCGCCGAGTGGATGGTGAAGGAAGGCGTGCCCTTCCGAGACGCCCACGAGGTTGCAGGGGCATGCGTGCGCCTGTGCGAAAAGCGCGGCAAGGAACTGCACGAGATGACGGCGGAGGAGATGGAAGGCATCCATCCCGCGCTCAATGAAGGCGTCCTCGAAGTACTGACGGTCGAAGGCTCGCTCGCCGCGCGCAACGGCGTCGGAGGCACCGCACCTGAGCGCGTTGTGGAGCAGGGCAAGGCCGCACGTGAGCGCGTGCGCCACTTCCGTCCCTGGGCAGAAGCCGGTTCCTAACTAGCATTACCGCCAGTTCACGCCGGCCCCGCGCGCGAAACACCGCCGTCACGTGTCTTCTGACACGATGGCGGGGTGACCCTCCTCGATGACGCCGCCGCCCGTCTGCCAGCGATGCTGGAGGATGCGCAGCGGATCATCGAGTGCGAATCCCCGTCGGATGACCTCGTCGCGAATGCGCGCAGCGCAGAGGTGGTCGCCGATGTCCTTGGCGGGATCCTCGCTCAGGCCAGCCTCCCGAGCGAGCCCGAGCGCATCGTCATCGATGGAGTCACCCACCTGCGTTGGCGCCTCGGCGGTCCCGCGCGCATCGTTCTGCTGGGGCACCACGACACTGTGTGGCCCCACGGCACCCTCGCGACCCACCCGTTCGAAGTCCGCGACGGCGTGCTCACGGGCCCCGGATGCTTCGACATGGCCATCGGCTTGGTGCAGGCGGCCCATGCCGTGGCGGCGCTTGCCCAACGCAGCGGGGCCGATGCCGTGGCTGGGATCACGTTGCTCGTCACCGGGGACGAGGAAGTTGGGTCCACGACGTCACGGTCCTTGCTCGAGGATGAGGCGCGGGACGCCGATGCCGTGCTCGTTTTCGAGGCCTCGGGCCCCGGCGGAGCACTCAAGACCGAACGCAAGGGCACGAGTATCTACACGGTCGCAGCGACCGGCCGTGCTGCGCATGCAGGCTTGGAGCCCGAGAACGGCATCAACGCAGGTGTCGAACTCGCTCTTCAACTGCAGGCCGTCGCGAGGCTCAACGGCACGGGGGCTGGCACGTCAGTTGTCCCCACGCGCGGCTCGATCGGCACCACGACCAACACCGTTCCCGCCCATGCCTCTTTCGACGTGGACGTCCGGGCACGCACGTCACAAGAGCTCGCCAGGGTCGACGGGCTAATGCAGACGCTGACACCCCACCTCGAGGGAGCCAGCGTGAGCGTCGCAGGCGGTATCAACAGACCTCCGCTCGAGCGCGCACTGGCGTATCCGCTGTTCGAGCGCGCCGTCCGACTGGCCCCCGCGGCGGGCATTCAAGATCTCGACGAGTGCTCGGTAGGCGGAGCGTCCGATGGAAACTTCACTGCTGGCCTCGGCATCCCTACGCTCGACGGACTCGGAGGCGTCGGGGGCGGCGCACACGCAGAGGACGAGCATGTCGACATCGCCCATGTTCCGCACCGCACCGCGCTCGTCGCGCTGCTGATCGACGACATCTTGGGTACCTCGTGACGGGCCAACCCACGCCAGCATCGGCCCCTGTCACGGTGAGCGACGCCGCGCAGGACGCGGCCGAGGCCGCAGATCGCGCTGGTGTCACGGTGCGCGAGCTCGACACTGGCGAAGTCAACGACGCCGCCGCGCTGCTCGAGAGTATGTGGGGCTCGGGAGTCGTGGAGGCACCCATGATGGTGGCGCTGCGCCACGCGGGCGCATACGTTGCAGGCGCTTTTGCCGAGGCGTCCCTGATCGGCGTGTGCGTCGGCTACTTCTCGCAGCCCTTGGGCACGGCACTGCATTCTCACGTCGCGGCCGTTGCACCCGACTCCGGGCGCCGGGGGATCGGTATTGCCCTCAAAATGCATCAGCGCGCCTGGGCACTCGCGCGTGGGCTTGAACGCATTACATGGACCTTCGATCCGCTGGTGGCCCGCAACGCCGCCTTCAACCTGACGCGGCTTCAGGTCGACATCGCCGAGTATCTCGTCGACTTCTACGGAGACATGCCGGACACCGTCAATGCCGGCCAGGGCAGCGACCGCATGCTCGCGAGCTGGAACCTGTCGCGTCGTGTTGACGCCGTCGGCCACCCCCGTGTCCCGGGTAAGCCGGCCACGGAAGGCGAGCAAGCATCGGCCCTGCTGACCACAGGCGTCCACGGTGAGCCCGTACCCCTCGTGCCCGTAGCCACCACTCGGTTGGCCTCGGTATCGGTCCCACCCGACATCGCTCGCTTGCGCGCGCAGGACCCCGCGCTCGGAACTGCGTGGAGGCTAGCGGTGAGAGATGCCGTAGCCCCGCGTTTGAGCCACGGGTGGACCGTGGTCGGTTTCGACGACAATCGCTACCTCTTGGAGGCATCATGATGCAGATCGACCACGTGACACTTCACGAACTGCGGATACCGCTCGTAACCCCGTTTACGACGTCCTTTTCTACGCAGCGCGCGCGGACCGTTGTGGCCGTCGAGGTCGCAGCCCGCACCGAGGCCGGGGAAGTCACCGGATGGGGCGAGTGCGGCGCGCTGGCTGAGCCCGTCTATTCGGAGGAGTACGCCTCGGGCGCCGTCGATGTGATTGAACGCTTCCTGCTCCCTCGCCTCATGGACGCCCAGAGCCTGGACCTTCTGAGCGCTGAGACGGTCGGCGAACATCTCGCTCCAATCGTGGGCCACCGCATGGCGAAGGCTGCGATTGAATCTGCCGTGCTCGACGCACAACTCAAGGCCACTCGCACGTCTTTCGCGCAGTACCTGGGCGTCACGGCACGCTCGGTGGCCTCCGGGGTCTCGGTGGGCATCCAGGACTCTATCCCGCAGTTGCTTGATGTGGTGTCCGGCTACGTCGACGAGGGATACCAGCGAATCAAGCTGAAGATTCAACCCGGATGGGACACGGAACCCGTCGCGGCCGTGCGTGAAGCACACCCCGACATCCCGCTCCAGGTGGACGCCAATGCTGCGTACACCTTGGTTGACGCCGCGCACCTGAGCCGCCTCGACGCGTTCGGCCTGTTGCTGATCGAGCAGCCGCTGGGGGAGGCGGACATGCGCCAGCACGCCGAACTCGCGAGGGTCATGTCCACACCGATGTGTCTCGACGAGTCGGTCGTGTCCGCCGAGGGCGCTGCCGACGCCATCGCGTTGGGTGCTGCAGCCGTCATCAACATCAAGCCATCGCGTGTGGGCGGATACCTCGAGGCCCGCCGCATTCACGATGTCGCGCGTGCAGCCGGGATTGCGGTGTGGTGCGGCGGCATGCTCGAGACGGGCTTAGCACGCGGAGCCAACGCGGCTTTGGCCGGGCTGCCTGGCTTCACGCTCCCCGGCGACATCTCCGCGTCGAGCCGATTCTATGAGCGCGATCTCACCACGCCGTTTGTGATCGAGAACGGGCGCATCGCCGTGCCGACGTTTGCAGGCCTGTGTGAAGAGCCTCAGGCCGATGCCGTGGCTGAGTTCGAGGTCGGAGCCCGCCACCTTCAGGTGGCGTGAGTCTGAGGTGACCACAGCATCGGCCGGATGCACCTGCCGTACCCTGAGCGCGTGACTGTCAGTTCCATCCGTGACCTCGTCGATCTTGTCTCGGCGGCTCGTGCGCTCCCGGGTGGCACGCGCGTCGTGCTGATCGATGGCCCAGCGGGCTCGGGCAAGACGACCCTGGCTGGGCGTCTCGCCAACGCACTGGGCGGTGTCGCTTCGGCGGGTGCTGGCCAGTTCGATCCCGTCAACCCGTTGCCTGATAGCGCTCCCGTTCATACGCTGCACGGGGACGACATGTACGAGGGGTGGTCGGGGCTACCCGTCCTCGACCAGGTGCTGGTGGATCAGGTTCTAGATCCGCTGTCGCGAGGGCAACGCGGGGGCTTCCGCATGTGGGACTGGCACCGCAGCGAACGCACTCACCGCATTGAGGTGCCGCCACGCCCGTATCTGATCATCGAGGGTGTCGGGGTGGGGCGGGTGGCTGCGCGCGAACGCGCCAGTGTCCTGGTCTGGATCGAAGCGCCCGATGACGTGCGCCTCGAGCGAGGCATCGAACGCGATGGTGAAGCGATGCGGAGCGAATGGCTCACGTGGATGGACTCGGAGCGGGAACATTTTGCGTCGGATAAGACGCGCGAAGCTGCCGACCTGAGCCTTCATGGCACGGTCCATCTCACAGAGTTGTAACGGTTTCTCGTGAACAATCTGAGATGGCTCTCAGATCGTGCCGCCTACCGTCGAAGTGTCGCTGGACGCGCCGCCAACCGTGTCGGTCGGACCCCTCCTAGGTGTCCAACCCCTCAGCACCGATCCGCGTCTGTAGCCCGCGCGTCCAGCGACCTCTCTTCTTCAGCCCCGTGCGGCAGGCACAAGCTTGCGCCGCTGCGGCGCGACTGCTGGCACAATGGCGAGCATCATGACTACGGACATTCTTGACGAACTCGCTTGGCGCGGGCTGATCGCGCAGACCACCGGACAAGACGAGTTGGGAGAGTCGCTCGCGAGCGGCCCCATCACTGTGTACTGCGGATTCGACCCCACAGCACCGAGCCTGCACCACGGCCACCTGGTCCAGCTCGTGCTTTTGCGCCACTTGCAGCAGGCCGGCCACCGCGTCCTTCCCCTCGTGGGCGGCGCGACGGGAATGATCGGCGACCCGCGCATGTCCGGCGAGCGCGTCATGAACACCAAGGACACCGTGGCCGAATGGGTCGAGCGTCTGCGCTCCCAGATCTCACGATTCCTTGACTTCGATGGCGACAACGCCGCCCAGATGGTCAACAACCTTGACTGGACCGGAGACCTGACTGCGATCGACATGTTGCGCGAAGTCGGCAAGCACTTCCGGCTCGGCACCATGATCGCGAAGGACACGGTCGCGCGGCGGCTCGCAAGCGACGAAGGAATCTCGTTCACCGAATTCAGTTACCAAGTGCTCCAGGGCAATGACTTCCTCGAACTCTACCGGCGTCACGGCTGCACTCTCCAAACAGGAGGCAACGACCAGTGGGGCAACCTGCTGTCGGGCGTGGAGCTCATCCGCAAGGCTGAGGGCGAAGCGGTACACGCCATGACGACGCCGCTGATCACGAAGGCCGACGGCACCAAGTTCGGCAAGACCGAGGGCGGGGCCGTGTGGCTGGCCCCGGACATGATGAGCCCTTACGCCTTCTACCAGTTCTGGATCAACACCGACGATGCCGATGTGATCCGCTTCGCCAAGATCTTCACCTTCCGCACGCGCGAGGAGATTGAAGAGCTGGAGCGCAAGGTGGAAACCGAGCCTTTCAAGCGTGAAGCGCAGCGCACGCTCGCGTGGGACGTCACCGCGTTGGTACACGGGGCCGCAGCGGCCGATGCTGTTGTTCAGGCCTCGCAGGCTCTCTTCGGTCGCGCAGAACTTGAGGGGCTCGATGAGCGCACCTTGGCCGGTTGCGCTCAGGAGCTTGGGGGAGTGGAAGCTCCCAGCGACACGACTGTGGTTGATGCGCTCGTGCTGGCAGGGATTGTGAAGTCAAAGTCCGATGCGCGCCGGGCAGTCCAGGACGGCGGCGCGTACCTCAACAACGCCAAGGTTGACCAGCTCGAGACGACACTCGGCGACGTTGCAAGCCTGGCCGGCGGGTGGACTGTCCTGCGCCGTGGAAAAAAATCTGTAGGAATGTTGCGCGTCGTTTGACGCGACGACCGCACGAACCGGAGGCTATATGCTGGTTTACCAGGCGAGATGCCGGTCAAAACCTGCGACACGCCCGGACAAATCACGATTTGACGCGGTGTCCCGGGAGCCGTAATGTATTCCTCGCTGCCAACGACGGAAGCGCTTCGGACAAGATCAGAAATGGTCCCGACGAAGAGCTTGATTGACAGCCACTCTCACTCCACGAACTTGGGTTCGCTGCGGCGCGCCTGAGGGTGTAGAGTAGAGATCCCGCTGACGAGATCATGTCGAATGAAGCCAAATACGGCGATTTGACAAGGTGAGTCAGCAGG
>NZ_BBRA01000002.1:558035-724822 GCF_000975035.1 Demequina flava | reverse complement strand
TAGTACGAAAGCCCCCACCATTCGGTGGGGGCTTTCGTCATTTCTGGGGTGTGGTGTGACTCTCCACACCGCTAGCGTGTCGTGATTCCTGTATGTAGATTGGTCTGACCGAGGACAGCGGGCACAGTTGCCCCATGTCTGAACTAGCGACAGGAGACTCATGAGCCACCACATCGCAGCAGTCAAGCCAGACGACGCGACGCGTCTGACTGAGATTGGTCAATTGACTGCGCTGGCGTACCTGTCGGACGGCTTGGTTGATCAAGCCCATCCATACATTCCGCAGCTCAAGGACGCCAAAGCGCGCGCGGAGGTCGCTGAACTCCTCATGATGACTGACGGCAGCGACGGCTCCGGGGCGGTCATCGGGACCATCACCGTGGTTCCTCCAGGATCTGAACTTGCAGAACTGGGCACTGACGACGCCTATGAACTGCGCATGCTCGCGGTATCACCCCTGGAACGGGGCCGTGGCATCGGAGCAGAGTTGACCAAAGCCGCGATGGAACGCGTCAAGGAGCATGGGGGCAAGAGCATCGTGTTGTCGACCATGGAGTCCATGAACATCGCTCACCGGCTCTACGAGCGCATGGGATTCGAGCGCCGGCCGGACCTCGACTGGACTGTGATCGACAACGACGACGGCACCGTGCGCAAGGTAATGGGCGGTGAGCCCGTGGGCGACGCAGAAGCAGGTGTGGCCATTCGACTCCTTGGCTACTCGTGGGAGGCCTCCTCCGAGTAGCGGTTTTCCGCCGGCAGGTTTCTGACCGCTGAGCGTGACGGAGTCCCAACGGCCGCTACTAGACTTGCGTCCATGTCTTCCCTCGAACGCTCTGACGTGGAGCGCCTTGCGGCGCTAGCGCGCATTGATATGACCGATGAGGACCTCGACCGCTTGTCCGGGCAGCTCGCTGCCATCGTGGACTCAGTGGCGAAGGTCGCGGAGGTCGCGGGCCAGGATGTTCCCGCGACGAGCCACCCCATCCCCATGAGCAACGTGCACCGTCCCGACGAGGTACGGCCGTCGCTCACGCAGGAGGCGGCACTTGCTGGCGCCCCTGAAGCTGAAGAGGGCCGCTTCCGCGTGCCCCAGATCCTTGGGGAGGAAGCATGACCGACTGGACCCGAGCATCGGCCGCCCAAATGATCGCCGCCATGAAGGCAGGCGAGGTGACCTCTGTCGAACTGACGCAGGCGCACCTCGACCGCATCGCGGACGTGGACGGCGCAGTTCACGCGTTCCTTCACGTGAACGGTGAGGAAGCCCTTGAGGTCGCGCGCGGCGTTGACGCTGCCCGGGAAGCAGGGGAGGACCTCCCTGAACTCGCCGGCGTTCCCATCGCGGTGAAGGACATTCTCGTCACGCAGGGAATGCCGACCACCGCCGGCTCGAAGATCCTCGAAGGCTGGGAGCCTCCCTACGACGCGACGGTGACGCGCAAGCTGCGCGAAGCGCGCATGCCGATTCTCGGCAAGACCAACATGGACGAATTCGCCATGGGCTCGTCGACGGAGCACTCGGGGTACGGGCCAACCCACAACCCGTGGGACCTCGAGCGGATCCCAGGCGGCTCCGGCGGTGGTTCCTCCGCGAGCATCGCGTCGTGGGAAGCCCCGCTCGCCATTGGCTCGGACACCGGCGGATCAATTCGCCAACCCGCGTCCGTCACCGGCACGGTGGGCGTGAAGCCCACGTACGGTGGCGTATCCCGTTACGGAGCTATTGCGTTGGCGAGCTCGCTCGACCAGCTGGGGCCCTGCGCCCGCACGGTCGAAGACGCCGCGCTCCTGCACGAGGTCATGGGCGGACACGACCCCATGGACGCCACGAGCCTCAATGAGCCCGTGCCATCCTGCGTTGCCGCAGCGCGCGAGGGGCGCGAGGGCGACCTGACCGGTGTGCGCGTCGGCGTCATCAAGGAACTGTCCGGCGAGGGGTACCAGGCAGGCGTTGAACAGCGCTTCAACGAGAGCCTCGAGAAGCTCAAGGGCCTGGGTGCCGAGATCGTCGAGGTCTCGTGCCCATCGTTCGAGTATGCGCTGGCCGCGTACTACCTGATCCTGCCGTCGGAGGCCTCGTCGAACCTCGCGAAGTTCGACTCCGTGCGCTTCGGCATGCGGGTCGAGAAGGGCAACGTCGAGCGCACCATGGGTGCGACGCGTGCAGAGGGCTTCGGCGACGAGGTCAAGCGCCGCATCATCCTGGGTACCTATGCGTTGAGCGCGGGCTACTACGACGCCTACTACGGCTCGGCTCAGAAGGTGCGCACACTCATCCAGCGCGACTTCGAAGCCGCGTTTGAGAAGGCGGATGTCCTGGTCAGCCCCACGACGCCCACCACGCCATTCAAGATCGGCGAGCGCATCGACGATCCGCTGGCGATGTACCTCAACGACGTCGCCACGATTCCGGCGAACCTCGCCGGCATCCCTGGCATGTCCTTGCCCTCGGGAATCGCACCTGAAGACGGATTGCCCACGGGCTTCCAGATCCTGGCACCAGCGCATGAGGACGCGCGGATGTACCGCATCGGTGCTGCACTTGAGAAGGCACTGGCTGCCGAATGGGGAGGCACCTTGTCCTCGCAGGCGCCCGAGTTGGAGGTGGCCAAGTGAGCAACATGACCTACGACAGCGCGATGGAGCAGTTCGACCCGGTCTTCGGTATCGAGGTCCACGTCGAGCTCAACACCAAGACCAAGATGTTCTGCGGTTGCGCGAACGAGTTTGGCGCCGAGCCCAACACCCAGGTGTGCCCCGTATGCCTGGGACTGCCCGGCTCGATGCCTGTGGTGAACGACAAGGCCGTGGAGTCCGCGATCCGCCTTGGCCTGTCGCTCGGATGCGACATTCGCGAGTCCAGCCGCTTCGCGCGCAAGAACTACTTCTACCCGGACCTGGCGAAGGACTACCAGATCTCGCAGTACGACGAGCCGACCTGCTTCGAGGGCAGCCTCGACGTGGTGCTCGACGACGGTGAAGTCTTCACAATCGGCATTGAGCGCGCCCACATGGAGGAAGACGCCGGCAAGAACACCCACGTGGGTGGCACCGGTGGCATCCAGGGGGCCTCGCACTCGCTCGTGGACTACAACCGTGGCGGCGTGCCGCTCGTCGAGATCGTCACGCACCCCATCAAGGGTGCCGGCGCCCGCACTGCAGAGGTGGCGCGTGCCTACGTTGCCACCATCCGCGACATCGTGAAGGCGCTCGGGATCTCCGACGGCCGCATGGAGCAGGGCTCGGTTCGCGCCGACGTCAACCTGTCGCTGCGCCCCAAGGCGGCCCCGGGCGAGGACCAGGACGTCGTGCCCTTCGGCAAGCGTTCCGAGACCAAGAACGTCAACTCGCTGCGCGCCATCGAACGTGCAATCCATCACGAGGCCGGCCGCCAGGCTGACCTGTTGCTCGCCGGTAAGCCGGTTGTGCAGGAGACCCGCCACTGGCACGAGGACACGAACTCGACCACGCCCGGCCGCTCCAAGGAAGAGGCGGAGGACTACCGGTACTTCCCAGAGCCCGACCTCCTTCCCGTCGAGCCCAGCCGCGAGTGGGTTGAGGAACTGCGTGGAACGCTTCCGGAGCACCCCGCCAAGATGCGCGCGCGCCTCAAGGAGGACTGGAACTTCTCCGACATGGAGATGCGCGATGCCGTCAACGCGGATGCACTCGACCTGATCCTGGCGTCCGTCGACGCGGGTGCCACGCCCCAGGCCGCGCGCAAGTGGTGGATGGGCGAACTGGCCCGCACCGCTAATGACCGTGAGGTCTCGCTTTGCGACCTGCCCGTCACGCCTGGCCACATCGCCGAGCTTCAGAGCTTGATCGACGACGGCAAGATCAACGACAAGCTCGCGCGCCAGGCGCTCGAGGGCGTCCTCGCCGGTGAAGGATCCCCGGCCCAGGTTGTCGAGTCGCGTGGTCTCGAGGTCGTATCCGATGACTCAGCCCTCGAGGCAGCCGTGGACGAGGCGCTCGCAGCGCAGCCTGATGTTCTGGCCAAGATCCAGGACGGCAAGGTTCAGGCCGCCGGCGCTATCGTCGGTGCGGTCATGAAGGCCACCCGAGGACAGGCCGATGCTGGTCGTGTGCGGGAGATCATCCTCCAGCGGGCAGGTGTCGAGGGCTGACCGCGCTCTACGCGCCGCACTAAGACAAATCCGAGACGCCGGGTCTCGCCCCTTTCGAGGGAGCGGGGCCCGGTGTTTCGCGTTCTAGGAATCGCCACCGAGGTGCTTGAGCAGCAGCACCTGAGCGACGATCATGCGCTCAATCTCCTCGGGGTCGACGGACTCATCGGAGGCGTGGATCCGCGACTGCGCCACGTCTTCTGGGCCCCACAACACGAACTCCGCGTCCGGGGAGGCGTGCTGCAAGGTCTGAAGCAGCGGGATCGAGCCGCCGGAGCCCGCCTCGCTCGCGGTCATCCCGAACGCCTCCTCCATGGCCGTGCGCGCTGCGGCGTAGCCGGGTCCGTCCGTGGGGACGCGGAAGGGGTGAGCGGCCTTGATGCGCTGCACCTCGACGTGTGCGCCCCACGGGGCGTGGGTTTCGAGGTGGCTGACGAGGGCGTCGAGCTCGGCCTCGGGGTCGGTGCCGGGGACGATGCGCATCGAGATCTTGGCGCTGGCATGTGGGAGAACGACGTTGGAGGACTCGGCGATCGAGGTGGTGTCGATGCCGATGGCGTTGATGGACGGCTTGGACCACAGGCGGTCGGCGATGGTGCCGGTGCCGGTCAAGGAGACACCCGGCAAGAGGTCCGCACCAGAACGGAAGTCCTCTTCCGTCATGTCCGAGCCCTCCCAGGGTGCCCCGCTCACTCCGGCGACAGCCACGTCGCCGGCGTCGTCGTGCAGCGTTGACAGCAAGCGGGCCAGAGCCATCATGGCGTCGGGAGCGGGCCCGCCGTAGACGCCGGAGTGCAGGGGGTGCTCGAGCGTTCGCACGGTGACGGTGCAGGACACGTCCCCACGCAGCGCCGTGGTCATGACCGGCTCGCCCACGCGCAGGTTGCCCATGTCGGCGATCACGAAGAGGTCGCACTCGAACAGCTCGGGATGCGCCTCGACAAACTCTTCGAGGTTGCTCTCAGTCTCCTCCATGCCCTCGATGATGATCCGCAGTGTGCAGGGGAAGTCGCCGTCGAACGCGCGCAGCGTTCCTAGAAGCGAGACCAGTCCGGACTTGTCGTCAGCTGCGCCGCGCCCGTAGATACGGCCATCGTCCTTGCGCGTGGGGGTCCACGGGTCCGACGTCCAACCTTGAGACTCGGGAGCCGGCTGCACGTCGTAGTGGGCGTACAACACCACGGTCGGCGAACCCTCGGGGCCACGTACTTCGCCGTAGATCGGCGGGTAGCCGTGCGGGACATCGGCCAGGTGGGCGTCAGGGATGCCGGCTTCCTGGATCAGCGCGAGGGTCCGCTCGGCCATGCGGTGCACGGGCTCGGACGGGTACCCCGGAAACGCGATCGACGGGATAGCAGTGAGCTCTTCGAGGTCTGCAACGACCTGGGGCATGAGTTCGCGGACACCGGTGGAGACGTCGTCAGTAGACATGGGGGAGAACCTTTCGCTTGAAGAGAGTCGATCGCGGCGCACGCGCCCACTAGAAGAACGCGCCGATGGCCGCACCCGTTGCGACCGTAGTCACCACGAGAACGAGCATGGGGATGAAGAAACTGTGATCGATGAGTTTGGTTCCGAGCTTGGTCGATCCGGTCTGGTCAAAGTTTGCGGCCGCAATCTGCGGACCGTTGGCGGGCAAGGTGTAGACACCGCCCAGCGCGCCGCCCCACATGCCGGTCACGATGCCCGGCGGAAGCCCCGCGGCCAGGCCAATCGGCACAATCGCGCGGGTCGCCGTGGACTGGCTCGTCGTCATCGCAGCGACCTGGAACACCGCCACCGCGAACAGGAACTTCCAGTCCGTCACCCACGCGCCCACAGTCTCGACGATGTAGTCCTCGTGCGCCTGGATGAACGTCGCGGTCAACCACGCGATACCAAAGAGCGCGATCGCGGACACCATGCCGGCCTTGAACACCGACTTCCCGGGCACGGTGTCGACCTTGGGCCGCCCCACAAAGATGATCGCGGCGGCCGCCACCAGCATGATCAGCACGATCACGACCGTCATGCCCACCGCCTGAGTCTCGCCGTCAATCGTGAACGACGAGCGAGGTGACGAAGATACCGATGATGCACGAGGGGAACGTGATCGCGAGGATGGCACCCAGCCCCAGGTTGTACGGCGCGACGTCGGTCAAGGTGAGCATGGCGGCCATCGCGGCGGACACCGGGGACGCGGCCAGCGCGATGCCGGACTGCACAACGGTGACCGTGAGCGGCCGCGAGGGGCGGATGTTGTTGCGATACGAGACGTCGTAAATGACGGGAAGCAGCGGGTAGATGATGTTGCCGGTGCCTGCGCCCACCGAGAAGAAGAACGCGGTCAGGGGAGCGAGGAACGTGATCTGCCGTGGCCGTTTCTCGATGACCCGGGCGGCCATCGCGACCATCCAGTCGATTCCGCCGGCTGCTTGCATGAGCGCTGCGGCGGTGACGACGGCCAGAATAATGGCGATCGCGTCGGCTGGTGGCTCGCCGGGTGCCTCGCCAAAAACGAAGACCAGCACGAATGTGCCCACGCCGCCCCAGACCCCAACGCCAACGCCGCTAGCCCGCGTGCCCATCACGATGGCGCCTAGCACCACGAGCACTTCCAGCACGAAAATCCAGTCCACCGCGCCTGGCCCCTCTCGCCCATCTACCTGTGGTGATGAGACTACGCGGGTGCGTAGGGCTGCGCGCGTTGCGTCATGGGACACTGGCCAGATGATCACCGTTTCCGTTCCTGACAATAAGACGGCCGATGCTGTGGGCGACCTGGGCGAAGGAGCCCGCCTCGTGGTGTGGGACCCGGCTGAGGAAGATGCGCCCGACAGCGAGCGCGACGCGATCACTCTCGCGTGCCTGGCCCACCGCACGGGTGGCCGGACCGCCTATGGACGCCTCGGCGAACTGCCAAACCTGCAGGGCATCCAGATCCCGAGCGCTGGCTACGAACATGCTCTTCCCTTCGTGCCAGAGGGGGTGGCGCTGTGCAATGCGCGCGGCGTGCACGACACCCGCACCGCGGAGATGGCCCTCCTGCTGGCGCTTGCAAGCCAGCGCCAGCTGCCGCGCTTCATGGACGCTCAGCGCCGTGCGACGTGGGAGCCATTCGAGACCGCGCCGTCGCTGGCAGACAAGCGCGTGCTGGTCGTGGGGTACGGGGCGATTGGTACGGGGATCGGTGCGCGCATGCGTGCCTGTGAGGCTGAGGTGGAGGGTGTGGCTCGTTCAGCGCGCACGGCGCCCGATGGCACTCGCGTTCACCCCATCGACAGCATCCTCGGGATCCTGCCGCGCTTTGACATCGTGGTGATCGTGACGCCCCACGACGACTCCACCCACAAGCTCGTGAATGAAGAGTTCCTTGCGGCGATGCCCGATGACGCACTGCTGGTCAATGTGGGACGCGGTGCGGTGGTCGACACGGACGCGCTGGTACTTGAAGCCGAGGCCGGCCGCCTGCGCGCGGCACTCGATGTCGTGGACCCCGAGCCGCTTCCCGACGACCACCCGCTGTACTCCGCGCCAGGCGTGATCCTTACGCCGCACGTCGCGGGCTTCGCGCAAATGGATGACCCTCGCTACGTCGCGCTCGTCCACCGCCAGGTGGAGTCGCTGCGCGCCGGAGATGGCCCGGTTCACCGCGTCAACTAGCGCCGCGGCGCTCCCGCTTTAATCCGGCCGATGCTCGCCCGCCCTGGCCGCTTTCGCTCGCTTGTGCAGGGCGAGCGTTTCCGTACGGGCGACTTTGTGGTCGACGATGGGAGACGGGTAAGCCGGGGTGTCGACTTCGGGCACCCAGCGTTCGACGTAGCGGCGCTCAGGGTCGAACTTCTCGGCCTGCGTGGTCGGGTTGAAGATGCGGAAGAACGGTGAAGCGTCGCGGCCGGTCCCTGCCACCCACTGCCAGTTGAGCTGGTTTTGCGCGTGGTCGTAGTCCAGGAGCGTTCGCCGGAAGTGGTCCGCGCCGCGCTGCCAGGGGATGAGCAGGTCTTTGACGAGGAAGCTCGCGACAACCATGCGCACCCGGTTGTGCATCCATCCAGTCTGCTGAAGCTGGCGCATTCCTGCGTCCACCAGCGGGAAGCCTGTGCGGCCATCGCGCCAGGCCATGAAGACCTCATCGGACTCGCGGCCCGTCAGCCAGTCCTCCTCACTGAGCACGGAGGCCAGTGACTCGCGGCGCGCACTGGGATGGTGGTGGAGAACGTCCGCATGGAAGTCGCGCCAGGCCAGCTCCGACTCGAAGACCCTGGGCCCGTCGCCCCGGACCGCCGCGCTCGCGGCCAGCACCGTGCGCGGGTGGATCTGTCCGAATGCGAGGGGGATCGACAGGTGAGAGGTGGAGTCGAGGTCGGGCCGGTCGCGTTCGGTGGCGTAGCGCTCGATGCCACCGGCCATGAAGCCCTCGAGATGGGAGAGGATCCGGTCCTCCCGAAACTCTGGGTGCCGCACCCATGGATCGGAGGTGTCGCCGTGGGCGGCCATCTGATCGAGGTCCACGTCCCCGTCGTGGCGACTCCACGTGCTCATCGCGGTGAGGTCCGCCGCGGGCGCAGGTGCACGCCACCCGTGCTGGCGCCATGCATTGCGAAAGGGCGTGAAGACCTTGTACTCGGTGCCGTCGGCCTTGGTCACGCGGCCAGGCGCAACGGCGTACGGAGACCCGGTGAGCCGGAGCTCCCGACCATCCGCGATCAGCGCGGCGGCCACAGCGTCCTGCTCGGCGACACCTGAGGGGCTGAACTCGCGTGCTGCCCACACCACCGGAGCATCGGCCTCACGGGCGGCCTCGGCCACCACGTCCGCAGCGCTTCCGCGCCGGACCGCCAAGCCCCCGCCCAGTCCCGCTCGCAGCTGCCACAACACGCGAGCAAGATGACCGATACGCCGGCCCGACCAGAAGTGAATGGCGGGGGTCCAGGCAAAGATGGCCCGAGCATCGGCCCTCCCCGTCGCTTCGAGGAGGGCTGGGTTGTCGCTGACGCGCAGATCGCGACGTGCCCACCACAGGCCGGTACCAGCGGAGTCGCTCATGTGAGGAGAAACAGCAACGGCCGCCCAGGTGTTCCCGGACGGCCGTTGCCTTGAGGGGCGGGCGCGGCATGGTGTTGCCGCACACGCTCATGGGCGTCGTCGTCTACGCGGGAGGGGTAAGGGCGCAGACGTGCCCACGGTTGAAAAAAGTCAGAAGGAAATCTTAAACGCTGACGGGCGCGAACTGGTTCACGTGTGCCACGGCTGCGTTGACGAAGTTGCTTAGCACGGCGCGCTGGTTCTCGTCCTGGAGCGAGCCATCCTGGCCGAAGGAGTCGGCGGCAAAGTGGAAGAACGTCTCAGGCTGGCCCATCGTGGGCGAGTTGAAGTGCCCGAGGATCGCGCGCAGGTGCTGCTGGGCGGCCGCGGTTCCGACAGTGGAGATGGACGCGCCCATGATGGCGGTCGGCTTGCCGGTGAACGAGTTCTGGCCCCACGGGCGTGATGCCCAGTCCAGCGCGTTCTTGAGAGCGCCCGGGATTGAACGCGAGTACTCGGGGGTGACGATGATGACGCCGTCAACGCCCTCGACCTGGTTCTTGAAGTCTGTGGCGACCTGAGGCCAGTTGCCATCCAGCTCGTAGTTGTAGACGGGCAGGTCCTTGATGTCGATGAACTCGAAGCTCACGTCCTCGTCGGTGACGAGGGAAGGCAGAACGTTGGCGACAACGCGGTTGATGGAAGCGTCAGCAACGGAGCCGACGAGGATGCCGATTTTGGGCATGGGTGTTCCTTTCACAGCGGGGTGGGGTGTGTTCGCCGTCTTCTGCGTCGGCGTCAGGTCTAACAATACGTGATGTCTCAACTATTCCCGACGCATGTAAATTTCTGCGCGCTTCCCACCCTGAATCCCCACCGGCAAGCGACAGTAGGACATGAGTGCTCGTGTGAGCGTTCAAACGTGCACAGATGTCCCACTGTCGCCGCAAAGGGTCAGGACAGCTCGCGCCCCGCGTAGATGTCGGCGGCATCTCGCAGGAGTGCTGCGGCGCCGGGTGCGACCTCGTCGTAGTTGTTGCGGAAGCGCTCGTCGTCGACGTACATCTGCGTGAGCCCGCGGTACGTCTCCGCCTTCGGGGTCCAGAACAGCGACACCCACGCGTAGTGCTTAGCGACGATCTCTTGGACCTCGGGACTGTCTGGCGTGAAGCCCACGCGGATCGCGGCTCCCAGCGCCTCGACGACCTCGCGGTGCGTGTCGAGGTGGCGCTGCTGGCCATCCTTGCCGAGCGCTTCCCACTTCGCGTTGGACTTGTCGACGCTGTCGTCGCCCCAGCGCTCGCGGGCCTCGGGCTCGTACGCGGTGTGGTCGAATCCGTTGAGGATCTCTTCGTTTGTCATGGTGGTGCCTTTCTCAAGTGAGTCGATGGTCGCCGCGACGGTGGATGCGAGCTTCGCGTAGCGGTCGCGCTCGGCGGTGAGGGCCGAGAGATGGTCGCGGAGGGTGGCTGCGGTCACCGCGGGATCGTCGGAGTCGACGATGTGGGCGATGTCAGCCAGGGGCGTGCCGAGTTCGCGCAGCACGAGGATGTGTTGCAGGCGCAGGATCTCGGTGCGGCCGTAGCGTCGGCGGCCGTCGTGCCCCGTGGTCGCGGGGGAGAGGAGGCCGATGCTGTCGTAGTGACGCAGGGTCCGCGATGTCACGCCACTCAGGCGTGCGACCTGTGCGATGTCGAGGAGTGCGTCCGGTTCTGTGGTGCTCATGGAGATCAGCCTAGAAGTTGACGCTACGTCAATGTCAAGGCGAATTTTTTGCTTGCCCGCGACACCCATGCATCGGCCCGTTCTAGACTCGTGCCCATGACAACGACGCCGGACATGAAGCCCCGCTCCCGCCAGGTCACCGATGGACTGGAGGCCACCGCCTCGCGCGGCATGCTCCGCGCTGTCGGTTTGGGTGACGACGACTTTGCGAAGCCGCAGATCGGAATTGCGAGCTCGTGGAACGAAATCACGCCCTGCAACCTCTCCCTTGACCGCCTCGCGAAGGCGTCCAAGAACGGTGTGCACTCCGGTGGCGGCTACCCGCTCGAGTTCGGCACCATCTCCGTTTCCGACGGCATCTCGATGGGCCACGAGGGCATGCACTTCTCGCTGGTGTCGCGGGACCTCATCGCTGACTCCGTCGAGACCGTCATGAGCGCCGAGCGCCTCGATGGCTCCGTGCTCCTGGCCGGCTGTGACAAGTCGCTTCCGGGCATGCTGATGGCCGCGGCTCGCCTCGACCTCGCCTCTGTCTTCCTGTACGCCGGATCGATCATGCCCGGCCACGTGAAGCTCTCCGACGGCACCGAGAAGGACGTCACCATCATTGACGCCTTCGAGGCCGTGGGTGCGTGCCAGCGTGGACTGATGTCCGAAGAGGACCGCCTCGCGATCGAGAAGGCCATCTGCCCCGGCGAAGGTGCTTGCGGCGGAATGTTCACCGCCAACACCATGGCCTCCGTGGGCGAAGCGCTCGGCATGTCTATCCCGGGCTCCGCATCGCCGCCTTCCGCCGACCGCCGCCGCGACTACTACGCGGTGAAGTCGGGCGAGGCCGTCGTCAACATGCTGCGCCTCGGGATCACCGCGCGCGACATCATGACGAAGGAAGCGTTCGAGAACGCCATTGCCGTCGTGATGGCCTTCGGTGGTTCCACCAACGCTGTGCTCCACCTCCTCGCGATTGCCCACGAGGCCGAGGTCGACCTTACCCTCGACGACTTCGCGCGCGTTGCCGCCAAGGTTCCGCACCTGGGAGACCTCAAGCCCTTCGGTCAGTTCGTGATGAACGACGTTGACCGCGTGGGCGGCGTGCCCGCAGTGATGAACACGCTGCTCGAGGCCGGACTCATGCACGGCGACGTCATGACGGTCACGGGCAAGACGCTCGCCGAGAACATGGCAGAGCTCAAGCCCGAGAAGATCGACGGCCGCGTGGTGCGCGCGCTCAACAACCCGATCCATAAGACCGGTGGCATCACAATCCTGAAGGGCTCGCTGGCACCCGAAGGTGCTGTCGTGAAGTCCGCTGGCTTCGACGAGTCTGTCTTTGAGGGCACGGCGCGCGTGTTTGACCGTGAGCGTGCAGCCCTGGACGCCCTGGCTGATGGCACCATCCAGGCCGGCGACGTCGTCGTCATTCGCTACGAGGGCCCTAAGGGTGGTCCGGGAATGCGCGAGATGCTGGCCATCACCGCTGCCATCAAGGGCGCCGGGCTTGGCAAGGACGTCTTGCTCGTCACTGACGGTCGCTTCTCCGGCGGAACGACCGGCCTGTGCGTCGGTCACATGGCGCCCGAGGCCGTCGATGGTGGCCCCATCGCGTTCGTGCGCGACGGCGACAAGATCACGCTCGACGTGGCCAGCGGCGCTTTGGAGTTGAAGGTGTCTGAGGATGAGCTCGAGGCTCGCAAGGAAGGCTGGGAGCCCCTGGCGCCCGTCTACACCCGCGGCGTGCTCGCCAAGTACGCGAAGCTCGTGCAGTCCGCGTCGAAGGGCGCAGTGCTGCAGTAACTCTTCGCCCTCTTCCCCTGGCCGTACATACTCGGCGGGATTTCGGACTCACGCGACCCCTGGCCGTGCTTTCCCGTCGGTTTCGCCGGGCGAGCGTTGCCAAGCCGTGACAGCATCGGCCCTATGAAACTCGAGATCGGCCCCTTGGATCACACCTTCACCGCGCCCATCGGCGTCGACGTGAAGGGCGAGACGTGGCCGTGCGTCGAGATGCCCGACTCCGCGGAACTGTTCGGCACCGGCAAAGCCGTGCGCGTCGACGCGACCGTCGATGGCGTGGCGCTCGAGAACGTAGGCCTCATGGTCACCGGGCGCGGCGGCCACATGCTGTCGCTTAACGCCAAGGTGCGCAAGCAGTTGGGCAAGGGCGTCGGCGACGATGTCACGGTGACGTTGACGCGGCGGCGCACCTGAGTCTGGCCTGAGGCAAGGCATCCGGCCGATGCTGGGGCTGGCCTGGCTGGGACGTGCCAGGTGGGGACGGGGACAGTGAGGCGGGGAAACCGTCGGAGACGTACGGCCAGGAGGCTCGCGAGCCCCAAACCCCGCCGAGTATGTACGGCCAGGGGAGAAGGGGACCAGTGTCTCATTATTCGATATGGTGAACCACTATGTGAGATTGTATGTCCAGATGGTGACATGCGCGCTTTGGCGGGCGTAGAGTCTTTCCCATGCAGACGATTCTCGTAGTTGCCGGGCGCGCGGACATCTAGTCCAAGCCCAGGCAACGTCCGCGCGCTAACCCGACAGCCACCTGAGGTTGTGGGGTTTTTCCATGTAGGAGGCGGACGCGAGAATCGCCTCTTCACCGATCGACTCAATGGGAGAGAAGATGGCACAGGTCAAGGCCCCGAAGCCTTCCGCGCTCGCCGCGCAGCCTCAGGCCCTCGCTCAAGCGGCCACTGGCCAGGAGATGAGTGGCGCAGCGGCGATCATCAAGTCGCTTGAATGCGCCGGAGCCACGGATGTCTTTGGGCTTCCGGGCGGCGCGATTCTGCCGACCTACGACCCGCTGATGGACTCTCAGCGCCTTCGTCACATCCTGGTTCGCCACGAGCAGGGTGCAGGTCACGCCGCTCAGGGCTACGCGCACGCCACCGGACGGCCAGGTGTGTGCATCGCGACCTCGGGCCCCGGTGCCACCAACCTCGTGACGCCGATCGCCGACGCGAACATGGACTCAATCCCAATGGTCGCCATCACCGGCCAGGTCGGTGCGTCGCTGATCGGCACGGACGCGTTCCAAGAGGCGGACATCGTCGGCATCACGGCGCCCATCACCAAGCACAACGTGCTCGTGACGGACCCCAACGAGATCCCGCAGGCCATCGCGGAGGCGTTCTACATCGCCACGCACGGCCGTCCCGGCCCCGTGTTGGTGGACATCACGAAGTCCGCCCAGCAGGCGCCCATGACGTTCAACTGGCCCGACCACATCGAACTTCCCGGTTTCAACTCCGGCGCACGCCCGCACGCGAAGACGGTGCAGGAGGCCGCACGCCTGCTGGCCACTGCGCGCCGCCCGGTGCTGTACGTCGGTGGTGGAGTGATCCGCTCGGGCGCTTCGGAGGGTCTGCGCAAGCTGACCGACTTGTCCGGCGCTGCCGTCACGACCACGCTGATGGGACGCGGCGCACTGCCCGACTCCCACCCGCAGCACGTCGGTATGCCCGGCATGCACGGCACCGTGGCTGCTGTGGCATCGCTGCAGAAGGCGGACCTCGTGGTGACGCTGGGTGCGCGCTTCGATGACCGCGTGACCGGCAAGCTCGAGTCCTTTGCGCCGCACGCGACCATCGTGCACGCGGACATCGACCCCGCCGAGATCGGCAAGAACCGCGCCGTCGACGTCCCGATCGTGGGTGACCTCAAGGACGTCTTCGCCGCTTTGGTGCCCGCCCTCGAAGAGGAGCACAAGAAGCACGGCAAGCCCGACCTCGAGGCATGGTGGACGCAGATCGACCAGTGGCGCGACACCTACGGACTGGGCTACGTCCCGACCGACGACGGACTGTCGAGCCCGCAACACGTCATCCAGCGCCTGGGCGAGATCTCCGGCCCGGACACGATCTTCACGTCCGGAGTGGGGCAGCACCAGATGTGGGCCAGCCAGTTCATTAAGTACGAGCGCCCCAACACCTGGATCAACTCCGGTGGCCTGGGCACGATGGGCTTCTCGGTTCCTGCCGCCATGGGCGCCAAGGTCGGCGAGCCCGACCGCACGGTGTGGTCCATCGACGGCGACGGCTGCTTCCAGATGACCAACCAGGAACTCGTGACCTGCGCGATCAACAACATCCCCATCAAGGTGGCGATCATCAACAACTCGTCGCTGGGCATGGTTCGCCAGTGGCAGACCCTGTACTACAACGAGCGCTACTCCAACACGGACCTGCACACCGGTCACGGCACCAAGCGCATCCCCGACTTCGTGAAGCTCGCGGATGCCATGGGCTGCGTTGGCCTGCGGTGCGAGTCCGATGGGGACGTGGACGCCACAATCAAGCGCGCGATGGAAATCAACGACCAGCCCGTCGTCGTTGACTTCACGGTCTCGCGCGACGCCATGGTGTGGCCAATGGTGGCCGCCGGCACCTCTAATGACGAGATCCAGTACGCACGCGGAATTGCCCCTGAGTGGGACCGCGGCGAGGAGGAGTAAGACGATGACTAGGCACACTCTCTCTGTCCTCGTAGAGAACAAGCCCGGCGTGCTCGCGCGCGTTGCGGGTCTCTTCTCTCGCCGGGCCTTCAACATCCACTCGCTCGCGGTGGGCCAGACCGAGCACCCCGAGGTTTCGCGCATCACGGTCGTTGTGGACGTGGATCAGCTTCCGCTCGAGCAGGTCACCAAGCAGCTCAACAAGCTTGTGCACGTGCTCAAGATCGTGGAGCTCGAGCGCGACAAGTCCGTGCAGCGCGACCTCATCTTGGTGAAGGTCCGGGCGGATGCCCGCCAGCGCGCTGATGTCCTCCAGATCGTCGAGCTGTTCCGCGCCCACGTGGTCGACGTGGCCGCTGACTCGCTCGTCATCGAGGCGGTGGGCGCCCCGGAGAAGCTTGAGGCGCTGCTGACCGCGCTGAGTACGCACGACATTCGCGAGATCGTCCAGTCGGGCACCGTGGCCATCGGCCGTGGATCCCGCTCCATTACGGAGCGCGCCTTCGAGCGCGCTTCCGCCTGAACGCACACCGCGCGCGCCGCATCCGCAACGCACGCAGCAGTACGCACGAACCTCACAACTGAACGCTGACGACCGAGGCAACACGAGCATCGGCCCGTCAACCCCGGCTTTAACACGAAGGAGATACCCAGCATGGCTGAAATGTTCTACGAGGACGACGCTGACCTGAGCCTGATCCAGGGCAAGAAGGTTGCTGTTGTCGGTTACGGCTCACAGGGCCACGCTCACGCGCAGAACCTGCGCGACTCGGGCGTTGAGGTCCGCGTGGCGCTGCGCGAGGGCTCCAAGTCCGTCGCCAAGGCTGAGGAAGACGGCTTCACCGTCAACTCCGTCGCAGACGCCGCCCAGTGGGCAGACGTCATCATGATCCTCGCGCCGGACCAGCACCAGCGCACGATCTACAACAACGACATCAAGCCGCACCTGACCGAGGGCAAGGCACTCGCATTCGCGCACGGCTTCAACATCCGCTTTGGCTACATCGAGGCTCCCGAGGGCGTCGACGTCATCCTGATCGCCCCGAAGGCTCCCGGCCACACCGTGCGCCGTGAGTACGCAGCGGGCCGCGGTATCCCCGACATCGTCGCAGTGGAGAAGGACGCCTCGGGCAACGCCTGGGCGCTCGCACTGTCCTACGCCAAGGGCATCGGCGGCACCCGCGCCGGCGTCATCAAGACGACCTTCACCGAAGAGACCGAGACCGACCTGTTCGGCGAGCAGGCCGTCCTGTGCGGTGGCGCTTCGCAGCTGGTCCAGTACGGCTTCGAGGTCCTCACGGAGGCCGGCTACCAGCCGCAGATCGCCTACTTCGAGGTCCTTCACGAGCTCAAGCTGATCGTGGACCTCATGCACGAAGGTGGCATCACCAAGCAGCGCTGGTCCGTGTCTGACACCGCCGAGTACGGCGACTACGTGTCCGGCCCCCGCGTCATCACCCCGGACGTCAAGGAGAACATGAAGGCTGTGCTGGGAGACATTCAGTCCGGCGCGTTCGCCGAGCGTTTCATTGGCGACCAGGACAACGGCGGCAAGGAGTTCGCCGAGCTGCGTGCCAAGGGCGAGGGTCACCCCATCGAGGAGACCGGCCGCGAGCTGCGCAAGCTGTTCGCTTGGAAGGCTGACGTGGACTCCGACTACGTGGATGGTCAGACCGCCCGATGAGCCAGACGTACAAGCTTGCCGTCGTCGCTGGCGACGGCATCGGCCCGGAGGTCGTGGCGGAGGGGCTCAAGTGCCTCACCGCCGCGACGTCGGGGACCGACATCGAGTTCGAGACCACCGACTTCAACCTGGGCGCTCAGCGCTGGCACGACACGGGCGACACGCTCACGCAGGATGACCTGGACTCCATTCGTGAGCACGACGTCATCTTGCTGGGCGCGATCGGTGACCCGTCCGTGCCCTCTGGCGTGCTCGAGCGTGGTGTGCTGCTGCCGCTGCGCTTCGCGCTCGACCAGTACGTGAACCTGCGTCCCTCGCGCCTGTACCCGGGTGAGGTGTCACCGCTGCGCGACGTCGACAGCGTCGACTTCGTCGTGGTGCGCGAAGGTACCGAAGGTCCGTACGTGGGCAACGGCGGCGCGCTGCGCGTCGACACGCCTCACGAGATCGCGACCGAGGTCTCCGTCAACACTCGTCACGGTGTGGAGCGCGTCGTTCGCTACGCGTTCGAGACCGCGTCCAAGCGTGAGCGCAAGCAGTTGACCCTGGTGCACAAGCACAACGTGCTCGTTCACGCCGGTCACCTGTGGCGCCGCACGGTCGAGGCTGTCGCGCCGGAGTTCCCGGATGTCACGTGGGACTACCTGCACATCGATGCCGCTACGATCGTCATGACGACCGACCCGGCCCGCTTTGACGTCATCGTCACCGACAACCTGTTCGGCGACATTTTGACCGACCAGGCCGCCGCCATCTCCGGTGGCATTGGCCTGGCTGCGTCCGGAAACGTCAATCCCGACAAGACCGCGCCGTCCATGTTTGAGCCCGTTCACGGCTCGGCTCCGGACATCGCTGGTCAGGGCATCGCGGATCCGTCCGCAACCGTCCTGTCGGTCGCGCTGATGCTGGACTTCCTTGGCTACCCCGAGCTCGCCGCTCGCGTGGAAGAGGCCGTTGCGGCCGACGCCGCGGACAAGGACGGTTCCCGCACCACCGCTCAGATCGGCGACGCGCTCGCCGCTCGCATCCGCGGCTAACCCCGCATCCGCGGCTTCCCGCCGCACCCCGTGCCTCCTGGCAGGTGCTGAGTGCCCGAATCACCCGATTTTGAGCACTCAGCACCTGCTAGCGCACATTTCAGTCAGTTCGAGAAAGGCCTTGACGTGACCGCCGCTTCCTCCTCGCGTGCCGAGGCTTTCGCCGTCCAGCCACATCCACAGCCGCTTTCGGCCGATGCTCGGGCTCAGGCGCTCTCCGACCTTCAGTTTGGGACGCAGTTCACCGATCACATGGTGCGCATGCAGTGGCGCCAGGGCGAGGGTTGGGCGGACCGTCGCGTTGACCCTTACGGTCCGCTTCAGATGGATCCGGCGGCGGCTGTCTTGCATTACGCGCAGGAGATCTTCGAGGGTCTGAAGGCATACCGCTGGGACGACGGCTCGGTCTGGCTGTTCCGTCCCGAGGCCAATGGGGAGCGGTTCAACAAGTCCGCTCGCCGCTTGGCGTTGCCCGAGGTGGAGTTGGACGACTTCCTCGGATCCATTGAGGCGCTCGTCGCGGCGGACGAGGCGTGGGTGCCCGGCTCAGAAGAGTCCAGCCTGTACCTGCGCCCCTTCATGTTTGCCTCCGAGGCCTTCCTCGGCGTGCGTCCGGCGCACATCATTGACTACTTGCTGATCGCCTCGCCCGTGGGTCCCTACTTCCAGGGCGGCGTGAAGCCGGTGTCGATCTGGGTTGCGCAGGGGTATCACCGCGCGGGCCCCGGCGGTACAGGCGACGCGAAGTGCGGCGGCAACTACGCCGCGAGCCTGCTCCCGCAGCAGCAAGCATTCGAGAACGGCTGCCAGCAGGTGCTGTTCCTGGACGCTCGCGACGGCCGCTACCTCGAAGAGCTCGGTGGCATGAACGTCTTCGTGGTGCGCAAGGACGGCACCATCGAGACGCCCCGCCTCACCGGCACCATCCTTGAGGGCATCACGCGCTCCAGCGTCATTCGGCTCCTCGAAGACGACAACCGCAAGGTCGTCGAGAAGGACATCACGCTCGACGAGATTCGCGCAGGCGTGGACGGCGGAGACATCGGCGAAGTGTTCGCGTGCGGAACGGCTGCAGTCGTTACGCCCGTGGGCCGCCTTGCCTCACCCGAGTTTGATTTGACCGTCAACGGGGGAGAAGCAGGCGACGTCACCATGGCGATCCGCAAGCGCCTCACCGACATCCAGTACGGTCGCGCCGAGGACATCTACGGCTGGATGCAGCGCATCGCCTGAGGCGTTACAGAATGCCCTCTTGGCAACTGCGACAGAGGCGGTGGGGGCGGAGTCGTCGCTAGCCATATTCTTGGTGCGCACTGTCGCGGATACCGTCGCGGCAACCGGTTCCCGCGGCCTTGCTCATGGTTGCTGGCCATCACGTAAACCCAGTCGTCGTGAGTAAATAGTTCCGTCTACGTTACGCGCGGTTGCCCACGTGAGCCACCCCCCGGCGGGAGATTTGTACCGGTGCGCCTGACGCGCCGATTGAGTAGAAGCTGCTGTTAAACCCCTCGTTCTCTTGAGATTCCTTCAGCCACTTTCGCACGGCATAGACGACCGTCTAGAAACGCCTAGACGATCGTCTACACTAGAACTAGACGATCGTCTAGAAAGTGTGTGTGGCGAGCTGAGGCTCCACCGTGAGTGACGCCACCGCGCAGAGCCAGCTGAGAGGAGCTTGTGAAGGTGATGCATGCAGTGTCGCGAGAACGGTTTGTTGGGCGTCATTCGAAGGGGATTGCAATTCTGGCTTCCCTATTCCTCGGGTTCGCGCTCGCTTTCGGCGCTGGAGTGCCAGCAGCCGGGGGCGAGCAAGGCATCAACCCCATAGCGGAGTTCGCCGGCCAATTCACGGTTGTGAGCTATGGGGACGCTGCGCTCAACAACGCGGAAACTGAAGGAAGCATCGCGGTTTTCGGAGCCTTGTCCACGACTAAGTCGTATCCCATCATTCACAACTCGGGGCTCACGCCTCCTGGTTACGAGATCCCTGTTATTGACGGTAAACCGACGCGCCTCGTTGCGGGTTCCTTCGATACCAGCGGCACCCAAGGGCTCATCGAGGTATCGTCCCGGGGGTGGATCGATGCCAGTCAGCTTGGGTTTGTGAAGATTGAGGACACAAGCACACTTGTGTCCAACGTCCGTGGCTCCACAGGGCTTTGGGTCTCTGCGGCGGGTACTTTCGCTGGCAGTACACCAGGAATCTACGTTCCCGACGAGATCAATCAAGAGAGTAGTGACCTCCCGTTGGTATCTGAAGTTGCCAGCTATTTTGGGGCTGACCAGGAGGAAGCGGTCGCGATGAGTGCGCGTATCGCCGCAGGTGATCTTAACGATGCGCACCCGGTGGCGCTTGAGGCCGGATCCCACCAAGGGGAACGCATGGTCACCCTTGTCGCAGGCAAGACTAATTTGGTCTCCCTCACCGATGCGAGTAACAACTTCAACATTTCCTTCAGTTCGGACTCTGCGACATTGGGACCTGAGACAACCCTAATCTTCAACGTTCCCGTCACTGCAGGGGCAACTGTGGAACTGCCCGCCTTTACCGACGCGAATCAGACAAACGACGAGTCGCCTAACCCGATCGCGCCGTATGTCATCTACAACGTCGACCCAGACGCGACTGGCATTGACTTCACCCTCACCGGTCGGAAGGTCTCGGGCAGCATTTTCGCTCCCCAGGACAACACCTTGACGCTGAACGCGTCGAGCCCGATAGAGGGTCAGATCGTCGCAGGTAACGTCTCCACCTCCGGGGGTGAAATTCACATGTACGGGTTCGGAGGCCTTCTAAGCCTCGACGGATCTGATGGACAAGCGAGTGACGCGCCTGGCGGAGAGGGTGCTGATGGTGACGGAGGTGAGGACTCTGGCACCGGTGCGGGTTCTGGCGCAGGTGAGAGCCCCGACAGCGGTGAGAACGCTGACGGAGGTACTGAAGATGCTGGCAGTGGTGACGGCGGTGAGGACTCTGGCACCGGTGCGGGTTCTGGCGCAGGTGAGAGCCCCGACAGCGGTGAGAACGCTGACGGAGGTACTGAAGATGCTGGCAGTGGTGACGGAGGTGAGGACTCTGGCACCGGTGCGGGTTCTGGCGCAGGTGAGAGCCCCGACAGCGGTGAGAACGCTGACGGAGGTACTGAAGATGCTGGCAGTGGTGACGGCGGTGAGGACTCTGGCACCGGTGCGGGTTCTGGCGCAGGTGAGAGCCCCGACAGCGGTGAGAACGCTGACGGAGGTACTGAAGATGCTGGCAACCTCGAGGCTTCTGAGCGCACTCAACAAACTACGGATTCCGTGCTCGCCGCTACGGGAACGGATAGGCCTTGGAAACTGCTCAGTGTCGCAGCTGCACTGAGCTTGGTCGGTGGCGCTATGGCAAGGAAGGTTAGCGTTCGGGGTGGCCGCTAGGTGTGCGACTGTGTGACCGGTGTGGTGCTGAGGAGTGGGTGTGTGACAGTTCCCAGGTCTGCGGCCACTTCTGCTACCAGCGACTCGGCTTGGTCTGCTGAATAGCCGATCGAGATCAGGGCAAGCCTCGTGAAGCGCAATTCCACGCCATCTCTACCGTGTTCTGAGCGCTCGCGCGCGAGAACTCCTCCGACGTTGACGGCGAGAAGATACTCCGCCGCGAGATCACCTTCGAGTCTGAGCGTGAACTCACCTTGGTTGTTCGCTTCCTCAATGCACGACACGATGGCGTCGTTCCAAGCCGCCGACAGCGCTGTCAGCATTTCCGGCGGCAATGATCTATCGAGGTAGAGTGCGAATCCAGACCGGACCAACGAGTCCTTCATGACCGAGGTCCCGAGTGTCAACAGGAACGCGAGTAGAGCGTGCGACGGAGAGTGTGGGTAGCGCTCCCTGGCCTGCTGGGTTTGCTGTCGCATCGTGTGCTCGACGCGCGCGATCAGCGCTTCCGCGATGGCCTGCTTAGACGGAAAGTGATAGGCCAGCGCACCCTTCGTTAAGCCCCGGCGGGCTGCAATTGCAGATAGGGACGCGCCGTCGAATCCTCGATCGAGAATTTCTGCTGCGGCCGCATGGAGAATTGCGTTCTTGGTCGCGGGCGCTGGGGACACGGGGGACCTTTCGGGGACGTCCCTCGGGGGACGGGCGTGGGGCGGCGTGAAAAACAATTTCTCACGCAACAGTCTTGTCTACGTCGCCATGTTACGCGTGGAGATTATCGGTGGGTGCCTATGTGGCGAGTCTATCGACGGCGTTGCCGTGTAAACGGGTCCGACCCTACGCACCGGCGTTCTGATCTATTGCCGCATGGCCGCGGACCGCTGCGCCTCGGTGTAGCCAGACGCGTCTCCGGCACGCACCGCACTCACATGCATGTTGAGGGCGTCATTCGCCGCCGCCACTGCGCCATCGACGGGTGCGTAGGTCAGGGCGTGCTCGGCCGCAATGCCCATGCCGCGGGCCGTCGCAATGGCGTCCTGATTCGCACCCAGGAACGTGAAGTTCCACGAGTAGTCCGCCTGCTGCCGCGCGATCGCGGTGCTGAGGCCCTCGCCAGTGAACTCACGCGAGGAGTTCTCCATGCCGTCGGTGATGATGACGACCTGGACGCTGCCCGGACGCTCGTCCTCAGGAAGGGCCGCGAGTTCCGCACCGAAGTCCGCCATCCCGCGTCCCACCGCATCCCACAACGCAGTCATGCCGCGAGGCTCGAGCTCAAGCGACACGAGTTCCGGCGGGCACAGGTGATAGGTGTGCTCGATCTGGTCGTCGAACTGGACCACGTCGATGGTGAGGCGCCCGGGCTCGGCCGCTTGCGCCTCGACCAGGCGGGTGAGTCCGCCCAGCATGTCGTCGCGAATGGTCGTCATTGACCCTGACCGGTCGATGACCAGCAATAGCGCCGTGTAGTTCGGATCCGTCATGATGCTCTCCCTCAGGTCACGGCAACGCCTCCCGTTGCCATGACCACACCGTCTCACCGGGGTCTGACACGCAACGCACTGCGCCCGGATGCACCAGTGCAAGAATGGGGGTATGTCGGACAGTCCGGGCCTGCGCCAGCGGCAACGCGAGCGGACATGGCGCGACCTTCACGAGGCTGCCGTGGCGCTTGCGCGCGAGCACGGTATTGAGGGTGCGACGATCGAGGCCATCGCAGAGCGTGCAGGGGTTTCCCGCAGAACCTTCTTCAACTATTACCCCTCGAAAGAAGACGCGATCTTGGGGCTCAACGCCCCGCAGGTCGCCACCTCAGCCGTTGAAGCATTCCGCGCGCAGGCCCCGGAGTCGCTCTTCCCAGCGGTCATCCAGCTGGTGTCCTCGGTGTGGCGCTCCACAGTGGTCGTGGACATTGGTCGCCCCGCCCGCCGCGCCATCGTCCATGAGTTCCCTCCCGTACGCGGCCGGATGGGGGAGCACGCAGGCGCGGTCGAGGACCAGGTCGCGGAAGTGATCGTGGAAGGCAACGCCAGATACGACCTCGGCTTGAGCGACGACCCGCGCACACTCCGGTCACTCGTGCTGCTCGCGAGCGCGGTCCTCAAGGTCACGGACGGCCCCGACGGGACCGCCACCACGCCGCGCTCGCAGGAAACGATCGACGACACGATCGACCTGTTCACGCGCCTGCTGCACGGCGAGCGTTAAGGCCACCCAAGCATCGGCCCTATTCTCCCGACTTGGAAATACTTGCACTAGTGCATAAACTGCACTAAGGCAGGACGAAGGTCCTGCGACCCCAAGACGCAAGGAGATTGAGTGACGACCGCCCACGTCGCGCGCCCGGCAACCACCCGCACCCCGGAAGCGCAACGACACCTGACCCTGCTGTTCATCGGCCTCATGATCACCATGCTGCTGGCCGCTTTGAACCAGACAGTGCTCTCGACCGCGCTGCCCACCATCGTGGGCGAGCTCGACGGCATGAATCACATGACGTGGGTCATCACCTCGTACATCCTGGCGTCCACCATCGTGATGCCGATCTACGGACGCCTGAGCGACATCGTCGGCCGCAAGCCCGCGCTCCTCACAGCGATCACCATCTTCATCGCCGGCTCCATCGTGGGCGGGCTGGCCCCCAACATCGAGCTCCTCATCGCGGGTCGCGTGATTCAGGGACTCGGCGGCGGTGGCCTCATCATCTTGTCCCAGGCCGCTATCGCCGATGTTGTGCCCGCCCGCGAACGCGGCAAGTACATGGGCATCATGGGCTCCGTCTTCGCGGTCTCCTCCGTCATTGGTCCGCTCCTGGGCGGCTGGATGACCGAAGGCCCGGGTTGGCGCTGGACCTTCTGGATGTCGATCCCGCTAGGCCTGATCGCGATTGCCTCGACGCTCGCGTTCCTCAAGCTTCCCCCGCGCCAAGAGACCGAGCGCAAACGCATCGACTACCTGGGCATGGCGTTGCTGTCCGCGGCGACAACGAGCCTGGTTCTTGTCTGCACCTGGGGCGGCGGCACCTACGCGTGGGATAGCCCGCAGGTGCTGGGCCTCATCGGCGCGACCGTCGTCCTCGCAACCCTGTTTGTGTGGGCCGAGGGCCGCGCGGAGCAGCCCATCATCCCGCTGGCCCTCTTCCGCGACCGCAACTTCACCGCAGCGACCATCGCCGGCCTCATGATCGGCATCGCGATGTTCGGTGCCGTGGGCTACATGCCCACCTACATCCAGATGGTGACCGGAGTCTCCGCAACAGTCGCGGGCCTGCTCATGGTGCCGATGATGGGCGGACTGCTCGTCTCCTCCATTGCCGCCGGCCAGGCCGTCTCGCGCACCGGCCGCTACAAGGTGTTCCCGCTCGCGAGCGCGGTCGTCATGGGCATCGGCCTCTACCTGCTCTCGACGCTCCAGGTCGACTCACCCACGTGGCTGCTGTGCACCTACATGGCCGTGTTCGGTATCGGCATTGGCCTGGGCATGCAGATCATCGTGCTCATTGTGCAGAACTCATTCCCGAACTCCATGGTCGGCACCGCGACCGCCTCCACCAACTACTTCCGACAGGTAGGAGCGACGGTGGGATCGGCAGTAGTCGGATCTGTCTTCGCGACCCGCCTCACCGCCGAACTCGACGAGCACCTCGCCGGACTGGGCGAGGCTGCTCAGTCCACCGGGGAGTCGGCGAACTCCTTCACACCCGCGCTCATCAACTCGCTGCCCGAGGCGATCCGCGTCCCCATCATCGAGTCCTACAACGAGGCGCTGCTGCCGATCTTCGCGCTCATGATTCCGCTGGCGATCACGGCGTTCATCGCGTTGCTGTTCGTCAAGGAGAACGATCTCGCGACCTCGGTCGACTAAGCCGTGCGAGAGTAGATCCTGACAGCCGGAACAGCACGGGGGAGGGCCGATGCGATCCAAGCGGGACGATGCTCGCTACAGGGCCGCTGAGGCTGAGCTGTGGGCGAGTGAAGGTCTGGAGCCCCAAGAGCATTGGGTGACGGTTCCCGAGTCTGGGATCAGGGTCCGCGCGATGGTGTCCGGCGAGGGGCCTTCCGTTCTCTTCATCCATGGCACGCCGACGGCGGGTGGCGTCTATGTGCCGCTCGTGGCCGTTGTGCCTGGGTATCGCAGCATTGTGCTGGACCGCCCTGGCTGCGCGCTGAGCGAACCGCTCGACACCTCGACACTGACGCCCACGGGTGCCTCGGGGCAGATCGCCGCTGCGATGGCTGCCGTCGCCGACCAGCTGGGAGACGGCCCCGTGCACGTGGTCGGCAATTCTGCCGGCGGGATGGCCGCGATTGCCCTCGCGCAGCACCGGCCGGATTTAGTGCGCAGCCTCACGCTCGAGGGTGTCCCGGCGGTGCAGGGCATGACGTTGCCGCGCGCAATGCGGGTCGCAACGTTCAAGCCCGTCGCGGCGATCGTGGCGCGCTGGCCCGTCACGGAACGTGACTTTGAGCGGTCCTTCAAGACGATGGGCCACACGGAACTGCTCGCGCGCGGTGGCCTGAGCCCCGAGCAACAGGCCTGGCGCGTGGCCCTCGCCCGCTACACCGACACCTACACCCACGACCTTGCCGCGCTGGGACTTGGCGCGGACTGGCGGGGCCTGCGGCCGGGGTGGGCGCCCGGACCCGAGACGCTCCGCGACCTCCCCATGCCGTCGCTGTGGATCGTGGGGGATCAGGATCCGTTTGCTACACCCGATGCTGTGCGTGAGTGGGCACAAGAGGCACCGCAATCCACGGTGGTGGTGCGCGATCGCGAGGGTCACCAGCCCTGGCTGGATAACCCCGAAGGCCACTCCGCGTTGCTACGAGACTTCTGGGCGCGCGCGGACCGCGCCGCCACGGCTTAGCCGATCAAAATCAGCCGTAGATCACCGCGACGCCGAGCACGGCAACGATGTTCCACAGCGAGTGCGCCACGATGGGCGCGGTCAGGCGGTCAGTCCAGGCAAACAGCGCCACGTAGGTGACCGAGGCCACCAGGATCGAGATTAGGTCCGGCATGGTCGCCGGCAAGTGCAGCAGCGAGAACAGCACAATCGACACCGCGATAGCCACGGCGCGCGCACGCTTCCGGTTCGCAAACTCACGCGGCACGGCCCCGATGAGGAAGCCACGGAAATACAGTTCCTCCGCGATGCCGCCGCCCACGACGCCGAGGATCAGCGCCGCCGCGAACGCCGGTGCGCCGTCAGCGATGTTGCGCAGCACCTCTTGCACACCGTCGTTGTCGATGCCGCCAGCCAGCGGAATCAAGATCGCAAACTCGAGAAGGAAGCGCGGGACCACCGTCGCCGCACCCCAGGCCGCATCCCGCTTCCAGTGTGCGCGGGTGGCTCCCACGGCATCGGCCCCAAGCCTGCGCCGCCGCAACCACCACGCCACGATCGCGACAGCGAGCGCGAGCTCCACTAGCGCGAGCGTGATCAGGGCCCACGGCTCGTGGTCCGTGAAGACATCAACGGCGATGGGCGCGCCGAGGAAGCACAGCAGGGTGCCGAGCGTGAAGACGACAATCGCGGCGGTCCGTGCGTGCGTGCGTCGCGGAGGGGTCTCAGTCAAGGAAGTCCTGTCGGTTGGGCCACGCTGGGGCGTGGGCGCCTGATGGTCGCACGTGGCGTGCGAGGGGAGGGCCGATGCTTGCTTGGGTGCCATGCCCGGGCGCGGCTGGCAGGATGGAGACATGGGTATGAAGCGGGTGCGAATGCTGGCTGCCGCAGCGGCGGCAGCGGTGGTCCTTGCTGCGTGCAGCAGTGGCGGCGACGATGTGGACAGTTCGGTGGAAGCGGGCGCATCGGCGAGCCCAGCGCCTTCCGTGTCAGAAGACGGCAGTGACAGCGGGCTGACCCCGGTCACGAACGAGAACCTTGACGAAGCGCTCGCGGCCGCGGACCTGGACTGCGACCTGGAGCGCTCGAGCACTGTTTGTTATGTCGACGACGTGCCGATGCCGGTTGTCTTGCCGTTCGACTGGAACGTCGACACCGAGGAGCGCGCGGAGGCCTGCGAGAACGGCTACGTCGCCACTGATTTGGAAGTCGTTGGCGACGGAGCCACCTGGTACGCGGTCCCCAATGAGGCCGAGCACGGCCAGCACATGATCGACGCGCTGGCCGTCGCGGGCTACGAGGCGTCGCTGCAGCCGTACTGCCCCTAGGCGATTGAGCGAGAGCGCGCGGGAATCACACAGGTCCCGCGGCGGTTCCCTGTGCCATGAGCACCCCAATCCCTGCGACCATGCGCGCGATGCGCCTCACTGCCCACGGCGGCCTTGATCGCCTCGAAGAGGCCCAGGTTCCCGTCCCCGAGCCGCAGCCAGGCGAGGTGCTCGTGAAGATCACGGCCGCCGCGCTCAACAACACGGACATCTGGACTCGCGAGGGCGCCTACGGACTGCCAGGCGATCCGGATGCCGTGGCCGGGTGGCTTGGGCCTGTCGACTTCCCGCGCATTTCTGGGGCCGATGCTGCGGGCACCGTGGTTGCGGTCGGCTCGGCCGGGGATGAGGGCTTGGTGGGCGCGCGCGTCGTGCTGGACCCAGCGACATACGGCGAGAAGGGGACACTCGTGGGGCTCATGGGTAGTGAGCGCGACGGTGCCTACGCGGAGTACGTCACCTCTCCCGCCACTCACGTCTACGACGTCACGGGCTCGCCGCTGAGCGATGCCCAGCTGGCGTCACTGCCCATCGCGTATGGAACCGCGACCGGGATGGTCGTTCGCGGCCGAGTCGCGGCGGGGGAGACGGTTCTGGTCTCCGGCGCATCCGGCGGAGTGGGCCTGGCCGCAGTGCAACTGGCGAAGGCCAGGGGAGCGCACGTCGTGGCAATCTCGAGCGGCTCTAAGATCGACGAGGTCCGCGCCGCGGGCGCAGACGAGGTCGTCGACCGCGGCAGCGACGTCCTCTCCCAGGTGAAGCAGGTCGCTCCCGGTGGAATCGACGTGGTCATCGACGTCGTCGCGGGCGACTTGCTGTCGCAGGGGCTCGAGACCCTCCGCGAGAACGGCCGCTGGGTTGTCGCCGGAGCCCTGGGCGGCTACGACGTCCACTTCGATGTGCGGCGGTTGTACCTGGCAAACCTCCAGGTGATCGGCTCCACAATGCACACACCCGCGCAGTTTGCCGAGCTCATGGACCTCGCGCGTACCGGCGACATTTCGCCTGTCATCGCCAGGACCTACCCGCTCGCTGAAGCCGCCGCTGCGCAGGAAGAACTTGCCACGCGTGGGCACGTGGGCAAGATCGTACTAATGCAGTGAGATGTGAGTCACAGCGACGTCTCGAACACTCCAAGCCGTTCCGCGCATGCAACAGCGTCGAGTCGATTCGAGGCCCCAAGCTTCTTGTAGAGCATGCGCATTTGCGTGCGAACTGTGTTGATCGAGACGAAGCGATGCTCTGCGATCGCTTTATTCGACATGCCCGAGTGAAGGGCCCATAGGTTTTCACGATCCACACGCGTGAGCGTCGCCGCGGTGGATCGGTGGCAGTGGCGGACATCAGTTCCCGAAGCTTCGATCACCTTCGCGAGTTGTCGTGATGCGCGGCCTTGGTGCGAGGCGATTTCATCGAAGTCTTCGGCAGGAATAAACCTCAAGGCCACTCGCATGAGGCCAGGAGTTGTGCCCCGCAATGTGGCTTCGAGTCTTTCGATCGCGGCTACATCCGAGCCCATACGAACGTGAGCGGCGGCCGCGATCGCCCCGGAGATGGCCCGAGGTCGGGGCGATGTGGTCCGACGGTCAGCGAGTTCGATGGCGTCCATCGCTTCACCAGGACGATCGAGCGCTAGCAGCACCAACGCTCGGGACAAGAACCCGAACCAGTGTTCTGCGGGGTAGTCCCGCACGAGCCTCATAGCCTCCGCGACGTCCCCAATCGTGAGAAGCGCGAAGGCTGTCGCCGCCACGATGGCCTTGCTAGGGCGTCCGTCGTCCCAATAGTTCCGACTCCTCTCGAGCGAGCCCATGACTGTGCGCCGGTCGAGGGTCTCCGGGGCAACGAGGGCGCGGATAGCGAGAACGAAGGATTCGGCAGCGGATCGTGAGGGAGCCTGAGTCGCCCTCGCTTCAAGAAAGCGGGTGAGCTCGAGGGCATGTTGATCGTCTCCGTGCTCAAGTGCGATGAAACCGTCGGTATACCCGCCTCCGAGCACTTCGCGCTCGGCGTGGGAGACCCCCATGTGAACCTCGTGGGTGACAACAGTCGACAGGTCCGCTTCAGCAGAAAGACTCAACGGATTTGAGTGCGTCCGCATGACCTGGGTAAAGCGCAACGCCTGTGCCTGACCATCGACTTGTGTCGCTGCCCAAAAAGGAACGTACATCTCCGCAGCGAGCCGGCGCGCTATATCGGGGTCTTGAGAGGCACGTGACAGCAGGCCCGGCTCGCGCTCGTCTTGCAACAGTTCTTCAATGGTCGCGAGGAGTCGCACGGTCTCTTTGCGGTTGCCCATCGACGCTGTGGCCATGAGTTCACGGGCGCTGACCTGGAGATGTTCGAAGGCGTCCGAAGGCTTGCGCAGGTTCAGTAACGCTTGGGCCGTCGAGAAGTAGTGCTTCCAGGGCATGGGGTCGGCCGTGGCGCGCGAGCGGTATTCCCCCGCAACGAGCAGGAGGGAGGGGTGCGTCGAGACGTCATCCCACGAGATCTCGGTAATGGCACGTTGGACTGTGTCGGGTGGTGCAAGGAGAAAATGTCTGAGGTTGGCCCACACAATGGCTTCGGCTTCGCTGAACCTCTTCAACTCAATGAGGTAGTAGACCTGCATCGAGAGGTGGCCCTCGGAGCGCGCAATGGTGAGAGCTTCCGTCAGAACCGACGACTGCTCCTCGGGTGTTCGTTCTGCCATGTATTTATTCCATACCCCCGGGCGCCATTCGAACACCGTTTCGCCGCTCTCGGTGTCAACATCAACGGTGCCCAGGGGTAACCACGCCATGCGCTCAAAGCATGAGTGAACTCGCGCTGGCTTGTCGCCAGCCCTCACAAGTCGATTGGCCGTCACGCGCCGTTGCCGAGAAGCGCGAAGTAGCACCGTCAACATGGTGCTGTTGAGCGGGGTGCCTGCGTGGGTTCCGAGATAGCGAGTCATCAGTATCGACGCCAGGTGAGTGTCTAGACGCGCATCCGGATTTGACCAGGGGGACTGACCACGGCTACTTGCCATGAGTTCGATTTGGCGCCGAGCGAGACCGGGGTGACCCCGAAAATCAGTAGCCAAACCGCGAATGATGTGTGGGGGGCCCTCTACACCATTGACGCGGGCGAGAGCATGGAGTTCGTCTTCGGTCATCGACAGGTCGGCTTCTGTCAGAACGTCGACGGACGACCATCCCATTTCCGGAGGATGATCGAGCGAGCGGATAACGACGCGGGGCCGGCCTGCCAAGGCAAGTAGCGCCGATACCCCGTCCCACACATCGTCGATATCGGTGATCGCCGGGATATTAACGAAATACACGTCGACCGCCGCTTGCTTACCTTGGGAGGCGGCGTCCCACAACGCTCGTCGCGACGACAGCCGGCGTGTGACTGCGCCGTCAGACTTCTGAAGGAAATCGTCGCACTGTCGCATCCACGTGGACGCTCCCCACGTGGGCAGCGTCGCGATCACCGTGAGTGTGGGCAGTTCTTCCAGGTGCACTTTTGCGCTATCTCGCAGCAGTTCAATCCACGGTGAAGCGGACGAGTTGGGTCTCGCGCCCTCGGCGTCGTCGGCCCTCATTTCCACGTCTCCCTCAGCAACTCGGTGGGCCGGCGCAACGAACGGCATCCGGCATTAACTCTCTAGATTCACCCCCCATATTGACCGTAACTCACGGCCATCCGGATCCGGTTCGTTTCCCGCTGAGAAGGGATGAACTGCGGGGGTGATTTCTCCCTACCACCACGGTTTTTGCCGGGTTTCCGGTGCTCTACTGCTGGGAACGGAGGCCAATCGGCCCCGTCCGTCTGGTCGCCTCTGAGCACCATTCGCGCCATGCTCTGCGCCGTTCCGTGGGCGTAACCCCGCTTGCGCAGTGATGCCCCGACGCCTGCCTGCGACAGACGCAGTAAAAGGCCTGCGACACATGTCGCGCTGAGGGAACTCGATTTTGGAGATTGAAGTGACTAGTTCTGAACCTGGAAGACGAGCGTCGTCAAGCGCGGTGCGCGCGCTTGCTTTCGCACTCGTGTCGTTGCTTGCGGTGTGGGGACTGGCTGTCCCCAGCGCAACGGCGGCTGAGAGTGGCGGCGTGACTTTGACCGTCGAGTACGGCGGCGAAACCTACGGCGGAGACACTGTGGTCGCTCCGGGGTCCAGCTACACAGCACGCCTCCAGTATTCGGTGCCTAACCTGACCCCCGGCGGGTCGGTCGTGATCGGAGTGCCCGATGGCATCACCGTGCCCGAGGCGGGCCTCGTAGTTCCCAGCGGAAACACGATTGTTGAGTCTCTGGCGCTGAATGCTGAAGGTGACGTTGTCATGGCGTTCACAGACCCGCTCGACAACACAATCGACCAGGGCATTGTCGCGTTCGACTTCGTCTTCGACGAGCCGGAGTCTGGCACAGGATTGCGCGAAGTGACATGGACCGTAGGCGATCAGCAGGTCACAGTGGTGAACATCATCGTGCGCGATTCAGACGACGCACTTCGCCCGATGATCCCAGACTCGGTCAACAAGTCCGCGATTGGCCACCACCTCAACAGCAAGATTTCGCGTGACGAAGACGGCACTGTGGCCGTCGACCCTTCAGTGACATCGGTCGAGATCCCCTACACGGTGCGTATCGATAGCCAAAGTGCTCGTGACGGCGTACAGCTCGTAGACACGCTGAGCGACTACCTCGAACACGACCTGGAGAGTTTCTCTGCCGCTTTGACGACCTGGGACGAGAACGGTTTCAACCGCACCGTGACGGACTTTGACCTGGGTGCGCCCACGATTGCCGGGAACGCCGTCACGTTCCCGAACGTCGACATCCCCGCACAGTCACAGCTTGAAATTAGCTACCACGCGCATGTCAAGGCTGACAAGGTTGACGCCATCGAAGCGGAGCTTCAAGAATCCGCAGACGCAGTCGACCCTGTCTCAGGTGGGTCCTACTCGATCAAGTTCGAAAACGATCTCGACCTGTCCGGCGCGACGTCAGGCGCCACTGTGACGATGAGCGGGTCGATCGCAGCTGAGCCGGCTCCGAATGTGGGCGCGGCCTTCCGCAAGACCTCCGACCTCGCGTCACCGACGCAGATCAGGACCGATGACGCCGGCAACCTGTTGGAACCCGTTCCAGTCACGTATTCATTGAAGTTCAACCTCACGCAGTTCGCGGAGTTTGCCGACACCCGGCACGAGCTCACCAAGAACGTGGTCGTCACGGACACGCTGAGGGATTCGGCTCGGTGGGACACCACGACCGAGCTGGAGTCCTCGGTTGATCTCGACCCTGCAACTGACCAGTGCCTTGCGGCAGATGACTTCTCCGCTGACGAGTGCGTCTACCAGTACGACTACGTTGATGCGGGTCAGACACTCATGATCAACATGGGGCGTGACACCATGGTGAACACCACCGTGAAGGCTCGCGCGGAGTGGGTGTCGATGGAGGGGCTTCCCGTGACGGAAGAGCCCTCGTGGGCTCCGCAGATCGCAGCGCAATACACCGCGGTTAACGACGCGTACTTTGACTACAGCGACAACACATCCTCACGCCGTTCACGCGTGAGCGACACGTTGACTGAGCCGAAGGCCCCCGGCAGCGTGATCGACGACCCTAGTGAGTTTTCGAAGAGCACGGAAGGAGAGGTCGTGCTGGTACCGGGCGAGTCCGCCCAAATCCGGTACGACTTCGTGATCGCAAACGGCGCGGTTGAAGATCTGCGTAGCACGCGACTCATTGACGAGGTCGACACGGTGGTGTTTGACCTCAGCGACCTCGACGCGATTCACGCTTCGATCGAAGGTTCCTACGCGTACGCCGACGGCCTGTCGTCGAGCGACTTTGTCGTTGAGCGGAACGAAGATGACTTGGTCATCACCCTCTCGGACACCTTCGGTGCGGACCTGCCGAGCTGGGTCGACGTCGACGGAGAGCTGACCGATCACCTCACGGTAAGCGTGGTTCTCCCGACCCACCCAATCAACGGCAAGCAGACTCTCGAGATCACCAACAATGCGCGCGTAGAGTCCGATGGCCTCGAGTCATACGAATGGGTGTCGGAAGCGTCCGGCCAAGCGACGACCTACGGCGACGAGCTCGAAGTTGAGAAGATTCTGTACGGCGGAGATGGCGAGTGGACCGGAAGCATGCGTGCTGAACTGGCAGCGGACGGCTCGCTTGTCGACGACACGTTCATCTACCGCGTGTCGCTGATCCCTCACGGAAACTACTCTGGCGTTGCGATCATCCCGCTGGAAGATGTGCTCCCAGAAGGCATGCGTTTCAACGGCTTCGTGAGCGACGCGGATCTTGAGTCCGGCACCGTTCTTCCAGGCGACAGCGTCGACATGGGCGGCAACGTGACTGCAACGTGGAATGAGCAGGACCGGACTGTTGAAATCGAGCAGGCACCTGGAACCACCCTTCCTCAAGGCGCCAAGGTATCCGCGAACTTCCAGGTTTCTATTACCGAGTTCACCGAGGATCTGCCGGTTGTGAACAGAATTGGTAGCGCATCGGCAACCATTACGCCGTCTGATGGATACCCGCTCTCTGTGGCAAAGGTCGACACCGAACGCCCGAGCCTTCTCATCACAGACCGCGACGCACGTTTCACCGTGACGGGGCCGGACGGTGAAACCATCACCGATGCGGCCTACGTGGTTGACGGCCAGCTCGCGGTCGAGTCTTCTGATGGCGGAGACAGCGCCATCGTGATCCCCGAAGACCCGCAGGCAGCCGATGGTGTGCCAGCTGGTAAGTACACGATCACTGAGACGGTTCCGCCGGCAGGTTACGAACTTTCCCAGGACCCGGTCATTGCGACCATCTCACCAGAGGGGACGTCGAACCCGGTCACGCTCTTCAACGACCCCGAGGCCCTCATGGCGATCGGCGACTACACGTGGATTGATGAAAACGCAGACGGTATCCAAGATGCCGACGAGCCAGCGCTGTCCGGTGTGACGGTAGAGCTTCTCGATGGCGTCACGGGAGAGGTCCTCAACACCACAACGACAGACTCCAATGGTCGCTACTTGTTCGACCTCCTCCCGGCAGGCGACTACCAAGTCCGCTTCACGCTGACAGACGAGCAGCAGGCGGTGTACATGTTCACGGACGTCAACATCGGTCAGAGCGATGAAGACGACTCTGACGCTGTGCGGGCGACTGGCCTGACCGAGGTGTTCACACTCGATCCCGAGCAGTCTGCGTTGGTTGCAAATGACAACTATCCCCACGCGGACGTGAAGGCGCTGCTCGGTGTGGACCCCACGTGGGACGCGGGTGTTGTCGCGCTTCCGCCGTCGGTATCTGTCGGGGACCTCGTGTGGCTGGACATCACTCGCGATGGCCGTCAGGACAATGACGAACCAGGTCTGAGTGATGTGGTCATGGTGCTGACGGGCCCGGAAGGCGAATCCGTCACGGATGTTACGGGCGCGCCCGTTGAGCCGGTCTCAACTGATGGCGATGGCCGCTATCTCTTCACAGGACTTCCAGTCCTTGAGGAAGGCCAGCAGTACACGGTCTCGATCGACCCCGCGGCGAGTGCGGACGCGCTCGAAGCCTATGAACCCACGGTTCCTGCCGTTGGTGACCGCGAAGGCGACTCCTCCGAATGGACGGCCTCGTCGCTTTCACTGGTTGAGGACGGTGCCCAGGACCTCACCCTCGACTTTGGCTTCGTGCGGGCCAATGACCAGAGCCCGGGGGAGGAGCCACCAGGGGAAACTCCACCCGGCGCCGAGGAGCCTGAGAGCCCCACCATTCCCACGCCCTCACCAAGCGTCGATCCGGCGCCTGGAGAGCCGTCTGGCGACGCATCTCCCGACCAAGGAGATGTGACCCCGGCGGACCAGGAAGGCAACTCGCTGCCGGTTACCGGTGCGCAAGTGACGCAACTCATGGTCATCGTTGTCCTACTGCTCGCAGCAGGCGGCGTTCTGATCGTGTTGCGTCGACGACACAACTCGTAAGTCGCCTTCCGCGGGCGGGCTCGGTGATCCCCCTCTCACCGAGTCCGCCCGCATTTTTTCTTTAACAAGGTCGGGACATAGCTACGGGAATAGTTCGAGCTGCGCCGTGATGAGGTCAAGTCATGAGCACTCTCCACATCAACCCTCAGACTCGCCTCTCGCTCACCGCGCCGTTGTGCGCGCCCAGCCTCATACGGCACTTGCCGGACAACCCCGGCTTTTCCCAGCATCGGCCCTGATTCCCACGTTCCCGAGGTGCACTGAGTCGAGTTGGAAACCGGGCGTCGAACGACCCTGGCGTCCCTCCCTGCGGGAACATACCTCGCACTTTGCGTGTTAACCCCCTCGACAGGAGTACACAGGTCCCACGCGGACCCACGACAGATTGGATCTATCTTGATAATCCTCGGTCTTATTCTCTTGCTCATTGGTCTTCTTGTAGGAGTTCCGCTCCTGACCACGATCGGAACAGTCCTTCTTGTTGTCGGACTCGTGTTTATGCTGCTGGGCCGCTCTGGCAAGAGCATTGGCGGGCGCAAACACTGGTTCTAAGCCTTTGGTAAGTCTTCGTAGCGGCTGAGTTGAAGTCCGCTACATGGGAGGCGGGGGCGATGAGGGAAACCTCATCGGCCCCGCCTCTTGTCATTTCTGCGGGCCGGATACGGGGCAGATCTACTCCGTGACTCCGGGCCCAAGGTCCGGGAATACGCGGCCCCGCGCCGTGGTTAGATCCCGTCATGAGCACTATCCACTTCAGCCCTCACACTCGCCCCTCGCTCACCGCGCGCGGCGAGATGTGCTGTTGTGGTGCTCCCATGCGCTGTCTCTAGACGCGCCCGCCGCATTGCCGGCCACTCAACCCTTTGCGCGCCGCGCTGCTGCGCGCCCCCCAGCCTCATACGGCATTTGCCGGTCCATCCCGGCAATACCTGAGCATCGGCCCTCACCCAGGCCCCCGATGCGCACTGACACGCCCCACGAAAGGCATTCCCCATGAAGATCCGTACCGCTCTGCCCGCTCTTGGTCTCGCTTCCGCGCTCGCTCTCACCGCCTGCTCCACGGATGGCGGCGACACCGAGACCAGCGCAGACGCCACCGGCGCCACGGGCACCGACACCTCGCTCACGGACGTTCAGGACGCCGGCGTCATCGTCGTCGGCACCGAGGGCACCTACCGCCCCTTCACCTTCCACGCAGACGGCACCGGCGACCTGACCGGGTACGACGTCGAGGTGGCCCGCGCGGTCGCCGAGGAGCTCGGCGTTGACGTCGAGTTCGAAGAGACCCAGTGGGACGCCCTGCTGACTGGACTCGAGGCAGGCCGCTTCGACACCGTCGCCAACCAGGTCGGCATCACGCCCGAGCGCGAAGAGGTCTACGAGTTCTCCGCGCCCTACACGTTCTCCAACGGCGTGGTCGTGGTCCGCGACGACTACGAGGAGATCACCACCTGGGACGACATCGAGGGCAAGACGCTCGCGCAGTCGCTCACCTCCTCCTACGGCACGCTCGCGAAGGAGTCCGGCGCAAACATCGAAGCCATCGAAGGTTGGGCGCAGTCGATCGAGCTGCTGAACCAGGGCCGCGTCGACGCCACCATCAACGACAAGCTCACGTGGCTGGACTACAAGGTCGACACCGGCGCCGAGGGTTTGAAGGTCGCGCTCGAGACCGAGGACGGCTCGCGCAGCGCTTTCGCATTCACCGGCGGCGACTCTGAGCTGGCCGATGCAGTGACCGAGGCGCTCGACACCCTCGCCTCCGACGGAACGCTGGCCGAGCTGTCCGGTGAGTTCTTCGGTGACAACGTTTCCGTGGAGTCGACGTACTAATGGGCATTGACTGGTCCCTGTTCTGGGACTCCCTAGGACCGCTGGCGCTGGCCGCGCTGGTGGGCACCATCCCGCTGGCGCTGGCATCGTTCGCGCTCGGAATGGTGCTCGCCGTGGGCGCTGCGCTGATGCGGCTGTCGAAAAACCGGCTGGTGTCCGCGATTGCGCGGCTATACATCTCGGTGATTCGCGGCACGCCGCTGCTGGTGCAGTTGTTCGTGGTGTTCTACGGGCTGCCCTCGCTGGGACTGGTCATCAACCCATGGCCGAGCGCCATCATCGCGCTGTCGCTGAACGTCGGCGGCTACGCGGCGGAGGTTGTTCGTGCCGCGATCCTGTCCGTTGACAAGGGGCAGTGGGAAGCGGCCTACATGGTCGGAATGTCGCGCCGCACGGCCCTGAGGCGGGTCATCCTGCCCCAGGCCGCGCGCGTGGCTGTGCCGCCGCTGTCCAACACCTTCATCTCGCTGGTGAAGGACACCTCGCTCGCATCGCTGATTCTCGTGACCGAGCTGTTCCGCAAGGCCCAAGAGATCGCCGCCTTCACGCAGGAGTTCATGCTTCTGTACATCGAGGCAGGCTTGGTCTACTGGGTGATCTGCCTCGCGCTGTCTTCTGGACAGATGAGGCTCGAGAGGAGGCTGGATCGCCATGTCGCTGTCGCCTGATTCATCTGTGGGTGGCGCGCCAGCGCTGCTGTCGGTACGCGGCGTCACCAAGTCCTTTGGTGACAACGAGGTGCTGAAGTCCGTTGATCTGGACGTCTCGCGCGGCGAGGTCGTGGCCGTCATCGGCGCCTCTGGCTCCGGAAAGACCACGCTGCTGCGATGCCTCAATGGCTTGGAGACGCCCGATGCTGGGGTGGTATCCGTGGGCGCCGTCTCCGTGGACTTCGCTTCCGCAGGCCAGGGGCGTGGGGGAGTGAAGGCGCTTGAGCGGGCCAAGGGCTCGCTGCGCGACCAGTCCGCCATGGTCTTCCAGCACTACAACCTGTTCCCACACCGCACGGTCATCGAGAACGTCATCGAGGGCCCCGTCGTGGTCCAGGGACGCTCGCGTGACGAGGCCCGGGCTGATGCGCTGGTCCTGTTGGACCGCGTAGGACTGGCTGAGAAAGCCGATGCCTACCCGCACCAGCTCTCCGGAGGCCAGCAACAGCGCGTGGGTATTGTGCGCGCGTTGGCACTCAAGCCCGAGTTGTTGCTGTTCGACGAGCCGACGTCCGCGCTAGACCCCGAGCTCGTGGGCGATGTGCTGCTCTTGATGCGCGATCTCGCCGCTGAGGGATGGACCATGGTCGTCGTCACGCACGAGCTGCAGTTTGCGCGTGAGGTTGCGGCGAAGGTTGCCTTTGTCGACGCCGGGCGTGTGCTCGAGATGGGCCCGCCGTCGCAGGTGCTGGGCGCTCCGCGCGAGGAGCGGACGCGGCAGTTTGTGCGGCGGCTGACGCATCCGTTGTAGCGGGTCGCAGCCGCGACTGGAGTACCTTGGGGTCATTGCATGCACGTAGTTGCGCTGATGCCTGGGGGATGAATGACGACCGAGATCGTGGGAAGTGTCCAGACGTTGGGCCTGTCCAGCATGGGACTGATCATCTTCGCGCTGGTGGCTGTGGTGCTCATAGATATTGCCCGTGGTGATGTGAAAGTGTTGCCGAAGTGGGTGTGGGCCGTTGCCGTCGTCTTGGCCTTTCCACTCGGGCCCGTCGTCTACCTCCTGTTCGGGAGGGTGAGCCGGCGTGGGGCCCGGGTGCCCCAGCCTGGCGAGTGACGGAAGTAACGTGGCGTGGGATGCCCATCTCGTTCGCGGGCGGAGATGCCTTGTTGGCGAGCCAAGCCTGCACTACCCACTTTCGTTTTTTTCGATTAGAATTTGAGCCGTGACCGCATCTGAAACAGTTTCCGTGACGTTTGCGACGCCAGACGAGTCTGAGGCTCTCGCGTCGGTCTCGCGCATCCTCCACGGTCATGACATGCCTGCGCTCGTGGGGCCAGATGGCGAGCAGATCACGTTGCCGCTGAATGTGTTTGAGATTCTCACGGATGTCGTAGACGCGATGCAGCAAGGCAAGGGCATCTCGGTCGTGCCGCGCGACACGATCATGACGACACAGCAGGCCGCAGATTTCCTAGGAATCTCGCGTCCGACCCTGGTCAGACTGCTTGAGGATGGCCAGATCGAGTACACGAAGCCGGGCCGGCACCGTCGGGTGCGTCTCGTGGACCTCGACGCGTTCCAGCGCCGTCAGGCTGCCGAGCGTCGCGAGGCACTCGACGCGTTGACGCGCGAGGCAACCGAGGGGCCCACTGCGACCGGGTTCGTTCAGACGCGGTAGGACGGTCGATGTACTCGGCGGTACTGGATGCCTGTGTGCTCATCCCGTATCCACTGTTCGATGTGTTGCTTCGTTGCGCGGACAAGGGCCTGTACCGCCCGCTGTGGTCCGATGGCATTCTCGAGGAAACCGAGCGGAACCTCATCAGGCACGTGAACGTGGAGCCAGCAAGAGCTGCCAAGCGGGTGGATACCATGCGTCGGGCGTTCCCCGACGCCACGGTCACCGGCCACGCCAACCTCATTCCGGCGATGACGAATCACCCCAAAGATCGTCACGTGCTGGCAGCGGCGGTACGCGCAAATACCGGGCTGATCGTGACAGCAAACCTCAAGGACTTCGCTCCGGAGCACCTGGAGCCGTACGGAATCACGGCGATTCACCCGGACGAGTTCCTTCTAGATCTGCTGGACCTCGGTCAGGTCGCAGTCATTCATGCGTTGCATGACATGCTCGCTCAGAATGCAAACCCTCCGACCAATGTGCTTGAACTCATCGTGACGCTCGACGAGACAGCGCCACAATTTGCCGCTGATTTGGCGCGGCTCATGACGTAGAACTCCGTACCGCGGGGGATGTCACGAGGTGGTCTGTCGCGCTAGCGGCCGTACGGGAGTTGGCAAGGGAACCGCTTCCGGTCTCGCTCACGCGGCTGAACGGAGGGTGCTATAGATTCCGCGTGAGCGGAGTCGGTAGCGGCAACACAGATTCGCGGAGGGTGCGGTGCTGATCCAATGGTCAGCCGCCCACGTTGCGCGACGAAGGTAGGTCGTTGCTTACCGGCCAGCAAATTTAGGGGGCCGTGTCCATCGCTTGAGCATCTGCTCGGGGAGGATGCCCAACCGAGTTTGCTCTCGACGTCCAGGTAGTAATCCGGCCAGTTACGTGAGCAGAGCGCCTTGGCGTCTGGGCCACCAAAGGCGCAGGAAATGCTGAGTCCTTCGTGGCTCCTGCCCAACACGGTGCGCGAGATCGACCGCCGTCGGTCACAACCTGTAGCCTCGTTTTCGAGCCGGCACACTGGCGATCGTGTCGCGACGCCATTCTGAGGGGACAAGAGTGACGAAGTACGAAACTGCCGCTAGCAAGGCGGATGCAGTAGCGCGGATGTATTACTTGGGAGGTCGCGGCCCCGAGGCGCTCGGACCCGGCAGCAAGGAAAAGCGGTCTGCGCTCGAATCCTTGGCTCGTGCGATCATGCTTGACCTCAGCGAAGTCTCGACCAAGGCCGAGTGCGGTCGTGTACTGGCCACACGACTTCGTGTCAACTGGGACGCTACGTGCTTCAGCGCAGGAGACACCATCACTTTGACGGGCATGAATCGCTTGGTTGATGGAGTGGTCGAGCACATGGTTGCCGCTGAGCCTGGCGTAGAAGAGCGCTTGGTGCGCGAACTCATGATCCTCGCACCCGTGCCTCGCGGCAGCGAGGGACAAGGAAAGGGACTTCACATGGACACGATCGCGGCGGACACGCAAAACAGCATTGCCGAGTTCATCGCGGAACTCAGCCAGGAAGGTGACGCACCTAACGGGCGTGAGTTTATCGCGGCTAACCTCCTGGCAGACGAAGTTAAGTTTTCGGACGGTAGTTGGCGTGCCCACCTGGCGAGCGTGCAAGGTTGGCTGGCACTGCCCGAAGACTTGGATCAGACGTCTGCCGAGGAGTTTGATCGAAGTCTGGCTAGGGCGCTCGGTTTCGACCCAAATGCCGTCGACACGGAGGCGGTGGCGGCTCGATTGGTCGAGCGCCTGGAACTGGCGGCCACACTGCGCACGGCCTTCGAGGATGCTCTGGAAGCATCGTCTGAAGGCGGGGCGACAATTGGGTCTGCAACCCAACAATGGAACGAGGCCTGGCAAGGTCTCGAAGAAGAGGAAGAGAGTGAGAGCGTAGGTCCAATTGTGGCTTCCGCTGACACGTGGCCGATCTCTGAGTTTGTGCAGCTTGCTTCCGATGATGATCTTGAACTGAGTCCCTCGTACCAACGCGCGGATGTGTGGCCGACCGCAGACGCACAGCAACTTATTGAGTCAGTCTTGCGCGGGATTCCGCTTCCGTCCATCATCTTGCTCAAGGAACTGACCGAGGACGGCACACGGTACGACGTCGTCGACGGCAAACAGCGCCTCACATCACTTCTTCGATTCACCGGGAAGCACCCAGTCGCGCTGGAAACTGTCCGCGCCAAGGCCTTGGAGTGGGGTATTGATGGCCTCGAGGACATCTTCCATGAGGACTATCCGAAGTTCCGCAAGCTGTGGAAGCAACACGAACTCGAGAGTCTGACTGCGAAGGTCGAGCGACGCAACTATTTCCCGTTCGCGTTGCGCAAGGGCAACGTCAAGTCACTTGATGGTGATCTCCAACATCTCCGAGGGCACTACTACTCAGAGATCCGCAAGGATGCGATTACCATCGTTGGCGAAAAGCGCAAGTTGTATTCGCTGTTTGAACAGGTCTCGAAGTATAAGATTCCGGTCATCGTGTACGAATCGGCTACACCCGCGCAGGTTCACGAGGTTTTCAGCCTCTATAACAAGCAAGGCAAGCACCTCAACGCTGAGGAGATCCGCAACGCGCTGTATCACCACTTGGCTCTCATGCGCGGGCTCCTCATCACTGCCGGCGATAGCGAGAACATTGAGTTGGTCGCGCCATTCTTGGCGGCCGAGTGGGATGACCTCCAATCGACTCCAGTTGTCCTCGATGATTACGGCTTCGGCAAAGCGGGGTACAAGCGCACCAAAGTGCTTTCCTGGGTCCTTGCCGCGCTCGTCGTCCAAGACGACTCTCAGGAAATCACGCGCTCAACTGCGGCGCACATCAACCTCATGTTGAAGCAAGTCGCTGACAACAGGCGGTCAAAGTTCCGAGACGAAGAAACAGTCCTGGATGCGATGCTGCTTTTGGATCACGCGGTTGACGCGTTGGCCGTGATTCCGGCGGAAACGTGGGCTCCGGGCTTTAAGCACGGTAAGTGGCAAGAGCTTCAGTTGGTAGGAACCCTCGTCGGACTTGCGGCGGCTTGCGCGACCTATGGCGACGACACTCGGTCGATTGTGGACGCACGGCTCAACGCACTTGCTGAAGCCAGTGCCTCTGAGCAGTGGCGGCGACCGCGAAAGACCCAGTCCAAGGAGCAGTGGAAGCACACAGGACGCGTCGTTGCGTCGATCATGGAGATCTTGGATGTTGACCCTGACGAAGCGCATGATGTGCTTGTCTCTCGTTATGGCTCGTCCGGTCTCGACCGGCTCGTGCGCATGTCGACTTTGACTGACGAGTAGTGGTCATGGTTGTGCCGACGCCACCGGATCAGGAGACTCTAACGCCCACTCCGTCGAGCTGGTGGGGTGCCTACTCCAATGAACTCAAGCGGAGTGGAATTAGCGAAACGAGCCGGGCCGCAATCGAGCAAGATTCGCGACTGATAGTCGACCAGTGCGTTGCGGAGGCAGGGGCCGAAGCGTGGAACTCGACACGCCAGCGCACCGGTGTCGTGATGGGGGCGGTCCAATCAGGCAAAACGGCGTCGATGATGGCCGTCACCGCGCTCGCGTTGGACAAGGGTGTCGACTTTGTTGTGATTCTCGCGGGCACGCGCCGCTCGCTGTGGTTGCAGACCCTTGAACGCTTTGTCGGGCAAGTCGACTCGCATCCAGACAAGCTGAGGCGCCGCACGCTGATGCCCCTCCCATCGTTGATAGCGGACGCGGACGCGTTGCCCGGACCGGCTGGTCTTTACACGCTGACTCGGCCGGCAATGAAGCAGTCGATCGCGGCGCGACGGCCTGTCATCGCCGTCACGATGAAAAACACGGCACACCTTGAGCGGCTCTCAGTGCTCATGACACGTGTTGTCGCGCCCAAAGTTGCGGCGGCGGGGCGCCCTTTCCATGTGCTTGTGATCGATGATGAGGCGGATGACTCGTCAATCGACAATTTGATCGACGTTCCCGGCGGCGACGCGGCAACAGTGGAGACCAAACAGGTTCCGCGTAGAATTCTGGACCTGTGGCAGTCGCGGAAACAGAGCGACCAAACGCTGGACGCGAGCCTTTATGCCACATACATGGCGTACACCGCCACACCGCAAGCTAACTTCCTGCAAGAGCAAGACAACGCGCTGGCACCCCGGGACTTCATCGTCGCCCTGCGCACGCCGGGTCCGCATGGCCACATCGATGTGCGAACGAGTACGTACAAGGCCCCGGAAGGCGTTAATGCCTGGTACACAGGCGGGGAAGCCTTCTATAAGACGCTCGATAAAGTTCCCTTGTGTGTCGCGAGTACAGACAGTGATGAAGAACTCGTCGACGGAGTACGGGCGTTCTTGGTGGCTGCTGCAATTCGTCGAATGCGCAAGCCTGAGCTGATGTCCCCTGCGGAAGCCAAGCGCGCATCTTTCGACTCTTTGGAGGCTGCGCAGCACCATCTACCGCCTGTCGCAAGCATGCTGGTTAATCCATCGTCGGGATTGGGCGACCACTTTGACGTAGCAGGGCGGATTCATGCGTGGTCAATGGGATTGGATGCTGTTGAGGCCCAAACTCCCCTGTGGGAGAGGCCAAGTCGTGACCTCGGTGTCGATGGTGTTCGAGACGACATGGCTAGAAAGCCGGCGCAATGGATTCACTGGCTCGAGAACTATGGGAGATCTGCCAGCGCAGTGGCGGCCCTACCCGGTGCGGGCAACCGCACGGTGCCATCCAGTGATCAATGGCTAGACGTGAGCAAGGTCATCATTGACGAGATTGTTCCGGCGACGTCGCTGGCCGTCATAAATAGCGATGACAACGCCGATGAACGCCCACAGTTTTCTCCCATCTCAAGCGATGGCGAATGGCGTGCGCCAGCAAACCTGTCCACGATCTTCGTGTCAGGCAACGTAATGTCCCGGGGTTTGACATTGGAAGGTCTGCTTACGACAGTCTTCACGCGAACGGCCGAGCATCCGCTCGCGGATACCCAGATGCAGATGCAGCGGTGGTTCGGATACCGGGGTGCATATCTCGACCTGTGTCGCGTGTTCATGAGAGAAGAGCAGATTGACCTGTTCACGCGCTTTCATGACAACGATGAACTTTTGCGACAAGACATTCTGGCAGCGATGGAGGGCGGAGGGGTCTCCGACCCAGTCGTATTGCAGGGGAGGAGTTTCCTGGCAACAGGGAAGATCGCGAACACTCGCGGCATAAGCTTGTCGCCTGGTAGCCGTCAACTGTTCCCACTTCTAAATAGGCCACAGGCCGACGAAGACAACCGTGCTCTCGTGGCGAGTCTATTGAGCGAACCGGGCACCGTGGTGGGACCTACGCGTCACCCGAGGGGTTATCTGTGCTCCAGGACTCTGTCGCTGCCTGACGCGGCCGATCTCCTCGACCGTCTGCGATACACCGAACACGGTGCTGACCGCGACGGTGTGGAAGCGTCTCGTTGGCAGTCCGCCGCGCGGGCTGCGGGGCTGAGCCCGACCATGCCCGAGTTATACCGGGCTCCGCGGGTGGATACGCCGTTTTGCGAGATGAACGCATCGCCGTATTCCGTGGCGGCCTACCTCCGCTTTTGGGCGGCGGTCCTCAACCGAAGAGTGCCGGGCCTTTATACGACAGATCACAGGCCCCTAATGTGGCGAACACTCGACGCCAACGCACGCGCTCTGCGCACTGCAAAGTTCAATGTAGCAGTTCGCTTCGGACCCGGAGGGCCGGTCACGACAGGCGCTCTGGGAGATCTCTCGATTCCTGTCGGCACGATGGCCCGTACGGTCCACAATGACCGGACTATTGATCCTGCATGGGGCTCCCAGAATGGGCCAATTCGAGGAGACGATTTTTTCGACTACGAGGCGCTTCGGCGGGAGCCTCGCGCGGCAGCAGATCGAACACGGCTCGTGGGCGAAGATGGCCTCATTCTGTTCCACGTCATTGATCGGTCGCCCGAGGAGCCGACGATCGCGGTTGGATACTCGATACCTCGAGGCGGGCCAGACTTCGTGCAAGCTATGAGAGGAACCCCACGTGGCTGACATGAGCGAATACGCACTTGATCCCCAGTACGAGTGGCTTCGTGAGCAGGTCGATGGACTCACAGTCGCGAGTGACGATCGCTCGCGTGTGGTTCAGTGGGTCGACAACGACCACAAACTCGGCCTATCGCGTGACTCGGGCGGTCGTGTCGAGCTCTTTTTGGCGGGTCCGCCACTGCACGGGAAGAGCCGGGTGGTGCAAGCGGCAAGAGAGCACGGTGATTGGTCATCCAACACCGGAGGCGTAGTGCGCGCAAGTCGTATCAGGCTCCCCAATGCTCCGCACTTCGACCGCGTCGCGGCTTTCATTTCGGCTGAGCTGCTCGCCGCAGGGATCAACGATAATGTCCAGCAGGCGTACGCGGATATCGAACCGCTTATCGCGTTGGCCTTTGAGGAATCACACGCCGGTAGCCCGTTCGTTCTCGGGCTCGCGGGGGAACTGCTGTTCCTGCGTGCGCTTCTCCGGGGTGCGGCACCCGAGGAGCGGGGGTTCATTGCGGCGGCATGGATGGGGTCAGGTCGCACAACCCGCGACTTTCAGTTGGATTCCGTCGGGGTAGAAGTCAAGACGACGACAGGTGCTGCGAGTAGGCACCACATCAACGGCATCGCCCAAATCGAGTGCGGGGTCTCCGTCGACTCGGTGCCAGAAACCGATCTCTTTCTGCTCAGTGTGGGCCTGAAATGGCTAGACCTCGACGCGACGTACGGGGACTCGCTTCCCGGAATAATCGAGAGCATCCGGGCAATGTTGGATCATGCGACGGATAGGCAACTATTCGAGACCGCCGTGGCTGGGTACGGAGATCTCCAAAATTCAGACGCGCCGACCATGAGTTCGGCCGAATGGAAGCGACCCTTTTACACGACGTTCGAGCGGCTCTACGAGCTTGCCGATCCCAGGATTGAGTTGCCTTCTTCGCAGGACCTTGTCAACTATGTCCACCTCGACCTGGACTCGCTCAGTTTCAGGATCTCGCTACCAGATCAGATCGACGGCGACCTCAATCCGCTTACAGACCTCGAGTCGGCCGCAAGCAAGGTTCTTGGCTTGTTCAGGCAGAATCGGAATTCGGCCTAAGTGAGGGTGGGGCCGACACCGCGACCGGCGGTGCCAGTTCAGCGCGCTCAACTGCCGTCACAAGTGACAAAGGTAGATCCGCTTTGTCTCGCATGACGTGCTCACGGAAAACGTGCCAAGCCGCCCCAACCGCGACGCCGTTACCAGCCTGTTTGTATGACGCAGCATCGCGTTGAATTCCGAAGCTGAACTTTCGGGGCAGGCCCTGAAGTCGAGCGGCTTCGTGTGGAGTCAAGCGCCGTTGACGTGGTCCGTAAATCGACGTCTGGGTGATAGCAACTAGTGCCGGTAGGTATGTGGGAGGCTTTGCTCGGATGCCGGACGGACGGAAGTGCATGACAGTGTTCCAAAGCGACTCCAGTTCGCGGGCCTGCCACTCCAATTTCTTGCGAGAGTTTGGAAAGTCGGCGAACTCAGGATGGTCAGCGAGCCACGAGTCGATGAGTGCATGATGGTGCTCGTAGAACTTGATGTTCTTGAGAACAATTTTCCTCTTCCACGCTGGAAGCGCATCTAGTTCCTCAGCGCTAACCGTTGACTCGCGACGCCACTCGGCGCTCCAGAGCGGGAAGCCTGGCAACTTGGTTCCTGTAGCGGCACGGAATCGATGTATCAGGTCGTCCCAGGCGTTCACCCAAGTCTTCTCCATCTCTGAGAGCTCGTAGTCCCCCAGGTTGCTAATCGAGTCGTCTGAGTCCAGAATCCACTCCGCTCTCCACATGTCCGGGGTCCAGTCATCGACGGGCGCGCGCTTGACGACTGGATCAGGTGCCGCCCCAGCGGCGAGTTCCTGCTCAACTCTGTCCGCACCGATGTAGGTGCCGAGGATGAAGACACGGTCTCTAATCTGTGGGGTTCCGCCGCGCTTTGGTGGAAGGAGGTGCGGTGAAAACACCGTTGGGCGATCGGACACCCGGTAGCCGAGTTCTCGAAGAGTGCGAATGATGGTCAGCCATTCATAGCGGTGCCTGGGGCCCGCTATGTTCCGGACATTCTCGAGCATGACGATTGCGGGCCGGCGCTCCTTCAGCACGCGCGCGATGTTGAAGAACAGCGTTCCGCGAGTCTCGTCCATTCCGCGTTGGGCACCTGATTTGGAGAACGGCTGGCACGGGAAGCCCGCAGCGAGCACGTCGTGCGCAGGGACCTCGATCGGGACAGTCTCGTCCTCGGGCGCTGCTGTGGTGATGTCACGATTGAGGACTGGACGGTCGTCTGCGGACAGAGGCTCGACCCAGTTACTGAAATACGTCGCGCTCGCGTTGTCGTCGATTTCGGACACGTAGACGCACTTCCCATTTGCGTGCTTCAGCATCGCATGGAAGCCTCCGATGCCCGCAAAGAGATCGATGTACTCGAATCCTTCGTCGGCAGGGGTAGGCATGGCGTACAGCTTAGTTGATGTTGCGACCCGCTGGCCGCCGGAGCAGGAACTTGTGGCAACCCGTGCGGTGTAGTTCTCGTGAGGCACGGGTCTGATCCCACCACGGACCTGTGACACTGTGCGGCAGGAATACCTGACCCCACCCCACACGTTCCGCCCACATGAGCACAGTAGGCATTATTGGCGCAGGCAACATCGGAACCAATGTGGCGCGGGCGGCTGTTGCTGCCGGTCACGACGTGGTCATCGCGAACTCGCGTGGGCCTGAGACCTTGAAGGGTCTCATCGAGGAACTGGGCGACAAGGCCAAGGCTGGCACTGTCGACGAGGCAGCGCGTACCGGCGACTTCGTGCTGGTCGCGATCCCGCTCCATGCCATCGAGTCCCTTCCCAAGGAGCCGCTTGAGGACACGGTCGTGTTGGACGCGAACAACTACTACCCAGAGCGCGACGGCCGTATTGCGGACCTCGACGCCAACCTCATGACAACATCCGAGCTCTTGCAGAAGCACCTCCCGCACTCGCACGTCGTGAAGGCGTTCAACCACATCTACGCCGCGCAGATCCCCACCGACGGACTGCCAGCAGGCACCGAGGACCGGCGTGCGCTCGCGATCGCGGGTTCAGACCCGGGCGCGAAGGACATCGCGAGAATCTTCCTGGACACGCTTGGCTACGACGCCGTGGACATGGGCGGCCTGTCGGAGAGCTGGCGCATTGAGCGTGACACCCCCGGCTATGGTCCACGGATGAACGCCGACGAACTGCGCGAGACGCTCACGAAGACGGAGCGCGTTCAGCAGACGTAGAGGTCCGCACTCTTTATCGCTCGCGTGAGGCGAGCAGCGCCGCCTCCGTGCGCGACGCGACTCCTAACTTCCTGAGGACGTTGGAGACGTGCACGGACACGGTCTTCTCGCTGATCCCGAGCTCTCGGCTGATCAGCCGATTGGACAGGCCCTGAGCTACCAGGCCCAACACTTGGTCCTCGCGCGGCGTGAGACGCTCGCGCGGAGCGTCGGGTTGGGGCGGCAAGACAATTGAGGTGTGGACGGCTGCGGAGCGCGCCAAGCGCTCGAGCGGGGGAGAGCCGAGCTCCTTGGCAGTGTCCGCGGCATCATCCAGGAGCGCACGCGCTTCACTACCTCCACTGAGTGCTTCAGCCAGCCTGATCGACAAGAACGCCGTGACGTGACGCCACCCGTCCAGGGGCTCCCACATTGCCAAGGCGTCCCTCCAGGCCTGGCGTGGGTCCTCGTGCGCCACGCCCGCCATCGCGGCGTAAGCGCACGCGGATGCGGCCCAAGCATCGGCCTCTGGTACGCCACCGGGGTTGCCCCGCAGTAGCGGCACCAACGTCGCGGCGGCCTTGCGGACGGACCCCAGGGGGCTTGCGGCCGTCTGCGCGATTGAGACGAAGATGAGTTCGTTCACGGCGCCCGCGTGCCCTGCCCACGGGTCGCGTGCCGCGCGGGATACCGCAGCCAGATCGGGGGTGCGTGTGGAATCCGTGAGCAGGTCGCGCCACAGCTGCGTTGTCATGCAGGACACGGTGCGACGCGCTCCGCGTTCGGCTGCCATCTCCAGGGCGCTTGTTGCGAGCGCGGCGTCCCCGCGGAACGCAGCGAGGCGGGCCCGCCAAATGAGCAGCCACGTCGTGTAGAGCCCGTCGCCGGTGGCGTCGGTCGTAGCGTCCTCGGCCTCATCCCAGCGCCCGGCGAGGAACAATGCCTGGACCGCGAAACCCGTCAGGGCCTCGCGGAAGAGCGCCTCATCGGAGACTCCACGCAGCTCCGCCAGTGCGGCGATGGCCGCATCCGCGCCGCCGTTCACATCTCCGGTGTAGGTCTGCATCGCCGCGGTGGGGATGCGGACGGAGTGGACGCCCACACGGAAGCCGGCGGCCTGAGCCAAGTCGTGCGCACTCCGCAGCCGCTTGAGTCCCTCCGCGTGATCACCGAGCATGCCCAGCGCTGCCCCGGTCTGGGCGAGCGCCTGGCACATTGCCGCTGGAGACTGAGCTGCCTCAGCCGCGGCGAGGGCGTCCTGTGATGCGGCCGCGACCGCCTCCGGGTGGGTATCCCAGGGCCATGTGCGTGCGAGGCCAAGGCGGGCAGTTGCCTGCGGCGTGCCGTCAGAGATCAGCTCCGCAGCGTCATCGACAAGACTCGCCGCCTGCTGAGCGGAGCCCGCCCACGGGTTGCGCCGCAAGATCTCAGCGAGCACCAGGATTCGGAGCGCTCGGACCTCATCGGAGTCGGCAGGAGCATCGACGGCTCGGCGTGCATAGTGAGCGGCATCACTATTGCGGCCGGCGAGTTCGGCGCTCATCGCCAGATCGCTCAGCAAGTCGCCTAACGGTGGCGTGGAGGTGGCCTGCGCGGACTCGGCCAACTCCACGGCTCGTTCCAGGTGGTGTGCGGCGGCGCCCTGTGCGCCAAGCCGCTGCGCGTCCCGAGCCGCAGCGACGGATGCCGCAGCGCCCCGGTCCACGTCGCCGGCGCTGATCCAGTGATGGGCGATCTCTTCGGGGGCGCTGTGAAGCGCGAGCGAAGGATCCTCGTCAAGGAGGTTGGCCAGCGTCCGGTGAATGAATCGCGCTTCGTCATACGGGGTCGCTTCCACGAGGAACTCCGCCATGAGGGGATGCCGGAGGCTGTACCGGCGGCCATTGGCCCGCTTGACGAGCACGCGTGACTGCAGTGCAGCGCCGATGCTCGCCTGTAGTTCCGTACTCGGCGTGCCCGCCGCTTGGGCCAGGAAATCGTGGGTGATGGTTCCGCCGGCAAGCGCGCAGATCACCACGACCGCGCGCGCCGCGTCCGGCAATGTCTGGATTGCGGGGGCGAAGGTGTCACTTACCTGGTCTGGCAATCCCGGAGACTCCGAGTGGAGGTGGGCCGCTAGCTCTTGGGCGAACAGCGGGTTCCCGCCGGACCGCTCCAGCGCCGCCGCGCGGTTGGCCGGTGATGCATGTGGCATGGAACTTTTGAGCAAACCCTCGAGGGCATCGGACTCCAGCGGTCCCAGCGCCAGGTGGCGTGACCCCGGGACTCTCAACAGGTTGCTCAGGTGGGAGGCGGCACTGTCGGAGGACGGTGTGCGCACTGTTGCAACGATCACGACGGGGTCGTGACGGAGGTCACGCGCGAGCGCGAGAAGCGCATCAACCGTGGATGCATCCGCCCAGTGCGCATCCTCGACGACGATCACCGCCTCACGCGGCGCCGTGCCCTCCCGCAGCAGGCGAGCCGCGCTGCCGGCCACCACAATGGCATCGACGGGTGCGCGAGGTGAGCGAGCATCGGCCCTATGCCCAGACCGGACGAGCCATCCCAGGTCTCCCGCCGCATCTGCGGAACCTGCGGCCAGGGGACGGAGCGCATCGGCTAACCCGCCAAACGGCACATCGTGAAGGGGCAGGCAGTGGCCGGTGAGGACTGTGAAGCCTGATGCGTGGGCAATCCCGGAGCATGCCTCGACGAGCGCGGACTTGCCCATGCCGGCCTCGCCGGTGATCACGACTGTGGAACCGCGTGCTTCGCGTGCGGCGGCCAGGGCCGCGCGGAAGTGATCCACCTCCGCATCGCGTCCCACGATGTCCACCGCGCCACCTCCAGCCAGACGCGAGCGGGCGCGCGACAGGCTCGGACAGCGCGCCCACCCCTCATGGGCACGCTATCCGAGCCTCCCTCAGCGGGAGAGATGAACGTAGGTGTGTTATCAGCGCAGGCAGGCCATTTCGACGGTTGCATCTGCAAAGACGTCCTCGGCGTCCAGATCGGTCAGCTCGGGCACCATTTGCAACGTGATGGTTCCGGACGCATAGGCGCCCGCGTCGTCGAAGGACGGGACCAGGTCAACAGGAACGTTTGCCGGGTCCAGGCCAAACCAGGTTGCTTGCTCGCCCGCGACCCACTCGGTGCCGTCGGGCAGGGCCAGATTCATGGATGGGTCGTTATGGGCCTCCGCGTCCGACACGGCGTCCCAGTCGACGAGTGCGAAGGAGAAGTATGTATCCGGGTCGTCGGAGCCTTCGAACGGCATGACGCCTTGGAACGACCCATCGAGCGCGAGGCATTGCGCGTCCAAGCCGTCGTGGCCCTCGGGGATTGCGAAGTTGTAGGTTTCGCCGTTGATTTCTACGGTTGCGGTGTCCGGTCCGGACTCGCCCGCCATCGCGTCGTCGTCCTCCTCGCCGTCACCTTCCATGAAGCCGCCGGAGTCTTCATCGGTCGTGGCGTCGTCGAGCGCTTCCTCGACGGCTTCGCCAATGTCCTCCGCGGCTGCCGAGGCACCGGCCCCAATGTCCGCGGCGCTCTCGGCAGTGCCGTCGCTACTGGAGCAGCCCGCCAGGAGTGTGAGCGCGATCGTGGCGCCGCCTGCGATCGTGAGTCGTGTCGTCAGCATGGCCATCTCCCTGCATGGCGGTCCGTCGCTGTCAGTTCAACACCGCGCACGTGCGGGAGGTATGGGGAGAAACCTTAGCCCGAGACGAATTTGCGTTTCCTGAGGGTGAAATCAGCGAAACAGAAGATGAACGATGCGTCAGACGAGCAGGCGCCAAGGTGGCCAAGTGGTAGACACGAGCCTATGGATAGCGGTCAAGTCAACGTTCCCGTGGGTGGCACTGTCGGGTTCATCTCTTCCCATTTGCCAGGGCTGGTACCGGCCGAGCGCCGGGTCGCAGAGGTCGTCGTGGCGGACCCGGAGTTTGTGTCGCAGGGGTCCGCGGCAGACGTCGCTGAGCGCGCCAGCACGTCGCCCGCGACGGTCGTGCGCACCTTCAAGTCCCTGGGCCTGGTGGGATTCCAGAACCTGCGGATGATGCTGGTGCGAGATCTCGCAGCGGCGGGCGCAGTCGGTGGGCGCGAGCCCTCGGAGGCCACCGGGGTGGACCGCATCGTCGACACTACGGTTGGGGACTTGCCTCAAGCCCTGTCTACTCTCGACCGCGCGGAGCTCGCGGCGGCGGTGTCGGCTGTGCATGGCGCGCGCCGCGTCCTCGTCGCGGCCAATGGTGGGTCCGCGCCCGCCGCGCAGTTGGGGGCCTTCTTGCTGATTCAGAACGGCCGGTCTGTTGAGGCTCCGGCCGATGCTGTGGTCCAGCACATGGCGGCCGTCAGCCTGGGGGAGGGTGACGTGTGCATCGCCGTGTCTAACTCCGGCACCAATGCGCTGACGATCGAGGCGGCCGACGCCGCCCGGCGCTCGGGTGCTGCAATCGTGTCTCTCACGGGGTACGCGCGGTCCCCGCTCGCTCAGATGGCCACCCATGCTCTGATCGCAGGGCCGCCCGTCAGGGACTGGGCCGTAGGGATGCCGGGCATTGTGGCGGCACAGATGGTTGTGCTCACCGCACTGGCCGATGGTGTGGTGTCCGCACGTGGGGGAGAGCACGACTTCTCGCCGGAGATTTTCCGATTCATTGCCGAGGCAGTCGACGGTGGCGTCGGCTCGAACGAAGGCACTCCGGAGTCTGCTCCGTCTGCCTGATTTCGCTGTCACGTGACCTTCACGGTGACGTTGCCGCGCGTTCCATTACGCGTCACCGTATGTTCATTACGGCTCCTTACCTTTATCGGTAACGGGATTTCCTAACGAGGAGATCCATACCGACTGAAGGAGCAACAGTGGCTGAGATCGCGATCTCCGGCGTGACCAAGAAGTTCGGCGAGACTGTCGCACTCGACAGCGCAACCTTGACCGTGAACGACGGCGACTTCCTCGCCCTGCTGGGGCCGTCGGGATGTGGCAAGTCCACGCTCTTGCGCATCCTCTCCGGTCTCCTTGAGCCCACCGCGGGAACCATTGCGATCGACGGCGAGGACATCACGGACGTGTCCGCGAAAGAGCGCGACATCGCTCTCGTCTTTCAGAGCTACGCGCTCTACCCGCACCTCAGCGTGCGAGCCAACCTTGAGTTCCCCCTCAAGTCGCGCAAGGTTGCCAAGACGGAGCGCACGGCGCGTGTTGAGGAAGTGGCTCGCATCCTCGAAATTGAGCACCTGCTCGAGCGCAAGCCCAAGCAGCTGTCCGGTGGCCAGCGCCAACGAGTCGCCGTAGGCCGTGCGCTTGTGCGTGAGCCCAAGGCCTTCCTCATGGATGAGCCGCTGTCCAACCTCGACGCCAAGTTGCGCGTCCAGACGCGACACGAGCTCACAACCCTCCACCGCCGTCTGGCCGCCACGATCGTGTATGTCACTCACGACCAGGTCGAGGCGATGACGATGGCGACGCGTATCGCGGTCATGAATGACGGGCGCATCGAGCAGATCGGAACCCCCGAGGACGTATACGACCGCCCGGCCTCGGTCTTTGTGGCGCAGTTCATCGGTAGCCCGCCCATGAATCTTGTTCCGGCGACGGTCGAGTCCCGCGAGGGTCAGATCGTGCTGCACGGCGAGGGCGTCGGGGGATCGCTCTTTGTCGGAGACGTCCCCGAATTTGCTGCCTACGTGGGAGTGCGGCCCGAACACCTCCGCGTCACCGCACGCTTCGCGGCGACGGGCCTGTCGCTGACCGGAACCGTGGAGATGGTCGAGAACCTCGGCAACGAACTCCACGTCACGTGCCGCGTCGGCACCGAGCGCGTCGCGGTGCGAGCCTCCCGCGAGGACGGGGTTGCGCTCGGCTCGCCGATCACGCTCACCGCAGACGTGGAGCACGTCCACCTCTTCGCGGCAGACAGCGGCCGGCGACTGGAGTGGATCGAGGAGCCCTCCACCGATGTCGTCGACTCGGTACCTGCCGCCGTCGCCGTCTAACCACCCCCACCGAACTTCACTGACGACCGCCGTGACGGCGGCCACCACACCTGACCCCATCAAGAGGAGAAATCATGCTGTCCCCATACCTCCGCTCCGGCGCTTTCGTCGCCGCAGCCGCGCTTGGACTCGCTGCCTGCTCAAGCGGCAGCGACGTTGAGGCTGCGGGCGATGTCGACGCCGCAAGCGCCGATCTCAACGCCGCCATCGAAGCACTCGACCCCGACGAGCAGGTCGAGATCGTGTTCGAGAGCTACAACCTGCAGACCGAGGGTGTCTGGACTGACACCGTCAACCAGTTGCTCGAGGAGTTCGAGGCTGAGCACCCCAACATCAGCGTCACCGGCCAGCCCCCGCTGGCTGACCTCACCGGCGGAAACTCCGCCACTGCATCGTCCGTCCAGCAGCAGTTGCTCGCTGGAGATGCGCCAGATGTCGCGCAGCTGACCTTCGATACCTTTGACTTCGCCGTCAACGCGTTGGGCACCAAGTCCATCGAGTCCTTGGTGGGCACCGAGGCCGTTGAGGAGCACCTCGGCGGCGAGTACCCCATGCACGAGCGCGCAGCTGCACTCGGTGAGTGGGACGGCCAGCAGTGGGCCATGCCCTACGTGTTCTCCACCCCAGTGATGTTCTACAACGCGGATGCCGTTGAGGCCGCAGGCATTGACCCCGACACCATGGACGTCTCCACATGGGACGCCCTTGCCGAGGTCGCCACTCAGGTTGGCGAGAGCGTCGGCACTGAGCCAGTGGCGCTCGGTTGCGTCAACGTGGGCGGTGACTGGTGCATGCAGGGCATCATCGCCTCAGCGGGCGGCTCAGTGCTCAGCGATGACCGTTCCACGATCACCTTCGGTGAAGAAGGCTCGGTGACCGCAGTCGAGAAGATGCGGGAACTCGCGGATGAGGGTGTCATCGCCAACCTCGATGTGCAGAGTCAACTAGAGGCAGCAATTCGCGGTGAGGTGACCTTCATCATCAACTCCTCCGCCCTCCAGGGCTACCTCCAGCAGTCCGCAGAGGCCGGAGGCTGGGAACTGCGCTCCGCACCACTGCCTGGCTTTGAAGGCATGGACGCCGTGCCGACCAACTCGGGCTCGGCGCTGTTCATCCTGTCTGATGACCCGGCCAAGCAGGCCGCCGCATGGGAGCTGACGCAGTTCCTCACCTCCGAGCGTGCTTACGAGCTCATCACCTCGCAGATCGGATACCTGCCGCTGCGCACCGGCCTGACTGAGGGTGACGGCGCGCTTGCCGACTGGCTTGAGGCCAACCCCCTCGCACAGCCCAACCTGGACCAGCTCGAGAACCTCGAGCCCTGGGTCTCGTACCCCGGCGACAACTACTCGCAGGTCACCCAGATCGTTTCCACCGCGATCGAGGAGGCCGTGTTCTACGGCGAAGACCCCGAGGCAGCCATGACCGATGCCGCCGAGCGCGCACAGGACCTCATCAATGAGTGACACGACGCTGGCCCCCGTCAACGAGACGGGGGCCGCGCCCCAGCGGCGCATCGAACTGCCCGGAATCTTCAACCTCCGCGACGTCGGCGGTTACCCCACGACGACCGGATCGATTCGCTGGCGCGCACTCCTGCGTTCCGATGCGCCGGCACGCGTGGGAGAGACAGGCGTGAAGCACTTGGCCGATGCTGGCGTGACTCGCGTTGTCGACCTGCGCAGCGACGACGAGCGTTTGAAGTCGCCCAGCGACTACGCGGGTAGCGGGATCGTGGAGATCCACGTCCCCGTGCACTCCGATGCGGCCCCCAAGGTTGCTGGAACGGGCGCTCAGATGCTCGCGACCGTGTACGAACTCATGGTCGATGAGTCTGGCCTGGCTCTCGTCGAGGCGTTGCGCGGCATCGCCGAGGCAGGGCCTGAAGGTGCCGCCCTCGTGCATTGCACTGCGGGCAAGGACCGCACGGGCGTCGTGATCGCGATGGCGCTCGAGCTTGCGGGAGTTGATCGCGAGATTGTTCTCGACGACTACACGCTGTCGCAGGAGTATCTGGCAGGGGAGTGGGCGGCGCAGATGCGCACGGCCATTGCCGCGCAGTTCCCTGGACTTCCCGAAGACATCGACGACCTCTTGGTGGCGAGTCCGCGTGAGCTACTCGCCGCCACGCTCGACCGCGTTGAAGCCGCTCACGGGAGCGTCCGCGACTACCTGATTGCCCACGGCATGACAGCCGCGGAGATCGACACCTTGATCAGCAACATCACCGTACCCGCCACTGCCGAGGAGGCATCATGACTGACCTGACCCCCGACACCGCTGACCATTTCCTGCTGCACATCTCTGACACCCACTTCGTAGGCGAGGGCCTGCTCCACGGCGGCGTTGACTCCGACAAGAACCTTCGTGAACTGCTCGACTCGCTCTCTGCGCGCCAGCAGAACCCCGAGGCCATCATCTTCACCGGTGACCTCGCGGACATGGGTGAGATCGAGGCGTATGAGCGTCTCCGCGACATGGTTGAGCCCGTCGCGGCAGAGATGGGCGCCACAGTGATTTGGGTCATGGGTAACCACGACGAGCGCGGCGCCTTCCGGTCGGTCCTGTTGGGTGGCGAAGCCTCCTCGGAGCCCGTCGATGCCGTCTACGACATCAACGGCCTGCGGATCATCGCACTCGATTCCACAGTTCCGGGCAAGCACCATGGTGAGATCACGGACGAGCAGCTCGACTGGCTCGCGGACGTGCTCGCCAGCCCGGCTCCCCACGGCACCCTGCTAGCGCTGCACCACCCTCCCGTGCCGAGCCCCATCGCCATGATGAAGCTCGTCGACCTCAAGGACCAGGACCGTCTGGCCAAGGTCATCGAGGGCACCGACGTGCGCGGAATCCTGGGCGGCCACCTGCACTACAGCACCTTCACGGACTTCGCAGGGGTGCCCGTGTCCGTCGCGTCGGCAACGTGCTACTCGCAGGACCTCGCGATGGCGCAGCCTGGCGCTCGCGGCATGGACGGTGGCCAGTCGCACAACCTCGTGCACGTCTACGGCGACAAGGTCATGCACTCCATTGTTCCGCTGGGAGACTTCGCGACGCTGTACGAGATGCAGGCTGACCAGATGGAAGCCTTCCTCGCGATGACGCCTGAGCAGCGTGAGGCTGCAATGTCGGGAGCGGCGCAGAACTAATGTTCACGCAAGTCGCCGCGCCGGAGGCGGCCGTCGGGGAGCCTCGCAAGGCTCACCGGCGGCCCCCGCTGGCGCCGTACCTCTACCTGTTGCCCGCGGTTGCTCTGATCGGACTGTGGATCTACCGGCCTATGGTCGAGGGCTTCGGGCTGTCGTTCTACGACTGGAATCTCCTACCCACCAGCCCCAAGGAGTGGGTGGGTCTCGAGAACTACGCAGACGTGGTGACCAATCCCGAGATGATCGCCGCGATGCGCAACACTCTGGTGTACATCGCAGCGGGCTTCGTGGCCGCGGTCATTCTTCCCACGATCGCTGTGCTGCTGTCACGCAAGGTCGGCACGCGCTCCAAGAGCGTGTATCAGGGCCTGATCTTTGTCTCGTTCCTGATTCCGCCCATTGCTGCCGGAGCTGTCTGGCGTTGGATGTTCGCTGAAGACTCCGGACTGTTGTGGACTGCGGCTAACAATGCGGGCCTCGATCTCGGGAACATCTTCCGTGATCCGTCGACTGCAATCTGGGCGATCATCGCGATCATGGTGTGGCAGATGCTCGGATTCGGCGTCCTCGTGGTCGCTGCCGGTGTGGCGGGCATCAACCCCGACTACGCCGACGCGGCTGCCACCGATGGCGCGGGCTCGTGGCGCACCACGATGCGCATCACCGTTCCGCTGCTGAGCCCCACGCTGCTCTTCCTGGGCCTCATGGCGATCCTGCTGTCCGCGCAGTGGTCCTTCCCGCTGATCGACTTGCTCACCCAGGGTGGCCCGATCAACTCCACCACGAACATCTACTACCTCCTGTACCAGCTCGGATTCCAGAGCTTTGACGCAGGGCTCGCCGCAGCCGCCGGAGTGGTGTTCTTCCTTCTGTTTGGGCTTGTCGCGGTCGGATTCGTCTTGCTGTCCGAAAAGCTCAACTTCCATGACAACTAGGAGCCGACTGTGACTTTCGCCTTCGCAGACCCGGGCGTCGAGACTCCTCGGCTGCCGTCCAAGCCGGCCTTTGGGCTTCTCGACACGCCTGCCTCGTCGTCGCCTGTCGTCACGCCCGAACCGGACCCGACAGACCAGCATGAGCGAGCATCGGCCCGTCCCAAGCGCCGCTTCTCGCCAGGCAAACTTGCCGGGCACGTGATCCTGCTTGCGCTAGCCGTGTTTTCCATCCTGCCCGTGTACTGGATGTTCGCGGCCGCGTTGCGTGCCCCGGGCGATGTCCTCGACCAGTCCATCATTCCGTGGCCCATCAGCTTCGAGACGTTTGCTGACGCTTGGACGCGCATTGGCCTGGGTGAGATGCTGCTCAACACGATCCTGCTGTCCGCGGGAATTGCGGCCGGGCAGATGCTTGTCGCATTGCTTGCCGGCTATGGCTTCGCGATGTGGCGCTTCCCGGGCCGCAACGTGATTTTGATGCTGTTCATCGGTTCCTGGCTGATTCCGTTCCAGGTCACGATGATTCCCAACTACGTGTTGATCTCTGACCTGGGGCTCCTCGGGACGCTGTGGGGTGTGATCTTGCCCAACCTGGGCGCCGCATTCGCGGTGTTGCTGATGCGTCAGCACATGGAATCCTTCCCGCGGGAGATCATCGATGCCGCCAAGGTTGATGGGCGTTCGTCGTGGAACACGCTGTGGACGGTCGTGGTGCCCAACGTGACACCCGCGATTGCCGCGACCACGATCATGCTGTTCATCTCGGCGTGGAACGAGTACCTGTGGCCAGCGCTCGTGCTGCGTACCGGCGCGCCGGTGCTGCAGGTGGGTATTCGCCAGTTCTTGTCCTCTGAGGGCAATGACTGGGGTGCACTGATGGCGGCCTCTGCCATCGCCGCTCTGCCGATCCTCTTGCTGTACTTGTTCCTCCAGCGCTACATCGTCGACGCCTTTGTGCGTTCCGGCCTCAAGTAGCTCATCCACGGACTAAGCCCGGGCGCGTGTCAGCGCCCGGGCTTAGTCTTGTGAGGTGCATCGGGAGCGCCCGGTGCCTCAGTCACTTGGGGAGGTGTCGTGGCGGAGTTGGCGATCGAGACACATGGTCTCGTCAAGACGTACGGGAGCACGCGCGCAGTTGATGGCGTGGATCTCGCGATTGAACGCGGGGGAGTGCACGGCTTTCTGGGCCCCAACGGCGCAGGCAAGACCACCGTGATTCGCATGCTGGCGACCTTGGTGAGGGCCGATGCCGGGACAGGCTCCGTACTCGGCTACGACATAGCCTCGCAGGCAGATGAGGTGCGGTCGCGGGTATCGCTGACCGGCCAGTTCGCTTCCGTGGATGAGGATCTGTCGGGGCTCGAGAACCTGCGGCTGATTGCGAAGCTGTACGGCTACTCGCCCAAGGCGGCGACGCGGCGGGCGAACGAACTGCTCGAAGCGTTTGCGCTGACCGATGCGCGCGACCGCCAGGTCAAGAAGTACTCCGGCGGCATGCGCAGGCGTATCGATATTGCGGCCTCCATCGTGGTGACGCCGGAACTGCTGTTCCTCGACGAGCCCACCACCGGCCTGGACCCGCGAAGTCGCAATGAGGTGTGGGACATCGTGCGCGCCATGGTCGACTTCGGCACAACCGTGATGCTCACCACGCAGTACCTGGACGAGGCGGATGCCCTGGCAGACCGGATCTCCGTGATTGACTCCGGCAAGATCATCGCCGAGGGCACCGCGACGCAGCTCAAGGCCTCCGTGGGGGCAGGAGCTCTGCACGTGCGCGTGATGGAGCGCGAGGAGAGGGACAAGGCTCGGGAAATCTTGATCCGCGAACTCGGCGTCGAGGTGGAACTGCCCACCGACCCGCAGGCCTTGTCCGCCGTCATTGACGACCGCACGCGCGTAACGCGAGCCCTGAGTGCGCTGGACTCCGAGGGAGTGGGGCTTGCCCAGTTCTCGCTGGGTCAACCCACGTTGGACGAGGTCTTCCTGTCACTGACCGGGCAGCCCGCGGCGGAGACCGCCGGTTCCGAGACGGAGGAGGCGGCATGAGCACCGAGACATCACAAGCCGAGTCCACGCCCGAGCCAGCCGCGGAGAACACCCCAGCGCCCCAGGCGCATGCGATCACCCACGCGCTCGCGAACACCGAGCGCCCCGCGCGGCCCAGTGCGCTGTCGACCTCGGTGACGTTCGGGTGGCGTGCACTGCTCAAGATCAAGCACGTGCCCGAGCAACTGCTCGACGTCACTGTGTTCCCCGTCGTGATGACACTGCTGTTCACGTACCTCTTCGGTGGTGCCATCGCCGGCTCGGTCGATAATTACATCGCCTACCTGGCGCCGGGCATCCTGGTGCAGTCGGTGCTGTTCATCACGATGTACACGGGCACCACGCTCCGCACAGACCTCGACAAGGGCGTCTTTGACCGCTTCCGCTCGCTGCCTATCTGGCGTCCTAGCGCTCTTGTGGGCATGCTCCTGGGCGATGCCGTGCGATTCACCGTGGCCGCCATCGTGACGTCGGTTGTGTGCCTCCTGATTGGTTGGCGCCCTGGCGGCGGCTTCGTGGGCGTCGTGCTCGGGGTGGCGCTACTGCTCGTCTTCGCGTTCTCGCTTGGATGGGTGTGGACGTTCCTGTCGATGTTGCTGCGCAGTCCCAACGCGGTGATGGGTGTCGCGATGATGGTGATGATGCCGCTGGTGTTCGCGTCCAACATCTTCGTGGACCCGTCCACCATGCCTGGCTGGTTGCAGGCGTGGGTGGACGTGAACCCGGTATCGCACCTGGTTACAGCGGTGCGCGCACTGATGGACGGGATGTCGCCCGGTGCGGATCTCACGCTCGCGTTGGTGTGGTCGGCGGTCCTCGTCGCCGTCTTCGGAACACTGACCATGTGGAAGTATCGCGACCCCAGCTGACACGGACACGTGAGACTTCTCTCAATCTGAGCGCAGGTGGTCAAATGGGGTGCCGCAAGTGGGGCAAGATTCACCGGTGACTTCCCCAACTGACCTCGAACAGCGCACCTACTTCCGTACTCTCGATGCCGCCCTGGCAGACTTCGCTTTGGGGTTGGGGGCGGTCGATCGTGTGCGGGAGGTGACGCGCGACTTCGACTTCGAGCACGTCTACATCCCAGCCTCGCGTGAGTACATCGCGCTCGAGGCGCTGGGCCAGACCAAGCCGGTCGCGTTCATCACCGAGTTGTACATCGCGCTACACCCTGCCGATGGCGAGAGCGAGTGGGTTGAGCTTCCGGGCGCGACGCGCGCTGACAGCGTGGTTCCCACGGAATCGTCGTCGCAGTGGAACCTGGACCTTCCGATGGGCACGCACAGCGACGCGGACCTCGACCCCTCGGGCGCCTACGCCGACACCCATGCCGGTGCTCCCGCAGCGGCAACCTCGGGAACCATGACTGCCACGCTGGCCAAGCCTGCCGCCGCTGCAAAGAAGAAGGCAGCTAGCCCCAAGAAGGCAGAGCCCGTGGTGCCGACGTGCCCCTCGTGCTTCACCAACCTGCCGGCCACCGGCGCCTGCGACTACTGCGGCTAGCGCGCTTCGTTCCGCGTTGGGGTGACCACGGCATCGGCCCTCTGACAGCGCCTTGGTGAGCGCAGCATCGGGCATGTTCGCCCACGGCTCACCCGTGACCTACGTCTCCGTAACCTACGCGCCCGTAGGTTACGATTAAGTATGGCCGAAAACGTGATGACTTCACCGCCCCTGGTGACCCTTGACCCGTCGCTGCACCTGACCGCGGTGCTCAATGAGCGCGCGAGTTCAAATCCTTCCGCAGCGTTTGCCGAAGTTAAGGATGAACAGGGCGAGTGGACCGGCGTCACGATCGGCGAGTTCCGTGACCGCGTGCGCGCGATCGCCAAGGGCCTCATTGCGACCGGCGTTTCTGTTGGTGACCGCGTGGGCGTCATGGGCGACACCCGCATCGAGTGGTCCGAGCTTGACTACGCGATCCTCGCCGCCGGCGGCGTGACGGTTCCGATCTACCCGTCCTCCTCGGCCTCGCAGTGCGCGTGGATCGTGGAAGACGCAGGGATCTCGTTCGTGGGCGTCGAGAGCGATGAGAACCAGGCCATGCTCGCCGCGCTGGAGGGCGCGCCCGAGGTACTGCCGCTCACCGCAGCAGGCCTCGACGAACTGGCCGCGCGCGGCGCTTCCGTGAGCGACGAGGACCTCGCCGCGCGCACCGCCGACGTCACGCTGGTCGACCTCGCGACCATCATCTACACCTCCGGCACCACGGGCCGCCCCAAGGGCGCGATGCTCACGCACCGCAACCTTGTCGAGCACGCCGCCAACGTGGAAGCCGACCCCAACTTCGGCACCTTTGTGCACGGCGAGACCCGCGTGCTGCTGTTCCTGCCGCTGGCCCACGTCTTCGCACGCTTCGCCATGATCTTGGCGCTGCAGACGGGCTCCGTGATCGGTTACACGCCCAACCACAAGAGCCTCGCCGCCGACCTTCAGGCCTTCAAGCCCACCTGGATGCCACTTGTGCCGCGCGTCCTCGAGACGGTCTACAACCGCGCAGATACCTCGATGAAGGGTATCCGCAAGACCCTGTTCCGTTGGTCGGCCAAGGTCGCGCGCGAGATGTCGGCGTCGATGGAAACCGGCGGGCCTTCGTCTGGCCTGAACTTCCGCTACAAGCTTGCCGACCGCCTGGTGCTGAGCAAGATCCGCGCTCTTCTGGGCGGCAACTTGCAGTACGTCCTCGCGGGTGGAGCGAAGCTCACACCGTCGTTCGGACACTTCTTCCGCGGCCTCGGCATCACGGTGATGCAGGGCTACGGACTGACCGAGACCTCCGCCGCAGTGGTGGGCACCCCCGTCACCGGCTCCATCATGGGAACCGTGGGCCGGCCCATCGCGGGCTGCGAGGCCAAGGTGGACGACGACGGCGAGATCCTGGTGCGCGGCATCGGAACCTTCCCCGGTTACTGGAACGCGCCCGACGCCACCGCGCAGGTCATGCGCGATGGCTGGTTCGCGACCGGCGACCTTGGCGAGATCAAGGACGGCTCGATCAGCATCACGGGCCGCAAGAAGGAACTGCTCGTGCTGAGCTCGGGCAAGAACATTCAGCCCGCAATGCTCGAGGACTTCATCCGCTCGCACCCCGCCATTCAGGACTCCGTCGTGATTGGCGATGGCCGCCACTTCGTGTCCGCTGTCGTGACGCTTGACCCGGTCCTGCTGCCCGACTGGCTGGCCGCGCACGACCTTCCCGAGATGGATCTCGAAACCGCCTCGATGAACGAGAAGGTTCGCGAGGCCGTGGGTCGCGCCGTCGCATCTGCCAACGAGCAGGTGTCGAAGGCCGAGGCCATTAAGGAGTTCCGCATCCTGCCGCGCGAGTTCTCTGAGACGCGCGAGGAGATCACCGCGTCGCTCAAGGTGCGTCGCACGGTCGTCATGGAGCACTTCTCCGATGTGATCGAGTCGATCTACGCCAAGAAGCCGGGCAAGAACAAGCCCCCGCGCTCCGCCGCCTAACCCCCTTTTCCCCTGGCCGTACATACTCGGCGGGGTTTGCGGCTCGCGGCACTCCTGGCCGTAGGTTTTCGGTGGCGGGGACGTCAGTCCACGACAGCAATCGCCTCAATCTCTACGAGCGCTTCGGCGCGTGCGAAGCCGGCCACCTTCACCACCGTGATTGGCACGGGCTGGGCTCCCCAGATCTCCTGCGACCCTGCGAACGCCTCTTGAACGTCGCCGTCCTCATGCAGGTAGATGGTGAGCTTCACGACGTCAGCCTGTGTGGCATCGGCCGCCCACAAGACCGTCAACAGGTTGCGTAGCGCCTGCTCGGTCTGGTCCACGAGGTCGCCGTTGATCGCGCCGGACTCGTCGGTGCCGTTCTGGCCTCCCACGTACACAGTGCGGGTGCCGGATGCTACGACTGCCTGCGAGAACACTGGCGAGGCGTGCATACCTTCGGGGTTGATGTGAGTGATCGCCATGTTTCCTCCTTGGGGCGGGCCGATGCTGTGGTGGCCTTACTTCTTGACGGTACGTCCGCGTGGTGCGGGTTGCACGACGAAAAGTGACGGCCAGGGAGTCTCGGAGTCCGGATCCCCGCCGTGTATGTACGGCCAGGGGAGAGGGGGCGCGGATATGGTGACGGAATGGACGTATCAGCCCCTGTCACCGCAGCCGACTACGCGCTCGAGCGGAACCCGAATGCAGCATCGGCCCCGGACCGCGAACTCGCGATGGAAGCCCCCGCCTTCGGCATGGTTTTTACCGACCACATGGCCCGCGCGACCTGGACGCTTGAGGGCGGCTGGGGAAATCGTCGAGTGGAACCGTTCGCTGACCTATCGTTGCACCCGGGCGCGACGGTTTTGCACTATTCGCAGCAGGTGTTTGAAGGCCTCAAGGCGTACCGCTGGGCTGATGGTTCGACGCGGCTGTTCCGGCCCGAGGGCAACGCTCGGCGCATGGCAGCATCTGCCGCCCGGCTGTCGCTCCCTCCTGTAAGCGAGGACGAGTTTCTTGCATCGGTCGAGGCCCTGCTCGCGGTCGACGGCGACTGGGTGCCGACCCAGGGCGAATCCAGCCTTTACCTACGACCTCTGCTGATGGGCACGGAGGCATGCTTGGGCGTGCGCCCCTCTCATGAAGTCGAGTACTTGCTGATGGCGTGCCCCGTGGGCGCGTACTTCGCGGGCGGCGTGCGGCCCGTGTCGATCTGGGTCGCGCAGGGCTTCCATCGTGCGGGCGAAGGCGGAACTGGCCAGGCCAAGACCGGCGGAAACTACGCAGGCTCGCTCATGCCGCAACAACAGGCTCAGGACAACGGGTGCGACCAGGTGCTGTTCCTTGATGCGCGCGAGGACAAGTACATCGAGGAGCTCGGTGGAATGAATGTTTTCGCAGTGCGTCGCGATGGCACCGTCGTCACTCCGCGGGTCACCGGCACGATCCTCGAGGGCGTGACGCGCGACTCTGTGATTGAACTGCTGCGCGCCGAGGGTCGCGAGGTCGTCGAGCGGGACATCGCGCTCGAGGACTTGCGGTCGGGTATTGCCGATGGGTCCGTGGTGGAGTTATTTGCTTGTGGAACCGCCGCCGTGGTGACGCCAATCGCGCGCCTAGTGTCGCCGTCGTTTGACGAGGTTGTTGCCGACGGCGGGCCGGGAACGCTCACCATGCACGTCCGCGGCGCCCTGACTGATATTCAGTACGGGCGCGCTGAGGATCGCTTTGGGTGGATGACCCGCGTATCGTGAAGGGCGTCCCCCTTTTGCCCTGAGCGGCTGTGAGAAAGGACGCCCCTGTGAGCGCTGAGCCCACCATCCACGTCAACCAATACGGCTATCTACCCGACGGGCCCAAACGCGCGACGTTGGTCTTTGAGGGGGCCGATGCGGTGGACTGGGAGGTCGCGACGGGGGACGGTCAGGTGGTGGCACAGAGGACCACAGTTGTGGCTGGCGTGGACCCGTCCGCGGGCAGTCACGTGCATGTCATCGACTTCTCTCAGCTCGTTGAACCTGGCACGTACGTGGTGCGGGCGTGTGGTGTCGAGAGCGATCCGATTGTGGTCCGTGCGGGTCTCTACGAGCCGCTGACTCGCGACGCGCTCAACTACTTCTACTTGGCGCGGTCCGGGATAAAGATTGATCAGTCCCTGGTGGGTCCCGAGTACGCGCGGGCCGCCGGCCACATCTCGCGACCAAGCGACAACGACATCAACCAGGGCGATTATGACGTCCCGTGCCAGCCGGCGGAGGACTCCGACAAGGTGTACGGAACCCCGTGGACTGCGGGCTACTCCCTCGACGTCGTCGGGGGTTGGTACGACGCCGGGGACCACGGCAAGTACGTCGTGAACGGCGGTATCGCCGTCGCCCAACTGTTGGGCGTGTGGGAGCGTGCGGCACGTGCGGGAGGTGCCGCAGCATCGGCCCTAGGCGATCGTTCCCTGGTGTTGCCCGAACACGGCAACGGCGTCCCTGACGTGCTTGACGAGGCCCGATGGGAGCTGGACTTCATGACGTCGATGATGGTGCCTGCCGGTGAAGAGATGGCGGGTATGGCTCATCACAAGGTGCACGACTATGGATGGACCGGCCTGCCGCTATTACCTGCGGACGGACCGAACACCCGCTACCTCCACCGGCCCTCGACGGCAGCCACCCTCAACGTGGCCGCCGTCGCCGCCCAGGGTGCGCGGCTGTGGGAGCCATACGACGCAAACTATGCGGCACGCTTGCTGCAGGCAGCACGGACATCGTGGTCTGCGGCCGTGCGCCACCCCGACGTGTATGCCCCGCAAGCCGATGGCTTCTTTGGAGGCGGTCCCTACGACGACGATGACGTTCGCGACGAGTTCTACTGGGCGGCGGCCGAGCTGTATCTGACGACGGGTGAGCAGGAATTTGAAGACTTCTTGCTCGCTTCCGACGTCCACACAGCCGACTCTTTTCCGCTCGGGGGATTCAGTTGGGACCGGCTGGATGCCATCGCAAAGATCAACCTCGCGACCGTGGACAGCGGGTTCAGGGACCGCAAAGCGATCGCGGCGCAGGTCGTAGCGGGTGCGCACATGATTGCCGCCGTGCAGGATGCTCAGCCGTTCGGGATGGCGCTGCCAGCCGATGGGTTCGTGTGGGGATCCAATAGCCAGATCCTGAACAACATCGTGGTGCTCGGCTCCGGGTATGACCTGAGCGGCGATGCTGCGCTACTGCGCTCGGCTCAAGAAAGCATCGACTACCTGCTTGGTCGCAACGCGCTGGGGCTGTCGTACATTACGGGCTACGGCGTTACCTCTGTGCACAATCAGCACTCACGGTGGTTCGCCCACCAGGTCGACCCGACGCTTCCACACCCTCCGAACGGGTCTGTCGCGGGAGGCCCGAACGCGGATACCCCGACCTGGGACGACGCCATCCGGGAGAAGTACCCGGACGGAGACTGCGCTCCGCAGCTAGCGTACGTCGACGACATTCATTCGTGGGCGACCAACGAGATCACGATCAACTGGAACTCGGCGCTCGCGGCGGCGGCATTCTTTCTCGCGTTCCCCGAGGCTCGAGTCTCTGAGGTCTCGTAGGGGCTGTGGATTCTTGCCATGCGGGGCGTCGTCCCCAGGTGAGCGAGCCTGCGGTCCGTGTCCCAAGAAGTGTGACGTGTCTGTGACGTACCGTGCGGTGCGCTTAGCCTTGTGGCGATATGAACGAGTCCACTCCTGAGTACACGCTGACCCGCAAGAAGGGTATGCGTCGCGTTTGGCTGCGCGTCGTTGCCGATGGTTCGTTGGCCGTGAGCGCGCCGTACTCGATGTCGCGGTCGACAATCGACGGCTTTGTCCGCGCCAAATCGGGCTGGATTGAGAAGCGGCGCTCACTCATTACTGACTTGCCGCCGCAGCTTGAGGCCGGGCCCGAGGCCGAGCAGTTGAAGGCGTGGATCTGGGAGCAACTCGACGAGCTGATGCCGATGTGGTGTGAGCGGATGGGCGTGGATGTTGAGCCGCGGGTGAGCCTCAAGATCATGACGTCGCGATGGGGCAGTTGTAACGCTGTGCGACGCCGAGTCTCGCTCAATGTCGAACTTGGTCGGCGCGGGCGCGACGCACTCGAGTACGTGCTGGTTCACGAACTCGCGCACCTCTTCGAGTCCAATCACGGTCTCGGCTTCTACGCGATTATGGACCGGCACCTTCCGGACTGGAAGGCGCGGCGCGCGGCGCTGCGGTCCTTGCAGAAGAAGCCTCAGCGGTAGCGCGTCAGTTCCGGAGTGCGTTGACCTCGGTGACGAGCGCGCGCAGCCGTGGGGACGTCGGCACCTCATCCTGTGGGTCGCTGACGTCGAGCGAGCGGAGGCTGTCTGGCAGCGACGTCAGCGCGCGGGCGCAACGGTCGCGGGCATCGGCTAGCGACCGGGTTTCTCCTACGGGCGAGCCGTCAGCCATCACGTGTTCGAGGAGTGGACGTCCCTCCAGCGACTCGTCTGCGAGCCCGATCACGTCGGCGCCAAAGCCGCCGTCGACTTCACGGCGCCACACCTGCTTGCGGCCGGGCAGCGAGTCCTTGCCCGTGGACATCTTCAGCACGGGGCGACCCTCGTACTCCGCGAGTTTGTAGACGGCGCTGAGCGCGGGTGCGTCGGCGCTCACTCCCATCTGGGTTCCCACGCCAAAGGCGTCGCATGGAGCCCCCGCCTCTAGCAGCTCGGTAATCCGATACTCGTCGAGGTCGCCACTCACGATGATGCGGACATCCTCAAGGCCGCCCTCGTCAAGCACCTCCCGCACCTTGTGCGACAGCGCCGCCAAGTCTCCTGAGTCGAGCCGGACGCCCCGCAGACGAACGCCCTCGTCGGCGAGCTCACGCGCGACCTGGACAGCGCGGTGCGCGCCCTCCACGGTGTCGTAGGTGTCGATCAGCAGCACCGCGGACGTGGGGAAGTCGCGGGCGAAACGTCGAAACGCGTCCACCTCGTCTTCAAAGGCCATCACATACGAATGCGCCATCGTGCCGCTCAGCGGTATTCCATACGCCTTGCCGGCCAAGACATTGCTGGTAGCCGAAGCGCCCGCCACATACGCGGCGCGTGCGCCTCGCACCGCAGCCTCCGGCCCGTGTGCGCGCCGCGAAGCGAAGTCGACAAAGCCCCGTTCGCCGCTGGCCAGCGCCACGCGCGCGGCCTTGGACGCGATGGCCGTCTGATGAGCAACCGTGGACAGCAGGGCCGTCTCCACGATCTGGGCCTCGATGATGGGCGCCTCGATGCGGAGCAGCGGCTCGTCGGGGAAGCAAATCTCGCCTTCCGGGATCGCCCACACATCGCCGGTGAAACGGAAGTCCCCGAGGTAGTCCAGGAAATCCGCATTGAAGGTGCCCAGCGAGCGCAGGTACTCGACATCCGAATCAGTGAAGCGCAACTGATCGAGGTAACTCAACGCATCGGCCAGGCCCGCGGCAACGAGGAACCGCCGCTCAAGCGGTAGCCGGCGCACAAACAGGTCGAAGACCGCCGACCCGGTCACGCCTTGCGAGAAGTAGCTCGCGGCCATGGTGAGTTCGTACTGGTCGGTGGCGAGGGCGCTGGTGGCGGCATTAGTGCCGGGGAGCGTCATGCGACCCATCGTGGCACGAGTGCGGGCGGCGTTACGTTCCATACGCCGCGAGAAACGTTCTGACCGCGGCACGCACGTGCGAGTCTCGCTCAGCCGCAGACGGAATGCTGGCATCGCCTAGCAGCATCGCGTCATTCACCGGCTGGCCCATCACCAGCCAGTTCAACTGCGAAGCTGCCTGCCCGGGGTGGGGGACTGCGAGCAGGCCGCGTGCGTCGAGGTCAGCCAGCACATCGGCGAGGATGTCAATGGCCCTGTGCGGGCCGCGTTCTGCGAGCGTGCGGGCAAGGTCGGGGAAGCGGCCCAGCTCTCCGATGACGAGTCGGCGCAGTTGCATGAGTCGTGGCGTGAGCACCAGGTCGAGCTGTCTAGACAGTAAGCGGTGGAGTGCATCGGGCAGGTCCCCAGCGGAGGTGACGGCGAGGGGATCGGCGTGGACGCGGTCACCAGTTTCCTCGGTCATTGCGGTCACCAACTGCAGGAACAGGCCTTCCTTGCTGCCAAAGTGCGCGTAGAGCGTCTGTTTGGCGACGCCCGAGCGCGCGGCGATGCGATCCATCGACACAGTGTCGTAGCCGCCGCTGAGGAATTCCTCCTCGGCGGCAGCCAGCACTGCTCGCCGCTTCTCCAGCGACGTTGGCCTGATGGTCACGTGGGCTCCTTGATTCGTGAGACTAAGTAGTCTAGTTTCTAGATATAAGACGGCGTAGTCTAGAAAGTCAAGAATCCCGGCAACACCGCTCCCGACGAAACGAGCACCGCATGAACGTCGCAACTTCACAGGACGGCACCACGCTCGCCTATGACATTCAAGGTGAGGGGCCGCCGCTGATCTACGTGACCGGAGCAACGGTGTTTCGTAGGTTTGGCCCCATTGTTAAGGATGCCAAGTCCTTCGCGAAGGCCTTCCAAGTCATCACCTACGACCGTCGCGGCCGGGGTGACTCTGGCGCGGGCGAGCCATGGTCTCTGGAGCGGGAAGTGGACGACCTGGAGGCGATGATCGACCAAGTAGGCGGGAAGGCCTATGTCTACGGGCATTCGTCCGGCGCCGTGATCGCGCTCCACGCCGCTCATCGACTGGGAGAGAAAGTTCAAGCCACCATGCTCTACGACGCCCCCTGGGTGGCGGATGAGAAGGAAAAGGATGAATACGCTGCGCTGAGGTCGCACGTGGACGATCTTCTCGACCGCGGCAAGGACGCTGCCGCGTTGCGGCGCTTCCTGACCGGGATTGGCATGCCACGTGTGTTTGTCGCTCTACTGCCCATGTTCGGGGGCTGGCGGACGATGGTCGCGCTCGCACCCACCGTGCGCTACGACATGGAGCTCACGGCGGACCTTCCCCCGACCGAGGTTGCGGCGGCGGTCACCTCCCCTGTGCACGTGGTGGTGGGGGAGCGCAGCCCGGCATCCTTGCACGTGGTCGCTGATGCGCTCGCTACGGCGGTGGGCGGAGAGGTGGCAGTGATCCCCAAACAGGACCACATGGTGGCACCGGAAGTGCTGCTGCCGGAGTTGGTTGCGCGGCTGAAGCCCTGAGGCGTGGACCGGCTGCTCGAGATCGATGCTCGACCACGTCGCGTTCTCGGTGCCACACAGCGCCCCCGGAGCCTGAGCGCCTGGGGTTCCCGCAGCATCGGCCCTGTGCCATACTGAACTCGATGTACACCGCGATCATCATTCCGTAGCGCGTCGGCGAGAGAATTCCCCGACGCGCAGCCTCCCGTACCCTTGGGAGGCTTTTTTGTTGGGAAAACTCTCCGGCACCGCCACAAGCACCGCCGCCTAGCGGCCGGCCGCACGGAATGATGACACTTCACAAGGAGCCCGCACCATGACGGATCTCAAGGTAGAGGTCTACGACACCACCCTGCGCGACGGTGCGCAGCAAGAAGGCATGAACCTGTCCGTAGCGGACAAGATGGCGATTGCCCCACTGCTCGACGAGCTCGGTGTCGGCATTATTGAGGGCGGCTGGCCCGGTGCGGTTCCCAAGGACACTGAGTTCTTTAGCCTCGTGAACAAGGAGCTGTCGTTCAAGAACGCGCAGTTCGCCGCGTTCGGCATGACGCGCAAGGCCGGCACCACGGCCGCATCTGACCCCCAGGTGCGCGCCTTGCTGGACTCCGAGGCACCCATCGTCACGCTCGTGTGCAAGGCGGACATCCGCCACGCCGAGCGCGCACTTCGCGTCACCCCCGACGAGAACCTCGCGATGATCGAGGAGACCTTCGCCTTCCTCACCGGCGAGGGGCGCCGCGTCATCATGGACGCCGAGCACTTCTTCGACGGCTACCGCTACGACGCCGACTACGCGCTGCGCACCCTCCAGGCCGCGGTCGCCGGTGGCGCCGACACCCTGTGCCTGTGCGACACCAACGGCGGAATGCTCCCCGACGACGTCAGCGAGATCGTGCGCGCCGTCGGCTCCAAGGTCGATACCGTGCTCGGTATGCACGCCCACAACGACTCTGGCTGCGCGGTCGCGAACTCCATGGCCGCCGTCGCCGCCGGAGCCACGCACGTCCAGGGCTGCATCAACGGTTACGGCGAGCGCACCGGCAACGCGGACATCGTCTCCGTGGTCGCAAACCTCGAGATCAAGAAGGGCCTCAGCGTCCTCAAGGGTGCGGGCCTGACCGAGTCGACCCGCATCGCCCACGCGATCTCCGAGATCACCAACATCGCTCCCTTCGCGCGTCAGCCCTACGTCGGTGCCTCCGCGTTCGCTCACAAGGCGGGCCTGCACGCATCCGCGATCCGCGTGGACCCCGACCTTTACCAGCACACTCAGCCGGAGAAGGTTGGAAACGGCTTGCGCATGCTCGTGTCCGACATGGCGGGGCGCGCCTCGATCGAGCTCAAGGGCAAGGAGCTCGGATTCAACCTTGAGGGTCAGGGCGAACTTCTGGGCCGCGTGACCGACCGCGTCAAGCACGCTGAGGCCGCCGGCTACACCTTTGATGCGGCCGATGCTTCGTTTGAGTTGGTACTTCGCGACGAGATGGGCGAGGACAACACGTTCTGGGACGTCGAGACCTGGCGCGTGCGTGTGTCATCCAAGTTGGGCGACCCCACCGATGCCGACGCCGAATCGATCGTGAAGCTCGTTGCGGGCGGCACCCGACAGGTCGCGGTCGGCGAAGGAAACGGTCCCGTCAACGCCCTCGACCACGCGGTGCGCAGCGCTCTGTGCGCGGTGTACCCCGAAATCGAGCGCTTCGAACTGACCGACTTCAAGGTTCGCATCATGGAGGCATCGCACGGTACTGACGCCGTGACGCGCGTCCTGATCACGACCGTGCACGGCGAGACGGGGGAGACCTGGCGCACCGTCGGCGTAGGCCCCAACATCATCGAGGCGTCCTGGGAAGCGCTCGTTGACTCGCTGGTCTACGGACTCATCAAGGAAGGCGTCTCGCGGCGCTAAAGAGTTGTCCTTCGGTACTGTTCGGCCGTTGCCTCAAGCTGGTCGAGCAGTATCGAAGACCGCACGAATTACCTTTCGAGAGAAGCGTCGATAACGCGCTCGAACTCTAGTGCGGCAGCGACAGATTCAGGCGCGGATAGGATCTCTTCCGCCAAGTTTAGGTTTAGTGTGAGCGCAGGAACCCCCAGTGCGCACAGGCCGGCGACGTCGTCGACGGTCCTCAGACTTGCTGCCAGTACTTGCGTGTGGCTGTGTCCGCGCTCCGATATTTTCTGCATTGCCGCGATTTCTTGGCTAGCGTCTCTGCCACCGTCATTGATTCGGCCGAAGTAAGGTGCGACATAGCGGACGCCGATCGCCTCCGCGACGGCCACTTGAAAGGCGCGGTAGACCGCTGTAATGAGCACGGTTGTCCCATGTTCTTTCAGGATCCGTGCCGCAGCGAAGCCGTCTCGCGTTGCAGGCAGCTTGACGATGATGTTGGGGTCAATTCTCAAGATTTGTTTAGCATTGGACAGCAACGTGGACGTATTCGGGCCCCATGCTTGGAAGCAGATTTCCTGGGCGCCGGCGTCGTGCGCCCAGGCGTAGACGGAAGCAAGGTCTCGAACGCTGCAACCATCTCTGTCAAGAATCGTGGGATTCGTCGTGAGGCCATAGAAAACTCCAGTGCTGAACAGGTCAGTGCTGCGTGCTCTATCCGCGGAATCAAGGAAGAGGCGTGGGTGCGTCAATGGATCTCCCAGAGTCTTGGTAGTTGTGATTGTCCGCAACCTAACACCTGCACTGGTCCCACCCACCCGATTTTTCGCTCAGATGAGCATCGTTGTCGGCTCGATCCCTCTGTGTGTCGCATCGCTTTCCTTGCGCGTGGTCCGGCTGGCTAGTTGTCGCTCCCCTTTGTGAATGATCCGTTACTTCGCATCGTCAGTGAGTAGCAGGCGCGCAACCTGTGTGTCGGTGACCAACATGTTCGCGTATCCGCCTTTCAGAACCGCGCGAAGGGCGGCTGCTTTCGAGGGGTGCCCAGCGATAGCGATGACAGTCGGAATGCGGCGCAGGTCACTGGAGGTGGCCGAGATGATTCGGCCCTTCAGCGCCGTTTCGATCTCATTCCCCTCGCTATCGAGTAGCACTCCGCAGATTTCTGCTTGGACGCCTCTTCTGTCGAGGTCCTCTCGCACTTCAGGGGAGCAGAACATGCGCAACTGCGAGTTCGGTGGGTTCCAGCTGCCGACCGAGGCGATCGCGACCGAGACGTCCCGGAAGCGGTCGATCGTGGCGCTGATCTCCGGCGCCTGTTTGAGGCTCTCTGCTGTCTCAATACTCGGCACTACGAGCGGCGTGTAGAGCGGGTATGCCTCGCTCCCAGTGATGCCGGAGAAAATTCGAACGAGGTCCATGAGGTTCTCGCCGGGATTGCCTGCGATTCCTCCCAGTTGGACTACCGTGCACTTGGGGAGTGACGTCACGTAGTCCGCAGTAGCTTTCACTGTGCGGCCCCACCCCACTCCAAGTACGTCCTCGTGAGAGAGGTGTTGCTGTAGAAGCAAGGCGCCTTCGCGTCCGAGCGCTTGCCTGATGTGAACCGGGTTCCCGCTGCCGGCATTCACGACCACAGCATGTTGAAGTGAGAAGCGCTCCTTGAGGCGCATCGCCAATCCGGTCCAACGTTCACGTGGTCGGTGCAATGTCACTCTGACCGCCCCCCGCTCGAGCGCCTCGTCGAGGAGGCGTGCAATTTTGAACCGGGACAACCCGAGTTCAGTCGCAATCTCGACCTTCGAGAGGCCGTGAAAGTAGTGACTTCTTGCGACTTCCATGAGGAGGTCATCGTGTGCCAGCGCGCCAGCAGCTGACTGCAGCCGATCAGATTCTTTGCTCATATGAGCACAGTATCGTTGAGTTCCTCGAAATGCGCACCATAGAGTGCGACTCCGGAGCCGCATAGGAACGAAGGTCGGACCACGTGTCCGATGCTCAACGGAGAGGAAAACGCGTGACTAAGTACGCAATCGGTGTTGACTTTGGCACTGAGACCTGTCGCGCAGTGGCAATTGATTTGTCCGACGGTCGGGAAGTTGCAATCGCATCGTCTGCGTACCGCCATGGAGTAGTGGACGACATCTTTCCCGAAAGCGGCAAGAAGTTACCGAACGACTGGGCGCTTCAGTACCCTGCGGACTACCTTGAAGCCCTCGTCGCTTCCGTCAAGGGAGTCCTCGGCCACGACGAGATCAACCCCGAGGCGGTGTTGGGGCTCGGCATCGATACCACTGCCTGCACCCTCATCCCTGTCGACGCCAATGACGTTCCGTTAGCAGATCTCGATGCGTTTAGGTCAGAGCCCCACGCGTATGCAAAGTTGTGGAAGGACCACTCCGCGCAGCCGCAGGCAGACCGCGTCAACGCCCTCGCAGAACTCAGGCAAGAGGTCTTCCTCAACTACTACGGGGGCAAAGTCTCTGCGGAATGGGTGCTTGCCAAGACGCTTAAATGGTTCGAGGAGGCTCCCGTAGTTTTCGACGCTGCGGAGCGAATCTACGAGTGCGGCGACTGGCTCGTCTCAACTCTCGTGGGCACAGAGGCCCGGGGAGTGGCGGTTGCCGGATATAAGGCCGCATATCAGCGTGACATCGGCTACCCGTCCCCAGCGTTCCTTGAGGCGTTGTCTCCGGGATTCTCGAAGATGTTGGAAAAGTATGGCCACGCGTTTCTAGAGCCTGGCGACCGCGCCGGCACCCTGACTCCAATGTGGGCGAAGATTCTAGGCCTCTCGCCCGAAACTATCGTGAGTACGAGCAACCTCGATGCGCACGTTGCGGTGCTTGGGGCTGGTGTCTCCGAACCGGGCGAAATGCTCCTTGTCATGGGTACTTCAGTGTGCAACCTCATGCTCTCCGAAGAGAAGCAGTTTGTGCCTGGTGCCGCAGGTGTGGTGTTCAACGGTTTGATTCCTGGTTACTGGGCATATGAGGCGGGGCAAGCCGGCGTCGGCGACACCTTCGGTTGGTTCGTACGCAATTTTGTCCCCGCTGAATACGAAATCGAAGCGGAGTCACGCTCACAAACGACATTTGAGCTGCTTGAAGAAAGATCCGCTGCCATGGAGCCCGGTGAGAGTGGGATCGTTGCGCTGGACTGGTTCAACGGAAATCGATCCACCTTGATGGACTCGCACCTCAGCGGGCTACTCGTGGGATTGACACTGCAGTCGAAGCCGGAGCACGTATATAGAGCACTGATCGAAAGCTCGGCGTTCGGACAGCGACGAATCATCGAGGCATTCCAGGATGCGGGCCTCCCTGTCCGGCGAATTGTCGCGTGCGGGGGTCTTCCCAGAAAGGCGCCGTTGTTGATGCAAACGCTCGCCGATGTCCTCAACGTGGAGATCGAAGTGAGCGACTCAGCTCACACTCCTGCCGTAGGTGCTGCACTCCACGCAGCTATCGCGGCCGGTCCTGATCTCGGAGGCTTCGGTTCATTCGACGAGGCTGCCAAGATCGCTAGTCCGATTGCGACCAGATACTTCCCCAACGCCCGCAGGGCCAAGAAATTTGATGGCCTCTACGACCTCTATCACCGGTTGTACGAGCACTTTGGGAACGCTGACCGGGAACTGATGCACTCCTTGAGAGCTCACTCCTCCTAGTACTCAACACACAACACACAAAAGGAAGAAAAGATGGTTACACAAAGTCGTGTCAAAGTCCTCGCGTTCACGGCGGCAGCAGGTGTCGCGCTCGCAGCCTGTAGCGCCAGTGCGGACTCTACAGAAGCCGGAGTGGGCGATGAAGGCGAAGTGACGATGGTCAACGTCGTCAAGCTGGCCGGCGGAGATTGGTTTAACCGGATGGAGGTCGGCAACCAGGAGTGGGCAGCTGAACACCCCGGTACTGTCGTCACCCAAACAGCCGGCGACGATGCATCTGAAGAGAAGCAAATTGCGGTGATCAATGATCTGATCCCGCAGCAGCCGGCCGCGTTGACGGTTGTGCCGAACTCGCCCGAGTCGCTTGAGTCCGTCCTCAAGCGTGCGGAGGAATCGGGCATCGTCGTGATTACTCACGAAGCACCGGGCATTGAGAACGCTGTTGCCAATATTGAAGCGTTCGACAACAACGCGTATGGAGGCTTCCAGATGGACACGCTCGCCGCGTGCATGGGAGATTCCGGAGAGTACGCCCATATGGTTGGCTCGCTGACAGTTGCAAGCCACAACGTGTGGGCAGAAGGAGCGCTCGAACGTGCTGCCGCTGACTACCCTGACATCTCACGTGTGGCCGACCCCATTTCCTCGGAAGAAGATCAAGAGACCGCGTATCAGCGAACCAAGGAAATTATCGCAACCTATCCAGATATCAAGGGCTTCATTGGCGCCGCGTCAACCGACATTGCAGGTATTGGGCGGGCTGTACAAGAAGCAGGTCTGCAAGGCGACACCTGTGTGGTCGGAACCTCCACGCCATCCACGGCAGGCAGTCTCCTCGACGATGGCTCAATTGATGTCATCACTGGTTGGGACCCCGCGCTGGCGGGTCAGGCCATGCTGCAGGCAGCGCAGCTGGTGATGGACGGTGAAGAGATCGTTGATGGCATGGACCTCGGCGTCCCCGGGTACGAGTCGATCACTCAGGACCCGGAGATCGCCAACAACTTTTACGGTGACGCGTGGATCGAGATCCGCTTGGACAACCTCGAAGACTACCCGTTCTAAGTGATTTTCAGCGGGGGTCGGCCATCCCTCCCGGTCGGCCCCCGCGCCCCTTTGAGGAGAGACATCATGCCGCTTGCATTGCAGGCAAAGGGAATAACCAAAACCTACGGTGGCGTCAAGGCGTTGACCGAGGTTGACATCGACGTACGCGCTGGCGAAGTAATGTGTCTCGCTGGTGCCAACGGTTCAGGCAAGTCGACGTTGATCAAGATTATCTCCGGCGTAGAAACCGCGGACGCAGGTCACATCGAAATGGATGGTGTGGATGTAGGTCGGCCGTCCGTGACGGACTCTATTGATCTGGGCATTCAGGTCATCTACCAGGACATGTCTCTGTTCCCGAACCTCACGGTGGCGGAGAACATCGCAATGTCTGCACGAGTGAAGGCAAGAAGCAAGGTCGTCCGCGTACAAGCCGCTCGGTCTATAGCGGCGCGGGTAGTTGAGCGGTTAGGCCTCCAACTGAGCCTAGATGAAAAGGTCGAGAACATTTCGGTCGCGGACCGGCAACTCGTCGCGATCTGCCGGGCGCTCGCGCTCGACGTCAAGGTTTTGTTTATGGACGAGCCGACCACCGCTCTTACCTGGAGGGAGATCGACTCCCTCAGTCGCGTCGTTGAACAGCTCAAAGCAGACGGCGTTGCCATCGTCTTTGTGTCGCACAAGACCGAAGAGGTCTTCATGATGTCGGACCGGATAACGGTTCTACGAAATGGTGCGGTCGTCAAGAGCGGGGCTGCCGCTGAGTTTACTCCCGACACGCTGATTGAGTCGCTTCTTGGCTATCTGCCGTCAGAAGAGCGCCAACTTTCCGCGCTCCCCGTAGAAGACAAGGCGCCAGCGCTTGAAGTACACGAGATCGGCCGAAACGATCTCTTTGAAGGAGTCTCCTTCGAAGTCGGTGCCGGCGAGATTGTTGGACTGACAGGACTTCTCGGGTCAGGTCGTTCAGAGATCGCAGAATCGATCTTTGGCATCTTGCCGATCGATACCGGCGAGATCCGCGTAGCCGGCCAAGCCAAACCCATCGGGTCGGTCCAAGAGGGAATTGAAGCTGGTATCGGGTACGTGCCGGAAGACAGACTTACCCAAGGCGTGATTCTTGAGCAGAGCATTGAGTCAAATCTTATCGCTGCGTCACTCGACAAAGTGAGTGGGCGCGGAGGCTTCCTCGATAGTGGGCAGATGGCTCGCGCGTCGCAACACGCGGTTGAGAAGCTCGGCATCAAAACCGACAATCCCGCGAACCCAGTGAGTTCACTCTCGGGGGGAAACCAACAGAGAGTCGTACTCGGCAAATGGATGGAGACCGAGCCTAGCGTTCTCATACTGAACGGACCCACGGTTGGCGTGGACGCCGGATCCAAGGCCGTGATTCTAGACATTCTGCGACTCACCGCGGAACAGGGCACAGGCATCCTGATGATCTCCGACGATGTTCCGGAACTCGTCAGCGTGTGCCATCGAGTCTTGTTTGTGCGACGCGGCCGGATGGATGGCGCACTGGAGATGGACGAAGTGTCGCCCGAACGTATTCGCGAAAGGTTGGACCGATGAAGGCGTATACGCGCAGATCCCGCGGCGCACGATTGAGAGTGCACGAAATCTGGGACCGTTATAAGGGCGAAAATCACGAGACAGCGCTGTTGCTGCTGATTCTCGCCCTCCTGGGAGTCATGGCGATCGTCGAGCCCTCAGCGCTCACCATGACCTTTGTAGGAGATATCATCCGCTCCGGGATTGTGACTCTCGCTCTTGCGCTTGGGTTGCTCTTGGTGATTATTTCGGGCGGCATGGATGTGTCATTTCCCGCCATCGCAATTTTCAGTGGCTACGCGACAATAACCGTGATGAACTTCTTCGGCGTAGACGGGGCTCTATGGCCTTTCTTGTTGGCTTCGATAATGGGCATTGCACTCGGCTCACTGAACGCTTTGTTCGTTGCTCGCTATCGAATGGAGACGCTCATTGCCTCGCTGGGGACACAGGTCATCATCCGAGGTGTGCTCCTCGCGTTCATCGGAAGTGTGTACATATCTACGCTTCCGGCGCAGCTCGACGCGATCGGGGCCTCGTCCATCATGAGGCTTGGCAACAGCCCCGTGAACATTCTTGTCCTTCCCGTGATCGCACTTGCTTTTTTGGTCTCGTGGATGCTCCGGAAAACAATGTTTGGCCGCTCGATCTATGCGATTGGTGGTGATCGAGAGTCGGCTCGCCGTGTGGGCATTCGTGTGCCGAGCGTCCAGGTCCGGATCTACCTGATCGCCGGAGCACTCGCAGGGTTTGCCGGCATGGTGCACGTCGTTCTGTCCCGCCATGCGTCGCCCTTTGAGCTGGTGGGCACCGAACTCAATGTGATTGCAGCCGTAGTCATCGGTGGAGCGTTGGATTCTGGCGGACGTGGCTCTGTCAAGGGCACGGTGTATGGCGTACTGCTTATTTCACTTGTTCAGAACTCTCTAGTGCGGCTCGGAGTCTCGAGCTATTGGCACGTACTTGTAGTCGGTGTTGTGGTGCTTGTCGGTGTCGCGATTCAGGCACAGGCCTCGTCACGTGAAGCGAAAACTACTAGGATCCTAGAATCGACGGAGGCGTCGGCATGAGTATTGATACGGGACGGCAGGCCTCGCGGTCCGTCGAGCAGGCCACTCCGCCTTGGGCGCTTGCGGTCAAGCGCAATGGAAGCACTTTCGGGCTCCTCTCGCTCGCGTTAGTGCTTGCGATGGCTTTTTCCGCTATTAATCCTGACTCCTACGCAACTCTGCTGAATGTAGAGTCCATCGCATTTTCGATCCCAGAAGTGGGGCTGATGGCGCTGGCTATTTCGGTTGCAATGACGATAGCCGGAATTGATCTGTCCACCGTCGCGGTAGCGAACCTCACAGCAATATTCATTGCTTGGTATTCCCGTGTTGGGGTTGAGCAAGGTCAGGGGCAACTCACCGCAACCTTGATCGCAGTGGCAGGTGGGTTGCTGATCGGTGTGCTGTGCGGCCTTCTCAACGGGCTGGTTATTGCGAAACTTAAGGTGGCACCGATTCTGACGACTCTCGCGACAATGCAGATTTTCACGGGAGTCGCCGTCGCGATCACGCGCGGTGAGGCCGCGTATGGGGTGACAGACCCGCTCTCATCGTTCGGTTACAACTCGCTGCTCGGTGTACCCATCGTGTTCTGGCTGTTCGGGGTCGTCGTGGTTGCCGTGTGGCTGCTCATGACCAAGACCAAGTATGGCGTGAGCTCGACGATGATGGGTGCCTCAAGAACCGCGGCTGAGTACAGCGGTATCGCCTACACGTGGGTCGTGACAAGGACTTATGTTCTTGCGGGACTCATCTCGGCGGTCGCCGGCTTGGTTCTCGTCTCGCGCACGGCTTCCGCTTCAGCCGGTTATGGCTCTTCGTACTTGATGCTCGCAATCACGATTGCCGTACTCGGTGGGGCGAATCCGTTTGGCGGGCGAGTTGCGGTTGTCGGCGCTGCGCTCGCCGCAATCGTCCTCCAGCTCATCGCCTCGGGTCTCAACATGATGGGCGTGAGCACGTATATCTATCAAATTGTTCAAGGTCTGATTTTGGTCGGCGTATTCGTCGTGGCATTCGAAAGAAAACGAGTCTCGGAAGCGATAAGCAGGAGACGCCGGCGGGCCAATGCCCAGACAAGTCAGACGAATCAGCAGAAGGAGCACCAAAAGTGAGGGTCGATAAAGCGAGTGAGCGCGATGAGGCGCAACGTTTCATCCGGTCGGAAGCGGAAGCGGTCGCATATGTAGCGGATCAGGTGGATGACGATTTCTTCGCTCTGGTTGATCAGATCATGGCGACGTCTGGCAAAGTGATTGTGTCTGGTGCCGGAACCTCGGGAACGATTGCACGGCGGCTCGCGCACCTTCTCAACGTTTCCGGCACGCCTGCGTTTTATCAAAACCCTTCAGATGCGTTGCACGGTAGTCTCGCAGTTGCCAACGAAAACGACCTCCTCATCGCACTTTCGAAAGGAGGTGACTCAACTGAACTAGTCGAGTTCGTGTCGAGGGTTAAGGATCGTGGGACATTCACAGTCGCGTTGACCGGGCAGCTTACGAGCCCGTTGGCACGTGGCTGTGACTTGGTGGTCCGGGTCAGCAGCGATGCGGCGGACCTGGGGGGAATCATCGCCATGGGTAGCACGTTGGCGACAGCTGCCTGGGGCGACGCTCTCGCCGTTGTATTGATGTCTCGTCGTGGCTATACCTGGGACCGCGTGTTGCACAGCCACCCAGGTGGGGCTGTCGGTAAGGGAGCAGAAGAACTCTTGGAGGTCGTGACTGGCCGCGAGGATGGCGCACACTAGGGCGCCTTCGGGACCCAAGTATTTGACGGGCTTAGGTCGAGGGCACAATGGAGCTATGCACGGTGAATACAAGGTTCCTGGCGGCAAGCTTGTCGTCGCAGATGTCGAGGTGTCTGCGGACGCGCTGTCGCAGGTGGTGATCTCGGGCGACTTCTTCTTGGAGCCGTCGGAGGCGCTCCTCGACATTCGCCTCGCGCTGACCGGGATGCCTGCGCAGTCCTCTGTCGCCACGCTCGCGGCTGTGGTCGAGCGCGCCGCGGGACCCGATGCTCAGTTCGTCGGCTTCTCGCCGGAAGCGGTTGCGATCGCCGTGCGCCGCGCCCTGGGCCATGCGACCGGTTGGCACGACCACACGTTCGAGATCCTTCACGACGAGCCGCGCGAGCCACACATGCAGATGGCGCTCGACGATGTCATCACCCGCGAGGTCGCCGAAGGCCGTCGTGGTCCCACGCTGCGGATCTGGGAGTGGGCCTCGTCGGCCGTCGTGATTGGGTCCTTCCAGTCGCTGCGCAACGAGGTCGACCCCGAGGGCGCCGCCAAGCATGACATCACCGTCACGCGTCGCGTTTCCGGTGGTGGCGCGATGTTTATTCAGCCTGGTAACACCATCACCTACTCGCTGTCCGTGCCGGTTTCGCTGGTCGAGGGACTGTCGTTTGAGCAGTCCTACGCCTTCCTCGACGACTGGGTGCTTGGCGCACTCGCGGACGTTGGTATTCAGGCGCGGTACATCCCGCTGAACGACATCGCATCAGACGCTGGCAAGATCGCGGGCGCTGCGCAGAAGCGGTACTCGTCCGGTGCAGTCCTCCACCACGTGACGATGGCGTACAACATTGACGCTGACGCGATGCTCGAGACTCTCCGGATCGGCCGCGAGAAGATGTCCGACAAGGGCACCAAGAGCGCCAACAAACGCGTTGATCCGCTGCGGTCGCAGACCGGCATGGCCCGCGAGGACGTGATCGATGCGTTCCTTGGCCACTTTGCCGGGCGCTACGCGACGACTGCGGGTTCGGTGAGCCCTGATGAGCTCAATGCTGCGGCGGAACTCGTCGAGACCAAGTTCTCGAAGCCGGAGTGGATCGGCCTGGTGCCATAACTCCACTTCCCCTGGCGCCCTATCTCGCCTGCCGTACATACTCGGCGGGGTTTGTGGGTTGGCGGGTCCGTGGCCGTCAGTTTTCGGTGGTTCCTGCGTGAGTCGTGGTGGCCGGGGTTAGCCGCGTCCGACTTTGTCGAGGTAGGCGTTGATGTCGTCGTCTGGGACGGCGTGGTTGTCGATGCCGTCTGCGTCCGGGTCGGTCAATGTTGGGACTGCACCGGTGGGTGCCTTCTGGCCGGATGCGCAGTTGCCGCCCAAGTCACAGTCGACAAGGCGTGGTGTCGGCGAGTACAAGTGAATAGAGCGTTGCTCGCTCGTCGTGGTTGCCGTGCCCGGCGCATCGATCCACGTGCTGCCGCCGTTGAGGCTGTAGGCACCTTCCCATGTCGTGGTGAGGTTCCAGCCGATGCGTCGCTCACCCGGCGTGAACGTAATTGGCAGATCATCGCTCTCGTAGCCGCCTGCCGGGGTGGTGTGGACGTATTTGTCGCCGTCGGTGGAAGACCAGTGCCATGTAGTTGGAGTGGCTCGCAGTGTGACCGTGGTGCCCGTGAGCGTCACGGTCGCAGTTTGCGCTTCGGCATTAGGAACGGCGTAGAACCCCTGGTGAGTGGTCGCCCATCCGTTGTCGGGCTGCAACACATAGCCCTCGGGCGCGATCGTCATGGACTGCCAGGCCTCAATCGCCAACGCATGAATCGGATCAGTCGTGCATGTGTAATAGCTGACACGTCGCCAGCCACCGTAGAGATCTGAGCCATCGAGTGGGTCCGAACGCCACAGAGGATCCTGAATCTCCTCGCCGTCACCACATTCGATGCGCGCCGTGACCTGACCTTCCGCACCACATGCAGGAATCGACCCAAAGAACTCGACGCTCACCGCATGCGGATCCTCACCCGCCATGGCCCAGTCCGTGCACATCGGCGCACGCTGCCAACGAGTCGGGGTACTCGCTGCGGAGACGTTGCTAGCTCCTGCACGATCTGCCGGTTCATCCCCTGGAGTGACGAGATCCAGGCGGACATCAGTGTCCCTTGTGACGCCAGTGAACTCGTGGTCGCTAGTGTCGGTCGTTCCAGTGCCCGCCGCGACAGCAATTGCTACCGCAATGGCATGGATAAAGGCTGTTGCCGTCATTCGCCCGCCTGATCCGAACCAACGGCCTCTACCTTCCAATGCTCGTCGAAATTCACGATGATGGTTGCACGGCCCTCCGAGCCAGCGACCTCGCGGATAACGGTTCCGTCCGCAGCGGTCTCCACAAGGTCGGAGGTGGCGAAGTCGTACTCAAGTCCGAATGTGCCGTCTACCTGTTGGCCTCCGTAGCCCTGGTCACTGACGATCTCTAGATCGCCTCCGGCTATCGTGACGCCGTCTTCACGGAGCCGGGTGTGCGCGGTCGCAACCGACTGGCAAAAGTCACAGGTGTCGGCGGACAGTGCTTTGAAAAGGAGTGGGTTCTGCTGAGAGAGTCCTTGATAGTTGTCAAGGAAATAGGATGCGAAGGCATCGGCACCTGGAAAGTCCTCGGTGAGGGCCGCCTCGGGTAGTTGCGCCCGTACTTCTTCGACCGACAGTTCGGTCGGGCTTGGCGACGGCGAGGGTGAAGTACTAGGTGACGCGCTGGGCGAGGCAGAAGGCAAAGCCTCCCCAGCATCGGCCGTGGGGCTCACGGAAGGCGCCGCGGAACCGCCGCCGGTGCACGCCGTCGCGCCCACCAGGATGCCCAGCGCCGCCAGCGCACCACGGACGCGCTTAAACAAGTGAAGAGTCTGCGTTGCCCCCATGCCACGTGACCCTAGCCGCCCCGCAAGCGCCCGCGCCAGAGCAATGCGACCGCCTGTGGAAAACTAGACGGCAACCCCGATCAGCGAGCCAATCCCGTAAGTAATCGCCATTGCGAGAGTTCCTCCCACGATGTTGCGCAGTACGGCCCGGCCACGCGGTGAGTGAGCCCAGCGCGCCGACACGAACCCGGTGATGGCCAAAGCGACAATCACGGCCGCGTAAGTGGCCGGTACCTGAGCCGATGCCGGCACCAGCAGGATCGTGAGCAGCGGCAGCAGCCCGCCCAGGGTGAACGCCCCTAGCGACGCATAGGCCGCGTGCCACGGGCTGGTGACCTCGTCGGGGTCGATCCCGAGGTGCATGCGAGCGTGGATCGCGACGGGGTCGTGCGCCGTCTGCTCCTGCGCCGCCACCCGTGCGGTCGCCTCACTCATGCCGGTCTCCATGTTGAGCTCGACCAGCTGCTCGAGCTCGTAGTCCGGCCGCACCTGGTGCCAGCGCTTCTCGCGGCGGAGTTGCGACTTCTCGGCGTCGGACTGCGAGGAGACGGAGACGTACTCGCCCACGCCCATCGACAGCGCACCCGCCGTGAGGCCCGCCACACCGGCGGCCAGAATTGCGCCGTGATTATTGGGCGTAGCCGCTGCGACACCGATGACGAGGCCGGCGACAGAAACGATGCCGTCGTTCGCCCCGAGCACGCCCGCGCGCAGGGCGTTCAGGCGTCGCGAGACGGATTCTTCGTCAATGTGGTGTGGGTCGATCGTGCTCATAGCCGTCAGAGTAGAACGACCCATGGCCCGCCCGCTAGGAAGGCAAGCCTGTCTTAACTGGCCCTGAAATCCCTGGTAGATATGCCGAAAGCAGAAGTTCGGCCGTCCGTAAATTCGACGTGAATAGGGCCGATGCCAGGGTCGCCTTCCGCGACGCCCACCACCTGGCAACGTGGTCGAGTCGCTACTGGGGGCCTACCGCGATGATCTCGAAGACGGGCGCTCCCGCCTCGTCCGAGTCCTCCAGGTGCACGACCGCGACCATCGCCCAGTCGTGGCCACCATCCCGGTCGTCGAAGACCTGCCGCACCACCCACGTGCCATCGGGCAGTGCCGCATCCGGAGTCGCGGCGAGGGCCGCTTGCGCCAAGCCGTCGGAGTGGTCGCCGCCGGGCTCCACGAACGTGATCAGTCGAGCGGACCGGGCGTCGGGACCAATCTGAATGGCGTCGTCGCCTTGCTCCTCGAACAGGGGATCCAGAGCTTCACGCCACGCATCGGCGGTCCATCCGGCCGATCCATCGAGCGCACCCAGCGCCGAATAGTCCTCGCGCGCAGCCAGTTCCACGCGCTGGAACATCGCGTTGCGCACCAAGCGGCGCAGCATCCGCGGATTGCCGCTCATGGGGCGTGCTTGTGCAACCGGCGGGGGAGCGAGGGCATCCGCCGCCAGGTCGCCACCGTCGGCTGCCGCTGCGAGGGCGGCCTCCGGGTTCTGCAGCATCTCCCACTCGTCCAGCAGTGATGAGTCGGTGGCCCGGACCATCTCGCCCAGCCATTCTGTGATGGCCACAACGTCCTCGGTCCGGTGATCTTCCGGCACGGTCTGGCGCATCGCCCGGTAGGACTCGGCGAGGTAGCGCAGCACGATGCCCTCGGTGCGCTCCAGGCCATAGGTGGACACAAGGTCTCCGAAGGACATCGCCTTGGTGAGCATGTCCCGCACGACCGCCTTGGGCGACAGCTCCGCATCCAGGATCCATGGATTGGACTGTCGGTACGCGATGAACGCGGGCTCCAGCAGTTCCTCGAGCGGCTTAGGCCAGGTGATCTCCTCGAGCAGCTCCATGCGCTCCTCGTATTCAATCCCGTCGGCCTTCATCGCCGCGACGGCCTCGCCCCGGGCTGCGTGCTGCTGCGCGACAAGAATCTGGCGAGGATCGGACAGCGTCGCCTCGATCACAGACACCACATCCTGCGCGTGGTCGGGGGACTCTACGTTGAGCAGGTCCATCGCGGCGAGGGCGAAGGGCGACAGCGGCTGGTTCAGAGCGAAGTTGCGGGGGACATCGACAGTGAGACGCACCGAGGGTCGCTCGCTGCGCGGGTGCGTCGCGTCCGGGACCCGAACGGCCTCCACCACGCCCGCAACGCGCAGCGACCTGTAGATCCGCAGTGCCTGACGCACGTGGGCAGACTTCTGGGCGTCCGTTTCGTGGAGCGCATCGAGCAGTGCGACCATCGCCTGCACGGGATCTTGTGCAGGCCGGTCCAGCGCCGGATTCTCGATTCCTCGCGCCAACACGTTCAGGACCATGGCGTGCGTGACGGCAAACCGGCTGGTGAGCGGCTCGGGAGGTGCGTCGCGCAACCGCTCAAATGTGGCATCGGTCCAATTCACTGAACCCTGGGGCGCGCTCTTGCGCACAATCTTCTTGCGCTTCTTGGGATCGTCACCGGCTTTGGCCAGGGCCTTGCGGTTCTCGATGACGTGCTCGGGCGCCATTACGATTACGTCGCCCTCGGTGTCGAAGCCGGCGCGGCCAGCGCGACCGGCGATCTGGTGAAACTCGCGGGCGCTCAAGTGGCGCATCCGCTCGCCGTCGTACTTCACGAGCGACGTCATGAGCACGGTGCGGATCGGCACGTTGATGCCGACGCCGAGAGTGTCCGTGCCGCACACGACCTTGAGCAGTCCGCGCTGCGTCAGGCGCTCAACGATGCGCCGGTACTTGGGCAGCATTCCCGCGTGGTGGACGCCAATTCCGGCCCGCAGGAACTTGCTCAGCGTCTTGCCAAAGCCGGTGCCAAAGCGGGTGCCGTCCAGAGCATCGGCGATTGCTTTGCGCTCTTCCTTGGACGCGACGTTCATGCTGAGTAGCGATTGCGCGCGGTCCACCGCATCCTTCTGCGTGAAGTGCACGATGTACACGGGCGCCTTGCCCGTCTCGATCAGCCGCTCCACGACCTCCGGTAGCGGCTCCACGCTGTAGTCGAAGCTCAGCGGGACCGGGCGTTCAAGCGTCGTCACCTCCGCGACCGACCGTGATGTTCGCTCCTCGAGGTCTTCCACCAGCCACTCGGTGTCGCCCAGCGTCGCGCTCATCAGCACAAACTGCGCGCCCGGCAACTCGATGAGCGGCACCTGCCACGCCCATCCACGCTGGGGGTCGGCGTAAAAGTGGAACTCGTCCATCACGACGAGCGAGGCATCCGTGGCGGAGCCGTCGCGCAGGGCAAGATTGGCCAGGATCTCCGCCGTGCAGCAGATGATGGGCGCGTCCGGGTTGACCGCAGAGTCGCCCGTCATCATGCCGACGTTCTCCGTGCCGTACAGCGCGATGAGGTCAAAGAACTTCTCGCTGACCAGGGCCTTTAGCGGTGCGGTGTAGTACGTGCGGCCGCCGGTGCCTGCCTGGTGCGCCGCGAGCGCCGCGAAGTGAGCTCCAGCTGCTACCAGGGACTTTCCTGAGCCGGTCGGCGTCGCGAGGATCACGTGCGAGCCGGAGACGATCTCCATGAGCGCCTCATCCTGGTGCGGATACAGCGGCAGGGACTGCTCGATCGACCACTGCGAGAACGCCTCGTACAGCGCGTCGGGGTCGGGTGCGGTGCCCTGCTCGGCGGCGGGCAAGTAGGGCAGGAGGGAGCGGCTCACGTCAGTCATCGCTGTCCATTCTTGCGTGCGGGGCCGATGCTGGGGTCCAGACCGACGCAAAGTGACGGCCAGGAGGGGCGCGGCGGCGAAATCCCGCCGAGTATGTACGGCCAGGGGAGAACGGGGACAGCCGGGGGTGGCGGGACCTAGTCTCGGTCGCCCATTACTGCTGTTCCGACGCGCACCATGGTGGCGCCCTCCGCGATCGCCCACTCCAGGTCGTTCGACATTCCCATCGACAACTGCCACGCGCCGGACAGGTCGATCTTGCCGCGCTCTGAGGAGATCAAAGCCTCATCGCGAATAGCCCGCAACTTCGCATATCCCGCGCGCACATCCGCCTCAACGGAGGAGTTGAGCCCAATGGTCATGAACCCCACGACCTCGAGAGCGGGCAGCGCATGGACAGCCGCCGCGAGCGACAGCGCCTCCTCCGGCGCAACCCCGGCCTTCGAATCCTCGCCGGACACGTTCACCTGAATCATGACCTGCAAGTCCCTCTGAGCCTCGACGCACAGGCGCGACAACCGCTCGGCCAACTTCAAAGAGTCGACCGTCTGCACGCACGACGCGTACTCCACGGCAATGCCCGCCTTATTGCGCTGGAGCTGCCCAATGACGTGCACCACGGCCCCCGCCTTGCGCAGAGCGTCACCCTTGTGTGCCAGCTCCTGCATGCGGCTCTCGCCCACAAGCCTGGCGCCGGCGCGTACGGCGCCAACCGCGGCATCGACCTCCCACGCCTTGGTGGCGACGAGGATCTGGGTGCCTGCGCCGGAGCGGCCGCACGAGGATTCGGCGACGTGAACGCGTGCCTTGACCTCCGCAAGCTCGGCGGCGTAGTCACGATCTGCGGGTGCGGGATTGAGGTTCATGAGTCCTTCCCAATCGGGGCGGTCGAGGCGTCCGTGAGGCGCACCAGGTCCGCCGGGGCAAGTGAAATGTCGAGGCCGCGCCGGCCGCCCGAGACGTAAATACGGTCGTGGTCGAACGCGGAGGAGTCCAGGAGCGCGGGCAACTGCTTGCGCCCACCGAGCGGCGAAATCCCGCCTACGACGTATCCGGTGATGCGCTCGGCATCCGCGGCGTCGGTCATGTGGGCCTTCTTGGCGCCGGCGGCCCGAGCCACGGCCTTCAGATCCAATGACCCGGTGACGGGCACCATCGCCAACGTGACCACGCCATCGGCCTCCACACACAAGGTCTTGAAGACCAGCTCGGGCTCGACGCCCAACGACGCGGCCGCCTCGAGCCCGTAGGACAAGTCAGATGCGGGGTCGTGCTCGTAGGGGTGCACCCCGTGAGGCACACCCTCGCGTTCCAAGAGCTGAATGGCCGGCGTGCCGGTCGTCGTCGCGGCGTGAGGCTTGCGGGACATAGCCCCAGTGTGCCCTATCGTGGCGGCGTGACCTCCTCAGACCTGACCCATGTCGACATGTGGACCGACGGCGCCTGCAAGGGCAATCCCGGGATCGGCGGCTGGGGCACGCTCATGCGCGCCGAGGGCCGTGAGAAGGAACTTTTTGGCGGCGAGAAAGACACTACGAACAACCGCATGGAGCTCACCGCGGTCATCGAAGGCCTGAGCGCGCTCAAGCGCGAATGCGACATCACCCTGCACGTTGACTCCCAGTACGTCATGAATGGCGTGACGAAGTGGATCAAGGGATGGAAGCGCAATGGCTGGAAGACCGGCGACAAGAAGCCCGTCAAGAACAAGGACCTGTGGATGGCGCTGGACGAGCAGGTCGCGCGTCATCAGATCAAGTGGGTCTGGGTGAAGGGTCACGCCGGAGATCCGGGCAACGAGGCGGCCGACGCGCTCGCGAACAAGGGCGTAGACCAGGTCCGCGGCTCCTAACTGCGAGCCGTAGCCTGGTGCGATGACCGCCGCGCCGCTACCCGCCACCATCGCGGCGCCCGTCGAACACCGGCTCGAGATCAAGAAGTCAGTCTTCTTCACACGTATCACTCCCGTGGATTCCGTGGAGCGGGCCGATGCCGTGGTTGCCTCAATCCGCAAACAAGACTGGGATGCCCGTCACCATTGCACCGCGCTTGTCGTTGGGGTCAATGCCGACCGTCAGCGCTCGAGCGATGACGGTGAGCCCGGAGGGACTGCGGGCGTGCCCATGCTCGAGGTGCTCCGCCACCGCCACGTGACCGATGTCGTGGCCGTCGTGAGCCGCTGGTTTGGCGGCGTGAAACTGGGAGCCGGGGGACTGGTGCGGGCCTACGGCTCGGCGGTGTCCGCTGCGCTCGACGAAGCGCAATGGGTTGACCGCGTCCCGCTCACCGCCCTCACGATCGACCTGCCTCACGCCGATGCCGGGCGAGTGCTGGCGTCCCTCCACACCTGGGCCGATGCCCACGGCGCAGTCCTGGACGACCCCGTCTACGGGGCCGTGGCAAGGCTTGCGATGCGGGTCGCGCCCGAGCAAGTTGATGCTGCCCGCGCCGAGGTGGCTGCGATCACTGCCGGGTCCGCTCAGGCGGTCATTGGCGACACTGGGATCGTCGATAGAGTGCGCGCATGACCCACAAATCCAGCACCACGGTGATGCCGTTGCTGGTGATCCTCGGACTGATCTGCCAGGAGGTGGGCGCCGCCGTCGCGGTGAACCTCATTCCGACCGTGGGGCCGTGGGGTGTGGTCGCGATGCGGCTGGTCTTCTCGGCGATTGTGCTGCTGCCGTTGGCCATCGTGTCCATCCGTCGCGGCGGAGCCATCTCGTGGAAGCACGTGGTGCTGTTTGGTCTGTCGCTGGCCGCGATGAACGTGTTCTTCTATCTCGCGCTCGAGCGCATCCCACTAGGTCCCGCTGTCACGATCGAGGTGATGGGCCCGCTGGTGCTCAGTGTCGTGGCGAGCCGCAGTTGGAAGGGCCTGATGTGGGCCCTCCTTGCGGCAACCGGTGTTGCGCTGTTGGGTGGCTCGGGACTGCTCCCGGGCTCGGACACCAGCCTTGATCCCCTCGGCATGCTCTACGCCGTGGGCGCTGCCGTCATGTGGGCCGCGTACATCTTGACCGCCCGGGCGGCGGGTGCCGCCATGCCGGGCGTCGTGGGCCTGGCGCTCGCGATGGTGGTCGGCTCCGTCGTGACCTTGCCCGTCGCCGGAGCGATCGCGGGCGCCGCGCTGCTGTCTCCCGAGGCGCTGGCGCTGGGTTTCGCGGTCGCCGTGCTGTCCTCGGCGATTCCCTACGGGATTGAACTGACGGCGCTCCGCCGCATGAAGGCTGAGACCTTCGCGATCCTGCTCGCGCTCGCGCCCGCCATCGCCGCGCTCGCCGGGCTCATTCTGCTCGACCAACAACTTACGTGGGCCATTTCCGCGGGAATCGCTCTTGTGACCGTTGCGGGCGTTGGTGCAGTGGCCTCGGCAGGACGCCGGGCGGTCCCAGCGGCCGAGGAGGTCTCCGCCGATGTCGGATTCGAGACGTAGGTCAACGCTCACACCGGGGACGTGGTCGGGGCTATCCGAGCACCGCGTCACAGATCTCGATGAGCTGTGCGCGTAGCGGCTCGGCTCGCTGCGCAAATTCCCGCTGGAGCAGCGCATACTCGCGCTTGCCTTCCGGAGTCTCCACTGCGATCGCGTCCAGCCCGTAGGAGGACACGTCGTAGGGCGAGGCCTGCATGTCGACGCGGCGCACGTCGCGTGCTAGTTCAAAGCAGTCGAGCAGCACCTCCCCGGGAACCGCGGGACCCAACTTCATGGACCACTTGAACAAATCCATCGTGGCGTGGAGGCAGCCAGGCTGGTCCATCGCGGGCTGCGTCTCGCGCGTGAGGGCGTGCTCGTTGAGCGGCACGGCCTGCGGAGTGAAGAACCGGAACGCGTCGAAGTGGGTACACACAAGGTCGTGTGACTCGACCACGGCGTCTGTTCCGTCGCGTCCCAGGCGCAGCGGCAGCCCGTGCCGCCTATCGGTCTCGTCCGCCTGGTAGACCATCGCCCACTCGTGCATACCGAAACATCCCAGCACTGGCCGGCGTCCCGCGGTCGCGGCTAGGAGTCGGCGAATGTAGGCGACCGTGTCGCCGCGATCTGCCGCAAACGCAGCCACGTCGAGGCGGGTGACCCCGTTGTCATCGGTGGCGAACCAGCGGTACCCAGCGTGAGCATCGGCCCGCTCCAAGCCCACTCCGAGGCCCGGGTGCCAACGGCGAATGTGGCGCGGCTTAGTGCTGTAGTAGTCGAAGAGGAAGTCCTCGACCGCGTGGCGTTTGCCGCTTGGGGAGCGCTCGCGCTGGCCGGCGGTCAGGGCGTTCGCCCGCTCCGCGTGGGCCGATGCTTGGGTTTCCCAGTCAGCGCGCGTCAGCACCGTTGTGGGTGCCGAGGGCGTGGAGGTGGGAAGAGCGGTCATCCCGCCATTGTCTCAGCGGTCGCGAGCGTCGAGAAATGACGGCCTGGAGGCGCGGGATGCCGAAATCCCGCCGTGTATGTACGGCCAGGGGAGAAGTGGGGCTCAAGTCCAGCGGGTGGCGGCTGCTGTGGAGGCCTTCGTGAGTCCGCGCTCCAGGGGGCCGGCGCCCAACTGCCAGCGCCACAGCGAGCACCCCACGAGCAGTCCCAGCCACAGCGCCATAAGGCCCTCATTAGTGGGCTCCCACACCATCTCGGTGCCCACGATCGCGATCACGATGATGTGCGCGACGTAGGCGGTCAGGGCCATGGTTCCGACCGACATGATGGGCCACAGGGCTCCGCGAAGGATGCGGCCCACGGCGCCATGGCCCGGGTAGACCAGCATCAGGCAGACGGCGATCACACCGAGCGCGACTCCTGTGTTGGCGAGCATCTCGATGGGCGAGTAGCTGTGCGGCTCGGTCGTGAGCCACGGTCCGTCGACGTCCCATCCTTGCGACGCTCCCAAGCGCACCAGGCGGAATGCGATCACCACGGACGCGACCGCGACGGCGAGCAGCGCCCACACCATTCGGAAGGAAGACATGCGGAGGCGCCCCACGATGAGCCCCGCGCAGATGTAGCCCATCCACGCGATGGCTGGGTAGTGCTCGGCCCACAGCAGGTCAACAATCGGGATGTCCGGCAGAGTTTCGAGGAGTTCGCGCGATGCCCAGCCGCCCGCAGCGATCGCGATTCCGCCAACCGTTCCCAGCACCCACATGGGCGCGCGCAACAGCGGCAGCGCCAGGACAAACATCACGCCCAGATTGGCGAGGATCACGACCACAGGGGTGTCCAGTGCGGCGAGAACGTAGCCCAGCGGGATGAGGAGGGCGGCCCGGGTGGCGATGCGGATCCGGGTGGAGCGCAGGCGCTCGCGGCCAACCTGTTCGACGGGGATGGTGCCGCGGGCCGTCAGCATGAACGTCATCGACACTCCCGCGAGCACGGCGAACAGCGCAGACGGGAAGCCGTGCGAAACCACGAGCCACGGCCACGCGCCTTCGGGACCGGTGCGCTGGCCATCGTTGCCCACGTGCGCCGCGACCATGCCGAGCACCGCGAGGCCGCGTGCAAGGTCAAGCGCAGCAATGCGGGGGGCCGATGTTCGGGTCACCCCAGCATCGGCCCCAAAGTGGCGACCGGCAGAGTTGGCGACAAATGGTTGTTCGGTCACGGCGCTGCGCACTCGCCGAGCATCAGGACGCCCCACCGGTAGTGGTTGCCCAGGCACTCGAAGGCGACGGCGCCCAGGGACTCGTCTCCGAGCCACGCGTGGGCATCGGGGTTGAAGAGGAGTTCCTCGTTCTGTGCGCGCACGGCGGCGGTGACCTGGCTGTGCGACTCGGTGAGAGCCGCGCGCAGGGTGGCGTAGTCATCGTGCTTGCGACGGTCGACGAGCGCCGCGTTCAGTTCCGCCAACTGATCCCACTCGTAACCGGAGGCGGGGAACGCTGGCGTGGTTTTGCGGGCGTCGGCGGCCAGCCACCCGAGGAACAACTCATGCCAGCCCACCAAGTGAGCGAAGATGTCGGCGACTCGAGTCCCGGAAAAGTCGTCGGCGACGGCGTGGTCGGGGCGGGCATCGGCCTCGTGCAGCAGTTCGGCGAGCGCGGCATCCGCGTCCGCGATGAGTGCTGCCGCGCTACTGCGCACGGCGGTATCCGGCACCGGTGTCGCGGGGGTCTGTGCCGAGTCAGGGTCCGATGGGCTCATGATCGCCAGCGTAGGACGGCGGGGGAGCGGTCACAAGACAGGTACGCCATGCGCGGAAGCGCCGCGGCGGGGTGAGCGACTACGCTGGACGGCATGCGCATCGCCCGATTCACCACAGGTGACGAACCCCAGTACGCCATCGTCGACGGAGCACCCGGTGAGGAGGAACTGATTGTTCTCACCGGCGACCCCATGTACACGCCCGGAAACGTCACCGGCGAGCGAATCAAGCTCACCGACAACGTGCGTTTGCTCGCTCCGGTCATCCCTCGCTCCAAGGCAGTCTGCTTGGGCAAGAACTATGAGGCGCACGCCAAGGAGATTCCTGCCCGCGGGCCGGCCTCCGAGGTCCCGATCCTGTTCCTCAAGCCCAACACGTCCGTCGTGGGCCCAGATGACCCGATCGTCCTGCCCTCGTACAGCCAGGACGTCCAGCTCGAGGCCGAACTCGCCGTGGTCATTGGCCGCATGTGCAAGGACGTGACGCCAGAGAACGCTGAGCAATACATCTACGGATACACCTGCGCCAACGACGTCACCGCACGCGACCTGCAGCGACAGGAAGACCAGTGGTTCCGCGCCAAGGCTTTCGACACCTCGTTGCCTATTGGTCCGTGGATCGAGACCGAGCTGGATGCCGACGCTCTCGGGATCTCCTCGCGCATCAACGGAGAGGCGACCCAGGTCGGCAACACCAGCGACATGATTCGCGGCGTCGCCGAGGCTATTTCGCTCGCCTCAGAGGTCACCACCTTGCTGCCCGGTGACCTGGTCCTCACCGGCACGCCAGCGGGCGTGACCGCGCTCAACCACGGCGACATCGTCGAGGTCGAGATTGAGGGTCTTGGAACCCTGCGCAACCCCGTCATCCGCCGTTCGTAACACCCCCACACGGAGAACATCACAGTGACCGCTGAGACCCTCGCACCCGCCGACGTGCGCGTGCGCTTTTGCCCTTCGCCCACCGGAACCCCGCACGTCGGACTGATCCGCACCGCGCTGTTCAACTGGGCCTACGCCCGCCACACTGGCGGAAAGCTCGTGTTCCGCATCGAGGACACGGACGCCGAGCGTGACTCGGAAGAGTCCTACCTGCAGCTGCTTGATGCGCTGCAGTGGATGGGCATCGACTACGACGAAGGCCCCGAGGTTGGCGGCCCCTACGGTCCATACCGCCAGAGCGAGCGTCACGAACTCCACATGGACGTTGCCGCGAAGCTGATTGAGGGCGGCTACGCCTACGAGTCCTTCTCGACGCCCCAGGAGGTCGAAGAGCGTCACAAGGCCGCCGGCCGCGACCCCAAGCTCGGCTACGACGGCTTTGACCGCGATCTCACCGAGGATCAGAAGGCGGCGTTCCGCGCAGAGGGCCGCCAGCCCGTGATCCGCGTGCGTATGCCCGACGAGGACATCACGTTCACGGACCTGATCCGAGGCGACGTGACGTTCCCCGCCGGCTCCATCCCCGACTTCGTGATCGTGCGCGGCAACGGTGCACCGCTGTACACGCTGGTCAACCCCGTTGACGACGCGCTGATGAAGATCACGCACGTGCTGCGCGGTGAAGACCTGCTGTCCTCGACTCCGCGCCAGATCGCGCTGTACCGCGCCATGGTGGAGCTCGGCATCGCAGACCGCGTGCCCGAGTTCGGCCACATGCCCATGGTCAACGGCGACGGCAACAAGAAGCTCTCTAAGCGTGCGCCTGAGTCCAACCTCTTCCTGCACCGCGACCGCGGATTCATTCGCGAAGGCCTCCTGAACTATCTGGCCCTGCTGGGCTGGAGCATCGGCCCGGATCGCGATGTTTTCACGCCGGACGAGCTTGTCGAGGCGTTCGACATCCGCGACGTCACGCCCACGTCCGCGCGATTCGACCTCAAGAAGGCCGAGTCGATCAACGGCGACCACATCCGCATGCTCCCCGTGGGCGAGTTCGTGGCGCGCATGGTCCCGTATCTCCACGCAGGCGGCTTTGTGTCGAGTGCGGACACCCGTGAGCTGGAGCCCGCCGAGGAGCAGATCCTTGCCGAGGCAGCGCCGCTGGTGCAGACCCGCATGCAGCTGCTGGGCGATGCGCCGGACATGCTCGGCTTCTTCTTCGTCGACGACGCCGCGATTGCCTACGACGAGAAGGCCCTCGCCAAGCTTCCCGAGAACGCCGCAGAGATCCTCGACGCCGCGATCGCCGTGCTTGAGGGTCTTGAGGACTTCGGTCCAGAGCCGCAGCAGGAGGCGCTGAAGGCCGTCCTCGTTGAGGAGATGGGCATCAAGCCGCGCTTCGCTTTCGGCCCCCTGCGTGTCGGAATCACCGGTCGTCAGGTGTCGCCGCCGCTGTTCGAGTCCATGGAGATTCTCGGCAAGGAGCACTCGCTTGAGCGCCTGCGCCGGCTGCGCGCCACGCTGTAGGCACGCGACTGGCTCGCGTGAGCGATGACGACGCCTGACTTAGGTGTGTGGGCTAAGCCCACGCTCACAGGCGACCGTGTCACGCTGCGCCCGTACGCCTCGCGGGGCGCACAGGCGGAGCGTGACGTCGACGCCGTGTGGGAGATGGCCCATGACGCCGAGGGCAACGACCTCACGGCCACGACCGCGACGTTTGAGCGTGCGCAGATCGACGCGTGGGTGCGCTCGCGGGCCGTGGCTCCTGAGCGTCTCGACCTCGTGGTCGTCGACAACGCGACCGGTGAGGTGGCAGGCGAAGTTGTTCTCAACGAACCGGTGACGGACGATGCCGGGGTCGCCGTGGCTGCGAACTACCGCATCGCGCTTCGCGGGCCTGCCTGGTACGGCAGGGGGTTGGGGACGGAAGCCGGCCAGCTGGTCGTCGATCACGCCTTCGCGACAATGGGCTTGCAGCGACTCACGCTCGAGGTCCTTGCCCGCAATCCGCGTGCCCGGCGCTCCTACGAGCGTCTTGGGTTTGTCGAGACGTCGCAGTACAGCGAGGACGGCGAGGACTGGATCGTGATGGCGGCGCGCCGCCCGGCCACTCGCGCCTGACACGTAGGAAAGCCCGTGACCCATCGGCTGGGACACGGGCTTTCCTACGTGTTTGCTAGAGCAGGTGACTCGTTGGCTTAGTGATCGTGGTCGTCGTGATCCTCGTTGTCGTGATCGTGCGCATCGTCGTGAGCCTCGTCTTCATCGTGGTCACCGTCTTCGGCGTGCTCGCCGTGGTCGTGGTCTTCTTCGACAGCTTCTTCCTCGTGAGCGTGAGCGTCCTCCATGGAACCGCCAGTCGCTACGAGCGCCGTCGGAGCAGCGTCAAGTCCAACCGTGGACAGGAGCGCCCACTCGTCGCCGTCGACAAGTTCAAGAGTGGAAGCATTGGGGTCGGAGATCACAATGGTCTCGTCGAGAACTGCAATGGCGGGGCGGACGCCGCCGTGGCCCTCAGGTAGTTCAAACTCGCCGATGGCACTGATGTGAGCGAGTTCCTCACCGGACTCGTCGAGAACTGCCAGCATGCCGTCGGTCGTGAGAACAAGAACCTCGTCGTGAGCGCCGCGCGCAACGGTACCAATGGTTCCTTCAACATCAACGAAGGTGAACGACTCGTGCGCAGTGTCGAGCAGGACGATGGTGTCCTCGTCCCACGGGGCTGCGAGGACGTCCTCGGTGCCGTAGAACGTCCCGATGCGTCCCTCGGCTGCATCAGCGGGGTAGGTAATGAAGCCGCTGGATTTATCGGAGGTGTTGACCGTTGCGACCCCGGTGGTGCAGCCGAAGTAGACAACTTCGTCAACCATCGTCTCGCCGTGAAGGCCGGGGCAGATGTCCTCGTACAGAGCAACGGACTCGCCAGCGGAATCGGTCTGGCGCACGGAAGCGGGTAGTGACTCGCCTTCTGCGGCTTCGGTGAGAACGAGGCCACCCTCGAGCGGCACGGCTACGCCGTGATGCGGAAAGTCCGCGGACTGCTGGCTCACGGCCATGGTGCCAGTGGCGACCGATGCCTCGTCGATGATGTCCACTGCTCCGGAGTCGTCGTAGAAGACGGCGACCTGGCCCGCGTGGCCCACGACGTGTACGGGGTTAGCGCCGGTGAGTGCGTCGTCAAGGAGCGCGGGCTCGGTCACGTAGTAGTGGTAGTGCTCACCGTGGGGCTCGGCGTATGCGCCGGCATCCACGATCTGAACTGTCCCGGCTTCCGAGTTCGCGAGGTAGACGTAGCGACCGTCCGCTCCCGCGTTGGCGCGGAAGTGGCCGTCGACTGCAACTTCACCGACGGGTTCAAGGGTGTCTCCGGCCAGTTCGAGGACGGAGACACCGCCTTCGTGGGCAACGGTCAGGCGCGACACGGGCGCGTCGACTTCTGTCGCGGTGGCCTCGGAGTGCTCCATCTCGTCGTGGGAGGCAGAAGGTGAAGTCGAGGCTCCGGCCGAAGCCCCGTCGGTGGTGTCGGCGTCGGAGGATGCACAACCGGCGAGGCCCAGGGTCAGAACGGCCAATGCGGCTGTCGGAATGATAATCGTTTTCATGCTCACGAAGAGTAGTGTTCGCGGCCTCATTCAGTCAACTCGTTGAGCGATCGTCGCTGTCGCCGTGTCGGGGTCTACCATGGCCGGGTGCAAAAAGTGGTGGCATGGAGAGTCTTGGACCCAACGTTCGGCGCGACGCCAGCTGTCGGAGTGGCCAATGATTGAGGCCATCTTGCTGGACATTGACGACACCCTCGTCGACACACGCGGCGCCTTCCGGCACGCACTGCTGCGAGTAGCGGACGAGTATCTCGACGCCGGTGCGGACCCGGAAGAGGTGCTAGCTCACTGGCGCGATGATCGCGGCGGCTGGTACCGGGCCCATACGCGCGGTGAGATGACCCATCGCGAACAACGCATGCGCCGCGCCAACGACCTCCACGCGACTTTCGGCGGCCCAGCCTTGGATCACGAGGCCTACGACATCTGGGACGAGGGGTTTGAGCGCCACTTCCGCGAAGGATGGCGTGCCTTTGATGACTCCGCCGCACTCCTGGACGCTCTCGATGAGCGGGGCATCCCTTACGGCGCGGTCTCCAACGCCGACAGTGCGTACCAAGTGCTGAAGCTTGCCGCGTGCGGGATCCAGCGCGTGCCCATGTTGGTGGGAGTCGACACGTTTGGTGTCGGCAAGCCCGACGAACGCGTCTTTCACGAAGGATGCAGGCTCCTCACCGTTGACAGCCCCACTACCGCCTACATCGGGGACGAGCCTGACCTCGACGCGGGCGGGGCCCAGCGCGCAGGATTGCATGGCGTGTGGCTCGATCGCCCGGGCACCCGCCGCGCAGGACACGGGGAGGCTCCGGCGGGAACGTCACGCATCGAAGGTCTTCTCGAGGTGCTCGACCTCCTGTCCTAGCGGCCATCCATATCCGGGGTCCGCCTCGCCCGCCGCTCGCACCGGGATTAATCTGGACTGTGAGGGTGCAGGGCCGCACCCTGCGGAGGCGCTGATGGAGCACGAGTATGTCGATGTGACACCTCCGCGCCCGTCTCGGCGCGAACGCAAGCGCATCCGCGCGGCTAGCCATGACGAGACAGCCGCCGCTGACCATCACACCTTTGACGATTCCAACGCCTCAATTAAGCATCGCGGTCCGCGCGTGGGCGATCCCGTCCGGCTTCTCTTCGCGTTCGGGTGCGGCGCGCTGATCGCGGCCGCAGTGATCTGGCTCTACCCCGGAGCAGCCGGTGGTGCCGATGAATCCACGGCCATGCCCACACCGAACCTCGGCGCAACTGAGGACGCCACGCTGACGGATGCGCAGGTCGCGACTGCGGAGGTTTACGCAGAGTGGGAGGCCAGAGTGGACGCCGTCGCCTGTTCCGCCGCCCAGGGGTACCCCTACGAGCCGCGGATCGTCACGCATCGCCATCACGTGGGAGTGGTCGCCGACTATCTGGGCATTCACGCGGAACCAGTCGACAGTTCAAGGCCCGTTCCCGAGCTCCGCGATCCCGACCTCTATCTCAACACCTACGGCACCGTCGACGAGACCGTGCCCGGAACCGCGGACTGCCCGGTCAGCCATCACCCCATCGACGAAACCGCCACCGAGCAGATCGACTCCCTCATAGCATCGGCCCGTCACGACCAAGACTTCCTCGCGGTCGTGGCCGAGCAGGCGTGGGTTGCACAGCACCCCGCCGAGGTCACCCACGGGTTCGCGCTCCTGCGTCCCGACGGAGAGGAGCCCGCGCGCGAGGATCGCGATGCGCAGGAGTACTGGGGCGCCGCGCACGAGGTCGTTGAGGCGGCGCTTGCGGAGGAGATGGTGTGGGTGCCCACCGTGCGAGCCCGGGCCGATGCATTTGGGCAGACCACGGCGGTCCTCGCCGACGGCTCCGCGGTGGTGCTGCGGGTGGGGCGGGACGATGCCCAACTCGGAATTGGGTCCTACCTCACCCGTGTGGACTTCATCCGCTGCGCCGACATCACGGTCAGCGCGGGGGTGCGCCGGCCGTGGGGCTCGGCGAGCGATCTGAGCGACGTGCTGGGTGCATTGGCGACGTCCTGCAACGCGTTGATCAGTGCAGGTTTCGTTGAGGCTGAAACACTCGCAGAGGTCTATTGGGACTAGTGAGCAGGGCCGATGCTGGGGGCGCCTTCGAGGACCCGGCGCCGATTTTGTTGAAGGGCCTAGGTCGCGGTACAGTTGTGCGCCGGTCGGGGGAACAGCCCGGCCACACTGGCCTATGGTGTAATTGGCAGCACGACGGTTTCTGGTTCCGTTAGTCTTGGTTCGAGTCCAGGTAGGCCAGCCAGGTTGAAGGTCCGCTACGGCGGGCCTTTTTCTTTTTGTCACCGCAGCCATGTGTGCACGTGCGCCCGCCGAGCAGTTCATGCTTCTACCCGGCGGGCGTCGCGAACTACGCGATGGTGAGGTGCACCGTGGCGCCGTCCCAGTCCGCCGCTACCGTGTCTCCTTCACGCACCTTGCCGTCCACGATGGCGCGCGCCAGCACATTCAGCACGCGCGTCTGGATCAAGCGCTTGAGCGGACGTGCGCCAAAGGCCGGGTCGAACCCGTCACGTGCAAGCGACTCGCGTAGAGCCTCGCTCACGGACAGATCGATCTCCTTCTGCGTGCGCAGCCGTGCCGTCGTGGAGGCAATTTCCGTCTCGACGATCCCCTCCATCGCCACGGGGTCAATCCGGTCAAAGATGACCACGTCATCCAAGCGGTTGAGGAACTCGGGGCGGAATGCCTGCTTGAGAACGCCGTGAAGGTCGCTCTCGAGGGCCCCGCGGTCGATGCCGTCCCACGCCAACACGACGTCACTGCCCAGGTTGGACGTCATGATGAGGATCGTGTTCGTGAAGTCCACGGTGCGACCACGGCCATCGGTGAGGCGACCGTCGTCGAGTACCTGCAGCAGCACATTCCACACGTCCGGGTGGGCCTTCTCCACCTCGTCGAATAGGACGATGCTGTACGGGCGTCGGCGCACTGCCTCCGTCAACTGACCGCCCTGCTCGTAGCCGACGTAGCCCGGGGGAGAGCCAATCAGACGCGCCACGGCGTGCTGCTCCATGTACTCCGACATGTCGATGCGAACCATCGCACGCTCGTCGTCGAAGAGTTGCTCGGCGAGAGCGCGGGCCAGCTCCGTCTTGCCGACACCCGTGGGACCGAGGAACAAGAACGAGCCGATGGGGCGGTGTTCGTCTGCGATGCCGGCGCGAGCACGCCGGATCGCGTCGGACACGCTCTCGATCGCGCGGTTCTGGCCCACAACGCGCTCGTGGAGGCGCTCCTCGAGGTGGCCAAGCTTGGCGGACTCGTCGGTCAGGAGCTTCTCGACAGGAACGCCGGTCCACCGTGCCACGACGGCCGCGATGTCCTCACCGGTGACCTCCTCACGCAGCATGCGCTCGTCGGAATCGATGGCATCCAACTCAGCCCGAGCATCGGCCATTTCTCGCTCTGCGTCCGGGATGTCGCCGTAGCGGATGCGTCCGGCCTTTTCGAGTTCGCCGAGCCGCTCGGCGCGCTCAAGGTCGCCGCGCAGGCTCTCCAGGCGCTCCGTGGCACCCGAGAGTCGGATAATCAGATCCTTCTCGCGGGCCCAGCGCATGTTGAGAGCCTCGGAGTCCTGCTTGAGCCGAGTGATCTCGGCGTCGATCTCGTCGCGACGAGCGCGCGCCGCCTTGTCCTTCGCAACCTGGGTGCGTTCGATCTCGAGTTGCATGATGCGGCGACGCGCACGGTCCAACTCGATGGGCATCGAGTCGAGTTGCATCTTGAGTGCACTGGTCGCCTCATCGATCAGGTCGACGGCCTTATCCGGCAGGAAGCGATCTGAGATGTACCGGTCGCTCAGACGCGCCGAGGACACGATCGCCTCATCGGTGATCTTCACACCGTGGTGCACCTCGTACTTTTCCTGAAGCCCGCGGAGGATTGCGACGGTGTCCTCGATGCTCGGTTCGCCCACGTAGACGGGCTGGAAGCGGCGTTCGAGTGCGCTGTCGGTTTCGATGTGCTCGCGGTACTCGCTCAGGGTTGTGGCGCCGATCATGCGGAGCTTGCCGCGCGCGAGCATGGGCTTCAAGATGTTGCCCGCGTCCACGGAGCCATCCGCCTTTCCGGCGCCCACGATGGTGTGGAGCTCGTCGACGAAGAGGATGATGCGGCCCTCCGCCTGCTCGACCTCCGCCAGGATTGCCTTGAGGCGCTCCTCGAACTGACCGCGGAAGGCCGCGCCGGCCACGACGGAGCTCATCGCGATTTCGATGACGCGCCGGTCCTTGAGGGAGGAGGGGACGTCGCCCGCGACGATGCGCTGGGCCAGGCCCTCCACGATCGCGGTCTTGCCCACGCCGGGTTCGCCGATCAGGACGGCGTTGTTCTTGGTGCGGCGCGTCAGCACCTGCATGACGCGGCGGATTTCCTCATCGCGGCCAATGACCGGGTCGAGGTTGCCCGCCTCAGCTAGCGCGGTGAAGTCTTGCCCGAACTGCTCGAGCGCGGACTGCTGCTCCTGGGTGTCAGGAGTCTGCGGGGTGGCAGTCATGTGAACCTCCTGGTGAATGCTCTGCCGTGACTCACCTTGAGTCACCTACGCTCAAGTTTACATAACGCGTATCGAATTGCGCAAGGGTGCACCCGCGAACGGGGGGAGGGGTGCTGGGTACGCTCAGGTGCTGATGTGGACTGGATGGACTTAGTCCGCCAGGACTAGCGCAGTGCGCGCTCGATCTTCCCGAGGACCTGGAAAGCCATCGACCGCTTGCGCAGTTGGTTCACCGAGCCTGCAATGGTCAGGTCCCGTGATGGGTCGTGAAAGAGCACGGCACCGCTGGCGCCGGAGTGGCCAATGAAGGGCGGCATGGGGCTAAACGGCGACATGGCGCGGGGGAGGCGAAAGCGCATGGTGCCGAGCGAATACTCAAGGGGGAAGAACATGCGGCGCCAGTTAGTCGTGGCTCTTTCGAGGAGTCCCTGGGAGAACAGTTGACCGCCCATGTACGCACGCAAGAAGCGGATCTGCTCCACAGTGGTGGACACCATCCCGCCGTCGGCTTGAAACGAGGCCATGGCGAGCGGCCTCGCGAATGCGGACTTGCCGTCCGTGATGGCTGCGATGTCGTCAAAGCGCTCGAGGTGCTCGGTGCCGAACACGAACGTCTGCGTGAGGCCCAGCGGCGAACAGATACGCTGCTGCACGGCGGTCGCGTACGGCCCGTCGATGCCTTCGATGATGAGCTGCAGCAGTTGGAAGTTGGTGTCCGAATAGTGAGCCTTGGACGTGTCCCCGGGCGTCGCCACGGCATCGCGTCCGCGCACGCTGTCGATCGCCTCCAGCGGCGTCCACCCCACGTCCTCGCGGCGGATTCTCGCCAGCATCGTGTCCGTGCCCCGCGGTGCGGTCTCGAAGTAATCGGGGATGCCGGAGGTGTGGCCCAGGAGGTCCGCCACCGTGACCGGTGGCGAGCTTGTCGCGAAACCAGGCACGCCTTCTGTGACAGAGCCTTCGAGGAGGTCCTGTGCTGGGGTTGTCAGGGCGTAGTGTCCCTCATCAATGTGCTGGAACACGATGGCCGTAGTCGCCAACTTCGTGATCGATGCGACGAAGTACTGCTCGGGTGCGCCGTCGTCGAGAAACGACCATTGGAGCCCCGGCATCTGGACCTCGAAGCGCACCTGCGAGGTGAGGGAGCGGTGGCTGGTCGCAAGGGCGATATCGTCGAGTGCGCGGAGCGTCTGTGTGTTTGTCACACAGTGACTGTGCCCGCCGTGCGGGCAGTCGCGCATCGGCCGCGAGAGTGAGCCGCATCCTCCTGGCGGGCGATTAGCAAATATCGCCAGCCATAGTGTAGAGTTTTATCTCGCGCCAGCCCCCAGTGAAGGTGGCTTTGGCAGCTAGGGCCCCGTTGTGTAGCGGCCTAGCACGCCGCCCTCTCAAGGCGGTAGCGCGGGTTCGAATCCCGTCGGGGCTACGGATGGACTCCTCACCGAGTACGGTGGGGAGTTTTTTCGTATCCAGACCTTTCCTGTTCCGGTCTCAGTAGGACATTTGCGTCACTTTTGACGCGCAGACGTACACAGGCGTCCTACTGGGGAGGCGCCAGCGCAGTCACATCCGCGACGGTGGCCAACCGCGCTCGCCATTGCTCCACCAGACCCACTGGGGGAGTACCGCACGCGGGATCTTCCGCCGGTCGGCGCGGCCTGCGCCGCGCGATCTGGTCGTAGACGCCGTCGCGCACGCGCCTGGGCACAATCACTATGGCGCCGCCCGCACGCCACGGCCATCCGAGCCCGACGAGCACGGTCCTCACAGCATCGGCCCTAGTCCGCGGACCGTCAGCAGTGGCAACCACCAGCGTCGAGTCGGCAATCTCCTGCCGCAACCCCATCGACTCCAACGCAGCACGCCCCACCTCTCCGGCGCTCCCCGCAATCAGAAACCGCGCCTCGCGGTCGCGTCGGATGAGCCACGCCACGAAGCCGTTGCACAGACCGCAGTCGCCGTCGAAGACGACGATCGGGGAGGGGCGCTTAGCAGGCATCTTTCCACTCTAAGTGGTTCGAAAGTGAGAGATGGTCGCACTGGAAGGGCGCGCACCGATCGGTCTAGAAATTGATAACGATGGTGCCTGAGTCGACTGTTCTTGTTGAGTCTCACAACAAATCCGCGATGAAAGTTCGCGAATCGGACATGGTGCACCGGCGTGGTTGTGAAGTCCCATGATTCGCAGATTCGTCCTCGACCGGCGGTCAACCCCCAGCCGTAGACGAAACTCCTGGTTAAGGCATAAAGTTGCCCGGTCCCACGTTGCTTCAGCGACGGGGATTCCTCGTTTCAGGGTCTTACCTGAACGCTTGTGTCGCGTCGTGAAGACGCCCGCGCCGCACAGCACTCCAATCTGAAGGCACACACCTGTGCCGCAATTCCTGGGAGGGAAACCATGGCTAACGCAGCCGACTCAATGAAGCAGGTCCTCGACATCGACGGTGCAATCGGCGCCGCGCTGGTGGACTACGACAGCGGGATGACGCTTGCGACCCAGGGATCGGGCCTCGACCTCGAACTGGCTGCAGCCGGTAACACGGAGGTCGTGCGCGCCAAGATGCGTGTCATGGATTCGCTCGGCCTCGACGACAAGATCGAGGACATTCTCATCACCCTCGGAAGCCAGATTCACCTCATCCGCTTGGTCACCGCCCCGAACGGTCACGGCCTTTTCATCTATGTCGCGCTTGAGCGTTCACGTTCCAACCTGGCAATGGCTCGCCGTCAGCTGCAGGCTGTCGAGCAGGCCCTCGAGGTCTAAGGGCGCCACGGAGGCACGGGGCGGTCCGGAGACGTGCCGCCCCGCCGCCGTGTGACCCGTCGACACTATGAGCGATGTGAAGAAGGTCGTCATCGCTGGGCCTTTTGGCGCAGGCAAGACGACATTTGTGACCACTGCCTGTACTGATGCATTGGGATTTGAACGAGCAGTGTCTGACGAGACGTCACGGCTCAAGGAGCAGACAACGGTCGCGCTCGACCACGGCACCACGCGAATTCGTGTCGACAGCTCGGAGTACCTTGTGACCTTGTTCGGGACCCCCGGGCAAGAGCGGTTTAGTTTCATGTGGCCGATCCTGGGGCACGGCATGGCAGGTTACGTCATTGTGGTTGACGCCAGCAGACTGCAGTCTCAAGCTCAGGCCCGCGGAATTCTGAAGCGCTTTCAATCCTTCGCGCCCGATGTGCCGTATGTCCTAGCCGTGAACCGCTGGGATCGCACGGCTGTATCAGCGGCCGACCTTGCGACCTCGCTCGGCGTGCCCGAGCAAAGCCTTGTGGAGTGCGATCCGAGGCTCATGTCAGACACCTCGCGCGCATTGCGGGCCGTGGTCGGACACGCACTTCGTCCCGCGGCCACTTCGGTATCGAACCCTGGCTCGACCACAACCCCGTCCGGGGGAGGACACTCATGATCATTCCCAAACACGGCCTCCTGGTGGCCGCGCGCTTGAAGCGAAGTGTCACCGGGATTGAGCGCGTCATCATTTCCCGCACAGACGGCATCGCTCTGTACGACGATGTCCCGCTTGCCGCGCGGGACGGTGCGGCCGCACTGACGGCGGCCACCGTCGGTCTTGCCGCGACCGCCACAAGTAGCTTCGCCCTCGGCGCCGCGAGGCTCGCCGTGCTCGAAGGAGAGGCTGGCAGTCTCGTGATCGCGCCCGTTGACGCGGGCCACCTGCTCGCCGTGGTTCTTGGCGCCGACGTGCCGGTGGGCGATGCGGTGCGTGAGGTAGTCCAGCGCGAATCTGAGTGGCTTCGGTCCATGTCGGGCATGGCGCGGGTGGCAAGTTGATCGACCGGCAACACGTCGAGTCCTTAGTTGCGCCTTTGCGCGAATGTGACGACGTCGAGCGCGTGATTGTCGCCACCGCGGACGGGATTGCGTACGTCGACGACGCCACGCTCGTTGACCGTGAACGAGGTGCAGCCTCGGTTGCTTCGTTGATGGGAGTCGTGGAACTTACCGCCCGCAGTCTTGGAGTCGCTGATCTGCAAGGCGCCGTGATCCATGGCCGCGAGCACGAAATCATCTCGCGAACCGTCGCTGAAGCATTCCTCATCGTGGTGGTGGCGCGCCGCGGCGACGGGCGAGACAGCGTGTACCGGGAACTTCGCCGCGCAGCTGCGGCGATGGAGAACCTGGTGTCGGAGCGAGCCGCGCACTGAGACAGAGATCAGGCCCGGCGGGGGCATCCTCCCGCCGGGCCTGACCCTTCTCTAGCGAGCGACCCTCACCCGGTCATCTCGCAGGCCTGGCCGTTGAGCCAGAACTGTTCGGGCGGCGCGTCGGACAGGCTGCCCGGCGACCCGATGAACCCGATCGTGGTGCGATTGCCCGGCTGGAGGGTGCCGTTCCATCGCTTGCCTTCAGCGGTGACCCAAGCACCGTCCTGCGACCAGGTGGCGCTCCACGCTTGGCGCGTCACGGCATCGTCCGCGGGGAAGGCCCACGTGAGCTGCCAGTCGGTGATCGCCTCGTCCGAGATGTTTTCTACCCACACTTGGGTGTTGAACCCCTTGGGCCATGACCCGTGAACGGTGTAGCTGACTGAGCAGGGCTCCACGATCCCGGCGCCCTGGTCGTAGTCGGCGAGCCAGGAGGCAACCCACGACAGCGCGGAGTTCCAGTTCACGGTGATCTCATTCGTGGACCAGGACTCGATGTGGTCGATGTAGCACTGCTGCGCCGAGCAGTCCTTGTCCGGGTACGTCGCGGTGATGACGGGGTCCCAGGTGCCGATGTCGGCATTGGGTCCACCGGCAACCGAACCGGACGGCGGATTCGGCAGAGTCTCGTCGAGTTGGTTCGTGAACCAGCGGCTGTGCTGATTCATGCTCGTCACATCGCCGTAGTCGGTCACGTAGGACCAGTTGAGCGCGTTGCGGCCCAGCAGGTAGTCCATCGACTCGACGACCGCGTCCGCATACTTGCCGTCGCCCGTGAGATCGAAGGCACTTCCCAGAACTACCTGGTTGTTGAGAACCGAGGCGTTCGATCCCCACACAAACCCGTCGTCAGGTAGCGCCAGCCCAAACGCTTGGCTCGACTGCTCGGCAACCACGGCATCGGCCCCCGAAAGGACCTGCTCCGTGATCGCGTCGCGGTCTGTGAAGGAGTTCGGCACGGCCGCGAGGTTAAGTTTCGCGATCGCGTCCAACTGGTCCCAGCTGAATCCGCTGGTCGGGAACGAGTCCGCCTCGTGGATCTCGGAGGCGAGCAGGAAGTCCTCGTACTGGTCTTCGCCAGTGGTGAGGAACAGCTCTGCGGCCGCCCAGTAGAACTCATCGGACACGTCCGAGTCGTCGTAGGGACCGCCTCCGTCAGCGCCGTCGGCCGCCGGTGCGTACAGGTCCGGCGTGCCCTGGGCTGCCACGAAGGTCTCACGCGCCGCCGTGAGCAGCTCGTTGGCGAAGTCCTCGTCGTACGGCGCGAACAGGCGTGCGCCCTGCGCCGCGGTGGCCGACAGGTTGAGCGTCGCCGCCGTAGACGGACGGTGGAGTTCGCGTACCTGAGGGTCGTCCGCAGGCATGAGCGGAAGGCCCGTCCAGCCGTCGTCGTGGACCTTGTGGTGCACCAGTCCCTCGAACTGCGCGCCCGCGGGAACTCGCATCTTGAGCATGAACTCGAGTTCCCACCGGGCCTCGTCGAGGACGTCCGGTACGCCGTTGGCAGCTTCCGGCACGTTGAGCGTGCCATCGGCCAGGGCATCGAGGTCGGCCGATGCTGCGGTCTTGGTCCGCTCATAGGTTCCGAGCAGTTGGGCGGTCGAGATGCCGCCGTTGACGACGTACTTGCCGTGGTCGCCGGCGTCGTACCAGCCGCCCACCACGTCAAGCGTGTAGTCGCACGGCTCCCATCCGTAGGAGTCGGTGTAGACGCGAGCAGAATCCGCTGCGTTTTGGCATCCCACTCCCAGGTCGCCCTGGTTGGTCGCGTCGCCGCCGGCCTGTGAGACGTGACCCGCATCGCGGGCGTATTCCTCGCCAACAATGTCGCCGTCGATCTCAATGCCGGAGCGTGCGAGGTAGAAGTAGTTCAGCGCGTCGGTGCGGAGGTCTTCGTAGGCTTCCGTGCCGATCTCGAACTCGTAAGAGGTCTCGCCGTCAGCACTCAGCGTGTAGGTGCCGGGGCTCGTGACATCGGAAAAGTCGATGCCGTGTGTGTTCAGGCCCGCGGACTCGTCAACGCCTTGCACCGCGGTGAGGCCGGATGCGGCCTCACCGCCGTCGGATTCGAGGGCCCACGACACTGGCTCGGCGGCGTCGGTCACGAGGGTCGCGTTCTTGGGGCCGTGGATCAGGTATCCCACCTGGTTGACGCGTACGCGGGGGCCGGTTTCTGGCTCGTACGGTTCCGCCTCGGCACCACCGACGTAGGAGACGTTGTCTGTGCAGAACTCCCATTCGTCAGCGTTTCCGCCCACCTGGAAGGCCATGCGAGGATCGACCGGCTCGTCCGTGATCGTCACGTCGACGGTGTGGGTGGTGAGTTCCTCCGACCCTGCCGCCTCGATGACGCCGTAGGGCGTGTAGCTGCCGCCTTCTTGTTGCACGTGCCCGCGGATGGGTCCTGCGCCGGAGGAGTCAAAGCTGAAGGTGTAGGGGCCGGTCGTGAGTTCGAGATCTTGGAAGAGCGCGACGTCCCATGGGTTCGCGGTGCCTGCCGGGACCGTTGCGCAGAACACGCCTTCTTCGGTGACGCGAGCGGTGCCGTCTTCGAATCCGTAGTGTGTCCAGCCGTCGAGGCCATCATCGAAGCCTCCGTTGGAAATTTGTTCGACAAGCGCGGTGACAGCGACGTTGTCGATGCAGACCTCTCGTGGGACGCCGTCGAGGTGGCTCACGTCGACGATGATCTTTGCTGGGTCCGCATCTGCGTCCGCTGTGAACGGGATCTCGACGGAACTTTCGGCGTCGGCGTCGACCATGACCTCGGCGTGGGCGACAGAGTCGCTGGGGCCGGACACGACCTTGACCTGAACCTCGCCGGTCGAGTCGAGGTCGAGCGTTGCGACGTTGTCGCCAGCGCTCAAGGGAAAGCTGGCGCCGAGGCCGCCGGCGCCAGTGCCGTCGCCGGTTGAGGTGCCGCAGAGTTGGCCATCGACGACCTGATGGCCGTCGGCGAGGCCCCAACTCCAGAAGCTACCGGCGTCCTCGGTGAAGTCTTGATTGGCGAGGTCGGCCGATGCTGGCGCGAGGGCGATCGTAGAAATGAGTAAGCCTCCGGCGCTGATTCCGGCGATGCGGGAAATCGTGGTGCGTTTCACGTGTTGCTCTCCTTTGAGCCTTCGGTGGGGGATTGCACATGCTGCTCCGCTGGGGTTGTCAGAGCAGTGTGAGCCGAACGTAACACGAAACGATTCGATGCGGGAGAAGTGCGCGTTAACATCGTTTCGATCGTGCCTATACCTGGGGTTATGGAATGCCCTTAAGGTGCGGCTTGGACAGATTTTCTCAGCCGAATGCCCCACTCGAAGGCTTTCTGCTCCTCGCCCGGGAGTAACATCGCGGCAGGCTTTTTGGTGTGGGGCCGCATCGTCACGGTGAACTGATGGCGACGGTCGATCTCTCGGTAGCCGAGCGTCCGCAGATGCCGCTCGATCGTGGTCGCCGCGCCACGGCCCAGCGGACCAGCGATGCGCGTCTCGAACGCCGCAAACGCAATATGCCCGGCGGGGAGGGATTCGAGCCACATCTCAAGCCTGGGATGGGTCGTGTCTGCAGGGATTTCGTCGGGGTCCGTGTTCCTTGCCGCTGCCGTAGCGCGGGACCGTTCTGTTGGAAGGTTGAGCCCGTGCACCGGAGCTCCCGCTACGAGTAACGCGAGGGTCTGAACCAGTCCAGGAGTTGCCTCGTCGGTAGTGAGTGCCCGTGCGCTGTCTCCATATCCAGACGCGATGGCGTGCGCGATTGCAGCAGTATTGCCCCACATTGACTCAAAGACGATCGCGGCATCCATATTCTTGGTCTACGCGCGCGGGCTCAATGTTGCAAGGGACTAACGTCCTGCCACTACTGTTCGGTGCGTCTGAGCACGTCGCTCAGCTGGCGCGCGGCATCGACGACGGCCGTCGCGTGCTCGCCTGCGGGGTGTGCGGTGAGTCGCTCAATGGGGCCGGAAATCGACACGGCGGCAATGACCGTGCCGGCGGTGCCCCACACGGGTGCAGACACGGAGGACACGCCTGACTCGCGCTCTCCCGCGCTTTCCGCGTAGCCGCGCTCGCGCAGGCGTTCGAGGTCGCTGGCGGAAAACGCAGAGCCGGACAGTGCTGCGTGCATCCGCTCGGGCTCGGCCCAGGCGAGGAGCACCTGCGCGGCGGATCCTGCGTGCATTGTCATGGTCGTGCCAACGGGAATGGAGTCGCGCAATCCCACGGGGCGGTCCACGGCCGCGATGCAGATGCGCTGATCTCCATGCGGGCGGTACAGCTGGCTGGATTCTCCGGTGCGGTCGCGCAGCGTGGTGAGGACGGGCAGTGCCGCGGACACGAGGCGGTCTTCGCCAACCGATGCTGCGAGCTGCGCGAAGCGCGGTCCCAGCACGAATGCCCCGGTAGAGTCCCGGCCCACGAGGTGATGGTGCTCGAGCGCTAGCGCGAGGCGGTGCACAGTGGGGCGCGCCAAGTGCGTCTCGGCAACGAGCTCCGCAAGGGTCGCGGGCCCGTTTTCGAGAACAGAAAGTATCGCTGCGGTCTTGTCCACCACGCCAACGCCGCTATGATTGTCCATAGAGCGATACTAGCGTCTCGTATCGTGAGATGCGAACATTCGGAGGTAATCATGGGAACCACGCTCGCGGAGAAGCTGTGGGCCAGTCACCTGGTCCACAAGGGTGAGGGCGGCGCGCCCGACCTCATCTACATCGATCTGCACATGTGTCACGAAGTCACCAGCCCGCAGGCCTTCGAGGGCTTGCGCCTCGCTGGTCGCCAGGTCCGCCGTCCCGATCTCACGATCGCGACCGAGGATCACAACACCCCCACGCTGGACATCGATAAGCCGATTGCGGACCTCACCAGCCGCACGCAGATCGACACGCTGCGCAACAACGCCAAGGAGTTCGGCGTCCGCATCCACTCACTGGGCGACGCGGACCAGGGCGTCGTGCACGTCGTGGGCCCGCAGCTTGGTCTGACCATGCCGGGCATGACGGTCGTCTGCGGTGACTCGCACACGTCGACCCACGGCGCCTTCGGCGCGCTTGCCTTCGGTATCGGTACCTCCGAGGTCGAGCACGTGCTCGCCACGCAGACGCTGCCCCTCAAGGCGTTCAAGACCATGGCGATCAACGTCAACGGCGACCTGCCTGAGGGCACCACGGCGAAGGACATCATCCTCGCCGTGATCGCCAAGATCGGCACCGGCGGCGGCCAGGGCTACGTCCTGGAGTACCGGGGTGACGCCATCAAGTCGCTGTCGATGGAAGCACGCATGACCGTGTGCAACATGTCGATTGAGGCTGGCGCCCGCGCCGGTCTGATTGCCCCCGACGAGACCACCTTCGAGTACGTCAAGGGCCGCCCCCACGCCCCCGAGGGTGCCGACTGGGACGCCGCAGTCGAGGACTGGAAGACCCTCGTCACGGACGACGACGCCGTGTTTGACACGGAAGTCAACCTCGAAGCATCGGACCTCGAGCCCTTCGTGACCTGGGGAACCAACCCGGGCCAGGGCCTGCCGATTAGCGCTAACGTGCCCAACCCCGAAGACATCGCGGATGCCGACCAGCGCGAGGCCGCCGAGAACGCCCTGAAGTACATGGGCCTCACCGCGGGTCAGCCGCTCAAGGAACTCGAGATTGACACCGTGTTCCTGGGATCGTGCACCAACGGTCGTATCGAGGACCTGCGCGCCGCTGCGGAAATCATTCAGGGCCGTACCAAGGCTCCCAACACCCGCTTCCTCGTGGTGCCCGGCTCCGCCCGGGTGCGCCTCCAGGCAGAGGACGAGGGCTTGGACCAGATCTTCATCGACTTCGGTGCCGAATGGCGCAACGCCGGTTGTTCGATGTGCCTGGGCATGAACCCTGATCAGCTCAAGCCGCAGGAGCGCAGCGCGTCCACCTCGAACCGTAACTTCGAGGGCCGCCAGGGCAAGGGTGGACGTACCCACCTGGTCAGCCCGCTTGTCGCGGCAGCCACCGCCGTGCGCGGCACCCTGTCCAGCCCCGCCGACCTGGAAGACGCTGACGTACTCGTCGGCGCCTCCGCGTAAAGGAGACACCGCCATGGAGAAGTTCACCACTCACACCGGCGTCGGCGTCCCGCTGCGCCGCTCCAACGTCGACACCGACCAGATCATCCCCGCCGTCTACCTCAAACGCGTCACTCGCACGGGCTTCGAGGACGCTCTCTTCGCTGCCTGGCGCGGCGACGAGAACTTCATTCTCAACCAGGACGCGTACAAGGCTGGCTCCGTGCTGGTTGCGGGTCCCGACTTCGGTACCGGCTCCTCCCGCGAGCACGCCGTGTGGGCCCTCAAGGACTATGGCTTCAAGGTCGTCATCGCCTCGCGCTTTGCTGACATCTTCCGCGGCAACTCCGGCAAGCAGGGACTGCTCGCCGCTGAGGTGCAGCAGGGCGACATCGAGCTGCTGTGGAAGGCCATGGAGGCCGAGCCCGGCAAGGAGCTCACGGTGTCCCTCGAGGACCGCACCGTCACCTGCGGCGACATCACGGTGCCGTTCGAGATCGACGACTACGTGCGCTGGCGCCTCATGGAAGGTTTGGACGACATCGGCCTGACCCTCCAGAATGAGGAAGACATCACGGCGTTCGAGGCCACTCGTGCATCCTGGCGTCCCAAGACCCTCCCGGCCAAGACCGAGCCCAAGCAGGAAGTCGTGGCCGCCCGCCCCGCCAAGTAATTCGACAGGAGCTCATCACGAGCCACCCCACGTCACAGCGACGCCGCGTCGCCCGACCGCTACCGCATCGGGCCGCGGCGTCGCTTGCGTTGCCCGCGATCGCGTCCAACATCGCGGTGCCCCTTGCGGGCCTGGTCGACACGGCCGCACTGGGCCACTTCGCAACCGCCACGGACATCGGCGCCGTCGGCTTGGGTGCAGCAGTTATTTCGACGTTGTTTTGGATTTTCGCCTTCCTGCGCACCGGCACCACGTCGCTCGTGGGCCGGTCCTTGGGTAGGGCCGAGCTGCAAGGTGCAGTGCGTCACGTCCAGCGAGCCTTCGGGCTGGCCTTGGCAATGGCGGCGGTGTGGCTGGTGGTGATGTGGGTCGTGGTGCCTGGCATCCTGCACATTCTTGCCCCGGAAGGCCCGGCCAGGGACGCCGCGATCGCGTACACGCTAATCCGGGGACTCAGCCTTCCCGCACTGCTGATGACGCTCGTCGTGTCCGGCTACTTCATCGGCTCCAAGAACACCCGCATTCCGCTGGTGATTGCCACTACGCAGGCGCTCACGAACATCGTGCTCGACCTCATCCTTGTCGGCGGACTCGGCATGGGTGCTCAGGGGGCGGCATGGGGCACGTTTGGCTCCGAGCTCGTTGGGGCCGGGCTGGCTCTCACGTTGTTGTGGCGACATCTGAGCGAGTCGCAGCGGGCCACTTTTAGGGACTGGCGCGACCGCACGCTCCGGCACGGCTGGGGGACCCTGCTCAAGTTCAACGGTGCGCTCATGGGCCGCACGGCGCTGCTGACCGGTGTCGTGACGTTCGTGGCCTCCGTTGGGTCCTACTTTGGGCCCGAGGTGCTCGCCGCCAACGCGATCATGCTCCAGTTGATGAACCTCGCCTCCTACGCGCTCGACGGGTACGCAAATGCCGCGGAGGCTCTCGTGGCGCACTCGGCGGGAGCCGGCGACGTGCCGCAATTCCACGCCGCCGTCATTGCCACAGCGATTCCGATGGCCGTGATCGGCGTGGGGATGACCGCCGTGTACTGGCTTGGCCGAGGAGTCATCTTGACGTTGTTGACGGACTTGCCGGAGGTCCGCGCCACGGCTCTTGAGTACTGGCCCTGGATTGCACTGCTCCCTCTGCTGTCGTGGGGGGCGTACTGGCTGGACGGCGTCTTCCTCGGTGCGGGCCAAGCGGGGCTGATGTTTGGTGCGATGGCTGTGTCGGTCTTGGGCGTCTTCCTGCCGATGCTGCTCATCGGCGCGATGGTCGGCGGAGGCCTCACCAATGGCCTCGTGTGGACCAGTTTCCTCGCGCTCAACGTCGTACGTCAGGTGTCCCTCGGCGCGCTCTATCCCCGGTTGACGCGCAAGGTCGCGCTGTCGGTCTAAAGGCCAACTGAACCGAGCATCGGCCCTGCAAAATGTCCGCAGGCGCGGTGAGCGACGTGGCATGCTGGGTCGCATGACACAGACGGCCGATGCCAGGGTCACCCCGTCGCTCGACCTCACCCAGGGTCGCGATTGGGCGCGGCTCAGCGCAGCGTTCTTGGTGTGCGCGGCAGCTGTCGTCCTGTTTGCCATCCACGCCCGGCCCGAGGGGTATATCCCGCTCGTGGCCGGAGTCGCCCTGGGGCTGTGGGCGGACCGTGAACTGGGCAAAGACTTGGTGCTCATCGCGCTGGGCCAAGCCATCATCTCGACCATCTCCCTTGAAGCAGATCTGACCAACGCGGGCATCGCGCGATTCACTGTGGCGCTGTCGCTGGCGGTCCTGGTGCCTTGGGCGCTCGCACGGTGGGTACTGGGGCACGGGGGAGTGAAGTTTCCCGTGCGGACTGGGCGCCAGTGGACGCGCGCACAGTGGTGGTACCTCGGGATCGTGATTGTCGCGGGCTACCTGCTGCTGCCGTTCTACTTCATTGGCTCAGGCGCCTATATGAACTGGCCAGACCTGTCCGGAGACACGGATGTGGCCAGGCTGTTCGTCGGCGTGAATGCGGTGGGGATCTGGGACGAGCTGTTCTTCATCTGCGTGGTCTTCGCGCTCTTGTGTCGCCACTTCCCGCTGTGGTGGGCGAACGGGCTGCAGACCCTCGTCTTTGTGTCGTTCCTATGGGAACTCGGCTACCGCGAGTGGGCGCCGGTATTCACGATTCCGTTCGCGCTGATTCAAGGATGGCTCTTCGCAAAGTGGAAGTCGTTCTCCTATGTGGTGACGGTCCACTTGTTGTTTGACGCTGTGGTGTTCGCGGCGCTGGTGCACGCGCGCCACCCCGAGATGTTCGACATCTTCATCACTGCTCCGTGAGGCGAGGCGCCGCTGGTTGCGCGGCGCCTCGCACGGTCAGGACAGGTTGAGGCCGTGGCCGAAACGGAACAGCGGGTCTTCGGTGTCAAAGGGCACATCGGGGCGCGAGGCCTCGATGGCCGCCGTGGACCGCGGCAGGTCGAACGGAAGCGTTCCGCGCACCTCCGATTGGCCGCACAGGACGTCCAGCAAGCACGATCCCTCGGTGCCCCAGTTCGCCGTCGTGGCGTGTGCGACGTTGACGACGGGTTCGATGATCGCCGGGCGGTCCAGCGCGAAGTCGACCACGGTGGGGACCGCGGCGGCGATCTCTTGGATGTGATCCACGACGTCCTGCGCGAATTCGAGCGAGCCGGCGTGGAAGAAGTTCTCGAACACGGTTGCGCGCTCGTCGAAGGGGGCGTGCAGGCGCACGATCGCGACGTCAGCTTGTGCCGGATTGGCCACAACCTCGCCGTAGGCTGACGCCGTTTCCTCGTCGATTCCCTCGACGTAGATGCGCTTTCCGCGTTGCAAGGGGAGCGTGCCGTCGTTTGTCAGCACGGTGACGGAGTCGCGCTGTGCCTGCCGACCTTCGGCGCGGAAATGGGCGCTGCCGACGACCTGCTCGGCGGCGTCCTCGTCCACGTAGGGGTTGTCGAAGAGTCCAAGCTCGAACTTTTCGCGCAGGATGCGGCGTGCGGAGACATTGATGCGTGTCTGCGAGACATCACCGCTAGTTACGAGGTCGACCAAGGTCTCCACGCACTTCTCGCCGCCGAACTGGTCAGCGCCGGCGTCAAGGATCTTTTTCATGCGTGCACGTGGACTCAGGTGCTCAACGCCCCAAGCGCGCGCCGGGAAGGGCTCGCCCATGACGGAAGTGTCGGTGATCAGGCCCCAGTCGGTGCACACGAGCCCATCGAAACCAAAGCGCTCACGCAGGAGGCCCGTGATGACGGACTTGTTGAAGCCAAAGCCGACTTCCTCGTGCTCGGTGCCCATTGGGATGCCGTAGTACGGCATCATCTGGCGCGTTCCCGCTTCAATGGCCGTCTCGAAAGGAGCCAGGTGGTGATCGAAGTGGTCGCCAGGGTAGACCTGCTCCTTGCCATACGCGAAGTGGGGATCCTCGCCATCCTTCTGAGGACCACCGCCGGGGAAGTGCTTCGTCATGGTTGACACAGACCCGGGTCCAAACGTCTCGCCCTGGAAGCCACGGATGTACGCCGCCGCGAGACGGCCCGTGAGGTCCGCGTCTTCGCCAAAGGTGGCGACCTGACGAGACCAGCGGGGCTCGGTTGCCAGGTCAATCTGTGGGTGGAGCGAGACGCGCAATCCCACCGCGGTGTACTCCTGGCGGGCAATCTCCGCGAAGCGCTCCACGCGTTCCTCGTCGCCAATGGCGGCAAGACCCAGGGTCTCCGGCCACTGCGAGAACGGCCCGGCCATGATGGCGGCACCTGGGTTGTCGGTGAACGAGTGACGCGGGTCAGTCGACACGGTCACGGGGATGCCGAGCCGAGTTTCCGCAGCGATTCTTTGCAGCGCGTTATGCCACTGCGCAAGTTCCCGCGCTGTGGGCGCCGCGCCGAGCAGGTTGACGTGCGTGATGTGCATGTCAGTCACGAGGTCGCGTCCGCTCGGTAGATTGAACGCGGGGTCCCCCTCTTCAAGGGCGTGGGCTGCCGTCATCGTGTGGAAGAAGAGGCCCGCCTTCTCCTCGATCGTCATCTCCCCTAGGAGAAGCTCAATGCGCTCCTCAATGGGGAGGGTGCCGTCGAGCCATGGCCGGGTCTGTGATTGCTGAGTCGTGGTCATGCTGATCTCCCGAGGTCTAGCGCGATCCGGCTACTTGACGCCCTTGATGCGGTACACGAGGACCGATCCGGCGAGTGCGACCAGTGCGCCGAACACGTACCAAGTCTCGTAGCCGCCCAATGCGGTGGTCGCACCGAATGCGATGACCGCCGGGGCCATAGCGGGGGCGATCGACTGGGGGAGGGCGTTAGCGATGTTGAGCACGCCGAGGTCCTTGGCGATGTCGTCGCGGTTCGGAAGGACCTGGGTCGCGAGGGCAAGGTCAACGGAGAAGAAGCAACCGGCACCCAGACCGATGATCGCCTGACCGAAGATGAGAACTGGGACCGATGGGGCGAACGCCAGGATCAGCAGCCCGATGACCATCACCATTCCGGCAGCAGCGACGAACGGACGGCGCTTTCCGATCTTGTCCGACAGGTAGCCGCCCAGCGGGCTCGACACTGCCATGCAGGCCATGGCCGCGACGTTGGAGGCCAAGATGATGGCAATGGTTTCTTGCTCGTTCAGACCAAACTTGTCGCCGAGGTAGAAGGGCAGGAACGTGGCGATACCGGCATAGCCGAACATGATCATGAACTTGGTCAGCCATGTCCACCCAAAGTCGCGGTGCTTGACGGGGTTGAAGACGAAGGACCCAAAGAACTGCTTGGCCGTAAAACGCTCAGCAGGGGCGTGGTCGAGCTTGCGGTCCTTGAGGTAGATCACAAAGAGTCCCGACGCGATGACCGCGATGACTGCCGGGACGACGAAGCGCTCGAAATCCCCGGGCAGGAAGTTGACGAGGAAGCTTCCGGCGAGGATCGCCATCGGGGTCATGAGGCCCACGATGCCGCCGACGCGTCCGCGGTCGTTCTCGGGAACCTGGTCGGGGAGGGTGGCCTGGGCTGCCGCGAGGACGGCGTTGTAGGAAGCCTGAACCAGGCACCACGCGATCAGCACAACCCAGACGGACGTCGCGACGCCGATGAGTGCGAACGCCCCTAGGCCAACGATGGTGCCGCCAAGGATCCACGGGCGGCGCATTCCCCACCGTGAGGTGGTGCGGTCGGACAGGCGTCCGGCCAGCGGGTTTGCGAACAGTGCGAAGAGTGCGCCCACGCCCAACACGAGGCCGAGTGCCGAGGTGGCCTCTTCGCGGCTCGCCGTGATGTGTTCGATCTTGAAAGCCATCGACACCATGACGGGAGTCATCAGTGCAATGAAGACACCAAAGTTGACGCCCGAAAGTGCGAGTGCGAAGCCGCGTGGCGTTCTGATGGGCTGGGGTGTGGACAAACTGTCCGTGGCTGCTGATGACGTCTCTGTCATGGTTTCCTCTCGAAGCCTGACGCACTGGTGCATCTCCGCTGATGCGGCGTCTGGCAACGAATGTACATCAAAATAGAACGAGTGGAAACTTAAACTCGAACAAGTGGAAGTTGACGGTAGGGTGTGGACATGGCACCGACGTCAGTTACGCAGACCGAACGCGGCGCTCCGCGGCCCGGAGCGCGTGCGCAGGCGTCGGAACAGACGCGGCAAACCATCGTGGAAAGTGCCAGCGAGCTCTTCGCGTCCCGCGGTTACCGATCGGTGTCGCTGAGGGACGTTGCGGCCCAGGCAGGCATCTCCCACACGGGACTCCGCCGTCACTTCGCGACTAAGGACGCGCTGCTCGCATCGGTCATCGAACATCTGCAGAAGCCAATATTCGCGAGATTTGGCGGAAGCGCGGAGAGTCTTCGGGTCGAGCATCTCTCCGACCTTGCGCGCATTAACGACAAAATCGTCGGCTACCTGCCGCTGTTCGCGGCGCTCATCGGGGAGTCCGTATCGCCGGAGCATCCCACGCACGGTTACATGAAGACCAGGTACGCCACCTTGCGCACTGACGAGGTCATCGACGTCACCGGGCTGGGCCGGGCGATCGCAGACGGCCGCGACCTGCACGACGAACACGTGCGCACCTTCGCGGCATGGGACGGCCTGCAGCTGCTGGCGCAGTACCTCCCTGAGCGGGTGTCGGTTCCCGACGCTCTGGACGCCCACGAGGCAGTCCTATCTCGAGAGCGTGGCGCGGGAGAGTACGGACCGCGTGCGACGACGCCGATAGCGCTTCCCGCCCTCGACGCTGGGCCCGCCGAAGACACGGCAGGCTACGCGCCTGGACGAAAGCGCCGGGCGGACATTGTGCGCGACGCGATGGCCTTGTTCTCAACCTCCGGCTACACCGACACATCCGTGAGAGACATTGCTGCGGCGGTTGGGGTGTCGGCATCGACGCTTCTTCACCACTTTGGGTCCAAGGAGGACCTGCTGGGTGAGGTTCTGGCCTACCGCGACAGTGAGGTGGGCCAGCGCGGACTGACCCAGACTCCTGTGACCGCGCTAGACCTCTTGCGCGCGAGCGTGGCGACCGCTCAAGCGAACGCGGACTCCGAAGCGGGATTGGTTGCTGTTCACGCCGTGCTGTCATGTGAGGCCGTGCCCGAGAGCCACCCCGCGCATGAGTACTTCACGACCAGGTTCACCATGGTGATTGATTCTTTCGCCGCGGTCTTTTCTGCCGCGCAGAGTGACGGACTCATGTCGCTGGACCGCGACCCCGCCTTTGAGGCGCTTTGGCTCGTGGCACTGTGGGAGGGCCTGCAGTACCAGTGGCTCTACGCACCCGACGAGATCGACGTCGCCGCTCACCTGGCTGACCACCTCGCCGATGTCGTGCCCGCCATTGCCGAAACCGACGGTGGGGTTCACGCCCAAGCCTGACCACGGCATCGGCCCTTGTGAGTGACACCCAGCCGTGCAGTAGCGTGGAGCGTAGCCGCGGTCTTGCCGCGGATTCCTCCCGTAGTCGACACCCAGGGGCCACTTCACGATGAACATTCTTGGCCTCGCAGGCCCTCCCGGATCAGGCAAGACGACCCTCGCATGGGCTCTCACGGCCCAGTGGGGACCGGGGACCGCCACCATCCCCGTCGACGGCTTCCACCTGCCGAACGCGACGCTGGAAGAGCGCGGCCTCGCTGATCGCAAGGGTGCACCTGACACATACGACGTCCCGGCTTTGATCAAGTTCTTGGAAGCGTTGCGCGATCCCAAACGCGGCGATCTCACCGCTCCCGACTATTCGCGCGAGCTGCACGAGCCGGTCGCTGACGCGATCGAGATTCCCGCCGCGATCACGACCGTGATTCTCGAGGGCAACTACCTGGGCCTTAACCGCGCTCCGTGGAATGAGGTCAGGCCGTTACTGGACCTGCTGTGGTACATCGACCAGCCGTGGCCGGTGACGAGCAAGCGCCTGATCGCGCGCCGTGTCGAGACGGGCCGTGACGTCACTGAAGCCCGGAAGTGGGTCGAGTCAGTGGACCGCGACAACGACGCACTTGTGCGCAGCAAGACCCGCAGCGTCGACCGAGTGATTACTCCGGAAGAGCTTCGCTAAGCCACCGCCGCGTGCCGAAAGATCCCAGGGAGACCCGGACAACGCGACTGGCCCAAGCCAGGTCTTGATCGAGACGAGCCACATCCAGGCCTAGCGAGGCGATGCAATGCGTGAGCGCTCCGTGAAGGACGTCCCCGGCTCCCAGGGTGTCGACGACCTCTAGTTGCTCCACCGCAACCTCGGTGACTGAAGCGCCTACTGACACGAGCATCGGCCCGGCTCCCTGCGTGATCACCGCGGCGACCGCCCCGCCTGACCGCAGTCGCGCCCACGTGGCGCTGGCGTCTCTGGGCGAATCTGGGAACGCGAAGTCCTCGGAGACCACCGCGACATCCGTCACCGCGAGGAGCTCGTCCGTGTAGGGCTTGTGCGATCCGGCATCGAGCACCACAGGGATGCCCGCCTTACGCGCCGCACGCGCGAGGGGCAGCGAGAGGTGGCGGTGATAGCCATCGATAAGGACGGCCCCGGCGCCGTCAAGGAGCGCGTGTGGGTCAAAGTCCGCTGGGGTGGGAGGCACGTCGACGGCCGATGCTGTGGGTGAGACCACGGCCCGGTCGCCTGTCGATTGGGTCACCATGATGGCGGCGGTGAGCGGCGGTCCGGTGGGGGAGTCGTCGGCGACGTGGAGCGCCACGCCGCAGTCCTCGAGGTCTGTGCGGATCACCGTGCTCAAGTGGTGCTGCGGCAAGGCCGTCACCAGGGTGGTCGCGCTCCCGCACCGCGCCGCTGTCACCGCCGCATTTGTGGCCGGACCGCCGGCCGCCATGAAGAAGTCCCGGGAGGCGACCTTTTGGTTGGACGGAGGGACGGCGTCCACGAGGTGCACCACGTCGAGGGTGGTCAATCCGGCACAGATCACCGCGGGCGAGGAACTCATGAGTCGATCCTGCCATTGTCCTGTCAGCGATATTGCGCGAGCCTTAGCGCGCCATGAGGCACGATAGTCACATGACCGATTCGATTCGCGTGACCGGTGGGCGCGCTCTGAACGGCGAGGTCCACGTCCGAGGTGCGAAGAACTTCGTATCCAAGGCGATGGTGGCTGCGCTACTGGGCTCGACCCCTTCCACACTGCGCAACGTGCCGCGCATTAGAGACGTCGAGATTGTGTCGTCGCTCTTGCGCCTGCACGGCGTGGGTGTCGACTATGACGTGGACTCGGGTGTCCTGGAAGCTGACACCAGCAAGCTCACGAGCGCGGACGCGGTGGACATCGCGCAGCACGCAGGCTCCTCGCGGATCCCGATTTTGCTCTGCGGCCCGCTGCTGCACCGCCTGGGCGCGGCCGTCATCCCTGACCTTGGCGGTTGCCGCATCGGTGACCGGCCTATCGACTTCCACCTCGAGATTCTCACCAAGTTCGGTGCCGAGGTGCGCCAAGAGGCCGATGGTCTCCACCTCACGGCCCCCAACGGGCTCAAAGGCATCAAGCACGAACTGGCATACCCGTCGGTGGGTGCGACCGAGCAGTTGCTGCTCACCGCAGTCATGGCCGAGGGCATCACGACCCTCCACAATGCCGCGGTCGAGCCCGAGATCAAGGACCTGATCGACACCCTTCAGAAGATGGGCGCCATCATCTCGGTCGACACGGACCGCTCCGTGACCATCGAGGGCGTGCCGGAGATGCGCGGGTATGACCACGTCGCGCTCACCGACCGCATCGAGGTCGGATCCTGGGCCGCCGCCGCGCTCGCGACTGGCGGAGACATCTTTGCCCGTGGTGCCCAGCAGCGGCACATGGGGAGCTTCCTCAACACGTTCCGGAAGGTCGGCGGGCAGTTCGACGTCACGCCAGACGGCATTCGCTTCTATCACCCCGGCGGCGAGCTGAAGTCGATCGCGCTGCAGACAGACGTCCACCCTGGCTTCATGACTGACTGGCAGCAGCCGCTCGTCGTGGCGCTCACGCAGTCCACGGGCCTGAGCATCGTCCACGAGACCGTCTACGAGAACCGCCTGGGCTTCACCCACGCGCTCAACCAGATGGGCGCGCAGGTTCAGTTGTTCCGCGAGTGCTTGGGAGACAAGCAGTGCCGCTTTGGCCAGCTCAACTTCAAGCACTCCGCCGTGATCTCCGGACCCACGCCGCTCAAGGCCGCCGAGATTGAGGTTCCCGACCTGCGCGGCGGCTTCTCGTACCTGATCGCCGCGCTCGCGGCCGAGGGCACCTCGACTGTCACGAACATCGGCATCATTGACCGCGGATACGAAAACTTCCGCGGCAAGCTCGCAGATTTGGGCGCGGTGATCGACTGACGTGGGCAAGCGCATCCCGGGCGGCTTCCGTGCGACAGCCGCCTTCGTCAAGCCGCCAATCCTCGCCGTCACCAAGCGCGAGTGGTCCGGCGCTGAGCACTTTCCGCGTGACCGCGGGTTCATCGCGGTGGCCAACCACGCCAGTTACGCGGACCCGTTCACGTTTGCGCACTTTCTGTACGACAACGGCTTCCCGCCGCACTTCCTTGCCAAGGCATCGCTGTTCGACATTCCCGTCGCTGGCAAGGTGCTGGCCAAGCTTGACCAGGTCCCGGTCCATCGCGGTAGCGCCAAAGCCAAGGACGCCGTCGATGCGGCCCACGAGCTCCTCGAGCGCGGCGAATCCATCGCGATCTTTCCCGAGGGAACGCTCACCAAAGACCCCAACATGTGGCCTATGAAGGGGCACACGGGCGCTGCGCGCATGGCGCTCGAAAACGACGTTCCCGTGATTCCCGTGGCGCAGTGGGGTGCCCACGAGCTCCTCGCGCCCTATGCCAAGAAGCCAGACCTGTTCCCGCGCAAGAGGATCGTTGTCCAGGCGGGCCCGCCGGTTGATCTCGATGAGTTCCGCGGGCAGAACCCCGACCTTGCCACGTTGCGTGGCGCGACCGACCGCATCATGACCACGCTGACGACTATGCTCGCTGGCATCCGCGGCGAAGAACCGCCCAGCGAACTTTTCGACCCGCGCGCCTCACGTGCTCGCGACCATGAGGGAGAGTAAATGACGAAGGCCACCGTCCTGGGAGCAGGAGCATGGGGCACGACATTCGCGGCCGTGCTCGCCGATGCCGGCACCGACGTCACTGTGTGGGGGCGCGACGAGGAAACTGCGCAGCAGATCAACGCCGAGCGCCTCAATCAGCGATTCCTCCCTGACCTGCCGCTACCCGAGGGCATCAAGGCCACGACCGACGTCGAGGCCGCACTCGCAGGGGCAGAGATTGTGGTCGTCGCACTGCCGGCGCAGAAGCTCCGCACCATCGTCGCGGAGTGGAAAGACTTGATTCCGGCCGATGCGGTGGTGGTCTCGCTCATGAAGGGCATCGAGATCGGTACGCACCTTCGTATGAGCGAAGTGCTCACCGAACTGTGGGACATCGAGCCCGAGCGCATGACGGTCGTTTCCGGTCCCAACCTTGCGCGCGAGATCGCGGCGCGCCAGCCTTGCGCCACCGTGGTGGCGGGTACCAACACCGAGGCGACGGAACTGGTCGCGGCGGCCACAGCATCGTCCTATTTCCGGCCCTACACGAACCCCGACCTTGTGGGCGTGGAACTGTGCGGCGCTTTCAAGAACGTCATCGCAGTCGGTGTGGGAGCCACGGACGGACTGGGCTTTGGTCACAACACGACCGCGACAGTCATCACCCGCGGGTTGGCGGAGATCACGCGCCTGGGTGTCGCCGTGGGCGCGAACCCCGACACGTTCTCTGGGCTCGCGGGCATGGGCGACCTCATCGCCACCTGCGCCTCGCCGCTGTCGCGCAACCACACGCTTGGTGCGCACATCGGCCGCGGACTGACCCTTGACGTCGCGATCGAGCGCACCGGCGGAACTGCTGAGGGCGTGAAGACCTCACAGTCCATTCAGGAACTCGCGCGCGCCTACGACGTCGATGTGCCGATCTGTGATGCCGTCGTGAGCATGCTTCACGAAGGCCAGCCCATCAACCAGGTCATTCGCGGCCTGCTCTCGCGCCCTCGTAAGGCTGAGGTCTCCTAATGGCCAAGGCCACCGTCGTCGTCCTCTTCGGCGGCCGCTCGTCCGAGCACGGTGTGTCCTGCGTGACCGCAGGCGGCGTGCTCGCGGCGATTGACCGCGACCGCTGGGACGTCATCGCGGTGGGCATCACCGAACAGGGGCGCTGGGTTCACGTCAGTGATGACCCTGCTCAGTGGCAGATCGTCGACGGCGCGATGCCGACCATCGACGAGTCCGGTGACACCGTGCTGTTGCCGCACCACGCAGGGGAGAAGCGCTGGCGCGTGATCGCGCCGGATAGCAAAGTCCGTGACCTCGCCGATGTCGATGTGGTCTTCCCGTTGCTCCACGGCCCGTGGGGCGAGGACGGAACGGTGCAGGGGGCCCTTGAACTCCTGGACGTGCGGTACGTCGGGTCCGGCGTCTTGGCCTCTGCTGCCGGCATGGACAAGCAGTTCATGAAGGCTGCGTTCCGCGATGCGGGCCTGCCTGTGACTCCGGACGTCACGCTACTACGTGGCGATGATGTCGCCGAGCGCATGGACGACGTGCGCGCCCTCGGTCTTCCACTGTTCGTTAAGCCTGCGCGCGCTGGATCCTCCATGGGCATCTCCAAGGTCACCGATCTCGCCAACCTCCCCGCGGCTATCGCGGCGGCCATCGAGCACGACCCCAAGGTCCTCATTGAGCAGTCTGTCGCTGGCCGGGAGATTGAGACGGCCGTTCTCGAAACCCCGGACGGTCCCGTTGCCTCGATGCCGAGCGAGATCATCACCGGCGGCGACCACGAGTTCTACGACTTTGAGGCCAAGTACCTCGACGAGGACGCCGTTGTGCTCCGCATGGCGGACGATCTCGACGCTGACACGTCCGCGAACGTGCGGGACATCGCGCTACGGGCTTTCCGTGCCGTGGGTGCCGAAGGTCTTGCGCGCTCAGACGTCTTCCTGGCGGAGGACGGGACCGTCACCGTCAACGAGATCAACACCATGCCGGGATTTACGCCTACCAGCCAGTACCCGCGGATGTGGGCCGCTGGGGGCGTGGGGTTCGAGGAGCTCGTCGCGACAATGCTCGCGACAGCGATGGCACGTCCGCTCGGACTGCGCTAACTTTTCGCGCTCAGCACCGGGGCGTCACCGCTTGCCGGGCCGGACGAACTCGTCGCCTTAGCGGCACTCGAGATTGTTGACAGGAGCGCGGGCTGCGGCCGTTGAGACTGTAGCCAGAACCTCCGTCACGGCCTCGTCCGCGCGGGCCTTCGGAACGGTCAGTTCGAGCGCGGGGGAGCGGCCAAAGGTCACGGCCACCCAGTCCTCGGAGCCCTCTGTCACAAGCCAGTCCACGTCTGCGGAGGCGGTCGCAATGGCAAGGCACGGTTCCGTCGTGGGCCCGGGAGGCTCCACGCCGCAGCGGGCGATGATCTCGTACTCATCACCCCAGGCCTGAGTTGCCTGCGACGTCGTGCCGCGCTGCTCAAGACCACCCACGACCTCAGGGATCGCCAGCATCACTTCCGCGCACGCGGGGTCGGCGGCGTATTCGGCCGGTTCGACGACCAGCGGGTGCGCGCAGCCGCTCAAAGCGACCGCGGCAACGGAGCCGAGAATGGCAAAGGTGGCACTGCGACGCATGCGCCAAGCCTAATGCTGGCTACCCTCGTTCCATGACCCGCATTAGCGATATGTCCGAGGACGAGCTCATCGCTCTGTTCGCGCCCCGACTGCCCGAGACCGATGCCACGATTCTGGGCTCCGGTGACGACTCTGCAGTGCTCGCCGTCGACGGTGATCTTGTGGTGTCTGCAGACATGCTGGTCGAGGACCGGCACTTCCGCCGGGCGTGGTCCACGGGGGCGGATGTGGGCTGGCGTGCTGCGATGCAGAACCTCGCCGACATCGACGCAATGGGCGCCGTGCCCACGGCCCTTGAGGTGTGTCTGTCGGCACCGGGGGATACGGATGTCGAGTTCGTTCTTGGCTTGGCTGATGGTCTGCGCGAGGCGTGTGAGCCGCACGGAGTTGGCGTGGTGGGTGGCGACCTCTCCGGCGGGAGCGAGATCGTCGTCGCGGTGACCGCGATCGGCGAGACACACGGCACCGAACCTGTAACCCGGGCCGATGCCGAGGTGGGCGACATTATTGCTGTCGCCGGAGAATTGGGCGCGGCACGCGCGGGGCTTGCGTTGCTTGAGGCCGGGCGCCGCGATGCGCCTGAGGCGATCAAGCTCTTCCTGCGTCCCAGTCCTCGCATTGGGGCTGGGCTCGAGGCGGCGCTGCACGGAGCAACGGCGATGATGGACCTGTCCGACGGGCTCGCACGTGACGGTGCTCGGATGGCTCGCGCGTCGCAGGTGAGGCTCGCGGTTGAATCGGCGGCCATCCCCATTCACGAGGCGGCGCAGTTCACGGGGCAGGTGCTCGGCGAGGACGCGCTGGGCTGGGCTATCGGCGGCGGTGAGGACCACCACATGCTGGCGTGCTTCCCGCGCCAGTCCGCGGTGCCCGCCGGGTGGCACGTGATCGGACGGGTTGAGGACGGGGAGCCTGGGCTCGTGATCGACGGCGAGCGGCCAGGAGAGGCCGGCTGGGACCACTTCCGCTAAATGCTCCTCGCGGCACGCGTCGTGACCGCGCTGTCGTCGCACTCGCACTGTTATCGCACCCGCACCGTTGTCGCACTCGCACCGAGCGCGTGAACAACCTGCGGTGAGCGCAATCGGGTCTGGCGAGTTGTGCGGCCCCGCGACAAGCCGATTCGCGTGACCGCAGGGTCTTCACGGGTAAACGATGCCAGCGCGTGGGCGCACGAAAAAGCGGGCGTCCCCCGAGGGGAATCGCCCGCTTTTTACGAGTCTTATGTACGTCAGACGGCGCGCTGCACCTTACCGGCCTTGAGGCACGAGGTGCACACGTTTACCCGCTTAGGGGTACCGGCAACCACTGCACGGACGCGCTGGATGTTGGGGTTCCAGCGACGCTTGGTGCGGCGGTGCGAGTGCGAGATGGAGTGACCAAACGAAGGTCCCTTGCCGCAGACGTCGCAGTTGGCAGCCACGATAGTTCTCCTTGGTGTCTTTGCGCGTCCACGTCAGGTGCGGAGCGCCACATTTAAGAGCCCGAGTCTTCGGGCAACCGCACTAGAGTATCCGACGGACACCCCTGACGGCAAACGCCGAGCGTGTGGCATGGGCCACGTCGGCGGTACATGACAGCATAGATGGCGACAGCGCTGCACGGGTAGCGCTCGATGTGCGGGAGATATGGCGGAATCGACGGACCTGCGGCACTGGCTCACTTCGGGAGCGGGTGCCGTGAAGCGCGCCCGCAAGAATCTTGACGCGATCAACGTCTTCCCCGTTCCAGACTCCGACACCGGGACAAATCTGTATCTCACTCTGCAAGAGGGAAATCGCGCGGTCGCGAAGCTTCCCGAGAGCGCCACGCACCGCGAGGTTGTCGCGGCCTTCTCCCGGGGCGCGCTGCTTGGTGCGCGCGGCAACTCCGGCGTCATCATCAGCCAGTACCTCACGTCATTCTTGTCCTCGGTTGACTCGCACGGCGGGCTGACGGGCGCCAAGCCCAAGGCCATCGCGGACGCACTCGAACATGCCTCGGACGCGGCATATCGGGCCGTCGGATCGCCCGTTGAGGGCACGGTGCTCACTGTCGCAAGGCTCGCGGGCCAGGGCGCTCGTGCCGCGGCCAGCGCAGGCGCAGACCGCGAAGGGACCGTCGTTGAAGCGGTCGTAAGCGCCCGCGCCGCGCTCACAGCGACGCACGATGACTTACCCCAAGCGCGCGAGGCCGGAGTCGTTGACGCAGGTGCTGCCGGATTGGTGTTGCAGCTCGAGATGTTGGCGGAGACCATCGCGGGTCCCGAGGCCCTTGCCTCCTTCGAGGAGGTGCCATGGGAACTGCACGACCACGACACGCACCTGACGACGCAAGGCGCGCATGTGCATGACGGCGGCGCGTATGAAGTGATGTTCGTCGTGGAGGACGACAACGACATCCGCGAGGCCCTGACGGACTCTCTCCATGCGGTGGGCGACTCTGTGACGGTCACCGGCGCTCACGGCCTCTATCAAGCTCACGTGCATACCGACCTTCCGCACACCGCCGTCGACCAGGGCATCGCCAGTCACGCGCGCCAGATCGTCGTGCGCAACATCAAGGCTTCGCATGACGCTGACCGCGCCTCGACCGGAGTCGTCGCCCTCACGACGTGCCCCGGAATGGCCGAGCCTTTCGCGGACGCGGGCGCTGTCGTCTTGGTGGTGCCGGACCCGGCCGCGATGAAGAAGCGGGGCCTGCGGCGCGCCGTTAAGGACGCATCGGGCACCCTCGCCGTGGTTGTCGCGGGTGACCCGCAGCTACGGGCGGTTGCGACCGACGTGGCGCGCAAACGTCGCAAGGAGCCGTTCCTCACGGTCCTCGAGGCCGAACACGAGGCGCACGTGCTCGCCGCCGTCGCTGCCGCGGCCCTCGTCACACCAGGGCAAGACCTGGCCGAAGAGATGGCCGCAGCGGTCGCCCGCACCGTGGTGGGGCGCAGCAGTGCTGATGCGCTCGACGAGGACGTCGACGCCCTCGTCGACCGCGATACCGAAGTGGTCTCGCTCATCCTCGCCACTGGTATCCCGGAATCTGTCACCGGAGTGGTGCGCACATCTGTCTCCGCCGCCGCGCCGACCGCGGACATTCACGTGTACCGCGGCGGTCAATCTCATCCCGCAGTCCTGATCGGCGTCGAGAGCGGCGCATGAGTCCTGAGCGACTGCGTGAGCCGCTGAAGGCAGTGCTCGGCGCCCGTACTGCTGGGGGGCTGAAGAAACTCGGACTCGAATCTGTCGGTGACCTAGTCCGCCACTATCCGCGCCGCTATGGAGCGCCGGGGGAGATGACGGACATCGCCGCGCTGCGCCTGGGCGAACACGTCACGGTCATGGCGCAGGTGAAATCCGTCCAAGTGCGGTCAATGCGCTCCCGCGGCGGCGCGATGCTCGAGGCGGTCGTGACCGACGGAGCCTCCTCACTTCAACTCACATTCTTCGCCAAGCGCGCGGGCGTGCTGCGTATGCACGAGGACAAACTCCGCGCCGGCCGGACTGGCCTGTTCACCGGCACCGTCGGTGAGTACCGCGGGCGCCGGCAACTCACGCACCCCGACTACGTGATCGTTGGCGTGGACGCTGCCAGCGAGGACGAGGCTGTTCTGGAAGCCTCTCGCCCTATCCCGATCTACCCCGCCACAGCATCGGTCCCGACGTGGCGGATCGGGCGATCGGTGCGCACCGTTCTTGACCCCCTCACCGCTGAGGATCTGCCGGATCCCGTGCCAGCATCGGCCCTGGAAAAGCGCGACTTACCGGGACTGCGCGAGGCGCTCCAATTGGTCCACGTCCCCGACACCGACGCCGACTGGAAGCGCGGCCGCGACCGATTGCGCTTTGAGGAAGCGTTTGTGCTCCAAACGGCGCTCGCCAGGCGACGTGCCGCGCATGCCGATCTGACTGCGACACCGCGCCCCGCGAAGGCCAACGGGCTCGCCGCGGCGCTGGACGCCCGGCTTCCGTTTCCATTAACCGAGGCGCAAGTTCACGTGGGTCGTGAGATCGCGGCTGACCTTGAGCGAGACCGGCCGATGCTGCGGTTGCTCCAGGGCGACGTGGGCGCTGGCAAGACTGTGGTGGCGCTGCGCGCCATGGCGCAGGTGATCGACGCCGGGGGACAGGCGGCGCTCCTCGCGCCCACAGAGGTGCTCGCCGCCCAGCACGCGCGCTCATTGAGAGAACTTCTTGGCCCGCTCGCGGACGGCGGGATGCTGACTGGTGCGGACGGCGCGACGCGGATCGCGCTGCTCACTGGATCGCTGGGGTCCAAGGCGCGTCGGCAGGCCCTGGGTGAGGCGGCGTCGGGGGCCGCGGGGATCGTGGTCGGTACCCATGCACTGTTGTCTGAGGGCGTTCAGTACGCCGATCTCGGCTTAGTCGTCGTGGATGAGCAGCACCGCTTCGGGGTTGAGCAGCGCGATGCCCTACGCGAGCGTGGAGACCGTCCGCCCCACACGCTCGTGATGACTGCCACGCCGATCCCGCGCACGGTCGCGATGACCGTCTTCGGAGACCTCGAGACGTCAGTGCTTGGGCAGCGTCCCGCTGGGCGCGTCGACATCACGACGCACCTGGTACCGGCGGAGAACGAAGCGTGGCTCGCGCGTGCCTGGCAGCGCGTTCGCGAGGAAGCCGACAAGGGCCATCGGGTTTACGTGGTGTGTCCGCGCATTGACGAGGACGTCGATGAGCCTGCGGAGACTGTCGAGCCCGATGGCGACGACTCCGAAGAGTTGACCTTGGATATCGCCGATGCCGTGGCGACAGAGGAGCCGAAGGTTCCCTTGGCATCGGTGACAGCCACAGTCGACGAGTTGGCGCGCCGTCCCGAACTCAAGGGTGTGCGCATCGGGATGATGCATGGCCGCTTGTCCGCGGACGACAAGGACGCGGCGATGTCAGCCTTTGCGAGCGGGCAGACGCCGGTGTTGGTGTCCACGACGGTGATCGAGGTGGGTGTCGACGTTCCTGAAGCCACGATGATCGTGGTGCTGGACGCTGAGCGCTTCGGAATCTCTCAGTTGCATCAGCTCCGCGGCCGCGTTGGGCGTTCGGACCTCCCATCACTGTGCCTGCTCGTGACACGCGCGGAGGATGGCACCGTTGCGCGCGAGCGTCTGCAGGCGCTCGCGGACACCTCAGACGGGTTTGTGCTGGCAGAAAAGGACCTGGAGTTGCGTCGCGAAGGCGATGTGTTGGGTGCCGCGCAGTCGGGCGGCCGCTCTTCCTTAAGGCTCCTGCGCGCCGTGCGCGACGCCAAGGTGATTGAAGACGCGCGCGTGGCTGCTGCCGAGGTGATTGACGCTGATCCGAGCCTTGGCGATCACCCCGCCCTGGCATCGGCCGTCCAAGACTGGCTTGACCCCGAGCGCGAGGCCTTCCTCGAGCGAGGCTAGAGGTCAGCCTGGTGGGGACCGCTCAGCGGTGGTACTCGCTCAGTGAAACTCCCGTAGCCCCGAGCGGAACCTCGTGGTCAAGCCCCACAGCGGACCCGGCACCGTCTGTCCACAGCACGGGCTGGAGCAGCGCCATCTTGTCGGCGTCCCACGTCGTCCAGTCATCGAGCAAGAGGCCTCCGGTATCTCCAGAGTTGGGGTTCAGCGACCAGAACGTGTGATGGAGTCGCCGGTCCTCGATGAGATCGCGCAATGCGGTGAGCCAACGATCTTGTCGATCGTCCTCGCCCAAGCGCCCGCCCCATTCGCCGATGAGAAGCGGTGAAATGCCCTCATCGTGGAGGTATAGCCAATTGGGGGTCCAGACGTCGGACTCAAGACTGTCCGCGGTGAAGTCGCCCTGGAACCATGGCTGTTCGTAGACCAGGGGGCCGTAATCGTGCGGAGAGTACATGAGTTTGTCGTCGGGGCCATCGACTGGATCGTCGCCCGCCAGTCGCAGATTTCCGCCCCACCAGGTGATGTCGTAGTCACCTGGATCGTTGCTCGACCACGAGGACCCGTTGCGCGGCGTTGACTCAATGCCCTCGACCATTAGCAAGACGTCGGGGTGAATGTCGTGAATTCGGTCAGCCGCCTCTGACGCCACCGCGCGCCAGTCGTTGTCGCCGTCGTCGCCCCAACTTGCTCGCTGATCCTCGGGTGGCTTGCCGTGAGGTTCGTTCTGAAGGTCGAAGGCGATGACCGTGTCGTCGTCGCGGTACCGCTCGGCTACCCATTCCCATGCTGCGAAGAAGTCGTCTTCGGAGACAGCCGCGGTGTGCCACAGCGGAGCCAGGTGGCCGGTGTTGTCGGCCTCCGCAGAGTGCATGTCAAGGATGACCTTCACTCCGTGGGCCTTCGATTGCGCGAGAAACACGTCGAAGATCTCGAGCGTCGTGAGCCCTTCGAGTTCAGGGTTCGCCGAGGTGTTGACGTTGGTTGTCGTGCTCGCCTCGCCCGCGCGCCACTCGAGCAACAGCTGCGTCGAGATCGGGATACGGATGACGTTGAGGCCCTGGTCCGCGTAGGCCGCCATGGTGTCCGCGAGGTTGACCGACCACAGGCCGTGAAGCACTCGTTCAGACGTATTGAAGCCAAACCAGTTGGCCCCCGTCAGCCACACCTCGTTGCCATGGGAATCGACAAGGGAGTTGCCATCGACGCTGAGCCAGTCATCGCCGCTCGGTGCATTCACTGGTGCGGAGAGGTTGGCCGAGTCGGCCATGCCCGTATCGGTATCGTCCTTCGCTGTAGTGAGGCCCGCCACTGAAGACGAGCAGGTGACGTCCGTGACGTTTGCCTCGCCCGTCGCGGTGAAGCCAAAATCGGTACTGGCGTCGGCGTCGACGGCACCGTTGTAGTCCATGTTGTCTGCCGAGGTCGCGCCCGAAGCGTCCACCTCGAGAGTGCTGTTCCACGATGACGTGACCTTCGCATCGGCCAGGTCCAGTGACACGGTCCAGTCTGGAATGTCGATGCCTGCAGCGGTCACGGACACGTCCGCTTGATACCCGCCGTCCCACTCCGACGTGATGTCGACCATCGCCATACATGCGGGGCCCAAGACCACCTCGTCAGGCTCGGGGGATGCGCTCGACGTTGGCTCGGCCGACGCTCCTGGTGAAGCGGCGTCTGCCTGGGTCGGCGCAGGGGCGGCCGGGTCGATCGCGCGTCCTACTGCCCACCCTGCTGCTACCAGGAGTAATGCGGCTCCCACCGCCGCTGGAATGATGACTCGCCGCTGGCGCCACCAGACGGTGGTGTTGTGCTCGCTCACGTGGATCCCCTCAGGTATTCAATGCTCCGGATCCACCCTAGTGACGCGCCGGCGCCCACCCTGCCCGTACGCTGGAAGTGTGACAAGAATCATTGCGGGAGAGTTCGGCGGCAGGCGGCTCAGCGTGCCGCCCCGAGGCACGCGACCCACGACAGACCGTGTCCGCGAAGCGCTGTTTTCGCGTCTCGACCACTCCGACGTACTGAGGGACGCAGTCGCACTCGATCTGTATGCGGGATCCGGAGCACTCGGGTTCGAGGCCCTGAGCAGGGGAGCCGCGAGCGTCACGTTGGTGGAGTCGGCGGCATCAGCCGCGCGGGTGTTGCAAGGCAATGTTCGCACGCTGTCGGTGGGCACCCGTGCCCGCGTCGTCAAGGAGAAGGCCGGGAGCTTTGTCTCCCGAACAGCGGGCTCCTATGACCTCGTGATGATCGATCCTCCGTATGACTTGCCGCCCAAGGAAGTTGAGGCCGTGCTGTCCGCACTTCCCGCGCTCTTGGCTCCCGACGCCACGGTTGTCCTAGAATCCTCGACTCGCGCAGAGGCTGCGACCTGGCCTGCGCAACTCGAGATCGTCGCCCAAAAGGACTACGGGGAGACCCGCCTAACGTATGCGGCGCTCGCGGAGGCTCGCTCAGGTGACGAAGCGGACCCGGGCGAGCACAGCGAGCCGGACACGGCCGCAGGTGCGTGAGGTAGCGTCGGCCCCATGAGCATTGCTGTCTTTCCTGGCACCTTCGACCCCATCACGGTCGGCCACGTCGACATCGCCGCGCGTGCCGCTGCCCTGTTCGACGAGGTGATCATCGCGGTCGCACACAACTCGACCAAGACGCCGCTCCTGGACTCCGAGACCCGGGTGGCACTCGCGGCCGCCGCTACGGTGAATATCGAGGGCGTCCGCGCCACCCAGACAGACGGCCTGCTGGTCGACTTTTGCCGTGACGCAGGCGCCGATGCCATCGTCAAGGGATTGCGCGGGGGAGCGGACTTCGACGCAGAGCGTCCCATGGCGCTGATGAATAGGTCGCTGAGCGGAATTGAGACCGTCTTCATTGTGGGAGACAATGGACTCAGCCACGTCGCATCATCGCTGGTGAGGGACGTGGCAAGGCACGGCGGGGACGTGTCGTCGTACGTGCCGGCCGGCGTGTCTGAGGCGATTGCACGCTCACTGGCCGCGTCAAGTTGAGACTAGGGCCGGTTATCGCGTAAAGTAGTGCGTCGGTCCTGCTGATGTTGTAAGGGCCAGGTCCTGAGGGACTGGAAACGATGGGAGGTGCACGATGTCGCACCGCCCAACCACCTCTCCGTACGTGTTCCATGTGAGGGACATTGTCCGGAGTCCCGGTGCACACCGCGAGGTGAGCGAATCGTTTGCGGTGCCCCAGGCCCTGGGCACAGATATCATCAGCGTGCCTGAAGGTGCGGATCTGGAGCTCAATGTGAGCCTCGAGTCCGTGTCGGAAGGCATCTGGGTTTCCGGAACCGCCCGCGCGCAGGCTCTTGGCGAGTGTGGACGTTGCTTGGATGAGGTTCGGCTTGATGTCGACGCTACTGTCCAGGGATTGTTCACAGTCGGCGAGATCGAGTCTGACGAGGACGGCGAAGAGCCCGAGGACGTCTTTAAGTTTGATGGTGAGAGCCTCGATCTTGAAGACGTGGTGCGGGACGCGGTAGTGATGAAACTGCCGTTCACCCCGCTGTGCCGCCCGGATTGCCCGGGGCTGTGTGACCAATGTGGTGCAAGGCTCGAGAATGATCCGGACCACGCCCACGAAGCGATCGACCCGAGGTGGTCGGCGCTCCAGAGTTTGACTGAACAGAAAGAGAGTTAGCCGTGGCAGTTCCCAAGCGCAAGATGTCGCGCAGCAACACGCGTGCTCGCCGCTCCCAGTGGAAGACCACCGCTGCGAATCTCGCGACGTGCCCGTCGTGCAAGGCGGACAAGCTCGCTCACGTCGCATGCCCCTCGTGTGGTGCCTACAACGGCCGCCAGTACGCCGAGGCGCTGCGCACCGAGAACGAGCTGTAAAGAGTTTCCAGCGCGAGGACAAGTAACGTGACCATTCCAGGGCAGGCTGCGGCCGACGCCTTGGTGGCACGCCTGGGTGTCACAATCGACCCCGATTTACTTGTCCTCGCGCTCACTCATCGCTCGTTCGCCTACGAGGCGGGCGGGCTTCCCACCAACGAGCGCCTGGAGTTTCTCGGAGACTCGGTGCTCGGGGTGGTCGTTACCGACCGCCTATACCGCGATCACCCCGACCTTCCCGAGGGTGAACTCGCGAAGATGCGTGCCGCCACCGTCTCTCAAAAGGCGCTGTCGCAGATTGCACGCACCATCGACTTGGGCCCATGCATTCTGCTGGGTAAGGGCGAGCGCACCACCGGTGGCGCTGACAAAGACTCCATCCTGTGTGACGCCGTTGAGGCGATCATCGGTGCGGTCTACCTCACTCACGGCATGGATGCCTCCCGTGACTTCGTGTTGAGCCTGGTTTCCAATCACCTCGCAGCCGCCGCCACCTCCGGCGTGGCGCTGGATTGGAAGACTTCGCTCCAGGAAGCCGCTGCTGAGCGAGGCAAGGGTGCTCCTGTGTACACGTGTGAGGGGGAGGGCCCCGATCACGCGCGCACCTTCACAGCGACCGTCACGATCGACGGCGCCGCATACGGCACGGGCGTGGGGTCCGCGAAGAAGCACGCTGAGCAAGAGGCCGCGTCTCAGGCATACGCCGCGCTCATCGCTGCAGACACCAGCGCAGCTGACGCTCCCGCGTAGGGTCCTCGATGCCCGAACTTCCCGAGGTCGAGACCGTTCGCGCCGGCCTCGTCCCATTCGTCACCGGCGCGCTCATTACCTCCGTTGATGTCAGGCGCGACTCCTGTGTGAGGCTCCTCCCCGGCGGCTCTCGTCAGTTCCAATCGATGCTGGTGGGTTCTCGGATTGTTGCGCCCGTTCGCAGGGGCAAGTTCTTGTGGATGCCGCTGGAGCATCCGGCCGATGCTGGGGTTGGCAAGGCCGTGCCGGTTGAGGCCTTCTCGGCTCACTTGGGCATGTCCGGCCAATTCCGGGTGCACACCGCTGCCGATGCCCCTCAGCCGCACTCCCATTGCAGGGCCCGGCTTGCGCTCCGCCGTGGCGGCGATGAGTTTGTGTTGGACTTCCTGGACCAGCGCACATTTGGGTATCTCCACGTCGAGGAGCTCGAACCCACGGTCGATGGAGCGCCCGGCGGGGCCGGAGATGGTGCCGCGAGGTTGCCGGTGAGCGTGTCGCACATCGGTCGCGACGCGCTGGATCCACACCTTGACGAGCGCGCTGCGATGAGGTCGTGGCGCCGGGGGACACGTGGCATCAAGCAGGTCATGCTTGATCAGAGCCTGGTCTCCGGTATTGGGAACATCTACGCGGACGAGGCGCTGTGGCACGCGCGTGTGCACCCTCAGCGCCCTGCCCACGCCGTGACCTCGGTGCAGGCGCGGACGCTCGTCGATGCCGCGCGTACCGTGATGAGCAGCGCGCTCAGGGCTGGTGGCACGAGCTTCGACGCGCTCTACGTCAACGTGAATGGTGAGTCCGGCTACTTTGAGCGTGGCTTAGAGGCCTATGGGCGTGCGGGGGAGCCGTGCGCGCGGTGTGGCTCACTGGTGCAGCGGGCGAGCGTTGGCGGGCGTGCGACGCACTGGTGTGCGCGGTGCCAGCGGCGGTACTCGCCGCGTGGCGTGAGTCGCTGAACGCCGCCATAGCGGTGCCGTGGGCGAGCCGAGTCGTGCAGAACAGCAGGTAACGCCTACGATGCAGGGTATGTCTGACGTGCGTGTATTGGTACTCGACGACCACGAAGTGGTGCGACGCGGAATCTGCGACATCCTCGATAGGGCCGACGGAATCGAAGTGGTTGCCGAGGCAGCGAGTGTGGCGCAGGCAATTCGCCGTGCCGACGCCGTACGTCCAGATGTGATCCTCTCGGACCTGAGACTTCCAGACGGCACCGGTCTCGATGTCATCTCTCACGTCCGCTCCACCTTGCCCGACACGCACATCGTGGTGCTCACCAGTTATGACGATGACGAGGCGCGTGCCGCAGCGCGACAGGCGGGGGCCGATGCTTTTGTCGCCAAGACTGCAGGCTCAGCTGAGGTCGTGAAGGCCGTGCGCGACAGCGCGACGGGGCGCGAGCACGGGCAGCACATCAATGTTGAAGAGGACGAGACGATCTCAAGCCTGACCCCGACCGAGCGCAAAGTGCTCAAGGCCGTGGGCGAAGGGAAGTCGAACCGCGAGATCGCGGACCAGCTCGGCATTGCCGAGAAGACCGTCAAGAACCACGTCACAAGTGTTCTAGCGAAGATGGGCCTGCGCCGGCGCACGCAGATCGTCGCGTGGGCGACGCAGCGCCGCGCCCAGTCGTTCCGCGGCTAACCTCGCGCCATAGAACCGCTGCGGGGTGTGCCTTCCGACGGGCACTCGCATTCTGTCTGACTGCCATGTGGCCTGCCTTGGCGGGCCAATCGCTCACGTAAAAGCGCTGGAGTGACTTCCGTCACTCTTACGATCTGCGCTGCCGGATCGCACTGATCGATGTCCGATTTGACTCAATCGTGACCGTTACTTTGGCGATTTGGTTTGACATGCAACAAATACCGACTTACGTTGAGTTCCGTTAGGTGTCCGTTTGCACGACTTATGTGCGCGTGCAGTCATAACGTCGCAATGATGCGAATACCAGGAGGAACTCTTGTACAACGATGTGCATACACGGTCCAGGAAGTGGGGATCAGCCGTTGCCGGCCTGGCCCTCGCGATTCCTGCTGTTGGAATAGGGGCAACATCCGCTACCGCGGCCCCTGCTTCCGCACCAGCCGAGCTGAACCAGATTCAGGCTCCGGCAGCGGTTGAAGAAACCGCAGACTTCAAGGCGCTGGTCTTCTCCAAGACGGCAGGCTACCGACACGGCAATATCGAGACCGCTGTGGCAGCGATCGAAGGTCTCGGAGACGCGAACAACTTCGACGTTGACGCGACCGAGGATGCCTCGGCATTCACCGAGGAGAACCTCGCGCAGTACGACGTCGTCGTGTGGGTATCCACGACTGGCGACGTCCTCGACGCCGACCAGCAGGCCGCTTTCGAGTCCTACATCCAGGGCGGCGGCGGGTACGCCGGTGTCCACGCAGCATCGGACACGGAATATGCCTGGGATTGGTACGGCGGCCTCGTTGGCGCCTACTTCGACGGGCACCCTGCGGTGCAAGAGGCAGATGTGCACGTTGAGGATCACGCGCACCCCTCGACGGAGCACCTTCCTGAGACCTGGACTCGCACCGACGAGTGGTATGACTACGGCGACAACCCCCGCGGCGACGTGCACGTCCTCGCTTCATTGGACGAGGACACCTACAACGGCGGTGGCATGGGTGACGACCACCCCATCGCATGGTGCCAGCTTTATGACGGTGGACGCTCCTGGTACACCGGCGGCGGCCACACGGAAGCTGCATTCGCTGAGCCGGAGTTCCTGGAGCACGTACTCGAAGGCATTCGGACAGCGGCTGGCGCAGTGATGTCGCAGTGCAACGCGACGGACTCTGAGGCGTACGAACTTGTGACGCTCGACGCAGACACGGGCAACCCCATGTCGCTCAACGTGGCTCACGACGGCACGGTGTTCTACCTCGAGCGCGATGGACGCGTGCGCATGGTGGACCCCGACACCTTGTCGACGTCGACGTCGCTCGACCTGGACGTCTCGCTTGGGCAGGAAGACGGGTTGCTGGGCATGGTGCTCGACCCCAACTTCGACACCAATAACTGGGCGTACATCTACTACTCACCTTCCGAGGTGCGTGCTGGTACCCCCTCAGGTATGGGATACAACCAGATTTCGCGCTTTACGTACGACCCCTCTACCGGAACGTTTGACACGGACTCCGAGGTCGTCGTGCTCGAGGTCGAGACCCAGCGCACCCAGTGCTGCCACGCAGGTGGCGACATGGTCTTCGACAACGACGGCAACCTCATACTCGCGACTGGTGACAACACCAATCCGTTTGCATCAAATGGCTACACGCCCATTGATGAGCGCGACGGCCGGTCGCCTTGGGATGCTCAGCGCAGCTCGGGCAACACCAATGACCTGCGCGGCAAGATCATCCGCATCACGCCGCAGGCCGACGGTAGCTACACCATCCCGGACGGAAACCTCTTCGACGAGAGCGCAAGCGACGCAGATCTGACGCGTCCAGAGATCTTCGCTATGGGCTTCCGTAACCCGTTCCGTATCGGACTTGACCCTCATACCGGACACCTTCTGGTGGCGGATTACGGTCCCGACGCGGGTAGCGACAGCGCAACTCGCGGACCAGCTGCCACAACAGAATGGAACATCGTCGCTGAGCCGGGCAACTACGGCTGGCCGTACTGCGCGGGCGACGAGTGCTACCACGACTACAACTTCGAGAACGGAGCGGAGGGCGACGAGTTCGACCCGAACGCGATCGTCAACGACAGCCCCAACAACACGGGACTGACGAACCTGCCTCCCATCATCGAGCCTGAGTTCCACGGTGAGCGTGGAGCTTCAGACAACCCTTGGCCCGGCGTTGCGAGCAACGGTTACACCGGAGCTCCCATGGCAGGACCGGCCTATGCGTTTGACCCCGACTTGGACGTTGAGACCAAGTGGCCCGAGTACTGGGATGGCAAAGCCTTCTTCGGAGACTGGAATGCAGGTTCGGCCTTCGCCTTCCACCTCAACCGCGAGGGCGACAACCCAGGCACCGAGATACTGCACACCGCGCCCCTGCTGCCTGACCTCATCGGATCAGCGGCAGACTTCAACCGCGTGATGGATGCGACCTGGGGCCCTGATGGCTCGCTGTACGTGATCGACTGGGGTGCTGGCTTTGGTGGTAACAACGCCACCTCCGGCGTGTACCGCATCGACTACATCGCGGCGAACCCCTCGCCTGTGGCCAAGGCCTCGGCTGACGTCACTCACGGTGCTGAGGCACCAATGACGGTGCAGTTCTCGTCTGAAGGATCGCGTCATCCGGCTGCTCTGCCGTTTACTTACGAGTGGAACTTCGGCGATGGCTCAGCAGTATCAAACGAGGAAAACCCCACTCACACGTACACCGAGACGGGGGAGTTCACCGCAACGCTCACGGTGCGCGACGAGGACGACCGCTTCGCAGTTGCCACGGTCCCGATCGTGGTCGGAAACGCGATGCCAACCGTCGATATTGTCTTCCCCGAACAGGGCGGATTCTTTGAATGGGGCGATGGCGTCGACTACGAAGTCATCATTGATGACCCCGACGGCTCGGGCGAGATCAACTGCGACAACGTCGAGGTATTGACGGCGCTGGGTCACGACTCGCACCAGCACCCCATGGACTCGCTCACTGGCTGCGAAGGAACTCTTGTCACGCAGCGCGACAGCGGTCACGGCCTGACGGCGAACATCTTCTGGGTGGTCGACGTTCGTTACACCGATGATGGTGGCAACGCCGGCGTGCCTCTCACCGCATACGGCACCAATATCCTCAACCCGAAGCACTTCGAAGCGGAGTACTTCGACGAGACCGGTGGCGACAGTGACGGGGTCCGGACAGAGGACAACGACGACGGTGACGGTGGCCAAAACGTCTCGTACATTGGCGAGGGTGACTGGTGGTCATACGAGCCCGTGAACTTCAAGGGCATCCAGGGCATGACAGCTCGAGTCGCAGCGCCTAGTGGCACTGGACACATCTCCCTGCGCTGGAACTCCTTGGAAGAGAGCGCTGAGATTGGCTCCTTTGACTACTCGTCAACAGGCGGGTGGCAGACCTACACCGACGTGGAAGTCGACCTCCCCGACCTGCCGACGGGAACGGGAACCCTTTACTTCGTCAACGAGACCGGTGGTGTGAACATCAACTACTTCTCTTGGTTGGGAAGTGGGCTCGATGGCAACAAGCTGCCGGTTGTGGAGCTCAACGTTGACAATGATGCTGGTGCGCCGCCGCTCGTGGTGAATGCCACGGCGACGGCGACAGACCCCGAAGGCACTGACATCACGTACTCGTGGGACCAGGGCTTCGGTGAAGGGTTTGTCGAGGGAACCGCGACGGAGGCCTTCACGTACACCGAGCCTGGTCAGTACCTGCTGCGAGTCCGTGCCACGGATGAGTCGGGTGCCTACGGCGAGGAGTATGTGTCGATCAACGTGGCTCAGCCCGCGCAGACCATCTGCTTCTCGGGACGTTCGGATGACTTCGAGAGCGGTCACTTGGACGAGGGCCGCTGGGACGAGTCAGTTCGCCCTGATCAGTTCGCTCGCGTCGAGGATGGCCACCTGGTGATTCCCGCATCGCAGACCGACCTGTACCAAGGGACGAACACGGCGAACAACATCATCCTCCAGGCACTGCCTGAGGGCCCGTGGACGGCCACCGCCAAGGTGACGTTCCCTGCACGCAACAGCTATCAGCAGGCTGGACTCGTCATCTACGGTGACGATGACAACTACGCCAAGATGGTTCTTCAAGCGCGCGGGACAGACAACGCTGGCAACCGCATCTTCCAGTTCGTGCGGGAAGAAGAAGGTAGCGCCAACGAGGTGAACGATTCGAACACGGGCCAGTTGGGTGCCGAGTTCCCTGACACCTACTACGTGCGGTACACGAGCGACGGCAGCAACCTGAACGCCTGGTACTCGGTCGACGGCGTCGACTTCACGATGATGCCCCAAACCAAGTCGCTTGACGGAATGGACAACCCGCGCATCGGCCTGGCGGCATTCGCGAATGCCTCCGCGCCAGATGAGATTGTCGATGCTCACTTCGACTGGTTCCACATCACGCCGGATGACACCGCAACTGCGGCGACTCCGAACGATGAGTTCGACGGTTCGCAGCTGGACACATGCCGCTGGAGCGTGATCAACGAGGACACCTCGCTGTACCGTGTGGCTGACGGCCAGTTGGAGATCGACACGACTGCAGCAGACATCTTCGGTGATTCTGCGGGAGACGTGCCGAACTTCGTAGTGCAGAACGTTGAGGGAGACGAGTGGACGGTCGAGACGAAGGTCGACTACTCCGATCTTGACCGCCGCTACCAGCAGGGTGGTTTGATCGCACGCTTCGACGATGACAACTACGTCAAGGTCGATGTGCTCGCGACGAACCGGGCCGGCGCAACGGTGGCCCGTAACGTTGAGATGCGTTCGGAGATCGACGCTTCGGTGCAGAGCCCTCAGCCCAACGTCTCTTTGGACGGTGGCGAGGACATCTGGCTCCGCCTGACGCGTTCGGGTGACGACTTCACTGGCTTCTACAGCACTGATGGAGAAACCTGGGCACAGATCGGCGAGGAGGCCCTTACGAATGCGCCTGCCGCTTCGGGCAGCGTCGGTGTCTACGCACTGGGCAACTCTGCACAGGGCGACACATCCTCCACGGCACGCTTCGACTACTTCCACGTGGTCGAGGACGACGCGGTGGAGCCGCTCACGGTGTCTCACACTCTGAACCCTGAGACTCCTCAGGGCTCGGCTGACTGGTACACCGGTGCAGTCTCGGTTGCAGTGGACACCACGGGAGGCGGCGAGAGCTCGGTCTACCGTGAGGTCAACATCAACGATGGTGGTTGGGCGGAGTACACCGCGCCTATCGCGATCACCGATGACGGCGAGCACACGGTTGCGTACCGTGCATCCAGCCCAGAGGCCGAGACAGTTTCCGGAGAGGTGTCGTTCAAGATTGACGCCACCGCCCCGGCGCTGACGGCCACAGTGGACGAGGATGCAAGTCCCCGGACACTGACGCTGGAGGCCGCGAGCGATCTGAGCGGTGTTGCGGCAGTTGAGTACCGCATCGATGAGGGTGACTGGACCGCATACAGCGCGGTTGTCGACCTCACCGACGATGCTCAGGTTGCCCACTACCGCGCCACGGATGGGGCGGGCAACGTGTCCGCAGCCGCGAGCACTTCGCTCCCCGAGGTTGATGAGGAGGCGCCGACCTTCACGGTTGACGTCACCACGACGCCTGAGGCAGCGGATGGCGAGAACGGCTGGTTTACCCAGTCCGTGATCGTCGCTGCGGCAGTGACCACCACTGGCGAGGACCAGGCGTCTGCCGAGTTCTCGACCGATGGGGTCACCTTCACCGCGATGACGGATGCGATCACGGTCGACGCTGAGGGCGAGACCACGATGTGGTTCCGCGCTACGGATGGCACCCACGTGTCATCGACGGTGCAGTCCACGATCAAGGTCGACACCGTGGCTCCCACCGCAACTGCAACGGTTGACGAGCGTGATGTCACAGTCGAGGCCGCGGATGATACCTCCGGTGTCGCTCAGATCGAATACCGCGAAGCTGGCGAGGACACCTGGTCCGTCTACAGCACAGCGGTAGCCGTCCAGGGTGAGGACGAGATCGTCCTCGAGTTCCGTGCAATCGACAACGCTGGCCACGTCTCTGAGATCGGTAACGCAACGGTCGATGCAGTGGACACTGTTGACCCGACCGATCCCGTGGCTTCGGTCACGGCGTCGAATAACGATGTCTCTCCCGGAGACATCATCACGATCAGCGGATCGGGACTGCCCGCGGGTGCTGGCGTCGAGGTGTGGGTCTACTCGGTGCCACGTCAGCTCAGTGGAGTCACGACGACGGCCGACGGTACGTTCAGCCTGAACGTTCAGGTGCCAACGGACCTGCCTGCCGGCGATCACCACTTCGTGGTGCTCCTCGATGGCACGGAACTGGCGCGTACGCCGGTGACGGTCACGGCTGTTGACGTCGATCCCGGCGGAGACGGCGGAACCGATGGAGGCACCGATGGAGGCACTGACGGCGGAACCGACGGTGGCACTGACGGCGGCTCCACCGACGGTGGTTCGACTGACGGTGGTTCGACTGACGGCGGCTCGACCGACAACGGCTCGGGTTCGACCGGCGGTACTACCTCGGTTAGCGGTTCGACCGACGGCTCCACGAGCGGATCGGGTTCGGCGAACCTGCCTGCGACTGGACCTGAGCAGCAGCAGACTCAGCTCTGGGTCTACGCTGCAGCCCTCCTGGTCGCACTCGGCGGTGCCATGGTGATCATTGCTCGCCGTGGAACGGACAGCGGTCGATGACCGGCGTTACCTCTCACACCCTGGGTCTCGGAGGGCGGTCAGCGGCCGCCCTCCGGGGCCTTCGGGCTCTCGTAGCCGCGGTCTTCACGGCATTGGTGACGGCAGTTGTCATCGCTTCCCCAGCATCGGCCCATGGCGGCCCTTACACCCTTGAGATCAAGGGAGACGCTGCGGGAGGGGTGACGGTGTCCGCAGACTACGACGAGGACGGGCACCGGGTGGAAGAGATCATGGACCCTGTCGTTACAGCCGTTTCTGACGAGGGCGAGGAGGTTGGCCCTATCGAGCTCATCTCATCGTCCCAGGGGCAAGGCCTATGGATCTCCGAGGAGCCGTTCATGACTCCAGGGACGTGGACTGTGACAGTTGTCACAACTACTCCCGAAGACGCGGAAACGACGTCCACGATCGAGGTCCCGGAGCTAGAGGAAGCGCCGTCGGCACAGCCATCAGTGGAGCCCTCGACTGTTGTGGGCGATCCGATTGAGACTGACGCCAGCCCGTCTCCTAGCTCCATGCCGACCGCGAGCGACGCCTTCGCATCAGACGATGAAGGTGCGGGCTCTGGGGCGTGGTGGCTGATCGCAGCCGCAGTCGTAGGCGCACTCGTGATCGCCCTCGTGGTCGCGCAACGCATGCGCTCCCGCAACACCGACTAGCCAGGTAGCTGCACGTTCCAACGCGCTACCGACCCCGGTTGCGCAGCGTCCTTGTCGACGGCATGGAGGGAAAAACTTCCATGCCGTCGCAAGGCACGGTTCGCGAGATTAGACGTGCCTGAGTAGCGCTTCAGAGCGCCGGCCGGCCCGATGCCGTTGTCTTGAACGCCGAGCTCTAGGCGGCCGTCCTGGGCGCGTACCCACATCTGCAATTCAGTGGCGTGTGCGTGGCGGGCCACATTGGACAGGAGCTCTCTGAGCACGGCAACGACATCGTCGCCCAGGGTGGGGTCGGCGGAGACAGCCATCGAAAGCGGCACCCACTGAGCCTCCACGACCGTGGGAGAGAACCCCAGTGAAGCCGCAGCAAGCGTGATCTCGCGTTGAGCGCGTTCCGAAATTGGTTCGGAACTACGTTGTCCGGAAAGCTCCCGCATGACTCCGCGGACCTCGTGCTGGGCACGCTTCACGTGATCTAGCGTCGTAGCCAGGCGCGGGTGAAGCGCATCGGGGGCATCCTCGGAGATCGCCTCGATCTGCATCGCGGTCGCGAAGAGCTCCTGGGAGACAAAGTCGTGGAGGTCATCGGCCAAGCGCCCGCGTTCCTCAAGCAGAGCGGAGTGGTTGCGCGCGTGCGATAGCTCGGACAGACTCAGGGCCAACGCAGCCTGGTGAGCGAACCGTTGCGTAGTTTGGAGATCTTCCTCGCTGAAGGGCTCCTCACCGTTGTCCCGCCACAGCAGGAGGAGGCCCAGGGCCTTTCCCTCCGCCTCAAGAGGCGCGTAGAGGGAAGGTCCGTAGTCGGTGACTTCTTTGAGGACGTGATTCCCTGGCGGCTCAGGAGCGATGAGTCCGTCCCCGGAACGGATCACATCCATTGCGCGGCCTTCTTTTGGCAACTCGAGGCCCAGCAGCATCTCGGTGCCGTCCCCGGAGGCCATCTCAATTACCCACCGCGATTCGATCCCCGGGAGCACGAGCGCAGCTGTTGAGGCCTGGGCGAGCTCGCGCACCGCCTCGACGATCGCCTGGAGCGCTTCTTCTTCATCGGTGATGGTGAGCATCTCAGTCGTAATCTTCTGAGAGGCCTCGAGCCACCGCTCGCGTTCGGCACCCTGGCGATATAGCTTGGCGTGGTCGATTGCGACCGAGGCTCCCGCTGCCAATGCAAGGATCAGTTGCTCGTCTTCCGCATCGAACGACGTGGGTTTATCTGCGAGGTAGAGGTGGCCGAAAACGGAGTCGCCGACGGTCAAGGATGTACCCAGGAACGTGCCCAACTGCGGGTGGGCAGCAGGCATACCTTGATGGGCAGGGTGGGTGCGGACGTTTTCGAGCGCGAGCGTGCCGTGGTCGGGGATCTTGCCCAGCACGCCGACCTTGCCCGGCGGGTGCCCAATCATGCCCTGGGTGTCGGCGTCCATACCCTTGACCCGGAACGCCACGGACTCGCCCTGGGAGTCAAATACGTGGAGCGCCGCATACTTAGCGCCCGTCAGTGAGCGTGCTGACTCAGTCAGGGTGTCGAGCACTTCGTCCATCTGCAGGTTCTGATTAAGCGCCGTGATGGCGTCCGCTAGTGAAAGCTCCTTGGGTCCAAGATCACTCATCCAAGCTCACCACCTCATCGACGGATTCGGTCAAGTTCATATGGTGCGTCACGATCACCACGGTACGGCCCTGGCTTCGCAGTCGCGCGAGAACCGCGAGCAACGCTGAGCGCCCTGCGGTGTCCAGGTGCTCTGCAGGTTCATCGATAAGGACGATGGGGTGGGCCGTGAGGACGGCACGGGCGAGGAGCAGTCGTCGGCGCTCTCCGCCAGAAACTGAGTCGCCGCTGCCCAGCACGGTGTCGAGCCCATCCGGGAGCGCGGACAACCACGAGCCAAGGCCCACCAAGTCGAGTGCCTCGCGCGCTTCCGTCTCAGTGATGTCCCCGCGCGCCACTCGAAGGTTCTCCAGGACCGATGTTCCAAAGATGTGCGCGTCCTCGGCGGTCATGCCCACGAGCGTGCCGACCATCTCGCGCGATGCGGGAGTTCCTCCCACGGACACCGTGCCACTGGCGGGCTCGAGCGCACCAGCAATCGTCGTCAGCAATGTCGTCTTGCCCACGCCGGAGCGCCCAACAATCGCGAGCGAGCTTCCTGGAGCCACGTCCGCAGTGACGGGGACGGTGGGCTTCATCTGTGGCCACGCCGCACTGAGGCGGTCAAGGGTCAGTTCACTCGGCTGGGAGAAAGGGCGTGCGGCCGATGCTGCGGTTGCCTCGCGTGGTTCGGGGGAGTAGTCAGCAGGGAGAGCGGGAGCGATGTCGACGATGCGCTCGGCGGCGGTGCGCGAACGGAACAGTTGGGTCACGGCGTTGGGGACAGCGTTTACCGCTTCAAATGCCGCCAACGGCAGCAGCGCGATGATGGCGGCCGTGGTCGGTCCGTACATGCCTGCGTTCGCGCCGGTGACAGCAACCCAGAGACAGCCAATCAGCGCGATACCTGCGCTGAGAGTCTGCAACGCTACGGCAAAGGATGCGGGCTTCGCGGAACGGTCAAGAGCTTGCTCAGCCCGGGCATCGGCCTCCCGCAACTCATCTTCGGCAGCTCCGGCGGTGCCCCAGACCTTGTGCTCTGCTGCGGCATCGAGACTGGACACGACTGCTTCCGCAACCCGAGCATCGGCCGTCACCGCGGCTTCAGCCGCAAGGCGCGAGGAACGCCACGTCAGTCCTGCGGCGCCGAGTCCGGCAATCACCATCGCTACCGCCAAAATCGCGCCCGCCCGCGGATCCATCCAGGTGTTGATGCCAATCGAGATGCCCGACACCACAACTGCGACACCAAGCGGGACTATTCCGCGCACCACCGCATCGCCAACGGCGTCGACGTCCGCGCCCAAGCGCGCGAGAGTGTCTCCACGGCGTAGCCCGAGCACCTTGTCCGCGCGCGCCGCAGCGAGGCGCTCAAAGACACGTGCCCTGAGTGCGACCACGCCACGGAGCGCAACGTCGTGCGAGATGAGTCGCTCGAGGTAGCGGAACAGTCCGCGGCCAATGCCGAAGAACCTCACGACCACGGCTGCCAAGGCAAGATCGGCGGGGGAAGGCATGCCCGCCGCACGGGCAATCAGCCATGCGGCCACAGCTGCGAGGCCGACCGCAGATCCGAGTGCCGCAGACCCCGTCAGGATTGCGAGGGTGAGTCGCGGTCGGGAGAGCTCGGACTCCCGCAGGAGGTCTTTTAGTGCGGTCATCGGGCCACCTCCATTGCGGTGACCTCAACCACGGAGTCTGCCTGAGAGATGAGCTCGTCTTCGTGAGTCGCGACGATCACAGTTGCACCGTCGCGGGCCGCGGCGACGATCCGTTCGATGACCTCGTCGCGAGCGGCGCGGTGGAGGTGGCTGGTGGGCTCGTCGAGAATGATGACGGGCCGCTCGGCGGACAAAGCGCGGTCCAGCGCAACACGCTGGCGTTGGCCAATGCTGAGGGTGCGACCGTCGGGGCCCAGGTCCGGGCGCTGGGGTGACCACGCGAACTGAGTGGACCACCCGTCCACGGCGACGTCGATGAGGTCGGTCCGGCCTTCCGGGGTCAGCGCCGCGACGAAACCAGAGTCGGGTTCGAGCAGTCCCATAACCGCTGCCAATGCGGTGGACTTGCCGTCGCCGTTGGGGCCCACGAGTGCCGTGACCGTGCCGGGCCGGGCGACCATATTGAGGCGCGCGGGAGCGAGGCGGCGACCGTCGGGTGTCGCGACCGACACGTCTTCGACTACGAGCGTCGCATCGTGGAGCGTGGGCGCAGGCTTGTCGCCGCCGCGGTGTGCGATGGGCCGTTCAAGAATGGTGAAGGCGTCATCGGCTGCCGCAAGGCCATCCGCAGACGCGTGGAAGTGGGTGCCGACCATGCGCAAGGGGAGATAGACCTCGGGCGCAAGAATGAGCACCGCCAAGGCCGTTTCGATGGACACGTCTCCGTCGACCAAGCGGAATCCCAGCGTGACTGCGACGAGGGCGACTGCGAGTGTCGTCAGCAGTTCCAGGGCCATGCCGGACATGAAGGCGATGCGCAGCGACCCCATCGTCGCCTTGCGTTGTGCCTCGCCGAGTTCACGAACCCGTGAGGCCGGTCCACGCTCGCGGCCGAGCGCTCGCAGCGTGGGAAGACCGGCGATGAGGTCGAGGGTGCGTCCGGCCAGCTTTTGCATTGCCTCAAGATGCTTTGCAGAGCGTTCCCGGGTCACCAACCCAATCAGGATCATGAAGATCGGGACCAGGGGCAGCGTGCCGATCACAATGAGCGCCGAGACCCAGTCCAAACCCAACACGACCACGAGCATCACCGGGGTGACCGTCATGCTGAGCAGCAATTGGGGCAGGTAGCGCACAAAATAGGGCATCAACGACTCGAGCCCGCGCGTCACCGTGGTCGCGACCGCGGTGCCCTCGCCAGACGCGATCCACCGTGGCCCCAGGGCGGAGGCGTGCGCGACGACTTGTTCTCGTAGTTCCGAGATCACCTGCGCGCCCGCTCGGTGCGCCAGGCGTTCCTGCGTCCAGGTCAGGACTACCCGCACCGCGACGATCACCGCGAGCCAGGCGAGCGCTACCGACAGAGTGCGCACGTCGGTCGGCACGACGGCGCCTAGGGGCCCAAGCCCGTCTTCGGTGAGGGGAGACGGTGCGAGAACGGGCGCGAGCGCTCGGCTTAGGACGAGCGCTTGGAAGCCAATCGTGATCGCAGTCGCGAGACCGAGAATCGCGGTGACAACGATGTAGCGCCTGGCGGGGCCAATACGCCCCGCCAGGCGCGGATCGAGAGGTTTCAACCCGTTACTTCTTCTTAGGCAGGAAGGTCAGGGAGTTGTGCTCGGGGATGTGGTCGGTCGACAGGCGACGACGGAACACCCAGTAGCTCCAGCTTTGGTAGATCAGGATGATCGGCACAAGGACCACGGCGACCCACGACATCACGGTGAGCGTGTAGTCGGTCGACGAGGCGTTCTCCACGGTGAGGGAGTATGCCGGGTCAGTCGTGGACGGCATCACGTCGGGGTAGAGCGAGCCGAAGATCAGGACGACGGCCGCAGCGATCGCAATCGCGTTTGCGGCGAAGGCCTTGCCGTAAGAACCCTTGCCACCGAAGAACCATGTGGCAAGAAGCGCTAGAGCGGCGATCGCAACGGCAGCCCAGGTCCAGGCCACCGAGTAGGCGAGCTGAGTCCAGATCGCGAACGCGCCAGCGACGACGACGGCGATGGGTGCCATGGTGCGCGCGACGGACACTGCACGGTCGTGCACGTCGCCGGATGTCTTGAGTGACAGGAAGATTGCGCCGTGGCTGAGGAACAGCACCAAGGTTGTCGCACCGCCCAGCAGGGCATAGGGCGTGAGCAGGTTAAAGAAGCCGCCCGTGTACGTGCCATTCTCGTCAATCGGCACACCGCGCACGATGTTGGCGAACGCCACACCCCACAGGATCGACGGGACCCACGCGGAGCCCATGATCATCCAGTCCCAACGCCGGCGCCATCCGTCGTCGTTGATCTTTCCGCGGTACTCGATCGCGACGGCACGCACAATGAGGGCGAGCAGGATCAGTAGCAACGGGATGTAGAAGCCTGAGAACAGCGTCGCGTACCACTCGGGGAAGGCCGCGAACATGGCGCCACCTGCCGTGAGTAGCCACACTTCGTTGCCGTCCCAGACTGGGCCGATGCTGTTGAGTGCGACTCGACGCCCCTTGTCGCCCTTGCCGACCTTCTCGAGCAGCATGCCGACACCGAAGTCGAAGCCCTCGAGAACGAGGTAGCCGGTCCACAGGACCGCGATGAGAATGAACCAAAGGAGTGGCAGATCCATGGGGGACTCCTAGTACGCGAAGGACATGGGACGGTCAGGGTCAGTGGATACCTCTTCGGGTTCCACGTTGGGTAGCCCCTCAACGGCGTACCGATGCATCAGCCGGAACCAGAACACTCCCAATATCGCGTAGACAAGCGTGAGGACGGTCAGCGACAGCGCAACCTCGAACACCGATGTCGCTTCGGAGACTCCGAACATTGTCATCAGCATGATCTCGTCCGACCCCGTGGGGTTGGGTGCCACCACGAACGGCTGGCGGCCCATCTCCGTGAAGATCCAGCCAAAGCTCGCGGCAAGGAACGGCATCGGCAGGGAGATCAACGCGAGCTTGGACATCCACGGCTGCTCAACAGCTCGGCCCTTGCGGGTGAACCACAGGATGAGCAGCGACAGCGCGGCTGAGAACACCGCCAAGCCGATCATCAGCCGGAAGGACCAGTACGTCACCAGGAGGTTGGGCTCATAAACGATCTCCTCGCCATTTTCATCCACGGCTCCGTAACGGTCGGCGTAGTACTCCTGGAGCTCGTCGAGACCCCGAACCTCCGCGTTGAAATCACCCTCGGCCAGATAACTGAGCAGGCCGGGCATGACAATGATGTGCTTGACCGATTCGCAGTCGTCCCCGGCAAGATTTCCAATCGCCAGGAGCGAGAACTCTGCGGACTGTTCTGTGTGGCACAGCCCCTCGGCGGCCGCCATCTTGATTGGCTGCTGCTCAAACATCAACTTCGCCTGTACGTCGCCTGACACGATGACTGCAGCGCCAGCGATGAGCATGGTGACGGCTCCGAAACGAGCGGCGGTGCGGTAGACGCCGATGTCCTCGTGGCCCTTGGCCTCGCGGGACTTGCGCACCATCCAATACACGGCAATACCGCCAACGAACGTTCCCGCGACGAGGAATGCTGTGGCGATCACGTGCGGGAATGCGGCTAGCGTCGTGCTGTTCGTAAGGACCGCAAAGATGTCAGTCATCTCTGCTCGGCCCGTCTCGGGGTTGAACTCAGCTCCCACGGGGTGCTGCATCCACGAGTTAGCGGCGAGAATGAAATACGCCGACAAAATCGTGCCGATCGCAAACGCCCAGATAGTCGCGAGGTGCACCTTCCGGGGCAACCTGTCCCAACCGAAGATCCACAGTCCCAAGAAGGTCGACTCGAGGAAGAACGCGACGAGTGCCTCCATCGCCAGTGGAGCGCCAAAGACGTCGCCTACGAAGCGCGAATACTCGGCCCAGTTCATGCCGAACTGGAACTCCTGCACGATTCCGGTGGCGATACCGAGCGCGAAGTTAATCAGGAGAAGCTTCCCGTAGAACTTCGTCATCCGGTAGTACTTCTCTTTGCCTGTGCGCACCCATGCGGTCTGCATGATCGCCACAAGGGTCGACAGGCCGATGGTGAGGGGCACAAGGATGAAGTGATACACGGTGGTAATGCCAAACTGCCACCGCGCTAACTCGAGCACATCCACGGGGGGACTTCCCTTCAGATTGGTCGTTAGGGACCAACGTACCGGTGATGGTGCTGGTAGCGCCCGAGGACCTAGGTCCTAGGCGTGATTACGGTTCGATCACGATGCCTCAGACACGCTGGATCCAGGGGCTTTGAGTAGGTATGGCCCCCCGTGTGTCACAATGGTCCACAGGTCGCACCTAGCCACACCGGGTGCCAACCGCGCGACAGAAGCAGCGACTGCGCAGCAGCCAGTCCCGTCACGGTCCCGCCGGGCTACAGCCGGTAGGCGGAGACATCGGGGATAGGCGCTCGTGATCCAGGCGCCGCTGTCCGCCGCGACCTTCAGACTTCAGGTGGCCGCATACGTGTGAGCCATGACCGACAACAGCGTCGGCGCGGGGTGTGGCCCGTGCCGATGAGAGGTACCCGCCTTGAGCGAGGAACGTACTCCACCCGAAACTCCTACGACCGCTGTGATCTTCCAGGCGCCGGAGCCTGCCCAGCCGCGTCGCGCATCGGCTCCCGCTGGTCCGCCGTCGTCGGCCAAGAAGGACCCCGAGCCCGCCGCAAAGTCGTCCCCGAAGGACAAGGGCGACAACGCGAACAAGGCAGACAAGGGCCCTAAGAGCGATAAGCCCGCCGGCGACAAGCCCAAGGGCAGCAAGGGCCAGTCCGGTCAGAAGTCACAGAAGAAGTCGTCTGACGCTTCCGACGGTGACAAGAAGCCAAAGTCCGATAACGCCAAGTCTGGGGCCGATGCTGGCAACAGCGGCGCTCAGGATGCCGGCTCTGGCAAGGCCCAAGGCGACAACGGCGGTTCACCTGACAACTCCGGTGACGGTTCTGAAGGCGGCGCCAAGCGTCGCCGCCGTCGTGGCGGCCGGGGCCGAGGCCGTAGCAAGACCGGCGGCGAGGGCGGCCAGGGCAACGAGAACGAGCAGTCCTCGGACGACTCCGACAAGTCCTCAGACGCAGGTTCGGCCCAGCCCGAGCAGCAGGGGAACAAGCAGCAGGACAAGGCCTCCTCCGACAACGACGAGTCCGCGCAGGACGAGTCGAACCAGGGTGACAATGACGGTGAGGGCGGTAGCTCGTCGCGTCGTCGTCGCCGTCGCCGCGGATCGCGCTCGGGCGGAAGCTCAGGTGGCGGTGCCAGCGAGGACCAGTTGCAGGGGTCTACGCGTCTCCAGGCCAAGAAGCAGCGTCGCCGCGATTCCCGTGACGGCCAGCGCCGCCGCCCCGTAATTTCTGAGGCCGAGTTCCTCGCGCGCCGTGAGTCCGTCAAGCGCTCCATGGTTGTGCGCGAGAAGGACCACCGCGTTCAGATTGCCGTGCTGGAAGACGATGTCTTGGTCGAGCACTACGTCTCGCACCAGGCGCAGCAGTCGATGGCAGGAAACGTCTACCTGGGACGCGTGCAGAACGTGCTCCCCGGAATGGAAGCAGCCTTCGTCGATGTTGGCCGCGGCCGCAACGCCGTTCTGTACGCCGGTGAGGTGAACTGGGACGCAGCAGGTCTTGAAGGCAAGCCGCGCCGCATCGAACTGGCTCTCAAGCCCGGCGACACGGTCATGGTCCAGGTCACGAAGGACCCGATCGGTCACAAGGGTGCTCGTGTCACGAGCCAGATTTCGCTCGCAGGCCGCTTCCTGGTCTACGTGCCCGCAGGTGGCGTGACCGGCATCTCGCGCAAGCTGCCCGACACCGAGCGTGCTCGACTGAAGAAGCTTCTCCGCGAAGTCATCCCTTCCGACGCGGGCGTCATCGTGCGCACGGCGGCAGAGGGGGCTTCCGAGGACGAGCTGCGCGCCGACGTTGAGCGCCTCAAGCGTCAGTGGGAGAACATCCAGGCTGAGGCTGCCAACGGCAAGGGCCCCAAGCTTCTGCGCGGCGAACCAGACATGGCTATTCGCGTGGTGCGCGACATCTTTAACGAGGACTTTGACTCACTGACTGTCCAGGGTGAAGACACCTGGAACTCGCTGAGCGCATACGTGGGCCAGGTTGCACCTGACCTGATGGAGCGCTTGCACCGCTATCACGGTGAAGGCGACGTCTTCGTCGACTCGCGTATTGACGAGCAGCTCGCCAAGGGCATGGACCGCAAGGTGTGGCTGCCTTCGGGTGGTTCGCTGGTCATCGACCGCACCGAGGCCATGACCGTCATCGACGTCAATACCGGCAAGTTTGTCGGCAAGGGCGGAACTCTTGAAGAGACGATGACGCTCAACAACCTTGAGGCCGCCGAAGAAATTGTGCGTCAGCTGAGGCTGCGCGACATCGGCGGCATCATCGTCGTGGACTTCGTGGACATGCTGCTCGAGGCCAACCGTGACCGCGTATTGCGCCGTCTGATTGAGTGCTTGGGCCGTGACCGGACCAAGCACCAGGTGGCAGAGGTGACGAGCCTTGGCTTGGTGCAGATGACTCGTAAGCGCGTGGGCCAGGGACTCGTGGAAGCGTTCTCGGAGACCTGTGACTGCTGCAAGGGCCGTGGCTTCCTTGTGCACGGCGAGCCCGTGGCCGAGGTCAGCGAGAAGCAGCCTGAGCGTCGTCGCGGTGGTCGCAACAAGGGTGGCGGTGGCAACAACAACACCCAGAACTCCAACCAGAACAACGGTGGGGGCGGCAACAGCCAGCAGTCGAAGAAGGCTGACAAGCCAAAGGTCGACGAGCCTCCCGCCGCTGAACTTCACGCGCTCGATGACCGTGAGGAAGCCCGCGCTGCCGTCAAGGCGACGCTGGCATCCATCGCGGCAGCAGCAGAGAAGGCCCATCACACTGACGACGAAGCGGTCGATGCTGGGGCACAGCCCGATGCCACGGTCGAGTCATCAGTGACAACTGAGCCAGAGGTTCAGCAGCCGGAGAAGACCCCGGAAGCTGACACTGAGGAACCAGCCCACGAAGCCCCGTCTGAGGCCGATTCATCGTCGGAAAAGCAGGATCAGACCCCTGAGCCTGCGCCCGTCGCCGATGCGGACGAGGACAACACGAAGAAGTAGTGCGGAGGGCGGCCTGTCAGTTTGACCTGGCGGGCTGCGCGACGTATATTTGTACGTCGGTGCTGAGCACCGAAGCCTGCCTGCGCCCTGCATGGCAGCGGCAGGAAAACCACAAGCTTTGAAGGATTCGATTTCATGGTGTACGCGATTGTGAAGGCGGGCGGCCGCCAGGAGAAGGTTTCCGAAGGCGACGTCATCGTCGTTGACCGCCTAAAGGCAGACCAGGGTGCGACTGTTGAGCTCGCACCAGTGCTGCTCGTCGATGGTGACAAGGTCACCTCCGACTCGAAGGCGCTGTCCAAGGTCAAGGTGACCGCAGAAGTCGTTCGCGACGAGCGCGGCAAGAAGATTGACATCCTGAAGTACAAGAACAAGACCGGATACCGCAAGCGTATTGGCCACCGTCAGGAGCTCACGCGCCTGAAGGTCACCGGTATCAAGTAAGCGAGGAGACACTCATGGCACACAAGAAGGGCGCGAGCTCCTCGCGCAACGGCCGCGATTCAAATGCTCAGTACCTGGGCGTGAAGCGCTTTGGCGGCGAGTCCGTCTCGGCCGGCGAGATCCTGATCCGTCAGCGTGGCACCCACCACCACCCCGGCAACAACGTTGGCCGTGGCAAGGACGACACCCTGTTCGCTCTTGAAGCGGGCACCGTGCAGTTCACCAACCGCCGCGGCCGCAAGGTCGTCGACGTGGTGGCAGGCTAAGAGCCACACTTCATTACTGTTCCGTTAGGGGCGTCGCCGGTGAGGTGGCGCCCCTAACGCATTTCTAGACCCGTGCGCGTTCGCGCCCGGCGACCGTGAGAGGAGTACGAATATGGCATCGTTCGTGGATCGCGTCGTGCTCCACGCCGCGGGCGGCAAGGGCGGACACGGAGTCGCTTCCGTGCATCGTGAGAAGTTCAAGCCCCTGGGCGGCCCTGACGGCGGTAACGGCGGGCGCGGGGGCTCGGTCCTCCTCGTCGTCGACGCTCAGGTGACGACCTTGCTGGACTATCACCACTCGCCGCACAGGACTGCCGAAAATGGCGGACAGGGCGCTGGAGACAACCGTCACGGTGCCAACGCACCTGACCTGCGTCTTGGCGTCCCCAGCGGCACCATCGTGAAGTCACCCAGTGGCGAAGTGCTCGCCGACCTCGTTGGCGAGGGCGCCGAGTACGTCATTGCTGAAGGCGGCCGTGGTGGCCTCGGCAACGCTGCGCTGGCATCGCAAAAGCGCAAGGCTCCTGGCTTTGCCCTCCTCGGTGAGCCTGGTGACGAGCAGACCATCACGCTCGAGCTGAAGTCGATCGCGGACGTTGCCCTCGTGGGATACCCCAGCGCAGGAAAGTCCTCCCTGATCGCCTCGATGTCGAAGGTTCGTCCCAAGATTGCGGACTACCCCTTCACCACTCTCGTGCCGAACCTGGGTGTCGTGGAAGCAGGCAGCACTCGCTTCACCATGGCGGACGTTCCTGGCCTGATCGCCGGTGCGTCGGAAGGCAAGGGCCTCGGTCACGACTTCCTGCGCCACATCGAGCGTTGCTCCGTGATTGCCCACGTGCTGGACACCGCCACGCTCGAGTCCGATCGCGACCCCGTCAATGACCTCCGCGTCATTGCGGAAGAGCTGCGCGCGTACACCGGCGATGAAGCCATCAGCGGTGTACCGCTGGCCGAGCGCCCGCAGGTCATCATCTTGAACAAGATCGACGTTCCCGATGGCCGCGAGCTCGCACAGATTGTGCGCGACGACCTTGAGAAGGCCGGCATGCCGATCTTCGAGGTCAGCGCAGTGTCGCGCGAGGGCCTGCGAGAGCTTGCCTTCGCCCTCGCTGCCATGGTTGCCGATCACCGGATCTCAGAGCCTGAGGTCGAGAAGGCGCCCATCACCATTCGCCCCAAGGCCGTGGACGATTCCGGATTCACCGTTGAGCACGTGCGCGACGGTGCCCTCGACTACTTCGAGGTCCGTGGCCGCAAGGTGGAGCGATGGGTCAAGCAGACCAACTTCGCCAACGATGAGGCCGTCGGCTACCTGGCTGACCGCTTGGCACGCGCCGGGGTCGAGGACCAACTCTTCCGCGCTGGTGCAGTGCCCGGTTCCGAGGTTGTCATTGGTCCGCGTGAAGGCGGCGTGATCTTTGACTGGGAGCCCACCATGGCTGCTGGCGCCGAACTGCTCGGTTCGCGCGGCACAGACCTGCGAGTCGAGGAGCACGAGCGCGCAGGCGGCCGTGCCACGCGCGCGCAGAAGCGCGCCGAGCACAAGGAGCGGATGGACGCCAAGAGCGCTGCCCGCGAAGAATTGTGGACTGAACGCGATGCCGGGCACTGGACGGACCCCGCGGAGGACGACTGAGAATGACCGCGCGGGAGGGGATCGCACGAGCTCATCGTGTGGTGGTGAAGATTGGCTCATCGTCGTTGACGGGAGCCGATGGCCGTCTCGATGAGGCGGCATTGACCTCTCTGGTCGATGTCCTCGCTGCGATGCGCTCGCAGGGGCGTGACGTTGTCCTCGTGACATCGGGTTCGATCGCCGCCGGGATCGGCCCACTCGGGCTGCCGGCTCGTCCGCGCGAATTGCCGCTGGCCCAAGCCACGGCGTCGGTGGGTCAGGGCATGTTGATCGCGTCATACTCACGTGCATTTGGCGCGCATGGGCTACACGTCGGCCAAGTGTTGCTGACCGCTGAAGACATGGTGCGCCGCACCCACTACGGGAACGCGCAACGCGCTCTCGAGAAGCTCCTCGACTTGGGCGTTGTGCCGATCGTCAACGAAAACGACACCGTTGCGACAGACGAGATCCGGTTTGGCGACAACGACCGGCTGGCGGCGCTGGTCGCGACGGTCATTAGGGCCGATGCTCTGGTTCTGTTGACGGATGTCGATGGGCTTTACACGGCCGCGCCTGACACACCGGGCGCTCGCCGCATCGATGTGGTGGCCGGTCCCGAGGATCTCGCCGGCATTGACATCACGAAGCGTGGCTCAGCCCTGGGCACCGGCGGAATGGTGACCAAGCTGGAAGCTGCCACCATTGCGACCTCGTCAGGTGTCACCACCGTGCTGACGTCTGCGCCCACGGTCTCTGCGGCCGTCGCGGGCGACAACGTGGGCACGCTGTTCCTTGCGACGGGACGTCACAACGCTACCCGGCTCACATGGCTCGCTCACGCGGCGCGCACGGAGGGCCAACTCGTGCTGGATGCGGGCGCCGCAAAGGCGGTCGAGGGGCAGCGAGCCTCCTTGCTAGCTGCGGGAGTACGCGCAGTGCGGGGCGACTTTGATGCTGGCGACCCCGTGGAACTCGTGGGGCCCGACGGCGCCGTCGTCGCGCGCGGCCTCAGCGCGTTTGCCGCGCATGAGATTCCCCCGATGCTTGGGCTGTCGACGGACACCCTCAGGACCGACTTGGGCGACCGTTTCGCCAAGCCCCTGGTCCACATCGACGACTTGATCGTCACCCACTAGCCCCCATTTCCCCTGGCCGTACATACTCGGCGGGCTCCGGCGTCGATCGCATTCGTAGCCGTAATTTAACGGTGCTCTGCTCTTGCTGCGGGGTGTCCGGACGCTAGGCTCGTTTCACACGATGATGGAGGGTCATGTCAGCGACGACCACTCAGCGCGACGAGCCACTGTGGTGGGCACTTCCCGCGGACGATGTTCTCGACCACGTTGACGCGACGACGGCAGGTCTGAGCGGAGACGAGGCGTCGAGCCGCCTGGCGCGTTACGGACCCAATCAACTCGAAGCTAAGAAGTCCGCCAGTTGGTATCAGCTCGCGTTCAAGCAAGTCGTTGACCCGATGAACTTGATGCTCCTCGCTGTGACAGCAGTCTCGCTGGGCATCGGACAGATCCCTACCGGCGTCCTCGTGGGCCTTCTTGTCTTGTTCAACGTGTGGTCTGGCGCAGCGCAAGAAGCGAAGGCTCAGGCCAGTGTCGACGCGCTGGCGACCATGCAAGTGCCGACGGTTCGCACGCATCGCGACGGTGAAGTGGCAGCGATTCCAGCCGTGGATCTCGTCCCAGGTGACGTTATTGAGCTGGAAGCCGGCGACATCGTTCCGGCAGACGCGAGAGTGCTCCGGGCCAGTTCGCTCGAGACTCAAGAGTCCGCACTGACAGGTGAGTCCGCCGCGATTGAGAAGCGCGCTGACCCGACCGATCGCGAGGCCGTCTTGGGCGACCGCACGTCAATGCTCTTCCAGAACACTTCGGTGACTCGCGGAACAGCGACTGCCGTTGTGGTGTCGACTGGGATGAGCACGGAGATGGGCGCGATTGCAACCATGCTCGCGGACGTGGAGCGTGTTGCGTCCCCGCTCCAGCAGGAATTGAGTGGGCTGACCCGCGTTATCGGTTCCGTTGCATGGGGCGCCGTTCTTGTCATCATTGTCCTCGGCGTTACTCGCGGTCAGTCCTTTGCTGATCTGATGTTCCTGGGTACGGCGGTTGCCATTTCGGCAATCCCCACGGGTATGCCCACGTTCGTTCAGCAGATGCTGGCATGGGGCGCAAACCAGTTGACGGATGCAAAAGCTATCGTTGCGTCTCTCAACGACGTGGAGACTTTGGGCGCGACCAGCGCCATCTGTTCGGACAAGACCGGCACGCTCACCATGAACGAGATGACGGCGCGCGAAGCATGGTTTGGTGGCCGCGCCTTCACAATTGACGGGCATGGGTACTCCTTTGAGGGAACGATTCGACGCGAAGCTGGAGCGCCTGTTGAGGAGACGCCAGCCATGGCTTATGCGCTTGCGTTGCCAAACGACGCAACGGTGAGTCCGGATGGTGACGTTGTCGGGGACCCGACGGAAGCTGCCTTCGTGGTGTTCGCCGAGAAGCTTGGGGTCGACGTGCCCGCCACGCACCGGCGGTTCCCACGGCTCGCAGAGGTACCGTTCGACTCGGACCACAAGTTTATGGCCACCTTCCACCGCATCGAGTGGGAAGGCGCTGAGCGCCTCGCGGTTGTGGTGAAGGGTGCACCAGACGTTATCCTCCAGCGGTCCGCTACGTTCCTCGAGGCTGAATCGCAGTCGGTCGTGCCGATTGACACACGTGCACAGGATGTGACGGACCAGATCGAGGGCATGAGTGAGCGAGGACTACGCACGCTATCGCTCGCAATCCGACTTGTTGACCCCGCAGACGAGGACGCTGCGCTGGCAGATCCCATGGCTGCGGTACGCGAACTCACGTTTATGGGTGTTGTCGGCATCGTGGATCCGCTCCGGCCGGCCGCGAAGGTCGCCGTCCAGCAAGCGCAGGCCGCAGGTATTGAAGTCCGCATGATCACCGGCGACCACGTAGTAACCGCTCAGGCAATTGGCGCCGACCTAGGACTGCAGGGCAGTGCGCTCACAGGCGCGGAGTTCGCCGCGATGTCCGATGATGAGGTTGATGCAGACCTCGAACGCATGTCGGTGTTTGGGCGTGTGACGCCACAAGACAAACTTCGGCTCGTCCGGCGGCTTCAGGCACGCGGTGATGTGGTCGCGATGACTGGCGACGCAGTGAACGATGCTGCCGCGATCAAGCAGGCTCAGATCGGTGTGGCCATGGGCTCCGGCTCCGAAGTTACGAAGCAAGCCGCGAAGCTGGTCCTCACTGACGACAACTTCGCGACGCTCGTGAACGCGGTTCGCCTGGGTCGCGTGGTGTACCAAAAGATCCTGAACTTCATCACATTCCAGATGTCGCAGTTGATCGCGCTCATCTCGCTGTTTCTCGCGGCGAGCGTGTTCAACATCAATGACGGAATGGCCCTGACTCCGATCATGGCGCTCGCGCTGAACTTCGCGATTGTCCTCTTCTGCGTTCTCACCATCATCGCTGATCCCGCTCCGGAGGGACTGATGGAGCGTCCGCCGCGCGATCCTGAGCAGGGCATCGCGAGTCGCTCAAACCTCGCCAGGTGGGCTCTGTATGGCGTGCCCCTCTTCCTTGCCGCGCTCTTGCCGCTCGTGGTGTGGGGTGATGAGTTGTCCACGGACTCTGCTTCGGCACCGATGACCATGGCTTTCGTGATCATGGCGCTAGGCACGGTCGTCACCGGTCTTGCTCTACGTCGAGACCCTGAATCAGGCCTTACCGGGCCGTGGGGCAAGGCCCCGCAGCTCTTAGTGTGGCCGGTGGTTCTGACTGTCGCCTCGACAGAGCTCGGCTTCCTCCAGCGTTGGCTTCAGACGACCCATCTTGATGCGTGGCAGTGGGGAGTGTGTCTCGCACTGACCGCCGTGGTTCTCGCTGTTGTCGAAGGACACAAGGCGGTCCTCCGCAAGCGGCTCGGGGCACCGGCAACTCGACCCACCGTCGCGGAGGCTGTGGCGCCTGCGCGCGGCCGGTGACGTTCGCTCGGCCCGCGTAGACTCTTGTGGCATGACTGACACCGCCGTGACCCCAGGCGTTGAGGCAGCAGTCCTTGAGGCCTGCCAACGTGCCAAGCTCGCCTCCCGCGCGCTCGCGACCGCAACACGCACCACCAAAGACCAGGCACTTTTCGCAATGGCCGATGCTTTGGTGGACCAAGCGCCACGCATCGTCGAAGCGAATGCGAAGGACCTTGAGCGTGGGCGCGCCACCGATATGAGCCCTGGACTGCTTGACCGCCTGGCCCTCACCGAGGACCGCATCGGCTCTATTGCAGAGGCACTTCGGTATTTAGCCGGGCTCCCGGACCCAGTGGGAGAGATCAAGCGCGGCTCGACTCTCGCCAACGGCATTCGTCTTGTGCAAAAGGCTGTGCCGATGGGCGTGGTCGGGATGATCTACGAGGCTCGACCGAACGTGACCGTGGACGCGGCGGGACTGGCGTTGAAGTCGGGAAACGCTGCGGTTCTGCGCGGCGGGTCCGCGGCCGCCAGTTCCAATGAAGTCATCGTGGCAGTCCTCCAGGACGCCCTCGACTCGGTGGGCTTGCCCCGGGATGCGGTCCAATCCATCGATGCCTACGGCCGTGAAGGCGCTCACGTCTTGATGAACGCGCGTGGTCTGGTCGACGTGCTCGTTCCTCGGGGCGGAAGTTCGCTGATCCAGGCCGTGGTGCGCGACTCGACTGTTCCGGCGATTGAGACTGGCGAGGGTAACTGCCACGTCTACCTCGATCAGTCGGCCCCGCTGCAACGCGCCATCGACATTGTCGTCAACTCCAAGACCCACCGCGTCGGTGTATGCAACGCAGCAGAGACGCTCTTGGTGCACCGAGCATCGGCCCCTCATTTGCTCCCCGCGGTCCTCGCCGCCCTTCACGCCGAGGGTGTGACTCTCCACGCCGACGCCGCCGCCGCGGAACTCGCGCCTGCCGACGTCCCTGTCGTGCCCGCCACCGATGAGGACTGGGAAACCGAGTACCTCAGCCTCGACATTGCCGTGCGCGTTGTTGACGACCTTGACGAGGCAATCGCTCATATCGATCGCTACTCGACGGGCCACACCGAGGCGATCGTGACCGAGGACATCGGTGCAGCAGAGCAATTCGTCAGCCGCCTCGATACTGCTGCGGTCATGGTCAATGCTTCGACTCGCTTCACTGATGGTGCAGAGTTTGGGCTCGGTGCCGAGATCGGGATTTCAACCCAGAAGCTCCACGCTCGCGGGCCCATGGGACTGGCAGAACTCACCACCACGACCTGGATCGCCTACGGCGACGGCCACGTGCGCCCGTGACGACGCCCACGCGTGGAATAATGACGCCCAACCCCTGACGGAAGGACCCCACCTGTGATTACCGAAGCTGCCGCTGAGGCCGAGCACGTCGTCAACGAACTGCCCATGCCGGCAGAGGCGTTTGGCCTGCTCGCATTTACTGGCCTCATGGCCCTGCTGTTCATCACATTCGCCTTCCGGAGCATCGGCACCCGTCACTAACGTGAGCGCGACGCGGCGCAGGATCGGGGTCCTGGGCGGCAGTTTCGACCCCGTTCACCACGGTCACTTGGCCGCGGCATCGGACGTGTGCGCCACGCTGGACCTCGATCTCATGTTGCTGGTGCCAGTCAATGTGCAGCCGTTCAAGCTTGACGAGGGTGCCGCTAACGCTGACGATCGCCTCGAAATGTGCCGGCTTGCGGTGAACGGTGATGAACGCTTCGAGGTGTCCGCCGTTGACGTCGATCGTGGGGGAGTGACGTACACCGTCGACACTTTGCGCGACCTCCACGCCGAGTACCCGGACGCCGAGATTTTCTTCGTCACAGGGACCGATGCCTTGGAGCGGTTTCACGAATGGCGAGACGCCGAGACGTTGTCCGAATTGGCGACATTCGTGGGAGTAACTCGCCCTGGTCATTCGTTGTCTGAGTCGAATACGCCACACACATTGGTGGAGGTTCCCGCTATGGCGGTATCCTCGACGGACGTGCGTCGACGCGTAACTGAGGGTGCACCGATTCGCTACCTGGTTCCGCGTGCTGTGGCGGACTACATCGCAGAGCACGACCTGTATGCAGGAGGAATGGATGAGTGACCAGGAGCGTCCGCTCTCACGCCGTGAGCGACGCGTGCAGGAGCAGCGCGAGGCACAGCGCCTTGACGACACTGCTGCACTCGAACCTGGCCTCGACACCCACGGTATGCCGCTCTACGCTCCTGACGGCCGCGCGCTGTCGCGACGCGAGCGCCGGCGGCTCGAGCGCCTTGAGCGTCCTGTCGAGACCTGGACCGCTGAAGAGGAAATGATCGCGACGGGACAGATCCCCGCGATGACTCCAGAACGTATCGCTGAGCAAGAGCACATTGCTCGCGAAAAGGCAGAAGAAGCCCAGCGCGATGCGCGCACCGCTTCCGAGGAATTGCTCCACGTCGAAGCAGACGACGTGGACGAGCCTGAGGTCCACGAAGACCCCACGCCCAAGCGGTCCTCGCTGATCCCTGAATCTCCCGCTGAGCCGGTGGAGCAGTCCGCCGCGTCGCCGGAGGACACTCGTCCAGAGCCAGAGCCAGAGCCAGAGCCAGAGCCAGAGCCAGAGCCAGAGCCAGAGCCAGAGCCAGAGCCAGAGCCAGAGCCAGAGCCAGAGCCAGAGCCAGAGCCAGAGCC
>NZ_BBRA01000002.1:0-557861 GCF_000975035.1 Demequina flava | reverse complement strand
GCCAGAGCCAGAGCCAGAGCCAGAGCCAGAGCCAGAGCCAGAGCCAGAGCCAGAGCCAGAGCCAGAGCCAGAGCCAGAGCCAGAGCCAGAGCCAGAGCCAGAGCCAGAGCCAGAGCCGCAGCCGCAGCCGCCTCTCGGAATGCCCCCCGGCATGACTCCGGAGATGTTCGCGATGTTGTTCCCGCCGGGTTCGGCCCAGCGCCGACTCATGGAGGACCAAGCGGCCTCCGCAGCAGCAGCCAACGCCTCGTCGCCGGCAGCACCGACCACCGCATCGACTCCTGAGCCTTCCGAGCCCGCCACTGACACGACCGCGAGCGACGAGCCCCAGCCGGACAGCGACTTTGTCGCTGACGAGACGGCGCATACAGCTGAATTGGCGCAGTCGGTGAGCGAACCTGAGCCGGCGGCGACCGAGACTCCACGGCCGTGGGGGTACGAAGACCCGTCCGGTGAACCGGAGCGGCCGGTGGACCTCTGGGCTGGAGTCCACGCGGCGCAGCACGGACCACAACTCGACCCCAACAACACTGCGGAGCCGGCACAGCCATCGCACGAGCCGTGGGGGCCTGACCAGGAGGATCGCGGCGCGGCTGAGCAGTCCTCGACGATGCAGCCAGGAGTGCCATCCTTCGAAGCGCTGCTTGATCCGTCCGCGAGCGAACCCAGCCCGTCCACAGGGTCCATGCCGGCATTCGCGCCTGTATCTGCGTCGAGCGCTGAAGTTGTGAATGCCGACAGCGCGTCGAATGTTTCGCCCGCGTCCCCGTGGGACAGCCACCCGCTGATGACGGCCGAAGTGCCGCGTGTGACGGGTGAGGTCGATGCCCACGTCGACGAGGACGACCTTGAGTCCGAGCCGCTTCCGCGCCCTGACCTCAGCAGCGTTAGGACGTCGACCTATGCGCCGACTCCTGACGTTGAGCCGGTGCCGACCGGAAACTTCTCCGTGGAACCGCGTGAGAAGCCAGAACTTCACCCCGCTGGTGGCGCCCGTCACTTTGGTTGGGCACAGCTCGCGGTGCTTGGCGCCGTGGCGTTTGCTCTTGGCGTGATCGTGTGGAATGTGATGAAAGGTAGTTGATTGAGCGCGACTGAACGAGCGGTGGAGTTAACCCGCGAGGCGGCCCGTGCCGCCGACGACAAAAAGGCCACCAACATCGTCGCCCTCGACGTCACGGGAACTATGCCGTTGACGGACGTCTTCGTCATTGCGTCTGCGTCCAACGAGCGCCAGGTGATCGCGATTGCTGACGGAGTTGAAGAAGCACTTCACGGCGTCGGCGCGAAGGCCATCGGTCGCGAGGGCCACCGTGAAGGCCGCTGGGTGCTGCTGAACTTCAACGACATCGTGGTCCACGTGATGCATGACGAGGAGCGCGCCTACTACGACATCGAGCGCCTATACAAGGACTGCCCGGTCGTCGAGGTCGCCTGACCCTACACACCTGCCGCTGGGAGGAGGTCATACGTGCAGGTTTACCTGGTGCGACATGGGCAAACCGAGTGGAACGTGCAGGGCCTCCTGCAGGGCGCGAGCGATATTGCGCTGACCGACGAAGGTCGGCGCCAAGCCGATAGCGCGGCACACGCGCTCGCTCAGAGAATCGGTGACGAGCCAACGATCATCAGCTCGCCGCTGACCCGCGCCCAACACACGGCGCACGCGCTTGGCGACCTGATCGGCGCCGAGGTGCACGTGGATGACCGGTTGCGCGAACGCGCGTACGGGGTCTGGGAAGGCATCACCCCGGAGGAACGCGCTAGCCAGTGGCCCGAGCAACTCGCCACGTGGCACGCTCACGGCAACCCGGATATCCCGGGATTCGAGGTGCATGACTTGGTGCGAGCACGCATGGTGGAGTGCCTGGAGGAGTGGGCCGATGCCGTGGAGCCCGGGCGGACATTGGTTGCCTTCTCGCACGGCAGTAGCGCACGCGTAGGGCTCCAGGGCTTGCTGCACCTGCCGCTCGAACACCGCACGCTCGGGAACCTGGGAAACACCGCGTGGAGCAGGTTGTCCCGGCGCGATCGTGGTGACTGGACCCTCGAACGCCACAACGTGACGGCCGACTTGGTGGTGCCGTCGTGACGACACTGATTCTGTGGCGACACTCCCGGACCGGTTACAACAGCGAGGGACGGCTCCAAGGCTCACTCGACATTGCGCTGGGGGAGAGTGGCCGAGACCAGGCCCGGGCGGCGGCCAAGCAGATTATCCGCCTCCATGGCGAGCATCTGCGAGTCGTGAGTTCGCCGCTGCAACGAGCCAAAGCATCGGCCGGGGAACTCGCCAACCTGATTGATGAACCCGTGACCGTGGACCCCGCCTTTACCCAGCGTTCCTATGGCGTGTGGGAAGGCCTAACCTCCGCAGAGGTCGCGGCGCAGTGGCCCGAGGAGTGGGAGGCCAAGCAGCGTGGTCAGGATCCCGAGATCGACGGGTGGGGGATGGCGGCCGACGTCGGTGCACGCGTCGGCGACGGGCTACGTGCTTTCAGCGGATCGGACACCCCGGTCGTGATCGTGAGTCATGGCTCGGCTATTCAGCTGGGCATACTCAACTTGCTCGGCCAGTTGCCGCATTCGCGCCTCCTGGGCCACGTACCGCACGCCGCCTGGTCGGTCGTGACGGAGTCGACCTCCGGGGCGTGGCACCTGGAGCACTACGGGCTCGGGGCGCCGTAGCGGATTTGGGTTTAGGTCCGAATCTGGGCTACTATTGCACTCGCCCTTCGGGGCACCTGGTCGCAAGATCACGGGGCTGTGGCGCAGCTGGTAGCGCACCTGCATGGCATGCAGGGGGTCAGGGGTTCGAGTCCCCTCAGCTCCACGATGTGTTGAGACAGCATCAAGAAAGCCGCCCTTCGGGGCGGCTTTCGCTGTTTCTGGGACGGTCAGTGATGAGGGGCGCCGGGCCGATGCTCACTCGGTTAGGACTGCCGGCTCACCATCTCATTGATCCAGATAGGGGCATACGGTGACGTGCAGTTCGGGGGAGTGGGGTAGTCCTTGAGGACCTCCAGGTTCTCGCCGATCGTCAGTGCACGCTTGCGGCGGTCCTCGTGCTCGATGCCGATGTAGGCCAGCGCGTTATTCATCTCCCACTGTAAGTCCGCAGGGGCGTCCTTCATTTGGGTTTCGATCTGGTCGAGCAAGGCGGTGAGGTCGAGCCCTTCGCTGTTGCGCTTGCGGAGGCGAAGAGCCGTGAGTGCCCACCCGGCCGCCTGCACGTGAGTGTCAGCGTCGTGAAACCACAGGACTCGGAGCGCTTCCATGTGTGCGCTCTTGGCCACGACGTAGCCCAGGAGCCAATCGCGAACCTTGGGTCGCTGCGCATCGCGGAGCATCGAATCCAAGTCGCCCTCCGTGAACTGCTTGGGGCGACAAATGAGGAGCGCCACGAGCCGTGCCTCGGTGTCGCCGGTGTGCCATAACTCGAGGGCGAGATCCTGATCTGTCTTGATGCGCTTGGCGATCGCACGGAGTTTGGTCAGATTGACCGCGTGGTCATCTCCATGGCGCTCGTTGACAGCCAGGATCTTAGGGTCGTGAAGCGCAGCGAGTTCGTCGAGAACTTCCGGCACAGTGGCATCGCTCATAGTGCCAAACTACGCGCCTTCGCCCGGCGTTACGACTGGGCCGGCTCTCCCGCCGCGCCCAGGAGTCGCTCTAGCCTGTCGGCCTCATCTGGCGGCACCACGAAGTCGTGCCGCATCCCTTTGGTGTCACGCAGCGTAATCGCGACACCGTCGCCGACATCCTTGCGGTTCATCATGCGTGCGACGGGGCGCTTGCGGTCGTAGCCCCACAGCCAGAAGATCCACGCAGCCGGACCGAGCAGCGCCACGCCCCAGATGATCGACGCCAGGATCGTGTTGTGGAGGTTGTCTGTTGTCGCGACCTCGCGGTACGTGTTGATGAAGAACAAGATCACGAGTAGGACGGGAACCCAGGTCGCCCACGGTCGGCGTGACCGGAAGACGGTCACCGAGTCGTCATCCGCGGCGAGCTCCCAGTCGCGCTCGCGCAGGTCCTTCTTCTGCATCTCGACGTTGCGTTTGCTCATTCGGCGGCCTTGTCCGACAGCGCAGCGTCAATATCGGCAGCAATCTGCTCGGGCTCGGTGTTGGAGCCATAGCGTGCGATCACGTGGCCGTCGCGGCCCACAAGGAACTTGGTGAAGTTCCACTTGATGGCAGAGCCGAGCGTTCCGCCAGCCTCCGACTTGAGCCAGATGTACAGCGGATGCGCATGCTTGCCGTTGACGTCAATCTTGCCGAACATCGGAAACGTGACGCCGTAGGTGGTGTCGCAGAACTCCACAATCTCGTCGGACTGGCCAGGTTCCTGGTGGCCAAACTGATTGCACGGAAACCCCAGCACGGCGAATCCACTGTCCGAGTAACGCTTGTGCAGGTCTTCGAGTCCGCCGTATTGCGGGGTAAACCCACACTTGGAGGCGGTGTTGACGACGAGCACGACCTCACCGGCGAAGTCGGACAGTGCGCGTTCCGAGCCATCGAGCGTTGTGGCGGTGAAATCGGTCAACGTAGGCATGAAACCATCGTCGCACAAGCGGAGATTGCCACCAGACCCACAATCGCTCCCACAACACCGCGCGCAGGTGACTCCTGACCAGAGGTGACTACAGCATCGGCCCTGTTCGGGGTTAGCATCAACGAATGCGTATTGCTTCCATTGGAGACAGTTTCACCGAGGGCGTGGGGGATGAACTCCCTGATGGATCGGTGCGTGGCTGGGCCGACCTTGTGGCCGCAGGCCTGGGTGCGGGCCTCGACGAGCCGGTCGACTACGTCAACGTCGCAATCCGCGGCAAGCTGATCGACCCCATCGTTCACGATCAGCTGGAAGCAGTACTCGCACTGGATCCCAAGCCCACGTTGATCACGTTTAACGGTGGCGGCAACGACATGATGCGTCCTGGCTTCAACTTGGAACGCATCATGGGCTTGGTGGAGCGCACTATTCGGCGCTGCGACCAGGAGGGCGTCGAACTCCTCATGCTTTCAGGAGCGGACCCCACGGACCGCCTGCCGCGCGGCTCGATGATGAGCAAACGCGGCGACATATACCTCGACGCGACGGACGAGCTCCTCAACCGCAGGCCGCAGCAGCGCTTCGTCGACAACTGGAGCGACGAGGAACTGCGGCGGGCCCCCTATTGGTCTCCCGATCGCCTGCACCTCAATGCGCTTGGTCACTCACGAGTGGCGGCGCGCGTCTTGACGGAACTGGGCGTGCGGACGCCGTTGCCGACGGCAGCCGACGACGACATCGCGAAGTCGGGACCCATGGTGGAGGCCAAGTACTACTCCACTCACGTCCTGCCGTGGCTCGGGCGCCGGATTCTGCGCAAGTCGTCCGGAGATGGTCGGACCGCGAAGTTCCCCACCTGGACCCGGATGCCCGCGGGGGATGAGCCTGCTCATGGCGACGCCTGACTTCATCCTGTCGTTGCGCGAGACCATCGGCAACGCGATGCTGTGGTTTCCCGGCGTAACCGCCGTCGTCCTACGCGAGGGCGCTGACACCACTGCGGAGGTCCTGTTGGTCAAGCGCGCGGACACCGGCGCCTGGACACCTGTGACGGGCATCATCGATCCTGGCGAGGAGCCTGCGATCGCCGGTGCGCGCGAGGTGCTCGAGGAGGCCGATGTGGTCGCCGAGGCGGTGCAGATGGTGCGTGTCCGAGCACTGCCTGAGACGGTCTACGACAACGGCGATCGCGCCCAATACCTCGATCTCACGTTCCGCTTCCGCTACATCAGCGGAGACCCACACCCTGCCGACGGAGAGAACCTCGAAGCAAGGTGGTTCCCCGTCGACGCGATGCCTCAGATGTCGGAGGACATGCAGTCCCGTGTGGGCGCCGCATTGCGGGCCGATGCCGGGGTTGACTTTGTGAGTTAGCACTGGCGTCGGCGTCACGTGGGTGAGGCGAACGCGCTCTGTTAATGCGCGATGGCGGGCGCCTCGGCGTCCGAGTCCTGTGAGACTGGACGTTCGATGAGCGTCGCGAGTCCGATGCCGACGGTCGCCAGGATCGCGCCCACCATGAAGGCGGTTTGGATCCCGCTGGCCTGAGCGGACACGTCCGAGGCGCCTTCTGCTTGCTGAGTGTGAGTCACGGCGGTCATGGTGGCAACGAACAGCGCGGTTCCGGCTGCTGCCGCGACCTGCTGAATGGTCGAAATGATTGCCGCGCCATGGGCGTACAGTTTGCGCGGAAGCGCACCGAGTGAAGCGGTGAACAGCGGAGTGAACACGAATGCCAACCCCACGCTCATCGTCATGTGTACGGCGAGAACGGACCACCAGGGCGACCCATCGCCCAAGAACAGCGAAGCGCTCCACAGAGCCGTGGCCACCAAGATCGTGCCGGGAATGAGCAGTGCGCGCGGGCCAATCTTGTCGTAAGCGCGGCCCACGGGGGTTGCGAGCAGGCCCATCGTGAGGCCTCCGGGCAGCAGGAGCAGTCCGGTGTTGAGAACGCTCAGCCCCAGCACGCCTTGCGTGTACAGCGGGATCAGGATGATGGTGCCGAACAGCGAGACCATGCAAACCACGAACATGGCCGACGACACCGCGAAGGTGCGCGACTTGAAGGTGCGTAGATCCAGAAGTGCTCGGTCCCCACGCTGGAGAATGGTCTGACGCCACACAAACAACGCGATGACAGCCACGCCCAGTACTGCGTAGCCCACGGCCTTCAACACGTCGCCCTCGGCAGATTCGCCAATGAGGCTCAATCCGTACACCAGGGTGCCGAAACCGATCGCGGACAGGATGACCGACAGCACATCGAGTGGCGTCTTCTTGGGCTCGTTAGTGCTTCGCATGGCCACGATGCCAAAGATCAGCACCGTGATTGCGACCGGGAGCACCGCGACGTAGAGGAATCGCCACGACGCGAACGCCAACACGATGCCGGAGATCGTGGGGCCAATCGCGGGTGCCACAGAGATGACCATGCCGATGGTGCCCATGCGGCGCCCACGTTCGCGCTCTGGTACGAGCGAGATGACGGTGGTCATGAGCAGGGGCAACATGACGGCGGTGCCGCACGCCTGGACAATGCGCGCGGCGAGGAGGACCTCGAAGCCAGGCGCGACCGCGGCGAGGGCAGTGCCCGCTACAAAGACGGACATCGCGATGATGTACAGCGGCCTGGTGGGGAAGCGCTGCAACAAGAAGCCGGTGATGGGGATCACGATGGCCATTGTCAGGAGAAAGGCGGTCGTCAGCCACTGCGCGTCGATGGCCGTGATGTTGAGATCGGCCATGAGGTGCGGGATCGCGACGCCCATGATCGTCTCGTTAAGGATGACCGTGAACGCAGAGATGATGAGGACACGGATTACGAGGTTGTCGCGCGCTGTCGTGGTCTCGGTGGACACAGCGGTGCGCTCGGCAGAATTCGACATAGCTGGGGTGCAGCCTTTCTGGCCGGTGCGTGGGTGGGCGGTGGCCTCACGGACTGCGCGCAACGGCGGGGAACGGGAGCCATTGTCGCACTGAAGGCGGTCTCGCCGTAACCCCCCTGTGCCACGAGTGGTGAGGCTTCGCCGCGAGGCGAGGAGTGGGCCGCGCTAGATGAGGCCCAGTGTCGTGAATGCTGACACAAGGCCGTGCGTGCTGGGCGGCCCGGCCACAAGATCGGCCATCGCCATCAGGTCGGGCAAGGCTCCCTCAACCACGATTGCAGTGCCGGCGCTGGCGAGCATCTCGCGATCGTTGGGGCCATCGCCCGCGGCAACCGAAGCATCGGCCGGTAGCCCCAGGCCCTCCAGCGCGGCCTGCATCCCGACCGCCTTGGTGATGTGCGCCAAGTGGATCTCGCCCGTGCGCTCGCCCAGCGCTTCGTTCGACCCCGCTACGGCCGAAACTTCGGGTCCAATCTCGTCGAGCACCTGACGCATTGGCGCTCCGGAGTCAAAGACGAACACCTTGGAATAGGACTTGTCTGCGCGCGCGTGAGTGATCTCGAGCGCCTTGCGGAAGATTGCGAAGGCGTCGCGGCGTTCCGGCGGGACCTCCGGGCCGGGCGTCTTGGAATCCAACAGCAGGTCGACCTCGGGGCCGGCATACATCGCCTCAGGGCTCTCGAGCGCGTAGACAGCGCCGTGGTGGTCGAGGACCTCGACTGTCCTGCGTGCGATGTCGGCCGGGAATCGCACGTCGACCAAGACATCGTCGCCGAGTTCTACTCGCGCGCCCGCCCCACTCACGATTCCGTCAAAGCCGGCCGCGAGGAGGTGAGGGGAGATTGCGCTGACTGGCCGGCCAGTGCACAGCAGCACGGCGTGACCGTTGGCACGGACCGCACGCACGGCGTCCTCGTGCGCCTTGGGGACGACGCCGTGGTCGGCATACGTGCCATCGACGTCAAGGAAGATGGCGCGCGAATGCGCAGGGGAGAAGGGCATGGCGAAAGCCTATCTGCGCTCAGCGCATACAGTGGCGGGCGTGACTTCCATCATTGACTCGCTCGGAATCCTGGGCGCGGGGCGCATCGGCAAGGCCATTGCTGCGCTCGCACGCGAAGCCGGAATTGAGGTAGTGATCGCGGGGTCCGCAGGACCCGTGGAGCCGGTTCTGAGGGCCGATGCCGTGGTGCTGGCAACGCCTCTGCGCCAATATCGCAACCTTCCGGACTTGGGCGGCGTGCTGGTCATCGACGCAATGAACTATTGGTGGGAGCTTGACGGCAAGATCGCTGAGTTTGAAGACCCGATGACGACGTCGTCAGAGATCGTGGCAGGGGCTCTTCCGGGAGCCCGGGTCGTGAAGTCGCTCAACCACCTGAGCGGCTACGCGCTTGAGGAGCTGGCCCGGCCGGCGGGGGACCCGGAGCGGCTGGGGATGGCAGTGGCCGGGGATGACGACGCCGACGTTGCGGCCGTCACCGGCCTGGTGGACGCGCTGGGGTTCGCGCCTGTGGTCGCGGGAGAACTGTCGCACGGCGTGAAGTTTGAGCCGCTCACCGAGGCGTTCGGGGCCGATGCTGACGAGGAGGACTTAACCGAGATGCTCGACCGGTTCTGGACCTCTCAACGGGGTCGAGTTGTCGCGCGAGCGCGAGGTGGGCAGAACTAGCGCTGAGGCCAGCGAACCTCGACCTCGCACGACTCGCACCGGTGGAGGTACCTCGCGAGGTATGGGCAAACCGGCACCACGACGGCGTCGCGATATGCCAGGTCCTTGAGTGCGCCAGCGGCGAGCTCGCGAGCGATGCCGGTGCCGCGGAACTCTTCGGGAACCTCGGTGTGGACAAGCACAGTCGCGTCGCCTTCCAGCCGGAAGTCGATGTAACCGAGCACGTCTCGGTCGGCTCGGTACTCGTACCGAGCGGCATCGTCATTGCGCACTGTCGTGGCCTGTTGCTCGCTCACGTTTCTCCTCACCTCGACGGGGGCTGTTGTTGACCCTAACGCCCGATCTTGGCGGGTTGTGCCCGTCGCAATCGCATTGTGACCTGCCGGGGTGTGAATCTCATCACTTCGTCACTTGTCTGTCATGATTACTCGGCTTTTTCTTGCGACTTCGGGCGGGAGAGGGTGCCGCCCGTGGCGAGCTTCATCAGGTCAGAATCAAAGTCCACACTTGCCTCCGCATTCGCGGCCGAGCCGAACTCGTGGCTGTAGTGATGCCACGTGTCGCCACGCACAGCGTCTGCGAACCCGGCTGCCATGAGGGCCGTGAGTTCGCGAGCGGCTCTGTCGATCCGCGAGCCGAGGCCCTCGCTGTTCATGTCCTCGGGTGCGGCGAACAGGCTCGTGGGGACGGGAAGCGCGCGCATGTAGGCGAACAGCGAGCGCATCTCGGTGTCGGCGACCAGAGAGTGGCGGGACGTCCCTGCCGTGGCCGCGAGCACCATGGGCTTGCCGATGAGGAGGTCGTCCTCGAGAACCTGAAAGAAGCCGGTGAACGCGGCGGAAGCTGCCGCCTTGTAGACGGGTGTGGCCGCGATGATGCCGTCCGCGCGCGTGAGTGCCTCGATGGCTCGGGTGAAGGCCGGTCCCATAAAGCGGCTGGACAATGCCTGCGGGAGCTCGGGGAGCAGTTCGCGGACTTCGATCACTTCTACCGCGATGTCATGACCGCCCTCGCGTCCACGCGACGTCACGCGCTGTGCGATGCGGTCGGCGAGCATGCGTGTTGACGAGGGGTTAGACGCCCCCGCGGAGACGACGACGAGGCGGGTGGGGTCGGCGTTCATGACTCCTTCTTTGCGTGTGAGATAAGTGTCCGGTTGATGCGTTCAAGAGTTGCGAGGTCGTCGTCGCTCAAAGCGGCTGTCATGGTCGCTGCGACCGCTGCTCCATGCTTGCGGCCGACTGAGCGCTGGAGAGCGACTCCGTCAGGAGTGAGTGAAAGGTGGGAGGCCCGAGCATCGCCCGGATCGGCGCACCGACTAACCAAGCCTCTGGAGACAAGCCGGTCCACCATGCGTGACAGGGCTGGCTGACTGAGCAGGACGTTGTCACTCAGGGCCGTCAGGCGCATCGGCCCGTCTGCCTTAGAAAGCGTGTACAGCACGTCATATTCGCGCTGACTCAGGCTCTCCCAGACGTCCTGGGCGGCGAAGCGGCGCATCAGGACGGCGTGGGCCGTCATCGACGATTCCCATGCGTGATTGGCGGCAACAGTCTTGTTGCGGCGCAGCGGTGCGGTGGTCATGTCACGCCTCACATCGACGGGTAGATCGCTTGGGTGCCCTCGGAGTCCTGGTACGGCGAGGCTCCGGTGACGTTGTCGCCACGGTTGGCGTTGGGGCGCGGCTGGCGCGGCTCGGCGTCGCCGTACTTGGCGTGCACCATGCTCGCGTGCGTGGGGGCGTTGGGGACGCCCGGTGCGCGTCGCGATTCAGTCTCCTTGCGGAGCACGGGGACCACTTCGTTGCCGAGGAACTCGAGCTGCTCGAGGACCATCTCGACGGGAAGGCCTGCGTGATCGACCAGGAACAATTGACGCTGGTAGTCGCCGACGTACTCGCGGAACTCGAGTGTCTTGTCGATCACCTCTTGGACCGATCCGACCGCCAGCGGAGTCTGGGAGGAGAAGTCGTCCAGCGACGGGCCGTGCCCGTAAACAGGTGCCTCATTGAAGTACGGGCGGAACTTGTCCCGCGCCTCTTGACTGGTCTTGCCGATGAAGGTCTGGCCGCCAAGTCCCACAATTGCCTCCGCCTGGTTGCCGTGTCCGTAGTGCTCGAACCGCTGGCGGTAGAACTGCACCATGCGCTGCGTGTGCTCTTTGGGCCAGAAGATGTGGTTGGCGAAGAAGCCGTTGCCGTAGTACGCGGCCTGCTCGGCAATCTCAGGGGTGCGAATAGAGCCGTGCCAGACGAAGGGCGGGACGTCGTCCAGCGGTCGCGGTGTGGACGTGAAGCCTTGGAGCGGGCCGCGGTAGTTGCCGGTCCAATCCACGACGTCCTCACGCCACAGGCGGTGCAGCAGGTTGTAGTTCTCGAGCGCGAGCGGCAGGCCTTGGCGAATGTCCTGACCGAACCACGGGTACACGGGGCCCGTGTTTCCGCGGCCCAGCATCAGGTCCATACGGCCACCTGAGAGGTGCTGCAGCATCGCGTACTCCTCCGCGATCCGCACCGGGTCATTCGTGGTGATGAGCGTCGTCGAGGTTGTGACGGTGAGGTGCTCCGTTTGGGCGGCGATATGCGCCAAGAGCGTGGTCGGTGACGACGAGAAAAACGGTGGATTGTGGTGCTCGCCAATGGCGAAGACGTCGAGGCCCACTTCCTCAGCCTTCAGTGCGATGCGTGCGACGTTCTTGATGCGCTCGGCCTCTGAGGGCGTGTAGTCATTGACTGGATCGCGGGTGATGTCCGAGACGGACATGATGCCGAACTGCATGGCTTCCTCCTGGGGTTGGCTGTTCGGATGTGTGGTCCGAACCCGCATTAATTATATGCGTTTGCATGTAATAACGCGAAGTGCCGGAATTCATTCCCTGGTCAGCGGCGGTGGCGTCGTTGTGGCACACCGGAAGCGTCGGAGGATCCGGTCCGCGATGTTGGGTGCGTGGAGCGACAGGCCGCCGACGTGTGTACGGCGGGCTGTGTCAGGCGTCGGACTTGGAGGTGTCCTTGCGTGGCTCGAGGACGCCGGACAGCACCACCACGAGCGCGCCAAAGATGGGCACCAGCATGAGTCCGACCCGAAGGCTCGTCGCATCCGCGATCGCGCCCACAAGCGGCGGCGAGAACAGGAACGCCAATCGCAGGAGCCACGAAAGGATCGTCAGGCCAGTACCGGCACGCAGGCCCGGCAGCTCATCGGCGGCGTGCATTGCACCAGGAATCAATGTCGCTACGCCAAAGCCAGCGATACCGAAGCCGATGATTGTGCCCCACGTGGTCGGGAACGCCAGGGCCGCTCCCATGCCGAGCGCGACCATCGAGCCGCCCCAGCGGGCGACGGTGCGCTGGCCCCAGCGGTCGACCATCCCGTCGCCCAGGAGCCGTCCAATGAACTGGCACCCCTGCATCGCGACGAATGCCAATGCTGCAATGCCGGCTGCGGCGCCCAGCTCATCCTGCATGTAGCTCGCGGACCACGTGGAGGCGGCATCCTCGGTCCAGCCGCCACTGATAGCGATGACCGTGAGCGCAAGAAGGAGTCCCCAGGTCTTGATCGGAACAGCACGCAGGGGAGTGTGCTGAGCGGAGCCGTCGTGGGGAACGGCTGCCTCATCAGCTCCTTCGTCGGCGGCGCTGCGCGGCTCTGGCCCGGGCAACATCCACTGGTAGACCACCGCGTTGATCGCGATGACGAGAACGGCCTGGGCGGAGAACTGGGCCGCCACACTGACGCCAAGGCTCGCGCACGCCGCACCGAGCAGCCCGCCGGTGACGGCGCCCGCACTCCACAGCGCGTGGAAGGAATTGAAGATCGAAGATCCGTAGCGCCGCTGGACTCGCAGGCCGTGAGCGTTCTGTGCGACGTCGACAATCGCGTCCGTGGCGCCCACGATGAACAAGGCCGCGCCAAAGAGCCACACGTTCCCGGCAATGCCAGCCCCAAGCATGGCGAGCACGCTCGCCACCATGCCGATGGTCGCAACCCTCGATGAGCGGAAGTGCCGGATCAGTGGCGCAGCCGCAAGTCCCAGCAGGAGTGCACCGATGGGCCACAGTGCCATCGCGACGCCCAGCTCGCTATAGGAAAGGCCAAGCCCGGCGCGAATCTCGGGGATGCGTGGAGCGAAGCCGCCGAGCACGATGCCGTTTGTGAAGAAGATCAGCGATACGGCCAGGCGGGCGCGACGCAAGGGCGGCGCGACAGTGCGCCGGGGCGTAGGGGGCATGTGCCTACTATCCGCCAATCGTGAAAGGAGCCTCGAGGAGAGAACCAAGCTTGGACGATGGTCCCACGAGAAGAGTGAACTCTCCGGGCTCGACGACGCGGTCACCAGCGGCGGTGACGATGGAACAAGCCGATGCTGGCACCTCAAGCGCGACGGTGGCGCTTTCGCCCGGCTCCAGCGCCACGTGCGTAAAGGCCTTGAGTTCGCGGTCCGCCCAAGTCGCCGAGGTCACATTGTCCCGGACATAGCCCTGCACGGTCTCGAGGACGGGGCGCTCGCCAGTGTTCGTCACGGTCACGGTCGCCCTGACAACCTCGGTTGCGGTCAACGCGCTCGCGGCCACGGTGAGGTCGCTGTACTCGACCGACGAGTACGACAACCCCTCACCAAAGACCCACTGGGGTTCCTGGGTGAGGTCCGCATACTGATACCCGTGCTGAGCGGCGATCTGGTTATAGAACGTGGGCTGCTGGCCCACGTGGCGCGGCCACGACAGCGGCAGGCGGCCGCTGGGCTCGATCGCGCCAAAGATCAACTCCGCGATCGCCCGACCGCCAGCCATGCCAGGGTTCGCTGCCCAGATCACTGCGGCTGCTTGATCGACACATGCCGGGAGTACGTGCGGCTTCGAGGCCAGCACGACCACGATCACGGGCGTGCCGGTGCCCATCAGTGCCTCGAGAAGCGCCTGTTGCCCACCAAGGAGTTCCAAGGTTGCGGTCGAGCGTCCCTCGCCCACAAGTTCGATGCGGTCGCCCACCACGGCAACCACGGCATCGGCCCCCTGCGCGGCCTCTACGGCCTCGGCAATCTGCTCGGGGTTGGGGTCGACGGGGAACGCGATGTGCGGACGCGGCTGACCATCGGAGAAGAAGTCTCCCTTCGGATCCGGGCCCGTCGTGATGATCTCGGCCCCACGGGTATGGTGCACCTGCGAGCCCTCGGGCGCGATGGAACGCAGACCGTCCAGCACAGTCGTGATCATCTCGCGCGGCTGGCCCTGGCGTAGCCAGTCAGCTTGTCCGGAGGACCCGGCCCAGTCGCCCAGTTGAGTCTGCGCGTCGTCGGCGTTGGGGCCCACGACGGCAATCGTGGCTGGACGGTCAGTCGCCAGCGGCAGCAGGCCGTCGTTTTCGAGCAAGACAAGTGAGCGGCGGGAGGCCTCGAGGCCGAGGTCGCGGTGTGCGGTGCAAGCAATGACCTCACGCTGGCGGTCTTCGTCTGGCAGGCGAGGGTTCTCGAATAGGCCCAGATCGAACTTCAGCGTCAGGATCCTCGACACCGCCTGATCGATGCGCTCTTCGCTCAGGAGTCCCTGCCGGACGGCTTCCTGAGCGCCTTCGAAGAACTGCGGAGTCGTCATGATCATGTCGTTGCCCGCGTTGACTGCGGCGGCCGATGCTGTGACGTAGTCGGGGTAGAGGCGCTGCTCGCGTACAAGGTTGCCGACGTTGTCCCAGTCGGTGATGAGCGTGCCGCGGTAGTCCCATTCGTCGCGTAGAACGTCGTTCAACAGCCAGTCGTTGACCGTGATGGGAACCCCGTCGGTGGCCTGGTAGCCGAGCATGAAGGTCGCGGACCCGGCACGTGCCACTCGCTCAAAGGCGGGCAGGTACCAGGAGCGGAGCTTGCGGCGAGAGATGTCGGCCTCTGACGCGTCGCGCCCGCCTTGGGTCTCGGAGTAGCCAGCGAAGTGCTTGGAGGTGGCGAGGACGGCGTCTGGGTCCGCCAGGCCGTCGCCTTGATAGCCCTCGACCATTGCGGCGCCCAGTTCTCCGAGCAGGTACGGGTCCTCGCCGAAGGTCTCGGAGACTCGGCCCCATCGCAAGTCCCGCGCAATGCACAGGACGGGGGAGAAGGTCCAGTGCACGCCAGTGGCGGCAACCTCGACCGCCGTGGCGCGGGCCACACGCTCCAGCAGGTCGGGGTCAAAGGATGCGGCCAGTCCCAGTTGGGTGGGGTAGATCTCCGCGCCTTCCCAGAACGAATGTCCGTGAATGCAGTCTTCTCCCACCAGCAGTGGGATGCCAAGGCGCGTGTCCTTCACGACGGCGCCGGCTTCAATGATGCGCTCGGGGGAGGTGTGCAGGATGGACCCGACGTGGACATCCTCGATGAGGCCTCGCACGCCGTGCTGCGCGCTCAGCTGCATCATCTGTCCGACCTTCTCGGGAAGCGTCATACGCGCCACAAGATCGGCGACGCGTTCTGACGTCGGGAGAGTGGGATTAAGGTAGGCGACGGTGCTCACGCGAATCCTTTCGATAGTGGTCGATAACCGCGACGCTAGCACGTTCCTGACCGTATGGTAGATTCTGTCGCGTGATGAACAAATTGACCGAGAGTCAGACTGTGGAAACTGAAGACGGCACCTACGCGCGCGGTCGCGCCACCAAGACCCACATCCTCGAGGTGGCAATGAAGACGTTCTCCGAGAACGGCTATCGCGGGTCCTCGCTGCGAGACCTCGCCAGCCGCGCGGGCATGTCTCACCCAGGTCTCCTTTATCACTACCCCACCAAGGAAGCGCTGCTCATGGCCGTGCTTCAGCAGCGTGACGCTGAGGACTCCGAGCACTATCCCGTCGTCGGCAGCGACGGCGTCGATGCCTTCCGAAACCTGGTGCGCGTCGCCCGCGTGAACGAGCAGCGCCCCGGCGTCGTTGAGCTCTTCGCGGTCGTCTCGGCTGAGGCCACCGCCTCCGACCACCCCGCGCATGACTTCTTTGTTGAGCGCTACGCCAACCTCGTGGAGATCCTGTCCCAGGCCTACCGCGTTGCGGCCAAGGCTGGGCACGTCCGCGAGGGCGTTGACCCCGTGGGCGCCGCCCAGCAGGCCATCGCGGTGTTGGACGGGCTCCAGGTGCAGTGGCTTCTTGGCGTGCGCCAGATCCCCATGCACGAGGTTGTGCGCCAGCAGTTCGAGGCTCACCTCACGGTGCCGCTGACGGTCGAGGACTAGCAGCCCGCAGCCACTACTTCGACAGCGACGCGAGCCACGCTTGGTATGCGTCGGCGGAGAAGGGCCTGCCCAGGAAGTTCTCGATGAGATCCGCAGCCGGCATCGCGCCACCGGGAGCAAGAACTGCGTCTCGGTAGCGCAGTGCAGGGTCTGACGCCATGAGATCGTCCTCGTCGAACCCCGTGAAAAGGTCTTTCGCGATCGCCAGCGACCACTGGTACGTGTAGTAGCAGGCCGAATACGTCGTGAGGTGCCCGAACGAGCGGTATTGGTGGGTTCCTTCGAGTGGCTCGCGTACATCGAATTCGGCTTCGATAGCGGCCGATGCTGCGGCGAGGTCGTCCGGAAGGTCCCGGTGGAGGCGGTAGGACAGTTGGGCGTAGGTCAACTGGCGGCAGGTCAGGAGGCCGCCGCCGAGGTCGCGGCTGGCGCGGATCGACTCGACCAGCTCGGCCGGAATCTCCTCTCCGTCGTCATTGACGCAGAAGTGTCGCAGCACGTCGTGCGAGAACGCCCATTCCTCAAGAAGCTGAGAGGGTGCCTCGACAAAGTCCCATTCGCCACGCACGCTCAAGCCAGCAAGGCGCGCGTACTCACCGCTGCCGGACAGGATCCCGTGCATGAGGTGGCCGAACTCGTGCAGGAAGGTCTCGAGGTCGTCAAAGGTCATCTTGCCGCGCGGGAAGTTGCACACCAACGCGTTCTCGGGCAGGTAGCGGTCGGCAATGCCTCCCACGACCCCAAAGCAGGCCATGTGTCCGTACTTTCCCGCCCGCGAGTGCATGTCGAGGTGGATCCGGCCGATGCGGTTGTCGCCTGAGGCGACGTCGTACACCTCGACATCTTCATGCCAGCGTGGGGCGTCGGCGACCGCGGTGAAGTTGATGTCGAACAGGTCCGAGGCGAGGTTCAAGATTCCGTCGCGCACGCGGCAGTAGTCAATGAACTCGCGCAGGTGACGAGCGTCAACGCCGTACTTCTCGGACTTCAGGAGTTCGAGATAGTAGCGGGAGTCGGAAACCTTGACTGCGTCGGCGTCGGGGTGGTCTTGGCGCAGGCGCTCGAGGATCATGGCAGCATCTGCTTGGCCCGCGGGCTTGGCTGCCTTGGCGACATCGTCAAGGAAGGACTCGATGCCGTCGCCGTCACTCATCATCATGGGCGCGGTGGCATAGTCGGCCCAGCCCTTGAATCCCAGCAGGCGGGCTTTCTCATCGCGCAGCCGCAGCAGGCGGGCGAGAACTTCGTCATTGGCCGGTGCCCGGTCGTAGTCAGCACGCATCAGCGCCTCGCGGACGTCCCGGTCGCCGCACAGATCGAGCACGGGGATCATGTCGGGATAGTCCGTCGTGATCGTCACCAGGCCCTCGTCGTTGGGTGCGTGTGACTCGATGAAGTCGGCGGGCATGTCTCCCAGCGAGCTCAGCGGCACTTGAATCGAGGCGACGTCGTCGCGGATGTTGTCGGAGAACTCTGTGGACGTCACGGTGATCTGATCCGACAGTTCCGCGACGCGTGCGCGCTCGTCATCGTCTAGGTGCGCGCCCTCCAGTTCGAAGTCGCGGAGCACCAGGTCACGCAGGTACTGAGTCTGCGTGTCGGATGCTTCGAGACCGTCTTTGACGGCGCTGTAAAGAGCGGGGTCGCCATCACGCTGTGATCGGAACGCGGCGACCTCTTGAAGTTTGTTTGCTGCCAGGGTCCGCACGTCGGATTCAGGGTGCACTTCAGCTAGCGTCTCCATCAATGTCGCCGCTTGCTCGATAAGAATGTCTGCGTCGTTCCAAGCCCCGCGGATATCCGTCGCGGATCGAGTGCGCACCCGGTCGAGTATTTCTTCAGCGCTTTTGATGCAGGAATCTACATAAGTGTTGCAGTATTCGCGCCACTGCGAACTGTCGTGACGTGGGAGCGAGAGCGGATTCATACCAGTCATGGCTTTGATCGTACGCGGACAAACGTCCTACGCGAGGCGCGCGAACATCGTGTGACATTGTGACCACAACCAGCAGTGTCGCACGTCACACAGCGAGCATCAGCGGTAGCGTGATGACGAGGCGACAACGCGATTGTGGCCTCGGTCACCACCATCAAAGGAGACACACATGACTACGTCAGAGAATTCAGAGGGCCAAATGACCGGCCCCGTCGGCTCCAAAGCCGGATGGGTAATGCTGAGCATTACCCGCATCACCATCGGTTTCTACTTCCTGTGGGCATTCTTGGACAAGATGTTCGGACTTGGCTTCTCCACCTGCCGTATGGAAGACGGCAGCATCGAGGTCATGTGCGAGCGGGCTTGGGCAAATGGCGCTCGCATCACCGAGGGCTACCTCGGCTCGTCCTCCGGCCCCTTTGCCGACTTCTTCGCAAACCTCGGCACCCAGGCATGGACTGACTGGCCATTCATGCTGGGCCTGCTGGGCATCGGCCTGGCGCTCATGCTCGGTATTGGTACGCGCGTCGGCATGTGGTCGGCCATCGCGATGCTCGCCATGATGTGGATCTCGCACTCCTGGCCCAACCAGGGCGGCAACACCACCAACCCCTTCGTCGACGACCACATCGTCATGATCGTCGCTATCGCCGCCGCAGTCCTGCTCGAGGTTCGCTACCAGGCCATTGGCTTCGGCGAGAAGTGGAAGCGCATTGACGTTGTTCAGAAGCAGCGCTGGCTGATCTGACACACTCTTACAACGCCAAGGGCGCCGACAGCGGAAACTGTCGGCGCCCTTTGTGCGTTCGGTGGGGATCAGTTCCGATGTGTGCGGAGCTGACGTGCTTAGGAAGAGTGGCCAGCACCCGCAGTAGCGGAATCGTTGGTGAGCGCGGGGGCGCGCTCAGGCTCCGGCAACGTCTGTGATGCGCCGCGACGCGCGACGACCCACTCGGCTGCGACGACCGCGACGAGTGCGGGCAGCAGGTCCTTGCTCCGCTTAAGTGCCCACGGCGTGCCGTGCCGCATGAGCCACCAAGCCTGAGCGGAGCGAGTCGGGGGAGTGGGCGCAGCTGGAACCAGCGCAACGGGCGACCAGGTGTCGTGAAGCATGCGGATTGCTTCCGTTGCCAATGCGCGGTGGCCGATGGGCGACGGATGAATGCGGTCAACATGCCATCCTGCTTTTCCGGTCCGCGCCATCACAGTCGCTCCGTCCAAGATGGTGATGCCGCTGGCCGCTGCGGCTGCACCGAGCGCCTCGTTGACCAATCCCGCGCGATGCGCCATCACCGTTGAGATCCCGCGGGGCAGAACATCGAACAGCCCAATGCGGTCGATCTGAGCGACGACGATGGTGCGGTGCGGAGCTGCAAGAGTGCGCAAGGCGCTCTCGCTGCACTCGCGGACCTCGTCGGCATCAAAGTCACCGCGCAGAGCGTCGTTTCCTCCGATGGAGCACAGCACCACGTCTGGATCCCACTGTGCGACCCGGGCCGCTTGCGCGGGCAGATCCCGCGATCGTGCTCCATTGAACGCCGTGCACAGGAACTCAGTAGCACCCCACGCGTGGGCGGCGTGGCTTGCCCACCCCACGGACCCCCAGTCTTGCTTCAAACCATCGCCCACGCCGAGCGTGATCGAATCGCCGATCGCGGCAACCCGGGGCGCGGTCATGATGCTTTCTCCGTCGTTGCGCGTGCCCTGATCTGCGCGTGGACCTCCTCCATGGCATCGACCGACCGTGACCACGGCCATTGCTCTGCGCGTGCTCGCGCTCGCTCGCGTCTGACCCGCGCGTCCCGCGCGAGGACGGAGCTGACCGCAGCGGCGAAGTCGCCAGGGGTTCCGCGGGCCGCGAGCCCCGCGTCACCCACCACTTCGGGCAAGGCTGACGCTCGATTCACGACCACCGGGGTTCCAGAGGCGAGAGCCTCCAGGGCTGCCAAACCAAAGGTCTCGATCGGACCTGGGGCAACCACAGCATCGGCCGTAGCCAAGAGCGTGGCGAACCGGGCAGGGTCCCGAATGAAACCGAGGAAGTCGACCGGTAGGCCTCGTGCTGCGGCGCGCATCCGACGTTCCTGAGGGCCAGCTCCTGCGACGACCAGTCTCACCTGGCGGCCTGATGCGTGAAGGTGACGGACGGCATCGATCGCCAAGTCGGGACGCTTTTCCGTGGATAGTCGAGACGCCATGACAAGGAGTACTTCATTGGATCCGGCGTAGCTGCTGCGCGCGTCCGGATCTGCGCGCAAGGGGTTGAAGCGGTCAAGGTCGACGCCGAGTGGGACGTGAACGGTCGACAGTCCCAACCGCGCGAACTCGCCTGCCGCATAGGACGTGGTGCACACGACCGTTGTGAACTGGCTGTGCGTCGTGATCGTGTGGTTGTCGACCGCGCGCCGCGCCCACTCGGAGGACGCTATGCGGGGAGCGTGAGCACGCAGAACCCCGTCTGCACGCTCGTGGGCAAAGAACACTGTCGGAATGCCGCGCGCGGCCGCCCATGCTCCGGTGCTCCGCAACGTTGTGCGGTCGGAAACCTCGAGCACGTCAGGCCTAAAGCGCGTGAGCACGCGGCGCACGGCGTCGGTGCGGGTGATGAGTCGGTAGCCGCCCGTTCCAGGTACAGCAGCAGAGCGGAGCGTGACGTGGGTTCCGTGTGATGTGCGTTCCAGTCCGTCGCGCGCACCCGGAACGATCGTGAGCACATCGTGGCCGCGCTCCACGTAGCCGCTTCCCAGTGCATTCATAGCCGTGCGAAGGCCACCCGAGCGAGGTCCGTAGAAGTTGGCGATGTGGGCGATTCTCATCGTGATGCTCCCGTCGTGATCAGCGGGTCCTTGGTGCCAATGACGTCTTCGTAGTGGCCGACGAGTTCTGCGCAGACTGTGTCCCAGGTACGTCCCTGCACGGCGACGCGTGCGTGGGCGCTGGCCCGGTCGCGCCACTCATGGTCACGGACCGCACGCAATGTAGCAGCGGCGAAGGCATCGCGATCGCGCGGCCTGAAGAGCAGCCCGGTGACACCCTCGTCGACGAGGTCGACCGGTCCTCCTCGCCGCGGCGCAACGACCGGTACTCCACTGGCGTGCGCTTCCTGGATGGTTTGGCAAAAGGTCTCCAACTCGCCGCAGTGAACAAAGAGATCGAAAGTCGCCATGGCGCGAGCGAGGTCTTCGCCATCGAGAAATCCGGTGAATGTGGCGTTCGGGAGTTCGCGTTCCAGCTCGCCGCGCGCGGGACCGGTGCCCACGATGACGACCTTGACTCCGGGCATGTGCGCCAATGCGGTCAAATCCTCGACGCGCTTCTCTGCGGCGAGACGGCCCACGTATCCGACCACGACCTCGCCATTGGGTGCCCACTGGCGGTGTAGTGCAGCGTCGCGCTTCATGGGGTGGAAGCGGGTGGTGTCCACGCCCCGGCCCCATCGTTGGATGCGAGGCACTCCAATGTTCTCGAGCTGAGCGTGGGCATGCGTGGACGGCACCAGCGTGCGATCGGCACGCTCGTGGATATCGCGCACCCGCCGCCACCCAAACTCCTCGCCCCACCGCGCGTGATAGCGGGCGGCGTATGAGGGCACCTCAGTTTGGTAGACCGCGACGGACGGCAGACCCAGGCCCGAAGCCGCTTTCACGGCGGACCAGCCGAGCATGAATGGCGAAGCCAGGTGCACGACATCCGGGTTGTAGTCAGCCAGAATCTTCGCCACCTTGCGCGTGCCCGCCGTGCACACCCGCACTTGCGGATATCCCGGCCACCCGAGCGCGGGGAGCCGTTCTATCTGGGCCACGCGGTAGTTGTCGGGGCCTTGCGGTCCCCGGCCCTGCGGCGTGAGCACCATGGCTTCGTGCCCGTGGTCCGAGAGGTGGTCAATAACCCGCAGCAACGAATGGGTGACACCGTTCGTGTGCGGTAGGAAGGACTCGGCTATCAGCGCGACTCTCACACCTCCATGGTTGCCCCGCGTTGTGTCCATTTGATGGCATCTGGGGCGAAGGTGTGGTGAACCTTCGATGACGTACGCGTGACGAGACTCGCGGGCGGAATGTGACAATAGGTGGCATGCCAGCCGTCATCTCTGCGCCCGCGCGCGCTCTCGTTGCCTTGGTCGCCGCTGCGGCCCTCACCGTTGGACTCGGAACCGTCGTGTCCGCACACACCGAACTGCGGAGTTCCGACCCCGCCGCTGACTCCACGGTCGACGTTCTCGAGACCGTTACCTTGGACTTCTCTTCCGACATCCTCGACATTGGCTCCGAGTTGGCGCTGGTCGATGCTGAAGGCGACACGCACGAGCTTGAGCCGACATACCCGTCGTCAACGGCAGTGAGCGCAGACGTGAACGTTGACCTGCCTGCAGGTGACACGGTTCTGCAGTTCCGCATTGTCGCTGAGGACGGTCACCCGATCGAGGGTGAGATTCCATTCACTTTCGCTCCGGCTGACGGCGAATCGGGTGAGGCCGATGCTGTCGTGACGAGCGAGTCCATCTCACCTGAGGTGTCGGCGAGCCCCGAGGCCTCCGCTTCGCCGATGGCTGACGAGGGTCTGATCGCTACGGCACCGACTGCGTCACCATCTCCCGGCGAGGCTCCGGCCGACGACTCCGAGGGCGCATCACACCCCTGGATCTGGATCGTCGTATCCGTGGCCGTGATGGGAACCGCCGCAGCCGCCCTCATCGCACAGTCGCGCCGGAAGTGACCGACCTTCCCTCCACCATCCCCGCCGGGCAACCCCGGTGGAGACTTCCGCGTACCGCCCTGCAGCCGCGCGCCCGCTTTGTCCTGGCCGCATTTGCGCTCATGGGGTTCGCCATCGGCTTGAGCCAGAACGCCGCACCCGCGGTTGTTCAGGACCAGATTCGGGACCTGGGCACCACGGTCGACGTGCTCGGCTACTCGATCATGTCCTACTCGCTGGGCGTCGTGGTTGGTGCCCCACTGATTTTGGTGGGCCTCGGCCGCGTGGGCCGGCGGCCGCTCATGGTCTGGCTCACCGTCGCGTTCGCGGCCATGTCCGTAGCAACGGTGTTTGCACCGACCGCCGAGGCGCTGATCGCGATCCGCTTCGTGGCAGGGCTCCCGCACGGCGCCTTGTTCGGGATTGCATCGTTTGTCGCGATGACGGTGCTGGGCCGGGAACGCCGCGGGCAAGGTGTGGCCATCATCATGCTGGGACTCACCTTCTCGCTGATCGTGGGCGTGCCCGCCATGCAGTGGCTATCGAACGCCGCTGACTGGCGCGTGGCCTATGGAGTTGTGGCGCTCCTGACCATCGTCGCCGCTGTTGCTGTGTGGGCATTCACCCCTGATGTTCCTGGGAACAAGGAAACGTCCACAAAGAAAGAACTGCGCTCAATGCGCTCGGTGCCCTTGTGGACTGCGCTCATCGCGATCACCGTGGGGTTCAGCGGACTAGGCGCGGTTTTCTCGTACATCGTTCCATTGCTCGAGGTTGGCAACGGAATGTCGTCCACCGCAGTGACATGGGTCCTGGTGATGTGGGGCGTGGCGATGTCCGTTGGAGCGTACGTGGGTGGGCGCCTGACGGACCGTTCTCACTTGGGCGCCGGACGCCTTGGGCTGGTGTTGATCTCGATCTCGCTATTCGGTATCGGCATTGGTGGGTCGACGCCCTTCGTGACTGTTCCGATGTTGTTCCTGTTAGGTATGTCTTCACAGATTTATTCGCAGTCCGCTCAGGTACACCTCATGGACACCCTTCACGGTTCGCCGTCGTTGGGGTCGGCACTGTCGCATGCGGCCCTCAACGCAGCCTCGGCACTAGGCGCCGGCATTGGTGCCTTGATCATCGGAGCGGGACTGAGCTACCAAACCCCGGCCTGGGCGGCGCTCATCTTTACGTCGATTGCCTTCGTGATCGCGCTCGTAGGCCCCGGATACCGGAGGGTGCGCACTGTGAAAGAGTTGGACACATGAAGCTACGTTTGGGCACCCGCGCGTCGGTACTCGCCCGCACCCAGTCAGGGATGGTGGCCGACTCGATCACTGAGGCCGCCGCGCGCCGCGGGGTCGAACTTGAGGTCGAACTTGTGATGATCCGCACCGAGGGCGACGTCAACCGGCAGTCGCTTGTGGGCATCAGCCAGACCGGCGTCTTCGTCAATGCACTTCGAGACGCACTCATGGCGGGTGTCTGCGATGTCATTGTTCACTCCCTCAAGGACATCCCGACTGCCGCGCACGCAGACTTGGAACTGGCGGCCATTCCCGCCCGCGAGGATGTGCGCGACGCGCTGTGCACGCGCGGCGAGTCGCTCGCCGACCTCCCTCAGGGGGCACGTGTGGGCACTGGTTCCCCGCGCCGGGCGGCCCAGATTAAGGCGCTGCGCCCCGACCTGAATGTTGAAGGGCTGCGCGGCAACATCGACACGCGACTGGGCAAACTCGATGACGGTCTCGACGCCGTGGTGCTGGCCGCTGCCGGCCTGAGCCGCATCGGCCGTAGCGAAGCCGCGACGCAACTCCTTGAGCCGACGGAAATGCTTCCGGCCCCCGGGCAGGGTGCGCTGGCCGTCGAAATCATGCCCGATGCCGACCCCACCTGGGCCGATGCCGTGCGCGACTTGGACGACATCGCCACCCGGCAAGCGGTGACAGCGGAACGCGCGCTGCTCGGCGTGCTGGACGCCGGATGCGCCGCACCGGTGGGTGCTTATGCCACCGTGAAGGGTGGGACGCTCACCTTGCGATCGCGCGTGATCAACGGGTCGGGAACGCTGGCACTAAACGAGACTTCGACCGGTCCTGCAAGCGAGGCAAACTCGCTGGGACGCCGTACTGGATTCACTTTGCTCGGCCGTGGCGCCGCGCGACTCATGGGAGGCAGTTGACTATGGACCTGTCCGCACTTCAGGGAAAGCGACTCCTGGTGCCCGTCACCGCGCAGCGTCGTCACTTGGCACGCCGACTTTCGGAGGCAGGAGCCCTTGTTGAAGAGGTTGAGTTCATCGCCATCACGGGTCCGTCATCGCCGGAGCGGCTCCAAGAAGCCACCCTCGCGTGGTGCTCGGGCGACTATGACTGGATGGCGGTGACCAGCCGCAACGCTGTGACAGCCATGGACTCCGTCGCTCGCGCTCGCGGCATGCGCTTGGGCAACCCCCAGCCTGACGCCAAGGTCGCCACGGTGGGCGAGGCGACACGGACCGTGTGCGAGTCCGCCGGGCTCGCGATCGACCTAGTCCCCGAGTCCAAGCAGAACGCTCGCGGAATCGTTGCAGATTTCCCTGACGGCCCGGGGCGTGTGCTCTTGCCGCTGGGCAACCTCGCATCTCCGGTGCTGGAGCGTGGACTTGCCCGCAAGGGATGGAAGGTCGACATCGTCGAGGCGTATCGCACCGTCGACGGAGACGGACCGGACCCCGATGTGCGCGAGATGCTCGCCGACGGTGGCTTTGACGCAGTGTTGTTGACCTCCGGGTCGGTCGCAGAACGGCTCGCGGCCACCGTGCCCGAGATGGCGGCAGACACGACCATCATTGCGATCGGCGACATGACGGCTGCCGCCGCGCGCGCAGCGGGAATGACCGTTGCGGCTGTCGCCCAGGCGCCGTCGTACGACGGAATCGTCGCCGGGTTGCTTGAGGCGCTCGACCCCTCCGAGGAGTCCGAGGAAGAGGTTGACCCTGCGGAGAGCTCGGAGAGCGCTGAAAGCCCCGAGAGTGCTGCAAGCGCCGATATCTCCGAGAGCGCCGCGTCGAGCGCTAGCGCTCCGTCGGCACAGTCGCCTGAAGAGGGCGACGATGACGGTGACGAGGACCAGGAGAACCGATGACGTTCCCGCAGCGCCGTCCGCGCCGGCTGCGCACCACACCTGCGATGCGCCGTCTGGTCCGCGAGGTGCGCCCGCAGCCTGCACAGTTGGTGTTGCCGCTGTTTGTGCGCGAGGGTCTCACCGGGTCCCGTCCCATCGAGTCGCTGCCGGGCGTGAGCCAGCACGGTCTCGACTCGCTGCCGGCTGTCATCGACGAGGCGGCAACTGCGGGCATCGGCGGCGTCATGCTGTTCGCGATTCCCGATGTTCGCGATGCCACGGGCACGCAGGCCTGCGCGCGCGATGGCATCTTGAACCTCGCGATCGACGTGGCCGCCAAGGCCGCTGACGGCCGCCTTGTAGTAATGGCTGACCTGTGCCTCGATGAGTTCACGGACCACGGTCACTGTGGCGTCCTGGCCGATGACGGCACGGTGGACAACGACGCGACGCTCGAGATCTACGGCCAGATGGCTCTCGCCCAGGCCCGCGCCGGTGCTCACGTGCTTGGTCTCAGCGGCATGATGGACGGCCAAGTTTCAGCCGTGCGCGCGGTGCTTGATGACGAAGGCTTCACCGACACGAGCCTGCTCGCCTACAGCGCCAAGTACGCTTCCGCGGCCTACGGCCCGTTCCGCGACGCCGTCGAGAGCCAGCTCGTCGGCGACCGCAAGACCTACCAGATGGACCCCGCGAACCGTCGCGAAGGCCTGGTCGAAGCGAGCCTTGACGAGACCGAAGGCGCGGACTTCCTCATGGTCAAGCCCGCCCTCCCGTATCTGGACGTGCTCGCGGACGTCGCCGCAGCATCGGCCGTCCCCGTGGCTGCCTATCACGTGAGTGGCGAGTATTCGCAGATCGAGGCGACTGCCGAACGCGGCTGGATCGAGCGCCGCGCCGCACATCTTGAGGCCGTGACCTCGATGGTGCGTGCCGGCGCAGACATTGTCATGACGTATGCGGCCGTTGAGGCTGCGCAGTGGTTGAAGGAGAACTCATGAGTGCACGTAGCGAGCGAGCCGAAGCGATTCTGCCCGGAGGCGTGAACTCGCCCGTGCGGGCATGGAACGGCGTTGGGGGAGAGCCCACGCCTATTGCTTCCGCGCACGGCGCGCGCGTGGTGGACGCGGATGGTCGCGAGTACATCGACTACGTCGGCTCATGGGGCCCCGCAATCCTGGGTCACGCTCACCCGACCGTCGTCCAAGCCGTCCAAGAGGCTGCCGGCCGCGGACTGTCGTTCGGCGCCACCACGGAGCGCGAGGTCGAGCTCGCTGAGGAGATTCGCGGCCGTTACGCACCCGCAGAGCGCGTGCGCCTGGTGTCTACCGGCACTGAGGCCACGATGACCGCGATTCGGCTCGCGCGCGGCGCAACCGGTCGCGACATGATTATCAAGTTTGCGGGCTGCTATCACGGGCACTCCGATGCGTTGCTCGTGGCCGCGGGCTCTGGCTTGGCAACCTCTGGGGTTCCTGACTCCGCAGGCGTCACCGCTGGGGCAGCCGCTGACACCTTGGTCTTGCCTTACGGCGATGAGGACGCACTGACCGCGGCCTTCGCGGAGCACGGCGAGCGCATTGCCGCCGTCATCACCGAGGCCGCGCCCGCAAACATGGGCACGATCACCCCGCCCCGTGGATTCAACCGACTCATGGCAACGCTGTGCCGCAACGAAGGCGCGGTGTTCATCGTCGACGAGGTCCTCACCGGCTTCCGTGCCGGGCCCGCAGGCTACTGGGGCGTTGAGCGTGACCTCGACCTGGCGGCCGGCGTAGAGCCGTGGCAGCCCGACCTCGTGACGTTCGGCAAGGTCATCGGCGGAGGCATGCCTGTGGCTGCCCTCGGTGGACGTGCCGACCTGATGGAGCAGCTCGCGCCACAGGGGCCGGTCTACCAGGCAGGAACTTTGTCGGGAAACCCTGTTGCGGTTGCCGCGGGGCTCGCCACAATGCGTTTGCTCACCGATGACGTGTACACCGGAATCGCTCGCAGGGCCGATGCTCTGGCTGAGGGTGTCTCCGGGGCGCTGGATGCCGCTGGGGTCACCCACGCGGTGGGCCGCGCAGGGACGCTGTTGTCCTTCTTCCTGGGACTGTCCGAGGCTCCCGTGCGGTTTGATCAGGCCGCGGCGCAGGACACGGACGCTTTTGCGCGCATGTTCCACTCCCTCAACGGTTCGGGCGTGTACTTGCCGCCCAGCGCATTCGAAACTTGGTTTGTTTCGCACGCACACACCGACGAAGACATCGCCGCGACGGTCCAGGCCGTCGCGAGTTGGGCGTCCTAACCACCGAGTTCCCTCGCAACTGGTCACGTCCCCGACTGCCGTTCTAGTAGGGGTTTCAGGTCGCTTTCGGCCCGAAAGCGACCCCAGAACCCTACTGAGGCGTCCCCTACGCCAGAGCACTACAAGCCTCACCTCACCGCGGCCTCCGCTGTGAAGTGAGGAAGAGTTCCCAGGGGTTTCACACAAACCGCCGCTAGGCGAAACACCACCCTCCTACCTTGAGAGTTGTCCGAAAGGCACGCCGATGCGGGGCGCACCTTGAGCCGATGAAGGCCCGGACATCCACCACACAAGGTTTCCCTGGGAGGGGTCATGGCCATTCAGGATCGGCAGGACGAGGCACCCGCATCGCTCGAGCCCGGCGTCATTGGGCGCGGACGATGGATTGAACGCTGGACCCCGGAAGACGAGAACTTCTGGGAGGCCAAGGGCAAGGCGATCGCCTTCCGCAATCTCGTGTTCTCCATCGTGGCCGAGCACATTGGCTTCTCGATCTGGATGCTGTGGTCGATCGTGGTGGTCCGGATGTACGGCACCTACGATGACGCAGGCGTCTTGGTCGCTGCAGGAGCCAACGGCTGGGCGCTCACCGCGGAGCAGGGACTGACCTTGCTGGCCGTCACCTCGGGTGTCGGAGCGTTCTTGCGCATCCCTTACACCTTCGCTGTGCCGATCTTCGGCGGTCGCAACTGGACCGTCATCTCTGCACTGCTGCTGGTCATCCCCACTCTTGGACTGGCCTGGGTCGTGGGCCGGCCGGATACCTCGTTCGGCGTGCTACTCGCAATCGCCGCGACGGCCGGGTTCGGTGGCGGAAACTTCGCCTCATCGATGGCGAACATCACGTTCTTCTACCCGGACAAGGAAAAGGGCTGGGCGCTGGGCCTGAACGCGGCCGGCGGCAACATCGGTGTCGCGGTGGCGCAGAAGCTGGTCCCGATCGTCATCGGAATCGGCGGAGTTGGGCTTGCGATGGCGGGTCTGGTCTACCTGCCCCTGGCCGTCGTCGCAGCGGTCCTCGCCTTCATCTTCATGGACAACCTGCGCGAGGCCAAGGCTGATCCCAAGCCCACCGCGCGCTCCGTCCGTCACGGTCACACCTGGTTGATGGCCTTCCTCTACGTCGGCACCTTCGGCTCCTTCATCGGCTACTCGGCCGCGTTCCCTACGCTTCTGACCGTCGTGTTCGAGCGCCCCGACATCGCGCTGACGTGGGGCTTCCTCGGAGCGCTCCTGGGCTCCTTGGCCCGTCCTTACGGCGGCAAGCTGGCGGACCGCTTTGGAGGGTCGATCGTCACGATCATCGCCTTCGTACTGATGGCCGGCGCCGGGCTGATGGCCGTGGAGGGCATCCGCCAGGAGAGCCTCGGATTGTTCTTCGCATCCTTCATGGCGCTGTTCCTGATCACGGGAATCGGCAATGGCTCGACCTACCGGATGGTGCCGTCGGTGTTCAACCGTCTGCGTGACTTCAAGGGTGACGGTTCCGAGGAGTCGAACCTCGACTTCAAGCGCCAGAGTGCAGGGGCCATCGGAATCATCTCGGCGATCGGTGCCTTTGGCGGTTTCTGCATCCCGTTCGTCTACAAGTTCTCGCGGGAGCTGTTTGACGGCTCGATCGTTCCCGCCCTCCAGCTGTACGTCGGAATCTTCCTCGTCATGGCGCTCCTCACGTGGGTGTTCTACCTGCGCAAGGGCGCACGAATGGCGGGGGTGTAAGCGTGCCCGCATCGCACGGCACCGCGTCGCCCGGGCATGCCATCGCCTCGGGCGACGCGGTCGCGAGCCACTGCCCGTACTGCGCTTTGCAGTGCGCTCAGTCGCTCGCGCCCACACCCGCTGGCCGGCTTCCTCTCGAGGTGACCGGCCGCGAGTTCCCCACGAACCGGGGCGGGCTGTGCCAAAAGGGCTGGACCTCCGCAGAGGTACTACGGGCCAAGGACCGCATCACGACTCCGCTCGTGCGCAGCAGCGACGGCGGCTATCGGGAAGCGGACTGGAACGAGGCGCTCGATCTGGTCGCCGACGGCATTCGGGGAATCCAGGACCGATGCGGCGCGGACGGCATCGCCGTGTTCGGCGGCGGGGGACTCACCAATGAGAAGGCTTACGCGCTGGGCAAGTTCGCCCGCATTGCCCTCAAGACCCGATTCATCGACTACAACGGGCGTTTCTGCATGTCGTCCGCGGCCGCAGTCTCCAACCGCTCGCTGGGGATGGACCGGGGACTGGGATTCCCGCTCAGTGATTTGGGTGGGGCCGATGCTGTGGTCGTCGTGGGATCGAACATGGCGGCAACGATGCCTCCCTTCGTGCAGCACTTGGCTGGAGCGCGCGAACGCGGCGGGCTGATTGTCATCGACCCGCGTGAGACCGCAACGGCGCGCCTGGCAAAGGACGGCCAAGGCATGCACTTGGCGCCGGTGCCCGGGACGGATCTTGTGGTCCTGCTGGCACTTGCGCATGTGATCCTCGCGGAGGGGCTCGCCGACCGCGACTACCTTGATGCTCGTACCAACGGCCTCGACGATATCCGTCGCTCCGTCGCGGCCTGGTGGCCCGAGCGCGCGGAACAGGTGTGCGGAGTCCCGGCCGAGGGTCTTCGCTCTGTTGCTCGTCTCCTCGCGGCTGCGTCACCGTCTCATGGTGGCCGTGGCGCGTATGTCCTCACCGGGCGCGGCCTTGAACAGTCCTCGCAGGGCACTGACGGCGTGTCGGCTGCCATCAATGTCGCTCTGCTCTTGGGGCTCATTGGTCGCGAGGGTTCAGGCTTTGGGCCCGTCACGGGTCAGGGCAATGGCCAAGGGGGTCGCGAGCACGGTCAGAAGTCCGATCAGCTCCCCGGTTACCGAATGATCACCGATCCGGCTGCCCGTGCTCACGTGGCGCAGGTGTGGGGAATCGACCCGGATGACCTCCCCGGTCCGGGAGTCCCCGCGGTGGAGTTGCTGACCACGCTCGGCGAGCCGGGAAGCCCCCAGGGCTTGCTTGTGCACGGGTCCAACGTGGTGGTGTCCGCTCCCAACGCAGATCGCGTGCGAGCGGCACTCAGCCGCCTCGAACTGCTTGTGGTGTGCGACATGGTTCCGTCCGAGACCGCCCTCATGGCCGACGTCATCTTGCCTGTTACTCAGTGGGCCGAGGAAGACGGCACCATGACCAACCTCGAGGGGCGCATCATTCGCCGTCGTGCAGCCGTGGCCGCGCCTGGTCAGGCGCAGAGCGAACTGTGGATCCTGCGTGAACTCGCCGCCCGGCTGGGAGCCCCGACAGGCTTTTCCACCGACCCAGGTGAAGTCTTTATGGAACTGACCCGAGCATCGGCCGGAGGAAAGGCCGACTACGCGGGTGTCACCTATGAGCGCCTCGACGCGGGCGAGGAGCTGTTCTGGCCCGTCCCGGCCGCGGACCACCCAGGAACGCCGCGTGTGTTCCTCGACGGATTTCCGACTCCGGACGGGCGCGCTCGCATGATCGCGGTCGACCACCACGGACCCCGAGACGACGTACGCGCCGACGCACCGCTGCACCTCATCACGGGCCGCGTCCTGCAGCACTACCAAAGCGGCGCACAGACCCGCCGCGTCGACGAACTCAACGCCGCGCAGCCCGAGCCGTTTGTGGAACTCCACCCGGTGCTTGCCGATCGCTTGGGGCTGCGCGAGGGCGACATTGCTGCGCTTACCACCGCCCGCGGGGAGGCGCTCGCGGCCGTGCGCGTTAGCGAAGCGATTCGTCCCGACACCGTCTTTATGCCCTTCCACTGGCCGGGGGTGGGAAGCGCGAACAGGCTCACCAACGACGCCACCGACCCCATCAGTGGCATGCCCGAATTCAAGGTCACCGCCGTGGACATTGCGCCAGCGCGAACCACCGAGGAGGCAGCAGCACTGTGAACGTCATCGTGATTGGCCACGGCATGGTCGGCTCTCAGTTTGTCGAGGACCTTCTCGCCAGCGATGAGCATGCACATGTCACGGTCCTGGGACGCGAACCCACTGGGCCATACAACCGCGTGCTGCTGTCGAGCGTGGTGGCAGGGGCGACAGATCCCTCGATGCTCGCGATGAGCGCCGCCTCCGGGGACCGCGTCCGCGTGCTTGATGGTGTCGCGGCAGTCGACATTGATCGCGACGCCCGCACTGTGACCGACTCCCGTGGCGACGTGCACCGCTACGACCGCCTCGTGTTCGCCACCGGGTCGCAGGCACGCGTACCGGACATTCATGGCATCGCGACCGACCGCGGTCTCATCCCGGGCGTCACCGTCTTGAAGGATCTTGCTGACGCGACCGGAATCGTGAAGCGCATCCCCAAGGCGCGCAGGGCGGTCGTGCTGGGTGCGGGCGTTCTTGGCCTTGAGGTCGCCACCGGGCTCGCCGCGCGGGGAATCGCCGTCACTCTGGTGCATCACTCGGGCCGCGTGATGGAGCGCCAGCTCGGCGACGCGGCGGCGAACATCGCGACCGGCTCTCTCGCAAAGCTTGGCGTCCGCGTCGTCACCGAGACGTCCGTTGCTGAGGCGCTGGACCGTCGCGGCGTATTGCAGTCCGTGCGGCTCACCGACGGCACCCAAGTGTTGTGCGACCTCCTCGTCATGTGTGCGGGCACGCAGCCATCGACCTCGCTGGCGCGCCGCGCCGGGCTGCCCTGCGAGCGCGGGATCGTCGTCGACGACGCGCTCGCATCCCCCGCGGACGACCGCGTCTTCGCGATCGGCGACTGCGCCCAGCCACCCGAGGGTGGCACCGGGTTGGTGGCGCAGGGGTGGGACCAGGGTTCACGACTGGTTGCGTTGTGGACGGGGCGGGCCGATGCCGGTCGTGAGTCGGACGACGACCTCACCAACGTGGTGCGCGTCAAGGCGCAAGGGCTCGACCTCGTGACCATGGGGCTGTCGGGCAAGTTTGATCACGGCGAGCGGGAACTGCGGGCCGTGCGGATCTCGGACCCGGCCGTGGGGCGCTTCGTCGAGGTCGTGGTCTCACACGGGCTGCTGGTTGGCGCGACGGTCGTTGGCGACAAGGCGTGTGCTGCGGAACTGTCGGCCATGTACTCGCGCATGACTCCGGTGCCGCCGGATCCGGCGCACCTGATTGTGCGGCCGTTGGCCTCTGCGGCGTCAGCGGCAGTGAACACCGATCCCGCACAACTGGGAGACGACGACACCGTGTGCCAATGCAACACGGTGTCCAAGGGGCGCATTTGCTCCGCCATTGATGACGGGTGCGCGAGCGTCGACGACGTCGCCCGCGCCACCCGGGCCGGAACCGGATGCGGCGATTGCCGCTCCGTGGTGGCCGCACTGATTCAGTCCCGCGACGCCGCCCAGGCGCCTTCGGGCGACAAAGTTCCCGCACTCGCGGGACACGGGGAAGGATGAGCATGACTGCACAGGAACACATCGTTGTTGTCGGCGGCGGCATGGTGGCGCACCGCTTCGTCGAGGCGTTGCGCGCTCGCGACGGGGACAACCGGTACCGGGTGACGGTGCTGGCGGAAGAGCCGCGCGCGCCGTACGACCGAGTGGCGCTGACCTCGTACTTCACCGGACGTGACCCTGAGGACCTCGCGCTGGGCGAGCCTCAGCTGTGGGAGGACCCCTTGGTCCGCCTCGAGCGGGATGCGCGCGTCGTGGAGATCGACCGCGAGAACCGGGTCGTCACGGACGTGCACGGCGTGACCTATGTGTACGACCACCTCGTGATGGCGACCGGCTCTTACGCCTGGACTCCACCCACCGAGGGCGCTGACCTTCCCGGCGTGTTCGTGTACCGCACTATTGACGATGTCGCGGCGCTGCGCATCTTTGTGGAGCAGCGACGCAAGGACCTGGGCCGGCCGGTTCGCGGCGCGGTCATTGGTGGTGGCCTGCTGGGGCTTGAGGCTGCGGGAGCTCTCCAGGAGCTCGGCGCGCATTCCACTGTGATCCAGTTTGTTGACCGCTTGATGAACCTGCAGGTCGATGAGGGCGGCGGCCGGGCGCTGACCCGCCTGATTGAGCAGCTCGGTGTCGCGGTCAAGTGCAACACCGCCACGCAGGCTATCAAGCCGGACAAGACCGGCAAGGTCGGGCGCCTCGTGTTCGCCGACAAGGCCGAGCAACTGGCCGATGTCGTGGTCTTCGCGACGGGCGTGCGGCCGCGCGATGAGTTGGGTCGCGAATCCGGCATGATGATCGGGGAGCGTGGCGGCATCGTCGTCGACGACACCTGCCTCACCGATGACCCCCACGTTTCCGCCATCGGCGAGGTCGCGTGCATTCAGGGAGCCTGCATCGGCCTCATCGCACCGGGAAACACCATGGCGGAGATCGCTGTGGACCGCCTGCTCGGTGGCGACTCGACGTTCCCCGGAGCCGACACGTCGGCGAAGCTGAAGCTGCTGGGTGTCGACGTCGCCTCCTTCGGTGACGCCTTCGCGACGACCCCGGGAGCGCTTGAGCTCACGTATGCCGACCCCGTTGCCGGTGTGTACAAGAAGCTCGTGGTGACCGACGACGCCCGTACCCTCCTGGGCGGAATCCTCGTGGGCGATGCCTCGGCCTACGCCTCGCTGCGCCCGCTGGTGGGAGCCGAACTGGGCGGCGACCCCGCCGGATGGCTATTGCCTGAGGGGGCAATCGAGCGCCCCAACGTCGAGCTGCCCGATGAGGCGGGCGTGTGCTCGTGCAACAACGTCACTGCGGGCTCGATTCGGTCGGCCGTTACCGATGACGGTTGCACGGACCTCGCCGGCGTGAAGGCCTGCACCAAGGCAGGAACCTCCTGTGGATCCTGCCTGCCCTTGGTGAAGAAGATTGTGGGCACCGAACTCGAGAAGTCCGGTGTGGAACTGTCGAACGCGCTGTGCGAGCACTTCGACATGTCGCGCTCGCAGTTGTTCAACGCGATCCAGGTCAGCGAACTGCGCACGTTCTCCGAGATCATCGAACGCCACGGCTCGGGGCGCGGCTGCGACATCTGCAAGCCGACCGTGGGGTCGATCCTTGCGAGCCTGTACAACGAGCACGTGCTCGCTCAGGATCGCGCGGCGCTACAGGACACCAACGACCGCGTCATGGCGAACATGCAGAAGGACGGCACCTACTCGGTGGTGCCACGTGTGCCTGGCGGCGAGATCCTTCCCGAACACCTCATCCTGATCGGCGAAATCGCCAAGGAGTACGGCCTGTACACAAAGATCACGGGCGGACAGCGCATCGACCTCTTCGGTGCACGCCTGGACCAGCTCCCCGGGATCTGGACGCGGCTGGTGGACGCCGGCATGGAGTCCGGGCACGCCTACGGCAAGAGCCTGCGCACCGTGAAGTCGTGCGTCGGTTCCACATGGTGCCGCTTCGGTGTCCAGGACTCGGTCGGCATGGCGATCGCGCTGGAGCTCCGCTACCGCGGACTGCGCAGCCCCCACAAGCTCAAGTTGGGAGTGTCCGGCTGCGCCCGCGAATGCGCGGAGGCCCGTGGCAAGGATGTGGGCGTCATCGCCACCGACAACGGCTGGAACGTCTACGTAGGCGGCAACGGCGGCTTCACGCCCAAGCACGCACAGCTGCTGGTCGAGGACGTTGACGACGACATGGTCTTCAAGGTGATCGACCGCTACCTGATGTTCTACATTCGCACCGCTGATCGCTTGCAGCGCACAGCGCCATGGCAGGAAGAGTTCGAGGGAGGCCTCGACGCGATTCGCGAGATCGTCGTCGACGACTCGCTCGGCATCTGCGCTGACCTCGACGAGCACATGGCCCGTCACGTGGACTCCTACGAAGACGAGTGGAAGGCCGTACTGAACGACCCCGAGCGCCTCGCTCAGTTCACCAGCTTCGTCAATGCTCCCGAAGAGCCAGACCCATCCCTGGCATATGTGGAGCAGCGCGGCCAGCGCCGCCCCGCCACCACAGAGGAGCGCGACTCTGGCGCGGTCCTCATTGCCCCCACCCGCTTGGAGGTTCACTCATGACGACCACAGCATCGGCCCATTCCACCGAGCGCACCGCACTCGCCGACCCCCATCCCACGCGAGTCTGCGCCCTCGACCGGCTCACCCCCGACCTAGGTGTCGCAGCGCTCGTCGACGGTGTTCAGGTGGCGGTTTTCTTGCTCGATGACGGCTCCGTCCACGCGGTGCAGAACCTGTGCCCGTTCTCCGGGGCGTCGGTCATGAGTCGCGGCATCACGGGCTCACGGGCCGACGAACCGACCATCGCCTCGCCGATTTACAAGCAGGTGTTCTCCTTGCTGACCGGCGCCTGCTTGGCGACGATGGACAAGGAGCCGCAGCCGGGCTTGGAAGGGCGCCTGCGGGTGTATCGCGCCTGGGTGGAATCCGGCGAGGTTTGGGTCGACATTTCGGACTCGCACTAGGGACAAAGTCATGGTTCGTGGCCACGGGTGCTTCCTACACTCGAAGTACTTGGGTGACGCGCGAGGGCCGCGCGGCGTACGCCGCCGCAAGGGCCGATGCGTGCGGGCGCCAGGGGAGGAGGCGCACCATGGGTGCGAAGCGAGTTGTCGTCGTCGGAGCGGGCATGGTTGCCCAACGATTCGTACAGTCCCTGCGCGCGGATGACACCGACGGGCGCTACGAGATCGAGGTCTACGGAGAAGAGCAGTACGCGCCGTATGACCGCGTCGCACTGACGAGTTTCTTCGCCAAGGCTGGACCCGAGGAACTCCTCCTGGGTTCACAAGACCTCTGGGACGACCCCAACGTCACCCTCCACAGTTCAACCCGCGTCGCGGCGATCGATCGCGATGCCCAGACCGTGACGCTCGACGATGGATCGCAGCGGTCCTACGACGAACTTGTGCTCGCCACCGGTTCCTCCGCGTGGGCGCCGCCCGTGCCTGGCGTCGACCTTCCCGGGGTGTTCATGTACCGCACCCTTGACGACGTTGCGCAGCTGCGGGATTGGGTGCGAGCCAAGCAGGCCATCGTGGGGCGGCCCGTGCGCGGTGCCGTCATTGGTGGCGGACTCTTGGGGCTCGAGGCCGCGGGCGCCCTCCAGAGCATGGGTGCCACCGCGACGGTGGTCGAGTTCGCGAACCGTCTCATGGCGCTGCAGGTGGATGACTCCGGCGGCGAGGCCCTGAAGTCGCTGATCCAGCGCCTGGGGGTCCAGGTCAAGTGTGGCGTCGCGACGAGTGAAGTTGTCGCTGACGCGGACGGAAACGTTGGCACCTTGAAGTTCTCCAACGGCGGCGAACAACTCGTGGATGTCGTGGTCTTCGCCACCGGCATCCGTCCCCGTGACGACCTCGCCCGTGCCGCCGAACTGCAGGTGGGGGAGCGCGGTGGGGTCGTTGTCGATGATGCTTGCCGCACGGAGGACCCGCACGTGTCGGCAATCGGCGAATGCGCCGCTGCCTCCGCTGACGGCTTCATGTCGATTGGCCTCATTGCGCCGGGAAACACGATGGCGGACGTCACCGCTCACCGGCTGTTGGGCCGTGCGGAGGTCTACTTCGGCGCGGACACCGCAACCAAGCTCAAGTTGCTGGGCGTCGACGTCGCCTCCTTCGGCGACGCGTTCGCGACGACGCCCGGTGCGCTCGAAGTGGTCTACTCCGACCCGTTCTCTGGCGCGTACAAGAAGCTCGTCATGACCGACGACGCGTCCGTTCTGCTGGGCGGCATGTTCGTCGGAGACGCCTCCGCATACGCGACCCTGCGACCCATGGTGGGAGCCGAGCTGCCCGGCGACCCGTCCAGCTGGATCCTTCCCGAAGGACAGGCAGAACGGCCAGACGTCGAACTGCCCGACGCCGCCAACGTGTGCTCGTGCAATAACGTCACGGCAGGATCCATTCGCCACGCAGTCAACGAGGACGGCATTCACGACCTCGGCGAACTCAAGTCGCACACCAAGGCCGGCACTGCCTGCGGCTCGTGCCTGCCGCTGGTGAAGAAGATCCTCAATACCGAACTCGAGAAGTCTGGCATCGAGGTTTCCGAGGCACTGTGCGAGCACTTCGCGATGTCGCGCGCCTCGCTCTTCAGCGCCATCCAGGTGGCGGGACTGACGACCTTCACCGACATCATCGAGCGCTTCGGTTCCGGGCACGGTTGCGACATCTGCAAGCCCACCGTGGGCTCGATTCTGGCCTCGATCTACAACGGTCACGTCCTCGCCGACGACCGCGCCGCACTCCAGGACACCAACGACCGCTTCATGGCGAACGTCCAGAAAGACGGCACCTACTCGGTGGTCCCACGCATCCCCGGCGGCGAAATCACTCCGGACAAGCTCATGGTGATCGCGGAGGTTGCGCAGGACTACGGCCTGTACACAAAGATCACGGGCGGTCAGCGCATTGACCTGTTCGGCGCCCGCCTCGAGCAACTGCCTGAGATCTGGCAGCGGCTGGTGGATGCCGGCATGGAGTCCGGACACGCCTACGGCAAGTCCCTGCGCACCGTGAAATCCTGCGTGGGATCGTCCTGGTGCCGCTACGGCGTCCAAGACTCTGCGGGCATGGCCATCAAGCTCGAACTTCGCTACCGCGGACTGCGAAGCCCTCACAAGATCAAGGTGGGCGTTTCCGGTTGTGCACGCGAGTGTGCCGAGGCGCGCGGCAAGGACGTGGGCGTCATCGCCACCGAGAAGGGCTGGAACGTCTACGTGGGCGGCAACGGCGGATTCACGCCCAAGCACGCACAGCTCCTCGCAGAGGACGTCGACGAGGACACCGTCTTCCAGGTAATCGACCGCTACCTGATGCTCTACATCCGCACCGCTGACCGCCTGCAGCGCACCGCGCCATGGCAAGAGGAATATGAGGGCGGACTCGACGCGATCAGGGACGTCATCCTCAACGACTCCCTCGGCATTTGCGCCGACCTCGACGAGCACATGACCCACCACATCGACACCTACGAGGACGAGTGGAAGGCCGTGCTGAGTGACCCCAAGAGGCTGTCTCAGTTCACGAGCTTCGTGAACGCCCCCGACCAGGCAGACCCCACCCTCATGTATGTCGAGGAGCGCGGCCAGCGCCGCCCCGCGACACCCGCCGAGCGAGCCGAGCTCGCCGCTGCCGGATCGGAGAAGTAATCATGACCACCACAATCCCCGCCAACGCGGTGGCCGTGTGCGCCTACGACGACCTGATCCCTGACCTCGGCGTGGCCGCGCTCGTCGGCGACACTCAGGTGGCCGTGTTCCGCCTCGACGACGACTCCGTGCGCGCGGTGCAAAACCTGTGCCCGTTTTCGGGAGCGTCAGTCATGAGCCGCGGGATCACGGGCTCGCGTGGGGATGAGCCCACCATCGCCTCGCCCATCTACAAGCAGGTTTTCTCCCTTGTCACGGGCGAATGTCTGGTGACGATGGACAAACTTCCCGTCACTGGGAGCGCCGACTTGGCGGTCTACCAGGTCAGCATCGACAATGGCCAGGTGATGATCAACCTGGCTGGTGGCCAATGACCGTTCTCCTTGGATTGGAGCTGCGTGGCCGTTCCGTCGTGATCGCCGGTGCTGGCACCGTCGCGACGCGTCGGGTGCGCCGCTTCGTGGGCGATGGTGCCCTTGTCATGGTGGTGGCCCCTGAGGTCAGCGAGGACATTGAGCGCCTGGCGCTACATGGAGACATCACTGTGCACCGCCGTGGAATTGAAGAAGCCGATCTTGACGACGCGTGGTTTGTCCTTGCGGCCACAGATGACCCCGCCCTGAACGATGCGATTGCCTCATGGGCTGAGGCGCGGCGCGTTTTCTGCATCGATGCTTCCGACGCATCCAAGGGCACGGCACGCCAGGCGGCGATGAGCCGCCACGGAGAGACCGCCGTGGGTGTGCTGTCGCTTGGCTCTCCCGACCCTGGCCGCATTCGCGCAGTGCGTGACGCTGTCGCCGCACACATCGACGCAGGCGAGGTTGACCTGCGACGCCGCCGCACAGGCGAGGGTCGCGTAATTTTGGTGGGCTCCGGGCCTGGTGACCCAGGCCTGATGACCGTCCGTGGCAAGCAGGCGCTCGCGGAGGCCGATGTCGTGGTCACCGACCGCCTGGGCGCCACTGAACTGTTGGTTGCGTTGCCGCCGGACGTCGAGGTCATCAACGTCGGCAAGTCTCCCGACCGCCACCCCGTTCCTCAGCATGAGATCAACCGCATCCTCGTCGAGCGCGCACAGGCGGGCAACACCGTGGTCCGGCTCAAGGGCGGCGATCCGTACGTCTTTGGACGCGGCGGCGAGGAAGTACACGCGTGCGTCGAGGCCAAGGTGAGCGTCGAGGTCGTGCCAGGAGTGACATCGGCCCTCTCCGTTCCGGCCTTGGCCGGTATCCCCGTTACCCAGCGTGGAGTTTCGACGTCAGTCCACGTCACCACCGGACACGCGGGCGCGGACGAGGCTGCCGTGGCGTCGATGGCCGCTGGCGCCACCACCGTGTTCCTCATGGGCGTCACCGCGCTGCCGGGCATCGTCGAGGCCGCTGTGGGCGCGGGCTGTGATCCGCTGACCCCGTTTGCGATCATCGAGAACGGCTCCACGGCCCGTGAGCGCGTGACCCACGGGGCACTCAGCACCATTGTTGGTATCGCATCTGAAACCCAGGTGAAACCTCCTGCCGTTATCGTCGTGGGGACGGTCGCCGAAGAGGGCATTCTCGCCTCGTCTATCGCGGCGACCCCGGAGCCCAAGGGGGACTAAATGAGCGACGCCGGTGACGTCCTCGCAGGATGCGTCCTAGTGATCACGGCCGATCGTCGCAAGCGCGAGTTCGCGTCTGCATTGGAGCGGCGCGGTGCGAGCGTGATCCATGCGCCAGCTCTCAGCACGGTGCCGCACCTCGATGACGACAAGTTGATCGCGGACACCCACGCTGTCATCAAGGCGAAGCCCGATGTTGTGGTTGCCACCACGGGCATCGGCTTCCGCGGCTGGGTGGAAGCGGCGGACGCTGTCGGCCTCGCCGAACCCCTGCTCGAGGTCTTGCGCGGGGCGCGGCTGATTGCCCGTGGTCCCAAGGCGCGTGGTGCGATTCAGGCTGCGGGCCTGCAGGCGGACTGGGTCGCGGAGTCTGAGACCGCCGCGGAACTGCGTGACTATCTTGTTGCTGAGGGCGTCGACGGCCTGACCATCGCGGTGCAACACCACGGCAGCGGGTCCGACGGACTGGATGAAGCATTCGTGGAGGCCGGCGCCAAGGTGCTGAGCCTCGTGATTTACGGGTGGGGACCACCGGCTGACCCCCAGTCCCACCGCGACGCCATCGATGCCGCGGCGCATGGGCGGGCAGACGCCGTGTTGTTCACATCCGCTCCGGGCGCTCAGGAATGGCTGCAAGGCGTCGACGAGGCGGGGGTGATGGAGCCTCTGGCTCAGCGTGTGGCTGACGGCGACCTCGTGTTGGCCACCGTTGGTCCCGTGACTGCCGCGCCCCTCGAGGCCGCTGGGCTGAAGACCTGCTATCCGGACAGGTGGCGCCTGGGCGCTCTGGTCCGAGAGCTGGTGAAGCACTACAGCGACACCACTTCGGCGATACCGACTCCTGACGGCCCGCTTGTGTTGCGGGCGACGGCGGCGGTCCTTGACGGACGGGTCCTCCCGCTGACGCCAACGGGCCTCGACATTTTGAAGGCGCTCGCGGCGGCGAGGGGATCGGTGCTCACGCGGGACCAGCTGAGCGAGTTCCTGCCAGGGGCCCAAACTGGCCCGCATGCTGTTGAAGCCGCCATCAACCGTCTTCGCGACAATGCGGGGTCACGCGGGTTGGTCCGCACCGTGGTCAAGCGTGGCTACGCGCTGGGGGTGACCGCAGCATGACATCGCCAATCCTGATCGGATGCGCTCACGGCACGCGCGGCGAAGAGGGGCAAGCCACGATCCGTGCGCTTCTTGACGACGTGCGCGCCAGCACCGGCCTGGACGTGCGTGAGGCGTATGTCGATGTCCAGGACCCGCGCATTGACGAGGTCGTCAAGGCAATACCCGAGGGCCAGGGCATCAGCGCAGTCGTGGTGCCATTGCTCCTTGCCGGCGGCTATCACGTCTACGTGGACATCGCCCAGGCGGTCGAGCACAGGGCCGATGTCGTGGCCGCTCCCGCCCTTGGGCCCGACTCCCGGTTGATTGACATCGTGGTGCAGCGCCTCGACGAGCAGGGTGTTGAGCGCGACGCAACCGTGGTGCTGGCCGCTGCAGGGTCATCCGATCCCCGGTCCCAGGCCGACACCGATGCGGCAGCGGAGATGCTCCGGGAGCGGTGGGACGGCCCGGTGCGGGTGGGTTTCGCGGCAGGCACCAAGCCGTCGGTGGCAGATGCTGTTGAGCAGGCCCGTACCAACGGGGAAGAGGGCGTTGTGGCTGTCGCGTCGTACCTGCTGGCACCAGGCTTCTTTCAGAGTAAGTTGGAACAGGCGGGAGCCGACTTTGTGACGCCTCCGCTCGCACCGCATCCAGCCCTCCTCGAGATTGTCGCCGATCACTTCAATGACCTCATCTCTTGATCCATACGCCAGGCAACGTGGCCTGACGGGATTTGGCGAGCCGGGTCAGGAAGCACTCAGCCACTCCAGCGTGGTCGTGGTGGGCGCCGGGGGACTTGGGTGCCCAGCGAGTCAATACCTTGCTGCGGCAGGAGTTGGTCGGCTCACCCTCATCGACGACGATCACGTATCCGTCACCAACCTGCATCGCCAACTCTTGTTCACACCGGAGGATGTGGGGCGTCCCAAGGTTGATGCGGCTGCACAGGCGTTGGTGCGCCAGTCGCCGCATTGCGACGTGGTGGCGATCCGGGCGCGGCTCACTTCTGACAACGCCGACGCGCTCCTGCACGGTGCGGATGTGGTCGTCGACGCCACGGACACGATGCCGGTGCGGCGCCTCATCGAAGCCGCCGCTCACAGGGCCGGGATACCGGTGGTGTGGGGCGCGGTGCAGGGGTGGCACGGGCAGGTCACGGTCTTCGGTGCCGGTCATCGGCTTGATGACGTCTTCCCTGGGCCTGACGCGCTCGACCTCGAGACCTGCGACGGTGGCGCGGTGCTCGGGACCGCGTGCGGACAGATCGGCACGGCGATGGCGACCGAGGCGCTCAAACTCGCGTCCGGGTTGCCAAGTGAACTTGCCGGAGTGCTCAGCGTGCTGGATGGTCGCTCGGGACGCTGGCGCGACGTCGCGATCGCTCCCGCGCCCCAAGGAGCGCAATCATGAGGCCTGTCGACGAGCATGTCGGGGAAGCCGTCTCGCTCGTCGAGCGCCTGACCTCGGAGTCTGTGCCTCTCGAGGATGCCTACCGACGCGTCCTTGCCGAGCCCGCGGTGGCCCGCGACGATGGACCGCCGTTCGATAACTCCGCGATGGATGGCTACGCCGTGCGCCGGGCCGACGCAACCGCGGGTGCGACCCTGCCGCTGGCCGCCGACATCGCCGCCGGCAGCGGCTTGCCCGATGCCCTGGCGCATGGGCACGCCGCACGCATCATGACCGGCGCTCCTGTGCCATCTGGGGCCGATGCCGTGGTCCCGGTGGAGAAGGCAACCTTGGGATCCGACTCGGTCACCATCGATGTCGCGCCCTCCGAAGGTGCGCACATTCGCAGGCGCGGGGAGGACACGCGCGCCGGCGACGAGGTCGTCGCACCTGGGACTGTTTTGGGTCCGTGGCAGCTGGCGGCCGTGGCATCGGCCGGGTACGGCACGGTGAGCGTCACACGCCGGCCACGAGTGGCGGTCCTCGCCACCGGCGACGAGCTCGTGGACCCAGGCAGCACCCCTGGCGCTGGCCAAATTTCGGACTCGAACTCCACGCTCTTGGCGGCCCTTGTGCGCGACTACGGTGGCGTGCCCGTCGTGCTGCCGCGCGCCGGCGACGCTCCCGGGGCGGTCTCGGCGACGCTCGCGGGTATCGACGCCGACCTCATCGTGACCGCCGGTGGGGCCTCCGTGGGCGCGTATGACCCCGTGAAGGCCGACCTCATCGATCGCGGCGTGACGTTCCACGCTGTCGCCATGCAGCCGGGCAAACCCCAGGGACTAGGACTCGTCGACGGCACTCCGATCGCGTGTTTGCCGGGCAACCCCGTGTCCGTCGCCGCAACCTTCGCAGTCGTCGTGGCGCCCATGATGCGGCGCCTGCTGGGCGTCGCCACTCCGCGTGGCTACACGGCTCGGGCGGGAAGTACGTGGCGGACACCGTCCGGGCGAGCTCAGTATTTGCCGGCAGTTGTTGATGCAGGCGGCGCTGTTCACCCCGCCACGCCCCGCGGGTCCCAGTCACATCTTGTGGCGTCTCTTGCCCGCGGGCGATTGCTTGCCGTCGTCCCGGCGAGCGTGGACGAGGTCCACCCCGGCGATACCGTGGGCCTGATGAGTATGAGCCTGGAGGGCACCCCATGAGCGATTTCACCCACCTCGACGAATCCGGCCACGCGCGGATGGTCGATGTCACGGCCAAGGTGCCCACGGTCCGCAGCGCCACCGCCGAGGCATTCGTTGCGTGTGCGCCGCACGTCGTCGACGCGCTTCGCGATGGCTCGGTCCCCAAGGGCGACGTTCTTGCCGTGGCGCGGGTCGCGGGAATCGCGGCGGCCAAGCGCACGCCCGAGCTCCTCCCGCTCGCGCACGTCATCGGGGTCCACGGCGTGGTGGTCGATGTCGAGATCACCGACGACGGCGTTCGCATTGAGGCCACCGCACGAACAGCAGACCGCACCGGCGTCGAAATGGAAGCCCTCACCGCGGCATCGGTCGCCGCTCTCAACGTCGTTGACATGGTGAAGGGCCTCGACAAGGGCACCTCGATCCGGGACGTGCAGCTGCTGCGCAAGACCGGGGGCAAGTCGGGGGACTGGACGCGCGAGTGATCCTCGATGCTGTGATCCTGGCTGGCGGCCGCGGCTCGCGCCTTGGGGGCGTCGACAAGCCGTCGATTGAGGTCGGGGATGCGACACTCCTCGACCACGCTCTCGCTGCAGCCGGGGTCGCCCGCGCACGCTGCGTGGTTGGCCAGGCGGACCCGCGACCTGGCGTCCCCGTGGTGCGCGAAGACCCGCCATTCTCAGGCCCCGTCGCAGCCATTGCGGCCGGTATGGATGCGCTTGCCGCAGACAGCGACGCAGTCCTCGTCCTTGCGTGCGACATGCCGTACGCGGCCCAGGCGGTGCCTGACCTCATCGCATCGTTGAGTGCCCCCTACGGCGACTCCCCAGATGGCGCATGGGCAGTCGATCGGGAAGGTCATACGCAGCCGCTCTTGGCGGTGTACCGAACGGCCTCGTTGCGACGCGCAATCGAGTCGCTCGACACCGTCGTGGGTGCGTCGATGCGCCGACTCGTCGCCGACCTAGTGATGACACGAGTGCCCATTGAGCGGGCGGCGCGAGATGCCGACACCTGGAATGATGTACATAGCCTGCGGAAGGAGTGGACATGACAAACACGCAGTTGGAAGCTTGGGTTGAGGCGCTCGCCACGGAGCTCGAGGTGGATACCGGTGTCGTCGACATCGACCGGCTTCTCGACGCCGCCCGTGAAGCGGCCCATGCCGTGTCCCGTCCCGCCGCGCCGCTCACCACGTTCCTGATGGGATACGCGGTCGGCCGTGCCTCGGTCGGTGAGGAAGGCCCCGACGAGGGAGCCGCCGCAGAAGCCTTCGACGATGCCCGCTACGCGGCACGCCGCATCAGCGACAGCTGGACACAGGAGATGCCGGGCTAATGGCCACGGTGCGTCTGTTCGCCGCAGCGAGCGAGGCCGCAGGAGTGGACCAGACTGCCGTCGACGCCGGTTCGGTCGGCGAAGTCCGATCGCGACTCGTGGAAAACCACGGGGGTGACCTTGAACGCGTGCTGAACCAGTGCTCTTTTATGGTCGACGGCACGCGAGCCGACGACGACACCGCAATCACAGCATCGGCTCTCGTCGATGTCCTGCCCCCCTTCGCAGGCGGCTAACCCCTCCTCTCCTCGCCGCTGACTCACCCCTCACTTCCCCTGGCCGTACATACTCGGCGGAGTTTTGGGTTCGCGGGCACCGTGGCCGTCACTTTTCGTTGATTTCCGGCCGATGCTCTGCCCCCCACCGCGCCTCGTCGCCGCCGATGGGGTGGCTGAGTTCCTATGGCGCTGGTTTTCCGTCGATAAGTGACGGCCAGGAGTTGCGCACCTCAGTTTTCCCGCCGTGTATGTACGGCAAGGGGGAAAAGCCGGGGAAGTGGGGGTGGAAGCGGGCTATCGGGTGGGGCTGTAGAGCTCCGGTCGCGGCGCAAGGGCAAACGAGATGGGGTCGCCGACGCGCAGGTCGACGCCTTGCTCGGGGTCGACATCGGCCGCGAGCAGGTGCCCCCACACCCGCATCGCATCGCCGTGGTGCTCGATGCGCGCGACAACATCGGTCACGTCGCCGTTCACGGCCTCAGTCACCTGCACGTGCCGCGGGGAGATCGCCACGAGCGCGGCGTCGCCGGGGGATAGGCCACACAACTCCGCAGCGACCACGGTGCCATCGTCGAGTGTGAGGCCGGTCGCTGCCGCCGTGCCGCGGAGCAAGACCCGCCCGGCCATCGCCGCCGCGAAACGCGAGACGGGCTGACTCAGGACCGCTTGGGTAGTCCCGGCATCCGCGACGGAACCGGAGTCCAGCACGACGACATGGTCCGCAAGCCCCCAAGCATCAGCGGCATCGTGGGTGGCGATGACTGTCGTGATGGTGCGTCCGGCCTGGCGCACGAGTCCGCGCACGGCAATGGCCGCTTCGACATCGATTCCGGCGAAGGGCTCGTCCAGGAGTAGGGCGCGAGGCTCGGCCGCGAGTGCACGGATGATGGCCACGCGCCGCGCCTGGCCGCCCGACAACGTGGCTGGGCGACGGTCGGCGAGATCCTCGAGATCACCCGCGGCGAGGTGCTGGTGAGCGGCGGCGCGGGCATCAGCGCGAGACACGCCGCGAGCGCGGATCCCGAAAGCCACGTTGTCGAGCACGGTGAGGGACGGAAAGAGGTCGTCCTTTTGTGTGACCAGCGTGATGCGACGTGCCGCGGCGTCGATCGTGCCCGCACCGGGATCGCCCACATCAAACAAGACGGACTGGTCGAGCCTTGCGTGCCCGCGCGCCGGCGTGAGCGTCCCCGCGAGCGCCGCCAGAACCGTAGATTTTCCGGAGCCATTGGGACCCAGGAGCGCGATCAGACCCGCTCCGGGAATCGAGATCCTGCAATCGACGCCCCGCTCTGGCACCGCGATGTGCGCGTCAATGCTCATCGTGGCCGCGCTCATCGGGCGCTCCGCATGAGTGGCCGGTAGGCGAGCGCCACCACCACAATCGCTACCGCCAGGAGCACCATCGCCAAGGCGACCGCGGCGGCCGCGTCGCTTTCGCGCTGCAGGTAGATCTCGAGCGGCAGGGTCCGGGTGACGCCCTCCATTGACCCAGCGAACGTCAGCGTCGCGCCGAACTCCCCGAGCGCCCGCGCAAATGACAGCACCATGCCGGTGGCCAGCGCCGGCGCGACCGCTGGGACGGTCACTGCCCAGAAGATGCGGGACCGTCCGGCACCGAGCGTGGACGCGATCGATTCGTGATGAGGCGAGCGTGACCGCACGGCGGACTCCGTTGCGAGCACCATGAAGGGCATCGCGACGAAAGTCTGCGCCAACACGACGGCTGTCGTCGAGAACGCGATGTCAATCCCCATCGATGACAACCACCCACCCAGCAGACCTTGCCGCCCAAAGGCGTACAGCAGCGCGAGTCCACCCACCACGGGCGGCAGCACGAGCGGCGCCAGAACTACAGCGCGCACCACGCGTTGCCAGCGAGACGTCCACGCGGCCAGCGCGAATCCCAGGGGCGCGCCCAGCACCACGCACAGGACCGTCGCCAACACCGCGGTGCGAAGCGACAGACCCATGGCCTGCATCGCCGCCGGCGACGACAGCAACTCGGGCAGTTGCCCCCACGGCGTGCGCGCGACGGTGGCGAGGATGGGAATCGCGATCACGCCTGCGGCGGCCAGCGCGAGGGGAATCATCCACCGCGGGAGGGCCGATGCTCGGGTCACGGTGGGCCGAAGCCAAACTCGCGGAGCGTGGCTTGGCCGGGTTCGGACAGCACGTAGGCGACAAAGGTATCCGCGAGCGCGGGGTCACCAGCGGTGGTGAGGCGGGCAATGGGATACGTGGTCCGGGCCGCTGCGTAGACGTCGGGGTCATCTGAGACGGGGACCTCGTCCGACTCGCCGTCGGCGGCGATCACATCCGTGACGTACACGAGCCCCGCGTCTGCTTGCCCAGTGGTCACCTTCGCGAGCACGTCAGTGACCGCGAGCTCTTCGCTGACGGGGGTCAGTTCCACGTCGGCGGCGTCCGCGGTCGCCTGCGCTAACTCTCCGCACGGGACCGGGACGGCGCACGTGACGACGTCGAGGTCGGGGTTGTCGAGGTCCGCGATCGATTCGATTCCGTGAGGGTTGCCCGGAGTTACCGCGATCGTGAGGGTCGACGACGCCAGGGGGAGTGGCTCTGGTGCAAGCCCGTCCTCGTTTACGCGCGCCATTTGCGCGGCGTTTGCTGAGGCAAAGGCGTCGCCGCCCGCACCCTCCAGAATCTGGGTCGCAAGGGACGAGGATCCGCCGACGTTGAGCCGCACGTCCACCGCTGTCCGGGTCGCTTCAAAGTCGTCCGCGAGACGGTCCATCACCTGGCCCAGCGAGGCCGCGGTATGCACGGTCAGTACGTCGGCTTCATCTTCGGAGCTACAGGCTGTCGCCGTGAGCGCCACCGCGCCGGCGGCCGTAACGAGTGCAAGTCTGCGGGCCGTGACCCACCCTCGGCGCACGTGACTCATGCCTTGTCCTTGTCGCGCTCGACGATGACGGTGGTGGCTTTCACGACAGCTGTGGCGACGACGCCGGGCTCGAGAGCGAGCTCCCGGACGGCCTCCGTGCTCATGAGCGACACGACGCGGTGCGGGCCACACTGCAGTTCCACCTGTGACATGACGGGATCGGACGTGATGGATGTGACAAGCCCCACGAATTGATTGCGAGCCGAGCGCGCCACCGGGGAATCCTTGGCGGCACCACGTGCTCGCTCGCGGGCGAAATCTGCGACAGCGACGCCGTCGATCAGTGTTCTGCCCGCACTGTCCACTGTGGTGTCGAGGCCGGTCGACTCGACCCAGCGGCGCACAGTGTCGTCGGAGACACCCAAGAGGTGCGCTGCTTCACTGATTCGTAAATGCGGCATGAATCACAGCATAGAACCGCAAAAGCGGAACTTCTAGGGTTAGCCGCCGATCGCGCTCATGGGACGGTCGGGCTGTAGGAAGGACGGGTCGTCGATGTCGTGCCCGGGTCGCTTGAGCCGCAGGCATGTCGCGATCGCTCCCGCGAGGGCCTCGTCGTCGGCGTGGGAGCGCAACAATCCCCGAATGTCCGACTCCTCGCGCGAGAACAAGCACGCACGCAACTGGCCGTCGGCCGTGAGACGCACGCGGTCGCACGTTCCACAGAACGGGGCCGTCACGGACGCGATGACGCCCACCGAAGAGGGCCCGCCATCGATGTCCCACACTTGCGCCGGGGCGGCGCCGCGGTCGTCGCGCTCCGTGAGCGTCCACCGGTCAGTGAGTTGGGCAAGGATTTCCTCGCCGGTGACCATCTCCTTGCGGTCCCACGTGTGTCCGGCGTCCAGCGGCATCTGCTCGATAAAGCGCATCTGATAGCCGCGGTCCACGCAGTACTGGGTCAAATCAACGACTTCGTCGTCATTGATGCCGCGCATCGCGACGGCGTTGATCTTGATCGGGGTAAGTCCCGCGGCTTCGGCAGCGGCGACGCCGGCCAGCGTCTCCGTTAGCTTGTCGCGACGCGTGAGTTCGTGAAAGCGGTCGCGCCGGAGTGTGTCGAGCGAGATGTTGACACGCGCGAGCCCCGCATCGTGGAGTGCATCCGCGAGGGCCGGTAGCCGCAAGGCATTCGTTGTGAGGGACACCTCAGGCCGGCCGCGCGGCCCCTCAAGGTGAGCCAACCTGTCCACGACGTCCACAACATCGGCCCTCAGCAATGGCTCTCCGCCCGTCAGGCGGATCTCTTCAATGCCCATCTCGACCGCCACGCGGGCCACGCGAACGATCTCTTCTGTCGACAGCATCGTGTCGCGCTGGAGCCACTGCACGCCTTCGGCCGGCATGCAGTACGTGCACCGGAGAGAACAGCGGTCGGTCAACGAGATGCGCAGGTCACGGTGCTCGCGCCCAAAGCGGTCGGTGAGTCCGGGATGTGTCATGTGATTCCCACCCATGTGTGTGAGCCGTCCGCGAGAATCTCGAGCTTCCAAATCGGGGCCTCCGCCTTGACTCGTTCGACAACTTCGCGGCACGCCTCGAAGGCTTCGGCGCGGTGAGGTGCCGCGGCTGCCGCGATGATCGCGGTGTCACCTACGTGAAGCAGGCCGATGCGGTGAGTCAGTGAGATGCGCACGTTCGCCTGGGACACCTCCCGCACAATTCGCTCGATGACGGCCGGTGCGTCGGGGTGAGCGCTGTACTCCAGCGCAGTGACGACGCCGTCCACGGAAGGATCATGATTGCGTACGCGCCCAATGAACGTGGCCACGGCGCCGTCGGCATCCGTCGCGACCGCGGTGACATGGGCCTCGAGGCACAATGGAGTCGAACTCACGAACTCGGCGTTGGTCATGCGTGGTCACCGCCGCGCACCTGGCCCACGAGGTGGCCCAGGATTGGAATGAGCAAGGCAATGCCCTCGCGGGCGGCGTTCTCGGAGCCCGGCAGGTTCACGATGATGGCGCGGTGCGGTGCCGGAGTGACGCCCGCAAGCCCACGACTGACGGCGGCCATGGGGGTGCTCTCAGCTCCGTGACGCCGCAGGAGCTCGGGGATTCCTGGGAGTTCTTGCGCGAGCAACCCGACAGTGGCCTCGGGGGTAACGTCGCGCGGGCCCACGCCCGTGCCACCCGTCGTGATGACGACGCGGCACCCTGACTCGACCGTCTCTGTGATGACGTCTCGCACGGAGTCGATGCCGTCGGGGATGAGTCGGGATGTGACGTCCGCGCCCTCAGCCGCGAGGGCGTCAGCAATGACCGGACCTGCCGTGTCGGGCAATGTGCCGGCGGCTCGCCGGTCTGACACCGTGATCACGGCGACGGACAGGTCTGGCAACCCGGGCATCGGCCCTCCTGACGTGGCGTTGTGTCGTCCAGTGTAAGGAGCGGTTGTCACGGACATGTTGCAGAAAGGTCGCCCGAGCGCGGCCTCGACGGAGAGGACAACGGTCCTGGGAGCTAGATGCCTCGTACTAGACGCATGTTCGTCACGCGAATGTGACAACAGGCCGTTACCGTGGGGTAATGACCGATGCTGCGACCCCTTGGAGCGGATACGCGCCGGCTGCGGCGTGGGACGAGGCGATGGAGGTCGACGGACAAATCCGTGAGCCCTACGCCCGCGTTTACGACGAGATCGGCCGAATGTCCGGCGACGACCTGCGCTCGCGGGCAGAGGCGCTGGCCTCGACCTACCTCGCGCAGGGCGTGACGTTCGACCACGCGGGTGAGGAGCGGCCTTTCCCCTTGGACATTGTTCCCCGGGTGATCGGTAGCGACGAGTGGGACATCATCTCGCCCGGTGTCGCTCAGCGCGTGCGCACACTTGAGGCGTTCCTCGCGGACGTCTACGGATCACAGCGCTGCGTGACCGATGGTGTGGTTCCGCGAAAACTGATCGCCACCAGCCAATACTTCTATCGTGCGGTCGCTGGAGTGGAGCCGGCCAACGGCGTGCGTGTCCACGTGTCCGGCATTGACTTGGTGCGTGACCAGCACGGCATCTGGCGCGTTCTCGAGGACAACGTGCGCGTCCCATCGGGTGTGAGCTACGTCTTGTCGAACAGACGAGCCATGTCGCAAATGTTCCCCGAGCTCTTTGGGGCTATGGGGATAAGGCCGGTACTCGAGTACTCGAGGCGCCTGCGCTCAGCGCTTGCAAAGAGTGCCCCGGAAGGCGTCCATGATCCCACGATCGTGTTGCTGACCCCCGGCGTATATAACTCGGCGTATTACGAGCACTCCCTCCTCGCCCGGACCATGGGTGTCGAACTCGTTGAAGGGCGTGACCTCGAGACAGTCAACGGGCACGTCTTCATGCGCACCACCGGTGGCCGCCGGCGCGTGGACGTGATTTATCGCCGCGTCGATGACGACTTCCTGGATCCGGTGAAGTTTCGCTCCGATTCCGCGCTCGGCGCTCCGGGCCTCATTTACGCGGCTCGGATGGGCAACGTCACGATCGCGAATGCGGTGGGCAACGGCGTCGCGGACGACAAGCTGATTTATACCTACATGCCGGACCTCACGCGGTACTACCTGGGGGAAGATCCCATCCTGCCCAATGTCGACACGTGGCGTCTGGAAGAGCCGGAAGCTCGCGAGGAAGTGCTCGACCGCCTGGACGAACTGGTCGTGAAGCCCGTCGACGGAGCCGGTGGAAAAGGCGTGCTGATCGGTCCGAAGGCGTCGAAGACCGAGCTGGATGAGGCTCGCAAGCACATCCAAAAGGACCCACGCGGCTGGATCGCGCAGCCGGTCGTGCAGTTGTCCACCGTGCCGACATTGACCGAGGACGGTCTCCAGCCCCGGCACGTCGACCTCAGGCCCTTCGCAATCAACGACGGCGAAGAGCAGTGGGTCTTGCCCGGCGGTCTCACGCGCGTGGCTTTGGAGCGCGGTCAGTTGATCGTCAACTCTTCGCAAGGCGGCGGCTCCAAGGACACCTGGGTGCTGGGTGGAGTGCGGCAGCGACGCAAGGTGCCTACCCCCGAGGAAAGCCTCGTGGAACTGGCGGGCATGGCCTCCGTGCCGCAGTCGGCTCACCCCGAAGACATGGTGGCGGGACAACAGCAACAGCAACAGCAACAGCAACGCCTGAATGACGGATCGGAGTGCCCGCCATGCTGAGCCGCATCGCTGAGTCACTGTTCTGGATTGGGCGTTACGTCGAGCGCGCGGACAACACAGCGCGCTTGCTGGACGTCCACCTCAACGTGCTCCTCGAAGACCCGTGGGTAGATGAGCCCTCCGCCAACGCATCCCTCCTGAGCGTGATGAACGTGCAGTTCACCGAGGATCGGGATGTCACGCAGGCCGACATCCTTACCCACTTGGCCTACGACTCGAAGGAGTTGTCCTCGATAGCAGGCTCACTCACGGCCGCACGCGAGAACGCGCGCCGCGCACGCGAGGTCATTTCGACAGAAGTGTGGGAGAGCCTCAACACGACGCGCATGGAGCTGCGTCGTTGGACCAACCGCGCGCGTCGACCCCACGAGTACTTTGTGTGGGTCCGCGAGCGAACGGCCGTGATGCGTGGACTCGCGAGCGCGACAACCTCTCGTGACGACGTCTGGAACTTCCTTGAGCTGGGACGCTCGCTCGAGCGCGCGGACATGATCGCGAGGCTCCTCATGACGCGGTCGCTCGACGGCACCACGGGACCCGACTGGACCACTCTCTTGCGCACCTGTTCGGCGCACGAGGCGTATTTGCGCACCGTGCGCGCGCTGGTCGCGGAGGAACGCGCCGCCGAGTTCATGCTCATTGACCGTCACTTCCCGCGCTCGATCGCCTACAACCTCAATATGGCGGAGGAGTACCTCACCCGGATCGAGGGAGCGGAACGCAGCCCCACACTCGCGGGCCGCGCCCAGCTCGCACTCGGAAGGGCACGCACCACGCTCGAGTACTCGCCCGTGCGCGACGTCCTCGATGAACTACGACCGCAGATGCAGGCCGTGCAACAGGCCTGTGCGACGGCATCGGACCACATCCGTGACCGTTACTTCCTTCCCGACGCGACAGTGTCGTGGAACCAGGAGGCGCTATGACCACGATGCGCATCGAGCACAGTACGCAGTTCGAGTACGCCGCGGACATTGGCTCGTCATACAACGAGGCGCGGGTCACCCCAGCCTGGTTGCCACGCCAACGTGTCCTGGACTCCAAGGTCTCGATCAGTCCGGTGTCGTGGCGCTCGACGTACCGCGACTATTGGGAGTGCGACGTCACCGTCTTCGAGGTCCTCCAGCCGCACCATTCCTTGCGCGTGAACGCCAACTCGGTGGTCGAGGTCATCTCGAGCGCGCCACGTGAAGAGAAGACGGACTGGAGCACCCTCGAGGGAGACAAGCTCCGTGACCTGTTGTGTGAGTACCTCGAGAACTCGGCGACGACAACGCCACCGGAAGCGATGGTGGAGTTCGCGCGCGACGCCGCCACCAAGCTCAGCCCGGACTCCACCGCGCGCGCAGTGTGCGAACGACTGCACTCTGAGGTCAAGTACGTGTCTGGCGTCACCAGCGTGCACTCGGCCGCACGTGATGCCTGGGATGCAAGGTCAGGGGTTTGTCAGGACATGGCGCAACTGGCCATCGGCACGCTGCGTGCCGTGGGCATTCCGGCCCGTTACGTCTCGGGCTATCTGCACCCGTCCCGGGATGCCTCGATTGGCGAGACCGTCGAAGGTGAGTCGCACGCCTGGCTCGAGTGGTGGACCGGCGAGTGGACTGGCTTCGACCCCACGAACGACCGCGAAGTGGGCGACCACCACGTCATCGTCGGCCGCGCCCGCGAATACCGAGACATCCCGCCACTCATGGGTGTCGTTGCTGGAGCCACCGAAAATCTCAACGTTTCCGTGAAGGTCACCCAGATCGCCTAACGCTCCTGGCACTTTCGAGACGATGCCCACGGACTACCCCGAGCATCGGCCCTCGAAACTATCCGGTGTACTCGAAGTGCCACGGCTCGGGCTTGTTGCCTGATGGCCGCGCCCAGTTCGGGAGCACCCAGTTGTAGCCACTGAGGCGCTCCGTCAACCACGTGTAGGCCTCACCGGAGAATCCGCCCGGCAGTTGCGCTTCCGAGATGTCGATGGCAACGCCCCAGCCGTGATTGGAGGTTCCTGGGGTTGCTGCGAGGAACCCAAACACAGACTTGGCCCGCACTTGCCCACTGAAGTCGCGGTACGAGTCGGACACGGGAATCGCGATGCCGAACTCGGCGTGGAATGCGCTGTTGAGGCGCTCGAGGTCTTCGGCGGCTTGGCACAGGAGCAACTCGTCGCGATCCCATGACAGCGCGCACAGGTGCGACGACTGCAACTCGCCATTGGTCGCCGTGGCACTGACTCGCGCGATCGCCGTACGGTCGTCGCCCGCCACGGATGACCCTGGAGCCCAGGCACGGGTGCCGTCGGCGAGGACTTCGATCCAGCCGTCCCAGGACACCGCTCCCGTCGCGCTCAAGATGGTCCCCGGCGGCACAGTCGTGACGGCGTCGTGCGAGGGCCCTGGTCCCGACCGCAGCGTGGCCGACGCGCTCCCCAGAACCTCGACCTCGGAGTGCCGAAGCAGTGGAGCGTCGCCGTCGGATGATCCGTACCAAATCCCCGCGAGATCAAGTCGGTAGAGCAGTGCGGCAAATCCGCCGCGTGTCATCGAGTCGTGCGGACGGAACTCGGTGCCGGCCTCGCCGTCCCATCCGGTGACGATCTCGGTGTCCGACAGCCACTGCACGGCCTCGAAGAAGGGCGATCCTGGGTCGACGTCAGTAAAGGTGCGCGTCTCCGGCTCGACTACCTCTGGGGAGCCCGCGTAGCGGTACAACAGCGTGGCGATGGCCGCACGGGAGACTTCAGCATCTGGCCAGAACTCCTCGTCGGTCTCGATTCCCCAGGCGTCGTCGACAACCTCGTCGGAGACCCAGGCGATGTGCCGGAAGTCCTCTGACTCAGACGCGTCGACGTCGCTGAAGGGGCTCTCCTCGGGCTCGTCGAAGGCCGGTTGGCCCGTAAAGCGGTATAGGAGATGTGATGCCTCGGACCGAGTGATGAGGTCGTGGGGCCTGAACGTGTAGGTGCCGTCTGCCTCAAGCGTTCCGAGCGCGATCCCTGCCTGTGCCAGCCACGCGATCTCCACCGCAAACTCCGTGTAGAAGGCGCTGGGCAGGTGCTCCGAGACATCCGCGAAGGTGATGCCGGGCTCCTGGGCAGTGGTTGCCGGGGGAACTCCGTTGTCGGGCGCGGAAGGACTCGTGGGCGCCGGCGCGGGGTCGTTGTCGTCCGGCGTGGCGTCATCCGGCTGCGTGGGTGGGGGAGTCGGCTCGGGGTCCGGCGATAGCTTACTTGGCGTCGCGCTCGGTTGAGGCTGGCTCGGTGAGGGCGAGGGGGCCGATGTCGGGGTTGGCTTCGGCGTCGAAGTCGGCTTGGGCGAAGGCGTTGGCTCGGCGGTCGGACTCGGCGATGGCGTGGGACTGACCGATGGCGCGGGGCTGGGCTCCAGCGAGGGCTCGGGTGACGGGCTTGGGTTGGTGGAGGAAGCGTCGGTCGGAGTCGAAGACGTCTCGGGCGCGGGCGACTGGGCGGTGCGTGAGGCGCTCGCGGAGGGCGTCGGCGAAGGATCGTCGACACTCGCGATCGCGGGCGTGGCGCAAAGCGCGAGCAGGGTTCCTAGCCCGATCGCGCCCATCGCGCGGACCGGCCTGCCGCAAGTCCGTCCAGTACGTGTGCGGATGATCAGTCTCCTTTGACGTGACGTCCGACGCGCACCGCTGGGAGCGGTACGCGCATTCCCATTGTGGCGCGCTCCATCCAATCTTGCGAGGTGAGGCGAGGCCTTTTGGGGGTTGCACCAAGGCCCGCCCGAACCCAAGCCGCCGTGGCGTCAAAACCAACCCGAGCATCGGCCAGTCCGGCCACACCCCGTACGCCGATACAATCGCTTGCGTGACTGATACGCCCGTAACTGACGAGAACCGGTACGACTTCCGCGCGATCGAGGACCGCTGGCAGCCCGTGTGGCGCGAGACCCAGCCGTTCCGCTCATCCAATGAGGGTGACGATCGCCCCACCAAGTACGTGCTCGACATGTTCCCGTACCCCTCGGGCGACCTTCACATGGGTCACGCCGAGGCCTATGCCCTGGGCGACGTCATCGCGCGCTACTGGGTTCAGCGCGGCTACAACGTCCTCCACCCCATCGGCTGGGACTCGTTCGGCTTGCCCGCAGAGAATGCTGCGATCAACCGCGGCCTCGACCCACGCGGCTGGACCGAAGACAACATCGCTCAGCAGCGCGCCTCGATGGAGCGCTACGCCTGCTCGTTCGACTGGGACCGTGTCCTCGCGACCCACCGCCCCGAGTACTACCAGTGGAACCAGTGGCTGTTCACGCGCATGCATGAAAAGGGCCTGGCATACCGCAAGCACAGCAACGTGAACTGGTGCCCCAAGGACCAGACGGTGCTCGCAAACGAGCAGGTCGTCGCCGGGTTGTGTGAGCGTTGCGACACTCCCGTCACCAAGAAGAAGCTCAACCAGTGGTACTTCAAGATCACTGACTACGCGGACCGTTTGCTGGACGACCTCGCCACGCTCGAGGGCAAGTGGCCGTCCAAGGTCATCGCCATGCAGAAGAACTGGATTGGCCGCTCCGAGGGCGCCGACGTCCAGTTCCGCATCGAGGGCCGCGACGAGCCGATCGACATCTACACCACCCGTCCCGACACGCTCTACGGCGCAACCTTCATGGTCGTTGCCGCGGACTCTGACTTGGGCGCCGAGCTCGTGGAGGGGGCCGATGCTGCGGTCAAGGAGGAGTTTGCGGCGTACGTGGAGAGCGTGCGTGCGGCCTCAGACATTGACCGTCTCGCCACGGACCGCCCCAAGACCGGCGTCTTCCTGAACCGCTACGCGATCAACCCCGTCAACGGCGAGCGCCTGCCGATCTGGGCCTCCGACTACGTCCTGGCCGACTATGGCCACGGCGCCGTCATGGCTGTGCCCGCTCACGATCAGCGTGACCTTGACTTCGCTCGCGCGATGGACCTGCCGGTGCGCCTCGTCCTCGACGTGCGCGACGAGGATGGCAACCCCGTCGAGGACCCCGCAACGTCGGGCATCGCCGCGACCGGTGACGGAACTCTGATCAACTCCGGTGACCTGAACGGTAAGCCCAAGGACCAGGCCATCGCGGAGATCTCAGCGGATCTGGAAGCAAAGGGACTGGGAGCGGCCTCGCGCAACTACCGCCTGCGCGACTGGCTCATCTCGCGCCAGCGCTACTGGGGCACGCCCATCCCGATCGTCCACTGTGACGACTGTGGCGAGGTCCGCGTTCCAGACGACCAGTTGCCCATCGAGCTTCCGCCGGCCGAGGGGCTGGACCTCAAGCCCAAGGGAACCTCGCCGCTGGGCGCTGCAACCGACTGGGTCAACACCACGTGCCCGGACTGCGGCAAGCCCGCCAAGCGTGACACCGACACCATGGACACCTTCGTGGACTCGTCCTGGTACTACATGCGCTATCTGTCGCCCAACAAGACCGACGGACCGTTTGACGCTGAGGACGCCAAGAAGTGGGCGCCCGTCGACCAATACGTCGGTGGTGTCACGCACGCGATTCTTCACTTGCTGTACTCGCGCTTCTTCACCAAGGCCCTGAACGACATGGGCTTTGTCGACTTCGACGAGCCCTTCTCCGCGCTGCTGAACCAGGGCATGGTGCAGATGGACGGCTCCGCGATGTCGAAGTCGCGCGGCAATATAGTGCGTCTGTCGGAGCAACTCGACGAGTTCGGTGTGGATGCGGTGCGTCTGACGCTGGTGTTTGCTGGCCCTCCTGAGGACGACATCGACTGGGCGGATGTGTCCGCCGGTGCGACCGCGAAGTTCCTCGCCCGTGCGTGGCGCCTCGCGCGTGACGTGTCCTCGGAGCCGGGTGTTGACCCCACGACCGGCGACGCTGCGCTGCGCGCCATCACCCACAAGACCATGCACGAGGCGGCCGAGCTTACTGAGAGCTTCCGCTTCAACGTCGTTGTCGCACGCACCATGGAGTTGGTCAACGCGACCCGCAAGGCTATTGACTCCGGGCCAGGCGCGGCAGATCCCGCCGTACGCGAGGCCGCTGAGGCCGTCGCAGTGCTGCTGAGCATGTTCGCTCCATACTGTGCGGAGGACATGTGGTCGATGCTTGGCCATGAGAACGTCGCTCGGGGCGGCTGGATCGATGTCGACGAGTCGTTGCTGGTTGAAGACACCGTGACGTGCGTCGTGCAGGTCAAGGGCAAGGTCCGTGACCGGCTCGAGGTGCCGCCCTCCATTAGCGAGGACGACCTGCGCGAGCAGGCGCTGGCGGCACCAGGAGTCGTTCGTGCGCTCGAAGGTGCGGACATTCGCACCGTGATTGTGCGCGCCCCCAAGCTCGTCAACATCGTCCCTGCATAGCGCGGGAGCGACCAAGGTCGCTAGGTTGAGAACATGACCGGCCCCACCGTCGTCGTGACGGACTCTGCTGCGTCGCTTCCGGCGTCGCTGGCGGCCGCGCACGGCATTGTCGTGGTGCCGCTGTCAGTGACCGTTGGTGACGAGTCTTATGACGAAGGCATCTCGATCGGAATCGACGCCGTGATGGACGCACTCGTGGCTGGTCAGGCGGTGCATACGTCGCAGCCCAGTACCGAGGCGTTCGCGCAGGCGTTTCGTGATGTGGAGGCCGGCGGGGCTGGGGCCATCGTTGCGGTGCTTATCGCGTCCGGTTTGTCCGGCACCGTGGACAGGGCCAGGGCGGGGGCCGATGCCGTGAGCATCCCGGTCTCGATCGTCGACACGGGCACGGTTGCGATGGGCACCGGGTTTGCGGCCATTGCTGCGGCGCGTGCTGCGAGGGCGGGGCGACCGGCCGATGCTGTGGTGCGGACCGCTGAGGCAGTGGCCTCGAGTGCTGTGTGCGTCTTCACGGTAGACACCCTCGAGTACATGCGCCGTGGGGGCCGAATCTCGTCGGCCTCGGCGGCGATGGGACGAGTGCTGAACGTCAAGCCGGTTCTTGAGATTCACGATGGGGCGCCGGCTGTGACCCAGAAGGTCCGCTCTACCGCGCGTGCCAGGGACGTGGTGCTTGAACGCGCTGAGGCGGCCATTGACGCCGCAACTGCGCCGGCCATCGCCATCATGACGTTGGGGGACGGGACATTCGGCGATGACGCAGCGCGCTCGTTCCGCCTTCACCATGAAGCGCTTGAGCCCATCGTCGACACCTCGATCAGTGCGGTGCTGGCCGTCCACGCTGGGCCGGGTGCGCTGGCGATCGTGGTGGCAGACATGAGTGCGTCGTCCCCAACAGCCGTGGACTGAGCGCCGTTCCACCGCTTCTGTCTCCGGCACTGGGTGCCCCGTGTGGGCGTCCTAGCGTCGGAATGTGACGTCACCAACCCAGTCCTTCAGCTCTTCCGTATCGCAGTGGCGCGAGGATGCCGCCTCGCATGCCTCACGAGCCTTCGAGGCCGTGCACGGCCGTGAAATCGAGGACCGCGCGCGAGGATTTCGGATCGCCATCGAGCCGCGCGTGGCATTGACCGTCGCCATCGTTCTGGGCGTGGGCGTGCTCATCGCGTGGGCCATCATGCGCGGTCCGGAGACTGCGCCTGTGAGCGTGCCGGCTGCTCAGCCCAGTCCGAGTGTGTCCCCGAGCTCCGCCGAGTCCTTCGTGGGCGCGCCCGTCACCGCGTTGGTTCACGTATCCGGCGCAGTCGATGCTCCCGGGCTTGTGGAGGTCGATAGTGGCGCGCGCGTCGCTGACGTCCTTGAGACCGCGGGCGGAGCACTACCCGACGCTGACCTGAGCGCAGTAAACCTTGCCCGGCCCGTCGTCGACGGTGAGCAGGTCCATGTACCGGCTGTTGGCGAAGTCCAGGATTCATCGGGGCCCGTTCGCCTCAATCAGGCCACCGCGGCGCAGCTCGAGGAACTGCCTGGGGTGGGCCCTGTACTTGCGGAGCGCATTGTGAGCGACCGGGATGCCAACGGCCCGTTCTCCTCGCTCGCAGACCTGGCCCGAGTATCGGGAGTGGGGGAGGCTCTGGTAGCGGGTCTTGAGGAGGTTGCGGACGTGTGACGGCGCCACACGACCTGCGGCTGGCTGGCGCGGCCGCTGCAGCATGGCTCGCGGTGGCGTGTGTGCTCAACGCGGTGCCCTTGGGATGGGTCGCGGGCGGAGCGCTCGCCATCGCGGCAACTGGATCAGCGGCGGTGGCCTATGTTGCGCGATTCACCGGACGCTCGTGGCAGATCGCGCGGGCGGGCATCGCCATCGTGGGACTGGCGGCGTGGTGCGGCATGACTGCAGGCGTGGCCGCGCACCTGTGGCTGTCGAGCACGCGCGACGGTGGTCGTGACGAAGCGGTCGCTGCGGCCACGGTGCTCGTCGAGGCCACCACAGTGGATACCGGCCGCACGTCCGCTTCCGGGGACGTGAACCGCTGTATGACGGCCGTGACTCTCGCGGCATGGCGCCCCGCAAGCGATGAGGCTTCGTCGGCGCGTAACGCATGGCGGACTGTGGAGTCGCCCGCGTCCCTCGACCTGGACGGCTGTGTGCCCGTCGGGACTGGTCTTACGGTGCGCGTGGACCTCGATGAGGGCGACAAGCTGACAGCGGGCCCGCTCGGCTGGGATGCCGAGATCCTCCAGCAAGTACCCCCGGGCGGTGCTCTCGCAACACTGCGCGAGGGGTTCGAGACCGCGACCGCGCACCTACCTGATGAGTCGCGAGGCCTCGTCCGCGGGATGATCACCGGCGACACGGCCAGCATGTCCGAAGCCCAGGTGGAGGCGATGCGCCAGGCGGGCGTGGCACACGTGACGGCTGTCTCCGGCGCCCATTTCGCGATGCTCACTGTGATGGCGCTGTTGGTGCTGCGGGCTCTCTCGGTGCCTCGCGCGGTGCAGGCCGGTGGACTCGTGGTTGCCGTCGTGTCATTCGCACTGTTCGTGGGGCCTGCGCCGTCCGTCCTGCGCGCTCTGGGGCTCGCCCTCGCCGTCGGTGCCGGGCTGGCCTGGGGTCGCAGAGCACGCGCGATGCCCGCGCTGGCTGCGTGCGTGTTGGTGCTTGTGCACGTGCGTCCCCGCATCGCACTTGAGATTGGCTTCGCGATGTCGGTGACGGCCGTCCTCGCCATTGTGCTCGTGGCGCCTGCGATCGCCGTGCGGTTGACGCGGTGGATGACACCTCGGCTGGCTAGCGCAGTGTCCGTGCCGGTAGCCGCCCAGTTGGCGTTGTTGCCGTTTCTGGTGGTGTTGCAACCGGGCGTGGGCCCCTACGCGGTCCTCGCCAATCTCGCGGCAGTGGTGTTCCTCACCCCAGTGATGATCGGCGGCCTGGCCGCTGTGGTCATCGCGCCGTGGTCGCTCACCGTCGCCCAGATGTGTGCGTCGCTAGCGGCGTGGCCGGCAACCGTCATGGTGAGAATCTGTGACGCAGTGGTCGCGCTGCCGGGTGCATGGCTCCCGTGGCCGGAGGGAGGTGCGGGGATCGCCTTCGCGGCGGGCGTCGCCGTGGCGGGTCTCGTGGCCTGTTCCAGCGGTGTTGCGGCGGTCAGGCTCTGCGCCGGGGTGTCCGCCGTCCTCGTCACATGGACGGCGGTCGGACCCCAGTCGCCGTTGCGGCATGCGGTTACTGAGGACTGGCGCGTCGTTGCCTGCGACGTGGGGCAGGGGGACATGCTTCTTCTCAGAGCCGGGCCTCAGTCGGCGGTCATCATCGACACAGGGCCCGACCCCGTCGCAACACAGGAGTGCCTGGACCGCCACCAGATACGCGAGGTGCCATTGCTGATCCTCACCCATCCCGACCACGATCACGACGGTGCCGTCGGCGCCGTGCTCGGCAACGCTGAGGTCACCACAGCATGGGTGGCACAGCCGGGCATAGACGGAACCGCAGCATCGGCCCTGCGCAATGCGGGGGTAGAGGTGACCGTGCCCGCGGATGGGCACCGGTTTGAAACCGCAAGTGTCGTCCTCGAGGTCTTACCCGGGTCACAGGATGGCCAGCCGAGCGCGAGCGGAGACAACGATGCGTCGATCGTGGTGCTGGCGTCCGTGTCGGGTACGCGGCTGCTCGCCCTCGGTGACCTTGAGCCCGCGGCGCAGGCCCGGCTCGTGAGAGCGCTCCGGCCGCACGGGCCCGTGTCGGTAGACGCGGTGAAGGTCGCGCACCACGGTTCGGCACACCAAGACCCGGAATTGGCGGAGATGATCGATGCGGACTGGGCGATCTTCAGCGCTGGCGCCGACAACGATTACGGGCATCCCGCGCCCGCCGCGCTGGAGATGTACTCGAAGACTGGGGCGGTGTCGCGCGTGACCGCCACGTGCGGTGACATCGCGCTCACTGCGCGTGGTGTGGCGACGGCGCGGCAGTGTCACACGGACATGGCACGCTAGAGCCATGCCGCCGCGTTCACGAGCCCCGGAGCCCACATGGTTTCGCGCCAAGCCCGCTCCCGTCGTCCTGGTCTCAGGTCCTGAGGCTGTGCTGGGGCAGCGGGCAATCGATCGCATTGTGCAGGCTCGGCCAGATGCGGCGGTGACCCGTCTCGACGCCGGCGCGTACGCCCGCGGTGCCCTGCTCGCGGCCGCATCTCCGTCGCTGTTCGATGAGGCAGGAATCGTCATCGTCTCCGGGGCGGAGGCGATGAACGACGAGTTTCTTGCTGACGCGTTGGCCTATGTCGCGTCACCCGACCCCGAGGTGGTCGTGATCATTCGCCACGGCGGGGGAGTGCGGGGCAAAAAGTTGCTCGACACCATGCGCAAGGGCGGTGTCCCGGAGTACACGTGCCCCGCTATCAAGAAGGACTCGGAGCTCGCGGACTTTGTCTCCGGTGAGTTTGAGCGGGCCAAGCGTCCCGTGGGGGCGCAGGTGGTTCGGTCCATCGTTGACGCTGTGGGCGGTGACATCGCGGAACTCGCTGCGGCCTCGCAACAGTTGATGCGCGATGTTGACGGCTCGATCACTCCTGAAACCGTGACTCGCTACTACGGCTCCCGCGTGAACGCGACAGCGTTCGAAGTAGCGGATGCCGCTATCGCGGGTGACGTGGCGAAGGCCCTGTCACTTCTGCGCCACGCACTTGCCACGGGCACGGACCCTGTCCCGCTCAATGCCGCACTGGCCGCAAAGCTGCGCGTCCTGGCAAAGGTCGGGGCCGCCCGCGGCAGGCGCCTGGATCCCACGCGGGACCTTGGGATCGCGCCGTGGCAAGCCGACCGCGCTCGTCGCGAACTGTCGCGCTGGACCGCGGACACTCTTGCCGAGGCAATCGAGGCGGTCGCCCAGGCGGATGCCGAGATCAAGGGTGCCGCGCGTGCGCCTGAGTTCTCGCTGGAGCGCGGCGTCCGCACCGTGGCTCAGCTCGCGCAACGCTAGCGGGAATCCCACAGGACTCGGGATCCGCGAAAGCACCCCAGAAACGACTCAGGCCCCCTCACGCCGCAGCGTGAAGGGGCCCGGAAAGTCTGGCGCGCGTTAGAGAGCGGCGACCTGCTTGGCCAGCGACGACTTGCGGTTCGCGGCCTGGTTCTTGTGAATAACGCCCTTGGAGACGGCCTTGTCCAGCTTGACCGAGGCAACCTTGAGAGCCTCGGTGGCCTTGTCCTTGTCACCAGCGGAGACAGCGTCGCGCACCTTGCGGACGTTGGTCTTCAGCTCGGACTTGACGGCGACGTTGCGCTGGCGGGCCTTTTCGTTGGTCCCGATGCGCTTGATCTTCGACTTGATGTTTGCCACTAGCGATCCTTCGTGATGAGGTGAAATCTGTTGGGTAGGGCGCGAGCGCGCGCCCACACACAAACGTCAATACTACCAGTGATGGTGGCCCGAGAGCGAACTCGCCACGGCATCGAACCGGTGCCTGTCTAGGATAGCGCCCTCGCGACGGACAGTCTCCGGCGCAATTCGCACGATCCTGTCCAGGCGGACCTCGCTCGGACGGCGCTGACGGTCCCAGTCTCCGGTGCCAATATCGACCCAATACCTGCCATAACGCGCCTCTTGCGCAGCATCGAGGTCATGGTCCTTGCTCGTGAGCTGCAACCCCAACAGCCACGGGCCGTCGTGGCCAATCAGCAGGACTGGCCGGTCTTTGCCCCGCGTGTGGTCTTCCTCAAACGGAACCCAGGTCCACACAATCTCTCCCGGATCGGGCTGTCCATCGGGGTGGGGACTGTAGCGAACTGTGGGTTTTCCCGTGAAGTCGCCGGGGTAGGCGGGCCGATGCTCGGTCGCCTGAGTTCGGCCGCCCTGCTGGGAGCGGTGGGAGGGCCTTTGGCCGCGCTGATAACGGGTGCGCGGCCGGGACGCGGCGCGCGACCGTCGCTTGGCATCGCGGCGGCGACGCTCCTCTGCCTTTGCCCACGCCGACAATCCGACAACGGCCAGCACCGCGATGATGATGAGGACGGTTTCCATGGAGGTCACCGTACTGGGCTGGATGCCTCCGCGGGGCTGTCATGCACGTCCCCGGGCACGGCGATGACACCGGGCGCAAGCGGGATCTGGTGGTCTGGGCGTGCATGGTCAAAGAGGAAGCCCTGCGCCAAAGTCCAGCCGTGAGAGATCGCCACACGGCGTTGCGCCTCGGTTTCCACGCCTTCAATGATGCCCACCATGCCCAGGCTCGCGACGAGCGAGGAAATGGCGGTGGAGATACGGTCGCCGGTGGCATCGTCGCCGAGCCGCAGTGTGAACTCGCGTGCGAGCTTCATGCCGGTCACGGGGGAGCGCAGGACAGAGGACAGGGCCGAATAGCCCGTGCCAAAGTCATCGAGCAGGAGGTCGATTCCCATGGCGGCGAGCTGTTCGAGTTCAGTGCGGGTGGCGTGGGTGGCCAGAAGCATCCCTGACTCGGTGATCTCGAGCGCCAGTTGGCCCGGGCGGATCCCGGACTCGTTGAGTGCGTCAGCCACGGCGTCGACCAGTCCGTTGCCGCCGATCTGCTGCGTTGAAATGTTGACCAGCACGCGTCCGTCGAAGTCCGGGCGCCGCGCAATGAACGCGCACGCATCGCGAAGAACCACCTCACCCATGGGCACCACCAGATTGGCCTCTTCGCAGATGTCGAGGAAGTCGTCTGGCATGAGGAGCCCACGGTGGGGGTGGCGCCAACGCACGAGCGCCTCGTATGCCCGCACCTCGGCGGTTGCGAGTTCCACAATGGGCTGGAAGTGGACCTCGAGCTGCCCTTCGCGGAGCGCCACGCGCAGTTCCGTCTCGACCGACAAGCGCATTTGGGCGTGGTGGCGCATGTTCTCTGAGAAGGCCTGCGCCTGATTTCGGCCTGAGCGCTTCGCGTGGGACATCGCGACGTCGGCATCGCGTACAAGGCTTTGTGGGGTGGAGTCCGGCGCGGCGAGCGCGATCCCGATGGACGCGGATGGCGCAATCTCGTGGCCGCCGACGATCATCGGCCAGCGCAGGCCCTCGCTAATGGACTCCGCAAGTGTGGAGGCCTCGGCGAGGGTACCGATTCCTGGGGCGACGATGACGAATTCATCGCCACCGAGGCGTGCAATGGTGTCGTGACCCCGGGTGGCGGCCTGGATGCGCCTGGCGACTTCCTCGAGTAGCCGATCGCCGACGTCATGCCCTTGCGAGTCATTCACGACGGTGAAGTGATCGAGGTCGAGGAAGAGGCAGGCAACGCGTGGCTCAGGCGTGTCGAGGAGCGTGCTGAGCTGATCGAGGAGCAGCGCACGGTTGGGAAGGCCGGTGAGGTGGTCGTGGTGGGCCCGGTGCTCCAGGAGCGCTTGGGTGTGCCGAGCTTCGCTCACGTCTTCGACCTGCATGATCACGCGCATGGGGTCGCCCGGGACGCGTGAGAAGGTCGCTCGGACCCAGACGACGTCGCCGTCGTTGTGCAGTAGCCGGCGCTGCGAGTGGATGTGCTCGCTGATGCCGCGCGACAACCTGTCCCACACGCGGGCGTCTCGCGATGTGTCATCTGGGTGCGTGACGTCTCGAAGGGACCGTCCGTTGAGCGCTCCGGCGGATTCGCCCACCATGGAGGTGAGGGCTCCGTTGGACTGCTCGATGCGGCCGTCCTCATCCAGGACCGCCATGCCGACAGCGGCGCCATCAAACGCCGTACGGAACAACTCGTCGCCTGCCACCGGTTCGACTCCTCGCTAGGGTGCCGGGCCTCTCCCGCCACCGTGGAATGTATCGGCACATTGTCGCTGACAGTGAAGTGGGCCCGGCAATCCCGTAAACGTGGGAAAATGACGCCAGACCTGAACCCGCACCCCAAAGGACATCGTGACTGACGCTCGCATCGAGCCCGCCGCCACCGCGCCGGAACTCATCCGCAATTTCTGCATCATCGCGCACATCGACCACGGCAAGTCGACTCTTGCGGACCGTATGCTCGGCATCACAGGAGTGCTGGAAGCACGGCTGCAGAAGGCGCAGTACCTCGACCGCATGGACATCGAGCGCGAGCGCGGAATCACGATTAAGTCCCAGGCAGTGCGTATGCCGTGGGAGGTCGAGGGCAAGGCCCACGCGCTCAACATGATCGACACCCCCGGCCACGTGGACTTCAGTTACGAGGTGTCGCGCTCGCTCGCCGCATGTGAAGGTGCCATCTTGCTGGTGGATGCCGCCCAGGGCATCGAGGCGCAGACTCTCGCGAACCTGTATCTCGCGATGGAGAACGACCTCACGATCATCCCTGTACTTAACAAGATTGACCTGCCCTCGGCGGATCCTGACCGCTATGCGGCGGAACTCGCTCAGCTGATCGGCTGCGAAGAGGATGAGGTCCTGCGCGTGTCAGGCAAGACCGGTCTGGGCGTGGAGGCGCTACTGGACCGCGTGGTCCGCGACATCCCGCCGCCGGTCGGTGTTGCCGACGCACCCACGCGCGCCATGATCTTCGACTCTGTGTATGACACCTATCGCGGCGTCGTGACCTACGTGCGCGTCGTCGATGGCTCCCTCAAGCCCCGCGAGAAGATCGCCATGATGTCCACGCTGGCCACTCACGATCTCCTCGAGATCGGGGTCATCAGCCCCGAGCCCAAGCCCACCAAGGGGCTTGGCGTCGGTGAGGTCGGCTACCTCATTACGGGTGTGAAGGACGTGCGTCTGTCCAAGGTCGGTGACACCGTCACCCAGGCCAACAACCGCGCTGCGGAGTCACTCGGTGGCTATCGCGAGCCGCTTCCGATGGTCTACTCGGGCCTGTTCCCGCTTGATGGATCCGACTTCCCGGTGCTGCGCGATGCGCTCGACAAGCTTCAACTCAACGACGCATCGTTGGTGTACGAGCCCGAGAGCTCCGTGGCGCTGGGCTTCGGCTTCCGCTGCGGCTACCTGGGTCTCCTTCACCTCGAGATCGTGCGCGACCGCCTCGAGCGCGAGTTCGGAATCGAGCTCATCTCCACGGCGCCCAACGTCGTGTACGAAGTCGAGATGGAAGACGGCAAGATCGTGTCCGTCACGAACCCCTCCGAGTTCCCCGCCGGCAAGATCTCCGAGGTGCGCGAACCGGTCGTTGAGGCATCGATCCTGGTTCCCAGCGAGTTCATCGGCACCGTGATGGAGCTGTGCCAAGAGCGTCGCGGTCAGATGGGCACCATGAACTACCTGTCCGAGACCCGCGTCGAGATGCATTACACCTTGCCGCTGGCAGAAGTGGTGTTCGACTTCTTTGACCAGCTCAAGTCGCGCACGCGTGGCTACGGCTCGCTCGACTATGAACCTGCAGGCGACCAGACTGCGGACCTCGTCAAGGTCGACATCTTGCTCCAGGGCGAGGCCGTCGATGCCTTCAGCGCCGTCGTCCACCGGGACGCTGCCTATGCGTACGGCGTCTCGATGGTCACCAAGCTCAAAGACCTCATTGATCGACAGCAGTTCGAGATCCCGATTCAGGCCGCCATCGGCGCGCGCATCATTGCGCGTGAGACCATCCGCGCGATCCGCAAGGACGTCCTGGCCAAGTGCTACGGCGGTGACATCTCGCGTAAGCGCAAGCTGCTGGAGAAGCAGAAGGCCGGTAAGAAGCGCATGAAGAACATTGGCTCGGTGGAAGTGCCGCCCGAGGCGTTCATTGCTGCGCTGAGCACCTCCGACGACGGCTCGGACAAGGGCAAGAAGAAGTAGCGGTGTCCGACGAGGCTCGCCTGTCTGTCGCGCACGAGCGTGACTTTGGGGTCTACATCCACGTGCCCTTCTGTGCGGTGCGATGTGGGTATTGCGACTTCAACACGTACGCGCCCGGTGAGAGCGAATTTTCTTCGCGCTCGGACTACGTGGCTGCCGCCCTGTCGGAGATGGCCGGGGCGCGCGCGACGATGGGCACAGACTCACGCCCGGCTCGCACCGTCTTTATCGGCGGCGGAACTCCAACCATGCTCGATGCTTCCGCGCTGGGCGCCCTTCTCAACGGAGTGCGGGATACCTGGGGGCTTGACGCCGATGCCGAAGTCACCTCGGAGGCCAACCCCGACTCTGTGACGCGTGAATCGCTAGGCGAGCTAGCATCGGCCGGATTTACCCGGGTGAGCTTCGGCATGCAGTCGGCAGTGCCCCACGTCCTGGCCACCCTGGAACGCACCCACAATCCGGACAACGTCGCGCGCGCAGTGCAGTGGGCGCGCGAGGCCGGTCTCGCGGTGAGCCTGGACCTCATTTACGGGACGCCGGGTGAGTCGCTCGCAGATTGGGAGACGTCGCTGGACGCAGCGATCGCCCTCGAGCCCGATCACGTGAGTGCGTACGCGCTCGTGATCGAGTCCGGCACCCGCATGGGGTCGCAACTGCGTCGCGGCGAGATTGAAGCGGTCGACCTCGACACGCAGGCCGACATGTACGAGGCCGCCGATGCCAAGCTATCTGCGGCGGGGTACGGCTGGTACGAGGTCTCGAACTGGGCGAAGACTGACGACCAGCGTTGCCGGCACAACATCGCGTACTGGACCAGCCAGGACTGGTGGGGCATTGGACCTGGCGCCCACTCCTACCTCGGCCCTACCCAGAGCGCGGACGGCTCTCCCATACCCGCGCGCCGGTGGTGGAACGTGAAGCTGCCGCGCGCGTATGCGTCACGTCTCGCGGCGGGCGAGGACGCCATCGCTGAGACCGAGCCGCTCAGTGCCGATGATCTGGCACTTGAGGCCGTAATGCTGCGTTTGCGCCTCGCCGAGGGCATGCCCGTCGGTGACCTGCCGGAGCGGCGGCCCGAGCGGATCGCCGCACTCGTAGCCGATGGCGTGCTCGATGGCCGCGCCGCATTGGCCGGACGCCTCGTGTTGACGCTCCGCGGGCGCTTGCTCGCTGACGCGGCTGTGCGTGCGCTGACCTGAGCTCGCTTCGGCTCAAGGCCGCTTGCTGCCGGGCCTACGTCAAGAACCTGCGGCCCACCACATCGGGTTTGCGCGATCCCGTAGCGTCCAGCACACCCGGTTCGGCTGACCGCAGGATCTTCACGCCATGGGGCGCTCGCGACCTACTTGAAGAACGGAATCGCGAACTTGATCCGGTAATAGTCGCCGTTATTGGCCTTCAGTCCGGCGATGATCGAGATCACGATCGAGTAGATCCAATACGCGATCCACAGCGGGATCGTGAGGATAAATCCGAAGAACAGCGTTGCGAAGCCGATCACGATGGCACCGATACCGACGATGAGGCCGGTGAGTTGGAGGTTCATCTGTTGACGCCCATGAAAGCCCACGAGTGCGCTGCGGTCTCGGTACACCAGCCAGATCACGAGCGGCACGATGAAGCCGAGGATTCCTCCGGACACGACGGCCGCAATGACGGCGCCGATATGCGTGAACATCGCCCACATGCGGGCGTCTGCCTCGAGCATGGGCGCAGGGGCTGCCGCGGGGACCGGCGCCTGTGGCGAAGAGTTGTAGGGCTGCTGTGGATTCGTGCTCATGACATAAGCGTCACACGAAACCACAAAGCCCCGCATCGCCCTGGTGCACGATACGGGGCCCTGAGATCACTACGGGTGCAACCCTGAGGGTGCGGTGTGCACCTCGGGGGCGCGCCCTTACTTGATGAAGCGGATGGTCATCGGGTAGCGGTAGTGCTCGCCCTTGTTCGCTGCGATAGCGGCCATGATGCCGAAGATGATCGACAGCAACCAGGCCGCGAACAGGATCACGAAACCGATGAGCACGAATGCGAGAATCCAGCCCACGACATAGGCGATGAACAGCATGATCGAGAAGTTCACGGCCTCCTTGCCCTGCTCGTCGACGTACGCGCTGCGCTCGCGGAAGATCAGCCAGATCACCAGCGGCGCGAAGATCGTGACTCCCACGAGTGCGCTGACGGCGATTCCCAGGTGGCCGAGCATCGCATACAGGCGCGAGTCCTTCTCGGTGAGGGCAGCTCCGGGCTGCGCAGGTTGGCCTTGAGCCGGCGGCTGCTGGCCCTGCGAGCCTTCCTCAGGCGGGGGAGGGGGTGTCTGATTGTTCTCTGTCATGCGTTCTTTCCTTTTCTTTAGCGAGGTGACGGCGGCGCGCTGCTCGAGCCGCCTACTTCACCAGCTCGATGTTGAAAGGGAACTTGTACGAGTTGCCCTTATTGACGGCCTGGAAGGCCTGAATTCCGAAGATGACTCCGACGACGAGGACTGCGAGCCAAATGACGAACGACAGCAGGCCGATGATCGGAATGATGCCAATGATGGTGGACACGAGGTATCCGATAGTGATCAGGATGCCGAAGTTCAGCGCATTCTTGCCTTCCTTGTCGGCGAACGGCGACTGGTCCTTGCTAACAAGCCAGAAGATCAGCGGCAACAGGAAACCGGTGAAAACCGTGAGGTTCGCCAGTGCAGGCATGAGGTTGGGGTTAGAACCCGAAGCTGCGGGCTGCTGAGCCTGGCCGTTGGAGTTTTCCTCGGGCGGAGGAGGCGGAGTTGCGTTGTTTTCGGTCATGTTTTCTCACCACTTTGATGTAGTAGGGGGACGATTGCCAACGCCTTGGGATCCCTCGATCGCAGTCCCTCAGCCTCTGGGCCGTATCCCTGGCACCCAGGCGTCAACCGTGCCACCGTAGCGAGAATCTCCCGCTAAAGCACGGAAAACACTCCCTACGCTACTCCGGACTGTGGATGAACGCCGGATCTGGACGCCTAAGGGATGTGTGTAGAACCGCTCCCAGCGCGCGGGCCGTTAGAATTAGCACTCAGGGGTCACGAGTGCCAGCAAACGAGACCGTCAGGAGGTGGCGATGAGCGAGGACCGGCGTCGGGCAGTACTTCACGCCATCGTTGAGGGCTATGTCTCGACTTCTGAGCCCGTGGGTTCGAAGGCGCTTGCCGACACCGCCCACCTCGGAGTGTCGTCTGCGACGATTCGCAACGACATGGCCGCGCTCGAGGAGGAGGGGCTGATTGCCCAACCTCACACGAGCGCCGGACGCATTCCGACGGACGCGGGCTACCGACGGTTTGTGGACCAAATGGCCTCGGCCGCGTTGCAGGAGCCACACAAGCGGGCCATCACGACTTTCCTTTCCGACGCGGTCGACCTCAACGATGTCGTCGAGCGCTCCGTGCGGCTCCTGAGCCAGCTCACGCGCCAGGTTGCAGTCGTGCAGTACCCGTCCCCTCGCGAGTCGCCTGTGCGTCGCGTTGAGCTCGTGCGCATCGGGATCGACCGCGCGCTGGTGGTCGTGGTTTCGGCCGATGCTCGGGTTGAGCAAGCAACGGTGGCGCTGGGTCGCGATGTGGCTGAGGATGAGTTCGAGAACGCCGCGAGGGCGATCAATGACGCAGCCGTGGGGCGTACCCCAACCGAGTTGGTGCCCGCGCTCGCGGCATGGCTACAGCGAAATGGGCACCTTGAATGGGCTGCGGGAATTGTCGAGACTGTCCTGACATCCGCCCGCGGCGGTACGGTGGAGCGAGTGGTCTTCGCCGGGACATCGAATCTCGCGCGGGCTGCGAATGACTTTGAGACTGACGCCATTGGCCCCGTCCTCGACGCGCTCGAGGAACAAGTTGTGCTGTTGCGGTTGTTGCATGAAATCGCAGGCGAGGGCCGTGACGTGAGTGTCAGAATCGGTGCGGAAACTGGGGATGACGCCTTTGCCCGCACCTCGATTGTGGCGGCGGGCTACGGCACGCAGGGTGAGAACCTTTCACTCCTGGGAGCGCTGGGGCCTACCCGCATGGACTATCCAGGGACGATGGCCGCAGTGCGTGCCGTCGCCCGTTACTTGTCAAGAATTGTGGAGACTGAGTGAACGACTACTACGCCACTCTCGGCATTGAACGCAATGCGTCGGAAACCGAGATCAAGAAGGCATACCGCAAGCTCGCACGTGAGTTGCACCCCGACGTTGCGGGGCCTGCAGGCGAGGAGCGCTTCAAGGAAGTCGCTGCCGCATATGAGGTTCTCGGCAATTCCGAGAAGCGCTCGCAGTACGACCGCGGTGTGGATCCCCGTGCCCACTCCGGTGGCCAGGGCGGAGCCCAGGGGTTCGGCTTCGAAGACATCTTCGAGCAGTTCTTCGGCGGAGGCGGCGGTGGAAGCCCCTTCGGTGGTGGCCAGCAACGTGGTCCTGCCTCCCGCACTCAGCGCGGCGGCGACACATTGGTGCAAGCCTCCATCTCGCTCAAGGAAGCCGTGTTTGGTGTTGAACGCCAGGTCCAGGTGGACCTGGCCGACGTCTGCTCGACGTGCTCCGGTTCGTGCTGCGCGCCAGGGACGTCCCCACAGCAGTGCAGCCAGTGCAACGGTCAGGGAGTCGTGCAGCGCATGGCTCGCTCGCTTCTCGGCAACGTGATGACGACCTCGCCGTGCCCCGCGTGCGGCGGCTACGGCACTACGATTCCGTCTCCTTGCGGCGACTGCTCGGGCCAGGGCCGCACGCACACGCGTCACACCGTGAAGGTCGACATCCCTGCAGGTGTCGAGACCGGCACACGCATTCGCCTCGCGGGTCGCGGCGACGCAGGCGTGGCAGGCGGACCCAAGGGCGACCTATACGTGGAGATTCGCGAAAAGGGCGACGAGGTCTTTGAGCGTCGTGGCGATGACCTTCACTGCACGCTCGAGGTGCCCATGACGGCCGCCGCGCTCGGCGCTCAGATGGCCGTCGACACCTTCGACGGTGAGCAGCACGTCGACATTCGCCAGGGCACCCACGCTGGAACGTCCGTGAAGCTCAAGGGCCTTGGCGTGGGCAAACTGCAGCGCGCCGGTCGCGGCGACCTGTACGTCCACCTTGACGTTCACACGCCCACCGACCTCACCGACGAACAGGCTGAGCTCATGCGTCAACTCGCCACCTTGCGCGGCGAAGAGTTGCCGGAAGCGAACCTCGCCCCCATCGGTGGCGGCGTGTTCTCGCGCCTGCGCGGGGCATTCAAGACGCGCTGAGTCACATGTCCGCTCCGGTCTTCATCGATCCGTCTGCGACGACGGCTGCCGTAGGAGATCTCCTTGAGATCACCGGGGCAGAGGCGCGTCATGCGGTCACCGTGCAACGTCGTGAGGCCGGCGAGCGGGTCGATGTCGTGGACGGGCAGGGCACACGTGCGTCAGGAGTCATCGAGACAGGCGCTGGTGATCACATGACCGTGCGGGTTGACTCGGTCACTCGGGACGCCGATGCGCCCGTGGTCCTGGTCCAAGCGCTCGCCAAGGGTGGGCGCGACGAGCAGGCTGTGGAATCGGCCGTCGAGCTTGGCGCCACGGCCGTCATTCCGTGGGCGGCATCGCGGTCAATCGTTCAATGGCGTGGGCCAAAGGCGGACAAGGGCCGCGCAAAGTGGCAGTCCGTCGTGACGGCTGCGACCAAGCAGTCGCGCCGCGCCCGCCTTGCCACCGTCGAGGCCGTCGCCACGACACGCGAACTGTGCTCACGCATCGGCCCTGCGACAGCCAACGGCGAGCGTGTGTTGGTCCTCCACGAGGATGCCGACATCGCTCTTACTGCGCTTGAGTTTGCTGACTCCGCGACTCCGGTCTGGCTCATCGTGGGGCCCGAGGGCGGCGTGTCACCAGAGGAAAACGACGCTCTTGTCACTGCTGGTGCCACCGCGGTGCGACTTGGGCCGCACGTGCTGCGTGCCTCGAGCGCCGGCCCGGCCGCGATTGCTGCACTGGCCGCCGTGCGCGGCAACTGGAACGTGGGCCCGGCCGCTACAACGGACGCAGACGAAACGTGACGCAGGGGCATACGCTAGCCATATGAGTGATGACTGCCTGTTTTGCAAGATCGCCGCACGCGAGATCCCCGCAGACGTGGTGCTGGAAAACGATCACGTCGTGGCGTTTCGGGACATTGCGCCCAAGGCGCCAGTCCACGTGCTCGTCATCCCGCGCGCGCACGTCGCCAACGTCGCCGAGGCCGCTGCCGAGGTGCCCGAGCAGCTCGCGGCCATGGCGGTCGCCGCGCAGGAGATCGCCGACTCGGAGTGCGATGGCCAGTTCCGGTGGATCTTCAATACTGGCGAGCGCGCCGGTCAATCCGTCTTTCACGCCCACGGTCACGTGATCGGTGGCGGCAACTTGGAATGGAACCCTGCTTAATGGCCCAGCACATCGTCACGATTGATGACGCCGAGCGGATGCCGGAGCTCATGGGAAGCGCCGACTCCGTCATGAAGGAAGTGGAGCGCGCTCACCCGGGCGTTGACTTCCACATCCGCGGCAACCTGATCACACTTACCGGGAGTGACCCCGAGGTCGCCGCGGCCGCGTCTGCGGTCGAGGAACTGCGCTCGGTTCTCGCGGCAGGCGTGCCGTTGACTCCCGACATTGCCCGAGAGTCGGTGCGCATGCTGTCTGCCGCGCGAGGTGTGGCGACAGCGGCGGCCGATGCTGGCGCGGCTGGAGAGGCCGACGTCGCCGAGCGTCCCGCAGGGGTTTTGAGTAGGTCGATTCTGTCCTCACGTGGTCGCACCATTCGCCCCAAGACCCACGGGCAAGCGGACTACGTGAAGGCGATCGAGACGCACACCGTGACGTTCGGCATCGGTCCCGCCGGAACGGGTAAGACGTACCTCGCGATGGCCCAAGCCGTGGCTGCGTTGCAGGCGAAGAAGGTCAACCGCATCGTGCTGACCCGGCCTGCAGTGGAGGCCGGGGAGCGCCTTGGTTTCCTGCCCGGGTCGCTCAACGAGAAGATCGACCCTTACCTGCGGCCGCTGTACGACGCCTTGCACGACATGGTCGACCCGGAGTCGATTCCGCGTCTGATGGAGGCGGGCACCATCGAGGTGGCACCGCTGGCCTACATGCGCGGTCGCACGCTCAATGATGCGTTCGTGATTCTTGACGAGGCGCAGAACACGACGCGTGAGCAAATGAAGATGTTCCTCACGCGCCTTGGTTTTGGAACCACGATGGTCGTCACGGGAGACGTGACTCAGGTTGACCTTCCAGGTGGCACGCAGTCAGGCCTGCGTGCGTCCCGCGAGATCCTTGACGGCGTCGAGGACATCGCATTCTGTGAGCTCGGAGCGCAGGACGTCGTCCGCCACCGCCTGGTGTCGGACATCGTGACCGCGTACGCCAAGATGGACGAATCGCAGGCCCCCCGCGGCGGCGGTCAGCAGCGTCGTTTCAAGGAGAGTGGACGATGATTGACGTCAACAACGAGACCGAAGCCAAGGTCGAGGAGATCGAATTCGCGGAACTCGCGGCGTTCGTCCTGCGTGAGATGCACGTCGCCGATGGCGCAGAACTGGCGATCATGTTCGTCGATGAGCCTGCCATGGAGCAGCTGCACATCCAGTGGATGGATGAGCCCGGTCCTACTGACGTCCTCAGTTTCCCAATGGATGAGCTGCGGCCCGGCACGGAGGCCCAACCCACCCCCGCGGGTCTTCTGGGCGACATCGTGGTCTGTCCGTCAGTTGCCGCGCGCCAGGCACAGGCGGCCGGGCATACGGCTGAGGAGGAGATGCTCCTGCTCACCACGCACGGCATCCTTCACTTGCTTGGCTACGACCACGTGGAACCGGAGGAGGAGAAGGAGATGTTCGCCCTTCAGCGCCGTCTCCTGCTGACGTTCCTCGCCCAGCGCGGCTAGGGGTCGCGTGAGCACGACCGCCATCACCGCCCTCATCGTTGTGGGGGTCTTTGGTTTCTTAAGCGCAGCAATCCTGCACGCGATCGTGGCTGCGTTCGAGCAACTTCCGCACGCAGATGAGCGGGCATTCGCCCAAGCGCGCCGGCCGGATGGCAAGCCCACCAAGGCCGCTCGTTGGGCCTCGTTGAGCGAGCACCCGGACGACACCGCATCCGTTGCGTACGCCACGTTTGAGGCGATCGCGCTCGTGTGCCTGACGACCCTTGTTGTCGAGCTGGGCATGGATTACGACTGGTCGGTCCTGATCGTCGTGCTCGTCGCCGCCGTCGCCGCAACGTTTGTCTCCTTGGTGTTGGTACGCGCATTGCCGCGCCAGTTGGCGCGCTCCGTCCCGGCGAGTGCCGTACGTTCCCTCGCCGGCATCGGCTGGATGCTCACTCGGCTTGTCCTGCCGCTGCGTGCCATCGTCCCCGCCCTCAAGGCCCCGCCGCTCGCGGAACCGGAAGACCTTGTCGAGCAGGCCCAGGATGCGCTGGAGGCAGAGGACGCGGAGATGCTGCGCTCAGTGGTCTCGCTGGGTGACACTCTCACTCGCGAGGTCATGGTGCCGCGCACGGACATGATCACGATCCGTACCGGTACCGCTGCACGCAAAGCGATGGTGTTGTTCATGCGCTCGGGGTTCTCACGCATTCCCGTGATTGGCGAGGACGTCGACGACACCGTGGGCGTGATCTACCTCAAAGACGTCGTGGACCGCACCTGGGACGATCCCGACGCTCTCGAAACTCCAGTCGACGAGTTCATGCGAGAGCCCGAGTTTGTACCCGAATCGGTGCCCGTCGATGACCTGATGCGCCGCATGCAGGACGAGGTCTTTCACCTCGCGATCGTCGTGGACGAGTACGGCGGCGTTGCCGGACTCGTGACGATCGAAGACGCGCTCGAGGAGATCGTGGGCGAGGTGGTCGACGAGCACGACCGCAGCGCGCCTGAGGTCGAGGAACTGGCGCCGGGGCGCTACCGGGTCCCCGCGCGCATGCCGCTCGACGACCTTGGAGAACTCTTCGACCTGGACATCGACGATGACGACGTGGAGACGGCCGCCGGCCTGCTTGCGAAGACGCTCGGAAAGGTCCCGATCCGCGGCGCTCGAGGTGAGGCCCACGGGGTCGTGCTGACGGCTGACACAATGGAGGGTCGCCGCAGGCGGCTCACCACGCTGCTCGTTGAAGCGGCACCCAAGGAGGACACGGATGACTGACGCACCTACTCACCGCAGCGGTTTTGCTTGCTTTGTGGGCCGGCCAAACGTGGGTAAGTCCACGCTCATGAACGCGCTGGTGGGGGAGAAGGTGGCGATCATGTCGTCGCGTCCGCAAACCACGCGGCGCGCCATCCGCGGAATCCTTAACCGCGAGGACTCCCAGTTGGTCATCGTCGACACTCCTGGACTCCACCGCCCGCGCACTCTCCTGGGTGAACGCCTCAACGACCTCGTGCGTGAGACGTTCTCGGAAGTCGACGTTATTGGCTTCTGCCTGCCCGCCAACGAGAAGATCGGCCCTGGTGACCAGTGGATCGCCCGCGAGCTCTCGGAGGCCCGTGCACCCGTGGTGGCCATCGTCACCAAGGTGGACACCGTCTCGCGCGACAAGGTGGGGGAGCACCTGCTCGCGGTTCAGCAGCTGGGCGAGTGGGCGGACATAGTGCCCGTGTCCTCGGTCAAAGACATCCAGGTGGACGTGATTCACGACGTCCTCGTGAGGCACCTGCCAGAAGGCCCGCCGCTGTACCCGGAGGGCGAAGTCACCGATGAGCCCGAAGATGTCCGCATCGCCGAACTGATTCGTGAGGCCGCGTTGGAAGGCGTGCGCGACGAACTTCCGCACTCCCTCGCCGTCGTGATCGAAGAGATGGTCGAGCCTGGGGACGAGACCTCGCAGAGGGACGTTCTTGAGATCCGCGCTCACATCTTCGTTGAGCGTGACTCGCAAAAGGGCATCGTGATTGGGCGTGGAGGCGCGCGCTTGAAGGACGTTGGCTCGACCTCCCGTGAAGGTATCCAGCGCCTGCTGGGGCGCAAGGTCTACCTCGACCTGCACGTCAAGGTGGCCAAGGACTGGCAGCGCGACCCTAAGCAGTTGGGCCGCCTGGGTTTCTAGGGCCGATGCCGGGGTGCGGTGGTCGTTCACGCTCACCTCAATATTCGCTATGGTGGACAACATGCGTGCACGCTCGCTGCTCCTTCGTTGCCGCGACGAGGCTTAATTCCAAGCCGGATCCTCGTCGCGGAGGTTCGCGCGCCGGCTGAACATCAGCCCCCCACACACATGAAGGATTCATCCACCATGAGCGAGCACTACACCGGCGGCTCTCAGAACACGAGCGCCATGCCCATCCAGAAGTACCGCCCGTTCCACGAGCACATCACCGTTGATCTGCCTGACCGGACGTGGCCCGCCAACCTCATCGAGAAGGCCCCGCGCTGGTGCGCGGTAGACCTCCGCGACGGCAATCAGGCACTCATTGAGCCCATGAACGTCGAGCGCAAGATGCGCATGTTCGACCTCCTGGTGCGTATGGGATACAAGGAGATCGAGGTCGGGTTCCCCTCGGCCAGCCAGATCGACTTTGATTTTGTGCGTGCCCTGATCGAAGACGGGCACATCCCTGATGACGTCACGATTCAGGTCCTGACGCAGGCGCGCGAGCACCTGATCGAGCGCACGTATGAGTCCCTGCGCGGCGCGAAGAACGCCATCGTGCACCTGTACAACTCGACGTCGATCCTGCAGCGCGAGGTCGTCTTCCGTGCCGATGAGGACCAGATTCTCGACATCGCGACACACGGCGCGATGCTGTGCCAGAAGTTCGAGGAGATGATCCCGGACACGCAGGTGTTCTACGAGTACAGCCCCGAGTCGTACACCGGTACCGAGCTCGAGTACGCGGTCAAGGTGTGCAACGCCGTGCTGGATGTGTGGAAGCCCACTCCGGAGCGCAAGGTCATCATCAACCTGCCCGCGACCGTCGAGATGGCGACCCCGAACGTCTATGCGGACTCGATCGAGTGGATGAACCGCAACCTCGACTACCGCGAGTCCGTGGTGCTGAGCCTGCACCCGCACAACGACAGGGGTACTGCCGTCGCCGCGGCAGAACTGGGATACATGGCCGGTGCCGACCGCATCGAGGGGTGCCTGTTTGGCAACGGCGAGCGCACCGGAAACGTGGACCTCGTCACGCTCGGCATGAACCTGTTCAGCCAGGGCATTGATCCGCAGATCGACTTCTCCGACATCGATGAAATTCGCCGCACCGTCGAGTACTGCAACCAGATCGACGTGCACCCGCGCCACCCGTGGGGTGGGGACCTGGTCTTCACCGCATTCTCCGGATCTCACCAGGACGCGATCAAGAAGGGCCTGGACGCCATGGACGCAAAGGCGGAGGCCGCTGGCGGCACCGTCGATGACATCGTGTGGGGCGTTCCGTATCTGCCCATCGACCCGAAGGACGTGGGCCGATCCTACGAGGCTGTGATCCGTGTCAACGCGCAGTCCGGCAAGGGCGGCGTCGCATACCTGCTGAAGACCGAGCGCAACCTTGACCTGCCGCGTCGCCTGCAGATCGAGTTCTCGCGTGTAGTACAAATTGCGGCCGATGCTACGGGCAAGGAGCAAACGGCCGAGGACCTGTGGACGGTGTTCCGCGATGAATACCTGCCTTCTCCGACCGATCAGGGTCAGTGGGGCCGGTTTGCGCTGCTGGGTACCCGCGGCACGAGCTCGGACGAAGGACCTGACACCCTTGCTGCCGACATCACAGATGGTGGCCAGGAACTGACGATCGAAGCCTCGGGCAACGGCCCGGTGGCGGCGTTTGTGGCGGCTCTGGCGACCCGCGGCGTCAAGGTCGAGGTGCTCGACTATCACGAGCACGCGATGACGACCGGCGGCGACGCACAGGCCGCGGCGTACGTCGAATGCCTGATCGGGGACGAGATTCTGTGGGGTGTGGGCGTTGATCCGTCCATCACGACCGCCAGCCTCAAGGCGATTATCTCGGCCGTGAACCGCGCCACTCGCTAGCTCGCGAGGCGGCGCCGCGCTGACCGCGACGCCCATGACCCACGCCCCTGGACTCGCTCGCATGAGCACCAGGGGCGTGGCCCGTCCGCCCGTAGAATCGAGGGATGATGTCGCCTTCTGGACTGCGCACGCGTGCCGGCGTGGTCGCCGTCAGCGCTGCCGCGCTGTTGGTCGCTGGATGCGGCGGGTCGCAAGAGGCCGTCGCCGCCGCAGACAGCCTTCCCGACCTTTCGTCCCAGGGGCTCGAGCGCATCGATTGCCTTGAATCATCCGTATGGGGCGACGAGTTGGAGAGAGCGAAGGGACCGTGGACGCAAGAGTGTTGGCGCGGTTCGCCTCAGCTCCCATTCGACCAGGAAGCAGACGACATTCAGTACACGATCCTTGCGGCGACCGATGCGCAGGATGTGACCGCAGTGATCTGTCCCGAGGACGCTTTGTACGACACGGCCGCCGTTGCGTGCCGGGCCGCCGCTGACGACGCGGTGCTCTACCGCACGGTCGTGGCACTGACTGATCCGTTGGCGATCGTGGGCGCACTGCCCGACGCGCCGTCCGAGGCTGAGATCGACGAGGCACTCGTTGGTGCCCAAGTTGAGATTTTGGTATCCACCGAACCGGTTCCGGAGGAATGATGCGAGTACGTCGATTCGCCCCCCGTGACGGAGATGCGGTCGCCCGCCTCTGGGTGACGTGTTTCCCGCACGACCCGGCGCGCAACGACCCCCACGCCATGATTGCTCGCAAGTGTGAGCGCGATCCTGACTTGTTTTGGGTTGCCACCGACGGCGACGCAGTGGTCGGAGCGGCGCTCGCCGGTTATGACGGGGTTCGTGGCTGGCTCTATCACGTAGCGGTTGACCCATCGCGGCGCCGCGAAGGCGTCGGTGCGGCGCTCGTGAAGCGCGCCATCGCGGAGCTCGAAGCACTCGGCTGTCCCAAGATCAACCTGCAGGTGCGCGTCGCCAACGCCGAGGTGACCGGCTTCTATGAGTCACTGGGGTTCACCGTCGATGAGGTGACCTCATACGGTCGCATGCTCGGCGACTCGGCCGGATGACCTGATGCCCCTGTACCGCGACGATGCCATCGTCCTTCGCACCCACAAGCTCGGTGAAGCCGACCGCATCGTGACGATGCTGACGCGCCGCACCGGCAAGGTGCGGGCGGTGGCGAAGGGAGTGCGGCGCACGACGAGCCGCATTGGGTCGCGGGTTGAACCATTCATGCTGATCGACGTGCAGTTGTACGAGGGACGCAACCTCGACATCGTCTCCCAGGTCGAGACCAAAGAGCCTTATGCCAGGCGCATCGCTGAGGATTACGGGTTGTGGACCGCTGCGACCGCAATGGTCGAGACGGCGGACAAGCTTGTCGACCACGAAAAAGAGCCGGCCTACGATCAGTTCCGGCTCTTGCACGGCGGTCTCGGGTCGCTCGCGCGTCGCGCACACGATCCAGGACTCGTCCTCGACTCATTCTTGTTGCGCTCGCTTGCATTGGCCGGCTACGAGCCCAGTTTTGACGGTTGCGCTTCGTGTGGAGCGCCTGGGCCACACCGGGCATTTGCGGTGGCCGGTGGAGGGGCAGTGTGCGAGGACTGCCGACCTCCCGGAGCTGCTGCGCCCAGTGCGCCAACCTTCGATCTGCTGCACGCACTCTTGCGCGGGGACTGGGACAGCGCCGATGCGTCGGCCGACCGAGAGCGCAAGGACGCGGCCGGCCTCATTGCGGCCTACGCGCAGTTCCACCTGGAGCGCAAGGTGCGGTCGCTCAGTCACGTCGACCGAACGGCTCCGCACTAGCGCATTGGTCTATCCGCGGCGCCGCACAGTGTTGACCCTGCGGAATGTGCTACTCCGCGCACGGCCGTTGCACGCGTAATAGGGGCCGCGTAGGCGCCGACTTCACCCTTTCGCCGCAGAAGGTTCAGTCGCCGTTCACCACTTCGTGGCCCGTCCGTCCATCTTCACTTGTCACTGTGGACGCATCGTCCTTAGCGAGTAGCGCCGAGGGCCTGGAGATGCACAAGGAGCACGATGCGGCCCACCGTGATATTTGACTTCGACGGCACCGTTGCCCTGGGCAACGGTCCGCTGACGGCATATGCGGCCGCGGTCGCGCGGTTGGCTGAGGACTCCGAGTTCGCCACAGTCGCGACCGATGCGCTTCACGCAGTCGAGCGTGGTGACTCGGAGTTCAGGGACGGGTATCACGCTGTCGCGGCGGCGGCCGGGCAGCGGGGGATTGACGCTCACCTGCTCGATCGCGCTTACCTCGCCAGCCGCGATGATCTCGCAACTCCTGCGGCCCCGGTGGAGGCGCCCGCCGGGCTGCCAGAGTTCCTTGCTTCCCTTGCGGCACACGCCGACATCGCGCTTGTCACGAATGCGCCTGACATTCGCATCAGGGAAGCGCTAGAAGCCCTTGGTGTGGCCCAGCACTTTGTGCGGGTCATCACCTCAGCGCGCAAGCCCCTCGGCATCGAGGCTCAGGTTACGGACGCGCTTGAACGCGGCCCCGTGCTGTCGATCGGCGACATCTACGACTTCGACTTGGCGCCCGCAGCGCGCTTGGGTGCGGCGACCGCGCTCGTCGGCCCTGCGGCTGCCAACCCTCCAGCGGACGTGACCATGTCCGCGCTCCACCTGCCGGAGCTGTATCCGGCCATACAGACGTGGGCGGCTGAGGCCGCCCGCCTCGGGTAGCCGACCGGCGCTCGAGATACACACGAAAGGTCCCCACATGCGCACCTCGCTCATCACTGCCGGTGTCACCGCGACCGCACTGATCGCGCTCGCCGGTTGCAGTTCCGAGGCAGACTCCGACGCCGAGGCTTCGGCCTCGTCGGAGCCGGCCACGACGACGGAGACGTCTGAGACCGCCGCCGCTTCCTCCGGTTGGCCCGAGGAGATCACCCTCGCCCTGATTCCTAACGAGAACGTCACCGACCTCGTCACGACCGTTGAGCCGCTGACCGACTACCTGAGCGCCGAACTCGGCCTCACGGTCGAAGGCGTCGTCACCCAGGACTACCAGGCAGCTGTCGAGGCCATCGGGTCCGGCCAGGCGCAGATCGCCATTGCCGATGCCGGATCGCTCGCCGCGGCCGAAGACATGTACGGCGCTCACGCCGTGCTGCAGGACGTGCGCTTCGGCGCTTCGCAGTACGCCTCGATGTACTTCACGAACAACCCTGACAAGTACTGCGACGACGAGCCCGTCGCCGCCACGTACGCCGCTTCCGGCCAGGAGTTCATGTACTGCAACGGTGTCGCCTCGGGCGAAGACAACACCGGCGCCGGCCCGGTGGCCGAGGACGCGCTGGCCAAAATTGAGGCCGGCACCACGGTCGCCTTCGGCAACACGACGTCTCCTGCTGGTTACCAGCTGCCCGTGCTGGCGCTCGAGGAGCACGACATCAGCATCGACGACCTGCAGCAGGTGCCCGTCACCGGTAACGACACCCTCCTCATGGCCGTCTACAACGGCGACGCCGAGGTTGGCTTCGCGTACTGGGACGCCCGCTCGTCGATCGACTCGGCTGAGGTCCCTGACCTCGGCGAGAAGGTCGTCGTCTTCGGCCTGTCCGAGATGTACCCCAACGGCGGCGTCGTCCTCTCCGACGAGCTCCCACAGGATCTGCGCGACGAGATCACCACGCTGATGGACGACTTCTCCGAGGTTGACCCCGACACGCTGCAGGAGATCTTCGACCAGACCGACTGGGTCCCCGCAGACGCAGATGCCATCGACCTGGCACGCCAGGTCAACGCCCGCTTCTCGGGTCAGTAGGAACCGCATGAGCGAGCAGTCCCACGCTGTGGGCTCGGAGGCCGAGGGGGCCACCTCGGCCTCCGGGTCGTGGCCCATTTCTTTGACAGATGTGACCGTGCGCTACCCCAACGGGGTCGTCGCGCTGAAGGATGTGTCGCTCGAGATCGAGCCCGGCCAGATGGTCGCGGTCGTGGGGCTGTCTGGCTCAGGCAAGTCCACGCTCATCCGCACCGTGAACGGACTTGTGCAGCCCACGGCTGGCACGGTCCGCGTCGGCGAGCACGAGATGACCGCGCTGCGCGGTAAGGCCCTGCGGCACGCCCGCGGAGACATCGGAATGATCTTCCAGTCCTTCAATCTGGCCGATCGCACCAGTGTGTTCCGCAACACGATGGTCGGCCGCTTCTCCCATACCTCCACTTGGCGCACGGTCCTGGGCATCTCTTCGCACCACGATCGCGACATCGTGATGCGTGCGCTGGACTCCGTCGGAATGCTTGAGAAGGTCTGGGAGCGGGCCGGTGCGCTGTCTGGGGGCCAGAAGCAGCGAGTCGCCATTGCGCGCGCGCTCAGCCAGGAGCCTTCGGTGATGCTCGCCGACGAACCGGTGGCGAGCCTTGACCCGCCCACCGCACATGCCGTCATGCACGACCTTGAGCGCATTAACCACGAGCGTGGCCTGACCGTCATGGTGAACCTGCACCTCATGGACCTTGCGCGCCAGTACACGACCCGCATGATCGGCCTGCGCGCTGGCGAGGTGGTCTTCGACGGCCCAGCCGCCTCCGCCACCGACGCGGACTTCGAGGAGATTTACGGCCGGCCCGTGCAGCCCCGTGACCGACTGGACGTGTCGTGACCGTCCACACCCCGGCATCGGCCCCTGAAACTCAGGGACAGCTCATGATTCCGCCGCGACCGCGCACATGGCCCAAGGCGCTTGGCGTCACGGCCGTGCTCGCCGCGTTGACGATCCTGACGACGATTCCCGCCATTGGCGGAGTCGAGATCGATCTAGCCTCGATCGCGCGCAATTGGACCAACGGGGTGGACCGCATCGTGCAGATGCTCACCCCGGACTGGTCGATTTTGCCGCGCACGTGGCAGCCCATGCTGGAAACCCTCCAGATGGCCATCGTGGGTGCCGCGATCTCCGCAGGGCTTGCGGTCCCGCTGTCCATGTGGGCGGCGCGACCTACCAATCCCAACGGCGTCACCCGTCGTGCGGTGCGGTTCGTGCTGAACGTCGTGCGCGCCGTTCCCGACCTCGTGTACGCAACCGTCCTTGTCGCGATGGTGGGCGTGGGCACGCTTCCAGGTGTGGTCACCCTCGTGCTGTTCGACATCGGCATCGTGGTGAAGCTCGTATCCGAGGCGATCGACTCCGCCGACGCCCACTACATGGAGGCGGGGCGCGCTGCCGGCGGCACCCAAACTCAGATCAACCGTGTCACGGCGCTTCCGCAAACGTGGCCCGTGTTTGCCAGTCAGGTGCTGTATTCGCTCGAGCTCAACGTGCGCATCTCGGCCATCCTGGGACTGGTCGGCGCGGGAGGAATCGGTCGCTTGATCGACGAGATGCGCGGCTTCTACCGCTACGACGCCCTCGGCACCATCATTCTCGAGATTCTCGTGGTGGTGTTGCTCATCGAGTGGGCCTCGAACGTTCTGAGGAAGAGGCTGCGATGACCGCCACTGATACCGCGGCGCCTGCCCGGACGCCCGCACTGCCGATCCCGCCGCGTCCGCGCCAGGTGGCAGCGCGCGCCGCAGCCACAATCGTCACGATCGTCGTCCTTGTGTCCTTCTGGGGACTTGACCTCGAGTGGTCCAAAATCGCGCAACTTCCCCAGGACCTGGTGCACTACGGGCGCCTGATGTTCTCCGACCCCGATTGGTCGATGCTTCCTGAAGCGGCTCTGCAAACCTGGCGATCGGTGTCAATGGCCTGGATCGGCGCGATTGCCGGCGTGGTGCTGTCCACCCTGCTCGGAATTCCGGCCGCTCATGGCGTGGGGCCTGCCTGGGTGCGCTTCCCGCTCCGGTGGAGCTTCGCCGTGATCCGCGCGGTGCCCGACGTCCTGATCGCGATCATCATCCTCACTGTCACGGGACTCACCCCGTTCACGGGTGCCCTCGCCCTTGCCATCGGTGGAATCGGCACCCATGCCAAGTGGACGTACGAGACGATCGAGGCCGTCCCGCCGGGTACCGCCGAGGCCGTGCGTGCCTCAGGAGGGTCGCTCTGGGAGGTGGTCCGCTGGGGCCTGTGGCCCGTGGCCGCTCCGGAACTGATGTCCTTGGCGCTGTACCGTTTCGAAATCAACGTCCGCACGTCGGCGATTCTGGGACTCATCGGCGTGGGCGGCATTGGAGCCATGCTCACGCAGTACACCCAGCACCGTGAATGGGACGTTGTGGGCGTGCTCATCATCGTGGTCGTTGTGGTCACGATGCTCATCGACGCCGTCTCGGGCAAGGTCCGCAGGCGCATCATGGAAGGAGCCACGGTTCGTGACGTGGAACGGAAGCACTGACGCGCCGCCCTCCGTGCGCATCGCGGCCCTCGCGCCGTCGCTACAGCCCAGCGAGCGGCGCGTGGCTGAGGCCATTGCATCGGACCCGGCTGGGGCCGTAGACAAGACGGCTCAACAAATTGCCGAGAGCGTTGGCGTGGGACGAGCCTCCGTGGTCCGCACGGCGCAGACGCTCGGTTACGACGGCTATCCCCAGTTGCGGGTCGCGTTGGCAGGGGAGCGGGCGTTTGATCCCGTGGATTCGGCCGATGCTGGGGGATCGTTGGGTGTTGTGCGTGCGGCTATCGATCGCCACGCCCGGGCGCTTCCTCACGTGGCCGCGACGCTCAGCGAGGACGGGGTCGAAGACTTCGTCACCGCACTTGACGTAGCTCCGCGCTTGTTGATCGCGGCGAACGGTCTCTCCGCGCCCTTGGGGTACGACGCTGCGCTGCGATTGTCGAGCGTGGGCCGGCCCGCTGAGTACGTACCCGACACGCTCGCGCAGCGCATTCATGCGGCTCAACTTGAGCCCAGCAGTGTGTTGCTGACGGTGTCCGGCTCGGGTGCCAACCGCGCGACCCTCGACGTCGTGGACGCCGCGCTCGAGGCTGGGGCAACGGTGCTGGCGATCACGAGCTTCTCGCGGTCAGCGCTCGTGGACCGCGCGTCCCTGAGCATCGTCGTGCCGCCAGTCACGGAATCGTTCCAGGATGAACTCCTGTTGGCGTCGCGTGTCGCGCTGACCCTCACCCTCGAGGCGCTCGTCGAAGCCCTCGTGGTGCGGCGCGGACCGCGAGCACACGCGGCACGTGCGGCAGCGCTGTCAGTCTTGTCTCGTTCCCTCGGGGAGTGACCGGGCACGGCTAGGCTGGCGGGCGTGACCTACGACAAGCCCTTCCCGCACCCAGGTGGCGCCACCGCGCCTGATCTGCCAGCATCGGCCGTCCCTAAGCACGTTGCCGTCGTCATGGACGGCAATGGGCGCTGGGCGAAGGATCGCGGCTTGCCGCGCACGGCCGGGCATGAGCAGGGCGAGTCGTCGCTCCTCGATGTGGTCGCGGGAGCCGTGGAAATCGGTGTGACGAACCTCAGCGCCTACGCATTCTCAACCGAGAACTGGAAGCGCTCGCCCGAGGAGGTCCGATTCCTCATGGGCTTTAACCGTGATGTGATTCGCCGCCGGCGCGACGAGATGCACTCGTGGGGCGTGCGTGTGAGGTGGGCGGGGCGTCGCCCTAAGCTGTGGACGTCGGTCATCAAGGAGCTCGAGAAGGCCGAGGAACTCACCCAGGACAACACCGGCCTCACGCTCACGATGTGTGTGAACTACGGCGGTCGCGCGGAGATCGCCGATGCCGCGCGTGAGATCGCACGCAAGGTAGCAGCGGGGGAGATCAACCCTGACAAGGTGAGCGAGGCAACGCTCGCGGCTCACCTGGACGAGCCTGACATGCCGGACGTGGACTTGTTCTGGCGCTCCAGCGGTGAGCAGCGCAGTTCCAATTTCCTGCCGTGGCAAGCGGCTTACGCCGAGTACGTGTTCTCCAACACGCTGTGGCCCGACGTGGACCGAACCCACTTATGGGCGGCTATTGAGGAGTACGCACGGCGGAATCGGCGTTTCGGCGCAGCTTAGTCGCGCCGTACGCAACAGCGATGACGACCAGCAGACCGGCGGTGAACAGCCACGGCGACTGCTTCCACAACTCGATCAGCGTCACCGACACGGTGCCGTAGAGCAGCGACCACGCGGCGCATCCGGGCAGCATCGCGAGCGTGAAGAGGTCCCAGCGCATGCGGGTGTATCCGGCTGTGCCGAGTACGACCGTCTGGAACCCGACGGTGAGGAAGCACAGCGGCACGCCGATAAATCCCCACTTGTCGAGGAATACCTGCGCTCTGTCCATCGCAGGGCCTGAGAGGCGCTTTGCCATGCGGCTGCGGCGGTTGGCGGGCGGCGGAATGGCGCCCGCGTCCGCATCTGCTGTGGCCAGATCCGCACCTGAGGTCGCCATGGCATCGGCCCCACGGCGCAGGAACCTTCCCACCCAGTAGGTGCCCTGAGACCGCAGAAAAACGACAACGAACAGGAAGGGCACAATGCCCCACCAGCCGATGTCGGAAATGAAGGACGGAACTCCCGGCATTACTTGCCCTGCGCCGCGCAGGCGGCACACACCCCGGTGATCTCGACCGTGTGATCGATGCCGGTGAAGCCAAGACGTGCACCTAGCTTCTCGGCCCAGTCCTCGAACTCCGGTACTTCAATGTCGTGCGCTGCGCCGCAGACGCGACAGCGGAGGTGATGGTGGTGCTCGTCGACGGCACCGCAGCGGCGGTACAAGGTCTCGCCGGAATCGGTGACAACGGCGTCGACCTCGCCGGACTCCGAAAGTGCTTGGAGCGATCGGTACACGGTGGCCAGACCGACAGTGGAGCCGTCATGACGCAGGATGTCGTGCCACGACTGGGCTGAACGGAACTCATCGCCCGTGGACAACACGTCGAGAATTGCCGCACGCTGCTTCGTCATGCGGGGGACAGGAGTGGGGGTCATGCGGCCACCGCCATTTCTCGGCGATGACGTCGCCGTTTGCGCATGCTGGCACCGGAGGCGACCACGACGTACAGGAGCACGCCAAGCACGACGATGAGCGCGCCGGGTTGCAGGTTGTAGAACAGCGTGATGCCCACGCCCGTGATGCACAGGATCACGCCGATGATCATGGAGAAGGTCATGGTGCGCGTGAAGGAGTGGGTCAACATTTGGGAGATCGCGACCGGAAGGATCATGAGTCCGGACACCAGCAGCACGCCAACCACACGCATCGACGCAGTGATGGTGACGGCGGACAGCACCGCGACCACCATGTTGAGCGCGCCGACCGGAAGACCGGTCGAGTAAGCAAACTCCTGGTCGTGCGTGACGGCAAAGAGCGCGGGCTTGAGGCCCAAGCCGATCACGAGAATCGCGATGGACAGTGCCACCGTGACCCAGACATCGGACCAACTCACGGTGGAGATTGAGCCAAAGAGGTATCCCATGAGGTTGGCGTTGGAGCCACCCGCGGCAGAGATCAGCAAGACGCCGGAGGCAATGCCGCCGTAGAACATGACGGCCATGATGACGTCGGCGGCCGCGATGCCCCGGGCGCGCATGCGCTCGATCACGACTGCGCCGGTAATTGCGAAGACGATTGCCCCGGGAATGGCGAGGGCATCTTGGTCGGCAAGCCCTGCCCAGGAGCCTGCGAGCCACCCTGCGGCGACACCGGCGAGGGCGACGTGGCCAATGCCGTCTCCTAGGAGTGCCATGCGGCGGTGAACCAGGTAGGTGCCGACGATCGGGGCAGTTGCTCCGACCATGACGGCAACCAGCATCATGCGTTGGACCAGCGGGTCAGTCAGCAGACTCACTTGCGTACCTCCCAGGCGAACGGCGATGCAGGCGGCTCCGGCACGTCTGTGTGGGCATGGTCGTGATCGTGACCGGGAAGCGCGTGGACGCCGAGGGCGTGCGGAGGTTCGCCGACATGTGTGACGCAGCCTTGATCGAGGACCACGGCGTGGTCGATCAGCGGCGCGAGGGCGCCCAGTTCGTGGAGCACGATCACAATGGTTCCGCCTGCGTCGCGCCGGCGACGGAGGGCCGATGCCAGGGCCTCTTGGCTAGGCACGTCCACCCCGGCCATGGGCTCATCGAGGATGAGGAGGTCCGGGTCGCGCACCAAGGCGCGAGCGATGAGGACGCGCTGCTGTTGTCCGCCTGACAGGGTCGAGACGTCTCGCTTGGCAAGGTCTCCGACCGCGAGGTCCTCGAGAGAGGCGAGCGCTTTGGCCTTGGCGTCGCGTGGTGGGCGTAGTTGGCCAGCTCCGAGTAGACCGGAGGTGACGACTTCAAGAGCCGTTGCCGCGACTCCAGAGCCGGCGCCCATGCGCTGCGGCACGTAGCCGATGCGCTTGGCAGTCGCTCGAGATCGCTCGGCACCGAAAATCTTCACGGACCCGCCAGTGAGCGGTAGCGCGCCAACGAGCGCTCGCACCAACGTCGACTTACCCGAACCGTTCCCGCCCATCACAGCGACGGGCTCACCGGGCTGCGCCTCGAGGTCGACGGCGTGCAGGATTTCGTGTCCGCCTAGACGCACGCGCACCCCGCGCGCCTCAACGGCGAACGGGGTGTCAGCGGCGGTGCGATTAGCTGCAACCAAGGCCAGTCCTCAGGTTTTCGAGATTGGTCTCCATGACGCCAAGGTAGTCCTCGCCGTCGGCGACTGTCTCGATGGGGCTCAGGACGAGCACGTCGACGCCGACATCCTCGGCGATCGAGGCGGCAACGTCTGCTGCGACCTCGTCCTCGGTGTAGATGGTCGTGGCGCCGGAGTCCTCGACCATGTCGCGAATCTCACGAACCCGAGCGGGGGAGGGTTCGCTTTCAGGATCGATTCCTGCGAGGCCCTCTTGATTGAGGTCGTACTGCAAAGCCAGGTAACCAAAGGCTTCGTGGCCGACGAAGATGTCGTCGCGCTCGCACGTGGCGAGGCCCTCGGTGTAGGAGGCGTCGATCGCGTCGAGGTCGGTCAGCAACGACTCGGCATTGGCCGTGTACGTGTCGGCGTTCGCGGGGTCGAGCTCGGCAAACTCATCTGCCACGTCCTGTGCGTACTCGGCGAGCAGCGTGGGGTCGAGCCAGAAGTGCGGGTCGAGCGTGCCGTGGTCGTGGCCGTCGTGCGAGTCCTCGCTCTCGGTCGACTCGTCAGCGCTTTCGTCCTCCGCGTGGTCGTGGTCTTCCGCGGCGTGGTCCGCTTCACCGTCGCCATCGTGGTCGTGGTCCTCCTCGGACTCCGCCTCGTCCACGTGGTCTTCTTCGGCGTGGTCTGCCTCGCCGTCGCCATCGTGATCGTGGTCGTCCTCAGCCTCGACCGCTTCTCCGTGCTCGGCTACCGCGTCACCGTGCTCATCGATGATGTGGTGTGCGTCGAGACTGCGCACACCAGTGGTGTCGATGGCGTCGTCAACGGCCGGCTGGAAGTCGGACAGGAAGAGGATCGTGTCCATCTCCTGCATGTCGCGCACTGTCTTGGGGGACATTTCGGCGTCGTGTGGTTCCACACCTGAGCCGATTAGGGGCTCAACAGCGACGGTGTCGCCACCGACGCGCTCGGCGACGTACTGCAGCGGGTAGAAGGCCGCGCCCACGGTAAGCGCGGCGTCGGTGGCATCCGCGCTGTTCGCGGTGTCCGCGTCGGAGTCGGCAGCGGAACAGCCGGCGAGGACAAGCGCGGCGGCAATGCCGCCGATGATGAATGGGCGAGGTGATGTCATGCCCCCCACAATACGGCTTATTGATAATCATTGTCAATTGCGGCCCACGGTGAGCGAACACCTGCAACCCAAGCAAGCATCGGCCCTGCGCCAGACACATCGCGATGCGCGCCCGCAAGCCACGCAACCGCAGATAGACTGTGCGCGCACCGCAACCTGATCCCCAAGGAGCATTCAGTGGCACCGTCTCGCCTGGACAACGTGATCTCACTCGCGAAGCGTCGTGGCTTCGTCTTCCCGTGTGGAGAGATCTACGGCGGAACGCGCTCCGCATGGGACTACGGTCCGCTCGGTGTGGAGCTCAAGGAGAACATCAAGCGCCAGTGGTGGCGCGCGATGGTGTCCAGCCGCGATGACATTGTTGGCCTGGACTCATCGGTGATTCTTCCTCCTGCTGTGTGGGAGGCATCGGGCCACCTCAAGGCCTTCGTCGACCCGCTGGTCGAGTGCCTCAGCTGCCACAAGCGTGCGCGCGAGGACCACCTCATCGAGGCGTTCGAGGAGAAGAAGGGCCGCGCGCCCGAGGGCGGCCTCGCCGAGGTCCCCTGCCCTCACTGCGGCACCCGCGGCGAGTGGACCGAGCCCAAGATGTTCAACGGACTGCTGAAGACTTACCTCGGCGTCAGCCAGGACGAGTCCGGCCTGCACTACCTGCGCCCAGAGACGGCTCAGGGCATCTTCGTGAACTTCGAGAACGTCCAGCGCACCTCGCGTATGAGGGTCCCGTTCGGCATCGGTCAGATCGGTAAGTCCTTCCGCAACGAGATCACGCCTGGAAACTTCATCTTCCGCACGCGCGAGTTTGAGCAGATGGAGATGGAGTTCTTCGTCAAGCCCGGCTCGGACGAGGAATGGCACCAGTACTGGATCGACACGCGCCTGCAGTGGTACAAGGACCTCGGCATTTCCGCCGACAACCTGCGTCTTTTCGAGCACCCGCAGGAGAAGCTGTCGCACTACTCCAAGGGCACCACGGATATCGAGTACCGCTTTGGCTTCCAGGGCAGCGAGTGGGGCGAGCTCGAGGGCATCGCGAACCGCACCGACTTTGACCTGTCGACGCACGCGGAGCACTCGGGCAAGAACCTGTCCTACCTGGACCCGCAAACGAACGAGCGCTACACGCCGTACGTGATCGAGCCCGCGGCAGGTCTGACGCGCTCGCTCATGGCGTTCCTCGCGGAGGCGTACGACGAGGACGAGGCCCCCAACTCCAAGGGCGGCGTCGACAAGCGCACCGTGTTGCACCTTGACCCCCGCATCGCGCCGGTCAAGGCCGCGGTCCTGCCGCTGTCGAAGTCGGACGAGCTCCTGCCGACCGCGGAGGCTCTCGCCAAGGAGCTGCGCAGTGCGTGGAACGTGGACCTCGATGTCACGCAGGCAATCGGTAAGCGCTACCGCCGTCAGGACGAGATCGGTACGCCGTTCTGCATCACCGTCGACTTCGAGACGCAGGACGACCAGGCCGTCACGATCCGCGACCGCGACACCATGCAGCAGGAGCGCGTGGCGCTGGACCAGGTGCAGGCATACCTTGCGACGCGCCTGATTGGCGCTTGAGTCGCCCCTGTTGGGCCGATGCTCGGGCTCGGTGATCGCTGATGGGTGCCGGACACTCGCATTCACTTGAGGAGCGTCCGCGCGCGTCTGAGCGCACCACGACGGTTCTGACGATCGCGGTGGCCGTCGTGATGTTTTTCACGGTGGCCGGTGCGGTAGCAGTGTGGCCGTCGGATTGGGCGTTCTTGAAGTCTGTTCCGACGTCCTACGAGGATGCTGAATGGGTCGACGTCACGGTCGAGTCCGTCGACGAGAACACCGGTGAGGCGCAGGTCGTTGTTGACGGCCAAGAGGACGAGGGCCTGCAGACGCTGCTACCCCTCGAACTGGCTGACTTCAGCTACGAGGTGGGCGACTCCGTCCGAGCGTTGCAGATTCCCGACGGCACGCTGATCTTCGGCGACTTCAACCGTGGGCCGCCGATGCTCGTGCTGCTCGTGGTCTACGTCGTGCTCGTGTTGGCGATCGCATGGTGGCGAGGCCTGGGCGCGCTCCTGGGGCTCGTCGCGGCGTTCGGCGTGATCATCTTCTTCACAGTTCCTGCGCTGTTCGAAGGCAGCAACCCGCTCATCGTGGGTCTGGTGACCGGGTCCGGCGCGCTCTTTGCATTGCTCTATATGGCGCACGGCCCCAACGCCCGCACCACGACCGCATATCTCGGCACGCTGGCAGGGCTCCTCATCACCACGGTCCTGGCTTGGTGGGCAGTCGACGCCTCACGCCTGACCGGAATCTGGTCTGAAGAGGGCTCCCACCTCGAACTGGCCGGCCGCGACGTCGACCTTCAAGGCTTGGTGCTGTGCGGCATCATCATCGCCGGCCTTGGTGTCCTCAACGATGTCACGGTGACCCAAGCATCGGCCGTATGGGAGCTGCGCGCCGCGCGGCCGGACATCTCCCGCTGGAATCTCTTTGCCCGCGGCATGCGTATTGGCCGCGACCACATCGCCTCGACCGTGTACACGATCGCCTTCGCGTATGTGGGAGCAGCGCTTCCTGCCATCATGCTGATTTCGCTGTACGACCAGTCTCTGGGCGTCTCGCTCACGAGCGCTGAGATTGCTGAAGAGCTGGTGCGCACGCTGGTTGGCTCGATCGGCTTGGTACTCGCGGTGCCGCTCACCACCGGCATCGCGGCTCTAGTGGTCGGCTACGACGGTGCCATGGCTGGCGAGCAGCCGGCTGTCGAGTCTGGGCAGTCCGACAACACAACTCACCTCGACTGAGCCTTAAGTTCTCACAGCGCTTGTTAACTCTGTGTGAAGTCTTTCCAAAACCCTTGCGAGTGATATTCGTCACACCCTAGCGTCGAGGTGTCGCGGGTTTTCGGGCACGAGTTGCCCCCGAGGGGGTCGGAGACCGCAGACAGTCAATGATGACCGCATGCCAGCGGGTAGCTGGCGCGCGCCGTGACACCTTTCGACATCAGCTGAGGACGGAGGTGTGTCTGCATGGACACGCTCATTGACGGGGGTGCGGACCTGTGGGAACAGGTACGCGTGTATTTCCCGATTGCGCTTGCGGGGACTGTGGTGTGGGGCTTGTGGCTGTATCGCGTCGTATTGTCGCGGCGCGCACAGCCCATCGAATCCGATTTCCGTACAACCACATCGGTCGTGGTTCCGTCGTACCACGAAGACCCCGACATCTTGATGCGGTGTCTCGACTCGTGGCGTGATCAAGACCCCACGGAAATCATCATCGTGCTGGACGTCGCCGACACAGAGGCCTATCGCCGCATTCGCGAGCTCCAGGATGCGCGTGTGAAGCCGTTGCTGTTCAAGCACGCAGGGAAGCGCTCCGCGCTGGGGTGCGGAATTCGTGAGGCAACCGGGGAGATCCTGGTCCTGGTGGACTCGGACACCTGGTGGCAGCCAGGCCTGCTGGAAGAGGTGCAGAAGCCGTTCCTGGACGCTGATGTGGGTGCGTGCTCGACGCAGCAGAACGTCTACCAGCGCAACAGCAGCGTGTGGCGCCGGATCGCCGACTGGATGGTCAACCTCCGCTACTACGACTACGTGCCCGCAATGGGACGCGCCGGCGCTGTTCCGTGTGTCTCTGGCCGTACAGCGGTGTACCGCCGCAAGGCCGTGATTCCGGTGCTGCCGCACCTCGAGGACGAGTACTTCCTGGGCCGTCGCTGCATCGCGGGTGACGACGGGCGTCTGACCTGGCTCGTCATTGCCTCCGGGTACCGCGTCGTGCACCAGAGCACCGCGCGTGCGATCTCGATGTTCCCGTCGAGCTTTAAGGCCTTCATGAAGCAGCGGATTCGATGGAGCCGTAACTCCTACCGTTGCTACCTCACAGCCGCCTACAAGGGATGGCTATGGAGGGTGCCGTTCGTGACCAAGGTGACGGTTCTGCAAATTTTGCTGACCCCCGTGACGATGGCACTGACACTGGGCTACCTGTTCCTATCGCGACTCGAACTCACCTGGACGAGCGCGGCGATCGTCGGGGCGTGGATGCTCCTTGGTCGAGGGGTGCGCGGCTGGTCCAACCTCAAGCGCAACCCATCGGACATCTTCATCCTGCCAATCCTTGCGCTCACCGTGATCCTGGTCGCGCTGCCCATCAAGTTCTACGCGTTCCTCACGATGAACAAGCAAGGCTGGCTGACGCGCACTGCGGACCAGGTCGGTGGCGAAGGACAGACGTCCACGACACTTGACCCCGTCGCAGTGAACCCGCCTGCCGCTGCGCGTGTGCCGGCTGCGGTCTCTGAACCTGCCGCTGTCCCAGACGCGGCCCGAGCGGGCGTGCCAGCCTGATGCGAATACGCCGCAGGGCTCTAGCGGCCGGAGTGCTCGCGCTCGGCCTTCTGGCAGGTGCAGCCGCGCCTGCTGTTGCAGGGCCCAGTCATGCACTTGTGACGTCGTCCGAGGAACCTGAAGCACTCACGAGCGCTGAGGAGGCGACCCTGTCAGCGGCCGCCCTGGCCTACCCGGGCAACCCTGAGACGGAGGCAGAACTTGTCGCCGATGAGGATCGGCGGCTACTCGACATTGAGCTGGTCGCTTCCGGGGACATCGCGGAGCAGCTGGACAGGACGCAGCCTTATCGCGTCACTGGCAACCCCGTCTCGACCTTGGTTCTCACGGCTCGCGAGCAGGCTTACACGATTGCCGAGATCAATGAGGCAGCGCCTCTGTCCGTGTCCGACCTGGGTAGCGGCGTGTACCGGCTGCATGAACACATCGTGGTTCTTCCAGGCGCGACCCTCCAGGTGGGCGGGCGCGGACTTGTCGAGCTTCAACTGGCGAGTCAGCCCGAAGGCTTCGTCTCCCTCGTGACATTGGGCGGCAGTTTGGTCGTCGACGGCGATGCGGCCGAGCCCGTGGTTATCACAAGCTGGGATGAGCCGCGCGGTGCGTCTGACACCACCACGGATGACGGCAGAGCATACATACGGGCCGTGGGAGGGCAGCTGTCGATCACCTATGCCGAGCTGAACGATCTTGGCTTCTGGTCGGGCAACACCGGCGGTCTTGCACTGACCGGCACCGACCATGCTTTTGGGGTTGGCGTGGGGATGGATCAGACAGTGGGGAGCGACACCGACGACTGGGCTGGCTCCGACGACGGGGAAGAAGGCGCCGAAGAGGAATCTGTCGGACTGTCGGTCGTGACGGGAGATAGCGCCGTCAACGCTGGAGAGGCTGCGAGCATCCCGCTCGGCGTGACGGCGTGGGTGCAAGGCACCACGGTGACCGGTAACGCCTACGGCATCTTTGTGTCGCAGGCAGCCTCGGTGGAGATCCAGGACTCTCTCGTGACAGAAAGCCTCGTTGACGGAGTCGTCTTTCACCGCGAGGTCATTCAGTCTCGCGTAGTCCGCACAGAGTCAAGCGCCAACGGTGTTGATGGATTCCGCATTTCACGGGGCTCGTCTGGGGTCCTTCTCGAAGATGTGGAGGCACGTGACAACGGTCGCAACGGCGTCACGATTGACGCCGGTCCACTGGCCGACGGGCCGTCTGCGGTGGGGTTGCCCACAGAGTCTTACGGTGACCACACGATCAGGACCTCGAGCTTCGAGAACAACGCCGACGTCGGGGTGGAAGTCATGGGCGGCCACGATATTTTGCTGGACTCGAACCTTGTCGACGGTGGCCGGTTCGGGATCGTCGTCCGTGACGGTGCCGATTCCACCACGGTCTCTGGATCCGACGTCACCGATGTCGAACTGCACGGCATCGTGATCCGTGACGGCGCCTCCGCCACAGTCACGGGCAACCTCGTCGATGGTGCGGACACCGGAATCTATGTTCGCGATGCCTTTGGAGAGATCACCGAGAACACCATCGAAGCGGCCACCAATCACGGCATCACCGTGGCCGGACTGTCAGTGGCGGACTCGTCTGTCGTCGACAACATCGTCCAGGGGCGCGGCGGCACTCCGATTGATACGAGCAGGGCCGATGCTGCGGTTGCGGTGTCCTCAAACGATGTCTCTGGGTGGTCACAAGGCAGCGTCGAAGAAACCTTGCTCTCGAAAATGACGAGCCCGCTGGCGCTGCTGTGGCTCTCCCTTGGGGCCTTGCTGATCTTTACTGCGCTGATGGGCATCCGGCCTCGTCGGGAACCTTCTTTCCCGTACCAAGACCGGACACCGTTGGCGACTATCACCGGTGGGCACATCTCTCCGTCTGAGATTGATGGCCTCGGAGACCTCCCAGCACTGAAGGATGACCCGCTCTATCAACGCACCCGCGCCGGTCTACCGCGGCGCAAACAGTCGAAGGAGCACGCTTCGTGATGATTTCATCCGGCACATGGAAAATCGTGGGAATCTCGAGCGCCGTGGCGGCAGCCGCCTTTGGTGCGGGAATGGTCGTGTCGCAGGCGGCATGCTGCAACGGCACCGTTGTCGACTCCGGAGCTGCTCCCTCGAGCGTGCCTAGCGAATCGAGCTCTCCGGCACCCTCGGCTGACGGCAGCGCTGGCAGCGACGACGGATCCGAGGCAGGAGCAGGGAGCGACCAGTCGTCAGTGGTCTCGGCCGCCGATGGTGCTCGCCCGGCGAACGACATGCCCGATGCCGTCCTACGCGAGGCGAGCATCTCGTGTCCGGACGTCACCGTCGAGGTCTCCACAGCATCGGCCCTTGAGGAAGCTTTGGACGACGCGCGCCCAGGCGACGTGATCGGACTCGCGGACGGCGAGTACGAGGGAGAGTTTGAGGCCACCGCCGCAGGTGAGAGTGATGACCCGATATGGGTGTGTGGCTCGACGGACGCCGAACTGGTGGGCGAAGGGCCAGACGGAGGTTACGGGCTGCACGTGGACGGCGCTGAGTGGTGGGTCTTCCACGGCTTCACAGTGACGGAGCACCAAAAGGGCGTGATGGTCGACGGCTCGAGCAACATCGTCATCGACTCCCTCGCGGTGCACGCCATTGGAGATGAGGCTATTCACCTGCGCTCGCACACCACGGACTCGGTCGTCCGCGCATCGACCATCTACGACACGGGCAACCGCCGCGAAAAGTTTGGCGAAGGCATCTACATCGGCTCGGCAGAGTCCAACTGGTGCTCATTGACCGACTGCGAACCCGATGAGTCGGACAACAACGTGGTCGAAGGCAACATCATCTTCGAGGTCACCGCAGAGCCCATCGATGTGAAAGAAGGAACCACCGGGGGACTCATCGTGGGCAACGCCTTCGACGGCGATGACATTGACGACGATGGCGGGGATTCGTGGGTCGACATCAAGGGCAACGAGTGGACGGTGACCGGAAATACCGGAATCCGTTCCAACAACGACGGCTTCCAGACCCACGAGATTCTCGACGGCTGGGGCACCGACAACACCTTTACCGACAACATCGCGGTGGTGGACGGACCCGGCTATGGCTTCTCCCTGACTCCCGTTCTCGACAACGTCGTGACATGCAGTAACACGGTCGACTCTGCCGAGGAGGGGTTCAGCAATGTCGACTGCGAGTAGTGAAGTGCCCGATCTCAACACCCGAGAGGACATCACCATGCAAGACACCAGCACTCACGAAGTTCCCGTACGACCAAAGATCACGGTTATCGGCACCGGCTACCTCGGTGCCACCCACGCAGTTTCGATGGCATCGCTCGGCTTCGACGTCCTTGGCGTCGATGTTGATGCCGCGAAGATCGCCCGCCTGGAGAGCGGTGAGGTCCCGTTCTACGAGCCGGGCCTGCCCGAGCTGCTGAAGGAGACGCTCAAGTCAGGGTCGCTGCGATTCACGACGTCATTCGATGAAGCCGCCGAGTTTGGCGACGTGCACTACATCTGCGTCGGCACGCCACAGGCAGAGGGCTCGCGAGCAGCGAACCTCGAGTACGTCGAGGCGGCTTTCACCGCCATCGCGGAACGCACCCGTAAGCCGGCCCTGCTGGTCGGCAAGTCCACGGTGCCCGTCGGCACCGCCGAGCGACTCGCGGACATTGTCGCCATGAGCTCGCCCAACCCCGAGCTCGTGGAAGTGGCGTGGAACCCCGAGTTTCTGCGCGAGGGCTACGCCGTACAGGACACCCTGCACCCCGACCGGTTGGTGTTCGGAGTGAAGTCTGCGTGGGCGACACAGATGCTTACCGCGAGTTTCAAGCCCGTGCTCGACGAAGGGACGCCATTGGTCGTGGCAGACCTGCGCACCGCGGAACTGGTCAAAGTCGCGGCGAACTCCTTCCTTGCCACCAAGATCTCGTACATCAACGCGATGGCTGAGGTGTGTGAGGCCGCTGGTGCGGACGTCAACCTCCTGGCCAGCGCGCTCAGTTATGACGATCGCATTGGCGGTCGCTTCCTCAAGCCGGGCCTCGGCTTTGGTGGAGGATGCTTGCCGAAGGACATCCGCGCGTTCGCCCACCGCGCTGAGGAACTTGGTGTGGGACAGGCCGTGGCCTTCCTTCACGAAGTCGACGCAATCAACGGGCGTCGTCGCCGGCGCACTGTCGACCTTGTGCGTGAGCTCGCCGGGGGAGATGTCACGGGCAAGCGCATCGCGTGCCTCGGTGCGGCGTTCAAGCCGAACTCCGACGACATTCGTGACGCTCCCGCGCTTGATGTCGCAGACATGTTGCGCGCGGAATCGGCCAGCGTGGTCGTCTACGACCCGGAGGCGATGGACAACGCTCGCCGGGTGTACCCGCAACTCGAGTACGCGAACACGTTTGCTGAGTGTGTGAAGGGCGCGGACGTGGTCGTGTTGCTTACCGAGTGGGATCGCTTCAAAGACGCGGACCCCGAGATGATGGGCGAGCTCGTTGCGCGCCGCGCTGTGGTCGATGGCCGCCATGCGCTGGACGCCGATGCGTATCGCGCCGCAGGCTGGGAGTACAGGGCGCTTGGACGCCCCGCCCAGCCATCAACCGTGCACCTTGCCGAACATGACAAGGATGCCGTGACGGTTCAGGCCTGACGTCACCCTGCACGCGCGCCCGCCCGGGTCAAACCCCCCTCAGCGCCCGGGCGGGCGTTGGGGCGCCTGGGCGCCGATGCAGGCCTCTAGCGGGAATCGGCGACAATAGAGGCATGACGACTGACGCATCGGCCCTGCCCGCAACGGGCGAGCGCGTGCTGCCGCCTTTGCAGTTTGGCCCCCTCACCGTTGACACCCCCGTAGTGCTCGCGCCTATGGCCGGCATCACAAACGCCGCATTCCGTCGACTGTGCCGCGAGCACGGTGGCGGCATCTATGTGGCGGAAATGGTCACCTCCCGCGCACTCGTGGAACGTACCCGCGAGTCCATGCGCATCATCCACCATGACCCTGACGAGACTCCGCGGTCCGTCCAGCTCTATGGAGTCGACCCCGCGACAATTGGCGCCGCCGTCAAGATGCTGGTCCAGGAGGACCGCGCCGACCACATCGACATGAACTTTGGTTGCCCCGTTCCCAAGGTGACCAAAAAGGGTGGGGGAGCGGTGCTGCCGTGGAAGAAGGACCTCTTCCGCGACATCGTGCGCGCCGCCGTTCGCGAGGCCGCCCCCTACGACGTCCCAGTGACCGTCAAGATGCGCAAGGGTGTCGACGACGATCACCTGACGTACCTCGATGCTGGCCGCATGGCTGAGGCCGAGGGTGCTGCCGCCGTGGCGCTACATGGCCGCACGGCGGCCGACTACTATTCCGGGACTGCGGATTGGGAAGCGATTGCTCGCCTCAAGGAGGCCGTGTCGTCGATTCCTGTGTTGGGGAACGGAGACATCTGGTCCGCAGAAGACGCGTTGCGCATGGTCGAACAGACCGGCATCGACGGCGTCGTGGTGGGGCGCGGATGCCAGGGGCGCCCGTGGCTCTTTGCCGATCTGCAAGCAGCTTTCGAGGGCCGGCCGGAGCGGGTGAAGCCGGGACTGGCTCTTGTCGCGGACACCATTTATCGCCACGGCGAGTTGATGGTGCCCTTCTTTGGTGATGACGAACTCAAAGCCATGCGCGAGATCCGCAAGCACGTCGCCTGGTACCTCAAGGGTTATCCGGTCGGCGGTGAGATCCGCAAGAGCCTGGGACTGGTCGAGACGCTGCCGCAACTGCGCGAACTGCTCGACACCCTGCCGCTCGAATCTCCCTACCCCGGCGAGGCCGCTGAGGGTCCGCGCGGACGCCAGGGCACACCCAAGCAGCCCTCATGCCCAGATGGATGGCTCGAGACTCAGGACATCACGTCGGACCTCGAGGCGCGGTTGCAAGAGGCAGAACTGAGCGTCTCCGGCGGTTAGCCTCGGTGCTCCATGCCGGCGGTGCGGGTCGGACGTTAGGCGTGCCCGAACGAGGTCTCGTCCGCTGGGCCGCCGTCGTCCGGCAGCGGCGATGTGTCGACAGGTTCACGCGCGGGGCGCATCGTGACCTGAACCATGCCGCCCGCGTAGTTCCTGACGTCTGTGATTGTGACGGGGTGGCGTTGCTCGGCCCCCGCAAACAAGGGGTGACCCGCGCCCAGGATCGTCGGATGGATCGTGACGATCGCCTCATCGACAAGGCCAGCGTCCAGGGCCTGACGAATCACCGAGCCGCCATCCAGATACACGTGGTTGTCGCCAGCGAGCTCCTGGGCTTCGGCGACCAGGTTTGCGATAGGGGCCGATGCCGCGCGCACCGTGGGGCGCGACTGAGGCAGTGGGCGCCCGGTTGCGATGAGGATTGGCATCTCGCCGTAGAACCACTCGTTCATGCCGTGCACCACGTCGAATGTGCGCCGGCCCATGAGCATCGCGCCAACACCCCCGTAAAAGTCCGCGAAGGCAATGCCGTCTTGATCACGCTGCGCCCAGGCTTCCGCAGACATCGGAGCCCACGCCGGCCTCTCAGCGTCAAGCCAGGAAAGGTCATCTCCTGGCCCCGCAATGAAGCCATCGACCGACATCGCGCAATACGCCTTCACTTCACCCATACGCTCCACGGTACGCGCGGTCGTGCGATACGGCTCCCGCTCGTAGGACATCCGGGTCACTTTCGCGGTCTCCTGTGACCCAATTTGCCTGCGGAGGCGCCGGGGTGAGGGCGAGGGCCGTACCTGGCGCAGGAACCGCGCTAGGTTGGAGACCGTGATCTCACCAGCTGACGAGACCGGCGGTAGCACCATCGCCGCCGCATCCGCCATCGCCGTTCCTGAGGGCTACACCGACGCTGACGTGGAGCGCTGGGTCCACGAGCCGTCGAAGAGCCCAAACCGGACCCCCTTCGAGCGCGACAGAGCGCGCATCCTGCACTCAAGCGCGCTACGTCGTCTGGGAGCCAAGACGCAAGTGCTGGGCCTCGGTAGCGGTGACTTCGTCCGCACCCGCTTGACGCATTCGCTTGAGGTGGCGCAGGTGGGACGTGAGCTCGCAAACGCGCTCGGATGCTCGCCCGACGTCGTGGATGCCGCTTGCCTCGCTCACGACCTTGGTCACCCGCCCTTTGGTCACAACGGTGAGCGCGCGCTCGACAAGGTCACGCGCCACATCGGTGGTTTTGAGGGCAACGCTCAGACCCTGCGTCTGCTCACGCGCCTTGAGCCAAAGTCTGTGCACCCAGAGACTGGCCAGCCCATCGGGCTCAATCTCACTCGCGCGGGCCTGGATGCGGCTGTGAAGTATCCCTGGGGCGAAGAAGGCGCGCCTCCGCGGCCCGATGGCAAACCCAGCCGCAAGTTCGGCGTCTACGAGGATGATCGGGCCGTCTTCGACTGGCTCCGTGACGGTGCGCCTGACCGGGCGCAGAGCTTTGAAGCGCAGATCATGGATCTCGCTGATGACATCTCGTACTCGGTTCACGATGTCGAGGATTCGGTCGTCTACCGCCAGGTCTCGCTGTCCGTTCTTCGGGACCCCGGCCACGCCCGCGAGGTGGTTGACCACGCCCGCGAGTGGTATGGCAGGGGAGACGAGGACGCGCTGCTGGCAGCTCTTGAGCGACTGCGTCAGTTCCGCTGGTGGGCCGATGACTTTGACGGGTCGCGCGCCTCGCTGGCCGCGTTGAAGGACATGACCAGCCAGCTCATCGGCCGATTCGCCTCGGCGACGATCGAGGCCACGCAAGCCGAGTACGGGATTGGCCCACACACTCGCCACAACGCCACGCTCGTAACGCCCCAGGAAACGCTCGACGAGATCCTGATCCTCAAGGGCATTGCGGTGCACTTTCTGATGGCGCCACGTGAGTCGAGCCCCACGTACGCCAAGCAGCGCCGTGTGCTCAAGGAACTCGTGGGCGCGCTCGCTGATCGCGGCGCCGACGTGATGGAGCCCCAGTTCGCCGCGGACTATCGCGACGCGTCAGGGGACGGTGAGCGCCTGCGGATCGCGGTGGACCAGGTTGCCTCTCTCACCGACACGTCTGCGTACAACTGGCACCACAAGTACTGCGGCGGCAAGTAAACGGCATAGGGCCGATGCCCGGGCTGGGAACAGCGCGGCCGCCCACCCTAGGCGGTGGGCGCGTCGGTTTCGGTGTCTGTCTCGATGAGAGTGCGCTTGGCGACGATGCGTGACTCGATGACCAGAAGTGCCACGACGACCAAGAACCCGGCCAGGAACGCCAGGATTGGCCCCAGGAGGTCTCCCGAGGGCGCCTCGAGCTGACGGTTCTCGTCCTGCCACGGCCACAGTGCGACGAGCGAGCCTGCCATGACTCCGGTCAGGACCACCAAGGTTGTGCGGCGGTGGTGCTCGAGCAGCCATTGAAGCAGCTTCACGATCGAGACCAGGCCGATGACCAGTCCCACCGCGAAGTAGGCCAGGTATGCGTAGTCGCGGTCGTTGAGCGCTGCGATCGTCGGCTCGTACAGGCCCATCGTGAGCAAGAGGAACGAGCCCGACAAACCCGGAAGCACGAGTGCCGACACCGCGATCGCACCCGCGGGAATCAGGACGAGCGGGCTGGGCTCGAGGTTGCCACCGGGCAGCGACACAATGACCGCAGCGGCGATTGCTGCGCCTGCCGCGATGATCCAGTCCTTGCCACCCCAGCGACCTACGGGCCGTGTGCGCAACGGAGCCTGCGCCGCGAGGCGGAAGGGAACCGCGAGCGAGGCCACGACGAGCCCAAAGAACAGTGCCCGCATCGTGACGGGGTGGTCCTCCATCAGGCCTTCCATGACGGAGGCGACGGCGAGGAGCGCGATGACCATGCCGATGCCAAGAGGGATCAGCACGCCCCAGCGCACCTGGGCCCACTCTGGCTTGGCGCGTGCGACTCCACGGCCGCGACTGCCGTCGGCCACGGTGATGCGGGCGCCGGTGATGAAGTGGCCAGCGGAGGTCAGCAGCGTCTCGTAGACGCCCGTCATCAGCGCAACGGTGCCGCCCGACACGCCGGGGACCGTCTCGGCGCTTCCGATCAATCCTCCACGTACGAGGTTCAGGACCGTCGACCCCACGGTTGAGCGGGGGGTGTCGTCACTCATGAGGAGGTCTCCATCTGTGGGCGGCGGGGGCGTAGGAGCACCCACAACGCGGCCAGGGGCAATATCAGCGGAACCCAGCCGTAGGCAGAACCGTAGCCGGTCCACACGGTTTCATCGCCCCACCACTCGGGGTGGAGGTATCCGAGGGTTCCGACCACGAGCACGCCGGCGAGTTCAATGCAGGTTCCCCACAGCGCTCCGCGTCGCCATCCGCGCCACAGTGCCACTGCGATCCCGATATACAGGAGGGCGCTCAGCGCGGAGATTGTGTAGGGCAGGGGAGCCTCGGTGAACTTGGTGGAGATTTGGTACACCGAGCGACCGGTCGCCGCGATGCCAAGAACCGCGTAGGCGACGATGAGGATGATGCGGCCGATCGGGCTCATCACGCTCCCAGGATCTGGAACACGCGCAACGCAAGAACCGCGGCCGTGATGCCGATAATGATTGCCGCACCGCCATCAACGCGGGCAATCTGGTCGGGTTGTAGCACCGGGCGGTTGGGGTCGGGGTCGTGCGCCGCAGCCGATGGCTCACCGAGGCGGCCGACGCCAAGGAACGGCACCAAGATCACCGACGCGATGAGGTAGCCAAGCGTCAACACGATCCCAGCGTCGGAGTCCCCAAGGAGCACCACGACGACGGTCGCTGCATGCGCGGCAGTCACGATCCACATGGCCGTGACTATGCGTTTGAGCCACGGGTGCAACGACGGCCAGATCAGGGTGGCAATGCCACCGAGGACGAGCACCGCGCAGACAACGAGATACGCGGGGTACACGACCCCGGTGTACAGCCCCATGAACGGTTACTGCTGTTGCTGCTGGACCTGCTGCACGCGCATGGGCAGGCGGCCGAGCTCTTCGCCGTCGACCGACACGACCCAGGAGAACATACCGGGCTGCACAAAGCGGATGCCGTCGATCGTGAACGCGAAGCAGGCAACCTGCTCGTCACCGTCGACCAGGTGCGCCGGGCGACCGAGGGTGAACTCGCCACCCATGCCGCGCACAGGCTGAGCCTTGCCCTCCGCGTCCTGGCGGACACCGATGGGGTACTCCTTGCCGTCTTCAGTCAGGAGCTTGAGCTCAAGCTGGTGCGAGGAGTTGGTCGCGGTGAAGGGAACGTGGACGGTTGCGGCCACGGCGAGGCGTCGGTGCGCCGCCGGGAACTGCCGCACGAAGATGGTGTTCCATCCCGCGCCGAGCGAATAGATCTTGCCGTTGACGACCTCAGCCGAGTCAGCGAGGAAGGCGTCGATTCTCACGGGGGAGTCCTTTCGATGGATGTGAACCACTGCCCAGGGTACCGACCGGGGCCGATGCTTGGGGCACGTCTTCGCTGTCGGCGCAGACAAGCGAGGTGGTACAGAGGATGGCGAGTACGATTCACACGTGGCCGGGACAATCAACAGGGACGACATCGCGTCCGTGCGTGAGAAGGCCCCCATTGAGGACATCATTGGCCAACACGTAGCCCTCAAACCCGCTGGTGTGGGCTCGGTCAAGGGCTTGTGCCCCTTCCACGACGAGAGGTCCCCCTCCTTCCACGTCCGCCCCAATGCCGGGCGCTGGCACTGCTTTGGTTGCGGCGAGGGCGGCGACGTCATCGAGTTCGTCATGCGCATCGACGGCCTTCCGTTCGCGGAGGCAGTGGAGTACCTGGCTGATCGCGCGGGCGTGACGCTGCGCTACGAGGCGGGCGGCGGACCCAAACGGGAAGGCACGGCAGGACAGCGCAAGCGACTCCTTGAGGCACACCGGATCGCCCAGGAGTACTTCGCGGGACAGCTCCACAGTCCTGAAGCGCGCATTGGCCGTGACTTCCTGCGCGAGCGCGGGTTCGATCGAGCCGCCGCGGAACACTTCGGCATCGGCTATGCCCCCCAGGGGTGGTCGCACCTGACCGACCACCTTCGCGGCAAGGCGTTTACCGAAGCGGAACTGCGCACGTCGGGTCTCGTTTCGGAAGGCTCTCGTGGTGTCTATGACCGTTTTCGCGGCCGCCTCGTGTGGCCCATTCGCGACGTCACGGGCGAAGTGATCGGCTTTGGCGCCCGTCGCCTTTATGAAGAAGATCAGGGTCCCAAGTACCTCAACACCCCCGAGACACCCCTGTACAAGAAGAACCAGGTCCTCTATGGCATCGACCTCGCCAAGGGATCCATTAGGTCCGAGCGCGCTGCCGTCGTCGTCGAGGGATATACCGACGTGATGGCCTGCCACCTTGCCGGCATCACGAACGCCGTCGCGACGTGTGGAACGGCGTTCGGCGAAGAGCATGTGAAGGTCGTGCGCCGCCTTATGGGAGATGTCGCCGGGGGAGCGATGAAGGTCGGCACGTCTGGCGCAAAGGTCATCTTCACGTTTGACGGCGATGAGGCGGGCCAGAACGCGGCTCTGAAGTCCTTTCAGCTCGATCAGCAATTCCTGGCGCAGACGTTCGTCGCAGTGGATCCAGAGGGGAAGGATCCGTGCGATTTGCGCATGGCCGGCGGCGACGAGGCCGTGCAGTCCCTGCTTGAGGCTCGCACCCCACTGTTCGAGTTCGTGATCCGCACCGCGCTGGGCGCTAATGACCTTGAGACCCCGGAGGGCCGTGCCGCCGCGTTGCGCGCAGCCGCCCCCGTGGTTGCTGGCATCCGTGACCGTGCGATTCAGCCGGAGTACTCGCGCCGGCTCGCCGGGTGGCTCGGTATGGACATCGATATCGTCCGTCGAGCAGTCACCGAGGCTGCCAAGAGCCGAGGTCGCGAACCGGCTGCGCACACGGGAGCAATGCCTGTGGTGAGCGAGGGCGATGACCTAGCCATAGCATCGGCCCGTCCCAATCGCCGCGACCCCGTGGTGCGCGCGGAAGCGTTGTCGCTAGGAACGCTCCTCCAGGCGCCCGCTCAGGTGATGCAAGACGCCCTGGGAGCTTCGGTCGTGGGCGAGATGACCCCGCAGGCGTATTCGGTGCCTCAATACCGGGCCGTGTATGAGTCGATCCTGGCGGCGGGCGGGCCAGCACAGGCCGGCCCCGACTGGGCCAACGATGTTGCGGAGCAGGCCGGTGACGCGCTCGCCGCGACAGTGTCAGAACTGGCAGTGTCGCCGCTTCCGCACGACAAGCCAGAGACTATTGGTCACTACGCAGGCACTGTGCTGGCCAAGGTCTTGGACCTGAGCATCACGCGTCAGATCGCGGAGCTTCGTGGGCGCATGCAGCGTGCGGGATCGGGGACCGACGGTGCGCAAGAGGCCTTCGCTCAGATCGTGCAACTTGAGGCGCGTCGACGCCAATTGCGCGAGCACTAGCCCGGGCCGGGACGATGCGCCCGGAGGCCTGATGTCACGGGAACGTCACGTCCAGGGAACGCGTTCATGAACCCTCCGTTACGAGGGGGCGAAGGTTCACTCGAATCCTTCTCAGGTGGCATTTTTCAGGCATAGCGTGAGGGCGAGCCGCATCATGCGGCGACCTCGCGGTGTCGCTTGTTGGCGATACCCGGCCCCCACCGGAAGGTAGTCACTCACAGTGAAGATCAAGTTCAACCCCCTCGCAGCTGTTGCCCTGACGGGCGCCGTCGCGCTCACCATCGCAGGTTGCTCGAGCGAAGAGTCCGAAGATGAGGCCACCGCCAGCGCCACCGCGTCGGCCGCTGAGGCAACCGTCGAGGATGACGCGATGGAAGACGAGTCGATGGAGGCCGAGGGCCTTCCTGAATCGCTCACTCTTGCGCTGGTTCCCTCGGACGAGGTCGACCAGATCACGACCGACGGCGAGGCTCTTGCCCAGTCGCTGTCCGCGGAACTTGGCGTCGACGTCGAGGTGTTCGTGCCCGAGTCGTACTCCGCAGTGGTCGTCGCGCTCCAGACCGGCCAGGCAGACATTGGCTTCCTTGGCCCCATCGCCATGGTGCAGGCAGAGGACGTTGCTGGCGCAGAGATCGTGCTGCAGGCAGTTCGCTACGGATCGTCGGAATACGTAGGTCAGTGGCTCACCAGTGACCCCGGCACGTTCTGCCTCGACGACATTGTCACCGAGGCTGACGACGAAGGCGTGAACTACTCGTACTGCAACGGCGCGACCGGCGGCTCCGGCCCGGCAGGCGAAGAAGCTCTCGCTCTGGTCGACCCCGAATCGACCATCGCGTTCGTGGACGAGTCGTCCGCATCGGGCTACTACTTCCCGGCCACCCAGCTCGCGGAGATTCAGGGCCTTGACCCGCTGACCGACTTCTCTGCAGCGATGTTTGCGGGCGGACACCCGCAGGCCGTACAGGCCGTCTACGACGGTGACGCAGCAGTCGGAATCTCCTACAACGACGCTCGTGGCGATCTCGCAGAAGAGTTCTCGGACATCGGCGAGGAAGTCGTGGTGTTCGCGTACACGTCGAACATCCCTAACGACGGCGTGGTTGTCTCCGGCGACCTGTCGGATGACGCCAAGTCGCAGATCACCGACGGTCTGATGGCGATCTCCCAGACTGAAGAAGGCGCTGCGGCTCTTGACGCGGTGTACAACATCGAGGGCCTCGAGGCCGCAAACCTCGACGCTTTCGAGAACACCGTGCGTCCCGTCGAGCAGAACTTCGGCGACCAGGGCTAACAGCTCCAACGAGGTGGCGGTGGCCGTGCCTTCGGGCGCGGCCACCGCACACGTGTATCTAAGGCCAGGCGATTTCACCGCATGATTGAACTGAGCAATGTCACCGTTCGGTACCCCAACGGCGTTGTCGGACTCGACGACGTGTCACTGTCGATCCCCGATGGGCAGTTCGTCGTCGTGGTGGGCTTGTCAGGCGCGGGAAAGTCCACGCTGATCCGGACCATTAATGGCCTGGTCCCCGCCACATCGGGCACCCTCTCCGTTGATGGCAGTGAAGTGACCGGCGCTTCCAAGAAGCAGCTGCGCGCCATCCGCTCGCGCATTGGCATGATCTTCCAGTCCTTTAACCTCGTCAAGCGCACCACGGTCATGAACAACGTGATCATGGGTGCCCTTCACGACGTGCCGTGGTACCGATCCGTTCTGGGGCTGTGGACTGCCCAAGAGAAGGAGCTGGGGTACACCTGCCTCGAACGGGTCGGCATTGTCGAAAAGGCCTGGACCCGAGCGTCGCAGCTCTCTGGCGGTCAGCAGCAACGGGTCGCTATTGCCCGTGCGCTCGCCCAGAACCCCACAGTCATGCTCGCGGATGAACCGGTCGCCTCCCTTGATCCACCCACTGCACAGATGGTCATGAAGGACCTGCAGCGCATCAACCGCGAGTTGGGGATCACCACTGTGGTCAACCTGCACTTCCTCGACCTCGCGCGTGCTTACGGCGAGCGGGTGATCGGAATGCGAGACGGCAAGGTGGTCTTCGACGGCACCGGGGCCGACGCAGACGATGCCGCATTCGAACGGATCTACGGCCGCTCGCTGACGGCTGACGACGTCCTCCCAGGGCGGTCATGAGCGCGACCGCCACCGACGCATCGGCCCTGCGCCCCCGAAAGCCTGGGCCCTCCGGCGTCCTGATCGCGGGGCTTGCGGCGGTCGCTGCATTCACGGTGTGGGCGGCCATCCAGATCGAGTTCACCCTCGCGCCGCTAATCACGAACTTCACCAACGGCTGGGAGATCATCCAAGAGTTCTTGACGCCCAACTGGAGCTTCATCTTCCGCGTGTGGGAAGCCTGGGTCGAGACGGTCGCCATCGCAATCGTCGCGACTTTCGTGGGAGTGCTGGTGGGACTCATCTTCGCCACAATGGCCTCGCGCGTGACCAACCGGTCCAACTGGTTCTACCGAGTCGTCAAAGTGGCGTTGTCCATGGTGCGTTCGCTGCCCGACATCGCCTATGTGCTGATCTTTGTCGCACTCGTAGGCGTGGGTTCGCTCGCCGGCATCCTCGCGCTCATCATGTTCAACATCGGCATTGCCGCGAAGCTCACGGCGGAGACCATCGACGCCGTTGACCAAGGCCCGCTCGAGGCCGCAGATGCGTCTGGCTCCGGCACCATCAGCCGCACTAGGTGGGCGGTGTTGCCACAGATCATGCCGAACTACCTGTCGTATTGCTTGTACATCTTCGAGCTCAACATTCGTGCGTCCGTCGTGATCGGTGTGGCCGGCGGTGGCGGAATCGGGTCCGTCATTGATGTGCAGTTCTCGCGCTTCGAATACGCGAATGTGTCCGCCATCGTGGTCGCGATCTTCGTGGTCGTCATGGCGATTGACCAACTGTCTCAGTACCTGCGACGGAGGTTCGTGTGAGTACCGCGAACCTTACGCAGCGCCCTGACGTGACCCCGGCCAAGCGGCCTACAGAGCCATCAAAGACACGGTCGACCCTGGTGTGGCTGGGGCTGCTGGCACTTGTGGGCGTGTCCGCGTGGTTGTCGGGTGCGCGGTGGTCGGAGCTCGGGTCACTCTTCACGGAAGGGTGGCGCTACTTCCTGCTGATGGGGCAGGGGCTGGTGCACAATCCGTTTTCGGAGCCCTACTCCGAGTACTGGACTCTCGCCTTCGACAAGATGATGGAATCGGTCTACATGGCGTGGATCGGCACGCTCATGGGGGCGCTCATCTCTATCCCGTTCGGCTTCCTGGCTGCGCGCAATGTCTCCGGCCGCGTCACCGTGCAGGTGTCGCGCGCGTTCCTCAACTTGATTCGCGCAGTCCCCGAGCTGGTCTTCGCGATCGTGATCATGTTGCCAATCCTGGGCTTTGGTCCATTGGCGGGCACGGTCGCGCTTGGCGTCGGCGCCGTCGGGACGCTTGGAAAGTTGACCGCAGAGGCACTCGAAGGGATCGACATGGGCCCCGTTGAGGCGGTTCGTGCATCCGGCGCCAGCAAGGTGTCTGTCCTGCGTTGGGCCTTCTGGTCGCAGGTGCTGCCCGAGGTGCTCGCGTTCTGGCTGTACCGCTTCGAGATCAATATTCGCGCTTCCGCCGTGCTGGGCGTCATTGGCGCGGGCGGCATCGGATCGCTCCTCAGCCAACTGTTTTCCAAGCGCGAATGGGAACAGATCGGCATCACGCTCGCCGTGATCGTGATTGTCACAGTCCTTGTCGACATGATCTCCGGCGCAGTCCGCCACCGCATCATCGCGGGTAGCGCTAAGTCCGAGCGGCGCATTCAGGAAGAGACGGTCGCGCTCTAGCCTTGCTCCGCGGTGGCTTCGACATCGTGCCTGATGAACCCATCAGAAACACGAAAGCCGGCCCCGTGGGACCGGCTCTCAGACGCTCCTCCAGTTGGACTCGAACCAACAACCTGCCGATTAACAGTCGGCTGCTCTGCCAATTGAGCTATGGAGGATTGCGAGTAGAAACTCTACATGATGTTGAGCCCCTTCGGTGACACCGCTGGCTGGCAGGTGGGGCCTGAGAAGGGCCGATGCGCGGGGCAGGCGAGAAGGTCAGCCCGCCCCGCGCATCGAAGCGGGTTTAGGAACCCTTGACTGCCGACTTCAGTGCCGCACCAGGGGTGATCTTGGCAACGGTGGCGGCCGGAATGTCAATGGCCTCGCCGGTCTGAGGGTTGCGGCCGGTACGTGCCGAACGCTCGGAGGTCTCGAACGAAGCGAAGCCCGTCAGCTTGACGGAGTCGCCGGCGACGAGAGTCTCGGTGACCGTGGACTCGAAGGCGCGAAGAGCATCGGCGGCCTGTGCCTGCGTGATGCCAGCAGCGGTGGCCATACGAGCGGCGAGGTCGGAACGGGTGAGTGACATGAGTGTCCTTTCATGCCCGGCGATTGCCGTCGGGCGAGATAAGACCGCGCTGGACAGCGCGGACAATGGGGCGGGGAACCATGTGTTGTTCCCCATTCACAGTAACGGGAACAAGCCTAGGGGCCCGAGCCTTCCATTGCGCTCTCCGTGAGCGCGTGTTGGCCCGGGACATCTTGCGTTTTGGAACAGCCACGGTTTACCCCTGTCGCGCATTGAAGCGCGGATTGCGCTTGTTGATCACGTACGTCTTGCCCCGCCGGCGGACCACGATGGACCCTTCCTTGCGTGCGAGTGACTTGAGACTGGCCCGGACTTTCATGAAACCTCCTTGTTGTACCGACGGTTGAAGCGTTCAACGCGTCCTGCGGTGTCGACGACTCGCGTCTGCCCCGTGTAGAAGGGGTGACTGGCTGCGGAGATCTCTACATCGACGACTGGGTACTCGTTGCCGTCCTCCCACACGACGGTGCGGTCCGATGTTGCCGTTGAGCGGGTGAGGAAGGCGTAGTTTGCGGAGGCGTCGCGGAACACGACGGGCTCGTAGCGGGGGTGAATGTTCTTCTTCATGGGTTACCAACTCGATTTCGTGATGCCGGGAAGTTCTCCGCGGTGCGCGGCGTCGCGGAAGGACACGCGTGACAGTCCGAACTTGCGCAGGTGGGCGCGGGGCCGGCCGTCTGACTGGTCGCGATTGCGCAGGCGGGTGGGGGAGGCGTTGCGGGGGAGGGCGTGGAGTGCCTTCATTGCCTCACTGCGTTCCGCCTCGCTCACGTGCGGGCTTACTGAAGTGCGCTTGAGCTCGGCGCGGCGCTGCGCGTAACGCGCGACAATCACCTCCCGCTGCTGCTGACGTGCAATCTTGCTCTTCTTAGCCATTAGCGGGTCTCCTTGAAGTCGACGTGCCGGCGCGCGATCTTGTCGTACTTGCGCAGCACGAGGCGGTCGGGCGTGTTGCGGCGGTTTTTGCGGGTGATGTAACGAACCCCGGTGCCCGCCGTGGACAAAAGCGAGGTTTTGGGGCGGACGTCCTTGCTCTGTTTTGTCACTAGATGCGCTCTCCGTTCGCGATCACGCGCGCGACCACGGAGTCGATGCCGTCACGGTCAATTGTCTTGATGCCCTTTGCGGACACATTGATCGTGATGCGCCTGTTCAGCGACGGCACAAAGTACGTCTTGCGCTGGATGTTGACGTCCCAGCGACGCTTGGTGCGGTGGTGGGAATGGGAAATGGAGTGGCCGAAGCTGGGCGTCGCGCCCGTGACTTGGCATCGTTGTCGTGACATGAGCGCCAACGTAGTAATGATAATCGTTCTCGTCAAGTGGTACGGTTTTCCTCATGACAGCTCCGTTCACCATCTCGATCCTCAGCACCATGGACCCCGTGATCCGTGCTTCCGTCTCCTTCAGCCTTGCTCTCGAGCGCGCCGACACAGTCGTAATCCACCACGATCTCGTCGGCGATGAGATCCGCCGTGTGGTCTCTGACGCCAGTGGAGTCGTGGAGACCGACGCCACCGAGCTCGAGCACGCGTGCCTAAGTTGTGCCGTCCGTGAGGACCTGATCCCCACCTTGGAGAGGCTCCGGGCACGTGGGAGGTGGACGCGTGCGCTGGTCGCGTTGCCCGTTACAGCCGAGTCGGCTCCCGTCACCCGCGCCCTGAACACTGCCTCCCGTCGCGGGGGAGAGCTCGCGGGAACTCGGCTGGGGGCTGTGATTTGCGCGGTGGATGCCACCACCATTGCCGACGACGCCTTTAACTCCGACTTCCTTGACGACCGCGGACTCTCGTTGGTTGAAGACGACGGTCGTGTCGTCGCTGAAGCAGTAGCGCCGATGCTCGCTCACGCCGACCTTGTGGCGATTGTGGGCGATGGGCCGGTCAGCGGTGAGGCCGTTGCGACGGTGGGGCACCTTCGCGGACGTGGATCGTCCGTTGTGGCCGGCCCTGCAGAGACCCTTGATGGCGACGCGATCATGGCTCACGAGCACAGGTGCCACCGGGCCATGGGGCGCGTCGACCCACTCCGCCTCGAGCGCCACGTCGAACCTGACAGCAATGGCGTATGGTCCATCGACCTCGTCAGCACCAAGCCATTCCACCCCGATCGGCTGCGTGAGCACCTCGTGGAACTGGGAAGTCACGATGCGCGCACCCGCGGCCACTTCCGGGTCCCCACCCGCCCAGGCGAGCCGTGCGCGTGGGAGGGCGCCGGCCGGCAGGTCAGCGTGGGTTCCTTGGGCAGTTGGGGACGCAACCGCCGTGCAACCCGCCTCGTCGTGACGGGTCGTGGGCCAGAACGAGAGAGCATCGCGCGTGCATTTGACGCATGCCTGCTCCGTGACGACGAAAGGCACCTCAATTGGGCCAATGGCGACGATTTAAGCGATTGGTTGGGTCCGGTAGACGGCTAGACTGGCGCGCATCCACAGCACGCGGCCTCGATGAGGATGCGCGCATGCGGAGTCGGGCCAGTAGCTCAGCCGGTTAGAGCAGCGGACTCATAATCCGTCGGTCGTGGGTTCAAGCCCCACCTGGCCCACCATCGGTGTCCACTCGGTATTGCCTGGTTCATACACTCGGTATTGCGCGATGGGGCGCGGATAGCTCATTTTTCTAGGTGGATGGCGCCGTCTTGCGGTTGGTGACGCGCTAGGAGCTGGGTGGTGTGGTTCGGGGCGTGTCTTTCGCCGCGTTTTTCGTGGTCTTACGTCGCTGTTGGGGGTGTCGGTGCACGCTTCGCGGCCGGCGGTGGGCCGGCTGCGGGGCTATGCGACTTCTGGGATGTCGGGCACGATCGACGGGGGTGGTGGTGGCTTGTCGGCCGGTTCTGCCATGGTGCGTCCGGTCACGCGGTGCGGCGAGTGGTCCTTGTCGTCGGAGCGTCGCCAGGCGTGGCCGAAGGGTGACAGTGGAGTGAAGCCTGGATCGCTGAGGGGCTCGTCGGCCTTCTTGAGGAATCGCAGCAGTGAGTGGGCGTTGGTGGCGATGCTGCGCGCGAGAATGGCGATGACCTGCTTGCCCATGCCGACGTGTCGCCGGTCTCCGGCTTGGGCGAGGCTGCCGAGCAGGCTGTTCTTGGTTTCGCCGTTCTTGCCTTCGATCCGGTTGCGCTCGGGGCCGTACACGGCAATCCACTCCGCTTTCCCTCGGAAGCTGTGTCGCGAGTCGCGGGCGCCGACTGGTTTTCGTACACCCGCCCGTCCCACTGTCAAGCAGTCTTGGGCCGGCTACCTCAATGTTGGCAACGTCCAAAACGGGTGCCGGGGCGCGAATTTTGGTCGAGGGTGGGGCTGTCTGGCTTGGTAGACACGGGCTGCCGCCTACCGCGCCGTTTCTCTTGCTAGGCGGCAAGATCGCACGCTCCCGCCCGTCGTGCTAGCGAGGCAAACTTGGTCCACCGTGCCCAGAGAGGTCATTTTGCGTGGGGCGCACTCCTGAGGCGCCTTAACCGGCGGAGCGGCCGCCGTCGACCAGCATGATCTGGCCGGTGACGTGGGTGGCTTGGTCGCTGGCGAGGAACAGCGCGACGTCGGCGGCTTCGTCCGACGTGCCCACACGCCCCTGGGGTACCTGCTGAGCCAAGGTCTCGATGAGGTCATCTTCAAGACCGTCGAGCCAAGGAGTGCGAATGATTCCCGGGGCGACCGCGTTGACGCGGATTCCCTTGCGTGCGTACTCGAGTGCAGCAGTCTTGGTCATCATGACCACCGCTCCCTTGGACGTGATGTAGGCGGCTGCAGTGGGGGTGGCGTATAGCCCGCCAATAGAGGCGGTGTTGACGATGGCGCCCCCGTCATCGAGCATCAATCGCAGGCCCATGCGTTGCACCATGAATGCTCCCCGCGTGTTCACGGACATGACCTTGTCGAATGAGTCCATCGGATACTCGTGGCTCAACGCCATGACACCGTTGATACCCGCATTGTTGAACAGGACGTCGATGCGGCCATAGCGGTCGCGAAGCCAAGCTTCGAAGGCATCCACAGCGGTCTCGTCTGCGACATCGAGTTCGTAGCCGACTGCAGTGTCGCCTATCGCTGCCGCCACTTGGTCTTGACTCCCGGAGAGGTCCACAACCACTACTGTGGCGCCCTGCGCCGCGATCTTCTTGGCGATGGATTCGCCTAGGCCTGAAGCGCCACCGGTGACGACGGCGATCTTTCCCTCGAACGTGCGTGACATTACATTTCCTCCTTCGTTGGTGGAATAGTTGTCAGCCCATTCAAATAGATAAAGGCGCTTCGCGCATGGGACCATAGTCCCTGGTTGATGCGGCTACTGGGTGGCCGTGAACTTCGCCGTGATCTGGTGTGGGTTGGTCGGGGCCCGGCCGTCTTACTCCATGGTCTTGGACAGCACAGTGAGCTGATCAAGGTCGAGCAATACGATGCGGCCGCGTGACTGCCGGATGAGCCCTCGCGCCGCGAGGTCAGCCATGGTCTTGCTGGTGGACTCCCGGGTGGCACCCAGGAGCCCTGCGAGCTGGTCGTGTGTGAGGCGGATTGTGACGTGCCCTAGGCGGGACCGGCGTTGCGGCTCAGCAAGCCTCACGAGCGTGCTGGCGACCCGCGCCAGTAGTGGCCGGAGGGCAAGATCGGTGAGCCGCTCTTCGAGCCGCGCAACCTGGTCGCCCAAGTGCCGAGAGATGCGCACAGCGATGCGTGGGTCTGACAGGAGGTGCTGCTCCACATCTACCACGCTCAACTGACAGATCGAAGTGTCCTCGATGGCCTCTGCGTAGTTGTCGTACATGCGCTGGCCCACAAGCAACATCTCGCCAAAGACGGCGCCCGGCTCCAGGATTGCCATCGTGAGGGCCTTGCCATCCTCGGTGACGCGGAAGATGCGTACGCGACCGCTCTTGAGGATGAAAAGGGCCGTAACCGGCTGGCTCTGGCTGAAGACGAGGTCACCGTTGCTGAAGGTGCGCTCGGGTGCCATCTGGTCGAACGCAGCGATCTCGTCGGGGGAGAGGTCCGCAAACAGATCCACATCGCTGAGGCAACTGAAGGACTCGTCACTGGATGGAAGCAAGGGGTTGGTCTCCCGACGGTTGGGTGCCCAGGGACGCTGGTCCGAGTCCGGCGCCCTTGTGACGCCGATGGCGCATGCCTCAATCATGGATGGCCGGACCGGAATGTGGCGTTCGCAACGCCGACGATGTGTCCGCGGCGCTGCGGCCTCGGGTTCCGGCGCCCACCTGAATGTGCCCGCCGCGCAGTCCCCTGACCTCGACGCCGGCGCCATCTGCCTCCAGCAGCGTCCAAGGGTGGGCGTTGATGTCGGCGCCCCCCATGGCGCACGCCAGGCGGGCCAGCGGCTCCAGCAGGCGGGCAAGGCCCGTCGGAGCCCGCATATCGACAATGCAGACCCGGCTACCGGGATAGGTGACGGCGCGCACACACTGCCACACCGCATCCGGGTCATCGGTGACGCTCATCGCATAGGTGGAGAGGACGGCGTCGGGAGTGCGCCCCTTTAGGTCAGCTGCTGTGAACCGTGTCGCATCGGCTTGCACCAGGGTCACGTTGGGCCACAGGTGACGGTCGACCCGCGCTCGCGCAACGTCCAGCATCTGAGGGCTCCGGTCCAGGCCAAGGACATGACCCGTGGGGCCCACTGCCTCGAGCAGGAGCGGAAAGTTCTTCCCTGTGCCGCAACCCACATCGAGCACGGTGTCACCCGCGCGGGCACCCAGCATCTGAACACCCTCGACACGGCCTGCGCGGTAGAGCCACTCGCCAGAGAACTGGTCGTAGTAGCGCGCGCCGCCGCCGTAGGAGAACCGATCACTCATGTCAGAACTCTAAAGTGTGTGGTGCACGGCGTCTGTGTGCGAGATCACCGTGCCATCCTGGCCTTCATTGTTGTGATGGTGGAGAAAAGGCTGTGTGCGCTGCCGTACAGACGGCGCGTTGCAGGGCCGGTAAACAAGGGTGGGCGGCTGATGCGCAGCCGCGTATGACGGAAGGAAGCGGATGCCGAACTCGAAGCCATGGGACCTTGTGGTGATTGGCGGGGGTAGTGCTGGGCTGGTGGCGAGTAAGACGGCGGCCGGCTTTGGCGCACGGGTTCTACTCGTTGAGCGGGCCCGGCTGGGGGGAGATTGCCTGTGGACCGGGTGCGTCCCCTCTAAGGCTCTGATCGCGGCCGCCCACGGCACTGCGACAGCTGCACGTTTGCGCGGTCCGGCGGCACCACCGTCAGCCAGGGACGATTTTCGTGCCGCCATGGAATCGGTGGACCGGTCTATCAACTCGATCGCTCCTACGGATTCCCGCGAAGCCCTGGAGGCTGCGGACGTTACCGTCATGACGGGCGACGCGCACTTCACCTCGGATCACAGCCTCAATGTGGACGGAGAAGAGGTGCTGTTCCGCCAGGCGCTCATCGCGACCGGGACCCCTCCTGCGCTGCCGGATATCGCAGGTATGGACGATGTCACAGTACGCACGAGTGAAGATTTCTGGGACCTCAATGACCTTCCGGGCCGCCTTGTGGTGCTGGGTGGCGGTGCCATTGGATGCGAGCTGGGTCAAGCCATGTCCCGGCTGGGCTCCCAGGTGACCCTCATCCAGCGAGGGCCGCGCCTGCTGCCTAAGGAAGAGGAATCCGCAGCCCACATTGTGCACGCAGCGATGGAGCGCGACGGCGTCACGATCATGACCGGCACGGGCGTTGAATCCCTCCGTGGCGCGGGCGGGGGAGCGGGAGTCCTGACCTTGGACGACGGTAGCAGCGTGGAGTTCGACACTCTCCTGGTCGCGTACGGACGCGCGCCGCACACCAAGGAACTGGCTTTGGACCGCGCCGGGGTCAGCACCGATGCTCGGGGGTACGTGGGTGTCAACGGCATGCTTCGCACCTCACACCCTCGTATCTGGGCTGCGGGTGACGTGACGGGCTTGCCCAAGTTCACCCACACCGCAGGTATGAATGGCAGCGTGGCGGCCACCAACGCGATTCTTGGCCTGCGCCGCACCGCGGAAGAGCGCGTGATTCCTCGAGTGACCTTTACGTCTCCAGAAGTGGCAGCCGTGGGCCTTCAGGAGGCCGATGCCGACGCTCAGTCTCACCGTGTGGTCACCTGGGAGCACCAACACAGTGACCGCGCCATTGCCGAGGCGGATACGGACGGCTACACCCGGATTGTGGTGGATCGCCGGGGGCGGATCCTAGGCGGCACCATTGTGGGACCGCGTGCGGGCGAGACTGTCGGGGAGCTCACGTTGGCGGTGGGCGCAAAGCTCTCGACTAGCACCATCTCGAACGTTATTCACCCGTACCCCACATTTAACGATGCATTGTGGAATGCCGCTGTGGCCGATGTCCGGCACCGGCTTGGTAGGGGCGCGGTGGCCGTCGCAGTGCGCGTCCTGAGCCGGGTGCGTTCTGGCGTCGTGGGCCGGCGATCGGTGTAGCGGTGGGCGTGGCAGTCAGCGCAGGATTCTGATCGCGCTGACGATCCGTTGCACTGCGCTGATGAATACAAAGACGGACCACACCAGCGCGATCTGCCAGGCGAACCATGGCAGTACCAGCCACAGGCTGTGGACCACGATGGTCTCCGTGCCTTCGGCAATGCGACCCAGGAAAGACAGCGACCTGCCATCGTTGATCTGGTGCCCGGTGCGTTCCGCGATGGAGGAGAACGCCAAGAATGCGGTGCCGTTGATGTAGTACGCCAGTAGCACCAGCAAGAACGGCCACCACGGAGCATCGAACCCCGCTGTGGCTCCCAGGGCGATGCCCACCACGGTGGCGCCGTAAACGATGAAGTCCGCAACAATGTCGAGGAAGCCACCCACCTCACTGCGCCGCGCGTGCGGGTCTAGCCGCAGTCGCCGGCGAGCTAACGTCCCGTCCAACCCGTCCAACGCCCGGGAGACCAGCCATGTCGCTAGCGCGGGAATCCACAGTTGAAACCCGGCAAGGGCCGCACTGGACAGTCCAATAACCATCCCGAGCAGCGTGAGCCCATTGGGCGTGACCCACGGCCTGTCGAGGTGAGCAGCGATCCATTCCATGGGGCGGCTGAGCGCCTGCCGCACGGCGACGTCCATCATTGCGGTGCCATCGGTTCGGAGGAGGATGCTTCCGCGGAAGCCTCCGGCGCAGGTACGGCGTGGTGGGATGTCGCCTGGGCCGATGCAGGGGTGCCTTCAATGCTTGCGGCAGCCGAGTTCCCCGCGCGAGTGCGGGCGCGGACTGCGTAAAATGCGCCACCGATGGTGAGCAACCCCAGGGCACCCATTGCGACAAAGAACGACCACTCAAGTGAGAATCCGTACGCGCCCACGGCAACATAGGCGGCGGTGCCGGGAATCATCCCGATCATGCTGCCCAGCACGTAGTTCCACAGTCGCACGGTGGTGAGGCCTGCCCCATAGTTGAGCACGGTGAACGGGACCACTGGAACGAGCCGTGCCCCCAGCACCCCCAGTAACCCCCGGTCTTTGAGGAAGTGGTCGACTTGAGCGAGCCGTCTGCCGGTGAAGTGCTCAATGATGTCGCGCCCCAGGACACGGCTGATGACAAAGGACAGCAGGGCACCACCGAGCGCGCCGGTGTACACAATGAGGAAACCAATGGGGAGCCCCCACACCGCCCCTGCCGCGATGCTCACCACATTCTTGGGGGCAGGGGTAAGTGAGACAAGTGCGTACCCCACCGCAAATGCGATGGCCGCCCAGGCGCCGCTACGTTCCGCTGCCGCGCGCACCTCGTCGACGCTGGGCAGCGGCACAGTCAAGGTGACAATGATCGTGCCCACGATGACGAGCGCGAACAATGCCGCACGCCATTTCACGCGGGGGGTCAAGTTGTGCACGCTCACCAGCCTAACGAGCGCGAGTAGTTCACTATGTGAGGTGGATTACCGTTCGCCCGCGGCCTACGCCTGTACTGTGGCGGCTCGTCGTGAATCCGCCAACAAAGGACCATCCGTGCCATTTCGCTCGCCTCGGCCCCGCCATCGTCTGCCTCGTGTGATGGGGGCCATCGCGCTAGCAGTCGCTGGGCTCTTGACGCTGAACGCCTGCACAACACCGGACTCTTCAAGCGACACCTCCACATTGGCTACCTACACCGAGTGGAATGAGGTCCTTGCGGATGCAGACGGTCAGACGGTGGACCTGTGGATGTGGGGTGGTGACGAGCAGGGCAACGCCTACGTCGATAACGTTCTTACCCCCGCGGCGGCGGAGCGTGGCGTGACCCTGAACCGGGTGCCGATTGCAGACACGGGGGAAGCTCTGAACCGCATGCTGTCCGAGGTGCAGGCCGGCCGTACCGATGACGGCTCGGTGGATCTTGTGTGGGTTAACGGCGACAACTTCCGCACGGGACGTGAGGCGAACGCTTGGCTGTGCGAATGGACCAGCCTGCTCCCCAATATGGAGCTCGTGTCTTCTGCGGACCCGTTGTTGACTGAAGACTTTGGCACGCCGGTCAACGGTTGTGAAGCGCCGTGGAACAAGGCTCAGTTCACTTTTGCGTACAACTCGGATGTAGTCACCGACCCGCCCACCACCGTTGCGGGGCTGCTCGAGTGGGCTGAGGATCACCCTGGCCGCTTCACCTACCCCGCGCCCCCTGACTTCACCGGTTCTGCATTCCTCCGACACGTCTTGTACAGCGTTTCCGGAGGCTATGAAAACGTGCCTGCGGAGTATACCGAGGCGGACTTCGTTGACCTCACACCCGAGCTGTACGACACCTTGGCCGGTGTGGCTCCGTTTCTGTGGCGTGGGGGAGACACGTATCCGGCAGACTCCGACCAACTCAACTCGCTGTACGCGGATGGCCAGGTTGACTTCACGATGACCTATGGGCCGGCGACCCTCACCCAGTTGGTGGAGGACGGCACCTACCCGGCCGCTACGAAGGTCCTCAGCTTGGAGGACGGGACGCTGGGCAATGCAAGCTTCCTTGCGATCCCGGCAAATGCGGCCGATGCCGCGGGGGCAATGGTCGTGACAGATACGGCTTTGTCTGTGGAACAGCAGGTGGCGAAGGCCGACCCCGCCACGTGGGGTCAGTTCACGGTGGTGGACTATGACAAGTTGTCAGAGAATGACCTATCCGCATTTAAGGCACTACCGGAGTCTCCGGTGGTGCCGTCTTTTGACGTGCTGTCCACGGACGCCAATCCAGAACTTGCAGCCGAGTGGGTGCCCGCCCTCGATGAAGGCTGGCGCACCAGCATTCCAGCAGGCCGATGACGCCGGGACCCGCCAGATTCTTGGTGTTGGTTGCCGCGATTCCCGCGGCAATCGTGGTCGTCGGTGGGTTGGGCTTCACCGTGGCGCAGAGCTTGGGACTCTTGCCGTTGGTGGGGCCCGCGCGGTTGTCTGTCGACGCGTACACGGGCGTTGCCAGCGAACTGCCGTCCTCGATTGCGGTGTCCGTGGGCATTGCCGTGGCGTCTACCACACTCGCCGTGCTCGTTGGCGGTACGGCTGCTGTGCTGATCGTGGCCGGAGGTCGCCTGGCCCGCGTGCTTATTGGGTTGGGCGCGGCTACGGTCACGGTCCCGCACCTCATCGGGGCCGCGGCCATAGGCCTGCTGCTCGCTGACTCGGGGCTGCTGGCGCGGACTTTTCAGGTACCACCCACGGACTGGCCGTCGTTGGTGGGCGGACCCTGGTGGGTTGCAGTCATTCTGGAGTATGCGTGGAAGGAAGCTGCCTTTGTAGCACTCGTGGTGGCAGGCACGCTGACCACTCGTGTGGCACGGTTCGACGAAACTGCTGCGGTGCTGGGGGCAAATCGGGCAACCCGGCTGCGCCTGGTGCTTCTTCCACTGGCCGCACCGTCGGTGATCCTCACAGGCGCTATCACCTTCATCTACACGCTCGGGTCTTACGAGGTGGCGTGGTTGCTGGGGCGGACCTACCCCGAGCCTCTCTCAGTGATGGCAGTGCGTCTGTATGGAGAGGTCAGTCTCACTACCCGGCCAGAGGCTGCCGCCGTCGCAGTCGTGATTGTCACTTTGTCCACGCTCGTCGCCGCAGCAGCCTTCACCCTGCTGCGACGATCGGCGGTGTGGCGATGAGCGTCTCCCTCCGCTCGGTGCCACCCCCGGCATCGGCCCCACGCAGTCCCGTCAGGCTCCAAGGCGACCCCGGCCGCCCGCTGACCACGTCGCGCGGCATGAGCCGTATGGCCCGCCAGGGGCTGGCGCTGCTGCTGATTGTGTGGTTTGCCCTTCCCTTGGTGCCGCTGGTGCTGTGGGGCCTGGCCGAACAATGGTCTTTCCCCGCGCGGCTCCCGACCGAGTGGGGCTTGGGTGGGGTGTCGTCCGCGCTCGCGGCCGGTGGAGCCGAAGCTTTTGCGCGGTCCCTCACACTGGGTCTCACGGTTGCGACGATCGCGACCCCGCTGGGAGCCGTTGCCGCGCGTGGCCTCGTGAACGGCTGGGCGCCTATGCCGCGGACGTTGACGGCGCTGCTGTTCTCCCCACTCTTGATCCCGGCATTCGTCGCGGCTCTGGGGACCAACATCCTTTTGCTCCGCGCGCACGTTCCGCCGGTGATGGGCCTGGTGTTGGTGCTGGTGGCCATGGCCGTGCCGTACACGGCGTTCGTCTTACGCACTGCGTACGCTGCACACGATGTGGGCTACGAGGAGGAGGCACGAACGCTGGGAGCCTCCCGCCGCAGGGTGCTCTGGCAGGTGCACATCCCCCTGCTCACCCCGGCACTGGCACGGGCGGCCTTTCTTGCCTTTTTGGTGGGGTGGAGCGACTACATCGTCACCGTCTTTGTTGGCGGCGGGCAGGTCGTCACGCTGCCTCTGGTCACCGCATCTGCGGCCTCGGGCGTTGGAAACGACGCCGTGGTTGCAGTTCTCTCTCTTGCCGCGATCCTCCCTCCGGTGGTTCTTCTCGCGGTGCTCGCGAATAGCCGCTGGCGAACGGAAGGTGCAGTATGACGACTGCCATCACTCTTCAAGCGGTCAGCAAGGAGTTCAAACGACACCCTGTGCCGGCGCTGCGCGGCATCGACCTGGACATCCTGCCGGGGACTCGCACCGCGTTGCTGGGCCCCAGTGGGTCCGGAAAGAGCACCATTCTGCGGATCATCGCTGGCTTGGAGGATCCCAGCGGAGGCCAGGTCCTCATTGACGGGCGTGACGTCACGGGGGTGCTGCCTGAGCGTCGCGGGGTTGGGATGGTCTTCCAACGGTCGCTGCTGTTTCCACACCTGTCTGTCCTCGATAACGTGGCCTTCCCGCTACGCGCGGCAGGTGCCTCGCGGCGTGCGGCTCGCGCGGCCGCGGTGCCCTATCTGGATCTGGTTCAACTGCCCGACTATGCGGATCGCAACGTCGCTTCCTTGTCGGGAGGCCAGCAGCAGCGGGTAGCGATTGCTCGTACCTTGGCTGCCCGTCCCACCGTCCTGCTGTTGGATGAGCCGTTCAGCGCACTCGACCCTGACCTGCGCGCAGACATGCACGGACTCTTGGCAGAGCTGCGCACGGAGCTACCGCCCACCATCGTGATGGTGACGCACGATCGGGATGAGGCTGCGGCTGTGGCTGACCGTATCGCGGTGGTCGAGAGTGGGGTGGTGCTTCAGCACGACACGGTCGAGCGCATCTATTCACGCCCGTCATGCCAGGCGGTGGCTCGCCTCATGGGAGGGCGCAACGCCGTACTGGGCGTCGTCAGCGGGGCAGTGCATTCATCAGATCTAGGGCAGGTGGCGGTGCCCGAATCGGCTCCGGAGGGGCCTGGGGTCCTCGTCGTGAGGCACGAGTCGGTGCAGCTTCTTGGACGGGGCGCGGCGGCTGCCCACCCAGGGGAGGTCTACACGGGCACGGTTGCCCAGGTGACGCGCAACGGCGCACGGCGGTCCGTGACCTTAAGCCGTGGCAACGCAGCGATTGAGGCGGATGTGCCTCCCGGAGTTGACGTAAGCGAGGGGTCGACCGTGGTGTTCAGTTTTGTTGACGGGGCACCGTCGGTGGTTCCGATTGAAGCGCACGCCGCCCCGGGCCAGAGTTGACGTGGTGGCGGACGTCATCGCAATAGCGCCCACCTGGGGGTGCCTGCCTTCTTCGCTATGACGTATTCACTCGTCACCGTTGAGTTGGGTGTTCGATCACTTTCCTGCTCGCAGCACATCTCGTCCCACGCCCGCACTCCCGACGCGCGACGTACATGGAGCGCTGGGACAGCGGGGAAGGCGGCTCGATGACGCATGAGAATCCTCTGGCCCGTGGCCCTGCGAGAGTTCAGGATGCAAGGTAGGCGGCAAGGGTATGCCAACTGGAACTCAATGAGGCGACAGTAGATGGCCGTTACAACACACGCCATCCGCCGTGGACGACCGGTGGCATCGCTGACTTTGCGGGCATATCGCTGACCGCCGGGTGCTCAGCCAAGAGCGCCAACGTCGGCGACGCCAGTACGGAAGCCACGGCGGCCGCCGCTCAGGCGGTTTCTGGGGGCCGATGCCGCACTTGAGTCGTGCGCATGAGCGTAGACGTACTAGAGCTGCCTCGCTCGGCAACGAGTGCTCGTGGTGTAGCGCAGCTTGGTAGCGCATCTGGTTTGGGACCAGAGGGTCGCAGGTTCAAATCCTGTCACCCGACGCAGGGTGCCCTCGCACTATGCAGACGCGATTCCACGCGCAACCCGGACGGCGACACCTAGACCCCGTCACCACTCGGCGAGCCTTGCCGCCCACGGCGCGCGAAGTGCCCGGGTCTCACGTATGGGCTCGCAGGCCTGACCCGGCTGGATCGACAGTCTGCCGCACCGATAGGTCTCAAGGTCTAGCCATGCGTCTAGAGTCACGTTGGTCGTCGTGATCGTCGCGAGGACGATGGATCTGCCGCGGCCTCGATTGGCAATAGCTGACGGGAGCGACGCGTTAGTTAGTCCGGTCGCATCGGTACTGGTACATGTGGAGTTTATCGGGGTGGCCCCGGCCGGGATGGACTGTACGAAGAAGTGCCATGGACTGGGGGGCTCCCGCACGAGGGCATATCCCCCGGTCAGTCAATTCCGAGTCTTGGCCACCATCGAGCCCGGGACTTTGGGCTCAGGGCAGCATCGATTCGCGCGGGTAGACATGGTGGTGACCCTTTTGTCCCCATCACTTACGTCGAGGTGCGCCGTGCCCGCTCAGCCTGAACCATTCCGGTTTGCCCGTGTCAGCAAGATTGCCGCGCTCACAGGCGCGCTTGCGATTGGGCTTGCGGCCTGCAGCACGGAGGTCTCTGCAAACCAGGCTGATGGAGCGAACGAGACTGCTCCGGCCGCGTCGGCAACCCCAAGCCCTTCCGACTCCCCGTCTGCCGAGGTTGCAGTGGGGGAGCTTCCGTGGGGACCTGACTCGTTTGGGGCAGTGCCCATCGGCACGGATGGCGCTGCGTACGGCGACGTCGCTACCGGGGACGTTCCCGTCATCGATGTGTACGCCGACTTCGCCTGCCACTACTGCATGCTGTTCGAGGCAGGCGTCGCGCCCGCGCTCGAAGAGCTTGCGAGCAGCGGCGACGCTGTCGTCGTCTATCACCCGGTCTCGATCCTGGACCGCAACTTCCCATCGAAGTACTCGACGCGCTCAGCGGCAGCCGCACTCGCGGTAGCCAACACGGCACCCGAGGTCTATCTCGAGTTCACGGCCTCGCTCATGGCCAGTCAGCCCGACCTGCCCGAAGACGGCTGGACAGAGGACCAACTCGCGGACCTCGCACTTGAGGTCGGGGCTCCACAGGAGACGGCCGATGCGATCTTGTCCGACGAGTACGAGGAAGCCATCACGGATGCGACCGTCGCCGCGTTCGACGGCGGCATGTCGGGAACGCCGTCCGTCGCCGTCAACGGCGAGCTGCTCAACTATGAGGAGATCAACTACATCGAGCCTGGCGTGCTTGTGGAGTACCTCGACACGCTTTAGCCGACTCGACGGTCTGCCCGCAACGGAGCAGCCAGAACCGCGGGAAACCACGAAGCCCGGGCGTCACAAACGCCCGGGCTTCGTGCTGATCTCGTGCTAGCCCTGGCGCGCGTCTCCCTGTTCAGGATCGGTGCGAGACTCGCCCGCGGCATCGGCCGCATCGTCTTGTGAGGTTGCCTGCTCAGTGGGCGATTGCGGCACCTGGCCCAGCATCTCCTTGATGTCGACGTACTGGGCACGGACCTCGGAGTTCTCGATGTTGCTTCCGGCCATGGTGCGGTTGCGCATGCGCCGCTTCTCTTGAAGGAACGTGTCCCACCGCTCAAGGTCGTCCATGGTCGACTTGGTCGTGTGCTCGTAGCGGTACCGCTTGTCCTGATTGCGATAGCGGCGGTAGAGCATCTTGTGCGCGAACACACCCACGGCGAAGGGCGCCACGCCCAGAATTGCAGCGAGAAAGAACCCGTCGCCGTCTGACCCCGAGGACGCCAGAATTACGTCTGCGTGAACGTGTGCGGCGTACGCGACTTCTGTCACCAACGCGGCGCCCATCATGACGCCACCATCGACACGAGGGCCAGCGGCCAGCAGACCGCGGCGGCTGCGGCGGACCAACCAAGCGTCGCGGCCCACAGCCTGCTCGCGCTGATGGGAACGGAACCCATCGTGGTGCCGTTGCGCCCGTTGACGGCGACGTAGTGCACCGTCAGATTGCCGCGCTCGTCGCGCTCAGGGTAGGAGTACAGCCACACCGGGAGGTAGACGGTGGTCCAGCGCGTACCGCGCACCCACATTTCCTCATGCGTAACGCGCACACCGCGGTCATAGGCGTGCAGGTCTGGCTTGATCCGCTCGCGGGCCATCGTCAAGAACCGCTCGTGAGTGGTGCGGGACACATCGTCGATATCCATGTCGCGTTTCTCCGCCTGGATGTCGCCCATGTAGTTGGAGTCAAACGCGACCATATTCTTCACGTCGAATGGCAGGATCGCGTTGATGATGTTGTTGGTGGAAACCTCTGTACGGAAATCCGCCTTCGACGCAGATGACTCCACGATGAGGTCGTCCGCCTGGAGATCAAACTGGCGAATGACTTGGTACTCGTTCGCGTCGTAGTACGTGGTGCGAGTGTCGCCGTGCTTCACGGTGTACCGACGGGTCTGGATCTCTCCGATGCCGTGAATACGGGTGTGAAGATTGCCGTCAACCACCATGTACGGCAGGTAGATGGGCCTTACGTGCTCGGCTGAGAAGTCTGCCTTGAACTTGGGGTTCGCGAGGAGCTTGCGGTCTTCGACAAACTCGGTGATCTTCGAGATCGCCTGGTCCCTCGACAAGCTGAAGGGGAGGATCCCGTCAGGCACTGCGCCATTGGCCATCTTGTCGTTGAGCGACAGGATCGATCGGCACCAGTGGCACCGGGCTTGCGCGGCGTGCGCGGTGTCCACAGTGACTTCAGCCCCGCAGCCCTGGCACTTCATCGTGACGAGGTTGTTGTCGGACTCGATCTGTGCGGCACCGGACGCGATGGTCCGCCCCGACAGGTCCTCGATGCCCTCTCCCAGGCCGTGGGTCTCCTCCAGACGCGCGCCAATCCATTCAAACCGGCAGAACTCGCACATCAGCGCCATGGTGCCGCTCTTGTGTGTGATTTCCGTGGACCCGCACTTGGGGCAGTCGTCCTGTCCGTGATCCTTGCCGGTCGTCGTGTCCAGGCTCGTGACCTGGCCCTTCCAGCCGTCGCCGAACGAGGGTGCGGGGCCTGCCGCCTGCTTCTGAGCCGGGGCGTCAGCCCGTGGCTCCCACGACTGTTCCGTCACAGGCCAAGAACCTTCTTCTTGACGGCGTCAAAGTCGTCCTGAGTGATGAGGCCCTCGTCGAGCATCGCTTTGTACTTGCGAAGTTCGGCCATGGGGTCGTCCTGTGCGGGTGCGGGGGTCGCCTGAGCCTGCTGCGCCGGAGGTGCCTGCTGCCCACCCTGCTGTGGGCCACCCTGGTTCGACATCAGACCGCCCAGCGCGCCGCCTGCAGCGTTCATCCCCATACCCATGAAGGCCAACCCATCGCCGCCGCCTGTCTCGCCCGCGGCCTGAATTCCGCGCGCCGCACTTTGACGCAGGAAGGAATCGCCACGCGCCCCAGCCAGGGCATCGGCCTTCTGCACGTCGGCGAGGAGCGCTGCGGTGGGCTGGTCATACTCAATTGCAACCAGCGCGGCCTTGTCGATGATGATGCCGCGTTCGGTCTGCCAGTGGTAGTTCTCTTCGATGACGTCCCACAAGGAGGTCGCGAAACCAAGGGCGTCGCCCTGAATGCGGGAGATACGGTTGCCGCGCTCACCGGCGTTGGTGTAGCGCGAGAACGCGGCTGACAGCGAGCCCACCACTTCGTTAAAGAGTTGGTCTGCCACGGGGTTGCCGGGAGCGTTTAAGTCGAAGACACCAGCGTTGGCGGACAGGTACGGCGCGGGGACGATGCTGGTGACAAGCAGGACGGGGTCGACGACCTTGAGCGTGTAGGAACCACGTGTGACAGCGCCTGCCTGGGTTCCCAAGTAACGGTCATCCCAGTAGATGGGGCCCTGGGTGCCGAAGCGGTTGTCCGGCACTTCCTTGAGCGACACGTAGAACGCCAAGTGCTGCGCGCCTGGCTGGCCACCGAACTTGAAGCGCTCCCACGACGTCTTGACTGTGGGGGAGATGATGCCATCGCCGGCGAACAGCGACTGAGCCTGCTGGTCCTCGGAGTTGTAGATATACCCACCGGACTCGGCGATGAAGTTTGTGATGCGGCCGTCCTGGAACGTCAGCAGCCCGTACCCAGCGGGAACCACGACCTTGGAGCCGTTCGAGATGATGTTCTCGCTGCCCTGCGTGTTCGCACCGCGGCCAGCGTTGGTGCCCTGCGCGACAGCAGGGAACAGGATGGCGGTGGGGGATACGCCCCGGGGAGGAACCAGGAAGTCAAGCCACTGGTCAGCGAAGGTGCCGCCAATGGCACCGGAAAAGGCCTTGATGAATCCCATGTGATCCCCTCAACGTAAATTTTGCAGACGATGCGGATCCACCCTAGCGAACCGCGCCGATTTTGTGGAGAGTGGCGCTGGCGTACCTGCGCCAGCGCTTTGGCACGCATAGGCTGGCCGGCATGGGAGAAACGTTCGCATTCACGGCTGCACTGTGGCCCTGGCGCGCCAAGCAGCAAGTGTGGACGTTTCTGACAGTGCCCGAGGGGATCTCTGACGACGTCGAGGGACGTCAGTCCGACCTGCGCCGGGGGTTCGGCGCGGTCAAGGTCCGCGTGACGGTGGGGACCAGCACCTGGGACACCTCAATGTTTCCCTCCAAGGAAAACGCCGCCTACATCCTGCCTATCAAGGCGGCGGTCAGGAAGGCCGAAGGCCTTGAGCTCTACGACGCGGTGGATGTCCACATAGAACTCATCGCGGTGTAGCAGGGGCGAATGGGGCCGACGTAGCATCGTGCACATGACCCGGACCGAGCGCGCCCAGCACCCGCACTTTGTCGTGATCGCCGGCCCCACGGCATCGGGGAAGTCCACGATCGGGGCGGCGCTGGCTGCGAGGCTTCAGGTGCCCTTCATTGATGGGGACGACCTTCACTCAGACGCGAACCGCTCCAAGATGAGTTCCGGCACGCCACTGTCCGATGAGGACCGCGGACCGTGGCTGACGACGGTGGGACGAACACTCGCGTCACACGCATCCGGCGGCGGGTGCGTGGTGGCATGTTCCGCGCTCGCGAGGCGCTACCGCGACGCGATCCGTGCGGAGGTGCCCGGTGTGTGGTTCGGGGTGCTCGAGGCGGATGCGGCGGAGCTCACGCGGCGTTCTTCTGAGCGCGCTGACCACTTCATGCCCCCGGCCCTCGTGGCATCCCAGATCGCGCTCCTCGAGCCCCTCGAGGACGACGAGGCGGGGGAGATGATCAACACGGCCGGCAAGACTATTCAGGAGATCGTCGACCACGCATTGACGCGGCTGCCGTAGGACGACAAAGCCCGGGCCCCGCTAGTGGCGGAACCCGGGCTTTCAGCGCCGTGCGGCGCGCGACCGCTAGGAGTTGCTACTCCTTGTTGCGGTCCGTCAAGTCGTTGTACTTCTCGGCAGCGGCATCCTTGGCATCCTCGACCTTGTCCTTGGCATCAGCCTTGAGTTGGTCGAACTTGCCTTCGGCTTCCATCTGCTCGTCGTCGGTTGCCTTTCCAAAGCCCTCCTTGGCCTTGCCCTTGGCGTCTTCTCCGGCATTGCTCAGTCGGTCAGAATCACTCATGGTCTTCGTCCTTCCTGGTTGACGGTGTGACAGTAGGAAGAACGCCATGGACGCGCTCAGTTATTCCGCGACTGTGAGCCGCTCCGGGGCCTCAAGACGTGAGAGACGCCAGTACCCCAGGAACAGCCCTGGCAATGTCCAGCGCCACGATGGGTCCGCCAGCGCTCGCGGCCTCGGCCGCTGCGGCGTGGACCCAGGCGGCGCAGGCGCCAGCTTCCGCGGCGTTCATTCCGCTCGCCAGCGCCGCCCCCGCGATTCCGGCCAGTACATCGCCCGACCCGGCTGTGGCGAGCCACGCGGGCGCCTCAGGAAGTTCGATCGTGGCACCGCCGGGGGAGACGATGACGGTGCGGGATCCCTTGAGCAACACAGCCGCGCGCGAGGTTTCCGCGAGCAGTCGCGCGTGACCGGCGCGGTCCGCGGAGACGTCCTCGATGGTGACGTCGTGGCGCAACGCCTGAAGCGTCCGCGCTAGCTCGCCGGCGTGCGGGGTGAGAAGTACCCGGTCGGAGGCGGCCTCGCGTGCACCCGCCGCACGGGCCTTCGCTACGGTCTCCAATGCGCCTGCGTCCACCACGAGGGGAGCGCCCGCAGCCATCGCAGAGCCAATCGCGGCGTCCTGTTCGGGATAGTCCGCTACGCCCGACCCAACCACCCACGCCTGTGCCCGCGGAAGTGTCTCCGCGGTGTCTCCCGGGTCGTGGACCACGACCTCAGGGCGATGATGGAGTACGAGGTCTTGAGCCCGCATCGGCCCTACATAGCGGACCATGCCCGCGCCGGCGCGGGCCGCACCGGAGACCACGAGCGCGGCAGCACCTGGATAGGCCTCGGAGCCCGCGATGACTCCCACCACTCCGCGCGAGTACTTATCGTCGGTGGCGCCCGGGCGCGGCCAGCGGGCGCGGACCGATTCCTTGTTCCAGGTGACTGCAGTGTTCACGCTCCCCACCCTGGCACAACGCTTCCCGCAGCGACAGGGACATGCTCGTGCGCGTGGAGCCGAGCATGAGAGAATGCCGCCCATGGCAATGCGTGAAATCCGAGTAACCGGCGACCCCGTCCTGCGTACGGTGTGCGATCCGATCCGTGACATCAACGACCAGGTCCGCACTCTCGTGGAAGACCTGCTGGAGACCGTCGACTACGACGGAAGGGCCGGATTGGCCGCCAACCAGATCGGTGTCTCGCTCCGTGCCTTCTCGTGGAACATTGACGGCGAGATTGGTTACATCCTCAACCCCGAGATCGTGGAGCGGTCGACCGACCTCCAGGAACTCGGCGACGAGGGCTGCCTGTCCGTTCCAGGGCTGTGGTACCCCTGCGAGCGCCCGTCATACACACGCGCCGTGGGCACCGACCTGGCTGGCAATGAGGTCGTGATCGAGGGCGAAGAGATCTGGGCCCGCCTGATCAACCACGAAGTCGATCACCTCGACGGTCACCTGTATCTGGACCGCCTGGCAAAGGACGTGCGCAAGCAGGCGATGCGCGAACTTCGCGAGTCCCTCGAGGGTTAAACGCCTGCCAGAGGTGGCACGCCCACCTGGGCAAGCACAATACGTCCGGCCGATGCTCGGGCTGGGTCCGCGCTCAGGCACGCCTTGTACGCGGTGAAGGTGACGGTCACGTCAGCGTGAACGTGGGGTGCGTCCGCGGCGGACGCATCGGCATCCAGGCCACTGGGGATGTCGACGGAAATGATCGGTGTCGAGCTTGCAATCGCGGCGACGAGACCCTCGGCGGGCTTGCGCAGGCCGGGTTTGGAGCCGATGCCCACGATCGCGTCGATCACGAGATCCGCGCCTGCGACGGCGCTGATTGCCGCTGCTGGAGCGTCGTCGGGCGACACCAGCTCGCCGCCAGCTTCTTCGCATTCCTGCATGGCGGCACCGTCCGCTGCGCCTGAGGTGAGCACACCGACAACATTGGCGCCCCACGCGGCGAGGCGCGCACCAGTAAGCAGGCCATCTGCGCCGTTGTTGCCCGAACCCGCGAGCACTACAACACGCGACCCGCGAACCCGGCCCCGAATAGAAGTGAGCATGGTGTCGGCCTCGGCGGCCACGGCATCGGCCGCTCGTGCCATCAAGATCGGCCCCGGAACGGAACGCATCACGGACTCCTCGGCGGCACGAATTTGCGCGACCGTCATGATCTGCTCAGGCATGCGCCGAGTCTGGCACATTCCGTCTGAGTGCGGCGGCTGGCCCTTCTCGGCGTGGCGCGACTGGTCTTTTGGCGTCCCTTCGGGCACGATAGAGACACACCGAGGCAGTGCCTTGAGTCGCTTTCGTAGATGAGGTCGTAGGGGAAGACGCACCTCAACAGGAAGGACGGGTCATGGCATCCATCACCCGCGGTGTACTTTTTGTGCACTCAGCTACGCGCGCAATGTGCCCTCACATTGAGTGGGCGGCGCAATCCGTGCTGGGCTCGCGCGCTTCATTCGAGTGGACTGACCAGCCTGCGGGCACAACCTTGTTCCGTGCCGAGGTCGCATGGCAGGGTCAGCCAGGCACCGGCGCCCGGCTCGCCTCCGCACTGCGCGGCTGGGAGCACGTCCGCTATGAAGTAACCGAGGACCCCTCCTTTGGCTCCGACGGTGCACGCTGGTCCCACACGCCCTCACTCGGTATCTTCCACGCGGTCACCGATGTCCACGGCAATGTTGTCGTTCCTGAGGACCGTATTCGCGCCGCCCTCGAAAACGGTGGCACCGTGACCGACTTCAAGCGTTCGATGGACCTCGCCCTGGGCACCGCCTGGGACGAGGAGCTCGAACCGTTCCGCTACGCGGGTGCCGGGGCGCCGGTCCGGTGGCTCCACCGCGTGGGGTAGCCTCGCGGCACATGATGGAACTTGCCCACGATGAGGCACTGACCCTCCAGGCGATGGAGGAGGCGATGTGGCGCCCAGATACCCGCTTCGATCGCCGCTACATGGATGCTGTGCTCGCCGAAAACTTCCACGAAGTTGGGCAGTCCGGACGCACATACACGCGCGAGGACACGTTGGAACTGCGCACAGCCGAGATCGACATCACCTTCCCCCTGCGTGACTTCTCCGCGGTCGCGATCTGCGAGGATGTCGCGCTCGTGACGTACACCGCTGTGCCCGAACGGGGGCGTGGCGCATCTCACCGCTCGTCCGTGTGGGTGAACGATGGGCGCTGGAAGTTGCGCTTCCACCAGGCGACGCCCGCAGACTTCTAAGACCCAGCATCGCCCCCCACCGCCTACGGCTGGCGACGCCTCACGGCACGCGAAAGGCCCCCCGCACTGTCCGGTGAGGGACGATGCGAGGGGCCAGTCGAGCGGTGATGCTTAGGCGGTGCCGAACACCAGTGCCACGTTGTGGCCGCCAAACCCAAACGAGTTGTTGATTGCGGCAAGCTGGCCGTCAGCAGGCAGCGCGCGCGGGGTGTCGCGCACGAGGTCCACTTCGAGCTCCGGGTCCGGCTCGGTCACGTTGATCGTGGGCGGTGCAGTGCGCTCCGCCAGTGCCTTGATCGTGAACACGGACTCCAGTGCGCCGGCGCCACCCAGGAGGTGACCGGTCATGGACTTCGTGGCAGACAGCAGGACGCTGTCGGCGTGAGACCCGAGGAGACCGCGGATACCGCGGGCCTCGATCATGTCGCCGACCGGTGTTGAGGTCGCGTGCGCGTTGACGTGTGAAACGTCCGTAGTGGTGATCCCAGCGCGTTCGAGTGCGAACTGCATGGCCTTGGTCTGGCCAGTGCCGTTGGGTTCAGGCGCAGCGATGTGGTGGCCGTCAGCGGTCATACCCAGGCCCAGGAGGCGGGCGTAGACGCGGGCGCCACGTGCCTTGGCGTGCTCTGCGGACTCAACGACGACAATGCCTGAGCCTTCTCCCAGCACAAAGCCGTCGCGGGAGGTGTCATAGGGGCGCGAGGCACCCTGCGGGTCGTTGTTGCGCTTTGACAGAGCAGCCATGGCGGCGAAGGCGGCGATGGGCAGCGGGTGAGTTGCGGCTTCGGTTCCACCCGCGATGACGATGTCCGCACGGCCGGACTGAATCATCTCGAATGCGGTGCCGATCGCCTCGGCGCCCGAGGCGCAGGCGGACACGGGTGCGTGGGCGCCAGCACGGGCCTTGAACTCCAGCGACACGTAGGCCGCAGGGGAGTTGGGCATGAGCATGGGCACTGACATGGGGAGGACCCGTCCAGCGCCCTTTTCCTTCATCGTGTCCCAGCCGTTCAGGAGCGTCCAGATGCCGCCGATGCCCGAGGAGACCACGGCGCCAAGGCGGTCGTGGTCTACCTCGGGGGAACCGGCGTCTGCCCAGGCCTCGCGCGCAGCAACCATCGCCATCTGGGCGGACGGGTCCATGCGGCGGGTCTCTGGGCGCGACAGCACCTCTGCAGTGGGCACGGCGAGCTGACCGGAGAAGTGGACCGGTAGGTCGTACTGCTCAACCCAGTCGTTGTCGAAGGTGCGCACGCCGCTACGGCCTGCAAGTGCGCCTTCCCAGGTGCTCGAAACATCTCCACCAAGCGGTGAAGTCGCTCCCAATCCGGTGATGACAACGTCAGTCATATGCTCTCCCGTGCGGTCGTAGGTGAAACGGTTACTTCTGGGCGCCTTCGATGAAGGTGACGGCGTCGCCGACGGTGGTCAGGTTCTTGACCTCCTCGTCGGGGATGCGCACGTCGAACTTCTCCTCAGCGAGGGTCACGATCGTCATCATCGACAGCGAGTCGATGTCGAGGTCGTCGGTGAAGGACTTGTCGAGCTCAACCTCGTTGGTGTCCAGGCCGGTCTCCTCGGCCACGATCTCGGCAAGGCCAGCGAGGATCTCGTTCTTGTCAGCCATGTTTTTCTCCTTATGCGTGGGGTGTGTGCGTCTGGCTGCGGTGCAGGCCAGACACGGTGATGAACTCTATGGGTTTTGTGGCCGCTAGGGCAGAACAACGACCTGCGCGGCGTACACCAGACCGGCACCAAAGCCGATCTGCAGTGCGAGGTCGCCTGATTTCGCATCGCCATCGCGCAAGAGGCGCTCGGTGGCGAGAGGGATCGATGCGGCGGAGGTGTTGCCGGAATCGGCAATGTCCTTGCCGATCGCGACGTGGTCCGGCAGACCAATCTGCTTGGCAAGCTGGTCGATGATGCGCACATTGGCCTGGTGAGGAATGAACGCCTGAATGTCGTCAGGCGTCACGCCAGCGGCTTCAATGGCTTCAAGAGCGACGGGTGCCATCTTGAATGACGCCCACTTGAAGACGCTCGGGCCCTCTTGGAACAGTGTTGGGAAGGCTGCGTCGCGGTTATTGCGAATCTCGTCCCACGAGGCCGTCTGGCGGATCAGCTGTGCGCCAGAGCCGTCCGAGCCCCACACAGTGGGTCCAATCCCGGCTTCGTCAGATGCGCCGACGACGGCCGCGCCTGCTCCGTCGCCCAAGAGATAGGAGATGGAGCGGTCGGCCGGATCGACCCAGTCGCTCATCTTTTCTGCACCCACGACGAGCACGTTGCGCGCGTTGCCCGAACGGACAAGGGCGTCTGCCTGGCTGATTCCGTAGCAGTAGCCGGCACACGCAGCCGAGATGTCGAATGCGGCCGCGGTGATGCCAAGGCGGTCTGCGAGAACGGGGGCGCCGCCGGGGGTGATGTGAGGATAGGTAATGGTCGACAGAATGACCGTGTCGATCTCATCGCGCGAGATTCCGGCGTTGTTGATCGCCTCGATGGCCGCGTGCTCCGACATGTCGATGACGTCGGTACCGTCTGCCGCGCGTACGCGAGTGCGGATTCCGGTCATCTTCTGGATCCACTCGTCCGAGGAGTTGATCGGCTCGATCAGTTCCTCGTTGGGCACTACCCGTTCACCGCGGAACGTGCCGAGGCCGGTGATGCGCGAAAACTCTGGTCCGCGCTTCAGGGAGATGGGGCTCACGCGTGCTCCTTCACGAGCTGCTGGGCAGCGTCCAAGTCGTCAGGGGTCTTGAGGGCGATGGCGGGGATGCCCTTCATCGAGCGCTTGGCTAGCCCGGTAAGGACGCCTCCAGGTGCGACCTCGATAATCGCCGTCACACCAAGTTCGAGCATACGTGCCTGGCACAAGTCCCAGCGCACCGGGTTGGCTACCTGACGGACGATGCGCTCCAGCGCTTGGGCTCCGGACGGCACCTCTGCGCCGTCAGCGTTAGACAGCAGGGGCGCAGTGGGATCTGCGGGGGTGAGGGCCGATGCTGCGGTTTCCAAAGCGGAGACCGCGGGAGCCATGTAGGGCGTGTGGAAGGCGCCAGCAACTTGGAGCGGGATCACGCGGGCTCGCGCGGGGCCGTCGGTGACGAGCGCCTCGATGCCCACTGCGGAGCCTGCGGCGACGATCTGGCCGCCGCCATTCACGTTGGCTGGGGTGAGCCCCAATTCTTCGAGCCGCGCGAGGACTTCCGCCTCAACTCCGCCGAGGACGGCGGCCATGGACGTCGGCTCCGCGTCTGCTGCTGCAGCCGCCATGGCATTCGCGCGGACGGTGACGAGTTTCATGGCTTCGACGTCACTGACTACGCCCGCGAGGGCGGCCGCGCCAAGCTCTCCCACCGAGTGACCGGCAAGCACGCCAGGCTTTACATCACCGAGAACTTCGCGCGCAGTTGCGATCGCCGTGGCCACGAGTAGTGGCTGGGCGATCGCAGTGTCGCGAATGGTGTCGGCATCGGATGTGGTGCCGTGCGCGATGAGGTCTTTGTCTGTGGCTTCCGACAATGCGGTGAGGGAGTCGGCGACGCGGGGAATCGTGAGCCAGGGCTCGAGCATTCCGGGAGTCTGCGCACCCTGACCGGGACAGAGAACGGCAATCATGGTTCTAGCATGGCGCACAACGACGTTGCTGAAGGTCCACTGCCTTACGGGATTCAGCGAGGAGATTTGTAGTAAACCTACAAAGTCTCGCGAGAAGTGTCCCGAAGTCTGCCGAGAGCGAATGCCATCTCCAGGACATGCGCATCGCGATGGGCTAAGACGTCCCAACCGGTCAGCTCCGCCACCTTCTTGAGGCGATATCGCACCGTGTTGGGATGGACGAACATGGTCCGCGCCGCAGTCTCGAGGGACCTGCCGCAGTCGAGGTACGTGGCGACGGTCTCGGACAGCGAGCCGCCAGCTTGCACGATGGGATCGTAGGCAATGGCGACGAGCCGTTCACGTGCTGCCGTGTCTCCGACGAGGACTCTCTCCGGAAGCAGGTCATCGGCGCCTGCTGGCCGCGGTGCCATCGACCACGCTGGCGCGGCGATGACGCCGGCAACGGCTGCGCGTGTGGAGCGAGCAACCTCGATGAGGGTGACAGCCTTGGGGCCTCGCACAATCGGGCCGGGACCAAACGTGCCCATGATGTGTTGCACGAGTTCTTCGTGCGAGTCATCCGAGCGTGCGATCACGATGAGGTCTTCGCCGTGGATGCCGACGAGCGCACCAGGGGCGGAGCGCCGAATGACTCGGCGTAGCTCGGCGCTCTGGACTTCACCGAGTGCCCCATCTGTGAGGCCCACCAACACGAGCGTGGGGCCGGGCTTCCACCCCAGAGCTGCTGCGCGCGAAGGGAGGTCGTCGTCCACTTCACCACGGACAAGCGCGTCCACAACGAGTGCCTCGAGGCGTGCGTCCCAGGCGCCGCGTGTCTCCGCGGCTCGTGCGTAGACCTCGGCCGCCGAGAAGGCGATCTCGCGAGAGAACAGCAGGATTGCTTCGCGGACCTCTTGCTCGGACCCCGGCGAAGCGAATTCGTCCGAGTGATTCTCGACGACCTCGACGACCGTACGAACGATGGACAGCGTGTGCTGAAGCGACACGGAGCGCGTCAACTCTGGCGGTGCTGCGGCGAAGACTTCCGTCGCGCTGCGGTGGGAGTGCTGGGGATCCGCGTACCAGGCGACGAAGGACGAGATACCTGCCTGCGCGACGGTTCCGACCCAGGAACGCTCTTGTGCGGGCAGATGTCTGAACCACGGGTAGTCGGCGTCGAGACGGCGCAGGGCGGCTGTGGCGAGTCGGCCGGTCGCGGCGCGCAAACGGCGCAGCGTCTCCGACCGCGCGGCGGATTGGGACATGAGAGTCAGCATAGGACCCGATTGTGTGAAGTCCACAAAGGTCGGTCGCCGTGTTTGGTGGTCAGTCGACAGTCCCGGGCGGTCGCCCGCTACTGTGGCGAGCACGTACTGACTGTCCGACCGAGGGAAGAATATGACTGCGCGTCCCCGTCCATTCATTGGGTTCTTATTGGGCACCCTGTTGGGTCTCATTGTGATGTGCCTGCTGTGGCTCACCGGAATCCTCCCGCCAGATAGGCTCCCGCTGTTCGGGATTCTTGCCGTCACCATCGCCGGCGTGAGCGCTCTGTGCATTCAGCGCGTGAGTTCCGCCAAGGGTGCCTCGATCGCGGTGGCCGTCATCGCTGCCCTGTCAGCAGGCGTTGCACTGACCGGTATTGCCGAGGAAGTTAACGGCGGGTCGCTGTCGCAGGGGTGCACGTTCGAAGTGACTACGAGTGGCGGTGAGACCACCACCCCAGGGAACACCTTTGCGGCGCTACCTCTGGACGCCGTTCCAGGTGAGACTCTGACCTGGCAGGGCACTACTGGTGATGTCCCCATGGGAGACAGTGCAAGTGCGGGGCTGGTGATCGGTGGCTGGACAATCGTGCTGTGGAACGGCACTGACATCAACACGGACGATGCGGTCGAATGGGGTGGCACACTTGCCGTCGACGACCTCCTCACAGAGTTCCAAGACGCCTCGGGCCTGGAACTGACCGGAACCTTCCACGTCTCCGGAAGCATCGCCTCCGGCGCATCCGAGTGCACCGGCCAGGGCTACGTCCGGGTCTCCCCAGACGGCGCCTTTTCGACGACGCTCCTTATCGCGCTCTGGATCGCCCTCGCGATCGTCATTATCGCGATCATCGTGGTGGCGGTGCTTGTGCGCCGCTCCTTCACCGCAGCGGCGCGGGTAGAGGGCGCGCCTGTCGGGAGCACCTCCGGACTCGCCGGGTCCGAGCCTGACAGCGTCAGCCGCGCCACGGTCCCGGACAACCGTCATGACGGTGATGCCGAGCAGGGCACAGATGTACCCGAAACGTCGACCTCGGCGCGTGACACAAGCACAGCGCACGGCCATGCGGCCGGTCCCGAGGCGCCTGCCGGAGAAACGGCAGGCAGTCCCGACGCGGACGCGCACCCAGTGCCAGCCGAGCAACAGGAGCCCGCCCAGGACTCAGAAGGCTCGCGTGAAATGAGCGACGTGGAGTCAAGCCACGACGGTCCGGATAGTGGTGAGTCTCGTTCCGGCGATGACGATGAGGGCAGGCAACAGTAGTCGCGTCACAAACAAAGCGGCCCCGCAACCATTTCGGTTGCGGGGCCGCTTTGATTCCGGTGAGGTAACGCCCTACGCGTCGCCACCAGCGTTTCCTGACGTGCCCTTGCGGACGTCGTGGAGCTCGTAACGGCTCACAGCATCGGCCGTGGTGCCAGGGGAGACCTGGCCGCGGCGCTCAAGCTGCTGAAGCACCTTGACCGCCGTCGACGGGCCGTCGATCTTGAAGTAACGACGTGCCGCTGCACGGGTGTCGGAGAAGCCGTAGCCGTCCGCGCCCAGCGTCGCGTAGTCGCCCGGGACCCAGGCGCGAATCTGATCGGGCACAAGGTGGTCGTAGTCCGTTGTCGCGACGAACGGGCCCTGCGCGTCCTGCAACTTCTGCGTGACGTAGGGGACTGGGTTCTCGCCCGGGTGCAGGAACGCCTTCTCTTCGCATGCGAGAGCTTCCCGTCGAAGCTCGTTCCAGCTTGTCACTGACCACACCGAGGCGCGGACGCCGTAGTGCGTCGCGAGCAGTTCCTGAGCTTCAAGCGCCCACGGGACAGCCACGCCGGAGGCAAGGATCTGAGCTTCAGGACCATCGCCAGCAGGAGCGTCCGCGAACTTGTAGATGCCCTTGAGGATGCCGTCGACATCAACGTTCTCCGGCTCTGCGGGCTGCTGGATGGGCTCGTTGTACACGGTGAGGTAGTACATGACGTTGGGGTCGCGTCCATCGTCGCCGTACATGCGCTGGATGCCGTCGCGCACAATGTGGCGGATCTCGTAACCGAACGCCGGGTCGTACTGCACCACTGCGGTGTTGGTACCCGCGAGCAACGGCGAGTGGCCGTCGGCGTGCTGAAGGCCTTCTCCGGTCAGGGTCGTGCGTCCAGCGGTGGCACCAATGATGAAACCACGCGTCAACTGATCGCCGGCGGCCCAGAACTGGTCTCCCGTGCGCTGGAAACCGAACATCGAGTAGAAGATGTAGAACGGCACCAGCGGCTCACCGTGGGTGGCATATGCCGTGCCCACAGCCTGGAAGGCAGCGGCCGAGCCGGCTTCGTTGATGCCGGTGTGCATGATCTGACCCGCCTCGGACTCCTTGTAGGAGAGCATGAGTTCACGGTCGACAGGGAGGTAGTTTTGGCCCTGCGTGTTGAAGATCTTTGCGGACGGGAAGATCGCGTCCAGGCCGAAGGTGCGAGCCTCATCCGGAATGATCGGCACGATGCGCTTGCCGAACTCCTTGTCGCGCACGAGGTCCTTGAACAGGCGGACGAACGCCATGGTCGTGGCGACTTCCTGCTTGCCCGAGCCCTTGGCCAGCAACTCGTACGCCTTGTCGTCCGGCAACGCGATCTGAGTCTTGGGGTCGCGACGCTCGGGAACAAATCCACCAAGCTCCTTGCGGCGGTCCAGCATGTACTGCAGCGCTGGGTCATCCGCACCTGGGTGGTAGTACGGCGGGTTGTACGGGTCTTCTTCAAGCTGCTCGTCGGTGAACGGGATGTCGAACGTGTCGCGCAGCACCTTGAGGTCCTGGGCGGCAAGCTTCTTCATCTGGTGCGTCGAGTTGCGAGCGGCGAAGTTCGAGCCCAGGCCGTAGCCCTTAATCGTCTTCGCAAGAATCACGGTGGGCTTGCCGTTGGCCTGCGTCGTCGCAGCCCGGTAGGCGGCGTACAGCTTGCGGTAGTCGTGGCCACCGCGCTTGAGTGCCCAAATCTCGTCGTCCGTCATGTCCTTGACGAGCTCTTTGGCGCGCGGGTCGCCGCCGAAGAACTGATCACGAATGAAGGCACCGGACTCGGCGCGGAACGTCTGGAAGTCTCCGTCCGGCACGGTGTTCATGAGGTTGACCAGGGCACCGTCGTCGTCGCGGCCCAGCAGCGGGTCCCAGTTGCGACCCCAGATCACCTTGATGACGTTCCATCCGGCACCGCGGAAGAAGGCCTCGAGTTCCTGGATGATCTTGCCGTTACCGCGCACAGGTCCGTCGAGGCGCTGCAAGTTGCAGTTGACGACGAACGTGAGGTTGTCGAGGCCCTGGTTTGCCGCGAGCTGGAGCATTCCGCGGCTCTCGGGCTCGTCCATTTCACCATCGCCCAGGTATGCCCAGACGTGCTGCTGCGAGGTGTCCTTGAGACCGCGAAGGTGCATGTAACGGTTGGTCCACGCCTGGTAAATGGCGGACGCTGGGCCCAGTCCCATCGACACAGTCGGGAACTCCCACACGTCCTGCATGAGGCGGGGGTGGGGGTACGACGACATTCCGCGACCCGGCCCGGACTTCTCCTGGCGGAACGAGTCGAGGTCGTCCTCAGTGAAGCGGCCCTCGACGTATCCACGTGCGTACACTCCAGGAGCTGCGTGGCCCTGGAAGTACACCTGGTCACCGCCGCCTGGGTGGTCCTTGCCGCGGAAGAAGTGGTTGAGACCCACTTCGTACAGTGTCGCCACGGAAGCGTAGGACGAGATGTGCCCGCCCACACCCTTGCCGGCCGCCTGCGCGCGCGTCACCATGACAGCCGCGTTCCAGCGGATCCAGCCGCGGTAGCGGCGCTCAATCTCTTCGTCGCCGGGGAACTCAGGCTCATCGTCAGCATGGATCGTGTTGACGTAAGGGGTGTTGAGGCTGAGCGGGACCGAGAGCTGCTTGGTCGCGGCATGCTCGACCATGCGGTCAAGGACATATTCAGCGCGCGACTCACCGCCCGCCTCGATCATTCCGTCAAGTGACTCGAGCCACTCGTCAGTCTCGCTGGGGTCCTTGTCAATATCGCCGTGTGATGCCACCGGTGACCTTCCTGTGGGGCGCATGGGGTTCAGCGCCGTGCCTTGGGGTGGGGGCGGTTGGTGCCGCTCTCGTTGCTCATTGTGTCGAGTTCTCACCAAATTGTCACGCCAGCGCGGGCGTGACGCCACGCGCGAGGGGCATCTCACATTGCCACGGCATGCGCGTGCGCTCTACTGTGGTGGAAACGTTCGTGCAGGAGTTGCGCGGAGAGTTCAACGAAGGGAGTGCCACCGCCGTGGCCACACAGGAGGGGACGAGCACCGTGGACGATGGTGTCATCGCCCGGTTCGACCTGACCAAAGGACTTGTCCTACAGGAATTCGGCTACGACGAGGACGTGGACCTCGCGTTGCGTGAGGCCATCACCGAGATCACCGGCGAGGAACTTGCCGATGAAGACTATGGACACGTCACCGACGGTGTCCTGGTGTGGTTCCGCGAAGGCGAGGACGACCTCACGGATCTATTGATGGACGTGCAGTCTCTCCTCGATGACGGTGGCACCGTCTGGCTCTTCACTCCGAAGGCAGGCAAGACCGGTCACGTACCGCCGCGCGACGTCCAGGAGTCAGCTGCAGTTGCAGGACTTCACGGCACCACGACTTTTGTGGTCGGCCAGGGCTGGTCATGCACCCGCCTCGTCGACAAGGGCTGGCAGAAGTGACCCTTTCTCGCCTCGGCGAGGTTGCCCCGGACATCGCTTTAGTGGACAACCACGGACGGCGAACGACTCTCAGCGACTATCGCGGCGCACCGCTCTTGCTGGTATTTGTGCCATTCGCGTTCTCGGATACCTGCACCAACGAGCTCATCGACTTGCGCGATGAAGCCCCGCTCGTTCCCGACAGCGACCTGACTGTTGCCGTGGTCTCGTGCGATTCCCTGTTCACGATGAAGGCTTGGGGCGACGCTCACGCATACGAAGGGCCGCTGCTGAGCGACTTCTGGCCACACGGCGAGGCCGCGCGTGCATACGGCGTCTTCAACGAAGACAAGGGGCTCGCTGGTCGTGGCAGCTTCCTGATTGACTCGGCTGGCGTGTTGCGCTGGTCCGTGCTGAGCGAGCTGGGCCAAGCCCGCGACCTCGACGAGTATCGCGCGGCTGTTCGCGCGCTTTAAGTGACAGACGTTGCGCCCTGAGCCGGCGCTCAGATCACGCCCACGGATCGCCAAACCCGAAGAATTCGCGCGCGTGGGCGTACTTCTCAGATAGCCGCTCACGGTCCTTGTCCGGTAGTTGGCTGAGGCGGTCGGGGTCGGTGTTATCCATCAGGTCAGCCTCTTTGACCATCAGCGCCCAGGGATGTGACCTCACGCGCGCGTAGTAGTCATCGGCTGGTTCCTTCTTCTCGCCGTCTTGTCGTTGTGAAATGCAGTCGACAGCGGTAACGACGTCTTCGCTGAACCCGCATGCTCGCAGGTCCTCGAGGCGGACCTTGGTGTCCTCAACCACATCGTGCAGCCACGCAACAGCCACGACGTCGTCGACGCAATCGGGGTAGAGGCGCTTGAGGTAAGTCGCAACCCGCGCTGGGTGCTGGATGTAGGGCACGCCGAGTTTGTCGAGGTCGCCCAATCCACAATGCGCCCCGGTGGCAACGTACGCGGCCGGAGAAAACGACCCAGGTGCTTCACTCACCCTCGGACAGCTCCCTCAGTGAGTAACCCGCCGGCAAAGAAATCCGAAGCCAGGACCAGAGCACGTCCGCGACCACGGCGGCAGACGCAAATTTCTCGGAGCCGTCGACGCCTTGGACTCGGCGCGCGAAACAGTGCGGACCGGGAACTCCGTTGACCTCGATGATGTACCCGTCGGGGAGGTGCATGGTCTGAGCCCACTCGCCTGCGCGACGGCGTTCGACGACGCCCCAGTCGTTCTGGTTGCTCAGGAGCCTCACTCGGCTCTCGAGAGCAGTGGCAGAACTCATCGGAATGGGTGCCCGTCCGCGGTGTCGCCATCGCACGGGGGACTCGGGCTTGACCATTGTCTCGAGCCACGTGTCGAGTTCTTTGCTGACATCGAGGCCGGGTTCCGCAAGTGGGGTCTCCACAGGTGTCCGAACCGGCGCTACTGTGATTGAGGTAGTCATGGGGTCTCCTTTCCCTCACTTTTATCATCTCTCAGGGGTCTGACATCCTGGCCGGAGGCGACGCGGATTCGCCTCAGCGCCTGTCTATAGGCCACAATGGTGCGCGGGCCCTTAGCTCAGTTGGTTAGAGCACTGCGTTTACACCGCAGGTGTCATCGGTTCGAGTCCGGTAGGGCCCACTCTTTGGACGAACGGCGTGGTTGCGGTCACTGCCACAGCCGCGCGAAGTCTCGCCGGCACACGCCTCAGGCTTGCTGTTAGCGCGGTGCGGCTCACTGATACCGACCTCAGCCTGGCTACCATGGGTGCCCAGACGTGACGAGTCGTGAGACCGCGACGGAGGGAGGGCCGCCAGTGTCCGAACCAATGGGCCGGCGCTATGACGCCTATGCCGCGCGCACCGATCGCTGGATGGCGGCCCTTGCCTTCGTCTTCTTGTTGGTGTGGTCAGGGCGCATCATCTTGTTTGAGTCTTTGCCGCAAGGTATTCGATCCATGTTGCTCACCGTGCAGGGTGTGATCTGGCTCATCTTCCTTGTCGACATCATCATCCGGACGCTGATCTCGCAGAAGTCCTGGAAGTTCCTGTGGACGCATCCGATCGATGTGATTGCCGTCCTTGTCCCTGCCGCTCGTCCGCTGAAGGTACTGTCGGCCTTCACTCAGGGAGCCGCATTCGCGTCCGCCAAGGGTCGTTTGCAGACCATGCAGGCAGTCGTGCTGTCAGTGATTCTTCTGCTGTGGATCGGTTCCGTTGCGGTCCTGTCCGCCGAGCGTGAAGTTGCAGATTCCGCGATCAACAACTTTGGCGACGCCCTGTGGTGGGCCGTCGTGACTGTCACAACGGTCGGATATGGGGACTTTTCGCCGGTGTCCGTGACCGGCCGCATTGTCGCCGTCATCATGATGCTGCTGGGTATTGCCCTTATTGGTGTTGTGACCGCCTCGGTAGCAGCGTGGTTCGTTTCCGTCACCTCAGGTGAAGGCGACGCCGCAGATGAAGCCCGCGAGGTGGGCCGCCATGAGGAGCTTCAGGAGCAGGTCCGTGACCTCGAGGCCAAGATTGATCGCCTTTTGGAGAATCAGCGGCGGGAAACCTGAGTAGCGTGGAGGCATGACCACAGTCGCGGACATCGCGGACATCCTTGAAGATCGCTTCCCTCTGGCACTTGCGGAGGATTGGGACGTGAACGGACTCACGGTCGGAGACCCCTCGGCGCAGGTGCGCCGGGTGCTCTTTGCCGTGGACCCGACGCTCGCCGTCGTGCAGGAGGCGATCGACATCGACGCCGACCTCATCGTCACGCACCACCCGCTGCTCTTGCGGGGCGCGACCCAGTTGCCGGTGACCACGTCAAAGGGTGCAGTCGTGCATCAACTGATTGCGCACGGCATCGGACTATATAACGCCCACACGAACGCGGATGCCGCGACCGATGGCGTCTCAGAGGCCCTCGCCAGCGCTGTAGGCGTCGCGATGTCCACGCCCCTCATTCCACGCCCCGATGACACGTCCCAGGGAACCGGCCGCATCGGCCCTCTCGCAGGTCCCCTCACGCTCGGCGAGTTTGCCCAGCATGTGGCAAGCGTCCTCCCAGCATCGGCGCACGGAGTGCGGGTCGCCGGGGAGCTCGACGCGATCGTGACGACCATCGCGGTGTGTGGCGGCTCGGGCGACTCGTACCTGGCGGATGCGCGCGCAGCGGGCGCCGATGTCTACCTCACCGCCGATCTTCGCCACCACCCGGCATCGGACTTCCGTGAGCTCGCGGATCTTGGTGATGGTCGGCCATTCCTTGTCGACGTGGCACACTCAGCATCCGAGTGGGCGTGGCTCACCTCGACGGCGGAGCATGTTGCGGATGCGGCCGGTGTCGACACCACCGTTTCAACTCTCAACACTGACCCGTGGACCGCGCATTTCCCCTCGCCGTCCACCCCCAACACGTAACACCAAGAAGGAGACACCCCTGTGGCTACAGCCCCCGTCGCCGACCAGCAGCAACTGCTTAAGGTTCAAGATGCCGACCTGCGACTCAAGCAAGCGCGGCACCGCCTCGAGACTCTGCCGCAGATCGCGCACATCGCTGAGCTCGCAGGGCGTGCAAAAGACCTCCAAGAGGATGCCATCGCTCGCGGGGCTGAGGTCTCGGACCTGCGGCGCGACGTAACCAAGGCTGAGGACGACGTGCAGTCGGTGCGCTCCCGTGCGGACCGCGATACCGCGCGCCTTGAGTCAGGAAGCGGATCTGCGAAGGACTTGCAGGCGCTCCAGGCGGAACTCGAAGTGCTCAAGAAGCGCCAGGGTGATCTCGAAGACATCGAACTCGAAGCGATGGAGCGTCTTGAGTCTGCGGAGAAGCTTCACGCAGAAGCATCCTCGCAGCGCGACGCGATCGACTCCCAGATCGCTGAGCTTGAAGCCGAGCGCGACCGCGCCGCTGCTGAGATTCACGAAGAAATCGCCGACATCGAGGCCGAGCGCGTCCGCCTGGCAGAGCCGCTCGACTCCGCGCTGATGTCGCTGTACGAGCGCATTCGCGGAAACAACGGTGGCGTGGGCGCAGCGGCGCTACGTGGACCCACGTGCCTTGGCTGCAACATGACGCTCAACCCTGGGGATCTTCAGGCCGTCAACACTGCCGCGCCAGAGCAGATTGTGCGCTGCGAAGACTGCGGCAGCATCCTCGTGCGCAAGGCGGACGCATGACGTCCGAGCACGTCGCTTCAACGGGGCCGGAGTACGACGACTCGGCCAAGCCCACACGAGCCCCCAGTCGCTCGCCGTTCGCAGCGGACTCTGATGCGCTGATCAGCCCGCTGACGATGGTCCTCGTCCGTCACGGCGTGACCGACATGACGTTGGTGCACGCACTTTCTGGCTCTGGTGAAGTGGGCCCTTCGCTCAACACCCAAGGCAAAATCCAGGTGGCCAAGGCCGCGGATGCCCTCTACCGCATCGGCCGGCGTACTTGGGAGAATCTTGCACACGTGAGCCGCGTCTTCGCGTCGCCGATGACCCGCACCCAGGAGACCGGGGGAGCGCTGGGGCGCCGAGTCGGAGCCAATGTCGAGACTGACGACCGTGTGCGGGAGATCCACTTTGGTGAGTGGGAAGGCCTCACAGGAGATGCCGTCGCTGAGCAGTTTGGCGACGCCATTCACCGCTGGCGGCACGCGGAGATCGCGGCGCCCGGCGGAGAGTCAATCCCCGAGGTCGGGGCGCGCATGGACGACTTCCTCCGTGACGTTGCCCGGCAGCACGCCGCTTTGGCAGCGCAGGGTAAGGACGAACCGCGCACCTGGGCTGCTGCCTCGCACGCCGTGGCAATCAAGTCCGCCGTAGGCGTATCACTCGGAATGGAACCGCGCACGTGGGGAGCTATCTGGCCCCAGCCCGCGTCGCTCACCATCCTGCGCCTGCACGTGGACCGCGATGGCGACATCGTCGAGCGTCACGTTCTGTGCGTGGGGGCGCCCACGAGCTAAGGCTTACCCCTGCAACACGATCGTGAGTTCGTTGCCGGCGACCGAGACCTCGATGACGTGCTCGAGCCCACGAGCAATGTCCGCGACCTCGTCGGCCGTATCCGGCACCGTCTCGACCTCCGTGAGTGCGCCTGCGAGAAGCCCCCGCGTGTGCTTGGCCATGTGGCTAACTACTGAGCGCTTCCCGTTCAACTCGCGCTCGACGCGGACTGACAGTGACGGTGTGTGCGATGGTCGCCACGCTGCCACGTAGCTGCTTGAACGGCAGTCGACGATGAGGCGTCCGTCTGCCAGGTGGGACAACTCTGTGGCCAGGTGCTTGCGCCAGTAGCTCGCCAGCGGACCGATGCGTCCCAGCGACGTCGACATCGACAGCCGATACGCCGGGATGTGATCGGCGGGGGAGACCGCTCCCCACAGCGCCGAGACGATACGGATGCGTTCCGCGGCGCGCTCCTGAGTGGCTGTGTCCCACGAACCCATACCCGCAGCGTCGTAGAGCACGCCCGTGTACACCTGAGAGGCGGGCGCGCTGGGGTTGTCCCACAGGGTCACATTGCGCTCGACCTCCGCGGCCAAACTCGGGCCCACATCGAGCACGTCGAACGCATTGCGTTGCCCAGAGACCTTCACGAGCGCGTCACCCACACGCTTGCGCGCTTTTGCGAGGCCTGGATGACTGAGAGCGTCGAGATCGACGGGCGCTCCAGCGAGGGGCGCAGTTTTTCCTTCGGACGGCGGAAGCAGAATCAGCACGCCACTAGCGTACGGGCGGGCACCGCCGCCCCGTTTCCCCTGGCCGTACATACTCGGCGGGGTTTGGCGTGTCCCACGCTCCTGGCCGTAGATCGTCGGTGACCACGGCATCGGGCCGATGCCTGGGAAACCAGGTGCGACGGGTATCCTTGGGGCGCGGATGAGTTGGCTAGGCGGCCGCGTGACTCGCAAGAGTCCCGAGGAACGTCCGGGCTCCGTAGGGCAGGGTGATGGTTAACGGCCACCCGGGGTGACCCGCGGGAAAGTGCCACAGAAAGTAAACCGCCTCCGGCGCGAGCCGGGGGTAAGGGTGAAAGGGTGAGGTAAGAGCTCACCGCGCGACTGGTGACAGGAGCGGCACGGTAAACCCCACCCGGAGCAAGGCCAGACAGGATGCGTTTGAGGGCTGCCCGCCCAAGCATCTGGGTAGGCTGCTTGAGCCCTGGAGTAATTCAGGGCCTAGATGGATGGTCGCCCGGCACGCACGCGGTAACGCAGCGTGCCCGACAAGACCCGGCGTATCGGCCAACTCATCCGCTTTGCCTTTCCTTGCCCCGGGAGAAACAGGCCTGAAACGGGAGCGGGCGTACGGTGGAGTCAGTGGCCCAGCGTGGTGCTGTTTATTCGCCCACGTCGCCACCCCGGAGGACACCATGCACAGCCAGCCAGAAGCCGTCACAACCCAGCCCGTCCAGGAGCGGATCACGTTCCGCTCACGCCGTTGGGTGCGTCCTGAGGACCTTAACGCCCACGGCTCGCTGTTTGGAGGAAGCCTCCTCAGGTGGGTTGACGAAGAAGCGGCGATTCACGCCATCCTTCAGCTCGGCAACCGGCGTGCTGTCACGAAGTACATCTCTGAGATCGATTTCGTGTCGACTGCACGCCAAGGAGACATGATTGAGATGGGGATCTCCGTTGTGAAGTTTGGACGCACATCGATCACGTTGCGTGCCGAAGTGCGCAACATGATCACGCGCAGCCCGATTCTGAGCATCGACAGTTTGGTGTTCGTCAGTGTGGATGGCGAAGGCCGACCAGTACCGCACGGACTGACGACGCCGATCGACACCGACGCCGAGGGTGGCCTCACGCCCGCCTAGCTGCGCCTACGCCGAGCCCCGGCGCTCGAGCGTCACGGGGGGATAGGGTGGCGAGATTAGCCGCTCCTTCTCTACCATGACGTTTTCGTTGGCGTACCCGATGTATGTACAGAAGGTCGAGCGCAAGGGCCGCACTCAGGATGAAGTCGACCAGGTAATCACCCGGCTGACGGGCTTCGACAAGAGGCAGATAGACGTATTCGCGAACGACGAGTCGACCTTTCCTGAGTTCTTTGACCAGGCAGAGCTGAATCCCCACGCAGATCTCGTCGCAGGTGTGATCCGTGGCGTGCGGGTAGAGGAGATCGAAGGCCCCCTGATACAGAAGGCGCGTTCTCTCGACAAGTTGGTCGACCAGGTGGCCAAGGGCAAAGCCATGGAGAGGATTCTGCGTTCCTGAGCGGCGCCCTTGCAGACGCTCGACTCGAGAGATGGGGGTTTGCCTGAGCCTCGGCCCTAGCGGTGCCCGCGGCGCGCTTGCCTATCCAGGTGCTTCTGCGCGTCGTTTGCATACGCGTAGTAGATGCCGATCAAGAGCCCGCCACCGATGAAGTTACCGGCGAGGACGATCGCAAGGTTTCCGAGTGCGAGCCCGATGTCGATGCCGTCCTGGAAGCCGACGATTGTGAACACCACGGTGTTCGCGACCGAGTGCTCGAAGCCGATGAACGCGAAGATGAACACAGCCACGATCATGACCAGGGCCTTCACAAAGTCCTCCTTGATGGTGCCGTTGTAGACCAGCAGCATCGCGAGGTTGATCATGAAGTTGCAGAGGATCGCGCGGATGAACAGGTCAGTCCAGCCCGTAACGCCCTCCGTGAGATACGACAGCTTGTGGTCCGATGCTGCAACGAGTTGGTCACCCACCGCGCCATCGGCGAGGGTAGAGCCCCAAACCAGGAGGGCCACGGCCAGCCCTCCAAGGAAGTTGCCCAAGTAGCACAGCGAGAGAATCCGCAGCGACTTCAGCACCGTGATGCGCTTGTAGTAGCGGCCGATCGAGACGATCATCATGTTCGACGTCAGCAGCTCGGACTTCGAGAAGTAGATGAACACCAGAGCGAACCCAAAGACCAGCGAGCCGAAAATGGTGCCAAGCGCCGAGAAGTTCCCACCGCCGATCTCAGTGAAAACTGCGAGAACGGCAAAGTCAGCCAAGTACAGAATGCCGATGATGACGCCAGCCATGGCAGCGCGCATGAGGTAGACCCGCGCAAGAGCGCCGCTCATCGCCGTTTTGCTCTCAAGCGCGTCAAGCACCGTGGAAATGAACTGCTTGCCGGGGAAGAGCTGGCTGGTGTCCGTCATAGGGATGAGCCTGGCATACCCCTGCGCCACGTGGCGTGACCTAGGTGCCGCCTCCGCGAGATTGCGGTGCCACCGGGATACTCTCAGGACGTGAGCAACCAGGATTCCGGCCAGTCCTCCGAGCGCGACGCGCCCCGTAGCGCGAATCGCCCCAAGCCGCCATCCGTGCCACCTAAGCCCAAACGAGTATCGACGCGCATTCCCGTGACTCCGGCCAATCCGCAGGATGAACCCGTGGCCCCGACCCGCGCCATGCCGCCCCAGGCCGCATCTACTCCGCCTATGGCGTCGACACCTCCTCGGCGCACGACGCCGCCGCCGTCCTACCCGCCACGCCAGCAGGCGCAGGCAGCCGGGAGCCAAACGGCCAACCCCGAACCCACCTATCAGCAGCAGGCGCCGGTTGCGGCACCCCCCGTGCGAAAGCGCAAGAAGCACCGCTGCTGCACGGCCGCGCTCATCATTTTGCTCATTCTGGCCGTCATCTTTGGCGGGCTGCTGTTTTGGGTTCAGGGCCAGATTCAGACCGTCGATGCGCTGTCCGGTGAGCCTGACACCCCGGGTAGCACGACGTTGATTGTGGGCTCGGACTCGCGCGAAGGGTGGGAAGGCGACGATGGCACCGAGGGCGCCCGCACCGACACGATCATGGTGATGCATGCCCCAGAGAGCGGCCCGGTCTCCCTGATCTCCATCCCGCGCGACTCGTATGTTGCGATCCCCGGGTACGGAAGCAACAAGATCAACGCCGCATTCTCCTTTGGCGGGCCACAGCTGCTCGTCGAGACTGTCGAAGACCTCACCGGCATGACCATCGACACGTACATGGAAGTCGGCTTCACCGGTGTCGAAGAAATCGTGGACGCACTTGGTGGCGTGGAATTGTGCCTCGACTACGACGTCGACGATGAGAAGAGCGGACTCGTCTGGGAGGCCGGCTGCCACGTCGTCGACGGTGAAACCGCGCTGGCGTTCTCACGGATGCGCTACTCCGACCCTCTTGGCGACATCGGCCGCGCCGAGCGCCAGCGACAGGTCGTAGGAGCGGTCGCGGAAGGCATCTTGAGCCCGGCCACCCTTCTCAACCCCACGAAGTTGTTGCCTGTCACGTCGGCCACTCTTGATGCTTTCCGAGTCTCCGAGGGCACCGGGGTCTTTGACCTGATGGGCGTGGCGCTCGACATGCGGGGCGCGCTTGGCGGCAATGCCGTGACTGGAACGCCGCCGATCACCTCGCTGGGCTACAGCGTTGATGGCGTTGGCTCGACGGTGCTGCTGACCGAAGAGGAACTCCCGCAGTTCTGGGATGACGTCGAGAACGGCAACTTTGAAGCCGGCGAAGAGGTCGGTGGCGTCGAGTAGCTCGGCCCCATAACTTGGGGAGGGCCGATGCCGTCGTAACCCTGGGATCGGCCCGCACCTTGTCATTGGGTCCCACCCTGGTGGCTGTGCTTGCCTACGTGAGCATGCTGAAGCAGGCAGATGGAGCCATGTGTGGCGGGGGAGAAGGCTCGAGAAATGAGACGACCCCGACGTCGCAAGGGGGGCTAGCGACGCCGGGGCCGGATGCCATCGAGCGCGTCACAGACCTTGCGGTCCGGAGCGCAATCACGCATCTCGATAATCATGCCACGACTTGGGCGCCGCTGTCACACTTTGATGGACAAACTGCCTTAAAAGGGCTGTTACCCCTGGAATGACGGCATCGAAACGGTTTTCTTCGTGACCGACTGAGCTCTCGCGCTACGCGGCCACCACGACGGATCACGCGCTGCGCCGCCACGCCCGGGCACTGTGCGCAGTGGCGCACGTTTGCCATCCTCGCCTACACTCGATATCGGTTGTGCCGGTGAACATCGCATGAACACCGGCCCAGGGGGGCCACATGCGCTCCTTCACGCCACCCCAAGTACCCGTGACGTCGAGAGAAGATTGCGATCACTATGACCATGGCCACCATTGGCAGCCGGCTTCATGCCTGGCTGTCCTCTCGCGCGGGTCGCGAGGCGCTGGTGGTGTTGGCTGTGGTTCTGATGATGTCGGGCCAGGGATTCCGTTACATGCTCGGCATCCCGGGGTATGCGCTGTTGTGCGTCCTCACCGTGGCCGGCTACTGGATCGCGTTCCGCGGACAGTTGTGGCGGGCTAGATTCCCGCTCATCATTGTCGCTTTTGTGGGCCTGGGCGCGCTATCGATCATCTGGTCCGCGACGCCGGGCGTTACCGCGCTCGCCGTGGGGGTCACAGTGATGACCACCGTGCTGGCGGCCGTGTCGGTGCAAGGCGTCGGTGGCAAGCGGTTCCTCGACCTTCTCTATCGGGGCCTTCAGTGGTGCCTGCTGCTCGGAATTGGCTTTGAGGTCTTCGTCACCCTGGTCGTGCAGGACGAGCTCATGCCGGTGGCCGGCGACTTCTCGGATGTCACGGGCCTCGACGACGCAACCTCGCCGTTCGTGTGGTCCGAGAACGCACTGATTGACGGCGGTCCCATCCAGGGCTTTGTGGGCAACCGCAATCCGTTTGGCATGATCGCGCTGCTCGTGGGAATTCTCGCCGTGATCTTGCGCCTTGAGCGGCGCATCAGCGCGCGCAATGGCTGGATCACGCTGATGACCGCCATTGGCGTGCACCTGCTGACGCAGTCTGCGACCGTCACGGTTGTCGCGGCCGTCGTGATCGTGCTCGCTGTCTTCGGAGTGGTTATTCGTGCCGCAGACCCACCGGGCAAGCGGATCATCTCCGTCAGTTTTATCGGCATGCTCGTGGCCGTCGGCGCCTTTGCGCTGAGCCAGATTGACTCGTTGCTCGAGATGCTTGAGCGCGACCCCGACCTCACCAACCGCACAGGGATCTGGGAACGCGTTGTCGACATTGCCCAACTCCGTCCCGAAGGTTGGGGCTTCGTGGGCGTGTGGCCTATCTGGGCAGAGCCGTATTCAGCTGTGGTCGGAGAGACCACTGTGCGCGCCACGCACGCCCACAACGTCTACCTGGACGCATGGCTCCAGCTCGGCCTGATGGGGCTTGCGCTCATCATTGCCATCGTCGTCCTCATGGCAGCGCGCGCATGGCGTGCTGTTGAGTACGGACGCCAGCAGGACACGTGGCTGCCGCTGGGATGGTTCCTGCTCATCGGCGCGCTGGCCGCTCAGGGCCTCGCCGAGTCCAAGATGCTGGTTGAAGGTGGCTGGTTCATCCTCGTGGCGTTGGCGTGCATTGTGCCGCGCATGCGTGCGATCACACTCGCGCCTCCGCACCGAGCGCGCACAGGATCCGAGTGGTTCCCGCGCTACGTGGCACGACGCACGGTCATTCCTCAAGAACTCACCGGCGAGCAAGGCGCGGAGCACTAGCCCTTCGACGCCGCCTTCTTCGCCTTCTTCTCGGCAACCTTGGCCGCATCCTTCGCGCGCTTTTCCTCGCGCTTGACGGCCGCAGCGGCCCACGACGCGGCGCCCACAATTCCGGCACCGTTGCGAAGCTCAGCAGGGATGATGGGAGCCCGCAGGGTGAGGTGCGGCAGGAACATGTGGTGCGACTTAGACACGCCACCACCCACGATGATCAGGTCAGGCCACAGCAGCTTCTCCATCTCGGAATAGAAGCGCTGGAGGTTTTTGATCCAACCGTCCCAGTCGAGGTCGAGGCGGTCTCGGGCAGACTCTGCTGCCCAATGTTCAGCGATCTCGCCGTCGATGATGGTGTGTCCGAACTCGGTATTGGGGACCAGTTCACCGTCCGCGATCAAAGCAGATCCGATTCCGGTGCCGAGCGTGGTCATCAGGACCACCCCGTCGCGCCCATTCGCGGCGCCGTGGCGGTGTTCTCCGAATCCGGCGGCGTCTGCGTCGTTCATCACGTACACGTCGTGGCCGGCGTAGTCGCGGATGAGCTCGCGCAGGTTGACGCCAATCCACGCGTCGTCGAGGTTCGCGGCCGTCTTGACCACTCCCTGTTGAATAACGCCGGGGAAAGCCACGCCCACGGGCGTCTTCCGCGATGGTTCAAAGCGCGTGATGCACTTCGCCACGGTGCGGGCGATCGAGTCAGGAGTGGAAGGGTCAGGCGTCGGAATCCGGTAGCGCTCCTCGACAAACTTGCCGGTCTTGAGCTTGACGGGAGCAGCCTTGATCCCAGTGCCGCCAATGTCTACGCCGATTGCAATGTTCTTACTCATGGCAGTGTCAGGACCTCCGCGCCCTCGTCGGTAATGACCATGGTGTGTTCAAACTGTGCCACCCAGGAGCCGTCATCGGTGGCGACGGTCCAGCCGTCATCCCACTCGTGGCTGGCCTCTGAACCCATACACAGCATCGGCTCGATGGTAAAGACCATCCCGGGCTCGATGATGTCGTCGTGCATAGGTGCGGCGTCGTAGTGGGGGACGACGAGGCCGGTGTGGAAGGCCGGGCCAACGCCGTGGCCGGTGTAGTTGCGCACCGACTCGTAGCCAAAGCGTGCGGCGTACTTTTCGATCACACGTCCGATGACGTTGACCTCGCGCCCAGGCTTGGCTGCCTTAATGCCGCGGGTCATCGCTTCGTGCGTGACCTCAACAAGTTGGCGGGCCTCGTCGGAGCCTTCGCCTGCGATGAAAGACCCACAGTTGTCGCCGTGGACGCCGTTCTTGAAGGCGGTGATGTCCACTTTCACGATGTCGCCTTCCTCGACGACCGTCGAGTCCGGGATTCCGTGACAGATGATCTCGTTGACGGACGTACACAAGGCCTTGGGGAATGGGGGTCGTCCTGCGGCGCCTGGGTATCCGAGCGTCGACGGATACGCGCCGTGGTCCAGGACGTATTCGTGGCCAACCCGGTCAAGTTCATCGGTGGTGACACCTGGTGCCACATGGCGGCCGACCTCGGCCAGTGCGCCCGCAGCGATCTTGGCGCTGATCCGGATCTTCTCAATCGTCTCGGCATCGTGAACGTCACCGCCTTGCCAGGTCGCGGCGACCTTGCGCCCTACGTATTCAGGACGAGCAATGGAGGAGGGCACATCGCGCCGCGCAGACACGGTGCCCTTGGTGATCTTGTCGCGCACAGGGCTCATGCCTGGCAGTCTATTGGGGGAGGCGATGCACATGTCCAACCAGGACGACGGAAAGTCGCAGTTCTACTTCAATACGAGCACGGGCGAGGTCGAGGAAGGCCCGCAGAGCTCGTGGGAAAACCGCATGGGGCCATACGCCACGCGCGCAGAAGCGGCCCGGGCTTTGGAGACCGCGAAGAAACGCACTGAAGCGTGGGAGGAGGCCGACGAGGACTGGCGCAAGGGGTCCTGAGCCCAGTCCGAGGCTATTCGCGCCCGTCTTCAAGCGGGATGAGCATGGTCCGGAAGTCGCCATCGGTGCTGTGGAGGTTCCAGATCGTGTCAGCGACATCGTTGATGCCGCCAGGCAGCTGCAGTTTGGGGATTGCGCCGGGAATGACGAGCTGGCGTACGCGCACAGCCTCGTCGGCAAGTGCCTCGTGGAGCATCTCGCCGTATGCACTCTCGGCGGGAAAGGCCACGGAGGTCGCGGAGAATCCTGCGCGGGCCTTCACGGAGGTGCCACCGTTGATGAGGATGATGCTTCCCTCGTTGGCCTCGCGCATGGCGGGAAGCACCGCACGGACCGCAGAAATAAGCCCCAACGCGGAGAACTGGAGCGCCTCGCTCGCGAGCTCAGGGGTCAGGTCTAAGACCGGCTTCAAATAGGTCCGCGCTGGGAGCGGGCTGTACTGCAGCGATGTGATGGGGCCGAGTTCACGAGCAGCGCTGTCCAACGCTGCCTCTAGCGCAGCGGCGTCGAGGACGTTGGCCGCGAATCCGCGCGCAGTGACCCCGTCTTTGGACAGTTCGGTTGCGAGCGCGTCGAGTTTGGCCTGATCGCGTGAGATGAGCGCAATGGAAAAGCCTTCGCGACCGAAACGGCGAGCAACGGCTGCGCCCAGACCTGGTCCGGCTCCAATGATGGCGAGCGTGGGCATGGCTGTCCTTTGGTAGAAGCGTGAGGAGTTCCGGGCGCTCAGCAGCGCCGCCGGCTACTCGTCGAACGTGTGGTCGGTGATGGGGAAGGCGCCGCCCTTGACCTCGGCGACGTACGCCGCTGCGCCGCCTGTCATGGCCTCGCCCACGGCAGCGAACTGCTTCGAAAAGCTCGGGTGCCAGTCGCCGACTCCCATGGCGTCCAGCCACACGAGCACCTGGCCATCGGTGTTGGGTCCCGCCCCGATTCCGATGGTCGGGATATCGAGAGCTGCAGAGATCTTCTCGGCCACCGGCGCGATGACCATCTCGAGCACCACAGCGAAGGCTCCCGCTTCCTGAAGCGCCACGGCATCAGCCAGCATTTCGTCGTATGCGCCATCACCGCGCCCCTGAATGCGGCGTCCGCCCAGGGCGTTCTCCGATTGGGGCGTGAACCCGAGGTGCCCGCAGAACGGGATCCCCGCGTCGGTCACTGCCTTCACCTGGTCCGCGATGCGCCGTCCGCCCTCGAACTTGATCGCGTTGGCGCCGGAGAGCTTCATCATGCGGATCGAGGACTCGACGGCCTGCTGGGGCGAGACCTCGTAACTGCCGAAGGGAAGGTCCGCCACCACAAACGAGTGCCCAGCGGCACGGGAGACGGCTCGCGCGAAGGGGATCATCTCGTCGAGCGTCAGCGGCACGGTTGAGTCATAGCCAAGGATGTTGTCACCGAGCGAGTCTCCGACCAGCAGAATGTCCACGCCAGCGGCGTCAAAGGCCTTCGCGGTGGGGTAGTCGTAGGCGGTGAGCATGGTGATCTTCTCGCCGCGGGCCTTCATCTCGGCGAAGTGGTGGATCCGAACCTTCTTCATGGCTCCACTCTAGGCAATTCTCCTGGCCGTACATACTCGGCAGGCTCCAGCCTTCCGGTGAGCGCTGGCCGTCTCGTTGCGGTGCTGTGGAGGGCCGATGCTCGGGTTACGAGAGCTCGCGCCACCGGTTGGTGATGGGTAGGCGGCGGTCGCGGCCAAACGCCAACGCGGTCACCTTGGGTCCCAAGGGGTACTGACGACGCTTCCACTCAGCTCGGTCCACGAGGGACAGGACTTTGTCGACAACCTCGACGTCGAAACCGCGGGCCAACAGCTCCTCGCGACCCTCCGCGTGCTCCACGTAGGCGTCGAGGACCTCATCGAGAAGCTCGTACTCCGGGAGCGAATCCTGGTCAGTCTGACCCGGCCGCAGTTCAGCGCTGGGAGGCTTGGTGATCGAGTTCTCTGGGATGGGCTCAGTCTCGCCCCGCTCACGCGCATACGCGTTGCGCCACCGGGCCAGATCCCACACCCGTGTCTTGTCGATGTCCTTGAGCGGCGCGAAGCCGCCGATCGACCCCGCGTCATAGATCGTGGCGTAGCCGGTGGCGAGTTCGGACTTGTTGCCCGGCGCGATGACGAGGTGACCTTCGCGGTTCGACAGACCCATCAAGATCACTCCGCGCACACGGGCTTGGAGGTTCTCCTCGGCGACACCGGTCAGCGCGAGTTGACGTTGATACGCATCGACGATTGGCCCGATCGGTTCCACGCGGTAGTCCGCACCCAGGCGCTTTGCGAGATCCGCAGCATCGTCCTTGGAGTGGTCGGAGGAGAAGTCGGAAGGCATCGATACGCCCACGACGTTGGTGCCGCCGATCGCGTCCGCAGCAATCGCTGCGGTGAGCGCAGAGTCGATGCCGCCGGACATGCCCAGAATGACGGAGGTGAAACCGTTCTTGACGACGTAGTCGCGCATCCCCGTGACGCATGCGCGATAGACCTGCTCGTCATCGGAGGCGAAGTCCACGGCGGTGCCGGGTACGGCCGGCGCCCCAGCATCGGCCAGATCCCACACCACAAGCGCATCTTCGAACCCCGGTGCGTTGGCCATCCAAGCGCCGTCGGCGCCGACGATGAAAGAGTGGCCATCAAAGACCAGGTCGTCCTGTCCGCCCCATAGGTTCACATAGGCAACGGGTGCGTTGACTTCGGCAGCCCGTCGGCGGACGAGGTCGGTCCGTACCTGGCCCTTGCCCTCTTCGAACGGCGAGCCATTGAGGACGGCGAGCAGGTCAATGTCCGCCGCCGCGAGCTCCGCTACGGGGCCGCCATCGGCCCAGATGTCCTCGCAGATCACGGTCCCGATGCGCCGGCCGTCGACTTCGATCACGCACGAGTCGTCACCGGTTCCAAAGATGCGCCGCTCGTCAAACACTCCGTAGTTGGGAAGATGGTGCTTCGCGTAGCGGTGGGTCACAACGCCGCCGTGAAGTACCGCGGCTTCATTCAGCGGACGCTCGGCACCGGACACGCCCAGTGAGCCCACGATGACGGTGAGGTCTCCAAGTGCCTCATCTGCGAGCTCTGCGGCGAGCATGGTCAGGCCACGTTCACACGCGCGCTGGAAGCTTTCGCGCAGGGCTAAGTCTTCAATCGGGTAACCGGTCAGCACCATTTCGGGGAACACCACGACGCGTGCGCCCGCATCGTGGGCGGCGTGACAGCGGTCCTTGATAATCGCGGCATTACCAGCGATATCGCCGACACAGGCGTTAACTTGGGCGAGTGCGATGCGCAGGGTCGACATGGAAGTCAGCCTAGCGGGATGGTCACCAATCGCAGTGGCATCCACGTCGGGGGCCGATGCTTGGGAACAGGTGGCGGGGGACGTTACACAAACGTCACGCGGGTAGGGCAGGATGGGCACATGGATAAGCAGCAGGAATACGTGCTCCGCAGTGTCGAGGAGCGGGACATTCGATTCATCCGCATGTGGTTCACCGATGTGTTGGGTGTGCTCAAGTCGGTTGCGATCGCTCCCGCGGAACTGGAGAACGCGTTTTCGGAGGGCATCGGCTTCGACGGGTCTGCAGTCGAGGGACTGACCCGCGTGTACGAGGCAGACATGATCGCCAAGCCGGACCCCTCCACGTTCCAGATCCTGCCGTGGCGCGGCGCACGTCAAGGCGCGGCACGCATGTTCTGCGACATCTCGACCCCCGACGGTGAAGCGGCGCTGACCGATCCACGCCAGGTGCTCAAGCGCACGCTGGACAAGGCCTCGGCCCAGGGATTCACGTTCTACACGCACCCCGAGATCGAGTTCTACCTCCTTGAGAAGCCCGAGGCGGGCGTACCGCCCCAGCCTGTAGACAAGGCCGGATACTTCGACAACGTGCCGCGAGGAACCGCGCACAACTTCCGCCGCGAGGCGATCACGATGCTCGAGTCCATGGGTATCTCCGTGGAGTTCTCTCACCACGAGGCCGGACCAGGTCAAAACGAGATTGACCTGCGCTACGCGGATGCGCTGTCCATGGCGGACAACATCATGACATTCCGAACCGTCATCAAGGAAGTGGCGCTCGAGCAGGGTGTCTTCGCCTCCTTCATGCCCAAGCCACTGGCTGATGGCCCCGGTTCGGGAATGCACACGCACCTGAGCCTGTTCGAGGGCGACCAGAACGCGTTCTACGAGCCCGGCGCCGACCACCAGCTGTCGACCGTGGCCCGCCAGTTCATCGCAGGCCTTCTGAAGTACGCGCCAGAGATCACGGCGATCACCAACCAGTACGTGAACTCGTACAAGCGTCTGTGGGGCGGTGCCGAGGCTCCGTCCTACGTGTGCTGGGGATCGAACAACCGTTCCGCATTGGTGCGAGTGCCGATCCACAAGCCCTCGAAGGGTCAGTCCACACGAGTCGAGTACCGCGCTGTTGACTCGGCCGCGAACCCGTACCTCGCCTTCTCCGTGCTACTTGCGGCCGGTATGAAGGGCATCGAGGAAGAACTGACGTTGCCCGACGGTGCCGAGGACGACGTCTGGGAGCTCAGCGCAGCCGAGCGCCGGGCGATGGGCTACGAGCCGCTGCCTTCGTCGCTGTCGGAAGCCATTCAGGTGATGGAACGCTCGGAACTCGTTGCCGAGACGCTCGGCGAGCGCGTCTTCGACTTTGTCCTGCGCAACAAGCGCGCGGAGTGGGAGCAGTACCGCGCGCAGGTGACGCCCTACGAACTCGAGCAGTACCTGCCGGTTCTCTAACCGCACCGGGCAAGCGATGAGTACGCGGGAAGTCTCGCTCGCGACCAAACTGCGACGTGCAGGAGTGTCCGATCCCGCACGCGCGGAAGGTCTGATCGAGCAGCTCGAAACACTGGTGGGGGAACGCTTCGAGGACCCTGCGCGCCACCTGTCATACCTAGCGGACCCCGATGGTGGGCTCCTTCAACTTCTCCGGGTCGCCGAGTCTGCGCAAGAGGCCGGCTGCCTCGACAGCTTGCTGGAGCTTCGCAACACCACCGCTGGCGCGCAGTTGGGCTTGCTCCTGGGTGGATCGCTCGCGCTTGGCGACTTCTTGGTGCGCCATCCGGAGTACATCTCCGACTTTGCTGCGTGGCCTGATGGCGAGTCCTTCACGGATGTAGACGTGCGCGCCGCGCTCCTCGAGGCTGTGGGCGCGAAGCCTGACGACGAGGCGCCCGTCGCTACCGTCACCGGTCACGACGGCATTTCCGCCATGCGGGTCGCGTATCGCCGCCTGCTGATGCGCATCGCCGCACAAGATCTCTGGCACGCGAAGCCTCAAGAGATTTTTCCCGCCGTAGGCGTTGCACTCGCTGATCTTGCAGGGGCTGCGCTCGAGGCCGGGCTGGCGCTGGCGAGAGCGGACGAGCCCAAGCATGTGCGCACCCGCTTGGCCATCATGGGGATGGGAAAGTGCGGCGCACGGGAGCTCAACTACGTTTCCGACGTCGACGTGATCTTCGTGGCCGAGCCAGGAGAGGGTTTCACCGACGCCGAGTCCATCCCCGTCGCCACCCGCCTGGCGGCCGCGGCGGCCCGTACCTGTGACCGCGCCGGCGCAGAGATGGCGTTGTGGCAGGTTGACGCCAACCTCCGGCCCGAAGGTAAGGACGGAGCGCTCGTACGCAACGTGTCCGCGCATCGGGCCTATTACGATCGCTGGGCTGAGTCGTGGGAGTTCCAGGCGCTGCTGAAGGCGCGCACCATTGCGGGTGACCGCGAGGTGGGGCAGCAATACTTGGACTCGGTATGGCCGCTCGTGTGGACCGCGGTCGAGCGCGAAGGATTCGTCTCGGGCGCCCAGGCCATGCGCAAGCGCGTCGAGCAACACGTCCCCAAGGAAGTCGCGGACCGGCAAATCAAGCTGGGCGCCGGGGGACTGCGCGACGTTGAGTTCACCATCCAACTCTTGCAACTGGTCCACGGTCGCCACGATGAGTCTCTGCGCTCACGCACCACGCTCGAGGCGTTGCGCGCGCTGCGCGACGGCGGCTATGTGGGGCGCCCCGACGCCGCGAAAATGGACCGCTCGTACCGCCAGTTGCGCGTGTGGGAGCACCGACTCCAACTCCGAAAGCTGCAACGCACCCACGTGATGCCAGATGACGACGAGGGCAAGCGCATGCTGGCCCGCGCATCGGGTTTCGCGACCGTGGACTACATGGACGAGGTGTGGCACGACACTCGTCGCGACGTGCGCGCCATGCACCTCGAAATGTTCTACCGGCCCATCCTGCCGCTCGTGGCGTCACTGTCTGCGGACGAGGCGAGCCTGGACGACCAAGCCGCCCGCGACCGTCTCGCCGCTGTTGGCTTCCACGATGCCTCCGCAGCCCAGCGTCACATCAAGGCGCTGACCGGCGGCGTGTCGCGGCGTGCCCGCATCCAGCGACAGCTCCTGCCCGCAATGATTGGGTGGTTTGCAGAGGGCGCCGATCCCGATGCTGGACTCCTAGCGTTCCGCACATTGTCCGAGCACTTGTCGGATGTGCAGTGGTACTTGAAGTTGCTGCGCGACTCGGGTTCTGCCGCAGAGCGCCTCGCGCGGCTGTTGTCCACCTCGCCGTACGTGACCGACGCGCTCCTTGCGTCCGCTGAGCACATCACCTGGCTCGACAACGATGCCGACCTCGCACCGAGGTCCTTGGCACGCTTGCAGCAAGAGGCCGACGCCATCATGAAGCGCACCCAAGACCCCGAGCACGCGATCACCGCGTTGCGGGGTCTGCGCCGCCGTGAACTCGCCCGTGTCGCCGCGGCCGACACCCTGGGGTTGATTAACTCCACGGAGGCCGCGGAATCCGTCACCGACTGTGCGGATGTCGTGATGGGGGGCGCTCTGCGCATTGCGCGGTGGGAGGCAGCTCTCAAGGCGGGCGTGGACGAGTTGCCGTTCCGCATGATCGTTGTGGCGATGGGCCGCTTTGGCGGCGCCGAGATGAGCTACAACTCAGATGCCGATGTCCAGTTTGTCTGGGATGGCGATGCCGAAGGGTCGCAAGCCCAGGCCGTCAAGGTCGCGCAGTCCGTGCGGTCAATGCTCCAGAAGGTGTCGAGCCAGCCCGGGCTTGCTGTCGATGCCGACCTCCGTCCCGAGGGCCGAAACGGGCCTTTCGCGCGGTCCCTTAAGAGTTGTACGGAGTACTACGGGCGGTGGTCGGACCCGTGGGAGGCCCAGGCGCTGCTGCGCGCGCGCCCGTGTGCGGGAGATGAGGACCTGAGGAAGGCATTCACCTCAATGATCGACGAGGTGAGATTTCCCGAGGCACTGTCGGACTCCGCATTGCGACAGATGCGCAAGCTCAAGGCACGGATGGAGTCGGAGCGGCTGCCCCGGGGGCTTGACCCCAAGCGCCACCTGAAACTGGGGCCGGGTGGACTGTCTGACGTCGAATGGACTGTGCAGTTGCTTCAACTCCAACACGGCCACGCCGTTGACGGACTCCGCACCACGCGAACGCTGCCCGCGCTCGGAGCGGCCGTCGAGGCTGGCCTGATGGATGCGGACGATGCTCAGACGCTGAAGGACGCGTGGACCCTCACCACGGACTTGCGCGGAGCCTTGGCCTTGCGCGGTAAGGCCAAGGAAGGCGATGTGCTTCCTGGAGATCCTCATGAGTTGGCGATCCTTACGGAAATCATGGCTACGCCTGAGACGGGGTTGGAACTCCGTGACCGCTACGAGCGGACGACTCGGCACGCGCGAGCCGTGACCGAGCGACTCTTCTACGGCTGGGAGGATCGCGAGTGAGGGGACTGCGGACCCTTCTGTCTGCGATCAGCATTCTTGTCGGGGCAGTCTTGATTGTCGCGTGGGCCGTGAGTTCCGTCGCCGTGCGCACCGTCGAAGATGGCACAGCCTTGACCGGCATCACTGAAACGGCTTTCGATATCCCCGGCGTTGTGAGTGGTCTCTCGGGGCAGATTCAAGACCAAGCGATCGACGGACTGGCCGAGCAAGGAATCGACACCGAGTCACTGGGTGTCGACGACGAGGTGCGCGGCGCGGTCGACACCGCTGTACGCTCCGATGCCTTCGAGGACGCCGTTGTCGCTCAAGTCGCCGCAGCCCAGGACGACTTTCTGTATCAACTCACCCACCCTGACACTGCAGCAGGACCGCTCGTTCTCCAGGTAGATATCTCAAGTCTGATCAACGCGCGCATCGACGACATTGGCCAGGTGGGTGCCGCGGTACCGGACGTGAGTGTCGAGCCAGTACCCGTCGAGGTCCTCACTGCCGAGCGCATGTCCGATGCTCAAACGGGATACGCGTGGATGGAGCGGCTGGCGTCGTGGGGCCTGTGGGCAGGACTCGCGATGCTGGCGTTCGGAATCCTCGTGTCTCACCGGCGGCGTTGGTTTGTTGCGAAAGCTCTGCTCGCGATCGGTGTGCTGGCGCTGGGCTTTGGGGCTGTGGTGCGCTTCATCGACCCTTCCGCCGTTGCCGCGTTCCTTCCAGGTGACGCCGAGGGCATTGTGGGAAGCCTGTGGCTGCAGTGGATCACCGAAGAGAGCTCGCCTGCGATCTCGACGCGCGCGTTCCTGATAGGGGGCCTATGCGTGGCAGGCGCGGTGGTGGTGACAGCGGTGGGTCGCATTTTTGGTGGTCGGCGCTAGCCTTGGGGCACGTGGTGTTGAACGAGGGAGAAAACGCGTGAAGACGGTCCGGTACATCGCATCGGCATTCTTGGTGCTTCTAGGGTCCATGCTGATCGTCGCGTGGGGGCTCGCGCAGAAGTCGGCAGAGAGCATCGAGGACGGCACGGCAGGCGAGGCGCTCGTCGTGACCGTGGTGCAGTCCGATCGCACCGCTGACGTGATTGCCGACGGCGTGATCCGCGTCCTCAACGAACAGGTTGACGGCGACGTGGGCGGAATCGTGCTCAATCTCCTCGAAGACGAGATTCGGGACGTCGCCTACGACCTCGTACAGTCAGAGCAGTTCCAGAGCGTGCTGTTGACGAGTGCGGACCGGGCCCAAAACTACTTCCTTGCCGAACTGTCCGACCCCGACAGGGCTACGGCGCCGTTCGGAATCTACTTGGAGCCGGGGGAGCGGATCAATGCTCGTATTGACGAGATTCCCGTCGTCGGTGGCCTGATCCCCGAACTCGAGATCGCTCCCGTCGAGGTCGAGATCATTCCCGCGGACACCTTCGATGACATCCGCACCGGGTTCAGCGCGCTGCTGTGGGCTGCGACCTGGTTCTTCTGGATCGGGCTCGTGCTCCTCGTTGCGGGAATCGCGATTGCGCCCCGCTGGAAGCGATACCTGCCGCGCGCACTGATCGGCGCAGGCGTCCTGGGGTTGGCCATTGCCTTCACGCTGAACTTCTTTGGACCCCGCACCGTCGCGAACTTTGTGCCCGGCGGGGCCGAGGGCGGCGTGGGTACGCTCATGGAGGACGTCGTGGTTGGCACGGCTTTGGCTCCGATTACCAACATCCTGTTGACGCTTGGTCTGATCGCTCTGGGCCTTGCGGTCGCTTTCATCCTGGCGGTTCGGTGGATTCCGCAATTGCGTCCTGACCGCGGCGACAGCACTGCGGGCCCGGACGAAGGGGACGGCACGGCCAGCACGGACGGCGAGGCCCAGCCGGAGGACGACGTGGACCAAACTCGCGAGATGTCCGCAGTCCCCGGAGTCAGCCCCGCGACCGTGACGGACTCAGACGTCACAGACGTCGATGACGACGGACGGCCGCCATCCGTGCCGCCGCGTTCCCAGCGAGACGCCTAGCGAGTCGGAGCGTCTAGCGGCGCAGCCGTGGAGCGCCGCACCACGAGCTCGTGCGGCAGTTCCTCGGCGATGGGCTCCACGCCTTGACCCGCGAGTTCGTCCAGGATGAGTTGGGCGACCTGGCGACCCTGCAACTCCGGGAACTGGTCGATCGTGGTCAGGCCGAAGAAGTCCGCGAGGTCGTGTCCGTCAATCCCGATCACCGAGATGTCGCGCGGAACGTCCTTGCCTAAATCACGCGCGGCGAGGATGGCACCGATCGCCATCTCGTCTGACGCGGCGAAGATAGCGGTGGGGTGGATCCGAGGATCGCCCAAGAGCTGCTTGGTTGCGTTGTAGCCGCCTTCGATCGTGAAGTCGGCCGTCCGGACAAGAAGCGGATTGCGCGTGATGCCGGCGTTCGTGATGGACGCTTCATACGCGCGACGCCGCGTGGTGGGCACTTGGAAGTCGCGTTCGAAGTCCGGGTCACCGGTGATGTGGGCGATCTCGGTGTGTCCGAGGCTCAGCAGGTGGTCGGTTGCCAGGTGCGCGACGGCTTTGTCGTCCAAGGTGACCGTGTGGAGACCTGGCAGCACACCGCCAAGGCCTACGAGCGGCCTGCGCAGCTGGGAAAGAAGCGCGCGCTCTTCATCGTCCAACTCGAGGTTGACGGCAATAAAGGCATCGACGCGTTGGCGCCTGAGGAACTCGTCGAACAGTCGCCGCCGACGCTGTTTGCTCGCGTCCCCGGCGCCCAACTCGCCAGCTGGTGGCAGGTGGTACAGGGTGATGTCGTAGCCAGCGTCCTCCAGCAAGCGCTGCGCTCCCTTGAGGACAGCCATGAAGAACCAGGAGTCCAGGAGGGGCAGAATCACGCCGACGTTGCGCGTCTTTCCCGAAGCAAGGGACGATGCTGCGGCCGAGACTACGTAGCCCAGTTCGTTGGCGGCTTCCTCGACCTTTGTGCGCGTCGCGGGGGAGACGGATGACTTCCCCGCGAGCGCGCGTGACACGGTCGCGGTGGAGACACCAGCCAACTCGGCGACCTTCTGAATCTTCGCCATAGCTGGTATCTCCCTCGCGTCAGTTGCGGACTAGCTGCGTAGCCAGACCGTTGTGTCAGCAGGAATCGTATCGGTGACCGGAGCTGAGGCAAGCAGCACCTGGCCGACGGGGAGAGGCAGGGACGCCCCTTCTCCGACCACGGCGTAGACCTCAACGTCTCCAACGTGGAAGCCGAGCACGCCATTGGGCAACCCATCGATCCACGTGAGTTCGGCTGACGCTAGCCCCTGTTCACGACGAAGACGCAGCGCCTCTTGGTACATCGTGAGAGTCGAAGACCCCACGCCTTGCTGGTTCTCGCGCGCCAACTCGGCCCAAGCCTCGGGCTGGGGGAGCCACGCCTCGCCGGAGGGGGAGAAGCCGTAGGCCGGAGCATCGGCCGTCCACGGAAGTGGCACACGGCAACCGTCACGGCCATAGCGTTCGCCCTCGGTGCGGAACCAGGTGGGGTCCTGGCGCGCCTCGTCAGGCATGTCGATGGACTCGGGTAGTCCGAGTTCCTCGCCCTGGTAGATGTAAGCGCTACCGGGCAGCGCAAGCATGAGTGCGCTGGCGGCACGCGCGCGGCGGAGGCCCACGACCGGATCTGGGAGGCCCTCAAAGCGCGGGCCGATGCCGTGGCCCTGTGGGTTCTCGGCCGTCAGCGCCAGGCGGCTTGCGTGGCGCACAACGTCGTGGTTGGACAACACCCATGTCGAGGGTGCGCCGACAGCACCGAAAGCAGCGATGGACTCGTCAATGACGGCACGTAGATCCGCGGCCTGCCAGTGGGTCTCGAGGTAGGCGAAGTTGAAGGCCTGGTGCATTTCATCGGGGCGGACCCACTTGGCCATGCGCGACAGCGGCACCACCCAAGCCTCCGCGGCGAGAATGCGGTCGCCGTCGTACTCATCGACGACGGCGCGCCAGCGGCGCCAGATCGCGTGAACGCCCTCTTGTGCCCAATACGGCGCCATCGGTCCCTCGACACCGCCCATGGAGTTGGCGTCGTCATCGGGAGAGAAGTCGGGCAGGCCGGGCTGCTTGACGAGGCCGTGAGCCACGTCGACGCGGAAGCCATCGGCGCCGCGGTCCAGCCAGAAGCGTAGGACCCGGTCGAACTCCTCGAGGACTTCGTCGTTTTCCCAGTTGAAGTCGGGCTGCGAGGTGTCGAACAAGTGGAGGTACCACGGTCCGGCCGAGCCATCGGGGTTGGTCGTGCGGGTCCATGCCGGGCCGCCAAACACTGAGTTCCAATTGTTGGGAGGCTCGTTGCCGTCGACGCCCTTGCCGTCGCGGAAGACGTAGCGCGCACGCTCAGGGGAACCCGGGGCTGCTTCGAGTGCTTGCTGGAACCAGACGTGTTGGTCTGAGCTGTGATTGGGCACGATGTCGACGATGACGCGAAGGCCCAACGCGTGAGCGCGGGCGGTCATCTCGTCAAAGTCCGCGAGTGTTCCGAACAGGGGATCGACATCCGTGAAGTCGGCGACGTCGTAGCCCGCATCCTTCTGGGGTGAGACGTAGAACGGCGAGAGCCAGATCGCGTCGACGCCCAGAGCTGCCAGGTCGTCAAGTTTGGCGGTGATACCCCGCAGGTCCCCGATCCCGTCGCCGGACGCGTCCGCAAAAGAGCGTGGATAGATCTGGTAAATGACGGCTGTGCGCCACCACTGGGCGTCGGCGTGTGTCATGAGGTCGGGGTCCTCTCCTTTGAGCGAGACCGAGCATCGGGCATGGCCGATACGCGCGGAAGTCAACGTGACCAATGTAAGCGTTTGCATGCATCGGGCGCAAGTGGCGGCGGCCACCGGCAGCGATCGGTGCCACAAATCGTGCTGAGCGGGACCATCGTCCCGTCCTGCCGCCAAGGCTTAGGCATACCTTAGGCAGTGGCGGTGTGGCACCTCGGGGACATGGTGCCGCCCGCCGTTTACTTTCTTGGCGACCGGACGGAGAGACGATGCGCATCGCATACGACACTCGTGGGGACGCCGAAGCGACAGGCGTCTGGGGCACAGTCGTGGGCGTTGACGAGATCGACCTCGTAGCGCTCGGACACATGCCGGGCGGTCCACGCGGGGCGCACGCATCTACGCCTCGCGATCTTGACGTTCGCGGTCTTCCGGAACGCGCCGCTCACGTGCGCGTCCTCGCTCAAGTTGCCGTGCTGGTTCCCGGCGAGTCAATCACCGTGACGGCGGACGCCGACCCTCATCACCTGCTCGATCTCGTTCACGACGAGGTCCCGGGATTTTGCATGTTCGAGTACCGCGAGCACGAGGCTCCCTTGTGGCGAGTTTCGATCACCCGCGTCACAGTGTGAGTTCTTAGTCGTCGTCGATATCTTCGACGGCGGGATCGACCTCGACGAGGCCAAGCTCCGTGCCGTCGATGCCATCGGGTGCTTCTCCACTGACAAAGTACGCCCCTGACCACTCCGTCTCGGCAATAACGGCTCCCGTGAGGTCAGCTCCTGACAGATCGACATTGCGCAAGATGGCTTCGCTGAGGTCTGCCCGCACCAGCAACGCGCCGGACATGTCTGCACCGGTCGCGTCCACCTCCCGCATGTCCGCTTCGGTGAGGTCGGCATGTTTTAGTTCTGCGCGTGTCAAGTCGGCATCAGAGAAGTCGGCACCCGCTAGCGGTAGCCCACTGAGCTGAGCTCCCTCGAGGTAGAGCGAGCTCAGGGGCAAGACGTCAGTGTCACTCATGGCGGCTTGCCTCACGAAGAGGGAGTTGGACAGCGATTCGTCGTGCGCATTGCGTGCATCCGTGCGGGACTGATCTACCCAGTACATAACGCCAGAGACAGCGAGGGCGAGGATGACTCCCCCAATGACCTCGAGCCACAGTGCGTCCGAATTGCGCGACACAAACCCGCGCACACCTGTCTTGTGGGGGTCGGACATGTCTGTCTCCTACGTGTTTCGCTCGTCGGCCTTGGCGAAGTGCGGCGATACTGCCCGGCGGGACACCAGCACTCGGCCTATCAGGGCTATTGTGCCGTGTGCGACCTCAACTCGCCCTGACGTTGCGACGGGCCGTTCGGTACACGGTATTGCGCTGACCATCGTCGCGACGATCGTGATCGTCTGACTTGGCGCTCGGCTGGGGAGTGCGTCATCTCCCGCAGCGCCTGCTAGTCAAGGCTGAGGTCGGGAACGAGCTCCGCCAAAAGATCGCGCACTCGGCGGTCGATGTCGTCGCGGATTGCCTGAACGCCCGCCTCGGATGCCAAAGCGGGGTCGCCGACCTTCCAGTCGTCGTACCGCTTGCCGGGGTAGATGGGGCAGACGTCACCGCAGCCCATGGTGATGACGACGTCCGAAGCCCTCACAGCATCGTCCGTCAAGGGCTTGGGATAGGGCTGGGAATCAGGGCTGATGTCCTCGATGTGAGCCTGCACGGCGTCATGGACTCCGCTTGCGGGCATTGAGCCCGCGGATCGGACCACAACTCGATCTCCTGCATAGTGGTGAAGGAGTGCTGCAGCCAACTGTGATCGCCCCGCGTTCTGCACGCAGACGAAGAGGACCTGCGGGGGATAGTCGCGCTCGGGCGACGTGTGCTTGGCCACATCAGCAAGCCGCTGGCGAGCGAACTGTCGAGTCAACGGCACGAGGTACTGGCGCACCCGTGCGCGACTGGACAGAGCGGTGTATGACTCCTGGACGGTACGTTCCACCTGCGCCTGTTCGAGGTCCGGGAAGAGGTCGTGGAGTTCCGCCGACACGGACTCGAGAGCGCGCTGGACCCGGTCTACTCCCTCCGTGCGAGGCGGCTCCTCCGCTGGGGGCGTCGTCGCAAACGTGTGCATCAGAGCCTCCACGGCACTGGCCATGGACGGCTCGACGGAGTAATACACCCACGTTCCGCGACGCTCTGAGCGGACCAGACCTGCCGTACGGAGCGCCTTGAGGTGGTACGAAATCGTGGGGTCGGAGACATCGGTGAGTGCGGACAGATCGCACACGCATGCTTCCCCGCGCGGCGCCTGAGAAATGACGGCAAGCATCCTGAGGCGCAGAGGCTCTGCGAGCGCCTTCAACGTGGATGCTGCCGCTGTCGCGCGGGCGGGCGCAATAGTGAGCGCTTCAACGTTGTCGATGCCGCAGTCTGACGCGGTGCTTGTCACGTGGCCTCCATGGGTACTTGATTGCGAGCACGCTCGCGCTTGATTCGATACCTATCTATTTAACCACTTATCTAAATAACGTGTGAACAGGAGTGGTGCCTGCCGGCGAGTGCAGTGTCGTATTCTTGACCGGTTCCACGGGCGCCTGGTCGCCCGCCTTCATGTCACACGTCGCGGTGTGAGACGGCTGCGACGGTGCTGTGCAACACAGGAGTTGTCAGTATGTCCCGCAAGAGCATCGTCGCCCTCATCGTGGCTGCCGCATTGGTTCTGACCGTGATCGCTGTCTACTGGTATCAGCGCCCAATGTTGCTTACTGGAACGGGTTATGCGGCGCACAACGAATGTGCGGTGACCCACGTGGCGGGACGTGACGGTGCCGCTGACGACCTCCCTCCAAACCCGCTCATCCCAGTGATGCGCACCACCAGCATCGACGACGACACGGCTTCAACCGGCGCTGTACTGGGCGTCCTCGCCAAGCAGACGGCATGGAACATGGATGAATTCGGATGCACTGTTGCGGACGAGCGGCCAGACTCGTGGGGGAGCGCTACCGCCGTCACAGCGGACGACAACCCATATGCCGGGCTTCCAGAGGTCGCGACGGATGATTCTGGCCTCGCGGACGCTCTCGCGCACGGCTTTGGCGACGATCTCGACGACACGTCTCGCGAAGAACTGGGTACGCGCGCGATCGTGGTTCTCCAGGGAGGCGAGCTCATTGCCGAGCGCTATGCCGACGGTTTCGACCCAACGACGCCCCAGCTGGGTTGGTCGATGACCAAGAGCGTCACGAACCTCCTCGTGGGCCGTCTTGTCGAGCAAGGTGAGGTCAGCCTCGACGATGCCGCCTTGGTGGACGACTGGAGCGACGAACGCGCCGAGATCACGATCCGCCACCTCCTCGAGATGACCAGCGGACTGGCGTGGGACGAGACTTACGACCTGGGCACGCCGATTACGCAGATGCTGTACGCCGAAGAGGACATGGGCGCGTACGTCGCGTCGCAGGAACTCGCACATGAGCCGGGAACCTACCTCCAATACTCCAGCGGAAGCACGACGTTGCTGTGCGACGCGATCACCAATGGCCGCGGTCTGGCGGACTTCCCGCGCCGGGAGATCTTCGCTCCGCTCGGTCTGTCGACCGCAGTGCTGGAAGCAGACGCCACGGGCAACCCTGTGTGTAGCTCTTACATGTGGGCAAGCGCGAGGGACTGGGCGAGCATCGGCCAGTTCGCTCTGCAAGATGGCGTGTGGAATGACGAGAGGCTACTGCCCGAGGGCTGGATTGCCGAGTCAACCACGCCCGTCACGACCGCGACGACTGTCGAAGCCGATGGCTACGCCTCGAGCTGGTGGTCCAATACGAGTGCTGATGGGTCAGTCGTCAATGACGAGCTACCGGCCGATGCCTACTTCGCCAGTGGGCACGACGGCCAGAAGATCACTGTGGTTCCGTCGCAGGACCTCGTCGTTGTGCGTTTGGGTTTCACCCCGACGGCAGATGACAACCGTGCATTCTCGACCTCAGCGCAGATCATCGAGGCTCTTGGCGGCAACTAGCGCGCCTCAGTAGTGCACCAGGTTGAGCAGTGCGCCGTCTAGCGGGCCCGTGCACTACTGAGGCGCACATGCGGCGCGACTCAGGCGCCTGCGCGCGAGACGTGTGCGAGACGTGTGGGCGGACTCAACGCGCGCCCCACGCAAAAAGGTCCGCCGCCCCGGGTGACCGGGACGGCGGACCTTGAAGAACTACTGGCTACGACTTAGCAGTCGTAGTACAGCTCGAACTGCCCCCGCACAGATGGCTATTGGTGGCTATCGGTGGCAGTTGTTAGATACCAGGCACGATGCCTCCCGCGAATGGTGGCTAGTTGTGTCTATTTGTGAGCGTCTTGCGGACTATCTGCGGACTGGCGCGGACTCGCGCCCCCAATTCTTCGGGGGCGCTCGGCTCCCGATGATGCGTTGCGACGCATCGAAACTCAGGAGGAATCATGAACACACACCCCGCTGACTACCTTCGCAAGAAGGCGCAAGAGATGCTCGCGTTTGCAGATGAGGTCGAGTCTCTCGGCCCCGACGCAGTGATCATTCCATGGGGCAATTCGATCGAGTCCTCGGAGGTCTACTTGTTTCACTGGACCGACAACGGCGTAGACCAGGGCCAGGGCATCGAGCAGCCAGGGAGCGGCCGGCCACTAGACCAGCTTCTGTCTCCTCTGCGCGTGGGCGAGTCCACTAAAACGGATTTCAAGGCAGACGGCAATGACCCTGTGAGCCACAGGGTCTACACGCTTCTCGGTAGATACCGCATAGCGGCTCGGCTCTCAATGCGCGATGAAAGTGGCAACAGGCAGTCCGTGGCTGTTCCGGTCGAGCACGTGCCGCACGACGCGAAGGCCCACGCGCTCCTAGCCGCCTAGACGCAACAAACGCCCCCACCTGGCCAGCAGGCTAGGTGGGGGCGTGGACACCGAGGAGTCGATATGGAAGCAGTGCCGATGATCTTCTACGATTCTGGCGCGATGATCGAATGGTTCGTAGATAACCGCGTCGAGGCGACGCTTGAGGACTACCACTTGGCGGCGAGCCGCTTGGGCCGCAACCGTAGCCCCGCGCTCTTGAGCGGACTATGGTCGACGGGCCTCCTAGCCAGGGATGCGATGCTCCCCGCGCTGCTCGATGCGTGGATCAGTAGCGAGTACCCAGGCCGGTCGCTACCGGCTGAGGAGTGGTGCGAGATGTTCGAAGAGGTGGGCTTCACTCGAGACGGTGAAGTCGCGCGGCGGCCCGGCGAACCGGTGACGCTATACCGCGCAGCCGTACCCGCCCACTCTCATGGAATGGCATGGACCGATGACCCCGAGGTGCTTCGGTTCTTTGCGGACACACGCGGGGCAAATGCCGCGTTCGCGCAACCGCACCAAACTTATCGCGCGACGGTCGAGCCCGATTGGTTGCTAGCTCACGTGACGGCGACATACTCAATGGGACGTGAGGGCGAGGCGCAATGGGTCGTGCATCCGGAAGGACTTGCCAACCTCGAACAGATCGCCCCTGCTGTTTGAATGCAACAAAACGCCCCCACCTAGCCCCGACGGCTGGGTGGGGGCGTTCTTATGGTCAACCATGAGAACCACATCGCGCGACGGGCCTTTCAGGAGCAATCCTGACGCCAGCACGTACAGTGGGAAATACCTGGGCATACGAAGTTCTCGCGGCGAACCTCGACGGCGAGCGGCGGGCGTCGACGGCGAGCGGCGGGCGTCGCGCCCTGAGTGATTGACGCTATCGACGGATTGACAAAAACTTGCTTGTCAGAGGTAGGTGGCACTCTGTGGCGCATGACGATAGCGAGCACGGCTCAATTCCTGGGAGACCTCGCGGAGCACTTTCCGGTGGTCCGCTGGATCGGTGCCAGCATCGCCGTGGGTGTCCTCATGGCCGGTGTCCTGTTCGATTGGTGGGCACCCGTGTGGACATTCGTGGAGAGCGTGCAGTCCGGCGTCGTTGAGGCGTTCTCAAACTTCGAACCGTTTAACCAATGACAGCACCTCAGCTGCGGTGGTACGCCGTAGAGCGTCAGGGTCGTACCGCGATTGTTGAAACAGCCAGCGGGAGCATCGTCGCCTGGGTCGAGCATCTCGACGGCAGACTCCGGGGCCGTCGTGCGGACTGGATTGGGAGCACGGTGGACACCATTCCGCAGGTGATTTCAACAGTCGCAGAGTGGGCCGACGGGACGGCTGATACTGTGACCGGCACGAGAGCCTGAGGGGGCAACTGTGAAGCAAGTCATCCACGCAAAGGGCCACTACTACGTCGAGCGCAAGGGCAACGCCCTGGCAGCCATTGGCGCGGTCATACTGGGCGCTGCGTGCTTCGTGTTGATACTTCCCGCCATCACATCTGGGCGTGGTCACTACATCTTGATCGCGTTGCTGGCGGTCGCTGTCCTGGGTGTACCGGCGTACCTCCTGGCGACTCGCTACGGCACTCGCAAGCGCTGGGAAATTGCCGGGGTGACTCAATTGCACGAGCGGGCCGGTGATGTGGTCCTCACCGTGACCGACACGCGCCAGACTTCGCACGACGTTGTTACCGACGCGGCGACAGCGCACGGCCTGGCGCACGTCTTTCCGCAAGCCAAGTCCTAAAGCAAGTGGCACGCGTGCCCGCGCCGGGCGTTTCCGCTGGCACTAATGAGCTCCCAATACCTCGAGAATCCGGGCGCGGTTGGCGGCTTGCTGCACACGGCGTAGGCCGCTGCGGTTCATCTCACCCTGATCCACTTGGCCGGGCCGCACGGTCGATTCCATGTGACGCCGGGACCATGCGCAAATGGCTGCATATCGACGGCCAGCGGGACTGTCGAACCGTTCAACCATGCTCGCCTCCCCGACGCCCTCAGCGGCCAGGAATGAAGCCGTAGCGGACCTTGAGCGCCATTGTCGAGCATCGGGGTCAGCAAGCACGGCGGGCCACTCGCCCGCATCACGCTCCACTACCCGCTTCTTGTTCTTGGCCATTACCGTGCGATCCGACTCTGCTCATTGAGCCGCGCCTCACGTGCTTTGGCTGCGGCACTCTTGGCGCTCACCACAGTGGGCGTGCCGTCCTCGTCAGGCAGTCCGAGCTGAGAGAGCATACGGGCCGTCGCCAACGACAGGGCGCGGTGCTCAGCAATGGCCGGGTGCAGGCGCATTCCTTGGGAAGACTCGATCATCGTGCCGTCGCGTCGTGCAGCTTCATCGAGATCGGTGAGCCGGTCGAGGGCACGTGCAATCTCCGTTAAGAGCTCGATCTCACCTGGCTCGAGGTCGAAATACTCCAGGGTGCGAGTCCAGAAACGTTCGCCGCGGTCACGTAGTCCAGCGGGCGGCTGGGGGTCATTTTCAGATGTCATGTTGGTACTCCAGTTGGTCGAGGGCCATTGGTTTGTGCTCTGAAAACTAGACAAGGCACTCCCCGGCGGCATATGTGGCATCTACCAGGGGAAAGGTCCCCTACCCCCGGTTTGATTCTCTGAGTCGGCGCGCGTTCACGTTCCGCCAGCAACGGTCGCGACGCTTGTTTAACGTCGCGACCGTTGAGCGAACTCTAGAACTGTCGAGCGCCTGCGTTGACGACGGTGGTGGGGTCCGGCCTGCCATCCCGGATGGCCTCGTACCTAGCCCGCAGTGCATCGCGCCCCGACTGCGTGACGTACTTATAGTCAGGTGCCAGCATCCAGGTGGTGGCGTCGTACCGTCCATGGGAGTAGGCGTGGACGGTGCCCCATAGGGCCCCTACGATGCGGCTGGCTGTACGTGCGTCCCGTGCTGCCTGCTCTGCGGCGTCGTGCGCTTGCTGTGCAGCTTCAAGCACTGCGACTTCGTGAGCTGCAATCTGATCGGCGTTCTTCGCGAGGTATTCGACGACGGCGGCTTTGGCTTCACGGGCTGGTGCGGCGGCGGCTTCCCTGGCCACCTCGAATTTCACCCATGCCACTTCCTCGGCACGCTGGGCGGCATCTGTGGCAGGCGTGCCGGGATCGGCCTTGCCTGACTTCACTGCCTCGACAAGTAGAGCCTTGTCACGGCTGGGTGCACCGAGCTGTAGATCATCACGCGCCTGAGTCCAATCAATCTCGGCCTCGGTCATCGCGCGCCAGGCGTCATCGGCTGCGGTGAGCAGGGCGGCAATCTCCTCAGGCCATGCGAAGCCAGCGAGGGCGTCGGGGGTCGGGTCGGGCAGGGTAAGCATGACGGTGCCGTTAGGGCGTGCGTAGGTGTGTTGCATGGGAATCTCCTAGTGCTTTCGTGTGATGTGGTCGAGTTGTCCAAGCCGTCGGGCGTTGTTGATGTCGGTAGCGCTCATGGTCGCCAGGTCGGCCTCGTGGATGTAGGTCGAGGTGTCCCCGCGTGGCCCGGCGTCGGCTGAGCCGCTGAAGCGGGGCGCGGCTTCCTCTGGGGTGGTTTTGGGCGTCTCGCCGCGCATGAGGGCATCGAGCCTTCCAGCTAGTCGATGCTCATTAATCTGGGCCGGGGTTAAGCCTCGTAGCTCGTCGTCGGTGATCTGTCTTGATTCGGTCATGAGTTCTCCAGGCACAGGCCGTATTCGGCGGAGTTGAGAAGCGCCCTCGTATGCGCACAATTCGGCATGTTCTGGGCACCGTGGCGGTCGCAGCGCCATGAGCCAGGACGCCAGCGGACTCGCACTTCATCGGCGCCCGGTACCGTGACGATGGCTAGGACTTCCTGGGCTCGCGACCCGGCGATGCGCACGACGGCGGGCATCATGCGGCGGCCTCACGCTTGAGTTGGCGGCGCATTCGCAGGTACGGCACCGACTCACGCAGCGTGCGAGCGTGCGAGCACTTGGTTCCCAAATTCCCGCATTCCGAGCACTGCCAGCGCTGGCCCTGCCACGTGACGCGGATGGGCTTAGCGGTGCCGACTGTGAGCGTCGCGGCACCGTCGGCGAGCGTCATCGCCTGGATACGGATGAATGCGCGCTCATCGTCAGGTTCGGGCACTTCCTCGCCACGCCGTGAAGCCATGAGCCGTCGGAGCTCCGAGGCGATGCGGTGAGATTGGTCATGGCGTGTGGCGTCCCCTCGGTAGGGGCGGCGAATGTGTGACGGGTGCGTGTGACGGGGCATTACTGGCCCTCCTTAACTCGGTTGTGTGATGGATTTCGGCGCTGGATGTCCGTGAGGCCGCCGTATACGCCGGACTCTTCGGGGTGCGTGATGCCGTAGTCGCGGCATTGGGTAAGCGCTGGACAGTCGCCGCACGCTTCGGCAGCTGCGTCACGTTCGGCGCTTTTCTCGCTGGTCCACGTCCTCGATGGCTCGATATATCCGTCGCGGCACGGGATCGGTTGGCGCTGGCCGTAATGGTCGATCAGGTTGTTGAGCGCACGCCAGTCGTGTGCCAGAGCGCCCGGCATCATCGGGAAGTTGCTCACCAGCCACCCCTATGCTCGCCATGCTCGCCAGCGCGTATGTCCTGGCGATCATGGTCTCCATGTGGCGAGGATGAGCCCGGGTCGTACTCCCAGACATAGGTCGCTCCTTTGCCAAACCCCTGCCGATTGGTGGTTACACCGGCCTTGACGCGGGCACGCTCGATGGTGCGAACCGCGAACCCTGCCCTGCTGCAGTCACGCTTCACATCTGCGGCAGGCGCACCGCCGCCCGCGTCGATGAGGTAGTCGCGTAGCCATTCCACAGCGGCGTCACGCTCGCTCCGGTCGTCATCGCCGCCGTTGATCATGTCTCGCATGCGGGTAGTTGCTTCGCCCGCGATCTCGAATCTGGCGACGGGTGCGTCGCCGTCATCCGTGGGGACGTTCACGGACGCGAGTCGGTACGCCATGTCGGGAACATCGCCGGGACCTAGATTGCTCTTTATCAACGACATCACATGCTCGCCGGAGTCAGGATCGGCGGCGAACCCCAGGACCGCGCGTGCCACCGCACCGAACGCGAGCGATCCCGACACCATTGAGAGCAGGTCGCCGGTAACGGCTTTGCGCAGGTGGGCGTTGCCGACAATCGCTGCGCCTGTGGCGTTTGCTATTCGGGTTAGTGGGGTGAGTGCTTGGCGCACGTCCTGATCCCGGTGGGCGTCAAGCTTGCCGTGCAGGGCGGACAACAGCGGGTCGAGGATGACGGCACCTAGGTCGTTGTCGCGGATTGCAGCCTCGAGCCGTCGGTCGTCTGCCGGTAAAGACAGCGTGTATCCACCGATTTCCGCCTCAGTGACGTCGAGCCGGAACACGCGCTCTAGGTCAGCACCTGCGGCCATCAGGCGCGGGACGATCGTGTACTCCCAGGAATCCTCAGTGGCGACAATTGCGACGCCTGCGGGACGCTTGAGGTCACCGCCGAGATCGCCCCGTGTGACCGCGCCTGCGAGGTGGGCCAGAAATGTTGATTTCCCGATTCCGGCACGGCCTGCCGTGAGAGACACCTCTCCCAATGGGATGCGGTCTGGCATGAGCCAGCGCACGCGCTTGGGTTTGAAGTGCGAGGCTGGCGTAAGTCGTAACTGCCGCACTTCGGGCAGGGCTTCATCGTTAGTCACGTGTGTCCGTCCTGGCTGCGCCGCACGTCGGGCATGCGGGTGCCTGGGGAGTGGGCGGGGCAGGCAGTCGCTCGCCCCTGCGAATAAGGTCAGAGAGTTGGAGGGCACCGCGCCCCGGGTCCATCGATATGCGCGGTTCAGTCACGGCGCGCTCCATCCTGCGAGCACAGCCCTGTGAGCTCAGCCATCAGACGGCGTCGGTTAGTAGCATTGAGCCGACGGACGTGCGCTTCAATTGCGAGATACTCGCGCTCCTGGGCGGACGTGGGACCGGGCGGGCGCCCATCGTCGTGCGGACCGGGCCGTCGCGGTATCGTAGGTGGGTAGAAGTCGTTGGTAGCGGATTCTGCTATGGCCCGCTCCGAGTTGCCGCTCGGGGTGGGCCGCTTCATTGGTGTGGTCATGGTGTGGCTCCCACCTCCGCGATCAGCGCGTTCCAGGTAGCAATATCGCCTGTTGGGTCGGCATAGGTGAGCGGACGCCCGTACTCCCGATCTGCAAGCGAATCCAAGATGCGCGCGGCGGCACTCACGCCCAAGTCGCTCGCGTGAGCAATGGCACGCGAGTCGAGAACGACAACGTTGACATTCACCAGCGGCGCGCTCATGCCCGGACCCCGGAGTCACTCGGCTGGGCGGCGAGCCATCGTTCGACCTCTTCGACGGGGAAGAGCCGTCGACGTCCGATCTTCTGGCTCAATGGAGCTGTGCCCTGGGCGATCCACCAATGAACGGTGTTCGGGCTCGTCCGACAGAGATTCGCAAGCTCTTCGACGGTCATGTAGCGCATCACTTCTCCTAACTAGAAAGTGCAGTCCTGGTCGACGGCAATTTCTATTATAACGACCATGTCTAGTCATGCGTGACTAGGTGCGGTAGTCTTGGTGCATGGCGAAGAATGAAGATGCGCGAGAAGAAGTCGGGGCCGACGCACAGATCGGTCGCAACCTGGCAACGTTCCGAGGCGAGCGCTCGCAGAAATACCTGGCCGAAAAGATGCGCAGCCGAGGCTGGAAGTGGTCCCAGGCGACAGTGTGGGCAATCGAGAAGGGCGAGCGTCCGCTAAAACTTGCCGAGGCACATGATCTGGTCGCAGTGCTTAATCTTTTTGATGTGTCGAGGCTGCTGTCTGGGGACGCCGCCGCGCAGGTAAATGCTTGGACCTATCAGTGCAGCGCGCGAAGCCGAGACTTGATCGAAGCCGTCAAGCGCATGCGGGAGGCGCAAATCAACCTCACGATCGCGTTGGAAAACCTCGATTCGAGCGGTGAACCCATGACGGTGGGTCATTACCTCTCAGCCGAATCCTGGCTAGACAAGACGACGATTGAAACTCTCGTGCGCCAGGGAACGCATGCGTACTGGGGTATCGAGCCGGAAGCCGATGAGGATGCCCTCGAACGGCGGACCTTCTCGCCGGACCCGGACCTTGAGCTCCGAGAGTTCACCCCAGGCGAGGGATACTCTGCGCCATACCTGCAAGGCCTGGCGCAGGAGATCAACGACTATCACGCACCAGTAGACGACGATGAGTAGCGTTCAGATCCAAGGCGGCACCGTGAAGGTTGCGCGCAAGTTGCCCCCAGGCATCACCTTGGCAGCCAGCGGGAAGTACCGTGCGCGCTATCGGGACGCCAACGGCAAAGAGCACACACGCCACTTCGACGTGCTCAAGACCACAAAAAAGAAGTCCGGCGCCGTTGACTGGCTGGAGACGCAGAAGTCCAAGGTGCGCACGGGGACGCATGTTGATCCGGCGGCGACCCGGATTACCGTCGCGGCGTGGTGCGATCAGTGGATCGAGGGCTACGGCGTTAACCGACCTTCAACGGTGCGTCAGGCGCAGGTACATATCAAGCACATCGTGGAAGCATTCGGCGGGCAGCGCATCGGGGATGTAAAGCCTTCGCAGGTGAAGTCCTGGGTGGCGAAACTCAAACGCGATGGCTACGCGGATTCCACGGTTTACGCCGTGCATTCCAGGTTGTCGCAGATCATGTCCGATGCAGTCCACGACGGTGTGATTACTCGCAACCCATGCTCTCGGCGCACGTCACCCAAAGCCGGTGCTCAGCGTCCCTACGTGGCGACCACTGCGCAGGTGTGGGACTTGCACGACGCGATGCCAGAGCAACTACGTCCGGCGATCCTATTGGGCGCGTTCGCGGGCCTTCGCATTGCGGAGACGTGCGGGTTGCGAAACTCGGATGTGGATTTCATGCGCGGGGTAATCTCCCCGGCGGTTCAGTATCCAGAGCAGGCACTCAAGTCCGAGATGTCGATGACGGCGATCCCGATTGCGCCGGATATGGCGCTCGAGCTGTCACGTTATGCGACGGGGGAGAAGTGGCTACTGGAGGATATTCTTGGCCAGCAGGTGAAGCCGTTCCAGATTGAGCGCGCGGTGCGTGTGGCCCGTGGCCCTGCTGGACTGCCAGACACGTTCCGATTCCATGACTTGCGCCACTATTACGCATCCCTGCTGATCTCCGAGGGCTGCGACGTAAAGATCGTGCAAGCACGGCTGCGTCACGCGCAGGCGACCACGACGCTCAACACCTACGCGCATTTGTGGCCAGATACAGAAGAGTCCACACGAGCCGCGATCTCAAGGATCTTTGCGGCCCGTGCGGACTCTCTGCGGACTGAGTCGGTGTCGATATGACGTCAACCCAGGTAAATCAGGGTTTGACTCTTAGCAGTCGTAGTACAGCTCGAACTCGTGCGGGTGGGGACGGAAGCGCAGCGGGTCGATCTCGTTCGCGCGCTTGTAGTCGATCCACTCGGCGATGAGGTCTTCGGTGAAGACGTCACCCTCGGTGAGGTAGCTGTGGTCAGCCTCAAGAGCATCGAGCACCTTGTCCAGCGAGTCCGGAACCTGAGCGATCTCTGCGTGCTCCTCGGGGGGCAGCTCGTACAGGTCCTTGTCGATCGGAGCGGGCGGCTCGATCTTGTTCTTGATGCCGTCCAGGCCTGCCATGAGCAGTGCCGAGAAGCACAGGTAGGGGTTACCCGAAGCGTCAGGTGCGCGGAACTCAATGCGCTTGGCCTTGGGGTTGGAACCGGTGACGGGGATACGCACAGCCGCGGAGCGGTTACGTGCCGAGTACACCAGGTTGACGGGTGCCTCGTAGCCGGGAACCAGGCGGTGGTATGAGTTCACGGTGGGGTTGGTGAAGGCAAGCAGCGAAGGAGCGTGCTTGAGGATTCCACCGATGTACCAGCGTGCGATGTCGGACAGACCGCCGTAGCCAGCCTCGTCGTAGAACAGCGGCTCGCCGTTCTTCCAGATGGACTGGTGAACGTGCATACCGGAACCGTTGTCACCGAACAGCGGCTTGGGCATGAAGGTCGCGGTCTTGCCGGCGCGCCATGCCTCGTTCTTGACGACGTACTTGAACTTCATGATGTCGTCACCTGCGTGCAGCAGGGTGTTGAAGCGGTAGTTGATCTCCTGCTGACCGGCGGTGCCCACCTCGTGGTGTGCGCGCTCCAGGTCCAGGCCCACCTCGGACAGCGTGGTGCAGATCTGGTCGCGGAGGTCCGCCATCTGGTCGCCGGGGGAGACGGGGAAGTAGCCACCCTTGTAACGGGTCTTGTAACCACGGTTGGGGGTGCCGTCGAGCTCGGTCTCGCGACCGGTGTTCCACGCGCCCTCGGAAGAGTCGACGTGGTAGTAGCCCTCGTGCTGGTTGGTCTCGAAGCGCACCGAGTCAAACAGGAAGAACTCTGCCTCGGGCGCAAAGAAAGCGGTGTCGCCGATGCCGGTGGACTTCAGGTACTCCTGAGCCTTCATGGCAACGTTGCGGGGGTCACGCGAGTAGGGCTCGTCGGTGAAAGGATCCACGACGGAGAAGTTCACGACCAGCGTCTTCGCCTTGCGGAAGGGGTCGATGTACGCGGTCTGAAGGTCCGCGATCAGCTTCATGTCGGACTCGTTGATCGCCTGGAAGCCGCGGATCGACGAACCGTCGAATGCTGCGCCGTCCTCCAGGACAGTCTCGAGCTGGTGGGCGGGAACGTTGACGTGCTGCATCGCACCGGGCAGGTCGCAGAAGCGAATGTCGATGTACTCGACCGCCTCGTCCTTCACATATGCGATTGCCTCTTCGGCAGTCTTGAACATCCGTGTGCTCCTCGTGAGTAATAGTCTGGCCTTGAGTGGCACGCATCACTCTAGAGCGACGTGGTTTCACCCACATTCGCCGAATGTTACGAGAGTGTTTCGCGTACCCCGCGTGGCGCGCCAGAACCTGGCGCCGACGCCGCTGTCTCTTCGACCCTACACCCCGCGCCGTTAGGATTGGCCGGTGAGTGAAACATCGAATAACCCGTCTGTGGAGGCGCAATCCGGCCTAGTAGGGCGCCGCCTGCTTGGCATCGGCACCGACTGGATGCTGTGCCTGCTCATCTCCTCCGCGTTCTTTCCCCAAGCAGGTTTCGCCGATGCCTCGGGCGTTGAGAGGGTCCTTCTTGCAGGCGAACCGATGGCGACATTGGCGATCTGGGCCGTGCAGCACCTCATCTTGGTCGCGTCGTTGGGTACGACGATCGGTCACCGCATCGTCGGTGTCAGGGTGGTGCGTGACGACGGAGCTCCCATGGTCGGCCTTGTGAAGGCGCTGGGCCGCACCGTTTTGCTCGCTCTCGTGATTCCGGCAGTTGTGTGGGACCCCGAAGGACGAGGACTCCACGACCGTGCGGTGGGCACGCGGATAGTGTCCACTCGTCGGGGGAGCGTCGCATGACGATCCTCGCCGTTGATGCGGTGCTGTTCGACATGGACGGCACGTTGGTGGACTCCAACGCCTTGGTCGACGTCATCTGGAACGAGTTCTCTGCCGCCCACGGTCTGGACCCCACCGAGGTTCTGGCGTTTGCCCACGGACGCCCCTCACGGGCAACGGTCGCGAGCTATCTCGATGATGAGGGAGACATCACTCGCTGGATGGCGCACATTCACCACCTCGAGGGGTCGATGTTTGACGCAGTACGGGAGATTCCTGGCGCGGCGTCCCTGGTCTCACAGATACCCCGCGACCGGTGGGCCGTGGTGACATCTGCATTGCGTGAACCGGCGCGTGCGCGCATCGCGGCTGTCGGGATCACTCCGCCTAAGATCCTCATTGGTGCGGATGACGTGCAGCACGGCAAGCCCAATCCGGAGGGATTTGCGGGCGCCGCACGGCGGCTTGGTATGGATCCGGGCCGATGCGTCGTGTTCGAAGACACCGACGCGGGAGTCCGTGCGGGGCTGGCAGCAGGGTGTCAGGTGGTCGTCGTAGGCCAGGGCCGTAGCGAGGTGCTTGACGCTCAGATCCGAGTCGACGATATGACTCACGTGTCGGTGAGGAACCTCGGCGACACGCTTGAACTCGAAATCGCCTAAATCAGGACTTAGCGTCCGCGCATCGCCTTGCGGTCGGGGCGAGCGTTCATGGGGTCCACGCCCTTGGGCACGGGAAGCTTCTGTCCACCGATGGCGCGCAAGCGCGAGAATACCTGGGCACGCTGGTGCTTGTTCAGCGCCTTCTTGTGGCTCTTGATGGACTTGGTCAGCTTCTTCAGCGGCACCTGGCCCTCGCCAGTTCCCACGTAAATGGTGTGGACGGGGACGCCGGGAACGAGCTTGCTGATGCGGCGAGTGGCCGCGTCAACCTGCTTGCGGGCGCCATTGCCACCCTCAGCCAGAAGGACCACTCCACCCTTGCCGACACCGTAGAAGACGACGCCACGGCCGCGAGGGTCAACCGACGTGGGCTGCTCCTCGAACTGCCATCCGCGGCGGATCGACTGTGCAATCGCGACGGAGGAGCCGGGCTGGCCCTCCATGCGGATGAACGCGTTGCGCTCAAAGCGACGCGTCAGCGTGTACATCGCCGCCAAGAGCGACATGGGGATGGCGAAAACGATCGAGTAGATCAGAACCCAGGTCGAGTTCGACACCAGACCAATCACCACTGCGACAGCGATGATCGCCACGGGAATGATGATCAACAGCGGCAGTAGCCACTTGTCGTGGGGTGCTGTGGAGGTATACGCCTGCTTGATCAGCTGACGCATCTTCGGCTTCTTCTCAGGTTCCTTCGCCATAATGGGCGTCAGTCTAGTCGCCCTGCGGACCCAATGGGATCACGGGCGGTGACCTTTCGCTCCTAGCAGGAAGGGCGCATCGGGCGGCCGATCAATGCCGATGCCTCTTGACGGGCCTCCATGGGCTCTCCCAAGTGCGCGAGGGTATCTGGAATGGCGCGGCCCTTACTCGTCATCGCTTGTCCCCACAGGCGGCCTGCACGGTACGACGAGCGCACGAGCGGTCCGGACATGACACCCAAGAAGCCGATCTCCTCGGCTGCGTCAGACAAGTCGACGAATTCTTCGGGCTTGACCCAACGCTCGACGGGGTGATGGCGCGGGCTTGGGCGCAGGTACTGCGTGATCGTGATGAGGTCACATCCTGCGTCGTGAAGGTCCTGGAGGGCCTGCAACACCTCGTCCATGGTCTCGCCCATGCCCAGGATCAGGTTGGACTTGGTGACGAACCCATCCTTCTGCGCCTCGGTGATCACCTGAAGTGACCGCTCGTAGCGGAATGCAGGGCGGATGCGCTTGAAGATGCGAGGCACCGTCTCGACGTTGTGCGCAAGGACCTCGGGGCGCGAGGAGAAGACCTCGGCAAGCTGGTCGGGGTCGGCATTGAAGTCAGGGATCAGTAGCTCGACGCCGGTACCAGGGTTGAGCTCGTGGATCTGGCGGACCGTCTCGGCGTACAGCCATGCGCCGCCGTCCTCGAGGTCGTCGCGGGCAACGCCGGTGACGGTGGAGTACTTCAGGCCCATTTGCTGCACGGACTTGGCGACCTTGACGGGCTCCGTGCGGTCCAGGGGAGAAGGCTTGCCGGTGTCGATCTGGCAGAAGTCGCAACGTCTGGTGCACTGTGCGCCACCGATAAGGAACGTGGCTTCGCGGTCTTCCCAGCACTCAAAGATGTTGGGACATCCGGCCTCTTCACACACAGTGTGCAGTCCGCCGCCTTTGACCAGCGACTTCAGCTCCGAGTACTCGGGGCCCATCGTGGCTTTGGTGCGGATCCACTCGGGCTTGCGCTCGATCGGGGTCTCTGCGTTGCGGGCCTCGATGCGCAGCATGCGGCGGCCTTCGGGTGCGAGGGTCACGCGGTCTCCTTGTGCGGTTCGGTGACGGCGGCGCCGGTAGACGCCTGATGTTCCCAGCGTACGTGGGTCAGTGCGGTGGTCAGGGATTGGGTCATGCGTGGTGCTACTTCGGCGATGGTGACGTCGCGATCGAGTTCACGGCTCAGTGACGTCACATCGGCATCCGAGATCCCACAAGGGACGATGCGCGAGAACGCCGCGAGGTCGGGATTGCAGTTCAGTGCGAAGCCATGCATCGTGACGCCCTTGGCGACGCGCACTCCGATGGCGCAGATCTTGCGTTCGGGAGCGCGCTCGGACGCGGGAAGCCAGACGCCGGAGCGGCCCTCTACGCGAATAGTGTCGAGTCCGTAGGAGCCACACACGTTCATCACGGCTTCTTCGAGAGCTCGCACGTAGCGCACCACGTCGATCGGCTCAGAGAGCTTGATGATCGGGTAGCCGACGAGTTGACCCGGTCCGTGCCAGGTAATGCGCCCGCCTCGGTCGACATCGACCACGGGAGTCCCATCGGTGGGCCGGTCCCACGTCGCGGTTCGGCGGCCCGCGGTGTACACAGACTCGTGTTCGACGTAGACGACAGAGTCGGCGCGTTCGTCCGCAACGCGGTCACTGTGGAACTGGCGCTGCAATTGCCACGCCTCGTCGTACGGAACAAGGCGCTCACCCAAGGCGAGCGGGAGGATCTCCATAGCGACCCAGGCTAGTCGCGCATCGGCCCTCGTCAATTCGCTGACACCAGCGGGAATACCAAGAGCGTTTCAATGTTGGTGAATGATATGAACATGTCCCCACGTTTGAACTGGCTGCGGCCGGTCGCACTCATCGTCGTTATCGCTGCTTGGCTTGCCGTTGGCGCCGCGGGTGGCCAGACTTTCGGCAAGCTCTCTGACGTCCAAGAGAACGAGGCCTCGGCCTTCTTGCCGTCCTCCGCGGAGTCGACCAAGGCCGCTGAGCTCCAAAGCGAGTTCTCGCCAGCGACGTCGCTGCCGGGCATCTTCGTCGTGGGTGGCGTGACTGGCGAAGAGGACCTCGCCACCGTCCAAACATTTGTCGAGAACGTGGTGGCGACCCCCATCCATGACGATGAGCAAGGTCGGACCATCGGCGACGTGCTGTCGCCCCCGGCAAGTGAGCAGATGCCGCAGGTTGTGCCGTCTGAGGACGGCGAAGCGGCGCTTGTCGCGTTCAGCGTGGATGCTGAGGCGGCAGAGGAAGCCGTGGGCGAGGGAACCCTCGGGACCGTTGTCGCGGAACAAATCCGCGAGGTGTGGGCCGAGCAGGACACCGACCTCGAAGGTCACCTCACCGGTGGCCTCGGTATATCGGCAGACCTCACCGCCGCCTTCGCGGGTATTGACGGGATCCTGCTCGTGGTCGCACTCGTCGTCGTGCTGATCATCCTGCTGATCGTTTACCGCAGCCCCGTCCTCCCATTTCTGGTGCTGTCGACCTCGGTGATCGCGCTCACGGGAGCGATCCTCGCGGTTTACGCGATGGCAGACGCCGACGTGATCACCCTCAACGGCCAGTCGCAGGGCATCATGTTCATTCTTGTGGTCGGAGCCACCACCGACTACGCGCTGTTGTTGGTTGCCCGCTACCGCGAAGAACTGTTGCGAGTGAAGTCGCCCTATACCGCCATGAAGCGGGCCTGGAGGCGGTCCCTCGAGCCGATCGCAGCATCGGCCGTCACCGTGATTTTGGGTCTGTTGGTGCTGCTCCTGAGCGACCTGAAGTCCAACTCCGCCTTGGGCCCAGCCGGTGCCCTAGGAATCGCCGCGGCCTTTATTGCGGCCCTGACGTTGCTTCCTGCCCTCCTGCTCATTGGTGGCAAGCACGCCCGCGGCGTGTTCTGGCCCGCCATGCCTCGCTACGTCGAAGGCAGTGCGGCCGCCGACGACGCCGACCCGTCGCAGGGCAAGGGCTTCTGGCCGCGCCTGTCGCGCACTGTCGACGCGCGCCCACGACGCACCTGGCTCATTGCCGCGGGTGGCCTGCTGCTGCTGAGTGCATTCGTGCCGACATTCAAGGCCTCTGGCCTGGGACAGCAGGAAGTCTTCACCGTTGAAACTGACTCGGTGAAGGGCACCGAGGTGCTTGAAGCGCACTTCGACGCCGGCGCGAGCGCGCCGATCCGCATCTTTGTCCCCGAGGAAGACGCTGACGCCGCCGTGGAGGCAACGCAGGAGGTCGACGGCATTACTGAGACGTACCTGCTAACGCCCTCTGTCGCCGAGGGCGCGCCTCCGGGAGTCGTTCCCAACGAAGAGCCCGTAGTGGTTGACGGCATGGTCGAGGTCGTCGCGGTGACCGAGGTGTCGTCGAGCTCGAACGAGGCCTCCGACATCGTGGCCGACGTCCGTGACACGGTTCATCCGCTGAGCGACGAAGTCCTGGTCGGTGGCTCGGCCGCCGAGCAGCTCGATACCCGCGAGACCACGCAACGCGACACGCTCGTGATCTTGCCGACGATTCTGGCCGTGATTCTCGTGGTCCTGATCGCCCTTTTGAGGGCGATCGTGGCACCGGTTGTCATTGTGCTGGCCAACATTTTGTCGTACGGGGCCGCGATCGGACTGTCGGCGATTCTGTTCAATTGGGTCTTCGGGTTCCCCGGCTCCGACCCGTCCGTTCCTCTGTTGGGCTTCGTGTTCCTTGTCGCGCTGGGAGTCGATTATTCGATCTTCCTGATGTCCCGCGCCCGGGAGGAGTCGCTGGAGCACGGCACGCGCGCCGGGACGCGTCGTGCGTTGGCGGTCACCGGTGGCGTCATCACGTCGGCGGGAATCGTCCTGGCCGCGACATTTGCGGCCCTGGGAGTAATCCCGTTGATCTTCCTGGCGCAGATCGCTGTGGTGGTTGGTGTGGGTGTCCTGATCGACACCTTCGTCGTCCGCTCGCTTCTGGTTCCGGGAGTGATCAGCGATATCGGTCGCCACTCATGGTGGCCGTGGCACAAGCGCATCGAAAACTGACCCTGTGGATATCGCCCGCGGCGCTCAAGCCGCGGGCACGCTGGAGGCATGACGTCCTCAGCTGATTCCACCCTGCGGCGAGTCGTTGGACGCGGGTCTGACGTTGCAGTGCGAGCCCGGCGGCGGGCGGCCCGTCTGCGTGCGTTGCATAGGGCCGATGTTTCGGTTCCGTCAGAGGTCTCGCTCACCTCAGACGGGGACGTCGTTGCCGCAGTTCCCGTGGTGCCCGGCACAGACATGACCGCACTATCCATGCAGCGCCCGCCGCTCACTGCGGGGGAGTGTGCGTGGCTTGGACGTCAGCTCGCCGCGGCCGTGGGCGGCATGCACCAGGGCGGCCTCGTTCACGGCGACGTGGCACCGGGCAACATCCTGATCAGGGCGGACGCCATCGTGCTGCTTGACTGCCTTGCAGTCGTGCGAGAAGACGAACGTGGCACTCCGGGCTTTCGCGCCCCCGAGCGCATGGCCGGAGACCTCTGTGAAGCCAGTGACGTCTATTCAATCGGTGCCGTCTTGCGGTGGGCAGCGCGCGACGCGGATGTTGAGGCCGTGAGAAAAGTGACCCGTCTCATGGTGGACCCAGACCCTGAGCGCCGACCTGCGGCTGCGGAAATTCCCGAGCACCTCGGTCAGCTCGGGGCCAGCACGGCCATTGCGCCGCTGGGCGACGCCAACGTCGCCACCGCGCTGCGATCCACCGCTCGGCTGCGCACCGAGCGCACGACGGCGGGACGGTGGTGGCGAGCGCGGGCGTGGGCGATCCGCGGAGGGTCCGTCACGGCTGCCATCGCCGCGGTGGCAGCCGTCGCCGTGTGGTGGGGCGCGGACACGTCTCAGAGCGCCTCCGCTCGCGAGCCTGTTGCGGCTCCGCGCGTCCTCGCCGGAAAGCCCGCGTGGAGCGATACCTCTGCGGGAGCCGCCACCGCGCGCCAGGCTGCCACTGTCCTCACGCAGACCCGCTTTCAGGCCCTGGACGCGGGGGATGGTCCGCTGTTGCGTACAACGGTCAGCGGTGACGACGAGACCGCGGTGGCGGTCAGAGAACTCGCGGACCGGCTGGATGCGGGGGAGGTGACCTTCTCAGGGCTTCAGGGACAGGTTCTCAACGCGACTGTCATTGAGAGCGCACCTCAAGCCGCCACGGTGGCGGTGAGCTACGAGACGACCGCACACAGCGTCACGGTTGGTGAGTTAGCGCAACACGTCGCCGCGACGGCGGAGACGGTGGTCTTGGACCTGGAACTTAGCTCTCGGGGCTGGACTGTGGTGCGAGTCCTGCCTCGTCCATGACCCAGGCTGCAGCCGTGGAGATCTCAGGGTGTTGCCACGTGAACCCCAGGCGGTTCAGCACACCGGGGCTCGCGAGTTGGCTCGACAGTAAGTCTTCGGCAGCAGGCCCAACCACAGTCCGCAGAATGGATGCTGGAACAGGGAACGTCGTAGGCCGGCCGGCGGCGTGCGCCATGGCGGCGATGAAGTCGCGATCACGCACAGCGATAGGCGCAATCATGTTTGCGGGACCGGAGTGATCGCTGTCGATCATGAAGCGGGTCGCGCTGACGTGGTCTTCGAGGGTGATCCACGAGTGCCAAGCGTTACCACTCCCCAACCGCGACAGCAGTCCACGCTTCACTAGAGGCAAGAGCCTCGCAGCGAATCCACCGTGTCCGGCGAGCACGAGTCCCGTGCGACTGAATACGGTGCGGATACCAGCCTCGACGGCAGGGGCTGCCGCGGCCTCCCACTGCGTCACGATGCTCGCGAGCAGGGTTGATCCGGGGGAGGAACGCTCGCTGAGTTTCTCCTCGCCACGAGCCCCGTAATACCCCATAGCGGAGCCTTGGATCAGGACGCCTGAGTAGTCCGCATCAAGCAGTCCACGCACCAGCGTTCCGGTCGAGTGGAGCCGGGACTTCAGCACCTTCTCCGCGTACGAAGAGGTGAGGCGCTTGGCGCCGATCGATGCGCCCGCCAAGTTGACAACGGCATCGGCTGACGCCAGGACGTCAACATCGATCGTGCCGGCCTGGGGATCCCAAGCCGATTCCTTTGGACCGCGCGCCTCGCGACGGACCAAAGAGATTGCCTCGTGGCCGTCCGACCTCAGCGACTCCTGCAAAGCAGAGCCGATGAGGCCGGACGAACCAGCGATGACGACTCGCATATGCGCTTAGAGTCCAACCTCGGACTCGAAGGCACCGGCCTCGATGCGCTTCTTGACCGTCTGCAGGAACTTCGCGGCATCCGCTCCGTCCACGATGCGGTGGTCGTAAGACAGCGGCAGGTAGACCATGGGACGGATCGAGATCACGTCTTCGCCGTTGGGTCCGGTGACCACGACGGGACGCTTGATGATCGCGCACGTCGCGAGGATTCCCACCTGCGGGCTCGGCACGATGGGCGTGTCGTGCAGCGTTCCGCCGGAACCGGTGTTGGTGACGGAGAACGTACCGTTCGAGATGTCCTGAGCCTTGAGGCCACCGTCACGAGCACGCGTGGCGAGATCTGCGATCTCCTTGGCGTGGTCGCCGACAGTCTTGTCCTCGGCGTTGTACATCGTCGGCAGCATCAGACCCTTGGGCGTGTCCACGGCCAGCGAGAGGTTCACCGAGTCGTGGTAAACGATGCTGTCGCCATCAACCGACGCGTTCAGGAAGGCGTGCTCAGCAAGCGCCTCGGACACCGCGCGGGTGAAGAACGGCAGGAACGTGAGCTTGACGCCCTCGCGCTCCTGGAAGCCGTTCTTGGCCTTGTTGCGCAACGCCCAGATCTTCGAGCAGTCCACCTCGACGACCGAGGTGAGCTGCGCCATGCCGTGCAGCGACTCCATCATCTTGTCGGACGTGATCTTGCGGATACGGCTCATCTTGACCGTGGTTCCGCGAAGCTCCGAGACCTTGGGGGCCTCGGCGGCAGGTGCGGACGCAGCAGGGGCCGATGCCGGAGCAGACGCCGGCGCGGGAGCCGACTTGGAGGCGGCTTCAGCAGCCTCGAGGACGTCTTCCTTGCGGATGCGACCGCCAACGCCGGTGCCGGAAATGGACTCGAGGTCCACGCCGCGCTCCTTGGCGAGCTTGCGCACGATAGGTGTGACGTAGCCACCGCCCTCGACTGAGCCAGCGTCGGTCGACGCAGCTGCCACGGCTGGTGCCGAAGCAGGAGCGGGGGCCGATGCTGGAGCCGGGCTGGACTCCTGGGCGGGGGCGGAGGCGGGTGCCGCGGCCGATTCCTGCGCCGCTGGAGCCGCTGCTTCAGCAGCCGGGCTCGATGCGGGCTCTGCCTGCGCTGGCTGCGACGCCGTCGACTGTGGCGCGGGAGCGGACTCCTGTGCAGGTGCCGACTCCGGTGCCGGTGCAGACTGCTCAGCAGGTGCGGACTCAGCCGCGGGGGCTGCCCCTGCTTCGCCGATGCGGGCCAGGACAGCGCCAACTTCGACTGTGTCGTCTTCCTCGGCGAGGATCTCGTTCAGGGTTCCGGCCACCGGCGACGGGATCTCGGTGTCGACCTTGTCGGTGGAGACCTCAAGCAGGGGCTCGTCGACCTCCACGCTGTCGCCGACGGACTTCAGCCAGCGCGTGACGGTGCCCTCAGTGACCGACTCGCCCAGGGCGGGGAGGGTCACGTCTTGACCGCCACCAGCCGGGGCCGAGGCTGCTGCAGGAGCGGACTCCTGAGCGGGCGCGGAGGCCGGTGCTGATTCCTGCGCGGGAGTTGCCGGTGCGCTCTGCGGCGCGGGAGCGGACTCCTGGGCAGGTGCCGACTCCTGTGCGGGTGCAGACTGCTCAGCGGGTGCGGATTCTGCAGCGGGCGCTTCGCCTGCGTCGCCGATGCGGGCCAGGACGGCACCCACTTCGACGGTGTCGTCTTCCTCGGCGAGGATCTCGTTGAGGGTTCCGGCCACGGGCGACGGGATTTCGGTGTCGACCTTGTCGGTGGAGACCTCGAGCAGGGGCTCGTCGACCTCCACGGTGTCGCCGACGGACTTCAGCCAGCGCGTGACGGTGCCCTCAGTGACAGATTCTCCAAGGGCGGGCAGTGTGACGTCATTGCTCATGATGGGCATTCTCTCCGAAATCAGTCGTGAGCGTGCAGTGGCTTGCCAGCGAGCGCGAGATGCGCTTCACCGAGAGCCTCGTTTTGGGTGGGGTGGGCGTGGATCAGCGGTGCAACGTCCTCGGGGTGAGCGTCCCAGCTCACGATGAGCTGTGCTTCACCGATCTGCTCGCCAACGCGAGCACCGAGCATGTGGACTCCGACAACCGGGCCGTTCTTCACACGCACGAGCTTGACGAAGCCCTGTGTGCCGAGGATCTGGCTCTTGCCGTTACCGCCGAGGTTGTAGTCGACGGTCTCGACAGCGTCGTCGCCATGCGTCTCGCGAGCCTGAGCCTCGGTGAGTCCCACGGAACCCACCTCGGGTTCGCAGTAGGTGACGCGAGGGATGTTCGCCTCGACGATTGGCTGCGGGTTGAGTCCGGCGATGGTCTCAGCGACAAAGATGCCCTGGCCAAATCCGCGGTGGGCAAGCTGGAGCCCGGGAACGATGTCGCCGACGGCGTAGATGTTGCCCACGCCGGTGTGCAGACGCTCGTCCGTGAGGACAAAGCCGCGGTCCATGCGGATGCCCTGCTCTTCGTAGCCAAGACCCGTGGTGCGAGGACCACGGCCCACAGCGACCAGCAGGATTTCCGCTTCGAGGACGGTGCCGTCTTCGAGGGAGACCTTCACGCCGTCGTCAGACTGCTCGACGCCCTGGAACTTCGCGCCAACCTTGAAGTTGATCTTGCGCTTGCGGAAGGCACGCTCGAGGCCCTTTGACAGCGCCTCGTCCTCATTGGGAACCAGGTGGGGCAGACCCTCAACGATGGTCACGTCCGAGCCGAAGGAGTTCCACACGGATGCGAACTCGACGCCAATGACGCCACCGCCGAGAACAATCGCGGACTGAGGCACCACGTCGAGCTCGAGGGCCTGGTCGGAGGTCATGACGCGACCGCCGATCTCGAGGCCGGGAAGCGAGCGCGCGTAAGAGCCGGTGCCCAAGATGATCGACTTACCGGTGTATCGCTCTCCGCGAACTTCGACGGCATCGGGGCCTGCGAGAGTGCCGTGGCCCTCGATGACGGTGACCTTGCGGGACTTAATGAGTCCCTGCAGGCCCTTGTAAAGGCGATCGACGACACCTTGCTTGTACTGGTTGACCACCGACATGTCGATGCTCTCCAGCGTGGTGTTCACGCCGAACTTAGAACCTTCGCGGGCGTTGTCCGCGAGTTCCGCAGCGTGAAGCAGGGCTTTGGTGGGGATACAGCCGTTGTGCAGGCACGTGCCTCCGACCTTGGACTCTTCGACGAGTCCGACGGTGAGGCCGAGCTGAGCGGCGCGCAAGGCCGCGGCGTAACCGCCGGAGCCGCCGCCGAGAATGAGGAGGTCAAACGAGCGTGGGGTGGACTCGGTCACTATGCGTTTCTCCTTGTGAGGATGCGGGTCACTATCCATCTTGCCACTGGTGAGCGTAGGCGTTGTCACCGACGCGTGACTACCCTGGGCTCATGAGTTTCTTTTCGCGGAAGTTCGGCTCAAAGAAGAATGAGCCTGACAGTGGCACAGGATCGCGTCAGGCGCGAGCCGAGACGGTCTCACACCTCAAAGAGTTCGTGTCGACACGGTCGGGGTGTGAGGCATTCATCGAGCCGCAGACCCGAGTGACCCAAACCACGATGGTGGTGGTTGCGGGAACTGGGGAGTGGACGCGTCGTCGCGTTCCAGACCAGGACGCTGCGCGCAAGGTCGCGTCGCAGCTTGGCATCCCAGCGTTTGATGTGAATCTTTCGGGTTATCCGTCACGCATGCGTGAATGGAATCAGCGCAAGAAGCGCTGACAACTCTCGACACACACATGGGCGCCTCGATCATCGTGATCGAGGCGCCCATTGTGTTGCTGAGGGTGTGTGGCTTAGAGCCCCGCGCGCTTTTCGAGGAAGCGGAACATTGCCCGCACCGAAGCGCCGGTCGCGCCTGAGGGGTTGTGGCCCCACGCGCCGCCCTCGTTAAAGGCCGGGCGCGCGATGTCGAGGTGAGCCCAGGGGGTCTCTCCCACGAAGTCGCGCAAGAACAAGCCAGCGGAGAGCATGCCGCCTGAAGGTTCACCGATGTTCTTGATATCGGCAACCTTGGATTCCATGCCTTCCTTCAGGTGCTCGGGAAGCGGCATGGGCCAGAAGGCCTCGTTGGTCTCTTCCGCGGCCGCGACGACCTCGGAACGGACGGACTCGCAGCCCATCACGGCGGACGTACGGGTACCGAGCGCAACGCCCTGTGCGCCCGTGAGCGTCGCGATGTCGAGGACTGCGTCGGGGTTGTCCTCGATCGCGCGGGCAAGGCCGTCGGCCATGACGATGCGGCCCTCGGCGTCGGTGTTCATGACCTCGACGGTGCGTCCGCCGTAAATGCGGATGACGTCGGACGGGCGCTGGGCGGTGCCGGACGGCATGTTCTCGGCCATGCACAGCCAGCCGGTGACCTTGACGGGAAGCTTCGCCTGGGCGGCGGCGAGCACGATGTGGAGCACGGCCGATGCGCCGGACATGTCCGACTTCATGGTTTCCATGCCCTTCGGCGGCTTGAGCGAGATGCCGCCGGTGTCGAACGTGATTCCCTTACCCACGAGCGCGACGTGCGACTTGGCGTCCTCGGGCGCCCACTCGACCTTGACCAGACGGGGCAGGCGCGAAGAACCCATGCCGACGGCGAGGATGCCGCCGAAGCCTTCGTCTGCCAGGCGCTGCGGCTCGTAGACGTCGACGTCCACGCCGAGCTGCTCGCCGTAGGACTGCGCGATTTCCGCAACGGCCGCGGGGAACATGTCGAGCGGGGGAGTGTTGACCAGGTCTCGCGTTCCGGCAACGGCAGCGGCAATGATGCGAGCGCGCTCGATCGCGGCCCCTGATGCGCCTGCAACCTGCCAGGCGGCGCCTTCGTAAGACGCGAGAGCGTCGTCGGACTTGTACTCGTTGAAGGTGTAGGACCCGAGGATCACGCCTTCGCCAACGGCGGCTGCCTTGGCGTCGTCGGTCGCGGGAAGGGCGACGATAACCGATGAGGGACGGGTTCCGACTGCACGGGCAGCGGCGCCAGCGGCCTCGCGAAGGTCACCTTCCGAGCCGTCGCCGATGCCGACCAGCACGATGCGGGTCGCGGCAATGTCGGTGCCCGGGAGGACGACGGTCGCGCCGACCTTGGCCTTGGGCTCAAGGGCCTGCGCCGTGGTGGCGATCGAGGCGCGCACGTCGTCTGGCAATTGAGCGTGTGAGACGACGTCGCCGTCAAACCCGAGGATGAGGGCGTCGGCGTCGATGGATGAGACTGTGTCGCTTGTGGCGTTCAATGAAGTCATGAAACGACCCTATCTCGCGCTAGGTTGTACCGCGTGTACTCGGCCTTCTATGACCACGTCCTGACCCACATCGAATCCGAGCGTGCCCACCGGCTTGGCGTGCTGGGATTCCGCTACGGAGCGTGGGCGTTTCGCGCTAGTCGCCGCGTAGGCCTGCAGCCCCAGGCACCAAAAACTTCGGTGCGTGCACTGGGGATCGACTTTCCAGGGCGCCTCGGACTTGCCGCAGGCATGGACAAGAACGCTGAGGCCGTCGTGGGCCTGGCCGATGCTGGGTTTGGGTTCGTCGAGATCGGCACGGTCACGGCGGTGGGGCAGCCTGGCAACGAAAAGCCGCGGTCATGGCGCGAGTTGGACGTGCGGGGCATCCGCAACCGCATGGGCTTCAACAATGATGGGGCCGATGTCGTGGCCGAGCGCCTGCGCGACTTGCGTGCCACTGAGCGTGGGCAGGCTGTTGTACTCGGCGTGAATATCGGCAAGACCAAGGTGACGCCTCCCGAGGAAGCCGCGAGCGACTACGCGTACTCGGCGACGCGTTTGGCGCCATACGCCGACTACTTGGTCGTCAACGTGTCCTCGCCCAATACTCCCGGGCTACGTGACCTTCAATCCGCCGAGGCGTTGCGACCTATTCTCACGGCGGTCCGCGCAGCGGCCGATGCCGCGGTGCCCGATCGCACGGTCCCCCTCCTCGTCAAGATTGCTCCCGACCTGGCCGACGAGGACGTCGATGCTGTCGCCGATCTCGCGGTGGAGTTGGGGCTGGACGGCATTACGGCCACGAACACCACGATCGCGCATGACCGTGGCCCAGGCGGGCTCTCCGGTCCGCCCGTGAGGGATCGAGCCCGCGAGGTGGTTGCCCGGCTTCGCCGCCGCGTTGGCGATGATCTCGTGATCGTCGGCGTAGGCGGCATCGAGACTCTCGAAGACGCGCAGGCACTGATCGATGCTGGTGCAACCTTGCTGCAGACCTACACGGGGTTTGTCTACAACGGCCCGGGCTGGGTTGCTCGCCTCAACTCGCAACTGGCGTGACCCAGATCGGTTGCACGTACCAACTTCTCTTTAGCGGGGAACGCCCGCCAGGACGGGAGTCGCAACCTCCGCCTGGAGCGGTGCCTCCGGGTACGCAGCGCGAGCACGACGGCGCTGACGCATCGCCTTGACGGTGCCGATGGCGCTGGCGGCCCACCCCGCGAGCAGCAGGGCGAATAGGCCGAGCGCGAGCCACCCGAAGATTGCGGCTCCGGTGACGGCTGCGAGCCCTGAGGCTCCGGTCACGCACGTGCCGACGGGGAACGTGAAGGACCACCAGGTCATGGAGTAGGGCAGTTGGCGTCCCGCAACCCTGAGCGCGACGGTCGCGGAGATGCCGAGCCACAGCAACGCGAAGCCCATCACGGGAACACCGAACAACACGCTGGCGGGAACGATGGCATCTCCGGCGACGCCCAGGACCTCCGGGGCGTGCACGGCGAGCATGGTGATGGCCGTTACCGACTGGCCAAGGGGACCGAGGACGATCCACAGGGCGGGCACGGTCGAGGCGTCAGCGTGCTGGTGGTGCGAAAGCTTCCACCACAACGTGGCGGTCACAAGGCCAGCGGCGATCAACGATGCGCCGAACATCGCCAAGCAGAAGAACGCCAGGCCCTGCGCTGCGACCGGGTTGTCGAGGCGGTCAACCATCATCGCTCCGGTGGCCGCGGACACCATGGGAGCCACCACGGGAAGCATCCACGCGGGACTAGCGGACGTGAGATCAACCCGGTGCGAGGTGAACTGAAGCGCTGGAATCCCGATCGCCACGGTGATCGCAAGGGCCGTCCCGATCACCCACAGGGTCTGATCCAAGGCAACCGCAGCATCGGCCCCCAAGAAACGCGGGCCCACAGCGAGTGTGGCGCCGCCGACCGCAAGGGGTGCCATCGCGAGCGCTCCGAAGAAGGGGGCGCGTGCGGGATCGTGGAGTTCGTCACGCAGGAGCCCGCGCTCATGGCTGTACTGCCAGATCATGTGCGTGGTTGCAGCGATCAGAAGCAGGACCGACGCGATCCAGAACACGTCGCCCAACACCCACAGCAACGTCGACTTGAACGGCAAAGCGCCAGTCGAGGTCGCGACGATTGCGGTTCCCATGACGGCGGTGAACCATTGGGCGGTGGTGGCAAGAGGCTTCATGGTTTCTATGCTCCGACCTCGTTGACGCGGGCGGTAGGGTGACAATGACAGGGATCCACAAGCAAAACTTGTGGGAGGTGACGTGAGCGAACCATCAATCGAACAATTGCGCATGCTGTTGGCTGTTCAGGCCGAGGGGTCGTTGACCGCCGCTGCTGAGGTTCTCCAGGTCTCGCAGCAGGCGGTGTCGCAGCGCATGCGCGCGCTCGAGCGCGGATGCGGGCTGGCTCTTTTCGAGCGCGCCGCCCGCGGCACAACCCTCACACCACACGGCCGGCTGATTGCCGATTGGGCCCGCAACCTCGTCGACAGCATGGACGCCTTCACCGTTGCGGCTGAGTCGCTGCGCCGTGACAGCCAGGCTCAGTTGCGTGTTGCGGCCTCCATCACGATTGCCGAGCATCTCTTTCCGTTGTGGCTCATCGCTTCCGGATCGCGAGCCAATGCCGCGCACGTTGAACTGACCGCGGTGAACTCCGCCGCCGTCATCGAAGCAGTCCGCGACGGCGACGCCGAGGTGGGGTTCATCGAGTCCCCTCAGCCGCCGCGTCGACTTGAACACCGGCGCATTGCGGTGGATGAAGTCATCGTCGTGGTCGCGCCACGCCATCCGTGGGCGCGCCGGCGCCGTCTTGACCTCGACGTGCTGTCGTCAACGCCGTTGGTGATGCGCGAGTCCGGTTCGGGAACCCGCACCACGGTCGAAGACGCCTTGGGTCGCGCGGGACTCACGCTCGCGCGCCCAGCTGCAGAGCTCTCCACGAGCGCAGCGATCCGGGCCATGGTCATCTCAGGCGGTGCGGCAGCCGCCATGAGCGAATTGTCCGTCCGTGACGACATAGCCGCAGGACGGCTCGTTAAGGTCGCGATCGATGCGCCCGCTTTCACGCGGCCATTCACGGCGGTGTGGGATGGCGGCAGGAACCTGTCGCCCGCGGCACGGAGTTTCCTGGACGTGGCGCGTTCCGTCGGCGGCGGCACACCGCCAGATTCAGCGGATCCGCCCGCGTCGTGAGTTTTTCTTGTCCTGGCGGGAACATGCTCGCCGCTTGAGGCGTTCCCCTGATGCAAGCCTTCGCCTCGCGCGAGTTTGCATTGTTTTCTCCTTTGATGCACGAAGCCCCGGAGTCGCGAGACTCCGGGGCTTCGTTGCGTTCACCTGAACGCAGGCGTCAGGCTGCGCCGTGTCGACGTCCCTGCGGGTTCGTCTCAAGCGTCTTCGCCGCATCGCGCTCGACGACAGTGCCGAGGGCCTCGTCAATGCGTTCCATGAGAGCGTCAGGGATCACGACGCCCGTGGCCTTCACGTTCTCGTGGATCTGCTCGGGTCGCGATGCGCCAATGATTGCTGCGGCAACGTTGTCGTTCTGCAGAACCCACGCGAGCGCCAACTGGGCCATGGTGAGGTCCAGTTCCTGCGCGATCGGCTCGAGTTTCTGAACACGCTCAAGAACGTCGTCGTTGAGGAAGCGCTTGATCATGTTCGCGCCGCCCTTCTCGTCCGTGGCACGTGATCCCTCAGGTAGCGCAGCGCCCGGCTTGTACTTACCGGTCAGCACACCCTGGGCGACCGGGGACCAGACAATCTGGCTCATCCCCGACTCTTCGGATGCGGGCACGACCTCGTCCTCGATGACGCGCCACAGCATGGAGTACTGAGGCTGGTTCGAGACGAAGGGGATGCCAAGGTCCTTCGCGAGGGCGGCGCCGGCGCGGATCTGGTCCGCGCTCCACTCGCTGACGCCGATGTAGTGAGCCTTGCCCTGGCGGACGATGTCCGCGAAGGCCTGCATGGTCTCTTCGAGGGGCGTCTCGTGGTCGTACCGGTGCGCCTGGTAGAGGTCGACATAATCGGTCTGCAGGCGACGCAGCGAGCCGTTGATCGACTCCATGATGTGCTTGCGCGACAGTCCCTCGTCGTTGGCGCCGCCGGGGCCGGTGGGCCAGTAGACCTTGGTGAACAGTTCAAGTGATTCGCGGCGCTCGCCCTTGAGGATGTCGCCGAGCACCTCTTCTGCAGCAGTGTTTGCGTACACATCTGCGGTGTCGAACGACGTGATGCCGACATCGAGTGCAGCCTTCACACACGCGGCCGCCTGCTCATTGGCAACCTGGGAGGCGTGAGTGAGCCAGTTGCCATACGTCAGTTCGGTGACTTTGAGTCCGGAGTTTCCGAGGTATCGATAGTTGACCATGCCCTCAGACTAAACCGCGAGGGGCCCCACATCGAAACGATGTGGGGCCCCTCGCGGACTCGACTCTGGTCGCTAGTTTTAGACCGGGTGGTCACCGCGCTTGACCTTGGGCCGCGGCAGGCGGAAGCGGCGCATGTTGAGCGCGCGCGAGATGACGTAGAACGTCCACCCGCGGGGCAGCTTCTCGGCACCAAACTTCTTGATGAAGCGCTTCTTGATGCGGCGCGTGGTGATGAAGGTCTCCACACCAGCGATCAGCACGATGACGTAGAAGACGAGGACGAGTAGGCCACCGATCGCGCCCAGCGAGTTCACGAACAGTGACGCGATCACGAAGAGGATGGCCAGCGGCAGGAGGAACTCGCCGATGGCAAACCGTGCGTCGACACAGTCGCGCAGGAAGCGGCGCTCGGGCCCGCGGTGCTCGAGCGGCATGTTGCGCTCGTCGCCCTCGCGGAGCGCCTGATACTCGGCGCTGCGCTGTTCGCGCTGCTTCTCCTTGCGCACCTTGTTGTCCGCCTTGGGGTCGTCCATGATGCCCTTGCGGCGCGCGGCTTCTTGCTCCTTGCGCTTGGGGGTCGGACGGCCCTTCTTGTCGTCAGGCGTGGCGGTCGAGTCGTCCTCGGGGACCTCGACGGTGGAGTCGTTCTCGGGGGTCTTGTCAGTCATGGATTCCTTGTGCTGCGCCGCGGGTGCGGCAGTGGTCACTTGCTGGCGGCTCCGATGCCGGGCAGCTCGAGCATGCGGTCGAGAGCCACCTTGGCCTCGGCCTGCGTCTTTGGGTCGACGACGATTTGGTTGGGCACTTCGCCCGCAACGAGTGTCTCGAGCGCCCACACCAGGTGGGGCAGGTCGATGCGGTTCATCGTGGAGCAGAAGCACACTGTGTCTTCAAGGAAGTGGATGTCCTTGTCGGGGTGTGCATTCGCGAGGCGGCGCACCAAGTTCAATTCGGTACCGATGACCCACGCTGAGCCGGGCTCGGCCTCATCGAGGGCCTTGATGATGTACTCGGTGGAGCCCACGTAGTCCGCCGCGTTCACGACGTCGTGTGTGCACTCGGGGTGCACGATGACGTTGATACCGGGGACCTTGTCTCGCGCGGCCTCGACGTTCTCCTTACGGAAGCGACCGTGCACGGAGCAGTGGCCCTTCCACAAAATGATGCGGGCTGCCTGGAGCTCCTCGACGGTGTTGCCGCCATAGGGCTTGCGGGGGTCGTAGACGACACAGTCATCGAGCGAGTAGCCGAGCTTCAGGACCGCGGTGTTGCGACCCAAGTGCTGATCGGGGAAGAACAACACCTTGCCGTCGCCATCCACTCCGCCAACTTGGTCGTATGCCCACCGCAGTGCCGCCTCGGCATTCGATGACGTGCACACCACGCCTTCGTGGCGCCCGCAGAACGCCTTAATAGCCGCAGTGGAGTTCATGTACGTCACGGGGACGGTCTGATCGGCAATGCCGGCCTCGGCCAACTGCTCCCAGGCGTCTTCCACCTGGTTGATGTTGGCCATGTCCGCCATCGAACACCCAGCGGCCATGTCCGGCAGGACTACCTGTTGGGTCTCGGTTGTCAGGATGTCCGCGCTCTCGGCCATGAAGTGGACACCGCAGAACACGATGAACTCCGCTTCGGGGCGATCGGCGGCCTTCTGTGCGAGTTTGAACGAGTCACCGGTGACGTCAGCGAACTGGATGACCTCGTCGCGTTGATAGTGGTGTCCAAGCACAAACACCCGGTCGCCGAGAACTTCCTTCGCCGCACGGGCACGCTCGACCAAGTCGGGGTCTGATGCGTCGGGCAAACCACCGGGGCAGTCGACGCCGCGTTCCGACAAGGGGTCGCGACGGTTGCCCAGCAGCAGGAGTGCCGGGGACTGGTTCGGCTCGGTGAACGTCGTCTCCATGTGTCTATTGTCGCACGATGCGGGGGGCACACTAGAGGGCATGCGCGTGCTCCTGATCAGCGATTCATGGCCACTTGAGGATAAGACCCTTCCGCCCGGCGATGCCGCCAGCATTGTGGCTTCTGCCTGGGGTGACAGCAATCCGGCCGATGCTGTGGTGAGTATCGCAGTCGGTGACGGTGGACCTCGCAGCGCCGATGCTGTGGTTGGCGAGGTTGTCTCGCTTGGCATGGTCGAAGCGATTGTGGCGGGCGAGAGCTGGCTTCTGCGGCCGGCAGGTGGCGGCGTCCGTTGGGATCCACGTGAGCTGGGACGTGCGCTGACAGACGCTGTCGAGCATCCGGAACGCCGCGGCAAGACTGTCGTGGTTCCTGTGGGAGACGCCGACCTTGCCGGCGATGCGACGACGGTGTGGGAGGAGTCAAGCGAGGCCTCCCGCGCGGCCTGGTCGGCGCTACCGCTCGAAGTCCTCGTCACGTCGCAGCGCCCGTTGCTCGGTCTCAAGGGCATGAGTGCGGCGGTGCGCGACGGGCGCGAGAGCGACCAGGCGTTGGCCGTCGCCTCTCAGGAGCAAGAGAAGCGCTGGAGCGACATCGCGCGGTCGACTGACGCTTCCCAGCCTCGATCCCTCGTAGGCCCTGCGCGGCTTTCCGATGTCCCTGGAACGGGTGCCGCCAGCGGGCTTGCCTACTGCCTTGCCGCGGCAGGCGCGAAACTGACTCCAGCATCGGCCCGACTCCTGGATCTCGTTGTGCCAGAAGGGACCACCCCGGACCTGGTGGTCGCCGTCACTGCGAGCCTCACGCCGCACACGTTGGACGAAGGGGTGTCACACGCGGCGGCCGCGATCGCTAGCACGCACGGGGTGCCCTGCGCTGTACTCACGGTGGACGCGTGGGTGGGGAAGCGGGACGTCATGGCTGCAGGGGTTGCGGCCGTCCACGAAGGGTCCCGGGGAGCCGATGCGCTCGCTCAGCACATCGCTCGCGTAGCCCAAACCTGGTCGCCACAGCGGTAGAAACGGGCCGGTGTGCCCCGCGCGCCGCGTGAAGGTGGGAATTTTTTGACAGCCCGCGTACATTAGACAACTAGGAACGAGAGAAAAGGAGGCGGCCTATGACGGATACCGCGACCGAGGCCCAGGCCCATGGAGTCGTCATCACCGATGCCGCTGCCAGCAAGGTCAAGAGCCTGTTGGAGCAGGAAGGCCGCGATGACCTGCGTCTTCGCCTGGCAGTCCAGCCTGGAGGATGCTCCGGACTGATCTACCAGTTGTACTTCGACGAGCGCTCGCTCGACGGAGACGCTGCGCGTGACTTCGACGGCGTGCAGGTAGTTGTCGACAAGATGTCGGTGCCGTACCTCGACGGTGCGACCATCGACTTTGCCGACACGATCGAGAAGCAGGGCTTCACGATCGACAACCCCAACGCTGCGAGCTCGTGCGCCTGTGGAGACTCCTTCTCCTAAGCCCCACGGACTTCGACGCTTGAACGGGCGGTGTGAGCAATGTGCTCCGCCGCCCGTTCTGCTGTCTGCGCCCACCCAAGGGATGGGCTAGTGGGACATCGAGATGCGCACGGCTTCGATGACGCGGGGCATGGTCGCGAGGAAGCGGTCGATGTCCTGCTCAGTGATTCCAGGGTGCAGGCCAATGCGCAGGTTCCCGTGGGTAAGAGCACCCATGGCGGCCAGCACCGAGCTGGGTTGAAAAGCCGCCTTCCCACACGCTGAACCTGACCCCACCGAGAACCCTTCGCGGTCCAGCCGGGACACAAGCGGCTCGCCGTCGAGATACATGAACGCGGCGGTCATGAGGTGGGGGAGACGCTCTACCGGGTCACCGACAACGGTGACTCCTTCGAGGTGTTCCATGCCGGAACGTAACCGACCCACGAGGTCGTGCTGGCGCTGAGCCTCACGCTCCATGCCCTCCACACGTTCCTGAAGTGCGACCGCTGCCGCTAGCGCAATCGGGACACTCACTCCGCCCGGAGCCCAGTCGTCGTCACCATCCGGCCACGCCTGGAGCCATCGTGTCTGGGGGCGCAGGGCCACAACCCCGAGGCCTGCGGGCGCACCCCAGTCGGCAGGGTCGGCAATGAGAGCATCCCAGTGCGCGGGTGCCTCCACGTGACCAATAGACGCCGTGGCGTCCACGACCAACGGAACCCCAGCATCGGCCGCAATGGCGTGAATCGCGTCCAAGCGCTGAACGGTGCCAATCTCGTGGTTTGCGTGCTGCACGACAGCAACTGCGACATCGGGGCTGCTGACAGCCGCCCGGAAGGCGTCGAGATCAAGGTGACCCAAGCGGTCCACATCAATGCGGTCGACATTCCCAGGGGAGAGAAACTCGGCCACGTCGACAAGCGCGTCGCGTTCAATGGCAGACACGACGATGCGGGATCGTCCGCGCCGCGCCGCCACCATTGAGCGAAGAACACGTTCGGCAGCAAATGGAACCGAATGAGTGAAGTGCACGTTGTCATGGTGGACACGCAACACCTCGGCGATCGCCTCGCGAGCGCCATCAAGCAATGCACGAGCCTGCCGCGACTCGCCGTTCAGGCGCGCGGGATCGGCCCACCCATCGGTCAGCCCAGCCTGAAGTGCCTGGGCAGTACGGGAAGTGACGGGAGAACGCCCGCCGGCGTCTAAATAGGTGCGGCGCGCTGGCATGGTCACACGGTATCGCGCGCTAGACTGACCGCGTGTCCTCAAAAGTACGTTTCCGCATGCCCCGAAAGGCCGCCATTGGTGCCGGTGCCGCGGCAGTAGCGCTCGCCCTGGCAGGTTGTTCCCAGGGAATTGAAAACGGCGCTCTTCCGTCGACCCCTGAGATCACCAATCAGACCGGCACCATCATCACGTTGTGGAATGGCTCCTGGATCGCCGCGCTCGTCGTTGGCGTCATCACCTGGGGCCTGATCCTGTGGTGTGTTGCCGTCTATCGCAAGCGCAAGGGCGATGACAAGCTACCCGTGCAGACCCGTGTGCACCTCCCTCTGGAGATCATGTACACGCTGGTCCCGATCATGGCGATTGGTGTCTTGTTCAAGTACACCGCGCAGGACATCGCAGAGATCACTGATATCTCCGATGACCGCGACATCGAGATCCAGGTGGTCGGCAAGCAGTGGAGCTGGGACTTCAACTACTTGAGTGACGACGTCTTCGATCCGGGCGTGCAGGCTGCACTCACGGGAGAAGAGGGAGTTGAGGAGACGCTTCCGACGCTCTACCTCCCCGTTGACGAAAAGGTTCACTTCTACCTGGACTCGCGCGACGTCATCCACTCGTTCTGGATCCCCGCATTCCTCTACAAGGAGGACACGGTTCCTGGCCGTACCAACGAGTGGCAGGTCACGCCCACCGAGACGGGTACCTACCAGGGCAAGTGCGCCGAGCTTTGTGGTGAATTCCACGCATCGATGCTCTTCAACGTGAAGGTTGTCGAGCGCGACGAGTACAACGCTTACATGGACGAGCTCCGCGACAAGGGCTACGAAGGTGCCCTTGGTTTGGAGTACAGCCGCGACCAGGTTGTCGAGTTCACGACCGAGCACGGAGAGACTGAGTGATGGCGACCATCAACGAGGCAGCCCCGAGCGAGATCGCTCCCCAGGGACCCGCTGAGCACCGCTCGGGTTCCATGGTGGTTAAGTGGATCACCTCAACCGACCACAAGACGATCGGGTACATGTACCTGATCACGTCGTTCTTTTTCTTCATCATCGGCGGAGTGCTGGCGCTGCTGATCCGTGCCGAGCTCTTCGCTCCTGGCATGCAGATTGTGCAGTCGGCTGAGCAGTACAACCAGCTGTTCACCATGCACGGCACGATCATGCTGCTGCTGTTTGCGACGCCGCTGTTCGCCGGCTTCGCCAACGTCATCACGCCGCTGCAGATCGGTGCTCCCGACGTCGCGTTCCCGCGTCTGAACATGTTCGCCTACTGGCTGTACCTGTTCGGTGGTTTGATCGCAGTCGCCGGTTTCTTTACGCCTCAGGGTGCGGCCTCCTTCGGCTGGTTCGCGTATGCGCCCCTGTCGAACGCGGTCTACTCACCTGGTGTGGGTGGAAACCTCTGGGTCTTCGGCCTGGCGCTTGGTGGTTTCGGAACCATTCTTGGTGCCGTCAACTTCATCACGACCATCGTGACGATGCGTGCGCCGGGTATGACCATGTTCCGCATGCCGATCTTCACTTGGAACATCCTGGTGACGTCGATGCTGGTGCTCGTGGCATTCCCGCCGCTGGCTTCCGCACTGTTCGCGCTGGGCTCGGACCGAGTCCTCGGGTCGCAGGTCTTCAACCCGGACTACGGCGGCGCCATCTTGTGGCAGCACCTGTTCTGGTTCTTTGGCCACCCCGAGGTCTACATCATCGCGCTGCCGTTCTTCGGCATCGTGTCGGAGATCTTCCCGGTCTTCTCGCGAAAGCCGTTGTTCGGTTACCACGGCCTGGTCTACGCGACCATCGCAATTGCCGCGCTGTCCGTGACGGTGTGGGCACACCACATGTACGTCACTGGTGCGGTGCTGTTGCCGTTCTTCGCGTTCATGACAATGTTGATTGCCGTGCCGACAGGCGTGAAATTCTTCAACTGGATAGGCACGATGTGGCGAGGCAAACTTACGTTTGAAACGCCGATGCTGTGGTCCGTGGGCTTCCTTATCACCTTCCTCTTCGGTGGCCTCACCGGTGTGATCCTGTCGGCTCCTCCGCTGGACTTCCCGATCTCTGACTCCTACTTCGTGGTTGCCCACTTCCACTACGTGGTCTTCGGAACCGTGGTGTTTGCGATGTTCGCGGGCTTCTACTTCTGGTGGCCCAAGTTCACCGGCAAGATGCTGCACGAGGGGTGGGGCAAGCTCCACTTCTGGTTGCTGTTCATCGGCTTCCACATGACCTTCTTGATCCAGCACTGGCTGGGTGCCGAGGGCATGGCCCGCCGCTACGTCGACTACCTCGTCGAGGATGGTTTCACTTGGATGAACCAGGTCTCCACAGTGGGATCGGTCATTCTCGCGCTGTCGACCCTGCCGTTCTTCTGGAACGTGTACATCACGTCCAAGCGCGCGCCCAAGGTCACCGTCGACGACCCGTGGGGTTACGGAAACTCGCTCGAGTGGGCGACCAGCTGCCCGCCGCCGCGTCACAACTTCACCTCGATCCCGCGCATCCGCTCGGAGCGCCCCGCGTTCGACCTGCACCACCCCGAGGCAGCCGCCCGGGATCATGCAGGCTCGCACCACGAGGCCGTCGACGCCCCCGTCGCAACCAAGGAGGCCTGATCCATGCGTCTCGAAGCGAACATCTTCGCGCTGCCCTCGATCTTCTTCCTGGGCGCGGCCTTGGTCTACGGGTTCCTGACGGAGTGGACCGAGTGGGTCGGCTTCACCGGCATCCTGCTCACGTTCGGCATGTTCATCATGGTCGGCGTGTACTTCAAGATGCTGCAGAAGCGTCACGGTAGCCGTCCCGAGGACCGCGAGGACGCCGAGATCTCGGAACTCTCCGGTGACCAGGGTTTCTACTCGCCCTGGAGCTGGTGGCCGATCGTCCTCGCCGCTGGTGCTGCTCTGGCCTTTGTGGCGCTCGCCGTGGGCTGGTGGATCCTTGTTCCGGCAACGATCATCGGCATCATTGGTCTCGTCGGTTGGGTCATGGAGTACTCCACCGGACGCCACGCTCACTAGTAGCGACACATAGTTCGCCTACTGAGGCCCGGCCTGCATTCAATGCAGGCCGGGCCTCAGTGCGTTCTAGGCAGTGTGGGGCGGAACTTTGAGATAGCCCGCTTCCGTCGTGCCAGAGGGCGCTGAAGCCAGTGGCAGACTGGTGGGTATGCCATCTGACGCCACACCACCCACGAGCCTCCGTGCGTTGACTCCATCCGATGCCGGCGCTGTGGCGCAGATGGTGGTGCTCACGATGAATTGGCGAGGCAATGAGGGTTGGACGCTCGAGAAGGCTCAGGCGGATGAGAACCTCTGGCGGTATGTGCATGCGTGGGGAGAGTGGGCCGGCGACAGCGGCATTGCCGCATGCGACGAAGAAGGACTCGTTCTCGGTGCGTGCTGGTCACGCCTGTTCCCGGCGGAGACGCCAGGATATGGGTTTGTCGCTAGCGATACGCCAGAGATTGGGCTTGCCGTGTCAGGCGCCGCGCGGGGCCAGGGACTGGGAAGTCGACTCATCGACGCGCACCTCCAGCAGCTGCGGGCCGCTGGAGCTCCTGGCGTCAGTCTGAGCGTCGAGGACGGCAACGACCGCGCACGGGCGCTCTACGCCAGCCGCGGCTTTGTTACGGTGGGGCGCAACGGCGATGCGGACACCATGCTCCTGCGGTGGGGCTGAGCAGGCTCCGGGCGCGACGACGCACCGCGTTTAACTGTCCCGGTCGGTTCTCTTTGCGACTCCCACCAGGCGCGCAATGACTACGGCAACAAACAAAGTGCCCAGGACGGCCTCGAGCGACATGAGCGAACGTGCCCAGGGGTCAACGGGCACGACATCCCCGTAGCCCAGCGTCGAGAGCGTGACGTAGCTGTTATAGAACAAGCTGTGCCATTCCACCGAGCCCGTGGAAGCGTGCGGATCGAGATAGCTTCCAGGGGAGTGGTACTCGAGCATGCTTGCGAGCGAACCAAACACGCCGCCAAGCAGCAGGTACGCGCTGACCGCAACCAGGATGAGATCGATTGATCGTGCCTTGGGCGGGGGAGAGACTAGGACTGCACCCAACGCAATGAGCAGAGTGAGCTGAAGAATGCCGATGGCGCCAATGAAGGTCGCCTGCGCCGTTGAGTCTTCCTGCTGAACTGCGAACCACACGCCGGAACCGGAGAGAAACAGTGAAGCTATGATCACGGCCCAATATCGGCCCGGATCATCGTTCGCGATGCGTACGCCAAAGAACAGGACGCCGGTGTAGACCAGGAGGTACGCGACAGTCCACCACGGGCCCTCGAGCGTGATCGGATAGCCGAACTGAAGCAGCAGTAGCGATGCCAGGAGGATTCCCAAGACACGCCGGCTACGCACGGGCGCGTCACGATGTCGCTGAGGCATCGCGACGGGGAACCGGCGGTTACGGCTGTCTGGCATCGAATCCCTCCCACAGGATTGCTGGGTCTGCTCCTGCTCACTATCGAACAGCATCGGCCCGTGAAGTGCCTGCCGCACACGCAAAGAGGGCGGGACACCGTGCTGGTGTCCCGCCCTCGTGAGCGCTGAGCGCTAGATCAGATGATGCCCTCAACAGACGTCGCCTTGGCGAAGCGTGCCTGGACATTTGCCCAATCCACGACGTTCCACCAAGCCTTGACGTAGTCGCCCTTCACGTTGCGGTACTGGAGGTAGAAGGCGTGCTCCCACATGTCCAGCATCAGCAGCGGAATGAGACCCACGGGAACGTTGCCCTGCTGGTCGTAGAGCTGAACGATGACGAGCTTCTTGCCCAGGGTGTCCCACGCGAGGATGGACCAGCCCGAACCGAGGATCGTCATGGCGTTGTTGGTGAAGTGCGCCTGGAACTTCTCGAACGAACCGAAGTTGTCGTCGATCGCCGAGGCGAGTTCACCGGTGGGCTTGTCGCCACCGTCGGGGGACATGTTGGTCCAGAAGATCGAGTGGTTGGTATGTCCACCCATGTGGAACGCCAGAGCCTTCTCGAGACCGCCGAGCGCGCCGAAGTTGTCGGAGTCGCGAGCTTCAGCCAACTTCTCGAGCGTGGTGTTGGCGCCCGCCACGTATGCGGCGTGGTGCTTGCTGTGGTGCAGCTCCATGATCTCGCCGGCAATGTGCGGGTCCAGAGCGCCGTAGTCGTAGGTGAGATCCGGCAGTGCGTAGTCAGCCATGCTTCCTCCATCTAGTGGCACCACCAGCCGATGCTGGAGTGCCTGGTTTTCCGGGTACAGGACGAGCCTAGCGCCAGGTGAGGTTCAGGTGGCACCGATGCCCTGGGTATGTCAACAGTCTTGTATGGGGGAGCATTCCGCACCCTTGCAAGGATTCCTCCCGAGGCGACGATGAGGCGCGTAAACGCCGAAGGCGGCCCACCCCGGAGGGTGAGCCGCCTTCGTGACGGGATAGCGGGCGACTACTTGTCAGCCGCTCCGGCCTTGTCTTGCTTGTCCCACTCGTTGGTGAGTTGAGCATCGGCCTGCTGAGCCTCCGCGGCCTCGGCTTCGCCTTGAGCAGACGGACCGTGGTCGTGGTGGTGCAGTGCCTCCTGGTACTCCTCCCAGGTGACGGGCTCGACGCGCTCCTCGTAGTAGAAGCGCGACAGCTTCTGCTTGAAGCGGTCCCACTTGTAGCCCTTGCGACGGACGCCGCGGTCGTTGAACTCGTCGGCGATCTCGAGGGGCTTGTGGTTGGGGTAGTTGACCCGCAGCCACACTTCCTGCTCGTCCAGCGGAGTGTGGACCTCGATGTACTCGCCATTTTCGTGGCGGACGATTGTGCCCGACTCGTGGCCGTGCAACACCAGCTCGCGGTCCTTGCGCTGGAGTCCCATGCAGATGCGTTTGGTGATCCAGAACGACAGCGGCGGGATGATGAAGATCGCCCATTGAAGGAAGATCGTGATGTCGTTGAGAGACAGATGGAACAGCGAGGCGACGATGTCGTTGGAGCCCTCAATCACGAGCAGCACGTAGAACATGATCATCGCGACGCCGATACCGGTGCGGACGGGCACATTGCGCGGGCGGTCAAGCACGTGGCGCTCGCCCTTGTCTCCAGTGGCCCATGCCTCAATCCACGGGTACAACGCGATGATCGCGAAGAAGATACCGGGGATGATCAGGGACGGAATCAGGATGTTCCACGAAATCGTGTAACCGAGGATCTCCCATTCGAGCGGGAGGCCAAAGAGCCAACCCGGCATGAGACGCAGGGCACCGTCAACAAACAGGATGTACCAGTCGGGCTGGGTACCTGCAGACACGGGGGAGGGGTCGTACGGACCGTAGTTCCACACGGGGTTAATCGTGAAGACCGATGCGACCAGCGCCACGATTGCGAACACGACGAAGAAGAAGCCACCAGCCTTAGCGGTATACACCGGGAACAGCGGAAGGCCAACGACGTTCTTGTGAGTCTTGCCGCCACCGGGGTACTGGGTGTGCTTGTGCAGGAACACGAGGAACAGGTGAAGTCCGATCAACGCCAAGATCAGCGCGGGAACAATCAAGATGTGCGCGGTGAAGAGCCTGGGGATGATGTCGACGCCGGGGTACTCGCCACCGAACAGCCAGTAGCTGATGTAGGTACCGATCAGCGGGATGCCCTTGATGACACCGTCGATAATGCGAAGACCGTTACCCGACAGCACGTCATCGGGAAGCGAGTAGCCGGTGAATCCTGCTGCGAGCGCGAGGACCATGAGGGAGAAGCCGATAAGCCAGTTGAGCTCACGTGGCTTGCGGAACGCGCCGGTGAAGAACACACGGCACATGTGCGTCATGATCGCGGCGACAAAGAGCAGCGCGGACCAGTGGTGGATCTGGCGAATCAACAGTCCGCCGGGCACCTCGAATGACGTCTTCAGAGTCGAGGCGAAGGCCTCGGTCATCGCGACACCGTGCATGGTCTCGTACGGGCCTTCGTAGTGCACCTCCGTCATGGAGGGCACGAAGAACGCGGTGAGGAACACACCGGATAGCAGCAGGATGATGAAGGCGTATAGCGCGATCTCACCCAGCATGAAGGACCAGTGGTCCGGGAACAGCTTGCGTGCGAAGAACTTGACGAAGCCACCGATTGAGGTGCGTTCGTCAACGTAATTGGCGGTGCCCGCGGCTGCGGAATTAACCTTGGCGCCCATTAGTGGCTACCCTCCTCAACGTCAGCGCTGGAACCATCGCCCTTGAGGCGGTCCCAGTACGACGCACCAATGGGTTCGTCGAAGTCGTTCTGAGCAACGATGTAGCCCTCGTCGTCTACGGCGATGGGCAACTGCGGTAGCGGTCGCTTCGCGGGGCCAAACACGACCTTGGCGCCGTCTGCGACGTCAAAGGTGCTCTGGTGGCAGGGGCAAAGCAGGTGGTGGGTCTGCTGCTCGTACAGCGCCACGGGGCAACCGACGTGGGTGCAGATCTTCGAGTAGGCAATGATGCCGTCGAACGACCAGTCCTCGCGGCCCGCTACGGGCTTCATGTCTGCGGGGTCGAGACGCACCAGCAGGACGACGGCCTTGGCCTTCTCCACCATCTTGTGGTGGTGGTCAAGGTCGTTGAGACCCTCGGGAATCACGTGGAAGACCGAACCCATCGTGACGTCGGACGCCTTGATCAGTTCGCCATCAGGGTCGCGTGCAAGGCGAACGCCAGGGCCCCACAGGGTGTGGCGGAACTTCGAGATGTTCCAGTCGCCGCCCATGTTGCCGATCTGGGGGACCAGCACGGCAAGCGGCGCGATCGCGACTGCAGTGATGAGCGAACCCTTGAGGACGCTGCGACGCTTGGTGCCAGTGGAACCGATACCTGAGTCTTCGGCGCCGTCCTTCAGGTTCTGGATTGCGCCTTCGCGGGCCTCATCGGAACTACGAAGCTCGTGGCGCTCTTCGACCATTTCGTGGTCACGCATGAGCGTCTTGGCCCAGTGGATGGCACCAAAGCCGATGCCCGCCATAGCGAGTGCGATTCCGAGGCCAATCCACATGTTGACGCTCTGAATGGTGGCGACGTCGCCACCATCGCCAGCGTCCTTGGTGAAGTAAGCCCACAGCGCGATGACTGTTCCCACGACGGACAGGCCGAAGAGGGCAGCAACCTGGCGCTCCGCGCGCTTGTTCGCCTTGGGCTCGACATCAGCTCGACGCGGCCGGTGGTCTGCAAGACCGGGGTCGACGAAGCCCTCCTGGGGCTCGTTCTCAGGGGTGTTCTCGGGGGTACTCATGAAGAACGTGCTCCTACCCAGACGGTGCTGGCAATGATCAGGCCCAACAGCAGCAGCCATGCCCACAGACCTTCAGAAACGGGGCCGATGGCTCCGAGCGACAGTCCGCCAGGCGAGCCGGCGCGCTGTGCGTCGATGTACGCGATGACATCGCGCTTGTGCTCGGGGGTGACGTTGGCGTCGTTGAACACCGGCATCGACTGCGGGCCGGTGAGCATCGCCTCGTACAAGTGAGTGGGGGTGGTCTCGAGCAACGACGGTGCGAACTTGCCCTGCGTCAGCGCGCCACCACCGCCGATGGATCCGTGGCACATGGCGCAGTTGGTGCGGAACACCTCCATGCCGTTGGCGGCATCTCCGAGCGCAGGGTCAACCTGCTCTGCGGTGGGGATGGCCGGACCTGCACCGAGCGAGGCGACCCACCCAGCGAGCTGGTTGATCTCTTCCTGGGTGAACTGCACCGGCTTAGCTGGTGCCTGAGGACCAGATGCCTGCATCGGCATGCGGCCAGTACCGACCTGGAAGTCGACAGCCGCTGCGCCGACACCGACCAGTGACGGTGCGACACCATCCTGGCCCTCGGCATCGAGCCCGTGGCAGGAGGCGCAGTTGGCGGCGAAAAGTCGCTCACCATCGGCGATGTCGTCGGCCGAGGCCTCTGAGGTGGCTGTTGCCGACGTCGCGGAGAATGCGCCGATGGCAGTAATGAGGGCGAGGAGCACGACCACAAGCAGCAGCGGCGCTGCCTTGTGATGGCGCTTCTTGGCGAGAGCGTGCATCAGGTTGCTTCCCTACTGAACGAGATAGATCACGGCGAACAGGGCGATCCACACGACATCAACGAAGTGCCAGTAGTACGACACAACAATCGTGGTGGTGGCCTCGTGCGTGCCGAACTTCTTGGCGGCGAACGAGCGTGCGAGTACGAACAGCATCGCGATCAATCCACCAAGCACGTGCAGGCCGTGGAAGCCCGTCGTGAGGTAGAAGACCGAGCCGTACGGGCTCGACGAAATGGTCAGTCCGTGGGATACGAGCTCGGCGTACTCAAACACCTGGCCGGCGATGAACACCGAGCCCATGATGAAGGTGAGCACGAACCACTCGTGCATTCCCCACTGGCGCACATTAAAGATGGAGCCTGTGCGGCGGCGCTGATAACGCTCAGCCGCGAAGACTCCGAACTGCGCAGTAAAGGAGGACAGCACAAGGACTGTGGTGTTCGCGAGCGCGAAGGGGATGTTCAGTAGCTGCGTGTCTTCGGCCCAGACCTCGGGGGCCTGTGCTCGGAGCGTGAAGTACATCGCGAAGAGGCCCGCGAAGAACATCAACTCAGAACTGAGCCAGACAATCGTGCCTACTGCAACCTGGTTCGGACGCGTGGCGTGAATGGGTGACGGCATAGTCGTCGCATGGGACATAGGTCCCATTATTGCGTACGCGAGCGACTCCGGGCACCACGACGCGACGGTGTTTCGAGGACCGCTGTTACAGGTATCAACGAACGAGGATCTCGGAACGTGCCAGAATGGGCGCCATGAGTGAAGTGGCCAAGCACGAGTCCCAGTCGCCGGCACCTAAGAAGGCGCGAATTCTGTTGTACAGCGATGACCGCAATGTGCGCGAGAAGGTGCGTTTTGCGGTGGGGTCGACGACACACGGACGTGAAATCGAGTGGCTCGAGGTTGCTACGCATGACGCAGTCATCGCAGCTGCTGATACCCAGTCACACGACCTACTGATCCTCGACGGTGAGGCAGCCAAGTCCGGTGGCATGGGTATTTGCCGTCAGCTCAAGCACGAGTTGTATGTGTGCCCGCCGGTGTTGTTGTTGGTCGGACGCCCAGGTGACGCGTGGCTCGCGACCTGGTCTGAGGCCGATGCCGCGGTGGCGCACCCGCTCGACCCGTTTGTTGTTCGCGAGAGCGTCGACGCCTTCTTCGAGCCCGCCGCACAAAGCGCCTAAATAAACGTCGTCGTGGGCGCAGCCGCGTCTGCGTGAGAGGACACCATGCCGACCTTGCAGGAACTGTTGTCCCGCCTCGTGGAACATGAGGACCTCACGGCTGAGGAGACTGCCGCGGTCATGGACGATGTCCTGACCGACTCGACTTCGCCCGTGGCGATGGGCGCATTCCTCGCGGCACTACGCGTCAAGCGGGAAACGCCCGCGGAGGTCGCGGGGCTGGCTCAGGCAATGCTCGACCACGCGATCCGCTTCGAAGTTCCCGGCCGCACCGTTGACATCGTGGGCACCGGCGGTGATGGATTCTCCACCGTCAATATTTCGACGATGGCGTCGATCGTGATTGCCGGAACCGGCTTGACCGTGGTGAAGCACGGCAACCGCGCGGCGACGTCGAAATCGGGAAGCGCCGATGTCCTGGCTGCGTTGGGCGTCAACCTTGAGCTGGCGCCGGAGCGCGTCGCCACGCTCGCCACCGAAGTCGGGATTACCTTTTGCTTCGCGCAGGTCTTCCACCCCGCTATGCGGTTTGCGATGCCGATCCGCAAGGAACTCGGAGTCCCGACCACGTTCAACATTCTTGGGCCGTTGACCAACCCCGCGCAGCCTCAAGCGAGTGCGATCGGCTCGTCCAGCATGCGGGTGTCGCCGGTTCTCGCAGGCGTGATCGCCTCTCAGGGGCGCGAAGGCCTCGTGTTCCACGGAGACGATGGCCTCGATGAGCTGGCCGCGACGTCCCCGGCGACGGTGTGGGAAGTGCGCGGCGGCGAAGTGAATGAACTGCGCCTGGATCCCGTAGCCGACCTCGGCGTGGCTCCGATCACTATCGAACAACTACGGGGCGGCTCGGCCGAGGAGAATGCACAGGTGGCGCGCGACGTCTTTGGAGGTGTGAAGGGACCGGTGCGCGAGACAGTGGTGCTCAACGCCGCCGCAGGTCTCGTCGCCGATGCCACGTTGCCGGGCACAGCATCCGGAAGCTTGGTGGAACGTTTCGCCGCGGCCATCGCTCACGCATCGGACTCGATTGATTCGGGGCGTGCGGCGGATGTTCTCGCTCGGTGGGCAGCTGCGAGCCAGACCGCCTGACGGGTCAGCCGTCTAGATCCGCTGGGTCGGCTATTGCCAGCGCGTGGACCCTGTAGCGACACGATCGTCGTCGCGGGCCTTCACCCAGGCTGAGTACCTGCCTGCACCAGTGACCGGCGATGCCCACGTTCCGTCGACGTACAGCAGGCGCGTGCCCGGTGTCGTCAACCAGGTGAGGATCAGGTGCTGCTCTTCGACTAGGGCAGTCGTCACGTCGAGTTGAGCCGCGGCGGTCCGCAGTTCGCTCGCCGCGTCCCACACGCCCGCCTTGACGCGGCGCGTAGCGGCCAGCGTCCCGCGATTGGTACTGAGCAGTTCCCAGCAGTCGTCGACGCGCCGGACTGCCACGATGGAGCACGCACTCAATGACGCGAGCCGGCTCGTACGCACCGACCCGTCGACCACGGCACTGATGCGGTCACGTAGGTCAGCCGCTCGCTCGAAATCCTCGTTCGCGGCAAAGTCGGTCACAGTCGCCGACAAGCGATCAACAACGACCGAGACGTCATCCGACAGAGCCTCACGCACCAACCCGACCGTTTGCTGGTAGTCGCTGTCAGCGCCTACGACGCACGGCGCGGCACAGGCTCCCAAATCCTTCAGGATGCACGCTGACGCACCGGGCTTAGGGGTGATGGGCAAGCGCGTACGGCACGTCCGCACCCCGAGCGCCTGCTGAAGCCCCTCAATCGCGAGGTTGGCGTCTGCTGCCGATCGCATCGGACCTAAGGCAATGCCCTCTCCGTTCGAAGACCTCGACAACACCAAGCGCGGGTAGGGCTCTTCAGTGAGTTTCACCCACGACGTTCGCTCCGGACGCGTGGAGCGGCGGTTGTAACGGGGTCGCCATTGGTCGATGAGGCGCACCTCCAAAACTGCGGCTTCGACAGCAGTGGGGCAGACGATCACGTCGACGTCGACTGCAAGCGAGACCATGTCCTTGACGCGCCCCCGAGTTTCAGCGCGCGTGAAGTACGACTTCACCCGCGATCTGAGGTTCTTTGAGGTGCCAACGTAGAGACGTTCACCCTGAGGTCCGCGGAAGATATACACGCCGGGCTTCGTGGGTACTTTGTCCGCCATCGTGGCTTTTGAGCGAACCTCCCGCGGAACGAACGAGCGCAACGCGTCGAGATCCTCACGATGCGTGATGCCATACGCGGCGAGTCGCTCGAGCATGCCGTGGAGGATCTCGCCGGTGGCGCGGGCGTCCTCAAGCGCGCGGTGGTTTGGCGTAACACGTGTCCCGAACACTCGCGCGAGGGTGCCCAGCTTGCGGTTGGGAGCTTCTTCCTTCGTCACCACACGGCGGGCAAGGGTGAGCGTATCGACGACCTCGACCCCAGGCCATTCGTAACCGTGCGTACGGCATGCGGCCTTGAGGAATCCGACATCAAAGCGCGCGTTGTGCGCCACGAGAACTGCGTCGCCGAGGAACGCGAGAAACCCCGGCAAGACCTGAGAAATACGCGGTGCTGTTGTCACCATGGCGTCGGTGATCCCAGTGAGAGCAACGATCATGGGAGGAATCGCTGCGCCGGGGTCGACCAGGGTCTGAAACTCGCCGACGACCTCGCCTCCGCGCATCTTCACCGCGCCAATCTCAGTGATCTCACACGTGTTCGCTGACGCGCCGGTGGTCTCGAGGTCGACAACCACAAACGTTGTCGATGACAGGGGCTCTCCGATGTCATCCAGTGTGGGTTGCGGGGTCGTCATGTCAGTAACGCTACGGGCACGGTGTGACATTGCCGCGGCAATCCGTGTCACACCCCAGTTCTAAGGTCGCAACCATGATCATTGATTGCGATACATGTGAGGTCCGCGGCAAAGCCTGCGGTGACTGCGTCGTGTCATTTCTGACAATCCCGGTGCGGCCTGGTGCCCGTGCCGAGGCTCCCATTTCTGCCGTGTCGCCACCACACGCTCTACGAGCGCCGCAGATCGACGGTGACCAGCAGCGCGCCATCGACTTGTTGGTCGCTGGCGGGCTGGTGCCGCCACTACGTCGAGTTCCCGCTCAGGTCGAAACCCCGGTGCCAGTTCATCGCGCGAGCTGAGCCCGGCACCTCGGGTCTCGGGCGCGAGGTCTACTTGGCCGTGTGCTTGGAGGCGTAGATGTCGTCGACAACTGGGGCGAAGTGCTCCAAGACGCGTCCGCGTCGGACCTTGAGTGACGGTGTGAGGAACCCGTTCTCGATCGTGAGGTCCTCGTCGAGGATCCGGTACGCACGGATGGACTCCGCGCGGGAGACGTGGCCGTTCGCGCGATCAATGGCTTTCTGCACGCGCTCAATAATTCGTGGGTCGCGCGCAGCTTCCTGCACGGTCATCGGCTCCATCCCTTTGCCCTTGAGCCAACCCGGGAGCGCATCGGCATCCAGGGTCAACAGCGCTGCGATGAAGGGCTGGTTGTCACCCACAGCAACACACTGCGAAATGAGCGCATAGCCACGGACGACGTCCTCGAGTTCGGCCGGCGACACGTTCTTGCCGCCGGCAGTCACGATGAGCTCTTTCTTGCGCCCCGTGATCGAAAGGTATCCGTCCGCGTCCTGGCTACCAAGATCACCAGAGTGGAACCAGCCGCCGTCCATCGCCTCAGCGGTGGCATCGGCGTTGTTGTGATAGCCGCGGAACAACTGCTTGCCTCGCATCAGGATCTCGCCGTCGTCGGCGATCGATACCTCGATACCGGGTAACGGCGGTCCCACAGTTCCGATCTTGGCAAGTTCTGGGCGGTTGACGTGAGAGGCGGCATTTGTCTCGGTGAGGCCGTACCCCTCGAGAACTGTCAGGCCCAAGCCACGGTAGAAGTGGCCGAGTCTGTCGCCAAGCGGCGAACCTCCGGAAACTGCCCAGTGCGCCCGCCCGCCAAGGAGCTCGCGGATCTTCTTGAGTACGAGCATGTCTGCCACGCGGTGCTTCATCTTGAGCGCGAACCCGGGTCCGCCCGGAGCATCGAGAGCTCGCGAGTAGTCGATCGATTGCTTGGCAGCCCACCGGAAGATCTTGACTTTGCCGTCTGCCGCAGCCTTTTGCTCGGCTCCGTTGTAGACCTTCTCGAAGACTCGCGGTACGGCCAACAAGAGTGTGGGGCGCATGGAGCCGATGAGCGGCAGCAGCTTGGAAGAGTCTGGGCAGTAGCCAATAACGAGACCGCTATACAAGAGACAGAACTGTACGAGCCTGGCGAGCGAGTGTGCGAGCGTGAGGAAGAGGACCGTGGAGGCGTCCTTCTCGTAGACAACGTCGTGCATCGACTCGACCATGCCGGTGACGTGGCGCACGTAGGAGAACTGCGTGAGCTCGACCCCCTTCGGGAGTCCCGTCGTGCCCGATGTGTACATGACCGTCGCCAGGCTGTCGTGGGTGACCGTCGCCAGGCGTTCCTCAAGAGCCTCGTCGGAGACTGCGGCACCAGCCTTGGCGAGTTCGTCCAACGCTCCGTCGTCGATGCACACGACCTTGCCCAACGGCGTGGTCCCGCCATCCTTCACAGCATTCGCGTGTGCGACGTGCAAGGACTGTTCCGCGATGATCATTGAAACTTCAGCGTCGCGGCAGATCCATTCAATCTGCGCGTCTGACGAGGTGTCGTAGATGGAGACGGGCACCGCACCGGCGGACATGATCGCGAGATCAGCCACCGTCCACTCCCACCGCGTGCGGGAGTAGATGCCGATTTTGTCGCCCGGTTGCACACCCGTGGCGATGAGCCCCTTTGCGACGGCATCGACCTGCTGGCGTGCTTGTGCACCGGTGATGTCGACCCATCCACCCCCGTCGTTGGGGGAGCGCACGACGATCGCGTCTGCGTTGGAGGCCCAACGTTCACGAACCATGGCGACAATGTGCGGTGGGTAGGTCACATCTTGTTCAGGCATGAAGAGTCCTTGAGGCGACGTCGGGGGTCACGGCCACGATACCCTTTTCTCTAGTCCCACCACTTGATCTGCGAGGAGAGTTCTCGGCATGCATGCAGTTGGCGTCGATATCGGCGGAACCAAGATTGCAGTTGGCGTCGTGGGGGACGACGGAAAGATCCTGGCGAAGACTCGCCGACCCACTCATCCTGAGGATCCCGCCAGCATTGATGCTGCTATCGCCGATGCTGTGGCTGAGTTGTCGTCAGAGTATGAGTTTCACGCCATCGGTCTGGCAGCCGCGGGTTTTGTCTCCTCTGACCGCGAGAGGGTGCTGTTCGCCCCCAACATTGCGTGGCGTGACTACCCGCTCGCGCAGAAGGTCGCGGAAGCAATTGGCCGCGATGACCTGTGTGTGGTCGTCGAGAATGACGCGAATGCTGCTGGTTGGGCGGAGTTCGCCTACGGACCGGCACGGGACGCCTCGAGCATGATCATGCTGACAATCGGAACGGGCCTGGGTGGCGCGATCATTTCCGATGGAGCGCTCGTGCGTGGATCGGCAGGGTTTGCCGCAGAGATTGGGCACATGCGCGTTGTTCCGGAGGGCCACCCGTGCGGGTGCGGCCACCGCGGCTGCTGGGAACAGTACGCATCTGGCTCGGCGCTGGTGCGCGAGGCCAAGCGGGCTGCGAGCGAGCGTTCGGTGCGGGCCGCAGGGCTGATTCGGTGCGCCGGAGGTGACCCGAGCACTATCAAGGGCCCTCACGTCACCAAGGCAGCGGCCGACGGCGACGAGCTGGGTATTGAGCTTCTCACCGAACTCGGGCAATGGATTGGGACCGGAGCAGCGTCGCTGTCCGCTGTCCTTGACCCGGAAATGTACGTGGTTGGCGGGGGAGTCGTTGCCGCAGGCGACATGATCCTTGGCCCGGCACGCGATGCATACGTGTCTAATCTGTCTGCGCGGGGCCACCGTCCCATTGCGCCCATTGTGGCGGCGTCAATGGGCAACGATGCAGGCATCGTGGGTGCCGCCGCCCTTGCTCGCATTGACACGAACGCGAACGGCTAGGCTGGACCGGGAGGACTTACTGCGCCATGTACTACCACCTGTTCAAGCACGCCCTGATTGGCCCACCGGCCAAGGCGTACTACCGACCCTGGGTGGAAGGCGCAGAGAACGTTCCCGACGCTGGTGGAGCAATTCTCGCGAGTAACCACCTGTCCTTCTCCGACTCGGTGTTTCTCCCGCTGGTACTCAAGCGCAAAGTGGTCTTCCTGGGTAAGGCTGAGTACTTCACGGGGAAGGGTCCTAAGGGATGGGCTACCCGTGCCTTCATGGAGGGCGTGGGCGTTATCCCCGTACACCGCGGCGGTGGCCGCGCCTCGGAAGCTGCGTTGCGGACCGGACTCCAAGCACTCCAGGGCGGCGAGCTACTCGGCATCTATCCCGAAGGCACGCGTAGCCCCGATGGTCGCTTGTACCGAGGCAAGACTGGTGTGGCACGCATGGCTATCGAGGCGGGCGTTCCCATCGTTCCCGTCGCGATGATTGACACCCACATCGCCCAGCCCATCGGGCAACGAGTTCCCTCCCGCCACCCCATTGGCGTGAAGATTGGCGAACCCATCCGCATCGACGCGTATGCGGGCCGACAGGACGACCGTGATGCGCTTCGAGAACTGACCGACATCGTCATGCACGCGATCGCAGCTCTGTCGGGTCAGGAAATCGTTGAGAGAGATGCCGCGCAATATAAGCGTGAGCTCGACCGCAAAGCACGCGAAGCTGGCGAAATCAGCGGCGCGGACGGTGCGTCAGGCTCGTAGGTCCACGGGGGCAGTTGGCCCCTAGAATGCTGTTCAGAACACCATCCCTGCCACGAAAGGTATGTCATGTCGGTTCGCCGCGTCGCCCTGCTCACTGCGGGCGGTTTCGCCCCGTGCTTGTCCTCCGCAGTCGGAGGCCTGATTGAGCGCTACTCCGAGATCGCTCCTGATGTCGAGATCATCGCGTATCAGCACGGCTATTGGGGTCTCTTGCGCGGCGAGTACGTCACGATCACTCCTGAGGTGCGTGCCAAGGCCGGCCTGTTGCACCAGTTCGGTGGATCTCCCATCGGTAACTCGCGTGTGAAGCTCACGAACTATGACGACTGCCTGCGTCGTGGACTCGTGGAAGAGGGCCAGAACCCGCTTGAGGCCGCCGCCGACCAGCTCAAGGCTGACGGTGTAGACGTTCTTCACACCATCGGTGGAGATGACACCAACACCACCGCCGCTGACCTCGCTGCCTACCTGCACGAGAACGACTACGAGCTCACGGTTGTTGGCCTGCCCAAGACCATCGACAACGACGTGGTGCCCATCAAGCAGTCGCTTGGCGCATGGACCGCTGCCGAGCAGGCATCCGAGTTCGCCCAGAACGTGATCGGCGAGCACAGGTCGGGTCCGCGCATGCTCATCATCCACGAGGTCATGGGCCGTGCATGTGGTTGGCTCACCGCCGCAGCAGGCATGAAGTACCGCGAGTGGCTCGACACGCAAGACTGGCTGCCGGAGATCGGTCTGTCCAAGGAGCGTTGGGACATCCACGCGCTGTATGTGCCGGAGCAGTCGCTTGACATCGAGGGTGAGGCCGCGCGTTTGAAGACAGTGATGGATGAGGTCGGAAACGTCAACATCTTCCTGTCTGAGGGTGCGGGTGTCCCCGAGATCATCAAGGAGATCGAGGAGGCCGGCGGTGAGGTCGAACGCGACCCCTTCGGTCACGTCAAGCTGGACACGATCAACCCGGGCCAGTGGTTCGCGAAGCAGTTTGCGGAGCGTCTGGGCGCTGAGAAGGTCATGGTCCAGAAGTCCGGCTACTACTCGCGCGCCGCCGCGGCGAATGCCGAGGACCTGCGCCTTATTAAGTCCATGACGGACTACGCCGTCGAGTGCGCATTCCGAGGTGAGGCCGGCGTGATCGGACACGATGAGGAAGACGGTGACCGCTTGAAGGCCATCGAGTTCCCACGTATCGCGGGGCACAAGCCCTTCGACACCGAGACCGCTTGGTACCGCCAGACCCTTGCCGACATCGGGCAGGTGTAGTTGATGAGCGAGGCAGCCCTGGAGGCCGCCGGAGTCGATTCGTACTTGTCCTGCACTGCAAAGCAGCAGCCGTCCTGGCCCGACCAGGAGGCACTGCAGCAGGTCAGCGAGCGTCTGCGTGCCGTGCCTCCACTGGTGTTCGCCGGTGAAGCCGACGTGTTGCGCGAGCAGCTCGCGGCCGCCGGCCGTGGCGAGGCTTTCGTCTTGCAAGGCGGCGACTGCGCTGAGATGTTCGCAGAGGCGACGGCAGACCGGATTCGCAACAAGATCAAGACCATCCTGCAGATGGCTGTGATCCTCACATATGGCGCGTCTACGCCTGTGGTCAAGATCGGGCGCATGGCTGGCCAGTACGCCAAGCCCCGCTCGTCGGATTCTGAGACCCGTGACGGTGTCACGCTTCCCGCTTACCGAGGGGACATTGTGAACAATCACGCGTTCAGTGAGGAGTCGCGGACCCCGGATCCGCAGCGCCTCATGGACGCGTACCACGTGTCCGCGTCTACGCTGAATCTGATGCGCGCCTTCACTCAAGGTGGGTTCGCTGACCTTCGTAGCGTGCACTCGTGGAACAAGGGCTTCGCGGCGAATCCCGCGAACGCCAAGTACGAGAAGATGGCTTCGCAGATCGACCGCGCGGTCCGCTTCATGGGCGCCGCCGGGGGAGACTTCGACGCACTCAAGTCCGTCGATCTCTTCTCGTCTCACGAGGCACTGCTATTGGACTACGAGCGGGCGCTGACGCGCATCGACTCCAGGTCCGGTGAAGCGTATGACTGCTCCGCGCACTTCCTGTGGATCGGTGAACGCACCCGTGAACTCGACGGTGCCCACGTGGAGTTCATGTCGAAGATCCGAAACCCCATTGGGGTGAAGCTTGGGCCCACAGCATCGGGAGCCGATGCCGTGGCGCTTGCGAAGAAGCTGAATCCGGATAACACTCCGGGACGCTTGACCTTTGTCGCGCGTATGGGTGCAGACAAGGTGCGAGACGCCTTGCCTCCGTTGGTCGAGGCCGTTCGCGACGCAGGCATCTCGGTCACGTGGCTTACCGACCCGATGCACGGCAATACCTTCACGTCGGAGTCTGGCTACAAGACGCGTCGTTTTGACACGATTCTTGACGAGGTCCGGGGCTTCTTCGAAGTGCACCGCGCTCTTGGTACCGTCCCCGGCGGTTTGCATGTCGAGCTGACCGGAGACGATGTCACCGAGGTCATGGGCGGCACCGAAGACATTGATGATGACGGTCTGGCGGCACGCTACGAGACCAAGGTTGATCCGCGTCTCAATCACTGGCAGTCGCTGGAGATGGCCTTCCAGGTATCGGAGCTTCTGACTACTGAGTAATCCCACGTGAAAGCGTGAACAACGATGGCCCGGAACCGTGAGGTTCCGGGCCATCGTCGTTGTGGCTGAAGTGCGGTTTAGTACTCGAGGTATACGTTCGTACCGCGCTCGACGTCCGAGCCCGGAGCAGGGTCCATCGTGTAGACGCGCGTTGTGAAGTTCCACGGATTGTCGTCGCCGGACACCGTAAGGCCTAGGCCCTCGAGGGTTGCCTTCGCGTCTTGGTACTCATCACCCCGAACGTCGGGAATTGTCACGAGCGGGTACCCCTCAGAGACCGTGATCGTCATCTCCTGAGTCCTTACGCCATCGGCGCCAGCATCAGGACTCTGTACATATACGCGGCCTGGTTCAACCTCGTCGGTACGCCCGTACTCGACTTCAGGATCGATGCCGTACTCCTGAAGCGCGACGATCGAGGCGTTCTCCCTCATTCCGATGAGGTCAGGGATCGTGATGGGTTCCGGTCCGTCGGAGACGGTGAGCTCGATGACCGTGTCGTGATCCACGACCTCACCAGCTTCGGGGGAGACGTTCAGAACTTCACCCTCGGGTGCGGTGTCGGAGTACTCCGTGAGGGGATCCCCTACGGTAAATCCTGCATCGGTCAGCGTCTGCTCAGCCTCATCCTGGGATGAGCCGACAACGCTGGGGATCTCGAGCTGCTCCTTGCCCTCAGATACGTTGACCGCGATCTGCGCGCCGTCGAGCGCGCGCTCTTGGCCGCTGGGGTCCGTACTGACCACATAGCCCGCGGCGATCGCGTCGTCGTAAACGTTGTTGACATCAACGGTGAATCCGAGGTTCTCGAGCGTGTCTGTGGCGCCCTGCTCTGTCTGACCTGCGACGTCCGGAACTGTCGTATATGCACCTGGGCCAACCGCTTGGTACCACCACACACCGGCTGAGGCGAGCACGAGCACGGCAGCGACGATGGCAGCGATCCACCACGCAGTGCGATGAGAAGTCTGGTCGGGTTCGGTGGCTTCGGGGTCGTCGTCGCTGAGATTGTCGGAGTAGACCTCGAGGTCAATCGCGGAGCCGTCCAGCCCGATTGGCAGGGCGATCGTGGAACCGCTTGGCGGCTCTTCAATCACTGTTGTTGCGCCGTCGTCAGGGCTCACTGCGACGGGTGTGGCACCGGAAGGGCGCGCCGCAGCACGGGCGAGCGTGGGGTCGTCGAGCGATGAGTGCAGATCCTTGACCAGAATCAATGCACCTGCGGCGTCGTCCGGACGGGCATCGGGATTGCGCGCAGTGAACTGCGCGACAACGTCGTCGACCTCTCCCGGTAGCCATGCCACCTGTGACGAGGGAGCCGGAATGTCTTCGTGGACGTTCCGCGCGGCGAGAGCGAGGGCGGTATGAGCCGTAAACGGCTGACGACCGGTGATCAGTTCGTACAGCAGCACGCCGCACGCGTAGACGTCGCTACGCATGTCCGAGGTTCCGTAGGTGACAAGCTCTGGCGCGAGGTATGCGACCGTGCCCAGAAGCGTGCCGGTGGTGGTGCTGGTGACTTCGGTGACCGCTCGGGCAAGGCCAAAGTCAGTGAGTTTGGGTTCGCCGTCGGAGTCGAGGAGCACATTCTCGGGCTTCAGGTCGCGATGGACGAGTCCCTGGCTGTGCGCCGCGCTAAGTGCGGCGAGCACCTTTTCCACAATGTCGAGGGCTTCCCCCACGGGGAGGGGGCCCTCACGGTTGATGTACTCACGCAAGTTCTCGCCGGCGACGTACTCCATCGTGAGATAGGAGAGTTCGCCATCGACGCCTTGGTCGTAGACACGAACCATGCCGGGGTGCGTGAGCCGCGCCGCTGCCTTGGCCTCACGGCGGAAGCGCGACACGAAGTCTGCCTCGGACGCGTCTGCGGCGAGGTGGGGGTGCATCACCTTGAGAGCAACGTCGCGTTCAAGACGTCGGTCAAAAGCAAGGTAGACGGTGGCCATTCCACCTGCTGCGACGCGATCGCGCACTTCGTAGCGGCCGTCAATCACACGGCCAAGCAGCGGGTCAGTCATGGTCTCGGACACGTCAACATTGTATGGGGCGCGACTGCGGTGCACGGGTGCTCACGCGGTGCGCCGCGAATGCCGTTTAGAAGCGCTCCATGAGCGACAAGACGGAAGCGACGTAGCGCTTGGTGTCGGGGTACATGCCGTACTTCCGGACCCCAGCCTCGCCCTGGTAGTAGCCGGCGATGGCAATCTCCAGGTCCTGTCCGTTTCGCGTCAGGTGGTTGATGATCGCGACTCCCGCTTCGACGTTGTCGGTTGGGATCAGCAGGTTGAGGTCACGGCCGACCATGTTCGATGCCCACTCGCCGGAGGTCGGAATCACCTGCATAGCGCCAATCGCGTTCGCGGGAGAGACGGCGCGCATGTTGAAGCCGGACTCCTGATACGAGATGGCCTGCGCGAGCGACGGGTCTACTCCGTACTTGTTTGCGGCGGCCACGACCATTGCCTGCATTTCGTCCCGCGATGGAACATCCATGGCGTTCAGAGTCGCCTTGTTCTGGTTGGCGGCGCCGACAGTGGGCGCATCGTAGGTGCGTCCTGCAAAGCTGTCGCCGACGAGCCCAGAGGCTGTCCCGCCCGAGATCGTGAGCTTCTGGCCGACCTTAATCAGGGCGGCGTTTTTGATCCCGTTGTTCGACACGATCTGTGACACGGACACACCGTGACGGGCAGCGATGGCGCCGAGCGTATCGCCGGCGACAACGGTGTAGGTCACGGTTTCGCCAGAGAAATTAGAGAGGTTGTCGCCGGTAGCGAGCGTGGGGGAGGTGTCGGACGAGACCGTGTTGGACACGGTCGTGGCAGTCGAGGAACCGACTTCCGCGCCGCCTGGGATGGAAAGGCTCTGGCCGATCCGGATCGTGGCCGACGCGTTCAGGCCGTTCGCATCCTTGATCGCCGAGACTGATGTGCCGTACTTGCGCGCCAAGCCCCAGACGGTGTCGCCCGAGGCGACCTTGTGGGTCAGCGTCCCGGAGGTCGACGTGGAGGTGGCCGTGGTCGTGCTGGTCTTGGCGGAACTCGATGTCGATCCGCTACCAGCGCCAGGGATGGTGAGGGTCTGACCGATCCGAATCGTCGCGGAGGAGTTCAGCGAGTTGGCGGAGATGAGTGCTGACACCGTGGTGCCGTACTTGCGAGCCAACCCCCAAACGGTGTCGCCGGAGGCAACCTTGTGGGTCCCCGCACTGGCGGTGGTGGTCGCGGCTGCCGTGGAGGTGCCACCGGAAGGAATGGTGAGCGTTTGCCCGATCACAATCAGAGCGCGTGAGTTGAGCCCGTTCGCATCGATGATGCTCGAGACGGAAGCGCCGTAGCGGACCGCAAGGCCGCTTACGGTGTCACCGGAACTGACACGGTGCTGCTCGTCCGCCACGGCGGGCAGGGCGCTGAGGCCGGTGAAGGCGATGGCGGCGGTGGCGGTTGCGGCGGCGCCGCGAAGCGCGCGACGGGTGATGGCAGTGCGACTCACGGTGTTCTCCTTGCTGAGGCTGATGTGCTCAATGTTACAGATGTGACACAAGTGACTGTAGTGACTGTCACCGTGGTGCGCAAGGGTATTCATTGCTTTGTAATGTGGTGGGGTGAGCGACAACATCAATTGGCTGTCCGTGCCCGACTTCGCCGAGGCGATGGGCGTCCCCGCAACCCACGTCCGCGACATGCTGCGTACTCGCATACTTGTTGCGACGCGTCGTGGGGAGAATCAGGCTTGGTACATCCCCGAGGATTTCCTGATCGAAGACGACGGGCAGATCCGGGAGCTTGCGACGCTGCCCGGCACGATCACCCAGCTCACAGACGCCGGACTTACCGACGACGAGATCCTTGAGTGGCTCTTCACGGAGGCGGAAGAGCTGGGCGCGACGCCGATGTCCGCGTTGCGCGAGGGCAAGCGCAAGCCCGTCAGGCGCGCGGCGCAAGCACTGGGATAACCCACCTACGCCAGCATCGGCGGGTGTTAGGCGTTACGGTCGACGACCGCGGATGCCAGCGCGCGTAGCGCAGTGACCCCGTCAGATTTCAGGTCGCCCCGAGTCAACTCTCGGTCAGCGCGTTGCGACAATGCGCGAATCTGCTCCTCCGCGCTGTCGATCGCGCCAGTGCCCACGATGACCTCCACGGCGTCCGCGACGTGCTGATCCGAGGCATTGCGGTCGCCCAGCACGGATCGCAGAGCCTCGCGATCCGCGCCACTCCCGTGAGTCCACGCGTGCCACAGCAACAGTGTCCGCTTTCCCTCGCGAATGTCGTCGCCCGCGGGTTTGCCTGTCACTTCAGGCGTCCCAGTGAGGCCCAGGACGTCATCACGCAACTGGAATGCCAGGCCTAGGTCAATGCCGCCCTGGCTGAGCGACTCGAGGCGGCTGCTCGGCGCCCCTGCCGCAGCTGCACCGAGCATCAGGGGGTACTGCGCGGAATATGAGGCGGTCTTGGTGCGCATGACGGTGAGAATCTGTTCGCGTTGATCGCCCAGGCTGTCCAGTGGTTGCACGGCGGCGCGCATATCGGCGTATTGCCCGGCCGTGACGAGTTCGGCCATCGTCGCGAAGAGGTTTGCGAGCACGGGGCCTGCCGAGTGGGACCCGGTGACCCTACTCATCGCGCGGTTGCACGCCATGAGAGCGATATCTCCGGCCAAGACCGCGCCCGCAACTCCGTAGTGCTCGCTGTCGCCTTCCCAGCCAGCCTCGCGGTGGAGTGACTCGATGCGGCGGTGGGCGGCCGGTTGTCCGCGTCGTGTGTCGGACCCGTCCAGAACGTCGTCGTGAAGCAAAGCGGCGGTTTGGAAGAGCTCGATGGCCGCGGCGATCTGGGCGACCTGGGCCTCGTCATCGCCATCCTGTGCGCGATGCGAGGCGAAAGTGAGGAGCGCACGGAGTCGCTTTCCACCGGCGGCTGCGGACGCGAACGGATCGAGGAGTTCGCGGGCGGGCGGCCCGACTGGTGCGACCGCAGCTTCGGTAGCGCCGAGCGCTTCCGAGATTGCGGTGTTGGTCAGGTCTCGCCAAGCATTCAACTGATCACTCACGAGGCAAGCCTACGGGTCCTGTCCCCAGTCGCCTTGCGTTCGACGGATCTCCACAGATGCGCCCGACGCACGAACTCAGTGCGGGGTACGGGACAACCGTAGAGGGCATGACGACACGCACACTTCATGGTCCTGGCGAACTGATCGCCGCTATTCCTACGTTGTTGGGTTACGACCCGCTCGAGTCTGTTTTGGTCATTGGACTTGGTAGCGACGGCGGACTCGAAGCGGCCTTGCGCCTGGATAGGGCCTGTGCTGCGGGGCAGGTTGGCGTGGAAGACCTCCGCGATGCGCTGATTGCCGGCCTCGACGCAGCTCCTATCGAACGCGTGATCCTCGTATCGTGGACAACCGAGGACGTGTCGCTGACGTGCCCGGCCATGGAACGTATGCGCGAGATCATTGACCCGCTGTGCGACGTCGCGGACGGGTGGGCCACGAATGGTGTGGGGTACTGGTCGCCTGGTTGCGCGGACCGAGAATGTTGTCCGCGTGGTGGCCGAGAACTCCCGTGGATTCCTGACGCGCTTCCGGGTGCCGTGACGCGGGTCGCTGCGCCGCCTCTCCACATCCACCGCGAGCCCGCTTCCCGTGACATTGCGGCTCTGACAGGCCGCGCGCCGTCGCAGCGGCGCCGCAACGCGCAGCGGGCTGCGCAGCGGTGGGAAAGGCGCCGCGACAACGGGCGCGATCAGTGGTGTCGCGACAGCTGGACACATGTCCTCGCCAGTGGTGCAGCGCCAGCAGGAGATGCAACGTGGGGCAAGGTGATCGCAGGGCTCAGGGACGTGAGAGTCCGAGACGCCGTGATCGTCCATTGGCTCGGCGCGCCGCCTGTCGTGATTGCTGATGTGTTGGACGGGCGCGTGACCGAGGGTGTTCACAAGGTGATGGACGCCGCGTTGCGGCCAGGGGAGGGGCCAGTGCCTGATCCGGACGCGATCGTCGAGGCGCTGGAGTGGTGCGCCCAGTTGGCGCGCATGGTGCGCGGACACGACCATGCGGTCCCGCAGGCATTGACTGCGATCCTGTATTGGTGGGCAGGGGACGCCGTCGAATGTCGTCGATGGGCGAGCGAGGCACTTGTCAGCGACGGGACGTACACTCTTGCCATGCTCCTGCGCGACATGTGCGATGCGGGACTGCAACCCGGATGGCGAAGTGACCGAATCGTGCCCTAACGGGAACGAATTCATTGACAGCCCCGTTATACTTAAATGTAATTGCGTGCGGCGCTCTCCAGACAGGCCATTCGGCTTGCCTGCTGATATGGAGAAGTCGGTCGATGTCCCCTACGCCTTAAGTTTTTCGCGGGGAGCCATCGGGTGACAGCTTGATCAGAGAAGCCGGCGCACTAGTCCGTTAGGGCCCACACCGCGCAGGCAACCGCCAGCGTGCACAGGTGGGTTCGCTCCAACGAGAAGGAGAAGGCCACGTCTACCGCAGCCTCGTCCACCGCCCGCAAGAAGACACCCGCGAAGGCGAGCTCCTCCTCGGCCGCTGAGAAGTCCACTGACGACAGCGTCGAGCAGGACGCCAGCACCAAGGCACCGGCGCGCAAGCCCGCCGCCAAGAAGCCCGCAGCAAAGAAGGCGCCGGCCCGCAAGCCTGCCGCGAAGAAGCCTGCTGCCAAGGGTAAGGCCGCTCCCAAGAAGGAGACCATCAAGGCCTCTGACGTGCCGGAAGAGCGCGAACTCGAAGAGCCAGCGGAAGAGCCCAAGAAGCCCTCATCGCGGCTCGAAGAGCGCGGCGGGTTCGTCCTGGGCAATGCCGACGACGATGCACCCGTCCAGCAAGTCACGACGGCCGGTGCAACTGCCGACCCCGTTAAGGACTACCTGAAGCAGATCGGTAAGGTCGCGCTGCTCAACGCGGAACAGGAAGTCGACCTCGCCAAGCGCATTGAGGCCGGACTGTTCGCGGAGGAGAAGTTGTCCTCCGGCGAGAAGATCGCCCCAAAGATGCGCCGCGAACTCGAGTGGATCGCCAACGACGGTCGCCACGCAAAGAATCACCTGCTCGAAGCCAACCTGCGTCTCGTGGTCTCGCTCGCAAAGCGATACACCGGTCGCGGAATGCTCTTCCTGGACCTGATTCAGGAGGGCAACCTTGGTCTGATTCGTGCCGTCGAGAAGTTCGACTACACCAAGGGTTACAAGTTCTCGACCTACGCCACCTGGTGGATCCGCCAGGCGATCACGCGCGCCATGGCCGACCAGGCTCGCACCATTCGTATCCCCGTGCACATGGTCGAGGTCATCAACAAGCTGGCACGCGTGCAGCGCCAGATGCTCCAGGACCTGGGACGCGAGCCCACGCCTGAGGAGTTGGCCGAGGAACTCGACATGACCCCTGAAAAGGTTGTCGAGGTCCAGAAGTACGGACGCGAGCCCATCTCGCTTCACACCCCGCTGGGTGAAGACGGTGACAGCGAGTTCGGTGACCTGATCGAAGACTCCGAGGCTGTGGTTCCGGCAGACGCCGTGGGCTTCACGCTGCTGCAAGAGGAACTCACCAAGGTCATGGACACGCTGTCTGAGCGCGAGGCCGGAGTTGTCGGCATGCGCTTCGGCCTGACCGACGGCCAGCCCAAGACTCTCGACGAGATTGGCCGTGTGTTCGGCGTGACTCGTGAGCGGATCCGCCAGATTGAGTCAAAGACGATGTCCAAGCTGCGCCACCCGTCACGCTCGCAGGTGCTGCGCGACTACCTCGACTAAATCCGAACTGCCGTAAAGGCCGGGACGTGAGTGCACCACGCACTCACGTCCCGGCCTTTCGTCGTTGTGAGCCAATACGTGTGTGGACTTTTGGCACCGGACGGAACCCCCGGCATCGGCCCTCATCACGCGCCCAAGAAGCGGGCGCGGCTATTGCGGATCGCGCCCGGTGACCGACTGCTCGTCCCGCCACTCGGTGATGCCGGGAACGTCGGGCAACGTTTCGCGCGTGAATACTGGGTCGCGGCCGGCTCGCACCTGACGCTGGTAGTCACGCAGCATGGTCACGACCAGCGGTGTCAGCAGCGCCAGCACGGGGATGTTGATGAGCGCAAGGATCCCCAACGCACCATCGGACAGCGTCCACACCACACCGGCGGAGGCAATGCTGCCCACAAAGACGCACAGCACCACACCCGACCGGTATAGCGTCATCACCGGCTTCCGAGTCGTGATGTACGCAATATTGGATTCTCCGTAGTAATAGCTACCGAGAATGGTCGAAAAGGCGAGCAGGAAGACGATGATCGACAGAACGTGCCCCGCCCACGCACCTAGCGTGCCGACCACCGCCTGCTCGGTGAGGGTGATGCCTTGTGGCACATTCGTGAGATCGGGCTGTGACACCAAGATGATGAATGCTGTAATGGAACACACGATCCAGGTGTCGAAGTACACGCCCAGCGTCTGAACCAAGCCCTGCTTGACGGGGTGGGTCGTGGCGGCCGATGCCGCGGCATTGGGCGCTGTTCCCAGTCCCGCCTCGTTGGAGAACATGCCGCGTTGGATGCCGACAACGATGACGGACCCGATCGCGCCTCCGGCGACAGACTCACCCGTGAAGGCGTCCTCCACGATCAATCCAAGGACCGGGAGAATCTGGTCCGCATGAGATCCCACGACCAAGATTCCGAGCACGAGGTACAGCAGCGCCATTGCGGGAACTAGTGACGATGTGATCTTCGAGATACGGCGAACGCCGCCGAAGACGACGAGCGCAGTCGCTGTCGCGATGATGAATCCCAATACGACGGGCATGGGGCCGTCGAGCGACGTGCCCGTGGACGATGCCACAGTCTCGGTGATCGTGAAGGCCTGCAGTGAGTTCACGATGAAGGGGATCGCGATAATGAGCACCACGGCGTAGACAACACCGAGTGCGCGAGACCCCACCCCGCGCTCCATGTAGTACGCCGGACCGCCGCGGAAGCCCGCTGGATCTCGTCGCTTGAACAGCTGGGCGAGCGTCGCCTCAACAAAGCTCGTCGCACCGTTGATCAGTGCCATGACCCACATCCAAAACACCGCCCCGGGGCCACCCACGGCGATCGCTGTGCCGACGCCTGCGATGTTGCCGATTCCCACGCGCGAGGCGGCGGACAGCGTGAATGCCTGGAACGCCGACAACGACTGAGGCTTGCCGTCCGCATCGAGGGGAGTGGCATCGGCCAGAGTCTTGAACATGCGCGGCAAGAGCCGGATCTGCACGACACCGGTGCGGAAGGTGAAGTAGAGCCCAAGGATGAGGATGACTGGCGCGCTAATCCAGGTCCACAGGTAGTCGACTGCGGTCGGGATCCACTGTTCAATGCCGATCATGGTGTTGTCAGCGTAATGTGCGTGTGTCCGTGGTGCCTGGTGTTACGGCTGGTGTGTGGCCAGTGACGCCCGCGTCGGGCTGCCAAGGCGTTTCCAAAGCCGGGGAAGTGGCGGGGCGCGATATCATCGCAGGCGACGTCGTCAGAGAGGGACTCGTTTCCATGGACATTGTGCGCTACGCACTGCTCATCGCTCACTTCATTGGATTGGCTGCAATTTTGGGGCCATTCCTCGACCAGTGGCGCTCGGACGTTAAGCGGGTGACGCAGACCATGGTCTGGGGTGCTCGTGCCCAACTCCTGACAGGACTTTTGCTCGTCGGTGTGGCCGAGATGAACGACTTTGAGGTCGATCACGCGAAGATCGCGGTCAAGCTGCTCGTGGCGGTCGCCGTGGCTGGCGCGGCAGAGGTGGGAGCCAAGAAGACTAAGGCACTCACGTCTGACAGCCCGGCCGATGCTGTGCGCACCCTGTGGTGGGTGGTGGGGGCTTTGACGGTCGTCAACATCGCGGTTGCGGTCGCCTGGCGCTGATATGGGCACTGTGCGCCTTGCAACATCGGCCGATGCCGCCGAGATCGTTCACTTGGGTGCGCTCATGTATAAGGCAGTGGGTGCTAAACCCACCCCAACGTGGGCTGTCGACGCCACCCAACTTGTCCGTGACCGCCTGGGTCGCGACCTGATCGGCATGGTGATTGACGCGCCTGAAGGCGGATTGGCAGCCTGCGCGTTGATCAACGTGGCGCCGCGACTGCCAAAGCCAGGCGCGATGGCTCACCACATGGGCTACATCCAGTGGGTGTCGACTGCGCCGCAGCATCAGCGCAAGGGATACGGACGCGCGGTGATGGAAGCCCTGCTTGATGAGACTGACAAGCGCGGCATCGAGGTCGTCGAACTTCACGCCACGCCCATGGCTCGGGACCTCTATGAAGACCTGGGGTTCTACGTCAAGCGCGACAACATCGCGATGCTTACGGTGCGAGGCCGCCCAGATCACCCAGTGCCGGACGGCGAAGGGCTCTAGTCAGACCCTGCAGGGATGCGCCGCGCGGGATCGAAATCGATCGCCGCGAACGGGACCGCAAAGGCCACCGTGGCGGACAGACCGGCCGACCACACCATCGGAAGGCTCTCCGGATCGATCGTGCGACCCACCGCGATCCACGCCAGTCCCCACGCCATTGCCAGCCCTAAGCCAACGGCGAGGCCAGGGCGTGAGCGCAGGCGGCGTGATGCAGCGATCGCAATCACCGCGAGTGCAGCACTCGCAATGGCAGTCCACGGCATTCCAGCGTCGCTTGAAGCGTCCGAACTGCCCACGGCGAGCGCAGCGATGTTCGCAGCGGTCGCCACAGTCGACCAGCCCAGATAGAGCCCGACAGTCACATCAGTGCTGACGACGTCGAGCCATTTGTCGGGCGCGTGCGCCACCAACAGGACAGCAATCCTGGCGAGAACGGCGACCAGCGCGATGATCACGATCGGTGACAGCGACAACAGGTCCGCCTGGATCACCCCGATCCACGCCGCATTAAGTGCCATCGACACCAACACCCACCAAGAGATGGCGCGATAGCGCGTTGACGATGCGCGGCTCGGGAGGGCCTGAACAATCGCAAATAAGGCCAACCCCGCATAGATCACGGACCAGATAGCGAAGGCGGTGCCAGCTGGCGCGAGGAGTGTGGCGTCCGCGGCGAGTGCGCCGTCTGCCGCTTCTTCGATAGGCGTGCCGCCAAACGCGCCCGCGCCCCACGCAGCTCCCAGGATCGCTACCGCGGCGCCTAGCGCCACGGCGACCTGTCGAATGCGGTCTTGAGTCTGAGCCTGCACGTGAATCTCCTCTCGGACGAGCGCTGACGGTTGTTGAGGTCAACGCGGCGGGTACGAACGCATATTCCGCTTCAGTCGGCACCGACCCACCCGGTGCGCCTGTCATGGCATGTCGGAGGGGGGACCTATCCTTGTCGCCGTGGCTGCTTCCGACTATTCCGCACGACACCTGTCCGTCCTCGAAGGCCTTGAGGCGGTGCGTAAGCGTCCCGGTATGTATATCGGGACCACCGACTCCCGGGGCTTGATGCACTGCCTGTGGGAAGTGATCGATAACTCGGTCGACGAGGCACTGGGCGGCTTCGGCGACTCGATTGAGATCATCCTCCACCCGGACGACTCCGTGGAGGTGCGCGACTACGGACGCGGCATTCCGGTCGACGTCGAACCCAAGACAGGACTCACCGGAGTCGAAGTAGTCATGACCAAGCTGCATGCTGGCGGAAAGTTCGGCGGTAGCTCTTACGCGGCCTCGGGTGGACTGCACGGTGTGGGTGCCTCGGTGGTCAACGCGCTCAGCGAGCGCCTCGACGTGTGGGTCGACCGTGGCGGTAAGACTCACCACATGGCCTTCCGCCGTGGAGAGCCAGGGCAGTGGGCGGACCCGGAGACGGGCGCCTCACCGAACTCAGAGTTCTCGCCTTTCCACACGGGTTCTGAGCTCAAGGTGGTCGGCAAGGTTGCCAAGGCACGCACGGGAACTCGTGTGCGCTACTGGGCAGACCGACAGATCTTCAACAAGAACGCGCGCTTCACCTTCGAGGACCTCCTCACTCGTGCGCGCCAGACGGCGTTCCTTGTCCCGGGACTCACTATCACCGTGCGTGACGAGCGCAATCCGCTCGAGCCATCGGAGGAGTCGTTCCGTTACGACGGTGGACCGCGAGACTTCGTCGAGTTCATCGCATCGGATGCCGGCGTCACGGACACGTGGGAGCTCAAGGGCACCGGACAATACTCGGAGACAGTGCCGGTCCTCAAGGCAGACGGAACCTTGGTCTCTGAAGAGGTTCACCGGGAGTGCCAGGTCGACGTCGCGCTGCGGTGGGGCGTGGGCTACGAGTCGGAAGTGCGCTCCTTCGTCAACATCATCTCGACCCCCAAGGGCGGCACGCACCAGGCCGGTTTCGAAGCGGGCCTGACCAAGGTTGTTCGCAAGGTCATCGAGACCAATGCGCGTCGCTTGAAGCTGACCGGCAAGGACGGCGCCGAGCGGATCGAGAAAGACGACATCATGGCGGGATTGACGGCCGTCGTCACCGTGCGCATCGCGGAGCCCCAGTTCGAGGGGCAGACCAAGGAAGTCCTGGGAACGACACCGGTCCGCGGCATCGTCGCCAAGGTCGTCGAGAAGGAACTGCTGGCAATCCTTACCTCGACCAAGCGCGACGACAAGGTGCAGGCCAACACCGTGCTGGAGAAGATCGTCGCGGAAATGCGTGCGCGTGTGGCCGCGCGTAAGCAGAAGGAAATCTCGCGCCGCAAGAATGCGCTCGAGACTTCTTCGTTGCCCGCGAAGCTTGCTGATTGCCGTAGCAACGACGTGGATACGTCGGAACTGTTCATCGTCGAGGGAGACAGCGCGCTCGGTACTGCGAAGCTCGCTCGCCAGAGTGACTTCCAGGCGCTCTTGCCGATTCGAGGCAAGATCCTCAACGTGCAGAAGGCGTCCGTCACGGACATGCTCCACAACGCGGAGTGCGCCTCCATCATCCAGGTCATCGGAGCCGGATCAGGGCGCACGTTCGATCTTGAGCAGGGTCGCTACGGCAAGATCATCTTGATGACTGACGCGGACGTCGATGGAGCGCACATTCGCACGCTGTTGCTTACGCTCTTCTTCCGGTACATGCGCCCCATGATCGACGCAGGGCGCATCTATGCCGCAGTTCCGCCGCTGCACCGCGTCGAGGTCAAGGGTTCGCCACGCCGCGAGAAGGAGTACATCTACACGTACTCCGAGAAGGAACTATCGGACACGTTGCGCGACCTCCGCCGGTCGGGACGCAAGTACAACGAGGACATCCAGCGGTACAAGGGCCTCGGTGAGATGGATGCCGACCAGCTCGCGGAGACCACGATGGACCCGGCGCATCGAACACTGCGCCGCATTACCGCGGAGCATGCGGAGGCGGCTGAGCGTGTGTTTGAGCTCCTCATGGGCAACGAGGTCGCGCCCCGGCGCGACTTCATCGTGGAAGGCGCACGCAAGCTCGACATGGCTCAGATCGACGCATAGGCAGCAACAGGACAAGCGAGTGCCAATGCTCGCATTCTGATGCGCGCTGTGTGACTGTAGGACGATGAACCGCCCTACTTACCTTGACCGGAACACAGGCATACCCACGATGGGGGTGTCGCCACGGGGTCCACGCCAGATCACGCGGGCCGATGTCGACGCCATCATGGCGTGCCACGACACCGCCGCCCTGGCTGAGATGAAGGCCTACGCCCGCTCATATTTTGCGATGAGCGGGATGATCGTCATGAGCGTCGGGGGAGCGTGTATCGCAGCGCTCGCGCGCCGCCCTGGGTGGGCCATGGGGGCTATCGGCCTGGCTGTCGCAGGAGGCCTTGGCGTGATCGAGGCGCGACGGCGCGCTCGTGAGTGGGAAGCCGTCGCCGATGCGCGCCTAGGACTTCTTGATGCGAGCGCGGACCTGGACCCTGCCACAATGTCACCGTGAGTGTTGAGCAACCCGACAGCGACGAGCCGCACGTCAGATCAATCAACGAGGTCGAGGAGTCGCTCGAGCCCGTCTCTTTGATCGAGCAGTCGCGGGCAACCCTGCGGACCGGCCAGTTAATGCTGGCCGCTGGCACCGCCAGTTACCGTGTGAAGCAGGCAATGCGGGCGGTCGCCGCGGCCCTTGGTGTCGACCGCCACAGTAATCACGTCGCGATGACTGACATTGCGGCCACGTCGCACCGCGGTCGCATCTTTCGCACTGAGGTTGTCGAGAACCGCTCGTTCGCCGTGAACACCGACAGGCTGTGGCAGTTGGATCGCTTGCGCAGGACGCTCCCAGAGCGGACTACGCCTGCCGAGGTGCACCGGGCCCTCGATGAGATCGAGGGCCGCGGCGCGATCCACCCCGGTTGGATGAACTCCGCTGTGGCGGGCGTCGCGTGCGCCGCGTTCGCGATCCTCAATGGCGCGTTGCCTCTCGAAGTCGTTGCCGTCTTCATCGCCGCTGCGTGTGGCCAGTGGATGCGACGAACTCTCGCACACCGGCACTTCAATGGATTCGGCACTACGATGGTGGCCGCAGCCGTCGCGACCCTGGTCTACGTCAGTGGGATATTCCTGATTTCCTTGACGGGCTACGACATCGGCACGCACGCGGCGGGTTACATATCGTCGGTGCTCTTTCTCCTGCCCGGGTTCGCTCTCATTACTGGCGCGCTCGATATGGCAAAGCTTGACCTGCAGTCGGGCATCCAACGCATTGCGTACGGCACCATGATCACGATGGCAGCTGGCGTCTCAGTGTGGATTGTGTCGCTGGCGAGCTCCCTGGACACGCGACCCCGCATCGAAGAAGACCTGCCAGTGATCGCGGACGTGGCTCTGTGGGGCGTCCCCTCCGCGATGGGCGTCATGGGATTCGCGCTCATGTTCAACAGCCCGTGGCGCATGGCGCTGACGGCCGCACTCATCGGCGGTATCGCGAACACGGGGCGGCTGGCCCTGATGGATCACGGGATCGAAACCCAGGTGGCGACAGCGGCTGCCTGCCTTGCTGTGGGCGTGATGGCGGCGGTCGGAGCGCGCGGTGGGCGCTTCCCGGTCATCACGTTGTCGGTGCCCGCGGTCTTGGTGATGATTCCGGGCGTGGCGGCACACGAGGCGCTTGTCTCGCTGAACACCGGAGATTACACAGCCGCCATGGCGGGCATTCTTGAAGTGACCTTGATCGTTTTGTCCATCATGGTGGGCCTGGTGTCAGCCAAGCTCGTGACCGACCGCGAATGGGCGACCGGCGACTAGTGTCCCTCTAGTACCAGGGGAGACGTCAACATCGGCCCTCTCCGCACAGGTCTCTATGTGCCTATTTCATCGGTTCACCGTAGCGAGATGGAGCCGTTTGGGAGGGCGAAGGGCGGGTGGCTCTTGGTGTTCCCTTTGAACGACCATGGTTCGCATTTGGGCAATCTGGCGCTACCCTCGTGTCCGTGACTATCGACGAGAACCTCAGCTCCCCGGCCGAGCGCTCCCTCGCGCGCCACGACGTTCCCGATCCTCTCCGTGACGACGTTCGCCTCCTTGGCGGGCTCCTCGGGCAGGTCATCGCGGAATCTGGAGGCAACGACCTCCTGCGTGACGTCGAGCGGCTACGCGAACTCGCAATCCGGGCACACGATGCAACAGGACAAGACGCAGAAGCGGCCATGGCCGAGGCAGAAGGCCTGGTAGAAGGTTTCAGCCTCGAGCGGTCGGAACAGGTCGCCCGCGCCTTCACGTGCTACTTCCACCTCGCGAACCTCGCCGAGGAAACGCACCGCGTGCGTGTCCTGCGCCAACGCGAAGTGGGGTCGCTCACCGACGATGACTCGCTCTCAGAGGCCTTCGCGAAGCTCACCGATGAGGTAGGACGCGAAGAGGCCCTTCGACGGGTGCAGGCGCTTGAGTTCCGGCCCGTCCTGACGGCTCACCCCACGGAGGCCCGCCGGCGCGCGGTCTCGGGTGCAATCAAGCGCATCTCGACGCTGTTGGACACACGCTCTCAGGCACACGGTGGAACGTCCGAGGCAGAGAACGACCGTGCCCTGCTCGCGGAGATTGACGCGCTGTGGCGCACCGCGCTCATCCGAGCCTCGAAGCCCACGGTCATCGACGAGGTGAAGTCGGCTCTCGCAGTATTCGAGTCGACGATGTTCAGCACCTTCCCGCAGGTCTATCGCCGCCTCGACGACTTCCTGCTGGGGGCCGATGCTGGCCGCACCCAGCCGTTGGCCCGGCCTTTCGTATCGCTTGGATCGTGGATCGGTGGTGACCGCGACGGTAACCCCAACGTGACCGCGGAGGTCACACGCGCCGCTGCCGCCCTCGCGGCGGAGCACGCGCTCACCGCCCTCGAGACCGCGACACGTTCTGTCGCTCGCACGCTCACGCTCGAAGAGGGCTCCACGCCACCTTCGCAGGCGCTGCTCAAGCTCCGCCAGGCGCAGGGTCAGCTCGACGCGGACGTTTCCGCCGCCGCTGACCACGAGTCACCTCACGAGCCACACCGGGCAGCACTGCTGTTCATTGCAGCGCGTATCTCGGCGACTCAGGCACGCAACGCAGACCTGCAATACGGCGAGCCGAGCGAGCTGGAAGCTGACCTCCAGGTCCTGCAAGAGTCCTTGACGGAGGCCGGTGCGCCGCGCACCGCCTACGGCGAACTGCAGCAGTTGCTGTGGCAGGTGCAGACCTTCGGGTTCCACCTGGCCGAACTTGAGGTGCGACAGCACTCGCAGGTGCACGCAGCAGCACTGGAGGACATCCGCGCGAACGGAGTCCACGGAGAGCTTGAGCCGCGCACCGTTGAGGTTCTCGACACGTTCCGTGCCGTGGGCGCGGTCCAGAAGCGCTACGGCATCCGTGCCGCTCGTCGCTACATCGTGTCGTTCACCCAGGCACCCGAGCACCTCTCGGCGGTCTACGAGCTGGCTGAGGCTGCCTTTGGCGACTCGGACGCGCCGGTCATCGATGCGATCCCGCTGTTCGAGACTTTCGACGACCTGGAGAATTCGGTTCCGATTCTCGAGACGATGCTGGAGTTGCCTCAGGTGCAGCGTCGTCTCGCCGAGAACGGGCGCCGTGTCGAGGTCATGCTCGGTTACTCGGACTCGTCCAAGGACGTGGGTCCGGTCGCAGCGACGCTCGCCTTGCACGCAGCTCAGGAGCGGATCGCGCAGTGGGCCAAGCGTCACGACATCGCGCTGACCTTGTTCCACGGCCGTGGCGGCGCGCTGGGACGCGGCGGTGGCCCTGCCAACCGTGCTGTGCTCGCACAGCCCGTCGGCTCGGTGGACGGCCGTTTCAAGCTGACCGAGCAGGGTGAGGTCATTCTTGCCCGCTACGGCGACCCGGTGATTGCTCAGCGCCACATCGAGGAAGTCGCGGGCGCTACGCTGCTGCAGTCCTCGCCGTCGGTGGAGGAGCGCAACACCACCGCGACCGCGGAGTTCGCCGCGATGGCCTCGCAGCTGGACGAGACGTCTCGTGAGCGCTTCCACTCGCTGGTGAAGGCAGAAGGCTTCCCTCAGTGGTTCGCGCAGGTCACCCCGCTCGAAGAGCTGGGCATGCTGCAGATCGGTTCTAGGCCCGCCAAGCGCGGACTGTCGGTCAACTCCCTCGATGACCTCCGCGCGATCCCGTGGGTGTTTGCGTGGAGCCAGGCCCGCATCAACCTTGCAGGTTGGTATGGCTTGGGTACGGCGTTGGCGTCGTTCGGCGATATCGATGAACTCCGCCGCGCGTACCGCGAGTGGCCGCTGTTCGCGACCCTGCTGGACAACATCGAGATGTCGCTGGCAAAGACCGACGAGAACCTGGCCTCGCGCTACCTTGCGCTCGGCGACCGCGATGACCTCGCGCAACTGGTTCTCGACGAGATGCGCCTGACCCGCGAGTGGGTTCTTAAGGTCACCGAGAGCGAGTGGCCGTTGTCCAAGCGCCGCGTCCTGGGCCGCGCAGTTCAGTTGCGCGCGCCCTACGTCGACGCTCTGTCGATGATTCAGGTGCGGGCGCTGGCCGCGTTGCGCTCCGGAGACCTCGACGACAACGACGCCGACGGTATCCGGAAGGTACTTCTCCTGACCGTGTCGGGAGTCTCCGCCGGACTGCAAAACACCGGTTGATTCCAGCCGTTACACGGTAGACAAGCCCGGGTTCGCGTCGTATGGCGTGGGCCCGGGCTTGTGTCGTGTATTGCCCGAGTACCGAACCGTGCGTGGTGAGTACTGGTACCCGGTCAGCCCAGTGCGGCACCCGGCGGTAGTTCCCACGCGCGATCATTGCGGGAATACCCGATGCGGGGGTAGTAGTCGGACGCTGCCGGGGCAGCGGACAACTTGAGTTTGCACATGGGGCCAAGGTGCATGCGCAACTCATGCTGGAGCAGAAGTCCGATCCCACCGCGTTGGACGTCGGCATCGACCGCGAGATCCGCCAGGTAGCAGTGAAGGTGGAAGTCGGTGATGGCACGTGCGGCACCCACAAGCAGGTCGCCGTCGCGTGCGGTGATGAGCAGATCAGAACTCTCGAGCGCTCCGCGAATCACGTCTGGGTGGTCGACGGGCCGGCGGGCAGCGAGAGTGGACCTTACGAGCAGGTCGATGTACTCGTCGGTCTCAATCTCGCCAACGCGGGCGATCTCGACTGCCATGGCTACAACGCTCTTAGCCGATGCCAGTCACAGGCGCGCTGAGGGGCGTTCCGGAGCCATCACGGCGACCGTGCTCCTCAGGCAACTCCACGGACTGTCCCGCGCCGGAAGAAGCGCGGGCAGGTGCGGGTCCGATCCACGCGTGAAGCAGGACGTCTTCGCCCTTGAGGAAGCGGTGCGCTCGCACGCCTCCTGTGGCGCGGCCCTTTGCGGGGTACTCCGTAAAGGGCGTGATCTTGGCGGCACCGGGAATGGTTCCCGGCAGCGCCGTCGACGAGCCTGCAATCGTCACAACGACCGCATTCTCCGCGTCAGTCACGACACCGAAGAAGACCGCCTGCACCCCCGCAGGAAGCTTGATTCCGGCCACACCGCCACCCGTGCGGCCCTGCGGACGCGCGGCGTTCTGGCTGGCCTCGAAGTGCAGGAGCGCGGCTTGATCGGACACGAACGCGAGTTCGGCGCCGTCGGCTGCGAGTGCCGCACCCACGACGTGGTCGCCGTCCTTGAGGGAGATGACCTCCCACGCGTCCTTGTTGGGTGCGGGTTCGGGCTTGACGCGCTTGACGATTCCCTGGGCTGTTCCCAGCGCAAGAGGTGTCTCGGAGTCCAAGGGCACAAGAGTCACTGGAGTCTCGTCCTTGTCGAGAGTGACGAGTTCGCTCAGGGGGCTTCCTCCGCTCAGCGAGGGGGGCTCACTTGTAGGAGCCAGGCTGGGCACGTCGAGCATCGACATCCGCACGATGCGGCCCGTCGACGTCACGACACCGACATCGGCGCGTGTCGAGGTGGCGACGCAGGCCGTCAGAACGTCATGAGCGCTCCGACGTCCTTCCCGAGCGGGTGCCTCGTCACCGGCGGTGCGAGCGACCAATCCTGTCGACGACAGCATGACGTGGCACGGGGTGTCTTCAATCTCGAGAGAAGGCGCGGCCTTGCCACGTCCTGTCGGCATCGTGGCCGCAGACGTCACGGCACCTGCGTCGGCAAGCAGAATCGTCCGGCGGGGCGTTCCGTGTTGCGCGGCCATGGCGTCCATTTCCGCGCCCACCACGGCACGCAGCGCGCGGTCAGACCCGAGGATCTCTTCGAGCTCGGCGATCTCGGCGAGCAACTGCGCCTTCTCGTTCTCGAGCTCAATACGCGAGAACTTCGTCAGCCGGCGCAGGCGGAGCTCGAGGATGTAGTCCGCCTGGATCTCCGACAGCTCGAACGCCGTCATGAGTCGCTCACGGGCCTCCGAGGCGTCCTCAGAGGCGCGAATGATCTGAATGACGTCGTCGATGTCCAGGATCGCGACGAGCAGGCCCTCGACCAGGTGCAAGCGGTCCTTGCGAGAGTCGAGCCGGAACTGGCTACGGCGGCGCGTGACGTCCAACCGGTGGTCCACCCACACCGTGAGCATTTCACGCAGTCCTAGGGTGCGTGGCTGGCCGTTCACGAGGGCAACGTTGTTGATCGAGAAGCTCTCCTCGAGCGGCGTGACCTTGTACAGGCGCTCAAGGACGGCGTCGGGGTTGAATCCGTTCTTGATTTCGATGACCAGCTTGAGGCCGTTGTGACGGTCCGTGAGGTCCGTGACCGCCGTGATGCCCTCGAGCTTCTTCGCCGAGACAGCGTCTTTGATCTTCTCGATGACCTTCTCGGGTCCCACGAGGTAGGGCAGCTGCGTGACGACAATGCCTTGACGGCGAGGGGTGACCTTCTCGATGCGTGTGACGGCGCGGGTCATGAACTTGCCCTTGCCGGTCTCGTACGCCTCGCGGACGCCATCGAGTCCCACGATCTTGCCGCCGCCGGGCAGGTCCGGCCCGGGTACGAACTTCATGAGGTCGTCGAGTTGTGCCTTGGGGTTGTCGAGTAGGTGGTGAGCCGCGGAGATGACCTCGATGAGGTTGTGCGGCGCCATGTTCGTCGCCATACCGACCGCGATGCCGGACGCGCCGTTCACAAGCAGGTTGGGGAATGCCGCCGGGAGAACCTCCGGCTGAGTCAGCTTGTTGTCGTAGTTCGGGACCGTGTCGACGACGTTCTCGTTGAGGTCCGCGATCATCGACAGGGCAGCGGGGGCCAGGCGTGCCTCGGTGTAACGCGATGCTGCCGGGCCGTCGTCGAGAGATCCAAAGTTGCCGTGACCGTCGACCAAGGGAAGTCGGAGCGAGAACGACTGGGCCATGCGCACCAACGCGTCGTAGATCGCGCTGTCACCGTGCGGGTGGTACTTACCCATAACCTCACCGACCACACGCGAGGACTTCACGTGTGCGCGGTCGGGACGCAGCCCCATGTCGCCCATCGAGTAGATGATGCGGCGCTGGACGGGCTTGAGGCCGTCGCGCGCGTCGGGCAGAGCGCGGGAGTAGATCACCGAGTAGGCGTACTCGAGGAAGGACGTTTCCATCTCCGAGCTGACGTCGATGTCGATGATCTGGCCATCGGGCGCGTCGGCCATGTGACTCCTCAGGAATTCGTTCGGGCATTCGGGACTGCGGGCTATTGTGCCGTGTGCCGCTGACACCACAGGGGTGCCACGCGGCGCAAGTGGTCACCCAGCGTGCGAAGTGGAAGAATACCCGCATGCCACAGACCCTTGACCAGGCCGTCGCCGGAGCCGGGTATTACCCAGCGCTGTCGAACTCGGTACTCCGCCAGGCCATCGGCCGTGAAACCGTCGACGCGCACTTCGTGCATGCGGAGACCACCTTCGATGACCGTGAGGTGCGCCGCCACATGACGGTGCTCGTATTGACACCCTCGCGGCTGATTCGCATGCACATCGATGACGGCGCAGGACATTCGGCAGAGGGCACCCATGAGGCCTCCGCGACCGTTGAGACGGCACAGCTCAGCGCGGTGACGCATGTGGCGATGACGCACGTGGTGCACCACCCCGAGCACTTCTCGGACGGCGACGTGCCCTCCGAACTGGTTCTCGCAGTGGGATGGGGTGTCCACTCGCGCATCGACCTCGAGCCAGCCAATTGTGGCGATGCCAACTGTGACGCTGATCACGGTTACTCGGGTGGCATCACGGGCGACGACACCTTGGTGCGGGTCAGTACTATCGCCGACGGCGAGGAGACGGTCCGCGCACTGTCGGACTTCGCGGCCGCTGTTCAACTGGCAACGACGCGCACGTCGTGATTGATGCGCTGCGTGCCGTAGGGCTGCGACTGCCGGACTACGGCGGACGTGAACTCGGTGCGGTCATGCCCGCGGCCTTCGATGCTGTGGGCGCAGGGGATGCCGTTACAGGCCGTGATGCCGGTGCGGACCGGAGGAGGTTGGGGCTTCCCCGTGCGCGCCACGTCGTCGTGGTGCTGCTGGATGGGCTCGGCCACCACCTACTTGAAGCCCGCCGCGGCCACGCGCCCTTTTTGCGCTCGATCGAGAGCGGAACTATCACCACGGGGTATCCCTCAACCACGGCTTCGGCCCTTGCCCTTCTCGGCACCGGACAGCCGGCTGGCCGCACGGGAATGACCGGGTACTCGGCCCGCAACCCCCGCACGGGAACGCTTGCGAACCTCGTGTCGTGGGAGGGCGCCTATCCGCCCGAAGAATGGCAGCGGCAGCCTGGAATCCTGCAGCAAGGGGCCGATGCCGGGGTTGCGGTGACCACGCTCGGCCAGCGGCGTTTCGCTGGATCAGGCCTCACTCAGGCAGCGCTCCATGGCGGCACTTTCGTGGGCGCAGAGACCTTAAGCGAGCGCATCGAGGTCGCCCTACGAGCCGCGCGTAAGCCTGGCGTGTCGTACTGCTATTGGGGTGAGATCGACGCGGCTGGCCACAAGCACGGGTGGGAGAGCGACCAATGGGTTGCAGCGCTCGAGGACGCCGATCGTGAACTGCAAATACTCGCGCGATCTCTGCCGCGTGGTGCCTCCATGGTGGTCACCGCCGACCACGGCATGATCGACACCACGGGTGGTCGAGTGTGGAACGTCGAGGATGTGCCCGCGCTACGCGACAGCGTCGACCTGGTGGCAGGGGAGCCGCGAGCGCTTCACTTGCACCTCACGCCCGGAGCCGATCCAACTGCGGTGGCTCTGCGCTGGCAAGACGTCATTGGTGAAAGCGGGGTGGTCGCCACTCGGGATCAGGCCAGGCAGGCTGAACTGTTTGGCGTCATGGACCCTGAGGTCGACGACCGCATCGGGGACGTCGTGGTAGCGATGGCGTCGAATGCCACGATCGTGGACTCGCGTACCCAGAGCGAACGTTCACGTGCGCTCATTGGCGTCCACGGTTCACTGACTCCGATGGAACTGGACGTCCCTCTGCTGATGGTGTCGTGACGCCTTAGTCGTTCTTTGCGCCGAAGACGATCTCGTCCCAGCTCGGAACTGACGAGCGGCCACGGCGCGGCTTCTTGGGTTCGGTCTCATGAGCGCCCTCGGCAGCTGACGGAGCGCTCGGAGGCTCCGCGGCACTGGGCGCAGTGGAACCGGTCGTTGCGGAAGCAGACCTGGCTGACGGTGTTGCTGTAAAGCCCACCTCTGCCTGTCGCTGACGTTGGACAGCCGGACCGAAGCCCTCAAAGCCGCCGTCGTCGTCATCGTCCTCGTCGTCAAACTCGCCGACCTCAACTGCGTCGCGTGTGCCGCGCCGGCTCTCGAGGTCGTCGAGGAGAAGTTCGGTCTGCTGAGGCTCGTCCACTTCCGGGATCGCAGCCGTCTCTGGCTGCGGGACTGCGGGGCGAACTGCTTCGAGTGGCCGTGCAGCATCTGCCTTAGCGTCACGTACGGCGCTCAAGTGACGCTTGGGGATTGGCACGTCGAGAAGTTCTGTCTCGGTGAGCCAGCGTGCCTCATCGTCGAGCGCTGTGAGGTGGCGGGCGGTGTGATCGAAGTTCCACTGGGCGCGGACCGTCCGACCATCAATGGGGTAGTCGACTGCCACCATCCACGGTTCATCGACGGCACGCCAGGCGTCCCACACGATGGCATCCGGGTCGACGCCGCGACCGGCGAGGCGGTCAGTGACGAGGTCGCCCAGCACCGGGGAGTCTGCGTCACGGCCGATGCGAGTGCTGCGCGCAATGTCGGCGATATAGCTACGCTCGGCAGCGACCGGCTGCTCGTAGCGCTGGAAGACCTCGATAGGTTGCCCTGTGAGTTCAGCCAGTTCTGCTGCGTTGAGTCCGCCTCGGATGCGCTGCTGGATCTCACGCGGCGACATGGTCGGCGATGCTTCAGCGTCGTCCCGTTCGGGGCGTGGCCTGACAGTATTTGCGGCGCGCCGCAGGTCTGCCGTGAGCACAAGCTCATACTCGGTGCCGTTGTCGTCGGCGACGATCAGGTGCTCGCCGTCTTCGGCGGGCCGCACAAGTGTCAGACGCATCATGTCCACAGATTGCCACGCGGCACACGCAATGTGTGGATGCCACGCGGCGCGTTTGATGTGCGTCTCCGGGCGCGGAGAGCACCGAAGTGTTCCTGGGTCAGGACCAGGTGAGCCGGAGGACAATCCCAGCCCGGGCATCGGCCCTGACACAGGCCCTCATTTGTGCGGCAGGATGGGCTGATGGCTCCCTCACTTGTCGACATCGCATGCTCACTTGCCACCGAGGCGGGGGAACTGATCACTCGAGGGCGCGCAACCGCAGAGGTTGCCGCTACAAAGTCGTCCTCCGTCGACATCGTGACTCAGATGGACGTCGCGGCAGAGCAATTACTCAGGCGTCGCCTCAGCGAGTTGCGTCCGGACGACGCGGTGCACGGCGAAGAGGGCGCCGACACGGCAGGGGACTCGGGCGTGACGTGGGTGCTTGACCCCATCGACGGCACCGTGAACTATCTCTACGGCATCCCGCACTACGGAGTCTCTGTCGCGGCCGTGACGGGTCCCGCGAGGCCGGGGGAGTGGACGCTTGAAGCGGGCGCGGTCTTCGATGGGACGGGACGACTGTGGTCAGCCGCCCGCGGCGAGGGGGCCCGGTGCGACGACACCCCGCTCATACGCGACGGCGGGCCCGACCTGGCTCACACGTTGCTTGCCACCGGTTTTCAGTACCAGGCGTCGCGGCGTGCAATCCAGGGCGAGATCGTGACTCGCATGTTGCCGCAGGTGCGTGACATCCGGCGACTTGGGTCTGCAGCGATCGATTTGTGTCACGCGGCGGCTGGAATCGTGGATGCGTACTACGAGCACGGTCTCAATGCTTGGGACTTTGCTGCCGGCGAATTGATCGCCACGGAAGCCGGTCTCAAGGTCGCAGGTATCGACGGTGGCGGGGCCGATGAGCGGCTGCTTATCGCGGCCCCGGAGAGTCGTTGGAATGACTTGCGCGATGCGCTCGTTAAGGCAGGAGCAGACAGAACCTGGGCACGCGCCGACGCCTAGAGTCGCGCCCTCGCGTTTTTTGGGGCACAATGCCTGCGCTCGTGAGAATAATTTGGTTCTCCGACTTAGACGTAGGCCCACGGTGTTTTACGTGAAGGGAACAACCGCCTGATGGCAACTGATTACGATGCACCTCGGAAGACCGATGATGAGATCTCGGCCGATTCCATCGAGGAGTTGAAGGCCCGCCGCAACGACAAGTCGTCCGGTGTGGTCGACGAAGATGAGACGGAGGCGGCTGAAGGCTTCGAACTGCCCGGAGCCGACCTCTCCGGCGAGGAACTGTCGGTACGTGTCCTTCCTGCGCAGCAGGATGAGTTCACGTGCATGTCGTGCTTCCTCGTGCACCACCGCAGCCAGCTCGCGCAGCTGCGTGGCGACCAGCCGATCTGCTCCGAGTGCGCCGCTTAAATCTAGGCGACAACAATGGCTGATCTCGAGGTGCTCGTCTCCACGACGAGTGCCGAAGTTCCGCTCCCTGCATACTCCCACCCGGGAGATGCGGGAGCGGACCTGACCACGCGCGTGGCCGTCACGCTCGCCCCAGGGGAACGGACTACCGTCCCCACCGGGGTGCGGATTGCACTGCCCGCGGGATACGCAGCGTTCGTGCACCCGCGCTCGGGGCTCGCTGCCCGTCACGGCATCACTGTGGTGAATGCTCCGGGCACCGTTGACGCCGGGTACCGTGGCGAGGTGAAGGTAACGCTGTTGAATACCGACGCTGTGGAGACGGTCACGTTCAACGCGGGAGACCGGATTGCCCAGCTGGTGATTCAGCGGGTCGAGAGAGCCGCATTTGTCCACGTGGAAGACCTTCCGGGGTCCCACCGTGGCGAAGGCGGATTTGGATCAACTGGAGTAACAGGATGAGCGACGACGCTGGATTCGACGACGGACTCGACGATCTACAGATCGCTGATGGGCCGTGGGACTGGACTTCCATCCCGCAGGACAAGGAGTTCATCTACTACGGACCCCTGCGTCTGCCTGCGATCCCCCACATGAAGGTGCGCGCAGAGATCGATCCGTCGAACGACAAGTGCGGCGCGATCAGCGTCAAAGTCGCCGACTGTCAGGTGCAACTCCAGGTCATCGCCGCAGGACGCGGCACCGGCCAGTGGACCGAGACTCGGCGAGCCGTCAGCGACCGGCTACGCGCTACGGGCGACATGCGTGCGGAAGAGGGGCACTTCGGTGCTGAACTTGCGGCTACTCTCAAGCGCAAAAATAAGGCCGGCGACGAGGTCGAGATCCCCATGCGGTTTCAGGGCATCGACGGCGCGCGGTGGCTTCTGAAAGCCGTTTCGATGGGCCCATCCGTACATTCCGATGAGACGCGCGAGCGCATCAACGCGTTGCTGTCGCAGTGCGCGATTGACCGCGGGCCAAGCCCCATGATCGCTGGGTCGGTTCTGGTGCTCGACTTCCCGCGATTCCACAAGGACGACGGCAAGGGTGCCCAGGCGTGACCGCTACCGACATCACGAGGTCGATCTCGTCCGCTGCGCCGCGGACCATTGCCGCAGTGCGGGGCCGGATCGTGTCGATTCGCATCGAGCCTCGTGATGCTGCCCCGCAACTGACCGCGCGTATCGACGACGGCACCGGCCGCATGGACGTGGTGTTCATGGGCAGGCGTGAAATCCCGGGCGTTGAACCAGGCGCCATGATGAGCGTCGAAGGTCGTGTCAGCGACGCTGAGGACCTGCCCCGAATCTTCAATCCCCAGTACACGCTGTGACGCGCGAACGCGACGCTGAACGCGATGACCAGGGTGTGAACGCTGGACGCGACGGGACACAGGCAGACGAGCCTGCGATCGAGGCCGCGAGCCAGAAGGCCTCAGAGGGCCGTATTGGCCAGATGCTGTCCTCGGACGAGTTCTCGTTTCAAGAGGCAGTCGGTGGCTGGCGTGGCTTCATCGAATCCGTAGCGCCCGGCTTCGTCTTTGTCCTGATGTTCTTGACCGTGGGCGGCATGCGCGTCCCCGTGATCGCAGCCGTTGCCACCATGGCCGTGCTCGTTGTGATCCGCTTGATCCAACGCTCGAGCATCCAGCAGGCTCTTGCGGGCGCCGTAGGTGTGGCCATTGGAGCAATCTGGGCATGGCGCACAGGAGAGCCTGAGGACTATTTTGTGCCCGGCCTGTGGATCAACACGATCTACGGCATCGGCACCGTCATCTCGATGGTGGTGCGTTGGCCGCTGGTCGGCATCGTCGTGGGCCTTATCCACGGTGACTGGAAGGGATGGCGCAGCGACCCCGTGCAGATGCGGGTGTTTCAGCGCGCGACGGCAGTGCTCGTGGGGATGTACATCCTGCGGCTTGCGGTGCAGCTACCGCTGTACTTCACCGATCAGGTAGCGGCGCTGGGAACAGCACGTCTTGCGATGGGCGTGCCGCTGTTCGCACTCACTCTGTGGGTGGTGTGGCTGATGGTGCGGAACGCAACACCGCGTCCAGAGCCTCAGGATCCGCCTCAGCCGACATAATAAATAGCAGTTCGTCGTGGGCTTCGAGCGTGTCCGCGGGCGACGGCGCGATGGTGCGGTCGGTCCTGACAATGCACGACAGCACGGTTTCCGGCGGCCACGGAATCTGCCGGACGGTCGCTCCCACGATGGGGGAGTCGGGGGGCAGCGTCACCTCGATGATGGATGCGCCGGACTGGTGGAACGTGAAGACCTTTACGAGATCGCCCACGGCCACGGCCTCTTCAACCATGGCCGTCATGATGCGTGGTGTGGAGACAGCCACGTCCACGCCCCACTGAGCGTCATACATCCACTCATTGCGGGGGTTGTTCACGCGGGCGACAGTGCGCGGAACACCAAACTCTGTCTTCGCCAGGAACGACACCACGAGGTTTGACTTATCGTCACCGGTCGCGGCGACGACCACGTCCATTTCCTCCGTGCCGGCTTCGCGCAGCGCGCTCATCTCGCATGCGTCCGCAAGCATCCAGTCGGCTTCCGCCACCTGGGCGACGCGCATTGCCGCCGGGGTGTTGTCCATGAGCAAGACCTCGTGCCCGTGGCTGAGCAAGTCGCGTGCGATGGAGCGTCCCACGGAGCCGGCGCCGGCAATCAGAACCTTCATTGTTGTGCTCCAGGTGCTCGTGAGACAACGCGTTCGGCGGTGCTTGCGACATCGGCGGGAATGACGAAATGTGCCTCGTCGTCGGACTGGAGGAGGGTCGACGGCTCGGGCAGCAGCGCCTTGCCGAAGCGCACAATGTAGGCGACGCGTGTGCCGGTCGCGGTTTCCAGTTCAGTGATCTTGCGACCCACCCAGGCGCCATTGACCGCGAGCCTTCGGACGGATACACCCGCATTGGTGTCGGTGAAGCTCTCCTCGACACCACCGGGCAACAAGCGCGACACGATTTGTGCGCTGGTCCACGGCACGGGCGCCACCGTCGGGATCCCGAGCCGCCTGTACACCTCGGCGCGGCCAGAGTCGGCGATGCGCGCGATCACGTTGTCGACGCCGTACGTCTCGCGCACCACCCGGGCGGCGAGGATATTCGAGTTATCTCCGGAGGACACGGCCGCAAACGCATACGCCTGCTCGACGCCTGCGGAGACCAGAGTCTCGCGGTCAAAGCCGATTCCGGTGATCTTCTGGCCTTGGAAATCGTTGGGGAGGCGACGGAACGCGTCGCCGACCCTGTCGATGACCGCGACGGAGTGTCCGCGGGACTCAAATTCGGACGCTAGCGCGGAGCCAGTACGTCCACAACCCATGATGACGATGTGCACGGTCCACCACGCTATACCCCCTGCGCCTAGGATGGTGCGACGTGCGAGGAGTTCTAGACAAGCTGAGGCGCCTGGTGTTCGGGCAGCCTATCGCGACGGACGCGCTGCAACCCGTGACTCTACGCACGCGCCTTGCCCTTCCGGTGTTCGGCGCGGGCATCCTTTCCGCGGTCACGTACGCCCCCGACGCCGTCGTCGACGCACTCCGCCACGGCAGCCAGCAGGGAGCCATCCCGTACATGGCGCTCGGCGTGGTGCTGATCATGCTGCTGTTGGGCTTTGCCTACCGCTCGAACGTGCAAGCGCGTCCCGACAGCCTGGGCGACTACGGCCTGGTTCGCGACGTCCTTGGGCGTCGCGCGGGAGTGGTGACCGGAGCGTCGGTCCTGGTCGACTACCTGTTCACCGTCGCCGTGTCTGTTGCCGCCATCACCCAGCTCGTCGCATTCCTCATCCCGCAGTTACAGGACTGGGACGTGCCGTTGTCTGTCGCGATCGTGGGGCTCGTCACGCTCGCGATGCTGCGGGTCATGCGCGACCGCGCCCGCATCCTCTTGACGGTGTGGTTCGGATTCCTCGTGGTCATCGCGGTGATGGTCGTGCTGGGCCTGACGCGATTCAGTTCAGACATTGCCAGCCCCATCGCCGCCAACTCGCCTGAGACGTGGTCCGTGTGGTTCTCCTACGCAGGAGCGATCGCGTCCGGTGCCGTGATGGTGACGGGAATCGAGCACCTGGCCGCGTCCGCTCCGCACCATGCCAAGCCGCGGGGGCGGCGCGCAGGCCGCACGCTGATCATCGCCGTCGCGATCTCTGCCGTCGCGTTCTTCTCGGTCGCCTACCTCGCGTGGACGTATCGCATTACGGGCTGGTCCAAGGGCCCCATCCTGCTCCAGGTGGCAGAGAACGTCTTCCTGCAGGCCTTCGCCGTGTGGATCGTCGCGGCTATTGCGGGCGCCCTGCTCTACGCCGCGATCGCTGCAGTCTTTAGGCGCTTCTCGGACCTCACGTCCTACCTGGCCAAGGACGCCTACCTTCCGCGCCAGCTGTCGATGCGCAACGACCGCGCCGTCCTGCGCGGGGGTGTTCTCCTGGTCGCCACGATGTCTGCGGTGGTGGTCGCGCTGGCCGGCGCAGAGGTCGAGACCCTCATCCACATGTACGTCGTGGGTGTCTTTACTTCGATTGTCCTGAGCCAAGTCGCGATGGTGCGCTGGACGGACAGGAAGCTCAAGCTTGCGACGCTGCGGCCAGCCCGCACGCGCCTGATCGGACGCAAGACGCTCCACATCGTCGCGGCGATCGTTGCTGCCGCGGTGTGGCTGGCCGTCCTGATCTTCAACTTCGTCAATGGCGCGTGGATCGCGGTCGCACTCATTTGCGGCCTGGTCGTGCTCATGCACGCCACTAACAGGCACTATGCGGCGGTGCGAGCAGATGTGCGGCTCGACAAGAGCGATCTTGAAGTGGCGCTTCCCAGCTCGACTCGCGGTGTCGTCCTCATCGCCCAACTTCACCGCCCCGCACTGCGTGCGCTGGCATACGCGAAGGCCGCGCGTCACTCGACTCTGGAGGCCGTGGGCGTGCAGATCGAGCGGTCCTCGGCGGCGAAGCTCCAGCGAGACTGGGGGCAGATCGATTCCGGTGTGCCATTGGTCATTCTTGATTCGCCGTACCGCGACCTTGTGGGCCCGGTGATGGAGTACGTCACGACGATTCACCGCGACAGTCCCCGAGAGGTGGTCGTGGTCTACGTTCCCGAGTACATCGTGGGACGCTGGTGGGAGCGTCTCCTGCACAATCGCTCGACATCGAAGTTGCGAGCGCAGTTGCTGGGACTCAAGGGAGTTGTCGTGGCAGCAGTGCCGTGGCACCTGGAGTCAGCGCGTGAAGACATCGCCCGTGAAGAGGCACCCGAACCAAACGAGGAGTTGCCGTGACCGAAGCGCTGATCGAGCTTGAGGTCGGTGCTCCCGCGCACGGCGGCCACTGCGTCGCCCGACTCGATGGACGGGTGGTCTTTGTCCGCCATGCGTTGCCCGGCGAGAAGGTGCGAGCACGGCTGACCGAGTCCGGTGACGATGCAAAGCTCTGGCGGGCCGATGCTGTGGAGATTCTTGAGGCATCGGAAGACCGGGTGCCGTCCCCCTGGCCCCAGGCCGGAGCTGGAGGTGTGGGCGGGGGAGAGCTTGGACATGTCTCCTTGGCAGGCCAGCGGCGCTGGAAGGCCGCGGTCCTGCAAGAGTCCTTCGAGCGCTTTGCGAAGAGAGATTTTCCTGGCGAGGTTGTGGCTGCGCCCGGCGAGGACGAGCGCGGGGGACTGGCGTACCGGACCCGCGTCTCCGCAACGACCGATGCCGAGGGCCGACCAGCGATGCGCGGCCACCGTTCGCGTGACCTCCACGCGTTGGAGTCGATGCCACTGGCCACTCCGGAACTTGAGGAGCTCCTGCTGAGCATGCGGATTCGTGCCGGTGCGCGGATCTCGCTTGCACAGGGCTCTGACGGCGCAGTGCGAGCGACGGTCGACGGTGTTCCCTGGAATGCGGGCCGGCTCGACAAGCGCCCGAATGCGCCGCGGACGGTGCGACAATCCTTCACGGCCGGTGGCGCGACACATGACTTTAAGGTCGCCACGGATGGGTTTTGGCAGGTTCACGTCGAAGCCCCCGCGCTCCTCGCGCAGGAAGTGCTGGATCGCGTGGGGGATGCCGAACGAGTTGCTGACCTGTACGCGGGTGCGGGCCTGTTCACACTGCCCCTGGCCGCCACGGGCCGCGAGGTGCTGTCGGTCGAGGCCGACGCCGACGCATCGCGCGCCGCCAAGCGCAACTGTCACGCGGCGCCCAGCGCCCGCATTGTCCAGGGCGACGTGCGCCGCACACTGCAAGCGGGCATCGGCCCTATGGATGCGATTGTGCTTGATCCACCGCGCTCGGGCGCAGGTGCCGCGACCCTCGAGGCCATGGTGGGCGTGCCACGGATCGTGTATGTTGCCTGCGACCCCGTGGCCTTGGCGCGTGACACGGCGACGTTAGCCGAGCACGGCTACTCGCTAGTCGACGCCACGGCCCATGACCTGTTTCCCATGACCCACCATGTCGAGACAGTGGCGACCTTTGAGCGCCGCTGATACAAACATCGGCTGGGCACCAGGGCCGGTAGACTGGACGCCGGTCAACACCAACGGAGGATGTGCATGAGCGAGAACACTTTGGGAGCCAAAGCCACGCTGAACGTGGACGACAAGGCCTACGAGATCTACCGCCTCGGTGCGGTACCCGGTCTGGAGAAGCTTCCCTTCTCGTTGAAGGTCCTAGCCGAGGCACTGCTGCGCACCGAGGACGGCGCGAACATCACGGCCGATCACGTGCAGGCGCTTGCCTCGTGGGACCCGCAGGCCGCCCCTGATACCGAAATTCAGTTCACTCCTGCCCGTGTCGTGATGCAGGACTTCACCGGCGTTCCGTGCGTCGTGGACCTTGCCACGATGCGTGAGGCTGTCGTCGAACTTGGCGGCGACCCCGCTGTTATCAACCCGCTTGCGCCTGCCGAGATGGTCATTGACCACTCCGTCGTCATCGACGTCTTTGGCCGCAAGGACGCACTCGAACTCAACACCAAGCTTGAGTACGAGCGCAACCGCGAGCGTTACCAGTTCCTCCGCTGGGGACAGACGGCATTCGACAACTTCAAGGTCGTCCCCCCGGGCACCGGAATCGTCCACCAGGTCAACCTCGAGTACTTGGCGCGTGGCGTCATGACCCGCGACGAAGACGGCACGGTCCAGGCCTACCCCGACTCCTGTGTGGGCACCGACTCGCACACCACGATGATCAACGGCCTGGGTGTCCTGGGCTGGGGCGTGGGCGGTATCGAGGCAGAGGCCGCGATGCTGGGCCAGCCCGTCTCGATGCTGATCCCCAAGGTCGTGGGCTTCAAGCTCACCGGCGAGATCCCTTCCGGTGCGACGGCGACCGACGTCGTGCTCACGATCACCCAGATGCTGCGCCAGCACGGCGTGGTCGGCAAGTTTGTCGAGTTCTACGGCGAGGGTGTCGGCGCAGTGCCGCTGGCCAACCGCGCCACGATCGGCAACATGTCGCCCGAGTTCGGCTCGACCGCCGCGATGTTCCCCATCGACGACGTCACGATCGACTACCTGCGCCTCACTGGACGCTCCGACGACCAGGTCAAGCTGGTCGAGGCGTACTGCAAGGAGCAGGGCATGTGGCACGACCCCTCCGCTGAGGGCTACGTGGAGCCCGTGTTCTCCGAGTACATCGAGCTCGACCTGTCGACGGTTGTCCCCTCTATCGCCGGCCCCAAGCGTCCGCAGGACCGCGTCGCGCTGACGGACTCGAAGGAACAGTTCGGCAAGGACCTCGAGAACTACAAGAGTTCCAAGGGCGGCCACGGCACTTACATCGACGAGGACGGTACCGAGGTTCCTCTGAAGGACGGTGACGTCGTGATCGCGTCGATCACCTCGTGCACCAACACCTCGAACCCCTCTGTCATGCTGGCCGCCGCGCTCCTGGCGCGCAACGCCAACAAGTTGGGCCTGGGAGTCAAGCCGTGGGTCAAGACGTCGATGGCACCTGGTTCGCAGGTCGTCACCGACTACTACGAGAAGGCCGGCCTGTGGGGCGACCTCGAGAAGCTGGGCTACCACCTGGTGGGCTACGGCTGCACGACCTGCATCGGTAACTCCGGTCCGCTGCCTGAGCCCGTGTCGAACGCCGTCAACGAGCACGACCTCGCAGTGGTGTCCGTGCTGTCCGGAAACCGCAACTTTGAGGGCCGCATTAACCCGGACGTGAAGATGAACTACTTGGCCTCGCCGCCACTGGTCATCGCCTATGCGCTCGCCGGCACCATGCACCACGACTTTGAGAACGACGCGCTGGGTCAGGACGCAGACGGCAACGACATCTTTCTGCGTGACATCTGGCCCGACCCCACCGAGGTGGAGTCGATCGTCCAGTCCTCGATCACGGAAGAGATGTTCGCCAAGGACTACGCGGACGTCTTCGCCGGTGACGAGCGCTGGCGCGGACTTCCCACGCCGGATGGCAAGACCTTCGAGTGGGACGGCGAGTCGACCTACGTGCGCAAGCCCCCGTACTTCGAGGGCATGGAGGCGACCCCTAAGCCGGTCAAGGACATCGCCGGTGCGCGTGTGCTGGCCCTCCTGGGCGACTCGGTCACGACCGACCACATTTCGCCTGCAGGTGCCATCAAGGCAGACTCGCCGGCCGGCAAGTACCTTGCGGACCACGGCATCGAGCGTCGTGACTACAACTCGTACGGCTCACGTCGCGGTAACCACGAGGTCATGATTCGCGGAACGTTCGCGAACATTCGCCTGCGCAACCTGCTCCTGGATGGCGTCGAGGGTGGTTTCACCTACAACTTCATCAAGGACGCGCAGGACACCATCTACGACGCGGCACAGGACTACGCCGCTGCCGACACCCCGCTGGTCGTGCTGGCCGGTAAGGAGTACGGCTCGGGATCCTCGCGTGACTGGGCCGCTAAGGGCACCAGCCTGCTGGGCGTGCGTGCAGTCATCACCGAGAGCTTCGAGCGCATTCACCGCTCGAACCTCATCGGCATGGGCGTGCTTCCGTTGCAGTTCCCGGAGGGCCAGTCGGCCGCGACGCTTGGACTGGACGGTACGGAGTCCTTCGACATCGTCGGCGTGAGCGCATTCAGCGACGGCGATCACCCGCGGACCCTTCCCGTGAAGGCGACCAAGACTGACGGCACTGTCGTCGAGTTCGACGCAGTCGTCCGCATCGACACCCCCGGCGAAGCGGACTACTTCCGCAACGGCGGCATTCTGCAGTACGTGCTGCGTTCGCTGGTGTCGTAACTCAAGACCAGGTATGAGCCGAGGGCGCCGCGACACACGTCGCGGCGCCCTTTGCTCCATCTTCCAGGTCTATCGCCGTACAGTGGTCATCTAGTCAGTCACAGGAGGGTTGCGTGCTCGAGCGCATTTCACAGCCGCAGGATGTTCGCGCGCTGAACCAAGAGGAATTGACGGAGCTCGCATCCGAGATCCGTGACGTTCTCGTGGATTCCGTGTCGCGCACCGGAGGCCACCTCGGTCCCAACCTCGGGGTCGTTGAGCTCACACTTGGGCTCCACCGCGTCTTTGACTCTCCGCGTGACACCCTCGTGTTCGACACCGGCCACCAGTCCTACGTGCACAAGCTGTTGACGGGCCGCCAGGATTTCTCGAACCTGCGTAGCCGCGGCGGACTGGCCGGCTACCCCCAGCGAAGTGAGTCTGAGCACGACGTCGTAGAGAATTCGCACGCGTCGACCTCGCTGTCGTGGGCAACCGGAATCGCACGTGGCTACGCGCTGCGCGGCGAAGATGACCGCACCGCCGTGGCCGTGATTGGCGATGGGGCGCTGACCGGAGGCATGGCGTGGGAAGCGCTGAACTCGGTGTCCGACACCCAGGACCGCGTGGTCATCGTCGTGAACGACAACGGTCGCTCCTATGCGCCCACGATCGGTGGTCTGGCTCGCCGCCTGGACGGTATCCGCACCGATCCTCGCTATGAACAGTTCCTGGGGTGGGGAAAGCGCACCTTCAAGGACCGCGGCCCCATGCGTACCTTCACGTACAAGACCGTCATGCATGGCAAGCGTGCTGTGAAGGGCCTGATCACTGAGCCGGGCATGTTCGAAGACCTCGGGCTCAAGTATGTAGGACCGGTCGACGGTCACGACCTCGAGCAAGTTGAGGCCGCGCTGACGCACGCGCGCGACTACGGCGGACCCGTCTTGGTGCACGTGCTGACGGAGAAGGGGCGAGGCTACATCCCGGCCGAAGAGGACGTCGCTGACCGCTTCCATGCAGTGGGCAAGATCCACCCCGAAACCGGGCTACCTGTGAAGCCCAGCCGGTTTGGCTGGACCAAGGTGTTTGCTGAAGAGATGCTCGCAGCCGGTCGCGAGCGTGACGACCTCGTTGGCATCACTGCGGCGATGCTGCAGCCGGTGGGCCTGCAGCCCTTTGCCGAGGCCTTCCCCGAGCGCGTGATCGATGTCGGCATCGCCGAGCAGCACGCCGTCACATCAGCAGCAGGGTTGGCATTCGCAGGGATGCATCCTGTGTTTGCGGTCTATGCGACATTCCTCAATCGTGCGTTCGACCAGGTATTGCTAGATGCCGCGCTGCATGGAGCCGGTGTGACGTTCATGCTGGACCGAGCCGGAATCACCGGCGACGACGGTCCCAGCCACAACGGCATGTGGGACATGGCGTTGCTGCGTCACGTTCCGACTCTCCAGATTGCTGCGCCGCGTGACGCTCCGAGTATGCGCCAGGCGTTCCGGGAGGCCATCGCAGTCGATGACGCTCCGACAGTGGTGCGCTATCCCAAGGGCCCGGTGGGGGACGACCTTCCCGCCGCGCGCTCCGTGGGTGCGATGGACATTCTGGCCGAGCACGGTGAGCAGCCCCAGGTTGCGGTCTTGGGTCTTGGACCCATGGCGACCACTGCCGTTGACGCCGCAGAGAAGATCGCCGCGGACGGCATCGACGTGCTGGCAGCGTCGGCAACGTGGGTGCACCCGGTACCAGAGGGACTCGTCGAGCTGGTCAAGGATTGCGACTGGGTCGTCACCATCGAGGATGGCCTTGCGGATGCAGGCTTGGGCCAGGAATGGGCCGATGCCGCACGTCAGGCAGGCGTGAAGGCACAGTGGTTGCACAGGGGAGTGCCGCGCGAATTCCTGCAGCACGCCTCACGTGCGCAGATTGTGGAGGCGTCTGGATTGGATGCGAGTGCGATCGCCGACGCGACCCTCGCAGCGCTACGCGACGACTGACACGACGACCGACGCAACACGGTTTCGCCTGCGACTCGAAGGGTCTCTCCTGTCGGTTTGGCACAACGCTGTGACGCAGGTGGCTCCTGGGGCGCATGTGCCTACACAGCAGCCACCTCAGTCACGGCTGTCACGCGCTTGTGTCAAAGCGATTGCAGCGGGCAGAGGTTAGTCAGATGACTCACTTGCGTCCGTGGTGTCAGCTTCAGGATCAGGGGCCGCAGCCTCAGCTGCAGCCTCCTCGAACGCCGCAACCAACTCGGGCGCGGTGAGGTCGATCTGCCACTGACGAGCATTGCGGCTTGCCAAGAACTGACGGATCTCCGCTTCGCCACCGCCGCGATACTCCCAACAGCACCGGCGCATCGCGTCCGGCTGCAGGAGATTCTCAGCGGGCATCGTGTGTTCCTCGACCAACGCAGCAATACGCTCGCGCGCAGCGTTCAGACGCGCGGCGGCTTCCGGCCGCTTGTCCTTCCACGTTCGCGGCTGAGGTGGCCCATCGCCACGGGGCCCGCGCTTGGAAGGAAGCTTGTTCTCTGGCAGTCGCAGCGCCTTGTCGATGGCTGGGTACCACCGAGGGGCGGCTCGCTTCGTACCGCGCGAGTGCCATTCGGGGACCTTCACAAGGGCCTCGATCGACGTGGGCTTGGCGAGAGCGGCGGCCACGATGGCGCGGTCACGCAGCACGCGCCCGGGCGACATGTCGCGACGCTGAGCCTCTTTTTCACGCGCTTCCCACAGTCCACGCACCACAGCGAGTCCGCGCTGATCGCGAACGGTGTGCGAAGCGGACGTTCGGCGCCATGGGTCGACGCGCGGCGGGGGCGGCGGTGCGGTGCGGACTGCCTCAAACTCTTGGCGCGCCCATTCCAACTTGTTGGCGTCCACGAGGTGGCCGTGCATCGCGTCACGCAACTCAAGCAGGATCTCGACATCCAGTGCCGCGTAGACGAGCCAGTCGTGGGGGAGAGGGCGCGTCGACCAGTCCTGCGCGGAGTGCTCCTTGGCCAGCGCCAGCCCCAGTTCGCGCTCAACCACCGCGGCAAGTCCGACCTTGGGCCAACCCAGCAAACGCGCTGCAAGTTCCGTGTCGAAGACCGATGCCGGCTTGAGCCCCAAGTCATGCATACCGGGAAGGTCCTGGCTCGCGGCGTGGAAGACCCACTCCGCGTCACCAAACGCGTCGTTCAGGATGGACAAGTCCGGAACCGCGGCCGTGTCGACGAGAGCGATGGACGTGCCGGCGCGCTTGAACTGTGCCAAGTAGGTGGCCTGGCCGTAGCGGAACCCTGAGGCGCGCTCAGCATCGGCCGCGATGGGACCGGAGGCCGCTGCAAACTCGCTCGCCATGGCCTCGAGCGCCTCGATCGTGTCGATCACTGGTGGAACCCCGCCAGCGGGCTCCGTCAAGGGAGTGGCAGCGGGTGTGTCGTCTGCCTCGACAGGTTCGGCCGTTTCGCTCATGAAGTGCTTCCTGGAAGCATGGTCACTCCTTCTGGCAACGGCGGCACGCCTGCGCATGCGGCCAGTAGCTCGGTCCAAGCCTGGATGTGCGGCTCCATCTGCGGATCTAGCGGGGTCCAGGAGACCCGCAGCTCGACATGCACGTCCTGAGGACGCTCGGCGAGCTCGCCATAGGAGCGGTTGAGAATCTTGGTGACTGTACCGCCCAAAGCGCGGTGCTCGACGCCAGCCAGAGCGTCTTCGAGCCAGGACCACGCAACGTCGGCCCAGATATCGTCCCCACCGGCCTCGGGCGTCACTGCGGCCTTGACCAGCGCGATGATGCGGAAGTCGCCCTCCCACGCGTCGTTCCCGGCGGGGTCGTGCAAGAGCACGAATCGTCCCGTCCCGTCAGTGTCAGGAGCCGTCACCTCGCCGTTGACCGCGACTGCGTAGGGCGCGATCTTTGACGGAGCGGGACTCTCGGCCAACGTCACGTCTGGTCGCGTCTGCGCGCGCCCCAGAGAGATCAGTGCGTCGCGGAAGGCGGGCGGTGCCTCCGGGAACTCCTTGGCCATGTCCCGAGACTAGGTGCGCGACCGTATGTGGAGCCGGTACGCCACGCGACGAGGGGCCACTAGGCTAGTGGCGCGAACGACTTCCCCGAACCTTGTGAAGGATGAACCATGGCGCTTGCGCAGATCGGTGTAACAGGACTGGCGGTGATGGGGCGCAACCTCGCGCGCAACTTCGCCCGTAACGGCTACACAGTGGCGGTGCACAACCGCTCGCCGCAGAAGATGCAGTCGCTCGTCGAGGACCACGGGTCCGAAGGTGACTTCATTGGCTGCGAGAGCCTGCAGGACTTCGTCGACGCGCTGGCCACGCCGCGCACCATCGTCGTCATGGTCCAGGCCGGCGGACCCACAGACGCCGTGATCGACGCGCTGGTCCCGCTGTTGGACAAGGGCGACATCATCGTCGACGCCGGCAACGCCCACTTCCCGGACACCCGCCGTCGCGAAGCCGCACTGCGCGAGCAGGGCATCCACTTCGTCGGTGCTGGTGTCTCCGGCGGTGAGGAGGGCGCGCTCCTGGGCCCCTCGATCATGCCCGGCGGCCCTGCTGAGTCCTACAAGACTCTTGGCCCCATCCTCGAGAAGATCGCAGCCAAGGCCGAAGACGGCACCCCGTGCTGCACCCACGTCGGCCCCGACGGTGCCGGTCACTTCGTCAAGATGGTCCACAACGGCATTGAGTACGCCGACATGCAGCTCATCGGAGAGGCCTACGACCTGCTCCGTGCAGGCCTGGACCTGACGCCCGCCGAGATCGGCGAGATTTTCGCCGAGTGGAACTCCGGCGACCTCGACTCCTTCCTCATTGAGGTGACGGCAGAGGTCCTCAAGCAGACCGATGAGAAGACGGGCAAGCCCCTCGTCGACGTCATCGTTGACGAGGCAGGCCAGAAGGGCACCGGTCGCTGGACCGTGCAGTCCGCGCTCGACCTTGGTGCACCGGTCACCGGAATCGCCGAGGCCACGTTCGCTCGTGCAATCTCGTCGCAGCGTGCACAGCGTGCGGCGGCCCGCGAGGTCCTCGCAGCAAACGCATCCGACTTCCACATTCGCGACCGTGCAGGCTTCATCGAGGATGTCCGCCTCGCTCTGTACGCGTCCAAGGTTGTCGCGTATGCGCAGGGATTCGACCAGATTCAGGCCGCCTCGGAAGAGTACGGCTGGGACATCACGCGTGGAGACATGGCGAAGATTTGGCGCGAGGGCTGCATCATCCGTGCACGCTTCCTCGACCGCATCACCGAGGCCTACGAGCGCGACGCCGACCTGGCCTCGCTGCTCGTTGACCCGTACTTTGCGGACGCCGTTGCCGGTGGCCTCTCGGCATGGCGTCGCGTCGTGTCGCAGGCCGCTCTTGCGGGAGTGCCAGCACCTGCGTTCTCGTCGTCGCTGTCGTACTACGACGCGCTGCGCGCGGAGCGCCTGCCCGCTGCCGTGATCCAGGGCCAGCGCGACTTCTTCGGTGCACACACGTACAAGCGCATCGACTCAGAGGGCACCTTCCACACGCTGTGGTCGGGGGACCGCTCCGAGGTCGAGGCTTAACGAGCCTCGCTTTCACGCACTCGAGGCCATCGGCGCGGCCGCAGAATTCCCCAGGGGATCTGCGGCCGCGTTGGGCTCCGAGCACTGAAGTTTGATGAAAGGGGGAGGCATGACCGCACGCTTGGTGGGCCGTCGGCCACATGTGGCGCCTGACTTGCTGATTGCGAATCTGGTACCGCCGCCACACTTTGCGCACGCCTCCTTCGACACCTATGTTCCGGACCCGGACTTTTCCAGCCAGTCTGAGGCCGTCGATGCAGTCAAGGCCTTCGCCGCCGGGGTGACGCGCAAGGGCCTCAGCCGTCTGCGTCGCTCGAGCGCCGGGCGCGGGATCTATCTCGATGGCGGATTCGGCGTTGGCAAGACTCACTTGTTGGCCGCTCTGGCTCACGACGTGGGTCAGCGCGCGGCGTTCGGGACGTTCGTCGAATACACCCACCTCGTGGGAGCGCTCGGTTTCCAAGCGACACGGGCCGCGCTCCAAGAGTTCGCGCTCGTGTGCATTGATGAGTTTGAGCTCGATGACCCGGGCGACACTGTCCTCATGGCCCGCCTCATGCGGGAACTGGCCGATGCCGGGGTGGCCTTAGCGGCGACGTCCAACACGGTTCCGGGTTCCTTGGGTCAAGGGCGTTTCGCGGCAGATGACTTCCAGCGCGAGATCCAGGCTGTCTCCAGCGTGTTTGATGTCGTCACGATCGATGGGCCGGACTATCGCGGCCGTGGCAATGCGCCGTTTCCCGATCCGGCGCGCGCGGAAGACGTGGTTGCCGTTGCCAAGATCGAGGACGGCGCGTGCGAGGACTGGGCTGCGCTCATGGAGGACCTCACACATGTTCACCCCAGCCGTTACGGCGCCTACGTGGATGGGATCGCCACCCTCGGACTGCGCGGCGTCGCGCCGTTAACCGACCAGGCCCAGGCACTCCGAGTGGTTTCTCTCGTTGACCGCCTCTATGACCGCGACGTCCGATTGGTCGCCTCGGGGCACTCGCTGGGAGACGTCTTCACCAAGGACATGCTTCGCGGCGGCTATCGCAAAAAGTACGCCCGAGCCTTATCCCGCATGCACGCGATGGTGACGGGCGAAGCTAGCTGAAGCCAGCATCGGCCCTACCCAAGCAATGCTGTCCTACGCCGTTACTAACGCGACTGAATCGGGAGCGAGCGTGAGCGCACCATCGCCGGGCTCGACGCCGCCGAAGTGGCCCACGAGTGTGCCAGAGGTTTCGATGACGGCCGATGCTCCGGTCAAGTTGGCGTGCACCGTCACAGGCCCGTGCAAGGTGAGCAGGCGGGGTTCACTCTCGGAGGCTCCGGCGGGGTGAGACTCCCAGGCTGCGCGATCGGAGACGTGAACTCGAAGCGCCATCAGGTCTGCGACCCAGCGCCGCAATGAGTCGTGCGGCTCACCCTCTGATCCGATTCCCGAACCCAGTTTTGAGCGCAAGAAGGTCGTGCGATCTTGGGGATCAGGGACGCGGACATTCCCGCCGTAGAGGTCGTCCCACCCGTGACCGCCAAACTCACTCATGCGTCCCTCAGAGACTGCGGAACCCAGCGGCTCATCGTGGTCGGTGAAGAACATGAACGGGCGCTCCTCGCCGTACTCCTCGCCTTGGAAGAGCATGGGCGTGAATGGTGACAGCAGCACCGCGGCCAGGGATGTGGCCTGTGCGCCTGCGCTGAGGCGATTCGACGGGCGGTCGCCGATTGCACGGTTGCCGACCTGGTCGTGGTTGGAGGCGCACACCACAAAGCGCTGGCGGTCCATGTCTGACGGAACCGGGGCGCCCCACGTCTTGTCGCGGAACGGGGAGAACGTGCCGTTGTGCCAGAACACCTCGCGGTAGACCTTGTCGAGGCACTCGATCGAGCCAAAGTCGACGTAGTAGCCATGGCGCTCGCCAGTGAGATAGGCGTGCAAAGCATGGTGCACGTCGTCGTTCCACTGGGCCGTCATGCCAAGACCACCGTCAGAGGTCGGGGTGACCATGCGCGCGTCATTGAGGTCCGACTCAGCAACCAGCGACAGCGGCCGGCCCAGTTCTTTGGCCAGCGTGGCCGCCTCGTCGCTCAGCTGGGCGAGGATGTGGACGGCGGAATCGTCTTGCAATTCGTGTACAGCATCGAGGCGAAGGCAGTCGAGGTGAAAGTCCTTGAACCACCGCAGCGCGTTGTCCACGATGAACCGGCGCATCCCGTCGCTGGAAGCCTGATCAAGGTTGACGGCCCAGCCCCAAGGCGTGTGGTGGGCGTCGGTGAAGTAGGGGCCGAACTTCGACAGGTAGTTGCCGTCCGGTCCCAAGTGGTTGTAGACAACGTCGAGGCAGACGCCAAGCCCGGCACGGTGGGCGGCATCGACGAAGCGTTGGAGCGCTGCGGGGCCCCCGTAGGCCTCGTGCACGCCGTACAGGGACACCCCGTCGTAGCCCCAACCATGGCGTCCGGGGAACGGAGCGACCGGCATGAGCTCAACGATGTCGACGCCGGTGGCCTTGAGGTCCTCGAGTTGGACGATCGCGCTATCGAGCGTGCCTTGGGGTGTGAACGTGCCTACGTGCATCTCGTAGAACACTGCGCCAAGCGCACCGACGCCGTGCCACTGGCTGTCGCGCCAGCGGTACAGGGACGGGTCAAAGACCCGTGACGGGCCGTGGACGCCGTACGGTTGCGCCGCGGAGCGAGGGTCTGGCCACGGGCCGTCACCATCAACCTCGTACGCGTAGTCCGTGCCGTGGGGCAGGCGGGGGCCCTCCCACCAGCCGTCAGCGCCCCGGGATAGGTCCAAGCGTTCGTGTTCGTCAGCATCCGGAGGGCCGACCACTGCGACGACTGAGTCGGCTTCCGGCGCCCACACGTGCTGTGTCATTCGTCCTCCACAAGAAGCGCCACCGGCAACGTTCCGAGCAGGTCCGACAGGTCGACAGTTCCGCCGTCGAACTTCCGGTTCGACAGGGTGTCGCGCCACCGGCCCTCAGGCAGTGTGACGGTGTGTTCACGCCAGCCGCCGAGTTCGTCGAGATCCAGCCCAAGGCGGGTTGCCGCAGTAATGACTCGAGCCTTGTCATGTGCCGTGCGTGCAAAGACGACCGCGTGGCCCGAAGAGGACGGCAGGGGGTGATAGCCGGCGCTTTCGCCAATGAAGGCTTCGGCGTTGTCGCGTCGTGCGCGCAGGGCCCGGCTCGTCACGAGGAGTTTCTCCTCGCTGAGGCCGCGCGGCTTGGTGCCGGCGTCGAGGCGTTCAAGGTCGCTGGCCAAGTCGTCGAACGGAACCGGCCGCCGGTTGTCGGGATCTACGAGCGAAGGCGCGAGCGCTTCGGTGCCCTGATACACATCGGGAACGCCAGGCATAGTCAACTGGATGAGCTTCATCGACAGCACGTGCGCCCTCACGCCGGCGGCAGCCTCAACGTGCCAGTCGTGGACGAGCGTACGAACCGCATGGTCTGCATGGGTGGACTGGGCGAACCACAACACGGCGGACTCGTAGTCCTCGTCCACTGACGTCCAGGTCGTGTGGGTCTTGGCCTCACGCATCGCCTTGAGGAGATAACCCTCGAGGCGATCCCAATCCATGAACTCGTTCTCATCGCTGGTGCCGACCAGCGTCTGCCACCAGAGGTTCTCGGTGCGCCCATCAAGAAGGGCGGGCCGCATCTGCTCGGTCGCGTGCTGCAGCTTCGTGACCAGGACGTCCCACTTATCCGCGGCCTCGCTCAGCACCCCTAGTCGTGCCCGGACGTCTTCCGAGCGCTTGGTGTCGTGGGTACTCAGGCACGTCATGCCATGTGGGTACTGCATCTGCTGCTCGTCGGCCCACGCGTGGAAGGCCGCGGGCGGCATTGCGAAGCGTGACGCGGGCGAGCCCACTTCACACAGCGGGAGCAGGTGGGTCCAGCGGTAGTAGGCCGTGTCCTCGATTCCCTTCGCCATGACGGCGCCACACGCCTGCTGGAAGCGAGTGATGAGTTCGCGACGGTTCGCGTCATTGGTACGGCCTGCAGAGCCCACCTCGGCACCCTGGAGCAGGTCGACTACGACGTCGAGTGTCTCGTGACGCTCCTCATCAAGAAGTGTCCGTGCCCGTGCCGACGCCTGTTCAATGGCCTCGAGTGAAGGTGGCTTGGGCTGCGTGCCAGCAACCACGTAGGCGCGGTAGCGGTCAAACGTGATCAGCAGGGTCCGCAGGCAGTCGTAGAGCGACCGCCAGGTGTGGTCGCGAAGGCGGACGTCTGTGGTGCAGATGGTGTGCGCAATGGTCGCCAGGCGGTGCACTTCGCTCGACAGCGAGTCTTTGACGATCTCCCGCTTGGCGTCGTTGATCATCGCCGGCAACATGCCCATCGCGTCGCCAGTCACGCGGTGCAGGGTCGCCGCCAGGGGAGAAGAGCCCGCGGGGTCGCGCAACAACGCGCCCACGCGCCACGCGCCGTCGTAGCCGGTAGTGCCGGCCGTGCGCCAACTCGTGGGCAGCCGTTCTTCGTCCTCGAGAATCTTCTCGACGACGATCCATGCGCCGTTGGTGGCGTCCGCCAGTCGCTGGATGTAGCCGGCGGGGTCCGCGAGGCCATCCGGGTGGTCGATGCGTAGGCCCTGGAGGGTGTCGTCCTTGATCAGGTCCACGATCACGCGGTGAGTCGCCTCGAAAACATCCGGGTCTTCAACGCGGACGGCCACGAGAGAGCCCACGTCAAAGAAGCGTCGGTAATTCAGCTCCTCGTTCGCTACTCGCCAGTAGGCCAGGCGGTAGTGCTGCTGGTCGACTAGCGACGCCATCGGCAGATTCTCGGTGCCGGGGCGAATGGGAAAGACGTGGTCGTAGTACTTGAGGACGGGGACTTCGCCCTCATCCTCAAAGCCGGGGATCACCATCGAGTCAATGGAGAGTTCGCCATTGGCGAGGACGGTGCCGATGCGCTGACCCAGGACGGGCATCAGGACCGGATCGCCGCCTGACCAGTCCACGTCGAACCAGTGCGCATGGTCGGAGTCCTCGCCGTCGCGCAACAGCGACCACAACGCTTTGTTGTGATAGGCGGGGGTGGGCACAGACATGTGATTGGGAACAACATCGGCCACGAGCCCGATGTTGTGTTCGCCCGCTTTCCACGCCAGGTCTCGCAGTCCATCGACGCCGCCTAGCGCGCCAGCAATGCGCGAGTGGTCGACAACATCGTAAAAATGGGTGGACCCGGGTGCCGCTTCCAGAATTGGCGACAGATACAGGTGAGTGACGCCCAAGGAGGCGTAGTAGTCCAGGTGCTCTGCAGCATCGGCGAATGTGAAATCAGCGTTGAGTTGTAGTCGGTAGGTCGAGGTCGGCACGGGTGCGTCGGCGCGGTGGCCAAGGCGGTGCGTGCGGTCGTGGTTCGTCTCTGACATCTAGCTCAAGTGCCCTTCGTCGCGTACGTTCACATCATCTCAGATGGGAGTGTCAGCAGTGTTACGTGGGCCTTGACACCTGATGTTCACCCTTCCGACACCTCAGCCTGCGACGATCGCGACCGTGACCCCTGCCGACGCCCTCCTGCGCTCCTCATACGCCGCGTCGCCGCGGACCCTTCTCGACATCTTCGACGAGACTGTTGCCACCCACCCAGATGCGCCCGCCATCGATGACGGCCAGGCCTCCGTGACCTACGCGGAACTCGGGATCATGATCGACGCCGCCGCCACGAACCTTAGAAGTAGGGGCGTGACGCCGGGCGACTGTGTGGGCGTGCGGATCTCGTCAGGAACGGTGGAGCTGTACGCCGCCGTGCTCGCCGTGATGGCAGCGGGTGCGTCCTACGTCCCGGTTGATGTCGACGACCCCGAAGAACGTGCGCGCACCGTGTTCGACGAGGCGGGCGTCGCACTCGTTCTGTCTGATGGCGACCTGGGGGTGGAGCCTTCTGGGCAGGCTCCGGTTCCGCGCCCGAGCCTCGACGACGGAGCGTGGATCATCTTCACGTCGGGCTCCACAGGCACACCCAAGGGCGTGGCAGTTTCTCAACGCTCTGCCGCCGCATTTGTCGACGCGGAGGCACGGATCTTTTTGACCGAAGCGCCGTTGGGACCCGGCGACAGGGTGCTGGCGGGTCTCTCCGTGGCCTTCGATGCCTCGTGCGAAGAGATGTGGCTCGCGTGGCGCTACGGCGCTTGTCTGGTTCCGGCCCCGCGGGCGCTCGTGCGGACGGGTATGGACTTAGGCCCGTGGCTCGTGTACCAGGAGATCACCGTCATCTCCACCGTCCCCACACTGGCTGGGCTGCTCCAGCCTGAACAGTTGGAACGCATCCGCTTGTTGATCTTCGGCGGAGAGGCGGTTCCGCCTGAACTCGCAGCCCGCTTGGTTGCCGACGGTCGGGAGGTGTGGAACACCTACGGACCCACCGAAGCGACCGTGGTGGCCTGCGCTTCGTTGATGGATGGCGTGAGCGAGGTCCGGATTGGATTGCCGCTGGACGGTTGGGACCTCGCCGTCGTCAATCCTTCTGGGGAACGTGTCGTGCCCGGTGAAGCTGGCGAACTCATGATTGGGGGAGTGGGCCTCGCTCGCTACCTGGATCCCGCCAAGGACGCTGAAAAGTACGCCCCTGCTCCCGCGTTGGGCTGGGAGCGCGCCTACCGCAGCGGCGACCTTGTTCGTGAAGACCCTGGAGGACTCGTCTTCTTGGGCAGGGCCGATGACCAGGTCAAGATTGGCGGCAGGCGGATCGAGTTGGGTGAGGTGGATGCCGCCCTCCTGGAAGTGCCGGATGTCGCGATGGCGGCGGCGGCAGTACGGCGCACCAGTGGTGGAGCCGCTGTACTGATCGGCTATCTCGCGCCCACAGGGTCAGGCACAGTGGACGTGGCCGAGGCACGGCGGCTGCTTCGCGAACGACTGCCCGCAGCGTTAATTCCGCAGCTTGCCGTGGTTCCGGAGATACCGACGCGCGGATCCGGCAAGGTTGATCGTGACGCCTTGCCGTGGCCGCTAGAGCAATCCGTCGATGACGAGGGCCCATCCGGCAACCTCTCCGACTTGGAGTACTGGATCGCGGTTCACTGGACCGCCGCGCTCGGTGCCCCTGTGCAGGGTCCAGACGAGGACTTCTTCGACTCCGGCGGCGGTAGCCTCACCGCGGCGCAGCTGGTGTCCGCTTTGCGCGAGCGCTACCCCACGGTCGCGGTTGCGGACCTTTACGACTATCCACGGCTCGCTGACCTGGCCGCGCGACTGTCGGAACTAGACCCACGTGAAGAGCGCGAGACGGCGTCGATCGCTCCCACACCGGTCTCGGCTCAAGTACTGCAGACTCTTGCGGGGCTTGTGCTTGCGACCTGGGTGGGTCTTCGGTGGCTCACCTGGATCCTGCTGACAGTCGCGATCGTGGAGAGTCTCGACCTCCTTTCCTGGGTGCCCACCGTCCCTGGCGCATGGCTCTGGGGCCTTATCGGATGGGTCGTGTGCATCAGTCCGCTTGGACGCATGGGGTCGACGGTCCTCGTGGCGCGGACGTTGCTTCGCGGGATCCGGCCTGGTCACTATCGACGTGGGGGAGCGACGCACCTCAAGGTGTGGTTCGTGGAGAGCTGGGCCGATGCTGCCGGCGTGGGAAACCTCAGCTGTGCACCGTGGACGGTGACATACGCACGCGCATTGGGAGCGAAGGTGGGCGCAGGAATCGATCTGCATTCGCTTCCTCCTGTGACGGGGATGTTGACGCTGGGCGCGGGTTGCGCCATTGAGCCTGAGGTCGACTTGGCTGGTCACTGGCTCGATGGCGACACGTTCGTCGTAGGACGCGTGAGGGTGGATAAGAAGGCCACCGTCGGCACCAGATCGACGCTCGGTCCTGGTTCACGCGTTGGTCAGGGCGCGGAGATCGCCGCGGGTACCGCAGTAAGCGGCTCCATCCCGCCGGGTGAACTGTGGGCTGGGTCGCCAGCAAAGTTCGTGGGGCCGGCACGAGTGCCGTGGCCCAGGAAGCGCGCCCCTCGAGGCCGGCGCTGGGTGGCCATTTACGGCGCAAGCGCGGCCGCTCTGGGGGCATTGCCGGTGGTGGCGGCGGTCGCTGGGCTCACAGTTGTCGCGTCGGCAACGGCGCACGACACGACACTCGGTGAAGCCGCACCTGACGCGTTGCTGTGGGCGCCCGTGGGAGCGCTCGCGTACTTGGCGGTCCTGGCCATCGTGATTTGGGTTGGGGTGCGCCTGACATCGATCGGCATGCGCGCTGGGTATTACCCGGTGCGATCGCGCAAGGGTTGGCAAATCTGGGCCACGTTGCGGCTGATGGACGAGGCGCGCACGCGGCTCTATGGCCTCTACGCCTCGAGTGCCACGCCCTGGTGGCTGCGTTCACTTGGCGCACGCATCGGCAAGGACGTCGAGGCGTCCACTGTGCTGATGCTGCCGCGCATGACGCGCGTGGGCCGCGGTGCGTTCCTTGCAGACGACACCTTGATCGGATCATATGAACTGGGCCGCGGGTGGATGCGTGTCGAGAAGGCACGTATTGGCCGCAAGGCCTTCCTCGGCAACTCGGGCATGATCGCTCCTGGTAGGTCAGTGCCCAAGGGAGGCCTGGTTGCCGTGCTGTCGGCAACGCCTCGCAAGGCGAACAAGGCGAAGAAGGGGACGTCGTGGATCGGTTCCCCGCCCGAGAAGCTGCGTCGCGTGAACGTCAAAGCGGACAAGGAGCGGGCGTACTCGCCTCCCACAAAGCTGCGTGTCGCACGCGCGCTCGTCGAGGTGTGCCGCGTGGTGCCCGAGATGCTGTCATTCACCTTGGGTACCGCCGTCATGCTCACCTTGCTTGCGCTCGTCGAGACCCACGGAATAGCGTTGGCATTCCTGGTGAGCGGGCTCGTCGTCCTCGGGGCGGCTGTCGCCGGCGCGCTTATCGCCGTTGCAGCCAAATGGGCCTTGGTCGGGCGTATACGCTCTGGCGACCATCCGTTGTGGAGTTCGTTCATCTGGCGAAATGAACTCGCAGATACCTTCGTCGAGAAAGTAGCCGTACCCTGGCTCGGACCGGCAACCGACGGATCGCCGGTGCTGAACCTATGGTTGCGTGCGCTCGGCGCACGAATCGGACGAGGAGTGTGGTGTGAGTCGTACTGGCTACCTGAGGCAGACCTTGTCTCGCTCGGTGATGGTTCAACAGTGAACCGCGGTTGTGTAGTGCAGACTCACTTGTTCCACGATCGCGTCATGAGTATCGACACGGTGACTCTCGCAGCTGGGGCGACGCTCGGCCCGCACGGCGTGATTCTTCCCGCTGCGAGCATCGGTCCAGACGCTTCCGTGGGGCCAGCGTCGTTGGTCCTGCGAGGTGACGCGATTCCTTCGGGAACGCGGTGGCAGGGCAATCCCGTGGCTCCGGTGAGCGAGTGATGCTACGACGCCCACCCGAGGATCCTTATCTGCCAGGACGCCCGGACCCTCACATTTCCGTGTCCCGCTACGAGTTGGACCTGGAATACCGTGTCGCCACCAATCGGCTTGACGCCCACGCAACAGTGCACGGGACTGCGACAGAACGTATCGACCGCATTGACCTTCGCCTCGCGGGCCTCAAAGTGACACGAGTCACGGTGAACGGGCGCAAGCCTGCGAAGTGGGTGCACCGTGGCGATGTCCTGAGTGTGCGCCTTCACGACGATTTCGAGACTGGGACCGTGTTTGCGGTCGACGTCGACTATCAAGGCACCCCGGGCCCATTGATGGGGCCTTGGGGCGACGTCGGCTGGGAAGAGTTGACCGAAGGTGCCCTGGTGGCGGGGCAGCCCGATGGCGCGCCGTCGTGGTTCCCGTGTCACGATCACCCCAGCGACAAGGCGACGTTCCGCATAGCCGTGTCGACCGAGAGTCCGTACCGGGCTGTATGTAACGGTTCGCTCGTGGAACGCAAGGTCAAAGCGGGCCGGACTCGTTGGGTCTACGAGCATGAAGCCCCGATGGCCACGTATCTCGCGACCGTGCAGATTGGGCGCTATGAGGAATGGTCACTGTCGTCGAAGCCCGTCGCACAACGCGTCGTGGCGCCGCCAGCCCTCAGGTCGCGCGCAAAGGCTGACTTTGCGGAGCAACCGCGGATGCTTGCGTTGTTCGAAGACCTTTTTGGGCCGTACCCCTTCGACTCCTACACGGTCGTGGTCGCAGAAGACTCCCTTGAGATTCCTTTGGAGGCCCAAGGCCTGTCCATCTTTGGTGAGAACCACGTCGATGGAATGCATGTCGAGGAACGTCTGATCGCTCACGAACTTGCACATCAGTGGTTCGGTAATTCCCTCACGTTGCGGCGCTGGCAAGACATTTGGCTCCATGAGGGTTTTGCCTGTTACGCCGAGTGGCTGTGGTCCGAGGAATCCGGAGCCGACTCCGCCGATACCAAGGCGCGGGCCGCCCACGCACGCCTGAGCGCACTCCCTCAGGAACTCGTGGTCCAGGACCCTGGCCCGGATGCGATGTTTGATGATCGCCTCTACAAACGCGGAGCAATTACCCTTCACGCGCTAAGGCTGGAGATTGGCGACAGCGCATTCTTCGATTTGCTGCGTGAGTGGACGCTGCGGCATCGCCACGGTTCTGTGGACACCGCTGGGTTCATCACGCGGGCAGAGTCCGGGGCAGCGCGTTCCCTGGGCGACTTTTTCACTGCCTGGATTGGGAAGCCAGAACTGCCGGACCTTCCAGTCGCCTAGCAGCCATCCTGCGGTGACTCGTCGACCCGGAGTACGAGCCTTTCGTGCCACCGAGCGGTGTAGGCCACATAGGCGACTGCGCCTTCGATGAGAAGCGGCGCCAGGTTCCACTTCCCGTGGGTAGCCGGGGGACCAGATACGACACTGTCGCCACGGATCGTGACGGACTCGAGCGGATAACGTAACCCTTCGCCGCAGGCCTTGAGCAATGCTTCTTTTTGGACCCATGTGCGAAGCAAAGACTCCGGAGGGCTGTGCTTGGACGCGGCACGTTCTTGGGCTGACAGCATCGCCGTGGCGCTGAGTTCAGCGCGCGGCGCGGCTGACTCGCTTTCAATGTCCACCCCGAGGGGCCGTTCCGCCCGTGTCGCGACCGCGACCGCGTAGCCCTCAGCCCGGGAGAGTGACACGCTCACCGAACCCCCACCGATCACGACAGGCGTGCCGTGCTCGGCGCTTCCACAGTGCTCGCAGTGATGAGACAGCCGCAAGGTCTGTGGGTCCACGCCAAGAAGCTGGGCTGCCGTGCTCACCGCGAGGTCACGGGCCAGTGACGCTGGCGGCGGGGGAGTGAGCGAGGTGCGTCGCCACCCCACCGCAATCTGGAGGGACATACGTGCCATCCTGTCGCATCGGGCCTTGCACGTACTCCACAACGAAAGAAGCCGCCCCCGAGGGGGGCGGCTTGTCTGGTGGGCGATACTGGGATCGAACCAGTGACCTCTTCCGTGTCAGGGAAGCGCGCTACCGCTGCGCCAATCGCCCATGCGAGGTGGGTACGGGATTCGAACCCGTGTATACGGCTTTGCAGGCCGCTGCCTCGCCTCTCGGCCAACCCACCGTATGGTGTCGGCAAAGCCGACGTTGTAATGCGAGCGGACGACGGGATTCGAACCCGCGACCCTCACCTTGGCAAGGTGATGCTCTACCAGCTGAGCTACGTCCGCATGATCCGGAAGACTGTTTCCGGGCCGAAGAAAACTATAGCGGATTCGGGAGGCATCCGGTCACCACTCGGTCCCGCGAGTCGTCGCTCGAGGCGCGCGCAGGGGCCCGGCTGCTAGTTCTTGTCTTGCGCGGCACGCCTTCCGGCCACGAACCAGGCGATTACGCCCAGCGGCGGGAAGATGACAGTGATGATGAGCCAGACCGTTGTCACGCGCGTACTGAGGTCGCCACGGTGTCGAACGATAGAAACGACAGCCAGGACGGTCGTGATCAGAGCGATGACGACGAAGACGCCGCCCCACACATCCCAGGCGCTTGGCGCCGTGCTCTCAATTGCAGCCTGCACGCGCACACGCTAGCGCACAAAAAAGCCGCCCCCGAGGGGGCGGCTTGTCTGGTGGGCGATACTGGGATCGAACCAGTGACCTCTTCCGTGTCAGGGAAGCGCGCTACCGCTGCGCCAATCGCCCGAGGTGGGTACGGGATTCGAACCCGTGTATACGGCTTTGCAGGCCGCTGCCTCGCCTCTCGGCCAACCCACCGTGGTCGCCGAAAAATCCGGCTACGAACCTACGAGCGGACGACGGGATTCGAACCCGCGACCCTCACCTTGGCAAGGTGATGCTCTACCAGCTGAGCTACGTCCGCGCTGTCAAGGTGTTGCCCCCGACGAGATGTAGAGACTAGCCCATGGCGCGAGCGGCTGACAAATCCGCTCTCGCCGGCCTGCTGCGACGTCGCGACGGCCTAGAAGCGCCTCAGTGAGCACTACCGTTGTAGGCGTGGACGAAGGTCAAGGTCGCATGGCTGGCGAGGCACGCTTCGCTGGCATTTACGCGCGCGGTGTGATCGAACACATCGACGTCGCACGCGACGGTCACCGGCTTGCCGAGGGCGGCTTTTGGGTCCTCGTGGGGGCCTTTGACGGCCGTATTGATGCCTGGCGCATGGCGGAAGTCTCTGATTCCCCGCCAAACGAGCACGCGCCCTCGTGGCATGGACCTCAGCGCGATAGTTGGCGCTCGTCGTTGTCGCGAGACGAGTACATGGCAGGCGTTGAGCGCATCCGCGCTGATATCCGCGACGGTGAGGTCTATCAGGTCAACCTGTGCCGCGTTTTGAGTGCGTCCCTGCCCGGGCGCGACCTCCCTCACGCCGCTGCACTGGCTGACGTGCTGGCTCGGGGGAACCCGGCACGGTACGGCGCCTCGATCGAGATTCCGGATATGGCCGATGCTCGTGGTGCGTGGGTCGTGTCGGCATCACCTGAGCTGTATCTCGCCGTGGACGGAAACCAAGTCTTGAGTTCTCCGATCAAGGGCACCGCCGCGCCAGGGGAGCAGATGCTGCCCAAGGACGAGGCCGAGAACGTGATGATCACCGACCTGGTGCGCAACGACATCTCGCACGTCGCGGAGCCTGGTTCCGTGGCGGTGCCGGAGTTTCTTGGGCTTCACGATCTTCCCGGATTGCGGCACCTGCAGTCGACGGTCAGCGCCACATTGACGCGCGAGCACGCCTGGACACCGCAGATGTGGCCGCATTTGCTGGACGGGACTTTCCCGCCGGGGTCCGTGTCCGGCGCGCCCAAGTCGGCAGCGCTGCGGATCATTGAGCGTGAAGAGCGAGCAGTGCGGGGCCCGTATTGCGGTGCCGTGGGTTGGATAGACGCGGATGCGCGCCGCGCCGAACTGGCGGTCGGAATCCGCACGTTTTGGTGGGACCGCGCCGACGGGGGCACCTTGCGGTTCGGTACTGGCGCGGGCATTACGTGGGGATCGGACCCGGCTCAGGAGTGGGCGGAGACTGAACTTAAGGCGAAACGGTTGATTGCCCTGGCATCTACCGGAACAATGAGCCCATGACTGAGGTGGTGTGGGCTGGGGGGCGCATTCGTGGCGCGCACGAACCGATCATCAGTGCCAGCGATCATGGGTTCACCGTGGGCGATGGGCTCTTCGAGACCATCGCCATCCGTGACGGCGTGCCTTTTGCCCTGACACGACACCTGGCCCGCCTTGCCTATGGCTTGGAACGTTTGGGATTGTCCCCGCTTGACCCCGGCATCGTCCGCGGAGCAATCGGCGACCTACTCGGAACCGGACAGGCACTCACCCGCGTGCGGGTCACCGTGACCTCGGGTGTGGGTCCGGCGGGTTACGCCAGAGGTGACAGCGGACCCACCGTCGTCGTGACCGGTGCAACGGGCCGCGCCCCGCGCGAGTGCGTGGCGGTCCGTGCGCCGTGGAAGCGAAACGAGCGATCCGCCGTGGCCGGCGTGAAGACCACCTCCGCGGGGGAGTACGCGGTGATTGCCAACTACGCCCGGGGCAGAGGTGCCGACGAGGCCATCCTGGCGAACACCTACGGAAACCTCTGTGAAGGGGCGTCGACGAACGTGTTCGTCGAGCGCGGGGGAGAGATCATCACCCCGCCCTTGGCTTCAGGATGCCTGCCGGGCATCATGCGTGGACTCGCGTTGGAGTGGGGCGCGAGGGCCGGAATCCCCGTGCGTGTGGGTGCTCCAGGGGAACTCACGCTTGCAGACCTTGACGAGGTCATCGCGGGCGCTGCGCACCTGGCGGTGACAAGTACGGTCAGGCGTGTACAACACGTGTCTGCGCTCGATGGTGAGCGCGTGACCCCGGGCCGGCTGCTTCGCGAACTGGCGGCGCATGTCGAGCTTCAGGCGGAACGTACGCCTGACCCAGCACCCCCCCGTCGCCGGTAGCACAGGCGCCCCGAAGGAATGCGCGGGCGGCGTGAGGTGTTTTGCAGACAACCGCGCTGGGTGCTCTGGCGCGAAGTGGAAGGAGCGAGGCATGGCTAACGAACACGAAGGTAAGCAGGGCGAGCGCTACGAGAAGAAGGTGACGCAGAAGGCGGCTGAGAGTCTCGAGAAGGCCGCTCCGGCCAAGACGGACGACACCGGTGTATCGACAAGCCCTAGTGACACCGAGCCCGACGACGAGTAGGTGCATCCGTGGCGTGTAGTTGGTCACCGTGGCTTTCAAGACGCGCTACTATTGTTCACGCTTCATAGGGCGATTGGCGTAGTGGTAGCGCGCTTCCTTCACACGGAAGAGGTCACTGGTTCGATCCCAGTATCGCCCACCAGCAATAAGCCCCCGCAAGGTCCAGGACCTGCGGGGGTTTTGTCATTCCAGCGCGCGCTTTTTCGCGCCCAGACGTAGCGTTGACGGTGTCCACACGAATCGACGCAAGGAGCCCATCATGGGTATGGATGACATGTTGAACAAGGCCAAGGAGAAGGCCGCAGGGATGTCGGACGATCAGATTGATGACGCCGCTGAGACTTTGAAGGACAAGACTCCCGACAAGTTCGACGCGCAGGTGGACCAGGCCGCCGACTGGGCCAAGGACCATAACGACGACTGAGATCCGCTGACATTTCCTTAAGCGAGTGTGCGCGTGAGCGTCACTCTCGAGAGCGTTCCGTGGTTCGATGTCGATATGACCACGAACGCCGCTGCTGACGTTCTGACCAGCGACGATGCTGGCGACATGTTGGCGACAGCCCTCGCGACCACGCACCTTGAGCTCGAGGACTGGCGACTTGATGCGGTACACGCACGGCCGGGTGCGGAGACCTCAGCTTGCTATGACGTGACGGCGAGCGGCGAGCGCATCTACCTCGTCGCGAGCACCGTGGAACTGTCAGACGAGCAGCGTGCCGCCACAAAGGCCGTTCGGCTCCAGTCAGAGACCGGAACGGTCCATGTGTGGCGCCATCCTGCGGATCCGCTCCTGACGGGGTTGGCCGATGCTTGCGTTCCGCAGGCGCTTCAGGCGCGCCTCGCGCGCGCAGGCGCGGATCATCCAAAGATTGACCGGTTGGAGATGCTGGTCCTCCGGCCATTGCGCAGAGCGGTCTTGCGCGCGGAGGTCGCCGAGGACGAGCGCCACGATGTGTGGTTCGTCAAGGTTGTGCGGCCAGACCGCGCTGGCGAGCTCCTCCATCGCCATCGGCTTAGTTCGCTGGCACCGCGGGCCCTCGACGCGGGTGATGGGATTGTGCTCGTGGCTCAAGCCGATGGTGCCGCGATGACTGAAGCCTTGCATCGCCGTGACGGGTCCGAGCCCGGACACGTAACAGGCGCTTCGTTGATCACCGCGCTCGACACCCTCCCGCCAGCAGTATGTGAACTTCCACGTCGAAACAGCATTCCGGAACGCCTCGAGATGTACATCGACTTGGCGCGGAATCGCGGTCTCGATGGTGACAGACTCGATCGACTGGTGGCGAGCATCGGCCCTGGTCTAAAAGCGCCTCCGGAGGCGGCCACCGTGCCAACGCACGGCGATTTCCACGCAGCCAACGTCCGTGTGAACGATGCAAGCCAGCCCGAGCGCATCGTCGGGTTGATTGATATCGACACCTTGGGTCCGGGCCGACGCGCGGATGACCTCGCATGCATGGTGGCGCACGTGTTGGTGTTGCCCACCCTTGATCCAAACGGCTACCGCGGCATTGAAGAGCACGCCGCCCGGCTCTTCAGCGAGTTCGCAGAGACGGTCGAGACAGAGGATTTGCGGCGCCGCGTCGCGGCAAACCTGGTGGCCCTGGCCTCGGGTGTGGACGACGACGCGCGTGCCAGCGACTGGCTGTCTCTCGCGCTTGACGTCGCAGATGAGAGAACTCTCATCTAATTCTCCTGGTGCTCTCACCGGCGATGTGCATTGTTGTCCTCAGACACGGATGCCCCGGCATCCACAACGAGAGGATCAGACAACATGAACATCAACCGCCGTGCAATCTGGATCGCAGCTGGAACCCTCGGTGTGATTGGCGTGGGCGCAGGCGTCGCTGTCGCTGACTCATCCGACACTCCCACGAACGACACGTCCTCCGACAACTCCGTGTCGACCATCGACGGCAAGGTGGCTTCGGGCACCATCGAAAAGGACATGAAGATCGTCTCGTCGACCCTGACCGTCGCCTCGGCCGCGTCCGCCGTGTCGCCCGTGTCGATCGTGTCACCGGTGTCGACGGTGTCGGTTGTCTCGGTTCAGTCGACCAAGTCGCCCGTGAGCGTGCAGTCCACGAAGTCGCCGGTCTCGGTGCAGTCCGTGAAGTCTGCTCAGTCTCCGGTCAGCATCCAGTCCGCCAAGTCGCCGGTCAGCGTTCAGTCGGCCAAGTCGCCTGTGAGCGTTCAGTCGGCCAAGTCGCCGGTCAGCGTTCAGTCGGCGCCGTCTGCCAAGAGCGCCAAGTCCGCGCCGTCGCCGGTCAGCCCCGAGTCGGCCCCGTCGGCAGACTCGGTCGACTAAGTCGCGAAAGCGCCGCTTCTACGAGGCGTCGGTTGCCGCCATGCGGTAGCCGACGCCTCGAACTGTTTCAATGCGGTGCGCGCCGAACTTTCCGCGCAAGTACCGCACGTAGACGTCGACCACGTTGGACCCCGGGTCGTAGTCGTATCCCCACACGCGGGACAACAGCTGTTCACGGCTAAGTGCCTGACCGGGGTGCGACATGAAGGCCTCTGCCAACGAAAACTCCCTCGCGGACAGGTCAACAGTGCGGCCGGCAACCGTGACCGAGCGCGAGATCGGGTCGAGTTCCACGTCCCCGCAGCGCATGATCGATGTGGGCGCCGCCGCCGCACCGCCGGATTTCAGCCGTAGCCGTACACGTGCCAGGAGCTCTTCAAAGCGGAAGGGCTTGGCGATGTAGTCGTCGGCTCCGCGTTCAAGGCTGTCAACAGTGGCCTCGATGGTGGTCCGCGCCGTGAGCACGATCACGGGAAGGTCGTTTCCCGTGCCGCGCAGTCGTTCAAGCACGTCCATGCCGTCCTCATCGGGCAATCCCAAATCGAGGATGATGAGCTCGAAGTCACCGGTCATAGCCTTGTGATAGCCGTCACGACCCGTCGCTGCATGATCGCTGGTGAACCCTGCCGCCTTCAAACCCTTGGCGACGAAGGAGGCGATACGCGCCTCGTCCTCGATGATGAGAATCTGGCTCACGGAACCTCTCCTTCGATGGCAGTTGCCGACGTAGGCAGGCTCATCGTAAATGTTGAGCCGTGCCCTTCACGAGAATCCACAGCGACGGAGCCGCCGTGTGCGTGCATGATCGCTGTCACGATCGACAGTCCCAGGCCGGACCCGTCCTGACGCGTGGGATCTGCCTGGACAAAGCGCGAAAAGATGCGGTCACGCTGATCCTTCGGCACGCCGACTCCCTGGTCTCGCACCCACAGGTGAACCTCGCCGTCTGCGACGCGGGCGCCAAGGCCAACCTCGGAACCAGGGTCGGAGAATCGCACAGCATTGGCGACCAACTGCAGCCACGCCTGAGTAATGCGGTCCTTGTCCAACATGGCCACGGCATCGGCCGCCGCATCTATCACCCAGGAGCGATCTCCCATGGCGGATGCCTTATCCAGCACGCTGTGGGTCAGGTCCGCGATATCGGTGGCGCGCAGGGTGATGAAGTCCGGTCGGTCCGCCTTGGCGAGGGTGAGAAGGTCCGTGACAAGGGCCGTCATGCGATCGAGCTCGTCGATGCTTAAGTCACGCACATCCGTGGTGTCCGCGGGATCGGACACATCCATGAGTTCGAGGTGGCCGCGCACCACGGTGATGGGAGTGCGCAGCTCGTGGCTCACGTCGTTGAGGAGGTCCGCTTGCGCGCGGAAAGCTGCCTCGAGGCGGTCGAGCATGCCGTTGACAGCCTCGGTCATGTCGGACACATCGTCCGACCCGGTCACGGGAATGCGTTCCGAGAGGTCGTCGCGGCCAATGTGCGAAGCGGTCTCCGCGAGCGTCTTGATGGGACGCAATAGGCGTCCGGCGAGTGCCCATGCCAGCACACTCACGACGATCCATGCCCCGAATGCGACGAAGCCGTAGATACGGAAGGCTTCTTGAAAGAGCGCGACTTCAGCATCGAGGTCGTACGCCATGACCAGCGCGGCGACCGTGCCGTCGCCGGGGCCGCCGACCACAAGGACGCCGTTCTCCCCCGACCTCACCGGCGCGACGGCCACGTGATACGTCGTGACGTCCGTCACGATTTCCTGATACGTCACCTCAACGTCGGAGGTAGCCGGAGCAACAGCGGCAAGGAAGTCTGGGTCGTCTTGCAAGGGAAGCTGCGCGTCGCGGGAGATCCATTCCAACTCGCCGTCTAGGAAGCCGACCACGCCCTGGTTGGGATCCGGAATGAGGCGTTCCATCGAGGTGCGGACGGCGGCGGCGGGGGACTCGAAGGGCTCGCCGGTGGCAGGGTCCACTCCGACCTCCGCGAGGCGCTCAAACTCCGCAACGTCGCTCACCAGGTCATCGTCGACGCGTGACTCCACCTCTTGGGTGAGGATGGCCGATGCCACGAGCCCCGCCGAGAGCAGGCCCAGGCCAGTGAGAAGGGCGACAGCCAGGCCGATGCGGGCGCGAACCGAGACCCGCGCGGCACGGCGAGTGAGTCGCGACACAGGGTGGCTCCTTGGCTATCGGTCAGGTCCACGCTACCTGTCGTGACGTGCGATTCTTCGCACCTACGCCAAGGTCGGTAGCATCGTCGTGTGACGCGCGCGCCATGCGTGCGTCACACAAGGACGAACGACGCCCCACATACCCCAAGGAGACACCACGGTGCCCAGCCTGATTGCGACCATCGACGGCGACAAGCGCGAGCTCGACGCCGGCACGACGGGCACCGACCTGTTCTCCGAGCGCCGCGAAGTTCTGGTGATGCGCGTGAACGGTGAACTGTGGGACCTGTCCCGCGACATTCCGGCCGACGCTGACATCGAAGCGGTCACGATCAGCGACCCCGATGGCTTGATGGTGTTGCGCCACTCGACTGCGCACGTGCTCGCCCAAGCGGTCCAGCAGATCAACCCTGACGCCAAGCTCGGCGTGGGCCCTCCCATCGAGAACGGCTTCTATTACGACTTTGACGTCGAAGAGCCCTTCACACCGGAGGACCTCAAGAAGCTTGAGAAGACCATGCAGCGCATCGTCAAGGAGGGGCAGTCCTTCCAGCGCCGCGAGGTGACGCGCGAGGAGGCCCTTGCCGAACTCGCTCACGAGCACTACAAGTGCGAGCTGCTGAGCCACGACACCGAAGGCGCGGAGGGCGCGTCCGTCGAGATCGGCGAAGGCGACATCACCATCTACGACAACGTCCGCCGCAATGGCGACGTCGCGTGGAAGGACCTGTGCCGCGGTCCTCACGTACCCAGCACCAAGCTCCTCGCAAACGGCTGGTCGCTCATGCGTTCCGCCGCCGCGTACTGGAAGGGCTCCGAGAAGAACCCTCAGCTCCAGCGTGTGTACGGCACCGCGTGGCCGTCCAAGGAAGAGCTGGTCGCCTACAGGGAGCGCCTGGCTGAGGCTGAGCGCCGCGATCACCGTCGCTTGGGTTCTGAGATGGACCTCTTCTCCTTCCCGGAGGAGATCGGTTCGGGACTGCCGGTCTTCCACCCCAAGGGTGCAATGATCCGCATGGAGATGGAGGACTACTCCCGCAAGCGCCACATCGAAGAGGGCTACGAATTCGTCTACACGCCGCACGCCACGAAGGGCAAGCTCTTCGAGGTCTCCGGGCACCTGGATTGGTACAAGGACGGCATGTACCCACCGATGCACCTCGATGAGGAGCGCGACAGCGCCGGTAATGTGACACGTCAGGGCCAGGACTACTACCTGAAGCCCATGAACTGCCCCATGCACAACCTCATCTTTGACTCGCGCGGCCGGTCCTACCGCGAGCTGCCGCTGCGCCTGTTCGAATTCGGCACCGTCTACCGCTACGAGAAGTCCGGCGTGGTGCACGGCATGACCCGCGCCCGCGGATTCACGCAGGACGACGCCCACATCTACTGCACCCGCGCGCAGATGAAGGATGAACTCACTCGCACGCTCGACTTTGTGCTGGGGCTCCTCAAGGACTACGGCCTGGACGACTTCTTCCTGGAACTGTCCACGAAGAACCCCGAGAAGTTCGTGGGTGAGGATGAAATCTGGGAAGAGGCCACGGACACCTTGCGCGAGGTCGCCGAAGCTTCGGGCCTCGAGTTGGTCCCCGACCCGGGCGGCGCCGCGTTCTACGGCCCCAAGATCTCGGTGCAGACTCGCGACGCCATCGGCCGTTCGTGGCAGATGTCCACCATCCAACTCGACTTCAACCTGCCCGAGCGCTTCGAGCTTGAGTACACCGCTCCTGACAACACCCGCCAGCGCCCCGTGATGATCCACCGCGCGCTGTTTGGCTCCATTGAGCGCTTCTTCGCGATCCTCACCGAGCACTATGCCGGGTCCTTCCCGGTCTGGTTGGCTCCGGTGCAGGTGCGCGCGATTCCCGTTGCTGACGCCTTCAATGATTATCTGGCCGATGTCGTGGCTCAGTTGCGTGCCGAGGGCATTCGGGTGGAGCTTGACGACTCCGACGAGCGATTCCCCAAGAAGATTCGTACAGCGAGCAAGGACAAGATCCCCTTCACCCTCATCGCGGGTGGGGATGACGCTGACGCTGGGGCTGTGTCGTTCCGCTTCCGTGACGGAAGCCAAGACAACCAGGTACCTGTCGCGGATGCTGTTGCCCGCATCGTCGAGGCAGTGAAGACGAAGGCGCAGGTCTAATGGCTGACGTTGTAGACGGCACCACGATGGGCGGTGAGCCCGACGGTTTTGAGCGCCTGTGGACGCCCCACCGCATGGCGTACATCGACAACGGCAAGTCCCGCGCCAAGTACGAAGGAACCGCGGACTGCCCGCTGTGCGCCAAGCTCGAACTCGATGATCGTGAAGCGCTCGTCGTGCACCGGGGCGAGCACTGCTACGTCGTGTTGAACCTGTACCCCTACAACCCAGGTCACCTGATGGTCTGCCCGTACCGCCACATCGGCTGGTACACCGACGCTACCGACGCCGAGCGCGACGAAATGGGCGTGCTGACGCAGAAAGCAATGCGGGTCCTCACCGCGACATCAGGGACGCAAGGCTTCAACATCGGCATGAATCAGGGCGCCATTGGAGGAGCGGGCATCTCCGAACACCTCCACCAACACGTGGTGCCGCGGTGGATGGGCGACTCGAACTTCCTGCCGATCATTGGCCAGACCAAGGCGCTGCCGCAATTGTTGGATGACACCTGGCAGCGCGTGTCCGAGCAGTGGAAGGTGGACGAGGACTAGGTCCTCACAAGACATATGTTCGGCAAGCTTCGCCCCATCGTGGGCCGCCTCTGGGCAGCGCCCGCTAGGGGACTTCTCGCACTCGGTGTTCACCCCAATGCTGTGACGATCGTTGGCACGCTTGGCGTGGTTTTCGGCGCATGCTTCTTCTTCCCGCAGGGCGGGACGATGCTGTTTTGGGGTGTCATGTTCATCACGGTTTTTGTGGTGACAGACATGCTCGACGGCACCATGGCGCGCCTGTCGGGTAAGTCCTCGCGGTTGGGTGCCTATCTCGATTCCACCTTGGACCGGGTGGCCGATGCTGCGATCTTTGGCGCATTAGTGTGGACCTTCCGCGTGGAAGAGCCGGCGACCGCCATGGCTGCACTGCTGTGCCTGGCGATTGGTTCCTTTGTTCCGTACGCACGTGCGCGTGCGGAAGGCCTTGGGATCGATGCCAAGGGTGGGATCGCGGAGCGGTCCGATCGACTCTTCCTTGGGTTGCTCGCGACCGGCCTCGTGGGACTGGGGCTCCCGCTGTGGATCCTGACGGGCACGTTGTACATCCTTGCCGTCTTGGCGGCTATCACTGTGGGGCAACGGACAATGGCCGTGGTGCGCGCGAACCGCGAGGATTTCGCGACGCCCGCAGAGTCCACTTCCGGCGACGCGTAATGGATCCGCTCCTCACCGCGTGGCGTGTATCCCGCGTGCTTCCCGTGCGCGCGGTACGTGTGATCGCTGAGGCCGGGGCACGAGTCGCTTGGCGGCGTGGCGGCCGCGTCATTGACCGCTTCGAAGACAACCTCCACCGCGTGACTGGACTTGAGGGTGAAGCTCTGCGCAACGTGAGTCGTGCCGGACTTGAGTCCGTTGCCCGGTACTACGCAGAAGCGCTGACGATTGGGCGCATGAGCCCCAAGCAGATTGACGCCCGCGTGAGGCTTGAGGGCTACGACGAGGTTGCTGACCTGTTGGCGACGTCTGAACGCGGTGTAGTCGCGGCACTATCCCACTCGGGCAACTGGGACCTCGTGGGTGCCTACGCTTCCAAGCACATCATTCCCGTGCACGCCGTCGCCGAAATTCTGAAGCCCCGCGAGGTCTTCGATCAGTTTGTCGAGATGCGTGAGGGTCTGGGGATTCACGTCCTCGGACACGAGGGCTCATCGACGTTCCGCAAACTCATTTCGTTGGGGCTCAAGGAACGCACTCTCATCTGCCTGCTTGCCGACAGGGACATGTCCGGATCCGGCATCGAGGTCGACATGTGGGGCAACCGCGTCAAGGTCGCTCCCGGGCCCGCGGCACTGTCTGCGGCAATCTCCTCGCCGATCATCCCGGTGCATGTGTTCTACGAGCGACTGCCCAAGGAGCGCCGCAAGAGGGCCGGTTCGCCGTGGGGTGTGGTGCTGCACTTCGGTGACGCGATTCACCCAGAGGACTTCGAGGGGTCTGGCAAGGTTGAGGCCATGACGCAGGCCTGGGCGACGCAGTTGGCGGACGCCATTGCGCGCCACCCCGAGGACTGGCACATGCTGCAGCGGTTTGGGTGGGCGTCATGAAGGTCGGAATTGTCTGCCCCTATAGCTTTGACCGTCCCGGCGGCGTTCAGCTTCACATCATGGACCTCGCGGAGGCGCTTCAAGAGCGTGGGCACGAGGTGTCCGTGTTGGCGCCCGCAGCTCCCGGCACGGAGGTGCCGGACTTCGTCACGACCGCAGGCCGGTCCATTCCGGTTCACTACAACGGCTCCGTGGCTCGTATCAAGTTCGGCATGTTCGCCGCGGCCCGGGTGCGCCGCTGGCTCAAGGAGGGTGACTTCGATGTTGTCCACCTTCACGAACCCGGAACGATGTCACTGTCCGTGATCGCGATGTGGGCACGTTTGGGCCCCACCGTGGCGACGTTTCACACGTCCAACGAGCACTCGCGCATCATGCGCAACGCCAAGCCCTTCATCAAGCCTGGCTACGAGGAGCTGGACGCCCGCATTGCCGTGTCGCCCTCGGCAGACCGCACCATCAAAGAGCACCTGCGGGTGGCGGCCACGCACATCATTCCCAACGGGGTCGAGACGGACCATTACGTGGCAGCCGAGCCCAAGAAGGAATGGCGCGGAACTGCGAACTCGCCCACGATCGGAATCCTGGGCCGCATGGACGAGCCGCGCAAGGGACTCGAGGAGTTCCTTGCCGCGATGCCTCATGTCCGTGCGGTGTACCCGCGAGCCCGATTCCTGGTGGCTGGCCGATTCTCCGACCGTGTCGCTGCGCGCGCTGCTCGCGCCGGCGTCGAGGTGATCGGAGAGCTCGACGAGCCGATGAAGGCGCGCTTCATGAGTTCGGTCGACATTTACTGTGCACCGAACCTCGGAGGCGAGTCCTTCGGGATCGTGCTCGTGGAGGCGATGGCAGCAGGTGCGGCGGTTGTTGCGAGCGACCTGGTGGCTTTCCGCGACGTCGCCACTGACTCTGACGGCGAGGTGTGCGCAGCGCTCCACACGGTCGGCGACTCGGTCGAGATGGCCGCCCGTATCAACGCCTTGATCGCTGACCCGAAGGCGCGCAAAGAACTGTCCGCACGCGGGCAGGCTCGAGCGCTGACGTTCGATTGGAAGACGGTGGCCCCTCGAGTCGAGGAGACCTACCGTGACGCGATTAGAATGGACGCAGAGTTCCATCCCCATCACACGAAGGAAGCCTGACTTATGAGCGACAACGCCCCCGCCACCACTCCGCAGGTCGGAACGGACCTGGTCAAGCGAGGCATGGCTGAGATGCTCAAGGGCGGCGTCATCATGGACGTCGTGACCCCGGAGCAGGCGAAGATTGCTGAAGACGCCGGTGCCGTCGCAGTCATGGCGCTTGAGCGCGTTCCCGCCGACATTCGTTCGCAGGGTGGCGTCGCACGCATGTCTGACCCCGACCTGGTTTCGGGAATCGTGGATGCCGTGTCCATCCCCGTGATGGCCAAGGCCCGCATCGGGCACTTTGTCGAGGCACAGGTCCTGCAGAGCCTCGGCGTCGACTACATCGATGAGTCCGAGGTGCTTACTCCCGCGGACTACACCCACCACATCGACAAGTGGCAGTACACCGTGCCCTTCGTCTGTGGCGCGACCAACCTGGGTGAGGCGCTGCGCCGCATCTCGGAGGGTGCCGCGATGATCCGCTCGAAGGGTGAGGCCGGTACAGGTGACGTGTCCAACGCCACAACCCACATGCGCACGCTACGCACCGAGATTGCCCGCATCGCTTCGCTGCCCAAGGACGAGCTCTACGTTGCCGCCAAGGAACTGCAGGCGCCGCTGCCGCTCGTGCAGGAAGTCGCTGAGACGGGCAAGCTGCCTGTCGTCACCTTCACCGCCGGTGGTATCGCTACGCCCGCAGACGCGGCGATGATGATGCAGCTCGGCGCCGAGGGTGTCTTCGTGGGCTCGGGAATTTTCAAGTCCGGCGACCCGGCTTCGCGCGCCAAGGCCATCGTCAAGGCGACGACCTTCTACGACGACCCCTCGGTCATCGCTGAGGTCTCGCGCGGTCTGGGCGAAGCCATGGTCGGCATCAACGTCGACGACGTTCCGGAGCCGCACCGCCTCGCCGAGCGCGGCTGGTAACTCTCGGTCTACGGTCTGCTGCACTGTGACGTTCTCCGATCCGCCCCCTGACACCGGGGAGCGGATCGAGAGGTACGGCGCGCGCGTCCTCCTTCTGGATGGACAGCGCCTGCTCATGCTGCGCGGGCACGACCCTCATCAGCCGTCGCGAGCGTGGTGGTTCACACCCGGTGGCGGCATTGAGCCAGGGGAGAGTGAGCGCGCGACTGCAGTGCGGGAACTGGCCGAGGAAACTGGGTACGTCCTCGAAGAGCAAGAGCTTGTGGGGCCAGTGTGGCGCCGCACGGCGTTGTTTGATTTCTATTCGCGCCAGTACGTTCAGCACGAAGTCTTCTTTGTCGCACAGCGCGCGGATGCCGACCGGCACACGCAGGTCGATCAAGCGTGGACCGCCGACGAGGAGGACGTCATTGACGACAGTGCGTGGGTGACGTTGGCGGACCTTGGCGCGGCAGACATTGAGATCTTCCCGGCTCGGCTGGGACAGACGTGGAGTGACTTTGACCCGTGGGATGGGGTCACCCGAGAATTAGGAGTGGAGCCCGAATGACGCAGGTAGGTGTACTCGCTCTCCAAGGAGATGTCCGCGAGCATGCGGCAATTCTTGAGGGTCTCGGCATCGATGTCGTGAAGGTGCGCCGGGCCGCAGAACTCGAAGCCGTGGACGCGTTAGTGATTCCCGGGGGAGAGTCCTCGACGATAGACAAGTTGCTGCGTGCTTTTGACCTGCGCGAGCCCTTGATCGCGCGCCTTGAACAGGGGCTGCCGGTGCTTGGATCGTGCGCGGGGATGATCATGCTTGCCCGCGACCTCATTGACGGTATTGAAGGTCAGCAGACTCTGAACGCGATCCCCATGACCGTGCGTCGTAACGCCTTTGGACGGCAGGTTGACTCCTCCGAGGTGGAGCTGATTTGGGAACCGGACGGCTCTCGCATGCACGGCACGTTTATCCGCGCTCCGTGGGTGGAGTCGCACGACTCAGACGTCGAGGTTCTTGCCACGGCTACCGGTCCCGACGGCGATCGGCACCCCGTTGCAGTCAGGCACGGGCAGGCCATCGCCACGGCGTTTCACCCCGAGATCTCGGCGGACACCCGGGTCCACGAAGCCCTACTCGCGCTGATCTAGGCTCCATGAATCAAGCCCTAATACTTGATTATCGACAATCAAGCCCTTAGGCTTGTTGTCATGTTCGTAGTTACAGCTGATCAGCGAGGTAGCACCCGTGTGGGCAACCGTGTGGAGGAACTCCTCACATGGTTTGACGGGTGGGCGCCCGCGTGGGCAGACGACATCGCCCTACCGCTTGAGCGCACCGTGGGGGATGAGGTCCAGACAGTCCTCACAACTCCCGAGTCCGCCCTGGATCTCGCGCTGAGTCTGATGCGCCACGGCAACTGGTCCGTCGGAATCGGCGCCGGTGAAGTGGAACTCCCACTGGCCGATTCCTCCCGTGCCAGCTCTGGCCCGGCGTTCATTTACGCGCGTCGCGCCGTCGAGCGCGCGCGCGGCAAGGCCGAACCCACGCCTCTCGTCGTCGCGGGCAGCGACGAGGTGACCGAGGAGCGCGCGACCGCGGTCGTTCAGCTCCTGGGTGCCGTTGTGCGTAAACGCTCCGACGCTGGCTGGGAAGTTGCCGACCTCGCAAGGGAGGGCCTGACGCAAAAGGCAATCGCGCATCGGCTGGACATCAGTGCCCAAGCCGTTAGCCAACGCAGCGCCGCGGCGCTACTGGATGAAGAACAGCGTGCGCGGCCCGTCGCGACGTATCTGCTGTCCACAGCGGCCCGTGGCGCGCTGGACACCGGACACGTTGACCGGGATGCTGGCCAGTCATGAGCATTTTTCTGGCCATCGTTGTGGTGGCGGTCGCTGTGGCGGTGTCTGCCGGACTTGGCGCGATCCTCGTCGGCGGGCTGTTGCGTCGCCTTCAGCCTCAGGTGTCGACGCCGGGTCTATTGCGTGGCGGGCTGTGGGTCGGAATGCTCGAGCGCGCAATTGTCACGGGAGCGATCGCGTTGGGGGAACCTGCCGCCGTCGCGGTTGTCATTGCCGTCAAGGGTCTTGGTCGCTATCCCGAACTGCGCGACACCGAGCCGGCTGTGCGTGCCCAGGCTTCTGAGCAGTTCATCATCGGCACCTTGGCAAGTTTGGGATGGGCTGGGTTGATCGGTTTCGGAGCCCGGATCACGCTCCTGGCCGTCCTATAGGGCCGATGCCGTGGCTGGGCGAGCGGGTTCGCTCGGCTGAGTACACTGGTTGCCAGTCCTGCACCCTGCATCTTGAGGAGCACACGTGTCCGGTCACTCCAAGTGGGCCACCACCAAGCACAAAAAGGCAGTCATTGACGCCAAGCGCGGCAAGCTGTTTGCCAAGCTGATCAAGAACATCGAGGTCGCAGCGCGCACCGGTGGCGGCGACGTTGCCGGTAACCCCACCCTCTTCGACGCCATTCAGAAGGCGAAGAAGTCCTCGGTTCCGAACGACAACATCGACCGCGCGGTCAAGCGTGGCTCGGGCCTCGAGGCCGGCGCTGCCGACTACGAGACCATCATGTACGAGGGCTACGGTCCTAATGGTGTCGCGATGCTCATTGAGTGCCTGACGGACAACCGCAACCGCGCGGCCATGGAAGTGCGCACGGCCTTGACCCGCAACAACGGCACGCTCGCTGACCCCGGTTCGGTGTCCTACTTGTTCTCGCGCAAGGGCCAGGTCGTTGTCTCGCAGGAGGGTGACGTCACTGAAGACGCACTCATGGAGGCCACGCTTGACGCCGGCGCCGAGGAAATCGAAGAAGGCGGCGACGTCTTCCTGATCACGTCGGAAGCCACCGATGTCGTCGCCGTGCGTACGGCGCTCCAAGAAGCCGGCATCGACTACGACTCCGCCGAGGCCGCCTGGGTTCCGTCCGTCAAGGTAGAGCTCGACGTCGATGGTGCCAAGAAGATGCTCAAGCTCATCGACGCTCTCGAGGACTGCGACGACGTGCAGAACGTGTTCGCGAACATGGATGCGTCGGACGAGGTCTTTGAGGCCGCACAGGCCGACTGACCGCACGTGCGCATCCTCGGCGTTGATCCAGGCCTCACCCGATGCGGGCTTGGCGTGATCGACGCTGCGGGGGCGCGCCGCGTGTCGCTGGTGCATGTCAGTGCCGCCACATCACCGGCGGACACCGACACGCCCGCACGCATCGCGAGGCTCGCCGATGCGCTTGAGGCGGCGATGGACGAGTTCTCTCCTCAGGCCGTCGCTCTGGAGCGCGTCTTCGCTCAGGCCAACGTCTCGACGGTCATGGGCACCGCGCAGATCTCCGGCGTGGTGATGCTCTTGGCGCAGCGCCGCGGACTTCCCGTGACGCTCTACACGCCCTCGGAGGTCAAGGCAGCGGTGACCGGCGACGGTCGCGCTGGAAAGTCCCAGGTTGGCTACATGGTGACCAGGGTCTTGAACCTGAAAGAGACACCCAAACCGGCCGATGCCGCGGATGCCTTGGCAATCGCCATTGCCCACGCATGGCGTGGGGGAGCGGCGCCAGTGGAATCTGGCGCGACCACGTCCGCTCAGCGACAGTGGGCAGCCGCCGAGCAAGCGGCGCGAAGGCGGCGATAGCGGCGCGTCGCGCGAGTCGTGTCCGACGTGTCCCGTACGGTATTCGTACATACGTTCGAAGGAGGATCCGTTGATCGCGAGTCTGCACGGCACAGTGCTGTCGGTTGGCGCTACCAGCGCTGTGATTGAAACCGGCGGCGTGGGCATGAAGGTGCTGTCGACGCCGACCACTCTCGCGGATCTTCGGCACGGGAACACCGTGCGTGTACACACCCACCTGGTGGTGCGTGAGGACTCGTTGACGCTGTTCGGCTTCGGCACCGAGATGGAGCGCGACAGCTTCGAGGCCCTCCAGTCCGTGCAGGGTGTGGGGCCGCGGTTGGCTCTCGCCATGCTCGCGGTTCACACTCCGGAGGCGCTCGCCCAGGCTGTTGCGGACGGGGACCGCAAGGCTCTCGAGCAGGTGCCTGGCATTGGCGCCAAGGTCGCCGCCCGGCTCCTACTCGAACTCGGCGGCAAGTTGTCGCTGCCCGAAGTGTCCGCACCCGGGGTGACCACAGCATCGGCCGATTCCCGAGGTCAGGTCGAGGACGCGCTCGTGGGCCTGGGCTGGAACGCGAAGGCGGCGGCTGCGGCTGTCGATGCCGTCGCGGATGGGCCCGTGGCGGAGGCCGATGTGCCCGCGATGCTGCGTCTGGCATTGCAGACCATGGGGGCCAAGCGTGTTTGATGAGGACCCGCGGGTGATCGATGCCGATGCTGACGCGATTGAGCGCTCGAGCGAGGCCGCACTCCGGCCCGGCTCGCTCGATGAGTTCGTGGGTCAGCAGATCCTCCGTGACCAGTTGTCCTTGGTGCTGACCGCGGCATCCGCTCGCGGCGCCACGGCGGACCACGTGTTGCTGTCAGGACCTCCGGGACTGGGTAAGACCACTCTCGCCATGATCATCGCGTCGGAGATGGAAGCGCCCCTGCGACTGACGTCGGGGCCGGCCATCCAGCACGCCGGAGACCTGGCCGCGATCCTTTCTTCACTTGAGGAAGGCGACGTGCTGTTCCTCGACGAGATCCATCGCCTTGCCCGCCCGGCGGAAGAAATGCTCTACCTCGCGATGGAGGACTTCCGTGTCGACGTCGTCGTGGGTAAGGGCGCCGGTGCCACCTCAATTCCGCTCAGCCTGCCGCGATTCACGGTGGTGGGTGCCACAACGCGTGCTGGGCTGTTGCCCGCGCCGCTGCGCGATCGCTTTGGCTTTACCGGCCACCTTGAGTTCTACGAGCCCGCGGAGCTCCAGCGCATTCTGGGACGTTCCGCTCGGCTTCTCGACTTCGAGATGGACGTCGCCGCTGCCAGTGAGATCGCCGGACGCTCGCGCGGCACGCCCCGAATCGCGAACCGCCTCTTGCGGCGCGTGCGCGACTACGCGGAAGTCCACGGCAACGGCCGCGGCACCCTTGCGGCCGCGCGTGAAGCGTTGGCGGTGTACGAAGTCGACGACAGGGGACTGGACCGCCTTGACCGGGCTGTTCTGCGGGCTTTGTGCCAGCGTTTTGGTGGAGGCCCAGTGGGATTGTCGACGCTCGCGGTGTCCGTTGGCGAGGAGCCAGAGACTGTGGAAACGGTCGCCGAACCGTTCCTTGTACGCGAAGGATTGATGAGTCGATCGCCGCGGGGGCGTGTGGCAACGGCCGATGCATGGGAGCATGTGGGCCTGACCCCGCCTGCTGAGGCACTGCCTGGACAGAGCGGCGGTCGCTTGTTCGATTGAGTGTCATTCGACGTTTGACGCTTGGACACCCTAGAATCGGCGGGGCTCCCCGGGAGCGCAGTCGACTGCTGAACGAAGGAATCTTGTGTCAAAAGTGACCAAGAGCGCACGCAAAGCGCTCATCGGCCTCGCGGCGATCTTCGTCGTCATGTACGGAGCGCTCGCCGCTGGAGTCCTCACGGGCTCCGCATCCTGGACCCCAGGACTCGCGCTTGACCTCGCAGGGGGACGTCAGATCATCCTGACGCCGGTGCTTGAGGAGGGCGCATCTCAAGAGATTGAGCAGTCGGACCTCGACCAAGCCGTCGAGATCATCCGCATGCGTGTCGACGCCTCTGGTGTCGCCGAAGCGGAGATCACCACGCAGGGCAACAACATCGTTGTGGCGCTGCCCGGCAGCCCGGACCAGTCCACGGTCGACCTTGTGGCGCAGTCCGCTCAGCTTCAGTTCCGCCCCGTGCTGGTTGTTGGCGACCCGTCGCCGACGACTGTCGACGAGGCGCAGACCGATGCCACCACGGAGCCGGTCCCTGAGGACTCTGAGTCTGCAGAGCCCGTTGAGTCCGCGACTCCCACGCCGTCGCCAAGCGCTTCCACGGCTTCGAACGTCATCACGAGTGCTGACACCGCCGTTGCCACCGCAACTGACGCATCGGCCTCCCCGTCGCCCTCGCCTTCCGCCGTCACCACTGAGGGTTTGATCGCGACCCAGGACGACGACGCTGCCGAGGACACTACGTCTACGGCCCCCGTTTATGGCGAGACCGACCCGTCGTCCTTCGAGTGGCTCACCCCGGAGGTTCAGGCTGAGTACTCGGCGCTGGACTGCCTGAACGGTGAGAACTACGGCGGCCGCTCCATGGGTAACCCCGAGACGGGCTACAGCGCCTGCTCAAGTGCCGACTTCCAGAAGATCGCGATGGGCCCGGTTGAGTTGACCGGTGACGACATCGAAACCGCCACCTCGGGTCCGCGCATGACTCAGCAGGGTACGCTCACCGGCGACTACGAGGTCCGCCTGGACTTCACCGACGAGGGTGGCGCCAAGTTCGACGAGATCTCGCAGCGCCTCGCGACGCTCGAGTCGCCGCGCAACCAGTTCGCTGTGGTTCTCGATGGCGTCGTCATCTCCCACCCGCAGGTCGAACAGCGCATCCCCGGTGGTGAAGCATCGATTTCCGGAAACTTCACCCAGGAAAGTGCCGAGCAGCTCGCGAACCAGCTCAAGTTCGGTGCGCTGCCCATGAGCCTTGAGGTCCAGTCCAACCAGCAGATCTCCGCGACGATCGGTGAAGACCAGCTTCAGGCTGGTTTGATTGCCGGTCTGATCGGTCTGATCCTGGTCGTGATCTACTCGATCTTCCAGTACCGCGCGCTGGGCCTGGTGACGGTTGGTTCGCTCCTCATCGCAGGTGCTGCGACCTATGGCATCATCGCTCTCATGTCGTGGCTGATCGGCTACCGACTCTCGCTGGCCGGTGTTGCTGGTCTGATCGTGGCCATCGGTATTACGGCGGACTCGTTCATCGTGTACTTCGAGCGCATTAGGGACGAGCTCCGTGAGGGCCGCTCGCTGCCCAGCGCAGTTGACCACGCCTGGCGTCGTGCCCGCCGCACCATCCTTGCGTCTGACGCGATCAGCCTGCTGGCCGCAGGAACGTTGTACTTCCTTGCGGTGGGTGGTGTGCGAGGCTTCGCCTTCACGCTGGGTCTGACGACGCTGATTGACGTGCTTGTCGTGTTCCTCTTCACCCACCCGGTCATGATGCTGCTCGCCCGTACCAAATTCTTTGCCGAGGGCCACAAGTGGTCGGGTCTTGACCCGCGCCAGTTGGGTCGCGAGGCAATGTACAAGGGCCGCGGACGCGTCAAGTCAACCCCGTCACGGGTCGGTAAGGCAGACGGCTCCGGCGTGGAGGAGTCCGTTGGTGGAACTGATGCGCCGTCCGACGGACTGACGCTCGCCGAACGCAAGGCCGCGAAGCGTCGTGCCGAGGCTGAGGCCGCGGCAGCGCCAGCCGCCGTCGCGACAGCGGTCGACGATGATGACAAGGCCGCTTCCGACTCTGCAGCTGACGCTGCTGACGAAGACGGCAACGATGACGATGGCGATGCGGATACGTCGAAGGAGGGGAAGGAGTAATCATGGCTTCTAACCTGGCCCAGTGGGGCAACAAGCTGCACAGCGGCGAAACGACGTATTCCATCGTTGGCAATCGCAAGCGTTGGTTCATGGTGTCCGCCGTGCTGATGCTGATCTCAATCGGCATCCTCGTCGGCAAGGGCCTGAACCTTGGTATCGACTTCACCGGTGGTGCGCAGTACGTCGTGCCCAACGTGGAGACGACGAGCCCCGAACCGGCTGAGGAGGCCGTGGCCGAGATCGCTCCCGGTCAGGAGCCACGGGTCACCACCTTGGGCGAGAACGACATCCGTGTGCAGCTGGGCGAGATTACGTCCGAGCAGCAGCAGGAATTGACGACAGCACTCGCTGATGCCTATGGCGTCGACGAGTCGACAATTAGCTTCGACCAGATCGGTCCCACATGGGGAGCCGCAGTCGGACAGCAAGCGTTGCAGGGTCTGGTTATCTTCCTGCTGCTCGTGTTTGTCGTCATCTCCGTCTACTTCCGAGCGTGGCGCATGGCCGCAGCGGCGATCATCGCGCTGATTCACGACCTGCTGTTTACGGTCGGCATCTACGCGCTGTCTGGCTTTGAGGTCACGCCGGCGTCGGTGATCGGCTTCCTGACGATTCTTGGCTATTCGCTGTACGACACCGTGGTGGTGTTCGACAAGGTGAATGAAAACACGCGTCACTTCGACTCGCAGGTGCGCTATACCTACGCCGAGCTCGCGAACCTTGCCGTCAACCAGACGCTGGTGCGTTCGATCAACACGTCAGTCGTGGCTCTTCTGCCCGTGTCTTCGATCCTGTTCATCGGTTCGTACTTGTTGGGTGCCGGAACTCTGAAGGACATCGCCCTGGCGCTGTTCATCGGTATGGCAGTGGGAACCTACTCCTCGATCTTCGTGGCGACTCCGCTCGAGGTCGCGTTGCGTGCCCGCGAGCCCAAGATCGCCGCGCACACCAAGAAGGTGCTCGAACTGCGCGAGTCCGGCGAGACCGAGGTCGCGCGTACCGAGGACGGATCTGTCCGTGTTGGCGCACTCAAGCCTGGCGAGCACAAGGGACAGGGCGCTCAGCCCAAGCGCAAGCGTAAGTAGGCGGAACCGGCGCTGAGCCGTCACAGCCTTCACACCACCCTCCACCAGCCCTGGCCGTACATACACGGCGGGCTGTGGAGGGTTTGGTGTTTCTGGCCGAAAGTTTTCGGTGGCATTCCGGTGTCAGGCGGGCCGATGCTCGGGTTGGCTTGGGCGCTGGCGCGTAGCGAGCGCGGTGTTCCACCGAGAAAGTACGGCCAGGGCTGCTCTGCTCCCGAAATCCCGCCGTGTATGTACGGCCAGGGGAGAAAAGAACGAAAGGGGAACGTCCCTACCTCCCCATTCGTCCCCAGTAGACTGGAGTTTCGCTCACGCTGGGAGGAGGCGCCATGACAGAGACCCGCCCGACGTCCACGTCCTTAGGACCGCTGGCGTTCTTCCGTAGGACTGCGCCCAAAGCGCCCCAGCCGCTCGAGCCCGTCCTCGAGGAATACCGTCAGATGTTCCCCAAGGGAAAGACGGCTCTGATCGAGAAGGCTTACGTCGTCGCCGAGCGTGCGCATCGCGAACAGAAGCGCAAGAGCGGCGAGCCCTACATCATTCACCCACTAGCCGTGGCGCAGATCATCGCGCAGATGGGCTTACCCGACACCGTCATCGCGGCAGCGCTGCTGCACGACGTTGTCGAGGACACCGAGTATCCGCTCGAGACTCTCCGCGACGAGTTTGGTGATGAGGTCGCCTCCTTCGTCGACGGTGTCACCAAGCTCGACAAGGTGAAGTATGGCGATGCGGCTCAGGCCGAGACGGTCCGCAAGATGGTCGTCGCCATGGCGAAGGACATTCGCGTCCTGCTCCTCAAGCTCGCCGACAGGTTGCACAACGCGCGCACCTGGAAGTACGTGCCGGTGGAGTCTGCGCGGCGCAAGGCGCAAGAGACGCTCGAGATCTACGCGCCCTTGGCGCACCGCATGGGCCTCAACGCCATCAAGTGGGAGCTTGAAGACCTGTCCTTCAAGACGCTGTATCCAAAGATCTACCAAGAGATCGTCGACGTTGTCGCCGAGCGTGCTCCGGAACGCGAGAAGGCACTAGCCGAGATCCGCACGGAGATTGAGGCAGACCTCCGCCAGATGAAGATCAAGGCGGACATTACCGGGCGTCCCAAGCACTACTACTCGGTGTATCAAAAGATGATCGTGCGCGGCCGCGACTTGGCCGAGATCTACGACCTGGTGGGCGTCCGCATCCTCGTTACGTCCGTGCGCGACTGCTACGCAGTCCTGGGCGCCATGCACGCGAAGTACCAGCCAGTCCCTGGCCGGTTCAAGGACTACATCGCGATGCCCAAGTTCAACCTGTACCAGTCGTTGCACACGACGGTCATTGGCCCCTCGGGCAAGCCGGTTGAGCTGCAAATCCGCACGCAGGAGATGCACCGCCGCGCCGAGTATGGCCTGGCCTCTCACTGGCGCTACAAGGAGAACCAGCGCGGTTCCGATACCTCGGAGATGGGCTGGCTGCGTCAGATCGCGGACTGGCAGCAAGAAACCGCCGACCCCACGGACTTTCTGGACTCGCTCCGAGGCGAGATCTCGCGCGCCGAGGTCTACGTCTTCACCCCGCGAGGACGCCTGCTCGCACTCCCGCAGGGCGCAACCCCGGTGGACTTTGCCTATGCCGTGCACACCGAGGTTGGGCACAAGACCATCGGTGCCAAGGTCAATGGTCGCCTGGTACCGCTGGATTCCACCTTGGACAACGGCGACACTGTCGAGGTCCTGACGACGTCGGACGAGAACGCGCACCCCAAGCGCGACTGGCTCGACTTTGTGCAGTCCACGCGCGCGCGCAACAAGATTCGCCAGTGGTTCACCCGTGAGCGCCGCGAAGAGTCCATCGAGACCGGCCGCGACATGCTCGCGCGCGCCATTCGTCGTCAGCACCTGCCGATGCAGCGCCTCATGAGTAAGTCGACCCTCCTGGCACTTGCCCAGGAGATGCACTACGACGACGTGGACGCCTTGTATGCATCCATTGGCGAGCACAAGGAGCAGGCAAGTGACGTGGTCGCTCGCATGGTCGACGCCGTGGGTGGCGACGCCGGCGCGGACGAGGACGTCACCGAGATCACGCGCCCCGGCACCTCAGCCGAACGCGCACGCCGTGGCGACCCCGGCATCTCTGTTCACGGACTGTCTGACGTGATCGTCAAACTCGCGAAGTGCTGCACGCCGGTGCCCGGCGACCCGATCAGTGGCTTCATCACGCGCGGCAACGGTGTCAGTGTGCACCGGGCAGATTGCGCCAACCTCGCGGCCCTGAACGATCAAGCCGAGCGGTTCATCGACGTCCAATGGACCGGACAGTCCAGCGCGGCGTTCCTGGTCCAGATCGAGGTCGAGGCGCTTGACCGCAACCGGCTCCTCAGTGACGTCGTCAAGGCACTGTCGGACTATCACGTCAACATCTTGGGTGCGAGCGTGTCCACGAACCGTGACCGGGTCGCTCTGAACACCTTCACCTTCGAAATGGCCGACCCCTCCCACCTCGGAGCCGTCCTCACCGCCATCCGTCGCATTGACGGCGTCTACGACGCCCGCCGCGTCACGGGTACCCGCCGCGAGTTCTGAGCCACTGTGGCGCCCGGCAAGACGCCGGACTGACGCAGCATGGCCCACGCCCGCTCTGCACGCTTGCAGGTGCGGTCGTGGCTGCGCAGCAGGGTGAGTTCCCGCTGAACGTCCGCGACGGCGGCGCGCCCGTCCCGTACGGTCCGCACCACGACGGGCAGAGCCTCCTCGAGCGGCGACCACCGCAGCGCATCGACGATCGCGCGCGGACGCGCCGCAAGACGTTCCGGGTCCTCTGGCCGAGCGCTGTGGTGGAGGCGGACGGGCCATGTGGTCGACGCCTGCCGGTCGTGCCGCCGAGAAGGCGTGCACACGTCTATCGCCAGGGGAGCAGTGCCCCCGTCGTGCACCCAGAGCGCCCCCAACCCAGATACGTACCCATCGACACGAAGGAACGGCCTGATCAGGGCGAGCCTGACCTGCCAGGTGACCGGAACATCGGCCGGAAAAGCGGCGAAGGGCGTGGCTACCGTCAAGGTTCCGTCGGCCCGCATGCGTCGCCATGCTGCGCGGCCCACGTCGTCTGCGCTCACCATCCACATGACATGAGTGTGCCCGCCACCCCAAGGGGAATGGCGGGCACCTCAGCAATCTGTGGACAGGTTTACAGGTCCTTAATCTGCTCCAGCCACGCGCGACGGGCGTCGAGCGCTTCCTGAGCGGACTTGATCTTGCGCTTGTCCTTGGTGGCCTCCGCGGCTGCGAGGTCCTTCTCGAGATCCGCGATGGCGGCCTGGAGCTGAGCGACCGCACCGCTTGCGCGCGCCTCAAGCTCCGGGTTCGAGTTGTTCCACGCGGCGTCCTCGGCGTCACGCACGGCCTTCTCGACCGCGCCGATGCGCTTGGTCAGGCGCGCAACATCACCGCGAGGAACGCGTCCGGCTGCCTCAAACTTGTCCTGTGCGGCGCGTAGGGACTGCTTGGCGGCGTCGAGATCCTTGATGGGCAAGATTCCCTCGGCCTCAACAACGGCCGCTTCCTTGCCCTCAACGTTGCCCGCGAGCGCCTCGTCTTCCTCGTCCGCGGCTGCACGCCGCGCGTCAAAGAAGGCGTCCTGCGCTGTCTGGAATCGCTTCCACAGCGCGTCGTCCACGCTGCGGCGACCACGGCCAGCACCCTTCCATTCGCCCATGAGGTCCTTGAAAGCGCGTGCGGTGCGGTCCCAGTCGGTGGACTCGGCCAAGCGCTCGGCCTGGGCAACGAGGTCCTCCTTGCGGGTCGCGACCGTGGCGTTTTCCTTGTCGAGCTGCGCGAAGTGGTGCTTGCGCGCCTTCTCGAAGGACGAGCGCGCAGTCGTGAAACGCTTCCACATCGCGCGCTCGGCGTCCTTGGGGATGCGAGCCTGTGAACGCTGGGCTTCCTTCCAGGTGTCCAGAAGAGCGCGCAGTTCGGCGGTGTCGTTCTTCCAGTGAACCTGGGCCTCGTCCTTGGCGGCGATGGCCTCGGCCTGAGCGACGATCTTCTCGCGCTCAGCCACGGCCTCGGCACGCGCTGCCTCACGCTCAGCCTTGATGCGCTCACGGGTTTCCGTAGCCTCGGCCTTGACGGCTTCAAAGCGGGTCCGCAGCGCGGCCACATCTCCGACCACCTTGGGTTCAGCCAGTTGCTCACCTAGTGAGGTCAGGGAGTCGTCGATGTCCTTAGGGGACAGTTCGGCACCCTCGAGGCGTGCGTGGAAGCGTTCCACAGCAGCCTCAAGCTTGTAGAACTCGCGGGCGTACGGGGCGATGGGTTCGTCGCCCTGGGCGGGGCCAACCTCGTGCCTTTCGTCGCCAACGGTCAGCGTCACGGTCTCGCCTGTGACTTCGCCGAACTTCGCGGCCGCGGCGACCTGCTCGGCGCTGACCTCCTCGACGACCGGAACCTTCACCGGGTGTGAGGCGGCCTTGGCTGCCATCACGGCGGGCCCGCTGGCGGGCGGTTTGGGCTTGGGTCGGGGGGTGGGCTTGGGAGCGGTCATTCTACGGACACCTCGTTCACGATGACGGACTGTGCCGGGGGTCCGTCGGACTCGCCTGTGATCGTTCCGGCACTGGCAACGTCCTCCACAATACTCAGACCCGCGGTGACCTGCCCGAATACCGTGTATCCGCCCGCCGTGTCGGAGGGAATCGTGGAGTCTTCGTAGACGATGAAGAACTGACTACCCATCGATTCAGCGTCCCCTCCCACGCGCGCCATTGCAAGTGTTCCGGCGGGGTAGAGGTCATCTTCGGGAGCGTTCTCGATGGGGCCATAGGAGTAGTTCGGTCCGCCCGTGCCCGTCGCGGATGGGTCGCCACACTGCAGGACGTAGATACCGGACGTGGTGATGCGGTGACACTGGCTGTGATCGAAGAAGTCGGATTCAGCCAGAGCGATGAAGCTTGCGGTCGCTTGGGGAGCATTGACGCCGTCGAGCGTCATGACGATTTCGCCTTGGTTGGTTTCCATTGTCACGGTCCACTCGCGGCCTTGCGCGTAAGAAGGATCGGGAGGCACAGGCGACGTGCCCCACCCTGACGTAAAGGTGAGCTCGGCATCGGGGCTGGCCTCAGCATCGGCCGTCTCGCTGGTGGATGGCGACGAGCCGGTATCCGCGGTCGCCTCCTCATCCTCGGGGGTGAACAGCACAATGGCGCCCCAGATAATGAGCCCAAGCGCAACGATCCCCACCACAATCGACGCGATCCGGATGTTGCGTTGGCGCACAGCCTCCTTGGCAGCGTGCTTGGCGTCCAGGGCTTCCTGACGCTTGCGGGCCTTCTCGCGGTCTTGCTTCTTAGTTCCCATGGCTCCTCGTCGAGGGTCGATGCGCGAAACGCCATTCTAGGCAGGCTCACCTGGGAGTTTGCTGGGATGGCGCACCAGCTGGGTGACGGTCAGTGGAACAATGGGGCCATGGCACGAGTGCGACCCCTATCTGGCTATCCCGAGTGGACCCCCTCCGAGCGCATTGTGGAGGCAGAAGTGCTGTCCACGATTAGCGAGGTCTTCGCCCTCCATGGCTTTGGGGAGATTCACACGCGCGCCGTTGAGCCGCTGGACCGCCTGGCCGGCAAGTCCGATGCCGCTAAGGAGATCTACACGCTCGGACGGCTCAATGCCGATGGCGACTCCGAGGCAAAGGTGGGTCTCCACTTTGACCTCACGGTGCCGTTCGCGCGTTACGTCGAGGAATTCCAGAACGACCTCGCGTTCCCGTTCCGACGCTTCCAGATTCAGAAGGTGTGGCGCGGCGAGCGCCCGCAAGAGGGTCGCTTCCGCGAGTTCTACCAGGCAGACATCGACGTCGTTGCACGTGAGACGCTTCCCGCGCACCTCGAGATTGAGGTCGCAGTTGTCATGGCGCGCGCTCTCGCGGCATTGCCATTGCCCGGCGCCACGATGCGCGTCAATAATCGCCAACTGGTCGAGGGCTTCTACCGAGGTGTCGGCATCGAGGACGTCGCGGACGCTCTGCGGAGCGTGGACAAGCTCGACAAGATCGGCCCCGAGGGCGTGCGTACTGAGCTCGCAGGGAAGGGCGTCAGTGAGACAGCGGCCGATGCTGTTCTTGAGTTGGCGCGAATCTCCAGTACCGATGGGTCGTTTGCGGCTGCGGTGGAGGACCTGTGGGCGTCAACGACCACTATCGAGGACGTGGAGGGCGCCCAGGAGCAGCTGAAGGTCGGAATCGCGAGCCTGGTTGACCTGGTCGAAGGCGTGAACGCTGCCGTTCCAGGCACGGCCGTCGCGGACCTGCGGATCGCGCGCGGTCTCGACTACTACACGGGCGCGGTCTACGAGACGTTCCTTGAGGGACACGAGGACCTGGGGTCGATCTGCTCGGGAGGCCGTTACGACTCGCTCGTCGCCGGTGGGGGATTCCCCGGCGTCGGGATGTCGATTGGCGTCTCTCGCTTGGTGAGCCGGATGCTTGCGTCTGGCCTCGCGACCGCCTCGCGGCCCGTGCCGTCCGCCGTGCTCGTGGCAGTGAACGAGGAGGAGTCGCGCGGCACGTCAGCCGCGATCGCCGATCGCCTGCGTGCACGCGGCATTGCGTGCGAGGTTGCGCCCAAGGCAGCGAAGTTCGGCAAGCAGATCCAGTTCGCAGACAAGCGGGGGATCCCATTCGTGTGGTTCCCTGCCGCTGACGGCGCCGACGGTGAGGTGAAGGACATCCGCTCAGGCGACCAGGTGCCCGCTAATGCCGACGCATGGCTGCCGCCGGAAGCCGACGCCCGCCCGCGCATCGTCCCTCAGGCGTAAGTTCACTCACGCCACGAGTCAACCCGTGGCCCGATAGACTGGGCCCGCTCTTTTCCCTATCCGGCGCGCCCGTCTAGCGCGTCCAAGAAAGGCCTCACGTGCTCCGCACTCACCTTGCTGGAAACCTCCGCGCCAACGACGCGGGCTCAACTGTCACTCTCGCCGGATGGGTGGGACGCCGCCGCGATCACGGTGGCGTGGCCTTCATCGATCTCCGCGATGCCTCCGGGTTCGCCCAGGTCGTCATCCGCGAAGAGGTCGCGCACTCCCTGCGTAACGAGTACGTGATTCAGGTCACTGGCGAGGTGCGCGAGCGCCCCGAGGGTTCCGCGAACGCAAACCTGCCCTCAGGCGAGATCGAGGTGGTCGTCTCCGACGTCGAGATCCTCAACGAGGCCGCCCCGCTGCCGATGCCGGTCGACGAACACGTCACCGTCGGTGAAGAGGCCCGCCTCAAGCACCGCTACATCGACCTGCGCCGCCCGCAGCCGCGCGCGAACATCGTGCTTCGCTCGGAGGTCAACAAGGCCGCCCGCCGCGTGCTGGACCGCCACGACTTCCTCGAGATCGAGACCCCCACGCTGACGCGGTCCACGCCCGAGGGCGCCCGCGACTTCCTGGTGCCCGCACGTCTGGCTCCCGGGTCCTGGTACGCACTGCCGCAGTCGCCTCAGCTGTTCAAGCAACTGCTGATGGTGTCCGGCATGGAGAAGTACTACCAAATCGCGCGCTGCTACCGCGATGAGGACTTCCGCGCGGACCGTCAGCCCGAGTTCACTCAGCTCGACATCGAGATGAGCTTCGTGGACCAGGACGACGTCATTTCGTTGGGCGAAGAGCTCATCAAGGAACTGTGGTCGCTCATTGACTACGACATCCCGCTGCCCATCCCGCGCATCACCTACGCGGACTCGATGGCTCGCTTTGGCTCCGACAAGCCGGACATGCGCTTTGGCCTTGAGCTCACGGACATGACCGAGTACTTCTCGGAGACCACGTTCCGCGTCTTCGCCGCCGAGTACGTGGGTGCCGTCGTGATGCCCGGCGGTGCTGCGCAGCCGCGCAAGACGCTGGACAAGTGGCAGGACTGGGCCAAGTCCCGCGGCGCCAAGGGCCTGGCCTACGTGTTGGTGCAGGAGGACGGCTCGCTCACCGGGCCCGTCGCCAAGAACCTGTCCGAGAAGGAGCTGTCGGGACTGGCCGCAAAGGTAGGTGCGGCCCCCGGCGACTGCATCTTCTTCGCCGCCGGCAAGCCCACGCCGTCGCGTGCCTTGCTGGGTGCCGCTCGCCTCGAGGTCGGAGAGCGCTGCGGTCTGATCGATCCGGACGAGTACAAGTTCGTGTGGGTCGTGGACGCGCCGCTGTTCAAGGCGATCGACGAAGACCCCGACGATGACGACGTCGCGCTGGGTACCGGTGCTTTCACCGCCGTGCACCATGCATTTACGTCGCCCAAGCCCGAGTTCCTCGACACCTTCGACAAGGACCCCGGCTCCGCGCTGGCCTACGCCTACGACATTGTCTGCAACGGCAACGAGCTGGGCGGCGGTTCCATCCGTATCCACCAGCGCGATGTGCAGGAGCGCGTGTTCGCGGTCATGGGCATTGGCGAAGAAGAGGCCCAGGAGAAGTTCGGCTTTCTGCTCGAGGCCTTCTCCTTTGGCGCACCGCCTCACGGTGGAATCGCCCTGGGCTGGGACCGCGTCACCGCGCTGTTGGCCAAGGCCGACTCCATTCGTGACGTCATCGCGTTCCCGAAGTCCGGCGGCGGCTACGACCCGCTTACCGCTGCGCCCGCGCCCATCACGGATGAGCAGCGCGCCGACGCAGGCGTGGACTTCGTGCCGGAAGAGGACGAGGAATCCGCGGAGTCGGTGACCTCGTAGCACCTGTTTCCAGGCATCGGGCCGATGCTTGGCTCTCCATTCCGTACGCATGGCGCGTCCCGCTTTCCGCGGGGCGCGCCATGTGCGTTTCTGAGAGCAGGGGAGAGTTCTAGCCCGGATCTGAGTACTTCGCATGTCACACTCGGTGGATGCTTAACGGGAGGACAGCACTGTGAAGACGAAGCGATCAACGAGGTTCGCTATCGCGATTACGGTGATGGCGACGGCGATCGTGGGCGTGGCACCCGCGGCTTCGGCAGCCTCACCGGGGTTCCGCGATGTCTCGAACCAGTACCAGTTCTATCGCGAGATCTCGTGGATGTCCGAGAAGGGCATCACGACGGGCTACGCCGGAAACTGGTTCCGCCCCGAGTGGGAAGTCTCGCGTGAAGCGTTCGCGGCTTTCCTCTATCGCGAGGCCGGGCGTCCCTCAGTGTCGTTGCCATCGAGGTCACCGTTTAAAGACGTGAGCACCAAAGACCAGTTCTACAAGGAAATTGTCTGGCTCGAGAGCAAGGGCATCACCACGGGATGGTCGGATGGAACCTTCCGTCCCGAACTAGCGATCGACCGCAATGCCATGGCGGCCTTCCTGTATAGGTACAAGGGCAAGCCGTCGTTCAAGGCTCCCTCATCCTCGCCGTTCAAGGATCTGCGCACCTCCTCCAAGTTCTACAAGGAGATCACCTGGCTGCGTAGTACCGGCATTACAACGGGCTATGCGGACGGGACCTTCAGGCCATACGGCAATACCTCGCGCGCCGCGACCGCCGCGTTCCTGTTCCGTGGCTTCGGAAGTTCGTCATATAAGGCGCCGGCCTACGAAGCGCCGCGCTCCTCGTGGAACGCAAGTTCGGTACTGAGCGTCGCGCGCTCACAGGTGGGCTACAAAGAGCCCAGCTGGCGCAACAACAAGTACAACGACTGGATCGACGGCAATAGCGCGTGGTGCCAGGTCTACGTGGGGTGGGTGTTCTGGCAGGCCGGTTACCCCGAGTACGTGCCACTAGAGGAGTACTACGACAAGGGCTTCAACCCGCCGTCCGGTCGAACCACCTTCGTCGATGAGGCACAGGCCGCGGGTGTCGTTGACTGGAACGTGAGCTTGTCCGACCTCGACCCCGGTGATGTGGTCTTGATCAATTGGGGCGATGGTCAGGGTGTGAGTCACGCCGCAATCGTCGACCGGGTTTCTGGCAACGGTGCATGGTTCTACGAGGGCAACACCACCTCCGGGACCGGTTCATCGGACCGTGGAGTCTTCCACCGCTGGCGCCCTCTGAGTGTCCTCGATGCGGTCTTTGAGCCTCAGGACTACTACGACGCGACGCACTAGGCGTCGTCGCGCCGCGGCGACTAGTGCGTGATGGAGTACCGCTTGTAAAGCCGGGCGAGCGGCGCCGGTGCCCACCAGTTCCGCTCACCTAGCAGCGTCATGGTGGCCGGCACCAGTAGCATGCGCACGATTGTCGCGTCGATGAGCACGGCAACCGCTAGACCCACCCCCACCTGCTTGATCACGAGCAGGTCGCCCGTGGCGAAGCCGAGGAACACCAGCATAATGATGGCCGCCGCGGACGTGATGATGCGACCCGAGCGCTGCAGCCCCACACGCACAGCGGTGTCGTTGTCGACACCGGAGTCCACGAGTTCCTTCACACGCGCCAGCAGGAACACCTCGTAGTCCATCGCGAGGCCGAACCCGAACGCGAGCACCATGACGAGCACATACGTCTCGATGCCGCCGGTGGAGGTGAAGTTGAGCAAGTCCTCGAGGTGCCCGTCGGTGAAGATCCAGCTGAGCACGCCCAGAGCCGCCGCGAGAGACAACGCGTTGATGAGCAGTGTCTTCACCGGCACAAGAACGGAGCCGGTCATGAGGAACATGAGCACAAACGTCGCAAGCACCACCAGCCCGGCGGCCCACGGTGCGCCCGCAATGAGTGCGTCGACGAAGTCCACCTGGATGGCCGCAGTGCCACCCACCCAGACCTCAAACGGCGACTCGAGGTCGCGGATATCCGTGACGATCCCGGTGGCCTCCGGGGAGCCTTGGTCGGTGACATCGGTATAGAGCCCAATCATCGACAGTCCAGTGCCGGGTAGATCGGTGGCAGGCTCCGCGCCGGTCACGTGGTCAATGTTCAGGACCGATTCCGACACCCAGGCGTCCGCCTCGTCCGGAGTTGCGTCGACCAATACCTGAACGCTGGGCGGTGCCAGGTCTGGGTACTCCACCTCGTAGGTGTCGATGAACTCTCTGCCTTCGTTGCTGACGGGCAAGAGATCGACCTCGGAGTTACGCACCTGCAGGTTCAGCAGCGGGCTCGCGAGAAGGAGAAGGACGCCTGTAGTGGCCAGAGCAACGATCCAGGGGCGTCGCTGCACGCGACCGGCTAGCCGGGAAAAGACGCCCGTGTCGCGGGTCACATCCGCGGTGTACCGCAGCAGGGTGCGAAGCCCCGGGACCCGGGACAACACGCTGGGGCGTGACAGCCGGTGCCCATAGAGGTACAGCACCGCGGGCACCAGGGTCAGCGCGGTCAGCAGCGCCATCACTACGACGCCAAGCGCGGCACCGCCAATTCCGCGAATGATGTCTGCGTTGAAGATCAGCATTCCGCCCACGGAGATGGCGACCGTGACGGCGGAGAAGAATACGGTCCGGCCCGCCGTCATGACCGTCGCCACGAGCGCCAACGCCCGCTGATCATTGGCGGGCCCGTTCTCACGAGCTGAAAGCTCTTCGCGGTAACGGGACACCATGAGGAGTCCGTAGTCGATTGACAGTCCAATGCCGAGAACAGTGACGACGTTGATGGACGACGTGTCCAGATCCATGATGTAGCTGAAGGCAAAGAGCACGGCCAGGCCACCGGCGATTGACGCGAACGCGCCAATGATCGGGGCGCTTGCCGCCAGAAATCCACCAAAGACCAGCACCATCACGAGCAACGCGACGGGAAGCGCGATAGCTTCGCCGGTCACGAGGTCCTGTTCCACCTGGTGCGTGAAGTCGTTGAGCATCATCGGGTTGGAGAACGCCACGACGCGAGCCTCAGGCACGTGTGTCGCGAAGTAGTCCTTCGTGATCGCCGTCACCTCACGGTGCTCACCATTGCCGCTGCCCGGGATAGGGCCGTAGTCCACGCTCATCAGAACCGCGTCGCCACTGGCGGACACCAGCGGTGACTGATCGATGTTGGCCAGGCCCCCAGCATCGGCCTCCCCGCCACCAGTGTCGTAGCGCGCGGGATCAAAGGCAGGACCCGGTGTGAGCCCGTATGGGGTCGTGACCGCGGCGACGCCGTCCCGTGTCGCGATGGTGTCGCTGAGCTCCTGCACGTCACGAGCAAACTGGCCGTCGGAAGGGTCGACGTTCTGGATGTCCATACTCAACGTCGGGCCCGCGTCGGACGAGCTCGCCGCGCCAAGGGTCTCGTAGACGTACGTCGACTCTGCGCCATCGACCGTGAGCGCGCCAGTGTTTGCGCGGTCGAAGACGTTCCCGTCGCCCAAGCCCACCATGGCAACGCCCGCCATCGCCCCAGCCGCGACCACCCACGCGATCACGACGGAAACGGGATGGCGTGAAGACAGGTGCGCGAGCCGAGAGAACATGGCGGCAAGTTTAGGGACACCTGGTGTCCGGCATGTGACGCCTTCAGGGGAGGAGCCACCTCGATTCGTTCATTCTCGACTTTCCGAGAATGAACGAATCGAGCACCGACTGCACGCGCGGAGAGTGCGGGGGGCCGATGCTGCGATGGGTTGGAGCGCGCCGATGCTGTGTTGGGTTGGGTTGGGTTTGGGCGGTGAGCGATGACAGAGGTGGGACGTAGGCTTGCGGCATGGATCTGTTCGAGTCGACCGAGCGCACCGGCCGCGGCGTACCTGAGCCCGGTCCCAACGCTCCGCTCGCAGTACGGATGCGCCCACGGGAACTCGACGAGGTCGTCGGCCAGTCCCACCTGTTGACGGACGGCTCGCCTCTTCGCCGCTTGGTGGGGGATAGCGCGCCTGCAACGTCGGTCATCCTGTGGGGACCACCCGGGACCGGCAAGACCACCCTCGCGTACATGGTCGCCGGTTCGCGCCGGTTCGTGGAGCTGTCCGCGGTCACGGCCGGAATCAAGGATGTGCGCGGCGTCATCGAGGACTCGAAGCGTCGCATCGCGACTGGAGAGCGCGAGACGGTCCTCTTTGTCGATGAGATTCACCGCTTCACGCGCACCCAGCAGGACGCACTGTTGCCGGCGGTGGAGAACCGTTGGGTAACGTTGATCGGTGCGACCACAGAGAACCCGAGCTTCTCCGTCGTTGGCCCGCTCCTTTCCCGATCGCTCTTGCTGACGTTGCAGCCGCTGGCCTCCGAGGACCTGGGGGCCTTGCTCGATCGCGCGGTCGAGGACGACCGGGGCCTGGCGGGCAAGGTCGGGTTGGCACCCGAGGCGCGCGACCACATGCTTCGGGTCGCTGGGGCCGATGCTCGGAAGGCACTCACGCTCCTGGAGGCCGTCGCTGATGCGGCATTGGCCGCCGGAACTGAGCCGGGGGAGAGCGTTCCCGTCATCACAGCGGAACTCACCGAGCGGGCCATGGACTCAGCGCTTGTGGCCTACGACAAGTCGGGTGATCAGCACTACGACGTCATCAGCGCCTTCATCAAGTCGGTCCGTGGATCGGATGTTGACGCAGCCCTCCACTACTTGGCGCGCATGGTGGTCGCGGGGGAGGACCCTCGGTTCTTGGCCCGCCGCCTAGTGATACTTGCCGCAGAAGACATCGGCATGGCCGACCCGCAGGCGCTCGTAATCGCCCAGGCAGCGGCGGACGCCGTGAACTTCATCGGCATGCCGGAGGGCCGAATTCCGCTTGCAGAGGCCACGACGTATCTGGCGACGGCCCCCAAGTCGAACCGCTCATACGTTGCCATTGACGCCGCCATCGCTGACGTGCGTGCAGGTAAGGCTGGCGTGGTGCCCGAGCACCTACGTGACGCGCATTACTCGGGTGCCAAGAGCATCGGCCATGGTGAGGGATATCAGTACTCGCACGACGCCGACGGGGGCGTTGCGCACCAGGAGTATCTGCCCGAGGCCCTGCGCGGCTCCCGCTACTACACTCCTACGGAGTTCGGGTTTGAGCGGACCGTGACGGACCGGCTGAGCCGCATCCGGGAGATGCTCGGCCGCGACTGACGCGCCCAGCAGTACATGCGGGTCTTCAGGCGGCGAACCTGGTAACATTATTGAGCCCTCGCGGACGGTTGGCTGCTGTCTCCGCGAACTCAGCAAATTACAACCATTGTTGGTCGCGCATCCGCGCGCGCTCAACTGTGAAGGAAATCATGACTTCAGTACAGAAGGCACGTCGCCAGGTTCGCCTGTCGCGCAGCCTGGGCATCGCCCTGACGCCCAAGGCAGTCAAGCACTTCGAGAAGCGTCCGTACCCCCCGGGTGAGCACGGTCGTACCGCACGTCGCAAGGAAAGCGACTACGCGGTTCGTCTGCGCGAGAAGCAGCGTCTTCGCGCCCAGTACGGTCTTCGCGAGAAGCAGATGACCCGCACCTTTGAAGAGGCCCGCCACGAGCCGGGTCTGACAGGTGAGGCATTTGTCGAGCTCCTCGAGATGCGTCTTGACGCCCTGGTTCTTCGTTCGGGCTTTGCTCGCACGATCCTGCAGGCCCGCCAGTCGGTTCTGCACCGCCACATCCTCGTGGACGGCAAGATCGTTGACCGCCCCTCGTTCCGCGTGAAGCCGGGTCAGACCATTCAGGTCAAGCCCAAGGCCGTCACGATGGAGCCCTACATGGCTGCCGCCGCCGGTGCACACCGCGACGTGCTGCCCGAGGTCCCGGACTACATCGACGTTTCGCTGGAGAAGCTGACCACCAAGCTGGTCCGCCGCCCCAAGCGCGCCGAGGTCCCCGTGACCTGCGAAGTTCAGATGGTTGTTGAGTACTACGCGCGCTAAGCGATAGATACTGGCACCACGCACTTAACCGCCGGGCTCCGACATTGGTCGGGACCCGGCGGTTTTGTCATACTTAGGGTCCGACCCCTCCCCAACACGACACGTGCGTGGCGTGTGAGGGGCGGATGCGCGGGCGTTAGTGCCATGCTTGCGCAGGGAAGATTTCGTGAGGGCCGATGCGCTCTCATCTGGGCATTTACAGCCCACCGATCATGGAGGACAAGATGCGCACGGCTGATGTCAGGCAGCGTTGGATCGACTACTTCGAGTCGAAGGACCACCACATCGAGCCCAGCGTGTCGCTGGTGTCTCCCGACCCGTCGCTGCTGTTCACCGTGGCCGGCATGGTTCCTTTCATTCCGTACATCATTGGAACGGAAGAGGCGCCCCACTCGCGCATCGCGAGCGTGCAGAAGTGCATCCGCACTAAGGACATCGAAGAGGTCGGCAAGACTACCCGTCACGGCACCTTCTTCCAGATGCTGGGCAACTTCTCCTTTGGTGACTACTTCAAAGAAGGCGCGATCGACTTCGCGTGGGAGCTCCTGACGGGCTCTGAGGCCGACGGCAAGTACGGCCTGGATCCCGAGCGCCTGTGGGTGACGACCTGGAAGGACGATGACGAGGCGCATTCAGCGCTACGCAACATCGGCGTTCCGGACGAGCACGTCGTCCACCTCGAGCGTGAAGAGAACTTCTGGGACACCGGCCAGCCCGGGCCCGCAGGCCCGTGCGCCGAGTGGCACTACGACCGCGGCCCCGAGTTTGGTCCCGAGGCTGTCGGCGGCAACGTAGACCCCGGCGGCGACCGCTATCTCGAGATCTGGAACCTGGTGTTCGACCAGTTCCTGCGCGGACCCGGTTCCGGCAAGGACTACCCGCTGATCCGTGAGCTCGACCAGAAGGCCATCGATACCGGCGCCGGGCTGGAGCGCATCGCGTACCTCAAGCAGGGCGTGGGCAACATGTACGAGATCGACGAGGTTTTCCCCGTCATCGCGCGGGCCGCAGCGCTCGCTGGCAAGGAGTACAAGGCTGACGCCGAGGACGACATTCGCCTACGCGTCATCGCCGACCACGTGCGCAGCTCGATGATGCTGATCCACGACGGCATCGTCCCCGGCAACGAGGGCCGCGGCTATGTGCTGCGCCGTCTGCTGCGCCGCACGGTTCGCTCGATGCGTCTGCTGGGAGTCCAGGACCCGTCGATCGAGTCGCTCGTGAACACCTCGTATGAGTCGATGAAGCCGTCCTACCCCGAGCTCGGCGAAAAGATCGACAAGATCCTCAACGTCGCGACCGCGGAAGAGGACGCCTTCCGCCGTACGCTGACGTCCGGCACCACGATCTTCGACACCGCAGTGGGCAACGCCAAGAAGGCCGGCAAGAAGTCGCTGGGTGGCGAAGACGCATTCAAGCTCCACGACACTTACGGATTCCCGATCGACCTCACCCTCGAGATGGCGCACGAGCAGGGCGTTACCGTTGACGAGGAGGGCTTCCGCTCGCTCATGACCGAGCAGAAGGAGCGGGCCCGGGCCGATGCCAAGGCGAAGAAGGGCGGCCACGCAGACGTCTCGGTGTACCAGCACCTGGAGCCCACAGTCTTCCGCGGCTATGACGAGTTGGCGCTCGGCACCACCATCGCCGCGGTTATCAAGGACGGCGTGTCCGTGCCGGTCGCTCAGACTGGCGACACGGTCGAGATCATTTTGACCGAGACCCCGTTCTACGCGGAGTCCGGCGGCCAGGACGCTGACACCGGTCAGATTCGTGGCGCGCACGCGACGCTGAACGTGATCGACGTACAGAAGCCCATTGCCGACGTCATTGTGCACACCGTGACCGTCGAAGAGGGCGAAGTCTCCACCGGGGACCAGGTCTCCGCGGAGGTCGACCTCACCAACCGTCACCTGGCGTCCAAGGCCCACTCGGCGACGCACTTGATTCACGCAGCGCTCCACGAGGTTCTCGGCGAGGATGCGACCCAGGCCGGCTCGTACAACAAGCCCGGCTACATGCGTCTCGACTTCGCGTGGCGCCAGGGCATCTCTGGCATGGCCCGCGAGGAGATCGAGGGCATCGCCAACCGTGCGATTCGCGAAGAGCTTCCCGTTGCGACCAACGTGATGAGCCTTGACGACGCCCGGTCGCTCGGTGCGATGGCGCTGTTTGGCGAGAAGTATGGCGACCGCGTCCGTGTTGTCGAGATCGGCGGACCGTTCTCCCGCGAGCTGTGCGCAGGAACGCACGTCGCGAACTCGGGGCAGATTGGCCTGCTGAGCGTGACGAGCGAGGGCTCGGTCGGCTCTGGTGCACGTCGCATCGAGGCATTGGTGGGAGCCGATGCCTTCAGCCAGTTGGCAGCCGAGCGCGCCATCGTCAACGAGCTCACCACCACGCTCAAGGCCCGTCCGGACGAACTCAGCGACCGCATCGGCTCGCTTCTGAACCGTCTGTCCGACGCTGAGAAGCAGCTGACGCAGTACCGTCAGCAGGCCATGCAGCAGGTGGCAGGCCAACTTGTGGACACCGCTACGGACGTGGGCGGCGTGAAGCTCGTCGCTCACGAGTCGGTGAACGCCTCTAATCCGGATGACCTGCGCACGCTCGTGACGGACGTCCGCTCACGCCTCGGTGACGCTGCCCCCACAGTGGTGGCAGCATCGGCCGCATTCAATGGCAAACCGCAAATCGTGATCGCCACGAACGGACCTGCTCGCGACCTTGGCGTCAAGGCCGGCGACCTCGTGAAGGTCGCCGCGCAGACCCTCGGTGGTGGTGGTGGCGGCAAGCCGGACCTCGCCCAGGGTGGCGGCCAGGATGCAGCCAAGATTCCCGACGCACTCGTAGCGATTCGCGACGCTCTCGCAGCACGTGGATAGGGGAGTGCGCCTCGGCGTCGATGTGGGCTCGGTCCGCATCGGCGTCGCTGCCTCCGACCCCGAAGGGCGGCTCGCCTTCCCCGTGACAACGGTGAAGCGCACGCCCAAGGCCGTCGACGAGCTGCTCGCGATCGTTGATGAGCGGTTTGCCACGCAGGTGTTCGTGGGGCTTCCTCGCAAGTTGTCGGGTGAACTGGGGCCGTCGGCTGAAGACGCCATGAGCATTGGTCAGGAACTGGCGGAACGAACCGACGCCGTTGTGCGTTTGGTGGACGAACGCTTCTCAACCGCGACCGCCTCGGCATCTATGCGCCAGGCCGGTCGCAACGCAAAGCAACAACGCGAGGTGATCGATCAGGCCGCCGCTGTCGTGATCCTCGAGACAGCTCTAGAAACGGAACAGCGCGGAAACTTGGGTAAGGTATCCCAGGTGATTTCACGCAAGGGTGACGATGACTGACTTCTTCGAGAACGAGACGACGACCACGACGACGCTAGACATGCGTCGTCTGCAACGTCAGAAGCAACGCCAAAAGCGCCGTCGTTTCACGCTGATCGCGGTCGCCGTGGCCGTGGTGTTGCTGGCCGTGGGCTCGAGCATTGCCTACAACTTTGTGAACAGCTTTGAAGGCCCCAGCGGTAGCAACGAGGCTGCCGACTATGAGGGCGCCGGTCAGGGCGTTGTGCAGGTCGTCATTGAGCCTGGCATGTCCGGAACCGAGATCGGCGAGGTCCTCTACGAGGCTGGCGTCGTGGCATCGGTCGATGCGTTCGTCGAGGCGTACACCGCGAACCCTGACGCTAGCGCGATCCAGTCGGGCTACTACTTCCTGCAGCGCGAGATGAAGGCGGAATTCGCCGTTGACGCGCTGCTTGACCCCGCGAACCGTGACGAATTGCGCATCACGATCCCTGAGGGCAAGACCGTCGATTACTACTACCAGGCGATCGCGAACCTGATCGATTACTCGGTCGAAGAGGTCGAGGAAGTCGCTGAGGACCACGAGGCGATTGGCCTGCCAGAAGAAGCCGAGGACAACATCGAGGGATGGCTGTTCCCCGCCACGTACACGTTCAACCCGAACGTCGAGCCTGTCGAGGTTCTGTCGACGATGGTCGCGCAGACCATCAAGGTCCTTGACCAAAACGGTGTGGCCAACGCGGACTGGGAGGACATCCTCACGGTTGCCTCGATTGTTGAGATGGAGGCGCGCCTCGATGAGGACCGCCCGCTGATCGCCTCGGTGGTCTACAACCGTCTCGAGATCGACATGCCGCTGCAGATGGACTCCACCGTCAAGTACGTGGTGCCGGGTGAGGGCGCATTCGCGACGCAGGAAGAACTGAACGTCGACAGCCCGTACAACACGTACCAGAACACTGGATTGCCCCCGGGCCCCATTGCGGCTCCTGGTGCAGCGTCCATCGAGGCTGCGGTCAACCCCGCGGACACCGATTACATCTACTTCGTGACGGTAAACCTCGAAACTGGCGAGACCAAGTACGCCACGACCTACGACGAGCACTTGGCCAACGACGCCGAGCTCGACGCGTGGATCGCGGAGAACGAGGACGCCACCGCTGACCCGGACGAGTGACCCGCGTGAGCGCTTCAGCCGCTAGGCAGGCGGCGGTGCTCGGTAGTCCTATCGAGCATTCGCTGTCCCCGGTGCTTCACCGGGCTGCTTACGAGTCCCTGGGACTGCCGTGGCTGTACAGCGCACACGAGGTCACCGAGGACACCCTGGCGGACTTCATTGCCGGGATGGACGACTCCTGGAGCGGGCTCAGCCTAACCATGCCGCTCAAGGTGGCCGTGGTGCCGATGCTCGACTTTGTGGAGTCCATGGCTAAGCTCGTTGGCGCAGTGAACACCGTGCTCATCCAGCCCGTCGGGGCGGGCCGCCAGCTCGTGGGTGCCAATACCGACGTCCATGGCGTGGTGGCGGCGCTCGCCGAGGGTGCCGTGACCGAGGCGAGCGAGGCGGTCATCATTGGCGGGGGAGCGACGGCGACGTCTGCGATGGCCGCTCTGGGGCGCCTGGGGGTGACGCGTCCCGTCGTGGTGGTGCGAAACCGTGCCCGTGCGGGTGGCCTGCTGCGCGCGGCCACGAAGATGGGCGTGGAGCCTCGCTTCGTGGACTTTGAGTCGGCACCGGATTTTCTCGCGACCGCTCAGGCCGTTGTGTCGACAGTGCCGGGCTCTGTGGGTTCTCTCGTGGCGGCCGCGTTGCGTGAGCGAGGGCAGGCAATTCCGGCCGATGCTGTCTTGCTCGACGCTGTTTACTCACCGATCGTGACGGAGCTTGGTGCCGCGTGGGGCGACCTGGGCGGAACGTTCGTTGACGGCACGCGCATGCTGTTGCACCAGGCAGGGGAGCAGGTGCGGCTCATGACGGGGCGCGAGGCTCCGTTGGATGCCATGGGTAATGCGCTGAGCGCTGAGTTAGCCGCTCGCGCATAGCGCTGTGCAATGAGTCACTTCGGGCTAGGCCTCAAGCCGTTGTCGATGTATGTTGCGCAGGAAGATGGCTAGCCGCACACGCTGAGGGGCTTGCGCGGCCAACAGGTTAGAGGGAACGCGCGTGAAGCAACTCGGATCGATCCTCCTTGAAGAGGGCACGCTCAGCGAAGAGCAGTTGATGGACGCCATCGACGAGCAGAAGGAACGTGGCGCCTCGCTGGGCCGCACGCTCGTCGAGATGGGACTGATCTCCGAAGGCCAGCTTGTGCGCGCACTCGCCAGCCAGGTCGGCATGGAATTCGTGGAGCTGGCGGATTTCCCAGTCGAACGTGCTGCAGTCTCGATGGTGCCGGACACCGTCTGCCGCCGTCACGCCGCGCTTCCCATCCAGTTGGACGGGGACATCCTCAAGATTGCAATGTCGAATCCGGGCAACGTGGTTGCGGTTGACGACATTCGCAACCTCACGCGGATGCAGATTCTCCCGGTGGTCGCCGCACACGACGACGTCTTGGCCGCGATCGACAGGTACTGCCGCTCTGACGCAGAGTTGGAAAACCTCCGCGACGACATCGCGGAAGAGGAAGAGGGAGTGGACCTTTCCAAGGTCGGTTCCGTCATCGAAGATGACGCTCCGATCATCAGGTTCGTGAACCTCCTCATTACTCAGGCAATCCAGGACCGTGCCTCGGACATCCACATTGAACCGGCTGAACACGGACTTGGCGTGAGGTATCGCATTGACGGCGTGCTGCACGAGATGCAGAAGGCGCCCAAATCGACACAGAACGGTGTGATCAGCCGCATCAAAATCATGGCGGACATCGACATCGCTGAGCGACGCAAGCCCCAGGATGGCCGCCTGTCGGTGAACCACAACGGCCGCAAGATCGACCTACGTGTCGCGACCCTGCCCACGGTGTGGGGCGAGAAGGTCGTGATGCGTATCCTCGACAATTCGACCGCGGCGATGGACCTTGAGGACCTCGGCATTCGCGATGAGAATCTCGCGATGTACAAGGCGTCCTACACGAAGCCCTACGGCATGATCCTCGTCACGGGCCCCACGGGATCGGGTAAGTCGACGACCCTATATGCCACGTTGAATCAGGTGGCACGACCTGAAATCAACGTTATTACGGTGGAGGACCCGGTCGAGTACCGAATACCGGGCATTAACCAGGTCCAGGTCAACGTCAAGGCGGGACTGACCTTTGCGGCAGCGCTTCGCTCAATCCTGCGTGCTGATCCTGACGTTGTTCTCCTCGGTGAAATCCGCGATGGCGAGACAGCTCAGATCTCCATTGAAGCTGCGCTCACAGGTCACCTTGTGTTGTCGACTCTCCACACGAACGACGCGCCGTCCGCGATTACTCGACTGATCGAGATGAACATCGAGCCGTTCCTCGTCGGTTCGGCTGTGGACTGCGTGGTCGCACAGCGCCTTGCGCGCAGGCTTTGTTCGAACTGCAAAGAGGAGTACCAGGCCGGACGCGAGGAGATCCAGCGGTTCAGCCATCCCGAGGACGAGGAACCTCCGATGCTCTTCCGGGCCGTGGGATGCTCGCGCTGTTCACATACTGGGTACCGAGGGCGCCTCGCGTTGCACGAGATCATGCCCGTCACAGAAGAGATTGAACGGCTCGCGGTGGCCCGTGCGTCAAGCGCCGAGATTGCAAGGTCAGCATTCAAGGCGGGAATGGAAACGCTGTTGTCTGACGGCTGGGTCAAGGCGCAGATGGGACTGACGTCGATCGAGGAACTCTTGCGAGTTGTGAAGTAGACCGGCGATTTGTCCAGTTTGTGAGGGTTCCTCACTAAAGTGACAAATTCCACTGACAGAAGTCCGTGTTGTGGGTAGACCAAACCCAACCAGATCCATAGACTGACGATCAATCACCGCAGGCAGACGTGCTGAGGGGCACTGGCACCGCGGTAATGAGGGGAAAGACGATGGCAGAAAGTGCAATGCCTGGAGGCTTCATGCCTCAGGCGTCGGCGCAGGGCAGTTACATGCCCCAGAGCGCTCCTGCGACGCCCGCGCAGCCTGCGGTGCAGCAGCCTCCAGCTACCCCCTCGCAGCCCGTCACGGGAAGCCAGCCAACTCGCACAAGCACCGGCGTTATGGCCGGGGTCCCTCGTAGTGCGCCTACACAGCACTCGGCAGGACAGGCGCCCTCGGCACCGCACGCCGCATCTAGCACTGCAGCGCCTGCCAGCAATGAAACGCCGCAGCGCGTAGGAATGGCTCGTGCGCAGCAATCCGGCGACCTAGATATCCAGGAAGCGCTACGCGCGATGTTGCGTGCCGGTGCATCCGACCTACACATCACTTCGGGTGCGCCGCCCATGATGCGAGTGGACGGCAACCTTGTCCCCGTAGAGGGCATGGAGAAGCAGATTCCTGACTCCATCCAGCGCTCGGTGTATGGGATCTTGACGCAGAAGCAGCGTGAGACCTTCGAGGAGCAATTGGAGCTCGATTTCTCGTACGCACTCGTTGGCGAGGCGCGTTACCGCGTCAACATCTACCAGCAGCGCAACGCGATTGGTGCGGCGTTCCGTGTCATCCCTTACGAGATCAAGCCGCTTGAGGCGCTCGGCGTTCCGGCGACAGTCTCGAACTTTGCTGGGCTGCCACGTGGCCTCGTGCTCGTCACGGGACCCACGGGATCCGGCAAGTCCACGACGCTGGCGTCGCTGATTGATCTAGTGAACCGTAACCGCTCCTCGCACATCATGACTGTCGAGGACCCCATTGAGTTCCTCCACCGTCACAAGAGTTCCCTTGTGAACCAGCGTGAGGTGGGTACGGACACCCACTCGTTCCAGAAGGCGTTGAAGCACGTATTGCGTCAGGACCCCGATGTCATCTTGATCGGTGAGCTCCGTGACCTCGAGACTATCCAGGTCGCGCTGACAGCCGCAGAGACGGGACACCTGGTCTTCGGCACACTGCACACGCAGGACGCTGCACAGACGATCTCACGCATCATCGACGTCTTTCCCTCTGAGCAGCAGGCCCAGGTGCAGACTCAGTTGGGGTCCGCGCTCCAAGGAGTTGTGTGTCAGGCGCTGTGCCGGCGTTCTGACGGACCCGGCCGCGCTGTAGCCACCGAGGTGATGATCGCAACACCTGCCATCCGGAACTTGATTCGTGAAGGCAAGACTCACCAGATCTACTCCATGCTTCAGGCTGGCTCCCGACAGGGAATGCACACCATGGACCAGCACCTCGCGCAGCTGGTGAAGATGGGACGTATCTCCTACGAGACTGGCGTTGAGATGTGCCACCACCTGGAAGACTTCAACCGGTTGTGTGGCCGTGCAACTCACTCGGGCGGGGGACAGTAGCCATGGCGACCGCCACGAAAAAGTTTGACTACGCAGTCCGCGACTCTCGCGGCAAGATCCAAAAGGGCTCCATCGAGGCGCCTTCTGAGGCCGCAGTTGCCGCACGCTTGCGGGACATGGGCCTTGCAGCTGTCAGCATCACCGAGGTCAAAACCGGTGGCCTGAAGACCGAGATCAGCATTCCGGGCCTCACCGATCGCATCAAGCTCAAGGACATCGCGATTGCATCGCGGCAGCTCGCGACGATGATCGGATCGGGACTCTCGCTCCTGCGCGCTCTGACGATCCTTGGTGAGCAGACCGAAAACCCTGCTCTTGCCAAGATCATTCAAGAAGTGCGGAGCGACGTCGAGGCGGGTGTAGCGTTGTCGACTTCGCTGGGGAAGCACGAGGTGTTCCCGCCACTAATGGTCAACATGGTCCGCGCGGGTGAGGTCGGAGGCTTCCTCGACACGGTCCTCGAATCTGTCGCGATCAACTTCGAGTCCGAGGTGAAACTTCGCGGCAAGGTTAAGTCCGCGATGACTTACCCCGTCGTCGTTTTCATCATCGCGATCCTCGCGGTCATCGGCATGTTGCTCTTTATCGTGCCGGTGTTCGAGGGCATGTTTGACTCACTCGGCGGTGACCTGCCCTTCATGACACAGATCCTCGTGACGATGTCGGACCTGCTGAAGATTCTGATTATTCCTTTCATAATCGCCACTGTGGTGGGCGTTGTCCTCTGGAACAAGAACAAGAACTCGAAGGGCTTCCGCGAGAAGGTGGAGCCTATTTACCTGAAGGTTCCCGTTTTCGGTCCGCTCGTGCAAAAGATTGCTGTCGCGCGGTTCACGCGAAACCTCGGCGCGATGCTGCGATCGGGAGTGCCGGTTCTACAGGCGCTGGATATCGTTGGCGAAGCGAGTGGAAACATCGTAATTGAGCGCGCATCCAAAGACGTACGCGAGTCTGTCCGGACTGGAAACTCGCTAGCGAAGCCGCTCGCCGAGCATGCGGTGTTCCCACCTATGGTCGTGCAAATGATGGCCGTTGGTGAAGACACCGGTGCCCTCGACGACATGCTTGACAAGATTGCCGACTTCTATGACCAAGAAGTTGAAGCCACGACCGAACAACTGACGTCACTGATCGAGCCGCTCATGATCGCGGTCCTTGGGGGAATCGTGGGATTCATGGTGATCGCCCTTTACATGCCGATCTTCGGAGTCTTCGAATTGATCGCCTAAAGAGACTTCTCCGACACACTCCCGTGTCGGTAGGAGGGGAAACATAAGTTTCCCTTGACATATAACAATGAAAGTAAAGGAATCAAGACTATGATGTCTCGCATTCGTAAGCAGATGGAAAACAAGGACCAGGGCTTCACCCTGATCGAGCTCCTCGTGGTGATGATCATCATCGGCATCCTTGCCGCAATCGCCATCCCGATCTTCCTCTCGCAGCGTGAGAAGGCTGAGGACTCGGCGGCCAAGGCTGACGTGTCGACGCTTGGTAAGGAAGTTGCAACCTGGTTCGTGGATGAGACCGCTGGCCCCAACATCGAGCAGTCGGCGGTTGGGGAAGATTACACGATCGACAGTGAAGTTGTGAGTGCAGCGTCCGACAACGTGCTTTTGGAAACTGGCGACAACACCGGAAACGACTCCACAGACTGGTGCGTTTCAGTCTCCAACGACAAGGGCGACGTAGCCGCCACTACTGGATACCAGTACTCCGCGCAGGGTGGACTCGAAGAGGGCGACTGCTCCTAAGTATTCTCGTTTTGGTAGGGGCGCGTGTTGACACGTGCCCCTACCAAGGCCAATTTTGAAGGAGAGGCTGATTTGTCTAACGGTGACCGTCGAGATCAGTTGAGCGAGCGTGAAGACGGATTCACGCTGGTTGAACTGATTGTGGCGATGTTCGTGATGGCAATCGTCATTCTTGCTATCATCGGAATTCAAGCGTCTGCTCTGACCACTAACGCGGACTCGAATGCTCGTCAACAAGCAACTTCCTACGCGAATGAAGCAATGGAGCAAATGCGCGCCATTCCTTGGAATGTGCTTAAGAAGGGTATGTCTAGCAATTACCAAGCCGCTTCTGGTGGAGACCCGTTTGTCGCCGGTGACGTACTGACCGTAGAAGGCACGTCGATTGCCCTGCAGGTCGCGCCATCCGGTCTGTCTGATCAAGACCTCTCTCAAGCGTGGCCTCCGCTGTTCGACGTCACGGGATCTCATACTCAGGTGGAGGCCGATGGCGCAGGTCGTGGGACCGAGTTCACGGTGCGCTCGTACGTCACGCGCGATCAGGCGGGACAGGACGACGCATATGGCCTCGCCGTAGTCGTGACTTGGGACTCTATCCGGCACGGTAACGAAGAGATCACAACTCTGTTTTCGACTGCATACGCACCTTCAGGTGGGTGCGGTGACCTGAATAACGCACCGTTCCTGGCGTCCTGTCAAGCGTTGTACTACTCGCAGGCGAGTTCCGGCAACGTGGTCTTCACAGCATCGGCCACGTCCCTTCCCGAAAACGAGGAAGATCCAGCATTGCCGCGACCATTGTTCGAGAGTTCTCCGTTCCACCAGATTCAGGTGGGCACTTCCTCGACGGTCGCGCACACGTCGAGCCAGCAGACGACGACCGCCACCGCACTAGGTCAATATGGCGGGGTGCGATGGAACGACGACGATACGGACAACCAGCCCGAAGACTTTGGGTGGCTTGAGGGCTACGAGGCGTTCTCACTCGATGCCTCTGATGACGACGTTAACCCAGAGGCTGCGCCGGCAAACCCTTCAGACATAACGATGTCAGCCAACAATTCAAGCCACACCATCGGTGGCGGCACGAGTGGTTTGAGCCTGACAGCCCGCGCGGATGACCCGCGCGACGGCACCCTTGACGCGTCGACCAGCCTTGCGTGCTCTGTAGGCGCTGGCGCCGCTACGATCCCAGCCACACAGCCATGCGCGAGTTCACGTATGAATCCCGCGAGCACCTATTCGGGTTACCTACTGCTCAACGCTGGGTCCGACATTGTTCGCCTTGGTCGCGTCCAACAGGAGAGTGGCTCGAGTGTCGAAACCGCCTGGGCGGGACGCTTTGTCGAGGGACTCGCTGGCAATGGCAATACCGGTTGTGAGGTGCTCTCGGGATCTGGTTGCGCCTCAGCTGGCGTGAACCGGCAGCTGGGCACTATTTCCGTTGGTGCCATCGTCGGTTCAAGCTGGGACGGCGGTGACGCCGCCAGCGGGCTGGTGACAATCACGGGGTACAACGATTCTGTACTCGCCCAACGCGGAACTTCCCAGACGACGACTGCTGCGCAGCTTTCGCGTGGGGGCTCCCTCCAGTACTGGAACGGCTCGGGATACTCAAGCCTGTCGATCTCGCCAAGTGCTAGTGGCTCTGGCACCATCCCCGAAGTGACGTGGAGCAACGCGTTGGTCACTGTCACTGCATCGGGTGCGGTGTCGGTGTCCCGGTCTAGTGACGTCGTGGACGGTGTGGATCCCGTATGCGCGGAAGAAGCATGCTCTGTGAACGCCTCGACGGGCACGGTCACCGCGACCATCAATTACACAGTGGAGCCCACGGTGGGGGACCCGTTCATCTTGTCGGTCAAGACCACCCTCAACGGCTCGTCCGCATCGGCCTCTTACAAGGAGCCTGAGAATGCGTGAGGAAATGCGTAGGCGGTGGAGCGAACGGGACCAGGCGGGTGGCTACAGCCTGACCGAGCTTCTGATCGCCATGACGATCTTCTCCATCCTCATGGCGCTGATTTTCTCGCTCTTCATCACGATGATTAACCAAGCTGAGGACAACCTCGCCAGAACTCGTTCAGTCGAACAAGCCCGACTCGGGCTTTCGCAGATCGACAGGCAGATCCGCTCCGGAAACGTCATCTTGGACCCAGCGCTAGACAGCTACGCGCAGTCTGGTGTCGCTGCCAATTACTCGCTCCGGGTTTACACGCAGGAGAACGGCGAGGACAAGTGCGTGCAGTGGCGAGTGATCCACCACGACGCAGGTAGCCGCTACGGCGACCTCGAGTATCGCGAGTGGGACGCAGGGGATCCTTCGACCGCAACGTCCTGGTTCAACGTGGCCAACAACGTCGTTGACTCTGGTGCTACCGCCATTGATCCCGCGGACTCCGAAACGTGGCCACCGTTCTGGCTCGACACGACGCTTCCGACAGGATCAAAAGCCCAGAACATTCGCATTACGTTGCGCATGGGCGACCCTGGCGAGCGCGAGGGAGCGAATCCCTCCGTCGTCTCATCTGTCGTTACCGGCCGTAACACTGTGTACGGCTACTCGCCCGACTATTGCTCGTCAATCCCGGCTCTGTGAGGAGTTCAATGATGTTCACACTCAAACCCGCGCACCATAAGCGCGATGATGAGGGCGTTGCACTTGTTGCGGCCATGGGAGTCGGCCTAGTTGGTATCGCCGTCGCTGGCATCGTCATCACGCAGACGATCATCGCGGTCAACGACTCTGGTCGTGACCGGCTACGTACAACCGAAGTGCACGCAGCAGAGGCTGCGATTGACGCCACAATGGCTGAGCTGGAGTACGACTCACCGTGTGGAGCACCATCGTTCAGTCCCATCACCCTCAACGACGGCCCCCAGGCCACGTCTGTATCGGTGACGATCGACTACTTCAACGATGACTCAGCAGACCCCATCGCATGCACGGGTGGAACGTTGAACGCGTTGCCCAACCGCGCGACCGTCACGGCGACCGCAGTGGGCGTCGAGGACAGCATCGGCTTGAATCCTGAGCGTGTGATGCAGTCCAGCCTGGCACTGGAGCCGCGCACACAGTTGTCCGAGGACGCGGCAATCTTCTCGGCGACAGACGTATTTGTTGGTGCTGGATTCACTTTGTCCCCACAGCTGCTTGATCAGGAAGCTGATGTTTGGGTTGACGGTGGAGACTGGGATTGCTCGGGTGGAGCCACGCTGAAGGGCTCGTTGATCGTTCCCGATGGAAGTGTGAACTTCTCCAATAGCCAATGCCATGTTGCTGGGGACCTCTGGGCGCAGTTCGGCGTGCGGTTCCCCTCGACAGCCTCTGCCGAGTATTCCGTGGACGGCAATGTGACTGTACGTAACGGTGATCTTGTCAATAACAACCCGATCTACATTGGTGGGGACGTGACCGCCGGTGGAAGCCAGGTCGGTTACCACCCAGTCGTTGCCAACGGCGCAACGAAGTACAACGTCGGCGCTGATTCCATTACGAACATCGTCCCGGTGGGCCTTCCAGTGATTGACTACACACCGTCGGATTGGACGGGCTTCGTCCACCGTGACGACGCTGACCTAGCTCAGCGCATCGATGACCAGTACCCGCTGAAGGCGTGGGAACGTAGCACCATTGACCAGTGCAACTACGCGGGCTGGATTGGTTCCATCAAGGGACCAGTTGAGCTGCCATCGGCTCCCACGATGTTCGACCTCAGGGGCTGCTCGAACGGCTACGACAACGGCTTCTATTCTCAGAGCGGGTTCGAGTTTTCGCTGAACGCCGACACCGTCTTCTTTGTGAACAACTTCGAGACTTCCAACGACTTCACCTTTAGTTCCGGAGACGGCGGCAACTACAAGCTGTGGGTGATCGTTCCGCACTCGCATGGGTCCGGCGACATCATTAACCACACTCCGATGACGATCGAACCGCCGCTCGAGTCATTCTGGTATGCACCAGGTTCGGTGAAAATTCACAACAACAGTTCCTTCATCGGGCAGGTTTACGGCGGTGATGTCGACATTCACACCCCGGCCGAGTTTGTCTACACGAACGTCGGTGTACCCGGCGTTAACCTCGTTTCCGCGGCGCAGTCGAGCTCGGGGTTCGTCGTTGAGCTGCTGTACAAGCGCGAGGTCTCGTAGGTGACCTCATGGTTAGTGATTACCGCTGGGGCAGTTCTCGGACTCCTCGTCGGCTCTTTCACCAACGTGCTGATCGCGCGGGTACCGAGTGGAAGGAATTGGGTCAGCGACTCGAGTCGCTGCCTGTCGTGCGACCAACCCATCGCTTGGTACGACAATATTCCTTTGCTGTCCTGGGTGCTTCTACGGGGTCGTTGCCGAAGGTGCAACTCCGCCATCAGTTGGAGCTATCCCGCTGTCGAGCTAACCGTTGCGACGCTGTTTGCGGCGATCGTCACGATGTTCGGGATCTCCGTGTGGACTGTGGTCCTGTTGTTCTTGGCCGTGACGACGGTTGCACTCGCCGTCATCGACTTCCAGCACATGAGACTTCCGAGTGCGCTGATCTATCCCAGTGCCGGCGTCGTTGCCACTGGAGCCCTCGTGCTGAGCCTTGCCCAGGGCGAGTGGAGCGATGCGTTGCGTGCCATTGCGGGTGCAGCGATTTTGGGAGGGTTTTACTTTCTGCTTTGGTTTGCATACCCGCAGGGCCTCGGGTTCGGAGACGTGAGGCTAGCCGTCCCTTTGGGAGCAGCATTGGGTTTTCTGGGGTGGGGACCCTTGGCAGTAGGTGCGATCGCAGCTCCTTTCCTTGGACTGATCTGGTCCGTCGGCGCAATGGCCCGAGCCCGAAGTGTGCGTGGCATCAAAGTTCCCTTCGGGCCATGGATGATTGCGGGATTCTGGATCGGCACATTCTGGGGTGCGGACCTATGGGATCTGTACCTCACCTGGAGCGTCGGGTAGGGGTATGACGACATCGTGAGACTTGAGTACTTGGTGAAACGTGCCGATAGTGCGCACAGCAATTCGTGGGGAAATGAGGGAACGACGTGAGTGTCAAGAGGCTTGGGCTCGACATCGGGGCCACGCATGTGCGCGTTGCCGAAGTCGAGTTCGCAGGGAAGAAGACTGGAGCTGAAGCGCGCGGCACACTAACCGCGTACGCGGAGCAACCAGTCCCGCCAGGATCAGTCCAGGGCGGAGAGGTCATTGATGTCGCTGGTGTGGGCTCGGCGATTAAAGCAGCTTTGTCGCGGGGCAAGATCGCGACCAAGGAAGTAACTGTCGGAGTCGGCGCTCCAAACGTGGTCGTCCGCGAGCTCGAAGTACCGGCGATGCCCATGGCTCAGTTGCGTAGTTCGCTCCCGTTCCAGGTCCAAGAACTGTTGCCGATGTCTCCTGATGAGGCGATGCTTGACTTCTATCCGACTGCCGAGCGCGAAGCCGAGGGACAACGACTGCTTCGCGGCATCCTTGTTGCAGCGCCAAAGTCCGTCGTGTCGCAGAACTTGCTTGCCGTGGAAAACGCCGGGTTGCGCCCAACCATGGTGGACCTCAGCGCGTTCGCGCTACTACGCAGCCAACTCACTGAAGAGGCCACTCAACGCATCGTTGCATTCGTTGACATCGGCGCGCGCATCACCACAGTCGTTATCGCTCAGCATGGTCAGCCACGCATGGTGCGAATGATGCCGAGCGGTGGCCAAGAAATGACGGATGCGGTCGCCGGTGCACTCCATAGCGATGTTCAGCGCGCCGAAGAAGTCAAGCGCGGTCTCGGGATTGGAGCTGCGCCCGTAGCGACTGAGTACGCGCAGGCTCAGGAGGCATTGACGCAATCCGTGCGAACTCTCGTGGAGTCGGTCCGCAACACGTTCGTGTTCTTTTCGTCCAGTAATCCAGGTGCCTCCATCGAAGCCGTCGTAATCACTGGCGGTGGCGCTCTCCTCAATGGCCTTGGACAGTATCTCGCGAGCGCCACGAGACTCCCGGTGAGGTTCGGTGACACCACGTCGCGGATCTCGGTCGGGAAGAAGGCCGATGGCACTGCGTTGCAGGGACACGAAGCGCAAGCGGGAATTGCGCTCGGTCTAACGTTTGGGGAGGTCTGATATGAACCCCGTATCACCACAGATCGGTGCTCCTAGCTCACCGCAGGTCAACCTGGTGCCGCCAGAGATCGAGCAACGGCGTAGCCGTGGGCGTGCGCGCATCGGGATCTTGGCAGGTTTCGTTGTCTTCTTGCTGCTGCTTGTGGCGGCGTGGTTCCTTGCCTATTCCTCCAAGGTCTCGGCCGAAGAGGAACTTGCTATCGAACAGGACCGTCGACCGGTCCTCGTCGCCGAGTTGGCCACTTACGACTACGTGAATGATGTTCAGGCCCAATTCGAGAACTCAGCCAATGCCCGCATGTGGGCTGGCCTCACTGATATTGACTGGGCAACTCAGCTTTCAGGGTTGATGGCGGAGATGCCTGATGACATTCAATGGACCGCGATTCAGGTCACGCAAGCCACTCCATATAGTTCAGCGGGTGACGACGGGACCATCTTTGGCTCGCTAGACATGGGCTCGGTCACGTTTGTTGGACGTTCACTCGAACCATCGCTCGTCGAAGATTTTGCTGACGCCGTGGATGCCCTCCCTGGATACCAGGACACATGGATCGACAGTAAGCAGATTCAGAGCAACGACGAGACCGACACTGGTTTCTGGGAGTACGCCGGTGCTACGAGAATCACCTTCAACGCCCTGTCTGGCCGTATCGAGACCGAACAGACCGAGGTTCCGCCGGAACTGTTGGCGGATGACGTGACTGAGGAGCAGAACTAATGGCGAAGAGCAATGGGAATGGCCTGCTCATCACTGGCACGATTCTGGGTGCCGTCCTGATTGGCGCGTTGGCATACGTGTTCGTCATCTCACCACAGCTTGACTCGGCATCGTCAGCTCGAGAAGACACTGAGTTCGCGCGCGATGAGAACGATCTTCTCGAGATCCAAATCGCGCAAATGCAAGCACTTGAGCAGGAGGTTCCCGGCTGGCGTGAAGAAATCGCGAAGATCTCCCTCGATTTACCTCCGCGCGTGGAGCAGTCTGAGTTTGAACGTTTGATTGCTGGGGAACTCGAGGAGGTTGAATTGCCGTTGGTGGACGTAACCTACGGCCGCGCAACTGTTATTGACCCGCTCGCACTTGGTGAGTTCGAGCCGCCCGCTTTGGTCGACGACGAAGAGACTGATGGCGAAGCATCTCCTGAAACGTCGGCTGAGCCGTCGCCTGAGCCCACTACGACTGCTGGTGACGACGCAGCGACCGAAGGTGAGGCGGAACAGCCCGCACAGCCAGTCGCGGAAGAGCCGCCATTTGAGGGCTTGTACGGCATCCCGGTGACTCTGACAACAGAGGGTGACCCGGCCGCGGTTCTGGACTTCGTGAAGTCCATGAACTCTCAGTTGGAACGGTACTTCACGGTCACCAATCTCACTGTCAGTACCGCGACGGTGAGCGAGGAGACTCCGGAGCGCCCCGAGTTGTCTGAAGAGGACTGGACGGTGCAAATTTCCGGTTTGGTGTTCTCGTTGATCGATATCGAGCGCTCCTTCCCCGGTGACGAAGAGGGCCAACTCCCTGAGTACACAGTTGGCGGAGACCCCGACAACGCGTTCGCGCCGCTCGATGGGCTTGAAGAGGACGAAGCGGCGTAGGTCAAGCGCCTTACGCATTGAAGGGCGGGTCGTTACCCTAGGGTCGCGACCCGCCCTTGCCATGTCCACGGTGCGAGACCAGGAGCGACGTGCCCTCTGGCACAATGACACCCATGCTTAGATGGCTCACCGCAGGTGAATCTCACGGTCCCGCTCTGGTCGGCACGCTCGAAGGACTCCCCGCAGGGGTTGAGTTCACGTCGTCCGACATTCAGGCAGCGCTGACGCGTCGCCGGCTTGGTTATGGCCGTGGTGCCCGCATGAAGTTCGAGCAGGATCAGGTCACGTTGCTGGGCGGCGTGCGCCACGGCGTAAGCCAGGGTGGTCCTGTCGCCATTCAGGTGGGCAACACCGAGTGGCCCAAGTGGGAAACCGTCATGAGCGCGGACCCCGTGGACCCTTCCGAACTGACCGGTGCTCGGGCTGCCGCGTTGACGCGTCCGCGCCCCGGTCACGCAGACCTGGTCGGCATGACGAAGTACGGCTTTGAAGACGCCCGTCCTGTGCTGGAGCGCGCATCGGCCCGCGAAACCGCCGCACGCGTTGCGCTCGGCACGGTGGCCGAGGCGTTCCTCGAGCAGGCCGCCGGGGTAAAGCTCGTGTCGCACACCACGCAGGTGGGCCCCATCCGTGTTCCCGAGGACGCACCGCTGCCTCCGGCAGACGCAACCCCGCAGCTCGACGAGGACCCGATCCGCTGCTTCCACGCCGAAACCTCGGCCCGCATGGTCGAGGAGATTGACATCTGCCAAAACGAGGGCGACACCATGGGTGGCGTCGTCGAGGTCGTCGCGTACGGGCTACCTGTGGGACTCGGTAGCCACGTGCACTGGGACCGCAGGCTCGACGCGCGTCTCGCTGGAGCGCTCATGGGCATTCAGGCCATCAAGGGCGTCGAAGTCGGCGACGGCTTCCGCACGGCAGGACGCCGCGGCTCGCAGGCTCACGACGAGATTGAGTACAAGGAAGACGGAGTTGCCCGGCGCACCAACCGCGCGGGCGGCGTCGAGGGCGGCATGACCAACGGGGAACCGTTGCGCGTCTCCGCTGCAATGAAGCCCATCAGCACCGTGCCCCGCGCCCTTGACACGATCGACACCGAGACGGGGGAGGCCGCGAAGGCCATCCACCAGCGCTCGGATGTATGTGCAGTCGCACCCGCAGCGGTCGTGGCTCAGGCCATGGTTGCGCTCACCCTCGCTGACTCGCTCATCGAGAAGTTCGGTGGTGACTCGGTCGCCGAGGTCCGCCGCAACATCGAGACCTACGTCGCCAACATCCCCGAGCACCTGCGCTAATGGCGGGCCCGCGCATCGTCCTCATGGGCCCACCCGGGTCTGGCAAGACCTCGGTCGGTCGCGTCCTGGCCCGCTCAACCGGCCTCAGTTGGCGGGACACCGACGAGGACATCGCGCAGCGCGCCGGCAAGTCCATCCCGGACGTCTTTCTCGATGACGGCGAAGCGGTCTTCCGCGACCTCGAAGAACAAGCAGTGGCCGATGCTCTGGCCACCCACGACGGAATCCTCTCCTTGGGAGGCGGCGCAATTTTGCGCGAGGCCACCCAGGAGCGCATGCGCCAGGCCGCCGGCGAAGGAACTCATGTGGTCTTCCTTGACGTGTCACTCAAGGCGGCAAGCCCGCGCGTGGGCCTGAACAAGTCGCGTCCGCTCTTGGTGGGCAACCCTCGCCAGCAGTGGCTAGCCCTGATGGACGCGCGGCGCCCGATCTACGAGGAGCTCGCAACCGACCGCGTCGATACCGACAATCTCTCGCCTGAGCAGGTAGCGGAGATGATCGAGAAACTGGAGAAGCACGCATGAGCCGGACCATTGAGGTCACCTCGTCCGCGCCGTACGCAGTGACGGTCGGCACCAATCTCACCGATCCTGCAGTCGAATCCATTCCCGAGACAGCCAAGCGTGTCCTGATCGTCCACTCTGCGCCGCTCCGCGACCGCGGCGAGGTTCTGCGTGGACGCATTGAAGCCTCAGGGCGCACCGCCATCTTGGTCGAGGTGCCCGATGCCGAGGCAGGCAAGACCGCCGAGGTCGCCGCGTTCTGCTGGGGCGTCCTGGGCAAGTCTGATTTCACACGATCCGATGTTGTGATCGGCCTGGGCGGGGGAGCGGTTACCGACCTCGCGGGGTTCGTTGCGGCGAGTTGGTTGCGTGGCGTGGGCGTCATCCAGATGCCCACCACTGTGCTCGGAATGGTCGATGCCGCCGTGGGCGGCAAGACAGGCATCAACACCAACGAGGGCAAGAACCTCGTGGGCGCATTCCACGAGCCGCTCAGCGTCTGGTGCGACCTCGACACGCTCCAGACCCTGCCGGCCAACGACCGCGTCGCTGGTCTCGCGGAGGTCGTCAAGGGTGGTTTCATCTCGGACACCGGCATCCTCGACCTGATCGAGGAGCACGCTGAGGCACTCAAGGCACCCGAACTCACCGACGCCGCCATGGTGACCCTCGAGGAACTCATCGCGCGGAAGATCCAAGTGAAGGCGACCGTCGTGGCCGCCGACCTCAAGGAATCGGACCTGCGCGAGATCCTCAACTACGGCCACACCTTCGGGCACGCCATCGAATACACGGAGCGCTTTCAGTGGCGTCACGGCGCAGCAGTGTCGGTCGGCATGGTGTTCGCTGCGGAGCTCGCTCACCTCGCAGGCCGCCTCGACGAGCCTTCCGTGGAGCGCCACCGCAGCATCCTCACGTCGCTGGGCCTGCCCACCACATACCCGGCCGAGCGCTGGGACGCACTCCACACCGCCATGAAGCGCGACAAGAAGACTCGCGGAGATCTGCTGAGGTTCGTCGTTCTGCAGGGAATCGGCAACCCCGTGCGACTCGAGGGGCCAGACCCCGTGCTGCTCCTCGGTGCTTACGATGCTGTCTCGAGCGCGCCAGTGCGCGGCGGGGCAGTGTCCCTGTAACGCCACGGTCGCTAGGCTGAACGCCATGACGACCGTCCTCATCGCCAACGGCCCCAATCTCAACCGTCTGGGCACCCGCGAACCCGACAAGTACGGCTCAACGTCGTACGACGAGTTGGCGGCGCTGTGCATGCAGTGGGGAGCTGAGCAAGGCCTCGAGGTCGTCATGCGCCAGACCAACGACGAGTCGGAACTCGTCGAGTGGATGCACCAAGCAGTCGATTCGCAGTGGGGCGTGGTCCTCAACCCGGCGGCCTTCACCCACTACAGCTACGCACTGCGTGACGCATGCGCAATGGTGACGGGAGCGGACCTCCTACTCATCGAGGTGCACCTCACCAACCCGCACACGCGCGAGGAGTTCCGGCACACCTCCGTGGTCTCTGGCGTCGCAACAGGCACCATCGCAGGCTTCGGCACGGACTCGTACCGCCTCGCCCTGAGCGCCATCGCCGGTCAGTAGGGCGCTTTCCGCTAGAATCGTCTGCGGTTCAAAAACAAGACTTCAACGACAGGACATCACTCGTGGCCTCTTCAAACGACATCAAGAACGGCACCGTGCTGAATCTCGACGGCAACCTCTGGACCGTCATTGACTTCCAGCACGTTAAGCCCGGCAAGGGTGGCGCGTTCGTGCGCACCAAGATGAAGAATGTCCTCTCCGGCAAGGTCGTCGACAAGACGTTCAACGCTGGCGCCAAGGTCGAGATCGAGACCGTCGACCGCCGCGACATGCAGTACCTCTACAACGACGGCACCGGCTACGTGTTCATGGACCCCAACACGTTCGACCAGGTCACGATCAACCCCGAGATCATGGGCAACGCGACCGACTACCTGCTCGAGAACGAGAAGGCCACGATCGGGTCGCACAACGACAACCCGATTTTCCTTGAGCTGCCCGCATCCGTGGTTCTCGAAGTCACCTACACCGAACCTGGCCTGCAGGGCGACCGTTCTTCCGGTGGCACCAAGCCCGCGACGCTCGAGACCGGCAAGGAAATCCAGGTCCCGCTGTTCCTCGAGCAGGGCACAAAGGTCAAGGTCAACACCGAGTCGGGCGACTACCTCGGCCGCGTGAACGACTAGTGAGCGCCCGCACCAAGGCACGCAAGCGCGCCCTCGACGTCCTCTTCGAGGCCGAACAGCGTTCTATGCCGCTGGCACAGGCGCTGGAAGAGCGCCTGGTGAACTCGGGACGCGAGACTCCATTGCCGGAGTACGCCCGCGAGATCATCAGGGGAGTGATCGCGCGGCGCCGCGAACTCGACTCGATCATTCAGGACGCGGCTCCTGATTGGACTCTCGACCGCATGCCAGCCGTGGACCGCAACTTGCTACGCATCGGCTCCTGGGAACTGTTGTGCAATGACGAGGTCGCCTCGGCTGTCGCGATCGACGAGGCCGTGAGCCTGGCTGTCGAACTGTCGACCGACGACTCGCCGCGCTTCATCAACGGCGTCCTGGGCCGTATTGCCCGCGACGCACCCGCATTGGGTTCGGAGCCCGCTTAACTCGAGCACCCCGATTGGTAAGTGCTAGGTGTAGTTCATGACCAAAGCGAACCCGGAGCAGCCCGACCACGATCCTCGCCATCACGGTGATTCTGCACACGGATATGTCGCCGGTGAGGGCGAGGGCGTCTCGATCTTCTCGGAGCCCTACGGGGATCTGAGCATCCGCGTTGGCAAGCGGCAGATCGACATTGAGAAGCGTTGGGAAGCCGCGTCAATACTCAATGACCTCTTCACGGGTCTGCTGTTTGTCGCCGGCTCCATCCTGAACTTCTTCAGCGATTACGAGACCGCCGGGCTGGTCCTGTACCTGTTGGGTTCGATCTTGCTGTTGGTGCGCGCTCTCATCCGGCTACGGCGCCGAATTTACGTGCGGGGTATGCAGGGGCGGTCCCGTCCTCGCATCTACCGCCCGGATCTTGATGCACCTGCTGATTCGGACACTCACGACCGCGATCCTCAGGTAGGCTGACGGACGACAGATTTCCTTTAAGGACCGTCCAGAGAGGCGGGGAAGGAGGTCGCCAGGATGACTGGCACCATTCTTGGTGCGCCCGACATCGGACGCGCACTCACACGCATTGCTCACGAGATCCTCGAACGCAACGAGGGCCCCGAGCACCTCGTCCTTTTGGGAATCCCCACCCGCGGCGTTCCGCTCGCTCACCGCCTGGCCCAGCGCCTCGCCGAGGTCGAGCCCAGCTTCGACGCCGCCGCCCGCTGCGGAGCGCTCGACATCACCATGTACCGGGATGACCTGCGCAAGCAGCCCACCCGCAGCATCGGCCCTACGACGCTCCCGAAAGTCGGCATCGACGACGCCACCGTGGTCCTGGTCGACGACGTCCTGCACACCGGCCGCACCATCCGCGCTGCACTGGACGCGATCAAGGACGAGGGCCGCCCCAAGGCCGTCCAGCTCGCAGTCCTCGTGGATCGCGGCCACCGCGAACTTCCCATCCGCGCGGACTACGTGGGCAAGAACATCCCCACCTCGCGTTCCGAGCGCGTTGACGTGCACCTGGGCGAGACCGATGACGAAGACGCCGTGATCCTGTCCGGAGGCCGCTCATGAAGCACCTGCTCGGCACCCAGGACATGACCCGCGAGGACGCCACACTCATCCTCGACACCACCGCGCAGATGGCCGCCACGCAGGATCGCGAGATCCGCAAGCTGCCCACATTGCGCGGCCGGACTGTCGTGAACCTCTTCTTCGAGGACTCCACCCGCACGCGCATCAGCTTCGAGGCCGCCGCCAAGCGCCTCAGTGCGGATGTCATCAACTTTTCCGCGAAGGGCTCCTCGCTGTCCAAGGGGGAGTCGCTCAAGGACACCGCGCTCACGCTGCAGGCCATGGGGGCCGATGCCGTTGTCATCCGCCACTGGGCCTCCGGCGCCGCAGACCGTCTCGCGCAGTCCGGCTGGATGCACGGCGCGGTCTTGAACGCTGGCGACGGCACGCACCAGCACCCCACGCAGGCGCTGCTGGACGCTTTCACGATGCGTCGCCACCTCGTCACCGAGCCGGACGGCAGGGGTCTGGACGGGCTCACGGTCGCGATCGTGGGCGACGTCCTGCACTCTCGCGTGGCCGGCTCCAACATCGCGCTGCTCAAGACCCTGGGCGCCAACGTGGTGGTCGTCGCACCGCCCACGCTGATCCCGTTCGGCATGGCGGCGCGTGAGGACATCTCCGTCCACTACACGCTCGACAGCGCCCTCGAGGCTCACGACTTCGACGCCATCATGATGCTGCGCGTCCAGCGCGAGCGCATGACCGGCGGGGGATCGGGGTTCTTCCCCTCGCCCGAGGAGTACACGCGCCTGTTTGGCCTGGACCGTGCCCGCATGGACCGCATGCCCGAGCACGCCATCATCCTTCACCCTGGCCCCATGAACCGCGGCCTGGAAATCTCTGCGGAGGCAGCGGACTCGCCGCGGTCCGTGATCGTCGAACAGGTCAGCAACGGCGTCGCCGTGCGCATGGCCGCCCTGTACCTGCTGCTGTCCGGAGAGGAGGCGCCCAATGACTGAGACGGACGCCATCGTCATTGAGAACGCGTCGCTGTATGGCGACACCACCGCCGACCTTGTGATCGTTGACGGACGCATCGCTTCCTTGGATAGGGCCGATGCTCCGGCTGGCGCCCGTACGATCGACGCCTCCGGTCTGGTCGCCCTTCCGGGCTTGGTGGACATTCACGTTCACCTTCGTGAGCCCGGGCGTGAGGACGCCGAGACCATCGAGACGGGGTCGCGTTCTGCCGCCAAGGGCGGCTTTGTTGCCGTCCACGCCATGGCGAACACGACCCCCACCGCGGACACCGCCGGTGTCGTGGAGCAGGTTGCCTCGCGGGGTAAAGAAGTCGGTCTGGTCGACGTCTATCCCGTGGGTGCCGTCACCGTGGGGCTCGAGGGCAACCAGCTCTCCGAGATGGGCGCCATGGCCAACTCGCGTGCCCAGGTGCGCGTGTTCAGCGACGACGGCAAGTGCGTGCACGACCCCGTGCTGATGCGCCGCGCGCTCGAGTACGTCAAGACGTTCGACGGCGTCATCGCCCAGCACGCTCAGGACCCGCGCCTGACCGAGGGTGCCCAGATGCACGAGGGTCTGGTGTCGACCGATTTGGGGCTGGCCGGATGGCCCGCCGTCGCAGAGGAGTCGATCATTGCTCGCGACGTGCTGCTCGCTGAGCACGTCGGCTCCCGCCTGCATGTGTGCCACCTGTCCACCGCCGGATCCGTGGAGATCATCCGCTGGGCCAAGGCCAAGGGCATCGACGTGACCGCCGAAGTCATGCCGCACCACCTGCTGCTGACCGATGAGAACGTGCGCGGCTACGACCCGCGCTTCAAGGTCAACCCGCCGCTTCGCACCCAGGCCGACGTCGACGCCGTCCGCGCGGGACTGGCCGACGGCACCATCGACATCGTCGCCACCGACCACGCTCCGCACCCGGACGAGGACAAGGACTGCGAGTGGGGAGCCGCCGCGATGGGCATGATCGGCCTCGAAACGGCCGTCGGCATCGTGCAGAAGACCATGGTGGACAGTGGCGCCCTGTCGTGGCGCGATGTGGCGAGGGTCATGTCGACAACCCCAGCCAGCATCGGCCGGGATGAGGGCCACGGTCGCCCCCTTGAGGTGGGCGAGCCTGCCAACATCACCCTCATTGACCCCACGGCCACGTGGACGGTGGAGCCCAGCGCCACCGCCTCGCGGTCCAACAACTCGCCCTTTGGCGGGATTGAGCTTCCGGGACGCGCCGTCGCCACCTTCCTGCGCGGCCGCCCCACCTACACTGACGTTTCGTTTGAAGGAGCATTCGCGTGACTGACAGCCCCGCGGTCCTCGTCCTCGAGGACGGCCGGACGTTTGAAGGCGCCGCTTACGGCGCCACCGGCCAAACCCTGGGAGAGATCGTCTTCAACACCGGCATGACCGGCTACCAGGAGACACTCACCGACCCTAGCTACCACCGTCAGATCGTGGTCATGACGGCACCCCACATCGGCAACACCGGTGTCAACGATGAGGACGATGAATCCCGTCAGATCTGGGTTGCCGGGTACGTGGTGCGCGACCCCTCCCGACGTTCCTCGAACTGGCGCGCCCAGCGCACGCTCGACGACGACCTCGAGGCACAGGGGATTGTCGGTATCTCCGGCATCGACACCCGCCAGCTCACGCGTATCCTGCGCGAAGGCGTAATGCGTGCGGGCATCTTTAGCGGCGACGCGTTGGCCCCTGTCGAGGAGCTCGTGTCGCGCGTCAAGGCTGGTGCCGAAATGTCTGGTGCACACCTGGCCGATGAGGTCACGGCTCCTGAGGCTTACGTGGTTGAACCCGCCGAGGGTGCGGAGAAGGTCGCTGACGTTGTGGCCGTCGACCTCGGCATCAAGGCCAACACGCCCCGCATGATGGCCGAGCGCGGAATCCGCGTCACCGTCGTGCCCTCCTCGTGGACCGCTGAGCAAATCCTCGCCGAGAACCCTGACGGCGTGTTCTTCTCCAACGGGCCGGGCGACCCCGCCGCGGCGACCCACGCGGTCGACCAGCTGCGCAAGGTGCTCGACGCCAAGGTGCCGTTTTTCGGCATCTGCTTCGGCAACCAGATGCTGGGCCGCGCGCTCGGGTACGGCACCTACAAGCTCCAGTTCGGCCACCGCGGCATCAACCAGCCCGTGATGGACCGCACCACCGGCAAGGTGGAGGTCACCGCTCACAATCACGGCTTCGCCGTGGACGCGCCGCTGGAGGGGGAGTCGGACTCACCCGCCGGATACGGCCGCGTCAAGGTGTCCCACGTGTGCCTCAATGACGACGTCGTCGAAGGCCTCGAGTGCCTCGACCTGCCCGCCTTCTCCGTGCAGTACCACCCGGAGGCCGCCGCAGGTCCGCACGATGCGTCCTACTTGTTCGATCGTTTCATCTCCGTCATGAAGGGGGAGCGCGTCTGATGCCCAAGCGCGACGACATTTCCTCAGTCCTCGTCATCGGCTCTGGCCCCATCGTTATTGGCCAGGCCTGTGAGTTCGACTACTCCGGCACCCAGGCGTGCCGCATCCTGCGCGCCGAGGGCGTGCGCGTGATCCTGCTCAACTCCAACCCCGCCACGATCATGACGGACCCGGAGTTCGCGGACGCCACCTACGTGGAGCCCATCACCACCGAGGTGATCGAGGCGATCATCGAGAAGGAGCGCCCTGACGCGCTGCTCCCGACGCTTGGCGGCCAGACTGCGCTGAACGCAGCGATCGATGCTGACGCCGCTGGCATCCTCGCCAAGTACGACGTCGAACTCATTGGCGCCAACCTCGAGGCCATCAACCTGGGCGAGAACCGCGAGCTGTTCAAGGGTGTCGTGGAGCGCTGCGGCGCTGACTCGGCCGCCTCGCGCATCTGCCACACCATGGACGAGTGCCTGGCCGCTGCGGAGGAACTGAACTACCCGGTCGTGGTGCGCCCGTCGTTCACGATGGGTGGCCTGGGCTCCGGCTTCGCGTACGACGAGGAAGACCTGCGCCGCATCGCCGGTGCCGGCCTGCACTATTCGCCCACCACCGAAGTTCTCCTGGAGGAGTCCATTCTGGGGTGGAAGGAGTACGAGCTCGAGCTCATGCGCGACCGCAACGACAACGTGGTGGTGGTCTGCTCGATCGAGAACGTGGACCCGGTCGGCGTGCACACCGGCGACTCCGTGACGGTGGCGCCCGCCATGACCCTCACCGACCGCGAGTACCAGCGCATGCGCGACGTGGGCATCGCGATCATCCGCGAGGTGGGCGTGGACACCGGTGGCTGCAACGTGCAGTTCGCTGTGGATCCGTCTAATGGGCGCCTCATCGTCATCGAGATGAACCCGCGCGTGTCGCGCTCGTCTGCGCTGGCGTCGAAGGCCACCGGATTCCCGATCGCGAAGATCGCCGCCAAGCTGGCCCTGGGGTACACGCTCGACGAGATCCCCAACGACATCACCGGCTCCACCCCGGCATCGTTCGAGCCTTCGCTCGACTACGTCGTCGTCAAGGTGCCCCGCTTCGCGTTCGAGAAGTTCCCGGCAGCGGACCCCGTCCTCACCACGACCATGAAGTCCGTGGGCGAGGCAATGTCGATTGGCCGCAACTTCACCGAGGCTCTCGGCAAGGCACTGCGCTCGATCGACAAGAAGGGCATGAACTTCCGCTGGGAGGGTGCCGCTCCGTCCGACGCTGAGGTCGCCTCGCTACTCGAGGCGATCATGATCCCGACGGAGAAGCGCTTTATCCAGGTCCAGCAACTCCTGCGCGCCGTGTTGGCCGGCAACTGCACCCTCGAGCAGATCTTCGACGCATGCAAGATTGACCCGTGGTTCCTGGACCAGATGCTGCTGATGAACGAGATTGCCGCGGATGTGGCTGACGCGTCCTCGCTGGACGCTTCGCTGCTGCGCACCGCCAAGCGTCACGGTTTGGCCGATGCTCAGATCGCCCAGTTGCGTGGCATCTCGGTGGAGGCCGTGTTTGAGGCTCGGCGCGAGTTGGGTGTTCAGCCCGTCTACAAGACCGTCGACACCTGCGCCGCAGAGTTTGAGGCGCGTACGCCGTACCACTACAGCTCGTACGAGACCGAGAACGAGGTTGCCCCGCGTGAGCGCGAGGCTGTCTTGATCCTCGGCTCAGGCCCCAACCGCATCGGCCAGGGAATCGAGTTCGACTACTCCTGCGTCCACGCGGCCCTGAGCCTCAAGGACCAGTACGAGACCGTCATGGTTAACTGCAACCCCGAGACCGTCTCCACTGACTACGACACCGCCAACCGCCTCTACTTTGAGCCCCTCACGTTCGAGGACGTGATGGCTGTGTACGAGGCAGAGAAGGCTGCGGGCCCGGTCAAGGGCATGTTCGTACAGCTCGGTGGTCAGACCCCGCTGTCGCTCGCAAAGCGTTTGGCCGATGCTGGGGTTCCGATCCTCGGTACGTCGCCTGAGGCGATCGATAACGCTGAGGACCGCGCGGCCTTTGGGCGCGTGCTGGATGGCGCTGCGCTTCCGGCGCCGGCCTATGGCACGGCTCACGGCATCGACGAGGCCATCGAGATCGCTGAGCGCATTGGCTACCCGGTGCTGGTGCGGCCTTCGTACGTTCTGGGTGGACGCGGTATGGAGATCGTCTATGACCGCGCGCAGCTCGAGGACTACGGCACGCGCATGGCGGACGTGGGCGATCACGTCACCGACGCGCCCCTGCTGATCGACCGCTTCCTTGATGACGCGATCGAGATCGATGTCGACGCGCTCTACGACGGCGAGGAGCTCTACCTCGGCGGTGTCATGGAGCACATCGAGGAGGCCGGTATTCACTCCGGTGACTCCGCGTGTGTGCTGCCTCCGGTGACGCTGTCGCTGTCGGAGCTCGAGCGCATCCGCACCTCAACCGAGGCGCTTGCCAAGGGCATCGGCGTACATGGCCTCATGAATGTCCAGTACGCGCTGCAGTCCGGCGTCTTGTACGTCCTCGAAGCGAACCCGCGCGCATCCCGCACCGTGCCGTTCGTGGCGAAGGCCACGGGTGTGCCGCTGGCCACTGCCGCGTCACTCGTGATGGCAGGAACCTCGATCGCTCAGCTCAAGGCCGATGGCGTGCTACCTGAGGTCGACGCTGCGCGGATCGACATGGACCAGCGTATCGCCGTGAAGGAGGCGGTGCTGCCGTTCAAGCGCTTCCGCACCCACGAGGGCCTGGTCGTTGACACGGTTCTGGGACCGGAAATGCGTTCCACGGGTGAGGTCATGGGCTTTGACTCGACCTTCCCGCTGGCGTTCGCCAAGTCGCAGTCCGCAGCCTTTGGTGGCCTTCCCACTGGTGGCAAGGCATTCGTCTCCGTGGCCGACCGCGACAAGGGGGCGATCTCGTTCCCGATCGCGCGCCTGGCTCAGCTCGGCTTCGAGATCCTCGCAACGGCTGGCACCGCTCAGGTCCTGGGACGCTACGGCATTCCCGCCACGGTGGTGCGCAAGTACTCCGAGGGCGTGGGCCCCGACGGTGAGCCGACGATCGTGGAACTCATCCACGCCGGTGAGGTCCCGCTCGTGATCAATACGCCGGAGGGCCAGGGAGCGCGAGCCGATGGCTACGAGATTCGTGCTGCAGCAACCGCTGCGGACTCTGCAATCGTCACGACGACTCAGCAGTTGTCCGCCGCCGTTCAGGCGATCGAGGCGCTCCAGGCCGGTCCTTTCGAGGTCCTGAGCCTGCAGGACGCCACCGCCTGACCTCATTCACCACAAGTCGATACGTCCCGATGTGCTTGACCGCACATTGGGACGTATCCGCAGGTAGCATGGCCACAATGACCGATGCTGCATGCGTCGCCTAAGGAGAGACCGAATGACATTCGGTGCACGTTTGTCGAACGCCATGGCCGAGTTTGGCCCGCTCTGCGTCGGCATTGACCCCCACCCCGAGCTCCTCGAGCAGTGGGGGCTACCCGACTCACCACAATCCTTGGTGAGCTTTGGTGAAGCGGTGATTGAAGCATCGGCCGGACACGCCGCAGCAGTAAAACCCAACGCCGCCTTCTTTGAGCGGCACGGCTCTCAGGGCGTTGCAGCCCTCGAGGCGGTGTTGCGCGCAGCCCGTGAAGCGTCGCTGCTGTCGATTCTGGACGCCAAGCGCGGCGACATCGGATCCACGATGGCCGGTTATGCGCAGTCGTACCTGGTACCTGGCGCTCCGCTGGAATGTGACGCGCTGACCGTATCGCCATACCTGGGCTTCGGTTCGCTCGCGCCGGCGGTTTCGCTTGCGAAGGAGCACGGCAAGGGGCTGTTCGTGCTTGCGCTGACCTCGAACCCCGAGGGCCACGAAGTGCAGCACGCGCGATCCGCGGACGGTGAAGCAGTCGCGGCGTCGATTGTCCGCCAGGCTGCGGAGTTGAACGTGGGGGAGGAGCCCATGGGCTCCGTTGGACTTGTCGTGGGAGCGACAGTCGGATCGGCGGTGTCGGATCTCGGCATCGGCCTCGAGGGCCTGAACGGGCCAATCCTCGCGCCGGGAGTGGGCGCACAGGGTGCGGGTGCCAAGGAGTTGTCCCAGGTATTTGGGAACTCTCGGGGACTCGTACTCGTCAATCAATCGAGGGGGGTCCTGCGTGCAGGTCCCTTCGTTGAAAAGTTGCGCGCGGCCGTTATTGAGGCGACCGACGCAGCGAAGACAGCGCTGGCGGGATAGACCCGTCCGCACATCCTCCCCAGAGAAAGGAAGGGACCGTGGCGACACCCGAACTGTCAGATGAGCAACGTGCCGCGGCTCTCGTGAAGGCGACCGCAGTGCGTTCAGCACGCCGCGTCTTCAAGGAGAAGCTCACGCACGGCGAAATGACTCTCGAGAAGGCCATCAACGAAGCCAAGGCTGATGAGGCCCTGGCCGGCATTCGTGTCCGCGATCTATTGCAGTGCCTGCCCGGAATCGGCCCCAAGCGTGCCGAAACCGCCATGGAGGAGATCGGTATCTCCCCAGCACGCCGTGTGCGTGGACTTGGTGCACATCAGGTCGAGGCGCTCATCAAGCGCGAGGGCTGAATGGCGCAACTCGTTGTGCTCGCGGGTCCCACCGCGGTGGGCAAGGGAACCTTGCTGAAGGCGCTCTTGGACAAACACCCTGAGATTTGGGTGTCCGTGTCCGCGACAACACGTCCCGCTCGACCCGGCGAGCAGGACGGCGAGGACTATCACTTCGTCACGCACGAGCAGTTTGATGCGTTGGTGGCGGAGGACGGGTTGCTCGAGTGGGCCGTTGTTCACGGCTCCAACCGCTACGGCACGCCGCGCCAGCCTGTGCTCGACGCGCTGGCCGCAGGGCGACCTGCTGTACTCGAGATTGACCTGGACGGCGTACGGCAAGTGCGCCGCACCATGCCGGAGGCGCTGTTTGTGTTCGTTGCGCCCCCGTCCTGGGAGGAACTGGTGAGGCGTCTTGAGGGGCGCGGCACTGAGAATGAGGCCGAGCGTGAACGCCGGCTCGAGACCGCGCGGCAGGAGATGGCTGCCGCTGAAGAATTTGATGAGGTCGTCGTCAATGACGATCTCGACACCGCACTGGGCGAGCTCGAGGACATAGTTCTCCAAGCACGCTAGACTTGTGCGAGTTTTGTTACCGTTCGTCCCGCCAATTTGAGGAGTTAACCGTGGCTGGAACCGTCGCACACCCCGAGGGCATCACCAACCCGCCCATCGATGAGCTGCTCGAGAAGGTGGACTCCAAGTACGCCCTCGTGATCTACGGCTCCAAGCGTGCCCGTCAGATCAACTCGTACTACGAGGCACTCGGTGAGGGCCACTTCGAGAACGTCGGCCCGCTCGTCGAGGCCGACTCCACCGACAAGCCCCTGTCGGTCGCACTGCGCGAGATCAACGAGGGCGGCCTGCTCGACCTGGGCGACTCCGAGAAGTAACTCTCAGTCATGCGCGTCCTCCTGGGCGTCACCGGCGGCATTGCCGCATACAAGGCGGCGCTGGTGCTCCGACTGCTCACGGAGGACGGACATGACGTCCGTGTCACACCCACCGCGGCCTCACTGAATTTTGTGGGGCGCGCGACGTGGGAGGCACTATCTGGACATCCTGCACCGACGGAGACGTTTGACGACGTCCCGTCGGTGCAGCACGTTCGGCTCGGCCAACGCGCCGAGGCCGTTCTTGTCGCCCCCGCCACCGCCGACTTCCTGGCGCAGATGGCAGCCGGACGCGCGACCGACTTACTCGGGAACGCCCTTCTTGCGACCGAGGCCCCCATCCTGGTGTGTCCCGCGATGCACACGGAGATGTGGCGCGACCCCTCCGTTATCGCGAACGTTTCCACGTTGCGTTCGCGTGGCGTGACTGTGCTGGAGCCGGCCGTTGGGCGGTTGACGGGGCCCGATTCCGGTCCTGGGCGCTTGCCTGATCCTGAAGTCATTGTGGCCGCGCTGTACGAGTTGGTTGGTGCGTCCGGTGCGTCTGCCACCTCCGCACCCCCCGCTCAGGGCTCTGCAGCCTCCCGCGCCACGGACTCAACACCCTCAGTAGGGGATCTGGGTCACAATCCGGCGGAAAGTGATCCGCATGTCCTACCGGGCCGCGGAGATGGCGGCACCTGGGGCGACCTAGACGGGGTGCGCGTGCTGATCACAGCAGGCGGCACCCGCGAGCCCATCGATCCGGTGCGCTATCTGGGTAACCGCTCATCCGGCATGCAGGGCTTCGCTCTGGCAGAGGCTGCCCGCGAGCGCGGAGCCACCGTGACCGTCATCGCAGCCAATGTGACCTTGCCCTTGGGCGAGGGCGTCACGCGAGTCGATGTTGAGTCGGCGGCTGAACTCGAGAAAGCTCTGGCAAGTGAATCGCAGTCGGCGGACATCGTGATCATGGCTGCTGCGGTGGCTGATTACCGTCCGTTGTCCGCATCTGCGTCGAAGCTCAAAAAGTCCGGCGAAGAAGGACTGACGCTCGAGCTTGAGCAGACCCCCGACCTCCTTGCGGGCCTCGTCGCGCGCAAGCGGGCCAGCCACGCGACCATTCCCGAAGGCACCGCTGGTGATACTGGCGGCCAGGTCATTGTCGGGTTCGCGGCTGAAACTGGTGATGATGCGGGCTCCGTTGTCGAGCACGGCGCGTCTAAGGCTCGGCGCAAGGGAGCCGATCTCCTCGTCGTGAATGAGGTCGGCCAGGATGTCGGCTTCGGCACCGCCACGAACTCGGTCGTGATGCTGGATGCTGCTGGCGAAGTCGTCAGCGAGGCAGCGGGAACCAAACTCGCAGTCGCACACGCTGTCCTCGATGCGATTGGTGGCCTCGCCACTCCCGCCGACGCAAACGGTGCATGAAACTGCGGATTCTGCCCTGATTTTGAGCGCTTTCCTGCACATAGCAATACGTGAGCGTCGTCCCCATCCCCGGGATACCGCGCAGCTGTCCACCCCTCAGGAGCAACACCGCCACGCACGGGTCTGACCGCGCTGGAATGAGGCGTGCCGAGTGACCCCATCCCTCCCGAGCCGCCGCGCGCCGGCGAATGTTTGTCGCGCTACATGGCTCGGGTTGAAAGACCGCTCTCCAGGGCCCAGGTTCTTGCCGCCTTCTCTCGCTACAGCCTGGACCAGGCACTTGAAACGGCAAAGGTCGTGCGGATCAGGCCGGGCATCTTCGTAGCGGCGCAACACGCACGCGACCCGAGGTGCCGTGCCGCGGCGCTCCACATGTGGATCCCACGTGGCCTCGTCTCAGCGCAGACGGCTTTGGCTCTCTTCGAACCTACGTGGCAAGTCCCGGGCGAAGATGTGCTCGTGGTTCCTCACGGCTACCGCGTGTCCGTGCAGCCCAACCTCACGGTACGTTCCACCCGCACCTGGCCAGCCCACCGCACCGTGAACGGAGTGCCTACAGTGACGCCATCGAACGCGGTCCTCGATGCGTGGGCGCTGACTCCAGTGCGCCTCGCTGCGGACGTGGTCTACCGCGCGTTGTGGAAGCGCATTGTTTCGGCACCGGAACTCGCAACAGACCTAGCGAGTCGCCCCAGGTTGAAGCGTCGCCGTGAGCTAGCTGAGCTCCTTGGCTACTTTCTTGACGGCGCGCAGTCTCCGATGGAGGTGATCGCCAAGCGTGACGTATTTGTGGGCCGGTCGTTCTCCGAGTTCACTTGGCAGCACACCATCCGCGCGCGTCGCCGGACTGTGGTGGCGGACATGTGCCATGAGCGGGCACGGTTGATTGTCGAGTTCGACGGCCGTGCGTTCCACGCTGATGAGCAGTCGTGGGCCCGTGACCGCGAGCGCGATGTACTTACGGCGAGCCTTGGCTATCAGACGCTGAGGCTCACGTGGCGTGATCTCACCAAGCGCCCGGAGTGGTGCCGATCCATGGTGATAAATGTCGTGCAGCAACGGCTACGCGGGTGACCACGTCCGGTGCAATAAAGTGTCGAGAATCGGGGCGAAATCGACACCTCCATGCACCATCTGCGGCTACGTGGAGGCGGCAGCGGAAGCGAGCAACTCATCCATGAACTCGCGGGCGCGGTCGTAGCCACCCGGCGCTTCAGACTCGCGCGGCCCAGCGACGTTGACAATCAAGTCGCGCCCCACGCCCCGTAGGAACTCGAGCGCCTCGTCTGGCTCGGACGGGTTCAAGAGCACCGGCCTTGACGTAGCGCGCGCGTAGGCGACCCCGCGCTGGCACCCCTCGGAGGATTCCACCGCGCCCAGCACCAGCGTCGCGTGCGAGTCGCGGATGTTGTAACGGGAGCGGACCTCGGGCTCGGACTCGATCGTCGGCTTGAGTCCCGGATAAGACACGAGCACGCCGGGCGGGTACGGCTTGTCCTCGGCCCACCCGCCAGCGGGGCACCATCCTCCGTGGACAACGCGCGCCTTGATCGCCGCGTCCAGGGCCGCGCGGTCGGCGCCGGTCTGTCCTCCGGAGAAGATTCGCGAGATGAGCCTCAGATCCGTATCCATAACTTCTCCTCCACCTCTCGCGTAAGCCCCTGAACCGTGGCCCATGCTGACGGTAGCAACTACGGGCTTGTGCTGGAATGGGCCTTGGGTCCCAGGCGCCTACCGCTGTTCAGAGTAGGGACGTCAATGTCACCGCGCGCCACTAGGCTGTGCGGCATGACAGATCTTCGCCTCTTCACGTCCGAATCCGTCACCGAAGGCCACCCCGACAAGGTGTGTGACCAGGTATCCGACGCGATCTTGGACGAGATGCTCCGGCAGGACCCGGCCGCGCGCGTAGCGGTCGAGACGATGGTCACGACGGGTCTGGTGCACGTCTCCGGAGAGGTGACCACCGAGGCGTACGTCGACATCCCGGGCACTATCCGCGACGTCGTCAACGGCATCGGATACACGTCGTCCAAGGTCGGCTTTGACGGTGACTCCTGCGGTGTCTCGGTGTCGATCGGCGAGCAGAGCCCGGACATTTGGGCGGGCGTGGGTTCGGCAACGGACACCGATGGCTCGGAGCTTGGCGCGGGAGACCAGGGCCTCATGTTCGGCTACGCGTGCCGCGACACGGATGCGCTCATGCCGCTTCCGATCGCGATCGCCCACGGCCTGACCCAGAAGCTCGCTGAGGTTCGCAAGACAGATGCCGTGGACGGGCTCCGTCCCGACGGCAAGGCGCAGGTGACGATCGGCTACGACGGCGATGTGGCCCGCATTGTCGACACCGTGGTGCTGTCGAGCCAGCACGCCGAGGCCTGGGACACGCTGGACCTACGCCTCGCCCTCGAGGAGTCAGTCATCGCGCCGGTCCTGGCGTCCTTTGAGCTCGACGCCACTGGGCACCGCTCGCTCATCAACCCCACCGGTCGGTTCGAAATCGGCGGTCCCAAGGGCGACGCCGGCCTGACTGGCCGCAAGATCATCGTCGACACGTACGGCGGCATGGCCCGTCACGGCGGAGGCGCGTTCTCTGGCAAGGACCCGAGCAAGGTGGACCGGTCCGCGGCGTATGCGATGCGATGGGTCGCCAAGAACGTCGTCGCCGCAGGGCTGGCAGACCGGTGCGAGGTTCAGGTCGCCTACGCGATCGGCACGGCACACCCCGTGGGCCTGTACGTCGAGACCTTCGGTACGGAAACCGTCGACCCCGCTCGCATCGTCAAGGCCATCCGCGAGGTGTTCGATCTGCGCCCGCAGGCCATCATCGATGCGCTTGATCTCCGCCGCCCCATCTACAAGGCCACAGCCGCATACGGTCACTTTGGACGCGAGCTCGAAGACTTCACCTGGGAGCGCACCGACCGCGCAAGCGACCTTCTGAGCGCAGCGCAATAGTCGTGTCCGCACCCATTGCGCGGGTGCGGCTCGATACTCCGCTGCCGCATCTGGATCGCGACTTCGATTACGCGATCCCGGAGAAACTGACGGGCACGGTCGCCGTGGGATCCCGCGTGCGCGTGCCGTTCGCGGGCAGACTCGTCGGCGCGATCGTCACTGGGGTTGCCGACCACAGCGGGTTCGACGGCAAACTGCTCGAAGTCAAGAGCGCATCGGCCGTCCCGAGTTTCACTCCGCAGGCTCTGACGCTCGCCGCCGAGGTCGCCCGCAGGTACGGCGGGTCGGTGTGGGACGTGTGCCGCCTGATGGCCCCGCCCCGTGTGGCGTCGGTGGAGAAACGCACCTGGGAAGCCCCCGAGCCCGACCCCGCGTACGCAGCCGCAGCTGAGCGCTGCGCGGGCGAGCCGGTCGTCCAACAGAGACAGCGTGCCGTGTGGCAGGCGTTGCCTGACGAGGGCCGATGCTCGGTTCCAGCCCGCACTATCGTCGCCCAGGCGTTGGCTCACCTGGGCGCGGACGGCTCCACACTGATCGTGGTGCCTGACGCTCGAGCACAACGCGCGGTGTTGAAGGAATGCGAACAGGTCGGTCTGAAGCGTTGGACGGCGCGTAGCGGGGGACAGGTCGCGGTGCTCGACCACGACGACGGGCAGAGCGCACGGTTCGGCGCGTACCTCGCGGCAATGCACGGGCATGCGCGCATCGTGGTGGGGACAAGGCCGTCAGTGCTCCAACCGGTACTTCACCTATCGACCTTGATCCTGTGGGACGAGGCCAACACGGTCTACGAGGAACCTCATGCCCCCTACCTGCACGCGCGCACCGTCGCGGCGATGCGGGCGACCGGGGGAGTGACAGCGCTTGTTGGCGGCTACGCGCTGAGTGTGGACGCGGCCGCCCTCGCCGAGCACGGTTGGGCGCGATGGATAGAGCCCTCACGCGACGAGGTCCGCACCGCCACACCTGCCATCGATGTCCTCACCGACGAGCGCCGCGAAGCGGAAGGTGGCTCCGGACGGCACTGGATGCCCGGCTCAGCCTGGCGTGCGGTGAAGAAGGGCTTGGATCGTGGGCCGGTTGGGGTGATCGTTCCGCGGGCGGGATACGTGAACGCAGTGGCCTGCGCGCGCTGCGACGAGTGGGCTGTTTGCCGCGACTGTGAGTCACCGCTGACGCTGTCGACCGCGGATGCTGACCCGGTCTGCGTCGAAAATGGCCACGCTCAACCGCAGTGGCACTGCCCCGAGTGTCACGGGGCGAGACTTAAGCACATCCGCCAGGGCGTGGAGCGCATTGCGGAGCAACTTGCACGGATGGCGCCCGGGACGGAGTTGACGGTCTCAAGCGCCGCGACCGGGATCGTCGATGACCTCAGCGTCGAACGCGGCCTGGTACTCGCGACGCCCGCAGCTCTTCCCGCAGTCGTAGGAGGCTACTCACACCTGGTCATTGTCGACGCGGGGGTTCCCGCGGGAATTGGGCTCGGCGGAGAACTCAAGGCAGTGCGCTGGTGGATGTCAGCTGCAGCGTTGGTGAGATCCAGGGCAGATGGAGGTGCCGTCACTGTCGTGGGTGCACTCCCTGACGCGGTGAGGCGCGCACTCGCCACGTGGACCCCCGCGGACGCCGCGCGCGACGCCTACGCCGAACGCTCGGAACTCGGCTTCCCGCCACACCGGCGCCACATCCAACTGTTCGGCTCGCCCCAGTGGGTTGATGCCGCACTCGCCAGGGCGGGCGTCACTGATGGACAGGCCAAGGCGACGGTGATCCCCCGGGAGGATGGAGCATCGGCCCTGATCACGCGAGGCGCTGCTCAGAAGGCGGTCGATGCGTTCCGCGAGGTTCAACGCGAGGCGTCCAAGGAGCGGGGCGAGCTGCGCATGCGCGTCGACGGACCGCTCGGCTTCTAACTTAGGTCCGTGTAGCCGTGCGCCAGTAGGACATCTGGGTCACAATTCGCGCCCATTGTGACCCAGATGTCCTACTGGGGCGCCACCGGACTGGCTGGCATCGCGCGGGCTGTGTGCGGTCGTCGCGCAACTACGATGGTGCATATGCGTGTCATCTTTGCCGGAACCCCAGACGCGGCAGTACCGACCCTCGAGGCGTTGATCAATTCTCCGCACGAGGTCATTGCCGTCATCACTCAGCCCGATGCCCGTGGCAAGCGCGGCAAGACGCTGCACCCGAGCCCAGTAAAGACAGCCGCGGAAGAGCACGGGATCGACGTCCTCACCCCCGTGAGCGCGAAGGATCCCGAGTTCATCGCGCAAATCGAGGCACTGGAAGCGGATGTCGCCGCGGTGGTGGCGTACGGCCAGATCCTGACCGAGGAGATGCTCGCAGCCACGGAGCACGGCTGGGTCAACCTCCACTTCTCGCTCCTGCCCCAGTGGCGGGGAGCGGCTCCCGTGCAGCGCGCGCTCATGGCCGGTGACGAGTTCACCGGCGCAAGCACGTTCCTGCTAGAGAAGGGCCTGGACACCGGACCCGTGATCGGCACATTGACCGAGCGCGTCCGCGCACTTGACACCTCGGGCGACCTCCTCGACCGGCTCGCCCACGCCGGCGCGCCGCTTATGGTCCAGTCCCTCGAGGCGCTCGTGTCCGGTCAAGCCACTCCGCAGCCGCAGGGCGAGGACGGGGTGAGCTACGCCGCGAAGTTGTCCCGCGAGGACGCCTATGTTGTGTGGGACCGGCCCAGCCACGTGGTGGATCGTCAGATCCGCGGCTGCACGCCCGCCCCGGGAGCGTGGACGACTTTGCCGGACGGTTCGGTCGCGAAGCTCAGCCCGGTCAGCCCCATCGTCGATGGCCCACGTACCGTCCCGGGCCAGATCAAGGAAGTCGATGGCCGCGTGCTGGTCGGCACCGGAACCGATCCCGTTGCCCTCTCGACCATCGCACCTGCGGGAAAGAAGGCGATGAACGCCTCGGACTGGTGGCGCGGCGCTCGTCTGGGCGATGGTGCGATCTTGGGTGAAGCATGAGAGTCGAACCCGCGCGCCTGGCCGCCTACGACGTATGCCTCGCCGTCGAGACGCAGGACACCTACGCGAATCTCGCGCTCCCGATGGTCCTGCGCAAGCGACACCTCAAGGGCCGCGAAGCGGGCTTTGCCACCGAACTGACCTACGGCGCGCTGCGCATGCAGGGTCTGTACGACGCGATTCTTTCCAAGGCCGCAAAGCGCCCGGCGGAGGGCTTCGATGTGGAGGTACTCGTGGCGCTGCGGCTCGGTGCACACCAGGCACTTTCCATGCGCGTGCCGGCGCACGCAGCGGTGTCGCAAACAGTCGAGCTTGTGCGTCAGGAGCGCGGCAAGGGCGCGGGCGGGTTTGCTAACGCCGTCATGCGACGTGTCGTTGAGGCGGATCTGGATCTGTGGCTCTCACGGGTAGCGCCTGGCACGTCGCGGCGTTCCCTGGCCACGCGCTACTCACACCCCGAATGGGTGGTGGGCGAACTCGAACAGTCGCTTCAACGCGATGGCCGGCCCGGTCAGATCGAAACTCTGCTCGCTGCCGACAACACTGCGCCATCGGTGACTCTCGTGGCCCGCCCAGGGCTGGTTGACCGTGACGATCTCACAGCCGAGGCGGAGGGCATGCCGACCACACTGTCGCCATGGGGCGTCGAGCTCCCGTCGGGTGACCCTGGGTCCCTCGGGGCCGTTGCCGACGGCACCGCAGCGGTGCAGGACGAAGGTAGTCAGTTGGCTGCCTTGGCGCTGATTCACGCTGACGCCGCGCTACCCACCGCCTCCACTACGGCCGATGCTGGGGAGACCACAGCATCGGCCCTCCCCGTGGACAAGGGGAGCCAGCGGTGGCTGGATATGTGTGCAGGTCCCGGTGGCAAGGCCGCGCTACTGGCCGCGCAGGCCGCGAGCGCGGGCGAGCACCTCGACGCTCTAGAACTGCATCAGCACCGGGCCGATCTTGTGCGCAAGTCACTCCGTGCGGTGTCGGATGAGGCGTGGACTGTGCACACTGGCGATGCGCGCGCGTGGGGTGAGGCGGGGTCGTTCGATCGCATCTTGCTTGATGCGCCCTGCACGGGCCTGGGCGCCCTACGCCGCCGGCCCGAGTCGCGATGGCGCCGCACCCAAAGCGACCTTGATGACCTCGTGGATTTGCAGATCACGCTCCTCAATCAAGCTAAGCGGCTCGTCGCGCCTGGTGGTGTGATCGCGTATGTGACCTGTTCTCCTGTAGTCGCGGAGACGCACGCGGTGGTCGCGGCCGTGGGGTTAACGACTCTGGACACTCGTGCGGCTCTCGCAGCGGCGACTGACACCACGCTCGAGTCGTGGGGGAGCGGACCGCACGTGCAGCTGTGGCCGCACGTCCACGGCACCGACGCGATGTTTATTCAGCTCCTGCAGGCGTAGCGCCGAGTCCGCGCCCGCGCCACACAGCGACTAGCCTGGAACGCATGGGAATGCAGATCGCCCCGTCCATCCTGTCCGCAGACTTCGCCAACCTCGAAAGCGAGATTGCGAAGGTCTCCACAGCCGACTGGCTGCACTTTGACGTGATGGACGGCCACTTCGTGCCGAACCTCACTGTCGGGCTGCCAGTGCTGGAGCGCATCGCGCAAGTAGCGCCCATGCCCGTGGATGCTCACCTCATGATCGAAGATGCCGACCACTGGGCCCCGCGCTACGCCGAGGCAGGTGCGTCATCTGTGACGTTCCACTACGAGGCCGCGAAGGACCCCAAGGGCATTGCCCGGGACCTTCGCAAGCTCGGTGTGCGTGCATCGGTCGCGCTGAAGCCCGGGACCCCCGTCGAGGCCGTGCTGGATGACATCAAGCACTTCGACATGGTGCTCGTGATGACGGTGGAGCCAGGATTTGGCGGCCAGTCCTTCATGCCAGACATGCTGCCCAAGGTCACCGCGCTCAGGAAGGCTGCCGAGAGCGCGCAGCACGACCTGTGGATCGAGACCGACGGCGGCATCTCCCGCGACACCATTGAGGAGACCGCCCGGGCTGGGTGCGACGTGTTCGTCGCAGGCTCGGCCGTCTATGGCGCGGCGGATCCGTCTGCTGAAGTCAACGCCTTGCGTGATCTTGCCGCTCACGCGGCCAAGTAGGGCCGATGCCCATCTCTTCTTCCGCACCTCAGCTCACCTCAGGTGAGGCGATGGACCTCGCGGTGTTGCTTGGCGGTCAAGGGCCGCAGGCTGGCCCAAATCCTCGAGTCGGATGCGTCATCACCAGCGCAGAGGGCCACGTGCTCGCCAAGGGGTGGCATAAGGGTGCCGGAACGCCGCACGCGGAGGTCGCCGCATTGGCAGACGCCCACGAGCGCGGTGTCGACGTGACCGGTGCCACCGCCCACGTCACGCTGGAGCCGTGCAACCACACGGGTCGTACGGGACCGTGCGCCCAGGCGCTTACTGATGCCGGCATCGGCCGGGTGCTGTTCGCCGTCACCGACCCAGGTGAGGCTTCGCACGGGGGTGCAGCCACTCTCAACGCCAACGGCATTGAGGCGATACACACGCCTCACGACGGCGCCGCCGCCCTGATCCGGCGATGGCACAAGGCAATGACCCACCGGCGGCCTTACGTGATCGCGAAGTGGGCCTCAACCCTCGACGGACGCATGGCCGCCGCAGACGGCACCGCTTTCTGGATCACCGGTGAGCAGGCACGCGCACACGTCCATCAGGTGCGGGGCCAGGTCGACGCCATCGCGGTCGGCACCGCAACGGTCGAGGTCGACAACCCCAGCCTTTCCGCGCGCCCGGGCGGTGACGAGTCCGGCCCGCAGCCGCTGCGGGTCGTCATCGGCTCGCGGCCCACCGACGGAGCGAAGGTGTGGCGCGACGACAACGCGTTGGCAATTCATAGCCACGACCCGGCCGCAGTCCTCGCCGAACTGCATCAGCGGGAGGTTCGCACGCTGCTTGTTGAAGGGGGTCCCACGGTGCTGAGCGCATTCTTTGCCGCAGGCCTCGTGGACGAGGTGAATACCTACATCGCCCCCGCGATTCTCGGTGACGGCGCCACGGCCGTGAACGGCCTGGGAATCCCCACGATGGCGGACACGTTGAGACTGACAGAGGTGACTCACACGCCACTAGGCGCGGATATCCTTGTCACTGGTCTTGTCACGGAAGGAACCTGATGTTCACGGGCATCGTCGAGGCGGTGGGCACGGTTGAATCCGTCTCCGACGCGGGCGCGCAAGCGCAATTCTCTATTCACACTGATGGCTTTGGCGCCGACCTCATTCACGGCGAATCCATCGCTGTAAACGGAGTGTGCCTCACTGTCGCCAAGCACACCGGCGACAGCTGGCTGGCAGACGTCATGAAAATCACGCTGGACACCACCGCCCTTGGCGCACTGAAAGCTGGCGACCGCGTGAACATCGAACGCGCGATGCGTGCTGACGGCCGCCTGGGTGGGCACCTCATGCAGGGTCACGTCGACGGCACCGCCGTGCTCGTGGCCCGCGACTCGCAGCCCGATTGGGACAACCTCACCTTTGAACTGCCAGATGACCTGCTGCGCTACGTGGTCCGCAAGGGCTCCATTGCGCTCAACGGCGTGTCGCTGACCGTCGCAGAGCTTGAAGGCAATCGCGCCACTGTGTCACTGATCCCCACCACGCTCGCGGAAACCGTCTTTGGCGAGGCCAAGGTGGGCGACCGCGCCAACGTCGAGGTGGACGTCATCGGCAAGTACGTCGAGAAGATGCTGGGGGAGCGCGCATGAGCGAGCCCATCCCCGCCGTACCCGTAGAACTGACCGAGGCGGACCTCGCGCGCATTCAAAGCGCGCTCGAGGATCTGCGCGCCGGCAAGCCCGTGCTGGTTGCGGACTCGCATCACCGCGAGAACGAAGCAGACTTCATCATGTCCGCGCAGACCACCACGGTGGACTGGGTCGCATGGGGAATCCGCCACTCGAGCGGATACCTCTGCGCACCTATGCCGGGTCCCAAGGCGGACGCCCTCAACCTCCCGCTCATGGTTCCCAACAGCCAGGACCCACGCCGCACGGCGTACACGGTCTCGGTGGATGCGGCGGATGGCATCACCACAGGCATTTCCGCCGCCGACAGGCACCGGACGCTGCACGTCTTGGCGAAGGAAGACGCCTGCCCCGATGACGTCATTCGCCCAGGGCACGTCCTGCCGTTGCGCGCGGTCGCTGGGGGAGTGCTGCACCGCCCCGGGCACACGGAAGCCGCTGTCGACCTGTGCCGCCTCGCAGGGCTCTCGCCGGTGGGCGTCATTGCCGAGATGGTCAACGATGACGGCACCATGATGCGTCACGGCGACGCCACCGCTGTCGCGGATCGTGACGGCCTTGTCTTTATGACGATCGAGGAACTGATCGCGTACCGAATTCACCGTGGAGACGAGGCTCCTGTCGTGGAGCCGGCACCGCACCGCGTGGTCGCTGAGGGGGAGGCGCGCCTGCCCACCCGCCACGGCGACCTCACGATTCACGGCTACCGCGACGCACGGACCGGCGACGAGCACGTCGTTCTCACAGCGCCGACGCCCGAGGGCCGCACGCCCGTCGTGCGCGTCCACTCCGAATGCCTCACCGGCGACGCTTTTGGTTCGCTTCGTTGCGACTGCGGACCTCAGCTGGATGCAGCCGTGGCGCGCGTTGCCGCAGAAGGCGGTGCGGTCGTTTACCTGCGTGGACACGAGGGACGCGGCATTGGCATCGTCGCGAAGATCCGTGCGTATGGCCTCCAAGATGCCGGGCGCGACACTGTCGACGCCAACACGGACTTGGGACTGCCGATCGACCGTCGCGAATACGGCGCGGCCGCGGCGATCCTGGCAGACTTGGGTTTGACGGAGGTGCGTCTCATGACCAACAACCCAGCCAAGGTTGCCGCCATGCGTGCCTCAGGCATCACCATCACCGAACGAGTGCCCCACCGCTACGGTGAGCACCCAGAAAACGCCGCCTACTTGCGCACCAAGATCGAGCGCATGGGCCACCTCACAGGAGAAGACGCATGAGTGGAGACGGAGCACCTCAGCTCGACATCGACGGTCGCGGCATGAAGGTCGAGATCGTCGCGAGCCAGTGGCACACCGAGGTCATGGACGGGCTTGTGAACGGTGCCGTTGAGGCGGCCAAGAAGGCTGGCGCTAAGTACCGCGTCACCCGTGTCGCCGGGGCGTTTGAGCTCACCGTCGTTGCCGAGAAGCTTGCACGCAGCGGGGCCGATGCTGTGGTTGCGCTGGGCGTCGTTGTCCAGGGGGAGACTCCTCACTTTGAGTACGTTTGTCGCTCCGTGACCGATGGCCTGACTGCGATTGCACGCGAGCACATGGTGCCCGTGGGCTTTGGCGTGTTGACAGTCGACACTGTGGAGCAGGCTCTCGCACGTGCTGGCCTTGAGGGATCGATCGAGGACAAGGGCGCTGAGTCTGTGGAAGCGGCGCTTGCGACGGCTCTCACACTTGACTCACTCGGATAGTGGCTACGGTCGCGCGCACGCCGACCGACACTCATCCCACTAGGCTGGCACTGTGAAGAATTTCGACGACCTTTTTGCTGAACTGTCCGCTCGTGCCGAGGAGCGCCCTGAGGGCTCTGGCACCGTCGCGATGCTCGATAAGGGCGTCCATGCGATCGGCAAGAAGCTCGTCGAGGAGGCCGCCGAGTCCTGGATGGCCGCCGAGTTCCAGAGCAACGAAGAAGCCGCCGAAGAAATCTCCCAGTTGCTGTACTGGGCACAGGTCATGATGGTCGCGAAGGGCCTGACCCTCGACGACGTCTACCGCAACCTCTAAGGATCACAAGTGCTGCGCATTGCCGTCCCCAACAAGGGATCACTGTCCGAACCCGCCGCTCAACTTCTCAAGGAAGCCGGCTACAAGCAGCGCCGCGACTCCCGCGAACTGGTGCTCGCCGACCCCCGCAACGACGTCGAGTTCTTCTTTCTGCGTCCGCGTGATGTCGCGGTCTACGTAGGCTCCGGCACGGTAGACGCCGGTATCACCGGCCGCGACCTGCTTCTGGACTCCGGCGCAGAGGCCAACGAGCACCTTGAGCTCGGCTTCGGCGGGTCCACATTTCGCTACGCCGCACCCAAGGGCGAAGTCACCGCGATCGACCAGCTCCAGGGCAAGCGAGTCGCCACGAGCTACCCGCGCTTGGTGAAGCACCACTTGAAGTCCTTCGGCGTGGAATCCACGGTTGTACGCCTAGACGGTGCAGTCGAGTCATCGGTCCGCCTTGGTGTGGCCGATGCTGTGGCCGACGTGGTCTCGACCGGCACCACCTTGCGCGCGGCCGGCCTGGAGATCTTCGGGGAGCCCATCCTCAAGTCCGAGGCCATCCTGATCCGGGGCAAGGACACCAACAACGAGGACCTCGCCGTTCTCACCGGTCGTCTGCGCGGTGTGCTGATGGCCCGCCAGTACGTGCTCGTTGACTACGACGTGCCGTCGGAGAAGCTCGATGAGTCGATCTCGGTCACCCCCGGGTTCGAGGCACCGACAGTGACTCCTTTGCACGGCAAGGACTGGCACGCGGTGCGCATCATGGTTCCCCGCGCGGAGATGAACCAGATCATGGATCGCCTCTACGCTGCTGGCGCCCGCGCAATTCTGTCGACCGAACTCCTCGCCGTCCGGATCTAACCCATGGCTGTCTCGCCCGAGGAACGACTGCTCAACCTCATCATTGCGCTCATGCACACGCGTGTGCGCATGACGAAGGACGACATTCGCGCATCCGTGGCGGGGTACGACCGGGTTGATGACTCGGCGGATGAGGCGACGGCCAAGAAGCGCAAAGCCACGTTTGAGCGCATGTTCGAGCGCGATAAGGACACCTTGCGCAGGCTCGGGATTCCCGTCGTGACCGTACGTTCGCAGGCACATGGCGACGACATCGGCTACCGCATTGACCCGTCCCAAGCGACGTTGCCGCCCATCGACTTCACCCCGTCGGAGTCCGCAGTGGTCGCCTTGGCCGCTGACTATTGGCGTGGTGCCGCACTTGGGGCCGATGCCTCGCTCGCGTGGGTCAAGGCATCTTCCCGGATGGCCCATGGCCAGGCCGAAGAGCTACCGTTCGCGACAGCGCAGGCTCGGCTCAGCGATGCCGCCGCCGCACTTGTCGAGGCAATTCAGCTCCGTCAGGCGGTCACCTTCGAGTACGCATCTGCTTCTTCAGGGGATGCAACGCGAACCGTGCAGCCGTGGCGCATTCTGCTCAGCGGTGGCGCGGACTATCTCGTCGCTTTCGACGTTGACCGCGAGGCTCAACGCACCTTCAGGCTCAGCCGCGTGACTAGCACCGTGAAGCTCACCGGACTACCGGGCGCATACGAGATCCCCACTCATTTCCCTGGCGGGCTTAAGCCTGCCGGTGACACACAGGGTGAGGCGATAGTGGCGTTGCGTCCCGAGGCCGGGCACGCACTGCGCAACGCGGGAAGCCACGCAGGTGCCGATGGCGATTGGGACCTTGTGACGGTGCCGTACGTGCACCGCGATGACCTCCGCGGCCAGGTTTTGGCGCTTGGGGGAGCTGCGCGCATCGTCGAACCCCAGGACCTACGCGACGAAGTTGCCACTTACGCAGCGGCTGCGTTGGAGGTGGCTCATGGCAGGGGATAGGGCCGTGGGGCGTGTTACTCGCCTCCTCGGAATCATCGAGTACCTCGAGACGCAAGGTGCCACGGACTTCGCAGAACTGGCGGCGCACTTTGGTGTCAGCGCAGCGCAGATCGAGAAGGATGTCACGCTGTTGTGGCTCTCGGGCCGCCCGGGCTATTCACACGAGGACCTCATCGACTTTGACGGCTTCGCCTTCGACGACAAGGTGGCGGACCTCACCAATGCTCAGGGACTGCGGCAAGTCAGCTACTCGCCGCGAGAGGCCGCGGCCCTCATCGGTGCGCTTTCTGCATTGGTTGCCACGGGTGCAGCTCCCGATGCCGCCTCGAGTGCGCTTGGAAAGCTCACTACGGTTGTCGGCTCCACGGGTGTCGAAGTGGTCTCGGCAACCGAGGTCGATCCCGCTATCCGCGGCTCACTCGACGAGTCGATCGCGACCCGTCACGCCGTTGAACTGACGTACGTGGACGCCCACCAGCGGCGCAGCGTGCGGGTCGTGGAGCCTCACAGGCTGGTCGCTATCGACGGCGCGGGATACCTCGAGTGCTATTGCCTGCGCGCAGACGACTACCGCACGCTCAGGTTGGACCGCATCGAGTCCGCAACGGCCGTCGATGTCATGGTGACCCATCCTCCTGCGGAGAAGCTCGGCTTCTCCCTGGACGCGGGTTTTGCTGCGACCGTTCGTGTGGCGCGGGCAGGGCGTTGGGCCGTCGAGGACCTGCCTTCAGTCGAGCTCGAGACAACCGATGCCGAGGTCACCGCGCGGTTCCCCGTCGCAGATGCGGACTGGGCCGCAGGCAGGCTCCTTGCCGTCGCCCCGCACCTCCGAAGCGTCGAGCCGCAGGAACTGCGTGATGCGTTGGCTGAGCGCGCAGCGAACGTGCTTGCCGTTCACGGCGACTAGACTGACGGCGTTCGTCCGTTAGTGAGGGAGTAATTATGGGGCCCAGAGAGCTCATCATCATCTTGGTGATTGTCCTGTTGCTGTTCGGGGCACCCAAGCTCCCTGAACTTGCGCGCTCCATCGGCAAGTCGCTCAACATCCTCAAGGAAGAGACCAAGAACCTCTCCGACGACGACAAGAAGACGTCCAAGGACACCTCAGCACCCACCACAGACCAGGCCAGCTCAGACAAGCCTGACACCTCGAGCGACAAGGGTGGCGCTGACAACGAGGAGCGTGGCCGCTAAGCCAACGCGCCGGCGGGCTCCCGAAGGGCGCATGCCGCTCAAAGCCCACCTGCGCGAATTCCGCAACCGGCTCATCCTGGTGGCCATCGGGGTCGCCGTGGGAGCCCTCGTGGGATGGTTCCTCTACGAGCCGGTCTTCGAGGCGCTGCAGGAGCCCATCATTGAGGCTGCCGAAAACAGTGACGCGCTCGTCACAGTGAACTTCGCAGGCCTGGCGACGGCGCTCGATATGCAAATCAAGGTCTCGCTGTTCCTTGGCGTCATTTTGTCCGCGCCCTGGTGGCTCTACCAACTGTGGGCGTTCGTCGCCCCGGGTCTGCGGTCCACGGAAAAGCGCTACACGTTTGGCTTTCTGGGCGCCGCCATTCCGCTCTTTGTGGCGGGAATCGCGCTTGCCTGGTTGGTCTACCCCAAGGCCGTGACGATCCTGACCGGATTCACACCGGAGGGGGGATCGAACTTCCTGGACGCACAGATGCTCATGACGTTCACGATGCGCCTCTTCCTCGCGTTCGGAATCGCCTTTGTGTTCCCTGTGGTGATGGTCGCACTGTCGTGGGCGGGAGTGGTGCGTTCCCGAACGTGGCTCAAGGGATGGCGTTGGGCTGTGATGATCATCGCGATCGCTGCGGCAGTTCTCACACCAACCCCCGATGTCGTGACGATGGCCTTCATGGGTGTCCCCATGGTGGGGCTGTACTTCGCCGCGATCGGAATCTCCCGGCTCGGTGAGAAGCGACGCGACCGCAAACGCGCTCGCCTGGAAGCTGAGGGCGCGTAACGCCCCATGCTCCGTATTGGGCTTGCCGCCAATCCCACGGCCGATGCTGGCAAGGGAAAACAAGCGGCCTTCACCACGCGTAGGGCCTTAGAACGCGGGGGAGCGTCGGTCACAGACCTTTCCGGCCACTCTTGGAAAGAGACATTGACCGCCGCCGGGGACGCCTCTGGCCACATTGACGCGCTCGTCGTCGTAGGCGGAGATGGCATGGTGCACCTCGGTCTCCAAGTGTGCGCCTCCACCGGCCTTCCGATGGGCATCGTTGCCGCAGGATCTGGCAACGACTTTGCCACGGCACTGGGGCTGCCCATTCGCGATCCCGAAACCGCTGTGGCGCAGATACTCGCCAGCGTGGGCAGCCCGCGCGAGGTCGACCTGGGACTGGTGACCACTGGCGACGGCGTCGAGCGATGGTACGGGGGAGTGCTGTCCGCCGGCATCGACGCAGCGGTTGCCGAGCGGGGTCGGCGCATGAAGATCCCGCGGGGGGAGTTCAAGTACAAGGTGGCGGTCGCCCTCGAGCTGCCGGGGTACGCCCCGTACGGAGTGCACGTTGCCGCCAGGCGCGCAGATTCGAAGGTGGTCGACACGGATTCCGAATGGACGCTCATCGCGGTGTCGAATTCGGGAGTCCTTGGTGGGGGCATCCCCATGAGTCCAGGGTCCGCGCTGAGCGACGGAGACCTCGAGCTGGTGCGCGCCGAACCGCTCACCAGGCGAGGCATCGTCAAGATCTTTCCGCGCCTCCTCAAGGGCACCCACGTCAACGACGCCCGCGTCCACATCACGCCGGTCTCCCAGGTGATCTTGCGACCAGGCTCCACGGGTGCTGCGGCTCCCGTAGCATCGGCCGATGGTGAAGCTGTGGGGCACCTCCCGCTGACGGTGACAAGCGCGCCAGGTGCCTTGCGCCTATTAGGGCCGCCAGCGCATTAGCCTGGCAGATATGACCTCACCCGCTGAGCGGTACGCCGCGTCCCGTGCAAATGCCCGACGCCCCGACCTACGCGAGTTCGAAGAGTCGCTGAACTTCCCCCTCGATGGCTTCCAGCGCGAAGCGTGCGAAGCAGTCGCGGACGGGCACTCGGTGCTTGTCGCTGCGCCTACGGGCGCGGGAAAGACCATCGTGGGCGAGTACGCCGTGCATCACGCCTTCACTCGCGGTGAGAAGGCGTTCTACACCACGCCGATCAAGGCTCTCAGCAATCAGAAATTCCACGATCTGGGGAAGACATACGGCCCGGAGAACGTCGGCTTGCTGACTGGGGACACGTCCATCAACTCGGACGCGCCCATCGTCGTGATGACGACGGAAGTCCTGCGGAACATGATCTACGCGGGATCGCGAACGCTCGACACCCTTGGCGCTGTGGTGCTCGACGAGGTCCACTACCTTGCGGATCGCTTCCGCGGCTCGGTGTGGGAAGAAGTGATCATCCACTTAGGACCCCGCACCGCGCTCATCGCACTGTCGGCGACAGTGTCGAATGCCGAGGAGTTTGGTGCCTGGCTGACCGAAGTCCGGGGTGACACCAAGGTCGTGGTGAGCGAGCATCGGCCCGTCCCACTGTGGCCCCACGTCCTCATGCGCGAGGGAATCTTCGACCTCTACGCGCCTGGCGTGGACCCCCAGGATCCCGGCGTGAATCCTGCGATTAACCCCGAACTGGCGGACATTTCCAAGCGGGCGAAGTTTGATGGTCGCTCGAACCCTCGAAAGGGCGGGTATCGCCCCGGACGCAACGCGAACCGGCCCACCGGACGCCGCAGCCCTCCTCGATTTGCCGTGGTCGACGTGCTCGATCGGCAGGCCTTGTTGCCCGCGATCGTATTTGTGTTCTCGCGGGCGGGATGTGAGGACGCGGTTGACCAGGTGCGCTCGTCGGGGCTGTCGCTCACCACCGAGCAAGAACGCGTCGAGATTGGGGCTATCGTCGACGAGCGTTGCTCCGGCATCCCGACGGCGGACCTCGCCGCGCTGAACTACACCCACTGGCGCGACCACCTCGAGGCGGGGATCGCCGCCCACCACGCGGGCATGATTCCCCTGTTCAAGGAGGTCGTCGAGCACCTGTTTTCGGCCGGATACCTCAAGGTCGTCTACGCGACTGAGACTCTCGCCCTCGGCATCAACATGCCAGCCCGCTCAGTCGTGCTCGAAAAGCTCGTCAAGTGGGACGGCCAAGGCCACAAGGACCTGACGGCGGGGGAGTACACCCAGCTGACGGGCCGGGCCGGGCGGCGCGGTATCGATATCGAGGGCCACGCCGTCGTGGTCGAGCATCCTGGATTTGATGCACCCCAGCTGGGGCGGCTCGCTTCACGGCGTACCTACCCGCTGGTGTCGAGTTTTTCGCCCTCGTACAACATGGCGATCAACCTCGTGGCGCAGTCGGGTGTCGAGACTGCTCGCGAGCTACTTGAGCTGTCTTTCGCGCAGTACCAAGCGGACCAGACGGTCGTCGGGAAGGCGCGTCGGGTGCGTGAACTCGATGCAACCATCGAGGGCTACGGCGAGTCCGTGAAGTGCGACCGCGGCGACTTCATGGCGTACGCGGCGCTGCGCGAGCGGATTAATCGCGCACAGAAAGATGCGTCCAAGGCCGTGAAGCGCCAGCGGCGTGAGGCGGGCGTAGAGACCCTGTCCAATCTGCGCCGCGGCGACGTGGTGCGGATTGCGTCGGGTAAGCGTTCCGGACTGGCGGCCGTTGTGCTCCCGGACCACCACGAATCGACCCCACGCCCCACGGTTGTAACGTCAAAGGCACAAGCTGTGCGCCTGTCTATTGCCGATCTGCAAGCTGGCGTCGAGCTCGTGGGCGCCATCAAGGTCCCCAAGAAGATCGACTCGCGCAATCCTCGCCAGCGCAAGGAACTGGCGCAGCAGATGGATAACGCGCGCCACACCTTCGACATGCCCTCGCGTGCCTCGAAGCGCGCGCCTGCGGCTGACGACGATGGTCGCGTGGACGCCCTGCGCCGCGAGTTGCGCGAACATCCCTGTCACCAGTGCCCCGAGCGCGAACAGCACGCACGGTGGGCGGAGCGGTATCACCGCACCTTGCGTGACAAGGACAAACTCGTCGGAGAGATCACACGGACGACGGGATCGATCGCGAAGATCTTTGACCGGCGTTGCGCTGTGCTGCGCGACCTCGAATATCTCGAGGGCACCGGCGAAGACACGTCCGTCACCAAGTCTGGCGAGATGATGAAGCGCCTGTACTCGGAAAACGACCTGGTCATCGCCGAGTGCCTGCGGCAAAACATCTGGAGCGAGCTCACCGCGCCCGCCCTTGCCGCCGCCGTCTCGACGCTTCTGTACAACGGCAGGCGCGAGGACGACAGCCGGCCGCCCAAGATCCCTGGCGGACCGTCAGGTGTCCTGGGACGCGCACTTCGCGACAGTGTCCGGGTGTGGTCGCGCATTGACGACCTTCAGCACGAACACCGTCTGCCTGAAGCCCCCGCTCCTCACTGGGGAATCGTCAGTGCGATCCACGCGTGGGCTCAAGGACGCACTCTCGATGCCGCGCTACGCGATACCGAGATCGCGCCCGGAGACATGGTCCGATGGTGCAAGCAGGTCATCGACGTTTTGGACCAGATTGGGCAAGTCGCACCCAACGAGAAGATCCGCACCCGGGCACGCACCGCGATCGACGCGATGCGTCGCGGTGTTGTGGCCTACTAGGCGTTCAATCTGAGATTCTGGGGGCCGTAGGCTAGGCGGGTGCTCATCGTCGCGACCAAGAATCTGATCCTGGCCATCGTCGCTGGGCTCGTGGTGAATCTGGCGTTCCCGGACACTGGATGGTGGCCGCTCGCGTTCGTCGGCATCGCGATGTTGTGGATCGCGCTACGGGAGGCGACACCATGGCGTGGGTTCTTCCTCACCTGGATGTTCGGCATCGCCTTCTTGCTACCCCACGTGTACTGGGCCCATGAATCCGTAGGCGCTGTGCCGTGGATCGCGTTGTCTGTCGCCGAAGGCGCCTTCATCGGCCTCTTCGGAGCCGCGTGGGCTGTGGTGCGCCGTGCCCCCTCACGCCACAGCGAAGCCCCCTGGTGGTCCCCGTTCGCATTCGCGCTCTTGTGGGTGGGGATGGAGCAAATACGGTCCATCATCCCGTTCGGAGGGTTTCCCTGGGGACGGATCGGCTTCTCCCAGGTCGATGCGCCCATTGCCCGCTTCGCGTGGATAGGCGGCGTCCCACTCGTCAGCTTCGTCACCGTCACCATTGGCGCCGCACTCGGCCTTGGCTTGGAAGCCCTGCTGCGCCGTCGTCTCGTCATAGCGTTGGCGCTACCCATCGGCGGTGCCGCCATCCTCGCTTGCGGCTTCCTGGTGCCTCTTGACACCCAGGCCACGGACGGTCAGCTACGCGCGGGCATGGTCCAGGGCAATGTGCCCAATGCAGGACTCGATGCATTCGCCCAGGCACGCCAGGTTACTGAGAACCATCGCGACGGCACGCTCGCCTTGGTGGAGTCCGACCCCGGCCCTATGGACCTCGTGGTGTGGCCGGAAAACTCGGCCGACTACGACCCCCGCACCGACGCGGAATCCGCTGCGATGGTCGAACAATCCGCGCAGGCTGCGGGTGTGCCCATTCTGCTAGGCACCAACGACTATTCGCCGGAGGAGGGGCGCTACAACACCTCGCTCCTGTGGGCGCCCGGTGGCGAGATCCTCGATACCTACTCCAAGCAGCGTCCGGCGCCATTTGCCGAGTACATCCCCATGCGCGAGATCGCTGGGTACTTCTCTGACGCCGTCGACCTCGTCCAAACCGAAGTGATCCCGGGCGTTGGCCCTGCCACTGTCGAGGTTCCGGTCGAGAACCTGGGACGTGACGTTACGGTCGGCACCATCATTTGCTTCGAGGTGGCGTACGACGGCATCGTGACTGACGCCGTCAACGCGGGTGCGGAAGTGCTCTTTGTCCAGACCAACAACGCCAACTTCGGCCTGACCGCTGAATCCACTCAGCAACTGCAAATGACCCGGATGCGGGCGATCGAGACAGGTCGCGCCACGGTGCAGATTTCCACGGTGGGAGTGTCCGGGGTCGTTGCACCCAATGGTCGCCTGCTCGACGAGACCGGGCTGTTCACCGCCGAACAGATGTACGCCTCTTTGCCGCTGCGCACAGAAATCACCCCGGCTGTGAAGTACGACTGGCTGTGGCACTACGGCTTCCTGGTCTTGCCGGCCGCGGCCGTGGTCGTCGGCACGATTCGCACCGTGAGAGAAAGGTACGAGTGGTGACCCGCACCTTGATCATCATTCCCACGTACAACGAGCGTGAGTCCCTGCCCGTGCAGGTCGACGGCGTGCGCGAGGCATGTCCTGACGTGGACATCCTCGTGGCTGATGACAATTCGCCCGATGGAACGGGGGAGTGGGCCGATGCTCGGGCTGAGTCGGACAGCCATGTTCACGTCTTGCACCGTCCGGGTAAGGCGGGCTTGGGGGCGGCGTACCTCGCGGGCTTTTCCTGGGGGCTTGAACGGGGCTACGACGTCTTGGTCGAAATGGATGCTGACGGATCCCACCGAGCGCAGGACCTACCGTCCGTCTTGGACGCTCCGCAACCGTGGGACCTCGCTATCGGCTCCCGATGGGTGCCGGGCGGCTCCGTCGTGAACTGGCCCAAGCATCGGCTCTTCTTGTCCACCAACGCCAACCGGTACGTGCGGCTCATGCTCGGACTCCACGTACGCGACGCCACCGCAGGTTTCAGGGCCTACACCGCGGATATTTTGAAGCGCATCGACCTGGCGGACGTGGAGTCCCAGGGATATTGCTTCCAGATTGATATGGCCTGGCGCGTCGCCAAGGCCGGTGGCGCCATCGCGGAAGTACCGATCACCTTTGTCGAGCGCGAGCAAGGCGTATCGAAGATGAGCGGTTCCATCATTCGCGAAGCTCTCGTCAAGACCACTGTGTGGGGAACAAAAGAACGCGCGGCGCAAGTGCGCCGCGCGTTCAGTCGTTGATGTGAGGCGTTAGCCCACGCGACCGGCTCGCAGGAGTGCCAAGCGCTCGTCGAGTAGTTCCTCAAGCTCGGGGATGGTGCGACGCTCCAGGAGCATGTCCCAGTGCGTACGCGCAGTCTTCTGATTGGAATCGTCCGGGCGGTCACCGTCGCGCAGCAGCGCGAGGGAGCCACAGTGGCATTCCCAGGACAGCGGGACGTCAGCCTCAACCGAGAATGGCAAGGTCACGATGTGTCCATTGGGGCAGTCGTAATGGACGTCACGGCGCTCCGCCAACTCAGCGTGAGCGGGGGTTTCCATGCTCTGTGTTCCCAGACGCATTCCGCGCAATGCTCGATCAGCCATGTCAGCCTCCCTAGAAGTGGTCAGGCGGGGTGGTGCCTGCTGTCTAAGGGAACGTGCGTGGTGTGCGTATTGTTCCCGGCGACGGGAATTCCTCGAGTGCGTCACCCGAGGTATCCCGCCTATTGATGACGCTACCGGGATTGACTGACCTGTGCAGGGTCAGGGAACTGGGTGGCTTCCTTGGGGAACAAGCGCGGGCGTAGCCACAGCGTGACGTAGACAAGCCCAACGAGCACCGGTACCTCAATGAGGGGGCCGACGACTCCGGCGAGCGCTTCGCCGCTGGTAGCGCCGAACGTGCCGATGGCGACCGCGATGGCAAGCTCAAAGTTATTGCCTGCTGCGGTGAATGCCAGGGTCGTGGTCCGTGCGTAGCCCAGGCCCAGCGCGCGCCCAGTGAGCATGCCGACGCCCCACATGATTGCGAAGTAGCACAACAGGGGAAGGGCGATCCGAGCGACATCCCAGGGGTTCGCGACGACCTGTTCACCCTGGAGCGCAAACAGCAGAACGATGGTGAACAGCAGCCCGTACAGTGCCCAGGGGCTAATGGCTGGAACAAACTTCTCCTCGTACCACTCCCGTCCCTTGGCCCGCTCACCGATAGCGCGCGAGGCGAATCCTGCGGCCAGCGGTATCCCTAGGAATATCAGCACATTCAGGGCGATCGTGCCTATCGATGCATCAAGTCCCTGGGTGTCCAGGCCCAACCAGCCGGGCAGGACGGTGAGGTAAAACCAGCCCAGGATCGAGAACGCAAACACCTGGAAGACCGAGTTGATGGCAACGAGGACTGCAGCGGCCTCGCGGTCGCCGCACGCAAGGTCGTTCCAAATCACGACCATCGCGATGCAGCGAGCAAGACCAACGATGATGAGTCCTGTGCGGTACTCGGGCAGGTCTGGAAGGAATGTCCAGGCCAGCACGAACATGATCATTGGGCCCGCGACCCAGTTGAGGATGAGCGATGAGACGAGGAGCTTCTTGTCGCCCGTGACCGCCGCGACCTTGTCGTAGCGAACCTTGGCAAGGACCGGGTACATCATGACGAGCAGGCCGATCGCGATGGGGATCGATACCCCGCCGATTTCCAAGGACTCAAGGAAGGTCGACACACCAGGGACGAAGTGCCCCAGGGCTACACCGCCGATCATGGCAAGACCGATCCACAGGGGAAGCCAGCGGTCCAGATTCGACAGCCGCGCCTTTTCCGCGCCCGGTACCTCGGGAATTGCAGCGCTCATCAGATCAAGTCAGCCAAAAGCGCTTCGATACGACCCTTGATCTCGTCACGAATAGGACGCACCGACTCGATGCCCTGACCTGCAGGGTCACTGAGTTTCCAGTCTTCGTAGCGCTTGCCGGGGTAGTAGGGGCACGCGTCTCCGCAGCCCATGGTGATCACGGCATCGGAAGCCTCAACGGCATCGGGCGTCAGGATCTTTGGCTGCTCTTCGCGGATATCGATGCCCTCCTCGAGCATCGCCTCCACGGCAACGGGGTTGATCTGGTCGGCGGGCATAGAGCCAGCCGAGCGGACCTCGACGGCACCGCCTGAGAGGTGGCGCATGTAGCCTGCGGCCATTTGCGACCGACCAGCATTGTGAACACAGACGAAGATGACAGAAGGCTTGTTTTCGCTCATGGAGCCAGCATGGAGTAAAGATTGATGGCTGTCAATATTGATGCTTGTCAATAGTCGGAGTATTGTGTGGCTATGACAGTGCGCGAGAACCTACTAGCCGAGAGCGACGTCTGCCCACCGGGATCGACACTCGTTGTTCCCGAAGGTGACTTTGGGCGAGAAGCCGGGCTACTGAAGGTCATTGCGGACCCAACCCGGCTTGCAATCCTCAGGATTGTCGCCGCCAACGGGTCAGTGTGTGCGTGCGACCTTGAGTCGCCGCTGGGCTTGAGCCAGCCCACCATCTCGCATCACCTGCGACAGCTCTTCGACGCGGGCGTGATTACTCGCGAGAAGCGCGGCACGTGGGCGTTCTATGCGATCGACCGTGATGGACTGCAGGCAGCGGGCAGCCCCATCACCGCACTCATTCAATAACGCACGTCACTACGCCTGGGCCGCGCTCCGTTCCGCCATCAGCTCGAGCGCATACGGCAAGCGGGTCAAGGCGGACACGTGCCCCGCGTCGGGCCGCTCGACCAGGTAGCCCCGGCGGAGGTTTTTGATCAGCCAGCGGCTGTGCCACACGGGCGCTATGCCATCTGCGCCTCCGTGGACAGCGATTACGGGGCACTGCACGGCGTCGATATCGACGCCCCAGGGCCTCACGTACGCGAGATCGTCATCAATAGGGCCGTCCATGTCCTGTGCGGCGGCGGAAGATGCCTCGCCAAGCCACGCCAGTTCGCCCTCCAACGCGATCTGATCCGTGAGAGTGAACTCCGGGTCATACAAGTCATCGTCAAGCCGGCGTCGAGCAAGCTCGCCTTCCTCGGCGGCCCCAAGAGCCTGGACGCCAGATGCGATCATGCCGCCAAACCAGTCCAGCTCCGCCGCGTCTCGCGGTGCGAGCGAGGCGACGGTGACGGCCCACTGAACCCGAGCATCGGCCCCCGCACACGCCAGAGCATGCGGCCCACCACCGGAGTACCCCACGACCGCAAAGCGATCTAGGCCCCAGTGGTCGGCCACGGCGCGCACGTCAGCGGCGGAGTCGGCCACAGACCGGCCCTCTAAGCGCTCCGAGCCCCCGTAGCCGGGCCTGTCAACACCCGCCCACGTCCAGTCTTCGCGAGGCAGGGCAACGGGAGGGGGTGCGCCTGTTCCGGGCGTTCCGTGATGCCAGAAGACGGTCACACCACCTGCGGGCGCCGGTGAGCCGTGAACACCGATGTTGCGACCGTCGTCTACCCGCATTGTCTGCATGAAGTCCATTGTGTCGCGCGCGGCCCAGTGAGGTAGTCGCGACTGCGTCATACTTGCCGACAGGGCCAAGAAACTACGGGGAGCGGACATGGCGACAGAGCAGTCACACGAGGCAATTCAGGTGCGCGGGGCACGGGAAAACAACCTGAAGGATGTCTCGGTCGACATCCATAAGCGCCAGCTGACCGTGTTCACAGGGGTGTCGGGATCGGGGAAGAGTTCCCTGGTATTCGGCACGGTGGCAGCAGAGTCACGGCGCCTCATCGACGAGACCTATCCGGCATTCGTGCAAGGTTTCATGCCGTCACTCAATCGCCCCGACGTGGACTCCCTCGAGGGGCTCACGACGGCCATCATGGTTGATCAGGAGCGGATGGGCGCCAATGCGCGCTCGACGGTCGGCACCGCGACGGATGCCAACGCCATGCTGCGCATGCTGTTCTCACGCGTAGCCGAGCCTCGCATTGGGTCCCCGCAGGCGTATTCCTTCAATGTCGCATCCATCTCGGGTCAGGGCGCAGTCAAGCTCGATACCGCTCACGGGGAGAAGAAAGAGGTGCGGTCCTTCTCGATCCAGGGCGGCCAATGCTCCCGCTGTGAGGGCATGGGAACCGTCTCCGACATCGATCTGGCCCAAGTGTTTGACGAGAACAAGTCGCTCGTGGAGGGTGCCATTACGGTGCCCGGGTACACGGCGGACGGCTGGTACGTGAAGATCTTTGCCGAGTCAGGGTTCCTCGACGCGGACAAGAAGATCAGGGACTACACCAAGCGGGAGCGCGAGGACTTCTTGTACAAGGAGCCCATCAAGATCAAGGCTTCGAACATGAACATGACGTACGAGGGGCTCATTCCTCGTATCCAGAAGTCGATGCTGAGCAAGGACAAAGAGTCCATGCAGTCGCACATCCGGGCCTTCGTGGAGCGGGCGGTGACGTTCCAGACGTGCCCCGAGTGCGACGGGACGCGACTCAACGAGACCGCGCGGTCGTCACTGGTCCAGGGCCGGTCCATCGCTGAGCTGTGCCGCCTGCAGATTACCGACCTCGCTGACTGGTTCGATGACATCTCGCTGCCGCAAGCAGGTCCGCTGGTAGACGGGATTCGCGCTGTGTTGCGGTCGTTCGTGGACATCGGCCTGGGCTATCTGTCACTGGAACGACCCACAGGCACGTTGTCCGGCGGTGAATCCCAGCGCACCAAGATGATTCGCCACTTGGGTTCTGCGCTCACGGACGTCACGTACGTGTTCGATGAACCCACTGTGGGCCTGCACCCGCATGACATCCAGCGCATGAACCACTTGCTCGTACAGTTGCGGGACAAGGGCAACACCGTGCTCGTGGTGGAGCACAAGCCGGAGACCATTGCGATCGGGGATCGCGTGGTGGACATGGGACCTGGGGCCGGACGCGACGGGGGAGAAGTGGTGTTTGAGGGCACCCCGGCGGAGCTCGCGCACGCGGACACCGTCACCGGCCGGCACCTCCATGACCGCGCTTCGTTGAAGGAGACAGGGCGCCAGCCTTCGGGCTCGATTGAGATTCGTGGGGCCGATGCTCACAACCTTCGCTCTGTTGACGTCGACATTCCGACGGGGGTCCTGGTCGTCGTCACCGGCGTAGCCGGTTCCGGAAAGTCATCCCTTATCCACGGATCGGTGACACCACGCGAGGGCGTGATCGCTGTGGATCAAAGTCCAATCCGCGGATCTCGACGGTCCAGCCCTGCCACGTACACGGGACTTCTTGACCCCATCCGCAAGGCCTTCGCGAAGGCCAATGGAGTGAAGCCTGCGCTGTTTAGCTCGAACTCCGAAGGAGCGTGCCCTGTGTGTAAGGGGGCGGGCGTGGTCGTGACGGACCTTGGGCCATTCGACTCCATCGAGACGGTGTGCGAAGAATGCCAGGGGGAGCGCTTTCAGGCCTCAGTGCTCGAGCACACGCTGGGCGAGAAGAACATTGCTCAGGTGCTTGGGATGTCCGTTTCCCAGGCCGAGGGTTTCTTTGGAGGTGGCGACGCGCGGACTCCAGCTGCACACAAGATTCTTGCGCGCCTCAAGGATGTGGGCTTGGGTTATGTCAAGCTCGGTCAGCCCCTCACAACGCTGTCAGGGGGAGAGCGTCAACGCCTCAAACTCGCTGCGCGCATGACCGAAAAGGGCGATACCTACGTCCTCGATGAACCCACCACAGGTCTTCACCTTGCCGATGTTGAGAACCTCCTGGGGCTACTTGACCGACTGGTGGACTCTGGCAAGACGGTCATCGTCATCGAGCACCATCAGGCTGTGATGGCTCACGCCGACTGGATCATTGACATGGGACCAGGCGCTGGCCACGACGGCGGCCAGGTCGTGTTCGAGGGCGCACCTGCCGCGCTGGTCCGCCAAGCTGCAACCCTTACTGGAGAACACCTCAAGGCCTACCTCGACTAGCCCTCAACCCGGACAAGGGTTCCCCGCTCACCCGCGCCTGGAACGCGGGGCGGAGCGCGGATGCGTTGCACCGCTCTGCGCGTCACAGGGGAATGTTGCCGACGCGGGCACGGTTTACCACCGTGGATACCCAGGTGGCGCTTCACGCGCACACGGGTCCTACAGGGTCACGATGACTCTATGCACAGGCACTTTCACCCGTTCGTGGAACACAGCGTGGGAGACACGATTCACTCTCCCGCGGTTCCCAGTTTGAGGAGGATGCAGCATGAGCAAAGTTTCATGGTTGATTGCAGGTGGAGTCGGGTTCCTTTTGGGCTCTCGAGCCGGCAGGGAACCCTACGAAAGGTTCGTTGCACAGGTTGAATCCATCAAGGGCAACCCTCGAGTCCAGCGACGCACCGAAGAAGCCAAGCGCACTGTAGGACGCAAGGCGGATGAGCTGGTCGACAAGGCTACGGGCACCGATAGCGCGACGGAGCAAGGCGGTGCCGGCTCGGGGGGTGGAATATGACCTCCCGCTTCGGAAAGACTCCAGCGCCGGACGACCGCTCGGCGCCTCAACTCGTCGCCCGCGCACTGGCCGATGCCAACTCCTTGGTGAAAGACGAGATCGCTCTTGCCAAGAAGGAGATCCAGCAGAGCATTGACAGCGCCAAGATTGGTGCGGGCATGTTTGGCGTAGCAGGCGTGATGGCCGTGTACGGCGGCGTAGCTTTGGTCGTTGCAGGCATCGCAGGCCTGGCAGTCGTAATCGACACTTGGCTTGCCGCGCTGATCATCGCAGTCGCCCTGTTCGCCATCGCTGGGGTTGCTGCGGTCCTGGGTAAGAAGAAGGTAGACGACGCAACCCCGCCACTGGAGAGGTCGCAAGAAAACGTCAAGCGTGACATCGATACGGTGAAGGAGGCTCACTGATGAGCGATAGCACTAGCCCTGAGCCCGACCCCCGTAGCGCACATCAAATCGAACGTGACCTAGAGCAGACGCGAGAGAGTCTTGAAGCCACGCTCGAAGAGCTCGGAACTCGGCTCGATGTGAAGAGCCGAGCCGCCGATTGGATGCAGAACGCACAAATGCGAACGAAACACCTGGTAACTCGCCACCCACGAGAAATCAGCGTCGCGGCCGGGGGGGTAGCACTGAGCGTAATCGCATTCGTCATCGCGCAGGGAAGGAAGCCGTGAGCGCTGAATCGCAAGAGCCCACGCGAATTCAATCGAAGCCGCACTCACCCACGGACTTGACCAAGCCTTCTTGGGGTTACGTGTTGGGAAAAACCGTGCGGGAGTTCAGCAAAGACGAGGCCACCGATATTGCCGCTGCGCTCACTTATTACGCAGTGTTGGCGCTCTTCCCGGCCCTCATTGCCCTGTTGGCCATCATTGGCCTCACGGGGGAGAGCGAACAGACCGTCGACACCATGCTGCAGATCGTCACCGATCTGGGAGGCAGTTCGGTCGCCGACACACTTGAGCCGATCATTACCCAGCTTGCAAACGCCCCGTCTGCGGGCTTGGCGCTTGTCGTCAGCGTGGTGATCGCCCTGTGGTCAGCGTCTGGTTACACGAGCGCGTTCGGACGCGCCATGAACCGCATGTACGGCGTGCGGGAGGGACGTCCGGTGTGGAAGTTCCGTCCCGTGATGTTGCTTGTCACCGCCATCTTGGTAACGCTGGCTGCACTCGTATTGCTTGGTCTGGTGCTCACAGGTCCCGTCGTTGAGGCCATCGGTAGCGTAATGGGCCTGGGCTCAACCGCCGTCACCGTGTGGGAGATCGCGAAGTGGCCCGTCATGCTCCTTGTCGTGGTCATGATGGTGGCGATTCTGTACTGGGCGACCCCCAACATCAAGCAACCAAAGTTTCGCTGGATGAGCACAGGTGCAGGCGTTGCCCTTGCGGTGTGGATTCTGGCCTCGGCTGGCTTTGGCTTCTACGTCGCCAACTTCTCGAGTTATGAGCAAACGTATGGGGCTCTGGCAGGCGCAATCGTGTTCCTCCTGTGGTTGTGGATCACAAACCTCGCGCTGTTGTTCGGAGCTGAACTGGATGCCGAACTGGAGCGGGGGCGCGAACTCCAGGCCGGGATTGCCGCAGAGGAACACATTCAATTGCCGCTACGGGACACCGCCAAGATCGATAAAGCCGACAAGAAGATGCACGAGGACGTTGTGAAGGGGCGCCAGATCCGCCTCACGCACGGCGCAGAAGAGACCGCGGTCGAGGACGACAACCAAAGCGAGAAGGAGTGACCATGACCAAGGTAGAGAAGTCCGGAAGCACATCGGCAAAGGTGCTGTACAAGCCAGTAGGACTCGCGGGAAGCCTCATCGCAGGAGCAATTGCAGGCAAGATTTTCGACCAGGTGTGGAAGAAAGCTGCCCCTGGACCTGAGCATGAACCACCTGGAAGCCTCGAGACCGGCTATCCACTCAAGGAGATCGTCGCGGCTGCGGCACTTCAGGGCGCGATCTTCGCCGTGGTGCGAACGCTTGTCGCGCGCGGAGGTGCGCGGGCCTTCCAGCGGGCAACCGGCGAATGGCCAGGCGACTGAGCTAAGGCGTTGAGTGCCGGCGGTTGAGTTCAACCTTATGTCAACTCGGTGGATAGGACGAGGGTCCGCGGGGTGTTCGAATCGCGTGAGTTGGCATGGACGGATGTCTATCTTACGAACTACTCGCACGGCGCTGGGCCATGCTCACTGGTTCTTCGAGGTGATCCGGCTCGTTGCGCTGGGTCCGAACGCAATCCTGCACGGAGCGCCTGAGTCACGTATAGGCAACGGTCCTTATGGTGCGGGACGCCTTAGGTGGCCGACCCCGCGGCTGACTGACTGACTAACTGACAGACCGATCATGCCCCACGCGCCCCATAACGCCGATAATGTGCATTATGTCAGTTAGCGTTGGAGTGGCGAATGTATAAGGAGTCCACCGCCCCTCACCCGGCGCGCCTCAAACCAGGCCTGCCGCACGCGTGTGACGGATGGAGGTTGCGCGCACCAAGTGCACGCCACACACGTCACTTAGGCACACACGCACCATCTTTGTGGCGGACCGTTGTGGTTGAGGCGTCGTTGCACAGGTGAGGGCCGGCGGGGCCGAAAACAAGCAGCTAGAGAGCCGCGACCGTCCTCAGCTCGGTCGCGACACTGCCTGCCCAATCGCGGATAGCCGCGAAGTCTCGGAAGTCGCCCTTGGGAGGGTTGAGTGCACGGATGATCGCCTTCTCCCCCATGTTCAGGCGGTCGTAGTCGAGTGCGCCGTCGAAGAGGCGGTACTCGCGCGCATTGACGAGCGAAGCCAACTCCTTGGCCTCGGTGGCTTGCTGTCCTGGCGTCTTCACCGAGGACATGCCCACTGAGAAGAGCCATACGTCGCGACGGCGAAGTTCCTCGGCGTTGTCACTAACAAGCGCCGATGCGTCCCGTCGCCACAGGCCACCGTAGACGGCCGAGCCAATAACGAATGCGTCATAGAAGTGAACGCCCTTGACGTCGGCGGCTTCTGCCACGTCAACGTCGAAGCCGCGCTGGGTCAGTTCGGCACCGATAGCCTCGCCAACCTCGCGGGTTGAGCCGTACTTGGAGCCAGTGGCAACCAGAACCTTCATGACGATTCCTCCTTGGAGATGATGCTTCTAGCATCTCTCGCCCGGCGCGGAATTTCCAGGGACTATAGTCCCCGCGATCATGAATAGTTCACAAACTGCCTCGAAAACAGAGAAGTCGGCGACACACACCGACGCTGCCTTCGTTGCGTGTCGCCGACTACGAGTCTGCTAGTTCTCGATGACGAGAATGAGGTCTCCCCCGGTCAACGCTTCGGGCCCCGCCACGACAACACGCGACACGGTGCCTGCCACCGGAGCGGTGATCGCCGACTCCATCTTCATCGCTTCGATCACGGCCACAGTCTGCCCGGCGTCGACCTGGGAGCCTTCCTCGACTGACGTGGTGACAGATCCGGAGAACGGCGAGGCCACATGTCCAGCCTGAGACTTGTCTGCCTTTTCGCGCTCCACGACATCGACGGCCGCGGACTCATCCCGAATCTGCACCGGTCGCAGCTGACCGTTGTAGTTGAACATCGCGGTGCGCTCGCCGTGGTCATCGGGCTCGCCAAGAGCCTCAAGCGAAACCAGCACCTGGACTCCCTCGTCGAGTTCGACCATGACTTCTTCCCCACTGCCCACCGTGAGGCCGTACAGGTAGTGGAAGGTGTCGACGACCGAGACGTTGCCGTATTGCTCGACCGAGACGTCGAACTCGCGGGCGGGGGCCGGGAACAGCAGGTGATTGAGCTTGCGCTGACGCTCGCGTCCGGCCGATGCCAGGGCCACCTTGTCATCCTCGCTCAGCTCGGCGCGGGGCTTGGATTCGCTACGGCCCTCAAGGGCCTTGGTGCGGAACGGCTCGGGCCAACCGGCCGGCGGCACGCCAAGTTCACCTTGCAGGAAGCCGATGACCGAGTCTGGGAGGTCAAATGCCTGCGGGTTCTCTTCGAACTCGGCAGGGTCTGCGTCGTTGGCAACCAGATGCAGAGCAAGGTCGCCGACGACCTTCGACGACGGCGTGACCTTGACGAGCCGGCCCAGAATCTTGTCCGCAGCCGCGTACATGTCTTCGATCTGCTCGAACTTGTCCGCCAAGCCCAGCGAGATAGCCTGCTGGCGCAGATTGGACAGCTGCCCGCCGGGGATCTCGTGGCGGTACACGCGCCCGGTTGGTCCGGGCAGGCCCGACTCAAACGGGGCATACAGCTTGCGCACCGACTCCCAGTAAGGCTCAAGATCCTGCGTCGCTTCCAATGGGATCTCGGTCTGGCGTGCGGTGTACTCCATCGCGGCAATCAGGGCGGCCATCGGGGGCTGCGAGGTGGTTCCGGCCATCGCCGCATTGGCGACATCCACGGCGTCCACGCCGGCTTCAGCGGCCGCCAACAACGTAGCGACCTGTCCCCCGGTGGTGTCGTGCGTGTGCAAGTGCACTGGCACGTCAAAGCGCTTGCGAAGGGCATCTACCAGGACAAACGCCGATGCGGGACGCAGCAGACCGGCCATGTCCTTGACGGCCAGGATGTGCGCGCCGGCTTCCACCAAACTGTCGGCCAGCTTGAGGTAGTAGTCGAGCGTGTAAAGGTCCTCATCCGGCGAGATGAGGTTGCCCGTGTAGCACAGCGTCGCCTCAGCAACGGATTGCCCCGTCGCACGGACGGCCTCGATCGCGGGACGCATCTGCTCAACATCGTTGAGCGCATCGAAGATGCGGAAGATGTCGATTCCGGTTTCGGTCGCCTCCTCGACGAATGCGTGTGCAACCTCATCCGGGTACGGCGTGTAGCCGACCGTGTTCCGTCCCCGCAAAAGCATCTGCAGGGCAATGTTGGGAACAGCCTCACGGAGGTCAGCCAGGCGCTGCCAGGGGTCCTCGGACAGGAAGCGCATCGCCACGTCGTAGGTGGCACCGCCCCAGCACTCAAGAGAGAAGAGGTCTGGTGCCATTCGTGCAGTGTGGCCGGCAGCACCGAGCAGTTCGAAGGTGCGCACTCGAGTCGCCAAGAGCGACTGGTGGGCGTCGCGCATGGTCGTGTCAGTGAGACGCAATCGCTTGTCTTCGCGCAAAGCGGAGGCAAACCCCTCAGGGCCCAGCTCGAGCAACTGCTGACGCGTGCCATCGGGCACGGGCGAGTCCAGGTCGATTGCGGGCAACTTTGTCCTCGGGTTGAGGACGGAGCGCGCGGGTTCACCGTTGGGACGGTTCACAGTCGTGTGGCCCAGGAAGGTCAGCAACTTCGTTGACCGCTCAGTCGACTCGGGCACCTCGAGGAGCTCAGGACGCTGGTCGATGAACGCAGTCGTCACTCCCCCGCTACGGAAGGCCTCATCGTCAAGGACGGCGCGCAGGAAGCGAATGTTGTTGGTCACGCCGCGGATGCGGAACTCCGCGAGGGCACGCGAAGCGCGGCGGACGGCAGCGTCGAAGTCGGAGCCTCGGCACGTCAGCTTCACCAGCATCGAATCGAAGTGACCCGTCACCGTGTTTCCAGCCATACCGGTCGCACCATCTAGACGCACGCCTGCGCCACCCGGCGAACGGTAGGCCACGATGCGTCCGGTGTCAGGGACAAAGCCGTTGGTCGGGTCCTCTGTGGTGATGCGCGTCTGCACAGCGAAACCGTTGGTGCGGACGTCTTCTTGGCGGATGCCGATCTGCTCGAGGGTCTCCCCCGCTGCGATGCGCATCTGAGCACTCACGATGTCGATGTCGGTGACCTCTTCTGTCACCGTGTGCTCGACCTGGATGCGCGGGTTCATCTCAATGAAGACGTGCTCACCGGCGCGCTCGCCTTCGGTAGCGACGAGGAACTCGACAGTGCCCGCGTTCACATAGCCCAAGGACTCGGCGAACTTCACTGCATCTGCGCAAAGAGCCTCGCGAATCTCGGGATCCAGGTTGGGAGCGGGCGCGATCTCGATCACCTTTTGGTGGCGGCGCTGTACGGAGCAGTCGCGCTCATAGAGGTGCACCACATTTCCGTCGCCGTCGGCGAGGATCTGGACCTCGATGTGGCGCGGTCCAAGGACCGCCTGCTCAAGGAACACTGTCGAGTCGCCAAAGGCATTCTCGGCCTCGCGCATTGCTGCGGCGAGGGACTCGGGGAGGTCTTCCCGCTTCTCAACGCGGCGCATGCCACGACCGCCACCACCGGCGACGGCCTTCACAAAGATGGGGAAGCCGATCTGGTCAGCGGCTTCGATGAGTTCATCGGTGTCTTGCGACGGCTCAGACGAGTCCAGAACGGGAACGCCCGCCTCCTTGGCGGCCTTGAGGGCGGCAACCTTGTCGCCTGCCTGTGCCAGCACCTCTGGAGGAGGGCCAACAAACGTCAACCCCTCGTCCGCGCACCGGCGCGCGAGGTCAACGTTCTCCGACAGGAAGCCGTAACCGGGATAGATGGCATCGGCACCAGAGTGCTTGGCGACGCGAACAATCTCGTCGATGTCGAGGTACGCCTTGACGGGGTGTCCTTCTTCACCAATCAGGTATGCCTCGTCCGCCTTGACGCGGTGCTCGGACATGCGGTCTTCATAGGGGAAGACAGCGACCGTGCGCGCCCCTAGTTCAAAGGAGGCACGAAATGCGCGAACAGCGATCTCGGCACGGTTGGCGACAAGCACCTTGGAGAACAATTCAGATCCCTTCGACGGTGTTTCAAGTTTGCCAGGTTCACGGCAACCTGGCTGACACCGCCGTGGACGTGAACCCGCTGCGAGTTTAAGAGGCGTGCGTGCGCTTTGCGCGGCGAGCGGCAAGCTCGTCAGTCTGACCGGCATCCACCGGTGCGACGGCTTCGCCCTTGTCTGCTGGAAGCTCCGACAGCGAGCCTTCAAGTTCGCGCCAGACCTTGCCAAGCGCGATACCGAACACTCCCTGGCCACCCTGGACCAGGTCAATGACCTCGTCATCTGAGGTGCACTCGTACACCGAGGCGCCATCAGACATCAACGTAATACGGGACAGGTCTTCAACGCCTCGTTCACGGAGCGCATCCACAGCGGTGCGAATCTGCTGCAGCGATACGCCGGAGTCCAGGAGCCGCTTGACAACGCGCAATACCAAAATGTCGCGGAAACCATAAAGGCGCTGCGTTCCGGAGCCGGTGGCCTCACGGACCGTAGGCTCAACAAGTCCCGTGCGAGCCCAGTAATCGAGCTGACGATACGTGATCCCCGCAGCCTTGCATGCGGTGGGGCCGCGATAGCCGGCATTCGCATCAAGATGCGTCAGGCCGTCGTCAAACAGAATGCCCTGGTCTTGCACGGCACTCATGTCGTGACTACCTGTCTGCGCCATCGTCCCCTCCTGGTTGTGCCTTCGGTGTGATCAAACCTACGGCCGGGGCTGAATCCGGTCAACGCACCACGCGGCGCGTCTGCGAGTTGTCACACTCCTGTTATCGGTCGACATCCTTGTGAACACAAGCAGAAAACATCGCGACCGCAGCGTTGACACGGGCGGTGACCAAAGCATCGGCCTGAGCATCTTGAGAACGCGAACGCGCGCCCACGGAGCCATCCCGTGCAGCTTGCGCCTCCCTGTCGGCGGCCCGGTGCAAGAGCTTCAAGGCGCGGACGTCTCCCCCGGCGTCAAGGTAGCCCGCCGCTGCGACCACAAGATCAACATCGGCCCTCTCGTAAAGGCCGGGCTGGGATTGCGCCACGATTCCGGCGCTTTCGAGGGTCTCCAGCACGCCAACATCAACGGAGGCGGCCTCGGCAAAGCGCTCGGCGGTCAGGAGGGAGTCACGCTGCGCGATCTCGTAAGGAGCTACGGGCTCATGTAGCCGTCCCGCATCGAGTCCGTCGAGATACTCCCGGATCACGGACAGGGGTCGGTAGTAGTCGCGCTGCTGGCGGAGGACAAAGCGCACGCGTTCCACATCTGCGGGCGAGTACTGGCGGTATCCCGACGAGGTCCGATGTGGCGAGACCAAGCCGTTCGAGTCCAAGAATCGCAATTTGGAAGGCGTGAGCGCAGGGAACTCCTGAGTAACCTGTGCGAGTACGTCGCTGACACGGAGCATCGGCTCGTGGGAAAGCGCGTGAGGCCACGCGCCCTGGGCCGGTGTGTCAGTACTGTCCGGCTCGGGGCGCTGCGGCTGAAAATCGCGCGCGGCGCTCACAGAGGACATTGACTTAGCTAGCAGCGCCTGGGTGGAAGGTCATGCGGTACTTGCCGATCTGCACCTCGTCGCCAGCGTTGAGCTTGGCTTCCGAGACGATCTCGCGATTGACATACGTGCCATTGAGCGAGCCCGCGTCGCGGACAAAGAAGTCCTTGCCGTCGCGAATGAACTGCACGTGCTCGCGGCTCACGGTCACGTCGTCGAGGAAAATATCGCCCTTGACCGAGCGCCCCGCGGTGGTCACTTCGACATCCAGCAGGAATCGAGCGCCCTGGTTGGGGCCGTGATGCACGATCAGCAGCGCGCAGTTCTCGTCGAGAGCGCCGACCGCGGCATCGTCCTGTGCGGACAGGCGGTGGGAGACGTCATCAGCCGGTGGCTGCGCGTCCAAAGACATGGTCCGTTCTACTGGACTCTCGTCATACGTCATGGCGCCTCCTTGCGGTCGTCATCTGTGGGTTCCAGTGTAGGGCTCTTTGAGGCCTTCATGCTGGCCTTTTGGTTCGCGCGTGTATGAATGTCTCGCACATACCCAAGGCCGCTGATCCAGTACAGAATTGCAGCGAAGACCGCTCCCCCGATGGCGACAGCGTGGATGCCGTCCCAGCGGTCGTATGCCACATACGCCAACGGCAGGAAGATATAGAGGCAGAAGGTGGCGGCCTTACCCACATACGACACCTGCGGGCTTCGTGTCCGGCGCAACTTGCCATACAGCAGCGCCGTGCCAACCATCACGTCGCGGACCAGCAAGATGATCACCAGCCACCACGGAATGATGTCGCGCACGGCCAACCCCAGCACCACGACGATGGTGAGAAGGCGGTCTGCTGCGGGATCGAGGAGGCGGCCCAATCGGGTGACCTGATTCCATCGGCGTGCAAGAAACCCGTCGAGAAAGTCGCTGAAACCTGCAGCCACAAGGACCACAATGGCCCAACCATCTTGAGCCGCAAAGAACAGTGCCCCAAACACCCCGATCAGCAGAATCCGGATGAACGAAATAACGTTCGGAAGTGTCCAGATCGCCGCAGACGGTGCCGGCGCAGTGCCGGGCGCTGGGGAGTCACTCACATTGGGGAGTCTACTGTTCCTTCGCTTCCTGGGCTAACACCTTGTCGACCGTCTCAGATGCGATGCGCGTGGCCTCGTCTTCCGACGCTCCCCGAGCAAGTTCCTTGTGTCTAATCTGCTCGAACTTGTACCGCCGGGTCTCAGTGGAGTGCTCTTCAGTCATGGCTTCTCTCCTCTCAGTTTCCGCGCGGCCGATCGGCCCGCTGTTCCCAGGCTATGCCTACAAGCGGGCCGATGCCAGGGCTTAGTTAGTGACGAGCGAGTACGTGTCGTAGGTGGCGATGATGGTGCGAATATTCTCGAGGGCCTCGTCCGACAGGTCGGCGTCGCCGCTGACCTGGTGCAGGCCGTCGAGAGCGAGGTTTCCGTACTTGTGCCCGGCGTCCTCGGGCACGTTCTGGCTGAGCACCAGATCGACAACTCCTTGGAATGCCGTAACGCCAAAGATCCAGAACATATCGTCGCTCAACTGGTCAGAGCGCTGGCCGTCCTTCAGCCATTCGGGCTCGCTCCAGATCACGGACGGTCCAATCCAGACGATCGGGTCGTTACCGTGCTGGAGATAGGCGACCTTGGTGTCGTCCCAAGCGACATCGAGCGAGGTCAGTACGCCCCAGTCGTCACCCCAGCGAACGTGCTGGCCTTCGTCCTTCACTGGCAAGGCGTAGGGGCTGCCGGGATCACGTGAGTCCTGAATCTCACTCCACAGTGGCGTGAAGCTAGGCGTGCCTGCGAGAACCGCACCCTGGGTGTTGGCAAGCAATTCGTCTTCGCTGTCAAACGCTGCATTCATGCCGAAGGACCCCAAACTGAGGCCGTAGACCGTCAGCTCTGGGCGGTCAGCTTCCGGAAGCTCACTCCACCATCCGTGCACGGCGTCGAAGAGAGCAGCCGTGCCTTCTTGCGAGACGTCGGGAGTAAGGATGGCCGACACCGGGCTTGGTGTTGCACCGTACTGGAGCGAGACCAACGCCGTGTCTCCCGCGTGGAGATACTCGAATCCGTCGATGGCGGCAGGATCAAGCCACCCAGTGCCGGTCGTGCCTGCCACGAGAAGGTGCTCTCGCGCTGCGGCGCCGGTGCGCTCAAGCTCTGCAACCACCAATTGCGCGCGCTCCTCGAGGGTGGGTGCCGATTCGACGCCCACGTACACGCGAATCGGCTCCTCCGCCTCAATACCGGTGACGGCGCTGATCGTGGCTGCGGTGGGTCCGTCACCCACAATCTTCACTCCGGCTTGCCCAATGGTGTCCCACGACACGAGGCTGTCGGGGCTTCCTGAACGCAGTGTCGAAGTGGGCTGGGCGAACGCCGGGTCGTACTGGCCGTTGCGGTGCCCATACGCCCAGTTGAGAAGCACGGTGAGCACGGACATCGACACCGCAACAATGAGGAGCGTCCCTACGGCAGTCGCGACACCTGCGGTAAGGCTCAGCGCCATGGGCCGTGGTCCTGATTCGCGGCGCAGAGCCTTCGTCATGATGCCGGACACACGTGGGCGCAACGAATTGTGCAATCGCCGAATGCCTCGACCGATCGCGAATCCAAGCCACAGCCCCAAACCGGCACCCACGGCGAGTCCGAGGGCATGTAGCCCGTCCGCGTCAGGGACGCCGACAGCCTCCCGAATCGAGTTCTGCCATGACACGGCGAGCGGAGTGACTGCAGCGAGCACCGCAACGGTCGCCAGTGTGACGATCCACGCCGGTGCGCTGGCATCCCACCGCGGACGGCCGCGCGTGAGGAGCCGGAGGGTGCGCCACAACAGAACTCCCACGCCATACCCCACGGTGAAGGCGAGTCCGGTGACCAGACCTTGACCCCATGCCGGTCGAGGCAACAGCGACGGTGTCACCGACAACACGACAAAGGCCACCGCAAAAATAGATCCCACGACGTCGAGGCGTCGCTCAGCCCACGTGCGCATTCAGATTCCCTCCCAGGTTCTCCGAGCACACACTAGCGGGCCGCCGTGAACCGCCGCGCGTTTAGCGCGTGACGTCGCCCTTGTCGATCAAGTCGGTGCGAATGCGCGCCGCTGGGGGAAATGGCGTTCCGTAGCGGTGAGCTGTCACGGAGACTGCCTGTTCCCTCAGGAACGGGACCATCTCGAGACGCGCCGCACCCGTCACTGGCGTGCTGTACACCGCGATGTCTGCAACACCTCGCAGTCCAGTTGGCACCTCGCCCACAATGCGAATGCGACCGGCGTCACGTGCAACGCTGACGATCTCTTGGTCCTTGAGAACCGATACCTGTGCGTGTGCACCGAGGAGCGTTCGCACGCTGTCCTCGTGTTCGGGCCGCACCACCACGTGGGCACTGTCGAGCGCGCGAATCGAGGCTGCGACCACGCGCACTAGGTCATCCGTGGACACCCCATCCCACAGGATCGGAGTGTGGAATGCGCGGTAGCGGGAGACGTTGAACTCCGAGGCCATGTCTGTGGGATCAAGACCCACGCCAAACCGCGTCTGCCACTCACTTTCGTCTCGCGCCGCCGCAGACCGCACCCAGGGCGAGGCCTTTGACTGGTCCAGAAGGCGTGACACCGATGCATTGGGCGTGACGGCGGGCGAGCCCTCGTCAGGGACCCGTGTCCAGTTCGTGAGTGACGGGACATAGTGAACGCCGCCAGCCTTCACAGTCGGTCCCACGACGGACCGCTTCCATCCACCGAATGGCTGTCGCTGAACAATGGCACCGGTCGTGCTGCGGTTGACGTACAGGTTTCCGGCCTCGACGTGGTCGATCCAGTAGCGGATCTCATCCTCGTCTAGCGAGTGGATGCCCGAGGTCAGGCCGTAGTCGATGTCGTTGACCATCGCGACCGCTTCCTCAAGCGTCGGCGCCGTCATCACGCCAAGGACTGGCCCAAAGCACTCGGTGAGGTGGAACCACGATCCACGGGTCACGGGCGCTTTCACTCCCGGAGTCCACAGCGCCTCGCCCAGGCGCTCAGGCTGAACCCACCAGCTCTCCCCCGGCTCGAGGGTCGTCAGTGCGCGCAGAAGCTTGTCCGTGGGCTCCTTGATGACTGGCCCCATCTGCGTTGTGGGGTCCCAAGGTCGACCAACGCGCAAGGTCGTGACGGCGTCAATGACCTGGGTGCGCAACCGCTCTGACTCAGCGACTGAACCGACAAGCACAACGAGCGAGGCCGCCGAGCACTTCTGGCCCGCGTGCCCAAATGCGGAGTAGACCAGATCAGCAGCCGCCAGATCGAGGTCTGCGTGCGGGGTGATGATCATGGCGTTCTTGCCCGACGTCTCCGCACGCACATCAAGTTCCGGCTGGATCTCCAAGAACTTCTCAGCGGTCTCGAACCCGCCGGTGAGGATCACCTGATCGATGCGCAGGTCGCCAAGCAGGGCATCGCCGTACGTGCGAGACGACATCGGGGCAAACTGCAGCACTTCTGGGTCGAAACCAGCCTCAGCGAGCGCATCGCGCATGACGGACGTCAGTACGGCCGCGCAACGCACCGCTTCCGAAGAGGGCTTCATGAGCACTGCGCTGCCGGCAGCCAACGCAGCGAGCGCCGAGCCCGCCGGGATAGCAACTGGGAAGTTCCACGGCGGGGTCACGAGCGTGAGAGCGCGCGGCACCGGCCGAGATCCAGGAGTGTTGTCGAGTTCCGCAGCGCTGGTTGCGTAGAAGCGTGCAAAGTCGATCGCCTCGGATACTTCGGGGTCCGACTGCTCGATGGTCTTACCGGCCTCTGCCGCTGTTACCTCGACCAATTGGGGACGCGCCGCCTCAAGGGCGTCGGCAATAGCCATCAGTGCCTTTGCGCGGTAAGCACCGGTGGTGCGTCCCCACGACTGCCCAGCGGTGTGGGCGGTTCCAATGACCTGATCCAGGTGCTCATGGGAGCTGATGGTGTGGGCCGCGACGGTGGCTTCACCAATACCGGCGGTTGGCGCCTGCATTACGGCGGCGCGCATCTGTGCCCGCGACTCGGGGATTGCAGGGTCCGTGTCTGCGGCGTTGGCAAATGCACCGAGGTCTTGGGACTGAGCATCTTGTGGCTGGCGCCCACGCAGGCGCGACGGAGACTCGAGCGAGAGGGCGTACGCCTCGCGGAAGGCCTTCTCCTGACGCTGCAAAGCCTCATCCGAACGGCCAAAGCGTGCCGCGTCGGCCACATAGTTGCCAGCCGACGCAACTTCCTCAAGGCGGCGCGCGAGATAAGCCAGCGCGACATCAAAGTCGCGAGGGTCGACGGCCGGTGTGTAGAGCCGGATCGGGCCGGTGTCAGAGGCCACCGCGGCCATCTGTCCCGGAGCCATGCCCAACAGCATCTCGACGTCGACGCCGCGGGATAGGCCGCGCTCCTTTGCGCGGTTCACGGCGAGCGCGATGTCAAACAGGTTGTGGCCGGCAAGACCAACATGAAGAGCGTCAATGGTGTCGGGGTCGAGAGCGGCGTCAACGACGCGCTTGTAGTGAGCGTCCGTCTCCAACTTGGAGTCCCAGGGCGCGTTGCGCCAGCCCCGAATCTCGGCCTGGACCTTCTCCATCGAAAGGTTGGCCCCCTTGACCAAGCGCACCTTTAGCGGTGCCCCGCCGCGGGCAACTCGGTCGACCGCGAACTTCTGGAGCTTCTCCAGCGCGCTGAGCGATTCAGGCAGGTAACCCTGCAACACAATTCCAGCACTGAGGTCGCTCAGGTCGGGCTCGGACATGAGGCGCGTAAAGACCTCGACCGTCATTTCGAGGTCGTGGTACTCCTCCATGTCGAGGTTGATGAACACACCGCCGTGGCGCTTGGCGTCCACGTACAAGGGCCGCAGTGCTTCCACGACATCCGGAATGGTCTCTTCGACGGCCCAGTGCGAGTGCGGGCCAACTGCCGCCGAGACCTTGATCGAGACATAGTCGACGTCGGGGTGAGCGATGAGCGCGGCGGTGCGCTCTACGCGACGGTCCGCCTCAGCCCGACCGAGCACAGCCTCTCCCAGCAGGTTCAGGTTCACCTCTGCCCCGCCACTGCGCAGACTGCGCAATTGCTTCGACAACTGGCGGTCACGGGCGTCAACGACGAGGTGCCCAACGATGCCTCGAACGATGCGCTGCCCAAACGCAGCCGTCATTCCAGGCGCAATCCGAGCCGCCACGCCACCCAAACGCACGCTTGCGCGGACTGGCCATGCCACGTCCTTGGGAACCTCGCTGGCGGCCGTGCGCAGTGCTTGCGCCGCCACCTTTGGGTCTTCGGGACGGAACATTCCGTCCATGAGTGCGGTCAGGAACGACAATCCGCCGGGTGCTGCCAACATGTCGTTCATCAGGGTGCTGCCTAGGTGTCCGCGAACTCCCGCTGCCTGCTTGTTCCACTCACGTGCGAGGGCGACAGCGGCGTCGGCCTCACCGTGAGGTGAAGTGGTGTGCGGCGCAGTGGAGGGGGACTGTGCGTCGATGCTCATCACATCAGTGTGAACTCAAGGTGTACGTCAGCACCAGCGATGCTTTGTGTTGCTTTTCATACAGCAATGCTTAACATTGGGGCATGCTTGATTCCCAACTACTCCGCACGCTTGTGGAGTTCGCCGAGCGGGGCACAGTGGCAGCGACGGCACAGGCTCTGGGCTACACGCCGTCCGCGGTCTCTCAACAACTGACCTCACTAGCTCGCCAAGCACGTGTGCCCCTGGTGCGACGTGTAGGGCGCAACCTGGTGCTGACTCCGGCAGGCACCGCCTTGGCGCAATCGTCGACTGATGTGCTCGACGCATTGGAACGCGCAGAAGCCGCGGTTTCGGCCAACTCTCCGGAACTGCGCGGCGAGGTTCACCTCGCGATCTTTCAATCAGCGGCGCTAGCCTTATTGCCGGCCACCCTCGATGCACTTCGCGACCGCGCCCCGCTCTTGCGACTGCGCATGACTCAGGTGGAGCCGGAATCCGCCCTACGCGATACATGGGCGCGCGACTACGACATCGTTGTTGCCGAGGAGTACCCGCACCACCGCGCGCCGCTCTATAAGGGCCTCACGCAAGAAACCCTTGTCAGAGACACGATCAGGCTCTGCGTCAGCCCCGAAGCACAGCGTCACAAGGATGTCGCGGGTCTCGCCGATTGCGTGAATCTTCCTTGGGTGATGGAGCCCCAAGGCACGGCGACACGCCACTATGGCGAACAGGCTTGCCGCGCCGCGGGTTTTGAGCCCGACGTGCGGTTCGAAACTTCCGACCTACAAGCGCACCTCGCTCTCGTCGAGTCCGGACACGCGGTCGCGTTCCTACCGTCCCTGTTTCTGGAGCGAGCATCCGCCGCTGTGACTGCGATGACCCATGCACCTGACCAGCGCCGCACCGTCTTTGCCGCAATGCGCGAGTCCTCCGCCGGAGAACCAGGAATCGCCGTCGTCCTTAATGCCCTTCGGGACGCTGCAGCGCCGCTTGATGCAGTTGACTGACTACTTTGGTCGCGGCGACCATCCCCACGGGTAGCACGACGAGGGCCGCACCTGGAATCAGCATCAGCAGATAGGCCGCAGTGCCCATCCCCCACGCACGCGCCCGGTCTGTTGCCAGCAAGGCTCTGCGCTGCCGCAAGGTGACGGCTCCGCGCCGGGCGCTCGGATACGCGGTCAACTCGAGTCCCACAAGCCAGCCACCTATCGCGGCGCTCAGGCAGAAACCAATGACAGCCCCGACAACCGGCACAAATCCCACCCCGAAGCTGACTGCCGCGGTCGGCAGTGAGATCGCAAGGAGCCTCAGCGCGTCCCCCACACCCCTTGCCGTGGTGACCCACCAGCGTTCCTCAGCCGCAGCATCGGCTGGATTAAGGTCATCGACGTCCGCGCTGATGCGCTCGTAGAACGGTTGTCCAATAATTAACGCGATCGAGACGAAGAGCTTAATGGCGATCAACCCGGTTGCGACAACGAGCCCTATGGCCACGGCCCATTGGAGAAGGGTGTGCCACCATCCGCTGGCCGAGAGTTGATCCGCGCTCCACTCCCCCACCTTCGGAGAGGCGATTGCAATGCTCACGACGGCAGTCACCAGGAGGAACCCGGCGATCACTGCTGGCAGCACGCCCCAGGCCATCGTGCGACCGTGGGTCCGCCATGCTTTTGTAGCAACCAGCACATCTTGCACGCCAGTGAAAAACCCGCCGACGTAACGAGCGGGTGGCGGACTCTTCGGCATGCCTGGATCCTATCGACGTGCACGCGGATATCATGGCCGCTGGCACAACCTCGCCCTTGAGACACCGGAGATCCGCGCCGCATGACGACCTATTCACTTCGCAACGTTCGCATCGTCGGCACTGACGAGCCAACGACGCTCCACATTCACGAAGGCGTGCTCGTCGAGTCGCTTCCCAAGACGGCCGACTACGACGTCGATCTCGAGGGCCGGTGGGCGATGCCGGGCTTGTGGGACCAGCATGTGCACTTCACGCAGTGGGCAATCGTCCGCCGGCGACTCGATGTGTCCGGCGCGACCTCCGCGGTAGGTGTCGCTCAGATTGTCGCCGCACGACTTGTAGCCGAGTACGACCACGAAGAGCCACTTATTGGTTACGGCTACCGCGATGCGTTGTGGGATGACGAGGCGACGGCCGCGGTGCTGGATGACGTGGCTCCGACGCGTCCTGTGATCCTGCTTTCCGGCGACATGCACGCGTGTTGGGTCAACACAGCCGCTCGGGACCGCTTTTCGCTGTCAACAGGTGGCGTGGTCCGCGAGGACGAAGCGTTCGCCCTCCAGATGCGACTTGACCGTGAGGCGCCCGGTGACGAGGACGTCGCGTTCTCCTCCGCGGCAGCTGCTGCGGCATCACGCGGAATCGTAGGCATTGTCGATCTTGAAATGGCGCAGAATCTGGACGGTTGGGCGTACCGCATGTCCCGCGGGCTCCAGGCCTTCCGGGTGCGCTCGGGCTTCTATCCCGGCGAGTTCGACGCCCGAGTTTCAGCGGGGCTTCGCACCGGGGCGGCCATCGAGGGCACCAACGGTCTGCTGACGGTCGGGCCGCTCAAGATCATCACGGATGGCTCACTCAATACCCGTACTGCGTACTGCCACGATCCGTACCCCGGGACAACCCATGTTGGTGACCTCACGGTTTCCCCCGACGACACGATCGCACTCTTGAACCGCGCAGTAGAGACAGGGTTCGCTGTGGCGGTCCACGCCATCGGAGATGCGGCCGTGACGCACGCTCTCGATGCGTTTGCCTCCTCTGGAGCACGCGGCAGCATCGAACATGCTCAACTTGTGCGGCCCGATGACCTGGCGCGGTTCGCGCACATGGGAATCACTGCGTCAGTACAACCCGAACACCTGTGGGACGACCGCGACGCCACAGCAAAGCTCTGGCCGGACCGCGCAGATCGCTGCTTCCCCTTCGCGTCACTGGCCAACGCAGGCGCGGTGATCGCGCTGGGATCAGATGCACCCGTGGCACCTCTCGACCCGTGGCGGGCTATCTGCGCAGCCGTCCACCGCAGCGCGGACGAGCGCGAGCCTTGGAACGCGGCTGAATCGCTCACACGCGAACAGGCAATCGCGGCAAGCGTCGATGGCCGGCGCCTCCACGTCGGAGCCACTGCTGACTTGGTCGTACTCGACGAGAACCCGCTGATGTGCGACATTGACACGCTTCGTGAGATGCCTGTCGCGGCAACAGCCGTTGGGGGCTCGTTCACCCACTGGAACATCTAGGCATCTCGACCCGCAATCCGGGGAAAACACCGAGAGGGGCCCTCAACCACTGTGGTTGAGGGCCCCTCTCGGTTCACACCGGCTTCTTAGCTCCGGCGACGAGCGATCAGGAGTGCGACTCCAGCGCCGAACAGCAGCACAGCAAATCCGACGGTAATTGCGGTCTGCTCGCTATCAGCACCAGTCGCAGGCAACTCGCCGCCATTCGTGTGCGAAGGGCTAGGCGACGGCGACGTCGGCATTGAAGTCGATGGTGATGGCGAGGGCGACGGTGTCACCGAGGTCGAAGGCGACGGCGATGGGCTCGGGCTTGGCGGCGCCGGGGGTACGTCCGCAGTGTTCACAACCGTGATCGACGTGGTCGTGTCTTCTCCGACCGTAAACGTGACCGAATCCGTCGTCGTGCCGTTTGGTCCCACAAAGCTCGGGGTTCCCCAATTGACGTCGTCGGTGTCGGCGGGCTGCACTTCCGTCAGCGTTACCTCGGTCCCAGCGGGGAACTCGTCCGAAACGACCACCGTGGCGTCAGCCGGAACGGTGAGCGTGCCGCTACCTGCGTCGGGACTGGTCGTGTAGTTCACGGTGAACTCTGCGTCGCTAGGAACCTCCGTCGTCGCGCTGCCCGTGATCTCCTTGACCACCGAGAAGTCCCCAATGGGGATCGAGTCGGTCAAACAAGCCAGACCGGCGGTGAATGGATAGTTGTGGAATTCGAGTCCCGTGAGGTCGTTCACGGGGCCGCCCTGCAGGAGGTTGCCCGGCGTGTACAACCGGCCATTCGTGTTGGTCGTCGCCATATTCGTGTCCGACGCCGCGTTTCCGATCAGCCACGAGCCTGGATACTGTGCGGAGCCCTCAATGACGATGTCCTGCGCATATGGAATGTTCCACAGGATGCGTTGTGTCGTGTTAATGAAGAAGTCCGATGCTGAACCGCCCACGGTGTTGAAGGAGTTGACCGTGATGTCGATGGAGTCGGTGGCTTCGAAGTTGATGAGAATTGCTGCGTCGTCAGGGATCCCCTCGAACTCCATCTCTAGCACATCAAGGTCGATGGACGATCCTGCAAAATTGAAGGTTTGGATGTCGGACGTTCCGTCGCCGGAGAGAATCAACTCGGTCCCCGACGGAGTGATTGTTCCCTGGTGCACGGTCCGGGTCCCCCCGGTGTACTCAGCCAGCGACACAGGCTCCGTTGCCAGTTCCGAGTAACACATCTGTGAGTACACGGTCATGAGGCCGGGCGTCTGCCCATCGCCTACGAGCTCTCGGTACTGATCCAACTGGACATTCGTCGCACCAGAATCGAGAAGCTCGTTCCACTCGTTCGGCTCCGGGACCGATGTATCCGACGCCTCATCAATATTCCCCAGTGTGCCCCAGGTGTTGGGCGTAGGCGCAGCATTATTGAAGTTTGTGCTGCCTCCGACACCAATATTTCCGTAGCGGTAACCCCCGTTGAAGTCTCCAACCGTGACGTTCTCGCTATCTGCGACCGTTGCATCCCCTCCGACCAGGAACATATCGGCGGAGTTCTCGGGCGTCACACGGGAACCGACTCCGGCCACACCGATCGAGTAACCCGACGTTTCGGTTGGGAAAGTCGCGGAGCCGAACACAACGAGCAAGCCCTCGGACTCCGCCGCACCAGCCCCTGTAGCGAAATCGCCGCCGACAATGACGTTGGCGGCGTTGTCAACGCCTTGGTAACCCACGCCCGTCTGTGGCTCGCCCCAGACGTTGTCAGCGCAATCTGTCGCGGGGTCGACACCAGGCTCACACACGCCCCAGTTGCCGCCTGCGGGGTTGCCGCCGGGGATGATGCCATCGACGGCGGGAAGTGGGTAACCAGGGGGCAGGTCCGCACTCGCGCTGGTCGCCAGCAAGGTACCGGCCATGCCAGCGATCGCGAGAACGGATAGTCCACGTACAACGGTGGTCTTCTGGAAACGCATGGGTACTGCTCCTCAGCTTCGTCAACAGCCCCCTAGCCGACTAGCGGTAGGAAGTTGAGAAGCATAGTACAACGTGCTTTATCAACTCCGGTAACGGCTAAGCGAGGGTTGCGGACGTCAATGTGATGGTGACTCCGGCAAGCGCCTGCGAAATGGGGCAGCCTTCCTTGGCGGCATTGGCGATGCGCTGAAACTCGTCGTCCGAGATACCAGGAACCTTGGCCGTGACGCTCAAACGACTCTCCTTGACACCCTCTCCGGGGACAAAGTCGACCTCGACGGCGACATCGACCTCTTCGGGAGGAGTGTCGTTTCCGCCGAGCTCATGTGACAGGGCCATCGCATAGCAAGAGGCGTGGGCAGCGGCGAGAAGTTCTTCGGGTGTCGTGGTGTCCGCGCTCCCTTCGGAACGGGCCTTCCAGTCAACAGAAACGGTCGCGACCTTTGACCCTAGAGCCGTTGTTCCCGAGCCATCGGCGAGTCCGCCGCGCCAAAGTGTGGTGGCCTTGCTGGTTGCAGTCATGGTCATCCTTCCGTCATGGGGCACGGCACGGTTCCGTGCCGAAGTGTCCAGTCAAGCATGGCGGGCATACTGGCGCCATGGAGATTCCCGCATGTGTCGCGTCCCAGAACTTTGCCACCGCCGCCGCGGATGCACCCGTCATGGTTTTGCTGCACGGCTATGGTTCCCACGAGCACGACCTACCTGGAATTGCTGCGTGGTTGCCGCGCCACTTGCCGTGGGTGTCGGTGCGGGCGCCATTGGCAATGGGCGGCGGAGCGGCGGCGTGGTTTCCGCTGACGCTCCCCGATGAGCCCTCGCAGACACCGGTCGATGAGGCCACGGAGGCTCTGTGGTCCTTCCTCGATCAGGAACTGGGTGACCGCACGGTTATTCCCGTGGGGTTTTCACAAGGCGGGCTCATGGCAACTCAACTACTGCGTACCCGCCCACAACAAGTAGCGGCGACGGTCGTGTTGGCCGGGTTTATCACCGAAGAAGGAGAAAGGGCCGATGCTGGCTTGAGTAGCCTTGCGCCTTCCGTGTTCTGGGGTCGAGGCGAGAGCGACGGCGTCATCTGGGACGCGGCGGTTGAGCGCACCGAGCGATGGCTCACCTCACACACATCCCTCACGTCCCGCGTTTACGCAGGCCTCGGGCACAGCGTGAGCGAACAAGAACTTCTCGACGTCGGGGAGTTTCTTCGCTCAGCGCTCAGATAGCTGTTCAACAGCTAACTGAGCTGGTCCTGAATCCACCTCACTGAGCGCGCCACACCGTCCGCGGCGTGCACACGCGTCTGAAGCTCCCGGTCGGAGGTGACAACGAGGGGTTCCTCTCCCTGAGCCCGCAGCGCCGTGACCAGCTCAACCACGGCATCGTCCCCTTCCCCCGGAGCCTCCACGATGTTGACTTCCGCGTGCCCGCGGACGCCGCGAGCCTTGCCCTCGGTGACCACAGAGATGGGCGGAAACCACGTTGACCCCGGGAAGTTGAGAGACTCAGCCGCAAGGCCACGAACCGACAGGTGTGCAAGTGAGTCGACAAGGCGTTGCGTGGCTCCTTGGCGGTCCTTCCACCACCCGTCCAGCGTCGAGCCCACCACATTTGCCGCGTCGATCACGATGTGGGGCCTGCGGTTCATGGCCTCAAAAAGCCCATGGGTCCCGGCCTCGAGCGCGGGGTGTAGTGGTCGCCGTCCCGTGGCGCGATCAAGTGAGAGCTCTTCGACCGAAACCCACTCCAAGGCGATGCTCTCCGCATCCCCGATCGCGGGTTCAAAGGGAGTGGTGACGTCAGCGATGACGGTCGTATAGCTCCACACACCCATATCCGCGACCCACGTGAGCCGCGGACGAATCGCGCTGAGCGGGACGCCGGCTTCCTCATGCGCTTCACGCAGGGCACCGGTCAGAGCCGTCTCACCCTGGTGGAGCGCGCCGCCAGGAATTCCCCACGTGCCGCCGTGGTGACTCCACGTCGCACGGTGTTGAAGCAGCACTCCCCTGGTGGGATCGACTGCCACAAGCCCCGCAGCGCCAAAGCGCCCCCAGTACTTGGTGCCATCGGCGGCCACCACCCAAGCGTCGCCCGGATCGCGTGTACCACCAAGGGCGGGAGGAATAGCCGAGCGCGGATCGTGAGGGACCGACATGCCGTCAACCCTCCCACAACCCACGCGCAGCCTGAGTAGTGCGCTAAGACTCAAGCGCCAAATACGGCGCGTCCTATCACGTAGTTCTGCTCCGATTCCTGACGCATCACCTGCGAAGGGATCGGCGCTGTAAGGCGAGTCAGTGGGGGTGGCCGCCTCGTTCGCGGCGAGATGACGCGCAAACAGGGTGCCGATGGCGCCATCAGCCTTCCAATGTGGGTAGACCCGTGACGGACTCCTTAGCCGCATACGCGATCGTGTGTTGAGACGATCCACAGAGATTCAGCATGGCGCCCTCCACTGTGCCTGCGACATTCTGGGCGGTCGTGGCGCTGGACCCGGTGTACTCGTGAAGCATGTGGAACACAACCCAATTTGTGCAGTTTCCAGGAGCGCTATCAGCCTTCGGTGGTGGTCTCCGGCGCGTTGAGGTGTCGTTCATATCGCGGAGGGGGTAGCCGTCTCTGAAGGCTTGGGAACTGCTGCTTGGGCACGCTCGTTAGACACCTGTCAATGTCCACGGACCCAAGTCCTACGTGTTGTTACCAAAACGTAATGTAAGATGGTCCGGCCCTTCGGCACCGAGGCTGAGAATCGCTGCGCAATGCGCTGACGCGACCACGCCATCGTCCCCGGGGGTGTGGAACCGCACCACCTTCCCCCACCCCCTCCCCCCATATGAACTTCTCCTTTGATCGTTTCCGTCCCCATTTCGTCCTCACAGTCGTGCTCGCCGCCTTCGGCACCGGCATGGTCGGCGCCCAGAGCGCCTTCGCGATCGACAAACACATCGCGGTATCCCAGGCACGCGCAGCAGCGGCCGAACTGACCGAGCGCCACGAGGAGCTCGAAGAGTCCCTTGCACGGGCCGATGCCGTGGCTGCGGAGGCCGCCGAGGTCGCGGACGACGAACCTGTCGCCGACGCCGCGCAAGACGTTGACGCCGCGACGGCCAAGGCCGCCGACGCCGCAGCATCGACCCCCGTGGCAACTGATGACGCTCAGCCCGTGGCAGATAAGCGCGTGTTGGCCGTCGAGGCCGTGACGCCCACCGACGAGCCCACTGCGACGAGCGCCACTCCTGAACCCACCCCAACTGCGGAGCCTGCAGAGACTCCCGGCACGGACATCACCACGACTCCTGAACCCGCAGGCGAGGCCGCCCCCGTATCGCCGAGCCTGACCCCTGTGTCCGAGGCACCGGCGGCCGCGACAACTGACCCAGATGAGGTTAAGGCTCGGGTGGATGTCGCGAAGGTTCTCGAGGGTGAAGTCGAAGACCCCGAGGAAGCCCGCGCCGCAAAAGTCCAGATCGATGCAGCGATCGCTGACATTGAAGCGGCGGCCCAAGAAGTAAACGAGTCGGTCGACCAGCTCGAGGAGACCTCGAAGACTGCCGCGCACGAGCGCAACCTTGCTCAGGCCGAGGACCTCCCCAGCCAGATGGAGGACCTCAACGCTCAGATCGAAGACGTCTTGCCGGAACTGCGCGAGTCCGTTGAGGATCCGGAACTGGTCGACGCAGCACTCGACGCGCACGCCGCGCTCGAAGAAGCCGTCGAGGATGACTTCGCTGCGGAGGACGCAGACGCGGTCGCCAACTACATTGGCGCCACGACCGAGGCCCGGGACACGTTCGACGCATCCGTGGAGGCAGTGAAGAGCTCCCACCAGGCGTGGGTCGACGCAGAGAACGAGCGCATCGACGAGGAGAACGAGGAAGCTCTCTCCGGGTACGAGGCAACGTATGACGACGCCATCGTCGAGTGGCAGGCAGCGAACCGCACCGCCGTCGCGTTACACCAGAATGGTTGGAGCGGACAGCCAACAGGAGTGTCGGGGTCCAACGGCAACATCTCCTCGGCGAGTTTGTGCGAGATCGACTTCGCTCCCGGACACGTATTGCAGTGCGACGCAGCCGCGTCACTGGAGCGGGCCGATGCTGACTACTACGCCCAGACCGGGCGCCACTTGGAGATGACGGACAGCTACCGCACCTATTCCTCTCAGGTCGCCACCCGCGCTTCGAAGGGCTACATGGCAGCGATTCCCGGTACCTCAAACCACGGGTGGGGCATGGCAGTCGACTTTGATTACGATGCCGCCCAGTGGATGGCTGCCAACGGCGCCGACTACGGATGGGTGCACCCCGCTTGGGCACGCTCAGGCGGATCCAAGCCCGAGTGGTGGCATCTTGAGTACGTCGCGACCTCTGTGGGAACGTTCAGCGCACCCGCCAAGCCCGACGTCGAAGAGTCCGCAGTGAACCTCTTCGAAACCGACGATGAGGCGGGCGATGATGACTAGCGGGCCCCAGCATCGGCCGGATGAAGTGGGACCAACCTGCGCGGCGGCAAGCCGAAGTACGCGACAGGTGGGACGATAGTAGGTGTGAGTACAACAGAATCCGCCACCGCCACCCCCGATGAGACCCAGACGTTTGCCGACCTGGGGTTGTCCGAGACCATCCTCAAGGCGGTGCGCGCGATGGGCTACGAGAAGCCCTCCGCCATCCAAGCCGAGACGATCCCCCTACTGCTCGAGGGCAATGACGTCATCGGAATGGCACAGACAGGCACCGGTAAGACGGCCGCGTTCGCGTTACCGATCCTCGACCGCTTGACCCCAGGGCGCAAGAAGCCGCGCGCCCTGGTTCTGGCTCCAACGCGCGAACTCGCGCTGCAGGTCTGTGAAGCCTTCGAGCAATATGCGGGTCACCGCACCGGCGTCCACATCCTGCCCGTCTACGGCGGACAGGGATATGGCGTCCAGCTCAGTGCATTACGCCGCGGCGTCGACATTGTGGTGGGCACCCCTGGTCGCATCATGGACCACCTCGACAAGGGCACGCTCGACCTGTCTGAACTGGACTACCTGGTTCTCGATGAGGCTGACGAGATGCTCAAGATGGGCTTCGCGGAGGACGTCGAGACGATTCTCGCGTCAACTCCCGACAGCAAGCAGGTTGCGCTCTTCTCCGCAACCATGCCCACGCAGATCCGTCGCCTGTCGCAGAAGTACCTGAACAACCCGAAAGAAATCACTGTCAAGCGCTCGACCGCGACGTCGTCGACGATCACTCAGCGCTACCTGGTATCGGCGTACCAGCAGAAGCTCGACGCTTTGACCCGCATTCTTGAGGTCGAGAACTTCGCGGCGATGATTGTCTTCACTCGCACTAAGAACGAGACGGAAACGGTCGCCGAGAAGCTCCGCGCACGTGGCTACGCGGCCGCTGCCATCAGTGGCGATGTGGCACAGCCCCAGCGCGAGCGCATCATCGCTCAACTGCGCGATGGCAAGCTCGACATCGTGGTCGCGACGGACGTTGCCGCTCGCGGACTCGACGTCGAACGCATCAGCCACGTCATCAACTACGACCTCCCGATCGACAACGAGTCGTACGTGCACCGCGTCGGCCGTACCGGCCGTGCAGGCCGCACCGGCGACGCCATTAGCTTTGTGACGCCTCGCGAACGCGGCCGCCTCAAGTCGATCGAGCGTGCCACGAAGCAGCCGCTGACGCCGATGTCCCTTCCGAGCGCCGACGACGTCAACGCGACCCGCCTGTCACGCTTCGACGACTCGATCACCGCCGCACTCGACAAGCGCGAACGCGTTGACCGCTTCCGCGACATCATCAACCACTACGTCGAGCACCACGATGTGCCCGAGGTGGATGTGGCAGCCGCGCTCGCGATCGTCGCACAGGGTGACACTCCCCTGCTCTTGGACCCCAACGAGCACGTGAAGCCCGCAGGATTCTCCGAGCGCAAGGAACGCGGCGACCGTCCCGACCGCGGAGACCGCGGTGATCGTGGCCCGCGTCGCAATAGTTCTTCAGGCAACTTCGTCGCATACAGGATCGCTGTGGGTCGCCGTCACAAGGTCGAGCCCCGACAGATTGTCGGCGCGCTCGCGAACGAGGGCGGTTTGGACCGTGGCGACTTTGGTCGCATCACGATCAAGCCGGACTTCTCCTTGGTGGAGTTGCCCGCGGACTTGCCCGGCGACGTCCTCGGCCGGCTGTCCCGCACACGCATCTCTGGTGTCCTGATCGACATCGAGAAGGACCGCGGTCCAGGCGGGCCCCGTCAGGGCGGCGGTCGCAGCCGCGACGGCGATTCTCGCGGATACGGCGGCGGCAAGCGGGACGAGAAGAAGCAGACCTTCACCGGCAACGAGCGCCACGAGCGCAAGCCCCGCCACCGCAAGGGCTAACACCGCAAGCGCCGTTCGCGAGATTCGGATAAGTACCCGGTACTACCCGTCGCGAACGGCGTTCAGCGTGTCAGCATGGGGGCACGGATCATTGTCGACCCCCTGGAGTACTCATGCGCCCCTATCTCGTTGCGACCCATCACGGTGGAATCGCTCACCTACGGCTCTCTAGGCCGGAGCGCTTGAACGCAATTGACTTCGAGGGCGGGCGCGCCTATCGCGATGCGGTTCTCGCTGCCGTGGAAGCGGACGACGTCCGCGCCATCGTCCTCAGCGCGGAAGGCCCTGCCTTCTGTGCGGGCGGCGATGTGCTTGCGATGGCTGGCTTAGGCGCATCGAGCTCCGACGTGACACAAGCCGCACACGTCATTCATGAAGGCATCCAATCGTTGGTCTCGTGCGCGAAACCCGTGGTCGCTGCGGTCCACGGCGCCGTCGCGGGTGGCGGAATCGGCCTCATGCTCGCGGCCGACTACATCGTGGCAGCGCCAAGCCTTCGCGTGGCCGGCAAGTACGCAGACATCGGTCTCACTCCGGACTTGGGGGTCAGCACGCTCCTCACGCGGGCTGTGGGTGAGCGTAGGGCACTAGAAATGCTCCTGACCTCCCGCGACCTTGATGCTTCCACCGCGCAGGACTGGGGACTCATCAACGAGATAGTGGACGATCCCGACGCCCGGGCCGCTCAGATCGCACAACAGTGGTCCACGGGAGCCAGCGCCGCCCTGGGGCACGCTGCTCGCCTGGTGCGCGCCTCAGCCGACCGCAGTTTTGGTGAGTCTTTGCGCGATGAAGCCCACAGCATCGGCCAGGCCTACGGAACGCCCGAGGCCCAGGCACGAATCGCCGCCTTCGCCGCCAAGCAGGGACAGCGCTCATGACTGATGCAACGCTTAACGGCAAGACCATCGTGATGTCCGGCGGAAGTCGCGGCATCGGGCTCGCGATTGCCTTGCGCGCCGCGCGCGATGGAGCCAACATCGTGCTCTTGGCCAAGACGGATCAGCCGCATCCCAAGTTAGAGGGCACGGTCCATACAGCGGCCGATGCTGTCGTCGCGGCCGGTGGACAGCCTGTGGCGGTCGTGGGTGACGTTCGCAACGACGACGACATTGCGCGGGCGGTGTCCGAGGCGGTGTCGACCTTTGGCGGCATTGACATCGTGGTCAACAACGCCAGCGTGATCGACCTCAGCGGCAGCGGCGAGGTCGCCGCGAAGAAGTACGACCTGATGCAGGACGTCAATGTTCGGGGCACATTCATGCTTTCGAGGGCTGCACTCCCCCACCTTCTCAAGGCCGAGAATCCGCACATCCTGTCGTTGGCGCCCCCGCTCAACACCACCGCCCGCTGGCTGGGCGCTCACACCGCTTACTCGATGGCGAAGTTTGGCATGAGCATGGCGACGCTGGGGCTCGCAGCCGAGTTCGCAGACCAGGGCGTGGCCGCAAACACCCTGTGGCCACGCACCACGATCGCTACCGCCGCCGTCAAGAACGTCATTGGCGGCGACCGGCTCATGCGCGTGAGCCGCACGCCGGACATTTACGCTGACGCGGCGCACGTCGTCTTGACGAGCCCTGCGAAGGAGCTGACGGGCGAGTCGCTGATCGTGGAAGATGTGTTGGAGTCCGTGGGAGTAGACGACTTTTCTCGCTACGCCGCCGTCCCCGGCACGCCCGACGACGCGATTTTCCCCGACATCTTCCTTGATTAGAAACCACAGTTGAAGGGTCCCGTGTGAGCGCCAAGATCGACTTCAAAAAGTCCCTAGACGCCTATGCGGCACGCAAGGGACAGTTCCGCTTGCTGGACGTGCCAGAGATGCAATACCTCATGGTCGAGGGCAAAGGAGAACCAGGCACCTCCAGTTCCTATCGCGAGGCTCTCGCGGCGCTCTATCCCGTGGCTTACACCCTCAAGTTCATGAGCAAGGTCGATCTTGGTCGTGACTACGTTGTGCCGCCGCTGGAGGGGTTGTGGTGGGCAGACGACATGACGGTCTTTACGAGCCGGCGCGACAAGTCACAGTGGCTGTGGAACCTCATGATCATGACACCCGACTGGATCGGGCCGGAGATGACGGCCAGTGCTGTCGGGACAGTCAGAGCAAAGTCGGCTCCAGTAGGGCTCGACCGGGTCCGATTGGAAACGCTCGACGAAGGAACATGTGTCCAAACCCTGCACGTGGGCCCGTTCGACGAGGAAGGGCCTGTGCTCGCGCAACTGCACGACGAGTTCATTCCGTCCCAGGGGCTCGCGCTGACAGGCCGCCACCACGAGATCTACTTGAGTGACATCCGTAAGGCGGCACCCGAGAAGTGGCGGACCATTCTGCGACAACCCGTGCGCGCAGCATCCGCCCGCTGACGCGAATCACGGCGGGTGCGCTAGATCGTAGCGCCGCCGGTGACGGCGCAGTCGATCTTGGGTGCAGAGCTGCCCTGGGCCTTGGGTACCCGATGGCGATCGTGATGATGGTCGCGCTCACAGTGGGATTGCTCGGGGTCCTTTAGCGCGACAAGTCGATATGACGAGTGGCCACTTCAAGGACCATTGCCGCCACCTGTCAGGCCATGCAGGTAAAGCACCGCTTCCGCACGGCTCGTGATCCCCAAGGCCCGGAAGATGCTCTCGAGGTGCTTCTTTACCGTCGCTTCGGACATTCCGAGTTCCCGTCCCAGCGCGCGGTTGGAGCCGCCCGAGCGAGCAAGGGCAATCACCACATCGGCCTGCCGGCGTGTCAGTCCCTCGTCCACCAATGCTTGGGCGTCCGCCGCAGCATCCTGGTGTCTGCGAAGAAGCACCACGGTGGGACCTAGCCTCACGGGATGCACAATGCACTGCCACCGTTGAGTCCCCATCATGACCTCGTGGCGAGACTCTGATTGACCTGCTGCGGCGGGCTTGGCCACGAGCGCAAGAATCGAGTTCGGAACGCGCGTCCCTACCTGGAGTACTTCAGACGACGACGCTTCTACCCAGCCGTCGGAACGCACAGACGCCACGGCCCACGCATACCGATCCATCTCCGCGTCCACCAGCACCGCACGTTCCGTATCCAGCGAGGTGCGGTGATGCATCGCGAGATGTCCACTGAGTGCGTTCATGATCGCCACGTCGCGGTCACTGAACTCCCCCATCTCTTGACTTCGGTTGAGTGCGTAGCCGACTACGACGTCGGGTGGAGAAGGCAACTCGATGACGAGTTGATACCTGATGTTGAACGGCTCGTAAAAGTAACGAAAGAGGTCGGACGATGGGAACTCAGCGCCGTGCTCGACGTCGCTAAAGCGAATGGCGCCAAGCCCCCGAGTGGAGGTTGCTGCGGCAATCAATGGATGTTGGTGAAAGTACTTGTCGTATTCCGGCTTGAGCCGAGTGGCAAGCGAGACCGCAACTTCGGGCACCAACACGTATCGAAAATCACGGGTAGCGATCACCATGTCATTGAAGGAAGCGCTGTCACAAGAAATGACTCCGCGTAGACACTCGAGGACGTCAGCAAACCCAAGTGCTGGATACTCGGTGAGCTTGCTCGCGACGCCGAGCACCATCTGCGCGTCAGCATCGATTACGTCCATACTCCGTCACAGTACCCGCGCACATACGTCGAACGACGTATGGCGGAACGGACGCCTCAGCGCGCACGATAGATGGCATGAAAACTGCGCGCTTGTCCCCGCACTCTGGTTCCTTCAGGTGGGCACGCCAACTGAGGGTCAGCGCAATCGCCGCGGTGGCGGTTGCGCTGGTGGCTGCGTGCTCCACCTCGGAGGGGACCGATCCAACGAGTGCGGAGGCAGAACCTTCGGGGGCATCGGGGTCTGCGACCGTAGCCGAGTCCCCCTCCCCCGTCCAAGACCTCGACGATGCTGACAATGAGGACACAGCAGAATCGGTTTCTTATGTATCGGAAGATGTCGGCACCGCCAGCCTTCATGTTGATGGAGTCGAGTTCTCTGACTTCCTTGGGGACTGTGAAATTAGCCGTAACAACGGTGCGGAGGACGTGGGCGACTTGAACGAGGGCGACATCGTCACGGTGATCGCAATCGACAACGTGGCTGCCCACGAGGACATTGCGATGAACTACGTTGCCATCAATAAAGAGGAGTTCACGTTCCGTGACCTCATGGGAGCTGCAGGAGTAGATGACCCCACCGCCGACGGCGTGATCACGACGTTGACCGAGTTGGGTCCGCGCACCGCCGACGGTAGTCGCGACATCGTGGAAGTCCGCTTCGCTGGAATCCTTGAAGACGGCACTACCGTGGACGCAGATATCGTCTGCGAACTGCAAAACGCGTTCTAGTCCGCGGCACCCAGTCACGGCATCAGCTGTCCGGCTGGACGTGACTTGAGTAGAATCTTCCGGGTGCCTACCCCCACCACCTCGCCCGGTGACACTCCTGCCATCGATCCCGCTCAACTTGCCACCACGCTCGAGGTGTTGCGGATTGTCAGCGAGATGGATCAGTCCAGCCCCGACTTCGTGACTGTCCGTAACGCCACCGCGAAGATGATCAAGGCCGCCAAGCGTGCACACAAGAGTCAACGACGCGCTGCGATTTTTGCTGCTGACTCCGCGGTGGTGGCGGCAACCGCCACCGGTGCGCCCGACCGTATCGACGACGAAACGCGCGGCCTCACCTTGACCGCACGTGCTGAGGCTCCCGTGGCAGGCACATACACGAAGGCTCGCCCCTGCTACATCTGCAAAGAGAAGTACACGACGGTCGATGCCTTCTACCACCAGCTGTGCCCGGCCTGTGCGGAATTGAACCACCAGAAGCGGCATGCGCGCACAGACCTGCGAGGTCGTCGTGCACTGCTCACCGGAGGGCGCGCAAAGATCGGCATGCACATCGCGTTGCGATTGCTGCGTGACGGTGCGGACCTGACGATTACCACGCGCTTCCCACGCGACGCGGTACGTCGATTTGCCGCCATGGACGATGCCAGTGACTGGCTTCACCGCTTGACCGTGGTGGGGATCGACCTGCGTGATCCCTCGCAGGTGGTGGCGCTGGCAGACTCCGTTGCGGCAGTGGGACCGCTCGACATCCTCATCAACAATGCCGCCCAAACGGTACGGCGCTCCCCTGGTGCCTATGCGCCATTGGCCGATGCAGAATCGGCTCCCTTGGAACAGGGCCTGTGGGAGGAGGGGCGAGGGCCACAACTCCTGACCCTGGGCCGCACGGTCGACGAGCACCCACAGTCGTTGGAGTCCTCGATTGCCGTTCACCCGTTGCTGGCGTCGGCTCACGCGGCGGAAACCGCGTCCTCGCAGGCGCAGCAATTGACGGATCTAGCCCTTGCCCCGGGATCGAGTTCGTTGGACAAGCTCGCAGACGGCTCCGCCATTGACGCGGGCGGTCTCGTTCCCGATCTGCACGACACGAACTCATGGGTGCAAAGCGTGGGCCAGGTCGATGCTCGGGAGCTTCTCGAGGTGCAGCTATGCAATTCGACTGCACCATTCATCCTTGTCAATCGCTTACGCGCCAGCATGGCCATGGCCGCCGCCGTACAACCCGAGCGCAGGAGCCACGTCGTGAATGTCTCTGCCATGGAAGGGGTCTTCGAACGCGGCTACAAGGGTCCAGGACACCCGCACACCAATATGGCGAAGGCTGCGGTCAACATGCTCACCCGCACCAGCGCTCGTGAGATGTTTGAGACGGATCAGATTCTCATGACGAGCGTCGACACCGGCTGGATCACTGATGAGCGGCCGCACCCCACCAAGGTTCGCCTAGCGACCGAAGGCTTCCATGCGCCACTAGACCTCGTGGACGGGGCGGCGCGGGTCTACGACCCCATCGTGCGCGGAGAAGCCGGCGAAGTTTTGTTCGGCCTCTTCCTCAAGGACTACGAACGTTCGCGCTGGTAGTTGCCTGCGCATGTAGGCCATTGCTTGAAGAGCAATTGCTCTAACGCTGCCGTCGACTCTCTACCCTCGGGCACACTGCCGGACCTACGTTGCCGCCACGCGATGCCTAGATCCGCGGAGATGTGAATGAGCGAGTGGCAAGTAGCACCACCGCCAAAGCCGAATGCTGAGGCCATTCTGCTCATTGTCAGAAGCACGGAAAGCGTGCACACCGACATTAATTGTCCTGGTATTCCGTCGTCAGAGGGCCTCCACCAGCACGCACTTGGGGTTTACCCTAGACTCAAATGTGAGATTCATCACACTTCGGCGTGTCGACGAGGGCGGCGGTCCAACCGAGACCGCGCAGCTTGAGGAGGTAGCGGCGTGCACCACAACATTGTGTTCCACTCTCCGCGCACTCCCGACGGCGATGGTTTCTCACTGAATGTCCCGCCACCGGACGGGCATCAACGGCGACGATGCCGGGCGCGCACCTAGGCAGGTCGCGCCTTAACGCCTGAGGGGGCGTCAATGACTTGGCTCTTAACAGGAGGCGCTGGCTACATTGGTAGCCACGTCACCGAAGCGATGCAGGATGCAGGTGTGCCCGTAGTTGTCTTGGATGATCTCTCGACCGGTCGCGCCAGCCGCTTGCGTCCGACAGTGCCGCTCGTGAAGGGTTCGGTCCTTGACACGGCGACAGTGCGCACTGTAATCAGAGATCATGATGTGACCGGGGTTATCCATCTGGCCGGCAAGAAGTCGGTTCCCGAATCGATGACGAGCCCCTTGCACTATTACAGGGAGAATGTCACGGGAGCGTTGGCACTGCTTGAGGCCATGCGCGCGGAAGACGTGAACCAGTTGGTGTTCTCTTCTAGCGCCGCTGTTTACGGAACCTCGGACGCGGATTACGTGACGGAGGACTCGCCAACACTGCCCGACAGCCCGTACGGGCGCTCCAAACTCGTAAGCGAATCGATGATTCGTGACGCGGCGGCAGCGTATGGATTGGATTCTCTGAGCTTGCGCTATTTCAACGTTGTCGGGTGCGCCGATCCTGCGCTGGTGGAAATCAACGGCACCAACTTGTTCCCGTTGGTGTTTGACGCTCTCCAACGAGGGGACCACCCCGTCGTCTTTGGCGCGGACTACCCCACTAGGGACGGCAGTTGCGTCCGAGACTATATTCACGTCGAGGACCTGGCCGATGCTCACGTGGCAGCGGTGCGTGCGGTGTCTGTGGGAGCTTCACAGAAGGCGGTGAACGTCGGGTGCGGCGCGGGCCACACTGTGTTCGAAGTTCTTCGGGAAATTGGCGTCATGACTGGCCTCGACACCACGCCGGAGATTCTTCCGCGACGCCCTGGGGACCCCGCCAGCATGGTCGCCGCAACCGCTCTTGCCGAGCGCGTGCTCGGGTGGAAAGCACAAAGGGACCTGTCACAGATGGTCGCCAGCGCCTGGCACGCCGTGACCGCCACTAGCCAAGGCAAGCCCGAAATGACGTCCGTTCCAAGCATCGGCACATCATGAGAATCGCGTTGCTCGCCGAGGGGTCATATCCGTTTGTGACCGGCGGGGTCAGCACGTGGTGCGACCAGTTGATCCATGGCCTCAACGAGCACGAGTTCGAAGTCGTGGCGGTAACCGGATCCGCTCGGGAGCGTCTCGCGCTCTCTCTGCCTCCCAACGTGTCCTCGCTCACCGTCGTCCCGTTGTGGGACCACGCCCCAGGCCCGCGCCGCAAGAGCTCCACACCGTCGGATGTGAGTTTCCTCGCCAGGTACAGCCAGCTACTGGAAACAGCGTTGAACCCGGCGGCGCCCCAGGAGGATTTCACCACCGCACTCCGTAGCGTCTTCACCTACGCGCAACACTACGACCTGACCGCGGCGCTCAATTCCGACGCGGCGATCGAAGCGTTGCCGGTCATCTGGCGCCAATTCGATCCCGAGCAACCCATGAGTATGTTCGATGCGGTGCAAGCCACGGAACTCATCGAGCATTTTCTACGCCCACTGTCAGCCCGTGTGATCAAGGCAGATCTGTGTCACTCCGTGTCCAACGGACTCCCTGCTCTGCTAGCTCTCGCCGCAAAATGGACACACGGGACACCGCTGGTGATGTCTGAACACGGCGTTTACCTGCGCGAGCGCTACCTGGCACTGCGCGAAATCGAATACCGGTGGCCGGTGAAGTCGGTCATACTGGCGATGTTTCGTCGGCTTTGCGCGACGGGCTATGCCGCCGCGGACGCGATCGCGCCTGTCAACACCTACAACCAGCGCTGGGAGACCCGGCACGGTGCCAGCCCAGATGTGATCGCTACGGCGTTCAACGGCATCCAAGCCACGGACTACCCGCCTGCGGGTCCCGAGCCGACCATTCCCACCATCGGCTGGGTGGGACGAATTGACCCACTGAAAAACCTCGAGACTCTTATCGAGGCCTTCGCACTCATTCGGCACCAGGTTCCGAACGCCGTGTTACGCCTATTCGGGCCCACTCCTGCGGGGAACGAAGGGTACGAGGAAAGGTTGCGAGTGATGTGTGGCCAGCACGGCATCACCGATGCGGTTTCATTCGAAGGACCAATCCGTCCCGTCAACCGGGCGTATAGCGAATCAACAGTTGTGGCGCTTTCGAGTATCTCCGAGGGACTTCCATACACCGTCATGGAAGCCATGATGTGCGGCCGCGCGACAGTGTCCACGGATGTCGGAGGCATACCCGAACTGGTCGGGCATGCAGGACGACTTGTCCCACCACACGCACCGCAGAAGTTCGCACAGGAATGCATCGACCTACTCGAAGACCACAACGCCCGCCAACGACTGGCAGCACACGCCCGAGAGCGGGCGCTCGACATGTTCCAACTCAGTCAGATGCTCGGGACATTCCGTGAATTGTATAGAGACACCACAGCTCCAGTTCCGGTCACCATGGAGACGGCGCACCATCTCGTGACACAGCGATGAGCGCCCCTACGGCCTTAGATTCGGGAGCCCTCGTCACGTCGTTGGCTTGGAGCGCCCCTGCTGACGAAGCCGCCGTGAGCCCCCCACTGGACGAGTGGACAGGAACGCAGCGCCGCAGCGACACCCGTCTGAAGCAGTTCACACGGACTCACAACGATCTCTGTACGCAAGCCGTTGACTCCTTCGAGATCGCGGCAGGGCTCGAAGCTGCCGGGGTCAGCGATAGCCGCGCACGATCAGAATTTGGAGCCGCGAGCGTTTTTGAACTCGCAGAGGCGATGTACGCATTAGTGCCTCGTCGGCCAACGACCCGGGCCAAACCCGTGGACCGGTGGGCACGACCGCCGCATCGCCACCTCTTGCGTGGGCTCCTGTACGGGCTCCCCGGGCTCCTGTACGCCGTCGCACTGACCATGCTGCACGCGGGGTTCAACGGCGCGCTACTCCTTGGCTCGGCGATGTTCGCGGCTGGACTCGGCCAGGCTGTGGCCGTACTCGGAAACGTGCTCTTGGGACGCAAACATCGCGGCGCGGCGAGCGCATTCTTCCGACTGGCACTACTCGTGGGAGCAGTTAGCATGACGTGCGTGATGGCGGTCGCGTGGACCTCTCGCACGCTCTCCTCCAGCTTGGTAGTGGCAACCTTCCTCATCCTGTACCTCCTGGCGGCAACTGTTCTCATGGTGGAGGAAGCTGACCTGCTTCTGTTAGCAGTACTCACCCCCGGTGTGATCGTGGCTGTAGCAGCGTTGGCAGACGTTGCGGTAGTGCCACGCGCAGCGACTGTTGCGGTGCTCTCGTTTTCCGTGATCGGTGCCGTCGTCGCGGGATGGGTGCGAGTTAGCGTGAAGCCCAAGAGCACGGTGGCATACGTACGCGCAGGGTTCGGTCTTGGCCGACATGACTACCTCCTCGCGGCCCGATACTTCGTCTACGGCATCGTCACAGCCGTGCTCGGGGCGTTCGCCGTGGTGGACGCGATCATGCGTGGCACGGAATTTGGGCCAGGTCCCATCGCGCTCATGATGCTGCCACTCATCGCGAGCCTCGGTGTTGCAGAATGGTTCGTCTATACGTTGCGGAGCCAGGCGGTGACCGCGCTTCACGGCGCAGTGAGCATCGACAGTTTTCGTGCCAGCGCCCGCACATTGCTGCTGCGTGCACTGCTGATGTACTGCGTCGTCCTCGGATTCTTGTCTACTACAGTGGTGCTTATCTATGGCTCTGAGCCTCGGTCCGTCTTCGTGCTCAACACGGTCGCGTACGCCGTGCTCGGCCTTTCATTTTTCTGTGGAACCCTGCTGCTTTCACTAGGGCGGCGGAGTTTGGCACTGGCACTGACTGCCGTGGCGCTACTCGTGGACACCGCGTTTCGCTTCCTGCTAGCGTCCTCCGGTCCTGAAGCGCTCGCCGTCGCCCACCTCGCGACGTTCCTCATGCTGTTATTCCTCATCGTGCCCGTGACGCTGCTCCAATACAGCCGCGCCGGCGTGCACCGATGACTCACGGCAGCGCAGTCCCTCAGCTTGCAGTTCCGGCGTACTTTCACCCCGCCACGCACCCAGTGGCGTGGCGAGAACTCCTGGAAATCGCGCCGATGCTGCGATTCGTCATCGTCAATATCCACAACGGTCCGGGTACAGCACCCGATCCGGGCTATCCCGCTGTCATTCGCGCGTTGCACGCCGCCAGTGTGAGAACCGTGGGGTACGTCGACACTGACTACGGGCTGCGTGCGACCGATGACGTCGCGGCGGATGTGCGCGCCTATCAGTCTTGGTACGGGCTGCGGGGCGTGTTTTTCGATCAAGTCGCAACCGGACTCAACACGCTTGACCACTACGCGCAGTGCGTCGTCTCGGCACGGTCGCTCGGCGCGAGGTTCGTCGTGCTGAACCCTGGGACTGAACCGCATCCCGGGTACCTTGACCTCGCCAACGTCACCGTCACGTTCGAGGGAAGTTGGAGTGAATACGAGCACTTGTGTAGCTCCGAATGGATGTCACGATTCGATGAAAGCCGGATCTGCCACCTAGTGCACTCAATGCCGACGGAGCGGATCGCCGATAGATACACGCTGGCGTCGCGGAGCCATGTGGGTAGCGTCTTTTTCACCGACGGAAGTGGCACGAATCCTTGGGACCACATTCCTCAGGAACTCACCGTAAACCGATGGGGTTAGGCACCCTTGTTGGGGTCCGCTTCGCTCAACCAGCGCGGTAGCCGGGACGACCAGAACGCTACGACGAGCGCGGCCTTCGTCTCAGACGAGGAGGTACTCCCTTCGCAGCAACGACATCCTTGACGGCGATCCGCTCAACTCCCCGGACCCCATTCACCACCACCGTCTGGTCGTTAACGCTCAGTAGCTCACCCAGGGCGTCTGTTGCTTCTCCGGTCGAGAGCAGGTAGCGCACCACCACTCGCGCCCCTATGACAGGAAGCCTGATGGCACCGCTGCTGTCGGTTGGGTCGATCATGCTTCCATCGTCGCAGATTCCACTCCGCGACTGTGTGTTTGGGAAATCGTCAGCACACCGGCGCCCCGCCCCACGCTCTATTTGTGCATCGAGACTAGGCTTCCCCCATGCTCGAAGAACTGCGGCGTTGGCCCGACATCGAAGCGCCGGGTCTTGTCGCCGTGGATGCGGCCGACCGGTTGGTCTTGGATGAATCCGCCTCACAGCGTGGATCCGCCACGGCCGGCGACCTCGTCGTCATTGGGGACGCTTACGGCGCGCTCACTCTCGGCGCAGTGCATGCCGGTGCCACCGGTATCCGTACGCATGTCGATGCGCTCACCGGTTCGCGGGCTCTCGAATCGAATGCCGCCAACCTCGATCTCGGCGAGCACTTCCGAGTTCTTCCGCTTAATGCCGAACTCGTCCGCGGTGCGCGCGTCGTCCTCTTGCGCCTACCTCGATCTCTTGACGCGCTACGCGACTTTGCCGGCCTCATCGCTGCCCATGCAGATCCAGAGGTAGTTGTCTTCGCCGGCGGTCGCCTCAAGCACATGTCCGTATCAATGAATACTGTGCTGAGCGAGTTTTTTGGACGTGTGGACGTGACTCACGCACGCCAGAAGTCCCGCGTGCTCATTGCACGCGAGCCCCACGACGGGCGCGACCCAATTCCGGCCGCCGCGCACGTGGAGGGCATAGAGGTTCGCGCCTTTGGCGGTGCGTTCGCGGGTGCGCGGCTCGACATCGGCACTCGTCTCTTGCTCGAGCACCTCCCGACTGACCTCTCGCGCGGAGGGACGGCAGACGATCCTTTCATCGACCTGGCCTGCGGGACCGGAATCGTCGGCGCGTGGATGGCGACGCGAAACCCGAGTGCGCATGTCTACGCATGTGATCAGTCGGCTGTCGCGGTCGAGTCCGCACGCGCAACCATGCGAGCAAACGGAGTCCAGGACCGCGCCGAGGTCGTCCGTGACGATGCGCTCTCCGCGCGGCCTTCCGCCAGCGCATCCGTTATCGCATTGAACCCGCCGTTCCACTCGGGCGCAGCTGTGACCGACCTATTAGCGCCCAGACTGTTCGCCGATGCGGCCAGAGTTCTGCGTCCCGGAGGTCAGCTCTGGTGCGTGTGGAACTCGGCGATGAAGTACCGCCAGCAGCTCGAACGAACAGTAGGCCCCACCCGGCAAGTCGCCCGCAACGCCAAATTCACCATCACCGCCTCGACACGTCCGTAACGTCGTCACGCAATCGTGGCTCATCCCGACCCCTACCCCGACCCCGAGCCCGTGCCCGAGGTCGCCGCCGGTCGTGTGTGCGTGGTGTCTTAGGTCGAGGCCCCGCCGATCTCAGGCATCTCCCGGAGGTGTCACAAGGGAATGGCCGGCTAAGCAGGCACGTTGACGTAGCCACGAAACCGCGTGACGTTCTTGAGCCTATGGAGGCACGGCATGCCCACTGCATACTTCAATGAGTCCTCCGACCTGGCGCGCCCGTTCGGGTCTGAGCCTGCGTTGCACGCAATCCCTGATCGCGAAGGTCTGGCGCCGCGCGTTCTCGTCCTCGGTGCGACTGGATATATCGGAGGCAGGCTTGTCCCGCGCCTCATCAATGGCGGATACCGGGTGCGGATCCTTACGCGCGCCACCGCTCGCGCCACCGCGTTGCCTTGGGCAGGCGAGGTCGAGATATGCGAAGGAGACGCGACCGACCCGGCCGCTGTAGACGCGGCGATGGAGGGTGTGGACATCGTGTATTACCTAGTCCACTCGATGCATAGCGGCAAAGACTACGGGCGCCTTGATCGCACCATTGCGTTGATCGTCGCAAAGGCGGCCGCGGCGCACAGCGTGAACAGAATTATCTACCTCGGCGGTTTGCATCCGGAAGAGGCAGAGCTGTCACCCCACTTGGAGTCTCGCAGGGAGGTGGGAGACATTCTCTTGGCCGCGGCAACCCCCACCATTGAGTTGCGTGCGGGCGTCGTCATTGGCTCAGGGTCGGCCTCATTTGAAATGGTTCGCCACCTGACCGAGGTCTTGCCGGTCATGCCTGCGCCCAAGTGGGTGCGCAACAATATTCAACCTATCTCCGTGCGGGATGTTGTGTACTACCTCCTGGCCGCGGCGCGTGTCACCGACTCGGTCAATAGGGCGTACGACATTGGTGGACCAGACGTCTTGCAGTACTCAGAAATGATGAACGGCTACGCGGCGGTTGCCAGCCTGCCCAAGCGTGGAATCGCGGCCCTCCCCGTCATGACGCCAAAGCTTGCCAGTCACTGGGTAGGACTTGTCACACCAGTGCCGCGGCAGATCGCCCGTCCCTTGGTGGAGTCGCTCTTGCATTCATGCGTGATGCAGGACCACGACATCGACGACCTCATTCCCGAGCCGCCTGCGGGACTGACTGGATACCGCGAATCCGTCGAACTCGCACTGGGGCGTATCGAGATCGATGACGTCGAAACGAGCTGGGTAGACACGCGGTTGCACGGCGTTCCGAGCGACCCGATGCCAAGCGACCCCGATTGGGCTGGCCGCACGGTGTTTCAAGATTCCCGCAGTCGCGAGACAACCGCCAGCCCACCAGCAGTGTGGGCCGTGCTCACAGAGATCGGGGGTGCGACGGGGTGGTACTCGGCCTCCGTGTTGTGGGCCACGCGCGGTCTGCTCGACCGCGTCGCCGGAGGAGTCGGCTCAAAGCGTGGCCGGCGCACTTACGGACAGTTGCGTATCGGGGATGCAATCGACGTCTGGCGAGTCGAGGTCGCCGACCAAGAACGTCTCTTGAGACTCCGCGCGGAGATGAAAGTTCCTGGGAAAGCATGGCTCGAACTGGGAGTCGAGCCACACGGCAGCGGCGCAATATATCGACAGCGCGCCGTATTCTTCCCTCGAGGACTCACTGGGCGCCTGTACTGGCTCGCAATGCTGCCGTTCCACGGCCTCGTGTTCTCTGGCATGGTGAATCGCATTGTGGCAGAGGCGGAAACGGATTCGACCACAGACTAGGTGAGTCACAGATCCCCTGCCTTTCTGAAACACACCACGCGCAAGCGCGGATAAGGATATCCGTGATGCCGGTAGTAGCGACGGCATCACAGCAAGGGCTTCTGCACATGAAAAAGGGCCTTGGTCCGGGAGAATCTCCCGGACCAAGGCCCTCAATCATCGGTCGGGCTGACAGGATTTGAACCTGCGACCCCTTGACCCCCAGTCAAGTGCGCTACCAAGCTGCGCCACAGCCCGATGGTCCAGGTGAGACACTCAATGTCGTGTTTGGACCGGAGAACAGTCTACACAGAACTAGGGCTCTCCGATGACACAAGCCGGCGGAAAGGTATGTGTTTCAGCCTCGATCAGAGGACAGCGCGGGGCTGTCCGCATTCGCCGGCGAATCCCCGGGCACAGCGCCTGGGCCGATCGCCTGGCGACGCGTCACAAACCACCCAGCGAGAGCGAACAACACACCTGGCACACACATCGCGACGCCAACCCACGTGGGAGCAAGGAAGCCGAATCCCGCCGTAATGACGGCACCGCCGAGGATTGCGCCCAAGGAGTTTCCAAGGTTGAGTGCGGAGTGGTTGAGCGCGGCGGCCATCGTCTGGCTGTCCCCTGCTACGTCCATCAGGCGGGTCTGAATGGCCGGCGACAGCGCCGCAGCGGCCGCGCCCACCAGGAACAGCCCCACAAGGAGCCCCCAGACCTGTCCGGCAGCCAACGCCAGGAAGATGAGCGACGCGGCGAGAGCGCCAAACAGCCAAAAGACGGCACGGAGCGCTCCCCTGTCAGCGAGTCGTCCACCTGCAAAGTTTCCGGCGGTCATGCCGATGCCGAGCGTCACGAGGGCAAAGGGAACGAAGCTCTCGTTTGTGCCAGTGACACCTGTCGCGAGGGGCGAGACGTAGGTGTAAACGGCGAAGAATCCACCAAAGCCGATCGCGCCGGTCGCCAGCGCAAACCACACCGCGGGCTTACCGAAGACCGACAGTTCGCGGCGGACGGTGGCATGCGGGTCGCCGGCCTGGCGCGGCACTGCCCATGCAATCGCGAGCGTGGTGGCGGCGAAGATTCCAGCGACGGCGAGATAGCCGATGCGCCATCCTGCCTGCTGGCCCAGGAACGTGATGAGGGGGACGCCGACGACGTTGGCGATCGTGAGGCCAGATAGCACCAGGGCAACGGCCTGGCCGCGTTTTCCCGGGCCCATGAGCGACGCCGCGACCAGCGCCGCGATCCCGAAGTAGGCACCGTGTGGAAGGCCCGCGAGGAATCGAGCCACGACGACGGTTTCAAACGTCGGAGCGAGGGCCGATGCCACGGTTCCGAGGGTGAATGCAGTCGCCAAGATGAGCAATACCGCTTTACGCGGAAAGCGGGCAGCGAACGCGGCGATGGTGGGAGCGCCGACGACGACACCAGCGGCATACGCTGAAATGACCCATCCAGCCTGACCCAGAGCAGCTTCCTGGTCACTGGCCCACAGGTCTGGAAGCAGATCTCGTGCGATGTCCGGCAGCAAGCCCATCGCCACAAACTCGGTGGTGCCGATCCCGAACCCGCCGAGCGCAAGTGCAAGGAGCGCGAGGCGCGCGTGGCCCGGTGAGAGGCGTGCGGGCGTGGTGGTCATCGAGTGTCTCGATTCGGCTGGGGACGACAGGGCGGCACTCGACGCTGAGCCCAGCCAGCATATGTTGTTGAAGCCGTCAATGTCGCATTGGTGACGCTCTCGTTAGCCGAGGTACCGCCCGGGCCGGTGATTGATAGCAAGTATCCCGTTCAGCAAGACGGCCCCGATAACCGAATACAGCAGGATATCGAGCGGCACGATCGTCAACGCTGCCAATACGACGCAGAGGTCGAGTGCGCCCTGTACGTAGCCTGCGCGTATGCCTTTGGTCTCCTGGACGAAGGCAGCGAGGATTCCGAAGCCACCACCGGACGCGCCATGCCGGAAGAGCATCAGCATCCCGATGCCGATAGCAAGCCCCGCGAAGATCGCTCCGTAGAGCGGATTGACATCGTCGACGTCGAGATAGAGACCGTGAACCTCGGTGAGAACGGACACCAGGGTGACCGCGATGAGGGTCTTGATCGTGAAGGGCCAGCCCATGCGCTTCACAGCGAGCCAGTAGAACGGCAGGTTGATGATGAAGTAGATCAGACCGAACGATGCCGTGGTCCAGTAGCTCAGAAGAATCGCGACGCCGGCCAGGCCACCCGACACTCCCCCAATCTGCTCCAACAAGAACAGGCCGAACGACATGACGAATGCGCCGGTCACCAGCGCTAGTGCGTCTTCCCATAGGCTGTGCTTCTCCGCAATGGGCGGGTCAACGATGCTCACCGGCGCACCTCTATCTCACGGGCTTCAATACACGGAGGCATCGCGGTCAAGGGGGCATATCGACAAGTCACGTGACACATTGTGCCCGCTCACCACACGGCAACCGAATCTCGTGAACGTCAGCTCACCCGGCATCGCCCCGTACCGAGCATGTCCGAAATGCCCAGACACGCCCGAAACCCAAGCAGTGACTGGGAGAACGTAAAGAACGGGTAATATGTAGGCCATGAGCAAAGGCGCTTATGTCCGAATCTGGCGACTCCTCGCTGCCGCCATCATCGCAGCGGCACTGGCGGTCCAGGCCTGGGCTGATCTCACGTTCGGAAGCTTCTCGTGGGACCAGATGCCCGGCTACTTCACTCCCCTGGCGGCGCTTACAGGGATCGGCGCCCTAGTGATCGCAGCGGCCAGTCGTCATCCTGATCAATGGTGGATCGACACGTTGCGGGTGAACGCGACGACCTACACGGCTGTGGCGGGCATTGTCTACTGGGCGATCCTGGCCGACCACGCCATCCCGAAGGTCCCTTGGGCCAACGCAATCTTGCATGGCGGCGCAGCAATACTCCTGTTTGCCGACTGGATGACCATTGGACGACGACGCCGCTTGCCCATCCGCACCTGGTGGACAGTGCTCGCCGTACCGGGCGGCTGGTGCGCGTACCTTGTCATCCGCGCCGCCTATGACGGCTGGGTGCCCTACGCCTTCCTCGACCCCGCACGCGGTCCCGCGGCAATCGCCGGAACGGTCTCGGTCATCGCAGTAGTGGGATTGGCATGCGCAGGCCTGCTACACACGTCGACCTTTATGCGTCGCCACGCGCCGGAGGTCGCATCCACGCCTGCTTCTCGGTAACAATGTCGCATGACGTCTTACCCTCGGCATCCCACCGTGGTGGTCGGCGCAGGTCAAGCAGGACTGTCGGTGGGCTATCACCTTCGCCAACGCGACCTTGTTGCGGGCAAGGATTTCCTCATTGTCGACGCCGGTCCGACGGCCGGCGGCGCATGGCAACATCGATGGGATTCACTTCGATTCGCCGATGCTCACGCGTTGGCAGACCTTCCGGGTATGGCCGATGCCGGGGTCACCTTTGAGCAGGCACCGCGCCACATTCCGGCATCCGAGGTCGTGCGCGAACGGTACGCAACGTATGAGTCCCACTACGACCTCAAGGTGACACGCCCCGTCGATGTCACGCGGGTGGATCGAGAACCCAGCGGCGACTTTTTGGTTCACGCTGTGGGCGCCGTGGATCAGTTGCAGGCGCAGGTCGTGATTATGGCCACCGGAACCTGGCGCACGCCGAGGCAGCCCAGAGATCCGGGAGCCCCGGACTTCCACGGGATCCAACTCACGACGCCGGAATTCGGCGCGCCAGAGGATTTCCGTGGAATGCGCGTCGCGGTGGTGGGCGGAGGTGCCTCAGCCACCGGATTCGTGCGCGAGCTCACACCCCACGCGGATGCAGTCCACTGGTTCACGCGCCGGCCCGTGGACTACCTCGACGTGGCCGGATCTCCCGCGCAAGAGTTTGGCCGCGAATCCGTCCGCATGCAGGACGAAGCAGCTCAGGCAGGACGTCCGCTTCCCAGCATCGTGTCCACCACTGGCACGCCGCTCACGGCTCCCGTGCGCCGCCTACTGGACTCAGGAAGCCTTGTGCGGAAGCCGATGTTCAGCCGCCTCGTACGCGACGGCGCGGTGCTTCAAGACGGAACCTTCATGCCGCTCGACGCAATTGTGTGGGCGATTGGGTTCCATGCGGACCTGCGGGCGCTGGCGCCGCTGGGAATCGACGCCAGCGAGGGCGTGCGGGTGCGAGACGGGCACGCGGAGGACGCGCCAGGCATCTTCCTGGCGGGCTACGGCCCGCAAGCCTCAACGATCAGCGCAAACCGGGGTGCGCGCGTGATCGTCAGAGACGCCGCGCAATACCTCGACGATGGCGCGTGGCCTCCCACCCCACCGCGCAAGATACGCGCAACGTAGGGCCACGCGCGTCGGTGGCCAGCGAGTTCATTGTTCGCCAGCCACCGACGAACAGGACTCAGTTGTCGATGATTGCGGCGCCGAGCCAGCTCTTGGGGATACCGAGCCCCTCGACCAACGGCAGTGCATGTGGGCGCAGTTCGCGGCACAGCGAGTCGATCTGCTGCTCGAGCGCCTTGGAGCGTCCTGAGCTAATGCGGTTGTGCTCCATGAACCACGCACGGTCCTCGTAGATGGACCCCAGAGCAAAGAGTGAACACACGCGCTCCAGGACGTCCTTCACATCGGGGTCCTGGCACTCCTCAAGGGCATCGATGAAGGCCTTGAGAATGACGCTTTCCATGTGCGCGTGCGCGGCGAACTGCACGTGCGGGCCCATCGCGTTGAAGGACTCAAACTGATCACCCTTGTCCTTCGACGCCGCGCGCATGCGGCGTGCAAGTGACTCAAGCGAGTGGCGCGCGCGGTCCTCAAACATTAGCGCGTGCCAGCGGCGGTCCACCAAGGTGGTTTCCTCCGGCTTGCGCCTGACGGCAGACGCCAGGCGGTCAAGCACGATGTTCGCCGAGGTCGCTTCCGCCATCTGCTCACCAGCAACGCGGGCGGTCGCTTGCACTACCCCGCTGCGGTCGAGGTCGCTCCACTCCTTGCGGTAGTCGGTGAGCAAGGCCTTCGCCACCAGCTGCATCAGCACAGTGTTGTCGCCCTCGAAGGTCGCGAAGATATCCACATCTCGGCGGATCTCGACGAGTTGATTCTCGCTCAGGTAGCCGGCGCCGCCGCAGGCCTCACGAGCTTCCTGAAGCGTGTCGTTCGCAAACCATGTGGTGACGGCCTTCATGCCGGCAGCACGCGTCTCGAGCTCTCGCTGCTCATCCTCGGTGGAGGGCTCCCCGCCCTGAACCTTGACGAGGGCCTCGATGAGTTCATTCTGCGCAAAGCCCAGTGCGTAGGAACGCGCCAGGCGCGGCATCAGGCGGCGCTGATGGGTGAGGTAGTCGAGCAGGAGCACGCCATCAGGACGCCCGGACGCCGGGAACTGGCGGCGCTTCAGCGCATGGCGGATTGCAATCGACAGACCGCGGCGCGCGGCAATGCCCGCTCCACCCCCAACACAGACTCGGCCACGCACGAGTGTGCCCAGCATCGTGAAGAAGCGGCGGTTGGCGTTATCGATCGACGATTCGTACACGCCGGTTTCCGTGACTCCGCCGTATCGGTCAAGCAGCATCCGGCGCGGGACACGGACGTGGTCAAAGCTGATTGTGCCGTTGTCGACGCCCAGGAGTCCGCCCTTGTGGCCTTGATCACCGGTGGTGATACCTGGGAGATCCGCGCCATTGTCGTCGCGAATGGGCACCAAGATGGTGTGGACTCCCTGGCTCTCGCCGCCGACAATCAGCTGCCCGAAGACGGCTGCCATCGTTCCGTGCGAGGCCGCGTTGCCGATGTACGCCTTTGTGGCCGCAGGCGAGGGCGAGTGGACCTCGTACTCGTCGCTCTCAGGGAGGTAGGTGATCGTTGTTTCAACACTGGCCACGTCGGAGCCGTGTCCCAATTCCGTCATCGCGAATCCGCCCAGCAGGGTGAGATTGGTGATGCTCGGAAGGAACTCTTCGTGGTGCCAGGCTGTACCGAGATTCGTGACTGCGCCGCCGAAGAGTCCGAACTGCACACCCGACTTGATGGTGACGGAGAGGTCGGCGTGCGCGAGTGTCTCGAACGTGACGACTGCGGTGAGCGGGTCCTGCACAGCATCGGCCCCATCGGGCACTCCTGCGGATCCGAAGCCGTGCTTCTCAAGGTCAATCAGACGCTGCAACGTCCATTCGCGGGACTGCTCAACGTCCCACTCCGGATCGCGCAGCATGCTGTCAGTCGGGAACGTGGCGCGCGCGACTGAGCGCTCGGCCGCGTAGGCGCCGTCGAGGTGCTGGCGAAGAGATGAGCCCAGCGTCGTGAGTCGCTCCGATGAGACCGTCTGGGGTGCTTCGGGTGTCAACGTCATTGTCGATCCTTCTGTAGTGAGGTTCAGGTGGTCAGGGCCGATGCTGCTGGAACGCTGGCATCGGAAAATGCATGAGAGAAGGCGGCACAGATATCAAGAACCACGTCTTCACGTGACGGCCTCGCCTCTGCTTCTGTGTCCATCCAGGCGTCAGCTGATGCTTGGATAAAGCCCACGAGCCCGTACCCCCAGGTGTGAGCCCGCTGGCGTGAAACATGGGAGAGCCGTTCGGCCAACAGTTGAGCCACTGCATCGGCGATGGCCGCCGGCACGCGGCCCGCGGGGTTTGTCTCCCCCGACCCCGGGCCGTTCATGACGAAGCGATAGATCGCAGGGTCCTTCTCAACGAGGTTGAGGTACGTCCCCGCGAGCGTCTCCATCATGTGGGCGACATCCTGCGCATCCGACTGTTCGAGGGCTGCCAACACACCATTGCGAATGTAGGTGTGGACCGACTCGACGACCGCTTCGTGCAAACCGGCACGATCGCCGAAGTGCCGGTACAGCACGGTCTTGGACGTGCCAGCGCGGACGGCAATATCCTCCATGCCGATCGCGGGCCCCTGAACCCGAATCGCACGCAACGCATGCGAGATGAGCTCGGTGCGCCGCGTTGCGCGATGCTCGTCCCAGCGGGAGGTCCTGCCGTCGATGGCCATAGAGACAATATAACCGATACGGCGAGTATCTGCTACTCTGGGTATCACTTACTTCTTCCAACGACGGAGGCACAATGTCCCACAACGCGGTGGTAATCGGGGGAAATCGAATCCCCTTCGCTAAGTCCAATGGCCCGTACGCGGATGCCAGCAATCACGACATGCTCACAGCGGCACTTGACGGACTGGTTGCCCGGTATGGATTGAGTGGCGCGCGCATGGGCGAAGTCGCCGCAGGCGCCGTCCTCAAGCACCCCAGCGACTTCAACCTCACTCGTGAAGCAGTCCTCAGTTCTGCACTCGCAGCGAACACCCCGGCATGCGACCTCCAGCAGGCATGTGGCACTGGACTTGAGACAACGGTCTACATTGCGAACAAGATTGCTCTGGGTCAGATTGACTCGGGCATCTCGGGCGGCGTGGACTCCACTTCCGACGCCCCCATCACAGTGTCTGACCCACTTCGCCGCATCCTCCTCAAGGCCTCCGCAGCCCGGTCCGCTGCCGACCGCATGAAGGCGTTCGCCCAGGTTCGGCCTCGCCACCTCGCCCCCAAGGCTCCTAGCGTGACCGAGCCGCGTACCGGGCTGTCCATGGGCGAGCACCAGGCGCTCACCACGGAAGCGTGGGGCATCACTCGCGAGGAGCAAGACACGATCGCTGAGGCTTCGCACCACAAGCTTGCACAGGCCTGGGAAGACGGCTTCTTTGACGACTTGGTGACGCCATATCTCGGTGTCGCACGCGACGCGATTCTGCGTCCCGACACTTCCGTGGAGAAGCTGGCGAAGCTCAAGCCCGTGTTTGGCGGCCCCCAGGGCACCATGACCGCAGGTAACTCGACTGCTCTTTCGGATGGCGCGGCCACCGTTCTGCTCGCAAGCGAAGAGTGGGCCAAGGAGCACAACCAGCCCATCCTTGCGCGCATCGTCGATGCCGAGGTCGCAGCTGTGGACCACCCGGGCGGCGCAGACCTCCTGCTGGGCCCCGTTGCTGCTGCGGGTCGCATGCTCGCACGCCAGGGACTCACGCTCGACGACTTCGCTCTTGTCGAGATTCACGAAGCGTTCGCCTCAACTGTCGCCACCACCTTGAAGGCGTGGAACGACGAGGACTACTGCCGGGGACTGGGACTCGACGGTGCACTTGGCACCATTGACCCTTCAATTCTCAACGTCACGGGCTCATCGCTGGCCGCCGGCCACCCATTCGCCGCCACGGGCGCGCGCATTGTGCCCACACTCGCCAAGCTCCTGCAGGAACGTGGGCCGGGTTCGCGGGGTCTGATCTCGATGTGCGCCGCGGGCGGTCAGGGCGTCGTCGCAATTTTGGAGGCCGTGTGATGAGCATTCTTGAGAAGACGTTCACGTCCGCACCAGGACGCGCTATCTCGCGCAAGGCGGGTCTGAAGGATCCGCCACGTTTGCGCCGCGGACGCACCTGGCCCTCAGGCGCCATCATTCACGGAACCATCGGCGACGGTTCGCTTGTCGCCGACACTCTCCACCTCCTCGGGCGCGCGGTTGAAGAGCCCGTCGTCGATGCCGGTACCGACGCACCGGGCTACGGACAGAAGATCGGCGCCCTCGTCGTGGATGCCACGGAACTGACGAGCATCTCGCAGCTTGAACGCCTCCGTGCGCTGCTGCGACCTGCCGTCAGGGGTATTGAGCGTTCGGGTCGCATCATCATCGTCGCCCGCGAGGACCATGACGGCTGGGAGGCGGCCGCCGCTGCTCGCGCGCTCGACGGCATCAACCGCACCGTGGCGAAGGAACTACGCGGCGGCGCCACCTCCACACTGGTGTGGGTCGCTGGCGACACCACCGCATCGGACCTCCTCACCACCTTGGGCTTCGCGTTGCAGGGACGTTCCGCGTTCGTGGACGGCCAAGCGTGGAAGGTCGCGTCTACCGCGACCAAGATTGACGACCTCGTCACCGCACCCTTGGCGGGCCGCACTGTGATCGTCACCGGTGCCGCCCGCGGCATCGGCGCACAGATCGCTCGTGTTGTAGCCCGCGACGGTGCTGAGGTCATCGCTGTCGACATTCCGCCGGCTGGTGAACAGCTCGCTGCCGTCGCAAACGAGGTAGGTGGCATCGCGATCCAGTTGGACATTACGCAGGCCGATGCTGGGGCGGTGCTCGCGCAGCACGTCGCCCAACGAGGGCGTGGGCTACACGGAATCGTGCACAACGCCGGCATCACCCGCGACAAGATGCTCGTGAACACAGACACGGCCCGCTGGGAATCAGTTCTCGAGGTCAACCTGGCGGCGCAGATGCGCATCAACGAGGTGCTGCTTGACCCCGACACCGACGGCGGCCTTGACGACGGCGGCCGCATCGTCGGTGTCGCCTCGACGTCGGGGCTCGCAGGCAACAAGGGTCAGACCAACTACGCGGCATCCAAGGCGGGTGTCGCAGGCCTCGTGATCGCCATGTCATCGGACCTGGCTTCACGTGAGATCACGGTCAACGCTGTCGCTCCAGGGTTCATCGAGACCGAGATGACGGGCAAGATTCCCTTTGTCCAGCGCGAGATCTTCCGCCGGAGTAACTCGCTAGATCAGGGCGGACGGCCAGTCGACGTCGCTGAAACCATCTCTTACCTTTTGGACCCGGGCTCGCAGGCGGTGACCGGGCAGGTGATTCGCGTCTGCGGCCAGAACCTGGTGGGTGCATAGTGCCTGCGGACACCATCGTTTTGGAATCCATGCCGTCCATGGGAGGTGCGGCGGCTCGCTCGCTGGTCCCCTCCCGCGATAAGCGGGCCCGCGTCCCGTCCTCGACTTTCGAGGTACGCGACCTGGTGCAAGAGACAGCGCGGCTAGCCGACTACGCGCGGGTCTGCGGATTCACGCTTCGCGACACAGTGCCCGCAACGTGGTTGCACGTGCTGGCTTTCCCCCTGCACATCCAGGCGCTCGGGAGCCAGGACTCGACCATTCGCTTGATGGGCGCAGTACACGTCGCGAACCGAATGACGATGCTCCGCCCGGTGTCAGTGTCCGAAAGGCTCACCATCGGTGTACGAGCCGACAATGTGCGCCCGCATCGGCGGGGCGCGCTCGTCGATCTCGTCGCCGACATCCGTTCAGGTGACGAGACGGTATGGGACGGTGTCAGCACCTACCTCGCAAGCGGCATGACCGCGCCGGGCGATGCTCCAGACGGCTCGCATGAGCCGTTCGAAGCTGTCACACCCCACGCCCGCTGGCGCGTACCCGCACGTACCGCGAAGGACTACCGCCGAGTCTCTGGCGACCCCAATCCGATCCACACCAACCGCTTGGCTGCGAAGGCTTTCGGGTTCCCGCGGCCCATCGTCCACGGAATGTGGACACATGCACGTGCACTGGCTGCGCTGGAAGGTTCCTTGGGGAGCTCGTACTCAGTCGGTGTGGACTTTGTGAAGCCGGTGTTGCTTCCGGGCACCATCGGTTTCTCATCGAGCCACGAGGACGGCGTCACCACCGCTGACGTCACGACGAAGGACGGCACCAAGCCTCACCTCCGTATGCGCGTCGAGGCGGTTTCGTGAACCTGTGGTGGAGACTCGCACTTCGATGGGGCCGCGCCCGCAACGCTCCCCAGTGCTCGATCTGGGATGAAGCCCGCACCTCGTTTCGCGTCGTGCCCACCGATCTCGACGTCCTCGGTCACATGAACAATGGCCGGTATCTCACGCTGATGGACCTGGGCCGGTATGACCTGCTCAAGCGATCAGGATGGTGGGACGAGGCCGACGAACGTGGATGGTTCGCGGTTGTCGCGGGCCAAACCATTACGTACCGCAAAGAGCTGCGCCTGGGCCAGAAGTTTGATCTCACCACTCGAGTGGTGGGCTTCGACGAACGCTGGTGCTACCTCGAACAGCGATTCATGGTGGGCGAGACCGTCCACGCCCACGCGCTGGTGCGGACCAGATTCCTGAGCAAGTCCGGCGGCAGTGTGGCCGTTGAAGATCTTGAAGAGGCACTCGGCGGCTTTCCAGATCACCTGCGTGTCGACGCGTGGATGCGCGAATGGACCCACCAGACACGGGTACCCTCTTCCCCATCGTGATTTCATTTCTTGTCCACTCACATCAACGGAGATGATGATGTCCAACCCCATTACTAGCGCTTCGATTGACCCCGTTTCAGGCGAGGAGCGTCCCTGGTTCGAGTTCTACCCGCCAGGAGTCAACCGCGTCATCGAGCCGCTGCAGGATCAGTCACTGAGCGACTTTGCGCGCCGCAAGGCCCGCGAATACGGCAACAACACAGCGTTCAGCAACCTCGGAGGCTCACTGACCTTCTCCGACGTCGACGCACTCGCGACCAAGGTCGCGTCCTACCTCCAAAACGACCTCGGGCTCAAGCGCGGCGATCGCATCGTGCTCCAGATGCCCAACCTCATGCAGTACCCGGTCGCTTTGTATGGCGCGCTGCGCGCAGGACTCGTCGTCGTGAACGCGAACCCGCTGTACACGGCATCGGAGCTATCCGCGGTGATCGCGGATGCGGAACCACGCGCCATCGTCGTCCTCGCCAACTTCGCGGCCACGCTGGAGAAGGCACTCAAGGACGTGTCGGTCGAACACATCATCGTGACCGAGGCCGGCGACATGCTGGGTCAGCCAAAGCGGTCGATCGTCAACTTTGTCGCCAAGAACGTCAAGAAGATGGTCCCGGCTTTCAATTTGCCGGGCGCCGTGCCCTTCCGTGCGCTTCTTGAGGGCAAGGCTTCGGCCTGGACAGACCCAGACCTAACACCCGATGACACTGCGTTCCTCCAGTACACCGGCGGCACTACCGGGGGTACCAAGGCAGCGGTATTGAGCCATGGCAACCTCCTCGCGAACCAAGCACAATTCATTGGCCAGATGCGCGCTGTCCTCGATGACGGCGCCGTCGTGATCGCCGCGCTGCCGCTGTATCACGTGTTTGCACTGACCGTTAACTGCATTGGCTTCTTTGGCTTCGGCGGTCACAACGTCCTCATCACCAACCCTCGCGACATTCCGGCGTTTGTGAAGACTCTTGACACCACGAAGCCTGCCGCCTTGGTGCTCGTCAGCACCCTCGCGGGTGCTCTCATGGAGAACGAGAACTTCGCAAAGCTGGACTTCTCCGGCTTGAAGATCTCGGTTGCGGGAGGAATGGCGCTGCGGTCATCGGTAGCCCAGAAATGGCACGAGCTGACAGACACCGACATCATCGAAGGCTACGGACTGACCGAGGCCTCGCCCGTGGTCAGTGTGAACCCGACGCACCTCAAGCCTCGCGTCGGCACCATCGGTGTGCCATTGCCTTCCACTGACGTGAAGGTCATTGGCGAGGACGGCAACCCGGTCGCAAACGGTGAACCCGGAGAGCTCGTAGTCAAGGGCCCGCAGGTGATGCAGGGGTACTGGAACAAGCCTGAGGAGAGCGCCCAGGTCCTCACCGACGACGGCTGGCTGCTCACCGGCGACATCGCTAGCTTCGAGGACGACGGTTACCTGCGCATCGTTGATCGCAAGAAGGAGATCATCGTGGTGTCCGGATTCAATGTCTATCCCGGAGACATTGAAGACGCCGCGATGCTTCACCCCAAGGTTCTGGAGGCGGGCGCTATCCCGTTGGCCGACGAGCACGCCGGCGAGGTCCCGAAGTTGTTCGTAGTCCGCCGCGACGACTCCCTCACAGTCGACGAGCTCAAGGCCTTCCTCAAGGAGCGCCTCACGGGTTACAAGCGTCCGCGGCAAATCGAGTTCCTTGACGAGCTGCCGAAGACCAACGTCGGCAAGGTGCTCCGCCGTGGCCTGCGCGAGATGGAAGAGTCGCGCACCAACTCGTAGACCAGGCTTTGTCACACCGCTCCTTTACTGTCGGGAGGGCACGGGCATCCGGCCCTCCCGACACAAAGGAAGCACCATGGCTCACTACGGACGAGACTTCGACGCCCTTCACAAAGAAATGAAGAGGCAGAGTGACCTGCTCGCACAGATCCTCGCCACGCTTCAGGCGATTGAGCGTCAAGGCCGCTGACCGAAGGCGACGTAGCATTCACCTATGGCAGACATCGTTCTCACCGGATTCGCACCGTTCGATGGCGCGGAATCAAACCCCTCGTGGGACGTCGCGCAGGGAGTCGCAGACGCCTGGAGCGGGCCCGAGTCGCTCGAGATCGAGCAACTGCCAGTGTCTTTTGGCGCTGCAGCCACACACATGCACTCATTGCTTGCAGCACATCAGCCGCGACTGGTCGTTGCTCTGGGTGTCGCGGCAGGGCGCACGCACCTCACCCCTGAGCGCGTTGCCATCAATCTGATCGATGCACGCATCGCGGACAACGACGGCTTCGCTCCGCTCGACGAGGAGGTCGTTCCGGACGGACCTGCGGCTTACTTCACCACACTGCCTGTCAAGGCGATGACGGCGGCCATGGCTGCAGTTGGGGCGCCAGCGCAAGTGTCCTATTCGGCAGGCACGTACGTGTGCAATGCCCTCTTCTACGCACTGCAAAACGCAACCGCGGGTAGCTCAGTGCACTCAGGTTTCATCCATGTGCCGGCCACCGAGGAGTTCGCCCGCGCCGCAGATCTCCCATGGACTGCGCTCGATGTTCAGGTCACAGCGCTACGCGATGCACTCAGAACGGCCCTGGACTCCCCTGTCGATTCGTCGGTCTCGGCAGGTACCGAGCACTAGTCGAGGTTCGAGTCCTGGGCCACGACAACGCGGTCGCGCCCCTGTTCCTTCGCCGAGTACATGGCTTCGTCCGCCCTCGCGAGTAGGTCGGAGATCTCAGCGCCCTTCGTGATTCGCGTCACGCCATAACTCACGGTGACATCCGGGGTTTCCCGCTCACGAGCTAGCATGCTGAATCGCTGGGACACACGCATCAGGCGTTCCTCAGCATCCGCGTCGAAGCCCGCTCGCAAGACGATGCCAAATTCCTCGCCACCCAACCGGCCACACAGTTCCCCCGGTCCAATCGCCTTGTCCAAAGCGGCTCCGAAGGCCCGCAGCACTTCGTCGCCAACGGCGTGGCCTCGCGTGTCATTGATCTGCTTGAAGTGATCCAGATCTGCAATGACCAAGACCGCATCAGAGACCCCGGAATCAAGCGAGTCGACGGCGCGACGGGCTCCTTCCAAGAACGCTGCGCGAGAAAGCAAGCCCGTGAGGTCGTCGTGTGCGATGCGGCGACGCAGGACTCGCGTCTGCTGGTCGTATCCCAATGAGGCGACGGTAAACGTCGTGGCGACGAGCGTGACCAGGTACACCAACGTCGTTGGCCCAGTGCCGGCCAAGGTCGTGAACAGGTCTGAGGTCTCACCGACGAACACGAACAGCACCGCGCGCAGACCGTAGAACACCGTCAAGATTGAGGCCGCAAGCGTGGCGACGTTGAGCGCTCCGCGAATCTGAGCGTCATGGAGAACGTCGTAGGTACTGTCCCGCTCCCGACGCGCCACCAAGAGCGATGCGGCAGCAAGGCCAAAGAGGATTGTCATGACGATGTACAGCAGCCCATTGCCGGCCCAGATGTTTGTGTCCGGGGAGTCGAGGGCCGCGCCTGCCAACACGACGCCCATCGCCAGAAAGCCGATCCAGACCTTGGGGCGCAACCCGCGGAGCGAACGCGTCGCGAACCACACGGATAGTGCGCCCAGCACCGACACCAGCGATGACAGTGGATTGGCGACCGCCTGCAGACTGGTGCCGTTGAACAGCAGCAACATGGGGCTGAGAGCCGAACACATCAGCGCGACGCACCACCACAGTGCGAACAGCGACCGCGTGGGTCGGTAGACAGCCAAATAGAACAGCGCGAGCACGACGACGGAAACCAGGCTGAGTGCCAGGCGTAACGTCGGGATGTCGAGCATGAGATGAGCGTAGCCGTCTGGACACACCGTCCATAGCGAGTGTGACGAGAACCACGCGCGCCTCCTCATTAGGATCAGAGGATGGGTAGTGACAGTCCGGAAGCCATTGAGCGCGCTACATCTCGCGCATGGAACGACTGGTGCGCGATCCTGGGCGACGCCGGAGGCGAAACGCTGACTCACAAGCAGCTCGCTGCTGTGGCTCAGTCAGCCATGCCCGGTGAGGTCTCCAATCCTGCATGGTGGGCGCAAGGTGTCACTGTCGCCTTCGAACGACACATCGGCCGGCGCCTGCCTGGTCAAGCGCAGGACGGCACCTTTGAAGTCTCAGCGAGCACCACGTTGGCCGTATCTCGGGATGACGCTCTCGAACTGTGGGCAGACTCCGCTCCCACCGGGCTGGTCCTCGACGGAGTCTCCATAGGCGAGGCGACCACCTCCGCGACGGCGAAGTGGCGTCGCTGGCGCACATCCGTGAGCGATGGCTCCCGCCTGGGCGTGGACGTCGGGATACGCGGCGAGAACGCTGTCGTGACAGCGACGTGGACCGGGCTTCCCGATGCAGCCACACGCGAGAGCCGACGTCTCGCGCTCAAGGCACACCTTGCAACGCTCGCGGGATCCACCCGCCAGAACCCGACCAGGAAGAAGTGACCTCATGGCGGAGAACAAGACTCAACCGACCGATGCGTCAGTCGAAGAGTTCCTCGCCGGTGTAGCGCCCGCGCGAAGGAAGGCTGAAGGCCAGGACATGTGCGCCCTCATGACAGCGGTGACGGGCGAAACACCAGTGATGTGGGGCCCAAGCATCATCGGATTTGGCAGCGTCGACTACGCCTACGAGTCCGGCCGCACCGGAAGTATGCCGCGCGTGGGTTTCTCGCCCAGAAAGACGGCACTCACGCTCTACGGACTGACGGGACACCCCGAGTCCGCAGACCTACTTGACCGTCTTGGTCCTCACACCACCAGCGTCGCGTGCCTGTACATCAAGCGTCTTGACGCGATCGATGAGGCCGCCCTCAAGGAACTCATCGCCATGGCCTGGAAACGCGACTAGACCACGGCATCGGCCCTACTTAGCGTCGCTTGCGGCGCTCACGCACGCGCACGGACACCTGGATAGGCGTGCCCTCGAAGCCGAATGCCTCACGCAACCGCCGTTCGATGAACCGGCGATACGTGGGCTCCAAGAATCCTGACGCGAAGATCACGAATCGAGGTGGGCGGTTGGACGCCTGCGTCGCAAAGAGGATCTTGGGCTGCTTGCCGGATCGCACGGGGTGCGGGTGTTCGGCCACCAGTTCACCGAGGAAGGCATTCAAACGTCCGGTGGCGATGCGCTGATCCCAGCTTCCCAACGCAAGGTCGATCGCCGGAATCAGGCGATTGGTGTGCCAGCCAGTGCGGGCGGACAGGTTGACACGCGGCGCCCACGAAAGCTGAACCAGGTCTTGTTCGATAGAACGCTCAAGCAGGAATCGCTCGTCTTCGCCCACGAGGTCCCACTTATTGAATACAAGGACCATGGCGCGTCCCGCGTCGACTACTTGCCCAATGACTCGCGTGTCCTGATCGGTCAGTGGCGTCGATGCGTCGAGTAGCACCAGCGCGACCTCCGTGCGGTCGATCGCGGCACCGGTGCGCAACGACGCGTAAAAGTCGGCACCCTTCGTCATGTGCACGCGCCGACGAATACCTGCGGTGTCCACGAGAGTCCAGCGACGCTCACCGATCTCAACAATCTCGTCGACAGGGTCGCGAGTGGTACCCGCCACCTCGTCCACGACGACGCGGTTCTCCCCCGCTAGTTGATTGAGCAGCGAGCTCTTGCCGACGTTGGGACGCCCCACCAGCGCGATGCGACGCGGTGCGTCCGGGTCGATCTCGACCTCGGGCATTTCGGTGGGCAGAACCCCGATCGCGGCATCGAGCATGTCGCCCATGCCACGGCCGTGAAGCGCCGAGACAGGGTGCGGTTCGCCCAGCCCCAAGTTCCACAGCGCCGCGGCCTCGAGCTCAGCCTGAGGGCCGTCGGACTTGTTGGCAATCAGTACTACGGGCTTTTTGGCTGCGCGTAGCAGGCGCACAACGTGCTCGTCCGAGGCGGTGGGACCGACCGTCACGTCCACGACAAACAAGATGGCGTCTGCCATGTCGATCGCGACCTCGGCCTGCTGAGCCACGGACAAGTCGAGTCCTTCGACCTTCGCTTCCCAGCCGCCGGTGTCCATGAGCATGAAGTCACGGCCTGACCACTCAGCACGGTACGACACTCGGTCACGTGTGACGCCAGGGGTGTCCTCCACGACCGCCACACGCCGGCCAAGGATGCGGTTGACGAGGGTCGACTTTCCGACATTCGGGCGGCCGATGATCGCGAGCGTGGGAAGCTCCGGCTCAGTCTCGATTTCCTCACCAGCGAGGGTTGCGAGGTCTTCATCGGTCAGGTCGTAGTCACTCAAGCCGGCGCGCAGAGCGGCCTCGCGCACCTCGTCCAACGACTCTTCTGGGTCGGACTCGATCGGCATCACGGGCGGTACATCGTCGATGCCGAAGTACTCCTGATCGTCGCTCATCGGTCCTCCTTAGGTTTGTGGGTGCGGTCGCCGTCGTCATCCGGCAGTCGCAAGTCAGTAGTGGCGAGGGTCGACTCTACGCGTCCACGCAGGGCTTCAGCGAGTTGAGCCTGTGCCGCCTCTTGTCGAGCACGCCCTTTGAGGTCCGGAGATAGGTCAAGAGAGATGGGCTCACCGAACTCGACCACGAACTTGCGGCGCGGCGGAGGCCAGACGCTCACGGTCTCCCCCGTCAGGCGTGTTCCGACGATCGCAGTGGGCACGATGGGTGCCCCGGACTGCACGGCGAGCCATGCTGCCCCGCCGTGGACAGCATCGGCCCGTCCGGCACCCCGGGTGCCTTCGGGAAACACTCCCACCACATCGCCGCGCTTCAAGACACCCAAGCCCTGAGCGAGCGCCTCACGGCCAGATCCCGTGACTTCAATCTGCTGTGCTCCACGCAGCAGCGCGCCAAGGACACCCTTGAACATGTGGGTGCCGATCAGGAAGTAGGAACCGCGCGGTACGACGCCGTGAAGAATCGGGCCGTCAACCAGCCCCACGTGGTTCGCGACCACGATGACGGGACCTGAGTCCGGGACGTTTTCGCGCCCGCGGACGTCGGTGTTCCACAACCCCCGCGCGAGGGCGCGCCCCACCCACCGGGACCAACGCGGCCCCCACGGACTGGGCAACCTGGTCGCTGTCACGACCGCGAGGCCTCGGCAAGGTCAAGGATCGCTGACACTACCTCGTCGATTGTGAGGGCGGTCGTGTCAATCGTGACCACGCCATCGGCCGCTTCGTGGAAGCTCGACACCGTCGAGTCCTGCCGGTCCCGGCCCAAGACGGCCTCACGGACAGTCGCTGCGTCAGCGCCCTCGCCCGCGCGGCGCGCGACCCGGACCTCCTCATCGGCGGTCAGCAAGACACGGACGTCAGCCTCTGGGGCGATCGCCGTCGTCACGTCACGACCCTCAGCACACACTCCGGCGCCCTTGGAGAAGCCGCCTTCGACTTCGTGAGCAATAGTGTCGCGCTGCATCTGCTGCAAAATGGGGCGCGCCTCGAGGTTTGTCGCGACCTTGGATACCGACAGCGCCACGGTGTCGCTACGGATGAGCTTGGAAACATCCTCACCGTCCAGGAGGAAATGAGGGTTGCCGGGGTCAAGTACGAGCTCAACGTTCATTGTTTCGACCATGGCCGCAACATCTGATGTCGCGGTGAGGTCGACACCCTCGCGCAGGCACGTCAGCGTCGCGATCCGGTACGTGGCGCCTGTGTCGAAATACGACAGTCCCAGGCGGCGCGCGACCTCACGAGAGACCGTGGATTTACCCGTGCCTGCAGGTCCGTCGATGGCGATAACGATGCCGGTCATGATGATGCGATCTCCCAGTTGTGGTCGATGAGTGCCTGGCGCAACGCGCCGGCGTTCTCGGGCAAGACGTGAAGCGTGGTCAGACCAACGGGCTGACGCGGCGAGTGTTCAATGGTGATGTCTTCAACGTTGACGCCGGCGGCAGCGGCATCCTGAAGGAGCGTGAGTAGCTGACCGGGCTCATCGGGCACCACGACTGTGACGGGAGTCCAGTCGCGCGTGGGTCCACCGTGCTTGCCAGGAATGCGCTGCACCTCAAGCCGGCCACGCGCAATGAGGTCGGTGACTGCCTCGCCGATGTCGTCCGACTCACGCACGTCCTCAAGATCCGCGATGATGTGATCCAACGTCCTCACCAGTGCGGCTGAGTTCAATCGAGCGATATCCGCCCACATCGCGGGATCGGAGGCGGCGATGCGCGTGACATCCCGCAGCCCCTGCCCGGCCAGCGCGACGTCATCGGCCTCGAGTGACCCGAGCGCTGCAGCCACAGCCGACGCAACAACTTGCGGCGCGTGAGATACACGCGCAACGGCGATGTCGTGAGCCTTTGCCTCCATGGAGACCACATCGCTTTGGAGTGCGCGTGCGACATCCGTCACGAGGGACACTGCGGACTCCTCAGCAGCTCCCGCACACACTACCCACGGCCGAGCTTTGAAGAGGTCTCCCTGCGCAGCAATCGCGCCGGAGATTTCTCGACCGGCCATGGGGTGTGACCCCACGTACCGCGAAGCGTCGGCCTCGTCGATGGCGTTGGCGATCGGTGCCTTCACACTGGCGACATCCGTGACTACAGCGCTTGGCCACCGGCGAAGCGCGTCGCGAACAACCTCAGGGGCAACCGCCGGGGGCGCGGCGACAATGACGATCGCGGGCTCCTCGGTACCTGGCACATTTGCGGCGCCAATTGAGCGTGCCAGCTTCGCCGTCCGCTCGTCCGGATCCTCGAGGGACACGGACCATCCAGCACTGCACAGACCGATGCCAATGGATGAGCCGATTAACCCGGCCCCCACGATGTGGGCGTGGCAGGGGGCTTCGGTGCTCACTGGGCGAGGTCTCGACGCAACGACACGGCGTTGTGAAGGTACACGTGCTGAATGTCGTCGCGTGGTCGGTCTGTGTCCGCGTGGATCATCGCGCGCACAACCAGCGGCAGCGCGCCGGGAACGGCCATCTCCTGGGCACACATCAGCGGCACGGCGCCAAAGCCGAGCTCACGTGCGGCGGCAGCCGGAAAGTCGCTCACGATGTCGGGCGTGCAGGTAAAGAGCACGGACACAATTGCGTCGGTGTCGAGATCGTTCGCCGTCAGTAACTCGGTGATGAGTTCTTGAGTCCGGGCGTGCAGGTGCTCCCGCTCGTCGTGGTCAAGAGTTGTCGCGCCTCGGATCGCTCGCAGTGCCATGCCCACCATCGTATCGGCGTGACAGGCTCCCTAGAGTCCCGCGGCAGACATCAGCGTGCCAAGCTCTTGGCGATCGAGTTCACGCACCGCGCCAGGCACCAGCGTCCCCAAGGAGATGGGACCAAACTGCGTGCGCACAAGTTCTTCGACGGGGTGACCGACCTTGTCGAACATCCGTCGCACGATGCGGTTGCGGCCCTCGTGCAAGACCACCTCCACCAGGGAGTGATCCTTGGCCACGTCGAGCACGTGACACGCCGCCACGCGGACCGGGCCATCGTCGAGATCGACGCCGGCACGCAACGTGGTGCCGATGGTCTTGGGGACCTGGCCCGAGACCTTCGCAACATACGTCTTGGACACACCATGTGTGGGGTGAGCCAATCTGTTAGCCAGGTCGCCGTCGTTGGTGAGCAACAATACGCCCGTGGTCTCGGCGTCGAGCCGGCCCACGTGGAACAGACGAGCGTCGTAGTCCTTGACGTACCGCTGGAGGTCCGGGCGGCCCTGTTCGTCCTGCATCGAGGACACCACGCCCTTGGGCTTGTTCAGCACGATGGTCAGCGCGCCATCGTCCACGCACACGCGTTCGCCCTTGACCTCAATGACCACGTCGTGTGGATCCACGCGGACACCGAGTTGATCCACGACCTGTCCGTTGACCTTCACCAGGCCGCGTTCAATCAAGACCTCGCACTTGCGCCGAGACCCGACGCCTGCCGAGGCAAGGACTTTCTGAAGCCTGACCCCTTCGGGGCGGTGGACTTCAAGGTTCATCGTTCTCCCTCACCATCAACGTCTGCCAGGTCTGGCAGATACGGCGCAAGCGCCGGAAGTTCATCCAATGACCCTAGGCCCATGCGTTCGAGGAACTCGGTGGTGGTGCCGTACTGCAAAGCGCCACTAACCTCGCCGATCTCGGACACCAGGCCACGGGCACTGAGCGTTTTCATGACGGAGTCAACGTTGACGCCACGTACTTGGGACACCTGGCCCCGAGTCACCGGCTGCCGGTACGCCACGACCGCGAGCGTCTCGAGGGCCGCTTGGGACAGGCGCGCAGACTGACCGTCAACGATGAAGGCTCCCACTGCATCGGCATAGAGCCTCGAAGAGTAAATGCGCCACCGGCCATCGACCTCACGCAGCTCGAAGCCCCGTGGCGCCTCGACGTCGGCGTATTCATCGCGCAGCTGGTGCAACGTGGATGTGATCTCAGGCTCAGGAACGTCAAGGGCGGTCGCCAGGTCCGCGGATGCGACCGGCTCATCGACCACCATCAGGATGGCCTCAATGGCTCCCCTGGTATGCGCGTTCGTCACTGTGCGTAGCTCTCCTTGGTGACCCGAGCATCGGGCCTCGTCACGGTCATCCTTGTGCATCTTCCGCAGTGTCGTCGAACTCGTCAGACACGTCGACTCCATCTTCGCCGCCGGTCCATCGAATCGTCAGTTCGCCCAGCGAGCGTACTTGATCAAAGGCGACAACGGATTGCCGGAACAGCTCGAGCAGCGCCAAGAAGCGTGCGACTACGACATTGACGTGGTCGGCATCGGCCACCAAGGACCGAAAGGTGACGGTGTGGTCGCGCTGGAGGCGCGTCGTCACGAGTGCGGCCTGTTCCCGCACGCTTACCGCTGGGGCGTGCAGGTGATCGACGTTGACACCCAACAGTTCCGGCTTGGGCTGCAACGCGTGGGCGGCCATACGCGCGAGTTGGTCAGGCGTCACGCGCCACACCAGTTCAGGCAACAACATGGCGAACTGCGGCTCTAGCGTGACGTCACGGGGAACGCGACGCGGCGCCTCGAGTGCCACGGCGAATTGTCCGGCCACCTGCTTGAAAGCGCGGTACTGAAGCAACCGGGCAAAGAGCAAGTCACGTGCCTCGAGCAGTTCGAGGTCCTCGATGTCGTCGACCTCGCCTTGCGGGAGCAGGCGCGCGGTCTTGAGGTCCAGCAAGGTGGCGGCCACAACAAGGAATTCTGAGGCTTGCGACAGATCCCAGTCGGTCTCGTGAGCCGCGATAGTCGCAAGGAATTCATCGGTGACGCGTGCGAGCGCGACGTCCGTGATCTCCATCTCATGCTTGGAAATCAGCGAGAGCAGGAGGTCAAACGGACCAGTGAAGTTGTCGAGATGTACTTCAAATCCAGGAGGCGCCTCCTGGGCTACCGTCAGGCTCTCCTCCGTCACGACAGTTATGCGACTGCGCCGCGAGCGACGAGTTCGCGTGCCAGCTCGCGGTACGCCTCAGCGCCCGTGTGCGACGGGGCGAAGGTCGTGATGGGTTCTGCGGCCACGGAGGCGTCGGGGAACTTCACAGTCCGGTGGATCATGCTCTCGGTGACACGCTCGCCGAAGGCTTCGCGCACGCGTTCGACGACCTCCTGCGAGTGCAGGGTGCGCCCGTCATACATGGTCGGAATGATCGCGTCGATGGTCAGACGTGGGTTGAGGCGGTCCTGCACCTTCGTGATGGTCTCCACCAGCAGTGCGACACCACGCATCGCGAAGTACTCGCACGCGAGCGGAATTACGACGCCGTGAGCTGCGACGAGGGCGTTAACGGTGAGCAAACCGAGCGACGGCTGGCAGTCAATCAGGATGACGTCATAGTCGTCCTCGAGGCCACGCAACGCCCTGTCGAGCGAGCTCTCGCGCGCTACTTCACCGACGAGCTGCACCTCTGCAGCACTGAGGTCAATGTTGGCGGGGAGCAAGTCGAGGTTTTCAACGCGCGTAGGACGGATAGCGTCCTTCGCGTCAACGGAGGACTTCATCAGCAGGTCGTAGATCGTGAGATCAGCTTCATTGGCATTCACGCCCAAGCCGGCGGAGGCAGCGCCCTGCGGGTCAAAGTCCACGACAAGAACCTTGCGGCCGTACTCCGCGAGCGATGCGGCCAGGTTCACCGATGTCGTGGTCTTACCCACGCCACCCTTCTGGTTGCACAGAGCGATTACGCGTGCGGGTCCGTGGCTGGTCAGGGGCTCGGGAACGGGAAAGGCTGTCACATGGGCAACCTTACCCGCGTGAACTGAGGGTTACCCCAGGGCACGCGGATGGAACGTCGTGTAGACCTCTCGCAGGGTGTCCTGGGTGACAGAGGTGTAGATCTGGGTCGTCGTCACCGAGGCGTGTCCCAGGAGTTCTTGCACCACGCGGACATCCGCGCCTCCGGACAGCAAATGCGTGGCGAACGAGTGGCGAAGCGTGTGTGGAGATACGTCGGGAACTCCGGCTCGCTCAGCGGCCACGCGCAAGATGCTCCACGCGCTCTGGCGCGACAGTCGGCCTCCGCGAGTGTTGAGAAACAGGGCCGCACTCCCCCGTCCGGCCTGAGCCAATGGGGATCGTGCGCGCACCACGTACGCCTCAAGCGCCTGAACCGCGAAAGTTCCTAGTGGCACAACGCGTTCCTTTGAGCCCTTGCCTCGCAACAACACGCTCGCGCCGCCGGGGTCAAGGCTGACATCGTCGACGTCGAGGCCTACGGCCTCGGATATACGCGCGCCGGTTCCGTAGACCACTTCCAGCAGTGCGCGGTCCCGCAGCGGGGCGCTTCCGTCCCCGGCCGATGCTGCCTCAAGGATCGCTTCAACCTGCCCCGTGGATAAGGCCTTGGGAAGACGTTGGGGAATTGCTCGCGGTTTTACGTCCCGGGACACGTCCGTGGTGACCCAGCCTTCGGCTAGTGCGAACTTGTGCCAGCCGCGAACGGCAACCACGGTTCGGCTGGCCGATGCGGGGGCGAGTGGGCTGGCGTCCGCAGTTCCGGTGCCGAGCTCTTGTGCGAACTCTTCGACGTCGCGCTGCGTGATTGAGGCGAGGTCGCCCACGTCCTTGCTTGCCAGAAATCGCTCATATCGCGCGAGGTCTCGCCGGTACGCGGCAAGTGTGTTGCGGCTGAGGCCACGCTCGACTGCGATGTGGGCCAAGTAGCCCTCACGCTGGTCGGCTAGTGAGCTCAGAACAGCCCCACGGTCAGAGAGTCGGGCAGGAAGGGATCGATCATGACTGCAGCGAAGACGATCGTGAGATACGTGATCGAGTCATGGAACAAGCGCATCTCTCGCAGTTTCTTCTCATCGCGCTGGGCTCGCAGATAGAGACGGATGCACCCCGCGGTGAACCATGCACCGGCGCAGGCCGCAACGATGGCGTACACCCATGTCATATCGGCCACGGGGACCAGGAGCAGCGAGCACACGACCATGCCGAAGGCATAGGCGATCATCTCGATCGCGACCCTCTTGGTGGTCGCAATGACCGGCAGCATCGGCACTTCTGCCTCTGCATAGTCGCGCTTGAACTTCATGGACAGCGGCCAGTAGTGAGGCGGCGTCCAGAAGAAGATCACGCCGAACAGCAGCACGGGGGCCCACGACAGACTCTGTGTCACGGCAGCCCAGCCAATGAGCACTGGCATACAGCCAGCCATTCCGCCCCACACAATGTTCTGCGCAGTACGGCGCTTCAGCCACATCGTGTAGACGACCGCGTAGCCAAAGATGGCCAGGACCGAAAGCAGCGTCGCAAGCGGAGAGTCGACAACGACCCAGAACCACGCCGTGGACAAAACTGCGAGAACCCACGCAAAGGTCAGCGCCTGGCGACCCGTGATATCTCCGGTCACCAATGGTCGGTTCTTTGTGCGCTTCATCACCGCGTCGATATCGCGGTCGAGGTAGCAGTTGAAAGCATTGGCCGAGCCGGCGGAGAGTGCGCCACCCACCAAGGTCGCTAGCGTCAGACCCCATCCAGGCCAACCGTTGGCAGCCAGGACCATCGTGGGGATCGTGGTGACCAACAGGAGTTCGATGATGCGCGGCTTCGTGAGTGCCACATATGCTCCGACGCGTGCGCGCGTGTGTGCCCAACGTGAGATGGGGGTTGCGGCTGCGTCAGGGCGCACGGGACTGGCCGTCGACATGCGGACCATCGTACCTGGCGCGTGAACACCACAGACCCACGGCGGTGGTCATTGTCAATCAAGGGCAATTTCGCTATGCTCACAACTTATTCGGTCGAGGAAGTCCGTTGCTGTGACAGTGCAGAGACGAAGGCCGGTAGGCTGGCCTCGACATCACCACACAATTCTGGGGAGAAATCTGTGACCGTCAACTGGAACGATGCTGACCGCCGCGCCGTGGACACCCTCCGTGTTCTCGCCGCCGATGCCGTGGAAAAGGTAGGCAACGGCCACCCTGGCACGGCAATCTCGCTGGCACCCGCCGCTTACTTGCTCTTCCAGAACGTGATGCGGCACGACCCGTCTGACTCATCTTGGCTTGGACGCGACCGCTTCGTGCTGTCCGCGGGCCACTCGTCGTTGACGCTCTACCTGCAGCTGTTCGCAGCTGGGTACGACCTCGACCTCGATGACATCAAGGCGCTGCGTACCTTCAACTCGCGTACCCCCGGTCACCCGGAGTACGGCCACACCGACGGCGTTGAGACCACCACCGGTCCTCTGGGCCAGGGTGTTGCCACCGCAGTCGGCATGGCAATGGCGGCACGCCGCGAGCGTGGCCTCTTCGACGCTGACGCGCCTGCTGGCACCAGCCCGTTCGACCACCACGTATATGTGATCGCTTCCGACGGAGACCTTCAGGAAGGCGTCTCTGCCGAGGCTTCGTCGCTCGCGGGCACCCAAGAACTGGGCAACCTTGTCGTGATCTGGGACGACAACAACATCTCGATCGAAGACGACACTGACGTCGCCTTCACCGAAGACGTCATCGCCCGCTATGCCGCGTATGGCTGGGACACGCACCACGTCGCGTGGAAGCAGGACGGTCAGGAGTACATCGAGGACATCGACGCACTCGCTGCCGCCCTGGACGCCGCGAAGGCAGAGACCTCCAAGCCGTCGTTCATCGCACTCTCGACAATCATCGGCTGGCCTGCACCCACCAAGCAGGACACTGGCGGAATCCACGGCTCCAAGCTGGGTGGCGACGAGGTCAAGGGACTCAAGGAACTCCTGGGCTTTGACCCCGAGCAGACCTTCGAGGTGGACCCCGCAATTCGTGAGCACGCTCTCCAGGCCCGCACGCGCGGACAGCAGGCACACTCCGATTGGAACGCAGACTTCGCCCGCTGGGAGGCCGAGAACCCCGAGCAGGCTGCCCTGCTGGCCCGCCTGCGCAAGCGTGAACTACCTGCAGGATGGGAAGACTCCCTCCCCGTGTTCGAAGCCGGCAAGTCACTGGCGACGCGCGCCGCGTCCGGCGAAGTGCTCAGCGCCCTCGCCGACACCCTTCCCGAACTGTGGGGCGGTTCCGCCGACCTCGCTGGCTCGAACAACACCACGATGAATGGTGAGCCGTCCTTCCTCCCCGAGCGCCGCTCGACGGAGAAGTTCGCCGGCAACATCTACGGCCGCACGCTGCACTTCGGTATCCGTGAGCACGCCATGGGAGCAATTCTCAATGGCATCACGCTCCACGGTCAGACCCGCCCGTACGGTGGAACATTCCTGCAGTTCTCCGACTACATGCGCCCCGCGGTGCGGTTGTCGGCGCTCATGGGCATCCCGTCGACCTTTGTGTGGACCCACGACTCCATTGGACTGGGCGAGGATGGCCCCACGCACCAGCCAATCGAGCACCTGGCAGCGCTGCGTGCGATCCCCGGTCTCGACGTGGTCCGTCCGGCAGATGCCAACGAGACCGCCTGGGCTTGGCGCGGAATTCTTGAGCGCACCGATCGCCCGGCTGGCATCATCCTGACCCGCCAGGGTGTCCCGACGGTCGACCGCACGGAATTCGGCTCCGCCGAAGGCGTTCTGCGCGGCGCCTACATCCTGGCCGACACCGAAGGCACGCCTGACGTCGTCCTGATCGGCACGGGCTCTGAGGTCCAGCACGCGCTTGGTGCCAAGGACCTGCTCGCTGCAGAAGGCATCCAGGCCCGCGTGGTCTCCATGCCTTGCCGCGAATGGTTTGACCAGCAGGACGCGGAGTACCGCACGTCGGTGATCCCCACCGAGGTGAAGGCTCGCGTCGTCGTGGAAGCTGGCGTGGCACAGCCTTGGCACGACATCGCTGGGGACGCCGGCCGCATCGTCTCGATCGAGCACTACGGCGCCTCCGCGGACGCCAACCTGCTGTTCGCCGAGTTCGGTTTCACTGCTGACAACGTCGCCGCCAAGGCTCGCGAGTCCGTGGAGGCCGCCCGGTGATCTCGCCCTTCGCACACCACAAGGGGAGGAGTGCGAGCCATGGCTAACCCGTTGCGCGATCCCCGAGATCGACGTTTGCCCCGCATTGCTGGATCCTGCGGGCTCGTCATGTTCGGCGTCACCGGAGATCTTGCTCGCAAGAAGCTGATGCCGGCCGTGTACGACCTCGCAAACCGCGGGCTCCTGCCGCCAGCATTCGCCCTCACCGGCTTTGCTCGTCGTGAGTGGGACCGTCAGGACTTCGAAGAGGTCGTGTACGAGTCGGTCAAGAAGTACGCGCGCACCCCGTTTCGCGAAGAGACGTGGAAGCAGCTGTCCGAAGGCATCCGCTTTGTCCAAGGCACGTTCGATGACCCTGAGGCCTTCCAGCGCCTACGCTCCACAGTCGAAGAACTCGACGAGAAGCGCGGCACCGGTGGTAATCACGCTTTCTACCTGTCGATCCCACCATCGGCGTTCCCCAAGGTGCTGACGCAACTGCGCGAATCAGGCCTGTCGGATTCCAAGAACGATGCATGGCGCCGTGTCGTCATCGAGAAGCCGTTCGGTCACGACCTCAAAACGGCAAACGAGCTCGACGCTGTCGTGTCCGAGGTCTTCCCGCCCGACTCGGTGTTCCGCATCGACCACTACTTGGGCAAGGAGACAGTGCAGAACCTGCTGGCACTCCGATTTGCCAATCAGCTCTTCGAGCCGATCTGGAACAGCCAATACGTTGACCACGTGCAGATCACGATGGCCGAGGACATCGGCATCGGATCGCGCGCCGGTTACTACGACGGTATCGGTCAAGCCCGCGACGTGATTCAGAACCACCTCCTCCAGTTGTTCGCGCTCACCGCCATGGAAGAGCCCGCAACCTTCGACGCGAACGACCTGCGTGAAGAGAAGGAGAAGGTTCTCCGGGCGGCGAAGCTCCCCGAGGACCTCAGTGCCAACACTGCTCGCGGTCAGTACTCCGCGGGATGGCGTGGCGGCGAGCAGGTGGGCGGATACCTCGACGAGGACGGGATCTCCTCCGACTCCGCGACCGAGACGTATGCGGCAATCCGCCTGGACGTTCCCAACCGCCGCTGGGCCGGGGCGCCGTTCTACCTGCGCGCAGGCAAGCGTCTTGGACGTCGCGTTACCGAGATCGCCCTAGTCTTCAAGAAGGCGCCATCTCCTTACTTCCAAGAGGTCGAAGGCGCTGACGTCGGCGAGAACGCCCTTGTCATCCGCGTCCAGCCGGACGAGGGTGTCACTCTGCGGTTCGGCTCCAAGGTGCCCGGATCGCAGATGGAAGTTCGCGACGTCACCATGGACTTTGGGTACGGCAACGCCTTCACCGAGTCCTCGCCCGAAGCCTACGAGCGCCTCATTCTTGACGTGCTCCTTGGTGACCCGCCCCTGTTCCCTCGGCACGAAGAAGTGGCGCTGTCGTGGAGGCTCCTCGACCCTGTCATCGCGCACTGGGCGGAAGAGGGCCAACCTGAGCAGTACCGCTCGGGCACGTGGGGACCCGCAACGGCGGACGCAATGATGGCGAAAGACGGACGTGTCTGGAGGCGCCCATGATTATCGACCTCCCCCGCACCACGACCTCCGAGGTCAGCAAGCGGATGCTCAAAGCACGTAAGGACTTCGGCGTCATCACCCTTGGTCGAGTCATGACCCTCGTCATTGACGCCACGGGTACCGATGTCGAAGACGTTATCGACACGGCCAACGTCGCGTCCCGGGAGCACCCGTGCCGCATCATCGTGATCTCACCTCACGATGGGGACGATGACTGCCTGCACGCGGAGATTCGACTCGGGGGTGACGCAGGCGCCTCCGAGGTGATCGTCCTACGCCCCTCTGCCGTCCAGGTTGAGCACGGCGACACACTCGTGATGCCGCTTCTGCTACCGGACGTTCCGATCGTGGCCTGGTGGCCCGGCGACGTCCCCGAGAACGCGGCTGGTACCGGCATCGGCCGGATGGCATCGCGACGCATCACGGATTCCAAGACAGCGGCCGATGCTGCGGCGACCTTGCGTAGCTTGGCTTCGGCTTATCAGCCAGGAGACACGGATCTCGCGTGGACCCGCGTCACTCGTTGGCGCGCGCTCCTTGCGTCGGCACTGGAGCAGGTCGAGGATCAGAAGGTCGTGCGCGCTCGTCTCCACGGAGACACGGGAAGCCCCTCGATTCTGTTGCTGGGGGCATGGCTCACTCGTGCGCTCGGCTGTGACTACCAGGCGTCATACGAAGACAACGTGCGCGGCCTGCAGTCGATCGTTCTCGAAACCGAGTCCGGGGAGATCTCAATCTCCCGCCCGGACCAAGAGAATGCGACTCTGAGCCAGCCCGGACAGCCGGACCACACCATGGCACTGCCGCCCCGCTCGCTGGGTGACTGCCTGGCTGAAGAGCTGCGCCGACTCGACGACGACCCCGTCTACGGCGGCGCGTTGGCACAGTTCGCGAAGGAGGCGTAATGCGCCAAGTGCGGGTCTACCCCGATTCCAATGCGGTGGCTGAGTCCACGGCAGCGCGTTTGCTCCTCGCGATCAGTGACGCTGTCGCCGTGCGGGGACGGGCCGACGTCGTCCTCACCGGCGGCACTGTCGGCATCGCCACCCTCGCGGCGGCCGCAGCCTCTCCCCTGGTCACATCGATCGACTGGACGTCAGTCCACGTGTGGTGGGGCGACGAACGCTTCGTTGCGGCCGGCCACTCCGACCGCAACGAACTTCAGGCACAGGAAGCGCTTCTGGCGCATGTCCCGCTGCCGGAGGGCAACATTCACCGGATGGGAGACTCCGACAGTTTCGCCTCGGCCGAAGAAGCGGCGGCTTCGTATGAAGAGGAGATCGCTGCGGCGGGCACGCCGGCCTGGGATGTCCTCTTGCTCGGCCTCGGGCCGGACGCACACGTAGCGTCGCTCTTTCCGGGCCACCCGGTCTTCACCGGGCCTACTGCCGAGACGCACGCCGTTCACGACTCCCCCAAGCCCCCGCCGACTCGCGTGAGCTTGGGCCTTGCGAGCATCAATCGGGCCCGTGAGGTCTGGGTTGTCGCTGCGGGATCGGGTAAGTCTGACGCCGTCGCTGACAGCGTGAGGCGCACAGGCGTCCCCGGAGGTGCAGTCGACGGCACCAGCCGCACGCTGTGGCTGCTGGACGTCGCGGCTGCGACGCAGATCTAGCTCACACACGACAAAGGCCGCTGCCCTCATCCTGTGAGATGGGGGTAGCGGCCTTTCGTCGTTTATGCGGACAAGCGTTCCTTGACTGACTCGACCAGCTGCGTGATGTCGAAGTCGTCGGGCTTGGAGTAGATCTGCTCTCCGTCAGCGGTCACGCGGAACACGCCCTTGTCGCCGGTCGTCAGTGACACAGCGTCGAGTTGCCCGCCAAAGGTCGCCAGCAAGGTGCGCTGGGCGTCAATGGCACGGTCCAGGTATCCGCACGGAACACAGTATTCGATGTCGATCTTCACGAGGCCTCCAGTCATGGTGGTGTGGACCCCTCTATCTTCTCAGATACGAGGCTCCATCCCCGCCGCACTCCCCCGGCTCGGCCAGCGTGTGATGACCACAGCATCGGCCCTCTACATGCTTCTGGCCCGCAAGTACCGTGGGTACTGACGGGCCAGAAACAACGTAGAGAATCTACTCTGCTGCGGTCACCGTTCCACGGCGTGCGCGCAGGTCTGTCAGCGCTTCCTTGAGCAGCTCTTCGCCCTCTTCTTCAGAGCGGCGCTCCTTCACGTACGCAAGGTGCGTCTTGTACGGCTCATTGCGCAGCGGCTCCGGCGGGTTCTGCGCGTCGAGACCCGCAGGAAGGCCGCACTTGGGGCAGTCCCACTCCACGGGCACCTCGGGCGCGTCATTCTCGTCACCGAGCGCAAACTGCGTCGTCGTGACGTGACCGCGGGCGCAGAAGTACTGCACAACCTGACGCGGCGCTGAATCTCCGCGCTCCGCCTCGCCCATGGGTCCCGCGCCTACGCGTGACCCTCGAATGGCGTTACCACCTGCCATGATCCCCTCCGACAGTTAACTAGATTGAGAAACGCGTGATCAGGCCGAGCAGCACAATCGTCATAAACCAGATGATCGCGACGATCCACGTGATCCGGGTGAGATTGCGCTCTCCGACGGCCGATGACTGAACACCCGAGGCGAACCCGCCACCGAACATGTCAGTGATGCCGCCTCCGCGTCCCCGGTGGATGAGCACCAGGCCGATGATAATCAGGCTTGAGAGCACGAGAAGTACCCACAGCGCAGTCTCCAGAAAATCCACAGCTCTCCTCAAACGCGTTCAGGACGGACACCAGGATACGCGACTTATGCGCTCCTGATGCCCGCCCTGGACGAGTGTCGGTTAGGCGCCCACCTGGTGGGAGCGGAACCGAGCGATCTTGGAGAACTCTTCGGGGTCGAGGCTGGCGCCTCCCACGAGTCCGCCGTCAACGTCGGACTCGGCCATCAGCTGTGCGATCGACGACGACTTCACGGAGCCGCCGTACAGGACGCGCACGCCGTCGGCGAGCTCGGCGTCATACAGTTCAGCAAGACGTCCGCGAATAGCTGCGCACACTTCCTGTGCGTCTGCGGGGGTCGCGACCTCACCAGTGCCGATTGCCCAGACGGGCTCGTAGGCGATGACGACATCCTTGGCCTGCTCGGCCGGCAGGTCCTTGAGCGCACCGTCGACCTGAGCGAGGGTGTACTCGACCTGCTTGCCTTCCTTGCGGATGTCCAGGCCCTCGCCCACACACACGATGGGGACGATGCCGTTGTCGAATGCGGCCTTGGTCTTGGTTGCCACGACCTCGTCGGTTTCGCCGTGGTACTGGCGACGCTCCGAGTGGCCGACGGCGACAAAGTCACAGCCCAGCTTGCTCAGCATGGCTCCCGAGACTTCACCGGTGTAGGCACCCGATGCGTACTCGGAGATGTCCTGAGCGCCGTACTTGAGCTGCAACTGATCTGCATCAATCAGGGTCTGCACGGAGCGGATGTCGGTGAACGGCACCAGCACGGCGACCTCGACGTCCTCGAAATCGTGCTTGGCGTCCTGGAGCAGCCAGGCCAGCTTCTGTGCGGTGTGGGTCGCCTCGAGGTGATCGAGGTTCATCTTCCAGTTACCCGCGATGAGTGGGGTACGTGCCATTGTTCAGTCCTCCAGTACGGCCAGGCCCGGCAGGACCTTGCCTTCAAGCAGTTCGAGTGACGCGCCGCCACCCGTTGAAATGTGGCTGAAGCCAGCCTCGTCGTAACCGAGACGGCGCACAGCGGCTGCGGAGTCGCCGCCACCAACCACGGAGAACCCGTCGGAGTCGATCATGGCCTGCGCGACAGCGCGGGTGCCGCCCTCGAACGCTTCAAACTCGAAGACGCCCATGGGGCCGTTCCACACGATGGTCTTGGCATCGGCAATCTTCGATGCGAAGAGTGCGCCGGAGTCGGGACCGATGTCGAGGCCCATCCAGCCGTCCTCGATCGCGTTGGCAGGAACGGTCTTGTGCTCGGCATCGGCTGCGAACTTGTCCGCGACCTCGATGTCGGTGGGCAGCACAATCTCGACGCCATTGGCCTTCGCGGTCTCGAGGTACTCCCTGACGGTGTCGAGCTGGTCCTCTTCGAGCAACGACGAACCGACGTCGTAGCCCTGGGCCTTCAGGAACGTGAACACCATGCCGCCACCGATGAGGAGGCGGTCGGCCTTCGTGAGCAGGTTGCCAATGACACCGAGCTTGTCGGACACCTTGGAGCCACCGAGCACGACTGCGTAGGGGCGCTCTGGGTTGGTCGTCGTACGCGAGAGGGACTCGACCTCGTTCTGGACCAGCGTGCCCGCGGCAGCCGGCAGAATCTGGGCCACGTCATAGACCGAAGCCTGCTTGCGGTGGACGACACCGAAGCCGTCGGACACGAACGCGTCGGCGAAGGACGCGAGCTGCTGCGCGAGTTCCGCGCGCTCTTCGTCGACCTTCGAGGTCTCGCGCTTGTCGTAACGCACGTTCTCGAGCATGGCCACCTGGCCGGCCTCGAGAGCGTCGACCGTGGCGCGGGCGGAATCTCCCACGAGGTCACCGGCGAGCGTCACAGGCTGGCCGAGCAGCTCAGCAAGGCGCGCAGCTGCTGGTGCGAGCGAAAACTCAGGCTTTGCTTCGCCACCGGGACGTCCCAGGTGGGCGGTGACGATCACGGCTGCGCCAGCGTCGAGCAGCTTCTTGATCGTCGGAACGGATGCGCGCACGCGGCCGTCATCGGTAATGGTCGTGCCATCCAGGGGCACATTCAGGTCGGAACGGACCAGCACCTTCTTACCGGTGAGGTCCCCGAGGCTGTCAATAGTCTTCATGATTACTCCTCAAACACACGTAGGTGACATAGCAACGCCCGCACACGCAGCGCGTGCGCGGGCGTTGCCACGATGACTCTTAGGGAGTCTTAGAGCTTGTCGCCAACGAAGACCGTGAGGTCGACGAGGCGGTTCGAGTAGCCCCACTCGTTGTCGTACCAGGAGACAACCTTGACCTGGTCGCCGATGACCTTGGTGAGGCCGGCGTCGAAGATCGAGGACGAGGGGTGCGTCTCGATGTCCTTCGAGACGATGGGGTCCTCGGTGTACTCCAGGAAGGTGCCGTCTGCAGCAGCCTTCACGATCGCGTTGATCTCCTCGACGGAGGTCTCGCGCGATGCGGTGAAGGTGAGGTCAGTGGCCGAGCCGGTGGGGGTGGGCACACGGAGTGCGTAGCCGTCCAGCTTGCCCTTGAGCTCGGGCAGAACCAGGGCGACAGCCTTGGCAGCACCGGTCGAGGTGGGAACGATGTTCAGCGCAGCGGCGCGTGCACGACGCAGGTCCTTGTGAGGAGCGTCCTGCAGGTTCTGGTCTGCGGTGTAGGCGTGGATCGTGGTCATCAGACCCTTCTCGATGCCGATGCCCTCGTTCAGTGCCTTGGCCAGCGGCGCGAGGCAGTTCGTGGTGCACGAAGCGTTCGAGATGATGTGGTGGTTCGCGGGGTCGTAGTCCTCGTGGTTCACACCCATGACGAAGGTTGCGTCTTCATTCTTCGCGGGAGCGGAGATGATGACCTTCTTGGCGCCGGCGTCGATGTGAGCCTTTGCCTTGGTTGCGTCAACGAAGAAGCCGGTCGACTCGATCACGATGTCAGCACCGAGGTCTGCCCACTTGAGGTTCGCGGGGTCACGCTCAGCCGAGGCGGCGAAAGTGGTGCCGCCGACGGTGATGGAGTCTTCGGTGTGCGACACCTCTGCGTCGATACGACCCAGGATGGAGTCGTACTTGAGGAGGTGTGCGAGGGTCGCGTTGTCGGTGAGGTCGTTGATGCCGACCACCTCGACGTCCGCGCCGGAGGCGAGGATCGCGCGGAAGTAGTTACGTCCGATGCGGCCGAAGCCGTTAATTCCGACCTTGATGGTCACAGTATTTCTCCTCGGCTTGCGCCGACCAACGCCGGCGCGATTGTGTGTGGATTCTTTGCGCACCTCTACGTGCACTGTGTGGCCCGCTTGGTTTCCCTGGGGCACTGATATTCACCCTACACCGATGAGCGCGTTGCCCACGCGACGAAAGTCCTGGTGGACGTTAGTCCATGTCCAGGATCTCTTGGCTGATGCCCGCCTCGGTGTCAGGGATGCCTAGTTCCGAGGCACGTTTGTCGGCAGTCGCGAGCAGGCGACGGATGCGTCCCGCGATGGCGTCCTTCGTCAGCTGCGGGGTAGCCATCTTGCCGAGCTCCTCGAGCGACGCGTCACGGTGCTCGAGACGGAGACCGCCGGCTTCTCTGAGGTGCTCGGGAACCTCATCGCCCAGGATGTCGAACGCACGTTGGACGCGTGCACTCGCAGCGACGGCCGCCTGTGCGGAGCGGCGCAGGTTTGCGTCGTCAAAGTTCGCGAGGCGATTGGCCGTGCCACGCACCTCGCGACGGGTGCGCTTTTCTTCCCACTGGAGCACGGCATCGTGTGCTCCCAGTCGCGCCAAGAGTTGCGAGATTGCTTCTCCATCGCGGATGACCACGCGGTCCACGCCGCGCACTTCGCGCGACTTCGCGACGATGTCTAGACGTCGCGCTGCGCCGACGAGGGCGAGGGCCGCTTCCGGCCCAGGAGACGTGACCTCGAGGGCAGACGAGCGTCCCGGTTCAGTGAGAGATCCGTGCGCGAGGAAGGCACCGCGCCAAGCTGCGACCGTGTCGCCAAGGGCGCCGCCGACGACCTGCGGCGGCAGGCCCCGGACCGGACGTCCACGGTGGTCGAGCAGACCAGTCTGGCGTGCGAGGTTCTCGCCTTCCTTGACGACGCGCACCACGTAGCGGTTGCCCTTACGCAGGCCCCCACTCGAGACGACGATGACCTCGCTGGAGAGGCCGTAGACCTCGTGAATGAACGCGCGAAGGCGACGGGCAGCCGCCGCTGTGTCCAGTTCCGCTTCGATCACGATCCTGCCGCTGACAATGTGAAGCCCGCCAGCGAACCTCAACATGGTCGCCACTTCAGCCTTGCGCGCGGAAGTCTTTTCGACTGGAACCCGCGCGAGTTCGTCCTTCACCTGTGCCGTCAGAGCCATGGCACTTATCCTGCCATTGACGGGCCCCCGTCGCGGACGCTTAGCTCACGTTCAGCGATCAGTAGGGCCATTGCACGGCGCAATGCGACCGGATCGTGGGCGTGTGCACCTCCCGCCGCGCAAATGGGAAACACCCGCATGGGCACGCCCCATCGTGAAAGCTCCTGGCGGAGTTCTCCGTCGTCTCCGTCCGCGGAATCGACCACCACGACCGAGGGCGTGAACTCAGGCGCGGCCGCGCGCAGTGCTCGCACCTCGCCAACCCTTCCCTGCCCCTTCATCTCATCGTCGGCGTCACCCACGTTGAGAACCAAAATTGATCGGGGACCGGCGTCGTGCAGCGCCGCTGCTACCGGCTCGACAGCAAAGTGGGTGAGCACGCTCGTATGCCAGCTTCCGGGGCCCAGGACCACAACATCGGCCTGAGCAATCGCCTCGAGGGTCTCACCGGGTACGTGAGGCTGTGCGGGCTCGAGGGATAAGCGAACGACACGCCCTTCCGCTGTGGCGACGGCGGCCTGGCCGGTGATGATTTCTCGACCGTTGGCACCTTCAATCTCGGCGTGAATCGTGAGCGGTTCATCAGCAAGCGGCAATACACGGCCACGCGCCTTCAGGAGGGATGCCACGAGATCAAGGCCCGCAACGACATCGGCGTCCCTGTCCCATAGTGCTGCGATGAGGAGGTTGCCGACAGCGTGCCCATCGAGGGGGCCGTCCGTGGTGTACCGCCACTGGAGCACATCTCGCCACGTGCGCCCCCACTCGCTGTCCTCACACAACGCGCTCAGTGCCATGCGCAGGTCCCCTGGCGGCACAATGCCCATTTCACCGCGGAGGCGGCCCGACGATCCCCCGTCATCGGCGACCGTGACCACGGCAGTGAGTTCGTGAGTGAGTTCCCGCAAGGCCGTCAAGGAGTTGTAGAGGCCGTGCCCTCCCCCGAACGCCACGATGGAGACACTCATATTGCTGGCCGATCACGGTGCGTGACGCGCACGTCGTGCCCGCCGTCGCGCAAGCGAATCGCGAGCTCCTCCGCCATCGCAACCGACCGGTGTTTTCCTCCCGTGCATCCGACCGCAATCGTCACGGAAGGCCTGTGGTGCGAGCGAAAGAGGGACAAGGCGTTATCCAGGACGCTCGCGTAGCCTTCCAGGAACTGGGACGCTCCAACGGATCCCACGACGTGATCACGTACGGGCTTGTCGAGTCCCGTAAGTGGCCGTAGTTCGGGATTCCAGTGAGGATTCGGTAGGAACCGCACGTCCGCCACAAAGTCGGCGTCCGCGGGCACGCCGTTCTTGAAGCCAAAGGACATCACGTTGATGTGCGTGACCGGTGACTCCTCAGCGATCCGTTCGGTGATGATGTCGCGAAGGTCGTGAATGCTGAGCCGGCTAGTGTCGAGAACGAGGTCTGCGTCATCCCGCAAGGGCGCCACCAACTCGCGCTCGCGCCGGATACCTTCCAAGATCGTGCCATCTTGCTGTAGCGGATGAGGCCTACGTGCTTCCTCGAAGCGCCTCACCAGCGAGGCGTCATCGGCCTCCAGGAACACAAGATTTACCGGGCACCCATGAGCCTCAAGGTCGGCCACGACGGGCTCGAGGTCGCCGAAGAAGGGACCGCCGCGCGCGTCGACCACGGCGGCCAGCCGCTGGATCTTCCCTGTGACGACGAGCGACGTCACCAACTCACTGAGCATGTGCGGAGGCAGGTTGTCGACGACGTACCAGCCTAGGTCGCCCAAGACTCCTGCCGCTCGCGTCCGTCCCGCGCCGGACATTCCTGTCAGGATCAGGACTTCCGCGCCCGCTGCCGTCGCCACGCTGGCCCGCGGGATTCCTGACGGATAGGTCGCAGGATGAGCGTCAGTCATGACTCCAGCATGCCACTGCTACCGCGCACGGCATCGTGCACCACGCGCGCAGTGCCCTTGCCGATTCCCGGAACCAGCGCGATCTGTTCCACGGAGGCTTCCTTCACGCGCGCCAGGGATCCGAAGTGACGCAGTAGCGCCTTGGCTCGCGCAGGCCCCACCCCGGGCAAAGTATCAAGGTCCGATGCTGTCATCGCCTTAGTGCGTTTGCGGCGATGGTGTTTAATCGCGAATCTGTGAGCCTCATCGCGCACCCGTTGTAGTAGGTACAACGCCTCGGAGCCACGTGGCAGGATCACGGGAAAGTCGTCCCCGGGAATCCACACTTCCTCGAGTCTCTTGGCCAGCCCCACGAGTTCAACGCCTGTCACCCCCATCCTGTCGAGCACTGCCTTGGCCGCATTTACCTGCGGAAGTCCACCGTCGACCACAACGAGCTGAGGCGGGTAGGCAAATTTCGCGTTCTCGCGCTCCTCGGGAGGTAACTGCGATTCCTCGAGGTAGCGGGTGAAACGCCGGGTCAAAACCTGGTCCATCGCCGCTGTGTCGTCAACAGCATCGGCTATACCGAACTGGCGGTACTCCTTCTTTCTGGCGATGGCGTCTTCGAAGACCACCATCGAGCCCACTTGGTTGGTGCCGGAGGTGTGCGAAATGTCATAACACTCGATCCTCAACGGCGCCTGTGCCAAGCCCAGGCTCTCCTGGAGTTCCTGGAGCGCCGCGGACCGCGTCGTGAGGTCAGAGGCGCGCTTGAGCCGGTGGTGACCAAGGACCTGTTCTGCGTTCGCGTGGCCGGTCTGGGCCAGCTCCGCCTTCTTTCCGCGCTGCGCAACCTTGATGCTCACGCGGCCGCCGCGGGTTGATGCGAGTACGTCTCGCAGAGCGTCGGCAGCCGCGGGAACGATGGGAACGGCAACCTCCGGAGGGATGTCATCAGCATCGGCCCCGCCATAGGCCTCTTGCACGAGCTGCAGGACCATCGAAGACGGATCGAGCGGCTCGGGCTTGTCGACCACCCAGCCACGCTCTCCAGTGATGCGCCCGTCACGCACGTAGAACACGTGGGCGGCGGCTTCCATCTCTTCATCGGCGAGGCTGAAGATGTCGACGTCCGTGCCGGCATCAAGCACGATGGCGTTGCGGTCGAGCACGCTATTGAGAGCGCGGATCCGGTCGCGTGCGCGCGCGGCGGCCTCGAAGTCTTGACGCTCCGCTGCGGCTTCCATCGATCGCGTCAGGTCCCGCATCATGGTCTTGGCATCCCCACCAAGGACGTCGCAGACGCGTTCCGCGAGATCACGGTGATCTTCCTCGGAGATCTTGCCCACACACGGCGCCGCGCACTTATCGATGTAGCCCAGGAGGCATGGGCGCCCTTGGCGCTCGGCCTTGCGGAACACTCCAGGTGCGCACGAGCGCATGGGCATCGCCGTCAGCAACGTGTCGACGGTCTGGCGCACTGCGCCCACCTTGGCGTACGGGCCAAAGTACTTCACGCCCTTGCGGCGCTCTCCCCGCATCACGACGAGGCGCGGATACTTCTCGTTGAGGGTCACGGCAAGGTACGGGTAGGACTTGTCGTCCTTAAAGACAACATTGAAGCGCGGGTCGTACTGCTTGATCCAGGTGTGCTCGAGGATCAAGGACTCCGCCTCGGACCGGACGACGGTCCACTCCACCTCAGCCGCAGTGGTCACCATCATCCGGGTACGCGGATGGAGCATGGCTGGATCCTGGAAGTAGTTCGCCAGCCGGGCACGAAGGTTCTTGGCCTTGCCCACGTACACGACGCGCCCGTGAGGGTCCTTGAACCGATAAACCCCAGGTTGAGTGGGAATGGTTCCAGGCGCCGGGCGGTACGAGGCGGGGTCAGTCACGACACCCTCACGCCACGGTCGCGGGCGAGGACAGCAACTCCTTCAGGAACCGGCCAGTGTGGCTCTCCGGGACGTCCGCCACATCCTCAGGACGCCCCTCGGCTACGACGAGGCCGCCACCGGAGCCGCCCTCAGGTCCCATGTCGATGACCCAGTCGGCAGACTTGATCACGTCGAGGTTGTGCTCGATCACGATCACGGTGTTTCCCTTGTCGACGAGGCCCTGCAGAACGGCGAGGAGCTTACTCACGTCTTCAAAGTGCAGGCCTGTCGTGGGCTCGTCGAGGACGTAAATGGTCCGTCCAGTGCTCCGGCGCTGCAACTCGGAGGCGAGCTTCACGCGCTGCGCCTCACCACCGGACAACGTAGGTGCGGGCTGTCCAAGGCGAACGTACCCCAAGCCGACGTCGACGAGGGTGCGCAGGTGGCGCGAGATCGACGGAATCGCTTCGAAGAAGTCTGCGGCCTCGACGATCGGCATGTCCAAGACATCCGCGACCGACTTGCCCTTGAACAAGACCTCGAGCGTCTCGCGGTTGTACCGGGCACCCTTGCAGACTTCACAGGGCACGTATACGTCGGGCAAGAAGTTCATTTCAATGCGCAAGGTGCCGTCGCCCGAGCACGACTCGCAACGCCCACCCTTGACGTTGAAGGAGAACCGACCGGGACCGTAGCCACGAACCTTTGCCTCGTTGGTGTCGGCAAAGAGCTTACGCACCTTGTCCCATACGCCCGTGTACGTCGCGGGATTGGACCGCGGCGTCCGGCCGATTGGTCCTTGGTCGACGTGGACGATCTTGTCCAGCTGATCCGTACCAAGGATGCGCGTGTGCCTGCCCGGGACCTGGCGCGCGCGATTGAGTTGGTTCGCCAGCGCGGTGTAAAGGATTGAATTCACGAGCGTCGACTTGCCGGACCCCGAGACACCGGTCACCGCCGTGAACACGCCCAATGGGAACGTCACGTCGACGTCTTGGAGGTTGTTCTCACGGGCGCCCACCACGGTGATCTGGCGATCACTCGAGGGGACGCGACGGTCGTCGGGGAGGTCGATCATGCGCCGACCGGCAACATACGCGCCCGTCACGGAGGCTTCGTTCGCCAGCAAATCCTCGACCGATCCGGAGTGGACGACCTCTCCCCCGTGCTCGCCCGCACCGGGACCGATGTCGACGATCCAGTCCGCCGCGCGGATCGTGTCTTCGTCGTGTTCAACCACGATGAGCGTGTTGCCGAGGTCGCGCAGGCGCGTGAGCGTGTCGATCAGCCGCCGGTTGTCGCGCTGGTGCAGGCCGATGCTCGGCTCGTCCAGGACGTACAGCACTCCAACGAGGCCAGATCCGATCTGGGTCGCGAGACGAATCCGCTGCGCCTCTCCACCCGACAGAGTTCCGGCAGCACGCGACAACGTGAGGTAATCGAGCCCGACGTCGAGGAGGAAGCCGAGTCGTGCGTCAATCTCCTTCAAGACCTGAACGGCGATCTGGCGACCGCGCTCATCGAGCTCCGCGGTCAGCAGGAAGTCGCGCGCCTGTGCGATCGAGAGTTCACACACCTCCGCGATGGACTTCTCGCCGATCGTAACCGCGAGGACCTCATCCTTGAGCCTGGTCCCGCCACACTTGTGGCAGGGCACCTCTCGCATGTAGGCCTCGTACTTCTCGCGCGACCATTCCGACTCCGTCTGGCCGTGAAGGCGCTCGATCCACGACAGCACCCCTTCAAACCCGGTGGTGTACTGACGCTCACGCCCAAACCGGTTGCGGAAGGACACGTGTACCTCGTAGTCCTTGCCGACGAGGAGCGCCTGCTGAACGTCCTCCCCCAGCGTGTTCCACGGGGCATCCATGCTGAAGTCGAGGTCCTTCGCCAACGCCTTGAGCATGCGACCGTAGTACTCCGACGACGTATTGCTCCAGGGGTGGATGGCGCCCTTGTTGAGACTTAGTTCGGGATCTGGCACAACCAGGCCGGCGTCAACTTCCAGCCGCACGCCGATTCCTGTGCACTCGGGACACGCTCCGTACGGCGCGTTGAACGAAAACGTGCGCGGCTCGACCTCTTCTAGCGTGAGGACGTGGTCGTTAGGGCATGCGCGCTTCTCGCTGTAGCGGCGCGAGGGCACGTCACCGTCGACGGGTTCGATGATCACGAGCCCGTCGGCAATCTTAAGTGCCGTCTCAACCGAGTCTGTCAGGCGCTGCCGGACACCGTCGCGCGCGACGAGGCGGTCCACGACAACCTCGATGTCGTGCTTGAGCTTCTTCTCCAGAGTGGGCGGTTCCGTGAGTTGAACTGTCTCGCCATCAACGCGAGCACGGGCGAAGCCCTGCTGCTGCAGCTCCTCAAACAGATCTGCGTACTCTCCCTTGCGACCGCGCACGACGGGAGCAAGCACCTGATAGCGCGTCCCCTCGGGCAGTTCCAACGCCGAGTCGACGATCTGCTGCGGAGTCTGCGCCTGGATCTTCTCGCCACAGACGGGGCAGTGAGGTTTGCCAACCCGCGCGAACAAGAGACGCAGGTAGTCGTACACCTCAGTGATGGTGCCGACCGTTGACCGCGGATTGCGGTTCGTGGACTTCTGGTCAATCGACACTGCGGGCGAGAGGCCCTCAATAAAGTCCACGTCGGGCTTGTCCATCTGCCCGAGGAATTGCCGCGCGTAGGCGCTCAGGGACTCGACGTAGCGACGTTGGCCCTCGGCAAAGATCGTGTCGAACGCCAGCGATGACTTCCCCGAGCCGCTGAGCCCCGAGAAGACAATCAGCGCATCCCGAGGGAGGTCGAGGTCGACACCTTTGAGGTTGTGTTCGCGTGCTCCACGCACCAGAAGTCTGTCATTCACACCGCAATGCTACGCAATTGCCGAGTCGAACGCATGTTCGAATCGCAAGCGGCGGGTTTCGTCGGCACACCCAAGCCCCTGACACTCGCACCACCTCTGCCTGTGCGCACCTGCCAGACTGAGCACATGACCACGTGGATGATCGAATACTCGTACGACGACCAGGCCGAGCAGCGCGACGCACTCCGTCCCAAGCATCGGGCCTATTTGTCTCAACTCGCGGAGCAGGGATCACTCCCCGCATTTGGCCGGTACACGGATGAAGGACCAGCTGGGGCGTTGCTCATCGCGAAGGCCCCACAACGTAGCGACGTTGAAGCGATGCTCGATGAGGACCCTTACGCAGAGGCGGGGCTTATCGCGAACCGACGTATTCGGGAGTGGCCCGCGGTGTGGGCCGACGCGGCCTAAGGCGCCTAGTTCCGGTTGTCCTTGGGCTCCCCTGCGGCGGAATCCCCGTCGCTAGCGCCTCCAGAGCGTGGCGCGACGGTATCGCCGTCTTCGTCCTCGAGGGCAGGCGGTGCGCTCTCTTCACCATTGCGTGTAGCCCAGAGGCTTGCCACCGTGGCGATGACCAAGATTCCGCAGATAACGGCGAGCGACGTCACGGTCGAGATCTCAACAACGTGCAATCCCTCGCCACCGTTAATGAACGGGATGTTGTTCTCGTGAAGCGCGTGCAACACAAGCTTGACGCCGATAAACGCCAGGATCGCAGCGAGCCCGTAGTGCAGGTACACCAGGCGCTGAAGGAGTCCCTGGACAAGGAAGTACAGCTGACGTAGACCCAATAGCGCGAACGCATTGGCCGTGAAGACGATGAACGGGTCCTGAGTCAGTCCAAAGATCGCAGGGATCGAGTCCAGCGCAAACAGGACATCCGTGGAACCGATCGCGACCATCACCAGCAACATGGGGGTGACGAGCTTGCGGCCGTTCTCCTTGACGAAGATCTTGCCCTCGCGGTACCCGTCGGTCACCGGGTACATCTTGCGCACCATGCGCACCATGCGGCCCTCTTCATACTCCGCGGTGGCCGCGTCTTCCGGTTCCTCCTTGGCCAACCCCCAGGCCGTGTAGATCAGGAAAGCGCCAAACACGTAGAACAGCGCCGAGAAAGCGTCGAGGGCAGCGGCTCCGGCCGCAATGAAGATGCCTCGCAAGACGAGCGCGACAGCGATGCCGACGAGCAGAACGCGCGATCTGTACTTAGGCGGCACGGCGAACCTCGTCATGATGACGAGGAAGACAAAGAGGTTATCTACCGAGAGAGATTTCTCGGTGATGTAGCCGGCGAAGTACTCAGCGGTCGGAAAGTCCGCGTGCCACCAATGCAGGAAGAATCCGAACACCACGGCGACGCCGATGTAGAACAGCGACCACCCCACTGACTCCTTGAATGTGGGCTCGTGGGGCCGGCGGATCACGACCGCGAAGTCAAAGATGAACAGGGCAATGATCAGCGCGATGGTCACGGCCCAGACGGATGCATCAGTCACCGGGCAATCCTACGTGCTGTCACCTGTGGCACCGAGCATCTGCCGGAGTTCCTTCTTCAACTCACCGATCTCATCGCGCAAGCGAGCCGCGAGTTCAAACTGGAGCTCCGCGGCGGCTTGCTTCATCTGTGCGCTGAGGTCCTCAATCAACTGCGCAAGTTCATCAGACGGACGCTCCGACATCGGCGACTTCGAGGTAGCCTTTGTAGCGCTCTTGGACGCTCGTTCGAGGGTCTGCGCAGTGTCCGCGTCTTCTCTCGCCAGCATCTCGGTGATGTCGCCGATGCGTTTGCGCAACGGCGTGGGGTCGATGCCGTGTTCGGTGTTGTAGGCCACCTGACGCTCGCGCCGTCGGTTGGTCTCGTCGATCGCCGATTCCATGGAGTCAGTGACGGTGTCGGCGTACATATGCACTTCACCCGAGACGTTACGTGCGGCACGTCCGATGGTCTGGATCAGTGACGTCCCCGAGCGCAGGAACCCCTCCTTGTCCGCATCGAGGATGCTCACCAGCGAGACCTCGGGAAGGTCAAGGCCTTCGCGCAGGAGGTTGATACCGACGAGTACGTCGAAGCGGCCCATCCGCAGTTCTCGGAGCAACTCCACGCGACGCAACGTGTCGACGTCGGAGTGGAGGTACTCCACGAGCACTCCCCTGTCCGACAAGAACTCGGTGAGGTCCTCCGCCATCTTCTTTGTGAGCGTCGTGACCAGGGTCCGCTCATCCTTATCGACGCGCTGCCGGATCTGTTCCAGGAGATCGTCAATCTGCCCTTCAGTAGGCTTCACCACGATCTTGGGATCCACCAGGCCCGTTGGCCGAATGATTTGCTCAACCACGCCATCGGCTGCATCAAGCTCGTATTTGCCTGGTGTCGCCGACAGGTACACGGTCTGTCCCGTGCGGTTGAGGAACTCGCCCCACGTCAGCGGGCGGTTGTCGAGAGCCGAGGGAAGGCGGAAGCCGTGTTCGACGAGTGTGCGCTTGCGCGAACGGTCGCCTTCAAACATCGCGCCGATCTGCGGCACCGTGACGTGCGATTCGTCGAGCACGAGCATGAAGTCGTCTGGAAAGTAGTCCAGCAAAGTGTGTGGCGGCGTGCCTTCTGCGCGCTGTTCGATGTGACGCGAGTAGTTCTCGATGCCCGAACATGTGCCCACCGACCGCATCATCTCCAGGTCAAAGGTGGTGCGCATCTTGAGTCGTTGCGCCTCGAGCAGCTTGTTCTGACGCTCCAATTCCTCAAGCCGGACCGCCAACTCGTCTTCGATGGTGCTGATCGCGCGCTCCATGCGCTCCGTGCTCGCCACGTAGTGCGAGGCCGGGAACACGTGCACGTCCTTCTTCTGCTCAACGACCTGCCCCGTGAGCGGGTGGAGAGAGTACAAAGCATCAATCTCGTCACCGAAGAACTCGATGCGGATCGCCAGCTCCTCATAGACAGGGATGATCTCGACAGTGTCGCCGCGGACGCGGAACGTGCCGCGCGTGAACGCCAAGTCGTTGCGGCTGTACTGCATTTGGACAAACTCACGAAGCAGTGCGTCGCGATCCACGACGTCGCCGACCTGGAGCGTCACCATCGCCTGGATGTACTCCTCCGGCGTGCCAAGACCGTAGATACAGGAGACGGACGACACCACCACGACGTCGCGCCGTGTGAGCAGGGAGTTCGTGGCCGAGTAGCGGAGCCGCTCGACCTCCTCGTTGATCGACGAGTCCTTCTCGATGAAGGTGTCCGTCTGTGGCACGTACGCCTCAGGCTGGTAGTAGTCGTAGTAGCTGACGAAGTACTCGACCGCATTATGCGGGAGCAGCTCTCGAAACTCTGTCGCCAACTGGGCGGCGAGGGTCTTGTTGTGCGCCATCACAAGCGTGGGGCGCTGCAACCGCTCGATCAACCAGGCTGTCGTCGCGGACTTACCGGTGCCGGTCGCGCCCAAGAGCACGACGTCGTCCTCCCCCGCTTCAATCCTGCGGGCGAGTTCATCGATCGCTTTCGGCTGATCGCCTGAAGGCTGAAACTCCGATTCGACACGAAACGGTGCTTCAGAACGGCGGATGTCGAAGGTCATGCCACTACGGTACGCGTCACCTGTGACACGCAACGTCAGTGTTGCGGGATGTGATGCTTCCAGAACTCATCGACCTGAGAGCGCAGACTCTCAGGACTCGCGTTGCCATCGAGCACGACATCGGCGATCGCGGCACGGTCCGCGTTTGAAGCTTGCGCAGAGATGCGCCCGCGGGCTTCTTCAAGTGACAGGCCGCGCCCCTCGACGAGTCGGCTCAGCCGTACATCCGGATCAGCTGCGATCGTCACCACCATGTCGAAGTCGGCGTCTTGCCCGCTCTCCACCAACAACGGAATGTCATGAACGACCACAGCGACCCCGTCTGCCCGCGCACGTTTGTCGGCGGCCTGGCCCATTGCGAATACGTAAGGATGGACGATGTCGTTCAACTTTTGCCGCGCGTGGTCGTCGCGAAAGACCACTGCAGCAAGTGCCGCGCGATCCAACGCGCCGTCAACCACCATCCGGTCACCAAATGCGCTGACGATGTCGACAAGCGCGGCCGAACCCGGCGCGACGGCGCGCCGAGCAAGGTCATCGTGGTCGACGACAAGCGCGCCACGTTCCTTGAAGCGGGCCGATGCGGTGGACTTGCCGGCCGCGATCCCCCCAGTAAGTCCAATGCGGAGCATGACGTGAGTCTGGCAGTACGAATCCCACTAAAGCAACTTGCCGGTCACAACAAACGCAAACGGCCCCGACACCATGCGGTGTCGGGGCCGTTTGTCAAGCGTGTGGCGTTTAGTTGCCAGTCAGCTTCTCGCGCAGTGCAGCGAGGCGCTCGTCCGAAGCGAGCGTTCCGCTGTCCGACGACTCGTCCTGCGAAGAGTACGACGCTGCGCCGCCCTCAGCCTTGGTACGACGACGGGGTGCTGCGGCCTCGGTGGTCTCAGCCTCTGCGGCCTGCTCCTCCTGCTTCGCAACGAAGCTCTTGTGAGCTTCCCAGCGCTCGTGAGCCTTGGCGTAGTCCGCCTCCCAGGCCTCGCGCTGCTCGTCGAAGCCATCGCGCCATTCCTGGGTCTCGGGGTCGAAGCCCTCGGGGTACTTGTAGTTGCCCTGCTCGTCGTACTCCGCGGTCATGCCGTACAGCGCGGGGTCGAAGTCCTCACCAGCGGGGTCGACACCCTCGTTGGCCTGCTTGATGGACAGCGAGATACGGCGACGCTCGAGGTCGATGTCGATGATCTTGACGAAGACCTCTTCATCAGCCTGGACGACCTGCTCGGGCAGCTCGACGTGGCGAACAGCCAGCTCGGAGATGTGAACGAGGCCTTCGATGCCGTCGTACACACGCACGAATGCGCCGAACGGAACGAGCTTGGTGACCTTGCCGGGCACAATCTGTCCGATGGCGTGGGTACGTGCGTACACAGCCCAGGGGTCTTCCTGCGTTGCCTTGAGCGACAGCGAAACACGCTCGCGGTCCATGTCGATGTCGAGAACCTCGACCTCGACCTCCTGGCCGACCGACACAACCTCGTTGGGGTGGTCGATGTGCTTCCAGGACAGCTCGGACACGTGCACGAGGCCGTCAACGCCACCGAGGTCAACGAACGCACCGAAGTTAACGATCGACGACACGGTGCCCTTGCGGACCTGGCCGGGCTGCAGAGCGGTGAGGAAGGTCGAACGAACCTCAGACTGCGTCTGCTCGAGGAAGGCACGGCGCGACAGGACCACGTTGTTGCGGTTCTTGTCGAGCTCGATGATCTTCGCTTCGATCTGCTGACCGATGTAGGGAGCGAGGTCGCGCACACGGCGCATCTCCACCAGCGATGCGGGCAGGAAGCCACGCAGGCCGATGTCCACGATCAGACCACCCTTGACGACCTCGATCACGGAACCGGTGACAACACCGTCTTCTTCCTTGATCTTCTCGATCGAGCCCCATGCCCGCTCGTACTGAGCGCGCTTCTTGGACAGGATGAGGCGGCCTTCCTTGTCCTCCTTCTGGAGAACGAGGGCCTCGATGGTGTCGCCAACTTCGACAACCTCGTCAGGATTTGCATCGTGACGGATCGACAGTTCGCGTGAAGGGATCACGCCTTCGGTCTTGTAACCGATGTCGAGAAGAACTTCGTCACGATCAACCTTGACGATGGTTCCTTCGACGAGGTCGCCGTCGTCAAAGTTCTTGATAGTCGCGTCGACGGCTGCGAGGAAATCCTCAGCGGAGCCGATGTCGTTGACGGCGATAGGGGTGGACTCGGGGGTGGATACGGACATTAAGGAGTAGCTCCGATGGACGGTGGTAAGTGGATAAGTGTGTTGTTACTGCACCGCGCGCACGTACGCACACACGGCCAACGGATATCCTACCTCGAAACTCCCACTGGGCACAATGCTGTGCCCGCGTGTCAGTCCTGCCGCTCCTTGATGTCCTGAATGATGTCCGTCGTCGACACATCTGCGGTCCGCGGAAGGTAAACCACTTCACAAAGCTCACGGTAGTGATCGAACTTGCCGGCCCAGTCATCACCCATCACGAGAATGTCCGCGCCGAAGCGCTGAATGTACTCGCCCTTGAGCTCTAGCGACTCTTCAACAAAGACCTCATCGACGCACGCCAACGACTTGATGATCGATACACGGTGCTCTTCGCGGTAGACCGGGTAGCGCTGCTTCTTCGAGAAGTTCAGGTTGTCTGACGACACACCGACCGTGAGGTGATCGCCAAGATCTGCGGCGCGCACAAGCATATTGACGTGGCCGATGTGGAAGACGTCGAACGTTCCAAACGTGAGTACACGGGTCATACGCCCAGGTTACGCGATGGGAAACACCGCTCGCGCCCCTAGACTGGTACACCGTGAACAGGATTTCTCGGGCATACCGGCGTAACCGTGCGCGCATGGCACGCCTGGTGCGCGCAGTGCAGGACCGTACTCTCGGACCGCGCTTCCTTAAGCAACCCCTGCAAGAAGACGTCATTGTCTATACGTGCGTGTGGCACCGTGCGCCACGCGGCAACCCGCTCGCGATCTACCGCAAACAGCAGGAACTCGCGCCACACCTCAAGGCCGTGTGGATTGTCCGCAAGCAGGATGTCCACTTGGTACCCGAAGGCTTCGACTACGTCACGCCGCGCACTGTGGACTACCTGCGGCTCATTTCGACCGCGAAGTACTTCGTCGATGATGCCAACCCGCACTGGAGCGTGCCTCCGCGCGAGGGTCAGGTCTATGTCGAGACTCACCACGGCACGGCGTTGAAGTACATGGGTGCGGATCGCCACTTCTCCGGCAAGCGTCCCTCCAACGACACCATCGTCACGATGCACAAGCGCTGTCAGCGTTGGACTTACAGCCTGTCAACAAGCCCGTATCTCACCGAGGTGTGGCGGCGCGCGTACAACAACGACTGCGCGCAACTCCCCGTCGGATCGCCACGCAACGATCGCCTCATTCACGCGACCGACGAAGACCGCGAAGCGGCTCGAGAGCGCCTTGGACTCGCCGACGGCGAGAGGGCTCTGCTCTACATGCCGACATGGCGAACGCGACGCGGCCCTAAGGAGGCAGATTTCGACCTGTCCGCCTTCGCTTCCTTGCTGCCTGAAGGAGTCCGTCTCCTGGTTCGCGATCACTACTACCACGACAAGCGTGGGCGTAAAGCGATCCCCGATTCCGTGATCGATGTTTCACAGGGCTGGGAAGTAGAGGACCTGTACGTCGCCTCTGACGCGCTCATCACCGACTATTCGTCGGCCATGTTCGATTACGCCCTCATTGATCGACCCATCCTGCTGTTCTGCTTTGACTGGGACCGCTACCGCTTCGAACGCGGGGCATACTTCGACATCACGGTTGACGCCCCCGGTCAGGTCACGTTCAACGCCAATGGGCTGCTCGATGCAGTGCTCACAGCTTCGTATGAGTCTCCCGAGTACGAAGAGAAGCGGGCATCGTTTCGCGAACGCTTCTGTACCTACGAGAAAGGCAACGCCGCGGAACTCGTCGTGCGCAAGGTATTCCTCCACGAGGACGTTGTGCAACCAGAGCCGCCGCGCGATGGCTCGGTGCCAACGACGGTGCTCGGATGGACCCCTCACCCGCACGTGCTCTTCCCCGAGGACCCCTCGCTAGAAGAGTTGCTACCGCCGGCACCGCCTACATTGCTTCACTAGCGTCAGCCCCGCCATGTAGACATCGCGAAGGGGGCCAGCCACAGAATTGTGGCTGGCCCCCTTCGCGATATCCGGGGACCTCTACAGGCCGTTTGCGGCTGCGAACAGCTCCTCAGGAACCCACTTGGTCTTGCCCATCATGGTCTCAAAAGGTTCGAGCACGACGTGCTCGCCCTGAAGCGCCGTGTACTTGCCCGTCTCCCCCGAGACGATGCCGTCAATGGCAGCGATTCCCATGCGGGTACCGAGCAAACGATCGGCCGCCGTCGGAACGCCACCGCGTTGCACATACCCGAGCACGGTAAGACGAGTGGGAAAGCCGGTCGCTTCCTCGATGGCTCGGGTCACTGCAGAGCCGATCGATCCCGCAATGGGATTCCCCTTGGCGTCCAGAGTGTCCTCGGCGTTCCAGCGCGACCCCTCCTTGGGCACAGCGCCCTCAGCGACCGCAACGATGGAGAAGTCCTTGTAGCGGTGGCGGTGGCGGATCTTCTTGGCGATCTTGTCGATGTCGAAAGGATCCTCTGGCGCCAGAATGATGTCTGCGCCGCCGGCGACGCCCGCCGTCACGGCAATCCAGCCGCTGTGGCGTCCCATCACCTCGACAACCATGACCCGGTTGTGCGATTCAGCCGTGGAGTGGAGGCGATCGATGGCCTCCGTCGCGATGGAGACGGCGGTATCGAAGCCGATAGCGGCATCGGTCCCGACCACGTCGTTATCGATGGTCTTCGGGATTCCGATGACGGGTACGCCCAGTTTCTGCGAGACCTTACCGGCCGCCTTCAGCGTGCCGTCGCCGCCGATGCAGATGAAGCCGTCGAGCTTTTCGTTGTCGAAGGTGTCCTTGACCGCTTCCATGCCGCCGTCGACCTTGTGCGGGTGGCACCGAGCGGTGCCCAGCATGGTGCCACCGTGGACCAAGATTCCGCTGACATCGTCACGGGTCAACGGGATGGCGTCACCGGCAATCACACCCTCCCAACCGTTGCGGAAGCCAACGATCGAGCATCCGTGTTCGGAACTTCCTCGCTTCACCACCGCTCGAATAGCTGCGTTGAGTCCGGGGCAGTCTCCCCCGCCGGTCAAAATTCCAATACGCATATGTTCACCCTAGTGTCCGGCGGATCGCCAATCGGATCCCGACCCGACATTCACGTCAAGCGGCACCGATAATTCACCCGCGGCGTGCATCTGTTCGCGCAGAATCTGCTCCATGGCTTCAGATTCACCGGGAGCAACTTCAACGACGAGTTCATCATGGACCTGGAGGAGCTGCCTAGACCGCAGACTTTGGTCCCGAATGGCCTGGTCAACGCCCAACATTGCACGCTTGATGAGGTCGGCCGCGCTCCCCTGGATCGGGGCGTTGAGCGCCGCGCGCTCCGCAATGTCACGTCGCTGCCTGTTTGTCGATGTCAGATCTGGGAAGTAGCGGCGGCGCCCGGCGATCGTTTCGGTGTAACCGTCGCGCCGAGCTTGTTCGACGACCTGGTGCAGATAGTCACGTACTCCGCCGAAGCGAGCGAAGTAGTCGTCCATCAGCCGCTGGGCTTCTCCCACCGGCACTCCCAGTTGGCGAGCCAGGCCGAAGGAGGACAGGCCGTAGGCCAGCCCGTAACTCATCGCCTTCACTTTGGAGCGCATCTCCGCCGTGACATCGTCAGGCTCGACACCAAAAACCCGGGCACCGACGAAGCGGTGCAGGTCCTCTCCTGCACGGAAAGCCTCGATCAACCCTTCATCGCCACTGAGATGGGCCATGATGCGCATCTCGATCTGGCTGTAGTCGGCAGTCAAAAGCGTTTCAAAGGCATCACCGACCACAAAGGCCTCGCGGATTCGGTGCCCCTCTTCGGTGCGAATCGGAATGTTCTGCAAGTTGGGATCGCGCGAGCTGAGGCGCCCTGTCGACGCGACAACCTGACTGAATGTGGTGTGAATCCGTCCGTCCGAACGAACCGCTGCAGACAAGGTCTCGATGATCTGACCCAGTTTGGTGGCGTCGCGGTGAGCCAAAAGCGCTTCGAGGAACGGATGCGGGTTCTTTGCCTGTAGATCGGCAAGGGACGATGCGTCCGTTGAGTAACCGGTCTTGATCTTCTTGGTCTTCGGCATACCCAGGCGCTCGAAGAGCACTTCTTGCAACTGCTTAGGCGACCCAAGGTTGACCTCAAGACCATCGATAGCCGCAAATGCTTGCTCAGCCGCAGCATCGGCCCGCTCCCTGGCGGCGTCGCGACGATGGCCCATGCGGTCGCCGTCAACGGCAATTCCGGAATGCTCCATGCGCGCCAAGACCTCGATCAGTGGAATCTCGAGTTCTTGATACACCTGCGTCATGCCACGCCTGTCGACTTCTGCCATCAACTCGGCCGCCAACGCAGCGACATGTGCCGCTGTGGTGCCAGCTTGGATGGCAACACTGTCACCGAGCCCAAGGTCGAGTTCGCCGGCTCCGCCACCGGTCGCGGGTGAGATACCCAGGTAACGCTGAAGCACGGCCTCGAGGTCGAAGCCACGCTGGTCGGCGTTCACCAGGAACGCCGCGATCTGCGTGTCACCGACAATCCCGTTGAGTTCCCATCCCCGGGACTGCAATGCGTGCCACGTGTCCTTGGCGCTGTGGCACGTCACGCGAACGTCGGGGTCGGCGAGCCACGTCGCCAAGCGCTTCTCGTCCTTGGTCGACAGGTCCGCGAGGTCTACGCCCCAGGCATGTTCGTCGACGCTCACACCGAGTGCCCACGCGTCCGCATCTTCGCCGGTGCGGCCGTCGACATGGATCGTGACCTCGCCGGCGAGCCCAACGATCGCATCGACAGCGCCTTCTGTCACGACATCAACCTCGTCAGGCTGGTCGGGAGCGTCGTCCGTGGAGTCGCCGATCACCAGCGGCATCAGTCGCTCGCGCAAGGTGCGGAACTGGAGTGCGTCGCAGACCTGATGGACAGCGGCGGCGTCCGCGCCCTGGTACTCGAGGTCTTCGAGCGGGACGACGACCTCAAGGTCCGTCAGGAGGTGGTTGAGTTCACGGTTCAACCTGACGTTGTCGAGGTGGTCGCGCAAACTCTGGCCGGCTTTACCCGGAAGGTCATCAGCCTGCTCAAGAATCTGCTCGAGACCGCCGTACAGCCCGATCCATTTGGCAGCTGTCTTGGGGCCCACACCGGGAACACCTGGAAGGTTGTCGCTGGTCTCCCCTACGAGAGCCGCCAAATCCGGATACTGCGATGGAATGACGGCGTACTTCTCTTCCACTGCTTGGGGAGTGAAGTGCACCAAGTCCGAGACTCCCTTGCGGGGATACAGCAACGTGACGTCCTCGGTCACGAGTTGGATGGTGTCGCGGTCGCCGGAGACCACCAGGACCCGCATGCCAGCTTCGCGACCCATGCGCGCATACGTGGCTAGCAAGTCATCAGCTTCATAACGATGTTTGTCGACTGCCGAGATCCGCAGCGCGTCGAGCATCTCGCGGATGAGTGGCACTTGGGGCTCAAAGTCCGGAGGGGTCTCATCGCGCGTCCCCTTGTAACTGGGGAGTCGTTCAGTACGGAATGTGCCACCTGGCAGGTCAAACGCCACCGCCACATGCGTGGGCTCATGCTCGCGCATCAAAGTCGCCAACATGGTCGTAAAGCCATAGACAGCGTTCGTTGGGACGCCAGTCGAGGTCGCGAAGTTCTCGACGGGAAGCCCGAAGAACGCTCGAAAAGCCATCGACAATCCGTCAATCAGCAAGAGTGTTGGTCTGGTGTTGTCGCTCACTGTGACAACCTATCTCCTATGACCGACAATGACGCGGCCACCTCGCTGCCCGGCGATGAGGCGAATCTCATCACCCTGCTGGGCATCACAATCGACGAGGAAGCCGCCGAACGAGTCTCCGGCACAATGCCGGTCGCGGGCAACACCCAGCCCTACGGCCTGCTCCACGGTGGCGCATCTGCCGCCCTCGCCGAGACCTTGGCGTCGATCGGCGCCATGCACCATGCAGGAGCCGACGGCATCGCCGTCGGAGTCGACCTCAACATCACTCATCATCGCCCCGCATCAGCGGGTCACGTGTACGGAGTCGCCCAGCCTCTACACCTGGGACGCACGACAGCCACGTATGCGGTGGGCATTACGGACGAATCCGGACAAACAATCGCAACGGCGCGATTGACTTGTGCGATTCGGCCGCGCCGTGCCACATGACGGAAACATCACTCCGTTAGGTTGTACGGCACAACGAAACCCTGGGAGGGGCCTTGACGAACAGAATCGACCGGCGCGTTGTGCTCCGTGCGCTGATCGTCCTCGTGGTGGCTGCTGCCGCCGTTACTTTTCTCGGATCGCTAGGAAGCTCAGCGGTCGCGAGTACGCCGGAGGTCGCGTCATACGCGGCCGGTGCGACAAGTGACGCGACAGCGGGGATCACGCAGGCGAACACCATTCATGCAGAGGCCGTCTCCGATGACGGATCCACTGAAACCAACCGCTACCTGCAGCAATTTGTGAACGGCATTGTCTTTGGACTGCTGCTCGCTCTTGCCTCAGTCGGCCTATCGCTCATTTACGGAACAACCGGGCTCAGCAACTTTGCCCACGGCGAGCAGGTCTCGCTCGGAGCTCTGCTGACGTTCTTCTTCACTACTCAGCAGACGGTGTCGATCCCGTTCGTGCCAGTGGAGTTCACGATCGGGTGGCCACTCATCCCGTCGGCGCTCGTCGCGATCGTGCTCGCAGCCGGCACTGGTTGGCTCCAGGACCGCTTCCTATGGTCCCCGCTACGCCGACGCCGCGTCTCGATCGTGCAACAGATGATCGTGTCGATCGGACTGTCTCTCGCCCTGTTGAACTTCATCCAGTGGTGGTTTGGCGCTGAGCGCCAGCGCCTGTCGACCTCGATCGATACCCGCATCGACTTCGGCATGTTCGAGGTTGGGCAGTCCACTTTGTGGTCAGTTTCGATCTCCGTGATCTGCCTGGGAGCCGTGGCGTTCTTCCTCCTCAAGACCCGTACCGGCCGCGCGACTCGCGCAGTGTCCGACAACCCAGCCCTGGCATCGGCCTCCGGCATCCGTGTCGAACGCGTCATTCGCCTGGTGTGGATCATGGCCACCGGTCTTGCGGCCATCGGCGGAATTCTTCTTGCCATCTACGACAACGCCGCCGCGTTCGACGTGGGCGCGCGCTTGCTGCTCCTCATGTTCGCGGCAGTGACCCTGGGCGGTCTGGGCCAGGCCTTTGGTGCACTCGTCGGCTCGCTGGTCATTGGCGTGGCTGTCGAAATGTCCACCCTGTGGCTCGGAACCGACCTCAAGTACGCGGTGGCCCTCGCCATCCTGATCTTGGTGCTGCTGGTGAGACCACAAGGAATCCTCGGACGAGCGGAAAGGGTGGGTTAAGTCATGTTGGATATTCTCCTCGATGCAGTAACGGCCCTGTTTGCGCCCGCAACAGCCGCCTTCGCATTGGCCGCTATTGGTCTGAACTTCCACTTCGGTCTCACGGGACTGCTCAACATGGGCCACGCCGGCTTCATGTTGCTCGGTATGTACGGCTACGCAATCTCGACACAGAACGGGCTCCCGATTTACGTGGCGCTCGTGATCGGTGTCCTCGCTGCAGCCGCGTTCGGTCTGCTTCTTGGCTGGCCGACTCTGAAACTCCGTGGCGACTATCTCGCCATCGCGACGATCTCCGCCGCGGAGCTCATTCGCTACCTGGGTCGCTCGAACTCGCTTCAAGCGCTCACCGGAGGATCAACCGGTATCCGCGGAAGCGACTTCAAGTTCACCTTCGAAGAGCTCAGCCCGCTACCGGATGAGAACATCACGATTCTCTTCTGGACCAACCACGGCACCAAGTCGTCGAGCTGGTGGCTGCACATCGTCGCGTGGGTGATCGTGTTGCTCTTTGCCCTGCTGTTCTGGCAGCTGGCGCGCAGCCCCTGGGGACGAGTGCTCAAGGGCATTCGTGAAGACGAGGATGCCGTGCGATCGCTCGGCAAGAACGTCTACGCGTACAAGATGCAGGCGCTGGTTCTGGGTGGCGTGATCGGAGCGCTCGGCGGAATCTTGTGGGCACTAGGCAATTCGGTCCAACCGGACTCAATGGGCCGTCCCACAACCTTCTGGCTATGGACACTGCTGCTCCTCGGTGGCGCGGCCACTGTCTTTGGCCCGATCCTCGGCTCCATGATCTTCTGGAGCGCGCTGGTCATCGTCAAGGGCCTGTCGTCTGCATTCATTCCGACGTCAGTGCTGTCGCCCGTTGAGCTCGAGCCGTTCTCGCTCGTCCTCGTGGGTGTCACCCTGATGTGCCTGGTGGTGTTCCGACCGCAAGGAATCCTCGGTAACAAGAGGGAGTTGGCTTTCAATGACTGATCCATTCGCAGATGTTCCCCACGAGCCGGGCGCACCCAAGCCTGACCCGATCGTCATTGCCGACCACGTGCACCGCCACTTCGGCGGACTCACGGCCGTCGATGTCGAACACTTCGAGGTGCAGCGCAATCAGATCACCGCGTTGATCGGCCCCAACGGTGCAGGCAAGTCGACCTTCTTCAACCTCTTGACGGGGTTCGACAAGCCGCAGACGGGTGAATGGCAGTTCAATGGCCACTCGCTTGTGGGCACCTCGCCGGCAAAAATCGCACGGGCCGGAAAGGTCCGTACGTTCCAGTTGACCAAGGCTCTCAACCGCATGACTGTCATTGAGAACATGCGCTTGGGCGCGGCTGACCAGCGCGGAGAGAAGTTCTTCCAGGCGCTCGTGCCGGGTTTGTGGAAGCAACGCGAGAAGGACATCACCGAAAAGGCTGACGTACTCCTCAAGCGCTTCAAGCTGTACGAGAAGAAGGATGACTACGCGGGCTCACTCTCCGGTGGTCAGCGCAAGCTTCTCGAGATGGCACGCGCGCTCATGTCCGATCCCGAGATGATCATGCTCGACGAGCCGATGGCTGGTGTGAACCCAGCCCTCACCGAGTCGCTGCTGGAGCACGTGGTTGAGCTGCGTGACGAAGGTAAGACGGTTCTGTTCGTTGAACACGATATGCACATGGTCCGCAGGATCGCGGACTGGGTTGTGGTGATGGCAGAAGGCAAGATCATTGCCGAAGGCCCCGCCAACACAGTCATGGCGAACAAGGCCGTCCAGGACGCATACCTGGGAGCCCACCACGACACCGACCTATCGGAGGACGCCTCATGAGCGACGCACCTGTCATCGTCCACGCTGACGACCTCTACGCGGGTTACCTGCCCGGTATCGACATCCTGAACGGTTGTTCGATGGAGGTTCGCGAAGGCGAACTCATCGGCATTATCGGCCCCAATGGTGCCGGTAAGTCGACCTTTCTGAAGTCGCTCTTTGGTCTGGTTCCGATCCGCACAGGAACGGTGAAACTCGGCGAAGAAGACATCACCAATAAGCGCGCTGACGATCTCGTGAAGCGTGGCATTGGCTTTGTCCCGCAGAACAATAATGTGTTCCCTTCGTTGACCGTTGCGGAGAACCTCGAAATGGGCGCCTACCAGCGACCCAAGATGTTCAAAGAACAGATGGGGCGCATTGGCGAGCTCTTTCCCAAGCTCATTGAGCGCAAGGATCAGCGCGCTGGATCCCTCTCTGGTGGTGAACGTCAGATGGTCGCAATGGCCCGCGCACTCATGATGAATCCCAGCGTGCTACTCCTCGATGAGCCGTCTGCGGGGTTGTCACCGGACCGTCAGGATGAGACGTTCGTCCGCACGCGCGAGATCAATAAGACGGGAGTCACCGTCATCATGGTCGAGCAGAATGCACGGCGCTGCCTGCAGATCTGTGACCGCGGGTACGTCCTAGACCAGGGAACCACGGCGTACACCGCCACGGGTCAGGAACTCCTCAAGGACCCCAAGGTCATCGAGCTCTATCTGGGAACGCTGGGAGCTTAAGTCCCGCACTCCCCCGATTCACCTTCTGAGGCCCGTCAGCGTTGCGCTGGCGGGCCTCAGTCGTCTCTCTAGCGCTACGCACGCTTTGTCGCGCAGAGGGGCGGTAGAGCAGCGCTCCCAGCCTGTGGCGATGGAGCGAGGCATGACGCTGCCTGAGGCGCTGGGATCCGTCATCACGGAGCCCGGTGAGAACGTCCCACGGATGCGCTGGGGCTCCCCAACCGTGCCAGTTGCCACGAGGCCACGAGGCCACGCCTTCGCCAGCACTCCCCCGTCACCGCACAGATGTCGGAAGTTCACCACGGGACTTGATGGTCGCGGCTCTGCAGAATGCCCCGTAGCTACCGCTCCCCTCACGGCGACGCAATCTGCCGGACCTGCCGTGCACCAGATCGCGCAGGGGACGCAAAGAAGGGCCCCGGCCGAAGCCGGGGCCCTTCCATTAATGCTTATCAGCGAGTCGCGAGCTTAGCTCTCGGGAACCTCACCGAAGACCTCAGAGACCCAGCTCTGAGTGTTGTTCTCGTCGAATTCGTAGACACCCACGAATGCGGCCGACGGGTCGTTGGACTCGTTGAACGGTCCAACACCAGAAACTGCCTGGTAGTTGATCTCTTCGCCATCCTCAAGGAGTCCAGCGCACTCCTCGAATCCGGTGCACTCGGTGCCGCCGGTCGAACCCGAGACAGCAGCCATCGAGCCCTGGATCGAAGGACCGTCGGTGGCACCAGCGTGAACCGCGGCGAGCGCGATCAGCATGGTTGCGTCGTAGGACTCAGGACCGTATGCCAGCGAGTCGAGGGGCTCGCCGTAGGCCTCTTCGAGGCGCATAGCGAACTCATCCGATGCCTGGGCACCGGGGATGGTTCCCTGTGCACCCTGGATGGCACCCGGGTCGAAGTCACCCGAGTAGTCAGCGGTGTTACCGTCCGTCATGTAGAGCATGTCGGAGGTCATGCCAGCCGAAAGCAGTTCAGGAACGATCTGCTTGGTCTGATCGAACGCGATCACGACGATGGCCTCGGGGTCGGTCGCCATGACGGCCTCCACCTCGGCGGTGAAGTTGGTCGCAGCGGGGTCGAACTCTTCACCGGGGTTACCGTACGTGATGGTACCGCCAGCCTCTTCGACCGTGGCCTTCACAACGTCGCGCAGGCCGGTGCCGTAGTCCTCGTTGAAGACCAGCAGACCAACATTGGTGTGACCGTCATCAAGGATGAGGTTGGCCAGCGCGTTGCCCTGAACCGAGTCCGGCGGAGCGGTACGGAAGAAGAAGTCGTCGTAGCCGGACAGCGCAGTCGCGGTGTTAGCAGGCGACACCTGCACGACCTCGGCTGCAACAACGTCATCGACGAAGTTCAGTGTCACTGCAGACGACGCAGCACCGACAATCGCGGACACGCCGTCCGAGATGAGGTCGGATGCCGTCTGCGGAGCAATGTTCGCCTGCTGCGTGTCGGACGAGTCACCGTGGATGATCTCCACAGGGCTGCCCAGCACGCCGCCGGCGTCGTTAATCTCATTCGCAGCGAGGTCGACTCCCGCGACCTCGGGGGGTCCAAGGAATGCCAGCGAACCGGTCAGCGGCAATACGGTGCCGATCTTGAGCGCTTCGGTTGATCCGCCCTCGGAGCTGCCGCCGCCGGATGCCGAAGCATCAGCGTCGGAGTCACCTGACGAGCAGGCGGCGAGAGCGAGCGAGGCTGCAGCCAGTACGGCTCCACCTCGCGCGATGGTGTTCCATCGTGCCATGGTGTATCCCTCCACAACTGACGAAGAACCAGCCTTCGTCAGCCCATAGCCCCAGGGACCGTCCCTGGTAGCAATGAGTTCACGCTATCGAACTTAGATTTCGTGTAGGGGACAACCGCATCACAATTCCGTGATGTGCCGGACATATTGTCGCGAGATTCATGACAATGCGGACATGTAGCAGTGGGGAAACTACTTTCCTGACATCTGCTCAATGACGGCTTCTGCCACTTCCTTCATCGTCAAACGGCGATCCATCGACGTTTTCTGAATCCAGCGGAAGGACTCTGGCTCGTTGAGCTTCATCTTTTCCATGAGCAGGCCCTTGGCGCGCTCAACCTTCTTGCGGGTGTCCATGCGCTCATTGATGTCGGCGATTTCCGACTCGAGCGCGCGGATCTCCACAAAGCGCGACGCAGCAATCTCGACCGCGGGCAGAAGGTCTGCCGGAGTGAAGGGCTTGACGACGTACGCCATGGCTCCCGCGTCACGCGCGCGCTCGACCAACTCTGTCTGGGAGAACGCGGTGAGCAGCACGACGGGGGCAACACGCGCGGCAGCGATCTGCTCCGCGGCGGTGATGCCATCCATCACGGGCATCTTGATGTCCATGACGACGACGTCGGGCTTGTGCTCCTTGGCCAGCGCTACGCCCTCTTCACCGTTGGCGCCCTCGCCAACGACGTCGTAGCCGCCCTCACGGAGCGTCTCCACGATGTCCATGCGGATGAGAGCTTCATCCTCCGCAACGACAGCACGGCGCTTTTTGGTCGCCGGCGCCTCGGTCGCGGCAGTTTCAGCCGTCTCAGGCGCGGCAATGGTCTCTGATGTGTCTTGCGTATCCGTCACAGGCGCTAGCCTAGTCTCCGAAGGCCCCGATAGCCCAACCGGCAGAGGCATACGGCTCAAACCCGTACCAGTGTGGGTTCGAATCCCACTCGGGGCACGCGGCGCCCTTGGCGCCCGTGCCGTGCGCGAAGACGCTCTCGTCCCTGGAGGATGCTGTGACCGAACAGACCCGGACCATCGCGGGAGCGAAGCACATCGCTCTTGTCGCACACGACAACAAGAAGCCTGAACTCCTTGAATGGGCAACGTTCAACAAGGGTTCGCTCTCTCGCCACCACCTTTACGCCACGGGCACCACAGGCTCGATGCTTGAGGAAGCGCTGGAGCTGCCAGTCACCCGGTTCTTGTCCGGCCCCATCGGCGGCGATCAGCAGGTGGGTGCCCGCATCGCCGAGGGCGGCATCGACATGTTGGTGTTCTTCTGGGACCCACTTCAGGCGCAGCCGCACGATCCAGACGTGAAGGCCTTGTTGCGCCTGGGAAGCGTGTGGAACATTCCGATGGCCTCGAACGTGGCCACGGCAGACTTCCTCATCTCCTCTCCCCTGTTCAGCGGCACCTACAAGCGCACCACGCCCACGCACGGCCCACGTGACTGGACCACGCTCAAGGCCGACGAGAACGACTGACGGACTGAGGCACGCGGCGATCACAGCATCGGCCCTGCCCCACATGAAGGAACCCCATGCCCGCCTTTTTCTCAGCGCTCCAGGTCTGGCCGATCCTTGCGATCGTCGAGCTCGCGATCAGCATCATCGCACTGATCTACATCCCGCGCGGCCGCAAGCCCACCGCAGCGATGGCGTGGCTCCTGCTGATCTTCCTGACGCCCTTCATCGGGCTCGCGCTGTACCTCCTGATCGGTAACTTCCGCCTTCCCAAGCGGCGCCACGAAGCACAGAGAGCGGCGACGAAGCGAATCGCCGAACTGTCTGACGGTCACACGGATGTGGACGCTCCGCGGTGGCTCCAGCGCGTCGCGCAACAAAATGAGTCACTCACCGCGCTTCCGGTCGTGGGCAATTCGTCGGCGGAGCTCATCGACGACTACCAGGGCTCGATCGACGCCATGGCGAGTGCGATCGATCAGGCGCGCGACTACGTCCACATCCAGTTCTATATCGCGGCCTGGGACGACACCACGCGGGGCTTCTTCCAGTCGATGGAGCGCGCGGTCAAGCGAGGCGTGACCGTCCGCTTCCTGGCAGACTACGTCGCGTCCCGCAGGATCCCGCAGTCCAAGGAGACCTTCGCGGAACTCGACAGGATTGGTGTCAAGTGGTCCTGGATGCTACCCGTGCGGCCGTTCAAGGGCGAGTACCAGCGCCCGGACCTCCGCAACCACCGCAAGTTGGTGGTCGTCGACGGTGAGGTGGGCTTCGTCGGGTCACAGAACCTCATCTCGCGCGACTACAACGCGGAGAAGAACATCAAGCGTGGCCTCATGTGGCACGAGCTTGTCTCAAGAGTCGAAGGTCCGGTCGTCGCACAGGTCGATGCCGTCTTCCTCTCCGACTGGTACTTCGAGACTGGCGAGGACCTGTCAGATACAGAACGAGTTCCGGCGTCGCAGGTCCCACAGCCCATCGGCGGCACGCTCGAATGCCAGATGGTGCCCAGTGGGCCGGCGTACGACACGGAGAGCAACCTCCGTATGTTCCTGTCGCTCATTCACGGCGCCAACGAGCGCATCATCCTCACGAGCCCGTATTTTGTGCCCAACGAAGCGATGATCTACGCGATCACCACGGCCTGCCAGCGGGGCCTCGAGGTGCAACTGTTTGTCTCTGAGGTGGGCGATCAGGGCACCGTCTACCACGCGCAACGGTCGTACTACGAGACGCTTTTGCGCGCCGGCGTGAGGATCTTCCTCTATCCCGCGCCGTACATCTTGCACTCCAAGCACTTCTCGATCGACGACACCCTCGCTGTGATCGGGTCGAGCAACATGGATATCCGCTCGTTCACCCTCAATGCTGAGATGTCGCTCATGGTCCGCGGCGACGACTTCGTCAACCAGATGCGCGAGATCGAGACGAAGTACCGCGAAGCCAGCCGCGAACTCACCCTTGACCAGTGGCTGCAAGAGCCAGCGCGATCACGCTTCCTCGACGGTGTGTTCCGTCTGATTTCCGCACTCACGTAACGGGCCGATGCCACGGTGACCCTGGCATCGGCCCTCCCCCACGTCGTTTATCCCCCTTACACACGACGAGAGCCCCGCACCAACCGGTGCGGGGCTCTCGTCGTTCAAGCGGGTTGCGGAGTTAGCCGCGGACCTGGCCCACCTTGTGCACGAAGATGGCGTTGGTTGTACCAGCGACGCCCACGGGCGAACCAGAGACCACCACGACATACTCGCCGTCAACGGCCTTGCCGTTGTCCTTGAGGTACTTGTCGACCAAGTTCACCATGTCGTCGGTGCTGTCGACGCGCTCAACGAGCTCGGCATCCACTCCCCAGCTGAGCGCGAGGCGCTTCTGAGTCTTGGCCTCCGGCGTGAAGGCCAGCATGGGAACCGACGGGCGCAGACGCGCCATGCGCACTGCCGAGTCACCGGACTGCGTGAACGTCACGATGTACTTGATATCCAAGACGTCGGCGATCTCTGCTGCCGCGTGGGTGACCGCGCCACCGCGGGTCTTGGGCGTGGTGAGGAACGGGGCGATACGGCTGTAGCCCTTCTCCTCCGTGTTGCGCACGATGCGCGCCATGGTCTCGACCGTCACGATCGGGAAGTCACCCACCGAGGTTTCACCGGAGAGCATGACCGCGTCGGTTCCATCGAGGATGGCGTTGGCGCAGTCAGAGGTCTCGGCGCGGGTCGGAACTGGTGCGTGAGTCATGGACTCGAGCACCTGGGTGGCGACGATGACGGGCTTGGCGTTGGCACGGCACAACTCGATGGCGCGCTTCTGAACCAGCGGCACCTCCTCGAGCGGAAGCTCAACACCGAGGTCTCCACGAGCGACCATGATGCCGTCGAAGGCGTCCACGATCTCTTCGAGGTTGTCCACGGCCTGCGGCTTCTCAACCTTGGCCACGACCGGAACGGTCACGCCCTCTTCGGCCATGATGCGTGCGACGTCCTCGTAGTCGGCCGCGGAACGCACGAACGACAGCGCGATGAAGTCGGCGCCAATCTTCAGGCCCCAACGCAGGTCGTCCTGGTCCTTTTCCGACAGTGCGGGAACGGACACAGCGACACCGGGCAGGTTGATGCCCTTGTTGTTGGAGACGGGGCCGGGAACGACAACCTTGGTGACGACGTCCGTGTCGGTGACCTCAGTCACCTCAAGGCGAACCTTGCCGTCATCGATCAGGAGGACGTCACCGGCGGAGCAGTCTCCGGGCAGACCCTTGAAGGTCGTGCCGCAGACGTCCTTGGTACCCTCGACGTCGCGCGTGGTGATCGTGAAGACGTCACCAACCGCCAAGTCGTGGGGGCCATCGGCGAACTTCTCAAGGCGGATCTTGGGACCCTGCAGGTCGACGAGGACGGCGACGTTGCGGCCAGCTTCCTCAGCTGCCTGACGAACGTTCTTGTAAACCGTCTCGTGCTCTTCGGTGCTGCCGTGCGAACGGTTGATGCGGGCGACGTCCATGCCCGCATTGACCAGTTCACGCATGCGCTCGAGCGGCGCGGTGGCCGGCCCAATCGTGCAGACAATCTTTGCTTTTCGCGACATCTAGCTTCCTCGTGTCTCTCTACGCACGGAGCGCTACCGTGCTGGCTGTGACGGGCGCCGGCAACTCGGTGCTGCCGGTCAGGTACTGATCGATGGCCGCGGCAGCCGATCGGCCTTCCGCGATGGCCCACACGACAAGTGAAGCGCCGCGGCTGGCATCGCCAGCGACAAACACACCATCGACCGACGTGTGGAAATCGTCCGCGCGCTCGATCCGCCCGCGGTCGGTGACGGCAACGCCGCCCTGTGAACTCAACGCATCCGTCTCGGGACCGGTGAAGCCCATGGCGATCAGCACGAGATCCGCGGGAATGTCCCGCTCGGTGCCGGCCTTGGGGGTACGGGACCCGTCAGCGTTGTACTGCGTTTCGGCGACCCGGAGCGAAGCACCTGGCCCGCCTCATTTCCGAGGAACTCAACGGTCGAGGCGAGGAAGTGACGTTCGCCGCCCTCTTCGTGGCTCGACGACACTTCAAACACGCGAGGGTCGGTGGGCCACGGCTCGGTGTCAGGACGGTCGTGCGGCAACTCCTTGCCGATCGCGAGCGTCGTGACGGAGGCCGCCTTCTGGCGCAACGCGGTACCGATGCAGTCGGAGCCGGTGTCACCGCCACCGATCACGATGACGTGCTTGCCCTCGGCTGTGATCTGGTTCTCGACTGTCTCACCAGCAGCGGCCTGGTTGCCCTGGTGCAGGTACGGCATCGCGTAGTGGATGCCGTCGAGGTCTCGGCCCGGCAACGGAAGGTCGCGGGGCTTGGGCGAACCGGTCGCCACGAGCACCGAGTCATAGCGGGCGCGCAGTTCTTCCCACGTGATGTCCTTGCCGATCTCTACGTCGGTACGGAAACGCGTGCCCTCGGCCTCCATCTGCTCGATGCGACGATCGATGTGGATCTTCTCGAGCTTGAAGTCGGGAACGCCGTAACGCATCAGACCACCGATACGGTCGTCCCGCTCGTAGACGCGGACAGTGTGCCCGGCGCGCGTGAGCTGCTGCGCTGCGGCTAGCCCTGCAGGCCCGGATCCCACGACGGCGACCGTCTTGCCGGTCTGGCGCTGCGGGATGTGCGGTGTCACAGTGCCGTCAGCGAACGCGCGGTCGATGATCTCGGCCTCGATGTTCTTGATCGTCACTGCGGGCTGATTGATGCCAAGCACACAAGAAGTCTCGCACGGAGCAGGACAAATGCGCCCGGTGAAATCAGGGAAATTATTGGTTGCGTGAAGGCGCTCGATCGCGTCTTCCCACTGCCCCTGACGGACCAGATCGTTCCACTCAGGGATGATGTTGCCCAGCGGGCAACCCTGGTGGCAGAACGGAATTCCGCAATCCATGCAACGAGTTGCCTGACGACGTAGGGTCGGCTCGTCCTTGGACAGTTCGTCCTTGACGTCCTTCCAGTCGAGCAGGCGAATCGGGACCGGGCGGCTCTTGGGAACCTCCCGCTCGCGGTGCTTCAGAAAACCTTGGGGGTCAGCCACCAGTCACCTCCAGGAACTCGGCCCAGGCACCGGGGGCGCGCAAGTCGCCACCGGAGGCCTCAATCTCGGCGAGCGCCTCACGCACCCGAGCGTACTGCGCGGGCAGCACGCGGGTGAAGCGCTCCTTGCTTTCATCCCACTTCGCCAGAAGGTCCTTGCCTCGTGGCGAACCGGTCTCTTCGACGTGGCGCTCAATGAGTGAGCGGACTATAACCTCGTCCTCCGCGTCGAGCGGGCTCAGCGTGAGCTCCCCTGCCGCCAATGCCTGAGCATTGATGCGCTCGGAGTTCAGGTCGAGCACGTAGGCCGTACCGCCGGACATTCCTGCTCCGAGGTTACGCCCGGTGGGCCCGAGGATCACAGCGGTTCCGCCGGTCATGTATTCGAGCGCGTGGTCACCCACGCCGGCGACGACTGCAGTCGCGCCAGAGTTACGGACCAAGAACCGCTCACCGACCAAGCCTCGCAGGAAGATCTCTCCCGACGTCGCGCCGTAGCCGATCACGTTTCCAGCGATGACGTCCTTGGAATCGTCGAGCATGGCCTCGCGCACGGGGCGGACGACAATCCGGCCGCCCGACAGTCCCTTGCCGACGTAGTCGTTGGCGTCACCGTGCAGTCGCATCGTGATGCCTCGCGGCACGAAAGCGCCGAACGACTGTCCAGCCGAGCCATTGAACGTGATCGCAATGGTGTCATCGGGCAGACCAGCGCCGCGGTAGCGCTTGGTGACCTCGTTGCCGAGCATGGTGCCCACCGTGCGGTTCACGTTGCGAATACCAAAGGTGAGTTCCACCTTCTCGCCGCGTTCCAAGGCGGGGGCCGATGCTGCGATGAGTTCGCGGTCAAGCGCGACGTCGAGCGAGTGGTCCTGCGTGGTCGAGTTGCGTAGCGCACGTCCGGGCTCGGGGCGCGCCAGCACAGGTGCGAGGTCGAGTCCCTTGGCCTTCCAGTGATCAATCGCCTGGCGAGTGTCAAGCGCCTCGACGTGGCCCACGGCCTCATCGATGGACTTGAAGCCCAACTGAGCAAGGAGCTCACGGACCTGCTGTGCGATGAACATGAAGAAGTTCACGACGTGGTCCGCTTGACCCGTGAAGCGTTCGCGCAGCTCAGGGTTCTGAGTAGCCACGCCCACCGGGCAGGTGTTGAGGTGACACACGCGCATCATGATGCAACCTTCGACCACCAGCGGTGCGGTCGCGAAGCCGAACTCCTCGGCTCCCAAGAGCGCAGCAATCATCACGTCGCGGCCGGTCTTCATCTGGCCGTCGACCTGAACCACAATGCGGTCACGAAGGTCGTTGAGCACCAACGTCTGCTGAGTGTCGGCCAGACCGATCTCCCACGGTGCACCTGCGTGCTTGAGGGAGTTCAGTGGGCTTGCACCCGTTCCGCCATCCTGGCCCGAGATCAACACAACGTCGGACTTGCACTTCGCGACACCGGCCGCGATTGTTCCGACACCGATCTCCGACACCAGCTTGGTGTGGATACGGGCCTCAGGGTTGGCGTTCTTCAGATCGTGGATGAGCTGCTTGAGGTCCTCGATCGAGTAAATGTCGTGGTGCGGCGGCGGCGAGATCAGGCCAACGCCAGGCGTCGAGTGACGGGTCTCCGCTACCCACGGGTAGACCTTGGAACCGGGCAGCTGACCACCCTCGCCGGGCTTGGCACCCTGCGCGAGCTTGATCTGAATGTCATCGGCGTTCACGAGGTACTCGCTCGTGACTCCGAAGCGGCCAGATGCCACCTGCTTGATGGCACTGCGGCGCTCGGGGTCGTACAAGCGCTCGACGGACTCGCCGCCTTCACCCGTGTTCGACTTAGCGCCGAGCCGGTTCATAGCGATTGCGAGAGTCTCGTGCGCCTCTTCCGAGATCGAGCCGTAGGACATCGCGCCGGTCGAGAAGCGCTTGACGATCTCTTCGACTGACTCGACCGCATCGATCGCGAGAGGCTCGCGGTCCGAGGCGAACTCGAAGAGTCCGCGCAGCGTCATGAGGCGCTTGGACTGGTCATCCACACGGTCGGTGTACTGACGGAACACGTCGTACTTGCCGGTCCGCGTGGCGTGCTGAAGCTTGAACACGGTTTCGGGATCGAAGAGGTGCTCTTCGCCGTCGCGACGCCACTGGTAGTCACCACCGGTGTTGAGGCGGCGGTGAGCAGGCAGTTCGCCCGAGGGCGGATACGCATCCGCGTGGCGCAGTGCGACCTCCTCGGCGATGACGTCGATTCCAGCGCCGTCGATCTGGCTTGGCGTGCCCACAAAGTGTCGGTTCACGAAGTCGCGTGACAGTCCCACGGCCTCGAATACCTGAGCACCGCGGTACGACTGAATCGTCGAGATGCCCATCTTCGACATGATCTTCAGGACGCCCTTACCGAGCGCCTTAATGAGGTTCTTGACCGCTGCCTGCGGCTCGAGGTCACCCAAATATCCCCGGGCCACCAAGTCCTCAACGGTTTCCATGGCGAGATACGGGTTGACCGCAGCACATCCATAGCCCACGAGGAGCGCGACATGGTGGACTTCCCGCACGTCACCGGCCTCAACAATGAGCGAGGCACGGGTACGGGTGTGGTTGCGCACCAGGTGGTGGTGCACGGCCGAGGTCAGCAGGAGCGACGGAATCGGAGCGAAGTCCTGGTCGCCGTCACGGTCCGACAGGACGATGAATGACACGCCCTCCTTGATTGCCTGGTCAACCTCGTCAAAGATGTCGGCGAGGCGCCGCTCAAGGCCTTCAGCGCCGTCGCGCACCCGGTAAAGGCCGCGAATCTTGCGCGACGAGAAGATGCCGGTCAGACGCGGGTCCGCGTCGATGTGCAGGATCTTTGCAAGTTCGTCGTTGTCGATCACGGGGAACTCGAGCATGATCTTGCGCGCGTGGTCCGAGGTGCTGGCCAGCAGGTTCGGCTCTGGTCCGATCGCGCCGCCGACAGCGGTGACAATCTCCTCACGGATCGAGTCCAGCGGCGGGTTCGTGACCTGGGCGAACATCTGTGTGAAGTAATCAAACAGCAGTCGGGGCCGGTCGCTCAGAACCGCGATAGGCGTATCCGAGCCCATGGCACCGATCGGTTCCATGGCCTTGTCCGCCATAGGGATCAGGAGCTTCTTGAGTTCTTCCTCGGTGTAGCCGAACGCACGCTGGCGACGCTTCACTGAGGCCTGCGAGTGAACGATGTGCTCGCGGTCGGGTACCTCTGACAGGCGTACGGCGTTGTCACGTACCCACTGCTCGTAGGGGTGTTCGGCCGCCAGGCGAGACTTAATCTCTTCATCCTCGACGATGCGGCCTGCCGCAGTGTCGACGAGGAACATGCGCCCTGGCTGCAGGCGACCCTTGCGGACAACCTTGGCGGGGTCGATGTCGAGCAGGCCCGCCTCGGAGCCCGCGACCACGAGGCCGTCGTCGGTCACCCAGAAGCGACCGGGACGGAGCCCGTTGCGGTCGAGCGTGGCGCCAATGACGGTGCCGTCGGTGAAGTGCAGGGCTGCTGGACCGTCCCACGGCTCCATGAGTGCCGAGTGGTACTCATAGAAGGCACGGCGGGCGGGGTCCATCTCATCGTTGTTCTGCCAGGCTTCCGGCATCATCATCAGCACCGAGTGCGGCAGCGAACGGCCACCCAAGTGAAGCAACTCGAGTACCTCGTCGAAGGACGCGGTATCCGAGGCCGACGGCGTGCACACAGGCATGAGGTCGGCGAGGTTACCCAGAATTTCTGACTTGAGGGTTCCCTCGCGGGCGCTCATCCAGTTGCGGTTGCCCTGCACGGTGTTGATTTCACCGTTGTGGGCGATGCCACGGAGCGGCTGCGCTAGCGGCCACGATGGGAAAGTGTTCGTCGAAAAGCGCGAGTGCACCAGTGCGATCTCTGAGGCGTACAGCTCGTGGCTCAGGTCGGGATAGACCTGCTCGAGCTGATACGTCGTCAGCATGCCCTTGTACGTGAGCGTGCGGCTCGACAGCGAGGCGAAGAATGGTCCGCCGTCACTCTCCGCGCGCTTGCGCACACGGTAGGCACGGCGGTCGAGTTCGACGCCGGAGAGCCCGTCTGCGCTCAAGAAGACCTGTCGGAACGTCGGCATAGCAGCGCGGGCCGAAGGCCCGAGGGTGTCGCCCACAGCCGGAACGTCACGCCATCCGAGGACCGTGACGCCTTCAGCATCGGCAGCTGCCTGGAAAGCAGCGACCTCGGAGGCCTCGTCACCGGGAGTCAAAAAGGCAATCCCGACAGCGAACTCGCCTGCAGAGGGCAGCTCGAAGTCGACGACGGCGCGCAGGAATGCGTCGGGGACCTGTGTCAGGATTCCCGCCCCATCACCGGTTTCAGTCTCGGCACCAACGGCACCGCGGTGTTCGAGGTTCTTGAGAGCAGTCAAGCCAGCATCGACAATGTCGCGTCCAGCCTTTCCACGCAGGGTCGCCACGAAGGCGACTCCGCACGCGTCATGCTCGTACGCGGGGTCATACAGCCCAATTGCGGGCTGGGAGGCGCCAGTGAGCGCAGCCATCACACCGTCCTTGCTTATCCCGGGCCAGGGGCCGGGAACTCGTTGGTTGCGGGGCGCCGTTGACCCGGTGAACACACGGGAGTCAAGCCTACCGCGAACCAGGGCTTGGTAAAGAATCGGCTAGGTGTTGTCCCGCCGGTCGCTGTCGTCGGCATCGGCCACCGGGTCGGTGGCGTCTACCTGCGCGGACGATGAGGAGCTCTCCGGCCCCTCCTCGCTGGAAGTTGCATCGCCGTCTGAGGAGTCCTCGGTGGAGGCCTCCGCGTCGTGCGATGCGCTTGTCGAGGCTACCGCAACAGTCGACGCCGCCAACTCATTTCGCGGCACGCGGGACAACGCGGTGTCGCGTTGACGACGTCCCATCACGATGAACATCACGATCGCGAGAGCGAGGACCGCAATGGATACCCACACGTTCACGCGCACGCCCAGGATGTGGACTGCGGTGTCGATGCGTACGGTTTCGATCCACAGGCGTCCGGAGACGTAGACCATCACGTACAGCCAGAACACGCGGCCGCCACGGAGGTCGTACTTGCGATCAAGCCAAATGATCAGTGCGACTCCAAGAAGGTTCCACACCATTTCGTACAAGAACGTGGGGTGGAAGGTTGCGTACTGCTCATAGCCATCGGGCCGGAAGGCAGGGTCAATCTCGAGGCCCCAGGGCAAATCCGTGGGGCGACCGAACAGCTCTTGGTTGAAGTAATTACCAAGACGACCAATAGCTTGTGCCAACAACACTGCTGGTGCAGCGGAGTCCGCGAAGGCGGAGAACGACACCTTGCTGCGCCGCGCACCGATGTAAGCACCCACGGCTCCGAGTGCGACTGCGCCCCAGATTCCGAGGCCGCCTTCCCAGATCTTGAACGCGTCCCAAGGGTTGCCGCCCTCACCGAAATATGGGCCCGGGGTGGAGATGACGTGATAGAGACGGCCACCGATGATGCCGAAGGGGATTGCCCAGATGGCAATGTCGGCGACGGCGTCGGGATCGCCGCCGCGTGCGACCCACCGCTTCGTGGTGAGCCACAGTCCAACAAAGATTCCCGCCAAAATGCACAGCGCGTACGTGTGGATCGTGATGGGTCCCAGGCTGATGCTGGACCACTCAGGAGGCGGGCTAGGAATTGATGTGACGATCACGCGTTGCCTCGTACTCCTGCGGCAAGTTCTGCCACCTTGATCTTCAGCGCATCGAGGTCACCCTCATCGCCCATCGCCTTGACGAACGCGGAACCCACAATCACGCCATCGGCATAGGTCGCAACCTCAGCGGCTTGTTTTCCAGTGGACACTCCAAGTCCCACACAGACTCGCTCAGCGCCCGCCTCGCGTGCGCCCGTAACAACCTTCGCTGCCGCGTCGCCGACCGAGGTTCGCGCGCCGGTCACTCCCATGAGCGATGTGGCGTACACGAATCCGCGTGACGCTTCCACGGTCATGTGCATGCGTTCGCGAGTTGTGGACGGCGCGGCCAAGAAAATCGTGTCGATGCCCTCCGCGCGGGCGGCCTCGATCCAGTCTTGACCGGTGTCCGGTGTGAGGTCCGGCGTAATCACGCCTGCTCCTCCGGCCTCGCGCAGGTCCTTGGCGAAACGTGCGTAGCCGCGGCTGAGCATGAGATTGCAGTACGACATGACGACTGCCTGGGCCCCGGCATCGGCCACGGCTCGCACGGCAGTGAAGGTGTCGTCGACGCGAACCCCACGTTGCAAGGCAGTGGCCGCGGCGTGCTGAATCACCGGGCCGTCAAGGACGGGGTCAGAGTACGGCGGGCCAATCTCGACGATGTCAACGCCCGCCTCAACCATCGCGACCATGGCGGCAATCGACGTGTCGACCGACGGGTATCCGACGGGGAGGTACCCGATCAGGGCTGCTCGCCCCTCCGCCTTGATCTCATCCAGCCGTGCCTCAAGCGCGCTCACGCGTCACCCCCGGGGAGCATGTCGAACCAACGAGCGGCCTGCTCTACGTCTTTGTCGCCGCGCCCAGAGAGCGTCACGAGGAGTGTGGCATCAGGTCCGAGCTCCTCGCCCAACGTCATCGCGCCCGCGAGAGCGTGAGATGACTCAATTGCTGGCAGGATACCCTCGGTCCGCGACAGCAAACGGAACGCTTCCATTGCCGCGGCATCCGTAACGGGCCAGTATTCAGCACGGCCGATGCTGGCGAGCCACGTGTGCTCGGGTCCTACTCCCGGATAGTCCAGTCCGGCAGAGATGGAGTGCGAGGGCAAGGTTTGGCCTTCATCGTCCTGAAGTATGTAGGAACGCGAGCCGTGGAGGATTCCGGGGCGTCCACCGGTCAGCGTCGCGGCATGGCGGTCCGTATCGACGCCCTCCCCGGCCGCTTCACAGCCAATGAGCCGCACGCCGTCATCGTCCAAGAATGCATCGAACGAACCGATCGCGTTCGACCCGCCACCGATGCAGGCGATCACTGCATCGGGAAGACCGCCTCGCTCGAGCATCTGCTCGCGCGCCTCGACGGAAATGACGCGCTGGAAGTCACGCACCATGGCCGGGAACGGGTGTGGTCCGGCGGCGGTTCCGAAGATGTAGTTCGTGGTGTCGACGTTCGCGACCCAGTCTCGAAATGCCTCGTTGATTGCGTCTCGCAAGGTGCGGGTGCCCGTGGCCACCGGAATGACCTCGGCACCAAGCAGACGCATGCGCGCCACGTTGAGGGCCTGCCGCTCCGTGTCTTCCTCGCCCATGTAGATCACGCAATCGAGATCCATGAGCGCTGCTGCGGTCGCAGTGGCGACGCCGTGCTGGCCTGCACCGGTTTCCGCGATGACGCGCTTCTTGCCCAGTCGCTTCGTCAACAGCGCCTGTCCCAGCACGTTGTTGATCTTGTGCGATCCGGAGTGGTTCAAGTCTTCTCGCTTGAGCCACACGGTGGCACCACCGCAGTGTTGCGCGAAGCGCGGTACCTCAGTCAGGATCGAAGGCCGACCGGTGTAGTCGCGAGCCAGTCGCGCCAGTTCCTCGGTAAAAGCGGGGTCGATGCGTGCCTTTTCGTAGGCGTCGGTGAGTTCATCCAGCGCGGGCATGAGCGCCTCGGGAACGAAGCGTCCGCCAAAGTCACCGAAGAAAGGTCCGGGGGCTGACTGGAGGGAAGACGTCACGGACGCACCGCCCGCAGTGCGGGGTGCGCTCCTGCCGCCACCATTTCCGCGACTGCGTGGCGCGGATCTTTGTGCCTCACGAGTGCCTCGCCTACGAGCACGGCGTCGGCTCCCATCCGGGCGTACTCAACGACGTCGTGGCTGTCGCGAATACCGGATTCAGCAACGCGCACGATCCCCTCAGGGATGATCGGAGCCACGCGCTGGAAGGTGTGGCGGTCGACCTCGAGAGTCTTGAGGTTGCGGGCGTTGACGCCGATCACTCGGGCACCTGCGTCAGCGGCGCGCTTGACCTCTTCCTCGTCGTGCACCTCCACGAGCGCGCACATTCCTAGCGAGTGGACGCGCTCGATTAGACCTTCGAGGGCCATCTGGTCCAGTGCGGACACGATGAGCAAAATGACATCTGCTCCGTGGGCACGGGCCTCCCACACCTGGTACGGAGTGACGATGAAGTCTTTGCGAAGGATGGGGATTTCCACCTTGGAGCGCACGCTGTCGAGATCGTCGAGCGATCCGCCAAAGCGTCGTTCTTCAGTGAGGACGGAGATGACCGATGCACCGCCGGCCTCATACTCCGTGGCAAGGAGAGCTGGGTCTGTGATGTCGGCAAGATCGCCCTTTGAGGGGCTTGAACGCTTCACTTCCGCGATCACCGCGACCTCGTCGCGCGCCAGCATTTGGCGCGCGTCGATTGCTCCCGGTAGGCGGCTAGCGCGCTCCTTCAAGGTGTCCATCGGAGTAGCGGCCTCGCGCACAGCGAGGTCCTCACGTACTCCTGCGATGATGCTGTCCAAAACGCTCATGCGGCTACCTCTCCCATGGCCACCATGGTAGCGCCGTGAGATGAAGCTCCTGACCGTCCCTGAGCCTCGTAAGCCCACCTGATACACAGCGAACCCCACGCTACGCGCGGCCACGCGGCACTTGTTATGGCGCCAGAAATGGCTCGAGCGCAGGGATGTTCCGCAGCACCCAGAAAACGCCCAGAAAGACCGGAACCGCGATTGCAGCCCAAAGGGGAATCCGTGGAAACGGCTTGCCTCGCCAGGCGTTGGCCCACCACAGCAAAAGCCCGCCTGCGATCATCGGCAAAATCAGCACGACGACCACGGGGTTGAGCGCCATGGCCGCGGCGATGTCGCCGTGCGCCAGTTCGTGAGTGGCCCGCAGTCCACCGCAGCCGGGGCACCACATGCCGGTCAGTCCAAGCCACATGCAGCCCGGGAAGTGGCCCGCGGAGTAGGGGTCGCCTTGCGCGTTGTAAATCGTGAGAGACAGCAGAACGGCCGATGCGGCGGCGGGCGCCACGAGGCGCCGCCCCCGGGAGCGGTTGGCACCCCGGGTAGCCGCATCGGCCAGAACTGCGTTCACAGCGGTTTAGTACGAGAAGTCGTCAAGCGTGAAGGTGCCGGTCGCGAACAGGATTCCGTAGATGACCACGGCGACGATGGTCAGGGCCACGTTGACCCAACCGAGAATCCAGCCGACCTTACCCAGCGTTCCGTTGGTTGCCAGGCCCTGCTCAGCGGCAGTCATCGACTGCTTTCCCACGACGATGGCGATGATGGCTGCGATGACACCACAGCAGACGAAACTCAAGATTCCGAGAACCAGTGCCCACGTGCCGAGGCTGTTCTTTTCCTCGGACGCGCCACCAAACCCACCGGGGGGCGGAGCGGAGCCGTAAGGCGGCTGACCACCGTAGGGCGGCTGACTAGGCGGCTGGGAGGGAGGGGGTAGATCAGACATTGGTGTTCTCCTTTGAAGTTCTACGCGTGCGCGTACCTGGTCAGGTTAGCGGCTGACCGTGTCCGAGCGCACGGAGAACTCCGCCAACGATGAGGGCCACGGCGCACACGGCGACGCCGACCCAGACAACTGGCCAGACGGGGAATGCCATCGCGATCGAGGCGATGAGGGCACCAATCACGAGGCCAATGTTCGTCACCCAAGCGGCGGTGGTGCGGCCGTGGTTGGTGTGGGCGACCTCAGGGAGATCTTCCGGGGCGATCTCAATGCTGGACATGCGTGCTCCTTGCTTGGGTTGGGCGTGCCAAAGTCTAGTCAGTGGTGGTGGACGTCAGGCGACACGCCATGCGCACGGCGCGCACCATCGCGGCTGCCTTGTCCTTGGTCTCTTGGTCTTCAGAGGCGGGCACGGAGTCTGCAACGACTCCCGCCCCAGCCTGGACGTGCGCCACGCCGCTTTCGATCAGGGCGGTGCGGATAGTGATCGCCATGTCCATATTGCCGGCGAAGTCGAAGTACCCGACCGCGCCTCCGTAGTAAGCGCGGCGCGTGGGCTCAATCTCGTCAATCAGCGCGATCGCGCGAGGCTTCGGCGCGCCCGACAAAGTGCCGGCGGGGAAGGTCGCGGACAACACATCAACCGGGCCGTACTGCGGTTCGAGGGCACCGACCACGGTCGAGCAAATGTGCATGATGTGGCTGTAGCGGTTGACCTTCATGAACTCGAGCACCTCGACCGACGTCGGCTCGCACACCTTCACGAGGTCGTTGCGGGCGAGATCGACGAGCATCACGTGCTCCGCGATTTCCTTCGGGTCCGCCAGCAGCTCGTCCTCGAGTCGCTGATCCTCAACCACCGAGGACCCTCGTGGCCGCGAGCCGGCGATCGGGAATGTCGACACCCGCCCGTCCTTGACGGCTGCCAAGGACTCGGGACTCGCTCCTACAACCGCAAAGTCACGATCTTCATCATCGCGAAGTTGGAAGTAGTACATGTACGGCGACGGATTGAGCGTGCGGAGCACGCGGTATACGTCCAGCGGCTTCGCGGGGCAGTCCACGTCGAACCGCTGCGACGGCACCATCTGGAAGACTTCCCCATCGCGAATGGCTTCCTTCGCGAAACGCACAGCCGCCTCGTACTCCCCTGGCGCGCTGCGCTGGCGCATCTGAGGTTCTTCGATGTCGGGATCCAACGTCCACACGTCACCGGACTCGGCCCCGGCGAGCGCAATCTCCATGCGGTCCAGCCGTGCGACAGCATCGGCATGCGCGTCTTCAATGCCGGTCGCCTGCGCGTTGCCATTAATCGCGTTGGCAATGAGCCACACGGATCCGTCGTAGTGGTCGATCGCAGCAATGTCCGTCGCGAGCAGCAGCATCACGTCGGGCACATCGATCTCTCGTGGTGCCTTCGCAGGGAGTGTGGGCTCCCACTGACGGATGATGTCCCATCCCAACACTCCGACCATGCCACCAGTCAGCGGCGGCATGCCGGGGATCGAGTCCGTGTTCAGCTCGCGCAAAACGTCACGGATCGTGGTCAGCGGTGCGCCATCGTCAAGACCGACTGGCACGTCTCCAGACCACGAAGCGTCATCGCCGCGCACCGAGAGCGTGGCGCGCGAGTTCACGCCGACAAAGGAGAAACGGCCACGAGCGCCATCGGGGTCGGCGGATTCGAGGATGAAGGTACCGGGGCGCTCCTGCGCAAGGGCGCGGTACACCGCGATGGGCGTCAGACCGTCGGCCAAGACCTTGCGCACCACCGGCACAACGCGATGTGTCCGACCCAACTCGACGAATGTCTCCAGGGTTGGCCAGGTCTGACCCCATTCGATGTTCTCCGGCGCCGACGTCACTGCTCGCCCTTCCCGGCCATCGCCAGGGTCCCGCCGGCCTCGAAGCAGCTTGTCGTGCCCGTGTGGCACGCAGGTCCCGTTTGCGTCACAGTGAGCAGCAGCGCATCGCCGTCGCAGTCAAGGTCCACCGAGTGGACTTCTTGAATGTGTCCAGATGTATCGCCCTTGCGCCACAGTTCCTGGCGCGAACGGCTCCAGTACACCGCCCGGCCCGAACTGAGAGTCAGCGCCAACGCCTCATCGTTCATCCACGCAACCATCAACACCTCGCGGCTGTCTCGCTCCTGCACAACTGCGCAGACAAGACCGTCGGAATTACGCTTGAGGGAATCGCGAATACCCGCATCCAATGACATGGCGCCTATCCTTCCACGACCTGCCAACTCTCCCGAGCATCGGCCCGGCCCACCGTCACCGCGTCTGCGACACCCATGCCTGGTGCAGCGACGCGTACACGCCGCCGGCATTGACCAGTTCACGGTGCGGACCCACTTCAATCAGCTCGCCGTGCTCCATGACACCCACGATGTCGGCACGCTCGGCGGTCGACAACCTGTGCGCAATGACGACGGCGGTGCGGCCCTGCATCAAGCCTTCGAGGGCCCGTGAAATGCGCACCTCGGTCGCGGGGTCGACGGCACTCGTCGCCTCGTCAAGAATCAACAGATCCGGGTCGCGCAGGTACGCCCGAGCAATCGACACCAACTGGCGTTCTCCTGCGCTGAGCAACTCTCCGCGTGGCCCAACTTGCGTGTCGAGGCCAAGCGGAAGCGCGTCAACCCAGCCCTCGAGGCCGAGCGACTCGAATGCAGCAAGCGATCGATGGGCGAGATCCTCGGGTGAGGCCTCTGGAAGGGCATACGCCAGGTTCGACAAGATGGACCCATCGAAGAGGAACCCCTCCTGCGGCACCACGGCGACGGACCGACGCAGCGAGCCGTGGGGGACGTCCTTGAGGTCCACTCCCCCGACGCGAACCGATCCGCCAGAGGGATCGAAGAACCGCGACATCAGGCGCGCAAGGGATGTCTTTCCCGATCCTGTCGTACCCACAAGCGCAATCCGCTTCCCCGCTGGGACGTTGAGGTCAACGCCCTTGAGCACCTCCGGGCCGCCGGGATACGTCAGGCGGACGCCCTCAACGTCAAGGTCGCCACGACCGTGAGGGATCGGCGTTCCGTCTTCGCCGGGGTCCTTCACAGTGACTTCCTGGTCGACGAGTTCGAGGACCCGACGCCAACCAACGACGGCGCGCTGCATCTCTGCGAGCATCTCGATGATCCACATCAGCGGACCGGAGAACTGATAGACCAAGAAGGCCATCGCCACGACGGTACCGACAGACATCGAGCCGCCCACCGCCATGATGGTTCCGCCTACGAGCGCCAAACCGGTGGCGAGCGACTGGCCGATGACCGTGGACGAGAAGTTCACCGAAGCGAGCAGGGACGCTCGGCGCTCTGCCTTCAGAATGTCCTCGTTCTCCTGGTGGAGCTCATCGCGCATGCGCTGCTGCACGCCATACGCGCGGATCGTGGCAACACCGACGATCTGCTCTGAGGTCCGGCCAAGCAGGTCAGCCATCTGCTCGCGCACGTGGCGGAATGCCTCACGAACGCGCGGCTGAATCCAGATGAGGGACCCCACCATCGGCAAGAACGCCAGCAGGATGATCAGCGACAGCTGCCACGAGTAGGCCAGCATGACGAGGAACACAATGGTCGACTCGAGAGCGGCAATCATCATCGCCGCGCCAGTCCACTGCATGAGGTCACGCATGGTCTCGACGTCGCCGGTGACGCGCGAGACATAGCGTCCGCGCTGCTCCTCGTTCTGAGTCAGCACTGACAGCTCGTGGACTTTATCGAAGGCCCGGATACGCAGCGTGGCGAGTCCCTTTTCCGAGGCAGACACCATGCGCACGCGGACGCGCCACGCGAGAATCGCCGTGAAGACGAGCACGATGGCGCCAGCAATCGCCAACCGCACCACGTACTCGACGTCGACGCCCGTGGGGGCGAGGAGGCCGAAGTCGGTGATGCGCTGGGTCAGGAACGGGACGGCCGCTCTTCCCGAGGCGGCGACGGCCGCCAACGTCAGCGTGAACCACAATCCTTTACGAATCTCGGGGCTGACCTGCAGACCGCGCTTGAGCATGCCGCGGAAGGTGGTGATGTCGGGCTGAGAGTCGCTCATCCGATGTACCCCGCTTCCTGTTCAGCCTGCCGTTTGGAATCCTCTTCATAGGCGAGGACCAGTTCCCGATACCCCGCGTCGCGTTTGACGAGATCGTCGTGGGAACCGGAGTCCACCACGGATCCCGACTCGACGTGGACCACATGATCTGCGAGCAGAATCGAGGCCAATCGGTAAGCGATGATCAAGACCGTAGGACCATTGCCGTCCGCGTTGAGTCCACGGAGGATCTCTTGCTCGACGCGCGGATCGACGGCACTTGTCGCGTCGTCTAGGACGAGCACGCGCGGGTGGCGGACCAACGCTCGCGCCAACGCGATGCGCTGACGCTGGCCACCCGAGAGGTTCATACCTCGCTCGGCCAAGGTCGCGTCCAAACCAGATCCGCCGTCGCGAGCCAGCTTCTCGACAACGTCGGTGACATTGGCGCTGCGCAATGCGGTCCAGACCTCGTCGTCCGTGAAGTCGCCGCCGAGTGTCACGTTCTCGCGCACTGTGCCAGCGAAGACAAACGCCGTCTGCGGAACGAGGGCGACGTGGTCACCCAGGCTCGCGATTGTTTCTAGGTCGGTGTCATCCAAAGCAACCGTGCCGGCCGTGGGGCTGGCAAGTCGCGATGCGGCCAATGCCACCGTGGACTTTCCGGATCCTGTCGCGCCCACGAGTGCCGTGACGGTTCCTGGTGTCAGGTCCAGCGACACGTCGCGCAGGATGGTCACAAGGTTGCCGTCCCCGTCGTCAGCGCCGATGTCCGCGCCTGAGAAGCTCATCTGGCCCGCGCCGTCACGCGCGATCGGAGTGTCTCCCGGCTCGTCTACCTCGGTAGCGGCCTGGGCAATTTCTCCGACGCGGCGGAACGCCACGAGTGCCTGAGGCATCTGGCCCAAGACCCATCCGAGCCCTCGGATCGGAACCGCCATCAGTGTCACCAAATAAATGGCGGAGACCACGTCGCCTACGGAAACGAACCCAGCATCGGCCCGAATCGCCCCGACGACCATGAGCGCAACAGAGCCCAACGGCACCACCAGGTCCATCATGGGCTCAAACCACGCACTGGTGCGCCCCACCTTGATGTCGGCGTCACGTAGCGCAAACACGGACTCGCGGAACCGCTCGCTCTCGATGTTCTCGGCGCCCAGCGCCTTGACGACAGTGCCGCCCTCAAAGCTCTCGTGGGCGATCGTGGACACCTCAGCGCGACGCGACTGTCCGAGGTCCCACCGGGGCGTGATGATCTTCTCGTACGCCAGGTTGATCGCGAAGATCACGGGAACGACTGCGAGGCCCGTCACTGCCAGCCACGGGTCCATGCGCCACATGGACCAGCCGGCCGCGAACATCATGACGAATGATCCGACCGTGAAGGCGAATGGGTGCAGCGTGTTGGTGGCGGACTCGGAGTCCGACGACATTGCCGACAACAGACGGCCCGACGGGTTCGCGCGGTGCCAGCCAAGAGGCAGGCTTGCCAGGGCGTCGGCGACCACGCCGCGGTGGCGCGCGGCCACACCGGCCACCGCGATTCCCTGCACACCACGGCGCAGGCCCACCAGGACAGCGTTGACAAGACCGATCGCGAGGAAAGCGCCACCTGCAATCCAGATTGCGGTGATGGGGTCCTGCGTCATGTCTCCCCACACGCCCTGAATGGGGTCGCCCTCGACCGCGGGGATCACCACAGCGTCGGTGATGTCACCCAGGAGGGTGCCGAAAAGGACTGTCAGGAGGGAGAAGAGCGCCGCGAAGGTAATGGCAAGGCTGAACCGCAGCCGCTCGGTGCGAATCGCGTGCCGCAAAAGTTGAAATGCTTTGCGGTTGAACGATCCTGAAAGTCGGTAGTCGGTTGCGGCGTCAGACGGAGTGCTCACCGCACCTCGATTCCGTGGCTACGCATGTGGTTCTTGACCTGCTCAATAGATAGTTTCCCGAAGTGGAAGACGCTTGCCGCGAGGACCGCGTCCGCACCGGCTTTGGCCGCCTCGACAAAGTGGTCGACAGTACCCGCGCCGCCCGAGGCAATGAGTGGAATCGAGACTTGTCCGCGCACCGCGCGCAGCATCTCGAGATCGAAGCCGTCGGTGGTGCCGTCGGCGTCCATGGAGTTCAACAGGATTTCTCCGGCGCCGAGTTGTTCGCCGCGCACAGCCCATTCCACCGCGTCGATGCCTGTGCCTTCACGGCCACCGTGCGTGGTTACCTCGTAGCCCGACGGAGTGGACGTGTCGCCTTGGCACCGGCGGGCGTCGACAGACAGGACGAGAACCTGCGCACCGAAGCGCTCCGCGATCTCGGCAATGAGCTCCGGACGAGCAATGGCGGCAGTGTTCACTCCCACCTTGTCCGCGCCTGCGCGCAGCAATGTGTCAACATCCTCAACCGTGCGCACTCCCCCGCCAACGGTCAACGGCACAAAGACCTGCTCGGCCGTGCGGCCAACAACGTCGTGCGTCGTGGCGCGATTAGCCGATGAAGCCGTCACGTCGAGGAAAGTGACCTCGTCGGCACCGGCAGCACCGTAGGCGGATGCGAGCTCAACGGGGTCGCCGGCATCGCGCAAGTCAACAAAGTTGACGCCCTTGACGACCCTGCCCGCATCAACGTCGAGGCAGGGAATGACCCTTACTGCTACGCCCATTTAAGTCTCCGAATTCCACACGTCGAGGATGTCGACGACAATCACCATCGTGCCACGCGAGGGATAGCCCATTGCGCCCGGAACGAGTAGCTCGACCTGCGATCCTTCTGTCTGGTCCAGTAGGCCCTGTGACAGTCCCGTGACGACGCTTCCGGATGCCATATCGAGAAGGTACGGAGCACGGTCGACGTCCCACGTGGTGTCGAAGACATCGCCAGCGCTCCAGGACTCAGGACTGTCCTCGCCCTCGATCTCACCATCGGCGTAGTAGAACATCGTGTAGTTGATGAGCGCGCGCGAGCTCGGGGTGATCTGCGGGCCCACACCCTTGATCAGGGTGGCTACTTGCAGGTCGGTGACGGGTGGTGCTTCCGGGTCAACCACGACCCGGGGCACGCCGCCATCCCCGACGACTACTTCGGGCATGGTCTTTGGCGCTGGCTGAGCCGCGCCTACCGCGTGCTCGGAGCGAACGTCAACGACGAGTGCGACCGGCGGCGCTTCGCCCTCGGCGGAGTTGTCGACGTTTGCACCGTCTCCCACTTCAACGCCTTCGGCGTTCTCGATGACTTCCGAGGGCTCGACCACCATGATGCGCGCACCCACGTGCGCGTCCAGCAACGCGTCGTACAGTGCGCCTCCGACGGAGTCAGGGGTCAAGATGTAGGGCTCAGGAGAACCATCGAAGGTGTTGATCACCACGTCGCTTGAGTCCAGGGACTCACCGTAGACATCAAGGAGCAACGACTGCCCAGATGTCAGCGCCTCGCCTTCGCCGTCCCACAGCACCTCGACCTGCTCGTCGGAGTATTCGAGGCCGGGCGTGTACTCCAGCGACGGCGCCTGGGTATCGCTCTGACCGACGACGATCGATGAGATGTCACCGACCATCGACGGCGACACGCTGGGTGACGGTGACGGTCCCGTGCATGCGCTCAGCGCCACGGCACCGGTCGCCATGACAGCAAAAGCCCTACGCATGAGTGGTCCTCTCAGACAAAGCAGACGGAACGGACGATTCTACCTGGCGCTAAGCGTCAAGTTTCGCCACAAGCGCGTCGACTCGGGCATCGTCGTTGCGAAAGGGATCCTTCAAGAGAATCGTCTGGTGAGCACCCGTGAGTTTGAGGTGCACCCAGTCCACAGTGAAGTCCTGCCCAGACGCCAGCGCGGCATCCACGAAGCGGCCCCGGAGCTTGGCACGGGTGGTTTGCGGAGCAACCGTCATCGCGCGCTCGATCGCGGCATCGTCGATGATGCGCTTGATGAGCCCCTGCTCCACCAGCCGGTAGTACAAGCCGCGCTGCGGCGACACGTCGTGGAAGGCCATCTCCAGTCGGGCAAGGCGCGGATCGTCGAGGCGGCAGCCCAGGCGGTCCCGGTAGCGCTCCACGAGCCGATGCTTGATTGCCCAGTCCAACTCCGTCTCGACGAGCGAGAAGTCCTGGTCCCGTACCGCCCGGATTCCGCGGTCCCAGAGGTCAAGAATTTGGTCGACTTCATCTGTGCGTTCGATCACGCCACCGACGTGGGAACTCACCTCATCGAGGTATGCCTGTTGAATCTGGACTGCGGTGAGGTGACGGCCGTCTGCAAGTTCAACGGTCGCCTGTCCCGTCATGTCGTGGGCCACTGCCCGGATAGCCTGCATCTCGTTGGCGAGCGTGAAGTCGGGGAGCTTCACGTGCGCTTCCATCAAGCGCAGCATCAGATCGGTGGCACCGACCTTGAGCAACGCCGTGGGCTCCGCCATCGTGGAATCGCCGACGATGACGTGCATGCGGCGGTACAGCTCTGCCGTCGCATGTGGCTCATCGCGCGTGTTGATCATGGGACGCGACCTGGTGGTCGCGGAACTGAGGCCCTCCCACATGTGATCCGCGCGCGGTGAGAAGCTAAAGTGCCCGCCATCTGGGGTGCGCGTAATGCACCCTGCACCCGTCACGATCTGGCGAGTGATGAGGAATGGCAGGAGAGCCGAGGCGAAGGCCCTGAAGTCCGCGCGGCGGCGCACGAGATAGTTCTCGTGACAGCCATAACTGTTGCCGGCGGAATCCGTGTTGTTCTTGTACAGGTGGATGGTGCCGTCGATACCGGCCTCTTGGAGCCGTCGTTCACCGTCGGCAATGAGGTTGTGGACGATCCGCTCGCCCGCCTTATCCGAGGCAATCAGGTCCGTGAGGTTGTCGCACTCTGCAGTCGCGTATTCGGGGTGTGCGCCAACATCGATGTACAGGCGCGATGCATTCGTCAAGAACACATTGGACGAGCGCCCCCACTCCACGACGGAACGGAACAGATGCCCGGCCACCTCTTCAGGGGTTACCGAGCGCGCGTTGGGGGCGTCGAGGTGTAGCCCGAACTCAGTTTCGAGCCCAAAGATGCGCCGATGCGCGGGAACGTCGAGCGGTTCGGGCACCTCGGCACCCACTGGTGTAGCGGACGCGATTACTGCCCGCCCTTTTGCACGAAGGAACGCACAAACTGCTCGGCATTGACCTGGAGTGAGTCGTCAATCTCGTCAAGCAGACTGTCAAGGGCGTCAGTGTTCTCGGCCTTGGCGGGCGCTGCCGCGGGCTCGGGCGCATCGTCCTCGTAGGGCTGTCCGGAAGCATGTGTCTGAGGCATACCGCCAGTCTAGACGCGCGCGTCAGAGTGTTTGAGTTGCGAGGGCGTCGATCAGCGGATGCGTGGACGCATGCGGGTCGTCGAGGTGAATCACTTCGAGGTTGCCGTGGTCAGTGTCACGGTCGATCACCACGGACGACCACCCGGCTGCGTCAACAAGATCAGGGCGTGCCGCAATCAGCCGGCCCCGCAACGCAGCTCGAGTGTCCCGCGGCGCGCGCTTCATTGCCTCGGCAACTTCCATGTCGTCGGTCAACCGACTGACCTGACCGGCTGCCGTGAGTTTCGCCGCCCAGCCGTCGCCAAGCCTGCTCCACTGAACGTCAAGAGCCGCCAACCGAGCATCGGACCACTCGAGTAGCTCCGTGGAGCCATCATCGTGGCGTGTGGCGTTGCGCTCCCGCAAACGCCCCAGGAGCGCCAGCTTCGCGACCCATTCGACGTCTCTCGCCGCGGAGAACGGATCGATAGACAGTGCGTCAAGGATGCGTTCCCAATGCGCCAGCAGAGTGTGGTCAGCGGCATCCTCGGCGTAATCCCGGCAGATCGCCAGCAGCGCGCGTTGGACCTCAAGTGCTGTGGCTTGCTCCCCGGACTCCAGCGGTATTGCTGCCCGCAAAGTGATGTCGTGGGAAACGGTCTGGACTGCGGGCACCGCGTCTGCCAGCACGAGGGAATCAAGACGCTCGTCCTCAGCCTCAATCGCAGACAACACGAGCGCCGTGGTGCCGATCTTGAGGAAGGTGGCCATCTCGAAACAGTTGGCGTCGCCGATGATCACGTGCAGCCGGCGCCAGCGGGATCGTTCAGCGTGAGGCTCATCGCGGGTGTTGATGATGGGACGGCGCAGGGTCGTCTCAAGCCCGACCTCTGCCTCCATGTAGTCCGCGCGTTGGGAGATTTGGAATCCAGCACCCTCCCCGCGTTGGCCCAGCCCCACACGCCCTGCGCCCACCAGGACCTGGCGAGTCACGAGGTGTGGCGTGAGCCAGCGCCCGAGCTGGTCGAAGTCCAGATCCCGCCGGACCAGGAAGTTCTCATGAGTTCCGTACGACGCGCCCTTGCCGTCGACATTGTTCTTGTACAGCGCGAGGTCAAGACCCTCGGTTTCCCGGTACTGCGCGAGCGCCGCGAGCGCGATGGCATCGCCCGCGGTGTCCCACACCACCGCGTCCCGTGCCGCACGCACCTCGGGCCCTGAGTACTCCGGGTGGGCGTGGTCGACGTAGAACCGTGATCCATTGGGCAGGACGGCGTTGAGATGCGCGGGGTCTTCCCACGATCCTCTGCGCTTGCGCAACGAGACCGCTCCCACGTTCTCGTCGAACTCGGCCTCGTCCGTCAGCATGCTGGGGTGCGCTTGGGCGCGCTCGCGCCGGTGCCCGCGCTGGTCTTGGAGCGGGTCTTCGCCGCCGTAGTCCCAGCGCGCGGTGTTCTCCCCCGCCCAGGTCCGGCACGCCTCGACGAGCCGTGAGGACATCAGGATGGGGTTTGCCTGGGGATTGTTGGGGTCGGCGATTCCGTACTCGGTCTCGATTCCTGCGATGCGCACGTATCAGCCTTCGCGGAGGTGAGAGCTGGCGACGGCGCGGGCCTCAGCCAGTTCCGCTTCGCACGCGGCATCCATGTGCTCCGTGGAGATTCCACGCTCGCCGCCGGCGATCAGCGCCTTGATGGCGTTGGTCTTGGCACGGTCGACGACATTGCGGATCAGCGCGCCAGACATGTACTCCGCATTGGAGGGGTCCGCATAGAGGTGACCCACGGCGTGCGCGGCGAGGTCGGTCACCGCACGCTCGCGGTCGCCGCCGCTGGAGTCCACGACAGCCGACGCCAGGGGCAGATTCGCTGTGAGGTACTTCGAGAAGATGTCACGAGCGGAGGTAGCGTCGGGGCGCGACACCTCGATCTTCACGTCCAAACGGCCGGGGCGCATGATGGCGGGGTCGATCATGTCCTCGCGGTTCGAGGCACCAATAACGATGACGTTGCCGAGCTGCTCAACACCGTCGAGTTCGGTCAGCAACTGCGGGACGATCGTGGTCTCCATATCGGAGCTGACGCCGGAGCCTCGCGAGCGGAACAGTGCTTCCATCTCATCGAAGAACACCACCACAGGGGAACCTTGCGACGCCTTGGCGCGTGCGCGCTCAAAGATGGTGCGGATGTAGCGCTCAGTCTCGCCGACGTACTTGTTCAGCAGTTCGGGACCCTTGACCGATAGGAAGTAGGAGCGATCGGCTCCCACAGCATCGGCCAATGAATGTGCCACCGCCTTGGCGATCAGCGTCTTGCCGCATCCCGGCGGGCCGTACAGCAACAGCCCACGTGGCGGCGTCAGCGCGTGCTCGCGGTACAGGTCGGGGTGACGCAACGGAAGTTCGATGGCGTCGCGAATGCGGTCGATCTGGCGGCCCAGTCCACCGATGGACTCGAAGTCCACGTCGGGAACCTCTTCCAGCAGCAATGCTTCAACACCGGTGCGCTCAATGCGCTCGGAGGCGAAGCCGGTGCGCTGATCGATGATCACGGTGTCGCCTTCGGTGAGGCGTTCACGTGCGTTGCCGCCGATGAGTCGCACAACGCGCTCATCTTCACCGCGCGAGACAACGAGAGCACGTTCGTCGTCGAGGACTTCACGCACCAGGGCACCTTGGCCGGTGAATTCAGCATCAGCCCCACCCACGATCACGCTCATGGGGTTAAGGAGAACCTCGTCTCCGGGCTGGAGGTCGAGATCGAGATCGAGATCGGGCATCACGCCAACACGCATGCGGCGTCCGTTGGACACGACGTCAGCGTGGTCGCCGACTGTCTGCACGAACGTGGCGAAGGTGTGGGGTGGGGCCGATGCTTCAGCAAGTTTGGCCCGCATCTCCCCCATTGCTTCGCGGGAGGCCTCCAGCAAACGCTGCAGTTCCGTGTTGCGCGCCTGAAGCGCCGCAACCCGATCCTGTCCTTCGGCGACCATCTACTCCTGCTCCTCACTGGCGCGCGTAGCCGTCACATCACGACGGACGCGCCTTACCTTCTTGTCCGACACGGCACGTTCTCCGAGGTCCTCAGGAGTCCATTCGGCTTCCGTGGGGTACGAACCCTTGGCCGGGCGCCGCTTGCGTAGCGGAGCCTGGACTCCTGGCGCCATCCGTCGCGCCGATAGCAAGAACCCTGTGTGGCCAATCATTCGGTGATCGGGACGCACCGCGAGACCTTCGAGGTGCCACGTACGGACCATGGACTCCCACGCCTGAGGTTCGGTATAACCACCGTGCTCGCGCAAATCTTCCGCCAGCCGCGACAACTGGGTCGTGGTCGCGACGTAGGCGAGCAAGACACCTCCCGGTGCCAAAGCATTGGCCGCAGCCTCGATGTTCTCCCACGGGGCGAGCATGTCGAGAACGATGCGATCGACCGGAGCCTCCGCGGCCACCTCGCTGACTCTCTCGGCAAAGTCGCCGACCAGCAGGTCCCATGCGGGGTGTTCGCCACCGAAGTGGTTCTCCACATTTGCGCGCGCAATGTCCGCGAAATCCTCACGTCGCTCGATCGAGGTCAGCGAGCCGTTGTCTCCCACAGCGCGCAACAGCGACATGGTGAGGGCGCCGGAACCGACGCCCGCTTCCACGACCCGCGCACCCGGGTAGATATCGGCCATCTGGATGATCTGCCCAGAGTCCTTGGGGTAGATCACCGCAGCGCCGCGGGGCATCGACATGACGTAGTCGCTGAGCAACGGCCGCAGCACGAGGTACTCGTAGCCGGCGGTGTTCCTCACCACCGTGCCTTCGTCGCCACCGAGGATGTCGTCGTGGCTGAACTGCCCGCGGTGCGTGTGAAAGATCTTGCCCGGTTCGAGGATGATCGTGTGGTGGCGGCCCTTGGCGTCGGTCAGCTGCACGCGGTCGCCCGCGCGAAGCGGGCCGCGGCGCTCACAGGCGCCCGTGGGAGGGGTGGATGTCATCCCCCCAGTCTAGGGCGAGCTATTCGAGGCTCTTCAGCACGTCCTGCAAGCGCAGCAACCCCACATAGGCGCCGTGATGGGTCACGACGAGCGCGTCGGCTTTGCCCCACCACTGCTGCACGGCCTCGATCACGCTGTCCGTACCCGCTTCAGCGTCGATCTGCGCGCCACGAGGCAATGGCATGGTGACGGACACCAGCGTGGTGCTCTCTCGGTCGGCTTCTGGCACGGCATCCAGCATGTCGATTGGGAAGTGCCCTGCGGGGTGACCGTCAGGGCTCGTCACAATGACTTCACCCGCGCCGTGGCTACGGGCCGCAGTGCGGGCATGGGCCACCGTGGCGTGATGAGGCATCGCCAACGACCGCACCATGATGGCTGCGATCGAGAATCGCTCGCGTGCCGCGTAAGCATCGGCCGCCTTGAGCGCTTGCGAGGCCGCAGGCCACAGGATCATGAAGACCAACGCGGCCCACGCGAATTCGAACACTGTCGGAGGACGCCCCTGAAGGATGGGCCAACCCAACACGTAGATCACGAAGCCGATCGCGACAACCCGCCCGCCCCACGCGGCAATCTTCATGCCCCGGGTGCGTGAACCGGTGCTCTTCCACACGATCGCTTCCAGAACGCGTCCACCATCCATCGGGATTCCGGGCAACGCGTTGAAAATCGCCAACACGAAGTTCGCCCACACGAGCCACTGGAGCGTCGCGTACAGCCAGATGTCGCCGGCCAACGCATCAATCAGTGACACGTCTACCCATCCCAGCCAGATCGGGACCGCGGCCAGCGCCGCGATTACCAGGTTCGCGACCGGCCCCGCCGCCGACGTGAGTCCGCTTACCGCGGGTGTCAGGCCCTTCGCGTCATAGGTGGTGTGCCCGCCCCACAGCGTGATGACCACCTCATGTACCTGCCGCCCGAAGCGGTGCGCGGTAGCTGCGTGAGCCAATTCGTGGACAAAGACGGACGCAAACAGCAGGCTCGCGAAGATGAGGCCCAGCGTGAATGTCTGCCGGTTGAGTTCGCCGCCACCGGACGTGCTGAACAGAAGCGCCAACAGGAGCAGCATCAGCACTGTCGAGGGCTGGATCACCAGACGGGCGCCAAAGGCGTGACCGAAGGTCCAGCCGCGGGAGCGTGGAGACGGGGATGTCATGGCGACCACGGTAGACGCTCCCGCGACGGTGATGTCACCGGATCCTTCTACGCTGGGCTCATGGTTGCTGCTGGACGCTCCCCCGCTCTGTCGCCCTCGCGCGCCGGAGACTTCCGTCAATGCCCCTACATGTACCGATTGCGCGTGGTCGACAAGATTCCCGAGCCGCCCTCGGCCGCTGCGACGCTCGGCACACTCGTGCACTCGGTTTTGGAGCACCTCTACGACCGTCCGGCTGCAGAGCGCACGGAAGACACCGCGACCGCCATGCTCGAGCCCGAGTGGCGAGTCATGCTCGACAAGAAGCCGGAACTGGCCGACCTGCACGACAGCCCCGCCGCGGAAGCGACGTGGCTCGAGGACGGCCGCACCCGGCTACGCACCTACTTCACGATGGAAAACCCCCAGCGCCTCGAACCGGCCGGCCGGGAGGAGTTTGTGCAGTTCGCGCTCCCCGACGGGCCATTGCTGCGCGGATTCATTGACCGCGTTGATGTCGCTCCAGACGGTTCCATCCGGATCGTCGACTACAAGACCGGCAAGACTCCCCTGCCCCAGTACGGGCACAAAGAGAAGTTCCAGATGAAGTTCTACGCGCTCCTTGTTGAGCGGCTTCGTGGACGCCGCCCAGCGCTACTGCAGTTGCTGTTCCTCAAGGACGGCGGCACGCTCGTGTTGCGGCCCACGGACCAAGATCTCGACCTTGTTGAGCATGAGATCCGTGAACTGTGGGATGAGATCATCGCGGCCGCCTCAACGGGCCGTTTCCGCACCAAGAAGAGCAAGCTGTGTGGATGGTGCAACTTCCAGGACATCTGCCCCGAGTTTGGCGGCACCGCACCCGACATCGACCCTGATGCGGTCGAGCGTGCTCTCGGCGTGCGGCCTGTCGCTCTCGAGGAGTCGGCGGGAAACTAGATGCCCGCGCTCCCTGCTCGGTGCCTCGCTAGACAGAGTCACCGAGTTCATCGATGACGTCTCCGGCAGCAATGCGCCGCACTGTGTCGACATCCCAGCCCTCAAGAGACTGCACCCGGCTGAGTCCGTCTCGCTGCTCGATGGGTATCAGCCTGCGAATTCCGACCGTGCGCGCGCCTGAGGTCCATGCCGATGCCACTCCCGCCGGCGAGTCCTCAAACGCCACGCATCGGGTGATGTCGACGCCCAGTTCATCGGCGGCGGTGAGGAAAGCCTCTGGATCCGGTTTGCCTCGCGTCACGCGGTCCCCGGTGACGATGACGGAGAACGCGTCCGGAGCCGCGGCAACCAGGGCTTGCGCCAAGGACGTGTACGACATCGTGACGAGTGCGCACGGGATTCCAGCGCTCACCGTTGCATTGAGCAAAGCGCGGGCGTCGGCTTGCCACGGCACGTTCGCGACAACCTGTTCGCGCACACGCATCAGCAAATAGCCGATGATCTCGTCCTCGCTCAGGGCCACGCCGCGTTCCTGGAGAACACGTGCTGACACGGGCAGCGGGTTGCCGACGAACTGGAGCCCATCCTCATGGCTCCACGGAACGTCATAACGGCTGGCAAGTTCCGTTTCCGCCGCAATCCAGTACGGCTCGGAGTCGATGAGGGTGCCGTCCATGTCCCACAGGACGGCTTGGGGATTTGAGAGATGCGCAGTCACGCCTCCCGAGTCTAGGCTGGCGCAATGACTCCCGACGATCTCACCGCAGCATTGGGTCCCGATGAGTCCGTGATGATCGCGGCCTTCGAGGGGTGGAACGATGCTGGCTCCTCTGCCTCAGCCGCGCTCGATCACCTTGCGCAGACGTGGGACGCCAAAGAGCATGCAGCGATTGACCCCGAGGATTACCACGATTTCCAGGTGTCACGCCCCACGGTCACCCGCGACGCAGACGGCGATCGCATCGTGTCCTGGCCAGGCTCCATCGTGTCAACGGCTTCGATCGAGGGTGCGCCTGAGGTCAGCATTGTCCGTGGCATTGAGCCGTCGATGCGCTGGCGCTCCTTCTGCAAGGAGATCCTCGATCATGCGGAGAATCTGGGAGTGAGCACCCTGATCACATGCGGCGCACTGCTGGTCGATGTTCCTCACACCCGCCCGCTGCCGACTTTCGTCACCTCTGAACAGGAGGCCGCCCGCGCCCGGTTCGGGCTTGAACGCTCCGATTACGAGGGCCCTGCCGGAATCGTCGGAATTCTCGGCCACGAGGCGCAGCACCGCGGCATGACCGTTCTCAGCCTGTGGGTAGGCGTGCCGCACTACATTGCGCACCCACCTAGCCCTAAGGCCACCGCCGCGCTCCTTGTCCAACTCGAACGCTTGCTCAACACGTCCATCGACCTCGGCGATCTCGTCGAAGACTCCGATGCCTGGGTGCGCGGCGCGGACGAACTTGCCGAGGAGGACGAAGAAATCGCCGACCACGTCAAGCAACTCGAAGCACTCATGGACGAGACGAGCCTTCCCGAAGCATCCGGGGACGCCATCGCCGCGGAGTTTGAGCGTTTCCTGCGCCGCCGTGACGATGGTGGCCCCAAGCGCACTGACTGACACATAGCGCGCGCCCAACCACAGCATCGGCTCAGCAGACTTCAAGAGCCCTCGTGCGAGTAGTTCGCACCCGTTTTTCGGCGCGCGCTACAGCGCCGGAATGATGCCGGCCCCAAGCAGCGCAACAATCAGTGCCGCGAAGCCGAGGCGGTACCACACGAACGGCCAGAACGTGTGGTGCGTGATGAGCTTGAGGAACCACACGATCACGATGTAGCCCACCACGAACGCGGCGATCGTGGCGATCACCGTATTCACGATGCCTGGGCCGCCGGCGGCCGTGAGTTCGTCCGCGTTGGTCACCAGCTCAAGGCCAGCTGAGCCCAGCACGGCCGGGATCGCGAGCAGAAACGAATACCTCGCGGCGGCCTCACGCGTGAGCCCCAAGAACAGTCCCATCGAGATGGTTCCGCCAGAACGCGAGACTCCAGGAATCAGGGCCATCGCCTGCGCCAGTCCCAGGAACAACGCGTCCTTGCCGCGCAACGAGGTCAACTCGCGCTGCTTCCGGCCAATCTTGTCGGCGAAGCCCAGCACCAAACCAAAGATTGCCAGCATCGCTGCCGTCAAGTAGAGGTTGCGCAGGTGTCCTTCGATGAAGTCCTGGAAGAGGAAACCAATCACCGCGATCGGGATCGAACCCAGGATCACCCACCAGCCCATGCGAGCGTCGGAGTTCTTGGAACCGAGGCGCTCCGCGCGCGAGGTGCCGTCCTGGCCAGCGAGGGCCCGGAACCACGCAGCAATGATCCGTGCGATGTCTTTTCGGAAGTACAGCAGCACTGCCGCTTCCGTACCGAGTTGGATGATGGCGCTGAACGCCGCGCCCGGGTCGGCACCGTGAGGAAGCAGCGGGCCAACGACGCGGACGTGTGCCGACGAAGAAATCGGCAAGAACTCCGTGATGCCCTGGACGAGGCCCAGGATGACTGCTTCCCACCAACTCATGTCGGCAAGGCTAGCGCCCGCGCGTCGCACCCGCGCACCGCCGCGCGACACCGGTAGCGTCACGGGTTATGGAACGCAGGAGGGTTGGCCGCAGCGGCCTCGAGGTTTCCCGGCTCGCGCTGGGCACGATGACGTGGTCGCGCGACACCAACGCCGATGAGGCTGGCGCGCAACTGGACCTGTTCCTGGACGCGGGCGGAAGCCTCCTCGACACGGCTGCCTCTTACGCGGACGGCGGTGCGGAAGCGACCATCGGAGCAATGCTCGGTGGAACCGTCGAGCGCTCGGACATTCAGATCTGCACCAAGGCGGGAATCAGGAGGACCGCACGCGGCGGCATGATCGACGCCTCGCGCGATTCAATGCTGGCGGCGCTCGATGCGTCCCTGGGCCGCTTGGGAACCGACTACGTCGACGTCTGGCTGGTCCACGCCTTTGATGGCGTCACCCCGCTCGAAGAGACGCTTCACGCGCTTGAGATCGCCGTGAACTCAGGGCGGGCACGCTACGTCGGCGTCTCCAACTTCCCGGCCTGGGCGATGACGCGCATCGCCACGCTGGCAACCGGGCGTCCTGCGGTCGCTCTGAGTCAATGCGAGTATTCGCTCCTCCAGCGCGGAGTCGAGCGCGAGGTCCTGCCCGCCGTCGAGGCACTCGGCATGGGCTTTATGGGCTGGTCTCCCCTGGGACGCGGAGTCCTCACGGGAAAATACCTGGACGCGATCCCCGCGGATTCCCGCGCGGCGTCGGACCACCTCGCCGGATTCGTTGAGCCATACCTGGATGACAGGGCGACCGCGGTCACACGCGCACTCGCTACGGCAGCCGAGGGCCTTGGGTGGAGCATGCAGGCCACCGCACTGGCATGGGTCCTTGCCAAAGAGGCGGTGGCGTCAACCGTGGTGGGCGCCCGTACCGCCGAGCAGCTCAAGCCCTCGCTCTACGCCGAAACCCAAGAACTCCCGGCTGCCATCAGTGAGGCGCTGGACGAGATCTCTGCCCCAAGCATCGGCTATCCCGAGCGGCGGTGACGACATGACGGTGCGCTATCGGTCGAGGTCGAAGTCATCCAGGTCGTCGTCGAGCGCATCGTCGTCTTCTGCGACATGGCCATCGAGCGCATCGTCCTCGAAGTCCTCATCAATCACCAGCGGCACGCCTTCGGCGAACTCCTGGTCGAGCGCATCCTCATACGCCAAGAAGGCGGCGCCGAGCGCTTCATACGCGTCATCGACGGCGGGATCGTCATCGCTGCGGCGCGTCGCTATCGCCCCGAGATGCTCCTCGAAGGCGGCCGTCAAACGTCGTAAGGCGTCGCGTGCGTCAGCGCTCATGGTTTCGACGATAACCGCGAACGCGCTTCAATGGGAGGTGTGATGCATTCCAACGATCAGCGAACTCACCGAGTCACCCCGACTCGACAGGGAAATTCGCGCGCCAGAAGCTACGAGTGGCGCGTCGTGGAGATTCCGCGCGGCATGAGTCGCGGCGACGCCCGTGCCATGCTCACCGAGCGTGCCGAGCGGGAGCAGTGGGAACTGGCCCGCTCGCAGATCCTGTTGGGCGGTACGCGGCGCGTGTGGCTCAAGCGGCGTGTGATTCGCATGCAGCGGACCGACGCCGCCTGAAGCGGTCTGCGTCGGGCTCTCAGCAGTCCGTCATGAAGTTCACGAGCACGCGGGTGCCGAAGTGCAGGCTATCGACCGGGATGCGCTCGTCGATGCCGTGGAACAGCGACGGGAAGTCGAGCTCGGGCGGCAACTGGAGCGGAGCAAAGCCGTAGCCGGTAATTCCCAGCGCGGCCAGGTGCTTGTTGTCCGTGCCGCCCATGAGCGAGTACGGCAGGACCGGCGCACCAGGATCTTCAATGCCGAGCGCACCGATCATCTTGTCCACCAGCGGCACCTCAAAGGGTGCCTCGAGGCTGCGCTCGGTGATGTACGGCTCGACCTTCACGTGGGTGCCGGCAAGTTCCTCGATCTTGCGCAGCACCTGCTCCTGCTGGCCAGGGAGGTAGCGGGTGTCGACGTAGCCCACCGCGTTGTCGGGCACCACGTTGGTCTTGTAGCCCGCGTCCATCATGGTCGGGTTCGAGGTGTTGCGGATCGAGGCATCGATCATGGGAGCCATTGCGCCCAAACCGTCGACAAGGCGGCCGATGCACTCATCAGTGGGCTCATACTCGACGCCTTCAAGCTTGGCAACGCCGCGTAGGAGGTGCTCCACCGTGGGGGTCACGTCGACCTCCCACTCATGGGCGGCAATGCGCTGGAGCGCGCCCGCGAGGTGTGCCACGGCGTTATCGCTGTGCACGAGGGATCCGTGACCCTGCTTGCCCGTGGCGATGAGCTTGAGCCACTGGATGCCCTTCTCCGCAGTCTGGACAAGGTAGGCGCGCTGACCGTTGACGTAGGCGCTGAAACCACCGACCTCACTCACGGCCTCTGTGGCCCCTGCGAAGTCCTCGGGGTGGTTCTCGACCATCCACTTGGCGCCGCGATGACCGCCGTGCTCCTCGTCGGCGAAGAAGGCGAGAATGATGTCGCGCGGAGGCTGGACGCCCGCCCCGATCATCTGAGCGACGGCCGCGAGGATCATCGCGTCCATGTTCTTCATGTCTACCGCGCCGCGGCCGTAGAGCAGTCCGTCCTTGATTTCCGCGCCGAAGGGGTCAACGGACCAGTCCTCAGCGAATGCGGGGACGACATCGAGGTGGCCGTGCACCACGAGGGCATCACGGCTGGGGTCGGAGCCCTTCCAGCGGGCAACGACAGAGGCGCGGCCCGGCTGGGCCTCGCGGATAGTGGGCTCAAGGCCGAGGTCGCTCAGCAATTCGGCCACATAGTCGGCGGCGGCACGCTCGCCCGGACCTGGCTCGTCTCCGTAGTTGGAGGTGTCGATGCGGATGAGGTCCTGGCAGATTTTCACGACGTCGAGGCTCATGCGTTCAGGCTAACGCCCTTGGTGCATGAGCCTCGACGTCGGGCTTCACTGATGTGGGTGGGGCGCCCGTGATGACGCCGCACCCGTTACGGGCTGAAGATACTGACTCCACCCGGGCCAATCAGGAAGGCTGCGACGATGAGGACTGCTCCCCAGACGAAGTCGCGCTGGATAAGACGGATCACTCCGATGATTCCGACAATCACTGCGATGATCCACAAGATGGTGGCCATGAGGTCGCTCCTTGCCTTGGTCATTCCAGTACTGCTTCGGACATCAGGGGCAACGCCGATGCGTCTGTCAGGTATTCCCCCCTGGTGAAACCTGGGTGGCGTGACCGCCGTTGGCGCATGCGGTGGCATCGCATGCCACGGGAGGGTTGAAATACAGAAAGGGCCGGAGCGTCTGCTCCGGCCCTTTCACTGTGGTGTCCGAGGGGGGACTTGAACCCCCACGCCCTAAAACGGGCACTAGCACCTCAAGCTAGCGCGTCTGCCAATTCCGCCACCCGGACAGGGTGTCTGCTTCGCTCTTCCGAGCGGCTCAGCGAGAAGAAACTCTAGCACGCATTCAGGGCGCTCAGTTAACCAGCGAGCCCGCATTCGTCACCGGAAGTCTCGACTCTTCGCCGGTACAGCCAGCGACATGGGCGCCAAGTGCTCGGCGACCAGATTCGTGGCACCGTCTGCGCGCTCGATCCTCCCGCGGATCACGAGGGCTGGGGACCGGCGCGCCACCTTCTGGAATCGCTTCCACACTCCCACCGAACAGATCACGTTGAGGAACCCGGTCTCGTCCTCCAAGGAGATGAAGGTCACTCCCCTGGCGGTCCCCGGGCGCTGACGATGCGTCACGACGCCCGCCACACTCACGCGCCGTTCTGCCTCGTGGTCAAGAACCCCAGCCACGGTGAGAACGCCTTGCGCATTGAGCCCGTCGCGCACGAACACTGTGGGGTAACTGTCCACGGAAACTCCGGACGCCCACACGTCCGCGACTGCCTCTTCGACCACGCTCATTCCGGGCAGCATGGGGGCCTGAACGCCCGGCACTGCATCCGGAAGGGTGTCTGGCCCTTCCTTTGACAGTGCGCCGGCCGCCCACAACCCTTCACGGCGCGTCACGCCAAGCGTCTCGAGCGCCCCTGCCGTGGCCAGGGCTTCCCACTGCGCCACCGTGAGCCCCTTGGCGGGGGCAAGACCCGCCTGACCTGACACTCCCGCGGGTGTCACCCGAACGCGGCGGGCCATGTCTGTCAGCGATGCGAAAGGGCCTGCTTCCCGCGCCGCAGCGATGGCGGTTGCAGCGTCCTTGCCCAGTCCCTTGATGGCGGCCAGTCCCATCCGCACCGCCAGAGTGCGGTCAACGCGACTGAGACGCGCCAGATCATCGCGAGCCTCTTCCGGAGTCTCGAACGGGGAATCCAGTCTTTCCACCTTTGCCAAGACGTCCGAGCGATCTACGCACGGCCGGAGAACCACCTGACCGTGACGGCGGGCGTCTGCGGCCAAGGACTGCGGACTATAGAACCCCATCGGCTGGGCGGCGAGGAGTCCCGCATAGAACGCGGCTGGCTGATGCACCTTGAGCCAACTCGAGGCGTACACCAGGTACGCAAACGAATACGAGTGAGACTCGGGGAAACCGAAGTCTGAGAATGCCTTGAGCTTGTCGAAAATCTGTACCGCGACATCGGCCGTAATCCCCCGCTCATGGGCGCCCACCATGAACCGCGCACGGAGCTGTTCCATGCGCTCCGGGCTGCGCTTGGAGCCCATCGCGCGGCGCAGTTGATCCGCCAGCGCCCCATCAAATCCGGCGCAATCCATCGCCATTTGCATGAGTTGCTCTTGGAACAGGGGGATCCCAAGCGTTTTGCCAAGCGACTTCTCGAGCAATGGATGCAGGAACGTCACGGGCTCCCTCCCCCGTGCCCTGGAGATATACGGATGCACTGAGCCACCCTGAATGGGACCGGGCCGGATCAGTGCGACCTCAATGACGATGTCGTAGAAACGTCGCGGACGCAGTCGCGGAAGCGTCGCCATCTGGGCGCGCGACTCGACCTGAAAAACACCAACGGTGTCCGCGGCGCACAGTAGGTCGTAGACCGCGGGGTCTTCCTGAGGGAGCGAGTGCAGCCCCAGCTCACGGCCTTCGGTATCGCGGATGAACCCGAACGCATACTTCAGCGCGGACAGCATGCCGAGACCTAGAAGGTCGAACTTCACGAGCCCGGCATCGGCGCAGTCATCCTTGTCCCACTGCAAGACGGTGCGACCGGGCATGCGCGCCCACTCCACCGGACACACATCAATGACCGGCCTATCGCACAGCACCATGCCGCCGGGGTGAATCCCCAAGTGGCGTGGAAGGCGCATGAGTCGCTCCGCAAGGTCGACGACGGGTTCGGGAATGTGATCGAGGTCTTGCGTAGGCGGAGGCTCAGGCCACATGGCGTCGCGCTGGGTCGCGGCCCACTTCTCCAGGTCACGTTGCGGCGCTTTGAGATGGCCCCACCGGTCGATGCTTTTGGACCACGCATCCTGCTGACCGACGTCGTATCCCAGCGCCTTCGCAGCGTCGCGCACGGCGGAGCGTGGGCGGTACTGGATGACGTTGGCCACCATCGCGGCGTTGATACGCCCAAAGCGCTGGAAGACGTACTGGATGACTTCTTCGCGGCGGTCGGATTCGATGTCGACGTCGATGTCAGGAGGACCGTCGCGCTCGGGCGCGAGGAAACGCTCGAACAACAACCCATGCGTGACGGCGTCCACCGCAGTCACCCCCAGGGCGTAACAGACAGCTGAGTTCGCCGCCGATCCCCTGCCTTGGCACAGGATGTCCTGCTCGCGACAGAAGTTCACGATGTCGTGGACGATCAGGAAATAGCCGGGGAAGTCGAGCGCTTCGATGACGTTGAGCTCGTGCTCCAGCTGCTTCCATGCGCCCGGAATGCGTTCGTCGTGAGGCGAGCCGTAGCGAGCATGGGCGCCCCGGCGCACGAGCTCTCGTAGCCACGATGCCTCCGTGTGACCTTCAGGCACCGGGTACGGCGGGAGGTTGGGCGCCACGAGTTGCAGATCGAAAGCGCACTCTGCAGCAAGGGCCGCGGCGGTCGCCACCGCCTGAGGATGGCGACGGTGCCGATTCAGCATCTCTGTGGCCGACCGCAAATGACTACCCGTTCCACCCGGTAGCCACCCTTCCATGTCGTCAAGTGACGAGCGCGCCCGCACCGCAGCCATGGCTCCGGCGAGGTCGGCGTCGCGTTCGGTGGCGTAATGCGCGTTCGTGGTGGCCACGAGTGGAAGGTGGGCGTCGAAAGCAAGGTCCGCCAAGGCGTCGTTGCGCTCAGAATCGAGGGGGTCGCCGTGGTCGGTCACTTCCACTGCGACGTTGTCGCGACCAAACAAGGACGTGAGGCGCTCAAGCTCTCGCTTCGCAGCCGTGAATCCTTGAGGCGTCACAGTCCCGCCAAGCGCACTCACCCCGGGCACGCCGATGCCCGCGAGCGCCCGCCGTACCGATCCCTTACGGCATCCGGTCAGGACGAGGAACTCCCCTGCCCCTGCGTCCGCGAGGTCCTCGAGGGTGTAGCGCGCGAGTCCTTTCTCTCCTGTAGCCAGGTGCGCCATGCCAATGGCGTGAGACAGGCGCCCGTAGCCACGAGCACCGCGGGCCAACACCAGCAGGTGACTGCCGCGGGGATCAGGTTTTCCTGCGGGGGGATCCAAGACGGGCGGACCGCCGGGAACCTCGGGGGCACCGAGGTGCAGTTCCGCCCCAAAGACGGCCGGCATGCCAATCGCTCGCGCAGCGTTGGCGGTCCGGACTGCGCCGTAAAGACCGTCGTGGTCGGTGATAGCGAGCGCGCTCAGCCCCAGACGCCCGGCCTCTGCGACCATCTCCTCCGGCTGGCTGGCCCCATCAAGAAAGCTGAAGGCGCTGTGCGCGTGGAGTTCCGCGTACTGGGGAGGGCTAGTCATAGACCGCCTCCAGCCACCATTGGCCTTCACTGAATGCCGCCAGCACGGCCAGGTCAGAGCCTTCGTCTTCAGCGCGCACCGTGATCTGCACATAGGCGCGCCTGGATGAGTCCTCAGACCACCATCGCTCCACCACTGGCCACGGTCCGGCCCAGGCCTCCACCGGACGGGCCTGGCCCCAGGTGGGGCTGGCTCCCACATGGCCCGATGCGGGGTGTCTGCGCGCGGCGGCGACGGGGCCCTTGCCAGGCTCTGCCTGCAGGCGCACCCAGGTAGGAGGCGCGCTCATGGTGAGACGCCGGCCCACCGAGACCGGAGTGCCTCCGGCGTCGAGCACCTCCATGGGCTCCGCGATCGGCAACACGGTGGCCGGTGCAGGGTCAGGAATCCGCCCTGGCCACGGGTGTTCAACCTTGCGTGCGGTCCGCGCTTCTTGGCCCCACGGCAATGTCAGCATCCGGTCGCGTGGCGCACGGCCACCTTGTTCACGCACCGACAGCACGGAATCAGCGCCCAGCAACGACTGCATTCTCTCAACGGTGCGCTGCGCCCGGGCATCGGCCCCTGAGGTTCCTCCCCACAGATAGGCCTGTTCGTCACCGAGGGCCACGACGTCCTGAGCCGTGACCGTCAGTGCGCAAATGGGGGCTGGCTCCGGCCCCGTTGCCGTACCCGATAGCCATCCCTCCAGCTGCCAGCGCACGCGGTCTGTCATGTGCTTTGCGAACGCTCCCGAGCGGGCCCCCACATCCGTGCGCCACACCCTTTCCAGCACGTCTCCGTGTTCCGTCCTGGCACTGATGTTGACCCGCCCGCACCGCACCCCGCCCTCCAAGAGTGCAGCATCCAGTTGTGTCGCGACATGCTCCGCGACAAAGGCAAGCTGCTCGACCCGCTGGGCTGGTTCCTCAAACTCAAACGAGACCGCGATGTCCTCTTCGGAGCGCCGCAGCACTGGCGGACGCACATCTTCGCCCAGAGCCACGCGATGCGCCCACCGGCCCACCTGGCCGAACCGAGCCAAAACATCCCCCAGCGGCAGCGCCGTGAACTCGGCGAGCGTCTGGATCCCCAACCGGGTCAGCACGCCTACGAGGTTCTCGACCGCCTCGCGTTGCCGTCGCTCCATCGCCGCCAGTGTCAGCACCTGCACTCCCGCGCGGGCGAGGAACTCCTGAGACTGTCCTGGGGGCACCAGCACGGAGGACCGTGCCGCCATGACTGCAGCCAACAGTCCGTCGGCGGCTCCCACCAGGCATTCGTGTTCGCTCAGTTGTGCCACTGACCCCACAAGGGCTTCGGCCAAGGCCTCCTCGGATCCGTGAAAGCGCGCCGCTCCGTTTGCCGGGATCATCAACAGCCCGGGCCGGGAGATTTCAACACCGGCAACGACGTCTTCTGCCGCCGCCGCCACGGATTCAAACGTGCGCGAGTCGCGTCCCTCGTCGTAGGGCAAGAGAGCCAGGTCAGGGCACAGTCGTTGCGCCACCCGCTTAGTGCTGCCCCGCTTCACTCCGGCAGCGCGCGCTGCGGCCGAGACGGCCGTAATCCCTCGCCCATGCAACACGGCCGCTGGCACGTCCGGACTCAGGCCAGCCTCACGCATCGCGGCAACCACGGGCCAATCAGGCACCCACAACACCATGCGCCGTGTGGTCGACACAGCGCCAGAGCCGGCGTGAACAGGAGCGGTCATGCCGCCCCCTCGCGAACCGTCGCGGACGCTGACGACGACACCCAAGCATCGTCCCGATCCAGGACCACCCGGACCCGCCGCACCCCCGACTGTCTGCGACCGGTGACCGCCACCGTCATCTCGCTCTTGCGTAGCCGTCCACCCCCTGCTCCTAGCCCGCTCCAGCGCGTGCGTTCCACGTGGAGGTCCGTCTGCGCCCCGGGCCACCGTCCCGAAGTGAGGATCACGCAACCGCGTTCCTTCGCCCTGGCCGCGAGCCGGCGACGATCGCCGTCGGACAAGGCAAGGTTCGCGCCAAGCAGTATGAGGTCCATGCCGTCAACGCAGGCGCCCGCAGCAGCCGCCGCTTGAGCCCCCGGCTGCGGAACGAGGACGAGCCGCGACAAGTCCATTCCTCGCCGTGCAGCCGCGACAGCACCCACCGCGGGCATGCCGATCACTGCAGCCCAGGACCCCTCCTTGGACCCTTCCGCCGCTAGCGCCAGCATGAGTGAGGTTGAGCCCTGCACGCGCACCACGTGGCCGCGAGTGAGCCCCGCCGGCATCACCTCGGCTACGCCCTCCGACAGGGGCAACACAGCTGGAGCCTGCTGCGCTTCACGCGTCACACCCCAGCGCGCCTGCACGCCCTGAAGCGCATCGCGCGCGCGAGCCAGTCGCTGCTGCTGAGCGGCGTCCGGGGTCGGCGATTGGGTCGACATGTCACTCCACTGGTCATCGCGAGAAACCCTCGCGTTCGAACATATGTTCGAGTATCTCAGTAGACCCTGACATGCACCACTTCGTCAACCAACAGAGTGGTCATTCACCGTGATTCAGCGCACCGCCCACAGCGCCACCGCGGCGGCTGCGGCGACGTTGAGCGAGTCCACCCCTCCCGCCATGGGTATGGTGACGATTCTCTCGGCCGCCTGCTGCGCCGCGCGACTCAATCCATCCCCCTCAGCCCCCATAACCAAGGCGATTCGCTCGTGACCGGCGGCCGCAAACTCATCCAGGCTCACAGCATCGGCCGATAGCGCCAGCGCCCCCACAGCAAAGCCTTGGTCGCGAAGGTCGGTGAGCGTCCCGGGCCAGTTTTCCGCGCGTGTCCACGGCACCTGAAACACCGTGCCCATCGACACTTTCACGCTGCGTCGGTAGAGCGGGTCGGCGCAGGTGGGCGCGACCAGGATCGCGTCAGCCCCGATTCCTGCGGCCGAGCGGAAAATCGCGCCAACGTTGGTGTGGTCGACGATACTTTCGAGCACAATCACGCGCCGCGCATTCTTCACCAGGTCCGCGGGATCGGTGAGAGCGGGCCGATGCATGGCGGCCAAAGCTCCGCGGTGGACCTGGTAGCCGGTGACGTTCTCAAGGAGCGACTCTGGTGCGACGTAGACGTCTGTCGTCGCGCCGGTGCGCTCAAGGACCTCGCGGATGCCCGGTTCCCACTTCTCGCTCACGAGAATTGACCGGGGCTGGTGTCCGGCCGTGAGGGCTCGCTCGATCACCTTGGCGCCCTCCGCCATGTACAGGCCGCGCTCGGGCTCGAGTTTGCGGCGCAGCGCCACGTCGGTGAGGTTGCGGTAGTCGTCAAGCCGCGGGTCGGTGGGGTCGGTGATCACAGCCTCATTGTCTCAGTGCGCCCGGGCCACCGAGAATCGACGGCCAGGAGCCGGCGGGGCTCGAATTCCCGCCGAGTATGTACGGCCAGGGGAAATGGGTGGGTAGAGCGCAACGCCCCCGGCACCTTGACGGTGACGGGGGCGCTGACGAGCGGTACAGGCGACTACTGCTGGCCGCGCTCGGCGTCCGGGTTGAAGGGACGGCCAGAGCGCGTTCCGGCGTCGGTGGCGTCAGACGTCGCGTCCTCGACCTCCTGCTTGGCCTGGCGGAGCGCCTCGGCCGGGTCCGCCAGTGCTGAGGTGATGCGTGAGGAACGCTCACGATCGCGATCTTGGTCACGAGTCAACGGATCAAGCTGCTCTTCCTGCCCAAAGGCGGCGGAAATGGACTTGAGCGCTCCGGTGAACTCGGTGGGCACAAACCACACCTTGTTCGAGTCGGTCTTCGCGATCTCCGGCAGCACCTGGAGGTACTGGTATGCGAGCAGCTTGGAGTCCGCGTCACCCTCGTGAATGGCGTCGAACACCTGAAGAATGGCTCGGGCCTCACCCTCGGCGTTGAGGATCGCGGCCTGAGCCTCACCCTCAGCGCGCAGAATGGCCGACTGCTTTTCACCCTCTGCGGTGAGGATCTGCGACTGCTTGACACCCTCCGCCGTCAGGATGGCGGCACGACGGTCACGCTCGGCGCGCATCTGCTTCTCCATCGAGTCCTTGATGGACAGCGGCGGGTCAATCGCCTTGAGCTCGACGCGACCCACGCGGATGCCCCACTTGCCCGTGGCCTCATCGAGCACAGTGCGCAGCTGGCCATTGATCTGATCACGGCTGGTGAGCGACTGCTCGAGGTCCATGGTTCCGATCACGTTACGGATCGTGGTGACCGTGAGCTGCTGCATACCAACGATGTAGCTGGCGATCTCGTAAACGGCCGCCTTGGCGTTCGTCACCTGGAAGTAGACGACCGTGTCGATCTCGACGTTCAGGTTGTCCGAGGTGATGACGTTTTGCGGTGGGAAGGAAACCACCTGCTCGCGAAGATCGACCTTCTGGCGGACCTTGTCGATGAAGGGAACCAGCAAGTGCATGCCGGCCTCCATGGTGCGGTTGTAGCGTCCGAGGCGCTCGACGACGCGCGCTTCCGTCTGCGGAACGATCTGGACCGCCTTGGCGAGTGCTGCGATCACGAAGATCGCCAAAACAATCGCGATGATGGTAATCACAATCTGTGCAATAGACATGAGTTACTCCCCCTTCTTCTCTGGCTCGACGATTGCCGTCGCGCCCTTAATCTCGATCACGGTGACGTCCGTGCCTTCTGAAATGGGCTCGGCGTCATCGCGCGTACGTGCTGACCACACTTCGCCGCCCAACTTGATGCGGCCACGAAATTCGGTGACCTCATCGACTGCGCGGGCGTCTTCGCCCACGAGTGCCGCAGAGTTCGTCTCGACCAGGACAGACCGGGCGCGAATGGACTTCAGCAGCCACGGTCGCAGCGTCAGAATCATCAACGCCGCGACAACACACGCGATGACCATGCACAGCCAGAAAGGTGCTCCCAGCAGCGCGGCTGCACCACCTGCGAGAGCCCCGGCGGCGAGCATCGCAAACACCAGGTCTAACGTGAAGATCTCAACGATGCCGAGCACGATCGCAGCGACAAACCACCACAGAGAATCCATGGCTTCACCTCCTATACGGGGAAACCTAGCAGGGCCGATGCTGTGAAGGCATCGGCCTCAAGGATGACTTGGGCGCGGTTCAGCTAGGCCTTGCGGGCGGTCCAGCGACCCTGGTGAGCGTGGAGCGCAACAGGCATGTTGTAGGCCTCAGACAAGGTGGCCGACGTGATGGTCTGGTGAAGCGGTCCAGCGGCCACGATCCGACCCTCGCGCAACAGCAGTGCGTGCGTGAAGTCCTGCGGGATTTCCTCGACGTGATGGGTCACCATCACCATGGCGGGCGAACGCCGATCGCTAGCGATCTCGGTCAAGGCCGCAAGCAACTCTTCGCGGCCTCCGAGGTCCAGACCAGCTGCAGGCTCGTCCAGGATGAGAAGTTCCGGGTCGGTCATGAGCGCGCGGGCGATCTGTACGCGCTTACGTTCTCCCTCGGAGAGCGTCCAGAACGCGCGGTTCGTGAAATCGAGCATGCCGAAAGCCGCGAGGAGATCATCCGCACGAGTTTCGTCAATCTGCTCGTACTCTTCTCGCCAACGTCCGGTCACTCCGTACGCGGCGGTCATGACGACGTCACGCACGGTTTCGTCGTCGGGGATTCGGTCGGCAAGCGCTGCGGACGTGAGACCCACTCGAGTGCGGAGGTCGTGAGTGTCGGTGTGGCCCAGGACCTCGCCCAACACCGTGACCTGCCCCTCAGACGGGTGCATGCGGGCAGAGGCAATGTTGGTCAGCGTCGTCTTGCCTGCACCGTTGGGGCCCAGAATTACCCACCGCTGTGAGGAGTCGACACTCCAGTCAATGTCTCGCAGGATCGGATTGTCTCCGCGGCGCAACTGCACGCCTGCGAAATTCAGCACCTCGGTCATGGTCGCTCAGCCTATCGGAGGATGTCGTTATATAGGGCTGCCGTGCGCTCGCCGATGGTTTCCCACGAGAAGTGCTCCGCGGCTCGGGCTCGACCGGCCGCGCCCCACTCCTTGGCACGGTCTAGGTCAGACACCACCTCTGCCAGCGCTGCCGCGAGATCGGCGATGTACCGATCGGGATCGATCGGGGTCCCCGTACCGTCGCTGACCTGCTCGATGGGGACCAAGATTCCCGTTTCACCGTCGACAACGACCTCGGGGATTCCTCCCGTCGCCGTCGCGACGACGGGCAGACCGACCGCCATTGCTTCAAGGTTCACGATGCCCAGCGGCTCGTACACACTGGGGCACACAAATGCCGTGCAGGCATCGAGGACCGCGACCAATTCAGGACGCGGCAAGTGCTTGTCGATCCAGATCACACCGTCGCGGCGCTCCTGAAGACTCGAGACCAAGCCAGAGACCTCAGTCATGATGTCTTTGGTGTCAGGTGCACCGGCGCACAACACCACCTGGACCTCGGGCGGCAACTGCTCCACAGCGCGCAAGAACAGCGGCAAGCCCTTCTGTCGCGTGATGCGGCCTACGAAAACGATCGCAGGACGATTGGGGTCGATACCCCAATCGGCGACCACGGCATCGGCCGCCGTGCGTTCGTCATCAGTCTCAGGGGCGGCCCACGCGTCCACATCGATGCCGTTGTGGATCACGTGCACGCGCTCGGGATCAACGTTGGGGTACGAGCGCAAAACGTCGTCGCGCATCCCGCCGGAGACCGCGATGATCGCGTCGGCGCCTTCGTACGCCGTCTGCTCGATCCACGAGGACACGCGATACCCGCCGCCGAGCTGCTCTGCCTTCCACGGGCGCAGAGGTTCAAGCGAGTGGGCACTAATGATGTGCGGAATGCCATGCAGCTTCGCGGCCAAGTGACCGGCCATGTTCGCGTACCAGGTGTGCGAATGCACAAGGTCCGCGCCGGCGCAGTCGTTCGCCATTGGGAGGTTGTGGGCCAGCACGTCGAGCGAGGCATCACCCACGCCACCGCCAAGGGCGTCATAGCCCGTCACGCCAGGTTCATCACGCGGCCCGTCGAACGCGCGGACTTCGACGTCCATGTGTTGACGCAGCACTGCAGCCAGTTCGGTGACGTGTACACCGGCGCCGCCATAGATGTGTGGTGGGTACTCGCGGGTGAGGATGTCTGCTCGCATGTATCCCACGGTATCGCTTTGAGCGGCGCGTACACCCTGTTCACGCGCCAAACATGCCCCTATGCTGACAATATGCCCGAACCGAAAGTACTTGCCATCGTCCTTGCCGGAGGTGAGGGCAAGCGCCTGATGCCCCTCACCGCTGCGCGTGCCAAGCCAGCAGTTCCCTTTGGCGGCACGTACCGGCTGATCGACTTCGCGTTGTCCAATTTGGTGAACTCGCGTTACTTGCACGTCGTGGTGCTGACGCAGTACAAGTCTCACTCGATGGACCGCCATATTGCGCGCACGTGGCGCATGTCGCCGTTGCTGGGCAACTACGTGGCTCCCGTTCCGGCGCAGCAGCGCCGCGGTAAGCACTGGTATTTGGGAAGCGCTGACGCGATCTATCAGACGGTCAACATCATCGAAGATGAGCAGCCGGACATCGTGGTGATTGTCGGTGCCGACCACGTGTACCGCATGGACTTCTCGCAGATGGTCGACTCTCACATTGCCTCGGGAGCAGACTTCACGGTTGCAGGAATCCGTCAGCCCATTGAGCTCGCTGACCAGTTCGGCGTGATCGACATCGACAAGGAAAACCCAGGACGCATCCGCGCGTTCCTAGAAAAGCCCACTGACCCCGAGGGATTGCCTGACTCCCCCGGCGAGGTCTTGGCGTCGATGGGTAACTATGTCGCGTCCGTGGAACCGCTTCTGGCTGCGCTGAAGGCCGACGCGGAATCTGACAGTTCCAAGCACGACATGGGCGGCGACATCGTCCCGCACTTCGTCGACAAGGGCACGTGCGGCTTCTACGACTTCGTCGACAACGATGTGCCCGGCTCCACCGACCGGGACCGCGACTACTGGCGCGACGTGGGAACTATTGACTCCTACTACGACGCACACATGGATCTCATCGCTGTGCAGCCAATTTTCAACGTGTACAACCACGAATGGCCCCTCCACCAGGGACTCATTACCGAGCCTCCCGCGAAGTTTATTCACTCGGAGGAGGGACGCCTCGGCCACGCCGCAGACTCTGTCGTCTCCCCTGGCGTGATCGTCTCAGGTGCCACAGTGACGGGTTCAGTGCTCTCGCCTGGCGTGCGCCTGCACTCGTGGTCAACGGTGTCTGACTCGATCTTGCTGGACCACGTCATGGTTCACCGGCATGCCCAAGTTCACCGCGCCATTTTGGATAAGAACGTGGTCGTCGAAGAGGGCGCACGCGTCGGCATCGACCGCCAAAGCGACATCGAGCGCGGATTCACTGTCACGGACTCCGGCATCACCGTCATCCCCAAGGGCACAGTGGTGAGCGCATGAGCGCAGGACTCATCATCCTGGATGTTGATTCCACCCTCATTACCTCCGAAGTCATCGAGATGATTGCGGCGCGCGCTGGCACGGAGCCTGAAGTAGCGGCAGTGACAGAGGCCGCCATGCGTGGCGAGATCGACTTTGGAGAGTCACTGCGACAGCGGGTGGCAACCCTCGAAGGCGTGCCCGACACCGTTTTCGCGGAAGTTTTGGACGAAGTTCAGTTCACTCCTGGTGCTCACGAGCTCATCTCCACGCTCCAGGCCCGCGGATGGACCGCAGCGCTCGTCTCTGGCGGTTTCGAGGAGGTCGTTGGTCCCCTCGCGGAAAAGATCGGTATCTCGCTGTACCGGGCCAACCGGCTCGAGGTCGCAGACGGCAAGCTCACGGGACGCACACTGGGGCCGGTCATCGACCGTGCCGCGAAGGCGACGGCGCTGCGTGAGTACGCCGCACAGGTGGGAGTCGATCCGGCCCATGCAGTGGCTGTCGGCGACGGCGCCAACGACCTGGACATGATGGCGGCAGCGGGGCTCGGGATCGCGTTCAACGCGAAGCCCGTTGTACAAAGTCAAGCCGATGCTGCGGTGAACGAGCCGTCTTTGATGGCAGTCGTCGACGTCATCGATGCCCGCGGCTAGAGCCCCGCATCTCACGAAGCGCCATGGTGTCCCCTAAGCCGGACCTTCTTGTCGAGTCTGTGCTCGAGCGCCTAGCGGCGCTCGAGGCTCGGGAAGAGATTCGAGAGGTCATTGCGGCCTACTCGCACGGCGCCAACAAACGTGATCTCACTCGGTTCTTGGGAGCATTTCACCCCGATGGCGTGTGGGATGTGGGAAGCGCCGCATTCGCCGGACACGCTGAGACCCGCCAGGCCATTTTGCGGCAGTGGAACAGTCAGCCTGGCATGCACCACTGGAACTCCAACACGGTTGTCACCCTGCGCGGAGCGGACGAGGCATATGTGCTCACGGATGTGTGGGTACTCACAGAGCATTCCGATGGCACGCGCACGCTGACCGCTGGAACTTATGAGGACAACTTCACGCTCAAGGCTCAGCGCTGGGCGATAGCGGAACGACGCGCTTCGGTACACCGCACAATCGAGATCAATGCGTCCGGCACCATGGACAGGGGTGACGGTCACGACTGACTGGAAGCGTGGACGCGCTCATCACGCGCCCACGCTACGTACTACGAGGTCATTCGACGTCGCGGCCGGACACAACCTGCGTGAGCTGCGCGGTACGCGAGCCCAGCTCAGACCAAGCGCCGTCGAACGTCAACACTGCTGCCGTCGCGGTACTCAGGCCCTGTGCCACGGACTTCAAAGCGGGCGTGTCGGATTCATCTGAGGCCAGGTATGCGGCGGTGGCCGAGGACGTCGGCTCGTGCCCGACCACAAGAACAGAGTCCTCATCACCGAGTTCACGCAGGACGTCAAGGAGTCCGTCGACGTGCGTCTCGTAGAGGTCGTCAACCGTGCGCAGTTCGCACTGGTCAAACCCGGAAGACATGAGGCCCCATGTCTGCTGGGTGCGATTGGCTGGGGACACCAGCGCGAGGGTGGGGCTCAGGCCCGCAGACACGAGCTCCTCGCCCAGGTGTGCTGAGGCCTTGCGACCAATCAGCGCGAGCGGTCGGTCCATGTCCTGCAGTCCTGCGGGGCGCTCCGCCTTAGCGTGGCGCGCGAGAATCAAAGTCGGCATGTCACTGTCCCATCGCGTGCACGCCGCCATCGACGTGCACCATTTCTCCGGTGGTGGCCGGGAACCAGTCGCTTAGTAGCGCGGTCACGGCCTTGGCTGTGGGTTCTGTTGCTGTGGAGTCCCATCCCAGCGGCGCGCGCTCGGACCAGGTTCCTTCCATCTGCTCGAAGCCGGGGATGTTCTTCGCGGCAGTGGTCTTGATTGGACCAGCGGACACCATGTTGCAGCGGATGCCCTGGGGGCCCAGGTCGCGGGCCACGTAGCGGCTCGTCGATTCGAGTGCGGCCTTGGCTACACCCATCCAGTCATAGACAGGCCAGGCAACGGTGCCGTCGAAGGTCAGGCCCACGATCGAGCCGCCGCCACTCATCAGTGGCAACGTCGCCTCAGCGAGCGCCTTGAGCGAGTAAGCAGAGATGTGCATGGCCGTCGCGACGTCTTCCCAAGGGCCGTCCATGAAGCCGCCGCCCATGACGTTCTGGGGAGCGAAGCCGATGGAGTGCACCACGCCATCGAGGTGAGGCACGTGCTCACGCACAGAGTCGGCCAACTGACCAAGCTGCTCAGGGTCAGTCACGTCAAGCGGCACCACTTGGGCCTCAACGGGCAAGCGCCGGCCCATCGCCTGCGTGATCTTCAGTGTGCGTCCCACTCCGGTGAGAACAACGGTCGCGCCCTGTTCCTGGCACAACCGTGCGACGTCGAAGGCAATGGAGCCTTCCGTCAGCACGCCGGTGACGAGGATGTTCTTTCCCTCAAGAATTCCCATGTAAGTGTTTCCTCCTGAGCCAGAGCCTAGCGGCCTAGCCAATCATTCGCGTCAGCGCGACAGCCATGCTGGCGCGAGACAGTATCTGCCACCGTGAAATCACGGCAGTGAAGGTTGGATTAGTGACCCATCCCCAGGCCGCCGTCGACCGGCAGCACGGCTCCGGAGACGTAGCCAGCCTGGTCAGAAGCGAGGTACAGAGCCGCCGCCGCAACATCGTCCGTAGAGCCAAAGCGCTTCGCGGGAATGTTGCCCTCGTATTGCTTCACGAGGTCCTCGTCGAGCTCCCCGGTCATGTCCGTCGTGATGAACCCGGGCGCGATGACGTTGGCAGTAATGCCACGCGCACCGATCTCGCGGGTGATGGAGCGTGCCATGCCCACGAGCGCGGACTTGGACGACGAATAGTTGACCTGGCCGGGGTTGCCCATGAGGCCCACCACGGATCCGACCAGGATGATGCGGCCAAAGCGCTGACGAAGCATCGAGTTCGACGCGCGCCTCACGCAACGGAACGTGCCTGCGAGGTTGACGTCGAGAACCGACTCGAAGTCCTCGTCGGACATCCGCATGAGCAGCCCGTCCTTCGTGACACCCGCATTGGCGACGAGGATCTCGACCCGGCCGTGACGTTCCTCAAGAGTGTCGAACGCGGCGTTGACCGCTTCCGTGTCGGTGATGTCCGCGATGGCGCTGTCGACGCCCTCCGGCAAGTCTCCGCTGCGGTGAATAGAGCTGACGGTGTAGCCAGCGGTGACGAAGGATTCAGCGATTGCACGGCCGATGCCGCGGTTCGCTCCAGTGACGAGAACGTGACGTGTCATGGGTGCCACGGTACCGAACAGATTCTGATCAGCGGGCCAGCGCGACTACGATCGCTCAGGTGTTCTTCCGTGGCCTGTCGTTTGCGCGTATCGCGCTCACTTTGGGCATTGCACTGTCTGTTTCCGCGGTCGCGATTGTGTTGGGCATGTGGCAGTACGGGCGTTACGAGGTCCGAGTTGAGGCTAGAGACGCGTACCGCGTCGCGGTGGAGGAACCCGCTGCGCCATTGAACGACGTCGTTCCGGCCGATGCTGAGGATCTTCCCGCCGACGCCGAGTGGCGCACGGTGACAGTGACGGGCGTGTTCGAGCCGGACACGACGACGGTGTTGCGAGGACGCCCGATCGATTCCACCGCGGCATGGCAATACCTGGCATGGCTCGACACCGAGGATGGGCGCTCCGTGCTGGTATCTGTTGGTTGGGTGCCACAACCTGGCCCGAACGAGGACCCCGAGGCGCCCGAGTACACGAACGGAACGGCGACCGTCACTGGCGTGATCCGGGCATGGGAAGAGGACGATGGCAAGGAAGCCACGGACTCGGTCTCTCGCATCACGCCGGCTCAGGTACCTCAGCCACATGGGGATGTCTCGCCTGGCTATCTCATGATCCGCGAGTACTGCGATGCCGACCAATGCACCGCCACGGTCGTCGGCGACGAAGTCCCGCTGCCGGAGCTGACTCTGGGCTCACACCTGTCCTACGCATGGCAGTGGTGGGTTTTCGCCGCGCTCGCACCCACGGGCGCAGTCCTCCTGTTGCGTCGTGACGCGAACGAGATCGCTGCCGCCGCCCGCGTGTCAACACCTGGGGCCGCGGAGCCCGCACCCGGCCAGGCGAGCGCTGCTACGGCGCGCAAGCCAGCATCGGCCCGCCGCAAGAAACGCCGCAGTGGGCCAAGCGACGAAGAGATCGAAGACGCGCTGTAGTCGCTACGCCAACGTGATGAGGTCGCGGTAGGAGTCGTTCCAGAGGTCCTCGTCCGCGTCCGGAAGCAACAGCACGCGCTCGGGCTCGAGAGCGTCAACTGCGCCCTCATCGTGAGTCACCAGGACGACGGCACCTTCGTAGGTGCGCAGAGCGCCCAGGATCTCCGCACGCGAGGCAGGGTCCAAGTTGTTTGTCGGCTCATCGAGCAACAAGACGTTTGCCTGGCTGACGACCAGTGTTGCCAAGGCGAGGCGGGTCTTTTCGCCTCCCGACAGCACCCGGGTGGGCTTATCGGCGTCGTCACCTGAGAACAGGAACGAGCCAAGGACCTTACGCACTTCGGTGTCGCCCAGGTCCGGCGCGGCATGGCGCATGTTCTCCGCGACCGTTGCATCCATGTCGAGGGTGTCGTGCTCCTGCGCGTAATAGCCAAGCTTGAGCCCGTGTCCGGCCTCGACGAGCCCGGTATCCGGGTCTTCGGTGCCGGACAAGAGGCGAAGCAGAGTCGTCTTGCCCGCGCCGTTAAAGCCGAGCACCACAACGCGCGATCCACGGTCAATGGCCAGGTCGACGTCCATGAAGACTTCGAGTGAGCCATAGCTCTTCGACAGCCCATGGCCGCGTAGCGGGGTCTTGCCGCACGCCGCGGGGGTTGGGAAGCGCAGCGAGGCCACCTTGTCGCTCACGCGCTCGGACTCCGTGCCCTCGAGCATCTTCTCTGCACGCTTCAGCATCTGCTGAGCGGCGACGGCCTTCGATGCCTTCGCACGCATCTTCTCAGCCTGCGCGACAAGCACGCCGGCCTTCTTTTCTGCGACGCGGCGCTCGGTGTGGCGACGCTTCTCGTCGTCTTCGCGCTGGCGCAGGTACAAGTCCCAACCCATCGCGTACTGGTCGAGCGCTCCCCTGTTCGCGTCCAGGTAGAACACCTTGGTCACGACCGTACGGACCAGGTCGACATCGTGAGAGATCACGATGAGCCCGCCCGAGTAGTTCTTCAGAAAGTCGCGCAGCCACACGATGGAGTCCGCGTCCAGGTGGTTCGTCGGCTCATCTAGCAACAGGGTCTCGGCGTCCGAGAACAGGATGCGCGCCAACTCCACGCGACGACGCTGACCACCCGAGAGCGTTTCGAGGGGTTGGCCAAGGATGCGCTCGTCAAGTCCCAGGTTGGACGCGATGCGGTGCGCCTCAGACTCTGCCGCGTAGCCGCCTGCGGCGCGGAACCGTTCCTCGAGGCGGGGATAGCGTTCCATCGCCTTGATCGAGGCCTTCTCATCCTCGCCGGCCATCGCTTGCTCGGCCTCGCGCATCTTGGTGATGATTCCGGCGAGATCGCGCGCGGCCAAGATGCGGTCCATCGCGAGCTGCGTCAGGTCTCCCGACCGTGGGTCCTGAGGCAAGTAGCCGACCGATCCCTTGTGCGACACCGAACCGCCTGACGCCTGTCCCTCTCCCGCCAGAATGCGCGTCATCGTGGTCTTACCCGCGCCATTGCGTCCCACCAGGCCGATGCGGTCGCCCGCATTCACGTGGAAGGACGTGGGGTGCAGCAAGACTCGGGCGCCGATGCGCATCTCGAGATTTTGCGCGCTAATCACTAAAGAGCTCTCCGTTTGGTGAGGGAATTGGTGGGATTCCTACAACGATCTCACGGCGAGGACGAAAAGGCCCATTCCCGGCGTGGGCACCCCAGTAGCGTGAGCGCCAGTCCATTATCGCAAGGAGAAGCCATGTCCTCACACCAGGCCCTATCTGGCCGCAATGTCGCGCTGATCGCGGTGTTCGCTGCCTTCATCGCGGCGTCCACGCTCGTCCCCGAAATCACGCTGGCATTTGGCGTCCCGTTCTCTCTGCAAACTCTTGCCGTCGTGCTCGCAGGAATGTGCCTGGGGCCGTGGCGAGGAGCCGCGGCTGCAGTGCTGTACATCTTGGTCGGGTTCGCGGGTGTTCCCGTGTTTGCCAACTTGGCTGCCGGGCCAGCAGTTGTTGCGGGACCGACCGGTGGCTTTCTCCTCGGATTCATTCCAGCGGCCTTCGCCGTGGGCTGGATCACCCGAGCCGCGCGTAAGCGCACTCGCCTGAATGTCGGCGTCCTCTTCCTTGCGGGCTTGGTGTCCATCCCCATCACCTACGCGATCGGCATCCCGTGGCTGTCCGTCTACACCGGACTGACGCTGTGGCAGGCCGCTGTGGCGATGGCGCCTTTCATGGTCGGTGACCTCATCAAGATCGCCATCGCTGCGTCCCTCGCCGCGATCATCCACCGCGCCTACCCTCGCCTCATGCCTCGCACCGAGCCTTCTGAGAAGCCTGTGGACGTGGAGCAGCCCACGACCGCATAACCTTGTCGCATGATCGAGTTCAAGGGGGCGTCCGTCATCGCGCCCGATACCGGCGTGACGATCCTGGAGCCCACAACGCTGACACTCACCGAGCGGCACGTCTCCATCGTGGGCGCCAACGGTGGTGGCAAGTCGACGCTGGTACGCCTCATCAACGGGCTCATCCCACCGACGACGGGCTCCATCGAGGTTGACGGTCTGGACGTCGCCAAGCACGGCGCAGAAGTACGCCGGCGCGTGGGATTCCTGTTCACCGACCCCTCTGCTCAGTTGATCATGCCCACTGCCGTGGAAGATGTGATGCTGTCGCTGCGACGTTCGATCAAGAACAAGGACGCCCGCACGCGTGCCGCTTTGGACGCGCTTGAAGAGATTGGTCTCGGCGATCGCGCTGACGTCTCCGTGTCCGCGTTGTCCGGTGGGCAACGCCAGCTTCTCGCGATGGCAGGCGTGCTTGCAGTGACGCCGACCACGCTCATCGCAGATGAGCCGACTACGCTCCTCGACCTGCGCTGGCGCGCGCACGTGGGGTCGCTCCTGAGGTCGCTGCCCGTGCAGTTGATCGAGTGCACGCACGACCTGGACTCTGCCTCACGCGCCGAGCGCACGCTCGTGGTCGATAGTGGAAATGTCGTCTTCGATGGCGCCCCCGCCGAGTCGATCAAGTTTTACCGTGACCTCATGTTCGGCCGCACGACGAGGGCGGATTCGCAGTGATCTCCACGCTCGGTCTTTACCGGCCGCGCGATACGCCGCTGCACCGCGCACCGGCGTGGTTCAAGGTCAGCCTGCTGGTCGCCACGACCATCGTCGTGCTGGTTTCCTCTGACATCGTGACGTCACTCGGCATCATGTGTGCGGCGCTGCTTCTGCTGGTGAGCACGGTTCCACCAGCGAAGGTCACGCTGTGGACGATCGCAGGAACAGTCCTCATCGCGTTGTTGTCGTCCGCGCTGTTCATGTGGCGTGGAGATTGGCTACGGGCGGCCGATGTTGTGGCAGACCTGGTCGCGATCGTGTCCCTTGCGCTTGCCGTCAGCACTTCGACCTCGATGGCGGCGATGCTCGACTTCATTGCCACGCTCGCCCGGCCCATTCGCGCGATCCTGCCGCCGGACACGCTCGGTTTGATGTTCGCGCTGATGCTCCGCGCGCTACCCGAGGTCGCGCAGATCTATGCGGAGTCACGCCAGGCAGCGCGTGCGCGCGGGCTTGACCGGTCGCTGCGCGCCGTCCTGTTCCCCACCACCACGCGCACCGTGGGATTCGCACTGGACCTGGGTCAGGCGATCCACGCGCGGGGCATCGGCGAGGAGTCCGATGCAACTCATGAAGCCCGGTCCAAGCGCGAACGGCGCCGTGCCAAAAAGGCGGAGAAGACCGCCAAGCGGCTACGCGGACGCGGTCGTAGACGTGGCCCGGCGGTCACTCAACAAGCTCCGCCTGACAGTGGCGACTCCCCCGCTGACTCGGCCCCTGAAGGCGCGACGGGCGAGGACACCATGACGAAGGAAGAGGCCTTCGAACGCCTTCTCGGGCCGCAAAGCTCAGACAAGTAGCGCACGTCACGACCGCTCACCAGGCTCTTTGCGCCGCTAGGCTGACGCTACTGACCCCTGGCGTACGGGAGCACACATGAGCGGCAACGAGAATCCACCGCCCACAGCCGCGGGCGTCGCGCCGGTGAGCGGCTCTCGCAAGACGATGTCGGTCCCCGTCCTCACGGCGATGGTCGTCGGCACCATGATCGGTGCCGGTGTCTACTCGCTCCCGGCACAGTTCTCATCATCCACGGGCGTCGTGGGCGCCGCCATCGCGTGGGCCATCGCAGGTGGCGGCATGCTCGCGCTCGCCTTCGTCTTTCAGCGACTCGCCATTGTCCGGCCCGACCTGGACTCCGGAATCTTCGCCTACGCTCGCGCAGGCTTCGGGGACTTCATTGGGTTCTTCTCCGCGTTCGGCTACTGGACCAGCGCCTGCGTCGCAAACGTGACGTACTGGGTGCTTGTGGCCTCCACGCTCGGTGGCGTGGTCCCTGCCTTCGGCGATGGTGACACCGCGTGGGCCCTTGCCCTCGGAACAGCAGGCATCTGGGTCTTCCACTTCATCATCCAAAAGGGTGTGACGCGCGCGACGTTGATTAATGGCATCGCGACTGTCGCGAAACTTGTGCCGCTGGCGATCTTTGCGGTGCTCATTGTCGGTGGCGGATTCTCCTGGGAGGTCTTCACTGACAACCTTTATGCGGAGGACGCCTCCCTAGGCTCCCTGTCCGACCAAGTCCGTAGCACCATGCTCGTCACCGTGTTTGTCTTCATCGGCATCGAAGGCGCCAGCGTCTATTCGCGATGGGCCAAGAAGCGCGAGGACGTCGGTAAGGCCACCGTGTGGGGATTCCTCACCGTCTTGGCAGTATTCGTGGCCGTCACGATGCTCAGCTACGGGGTGCTGCCCCGGGATGAGATCGCGGCGCTCCGCGAGCCTTCCATGGCGGGCGTGCTTGAAGCGGCGGTGGGCTCGTGGGGCGCGTGGGTCATTGGGATCGGGTTGCTCATTTCTGTCTTGGGCGCGTACCTCGCGTGGTCGCTGCTGGCAGTCGAATCGCTCTACATGACTGCCGTCCATGGCGACGCGCCGCCAGTGCTGTCGAAGCTCAACAAGAATGAGGTGCCATTCCGTGCGCTGCTAGCCACCTCGTTGACCACTCAGTTGTTCTTCGTGGTGGCCTTTTTCGCGGAGAGCGCGTTCGATTTCTCGCTGGAACTCACAAGTGCGCTGGCGATCCTCCCGTACCTGCTCACGGCTGGCTTTGGCCTGAAGATTGCCTTGCGCGGATCACGGGTCGCCACAGCCGTCGCGGCGGCCGTGGTGGCAACGCTCTACACCGTGTACCTGGTGTACGCCATGGGCACCCAGTATGTGCTGCTGTCGTTCATGATCTATGCCCCAGCAAGCCTGATCTACATATGGGCACGCAAGCAGCGCAACAAGACGGTCTTCACCGTGGGCGAGATGATCGTCTGTGTGGTCACCTTTGCGGGCGCGATCGTTGGCATCGTGGCGCTCGTCAATGGCTGGATCGCGCTGTAGCGACCGAAAGGACCGACCGTGCCGGGAGCTCCTCCGCTTAGAGCGCGGCGTCGTACCGGAAGAGATACGCGGACGCGGTACGGGTATACGCGATGCCTTTGCCTGCTTGCCGGATGCGCTGCGCATCAGCCTCGCCGGGCTTCTTTGGAATGAGGTAGGAGTCCAACTCGGACTCATCAAGCACCGCCGACTCCCCCGATCCACCGATGACTCCCACAAGAGTGAGCGCTGGATCTAGCGCCGCGACGGAGCCATCGCCGTGACTGGTGTTGGCGAGCAGATATCCGCCGTCGCGCAAGTAGCGTCGACAGTGATCCCACACCGGCCCCGCATACAGCGAGATCAGCAGGTCGTGGGAGTTATCGTCAATGTCCAACGGCTGCGTGTAGTCACCGTGGATGAACCTCACTTCACGGGCCTCCAGGCTCGACCGCCCGTCCAGTTCTTGTGTCACGAGAGCTTCGTCCGCGAAAAACCGCGCTGCACGGCGGTCCATGTCGTTGTACGTCACGGTGGGAATCGACACCGATGGCGACAGGTCAAGGTAAGCCCCCGGGTACACCGCGGAGGAGATGTCCCAGCGGCGAGCGACCTGCGCAAACATGGCGGATCTGTCGCCGATCGAGCTGCGGTACGTCGTCCATGTCTCTCGCGGCTTCGCCGTCATTGTGTGCCTCCTGGTGGCCGCCGCATCAACGTGGCACCGTGTGCCGGGCCGCCCTCGATCACAGCGAGTTCTTCAAAGCCGTGTCGCGCGTACAGCCGCGCGCTGTCCGGCGTCGACGCTTCCAGCACGGCGGATTGTGCGTCCGCGTCAACGCGGTCCAACCCATGTTGCAGGAGTGTGCTCCCGACTCCGCTTCCTGACGCCTGCGGTGAAACGACGATATTCAACAGATGCCAGTGATTCTCTGCGGGGAAAATCTTCCGAACCGTGTCGTCGTACTCCTTCAACGCGCGCACGGTCCCACGGCCGCCGTACCAGGCAAGCTGAAGGCGAGCCGACAACGCGGGTGAGCCAGCATCGGCCCTATGCCACACCGTGGCCCCGACGACTGCCCCATCCGCCCCCGACGCAATGTCGACGACGGCACCGCGCGGCGACGCGTCAGCACGAATCAGCGCGCGTAGTGCCCGGTCGCGGCGGGGAAGATCGGGAGAAACGAGCGCGGCCACCACCGGATCGGCGACAAAGACCTCTGCGATCAGTTCGATCGCGGAATCAATGTCACCGCCCTCGGCGGTGGCCACGGTCACATCTCGTGGTTCACGAGACATGAAGTTTTTAGACGTTGAATCCGAGCGCGCGAAGCTGCTCGCGACCGTCGTCCGTGATCTTGTCCGGACCCCACGGCGGCATCCATACCCAGTTGATACGGAAGCCGTTGACCAAGCCCTCAAGGGCCTGGCCGGTCTGGTCCTCGATCACGTCGGTCAGCGGGCATGCCGCCGACGTCAGCGTCATGTCGACGACCGCGTGCTGGTTCTCGTCAAGGGAGACGCCGTACACGAGCCCGAGGTCGACCACGTTGATGCCCAACTCGGGGTCGATGACGTCTCGCAACGCCTCTTCGACGTCCGCCGCGTTCGGCGGGGTGGTTGTCTCAGTCATCACTGATCCTTTCGTGCCTGAATGAGCGCGTCCTTGAACGCCGCCCACCCCAGCATTGCGCACTTAATGCGCGCCGGGTATTTGCCCACTCCGACGAACGCGGTTGCGTCGCCGAGAAGGTCTTCTCTGTCTTCGTCCAGTCCCTCGCCCTTGGCCTGCATGAGGTCGCGGAATGCTTCCATCGTGCGCTCGGATTCTTCAAGGCTTTCGCCTTCGACAAGCTCGTGCAACACGGACACGGAAGCCTGGGAAATCGAGCATCCCTGGCCTTCCCATGTCACGGAAGCCACGGTGTCGCCGTCAAGGCCAACGCGCAGGCGGATCTCGTCACCGCAGGTCGTGTTGACCTGATGCGACTCGCCGACCTGGATGAGGTCAAGATCCTTCAGTCCACGACCGTGCGCTTCACGGGCGTGGTCCATGATCACTTGCTGGTACATCTGTTCAAGGCTGCTCATCTATTCACTCCGAAGAATGCGGGGACGCCCGCCAACGCCTCAACGAAGGCGTGAGCGTCTTCCGCGGTCGTGTAAACATGGGCGCTTGCCCGAGTAGAACCCGTCACACCAAAGTGCCGGTGTAGCGGTTGATTGCAGTGGTGACCAACGCGTACGGCCACGCCGGCGTCGTCGAGCACCTGTCCTACATCGTGGGGGTGGACACCGTCCACGACCACTGCGGCGACACCAATCACGTCGCGAGCATCAGCATCGCCTACGGGACCGAGGAGCCGGACGCCTGGAATCTCTGCCACTCCCGCGCGCATGATCGCTGCGATCTCGCGCTCGTGTTCCTCGACGCGGTCCATGCCAAGTGCTGACAGATACCGCGCTGCCGCCCCCATCCCGACGGCCTGAGCCACGGGTTGCGAGCCTGCCTCGAAGCGCATTGGCGCTTCAAGCCAGCTGGTCTCCTCCATCGACACAATCTTGACCGCTCCACCACCGAAGATGCTGGGCGGGAGCGCGTCGAGAAGGTCCTTGCGTCCGTACAGCGCGCCAATACCCGTGGGACCGAGCATCTTATGAGCACTCATGGCCATGAAGTCGATATCAAGCGCCTTCACGTCCACCGGCAGGTGCGGCACCGACTGGCACCCATCGAGAACCGTCAGTGCGCCCACGGCCTTCGCGCGGGCCACCAACGCTGTCACCGGGCTAATGATTCCGGTCACGTTGGACGCGTGCGTGAACGCCAGCACCCGCGTACGGTCATTGACCAGGGAGTCCAGGTCGTCGAGGATTATGCGACCCTCAGAATCCACCGGGATCCATCGCAAGGTCGCGCCCGTTCGGGTCGCCAACGCCTGCCACGGAACCAAGTTCGCGTGGTGCTCGGTCTGCGTGACGCAGATCTCGTCACCGGGGCCGATGCGGAACTGAGCGGAGTCCTCTCCCCCAATGCCAGCAGACGCATTACCGATACCGCTGGCTACGAGGTTCAGGGCCGCCGTGGCGTTCTCGGCCCAGACAATCTCGTCGGGTCCAGCGCCTACAAAGGACGCGACATCAGTGCGCGCGCCCTCGAACAGCTCCGTCGCCTCTTCCGCCAACAAGTGAGCGCCACGTTGCACGGCAGCGTTGTGCTGCTCGTAAAAGTCGCGCTCGGCGTCTAGTACCACGCGCGGCTTCTGCGCGGTCGCTCCTGAGTCGAGGTACACGAGGGGCTTCCCGTTCCTGACCGTGCGGTTCAGGAGCGGGAAGTCTTCGCGTAGATCGGGAAGCAGCATCGGCTTACGGATTCCTTACGCCTCGACCAGGTAGCGGTCGTAGCCTTCGGCCTCGAGGCGCTCGGCGAGCTCGGGGCCGCCCTCTTCAGCAACCTGGCCGTTGACGAACACGTGCACGAAGTCGGGCTTGATGTACCGCAGGATGCGCGTGTAGTGCGTGATGAGCATGACGCCCAGGCCGGTGTTCTCCTTGACGCGGTTCACGCCCTCGGAGACGATGCGCAGCGCGTCGACGTCCAGGCCGGAGTCGGTCTCGTCCAGCACAGCGATCTTCGGCGACAGGAGCTCCATCTGGAGGATCTCGTGGCGCTTCTTCTCACCACCGGAGAAGCCCTCGTTCACATTGCGCTCGGCGAAGGAGGCATCCATACGGAGGTCCTCCATCGAGCCCTTGACTTCCTTGACCCAGGTACGGAGCTTGGGTGCTTCGCCGTCGATGGCGGTCTTGGCGGTGCGCAGGAAGTTCGACACCGAAACGCCGGGGACTTCAACGGGGTACTGCATCGCGAGGAACAGACCAGCCTTGGCGCGCTCGTCGACGCTCATCTCCAGCACGTCCTCACCGTCGAGGAACACGGAGCCCTCGGTGATGTCGTACTTGGGGTGACCGGCGATGGCGTAAGCCAGGGTCGACTTGCCCGATCCGTTGGGACCCATAATCGCGTGGGTCTCTCCGGAGTTAATGGTCAGGTTGACGCCCTTGAGGATCTGCTTGGTGCCCTCAGGGGTATCCACGGAGGCGTGGAGGTTCTTGATTTCCAGGGTGCTCATGATGCTCCTTGATTCACTCTTCTTAAGACTTGGGGTTGTCGATGTCCACGAGCACACGCTCGCCATCGATCCGAACGGGGTAGGTCGACACAGGGGTGACGGCAGGCAACTCGTCAGGAACGCCGGTACGCGCATCGAAACGCGAACCGTGCGCCCAGCACTCGATGAAGCAGCCTTCAACGTCGCCTTCGCCCAGCGGTACCTCGCCGTGGGTGCACATGCCACCGATGGCGTAGAAATCGCCATCATCGCTGCGCACGACCGCGATCGGGGTGTCTGCGCCGGATGCGAGCGTGAGCTCCACATCCATCGCGGAGCCCGGCTCGAGGTCGGTCACCATGCAGGCGAGCTGCTCACTCACGCTTCTGTCTCCGCAAGCTCCTCGTTGACGTGCTCGAGTTCGAGTTCAATCGCCTTCATGAGCGACTGCTCGACACTTGCCACGCCAATCTCCTGGACCAGGTCCGCGAAGAAGCCGCGAACGACCAGCTTGCGGGCCTCAGCCTCGGAGATTCCACGCGAGCGCAGGTAGAACATCTGCTCGTCGTCGAAGCGTCCGGTCGCCGAGGCGTGTCCGGCACCGGCGATTTCGCCGGTCTCGATCTCGAGGTTCGGCACCGAGTCGGCGCGAGCACCGTCGGTGAGCACCAGGTTGCGGTTGAGCTCGTAGGTGTCGGTCTCCTCGGCCTCCTTGCGGATCAGCACATCGCCGATCCAGACGGTGCGAGCAGTCTTGCCTGCCAGGGCGCCCTTGTACGTGACACGCGAGGTGCAACGCGGCACCGCGTGGTCGACGAACAGCTGGTGCTCCTGGTGCTGACCGGAGTCGGCGAAGTAAAGACCGAACAGGTCAACGCGGGCACCCTCGCCGGCGAAAGCGGCTGAGGTGTTCAGGCGTACCGACTTGCCGCCGAGCGTGACAACGGATCCGCGCAGGCGGGAGTCGCGGCCCAGACGGGCAACAATCTCTCCCGCGTGTACGGCGTCCGCGTCCCACAGCTGCAGCAACACGAGGTTGAGGCCTGCGTTCTGGGCGAGGTCAACAGAGACGAACTCGGAGTACGTTGCAGTGCCCTTGCGCTCGAAGATCACGGTTGCCTCGGACGACTCGCCGGCCTCGACCAGCAGGTGGCCGCGCACGTCCTGACCGGTTCCAGTCACGGAGATCTGCAGGGGCTCGTCGAGAACCGTGTTGGGTGCAATGGTCAGCACTCGGGCTCCACCGGAGTGAGCGGCTGCGACGGCCGATGCGCGGTCGCCTGGGGCGCGAACGGAACGTTCGCGAGCAGCCGCCACATCGATGTCGGTCAGCGTCACGCCGGCAGGAAGCTCAGGCACGTCCCACTCAAGGTGACCGGATGTTGCCTCGTCGGCGAGCATCGGCTTGATGTCCTTGAGAGGGGAGAAGCGCCACTCTTCCTCACGACCGCCGGGGACGGTGAAGTCCGACACCTCAAACGAGGTGGGACGGTCGGCGCGCGAGGCGTCGGGAGTCGGGGTGCCGAGACCGTGGCTGTGCGCGGTGTCGGCAGTTGCTCGGGAGTGGTCAGTGACGGTCAACCGACGGATCCTTCCATCTGAAGTTCAATAAGGCGGTTCAGCTCGAGCGCGTACTCCATGGGCAGCTCGCGCGCGATGGGCTCAACGAACCCGCGCACGATCATGGCCATGGCTTCCGTCTCGTCCAGACCGCGGGACATGAGGTAGAACAGCTGGTCCTCGGACACCTTCGAGACGGATGCCTCGTGGCCCATGTGGACGTCGTCTTCACGCACGTCGACATAGGGGTAGGTGTCGGAGCGGCTGATCTGGTCGACGAGCAGCGCGTCGCACAGCACGTTCGACTTGGAGTTCTTGGCGCCTTCCAGCACCTGAACCAGTCCGCGGTACGAGGTTCGGCCGCCACCACGGGCGACGGACTTCGACACGATCGAACTCGAGGTGTTGGGGGCAGCGTGCACCATCTTGGCGCCGGCATCCTGGTGCTGGCCCTCGCCTGCAAAGGCAATGGACAGCGTCTCGCCGCGAGCGTGCTCGCCGAGCATGTAGATCGCCGGGTACTTCATGGTGACCTTCGAGCCGATGTTGCCGTCGACCCACTCCATGGTGGCGCCTTCAGCGGCGGTGGCGCGCTTGGTGACCAGGTTGTACACGTTGTTCGACCAGTTCTGGATGGTCGTGTAGCGAACGCGGGCGTTCTTCTTCACGACGATCTCAACCACCGCGGAGTGCAGCGAGTCGGACGAGTAGATGGGGGCCGTGCAGCCCTCGACATAGTGAACGTACGAACCCTCGTCAGCAATGATGAGAGTGCGCTCGAACTGACCCATGTTCTCCGTGTTGATACGGAAGTAGGCCTGCAACGGGATCTCGACGTGGACGCCCGGCGGGACGTAAACGAACGAGCCACCTGACCACACAGCCGTGTTGAGTCCAGCGAACTTGTTGTCGCCAACCGGAATCACGGTGCCGAAGTACTGCTCGAAGATCTCCGGGTGCTCCTTAAGAGCGGTGTCGGTGTCCATGAAGATGACACCCTGCTCCTCCAGGTCCTCGCGGATCTGGTGGTAAACGACCTCGGACTCGTACTGAGCTGCGACACCAGCGACCAGGCGCTGCTTCTCAGCCTCGGGGATACCAAGCTTGTCGTAGGTCTGCTTGATGTCGTCCGGGAGGTCTTCCCAGCTCGTGGCCTGCTTCTCGGTCGAGCGCACAAAGTACTTGATGCGGTCGAAGTCGATGCCCGACAGGTCGCTACCCCAGTGAGGCAGCGGCTTCTTGTCGAACATCTTCAGACCCTTGAGACGCATGTTCAGCATCCACTCGGGCTCGTCCTTCAGCGCAGAGATGTTACGGACAACATCCTCGTTGATACCGCGCTCGGCAATGGCGCCGGCGGCATCGGAGTCGTGCCATCCGTACTCATAACCACCGATGGAGTCGATGATCTCCTCATCGGTCGCCTGGGGCGCATTCTCGGTAGGGGTGCTCATAGTCATCCTTCCTTGGACGTCGCAAGCGCGACGGGGATGGTCGTGGTGCACACGTGTGCTCCGCCTGCCAGTGTTGACAGGCGCTGGACATGGACGTCGAGGACGCGGGAGAGGACGCGAGTTTCCGCCTCGCACCACTCCGGAGCTTCCTCGGCAATCGATTGGACGGGACAGTGTCCCTGACACAGTTGAACGGTGTAGCCGCCTGGCCCCGGCCGGACGGACGTGGCATAGCCCTGCTCGGCGAGGGCGTCGGACAGCAACTTCACGCGCTCTTCGATGGGCGTGCCCTCAGGAATGGAACTCACGAGAGTCGCCTCGAGTTCCTTTGCCTTGGTCTCGACGAACTCGTCAAGCTGACCGTGCTCGCGCATGAACGCCACGGCATCGACCGCGACGGATGAGTAAGCCGAGGTAAGCGAACGCTGCCCATCCGTTGTTGCGACGTACGACTTGGCTGGCCGGCCACGGCCACGGGTGTGCTGCCCTGGAGGTTCGTGGTCCTCGATCAGGCCGTCACCGATCAGCGCCGACAGATGCCGACGCACTCCGGCGGCAGTCACGCCGAGTTCCTCCGCAAGGGCCGATGCTGTGATTGGCCCTGCCGAGGCGATGAGCCCGAGCACGCGGTCCCGCGTGGTGTCAGTCGTCATAGCGCCCTCCAGAGGGATGCGAGGTGGGTAGCAAAGGTGTCCTTTGTAGACAACATTCTTGTTGCTAAATTCGTTCCCGGCAAGCAAGGGAAGCCTTACTTAAGTGTTGCGTAATTCACTGCTGCGCGCCGGGTGAGCCGCACGCCGTCAGGGGATCCCGCCACCGTGGACAGACCCACGGAGTTGCGAAACTAGGATAGGACAGTGCTCACCCGCTCTGTATCCGCCGTACGCCGCGCCTTCATCTGGGTTCTTGACTGGATCACGCGTCACACCCGTGGCTTCATTTTGGCGAACATCGTCACCCAGGCCGGCATCATCGTCACGGGAGGCATTGTCCGCCTGACCGGCTCGGGCCTTGGTTGCTCGACGTGGCCCCAGTGTGAGCCGGGAAGCTTCACGCCGGAGTTCCACCCCGAACAGTGGCTGCATCCCGCAGTCGAATTCGGCAACCGCATGCTGACGTTCGTGCTCGCTGCCGTGGCGCTCGGCGTCGCGATCGGCCTGTGGCGGTCGCGCCCGGACCTCAAATGGTGGGGCCTCGTACCGGGGATCGGCGTCATCGTTCAGGCCGTCGTGGGCGGAATCACTGTGCTCGTCGAGCTCCACCCGCTGGTGGTCGCTCCCCATCTCCTCCTGTCCGCGGCGCTCGTGTGGTTCTCCGTATGGCTCGCGTTGACACACCGCCGCGCACCGAGGAGGGACGGCAAGTCAATCGTGTGGCACCAGCGTGGGCTCTCCCTCATCGTCGCAATCTTGTTGTTCCTAGGGGCGCTCACCACGGGCGCAGGCCCCCACTCGGGCGACATTGACGCCACAGAACGGCTCGCGCTCGACCCTGCGGCGATCGCCCGCGCACACGCTGCAGCGGTATGGATCTTCCTCGCCGTCTTCGCCGCATTGGTGTGGCGGATTCGACGCGACCACTCGGTCGGTGGCCGGGATGAGGTGCGCAAAGCGTGGATCGTGCTTGCCGCTGTCACGCTCTTCCAAGGGGCTGTCGGCTACGTCCAGTACTTCACTGGGCTACCCGAAGTCCTCGTGGCTCTTCACCTCATCGGTATTGGCTTGTTTGCAGCGGCGCACGCGGCGCTGCACTACTTGCTTAAGACGTCGGCTGACCCCGCTCTCGCGCGCTAGCGCGGAACTGTTGCCCCTCGAATCTCGCCGGTCGGCCGATGAGTACCGCCACTACGGCGGAAATCAACGGGTTTCGTAAGCCGACGGGAGTGGCTCCACAGCATCGGCCGGTGATCCGATTGAGCGCGCGAACACTTACAGGTCGCGCGTTGGCGGACGGTCCCACGGCGCGTCCACGGGACGCAAAGTAGAGAAGTCGTTGCGCAGCGCCACGTCGAGTGCGAGGGCACCCATGACGAGCGGCGGGCTGTGGACACGACCAGTCAAGACCGCGTCCACTACCTCGGCCACCGGGATCCAGGCACCGGTCATCTGAGCTTCCTCGGCTTCGCGCTGATGACGCTCGGAGGCCGGCACCTCAGCAACGTCTCTCGCGAGGAAGATCCGAATGCTCTCAGTGGAGCCCCCAGGCGACGTGTAGGAATCGACGAGCACGTCCCACTGGCGCGCGGTGAGATCCGCTTCTTCCCACAGCTCGCGCTGCGCGGTACCGAGCGCTTCTTCACCGGGCATGTCCATCAGGCCAGCCGGAGGCTCCCAGCACTCCATACGCACCGGGTGCCGGTACTGCTTGACGAGGTACAACTCGTTGCGGTCGTTGAGCGCCATGATCGCGACGGCGCCGGTGTGGAGCACATAGTCACGGGTCACTGTGACCTCGTCGCCGAGGTCCACAACATCCGAGTCGATGTCCCACACCGCGCCGGTGAACTGGCGCGTGCGACTCACCACGGGAGCATCCCGTGGTGAGTCCTTCAACGAGTCAGACACCTATGCAGACTGCCGAGCGACAGCCGCACCGATCAGCCCGGCGAACAGCGGGTGCGCGTCCGTGGGGCGCGACAGGAACTCCGGGTGCGCCTGCGTCGAGATGTAATACGGATGGACGTCTCGTGGGAGCTCGACAAACTCGACCAGGTTGCGGTCGGGAGACTCACCCGAGATGACCAGTCCAGCCTCTTCGAGCTGGGCGCGGTACGCATTGTTGAACTCGTACCGGTGGCGGTGGCGCTCCCCTACCTGCGTCTTTCCGTAGGTCTCGGCGGCCACCGACCCCTCCTTCAGGACGGCCTGGTACTCGCCCAGACGCATGGTTCCACCCAAGTCGCCGTCGCCGTCCACGATCGCCTGCTGCTCCTCCATGGTCGCGATGACCGGGTGCGGCGTGTCGGGATCGAACTCAGAGCTGGACGCTCCCTCAAGACCGACAACGTTGCGCGCGTATTCCATCACCATGGTCTGCATGCCCAGGCAGATGCCGAGCGTTGGGACGTTGTTCTCGCGCGCCCAACGCAGGGCACCGATCTTGCCGTCAACGCCGCGAATGCCGAAGCCGCCGGGCACCAGCACTGCGTCGACGCCGCTGAGGGACTTCTCGGCACCCTCGGGCGTCTGGCACTCATCCGAGGCCACCCAGCGCAGGCGCACCTTGGCGCTGTGGTGGAAGCCGCCGGCACGGAGCGCCTCTGAGACGGAAAGGTACGCGTCGGGCAGGTCGATGTACTTGCCGACCAACGCGACCTCGACGTGATGTTCGGGGCGGTGGACGCGATCCAGGACCTTGTCCCATGCACCCCACTTCACGTCGTGGAACGGCAGGTCCAGACGACGGACCACATAGGCATCGAGGCCCTCCGAGTGGAGCACCTTCGGGATGTCGTAAATGCTCGGCGAGTCCTTCGCCGTGACGACCGCCTCGTTCTCCACGTCGCACATGAGCGCGACCTTGGACTTCACCGGCTGAGGGATGTCCCGGTCCGAGCGCAGCACGAGCGCATCGGGCTGGATACCGATACTGCGCAACGTAGCGACGGAGTGCTGGGTGGGCTTGGTCTTCTGCTCCCCCGACGGGCCAATGAACGGCACCAGCGATACGTGCAGGAAGAAGACGTTGTCGCGACCCACATCGTGACGAACCTGGCGCGCGGCCTCGAGGAACGGCTGGGACTCGATGTCACCGACGGTGCCGCCGACCTCAGTGATGATCACGTCGCACTCGGGGCCCGCCTGATCGCGCATACGTCGCTTGATCTCATCGGTGATGTGCGGAATTACCTGGACGGTGTCACCCAAGTACTCTCCGCGGCGCTCCTTGGCGATGACCTGCGAGTAAACCTGACCCGTGGTGACGTTAGAACTAGCGGAGAGCTTCACATCGAGGAAGCGCTCGTAGTGCCCAATGTCGAGGTCAGTCTCTGCACCGTCGTCGGTGACAAACACCTCGCCGTGCTGGAAGGGGTTCATCGTGCCCGGATCCACATTCAGATAGGGATCGAGCTTTTGCATCGTCACCCGGAGCCCGCGCGAGCGCAGAAGGCGTCCCAGGGAGGAAGCAGTGAGGCCCTTGCCCAGGGAGGAAACGACGCCCCCTGTGACGAAGATGTGCCGTGTTACATGGTCCGTACCGGACGAAATTCGAGATCTCTCCACGGGCTTCAACACTAACAGGCGTGAGCGGTCCGCGAATGCCGAAACGCCTCTCTAGCGATAAGAATCACTACGGAGCCGGTACATAGGTCTGTCCTTCACCGACCGCGTACTGCCCCACACTTCCGCCAATGTTCTCCGATAGCGCCAGCGCCGTCGAGATCCGTCCGTAGTACGTCGTGCCGGTCGTGACCGTCGACACCAGGCCCGATGCGTCCGGCGCCGCTGCGATGGCCGTCGGAACGTCTCCTGATGACGGCAGCCCCGAGGCCACGACAATGCCCTCCGCATACTGCGCGAGGACTCCGGACAACTCGGCAAACGTCGCAGAGTCACTCGAGGACTCTTCATCAGCTGGTCCCGCGATCACGGTGACGGCGCCAGCGGCAGCGGAGACGCTGCCATCGACAAGGTCGGCCTCTGACAGCAGATCAAAGAGCGCGCTCGCCCGCTCCTGTGGATCATCTGCGAACGCGTCCGCGTCCGCGCCAGGCGGCACAACCCCAGGCATGAGCGCCTGAGCCAGTGCGTGCGCCAACACGGTGGTTGGTGCCATGTCCTCAGTGGCTCCCGCTACTTGGGACGACACTGTCGACGCCAGTGAGCTACGGAACGCGACCTGGCCGGGGTCAGTCCACGCGTCGAGCACGCTGACCTGTGCCGTGACGGTAGCGCCGGCTTGGACCTGACGCGCTCGCACGCCATCTGCTGACTCGACCGAAGGCTCCCCCACCTCGACCGAGGCGACCTGGACGTCCCCAAGGGCGCCAGCCAGCACACGCTGGGACGACTCGTCCGCGAACTGCTCCCCAGCAACCGCGGCCTCTTGCTGAACCAGGATGTCGTCCTCGAGCGAATGCACTTCTTGTTCAAGCTCGTCGATCTGTCCAGCTTGGTCCCCGACGAGCGCGTCGCGCATCGGCCCGCTTCCCAAGACCACGCCTACGGCCAAAGCGAGGAAGACCGCGCTAAGTGACACCAAGTGATAGCGGAAATCAATCATCACGCGCCCCCGATCCATGCGGTGAGTCCATTCCAGATGCTCTCCACCCAAGCTCGTCCTGCGGGCGTGACCCAGATCGCGGCGCCGAGGGCGAGGAGTGCGCTGATGAGCAGCACAACCAACGTCCAGGCTCCGTAGCGATGGCGATACACGAGGGCGAGCGTGGTCGCATCAACCAGGCGCGCTCCAGCGCTCAGCCGCGACAGCAGTGTGCCAGCCCCCTCGGCAGGGCTGCGCTCAAGGAAGTCCATCAGCCGCGATTCGACGCCGACTGTGACGATGACCTCGGCTCCCCCAGCGTGCGCCATCAAAATTGCCACGTCAGTGGCAGACAGCGTCGAGTCGACGTGTGAGTGGTCGACCCCGAGAGCCTCTACGCGGATGAGACCTACGTCGCTCCCGTGAGGGTCGTGCAAGACGATGTGCTGGGCGGTGGCGAGGGTCTCTTCTTCGATGCCCTCAACGTCGCCAACGACGACGGATGCGGCGGGCCCCAAGTCGCGCGCCGCATCAGCCCCTGCGCCGACGCCCACGACCAAGGGCCGCACGTCGCGCAGGTAGCGCTTGATTTCCTTCAGCTGTTCCTTGTGCCGATAGCCCGGAGCGACGATCACGACGTGGCGGCCAGTGAAGTCGACTCCAGTCTCGGGAAGACCTTGGCCCTCCAAGAGCACGTCACCCTCACGGGCAATCTGTTCCATCGCGGTCGCGGTCAGCATTTGAAGTTGCACCCGCATGCCTTCGCCTGCGGATTGCATCGCGTCGACAATGGCGTCGCCATCGAGGATGGTGCCGGACGCCACGACAGCGTCACCCACAACGAGGTCCGTGTCGCGCAGCTGTGCAGTGGTGCCTTCCTTGAGGTCGAGCACCGCGGGGCCGGCGGCATCCAGGAGTGGAATTCCTGCTTCAAGCAGAACCCGTGGACCCCCGGCAGGATAGCGACCAGAGATCGACGTGCTGACATTGACGACGGCGGCTGGACGGCGAGCAGCAAGGGACTCAGCGGAGCCCTGATCGAGGTCGAGAACGTCGATGACGGCAACGTCGCCCGCGCGCAGGCGACGAGCAAGCGCGGAGGCGCTGCGATCGATGCGAACGGGTCCAATGACCGTGCCGTCGTCCGCGTCCCGTGTGCGAGAGGAACGACTCATGTCGTCATCGTGCCACGCGGGATGCCTCCAGTAGCTCAAGCGCGTGGGCGAGTGCAGCAGACGAGGACTCTTGCCCTGAGAGCAGTCGCGCGATTTCTTCGACGCGCGCATCGCCGTCGAGGGTCGTGACCTGGGCCCGCGTGACGGCTCCGTCGGTCGCTTTGCGCACGACGACGTGGGTGTCTGCGAAGGACGCCACTTGCGCGAGGTGCGTCACGACAATCACCTGGTGGGATCGAGCGAGTTCAGCGAGTCGGTTGCCCACCGCAATGGCAGCACGGCCACCGACACCGGCGTCGACCTCATCAAAGACAAAGGTTCGCGATGCGTCGGCGTCTGTCGAAGCGAGTGACACTTCGAGAGCCAGCATGATGCGCGAGAGTTCACCGCCGGACGCGGCTTCCGCCAAGGGCCGATGCGGTGCCCCAGGGTGGGAAGCCAGGGTGAAGGTCACGGTGTCGCCACCATGGGGAGCAAGGTCCGTTGGTTCGATCACGATCCGTACCGACGCGTCAGCCATCGCCAGCTCCGTGAGCTCGGCGTCCACCGCATGCGACAGACGCTCCGCCGCACCCTCTCGGGACTGCCGGACCACGCCAGCAGCGGCTTCGAGCGACTCCCGGGCTTGTCGTTCCTGAGCGGCTCGGCGCTCGAGCGTGGCGTCCCAGTCGTCATCGGCCGCGATCCTGGGTCGCGCCGTCTCCGCGTACTCGATGACACTGGCAAGGTCGGGCACGCCAATTCTGCGCATCAAAGTGTTGAGATCAGAACGACGTTGATGAAGTTCGTTGAGGCGCTCAGGGTCAGCGTCAAGCGCGTCGAGGTAACTCGTCAGCTCTGACGCCACGTCGGTCGCACCGTAGAGGAAGTCCGCGACACGTTGCTCAAGAGCCTCAAGTGTTGCGTCGTGGCGGGCGCCGTCGCCCAGTGCCTTGCGGGCCGCTTCGAGAGCGGTAGCAACTGTGAACTCATCGTCGCCAGTCAGTGCGGCATGTGCCGCAGCCGCTGACATCCGCACGGCCTCCGCGTTATCGAGAACGCGGACCTGGGCCTCGATCTCAGCGTCTTCTCCCTCACGGGGCGCGACGGCATCGATCGCGTCAACATCGTCGCGTAGGCGTGACACCTCAGCGCGCTCGGCGTCAGCGCCTTCCTGCATCACCCGCAACTCTTCCTCAGCGAGTTTCCACGCATCCCATGCGGCGCGGTACGTCGCCAGCAATGAAGCGTGCGTGGGGCCTGCGTAGCGGTCGAGAGTGTCACGCTGTCGCGACGCCGACCGAAGGCGCACCTGATCGCTCTGGCCGTGCACAGTCACGAGTTCAGACGCGAGGTCGCCAAGGAGCGCCTGGGGAACGGTGCGCCCACCGATCACCGTGCGTGACCGAGTTGCCGCGCCCACGGTCCGGGCCACGACCACAGTGCCGTCGTCGTCCACGATCACTCCGGCGTCTTCGAGGCGTAACGCAGATTCTGAGTCACGGGGAATGTCGATCACGGCCTCGGCGAGTGCTTCCTTCGCGCCTTCACGGACCGTAGCCCGAGCGCTCTTCGCACCAAGAATGAGCCCGAGCCCGGTGAGCACCATGGTCTTGCCCGCGCCGGTCTCGCCGGTCACACACGTCAGGCCAGGCCCGAGCTCCACGCGCGCAGACTCGATGACTCCAAGATCTGCGATCGATAGTTCGTGCAGCATCAGCCGTCCTCGTCGGGGACGTTCGGCTCCACCTCGACAACAGCATCGGCGTCGTGCCCGTCGATCTCACGACCGATAGGCGTGGTGCGGGCCCGCTCTCCACGCCACCCCTGCGTTGGCAATGAAAACTTGTCGACGAGTCGCTGGGTGAACGGAGCATCGGACATACGCGCCAACCGCACCGTGCCAGAACCGCGCTTGACCTCAATGACGCAACCACGGCCGGCATCAATCGCGCGAGCCCCGTCGAGTACGACCTGTCCCCCAGCATCGGACGAATCGACGACCTCGATCGCGAACGTCGAGTCCGGCCCCACGACAAGTGGTCGCGCAAACAGCGCGTGAGCGGACAGCGGAACGAACAGCAACGCGTCAACATTGGGCCACATCACCGGTCCACCCGCAGAGAATGCGTGGGCCGTGGAACCGGTAGCTGTCGACACGACGATGCCATCACACCCAAAGGACGACAGCGGGTGACCGTCTACGCCCACCTGGACCTCGAGGGTGCGCAAGCGCTCATCGCGTTCGAGCGTCACTTCGTTGAGCGCCCAGCCGTCTTCGACGGTGCCGTCGGCACGCTTGACGGTGACGTGCAGAGTTCCGCGCGCTTCCGTCGTGTAGTCCCGCGCCGCCAACCGCTTCGCGGCAGTGACGACGTCGTCACGCTCGAGCTCTGCGAGGAAGCCGACACGGCCGAGGTTCACGCCCAGCAGCGGAATGCCCGTGCCATGCGTGAGATGAGCGGCGTGCAGCATGGTGCCGTCGCCGCCCAGGACGATGGCCGCTTCGATGTCGGCGCCGTCGACCAGGTCATGACGCACATCAATGCCCTCGGCGCGCAGGGCGGCCTCGACATCTGCGACGGCATCAACGATCTCGGGTCGGTGAGGGTTGGACACAATCAGAACGGTGCGTGTCATGTGCCTGCCTTCACCTCCTGCTTGATCTGTACCTTCAGGTCAATGTCGTTAAGAACCGGCCTGGTCCCGCCGCGACTGTCACTAGCCTGCCATGCTTGCGAGCCCCACACGAAGAACTCGTGATTTCCCTGTGGACCCGGCAGCTGACTACGGGCAATGTGGTGCAGGCTAAGGCCTTGCGCCCGCATCTCGTTTGCCACTTGCGTCACCGCGGCCACGCGATCTCGCGGATCGGTGACGACTCCCCTGCTCGACAGCTTTGACCGGCCGACCTCGAACTGGGGCTTGACCATGAGGACAAAGTCGCTCGCGGGGCCGGCAAAGTCAGCCAAAGGAGCGATGACGTGCGTCAACGAAATGAACGACAGATCTGCCACCACGAGATCGACACCCGCGCCCTCCGACGAAGCCGTGAGGTCGCGAACGTTGATTCCTTCCCGCGCATCCACCCGGGGGTCTTGGGCAATCTCAGGCACGAGTTGACCGTGGCCGACGTCAACGGCGAGCACGCGGGCTACGCTGCGTTCCAAGAGAACTTGAGTAAAGCCGCCAGTTGAGGCTCCCGCATCAAGGGCCGATGCTCCGGCCACCTTCAAACCCAAAGGTTCACAAACGTCGAGGGCGCCTAGGAGTTTGTGGGCTGCACGGGATACGTAGTGGGCCTCGGACTCGTCGATCACGATGGCGATGTCGTCGGTGACAGTCGTCGAGGCCTTGAGCAAGGTACGCCCGGCGACGGAGACCACACCAGCGTCAATGAGTTGCTGCGCGTGGGAACGCGAGCGAGCGAGTCCGCGCACGTGGAGCGCGCGGTCGAGCCGCATCAGCGCGCTCTACTGGTCTTCGCGCAGGCGATTCGACAGCGATGACTGGATCTTGTCGAAGAAGTCAGCCTGCTCGTTCAAGTCAGTCGGCAACTCAGTGACCGCCCGCAGTGCCTCACGGACCTCAGATGGGTACTGGACCTCGCCCAGGGGCTCACGCTGCTCGGAGAACTCAGTCATGGGTTGAGGATACGCCCAGGTCAGGCAGGGACTCAACCTCGATCGTGACCCCGGCATCGGCCGCCTCCCACGCCGCGGCACACGCTGCCCGGATGCGATCCACATCGGCTGGTCCCGTAACGGAGAGGTGTCCATCGCTCACACGCGCGCTGCACTCACCGACCTTCCACCCTTCTCCGTCCCGCTCGGGGGCGGGGTGAGGGTGGGCAAGGCTGCGGAGGTCCTCGCCGATGTATGACGGGCGTTCGTCGGGTACCGCAAGCACCGCGTCACGGCCGTCGTTGACGCCGGTGAGAACCATGAGTCCCGGGTACCCCGCAGCGCGGCCGCCCTTGAGGTCGGTGTCGAGGCGGTCGCCAATGACCAAAGGCGTTCGCGCATCTGCCTGACGCGCGGCGAGCGTGAACATTTCTGGCGCAGGCTTGCCCGCGCTGGGAGGCGTCACGCCGGTAGCGGTGATCACGACGTTGACGAGTGAACCATTGCCTGGCGCCACTCCGCGGTCATTGGGAATGGTGAGGTCCATGTTGGACGCGAAGAACTTGGCGCCTTGTGAAATGGCGTACGACGCCTCGGCGAAGTCCTTCCAAGACACGTCCGGGTTGAAACCCTGGACGACTGCTGCGGGATTGTCGTGGGCCGAATCAACGAGGCGCATTCCGACGTCCGTCAGTGCGGTCCTCAGGCCCTGGCCACCCACGACAAACACCGGGGACCCTTCCGGCATTGCGTCGCGCACCATCAAGGAGACGGCCTGCGCCGCGGTCAGCACCTCGTGGGTCTGAGTGGGCATCCCGAGCTCCGTGAGGTGGTCGGCAACGGTGCTTGGCTCCCGGCTGGCGTTGTTTGTCACGAAGACGATGCGCATCCCTGCACCGCGAGCCGCCTGCAGGGCATCCGGAGCTGTAGGGATTGCGTGCGGGCCGCGGTAGGCCACGCCATCGAGATCGACCAAGGCCGCGTCGTGCGCTTCCCACAATGGAACGTCTGTGCCGAGCAGCATGTCTACTTCTCCTGTGAATCCTCGTTGGTCGTGGGCTCGTAGTCGCTAGGTGCACCGGCGTCCGGAGCCAGGTCGGAGTCGTCCGCGCCATCGAGTTGGGCATCCTCGGACGCCTCGGGCACGTCGGGCACGTTGGGCTCCTCGACAGCGTTGGCCTCTGCAAACGCAGCTTGACGAGCGGCTTCGCGTGCCTCGTACTCGGCGGGATCGGGAAGTTCCTGGACGTCGTACAGTGTGACGTCGTCGGCCCAAGGATCCTCGACCTCAGCCGGTGCGGGAAGAGTTGCCTCAATCGCTTCGGCGTCGGCAATGCGCCCCAAAGCACGAAGAACAGTTGCGCGAGCAGTATCGACTTGCTGCTGAATCTCGAGGTCGGGCGCCGTAATCCGGCCGAGTGCAACGTATGCCGCCTCGTTCTCACCGAGATCCATGCGCGCGCCGGCCAGCACGATGTCGAGCTCCGCCCGCTGCCTAGCGTCAAGGTCAGCGCTCTCTGACTCACGACCAAGCGCAATGGCGCGTTCCGGGCGTCCCAGGCCGCGCTCGCAGTCGGCCATCAGAGCAACGTGCTCGTTAGACCCGTTGAGACGGCGCACTGTGCGGAACTCCCTCAGTGCTTCGCCGTAGCGACCGGTCGCGTATGCAGCGACCGCGCCGGCTTCGCGAACAACGTCGACGCGACCCGCACGGGCCACGGCGACCTGGGCGTGCTTGTATGCACGCTCGGGATCGAGTTCCAGGAGCAGTCCAGCCATCACGAGGTGACGACCGACGTCCTCTGCGTTGTCCTTGCTCAGCGTTCGCAGTCGCGCCCGCACCGTACGGTCGAGCTGACCAATCGAGATCTCCTCGGGGATCTCGGGCACCTCGGTGACTGGACGCACTGTCGAACGGTCGCCACGACGTGAACCGTCGTCGCGCTCCGTGCGGCGGTCATCACGACGCACCTGGTCACGTCCACCCTGCGGACGCGAACCAGAACGCTCATAGCGGCCACTGCCACGCGAGTCGTCGCGGCGACCGTCGCGCCGTCCGTCGCGCCAACCGCCTCGACGGTCATCGCCGGTACCACCACGGCGGTCATCGGACCTGCCGTAGGAACCACCCGCACGCGACCGATCTCCCCCGGGACGACTATCACGGCCGCCTCGACCGTCACGGTCATCACGCGAATAGCTGCCACGTGACCCCCCGCCGTAGCTGGGCCGACCGCTACTGCGATCATCGCTTCGACCGTCGCGACGATCGTCAGACCGACCACCGCGGTCGTAGCCCCTGTTGTCACGACCGCCGCTGGCGCGTGAGGAACTAGGCCTGGAGGTTGACCCACGTGCGGGGCCGCGCGAGGAACTGTCGCGTGATCCTCCACTGCGGTCGTCGGGGGAGGAACCGTCACGGTTTCCGCCAGTGCGCTGGCCGTCACGCCCTCCACGATCACGGTCGTCCCGGCTACCCGAAGTACCTGCGCCGTTGCGGCTACCGTACGACCGCGCGCCGTCACGACCGCCGCTGGAGCGTCCACGACTCTGAGAGTTGCCGCGGGAACCAGAAGAGCGGTTCTGACCGGGGCGATCGTCGTAGGAAGAGCGTCGTTGCCCGCCACTGGAACGCTGTTGGCCTCGTGAACCACCACCAGATCCGGACCCACTCGAACGACCGGAACCATTGTTCCGGGGACGTCCTTGGTCGCGGTCCGTCCGATCGTTGCGATCGCGGCGGTCGTCGGAACCGTTGGTGTGCGATGAATCAGCCATGTTGAGGTGTCTCCTTGCGGACGGCGCGGGCGAGTCTCGCCGCTACCGTCACCATCGTGCCAGCACTTGCTCGCTGGGGAAATGCGAAGGGCCGCCCCAAATGGGGCGGCCCTTGCC
>NZ_BBRA01000003.1 GCF_000975035.1 Demequina flava | reverse complement strand
AGTAAGTTAGAAGGGTTGCCCCAAAACCGGGCCCGTGAGGGTGAGGTGGTGGTGCGCGTCCGATCTTTGAGAACTCAACAGTGTGCCACATATTGTCGATGCCAAACTCCGGCATCCTCTTTTTGAGGGTGTTTAGGATTCCTTTGGTAGACAACGAAATGTCAGTGACATTTTGTTCGATGCTAGAGATTGAACTGACCAAGTTTTTGGTCTTCTTTGTAATGTTTGTGATCCCACTTTTGGTGGGTTTGCTGATTATCATTTATGGAGAGTTTGATCCTGGCTCAGGACGAACGCTGGCGGCGTGCTTAACACATGCAAGTCGAACGGTGAAGCCCAGCTTGCTGGGTGGATCAGTGGCGAACGGGTGAGTAACACGTGAGTAACCTGCCCCAGACTCTGGGATAAGCCTTGGAAACGAGGTCTAATACCGGATATGCAACGAGATCGCATGGTCATCGTTGGGAAAGTTTTTCGGTCTGGGATGGACTCGCGGCCTATCAGCTTGTTGGTGAGGTAATGGCTCACCAAGGCGACGACGGGTAGCCGGCCTGAGAGGGCGACCGGCCACACTGGAACTGAGACACGGTCCAGACTCCTACGGGAGGCAGCAGTGGGGAATATTGCACAATGGGCGAAAGCCTGATGCAGCGACGCCGCGTGGGGGATGAAGGCCTTCGGGTTGTAAACCCCTTTCAGCAGGGAAGAAGCGAAAGTGACGGTACCTGCAGAAGAAGCGCCGGCTAACTACGTGCCAGCAGCCGCGGTAATACGTAGGGCGCAAGCGTTGTCCGGAATTATTGGGCGTAAAGAGCTCGTAGGCGGCTTGTCGCGTCTGCTGTGAAAGCACGAGGCTCAACCTCGTGTCTGCAGTGGGTACGGGCAGGCTAGAGTGTGGTAGGGGAGACTGGAATTCCTGGTGTAGCGGTGGAATGCGCAGATATCAGGAGGAACACCGATGGCGAAGGCAGGTCTCTGGGCCACAACTGACGCTGAGGAGCGAAAGCATGGGGAGCGAACAGGATTAGATACCCTGGTAGTCCATGCCGTAAACGGTGGGCACTAGATGTGGGGACTATTCCATGGTTTCCGCGTCGCAGCTAACGCATTAAGTGCCCCGCCTGGGGAGTACGGCCGCAAGGCTAAAACTCAAAGGAATTGACGGGGGCCCGCACAAGCGGCGGAGCATGCGGATTAATTCGATGCAACGCGAAGAACCTTACCAAGGCTTGACATATACGGTCTATCCCTAGAGATAGGGAGTGATTTTTTCGCCGTATACAGGTGGTGCATGGTTGTCGTCAGCTCGTGTCGTGAGATGTTGGGTTAAGTCCCGCAACGAGCGCAACCCTCGTCCTATGTTGCCAGCACGTAATGGTGGGGACTCATAGGAGACTGCCGGGGTCAACTCGGAGGAAGGTGGGGATGACGTCAAATCATCATGCCCCTTATGTCTTGGGCTTCACGCATGCTACAATGGCCGGTACAAAGGGCTGCGATACCGTAAGGTGGAGCGAATCCCAAAAAGCCGGTCTCAGTTCGGATTGAGGTCTGCAACTCGACCTCATGAAGTTGGAGTCGCTAGTAATCGCAGATCAGCAACGCTGCGGTGAATACGTTCCCGGGCCTTGTACACACCGCCCGTCAAGTCACGAAAGTCGGTAACACCCGAAGACGTCGGCCTAACCCTTGTGGAGGGAGGCGTCTAAGGTGGGATTGGCGATTGGGACTAAGTCGTAACAAGGTAGCCGTACCGGAAGGTGCGGCTGGATCACCTCCTTTCTAAGGAGCATCTGGCAGTCAAACTTCGGTTTGGTTGTCCAGGCCTCGTTTCGGTCACATGTGTTGACCGGCGAGAGCTCATGGATGGAACATCGACATGGACATGGCAGCAAGCATTGACGCGTGTGAGTACGCCCCTTGGGGTTGGAAAGCGGATCGTGTTGGTGGGAGTTGTTCATGGTTGGCACACTGTTGGGTCCTGAAAGATCGGGACCCGTTAAGGGACACCGGATTCTTTCTGGTTTTGGTCCCCTCGTTGTAGACGAACCGCTCCCGTGTGGGGGTAGGCGCTGCAGTAGATGAGGGGTATCGCCCGTAGCTTGAGAACTGCATAGTGGACGCGAGCATCTTTGATTTCTGTGTCAAGTTTTTAAGAGCACATGGTGGATGCCTTGGCAGTAGGAGCCGATGAAGGACGTTGTAGCCTGCGATAAGCCTCGGGGAACTGGCAAACAAGTTTTGATCCGAGGATGTCCGAATGGGGAAACCCCGCTGGAGTCATGTCCAGTGACCTGCACCTGAATATATAGGGTGTTTGGAGGGAACGTCGGGAAGTGAAACATCTCAGTACCGACAGGAAGAGATATTCCGTGAGTAGTGGCGAGCGAAAGCGGAACAGGCCAAACCATATACGTGTGATAGCTATCAGGCGTTGCGTATGTGGGGTTGTGGGACCTTTTGTCACCAGCTGATACTGGTGAGCGAAGTCATAAATGTGCGTGATAGTCGAAGGGCATTGAAAGGCCCGGCATAGAGGGTGCGACCCCCGTAGACGAAATTGCGTGCACTTCGAAGAGTTATCCCAAGTAGCACGGGGCCCGAGAAATCCCGTGTGAATCCGCGAAGACCACTTCGTAAGCCTAAATACTTCCTACTGACCGATAGCGGAACAGTACCGTGAGGGAAAGGTGAAAAGTACCCCGAGAGGGGAGTGAAATAGTACCTGAAACCGTGTGCTTACAATCCGTCGGAGCCTCCCTAGCAGGGGTGACGGCGTGCCTTTTGAAGAATGAGCCTGCGAGTTAGTGCTCAGTGGCAAGGTTAACCCGTGAGGGGCAGCCGTAGCGAAAGCGAGTCCGAATAGGGCGGTAGAGTCGCTGGGTCTAGACCCGAAGCGAAGTGATCTATCCATGGCCAGGTTGAAGCGCGGGTAAGACCGCGTGGAGGACCGAACCCACTTGGGTTGAAAACCGAGGGGATGAGCTGTGGATAGGGGTGAAAGGCCAATCAAACTTCGTGATAGCTGGTTCTCCCCGAAATGCATTTAGGTGCAGCGTTGCGTGTTTCTTACCGGAGGTAGAGCTACTGGATGGCCGATGGGCCCCACCAGGTTACTGACGTCAGCCAAACTCCGAATGCCGGTAAGTCAGAGCGCAGCAGTGAGACTGTGGGGGATAAGCTTCATAGTCGAGAGGGAAACAGCCCAGAACACCAACTAAGGTCCCTAAGCGTGTGCTAAGTGGGAAAGGATGTGGAGTTGCATAGACAACCAGGAGGTTGGCTTAGAAGCAGCCACCCTTGAAAGAGTGCGTAATAGCTCACTGGTCAAGTGATTCCGCGCCGACAATGTAGCGGGGCTCAAGTACACCACCGAAGTTGTGTCATTCACACATTGCCCGGCTTCCATCTTCGTGATGGGGGTCCAAGCGTGTGGATGGGTAGGGGAGCGTCGTGTGGGCAGTGAAGCTGCGGGGTAACCCAGCAGTGGAGACCACACGAGTGAGAATGCAGGCATGAGTAGCGAAAGACGGGTGAGAAACCCGTCCGCCGAATGATCAAGGGTTCCAGGGCCAGGTTAATCCGCCCTGGGTAAGTCGGGACCTAAGGCGAGGCCGACAGGCGTAGTCGATGGACAACGGGTTGATATTCCCGTACCGGCGAAGAACCGCCCATGCCAAGGCGGATAATGCTAAGCGCCCGAACCACACTCGATCTCTTCGGAGTGACAGATGTGGCTAGCGCGCGAACCAAGTCCGTAGTAGGCAAGCGTAATAACAGGGGTGACGCAGGAAGGTAGCCGAGCGTGGCGATGGTAGTCCACGTCTAAGGGTGTAGGACGAACGGTAGGCAAATCCGCCGTTCACATGTCTGAGACCCGATGGTGACCACATTAGTGGGAAATCGGTGATCCTATGCTGCCAAGAAAAACCTCGGCGCGAGGTTCTAGCCGCCCGTACCCCAAACCGACTCAGGTGATCAGGTAGAGAATACTAAGGCGATCGAGTGAATCGTGGTTAAGGAACTCGGCAAAATGCCCCCGTAACTTCGGGAGAAGGGGGGCCTGAGGCGTGATCAGCACTAGCTGCTGTGAGCGTTCGAAGGCCGCAGAGACCAGGGAGAAGCGACTGTTTACTAAAAACACAGGTCCGTGCGAAGTCGCAAGACGATGTATACGGACTGACGCCTGCCCGGTGCTGGAAGGTTAAGAGGAACGGTTAGCCGCAAGGCGAAGCTGTGAATTTAAGCCCCAGTAAACGGCGGTGGTAACTATAACCATCCTAAGGTAGCGAAATTCCTTGTCGGGTAAGTTCCGACCTGCACGAATGGCGTAACGACTTCTCCGCTGTCTCAACCGCGAACTCGGCGAAATTGCACTACGAGTAAAGATGCTCGTTACGCGCAGCAGGACGGAAAGACCCCGGGACCTTTACTATAGCTTGGTATTGGTATTCGGTGTGGTTTGTGTAGGATAGGTGGGAGACTTTGAAGCCAATACGCCAGTATTGGTGGAGTCATTGTTGAAATACCACTCTGATCACTCTGGATATCTAACTTCGGTCCGTAATCCGGACCAGGGACAGTGCCTGGTGGGTAGTTTAACTGGGGCGGTTGCCTCCCAAAGAGTAACGGAGGCGCTCAAAGGTTCCCTCAGCCTGGTTGGCAATCAGGTGGCGAGTGCAAGTGTACAAGGGAGCTTGACTGTGAGACTGACAGGTCGAGCAGGGACGAAAGTCGGAACTAGTGACCCGCTGGTGGCATGTGGAAGCGCCAGCGCTCAACGGATAAAAGGTACCCCGGGGATAACAGGCTGATCCTGCCCAAGAGTCCATATCGACGGCATGGTTTGGCACCTCGATGTCGGCTCGTCGCATCCTGGGGCTGGAGTTGGTCCCAAGGGTTGGGCTGTTCGCCCATTAAAGCGGTACGCGAGCTGGGTTTAGAACGTCGTGAGACAGTTCGGTCCCTATCCGCTGCGCGCGCAGGAAATTTGAGAGAATCTGACCCTAGTACGAGAGGACCGGGTTGGACGAACCTCTGGTGTGCCAGTTGTTCCGCCAGGAGCACGGCTGGTTGGCTACGTTCGGAACGGATAACCGCTGAAAGCATCTAAGCGGGAAGCCGGTCTCAAGATGAGATTTCCACGGAGCTTGCTCCGAGAGGCCCCCTATAGACCATGGGGTTGATAGGCCGGATGTGGAAGAGGGGACTAACGACCCTTGAAGCTGACCGGTACTAATAGGCCGATAACTTGACTTTAAATCAAACATGTAACAAAGCGTCCACTATGCGGTTCCCGAGAAACGGTCGAACCCAAAACCGATATCTCCATAGAGTTGCCGCAGCCATAGCGAGAGGGAAACGCCCGGTCCCATTCCGAACCCGGAAGCTAAGCCTCTCAGCGCCGATGGTACTGCACTCGCCAGGGTGTGGGAGAGTAGGTCGCTGCGGCACATATTTT